>JAFDVZ010000009.1 GCA_018268715.1 Acidobacteriota bacterium | reverse complement strand
CCGCGCTGGATCGCCACGGCACGGCGCGCCGTACAAGGAGCCCAAACGCCACCGTCTGTACGAGCCGGCGCCCCCCGACCCCTACACTCTCCCGCCGCCCGCCGCTCTGCCGCTCTGCGCCCGCGCTTGATCGCCACGGCAAGGCTCACCGTCCGAGGAGCCCCACCGCCACCGGCCGTCCAGGCCGTCCGTCCGCGACCCGCGCCCGCCCGACGCGAACCTCACCGCCAGGACCCAGGCGCCGCCCGCCAGCCGGAGCTTCCCGGCCGCGCCGGTGCCCACCCGTCGCGATCGTGATGAAATAGACGCCAGGAGTTCACATCATGATCGATCGCCGGACCCTGCTGTCCTCTGCCGGCGCCGCCGCCGGAGCCGCGATCCTGCGCCGCTCCGCGTGGGCCGAATCCACGCCCTTCACCGCCGTTACCGCCAACACAACCTACGGCCAGGTGCGCGGCGCCTCGACCAACGGCGTCGCCGTCTTCAAGGGAATTCCCTACGCGGGCGCACCCGCCGGGGAGTCCCGATTCAAGGCTCCCCCGAAGCTCAAGCCCTGGACGGGCGTGCGCGAAGCCTTGCTCTACGGCGCCCAAGCCATCCAGCCGCCCGACCCCGGATGGCCCAAGGACTGGACACCCGCGCCCTCCAGCGAGGAGTGCCTTTACCTCAACATCTGGACCCGCGGCGTGGCCGACGGCAGGAAACGCCCCGTGATGTTCTATTCCCACGGCGGCGGCTTCGCCACCGGCAACGGCGGCGCCGACGTCTGGCCGCAGATGTTCAATCACGACGGTTCGCAACTGGCCAGCCACTACGACGTCGTTGTGGTGACTCACAACCACCGACTCGGCCTGATGGGCTATCTGTACCTGGGCGACCTGCTCGGCGAAGAGTACGCCGCCTCGGGCGCCGCCGGAATGCTCGACATCGTCGCCGCCCTCGAGTGGGTGCGCGACAACATCGCCGCTTTCGGAGGCGACCCGGACAATGTCATGATCTGGGGCGAATCAGGCGGCGGCGCGAAGACCGGCGCGCTCACCGCCATGCCGGCCGCCAAGGGACTGTTCCACAAGGCGAGCGTCGAAAGCTCGCCGGCGCTGCGGCCGACGCCGCGCGAAGCCGCCACGGAAACGACCCGGACGGTGATGGCGAAGCTCGGACTCACGGACCCGCGCGAGTTGCTGAAAGTGCCGGCGGAGCAGTTCCAGCGCCTGCAGGAGAATCTCAGCGGAACGAATCCCATGCGCTTCGGGCCGGTGGCGGACGGACACTACATCCCGGCGCACCCCTACGACCCCGACGCCCCCGCCGTTTCGGCGAACGTCCCGATGATTGTCGGCTCGAACAAAGACGAGACCATCATGTTCTACCAGCGCGGGGATCTGGCGGCCTTTTCGCTCGACGAAGCCGGCCTGCGGGCGCGCCTGAAGCCGGTGCTGGGCGCGAGGCTCGACCACGTGCTCGACGTCTACCATCGCGGCCGCCCCGGCGCCTCCCCCACGGACCGCTACATCGCCATCACGACGGCCCAGTGGATGGGGGCCGCCGCCATCCGTATGGCCGAAAGCAAGTGCGCGGCCAAGGCGGCGCCGGTTTACATGTATCAATTCGCCTACGAGTCGGAAGTTCCGGTCAGTCGGGGCGTGAATTACCCGCACAAAGCGGCTCACGCCATGGAGATGGCCTTCAAGTTCGACCATCCCGACAACAACCCGGAGGCCGGCAAACGGCCGGAGCGTTACAAGGCGGCGCGCAACATGAGCCGCGCCTGGGCCTCGTTTGCCCGCACCGGTAACCCCAGCCACGACGAAATCCCCGCCTGGCCGGCCTATACGCTGGACCGGCGCGCCACCATGATCCTCGACGCCGAGTGCAAGGTGGTGAACGATCCCCACGCAGAAGAGCGCAAGATCTGGGCCGAAACCGGCTCCTAGATCTTCCAGCGCGCCATGCGCAGCACGGACTGCGGGCTCTCCGGCCGGACCTCGTACCAGACCGTCAGCAGCCCGCCGTCAGTCAGCTCCACCGTGGACGGGTAGCCCAGATCCGTGCGGGTCCCGTCCTCCGAAACTTTGATCGGCTCGGACCAGGTGGCGCCACTATCGGTACTGATGCGCGCCTCGTTGCCGAACGGCGCCCGCCGGTATCCATAGGTCATTACGAGACGCCCGTCCCTGAGCCGCAGCAGGTGCGACGGCACTCCCCAAACCCCGATCGAGTGCGGAACCGACCACGTTTTACCGCCGTCAACCGACTCAGATTGCAGCGTTTCGTTGCGATTTTGCGCATTTTCGTTGCGAATTTGAGCGATTAAATGACCGTTTTTGGCCTCTACAACGTGCAATTCGTGATAAAAATCGACCGAATCGCCCGGTCTGGCGGGGATTTTGGCGAGCCACTTCCAGCTCGCGCCATCGTCGGCGGACTCGCATACTCCGACCGCGCCGCCGCCCCATAAGTCCTTTCCAGCGTATAACATGCGGCCGTCCGCCAGGGCCGCCGGCCCATGCGGACTGTTCACCGGAACCCGGTGCGGAGCCGACCAGCTCACCCCGCCGTCGGTCGACCTCAGCATCCAGCAGCCCAGCCAAAACTTTCGGGCCGCCGCCGAAACCCGGCGGCCGGCGGCTTCCCAGCGCTCGACTTTGTCGGGGGACCAGCCCTTGAAGCCGTCGGCGCGGGCGCGTTCGAAGACGGTTTCGTAGGCGAGCGAGGTAAACGTTGTGACCAGCAGGGCGCCGCCGCCGGTTTCGACGACGCCCGCGTCGCGATTGTCGATGGCGCTGTCCATCAGGACGCGGGGCCAGCTCCAGCTTCGGCCTTCGTCGCGGGAAACGGCCCACTTCACGCGCCCGAAGGGGCAGACGTGCGCTTCACGGTCGCCGGAAAAGGCCAGCAGGAGTTCGCCATTGGAGCGGCGCGCGACGGTCGGCCAGCCGGAATAGCCGCCTCCCATGGGAATGATCGAGGCCGCCGGCGGCGCCTGGGCGCGCAAGGCGACGGAGCCGATCAGCAGGGCGGAGAAGTGGCGGCGTGTTGGATGGGACATGACCAAACTATCCCATGGCGTGGGCCCATGGTGTAGGCAGAAATCCTATTCGACTGCTGTGGGATTGCGGAATCTCCCTACTGAAAATACCCGATAACCCGTATTGTTGCGACTCTACGCTCGGCATACACTTGCGGCATGAGGCACCTCCCCACCTCCGATCGAGAACGCTTGGAATCGGAGTTGAGCCGACTGTACGAACGGCGGCTCATCGTCGACGAACTGATACAAGTGCTGGAGCGCTACGCTGCTAGCGCGTCCGCGGCGGTATCGGTTCCCAATTGCGACCGGTTCCAGGAAAGCCAGGGAACCTTCGCCCAGTAGAATGATTGCGGAATTGCTCTTTTCTTCAACTCCTTGTAAACTAGTGGTTTACGGCTGCCAGCGACAGGTCGCGCCGCCCGGAGTCCGGAACGGATCAGCCTGGACGGCGCGCACAGCATCATGTTGGTTGAATTCGAACTCATCGAGCGCGCCCGCGACGGCGACGATGCCGCATTCAACCGCGTCATACAGGCCTACCGAAAACGCATCCTGGGCACCATCGCCCGTCTGATCGGACGTCCGGAAGATGTTGAAGACGTTGGACAGGAAGTGTTCGTCCGTTTGTACTATTCGCTCGATCAACTGCGGACCCCGGAAGTATTTGAGCCGTGGTTGTACCGGTTAACCGTGAACGCCGCCTATGATTACCTGCGGCGGCAGCGCCGGCGCAACGAATCGCGGATGTCGGACCTGTCCGAACAGCAGGTGACCATGGCCGACGCCTCGGCCGGAAGCCGGCGTTCGGACGAGGAAGGCCGGCGTGTGAAGGTGCACGAACTGGTTGAGGAGTTGCTGGGATCGGTTTCCGAGGAAGATCGTATCCTGTTGAAATTAAAAGAAGTGGAGGGGCTGTCCCTCCGCGAGCTGGAAAAGATCTACAGTGTCAATGAGAATGCGCTGAAGGTCCGGCTGTTTCGGGCGCGCCAGCGCGTGCTGAAGGCGTTTGAGGGCAAGAAGGCGCAGGACGCGGCGGCGCGTAAGGTTACGGTAAGAGAAGAGTAACCTTTCGCGTCGCTGATGCGCCCATAAGGACAGGCCAGAGTTCGAAATGGACGATTTAGAGAAGCTTTTCAGCGAATACAGGGAGTCGTTGCCGGACCCGGAGCCTAGCGCGGCGTTCACGCCGGGCGTTTGGCGGCGGATCGAGGCGCGGCGGTCGCCGATTCCTTTCCTTAGACGTACGGCGGAGGCTTTCGTCGCGCTGGCGGCGGTATTTACGCTGCTGATCGGCACATTTCTGATCCCGCGAATCCAGAACGCCTCCGTGTACACGGCGAATTACATCGATGTGCTCGCCGCCGAGCACAACAACAACGAGACCCTCGATTTCCCGGAGACCGCCCGGGCGGACGTCAACGAGGCCGCGCCGCGATGAGGCTGACGCGGCTGAACATCGCCGGTTATGCGGCGCTGATCTTCGTGAGCGGCGTGGCGGTGGGAGTTTTCGGTCAGCGGTTGTATTCGGCGAACGTGGTGACCGCCACCAAGGCGGCGCCGCGCTCCGACGATTGGCGCAAGCGGTACATGGACGAGATGCAGACGCGTCTGAAACTGCGGCCGCAGCAGGTGACGAAGTTGAACATGATCCTGGATGAAACCAGGACCCTGTTCCACGAGGTCCATGAGCGGTCCAAGCCGGAACTCGATACGATCCGGATGCAGCAGATCGACAAGATTAAACAGATGCTCGACGAGGGTCAACGACCCGAGTACGATAAAATGCGGGCAGAGCGAGAGCAAAACATGCAGAAGAGCACCCCGCGTTCCTCGGTTCCTCCGGGGTTGTGACAGGATGCAACGTTAGAGAGACAAGAAAGGCGGCGCCCGGTGCGCCGCCTTTACTTTTTTGAGGATGTGACGCCGTCGACCCGGGTTCAGGCTTTCGCCTTGGCCCGCTGCGCCTGCAATTCCTTGGTCTTGGCGACTTTCTTCTGGAAACGGTCGACGCGGCCTTCGGTGTCAACGAGCTTTTGACGCCCAGTGAAGAACGGATGGCAGTTCGAGCAAATTTCCACTCGGATGTCGCCTTTGTGAGTCGAGCGGGTGCGGAACGTGTTGCCGCACGCGCAGATCACGTTGACATCGTCATATTGTGGGTGGATCCCTGCTTTCATTACTGTGCTGATTCCTTTCGGGTGGGTGCGAACCTATAGTATAGCACCTGATTCGCCAAACCCCATGAAAAACCCCCGCCGCGCAACCGCGCAGGCGGGGGTTTCGGTAGCCTTAGGCTCTACGACTTCGCGTGAGGGGCCGGTCCACAGGAGCAGCGGCCTCGTCACTGAAACGAAACCTGAACGTTAGAGCGGTCGACTTAGCAGTCGGCCACCTCACGCGTGGATTGGTTACTACAATCGCTACCAGTACTCATTATCGACTGGACCACCTCCTTTCTCAGTGATGTCTACAGCTTACACGAGTTTCGGGGGATTCGTCAATATGCTGGTTTTTCAATGACTTGCGGGGGTAGGTGCAAAAAGAAAGCGCCCTGCACTGGGCAGGGCACGAAGTGAACGAAGACCTAAAAGGAGGCAACCTTCACCAAAGCAAGAAAGAAACCTCTAAAAACCCAATCCGGCTAGAGCATTCGGCGGGCCGTTTCTAAGCCATTGATCCTAAAGGGCCGCTACGAACCCATTTCGCATTCGCGTATACGGGATTCCGTTTGCGGAAGGCCGGGCTACTTCGGTTGCTGCTGGGTGAGGCAATGGAGCGTACCGAAGCCGAGAACGAGATCGACGGCGTGGAGGCCGACGACGGGGCGGTCGCGGAACAGCTCGCCGAGGATGCCGAGGGCGACGCGGTCGTTGGGGTCGTTGAAGGTCGGCACGAGAACGGCGGCGTTGGAGATGTAGAAGTTGGCGTAGCTGGCGGGGAGACGGTCGCCGTCGAAGTACAGGGGCGAGGGCATGGGGAGCGCCACTACCTCCGGTTTGGAGCCGTCTTCGAGCCGGAGGTCGGGGACGCGCTCCCAGTTTTCGGCCAGGGGCTTGTAGTTCGGGTCCTTGCGGTTCTGCTCCTGGATGAGGACGAGGGTGGTGGGGTTGACGAAGCGGCAGATGTCGTCGATGTGGCCGTGGGTGTCGTCGCCCTTGGGTCCGGCGGCGAGCCACTGGATGTTGGATACGCCGAGGGAGTCGCGCAGGGCCCCTTCGAATTCCTGGCGGCCGACGCCCGGGTTACGAACCTGGACTTTCGGATCCAAATAGCACTCTTCGGTGGTCAACAGCGTACCGCGGCCGTTCACTTCGACGCCTCCGCCTTCGAGCACGAACGGCCGCGAGCCGACGCGGGCGTCGAACAGGCGCTTGCCGGTAAGTTTGGCGGCGGTTTCGGGCACGCGGCGATCCTTGCGCCAGTCGTCGTACTTGGCCCAGGCGTTGAAATGGAAGTGCACGATGGCGGTTTCGCGCTTGCGGCGCACGAAGACCGGGCCGGTGTCGCGGGTCCAGCCCCGGTTGGTGGGGTGGAGGACGAATTCGACGCGGTCGAGCCGGGCCCCGGCGCGGGTGAGATAGCTTCGGGCGAGCTGTTCCGCCCGGGGCGTGTCGACCAGGATGCGGACGAGTTCGCCGGCGCCGATTTTCCGCACCATTTCTCCGTAAACCCAGCGAATTGTGTCGAGCTTGCCGGGCCAATCCGTCTCGTTGTGGGGCCAGCCGAGCCAAGTGGCCTCATGCCGTTCCCACTCGGCGGGCATGGAGTATCCGAGAGCGGCCGGAGTGGACGGCTCCGCGTTGCGTGAATTTGTCATTACCACGAGCATTTTCGCATGGGCGACGGCGGCGGTTCGAGCCTAGCCTTGTTAGACTGGTAGCTTCGTCCGACCATGGCAAAGAATCCTCCCAAGACCCGCCGCGGATACCGCGAAGACATGTCCGAGATGCCGGACTGGTTGAAGAAGAAGAAGTGCCCGAACCGGGATCACTATCTGGCCGGTCCGCGCATCATGCCCAAGAACCTGACGGGCAAAGAGAAGCTGGCCGATATTATCGACAACGCGTTTCTGGCCTACAACAGCGCCCGGCTGAAGGAAGGCTGCCAGCTGTTTGTCGAGAAGATGCTGGAGCCGGACGTCACCATCGGCATGAGCTTTTCCGGCGCGCTGACGCCGGCCGGGCTGGGATGCTCGTCGATGGTCCCGCTGATCAAGGCGGGCTATGTGGACTGGCTGGTGGCCACCGGCGCGATCCTCTACCACGACCTGCATTTCGCGCTGAATTACCCGGTGCACGTGGGCAGCTTCAAGATGGACGACACCGAGCTGCGCGACAACGACATCGTGCGCGTGTACGACGTGCTGCTGGGCTATAGCGACTGCCTGATGGCCACCGATGAGATTCTGCGGGAGATCCTGGTGCAGCCGGAGTTCCAGAAAGAAATGGGAACGGCGGAGTTGCACTACCTGATCGGCAAGTACGCCGCCGAATGGGAGCGCAAGGCGGGGTTGAAGGACGTCTCCGTGCTGGCGGCCGCCTATCGCGCGGGGGTTCCGTGCTACACCTCCTCGCCTGGGGATTCCACCATCGGCATGAACGTGGCGGGCGTGGAGCTGCGGGGCAACAAGCTGCGCATCAATCCGTCGATCGACGTCAACGAGACCACCGCCTATGTGCTGGCGGCCAAGCGCGGCGGCGGCAAGAGCGGCGTGGTGCTGTGGGGCGGCGGCAGTCCGAAGAACTTCATGCTGCAGACCGAGCCGCAGATTCAGGAAGTGCTGCGCATCAAGGAATACGGGCAGGATTACTTCCTGCAGGTGACCGACGCGCGGCCCGACACGGGCGGGTTGAGCGGCGCGACGCCGAGCGAGGCGGTGAGCTGGGGCAAGGTGGATCCGGATCGTCTGCCCGACGCCGTGGTGTGCTACACCGACACCACCATCGCCATGCCGCTGCTGACTCACTACGCGCTGGCCAAGCATCCCAAACGCAAGCTGCGCCGGCTGTACGATCAGCGCGGCGAGATGATGAAGGCACTCACCAAGGAATACTTCGCCCATAACAAGGTGAAGATGGTGGACGGCTCCGACCCGGTTTTGGACTAATGACTCAGAAGCAGCTCCAGGCTCTTGCGAAAGAGCACGGAACTCCCCTGGTCATCATCGATCACGCGGTGCTCCGTCGGAACTACGCGAGTTTCCGGCGGCACCTGCCGCGGGTGCAGGCCTACTACGCGGTGAAGGCGAATCCGGCGCCGGAGATCATACAGACGCTGTATGAGGCTGGGGCGAGCTTCGACGTCGCGTCGATGCCGGAGTTCCTCATGGTGCACCAGTACATCGAGGCCCTGCCGAAGAAACAGCGGCAGGACTTCATCTGGGATAAGATCATCTACGCCAACCCGATCAAGCCTCGAGAGACGCTGGAGGAGTTGGACCAATATAAGCCGCTGGTGACTTACGATAACTCCGAGGAGTTGCGTAAGATCAAGAAACACGCGCCCCAGGCGGGGCTGGTGCTGCGGCTGCGCGTGCCCAACACGGGCTCGATCGTCGAGTTATCCTCCAAGTTCGGCTGCGACGTGGCCGACGCCGTGGACCTGATTGTCGAGGCGTTCGAAGCCGGCCTGACGGTGGAAGGAGTCAGCTTCCACGTGGGCAGCCAGTGCGTGAATTTCGATAACTACGTGCAGGCGCTGAACATCGCCGCGGCGGTGATGACGGAGGCGCGCTCGCGGGGCCATGAGATCAAGATCCTGGACATCGGCGGCGGTTTTCCCGTGCCGTATGACTCCCACGTGAAGCCGTTTGAGGAGTTAGCCGGGAAAATCAACGCCGAGATAGACCGGCTATTCGCCAAAGACATCGAGATACTGGCGGAGCCGGGCCGGTTTCTGGTGGCGACGGCGGCCACCGCTGTGTCTCGCATCATCGGCAAGGCCTATCGTGACGGTAAGAAGTGCTATTACGTGGATGACAGCGTGTATCACACGTTTTCCGGCATCGTCTTCGATCACTGCCAGTACCACATGAAATCGTTCCGCCGCGGCGAGACCGAGATCTGCACCGTGTTCGGCCAGACCTGCGACGGCATGGACGCGATTACACAGTCGGAGAACCTGCCGGACCTGGATATCGACGATTTGTTGTATTCGGAGAATATTGGCGCTTACAGCAACGCCTCCTCCACCTGGTTCAACGGGTTTGCGCCGGCCAAGGTGGTCCACGTCAACCGCGATTGAGGCGGGCGCGGCGACGCATGGCGTCGCGCGTGGCGAGCGCCCACTGGTGATAGTGGATCAGTTCCGCTTCCGTTCTTCCCTTGCTCCAGCCCAAATGCCCTGCCAGTTGGCTGGCGATGGCGGGCGCATGGCTGAGTCCCTGGTCGGCGTTGAGTGATAGTGTCGACCGGCGGCGCATGAAGTCCTCAAGATAACAGCATTGCTCGTTGACGGCGGCGCGGCGGACGGCGTCTTCGGGGCCGGGGGTGGGGAAGGGCGCTTCGACCGAGCGGGCGTTGGAGCCGAGCAGCTTCGCCGCCTGATTGATGGCGCGTTCGGCGCGAAGGCGGTGCAGGACGGGGTCGCCGGCGGCGAAGGTGATGCGCGCGGGTTGGCTCGGGAAGGCGGCGGGCGCCGGCGCGGTCCACAGGACCTCCGCTTGGCAGGCGGTGTACTGGGCCAGCGGGGCGAGAAGCGCATCGAGTTCCAAAGTGGCGGGGCCGGAATAGGCGCTGATTTCAGGCAGAGGATCGGCTTGAAACAGAACGTCGCCGTTGCGGGTCAGCAGGCAGATCGATCGCGAAGTGAAGGGCGCGAGCGCACAGCGGGCGATGGGACGCGGGTCGGCGGCGCTTCCGATGACGACGCGCGCGCGTAGTTCCGCCTCATCGGCCACCGTGCGGTCCCGGATGCGCAGGGATGTGGCGTCGGCGCCTTCCGTGGCCACCGCTTCGACGTAGTTGAGCGCCGCGCCGCCTCGACGTTGCGCGTCGCACACGTTCTCGAGGGCCAGGCGCGAGGGTGATTCCAGGAGCGTATCCGAAAGGATCAGACCGCCCTGGAGGGCTTCGGGCCGCAGTGCTGGAACCTCACGCAACAGGCCGGCCGGGGGGAAGGGGCGGCGTTGGTCGGGCGCGAACCAGCGGGACAGCGCCGCCGCCCGCCATTCGCGGAACAGCGTGAGGTCGTAAAAGGGAACGATCAGTTCCACGGTGCGGAGCAGGTGCGGCGCCATCCACTGGAGCGTTTCGCATTCGCGCGCGGCGGCGCGGATTTCCATGACGCCGCGGCCTTCGGCAATGGCGGCAGCGGCGCCGACGCGGCGGGGCCACTGGTCCATCCCATAGTCGGCGGTTTCGATCAGGACAGTGCGGAAGCCGCGCAGAGAGGCGTCGCGGAGGGCGGCGGCGCCGGTGAGTCCGCCGCCCAGGATGGCGATGTCGAAGAGTCCGCCGCGAAGCGGGTCGAGCCGAGACACGGGCCGCGCGCGCCGTCCTATTTGCGCAGGCTCGAACGTCGCGCGATGAGTTTCGGCTCCAGGATGACGGAGCGCGGCGGACGGACAGGCTTGGCGCCGACCAGCGACACGGCGAGCGCGCCTGCCTCGTGGCCGATATGGCGGTCCTGCTGGTCGATGGTGGATAGCGGAATGCGGAGGTAGTCGGAGTAGTGCAGATTGCCGCATCCGATGATGGCCACGTCTTTGGGGACTTCGCGGCCTGATTCAACGGCCGCGCGCAGGGCGCCGAGGGCGATGGGGTCGTTACAGCAGAAGATGCCGTCGGGCGGTTCGGGGAGTTGGAAGAGGCTTCTGGCGGCGATGTAGCCGGATTCCGGGCCGTGGCCGTCGCCCTGCGGCGGAATGGGCGCGATCAACTCCGGCAGGACGGGCATGCCGCGGCGGACCAGCTCCGAACAGTAGCCGTCAAAGCGGCCGATGGCGGTGCTGACTTCGTATCCGCGGATGTGGGCGATGCGGCGGCATCCCTGCGCGACCAGGTGGGCGGTGGCGATCTGGCCGGCCATGCGGTCATCGATGCCGACGTAGTTGGCCAGCAAGCCGGGGAAGGCCCGATCGATCAGGACATAGGGCCGGTGGCTCTCTTCGAGGGCGCGGAGCGGTTCGGCCGAGGTCTGCGCGGAGGCCAGAATGAGCGCGTCGACGCGCCGGGACAACAGGTGCTGGATCTCGGTCTGCTCCAGATTCGGGTCCTCTTCCGAGGAGGCCAGGATCAGGCAGTAGCCGCGCTCCCGAAGGGTGACGCCGAGGCCGAGGGCCACCTGCCCGAAGAACGGATGCAGGAGGTCGGGCACGATCAGGCCAATGGCGTAGCTCTTGCCAGTGACCAGCGCCCGCGCGGCCAGGTCGGGCTGGTAGTTAAGCTCGCGCATGCGCTTGAGGACACGCTCGCGCGTTTCGGCGCTGATGTCGGAGTGGTTGCGCAAGACCTTGGAGACGGTTACTACGGATAGTCCCAGCTCGCGCGCGATGTCTTTCATCCGGACGGTCATTAAGCCGGCATCCACCTTTCTGGCGGTAAATCCTGCAGCCGCCGGGCTCCCGCTGCTGGGACCCGATTCCCAGTTGTAACACGGGTCCGGCGCCATCGGGGGTCGAAAATAGGTGAACGGCGGGCGAGGGTGGGCGGTCATAACTGGTGAATGTGGCTGGTTGGATAATGAATGCGCAGCCGATGGCAATCCGGGATATGGCGATGACGGCTCCGGCCGCGGCGGAAGACGCTTTCGCGGGCCTGGTGGAGCGGCAGTCGCGCTTCGTCTATCGGGTGGCGTACGCGATCGTGCGGAATGTCCACGACGCCGAGGACGTGACTCAGGAGACGTTTCTACGCATTTTCCGAGCCAAGGCGTGGACGGTGATGGAGGACGAGCGGGCCTTCCTGGCTCGCACGGCGTGGCGGCTGGCCGTCAACCGGCTGCCCCGGCGGCGCACCACGGAGGTGGACGAGAATCTGCGGGCGGCGGCGAACGATCCCGAGGAATCGGCGATTGCGAGCGACCGGCGGCGGATGGTGGAACGGCTGATCGACGGGCTGCCGGAGGAGTTGCGGCAGACGCTGGCGCTGTCGGCGATGGAGGAGTTGAACTCGCCGCAAATCGCCGCGGCCATGGGCGTTCCGGAGGGCACGGTGCGGACGCGAATCATGCGGGCGCGACGGCTGCTCAAGGAGAAGTTGGAGGGTTTGTTGGAGGGCGGCCATGCAAGGTGACGATCTGGACCGGTTGCTGGACGCGGCGCTGACCGATTACGTGGATGCGCCGGAGCGGCCAGGGCTCGAGCAGCGGGTGTTGCGGCGGGCTCGTGAGGGCCGGCGTTGGTGGATTCCCGTGGCGTGGCTTGCGCCTGCGCTGGCGGGGGCGTTGTGCGTGGCGTTTTTGTGGGCGCCGCGGGATCCGGGGCCTCCGGCGGCGTTGCGGGCGCGGATCGAGACGGCGCCGGCTGTGGTTCGCGTGGCGGCGAGGCCAGTGGTCAGGCGGGTTGCGCCAAGGGCAAATCGGCCTGGTTGGCGGCCGGTGTTTCCCACTCCCGACCCGCTGAGTGATGGGGAGCGGGCGTTGCTGCGGTTCGCGGCCGCGCACCCGGACCAGATGGCGGCGCTGGCGGAGGATATGCGCAGGACGTCGGAACCGGTGCGCATCGAGCCGCTACGGATTGAACCGATCTCGGGCGGGTCCGAGTAGGTTTGTTTTCAGGAACAACAAAGAGAGGGAATATGAAACGAACATTAAGCGCCATTGGTGCATTCGGCCTGGCGGCGTGCGCCGTGCTGGCGCAGAGTAATCAACCGCCGGCGGCGGAAACGAAGTTCTACAACCTGGAGTTCCAGGTGAAGGAGGTGGAGGGCGGGAAGGTGGTGAACTCGCGCGCCTACGACATGATGGTGTCGAACGGAAATGGCCAGTACAGCACCCGCACGGGCGGGCGGATCTCGTATGCGAACCCGGGAAACACTGGGTTCAACTTCATGGAGGTCGGCGTCAATATCGATTGCCGCAATGTTAAGGAGCGGAACGGACAACTGAACCTGGGGGTAAGCGCTGATGTGAGCAGTATGATGCCTCCTGCGGAGGGCGTCGCGTCGCCGCCGTCGACCCGCCAGAACCGGTGGAGTTCTGAAGTGATTGTGCCCTTGCGGAAGGCCACGATCATTTTTTCGTCGGACGATTCGCAGGGCAAGCGCAAGATGCAGTTGGAATTGACGGCAACGCCGATCGGTTGAGCGCGGCGTTACCCGAATTGTCACGAAGTTGTGATAACAAAGTAACATCACAAGTTCACGTTTCGCGAGAGTCCCGGTCGACCACGCGGTCGCTGGTCGTCTGGCTGCATTGTGGCCGGTCGACTGGGCGTTGATCGTCTATCTGTCGGCTGGGGCTCTCCTCATCGCGGCGTTCTACGGACGGGTCCTCCATGCCGGCCCGCTGCTGGCGGCCCACTTGGGCGCGGTCCTGCTGATCGCCGCGGGCGCCTTCCTGCCCCAGCGGCGCCCCATCCGCTTTTTCCGCGACTGGTATCCCGTTCTGTTGATCGCGCTCTGCTATCGCGAGATGAGCATTCTCATCGCCGCCCTGCGGACGGGCACGGCGGACGCGTGGCTCGCGGACGTCGATCTCGCCGTCTGGCGAGCGCATCCGGCCGCGTGGCTCGTACGGTTTCAGCATCCGGCGGTTACCGAGGCGTTGGAACTGGCGTATGCGGCTTTCGTTCCCTCCGTGATCCTGGTCGGCGTCGTCCTGTGGCGGCGGGAGGGCCGGCGGGGCTTTCGAAGTTACGCGTTTCTGATCACGCTGGGATTTCTGGCGTCGTATGTTGGCTACCTGCTTGTGCCGGCCCGGGGGCCTCGCTTCCACTTGGCGACTCTGCCGATTGAGCCATTGCAGGGCGTCTGGGTTTTCGACTCGCTGCGCAATCTGCTCGATCGGCTCGAATCGCCGCATTTCGACTGTTTCCCCAGCGGTCACGTGGAGATGACCGCGCTCGCGTGGTGGGCGTCGCGCGGCGTGTCGGTTTCGCTTGCGAGCGCTTACTCCGTGTATCTCGTCGTAACGATGCTGGCCACTGTCTATCTTCGATATCACTACACCTTGGACGTATTAGCGGGATTGCTGACCGCCGCGGTCGTCGCCCTGAGTGCGCCCGCGCTCGAGAGGAGACTCAGTCATGGATAGGGTGTCGATTGTTCCAGTTGCGGACAGACACTCGGCCCGGGAGTTTCTCTCGTATCCGTACCGGCTTTATAAAGGACACCCATATTGGGTTCCGCCACTCGTCGTGGCGCAGCGCGAGCTGTTCGACGCTCGCCGGCATCCGTTCTACCGGCATGGAAGGATCGAACGATTCCTGGCTATCCGTTCCAGCCGGGTGGTGGGCAGAATCGCGGCGATTCTCGACCCTCGCTACAGCGAATTCCACGGCGAACGGGCCGGTTTCTTCGGCTTCTTCGACGTCGCGGATGACGAGGCGGTTGTATCGGCGCTGACCGGCGCGGCCTGCGAATGGCTGCGGCGGATGGGCGCGGAGGTGATTCGCGGACCCGTCAATCCGACCACTAACTATGACTGCGGAGTGCTGGTGGACGGGTTCGACTCATCGCCGCGCATCATGATGACTTATAACCATCCATATTATGGTCCGTTGCTCGAGCAGGCGGGACTTAGGAAGGCGATGGACCTGTTATCCTACGACATCGACACGGCGACGGCGCGGAACGGGCGGGTGGACGGGCTGCTGGCGCGCGGCGCGCAGGACGGCCTGGTGGTCCGCCCGATCCGGATGGCGGAGTATGAATCGGAGGTTCTCCTCGCGTGGGAGGCCTATAACGCGGCATGGGCTCGCAACTGGGGCTTCGTTCCGCTGACTCGGGAGGAGTTCATTCATTACTCGCGGGAGATGAAGCCCATCCTGGTCCCATCCCTGGCGTTGTTTGCGGAAATGGGCGGCGTCCTGGCGGGGTTTGCGGTCGCCGTTCCCGACATTAACGAGGCGCTGAAGCACGTGGGCGGGCGGTTGTTTCCGTTCGGCCTGGCGAAGCTGCTCTGGCATAAGCGCAACATCCGTCATGTGCGTGTGGTCCTGCTGGGAGTGCGGCCGGAATACCGCGCCACGCCCACGGCCGCCAGCCTGTATGCCCAACTGATTCGCGAAGCCCGCCGGCTGAAGTACGCGGGCGCGGAATGCTCCTGGATTCTCGAAGACAACATCCTGATGCGGCGCGCCATCGAAGGGCTGGGCGGCGTGGTCACCAAGACCTACCGCATCTACGAAGTTTGACGGAGACGGAGTTGCTCCTGGTTTAATGGAAAGATGCGTCGATTGACGGCTTTCCTGGTGGGTCTGGTTGGTTGGGCGCAGGTCCCGCAGGCGCGGATTCACGCGCCCGCGGAGACTGTTCAGGCGGCTTTGGTTGCCTTCGTGCGGGAGAACTACACGAAGTACGAGCGCCGCGTTCCCATGCGCGACGGCGTGAAGTTGTTCACCGCGGTCTATGTGCCCAAGGACGTCGCCACTTATGGGAAGACCTATCCGGTCCTGTTCACCCGAACGCCCTATAGCAGCGGGCCCTATGGCGAGGATAAGTACCGGCGCTCGTTGGGCCCATCGGAGTTGTTCACTCGCGAGAAATATATCTTCGTCTATCAGGACGTTCGTGGACGCTATATGAGCGAGGGGGAATTCGTCGTGGTTCGTCCGCAGAAACCCGTCAAGAGCGGCCCCAATGATATAGACGAAAGCACCGACGCCTACGATTCCATTGAATGGCTGCTGAAGAACATCGCCGGCAACAATGGGAAAGTGGGAATCTGGGGAATTTCGCAGCCGGGTTTCTTCGCCACCGCCTCACTCATCGGCGCTCATCCGGCGCTGGCCGCTGTCTCCCCGCAAGCTCCGGTCACCGATTACTATCTCGGGGACGATGTCTATCATAACGGCGCTTTCATGCTGGCTCACCGATTCGGGATGTACCAGGGATTTCGCCCTCGCGAGGGTGATCCGGCGCCTCCGCCGCCGGCGCTGCCGTTTGAGTGGGGAACGCCCGACGCGTACGAGTTCTTCCTGAACCTGGGGCCGCTGGTCAACGCCGAGGACAAGCACTTCAAGGGAAAACAGCCTTACTGGGCCTTGAATGTCGAGAACACGAGTTACAGTGAGGTCTGGCGCTCGCGCAGCATCTGGAGATACCTGGGCGGGGTCCGGCCCGCGGTGCTGACGGTCGGCGGTTGGTTCGATAGTGAGGACCCGCAGGGGCCGCTGCGCATGTTCGAATTCATGGAGAAGAACTCGCCGCCGGCCACGAATGTTCTGGTGATGGGCCCCTGGACGCACGGCGGATTCGCGCGCGGCGACGGCGATCACGTGGGAAACGTCACCTTCGGATCCAAGACGTCGGAGTTTTATCGCAAACAGATCGAGTTCCCGTTCTTCCAGCACTTCCTCAAGGGCTCCGGCGATGGTAAATTCCCAAAGGCCTGGGCGTTCGAGACGGGGACGAATCAATGGCGGCGCTTCGAGTCATGGCCGCCGCGCCAGGCCAAGGCCCAACCGCTCTATTTGTCGGCGGGCGGACGGCTAACTCGTGATAGCGACTCAACCCCGAGTTATACAGAATATCTGGCCGATCCGGCGAAACCCGTGCCCTACATCGCGCACATCGCCAAGGGCGTGCGCGGCGATTACATGACGGAGGACCAGCGTTTCGCCGCCTACCGCCCCGACGTGCTTGTCTTCCGCACGGAGCCGCTCGACCACGACGTAACAGTCTTCGGGCCGATTTCGGTGGACCTGAAAGTATCCACGACGGGCACGGACTCCGACTTCGTGGTCAAGCTGATCGACGTTTATCCGGGAGACTATCCCGACTACAGTGCGCCCGTCGCGGATGACCCCGACGAACCGCCTTCCCGGCCGCCGCGCGACGAACCGGCGAACACCATTCGAATGGGCGGCTATCAGCAACTGGTGCGCGGCGAGCCCTTCCGGGGCAAGTATCGAAAGAGCTTTGAAAAGGCTATTCCGTTCGAGCCCGGGAAACCGGATCGCATCACCTTCCGGATGCCCGACGTCGGCCACACCTTCCGGCAGGGCCATCGCATCATGGTGCAGGTGCAGAGTTCCTGGTTTCCGCTGACGGATCGCAATCCGCAGAAGTTCGTGGATATTCCAAAGGCCCGGGAGTCGGACTTCGTGAAGGCTACCCAGCGCGTGTATTCGGGCGGGGCTGACGGCTCACGCATTGAGCTGTTTGTGTTTGAATAACGGAGTGAATCGTCGAAGCTTCCTCACCGTGGCCGCCGCCGCCGGAGCCCCGCTCCAGGCCGCCGCGCCTGTCTCGCTATTTGACGGAAAGACGCTGGCGGGCTGGACCATCCGCGAGGGTCCGGAGACAGCGTTCTATGTCGACGATGGCGCGATCGTCGTGCACGAGAGCGCGAATTATCCGGCGTGGCTCGGTTCGGACCGGCAATACGAGAATTTCGACCTTCGCGGCGAATTCTTCGTCAAAGGCTGGATCGATTCCGGCATCTACATCCACGCGCCGGAGCACGGGCGCAACTCCTGGGAGGGCATGCAGCTCAAGATCTTCCACCAGGTGGACCAGAAGCCGGTAACTAACTCCATGGGATGCATCTTCCCGCTGGTGGCGCCGCGCCTGGTGAACGTCAAGAACAAGGGCGAATGGAACAGCTTCCGCATCCGCATGGAGTGGCCGCGCTTCCAGGCATGGACCAACGGCGAACTCATCCACGACCTGGACGTCTCCGCCCACCCCGACCTGAAGCATCGCCTGCGCAAGGGGTACCTGGGCTTGGCCAGTCTCTCGTACCCGATTCGATTCCGCGGCCTCACTATCGAGGAACTGCCGGGCGCCGAAAGTTGGGAGACCCTGTACGCCGCGCCCGCCGACTTCTCCAAGTGGACTGTCTCCGATGGGAAGCCGAACTTCCAGCCGGTCGGCCACGTGCTGCGGGGCGACGGCCTGGGGCACTTCGCGACCAAGGAGAAGTACCGCGACTTCGAACTGCGCTGCTATATTCGCGGCATGCGGGAACATAACGGAGGCGTTCTGTTCCGGACGGCCGGGCAGGGCTCGCGGGGCCGGCACTACGAGATCCAGCTTCACGACGTGGAGGAGGCTCACTTCCCGACCGGGTCGCTGTACTACTACCAGCGTTCCGTGTATCCGAAGATCGCGCCCGAGCAGTGGTATCCATTCCATCTGATCGTGGAGGGTGCGCATTGCCTGGTGCGCATTAACGGCGAAAGCGTATGCGAGTATTCTGAACTCGCCGACCGGGACGAGGGCGCGATTGAATTGCAGGCCCATCGCGCCGGCTATTGGACCGAATACAAGGACATCCGCGTTAAGCGCTTGTAATCGGCGGTCTCGGATCGCCCGCGCCCCAACGGCCAAACTATAATTCGTTTAGGAATTCGGAGGCCAATGTCCCCCCTGGAAGAGCTGCGACAACTGGGAGCGCGGGTCGACGCCGCCGTCGATCTGGAGGAACTCCGCCCGATATTCGAGCGAATGACGGCGATTTCGCACGAGCATCCGGACAACTTTGAGGTGATGCTGTCGGCCGATCACCTGCGCCGCTGCATCGTCGACAAGGGCAAGGTGCTGCGCGAACAGCAGGAAGCTCTGGAAGCCGAGTACGCCGAACAGGGCGAATACGTGGAGGAGTCGTCGGCCGCGGCGCCGGAGCCCGACGGGTTCGCCGGATTCGGTCCCGCCGTCGCGCCGCCAGTCGGATCGATGGGCGCCACCGAGAGTTTCAACGCGCCGCCGCCCGCCGCTGCTCCGAAGCCGCTCAAGGCCACGGGCGGATTTGACGCGCCGCCACCCATCGCGCCGCCTCCGAATGCGCCTCCGCCTCCTGCTCCAGCGGCGGGCGGAGCGGGTAAGAAGATCGCGATCTTCGGTGGACTCGCCGGATTGTTGGCGTTGCTGGCGGGTGGTGCGTACTGGTTCCTGTCGGGCCACAAGGTCGGCCCGGGTTCGAAGCCGCCGGCCAGAAGCGTGGTGGCTATCGACGTAGCCACGAATCCGCCCGGCGCCGCGATTCAGGTGAACGGCGAAGCAAAGTGCAAGTCGAACTGCCGCGTCGAACTCGCGCCGGGCAGTTATCAACTCACCGCCGTGCTGGAGGGCTTCGAGCCCGGCGCGGCGGCGCTCAACGTCGTCGCCGGCAATCCCATGACGGTGTCGCTTTCAATGGCGCCTCAGCCCGCGAGCCTTCGCATCATGGCCGACATGGAGGGCGCATCGGTGATGCTCGACGGCAAGCCCGCGGGCAACGTACAGGACGGGCAATTCGCGCTCGACCGCATTGCCGCCGGCGCCCACGCGGTGAAGATCGTGGGGAAGGGCGCCACGGTGGAATTCCCGTTCGAGACCGTCAGCGGCAAGCCGCCCGTCGTCACTGGACCCGTGAAAGCCGGCAAGATGCTGGCCGTCTTGGTGACCAGCATGGGGCCCGTGGCGAAAGTGTTCAGCAACGTCGCTTCGAAGGTGGCCGTGAATGGCCAGGCGCAGGGGCAGAGCAGCGCCGGCGGACTGGACCTGAAGGATGTTCCGGTCGGCGAGCAGACGCTCTCGCTTGGGGAAGGGCAGGCGGAGAAGCGCCTGGTGGTTTCGTTCGGACCCGCGCCCGCGATCGCGGCGTTCATCAAACAGCCGGAAGTGACCACCGGGACGCTGGTGATTTCCACCGGCGAGGACGATGTAACCGTGTCCCTCAACGGTAAGGAGTGGCGTCGCCGGACCGCTCGCGGAACCCTGCGCGTTCCGGTGGTCGGCACGGTGGTGGTGCACGTGGCGAAGGCCGGATTCCAGCCCGAGCCTGCCCAGAAGGTCGAGGTCAAGAAGGGCGAAGAGAAGAAGGTCAGCTTCGTGTTGAAGCCGCTGCCCAGGGTGGCGGCGATGCAGATCCGCGGCGGCGTCCCAGGCACGCAGATGTTTCTCGATGATCAGCCCATTGGCCGGGTGGGACCGGACGGGACGTTCTCGGCCGCCAACATCCCTCCCGGCGAGCACACGCTCGAAGCGCGCCGCGACGGTTTCCTTCCGAAGAGGGTGCAGCGATCCTTCCGCGCCGGAGAAACCATGGGGATCGCGGCATCGGACATCGCGCTCGCGCCCGCCGGCGCCACGGTGCATGTCGCGGTAACTCCCGGCGACGCGACCGTCCTCTATCGTCGCGCGGACGAGACGCAGTGGAAGCCCGCCAGTGGCTCCACGTTGAAACTCGACCCCGGCGCATATGTGTTCGTCGCTCGCTCACCCGGCTATTCGGAGCGCACCGTCTCCGCCACCGTCGGCGCCGGGGAGACTCGCAGCGTCGAGATTTCGCTGAACAAGGTGGAGGCGCCGAAGCCCAGGCCCACGCTGACCTGGGCGGGATGGTCCAAGGAGGGCGTCGAATTCGTGCGCAAGGGCGGAAACCGGGTCGTGGTGGCGTCCGGCCCGATGGTGGGCACGCTGAGCTTCACGGCCCACCTGGTGAAGGGCGGTGGCGTATTCCGCGGCGCGCGCCTGCGCTGGTTCATCGATGATGGCTCCGGCAGCACGCAGTATGAATTGGACAAGCGCAAATTCCAGGCCAAGGGGCCTGCGGGCGGGCGCTCGAAGGAACTGCCGAAGGAAGGCGGCGACGAGGACCCCAAGACCTACGCCATCGAGATCGACCTGACGCCGGACCGCATCGTCCACAAAGTGAGGTCGGGCGGCGGATTCGTCACCGTCGACAGCCAGTTGGCCAAGGTCGGCGCCGACAACAAGTTCGGCTTCACGATCCCCGGCAACGACGAAATCTCGGTTTCCGACCTGCGATTCGTGCCGAAATAGCGGCTATTTGGACGCGTGCAGTTCGAACTCGTCGAGCACCGCGCCATCCACGCCGATGGCCGCCACCTTCGCCGTGTCGCCGTTCATGCGGATCCGGCAGAAGTGCTCGACGCTGGTCGCCTTCACCGTGATTCCGGCCGGCGGGTTGGCGACGTCGTAGAGCGGCGCGCCTCCGCCCCCGCTCACCACGTAGTGGATGCCGTCCTTCAGGTAGTGCTGGTAGTTATGATCGTGGCCGAAGAAACCGGCGGTCACTTTGTACTTGTCGAACAGCGGCAACAGCGCGGCCATCTCCGGATTCCCCGCCTGGCGTCGCGACACCGCGGTCATCGGAGGATGGTGGGCGATTACGAAGCGATAACTCGCCTTCTGGCTGGCCTTCAGGTCTTCCTCGAACCAGGTCTTTTGCGCCTGCCAGAAAGCCTCCTTGGCCGACGGCGTGGACGCGGCGTTGCCTAAGTCGCTGTTCAGGACGATGAAATGCGCGGTCCCCCAGTCGAAGGAGTAATACGGCGTGCCGACCTGGAAGAAATCGTAGAACTGGCGGTTGTTGCGCTCGTGATTGCCCAATGCGGGATAGAACGCGATCTTCCGCAGTAACTCGCGCTCTATATCGAAGAACACGGGCCATTGCGCCGAGTCATACCCATCCGACACCAGGTCGCCCGAATGCAGCACAAACTCCGGCTCGCTGTACTTCAGGATCGACGCGATCACCCGGCGGTGCACATCGTGGCGCGTTCGCGTATCTCCGAACACGACAAACTCGAACGGCTCCGCGCCACTCGGCGGAGTCTTGAACGAGCCCTTGCCCGCGTCGCTGCCGTCCACGTCGTAGTAATAAGTCTTCCCGGGCGCGAGTCCAGAAAAACTCGTCTGCCGCACTTCGAGGGCCGGCGCGGACTTATCGATGGCGCCCGGCGTTGTCCCCAGTTTCGCCGAGCCCTGTTCCACCACCCACACCACCGTCGCCGAACGCCCCTTCAGGTTCACCACCATCGGCCCGCCGGCGATCTTCTCGGCCGCCTGCGCCAGACACACTGCCGCCGCCAACAGTCCAACAATTCGTTTCATGTATGTTCGATTCTACCGCGCCAGGGCGAGCCGCACCCGCCGCTTCAAGTGCACCCAGCCGGCGAACGCCATCAGGCCGGCCAGCGTGAAGGGAAACAGCAGCAACCGCGCGATGGTGGACGCCGCTCCCGCGCCTGTCAATCCCGCGCGATACAGCGCGAAATGCAGAATCAACCGCCAGTTGGCCGCGTGAACCCAGAAGTAGTCGCCGTTTTCGTTGAGGATGAAGACCTTTGCCGGCAGCTTATACACCAGCCACCATTTCCACTTGGTCATCACCGGCTCAGCCGAACAAACCACCCCGACCGTGGAGTAATTCCGCGCGAGTAACTCCGCCAGCAATCGTTCGCGACCCTCCGGTCCATACTCCGGGATCCAGAAAACCTTGCCTGACTCGAGGTTCAACCCCTGGGGAGCGCCGGCATAACAGGTGACCACGTCGATCGGCACGCCCGCGCCGTACGTCTCCTGGATATGCGAAATATTCTTCTCCACCAGCGAACGCGATCCGCTTTCAATCAGCAGCACGCGCAGAAACGGCGGAATCCAGGACCGGCGGTAATACCGCACAGCTACATCTCCCGGCGATTCTCAAGCGACTTTGTCATGGTCACCTCATCGGCGAACTCGAGATCGCTGCCCACCGGAATCCCCATGGCGATGCGCGTCGCCCGCACGCCCAACGGCTTCAGCAGCCGCGACAGGTAGACGGCCGTGGCCTCGCCCTCCACCGTCGGATTGGTGGCCAGGATGATCTCTTGCACATCGCCCGACTCAAGCCGAGCCAGCAGCGTCTTGATATGCAACTGTTCGGGGCCAACGCCCCGCAAGGGCGAAATGGAGCCGTGCAGCACGTGATACACGCCGTTAAACTGACGGGTGGTCTCGACGGGCAGGATGTTATGCGGCTCCTCGACCACGCAAATCGTCGACCGGTCGCGGTTCGGATCCGTGCAGAACGTGCATAACTCGGAATCCGCGATATTCCCGCAATTGGCGCACAGCCCCAGCTTGTCCTTGACATCCAGGACGGCCTGCGCCAGCCGCTCGGCGTCCTCCCGCTGCGATCGCAACACGTGGAACGCCAGCCGCTGCGCCGACTTCTGTCCGATGCCAGGCAGCCGCTTGAACTCCTGAATCAATCGTGCGAGTGGTTCGGCGAAGTCGGGCATTCGCGGCTAGAACAATCCCGGAGGCAGTCCCATTCCGCCCAGCATGCCGCCCATCTTCGTCTGCGCTTCCTGATCGACCTTCTTCGACGCCTCGTTCACGGCGGCCAGCACCATGTCCTGCAGCATCTCGACATCGCCCGCCACTTCCGGGTCGATCTTCACGCCCAGGCAGTTCTTATGCCCGTCCATTTTCACCGTGACCATGCCCCCGCCGGCAGACGCCTCCACGCGAATTTGCGCGATCTCTTCCTGCAACTTCGCCTGCATCTGCTGCGCCTGCTTCATCATCGACTGCATGTTGCCGGGTAGCTTCATATCAATCCTTTAAGTTTCGCACGTCGCGGACATTGGAATCGGGGAATAACTCGCGAAATCGCTGCACTTCCGGATGCGACAACGCCCGTTCGGAGAGCGCCGCGTCATCCTTCGGCGCCGGCGGATTCAGCGCGGCCGCCGTCTGCACATCGCCCTGTTTCACCGTGATCTTCAACGGGCGTCCCGCCAGTTGCTGCACGATCTTCGGGATCTCCACCTCGCCGCGAATCGCGATGCCGTACAGCCGCCCGGTGGTGAACGTCAGCTCCGTGCCCGAAAACACGATGTCGGAGTGCTCCACCGCGTCGGCCGAATGCGTCAGCTCCTTCTCCACCAGCGCCGCGTGGATGGCGGCGCGCCAGTCGACGGCGGAGGGATCCTTCACAGGCTCCGCGACAGGCGGAGCTTCCGCGGCATCCACTGCCCGAGGAGCCGCCACCGCCCGCGGTACTTCCACGGCCCGAGGCGCGGCAACCGGCGCGGCGAACGTCTTCTTCGCCGTATCGCGCGCAAACGGAGACGGCCCGGTTCGCGCGGGAGGCGGCGCGGCCGCGACAGGCGCGCTACGAACGGGCGCGGGGCGCGGAGCGGCCGCCGGCGCGGGCCCCGACGACACGCGAGCCAGCGCTTCCTCGATCGACATCAGCTTACCCGCATGCACCAGCCGCAGCAGCCCGAGTTCCAAATGCAGCCGCGGCTGTAGCGAAAACTGCAGATCCTTGAACAAATCGAGCGTAATCTGCAAATACCGCGTCAGGTCTTCCTCGGTGAACGCCGCGCCCGCCCGAGCCATCTGCGACTGCTCCTCGGTCGAAGCCGCCACCAGCCGCGTCTCCTGTCCGGCGATCTTCACCACCAGCAGATTGCGGAAATATCGCGCCAGTTCGCGGCAGTAATGCTGCAGGTTATGCCCATTGCGTTCGAGCTCCTGCACGACGCCCAGCATCGCGCCCGAATCGCCGTTCTTCAGCGCCTCGGCGACCATTTCGAGCGACGCCAGCGAAAACATCCCCAGCAACTGCCGCACGTCCGGCGCGCTCAACTGCGCCCCGCAGCACGCAATCGCCTGGTCGAGCGCCGACAGCGAATCGCGCACGCTGCCCTCGCCCGCCTGCGCGAGCACCGCCAGCGTGTCGTCGTCGGTCTGGATGCCCTCCTGCTCGCAGATCCACCGCATGCGCGCCGTCAGCTCCTGAAAGTCGACGGAGCGGAAGCTGAACTGCTGGCAGCGCGACGCGATGGTCGTCGGAATCTTGTGCGATTCGGTGGTGCACAGGATGAACACCACCCATTCGGGCGGCTCCTCCAACGTCTTCAGCAACGCGTTGAACGCTTCGTTGGTGATCTGGTGTGCTTCGTCGATGATGAACACCTTGAAGCGGTCGCGCGCCGGCCGGTAGCGCACGTTCTCGCGCAGTTCGCGCATTTCGTTGATGCCGCGGTTGGACGCCGCGTCGATCTCGATCACGTCGGGAGCGTTGCCCGCGCTGATCTCCACGCAACTGGCGCACACGCCGCAAGGATGTCCGGTGGGTCCGCTGACGCAGTTCAGGCAGCGCGCCAGGATGCGCGCCACCGTCGTCTTGCCCGTTCCGCGCTGGCCGGAGAAGATGTAGCCGTGCGCGATGCGGCCCTGGCCGATGGCGTTGGCCAGCGTAGTGCGGACATGCTCCTGTCCCACCAGCTCCGAAAAGTCCTGCGGCCGGTACTTACGGGCGATGACTTGATACATGAGGGGATGAACGAAGGACCGTCAAATGCCAGACCCCGGGTGATCCGCGGCACACAAGCTAAACCGCTACCGTTGCTTCCTTCCGGACCTGGCGGGGTTTACGGCCGCCCATTGCACGGAGCCCGGAGCCTGACAAACCGCTATTTTACCGCACCTGCCGCGGAAAGCTACCATGGTTGTTTCGTCAAATGATAAAAGCCGTCATTTTTGACCTCGGCAACACCATCGTGCCCTTCGATTTCAAGCGCGGATACGCCGTGATGGAGCGCCGCTGCGGCATTCCCGCCGCCGAAATCCCCAAGCGCATCGGCGCCACCGACCTGGTGGTCCGCTTTGAAAGCGGCCAGGTGGACTCCCGCGCCTTCGTCGCCGAACTGTGCGGCATCCTCGATCTCGACATGTCGTTTGAAGAGTTCCGCGACGTTTGGTTCAGCATCTTCCTGCCCCGCACGCTGATCTCGCGCGAGTGGCTTGAAGCGCTCGGCGCCCGCTATCCGCTCGTGCTGCTGTCGAACACCAACCCGCTGCACTTTGAAATGCTCGAGGCGAACTACCCGATCCTCGGCCTGTTCGAACGACGCGTGCTGTCGAACGAAGTTGGAGCCATGAAGCCCGCGCCGGTCATCTACGAGCGCGCCGTCGCGCTCGCCGGCTGCCAGCCCTCGGAATGTTTCTTCACCGACGATGTCGAGGCCTATGTGGAAGGCGCGCGCCGGTGCGGCATCGACGCGGTTCAGTTCCACGGCGAAGCGCAGGTGCAGGGCGAACTGCGCGCCCGCGGCGTCGTCTGGTAAGCGGCCCTCCGTCTGACTCAAAGGGCCCCGGAGCGAGTTATCCCGCGAGTTAGCCCGCCGTCTAACTCCGTCCTGACTCGGGCGTCCATGGCGGGATGGTTGCAATCTCCGTCCCGCTCCATCACCCTGGTATCAGCCCGCCATGAGACTTCGAAGTCTGATAGCCTCCGTTCTGTTGTCTCTCGCTGTGTCCGCGCAAGCCGTCAAGCCGCGCAATCTCGGCTTTGACGACGGTGAAATCGGAAAGGCCCCGCCCAACTGGCCGCTCCCCGCCGATCTCGCCGCCCTCGGCTACTCCGCGGTAGTCTCGCGCCAGGAAGGCTGCGCCTCGAAGTGTCTCGTCGTTTCCGCGGAACGTTCCGTTCCCCAGATTGGGAGCCTTTCGCAGAGCATCCCGGCGGCCTCCTATCGCGGGCGCGGCGTGCGATACTCGGCCCGCTTGCGGCTCGACCCCGGCGCTCCCGGCCACCGCATTCAGCTTTGGCTACGAGTGACGGACTCCGACGGCCGCATCGTCTATTCGGATTCGATGGAGCAGGCCCCGGTCATCGCCACCCGGTGGGAGACCGTCAAGATTGACGGATTCGTGCCCGGCGACGGCGAAACCCTCACGTTGGGCGTCGGTTGGTCGGGCCGGGGCAAGGCGATGGCCGATGACGTGGATCTCACCGTGCTGCCCTCGCCGGAGTCGGCGGTGGCCGACTTGAGCGGCGCGCAGAGGGCGTTGCGCGACCTGTACAAGCAGATCGATCGGGCCTACGAAAGCGGCGACTCGTCGCTGGTGGCGGGCGTCCTGGCCTCGGACGCGAAGGTTGTTTCGGGGACCATCAAGACGCCCTTCGAGGAGGTCTTCGACGGTATCCGCCAGGACCTCCAGCGCGGCGCAAAATACACGTCGTCAAGCCTCCTCACCTACGCCCAGTTCAACGCCGAAGGCGTGGTGGCGACCATCCGCCAGCAGCGCCGCCGCCAGGCCGCGGCGAACCCCTGGGAAGTCGTCTACGTCACTCAGGACACCTGGGGGAACGGGCCGTTCGGCTGGCGTCTCACGGAGTCGAAGGTGCTCTCCAGCCGCGCCGTCGCTCCCCCGCTCGACCCGGCGCGGAACGCGGAGATCGCGGCGGCGCTCAAGCAGCGCGCGGTCCCGCTCGATCGCCTCGAACCGTTTGACCAGGCCGTCGGCGATGCCCGCGTGGTGGGGCTCGGCGAAGCCGTCTCCGGTTCGAAGGAAACCTTCGAGGCCAAGCTGGCGCTGTTGAAGTATCTGGTCGAGCAGAAGGGTTTCAGCGTCCTCGCCCTGGAGTCCAGTTGGCCCGCCGCGGAGGCGCTCGACCGCTACATCAACGCGGGCGAGGGCGGCGACGAGGCGAGTCTCGAGGAGTTGAATCTCTGGCCCTGGTACATCGCGGAGGCGCGCCAGGCCGTCCGCTGGATGCGTTCGTACAACCAGTCGCGTGGCGCCCGCCCGGCGCTGCACGTCGCTCCCATCGACGCCCAGGCTTCAGGCCCGGCCGCCCGCCGGGTTCTCGACTTCCTGAAGAAGCATTCGCCGGCCGACCAGGGCGCCGCCGCCGTCGCCTACGCGCAAACGTCGGCGCTGGAGAGCAACCGTGGAGGTGTGAAGGACTCCACCGGCCGCACCGCCGCCAAGGAAGCGGGCGACATTATCGCCATCTTCGACCGCAAACGCGAGGAGTTCACGCGGGCGTCCTCTGTTGAGGCCTGGCGCGACGCGCGCCACGCCGCCGCCACCGTCTTCCAGTCCACCTCGATGTTGATTACGGGTCAGAGCTACCTGTATCGCGATTCCGTCCTGGCGTCCAACGTCGCGTGGCTCGCCACCGATGCCTATCCGGCAGCGAAGATCGTCGTCTGGTCTACCAACATCCACGTCCGCTCGGGGCGCGGCTTGTCGGAGGAATACGGCATGGGCACGGTATTGCGCGATCGCTTCGGCGCCGGCTACTTTTCCGTCGCCTCGATGTTGCGCAACGGCAGGGTTAGCGCGGTGTCGATGACGGGCGGGAGATTGACGGCGCTGGGGCGCTGGTATGTCCCGCCGGGCGCGGACGAAACGGGGGACGCGCAGTTGAGCGCCGTGGGACTGCCGGCCTTCTTCCTGGATGTGAAGAGCATTCCCGGCGACTCGCCGCTGGGGCGCTGGTTGGATCGTCCGCACCTGTTCTACGACTTCGGCACAGTCTGGAACGTGGACGCGCCCAGCCTGAACCTGCGTTCGGAAGCGCTGTCCCGCCTCTACGACGCCCTGATCTTCATCAATGATGTGTCGCCGGTGGAGACATTGTTGAAGCCCGCGAAATAACGCGCCCCTACATCACCGGACCGATGCGCCACGGTACAAACTCGTGGTGGCCCAACAGTTCGGCGCGGGTTCGCTCGCCGCTCACGGCGCGGAGCGCCAGCTCGAGAAATTCTCGACCCACATCTGCCACCGTAGCCTGTCCGTCGGCGATGCGGCCCGCGTTGACGTCGATGTTCTGCTCCATGCTCTGACCTTCGTCAACGATGTGTCGCCGGTGCAGACATTGTTGAAGTCCACGAAATAACGCGCCCCTACATCACCGGACCGATGCGCCACGGCACGAACTCGTGGTGTCCCAACAGTTCGGCGCGGGTTCGCTCGCCGCTCGCCGCGCGAAGCGCCAACTCGAGAGATTCTCGACCCACATCGGCCACCGTAGCCTGTCCGTCCGCGATGCGGCCCGCGTTGACGTCGATGTTCTCCTTCATGCTGTGATCTTCGTCAACGATGTGTCGCCGGTGCAGACATTGTTGAAGTCCACGAAATAACGCGCCCCTACATCACCGGACCGATGCGCCACGGCACGAACTCGTGGTGTCCCAACAGTTCGGCGCGGGTTCGCTCGCCGCTCGCCGCGCGGAGCGCCAGCTCGAGAATTTCTCGACCCACGTCGGCCACCGTAGCCTGCCCGTCGGCGATGCGGCCCGCGTTGACGTCGATGTTCTCCTTCATGCGCCGGTAAGTCGCACTGTTGCTCGCCACCTTGATCACGGGAATGGTGGGGAACCCGATGGCGCTGCCGCGACCCGTCGTGAACACGATCAGGTTCGCGCCTCCCGCCGCCAGTCCCGCCAGCGACACCGGATCGTAGCCGGGCGTGTTCATGAAGACGAAGCCCGGCGTCCGGACGCGTTCGGCGTAATCGATCGCGTCGGTCATTGTGGAAGCTCCCGCCTTCGCCACCGCGCCCAGGCTCTTTTCAAGGATATTCGTCAATCCGCCGGCCTTGTTGCCCGGCGAAGGATTATCGTCGAAGGTGCTGCCGAACTGCCGCAGGTAGGCCCGGTAGTTGGCCATCAACTGGAGCAGTCGTTCAGCCACGGCCCGGTTTCGAGCCCGCTTCACCAGCAGGTGTTCGGCGCCGAAGTTCTCGGGCGTCTCGCCCAACACCGCCGCCGCGCCATACTCCGCCAGCCGGTCCGAACACCACCCAAGCGCGGGATTCGCCGTGATGCCCGAAAACGAATCGGATCCGCCGCAGTTCAGCCCCAAAACAATCTTCGACGCCGGCGTTTCGACGCGCCGCTCGCTCGCCGCGCGGTCGATCATCGTGGCGATTTCTCTCCGCGCCGCCTCCACCGTGGACCGTGTGCCGCCGCTCTGCTGCAGCGTCATGCCGACCACCCGTCCCGTGCGCGGTCCGTCCGGGCCCAGATAGTAATCGATCTGATTCACCTCGCAGCCCAGCCCCAGGATGATCGCCGAGGATACGTTCGGGTGGTCCAGCACGCCGGCGATGGTGCGCCGGAACTGGTCCATATCGGGCCCGAAGGCGTGCCCGCAGCCATCCCCATGCGGAAACGCGACCACTCCGTCCACATTTTCCGGCAGCGTCTGGCCCGCATAGCTGGCCGCGATCAACTCGGCCGTGTGCGCCGCGCAGTTGCTCGCCGCCACCACGGCGATATAGTTCCGCGTGCCCGCCCGGCCGTCCTCGCGCGAGTAGCCCAGGAACGTCGGAGCATCGGCCGCCGGCGCCGGCGCCGGCTCTTCCCCGGTCGGAAATTCATATTCGAAGCGGATGTCTTCGAAAGCGACGTTATGCGTGTGCACGTGCTCGCCGGCGGCGATCGCTGCGCTCGCGCGCCCCATCACCTGGCCGTAGCGCACAATCGAATCGCCCGCGCCGATCCCCCGCAAGGCGACCTTGTGCCCGGCCGGGATGTCGGTGCGGGCCGTGATCGCCTCGCCGGCGACGCGCAGCGCTTGTCCGGCGCTCAAGGGAACGCGAGCCACCCCGATGTTATCGGTGGGATGCAGGTGGATGACGGAGTTTTCCGCCGTGGGCAGAGCTGTGATCTCGAGTAAGGACATGACAACCGCCTACCGCAACAACACGGTCTCGCAGATCTGTTCTCCGGTGTGCATGTGCATCTTCCCGTTCACCGGGTGCACCCAAACCCCCTCGCCGGGTTTCGGAACAATTTCGGCGGGCGATGTGATGACGACGAACTCCCCGGACTCGACGCCGGGCAGCAGTTTGCCGATGTGGATGTGCGCGTGGCACTGTGTCCGCACGCGGTCGCCATTGTAGGCGACGGCCCACTCGTCTCCCCACAGTTCCTTGGCCTTGGCGATGGCGGCGGTCCATAGCCGGATCCGCGCCTGTTCGGGCAAGGCGTCGAGCGGATGCACGCCCGGCGTGTGCAAGCGGGGCAGCGCCAGCGTCCGGTTCGGCTTGCGAGGGTTCGCGTCTTTCAGGAAAAACGCGTCGATCCCGGCCGGCTGCTTCTCGGCCTCCGCGCACAGGCTGCACTGTCGTTCCTTCATCGATTCCGGCTGCGATGGATCGCACTGACACGGCGTATCGGCCCACGTCGCCGCCCCGGCCAGTACGGCGCAGGCGACCATCGTACCCAAGCGAAATCGGGAGGACATGTTTGTTCAAATTATACTAGGGGTTGACGTCCCCAACGCGACTTGCGGCGTTGTTGCTTCTGGCGCTCGCCGCGGTCTACTTCTATGGCATGACCCGCACGGGCATGCTCAGCGCCGACGAGCCCCGCTACGCCTCCATCGGCCGGGCCATGGCGCAAACCGGCGACTGGGTGACCCCGAAACTCCTCGGCAAACCCTGGTTCGAGAAGCCGCCGGCGCTGTATTGGATGACCGCGGCCGCCACCCGCCTGGGCCTCGGGCCCGACCTCGCGCCGCGGCTTCCGATGGCCCTGCTGGGCTTTGGCTTCGTTCTGTTTTTCTACTATCTGGTGCGTCGGGAGTTTGGGCCCGCTGAAGCGCTCTGCTCGGCCGCGATCCTGGGAACCTCAGCCGGATGGGTGGCCTACTCCTATGTGGCCGTCACCGACATTCCCCTGGCCGCTTCCTTCGCCGCGGCGCTCCTGTTGACGCTCGAATGGGTGCGGGGCGGGGAAGGCTCCACCGCTCGTGCGCTGGCCGTGGGTGCCCTATTGGGAGTCGCGGTTCTGGCCAAAGGGCTTGTCCCTCTGGTGTTGTTCGCCCCTGTCGTTTGGCCGATGCGCCGGCGGTTCGGGCGCCTGTTGCAGATCGGTTTGGCGTGCCTTGCGATCGCCGGTCCCTGGTATGGCGTTTGTACGTTCCGAAACGGGACTCCATTTCTGCACGAATTCATCTGGAAGCACCATTTTGAACGTTTTTCCAGCGATTCCCTGCAACACGTGCGGCCCTTCTGGTTCTACATACCGGTGCTTCTTGGAGCCGTCTTCCCCTGGACGCCGCTGGCGGTGCTGATCCGCCCCGGACTATTCCGAGACGCGAGGGTCCGCTTTGTCGGCGTCTGGCTGCTCTACGCCATGCTGTTCTTCTCCGCGTCGAAGAACAAGTTGCCGGGCTACCTGATTCCCCTTCTGCCGGCCGCCAGCCTACTCCTAGGTTTATCCCTGTCCCGGGCCAGCCGGACCTATCTGCCCCTGTTCCTCGCCGTCCTGCTGTTAGCCGTTACACCCTTCGTCGCGGCGATTCTGCCGGGCGCGTTGGAGGAAGGCCTTTCCCGGACCCCCTGGCAGGGCTACGACTGGCGCTGGGGCGGGCTATTCCTGGCTCTGGCGGCGGCGCCATTGATCCTTGGACTCAAGGGCCGTCGGCTGGAGGCTCTCGCCGCGGCGGGCGCGACGACGGCCATGGCGTTGATTTATTTGAAGTTCACGGCGCTACCGGTCACCGACCGTGTCCGCCCGTTCTATCAGGCCCACCAGTCGTCGATCGCCTCGGCGTGCCTCGAAGGCGTCGACCGTGACGCCCGCTACGCTCTCGAATACTACGCCGAACACGAAATTCCGTCCTGCAATGCGGAGAGCCCCGGACCGCGCATCCGCCAGTCCGGCCTCCAGTTACTTGAAACCCATCATGAAAACCGATAATCTCAATAGGAAATGGTGAGAATGCCGACGCCACAGGAAATTGCATACGACCAGACCGTCCGTGAAGACATCGAACTGTTCCGCCAGCAGGCGGAAGCCTTTACGGCAGGCCAACTTACGGACGATCAGTTCCGCGCCGTACGTTTGCGGCGAGGCATTTACGGCCAGCGCCAGCCCGGTGTTCACATGGTGCGCACCAAAGTGCCCGCCGGCATGGTGACGGTTGGGCAGATGCACCAGCTCGCCTCCATCGCCGACGATTTCGGTGGCGGCCGCGCCCACCTCACCACCCGCCAGAACGTCCAATACCACTTCGTGCCGCTCGCCCGCGTCCCGGACCTGCTCCACAAACTCGCCGACGTCCGCCTCACCACCCGCGAAGCCTGCTACAACACGGTCCGAAACGTGACTGCGTGCCCGGTGGCGGGGATTGCGGCGGATGAGGTTTTTGATGTCCGGCCGTATGCGCGGAAAGTCGCTTTCTCCTTCTTACATAAGGACTTAACCGACAATCTGCCGCGCAAATTCAAGATCGCTTTTGCCGGTTGCAAGGACGATTGTGTAGCCACAAGCATCAATGATTTGGGCTTTAGAGCGGTAAAAAACGTCGAAAATGGCGCCGAAAAACGCGGTTTTCGCGTCACTGTTGGGGGTGGTTTGGGCCCTTTACCGACCGAATCGCGCCTGCTGATGGAGTTTCTGCCGGCCGAACGGGTGGTGAACCTGTGCGAGGCGGTGATCCGCGTCTTCAATCTCCATGGGAATAGGGGTAATAAAAACAAGGCACGACTGAAGTTCGTGCTGCGGGAGCGCGGATTCGATTGGCTCAAGGAGACGATCGAGCGCGAGTACCAGGACATTCTCGTGAACGGCGGCATCCCGATGCCGGAGGAGGTCCCGGAGGGCTTCGGCGGCTACGAGCCCCAGCCGCCGGCGCCTGGTTCCGGCGCTCAACTGCCGATTCTGCAATCAACCGCGACCGACCCGGAGTTCGACCGGTGGCTTGAGACCAACGTCGAGGAGCAGAAGCAGGCCGGCTACTCGATCATCACGATCCGAGTGCCGGAGGGGAATTTGACGGGGCGGCAGATGCATGCGCTCGCCGACCTCGCCTCCGACTCGGGCGACGGCTACGTGCGGTTCTCGATGAACCAGAACATCCTGCTCGGCTATATCCCGGTGGGGCGGCTGCGACAGGTTTACGCGGCGCTGCAGTCGATCGGGCTCGAGAAGTCCGGCGCCTACCGGATCGACGACATCACCAACTGCCCCGGAGCGTATAGCTGCAACCTGGCGCTGACCAAGTCGATGAATCTTGGCGAGGCGCTGGGAGCCTTCGTCAAAGGCGAGACCGACCCCGAGATCCGCAAGCTGAACATCCACATCAGCGGATGCCCGAACTCCTGCGGACAGCACTGGACGGGCGACCTCGGCTTCTACGGGAACGCGCGGAAGGTGGACGGCAAGCAGGTTCCCTACTATCAGATGCTGCTCGGTGGAGCGCAGAACGCGGATGGCATCCATCAGTTCGGCCTGGCGATCCAGAGCATCCCGGCGCGACTGATCCCCCAGGCCATCAGCCGGGTGTTTGACCACTACAAACAGAATCGTCAGGACGGGGAGACGTTCCGGAACTACGTGCTGCGTTTCAAAGTGGAATTCTTCCGGGGGCTGGTTTCCGATTTGGCAAAGCCTTCGACGATGAATCCCGAATTCTTCATGGACTGGGGCGACGAGGAAACCTTCTCGCTGCAACTGGGCCGTGGGGAATGCGCCAGCTAAAACAAAAATAGCCAGCTTCGGACTCCTCCGAAGCTGGCTTTCAAATCACCCTCGTTCACCAAACCAGGGTTCTCTACAAATTCTTCCGGCCGCCGCGCGCCGCCACTCGTGCGTTCTCTTCATTGAGTAGCAATCCAGTGGCCCCATTCAGCGCATTCAGCGACGCCGCGGTGATCTGCTGCATGTAATGCGGCGGCATCCCCTCGGCTTCCTTGAGGAACACGAGCTTTCCGTCGTCTCCATCGAAATCGACCCGCACCATGTCGCCTCCGCGGACCTGGTCGGTCGCGATCAGGTTCGACATCGGATGCACCAGCAGTTTCTCGATGGCGCGCTTCAGCGGACGCGCGCCGTACTTTACGTCGGTGCCTTCCTTCAACAGATAATCCTTGGCCGAATCGGTGGGCGAGAACACGAACGCGTTCACGCCGGAGGAGTCGAACACGCGCTGCTGCACCATGCCCAGTTCGATGTCGAGCACGCGGCGCAACTGGTCCTGGCCGAGCGGCTTGAAAACCACGATCTTATCGGCGCGATTCACGAACTCCGGCGGGAACTTGCGGCGGGCCGCCTCGATGCCGCTGTTGGACACCTTCCGCTTGGTCTTGTCGCCGACCGCGCCGCTTTCCATTTCGGCACGATGGGGGGAAGCGAATCCTACTTTGGGATTCAGAATGGCACTCATCTCAGCCGCGCCGACGTTGCTGGTCATGAATATCAGGGCGCGCGAGAAGTCCACCTTGCGATTGTCGCCGAGCGTGAGCGTCGCCTTGTCCAGGATGCCGAGCAGCAGGTTCCACAGCGCGTCGCTCGCCTTCTCGATCTCGTCAAACAGCACGAAGCTGATCTTGCAGCGATCGGTGTGGAACTGATTCAGCACTTCCTGGCTGAGCAGCGGGTGCGTTTCCCGATGTCCCAGATATCCGGGGGGCGAGCCGATGAGCTTGGCGATCTCGTGGCTGTGCTGGAACTCACCGCAGTCGATCTTGATGACCGCGCGGGGGTTACGGACCAGGCACTCGGCCGTCGCCTCCACGATCCGAGTCTTTCCCGTGCCCGTCGGCCCAAGGAACAGGAACGTTCCGACCGGACGTCCAGGCGCATTCATACCCGTAGAATGCATCTGGTAGATATTTACGATCTGCTCGATGGCTTCGTCCTGACCGACGATCAGCTTCCGCAGACTCGCTTCAAGATATTCCGCGTCACGCCCTGTTTTGGTTGGGTCGAGTTTTGCGTTGATCCGCACCATTTGGTGAACCGCCTTCGGGCCTTGTTACAGCAACCAGCGTGCCAAGCCGGGCGGGTGCGGAAAACTCCTTACTGCATAGTCCCTGGGAAGCGATGTGTCACTTGCGCGGCGGTTTCGACGGGCGGACCTCGACGCGGCTCACCAGGGTGCGCTCGGGCATGCGCAGCAGCGACAGGACGATGGCCGCGATATCCTCCGAGGCGATCTTCCAATCGGCGCCGCCGCCGGATCCGAATTCGGTGGAGACGCTGCCGGGCATGATGTAGCTGACGCGGATGTTGTCGTGGCGATGATCGAGCATCATGGCCTCGCTGAAGCCGTTCAGCCCAAACTTGGAGGCGTTATAGGCGGCGCCGCCGGCGAAGGGGTTCTTACCGGCGAGGCTCGAGATGTTGATCATGTAACCGCCGCCGCGACGCTTCATCAGCGGCATGGCCTCGCGGGAGCAGTAGAACACGCCGTTCAGGTTCGTGTCGATGACCTTGCGCCACTCCTCGACGGTCAGCTCTCCGGCCGGCCGGAAGACTCCCAGCCCGGCGTTGTTCACCAGGATGTCGAGGCCGGGGAAGTTCTCCGCGGTGAAGCGAAACAGTTGCGCCACCGCGGCCGGGTCGGCGACGTCGCAGGCGATGCCGATGGCCTGGCCCTTGGCCCGCAGTTCGGCGACGGCCTGAAGGGTGGATTTCGCGTCGCGCCCGCAGATGGCCACCGACGCCCCTTCATCGAGAAGCTGTTCGACGATGGCGCGCCCGATGCCGCGCGTGCCTCCGGTGACCAGCGCGTACTTGCCAGTGAGAAAGCCCATGCACCGATTGTAGCGGCCGCTATTTCTCCACCGCGATGGCCTGGCGGACCTCCTGGGTCTGGTTTCCGACCTTGTCGCGAGCCGTGACGACGATGGCGTACTCGCCGGGCGCCAGGTCGCGGGTCAGGTTCAGGCTCAGGCCCGCCGGGACGTAGGCGCGAGGGTAGAAGCTCTGATCGTGCTCGCCGGCCGCCTCGGGCTGCTGGAACATCGTTTCGCCGTTGGGGCGCAGCACCGCGACGCCGTAGCTCACGTTGAAGGCGTTGGCCGGGCCGAGGCGGAAGCCGACGATATCGAAACGGATCCAGACGGCGTCGCCGGGGCGGTAGGCGGCCACCGCGAGCGGCTCCTTATCCTCCTCGCCGCGATAGAAATGGAAGTTGCGGAGGGTGAGGGTGGCGGCCGGCTCCACCATGCGGCCCCGCACCTGAAACTCGACCTCCTTGCGCGCCTCCGTGGCCGCGACCTCATCCTTCACCCATAGCGAGATCTTGTAGACGCCGGATGGGGCGAAGGGTGGAACCTGGATGGTCTGGCGGACCTTGGGGAGCCAGTTCTTATCCTCCTGGGCGAGCGCGGACGCCACCTTCCCCTCGGTCTCGGCGACGACAGGCCGGCCGGCGGGGTCGGCGGCGTTCACCTTCCACAGCAGGCGGATGCTCTGCTCGTCCTGGCCCTCGGGCTTATAGCCGGCCACCTGGAAGCTGAGAAACACGGTCTCTCCGGGGACGAAGTAGGAAGACGCAGCGACCGGCGGGCCGTCGTCGTACTGGCTGAGCGCGACGTTCTGGATCGCCAGGGGCTTGGGAGGGGCGGCGGGGTAGGCGAGCGCACCGAGCAACGGAAACAGCAACGCGCACACCGGCATGGGTCGCATGACTTGATCATATGCGCTCCGCGCGGCGGATAGAATGCACCCCCGCCTTCCATGGCGCGCCACCGGGAGGCGGCGCGCGTGGGCCGGCAACCGCTTCTACGGCTTGTCCGGGATGCTGAGGGGGATGCTCACGTAGGCGACCTTTTCACCCTCGAAGGCCCCATCGCTCAGCCGCAGCTTGTACGCGTTGGTGGGCACGTCGAACAGGATCCATCCGTCCGCGCTCTGCGCCGGACTCAGACGGCGCAGCAGGCCGAGCCACTGGTCCACGCCGGCCCCGTTATCGCTCTCGCCGAACGTGTCGCCGCTCGTGTTTTCCAGTTTCAGCGAGGGCGCCGAAACCTCCGTCCCACCGCTGTTCGTCACAAGAACGTGGATGAGCAGAAAGTTGCGATCCGGCACGCGCGGCGCCGGAAAGGCGTCCAGTTGACTTTTCCAGCTCGACTCCAAGACAGTGTAGGTAAGCGCCCCGGTCTTCACTGGATCTCCGGCCCGATACTCCGCCCGCAACTGCTGGGGCTTGCCGCATCCGAATGCGCCGAAAACGGCCGTCACCGCGACCGCGGCGGAGGCGAGAAGAACCACTCGGTTTGAAGAGTACATCATGATACGCCACTTCAACATTACACGGCTCGCCGGTTCGGTACAATCGACTGATCCCAGTAGGGTTGTTCGCCTGTTCCCATGGGTGGCGTGGGTGACTTTGCTAGGGGTGGTAGGCATTTTCCCCGAGCCGGTGGGGGCGCAGGCGGAGCATCCGCTCACGGGCCGCCGGATTGCGCCCACCATGGGCATGGGCGGGGCCGATTGGCTCGAGCGCTCCGAACGCCAGAACGAGGAAAAGCCCGAGGAGGCGATTGAGGCGATCGGCGTCAAGCCGGGCATGGTGGTGGCCGATGTGGGGGCGGGGGTGGGATACTTCACCACGCGGCTGGCGCGCAAGGTGGGTCCGAAGGGGCGGGTGTACGCCAACGACATTCAGCCGGAGATGCTGGCGCGCCTGCAGGACCGGCTGGAGGCCGAGCACATCGCCAACGTCGAGACGGTGCTGGGCACACAATCGGATCCGAAACTACCGGTCGGCAAACTGGACCTGATCCTGATGGTGGACGTCTACCACGAACTCTCGCAGCCGCAGCGGATGCTCAACCATATGAAGCGGGCGCTCAAGCCGGGCGGGCGGCTGGTGCTGATCGAGTATCGGAAGGAGGACCCCTCCATCCCCATCCGTCCGGAACATAAGATGAGCGCGGCGGAAGTGAAGACGGAAGTGGAGGCGGAGGGCTATGCCCTGACCGAGGTCCTGCGGACGCTGCCGCGGCAGAGCATCTTCGTTTTCCGCAAGTTGCCTCCTATGTAACCGTCCTTACGGAAACACGACTTTTGCTCTTGCCTCGTACGGGCGAATCGATTATCATCCCCACGAGGCTCAAACCAAGACTATGGCATTTTGTCCTTCATGTGGCTCGCCGGCTGAGGGCCGGTTCTGTCAGAAGTGCGGCGCGGCGATGCCCGCGGGCGGAGCGGCGCCGGCGGCGGGTCCGGCGTACTCCTCGGGACCGCAGGCGCAGGCCGGCGGGATGCAGGATAACCTGGCGGCCGCGCTGTGCTACCTGGTGGGAGTGATCACGGGGATTCTGTTCCTGGTTCTCGAACCCTACAACAGAAACCGCAACATCCGTTTCCACGCATTCCAATCGATCTTCTTCTGGATCGCGGCCATGGTGAGCTGGGTGGTGCTGCTGATTGTCGGCGTGATCCTGCACCTGATTCCGATCATCGGGTCGATCATCAGCCTTCTGTTGTGGCTGGGCCTGTCGGTGGGCGTGCTGGTGGTGTGGCTGATGCTGATGTACAAGGCCTACAACAACGAGAAGTGGCTGCTGCCGGTGATCGGACCGCTGGCCGAAAAACAGGCGTAGCCTGTTTTGACTTCTCGTGCGTCTATCCCACTTGCGACGTTATCTGATATTGCTCGCGGCCGCCGGGGCGCTGTGCGCGCAGACGCCCCGCATCGGCCGCATTGAATTCTACGGGTTGAGGAAAGTCCCCGAGGCGAAGATCCGCAAGGCGCTCGGTTTTGTGGAAGGCGAATCGCTGCCCGGATCGAAGTCCGAGATCGAAGAGAAGATCGCGGAAACGCCGGGCATCGTGCGCGCGCACCTGGAAGCCACCTGTTGCGATGAAGGCAAGCTGGTGCTGTATGTCGGGGTGGAGGAGAAGGGCGCGGCGCACTTCGACCTGCGTACTCCGCCCGAGGCCGAAATCGACCTGCCGAGCGAGATCGTGTCGACCTATCGGGCGTTTCTGGCGGCGGTGAACGAGGCGGTCCGGCGGCGCACCACGGCCGAGGACCTGACCCATGGGCACTCGCTGATGGCCGATTCCGATTGCCGCGATATCCAGTTGAAATTCGTCGATCTGGCGGGGAAGAACCTGGATGTGCTGCGCAAGGTGCTGCGGACTTCGGGCGACGAGGAGCAGCGCGCCATCGCGGCCTATGTGATCGGCTATGCGCCGTCGAAAAGGGACATCGTCAACGACCTCCAGTTCGCCTTGAAGGACGCCGACGATACGGTCCGCGGCAACGCCATTCGCGCCATGGCGGCGGTTTCGGTGTTCGCCAAACTGCATCCGGAAGGGAAGGTGACGGTGTCGCCGACCTGGTTCATCGAGATGCTGAACTCGATTGTCTGGACCGATCGAAATAACGCCGCGGTGGCGCTGGTGAACCTGACCGAGGCGCGCGACGAGAGCACGCTGGCGCAACTGCGGGAGCGCGCGCTGCCCTCGCTGGTGGAGATGGCCAAGTGGCAGTTTCTCGAGCATGCGCTGCCCGCCTACATCCTGCTGGGGCGCGTGACGGGGATGCCGGAGACCGAGATTCAGGACTCCTGGAGCAAGGGCGATCGGGCCAAGGTGATCGCGGCGGCGGTGAAGAAGTTCAAGCTGTAGACCACGCTATTCGGTCGAGCCTCCGGCGTAGTAGCCTTTGCGCGCCTGCGCCCGCAGATCCTTGTCGGAGAGCTTGATGTCGATCTTGCGGAAGCTTCCGTCCTTGCTCCCGTTGGCCGGAGAGTAGCCGAGCGCGTATTGGGACCGCATCTCCTCCTGGATCTCGCGGAAGGAGTCCTGGAGGGTGTGCTTGCGGTCCACTTTGATCATGCGTCCGCCGGTCTCCTCCGCCATGCGGCGCAGGTCGTGCTCGCCGCCGCCTCCGCCGATGTTGACGCCCCAGCCGTAGCCCCCGTTGTAGAAGGCCGAATCCACGTAATAAATGCCGTAGATGATGGCGTCGGATAGCTGCGTCGCCTTGATGGCCTGCTCGATTTTGTAGCGGCTGCCCTGGTCGACGCCGTCGGTGATCACCACCAGCGCCTTGCGCCCCACCTGCCCCTTCAACTGTTCCGAAGCGGCCAGATACACCGAGTCGAACAGGATGGTGCCGCGCGGCTGCGAGGCCGTGGGCACGGGGCCGGGATGCAGGCCGCCCACCTGCCCGTTGGAGCGCAGTTCGTTGAGCGCCTTCTGGAGCAGCTTGCGGGAGTTCGTGTAGTCCTGCAAGAGCTCCGCTTCGTGGCCGAAGGAGATCAGGAAGGCGAGGTCCTTGTCGCGCAGCACGGAGGAGAAGAACTGGTAGGCGGCCTGGCGCTCCACGTCGATCAGGCGCTCCTGGCTGACGCTGACGTCCACCAGCAGGCCGATGGTCAGGGGCAGGTCGGTCTCGCGGGTGAAATACTTGATGTCCTGCTTCTGGCCGTTCTCAAAGAGGGTGAAGTCTTCCTTTTTGAGGCTCGACACGAGGCCGCCCGATTTGGTCCGGACCGAACAGAGCACGTTTACAATGTCGACGTCCACCTTGATGGTGGACTCCTGGGCGGTCGCCGGGAGGAACAGGGCAAACCCCACGACGGGCGTCATCCACGATTTCATTAAACTGTTGGATGCGCCGCCGCGCCAACGTGTTCCAATGCGGAAAGCCATAAATCACCTCAAGAAAGCCGATCCGGTGCTGGGCGCGATTATCGCGCGCGTGGGCCCGTATCGGATCAAGTATCGGGAGCCGGTGTTTGAGACGCTGGTTCGATCCATCATATTCCAGCAGTTGAGCGGGAAGGCGGCGGCGACCATCTACAACCGCGTGGCCGCGGCTACGGGCGAGCCGATTGCGCCGGACGGCATCCTGGGGCTGGGCGCGGAACGGATGCGGGCGCTCGGGCTGTCGCGGCAGAAGATCGCCTATATCACCGACCTGGCCGAGCGGACGGCGTCGGGCGAGATCGACTTCGCGGCCTGTGTGGGGTGGGACGACGCGGAGGTGCTGCGGCGGTTTACGGCGGTGAAGGGGATCGGGGTGTGGACGGTCCAGATGTTCCTGATGTTCGCGCTGCGGCGGCCCGATGTGCTGCCGACGGGGGATTTGGGGCTGCGGGCGGCGGCGAAGAAGGCTTACGGGTATGACGAGGCGCCTCCGCCCAAGGAGTTGGAGCGCATCGGCGCGGCGTGGGCGCCGTACCGGAGCGTGGCGAGTTGGTATCTGTGGCGGAGTCTCGAGGAGTCGCCGGACCTTTAGCGGTAATCGTCGGGGCGGCGGCCCTTCACGTAGGTCCCGAAGCCGAAGTGGGTGGGGTGGTAGGCGCCCACGAGGTCGACCTTCGCCCGGGCCGGGACGCGCAGGCCGAGTGTCCAGTAACAGGCGTTCACCAGCATCCGGCGGACGCCCTGGTTTTCGAGATCCTCCGAGGCGCCCATGGTGGTGGTGAAGATGCGGGCGCCCTTGTAGGTTTTGGTCCAGGCCACCGGCAGCATGGGGCGATTCTGGGGCCCGTCCACGGCGGCGTCGGCCGGCTTCATGCCCTCGAGCACCTGGCCGAGCACCAGCGGCTGGCTGTCGCCGGGGAGCGGGTTCTTCACCGTGTAGACGTCGGTGGGTCCCCAGATTTCGCCGTCGCGGATGCCGCTCAGGATGGGGTGCTTCGCCTGGCCGGGGGCGAAGACGCCGCGCGTGCTCTGGACGTTGTGCTTGCCGTGGTGCGAGATCCAGGTTTCGCCGAGCACCAGACGGCCGAATCCGCCGTCGGGGGATTTGCTGTTCCAGGAGTAGCGGGCGAAGGTGGGGCTCGATTTCAGGTTGAAGGAGTGGGTGGCGGTGCGCATCGCCACAATGGGCTTCCCGGCCTCGAAATAGTCGACGAAATACTGCATTTGGGCGTCGGGAAGGTCGCGAAAACGCGCAAAAAGGATCAATAAGTCGGCGTTTTTGAGCGCTTCGAGGCCCGGAATGTCGGTCTGGTGGTCGGGTTTGATGGTTCCGTCGGCCGGGTCGATGGCGAATAAGACGGTGCAGCGGAAGCCGTGGCGCGTCGAGAGGATCTTGGCGAGCTGCGGGAGCGCTTCCTCGGAGCGGTATTCGTCGTCGGCGGCCACCAGGACGATGTTCTTGCCCTTGCCGGGGCCGGATTTGCCTTCAAAGACGAGGCCTTGGGCGGGGGCTAGCGCCGAGGCCAGGACGGCGATCAGAATCAGGCGGGTCATGGGCGGGTTTTAGGCTAGCTCCAGCTCATCGAGAAGGCCGGCGCGCTCGAGCAGGGCTTGTGGGTCGGGGTCGCGACCCATGAAGGAGCGGTAGAGGTCGGCGGGGTCCTCGCTGTCGCCCTTGGCGAGGATGCGGTCACGGTATTGGCGGCCCACCTGCTGGTTGAAGATGCCTTCCTGGCGGAAACGGGTGAAGGCGTCGGCTTCCAGCACTTCGGCCCACTTGTAGGAGTAGTAGCCGGCGCCGTAGCCGACGGGACTGGCGAATAAGTGCGTGAAACTGGCGATCATGGCGTAGTTTTCGGGCAGTTTCGCGGGCGAAAACGACGCCAACGCGCGCTTGGCGTAGGCGATGACGCCGCCGTCGCGGGTCGGGTCGTACTGGCGGTGCAGGGCGAGGTCGGTGAAGCCGAAGCCGAGCTGGCGCATCTGGGCGTTGGCGGCGCGGAAGACGCGGGCGCGGCGCATCTTTTGGAACAGATCCTCGGGGATGGGCTCGCTGGTCTGGTAGTGGCGGGCGAACAGGTCCAGGGCTTCGCGCTCCCAGCACCAGTTTTCCATGATCTGGGAGGGCAGTTCGACGAAGTCCCAGGCGACGTTGGCGCCGGCGAGGGTGCGGACTTCGACGCGGCTCAAACAGTGGTGGATCAGGTGGCCGAACTCGTGGAAGATGGTCTCGACTTCGCGGTGGGTGAGCAGGGCGGGGGCGTCGCCGACCGGCGGGGTCAGATTGCCGCAGATCAGGCCCAGGTGATGGCGCGAAGGGTCGGAGGAGGGGACGCCGGTGATGAGGCCGTCCATCCAGGCGCCCTGGCGTTTGTTGTCGCGGGGGAACCAGTCCGTGTAGAAAGCGCCGACGGTCTGGCCGGATTCGTCCTGGATGTCGAAGCACTGGACGGCTGGGTCCCAGCCGGGGACTTCGGGGCGGGGGACGACGCGGATCGCGAGCAGACGGCCGAATAGTTCGTACATGCCGGCCATGACGCGGTCCACCGGGAAGTAGGGGCGCAGGATCTCCTCGTCGAAATCGTAGAGCTTCTGGCGCTGCTTTTCGGCCCAGTAGCTGACGTCCCAGGGCTCAAGTTCGTCGAGGCCGGAGAATTGGCGGAGATCCTGGTTTTCGGCGTGGAAGCGGGCTTCGGTGCGAGAGCGGAGGTCGTCGAGGAACTGCTGGGCGCGGGCGCCGGTGTGGGCCATGCGGTCGTGGATGACGAAGTCGGCGAAATCGGGCGCGCCGAGGAGTTTGGCTTTGGCCTGGCGGAGTTCGAGGATGCGGCCCATGACGGCGCTGTTGTCGTGTTCGCCCGAGGCGGCGCGGGTGTTGTAGGCCAGGTACATTTGGCGGCGGATGTCGCGGTCGTCGAGATAGGCCATCACGGCGATGTAGGAGGGCGCGTGGAGGGTGAAGCGCCAGCCTTCGACGCCCTTGGAGAGGGCGCTTTCCCGGGCGGCGGCCACGGCCGAGGCGGGCAGGCCGGCGATGCGGGCTTCGTCGGTGAGGACGAGCTCCCAAGCGTTGGTGGAGTCGAGCACGTTCTGGGAGAACTTCGTGGTGAGTTTGGACAGCTCGACGTCGATTTCGGCCAGGCGCCTTTTACCGGCTGCGTCGAGTTCGGCGCCGTGGCGGCGGAAGTCGTCGATGGTTTTGGAGAGATAGCGGGCCTGGGCGCCGGTGAGGGTGGCGGCTTCGGGCGTCGCGGCGTAGGCCTGGATGGCCTTCCACAAACCTTCGTTGAGGGGGATGCCGCCGTAGAATTCGGCCACCAGGGGCTGGGTGGCGTTGTAGGCTTCACGGAGTTCGGGCGTGGTGGCGACGCTTTCGAGGTGGCGCACCAGACTGATGGCGTAGTCGAGGCGGCGGGTGAGGTCGTCGAGCCGCTGCATGGTGCTCTGGTAGGTGCGGGGCAAGGGGTCGGCGGCGATTTCCTCGATTCCGCGGCGGGCTTCGGCGAGCAGTTCGGCGACGGCCGGCTCGACGTGAGCGGCCTCGATACGGTCGAACGGGGCTCGAAATTCGACGGTCAACAGGGGATTCGGCATCGGCGTGTTAGACTCAGAATATCAATGAATCCAGATATTCATCTGGTCATCCGGTTACAAGATCTTGATGGTCGGATCGGCGGGCTTGAGAAAGAAATCGCCGCGCTTCCAAAGCATATCGCGCAGATCGAGAAGGCGCTTGACGTGCATCAGCGCAGGCTCGAGGGCGACCGTGCGGCGCTGGCGGCGAACCAGAAGGACCGTAAGAAGTTCGAAGGCGATATCCAGACGCACGAACAGAAGATCTCGAAGCTTCGCGACCAGACGTTGCAGGCGAAAACGAACGAGCAATACCGGGCATTCCAGAACGAGATTCAGTATTGCCAGCAGGAAATTCGCAAGTGCGAAGACCGGATCCTCGACCTGATGAGTGCTTCGGAACCGCTGGACGCCGCTGTTAAGAAGGCCGAAGCCGCGCTGAAGGACGAGAAGGTCCAGGTGGACGGCGAAAAGAAGCAGGCCGAGGAGCGGAGCGCCACCGACCGGAAGAGCCTGGCCGAGGCGGCGGCGGCGCGCGCGGAGGCGGCGGCGCAGGTTCCGCCGGCGTTGCTGAAGCTGTACGAGCGCGTCCGCAAGAAGTGGCCGGGGCAACCCGTGGCCGAGGTGCAGGAAGGGCAGTGCACGCGGTGCTTCATCAAGCTGCGCCCACAGCACTTCCAGGATTTGCGCCGCGGCGACGAGGTGCTGACCTGCGAGAGCTGTGGCCGCATCCTGTTCTATAATCCGCCGGTGGACGTCGAGAAGACTTTGAGCGCGCCGCGCGCCGGCCTTTCGGGCGGTACGCGCGTCGATATGACCTAGGCGTGGCGCGCCGCGCCGTCATCGTCGCCGGACACGCAGTGCTCGTCGGCGGCAAGAACCTTACTTCCGATTCGTCCTGGCTGCTGCTTGATTATCAGCGCGGCGAGCCTCCTTTCTATATCGAACATGTGCGGGCTGGCGTCGAGGCCGCGGCGGCCGATCCGGATGCGCTGTTGATCCTGTCCGGCGGAATGACGCGGCGTGAGGCGGGTCCGCGGTCGGAGGCTGATAGCTACTACCGTGTGGCTGAGCACTACGCCTGGTTCGGGCGGCCGGACGTGGCGGGGCGTACGATTCTCGAAGATCTGTCGCGGGATAGCTTTGAGAATCTGCTGTTCGGCGTCTGCCGGCATCGCGAGTTTACCGGATGGTGGCCGGACGCCGTGACGCTGGTGAGTTGGGCGTTCAAGGAACGGCGATTCGGGTTGCATCGGGAGGCGATCCGGTTCCCCGCCGGGCGCTTCCGGTACCTGGGTCCGAATAATCCGCGGGAGCTCGAGCAGGCGCTGGCATCGGAGAGTCGCGCCGTGGAGACCTACACGGCCGATCCGTACAGTTCCGGCGAGCGGTTCCGGGAGAAGCGCGCGCAACGGAATCCGTTCCGGCGCCAGAATGGGTTTGCGATTTCTTGTCCGGAGGTTGCCGGGCTGCTGGGGCACCCTGGGCCGGAGTTGTATTCCGGGCCGCTGCCCTGGTCTCTCACAGAGCGCTCAACGACGGGATGAGATCACAGCGGCGGTTCAGCCGTCCAAGCCGGCTGGCAAGTAGTTGTAGTCGAGCACTTGGTCCGGGGTGAACGGAGATCTTCCGGGAAGCGCGTCCGCCGGAAGTCCGCACTGTTCCGCCGCCCGGGCGGCGGCGCGGGTGTAGCGTTCGGCGACCGCTTCAGGCGCCAGTTGAGCGAGACTCGGGTTGTCCTGAAGCAGAACCTCCAGGCGTGACCGCTGTTCGTCGATGGTATTTTTCCAACTTTTCGGGCGGGAGCCTGTGCGGGTGCTCCACTTCAGCAAGTGGATCAGGAGCACTTCGATGCGATTAAAGAGTTGCCGATGATCGCTTCTAGCCAATGCCTGAATCTCCTCGGCGAGGTTGTCCCAGTCGAGTGCGGCGGCGTTGCGCTGGCGCAGGCGTTCGGCCATCTCCTGCGACCAGGCGTAGAAGTCGCGATCGTAGAGCGATGGCTCGACCTGTGGGTTTCGCAGTGCGCCCATGAACCTATTTTAGCTCCCGATACGGCGTTTCATTTGTTCGACCTGCTACGATAAAAGGTTTAGGAATGTTTCGGTTTGAAACCGCGGGCGAGTCCCACGGGGAGTGTCTGGTCGCTACGCTGACTGGACTTCCCGCAGGGGTTCCCGTTTCGCTTAATCACGTTAATCGAGAGCTCTGGCGGCGACAGCAAGGCTATGGCCGTGGAGGGCGCATGAAGATCGAAACCGATACGGTGGAGATCGTCGCCGGAGTGCGTCATTCGCGCACTATCGGCTCGCCCGTCGCGCTCATCATACGCAATCGCGACTGGAAGAATTGGACCGAGATCCTGCCTGTCGAAACCATCGAAGGCGGGGAGGCCAAACGTAAACCGGTCACGCGGCCTCGGCCGGGCCATGCCGACCTGGCCGGAGCCGTCAAATACGACTTCAAGGACGCTCGCTATATCCTCGAACGGGCTAGCGCTCGGGAGACTACGGCGCGGGTGGCCGTGGGGGCCCTGGCGAAAGCTCTGCTCGCGCCTTTCGGCATCGAGGTGCTGAGCCATGTCATCGCCGTCGGACCGGTGAAGCTCGAACGGCAGGCTTCGTGGGACGAACTGGTCGCGCTGAGCCTTAAGGACGATGTCCTGCTGGGGTGCGTCGATGGGGAGACCGAGGCCCGCATGAAAGAGGCCGTCGATGTCGCCTATCGCACCGGCGACACCATCGGCGGAGTCTTCGAAGTGGTCGCGCATGGCGTGCCGATGGGGCTCGGGTCGCATATCGCCTGGGATACGCGCCTGGACGGCCGGTTGGCGCAGGCGATTGTATCGATGCAGGCGGTGAAGGGCGTCGAGGTCGGCTTTGCGCAGGAAGGCGCCGCTTCCTATGGGTCCAAGGTGCAGGACACCATCCACTACGATCGCGAGGGGCGGCGGTTTACGCGCGGGGCCAATCGGGCGGGCGGGATCGAGGGCGGCATCACCAACGGGCAGGACGTCCTGGTGCGTGGGTTCCTGAAGCCGATTTCGACGCTGCGCAAGCCGCTTGAATCGGTGGACCTGGAAACACGGGAGCCGGCGCTCGCCGCCTATGAGCGCAGCGACGTTTGTGTTGTGCCCGCGGCGGGCGTGATCGGCGAGGCGATGGTCGCCATCGTCCTGGCGCAGGCGTTTCTCGAGAAGTTCGGCGGCGATTCGTTGCGCGAGACGTCACGGAACTACGAAAGCTACATCGAACAGGTTAGGAACTACTGATGATCTACCCCATTGTCAAATACGGGCAGACGGTTCTCGAGTCGCAGGCGGCCACCGTGGAGGCGTTCGACACCGAGGAACTGCAGACGTTTCTCGAGGACATGTTCCAGTCGATGTATGCGGCCAAGGGCGTGGGTCTGGCGGCGCCGCAGATCGGCGTGGGACGGCGGATCGCGGTGATCGATACGTCGAATGGCGAGGATCCGGCGGCGCGGCTGGTGATTATCAATCCCTCCATCATCGGCAAGGAAGGGGCCCAGTCGGGCGAGGAAGGGTGCCTGAGCATTCCGGGATTCCGCGAGCAGGTGACGCGGGCGAAGAAGGTGACCATACGCGCCCAGAACGCCAAGGGGGAATGGTTCGAGCAGACCGGAGAGGATCTGCTGGCGCGGGCGTTCCTGCATGAGACGGATCATCTGAACGGCACGCTGTACATCAGTCATGTGAGTCCCTTGAAGCGGGATCTGATTCGCCGAAAGATCCGCAAGATGCAGAAGGCAGGCGAGTGGCGGTAGATCCGGCAATTCTGGCGAGCGCGCGGGCCGGAGGAGAGCCGGACCGTATGAAGGTGATATTCATGGGCACGCCGCGGTTCGCGGTCCCCACGCTGCGGGCGTTGGCGGATGCGGGATACGGCGTGCTTGCTGTTTATACGCAGCCGGATCGTCCCAAGGGGCGCGGGCAGAAGACGGCGTTCTCGCCGGTGAAGGAATGCGCGGTGGAGCTGGGCCTGGAGGTCCGGCAACCGGAGCGCGTGCGGCGGCCGGAGGTGGTGGCGGAAATCGCGGCGCTCGCGCCGCGGGTGATGGTGGTGGTGGGCTACGGGCAGATCATTCCGCAGTCGATCATCGACATTCCGCCGTATGGGATCATCAACGTCCACGCTTCGCTGCTGCCGAAGTATCGCGGGGCGGCCCCCATTCAGTGGGCCATCGCGCGAGGCGAGCCGAGGACCGGCGTCACCACGATGAAGATTAACGCCGGGCTCGACACCGGCGACATGCTGCTCAAGTGGGAGACGCCGATCGGACCTGAGGAAACCTCGGTCGAGTTGGGCGAGCGGCTGGCGGCGGCCGGGGCGGAACTGCTGATTGAAACGTTGCGGGGGCTCGAGGCGGGCGTGATTCGACCCGAGCCGCAGGACCCGGCGGAGGCGACGCTCGCGCCGATTATCAAGAAGGAAGACGGGCTGATCGACTGGTCCTTGCCGGCACCCAAGATTCTGTGCCGGATGCGGGGATTCACGCCCTGGCCGGGCGCCTACACCTACCTGCGCGGGCAGCGCTTCCACATCTGGAAAGCGCGGTTGAGCGAGGCCGGGGGCGAGGCCGGCGTCCTGCGGATTCAGGGCCGGCGCGCCACGGTGGGCTGCGGCGCGTCGACGGCGATCGAACTTATCGAAGTGCAAGCGGAAGGGCGCAAGCGGATGCCCGCGGAGGCCTTCCTGAATGGCAATCCTATCCACGAAAAAGAGGTACTGACGAATTGTTGAGCATCCCGAGCGGATACCGTTTCTCCTCCGTATACGCCGGAATCCGGAAGGTCGAGAAAGACGATTTAGGACTGATCGTGTCGGACAAACCGGCTTCGGCGGCGGCGGTCTTCACGCAGAACCGCGTGCAGGCGGCGCCGGTGAAGTTGTGCCGGAAGCATCTGCGCTCCTCGCGCGGGCATGTGAAGGCCATTCTGGTGAACGCGGGCAACGCCAACTGCGCCACGAAGTCGGGCGATTCGGTGGCTGAATCCACGTGTTCGACGCTGGCTGCCAAGCTGAAGGCGCCGCTCGAGCAGATGTTTCCGGCATCGACCGGCGTGATTGGCGTGGAGCTCGATCCGAAGCTGATCGTGCGGGCGCTGCCGGAGTTGATCAAGGGGCTTTCGGCGGACCGTTTCGAGGATCTGTCGAAGGCCATCATGACCACCGACACGGTGCCCAAGACCGCGTCGCGCGAGTACACGGTGGGCGGCAAGACGGTGCGCATCGCGGGCATGACCAAGGGTTCGGGCATGATCATGCCGAACATGGCGACGACGCTCGGCTTCATTGTGACCGACGTGGAGGTGGCTCCGGCCAAGCTGAAACGTATGCTCGACCAGAGCGTGGCGGCGAGCTATAACCGGATCAGCGTGGATGGCGATACGTCGACCAATGACACGGTGGTGGTGCTGGCCAACGGGGCGTCGGGAGCGCCGGCGGACGGCGAATTCCAGAAGGCGCTGACGGAAGTGCTGGAGGATCTGGCCAAGCAGATTGTGCGCGACGGCGAGGGGGCCAAGAAACTGGTGACCATCGACGTCGAAGGCATCGTGGACGACGCCGGGGCGGAGAAGATCGCGCGGTCGATCGCGAATTCGCCGCTGGTGAAGACGGCCATCGCCGGGTCCGACCCGAATTGGGGACGCATCCTGTCGGCCGCGGGCAACGCCGGCGTGCCGTTCGATCCGATGCGGGCCGATATCTGGATGCAAGGCGTGGCGGTGTGCACGGGCGGGCTGGCGACGGACTTCTCCGAAGACGAGTTGAAGGCCAAGTTGGATGAGCGGGAGTGCGCGATCCGGTTTTACGTGCGCGGGCGCGGCAAGGGCGCGGCGCGGTTCTGGACCTGCGACTTCACCGAGGATTACATCAAGATCAACGCGAGTTACCGGACATGAGACGACGCGTTTTTCTCGGCGGGATGCTGGGCGCCTGGGCGGCCGCGGCGGATTCGGGCGACGAAGCCTGGGCGGCGGTGGCGGCGATGGCGGCGGGACTGGCCGAGGATAACGCGGAGGCTTTTTTGAAGCCCATTGACCGGCGGATGGCGGGCTATGGGGAACTCGAGCGGAACGTGCGCGCGATGCTCGACCAGGCCGAGGCCCGGTCGAGTATCGAGGCGCTGAGCAGTGTGGGTCAGGACGAGACCCGCACGCTCGTACTCGACTGGGAACTGCACCTCAAGCGCAAGAACGTGGCCCATGATGAGCCGCGGATCGTGACGCGCGAGGAGGCAGTGACAGTCGAGCTTCGGAAGGTCGGGAAGAAGTGGCTCGTAGGGGGGATCGAGCCGGCAGGGTTCTTCGCCCCTCCGAATTTCGGTTGATCGGCGGTGGATGTCAGGCGGCGAGGAAGCTTCGCCAGGCGTCGAGGCCGGCGGTGTTGTGAAGCGTCAGGGCTTCGAAACCGTCCTCGGCGGCGTAGCTGTCTCCCAGCAGGCTGCGGCCAACGCGAGCGATGTCGGTGACGTCGTCGGCATGCGCTTTCCAGTGGTCCGGCGCCCAGTCGATGGCGTCCGATACGACCGAGGGAACGCCTTCGGCCACGCCGTCGGCCGTCACCATGTTGAACGATTCGGTGTAGCTGGGCTGCAACAGCAGGTGCATGTTGGCGACCGTGGCGCGGAACTTCGGCCAGGACTGCCAGCCGCCTTCGACGAGCTTGACGTAGGCGAGGCCGGAGGTCATGGCGCGCACCGCGTCGAGCACTCCCGCTCCGCCTCCTTCGGTGCGGCCGGAAGAGACCCACAGTTCAAGGTCGGCGCGCATGCGGGCGGCGATTTCCAGGGCCGCGGCGGCGGCGCTCATGAAGTTCTTGAGGGGCCGCGTGGCGCCGAACGCGCCGATGCGCAGCGCGCCGCCCTGGTAGAGCGGACGCTTGGGCGCGGCGACAGCGTCCAGGCAGTACAGGTTCGGAAGATAGGCGCAGGCCACCGAGTAGGCGTCGCGCACCCAGCGGCAGAACTTCCGGCTGTTTCCGGCGACGTGGAAGTTCCAGGTGGAGCGTTCGATCTCCATGGCTTCCCGAACCAGTTTCACGCCGTTGGTGTCGGCTTGAAGGAACCCGACGTTCGAGTGGCAGTTGACGGCGAAGCGGGTGTCCGGGAACGCCGCCACGATCTGTTGCCAGTCCGCGGAGGGAATCCACGGCGCCGACACGACCACATGCGAGATTGTGGAATCCAGCCGCGAGCGCAACTCGGCCGCATTCACGATGGGCCACACTTCGGCGGCCACCCCGATTTTCCGCAGCGATTTGGCCGTGTTCATGGCCGCCACGCCCAGTCCGATGTGACTGATGTTCCTGTTTGCGGCGAAATTCTTGTAAGCCAGAATCAAGCGCCGTCCGGTGTTCAACATTTCCTACTTCCTCTCCCACTCTCAGCGTAAGGGGCGAGATTGGCTGGTGAGGGGGATCCGTTTTCGCCAAACAACTGATTCTATTGGAAATAGAAATTTTCAAATCTTGTGAACGGCGAAAATCGGGGTATGGAATCCGGGTCAAAACCGGGTGATCGGGGCGGCGGCGGCGCCGAGTGTGATTCAATGGCTAGAAACTAATCCGGCCGCTCGTGATCCAAGCCAAAGATATTTCGAAATCCTTCGCGGGGGTCCCCGCCCTGGCCGGCGTGTCGCTGGAGATACGGGCCGGCGAAGTGCACGCGCTGATGGGCGAGAACGGGGCGGGCAAGTCCACGTTCATGAAGATCGTCGCGGGGCAACTTGCGGCTGATTCGGGAACCGTGGATTCGGGTGGCGGGCGCGTGGCCATGATCCACCAGGAGCTGATGCCGTTTCTCGACCTGACGGTGGCGGAAAACATCACCATGGGGCGCGAGCCGGCGGGGCGGTTTCCGGGCACGGTGGATCGCGGGGCCATGCGGCGGGAGGCTCGGGAGCTGTTGGCGCGGCTGGGTTCGACGATCGATCCGGACCGGAAGATGCGCGGGCTGAGCGTCGCCGCGATGCAGATGGTGGAGATCGCCAAGGCGCTTGGCTGGCGGGCGGACGCGATCCTGATGGATGAGCCGACTTCGGCGCTCGCGGGGCATGAGGCGGACCTGCTGTTCGAGGTGATTCGCGACCTGAGGCGGCGCGGGGTGGCGGTGGTCTACACGTCGCACAAGATGGACGAGATCTTCCGGATCGCCGATCGCGTGACGGTGCTTCGCGACGGGCGATCGGTGGCTACGCACGCGGCGTCCGAGCTCGACGAACGGCGGCTGATCGCCCTGATGGTGGGGCGGGAGTTGACGTCGCAGAGGCCGGCGGGCGGGGCGGCGCGGACCGAGACGGCGCTTTCGGTGAAGGGGTTCGGGGGCGCGGAGTTCGAGGTTCGCAAGGGCGAAATCGTGGGGATGATCGGGTTGATGGGCGCGGGTCGCACGGAACTGGCGTCGGCGATTTATGGGCTCGCGCCGGGCCAGGGCGAGGTGCGGGTGAACGGGCGCGTGGCCACGATCGGTTCGCCGGCCGACGCCATCCGGCACGGGATCGCGATGGTGACGGAGGACCGGAAGGGCTCGGGGATCGTCCCGCGGATGTCGGTGCGGGAGAACCTGACGCTGGCGAGCCTGGGGGCTGTGTCGCGGGGGCCGTGGGTGTCGCGGGCGGCGGAGGCCGAGGCGGCGCGCGGCCAGATGAGCGGGCTGGCGATCAAGGCGCGGGGGCCGGAGCAGGAAATCGCGACGCTCAGCGGCGGCAATCAGCAGAAAGTCATGCTGGGGCGGGCGCTGCTCGCTCGGCCCGAGGTCCTGATATTGGACGAGCCGACCCGAGGGATCGACGTTGGGGCCAAGACCGAGGTCCATGAGTTGATCCGGCGGCTGGCTCGCGAGGGGAAGGCGATTCTCATGATTTCGTCGGAGATGCCGGAGATCCTGGCCGTGAGCGACCGGATTCTGGTGGTGCGCGAAGGGCGGGTGACGGCGGAACTGGATCCTCGGACAGCCACGCAGGAGCAGATCCTGGCCCACGCCATGCCGGAGGCGGGATGACACGGCTGTTGGGACGATTCGGGCTAGTGATCGCGCTCGCGGTGTTGTGCGCGGCGCTGTCGGCGGCGCGGCCGAGCTTTCTGACGCTCGGAAACCTGGTGAATCTGATCCGGCAGATCTCCATCAACGGGATTCTGGCGGTGGGCGTCACCTTTGTGCTGCTGACCGGCGGCGTGGACCTTTCGCTCGGCTCGCTGGTGGCGCTGACGGGAGTGGCGGCGGCGCTGTTCGCGCATCCGGGGGAGTATCCCGTGATCGCGCCGGTGGTGGCCGGCGTCGCGGCGGGCGCATTGTGCGGGGCGGCGAGCGGGGCGGTGATCACGGTGGGGCGGGTGGCGCCGTTTATTGTGACGCTCGGGATGATGACGGCGGCGCGGGGATTGGCGCTGGTGGCGAGCGGCGGACGGCCTGTCTCGAATCTGAGTCCGGAGTTCACCGCGCTCGGCGGCGGACAGGTGCTGGGGGTTCCGGTCCCGGTGATTGTGCTGGCCGCGGTGGCGGCGGCCGCCTGGGTGGTGCTCGCCCGGTTCCGGATGGGACGGCATGTGTACGCGGTGGGCGGCAACGAGAACGCGGCGCGGGCTTCGGGCATCCGGGTGGGCCGGGTGAAGATGTTTGTCTATACGCTGTGCGGGGCGCTCGCGGGGCTGGCGGGCGTGGTGCTCGCGGCGCGTATAACGACGGGGCAGCCGAACGCGGGAGTGGGGTATGAGTTAGACGCGATCGCGGCGGTGGTGATCGGCGGAACCAGTCTTTCCGGCGGAGTGGGCGGCGTCGGCGGGACCGTGTTGGGCGCGTTGTTGATGGGAGTTATCAATAATGGCCTGGATTTGCTGAATGTGCCTTCGTATTATCAGCAGATTGTCAAGGGAGTTATCATAGTCGGCGCGGTTTGGATGGACAGGAGTCAGCATAAGTCATGAGGCGTTTAGTAACTGCGGTCTTGCTGGTGTTGCTTGCCGGGTGCGGGCGGACCGGGCAGGGGCCGAAACAGCCGGTGATCGGCGTGTCGATGATGAATTTGTCCAATGAGTTCATCGCCATGCTGAACAAGGGCATGGAGGCCAAGGCCAGGGAGCTGGGCGTGACGCTGATCGTCAACGACGCGCAACGCAACGCGGAAAAGCAGGTCCAGCAGGTGGAGAGCTTCGTGGCGCAGAAGGTGGACGCCATCATATTGAACCCGTCGGAGGTGGAGGCGAGTTCGCCGGCCGTGGATCGGGCGGTGGCGGCGGGGATTCCGATCGTCAACGTGAATTCGGAGACGCGCTCGGCGCCGTCGGCCTTTGTGGGGTCTCGGGACGAGGAGTCGGCGCGCATCGCGATGGAGTATATCGTCAAGAGGCTGGGCGGCCGGGGCGACATCGTCATGATGCATGGGTTCATGGGACAGGCGGCGCAGTTGAAGCGCGACCAGGGAGCGCGCGAGGTGTTACGGAAGAACCCTGGGGTGAAGATGCTGGCCGACCAGACGGCCGAATGGGATCGGGCCAAGGCGATGTCGCTGATGGAGAACTGGATTCAGTCCTTCGGTCCGAAGATCCAGGCGGTGTTTGCGCAGAACGACGAAATGGCCATGGGCGCGCTGATGGCGCTGGAGCAGGCCAAAATGAAGGACAAGGTCATCGTGGTGGGCGTCGATTCGATCGCCGACGCGCTCGAGGCGGTGAAGGCGGGCCGGTTGGACGCCACCGTGTTTCAGGACGCCAAGGGCCAGGCGGGCGCGGCCGTGGAGACGGCGGTGAAGCTGATCCGGAAACAGCCGGTCGATAAGCAGGTCTACATTCCCTTCCAACTGGTCACGCGGGACAACGTGGCCCAGTACCTCAAATAGGCGCTTCGCCCGAGGAGGCTTCGGGCGACCCTCACCGCGAAATTAAGGCGTGTCGAGGGGCTGTGCTTCGCTTCCCGCCGCACAATTCAAACTTCTCCTTCCACCGCCGATGTGGAGATCATGCCTTTGTCCGGCGAGGAGCACCCGAAGGGTCGGGTTCTCCTGGTGGAAGATAACGATGAGAACCGGGACATGTTGGCTCGGAGGCTCGCCCGGCGCGGCTGGGCGATCCTGATCGCCGCCGACGGTGAACGCGGAGTCGACATCGCGGTCGCCGAGCAGCCCGATATCATCCTGATGGACATGAGCCTGCCCGTGCTGAACGGCTGGGAGGCCACGCGCCGTTTGAAGTCCCGCCCTGACACCCGCACGATCCCCGTCATCGCACTCACTGCCCACGCCATGTTTGGCGATCGGGAAGAGGCTCTCGCGGCCGGTTGCGACGAGTTCGAAACCAAGCCCGTCGAGTTGGATGCTTTGATCGCGAAGATGATTACCCTGGTCCATTCCAATGAATCCAAGTCCTAGGCTCCTGGTGGTAGACGACGAAGAAGCCAATCGCGACATGCTGGCGCGGCGGCTCGAGCGATCCGGCTTTCGGGTCGACACGGTGGAGGATGGCGCGCGGGCGCTCGACCTGTTGCGCAATTGCGAATACGACGCGGTGCTGCTCGATTCGATGATGCCCGGCATGAGCGGTTCCGAGGTGCTGCGACTGCTGCGGGCGGTGCACGATCCGGAGCAATTGCCGGTGATCATGGTGACGGCGGTGACCGAGAGCCGGAAGATCGCCGAGGCGATCGATCTGGGCGCCAACGACTATGTCACCAAGCCGATCGACTTTCCGGTGGCGCTGGCGCGCATCCGGTCGCAGGTGGCGCGGAAGCGGGCCGAATCCGAGCGGCGGGCCAGCGAGGAACGCTACGCCCTGGCGGCGCGCAGCGCCAACGACGGGTTGTGGGATTGGGACCTCCTGTCGGGCGTGGTGTACTACTCGCCACGCTGGAAGGAAATGCTGGGTCTCGAGAATGGCGCGGTCGGAGAAACGCCGGAGGAGTGGTTCGGGAGAGTGTATTCCGACGATCGGCCGGAACTCGACCAATGTCTCCGGGGGCATTTGGACAATCACAGCGAGGTGTTCGAGCACGCCTACCGGATGCGGCATCAGGATGGGTCCTGCCGTTGGATGCTGACGCGCGGGTTGGCCGTTCGCGACGCCGAGGGCCGCGCGATCCGGATGGCGGGCTCGCAGTCGGATGTGACGGCGAAGGTGACGACGGACCAGCTCACCGGGCTGGGCAATCGGACGCTGCTGGTCGACCGCCTGGATACGGCCATGGGGCGTTTCGCCCGATCCGGTCAGCCGGCGGCGCTGCTGTTTGTCGACCTGGATCGCTTCAAACTGGTCAACGACAGCCTGGGGCATGTCGCCGGGGACGGGCTGCTGCGGCAGGCGGCCATGCGGTTGAGCGAGGCGATGCATCCATTTCAGGCGTCAGCGGTGGTGCGGCTGGGCGGCGACGAGTTCGCCATCCTGCTGGTGGGCGTCGAAGATGAGAAGACCCCTATGGCGGCCGCCGAGGCGGTTAACGCCGCGTTGCGGCCGATGTACCGCCTGGATGGGCGGACTGTCTACTGTACGGCGAGCGTGGGCGTCGCGCTGATCGGGCCGGGCCACAAGAGTCCGGATGAGGTGATTCGAGACGCCGACACGGCGATGTACGCCGCCAAGGCCGCCGGCAAGGGCCGGGCGTGCCTGTTTGACGCCTCCATGCGGGATCGGGCGAAGATTCGGCTCGAGATCGAAAGCGAGATGACGCAGGCCATCGCCAAGGGAGAATTCACGGTGTTTTACCAGCCGCGCGTCTACCTGCGAACGGCCAGGATCTGCGGTTTCGAGGCGCTGGTCCGCTGGCGCCACCCGGTGCGCGGACTGATCTCGCCCGATGAGTTCATTCCGATCGCCGAGGAGACCGGCTTCATCAACGAACTCGGGCTGTGGGTGTTGCGTGAATCCTGCCGGCAGATGAAGCAATGGCAGGATCAGTATCCGGAAGCGCGCGACTTCGACATCAGCGTCAACGTGTCTCCGCGCCAGTGCCGCGACGGCGACCTGGTGGACCAGGTGTCCCAGGTGCTGAAGGAGACGGGGCTGGCGGCTTCGTCGCTGCAATTGGAGGTGACCGAGACGCTGCTGCTGGCCGATATGGCCGAGGCGCGCGAGTTGTTGAACGCGCTGAAGGCGCTGGGCGTCGGGCTGAAGATCGACGATTTCGGAACCGGCTACTCCTGCCTGCGTTACCTTCACCAGCTTCCTTTCGATTCGCTCAAAATCGACCGTTCCTTCACGTTCAACCTGTGCTCCGGCGATCGGGACTCGCATGAGCTGGTCAAGACGATTGTGCGCATGGCGCAGAACCTCCGCCTGGAGGCGATTGCCGAGGGTGTGGAGAACGTCGAGCAGATTGAATATCTGAGGGAGGCCGGTTGCGAGTTCGGGCAGGGATTCTATTATTCGAAGCCGGTCAACGCCGGTGCGGCGGAGGAGTTGATCCGCTCGCAAGGCGGTGAGACGGCGCGGGAGATATGTTCATGACGCGACTGAACGGAGTGGCGGCCCTGTTGCTCGCCGCCGCCAGCGGCGTGTGCGGCGAAGATCCGGCCAACAACCCGGACGGCAGTCTTTCCGGGCTGAGCCTGGAGGAGTTGACGAATCTGACGGTGAGCTCCGTCTCGAGACGGGAACAGCAGTTGTCGCGCGTGGCGGCGGCTGCCTACATCATCACCGAGGAGGAGATCCGCCGTAGCGGATTGACCAGCATCCCCGAGTTGCTGCGCCGTGTTCCCGGCTTGACCGTGGCGCGGCTGGACGCCAACAAGTGGGTGGTGGGCTCGCGCGGGTTCAACGGCCGTTTCAACAACAAGATGCTGGTGCTCATCGATGGTCGGAGCGTGTACAACAACGAGTACTCGGGCGTCTATTGGGACCAGAACGACGTGATGATCGAGGACGTGGAGCGTATCGAGGTGATTCGCGGCCCGGGCGCCACCATGTGGGGCGCAAACGCGGTGAACGGCGTCATCAACATCATCACGAAGAAAGCCAAGGCGACGCGCGGCGGACTCATGACGGCGCGCGCGGGCGGTGACGAACGGGGCGCCGGCGCGTTGCGGTATGGTGCGGGGGACGGGGAGCGACTGAACTACCGCGGCTACGTCAAGTACTTCGACCGCTGGTCGCTTCTCGCCGCCGACGGCTCGTCGGCGAACGACGGGGGCCGTGCGCTGCGGGCCGGCGGCCGGCTCGACTGGCAGTCCGGACCGAGGGACCTGTTCAGCTTCAGTGGAGACGGCTATCGCGGCCGATCGTCGCAGTCTGTGAACGAGACCTTTCAGACGCCGCTGGCGACCATGATCAACGATACCGCGCGATTTTCGGGCGGCTTCGCCATGGGGCGGTGGGAGCGGACGCTGAAGGCGTCCGACATCGCGATCCAGACCTATTACAACGACGAACGGCGCAGCGAGTGGGTGGCGTCGGGCGTCATGCGCACGCTCGATTTCGACTTCCAACAGCATTTCAACTGGAAGGACCGGCACGATGTGATCTGGGGTGCGGGTTACCGCTGGATGCACGACCGGCTGAGCGGCTCGCCGCCCCCATTTGATCCGAGTTCCCGCACCGACCACCTGTTTAGCGCCTTCTTGCAGGACGACATTTCTCTCGCGCCGGACCGCTTGGTGCTCACGCTAGGCACCAAGGTGCTCCACAACAGTTACACGGGAGTAGAGGTCCAACCCGGCGTCCGCATCATGTGGACCCCCGGGCGGCGTCATTCCTTCTGGGCTTCGGCTTCGCGGGCGGTGCGCACTCCGTCCCGCCGCGACGTTGACCTCTCGCTCGCTTTCTCCCTGCCGCAGTCGGTCTATGTCCCCATTACGGTGTTGACCACGGGGAACAAGGACTTCGAGTCCGAATCCGTGGCGGCGTACGAAGCCGGGTTCCGGTCGCAGATCGGGCGCCGTGTCTCGCTCGATGTCGCGACGTTCGTGAACCGCTACTCGAAGCTCGAGGAGACGGTGCAAGGGACGCCGTATGTGCGGACCGCTCCGAAGGCGGAGTACGTGATCCCGATCACTTTCGTCAACACGGGGTGGGGCCACACTCTGGGCGTGGAGACGGCGCTGTCCTGGAACCTCGCAAGGCGCTGGCGGATTCAAGGCGGCTACGCCTGGATCGAAGCGCACCTGCAGGGCCCGGACTCCGCCGATGGCCTGTCCTATCAGAGCTGGGCGTGGCTGACCCCCAAAAGCACCTTCAGTGTCCACAACTTCTTTGACTTGACGCGGAACATCAGCTTCGACGCATCGCTCTACTACGCCTCGCGCCTGCCGGATCGCGACATCGGGGCCTATGAGCGGACGGATCTGCGGCTGGCCTGGAAAGTGGGCGAGTACGCCGAATTCAGCGCCGGCGTCCAGAACCTGGGCTCTGACCGTCACATGGAGTTTTCGATGGAGGAGTATTCGGCGACCTCAGCGGTGAGGCGGTCCGCATACATCCAGGCGTTGTGGAGGTTCTGAGGACACGCCCTTGACCCGCCGCCTTGAAGCGCTGCTCGTACTGTCGCTCTGCCTGACGTTGCTTCAGGCCGAAGACCACGGCGGCGCCGACGAATACGAGATCAAAGCGGCCATGCTGCTGAACCTCACCAAGTTCGTGCAATGGCCGGCCGCCAAGCTGGGCGACGCCTCCGGGCCGTTCGTCATCGGCGTGCTCGGGCGCGACCCGTTCGGGCGGGACCTGGATCAGCAGGTCGCCGGCAAGACCGTGAACGGCCATCCGGTGGTGGTGCAACGGCTGAACGGGACCGCGCGCGCGGAGGCCTGCCATATCCTGTTCATCACCCGAGGCGAGCGCCGGCGGCTCGAGGAGTTGGGCTCCTCGCTTGCGCACGCGTCGGTGCTGACGGTGGGGGACGGGGATCGATTCGCCGAGGCGGGCAGCGTGGTGGGGCTCGTGCTGCGGGGCGACCGCGTGCAATTGGAGGTGAATCTGGCCGCCGCGCAGCGTAATGGCCTTACGGTGAGTTCGCGTTTGCTGAAACTGGCCAACGTGATCAAGGAAGGAAGTTGAGATGCGGTGGTTCAACAACCGGTCGATCAAGGCAAAGCTGATCCTGCTGTTTACGGCGATCTCCGCGATTGTGTTGGCCATCGCGTGCACCGCGTTCATCGCCTACGAGGTGGCCGACTACCGGGCGACCATCCGGCGGGAGGCGGTGACGCTGGCCCGGATGCTCGCCGATTCGAGCAACGCGGCGATCGCCTTTGACGACGCTCGGGCGGCCGGCGAGACGCTGAGCACGCTGCGCGCCGAGTCGCGGGTCGAGATGGGATGCCTCTACGGCAAGCGTGACCGTCTGATTGCGGGCTACAACAGCCCGGATTCCGCCGAACCCTGCCCGCTGGCGCCGGAACGGGCCGACGTTCGCTTCACGAGCCGGCACCTGCTGGTGACCACGCCGGTTTCCATTGGCGAAGAGCAGATGGGGCGGGTGTTCCTGCGGATGAGCCTCGATGAGGCTTATCGCCGCCTGGCCAAGAGCATTGTGACGGGCGTCGGAGTGCTGGTGGCGGCGGCTGCTTGCGCGATGCTGCTCGGCTGGTATCTGCAGCGTCTGATTTCGCGGCCGATTCTCGAACTGACGGCGGTCGCGGCGCGGGTCTCCGAGGGCAACGACTACGGCGTCCGCGCGGCCAAGACGGCTAATGACGAAATCGGGGACCTGATTGAGCGCTTCAACGGCATGATGGACCAGATCCAGTTCCGTGACCGGGAACTTCAGCGAGCGCAGGATGAGTTGGAATCACGCGTCGAAGAACGCACTCACGCGTTGCAGGACGAGATCGCCGAGCGCCGCCGGATTCAAAGTGACCTCGAAGCCGCCAAGGAGGCCGCCGAGCAATCCAACCGCGCCAAGAGCGCCTTCCTGGCGAACATGAGCCACGAATTGCGAACGCCGCTGAACGCCGTCATCGGCTATAGCGAGATGCTGCGGGAGGACGCCGAGGATCGCGCTGACGAAACGGCGGTGAACGACCTGAAGAAGATCGAAAAGGCGGGGCGACACCTGTTGAGCCTGATCAACGACGTTCTGGACCTGTCGAAGATCGAAGCCGGGCGCGTGGAGTTGCACATCGAGCCGGTGCCGGTGGACAGTCTGATCCGCGACGTCACGGCCACGGTCGAGCCGCTCGCCAAACGCAACGGCAACCGGCTGGTGGTGCATTCCGGTTACCAGGGACTTGTGCAACTGGACGCGTTGAAGTTCCGCCAGAGCCTGCTGAACCTGCTGAGCAACGCCTGCAAGTTCACCGAGAACGGCACGGTGGAGATCGAAGTGGAACGTCGTCCGGAACAGGATCGCGAGTGGGTGGAGTGGCGCGTGCGAGACACCGGCATCGGCATCGCGCCGGAGGACATGCGGAAGTTGTTTCACTCCTTCTCCCAGGTGGACTCATCGGCCACCAGGCGTTTCGGCGGCACCGGTCTTGGGCTCGCCATCAGCCAGCGCCTGTGTCAGATGATGGGCGGGCACATCACGGTGAAGAGCGAACCCGGGCAGGGCTCTGAATTCACCATCCGCATGCCCGCCTGAAGCGCCGTCAGCCGAGCCAGGCGCTCCAAAGGTAACCGGAGCGTTCGTGGTTGTCGTTCTCGCCCAGATACAGGCGATGCTCCGCGTCCACGGCGATCTCATGGATGCGGGCCGGCCGGTCGCCGATGTCCGGATCTTCAAGACGGTCGAAGTGATCCAGGCGTCCACTGGCGAGGTCGATGCGGACCAGTTCCGTGCGCCCCTGAATCCCTCCGCCGCCGTATAATTGACCGTCGCGCAAAGCCAGGGCGGGGAACCGCCCCGTCTCCATCGCTTCGGCGACTTTCTCCACCGCCGCCGTGCGAGTGTCGATGCGGCTCAACACGCCCGCTGTCGAACCGGCGTAGATGTACCGCCGGCCGTCGTACAGCATCGAATCGCAGAAGCCGTGATCCTGCTTGTGGCGTGTTTCGGCGAACTCGGCCGGACGGTCCCGACGCGCCAGGCCGTGTTCGAACCACTCGAACCTCCGCCCATCCGGATGGAACTTGAACAGGCGGACCGGCGTCGTCCCGGTAGTTTCGTCCCAGGCGCGAGTCTCGGCGTAGGTTCCCCATAGCCAACCCTCGCTGTCCACGACCGCATTATGCGGCTGTGCGAAGGAGATGGCGTTCCCGACATAGGCGAGCGTCTCGGCGGCTCCCGTCCGGATGTCCAACAGGAACAGGAATTCGGCCGGGTAGGTGAAGCCGTACAGCAAACCACGCGTCCAATCGGCCGCGATCGACTGGATGTAAAGGTGCGGCAGCGGCGCGCCAAGCACGCGATACTCGCGGCGCATGGGATCGTAGCGCACCACTTTGCCGCCCGGCGCCTCACGCTGCTGGTCGGCGTCGTGCAACATGGACGTCGCGAAGTAGAGACAGCGCTCGGCGGGATCGATGAGCAGCGTCCGATGGATCTTCACGTCGAAGGCGTCGGTCCACTGCTTCGAATTCAGGCATTCGAAGCGTTCGTATTTCGGATCGAAGGCGTACAGCAGGTCGCCGTCGATCGAATTGAGACCACAGTAGACCAGACTGTCGTTGGGATTCCATGTAACGGCGTCGAAACTGATCCAACCGTCGCGCCAGTCCGGATCAGCCGCCAGCCGCCGGTAACTCCAGCGGCCGGCGATCTGATCCTTCCAGCCGGTCAGGCGCACATCGCGAAGCTTGTGCGCCCGGATTCGAGCCTGCTTGGCCATCCCGCTCTAAAACTCCAGGCGGACCGCCACCTGGCCCTGCCGCGGATTGTTCGACTGCGCCGAGATCTTGCCGAAAGCGGCGTTGCTCACGTTGGCCTGCGGCGCGCTGAACACCACGCGGTTAAAGGCGTTGAAGAACTCGCCTCGTAACGTCAGGGTCACCTTCTCCCAGATCTTCACCTGCTTCATCAGGCCGAAGTTCTCATTCAAGAAGTTCGGCGCGCGAAGGTCGGTGTAGGAACGGGCGGAGTTGCCGAACTGCAGCGCCGGCGCGACGGCGAAGGCCGCCGGGTTGATCCACTTGTCCACCGCCGGGTCGAACGATCCGCCACCCAACTGGCGCACCTGTCCGGCCACTACGTTCGGCCGCAGCACCTGCGTGAAGAGGGGCAGTGTGTTATTCGCCGTCAGCACGATGGGAGCGCCCACCGAGTACTGCTGGATGCCGGTCAGGATCCAGCCGCCCAGGACGTGTCCCGCCGGGCCACGGACGTTCAGCAGTTTTCCAGGACCCACCGGCAACTCGTAGCTGTAGGCGATCGCCAGAATCTGCGGAATGTCGGTGTCGGCGATCGCCTTTTCCAGGCTGCGGTTGTAATAGGTCTGGCCGGAAATGCCGCCGCCCGCCAGGACGTTGGAGTCCGTGATGGTCTTCGCCCAGGTATAGGACGCCTGCACATCCAGTCCCTTGGCGGCGCGAATGTTGAACTGAGTTTGCAGCGAGTTATACGTCGAATTACCCGACGGGTTCGATCGGTTGTATAAGTCGAGATACTGCGGATACGGGCGCAGCGACTGCGCCACGGAGCCTTTGAAGCCCGAGTACGGGGCATAGATGCCCGCCGCGTTGGCCGCCGCCGAACCGATCTGCTGCGAAAGCAGGGATCCCAGGGCGAGATTGGCAGGGTTGACCTCGTTGATGTGCATCAGTGCGCTGCCCAGCCGCGTTCCCTTCGCGCCCAGGTAGGCCATTTCGAGCGTCATGCGGGACTTGAACTCACGCTGCACGGTGAACGACCAGTTCTGGAAATAGGGCGCGCGCGCGTCGTTGCGTCCAATCACGCGCACGTCCTGTCCGTTGGCCGCAGTCGGGTCGATGAACGGAGGCTTGGGATAGTTCTGCGGGAATCCGGAGTCCCAGTTGAAGGCCGGCGTCGCGCCCTGATCGAGCGTGGTGTACACAGGGTTGGCGCTGTAGCCGTAGGTCTGAGAGAGGGAATCGCGCAGGCCCGCCACGTTATTGCCCGCGGCGTAGTAGATGCCATAACCGGCCCGCAGCACCGTCTTCGGCGTCAGTTGATAGGCCAGCCCCAGGCGCGGAGCGAAGGTCTTGTAGTAGGTGTCGGAGAAGGATCGGCGTCCGTTGCGTCCCGTGCCGTTGCCCAGGAAGGCGAGCGCACCCGGACGTCCACCCGCGCCCGGATTGGCGATCGTCGGGTCGAACGTTGAAAGGTTGTCGAGTTTTTCGTAACGGGGGAAGAACAGGTCGTAGCGGAGGCCGTAATTCAGCGTCAGTTTACGGGTGAACTTCCAGTCGTCTTGCGCGTAGCCCGCCATGTATTGGTAGCGGTTGCGCGGATAATAGGCGAACACCTTCTCCTGGCCGCTGTCCACGGTGCCCAGCAGGAAGCTGGCGATGGCGTTGCCGGTCTTCGGTTGGTTCGGCACCCCCGTTTCGAGCGCGTTGAATTTGAATAGTCCCGCCGCCTGGTAGTTGTCGATGCCGTTGGTTTCCATGAAGCGGTACTCATAGCCGAACTTGAAGCTGTGCGAGCCGCGCACCAGGCTGAGGCTCTCATCGAGCTGCAGCGCGTTGTTTGTCTGCAGCGTGCGGGAGTTACAGTTCGGATGGCCCAGGCTCGAATAACCCGAGGAAGGGAATTGGATGCAGGGGAAGGAATTGTTCGCCGCGGCGTTCACTCCGGCCAGTCCCAGCTTGGTCGGCCAGTCCTGATTCAGGCTGCCCGAATCGATGGTGGTCAGGAATCGCGTCCAGCCGATGCCGATATGATTCAACACCGCCGGCGAGATGACGTAGTCGTCCGCCAGGCGCACCCAGTGGTTGCGGTTCCGATTGGTGGCCGACGTCGTGCCGCCGCCCGGAATCGCCGTGCGCTCCGAGCCGCCGCCGATGGGATCCAACTGCTCCAGCACGTCCTTGTAGAAGTAACCGTTCAGGCGATGCCGGTCGTTGAAGCTATGGTCGATCTTGACGTTGATCTGATCCTCGTTGACGTAGCCCCGGCCCACGCTGACAAAGTTGTTGAACAGCGAGTTGTTGAGCGGGGTGGGCAGCGCGGCCAGCACGGCCTTCGACACCGAGCTGAAGCGGCTGGTGGGAATCGCGTTCCCGGGAAACGCCGTGCGGGTGATGGCGCCGTTCACCGTCTGGGTCGTGGCCGGATCGTAGATGGTCGCACCGGCGTTGGCGAAATTGCCGGCGCGGTAGTCGGTGGGAATCAGGCTGACCTGCGTGTTCGGAGCGCCCTGGCGGTAGCGGTACCCGCCATAGACGACGAAGAAGAAGGTCCGGTTCTTGCCGTCATACACCTTCGGAATCGTCAGCGGTCCGCCGAAGGAAGCGCCGAACTCATTCTGGCGGTTCACCGCCACGGAGCTGAGGAAGAATCCGCGGGCGTCAAGCGCGTCGTTACGCAGGAAATCGAATCCCGCGCCGTGATAGGCGTTTGTGCCCGAGCGGGTGGTGAAGACCTGAATGCCGCCGCCGGTCCGCCCGTATTCGGCGTTGAAGTTGGCTCGCAGCAGACGAAACTCCCCAATCGTCTCCACGGAGGGCCTGGTGTTGCCCGGGATCACGCCGCCGCTTTCGATGCCTGTGGAGGCGATGCCGTCCACCAACACTTCCTTCGAACGGCTTGGCGATCCGCTGATCTGCGTGTTCGTCGTATCGCCGGTGACGCCGGGCGCCAGGAAGATGAACCCTTCCAGATCGCGCGAGCGGCCCCCAACAAATAGCGGCAGTTCGAGTAGCTTTCCTCGATCGATGGTCGTGCCCAAATCGGAGGTGGACGTCTGCAATTCGCCGACCGCGGAGGTGACTTCAACGGTCTGATCCACCTGTCCGACCTCGAGTGAAACGTCGAGCGTCACTGTCTGCGCCACCGCGAGCGGCACGCCTTTGCGCACGTAACGGCGGAAGCCCGGCGCCTCCACCGTGACTTCGTATTCGCCCACTGCGAGCTGCTGCAAGACGTAGTTGCCGGCGGCGTTCGTGGTGGTCTTGTAGGGTACGCCGGTGGCGCTGTTAGCGGCCGTTACATTGGCCGTGGAGACGCTCGCGCCCGATGGATCGAGCACGCGTCCGGTGATGGTTCCCAAAGTGGTTTGAGCCTGAAGCGCGAGGCCGGCGGACAGGGCCGAAATTAAGACAAGCAGGTACTTTCGCATGATGTTCCGAATCCCAAAGCTAAGACGGGCTGCTTCCAGTTTATTAAACCGCGCGCCGTAAGGAGCGCCGCCCTCGCTCGAATCCTGCTCTGCGGCGATAGAATCAAGGCGACATGCGCACTCGATCCTTCGTCGCGATCCTCGTCCTTTCAGCCATGCAGGCCCTTGCCGCCGACCCCACCGAAGCCCGCGTGGAGGCCCTATTGAAGCGCATGACGCTCGATGAGAAGCTCGGCCAGATGTCGCAATCCACCGAATTGCGGGCGCCCCTATCGGAAAAGAACAAGGCCGAAATCCGTCAGGGCCGCTGGGGATCGTTCCTGAACGCCGCTGGCCCCGCCGAGCGCGTCGAAGCGCAGCGGATCGCGCTGAAGGAGAGCCGCCTGGGCATCCCGTTGATCTTTGGGCGGGATGTGATCCACGGTTATCGCACCGTGTTCCCCATCCCGCTCGGACAGGCGGCCAGTTGGGACCCCGAGTTGATCCGCCAGGCCGCCCGTGTGGCCGGCCGGGAAGCTGCGCGCAGTGGCGTTCACTGGACCTTCGCTCCCATGCTCGACATTACGCGCGACCCACGTTGGGGGCGTGTGGCCGAAACGCTCGGTGAAGATCCGTACCTTACCTCGATTCTTGGGGCGGCCATGGTGCGCGGTTTTCAGGGCGGCTCGATCGGCGCGGCCGATTCCATCGCCGCCTGCGCCAAGCACTACGTCGGCTATGGCGCGGCCGAAGGCGGCCGGGACTACAACACCACGTGGATCCCTGAGATCGAGCTCCGAAACGTCTTTCTGCGGCCGTTCGACGCCGCTCGACAGGCGGGCGTGGCCACTTTCATGAGCGCCTTCAACAGCCTGAACGGCGTTCCCACCAGCGGGAATGAATTCACGCTGCGCCAGGTGCTCCGAAAAGAGTGGAAGTACGACGGCATGGTGGTCAGCGACTGGGAATCCATCCGGGAGATGATCCCTCACGGCTACGCCGCGGATCCGGCCGACGCGGCCTTCAAGGGCCTTCGCGGAGGCGTCGACATGGAGATGGTCAGCACCACTTACTTCGACCACCTGAAGGCGCTGATCGCGTCCGGCCAGGTCCCGATGTCGTGGATTGACGACGGGGTGCGCAACATCCTGCGGCTCAAGTTGCGAATGGGCCTGTTTGACCGGCAGCCCGCGGGGCTGGCGATCGCGGCGGACCCCGAAGGCGCCGCTATTGCACGCCGCATCGCCGCCCAGAGCGCTGTATTGCTGAAGAACGATTCGAACACGCTGCCCCTTACGACGAAAACCATCGCCGTGATTGGCCCGCTCGCCGACAGCCCCGTCGACCAGATGGGCGCCTGGGTGATGGACGCCGACCCGAAAGAAGTGCGGACGCCGTTGGCCGCCCTGCGCGACCGCCTGGGCGAAGGGCGCGTCCATTGGGCGCGCGGTCTCAAGTCGAGCCGCGATCAGAGCCGCGATGGTTTTGCCGAGGCGCTGGGTGCGGCCCGCGCCTCCGACGTCGTGCTGCTATTCCTCGGCGAAGAGCAGATTCTGTCGGGCGAAGCGCACTCGCGCGCGTTCCTGAACCTGCCCGGCGCTCAGGAAGCCTTGGTCGAGGAAGTGGCGAAAGCCGGCAAACCCATCGTAGCCGTCATCATGGCCGGCCGCCCGCTGACCTTCCCATCCGTCGCCGCGAAGTCCTCCGCGGTGCTCTATGCCTGGCACCCCGGCACGATGGGAGGCCCCGCCCTCGCCGATGTGCTGTTTGGAGACGCCGTCCCCTCCGGCAGACTACCCATCACGTTCCCGCGCACGGTGGGCCAGGTCCCCATCCACTACGCCCACATGAGCACCGGACGCCCGCCTTCGGAAAAGGAACTCGGCATCCCCATGGGCACGCCGCTCGATCCGCGCGGCTTCACCTCGAAGTATCTCGACGTCGACTTTACGCCGGAATTCCCGTTTGGTTTCGGCCTCTCCTACACGACGTTCGAATACGCGAACCTGCGCTTGTCGTCGCCCTCGATGTCCCTTGCCGGATCGCTGACGATCTCGGCCGACATCTCCAACACCGGCTCGCGCGATGCGGTTGAGACCGTGCAACTCTACACCCGGCAACTCGCGGCCAGCATCACCCGCCCTGTGCGGGAACTCCGGGCCTTCCGGCGCGTTCACCTGCGCGCGGGCGAGAAGCAGACCGTCGAGTTCACGTTGAAGGCGTCCGACCTTGCTTTCTATAACAGCAAGATGCAACTGGCCGCCGAGCCCGGCGACTTCCACGTCTGGGTCGCGCCGGACTCGGCCCTTGGACTTCAAGCGGCCTTCAAACTCACCCGCTGAACCGCGCTACAAAAGCCGGAAGTTGACCTCGATTTGCGCAGCCACGCGAACGGCCTTGCCCTTCCGCCTGCCGGGCTCGAAGCGCCACTGCTCCACGGCCTGTCTCGCCTTCTGGTCGAGCCCCGGATCCAGCGACTTCACCACCTGGACATCGTGAGGCTTGCCATCGGTCCCGACCACCACGCGAAGCACCGTGGCGCCCTGGACCTTTGCCGATTTCGCCGCCTCCGTGTACTCTGGCTCCACTTTTTGGACCAGCTTCGGCGCGGTCACGTCCTTGCCGAGTTTGTAGACCCGTTCGCCGAGAGCCGGCCGGGCCATCCCGATCACGAGCGCGCCTGCCAAAAACAGACCGCTCATTGAAATCGCGGCTCCGCGCCCGAACAACCGAGGCAGCCGCGGGTCCAATATGTGCTTCATCCGATCCTTCAACATCGTAGCCTCCCCTGCCATCGCACACCCGAAAATCCGCCGGTCCGTAGCGCCGGCTATCGCTTCAAGCAACATCTGGGCGTAAGAATGCGCCGCCACGCCCTGGTTCAGCACGGCATCGTCACAAGCCAGTTCCTGCTCTCGCCGCATACGCGCCGCGAACCACCACACCAGCGGGTGAAACCAAAGCGTTGCTGTCGCCGCCGTGGCGATCAGGTTCGCCGCCAGATCTCGCCGGCGCACGTGCTCCGCTTCATGCAGTAAGACCGGCCGCACGCGTCCGTCCGGCCAGTCCGCCATCGTCTTCGGCACCAGCAATACGGGACTCCAAGCGCGGCAAACCAACGGTGTGGACACATCCGCCACCCGCACCTCCAGCGCGGGATCGAGCGCTCGCCACGCCGAGCACCAGGGCGCGGCGGACGCTCCGGCGATCGCGCGCCGCACCATCCACAAGCCGATTGCGGCGCGAGCCGCCACCACGGTCGCACCCGCAGCCCACGCGGCCGTCAGCAGGGTCGCCGCCTCGCCTGCTCGCGATCGACCTGTTGAGGTGGCCTCGGCCAGGAACCGCAGCGCCGCGCCATCCACCGGGAGAGCGTTTCCCAATCCCGCCAGTGACAAGCCCGCCGCGGCCATGGCGCCCGCCAGGCTCAGCAAACACACCGCCGCGCGAGCCGCCGCCGGTTGGCCGCGAAGCGCCCTCAGCGCCAAAACGCCCGCCACCAGCACGAGCGTCGCCTTCAACACCGCCAGATCGTACGTCATCGCGCCTCCTCCTTCGCTTTGCGGATCATCTCGGACAACTCCTCCAGATCCGTCCGCGAAAGCTCATAGGCGCCCGGGTCCAGAAATGCCGCCACCGCCTGTTTCGCCGATCCCTCGAAAAACGTGTGCACAAGCCGGTTCAGCGCGGACCGGCGTGCGCTGTCCCGGGGCGCCGCGGGCCGATATACGTACCGCAGATCCTCGGCGGTGTGCGTAACATGCCCCTTCGTTTCGAGCACGCGCAGCAACGTACGCACCGTGGAGTAGCTCGGTTCGCCTGAAAGCCGCGCCTGCACCTCCTGCCCGCTGGCGCTCCCGAGCGTGTACAGGATGTCCATGATCTCCCGCTCCCGGCGGCTGAACGCCGCCTCGGTCACTTCCTTCTTTCGTCGCAACGGCATGTGTATTCTATAGCAATCTGCTAAAGAATTAGCACGCTTGGCCGAGCAAGTCAACCCCTGGAAGATGCGCTTCCCGGATGCGCCTCAGTCGCGAGGGGCCAGACGGATCATGCTCAGGTTCACGGTCATAATACGCTGATCGCCCGGGGCACTCCACTCCGGGCCCGCCAGCACCGCGATTCGATAATCTTCGGCGTCGGCCAGATCCGCCTCGACGACGAACAACCCGGAGCGGTCGAGCGTCCACCGTCCAACCACCGCCCCGTTGGCCTCCACGGTGAGCGACATCGGTGTTCGCCCCTCGGGGACTGACCCTCGGATTCGCAGTCGTTGCGGTCCCGCCTTCACCCGCTTGAGCGCCGCTTCCGCGCGCGGTCCGATCCAACGCCAGCGGTTCCCGAACTCCCCTTCCAGTTCATGCCAACGTCCGATCAGGCGGCGCTCGTGCCCCGCCAGGGAGAAGTCGATGATGTCGTCGCGGTCTCCCGGGTACAGTTCCGCCCGGTCCGCCGACCGCAGCAAGTTATACACGCCGCCGTCGAGCGCCGCCCGATATCCGCACGCCGTACAGGCCAGCGCATCGTCGGCCTCGCGCCGGACCGTCGCCAGGCAGTCCGGACACCGCAGCATTCGCTCGAACGGCTCGCGCGGGTGTTCGGAAACCTCACCCTCCTTGCGGCACATCGCAGTCAGAGTCCCGCCCATTAGCCTCGCCGCGCGCCACTCAGAACCGTATGGATCCAGCCGCACCGCCAGCCGCTTCATCCATCGCTCTCCCCAGCCGCGTTCGGGGACGAACACCTCGTATTCGTGCGCGACGAAGTGCTTCCGCACTAGGCGGTGCCAATCCGCCAGCTCCATCGAATGATTCTGCCGGATCCCGAAACTCTCCTCCTGATGCGCGCCGATCACGTCCCGCACCAGATATCCCAACAACCCATGCCGGTGGAGCAGTCGCTCCCAAGGCTTCATCGTGTTGTAGTAAGGACAACGATAGAGCCGGAGGCTCAGCCGTCTCCGCAGCGGTTCTTCGGCGAAGAGAAACACGCCCCCGGGCGCGAGCACGCGCTTCGCCTCCACGAATACGCTCTCAATGTCCATGAATTGGCTGAGCATCTGGCAGGCGACCACCAATCGCAACGACCCATCGGCAAATGGCAGATTCAACGCATCGCCGGCCATCCTCACCGGCGCGCGATGGTATCCCCACAATTCCTGCAGCGCCATCCCGTGTCTGAGCGCATCGGCGGAGATGTCCAGCGCGAACCCATCGGCTCCGAATTCGTTGGCCAGCATATAGCTGGTATGCCCGGCGTTTGCCCCAATCTCCAGGAATGGGGACAGCGGCCCGATAAACGATGCATGGTCGCGCAGGATGGCCCCACGGGTCACGTTTTCGGCCGCATAGTGCGCAATGACCCGCTCAGGCTCGCCGAGCGAAGCGAAGTTGTGGAACTCCACCTCGGCCCGCTTGACGGAAAACGACTGCGCCTCGCTCATCCGGCCAGCGTCTCCAGCGGGAGGGCGCGCAGATCCTCGACCAGCACATCCGGAGCATACCCGCGCAGTTCATCGAGCGGCGAAAGGCCGGTTGCCACGGCCACCGACTGCACACCGTTGGCCTTGGCCGCCATGACGTCATTGGGATGATCGCCGATCATCGACACACGGCTGGCGCGATCGATCCAGCCCTCACGACGGGCGCGCCGGATGGCCTCCCGCACCAGTCCGGCGCGATCCCGCGCCTCCTCGGCGAACGCGCCGAATCGGAAGTACTGGCGGAGGCCGGCGTGTTCCATCTTCTTCCAGCCAATGCGCGAGAGGTTACCCGTCACCAGGCCGACGGGAATCCGCCGGCGGTGCAGTCGCCACAACAGGCCCCGCGCTCCCGGGCACACCCTGCGACGCAGGTCCGGACACGTGCCGGCGTACACCTCTTGCGCCTCCCGGACCAGAGCGTCCATCGAGCGTCGAACCAGGCCCCGCGAAGCGCCCGCATTGGCCAACATGATGCCCAGGATGTCGCGGTCCAGCATCCCCTGCACGGGGATGTTCTCGGTCGTCGTGTCCAGTCCGGTAACACGGCGGGCCGCCTCCACCAGGGCCTGCCGGTGATGCGGCCCGGCCTTGCGGATCAAGGTCCCGTCGATGTCGAACAGCACAAGCGCCGCCGCCGGCGCGTCTGGAATGTCCATCGTCCTCACAGTCATTGTAAGCCGCCATCCCCCAACCCCACTTCGAGAGGGCTATCATACCGGTCAGTGACTCTCACCCTGCTGAGCGGATGCGTTCTCCGAGCCGCCCAGGCCGATATCACCGCGATCGAGGTCGACGCCATCGTAAACGCCGCCAACTCGGCCCTGGTCGGAGGAGGCGGTGTTGACGGAGCCATCCACCGGGCCGGTGGCCCCTCGATCATGGGCGAACTCGCCGTCATCCGTAAGCAGACAGGCGGTTGCCCCACCGGCCAGGCTGTAGCCACCGCCGCCGGCGCGCTCCAGGCTAAGTTCATCTTCCACGCCGTCGGCCCAATCTATCGCGATGGCGAGCATGGCGAGCCCGCCCTGCTCGCCTCTTGCTACAAGGTTTGCCTACGGATGGCGCGGCAGCGGGCCCTTGCCACCATAGCCTTCCCCTCGATCAGCACGGGCGTCTACGGTTATCCCTCGAATCAGGCGGCTCGAATCGCGCTGCGCGCTGTGATGGATGAGATCGGAGCTGAAGCCGGCGGCATCCGGATGGTCCACTTTGTCTTATTCGGCGCCGGCGCGGAAGAGGCGTACCAACGGGCCTTCGCCGAACTGCGCTGATCCCGCGAAAATTCCTGGAATTCGACGACTCAGACCCTGTACTTCCGGACCCAATCGGGCTTCAGCTCGCTCCCCATGCCTGCGGATTCCGGCGCCAGCATCTCGCCGTCTTTCATGCGAAGCGGCTCCAGCGCGGAGCTGTCCCCCTTGATGCTCCCGCTCTCCATGTAAATCGAATTCGGCATGGCCAGCAACATGTGCAGGTTCGTGACGCCCCCGCCGTGACTCGCCACCGCGACGCCGAACGCGTCCGCCAAGGCCGAGATCTCCATCCACTCCGTGACCCCGCCCGCTCGGCGGTTATCCGGCTGCACCACATCCGCAGCGCCGCGTTTCAGTAATTCGAGAAACCCGTAGCACGTATACTCGTTCTCGCCGGTCGCGATTCGAATATCCAACTCGCGGGCCAGTTCGGCGTATCCATCGCGCTCCTGCGGCGGCAGCGGCTCTTCATACCAGAAGCAGCCCATTTCCTGGTAGATTCGTCCTCGGCGCAGCGCCTCGTTCCTGTTGAACACCTGGTTGGCGTCCACCATGATCGGCAACGCCGCGCCGCACAATTCGCGCGCCACCCGGATTCGCCGAACGTCCTCGTCCACGGGCCCCCGGCCGACTTTGATCTTGACCCCTCGAAACCCTTCCTCAAGCGCGGCCGTGATCGATCGCTTGTAATGCGCGAGATCGGCGTCATTCGGGTAATACCAGCCGCACATGTTGTACGTTGCCATCCGTTCCCGGAACGCCCCCAGCATCTTGTAAACAGGCATCCCAGCCGCTTTGCCGATGACATCCCACAATGCGATGTCGACGGCCGCGATCGCGAATGACGCGACGCCCTGAACGCCGTGATACTCCACGGCCTTCCAGAGGTCCGCGCGAATCCTCTTGGGGAACGTAGGATCCTGGCCTATCAGCGCGGGCTTCAGCTCCTGCTGGATGATGGTCTCTACAACACGCGGGCCGCCGCCAATCATGCCGAACGAGCTGTATGCCCACCCGGTCACTCCGGCGTCGGTCAACACGCGGATGACGCACCCGCCCCGCTCCGGCCCAAAGTCGTGGATTGCGTCGGAATAGGGACTGCCTGGCGCGAAACGCAGAACATCGGTTTCGACGCCGACGATCCTCAGCTGTTTCCGCATTGGCGCAGCCGCCGAAGGCTCAGCGACAGCCAGCATCGCTGGTCCACCGAGGGAAACCGCCCCAAGCCAGGTTCGCCGGTTCATTGCTGCTTCTCCGCCAGCGCCTGTGCGATCGCCTTCTCCGCCAGCGGCGCCATCACTGCGTAACCAGCGTCATTGGGGTGCAACCCGTCGTACGTCAACTCCTTTTTGAACATCTTCTGATCGTCGATGGTGGCCGAGTAATAATCCAGGTAGACCGCGCCATGCGTCGTCGCGTATTCGCGGATCCATTTGTTCAGGGCGACAATCTGATCGGGCGGCCGTCGCTCGGTCTGAGGTCGTATGTAATCGCACACCGGCAGCAGGGAGGCCATCACCACCCGGACCCCGTTGGCGCGCGCCAGTTCCGCCATCGACATGAGATTCCCCTCGATCTCCCCCAGCGACATCGGTCCGGTATTGCCCGCGATATCGTTGGTGCCCGCCAGGATCACGACGACCTTCGGCTTCAACGCCAGCACGTCCGGACGGAAGCGAATCAGCATCTGCGGCGTAGTCTGTCCGCTGATTCCTCGATTGACGTACGGCTTTCCAGGAAAGAACTGGCTGTACTTTCTCCCCCAGGCGTCGGTGATCGAATCTCCCATGAAGACGACCCGAAGTTCCTCGGCGGCAGGCGCGGTGAACTTGGAGTTGTCTTCCCGGTAACGCGCCAGGTTTGGCCAATCGCGCAGTGTGGCCTGCGCGCGCTCGAGGGCGGTTCGCACCTTGACGGCGTCATCGGCGGCATTGGGCGGCGCCGCTTGAGCAAAGGCAACGGCGCTGAGCAGCGAAATCAGAGCAATCGATCTCATACAGCGATTGTAGCGGCAGCGCCCGTCGCCGATCGCCGGCCGTTCAGCGCTGCCGCGGCGCTCCGGGATCTTCTTCCACCGGCCGGTTCGTCGACAGTTCAGCGCCGATCCGCCCGGGCGGGGGTGGGGCTGCGGCGAGACTGACTTCCCGGGTCAGGCGGGTGAGGCTGGATCGCAGTTCACGCAACCGGGACAACATGATCATGCACACGAAGGCGAAGGCGATGACGCTGAGATAGTAGAGCAGGTCTGTGCCACGACCAACGCCAACGCGTCGAGCGATGTCTGTCGTCAGCTCAGGATGCAGGACAAACGTAGTGCCAGCAACCACAAAGACCAGGATCAACATCCGATCGAGCAGTCGCGACCGAAGCCGGGTGAAGTAGAGCAGCCCGAAAAGGACCAGCCCAAAGATGAGCAGGTATTGAATTGGAGCCATGTGAGTCAGCGGAAAATACGACCGAGCAGTAGATCAATCACGATGTTAATGGCGTTGGCCGGCGATTGTCCTTTGGCTTTCGAATAATCGGAATAGCAAATCGTGACGGGCCTCTCCACATACCGCAGCTTGTTTCTGCGAATTTCACTAAGAATTTCGGTGGCGTGGGCAAATCCGCTCTGCGTTAAGTTGATCCGTTCGATCGCCTTCGGGGACAGCGCGCGAAATCCATTGTGGGTATCCGTCAGCCAGACCCCCGAAGAAGCCCATGAAATGACAATGCCAGCCCGTAGAATGACGCGCTTGATCCACGGCACGCGGCTTGCGTCGTCCGGCCGCATGAAGCGCGAGCCCAGCACTACATCCGCTTCCCCCGATTCAATCGCCTCGAGCATCACGGGTATCTGCCGGTAATCGTGCTGACCGTCCGCGTCGAAATGGATCACCGCCTTCGCGCCATGGCGGCGGGCGTACTCCATCCCGGTCTGAAGAGCGGCGCCCTGGCCGAGGTTGATGAGGTGGTGAACCGCGACAACCGGCATCGATTCGAGCACGGGCCGGCTATCGTCGCGCGACCCGTCGTTCACCACCACGACTGTGTATCCTGCGTCGATCAGCGGCGAGAGGCTGGCGCGCAACATCGCCGATTCATTGTAAGCGGGGACGATTATGTATACAGAGGACGGATCCATTTGCGCGTCGGCGACTGGCTATTTGATAATATACGCCATTGACGAAGAACATGCTGGAACGCTTGGTGAAGGATCGAGGCTTTTACGCTCTTCTTACCGGGCTCACGCTGCTGGTAATTTTCCTTGCGGTGCAACCTCCCGGGATCGATTGGGGCGACGACTGGGCGATGTATATTTCACACGCCCGTAATCTGGCGTCGGGCCACGATTATTTTGACATCGGGTACCTATTTCACTCGTCCACGGCCGAAATATCTCCCACTTCATGCCCTCCGGTGTTTCCCGCCTACCTCTCGTTTGTTGTGAGATGGAAGGGCTTCGATCTCGAGGCGCTTAAGGCGGCAACCGTGGTGACATTCGCCATTGCCGGCGCGCTGGTGGTTTTCTATTTCAGCCCATTGATCGGAAATGGTTGGGCGGTTCTTGTTGCGTTGGCCTTTGCCGCCTCGCGGATTGCCATGGACGCGTCACATACGGTAACTCCACACGGCCTGGCGATCATTTGGCTATTCGCATTTCTTCTGTTTGAGCGTCACGCGCGGAAGAAGGGGTGGACTGAGAGTCGTCCGTGGATGGTGGCGGCGTTGCTGTTGGGTTTGGCCCTGTTCGGGGCTTTTACACGCGTTGCCGGCGTGGCCATCGCCGCGGCCTTTGTGGTCCACGACGCCTGGGTCAGCCGACGGATTCGGAAGATCAACATCGCGTTCGCCATCGGTTTTGCAGTCCTGTTTGTACTGCTGAGCAAAGCGTTTCCAGGCGGCGCCTCGTATGGAAAACAGCTGCATATTCAGCCCGGAGTGTATGCGGCGAACCTGGGTTTTTATTTGCGAATGATGTCGTATATGTTTCTCTCGCCGCTGGGTCTGACCATAAGAACACTACTATTTCTAGGTTCGATTCCACTCGCGGCGTGGGGCGTTGTGCGGCGACTGAGAAACGGTCCGGGGTTGGGGGAGTGGTTCATTCTCGCCCACTTGGGAATGCTGACGATGTATACGGGGGGGCAGAACCCGGCTTATCTGTTGCCCATCGTTCCTTTCTACTTTTCCTACATCGCGGAAGGGGCCATCGGGTTGGGGTCCGGGCGACAAGCCTGGACTATTGCGTTGCGCTACGCCACCTGCATCGCGCTCTTGGTAGCGCCTCTTGCCAACATTGCCAACGCGGCAAAGCGCGCACCGATCACCGACGGTCCATTTCGACCGGGGTTCCAGGAGTTGGTCGAGGAAATTCGGAGGGTTACACCGCCCGACGCGACAATCGCGTCGGCAAAGCCTCGCTTGCTGACGCTGCTCACGGGGCGGCGGGCGGGATTTTGTGTCCGGACCAAGTCGAGCGCCGAATTCATGGATAACTTATCAGTGCGGGGGATTCAGTACTTGGTTCTGAATCGGGTTGGAGAAGACGATCGGGATTGGATTTTGCCCCACCTGACTACGGAGGGGGACCGTTTGGAGACCGTTTGGTCGAATTCCGAAACCGTGCTGTACAGAACGCGCTTTGGCCCTATGCCCTGAGCCCACTGACGGCTATTCCAGGTGCACGAATGAGCGCGAAGAAATCAGATCAAGTATAGAGGGGATATCGGAGAGATTGAATTGGCTCCTCAGGTAGGACTCGAACCTACAACCCTTCGGTTAACAGCCGAATGCTCTACCATTGAGCTACTGAGGAGTGTCGGGCAGATCTGAACCCATTACAGCAAAACGCCGTTCTGAAGTCAAATCGACACGAACGAAAATTCCCGTCCTGCTCCCCCAAAAGTACTGCTCCAAAGCGCCCCCTGGGGCGAAATCCACCCAGCCACGTGCGATACCCTCGAAGCGTGGCCCAAAACACTTTGGACGACCCCCGTTTTCCGGCCGTCCCCCTTCAGGTCTTCGCACAACAAATCCTTGAATCCTCTGGAGTCCCGCCCCGCCACGCCGTTCTAGTGGCTCAATCGCTTGTGGCCGCGAATCTCCGCGCCGTCGATTCCCACGGCGTCCGCCTGCTCACCGACTACAGCCTGGCCCTCAAAACCGGCCTAATCGACGGCACCGCCGAGGGCGTGATCGAAAACCTATCCGGAGCGTGCGCCACCATCAATGGACAGCGCGGCCTCGGCCAGGTCATCTCCACCAAGGCTTGCGACCTCGCCATCAGCCTCGCACAAGACCACGGCGTCGCCTTCGTCTCCGTCTTCGATTCGAGCCACTTCGGCGCCGCCTCCTACTGGGCCACCCACATCGCCCGCAACGGCATGCTCGGCCTGGCTTTCACCAATGCGTCGCCCACCGTGGCGCCCTGGCAGGGCCGGGAACGGCGCATCGGCACCAATCCGATCTGCATGGCGCTGCCCGGCGACGACATCTGGCTCCTCGACATGGCCACCACCACCGTAGCCCTCAACCGCATATGGAAAGCGGCCTCACAGGGCGAGCCCACGCTGCCCGCCGGGTGGGCCATGGACGCCGAAGGAGTCCCCACCACCGACACCCAGGCGGCGCTAGCGGGCTTCCCGATGCCCCTCGGAGGATACAAGGGCTCGGGGCTGGCGGTCATGGTGGAGATCCTGTGCAGCGTCCTCAGCGGCGGAGCGATCGGAACCGAGGTGGGCGGAACTCGGGTCCGCACCCGCCCCATGCTGACGTCGCACGCCTTCATCGCCATCCAGGTGGAGCGCTTCATGCCCCTCGCGGAGTTTCACCAACGGATGCTACGCCTGCGCGACATGATCAAGGGCGTCAAACCCGCCCCCGGCTACGAAGAAGTGCTCATGGCCGGCGAGCCGGAGTGGCGGGCGGAGAAGGAGCGAACCGCTTCGGGAATCCCCATCAGCCCAGCCATTTGGAAGGAACTCGAGGACCTGGCCAGGAGCCTCGGCGTCCAGCCGCCTGTGACCATAATGGAATAATGTCCGAACAACCGGAACCGGCCAGGAGTTTCGAGGCCGGCCTCGAAGAGCTTGACTCTATCGTCAGGCAAATGGAGAGCGGAGACCTCCCGCTCGAGCGCGCCCTCGACCTGTTCGAACGCGGCATGAAACTCAGCGAAGAGTGCCGCAAGCAGCTCGAAGACGCCGAAACCCGCGTCGAGCAATTGGTCCGCCGCGGCGACAAGGTGGTTCCGGAACCGTTCGGTCTCGAAAAATGACACTCGCCGAATATCTCACCGCTCAGCAGCACCTGGTCGAGCAGGCCCTCGACCGCAATGTCCCGCCCGAATCCTGCGAGCCGGAAGTCATCCACAAGGCGATGCGCTACAGCCTGTTCGCGGGTGGCAAGCGGATCCGCCCGGTGCTGTGCATCGCGGCGGCGGAAGCGGTCTGCGACGCCCCGATCGGCGTCGAGAACGCGGCCTGCGCGCTCGAATTGATCCACACGTACTCGCTGATCCACGACGACCTGCCGGCGCTCGACAACGACGACCTGCGCCGCGGCCGCCCCACCTGTCACAAGGTCTTCGGCGAAGCGATGGCGATCCTGGCGGGCGACTCGCTCCTCACACGCGCCTTCGAGGTGCTGTCCGCGCTCCCCCACATCGACGACGCCCGCAAGGTTCGTCTGGTATTCGAACTCGCTGCCGCGGCCGGCGACAAAGGCGGCATGATCGCCGGGCAAGTGCACGATCTGGAGGGCGAGCAACAGCACCCCACCGCTCACCTTCTCGATCGCATCCATAGAGCCAAGACCGGGGCCCTGCTGCGCGCCAGCGTCCGCATGGGCGCCATCTATGCGGGCGCCGACGACCATGAACTCGCGGCCCTCACCCGCTACGGCGAACACATCGGACTCGCGTTTCAGATCGTCGACGACCTCCTGGACGTCGAGCAGTCGTCCGAACAACTCGGCAAGACCGCCGGCAAGGACGCCGAGCAGCATAAGATCACCTTCCCGGCCGTCTACGGACTGGAACGTTCGCATGAAATGGCCGAGGAGGAACGCCTTGCCGCTCACACCGCGCTGCAGCCGTTCGACGCGCGAGCCATTCGTCTCCGGCAACTGGCCGATCTGATCGTGCAGCGCACCGCATGAGCCCGTCCGGGCATAAGCCTGCCAAACGTCGCATCGACCAACTGCTGGTGGACCGTGGACTCGCCGAATCTCGCGAGCGCGCGCAAGCCCTCATCATCGCGGGCTACGTCTACTCTGCCGGGCGGAAGATCGACAAGCCCGGCCAGCAGATCGCCGACGACGCCGCCGTCGAAATCACGGAGCGTCTGCGTTACGTCAGCCGCGGCGGTTTGAAGCTTGAAAGCGCCCTGGACCATTTCCGCGTGGACGTCGCCGACCGCGTCTGCGTCGACGTCGGAGCCTCCACCGGCGGCTTCACTGATTGTCTGCTCCAGCGCGGCGCCGCGCGCGTCTACGCCTTCGACGTCGGCTCCGGCCAACTCGACTGGAAACTTCGCAACGACCCGCGAGTGATCGTCCGCGAGGGCCTCAACGCCCGCTACCTCACCCCCGCCGATGTCGCTGAACCGGCGGATCTGATCGTCTGCGACGTCAGCTTCATCTCCGTCACCATGATTCTGCCGACCCTCCCGCCTCTGTTGCGCTCTCCCGGCGCGCTCGTTATATTAATCAAGCCGCAGTTTGAAGTCGGCCGCGACCAGGTGGGCAAAGGCGGGATCGTGCGCGACCCCGCCCTGCACGAACAGGCCTGCCGGCGCGTCCAGGCGGCGGCGCGCGAACTTGGCTTCCGGACCGAGGTGATCGACAGCCCGATCCTGGGAGCGGAAGGGAACCGGGAGTTCCTGTTATATGCAACCAGTTAGCACGGTCGGAATCGTAGCGAAGCCCGGCAGCACCCAGGCTGTGTCGATTGTCCCGGACCTGCTCGAGTGGTTTGGAGCGCGCCACATCGGCGTGCGTATGGACGAGCAGACGGCTAGGTACGCTGGGCTTTCCGGCGGATGTCCGCGGGACCGCGTAGCCGACGGCACGCAACTGCTGATCGTGCTCGGCGGCGACGGCACGCTGCTGGCGGCGGCGCGCGCCCTCGAAGGCCGCGACATCCCGATATTCGCCGTCAACCTCGGCGCGCTCGGCTTCCTCACCGCCATCACCGTCGATGAGATCTTCCCCGAACTCGAACGCGCCCTGCGAAACGAACACCGGATCGCCGCGCGGCGCATGTTACAGTGTGAACTGATGCGCGATGGCAGGATCGTCGCGCGTTACGATGCGCTGAACGACGTGGTGTTGACGAAGGCGTCGCTTGCGCGCATGATCGATCTGGAAACCCATGTGGATGCCCACTTCGTGGCGACCTACAAGGCCGATGGAGTGATTGTCGCCACTCCGACGGGCTCCACCGCGTACTCACTCTCGGCTGGCGGGCCGATCATCTTTCCGGCCGTCGATGCGCTGTGCATCACGCCGATTTGCCCGCACGCACTCACGGCGCGTCCCGTCCTCGTGCCAGGATCGAGCAACATCAAAATGATCAACCTTTCCGAAGACTCGACATTCCTGACCATCGACGGACAGATCGGCGAGCCCCTGCATCATCGCGACACCATCATGTGCCGCGCCTCCGCCAAGTCCGTGAAACTCATCCGCCCCCCGCGGCAGAAGTTCTTCGACGTGCTGCGTTCGAAGCTCAAGTGGGGTGAACGGTGAAGAAGATATCGTTAACCGCCTGGATCTTCATCGGCATGGCCGTCGGCATCGCCATCGGCCTGCTGTGGCCCGACGTCGGCAAGAGCCTTCAGATTTTCGCCACCATCTTCCTGCGCCTGATCAAGTCCATCGTCGCCCCGCTTCTGTTTGGAACTCTCGTATACGGCATCGCGGGCACTGGCGACGTGAAGGCCATGGGCCGCATCGGTCTCAAATCCATCATCTACTTCGAAATCCTCACCACGCTGGCCTTGTTCCTCGGCCTTGCTGTGGTCAACTTCACGCAACCCGGCGTAGGTCTCGACGCGCCGAAGCCCGCCGCTGCCGCAACCGCCGCCGCAGCGCCCGCCGCTCCCGCACAGCACAGCTCCACTCCCACGCTGACCTCCGTCCTCGAGCACACGTTCCCGTCGAGCATCATCGACTCGATGGCCCGCAACGAGGTGCTCCAGGTGGTCGTGTTCTGCTTCCTGTTCGGCGCCGCCTGCGCGGCCATCGGCGACAAAGCGCGGCCGGTTGTGGAATTCGCCGAATCGCTCGCCGAGGTGATGTTCAAGTACACCCGCTACATCATGTACGTCGCCCCGCTCGGCGTGGCGGGCGCCATGGCGGCGACGGTAGCCTCGAACGGTCCATCGGTGCTCGTGCAGCTCGGCAAGCTGGTGCTTGCGACATTCGGCGCTCAGATCCTCTTCGTCGTCGCCGTGCTGCTGCCCACCGCCATCCTTACGCGCATTCCCGTGAAGCGCTTCGCCGCCGCCGCCAAGGACCCGTTCGTCATCGCCTTCTCCACGGCCTCCAGCGAATCCGCCCTGCCGCTCGCCCTCGAGAACATGGAGCGCTTCGGCGTGCCCAAACATATCGTGGCCTTCGTGTTGCCCACCGGCTACAGCTTCAATCTCGACGGCACCACGCTCTATCTCGCCATGGCGTCCATCTTCATTTCGCAGGTGGCGGGAGTGCATCTCAGCTTCGGCCAGCAGTTGATCATGATGCTGACGCTGATGCTCACCAGCAAGGGAGTGGCTGGCGTTCCGCGCGCCAGCTTCGTCATCCTCACCGGCACGCTCGCCACTTTCGGCCTGCCCGTTGAGGCCGCCAGCATCATCCTCGGCGTCGATGCGCTGCTCGACATGGCGCGCACCTCGGTGAACGTGTTGGGCAACTGTCTTGCGTCGGCCGTCATTGCGCGATGGGAGGGCGTGAACCTCTCGGAAGCCCCGGAACTCACCGCGGCCAGCGCCGATTGAATCGATCATGCCGCTGCTCGACAGGCTCTGGGAACCGGCCAACCGTTTCTCGGTACTTGTCCTCAGCGGCATCCTGATCGCCGTCATCGCGCTGGTGGACGGGTTCACCAAGCCCTACGTCTCGCTGGGCTTTCTCTATCTGTTTCCGATCATGCTGGCGGCCGGTTACGCGCCCCGCTGGGTGATCCCCCTGCTCGCGCTGGTCTGCACCGGGCTCACGGAGGCCTTCAGTTCGCTCGACCCGGCGCACTCCATCGTCCGCATGATCTTCGTCGTGCTTGCGCTCGCCGGCTGCGGCCTGTTCGTATCGGAACTGGTCCGCAACCGCCGTCTGAGCATCGAAGCCCGCGAACGCATGCGCGTGCTCGTTGAAACCAGCCCGGCGGCGATCGTAACCGTCGACGCGCGAGGCTTCATTGAGGTGGCCAACGACGCCGCGCTCACCCTGCTCGCCCCGCGAGAACGCGGCCTCATCGGACATCCCATCGCCGCGTTCCTGCCCGAACTGCACCACGCTCTCCGCTACGACGAAGGGCCGCAATTCCGCGCGGCCATGCAATGCCAGGGGCGTCGCGACAACGGCGAAACGTTCCTCGCCGACGTGTGGTTTTCCACCTATCGCGAAGCGGCCTCGCCGAAGCTGGCCGCCATCATCGCCGACGTCAGCGAGGAAGGCTTCAACAACAACGGAGCGGTCGCACACGCCGAGGACCGCAAATCGCTCGCCCCGCGCGAACTGGACGTGCTCCGTCTGGTCTTTGAAGGCCTGGCCAACAAGGAAATCGCGGCCCGCCTCGACGTCTCCGAAAGCACCGTCAAGAACACCCTCCAGCAGTTGTTCGCCAAAACCGAGGTGCGCACGCGCAGCCAGTTGGTCCGCGTCGCCCTCGAACGTTATCGCGACGTGTTATGAGCCCGCCAGGCATTGGAACACCTCCCGATAGAACTCGGGATGGGACTGCCACGTCTGGCCTGTGACGATCTTCCCGTCGCGCACCGCCTGTGGTGTGCAGAACGTTCCGCCAGCCTGTTCGGCCTCCACTTTCACGTGTTCGTAGCAGGTGACGTTGCGCCCCTTCACCAGCCCTGCCGCGGCCAGAATCTGCACCCCATGGCAGATGGCGAATACCCATTTCCCCGCCGCCTGAAACTGCTGGACGATCGCGATCAGCCGGGCGTCATTGCGCAGGTACTCGGGCGCTCGGCCGCCCAGCAGCAGGATCGCGTCATAACTCGCGGCGTCCACCTGGGTGAAGTCGACATCGGCGTCCAGGCCATACCCTTGCCGCTCGATGTAAGTGTCCCAGCCGGGTTCGAAATCGTGCATCACCATATGCAGCCGCCGGCGCGACGGCGCGGCCACCACCGCCTCATCGCCCGCTTCGCGAAAGCGATGAACCGCGTAGAGTGCTTCGTAGGACTCGCCGGCGTCGCCGGTCACGATCAGGATTTTGCGCATGCTCCCTATCGTATACGGGCCCGGTCATAATAGGTGCGTGCGAACCTTCCTGTTGCTGGTTCTGGCTGTGCCTCTGGCCGCCGCGCCGCGGACCATGCGAGTCGATTACATTCACGCGGGCGACGCCTCCGGCGAACGGCTCGCCCTGGATGGCGTAGTGGTGGAAGGCGAATGGGCCGGCCGTCCGGACCGCGCCATCGACGACGCCAACCTCGGCCGCTACTACTTCGAAGTCATCGATCGCAAGACCAACCGCGTCCTCTATTCGCGCGGTTTCGCCAGCATCTACGGCGAGTGGGAATCCACCGACGAGGCTAGGGAGATGACGCGCGCCTTCCACGAATCCGTGCGCTTCCCCGAACCCGCCGCGCCCGTGCAACTCGTGCTCAAGAAGCGCGATCGTCAGAACGCTTTTCGCGAAGTCTGGTCGATCGTTATTGATCCCGCCGCCCAATCGGTGGACCGCACCGCCATCCGTGCCGACCACGTGTGGGCCGTCATGAAGAACGGCGAGCCGCGCGACAAGGTCGACATCCTGCTGATGGGCGACGGCTATACCGCCGCGGAAATGGACAAGTGGCATAAGGACGCCCGGCGCCTGACGGAGACGCTCTTCAGCGTGTCGCCCTTCAAGGAGCGCCGGTCGTCGTTCAACGTGTGGGCGGTCGACACGCCGGCCGATGAAAGCGGCGCGGCCCGTCCCTCCGATGGCGTCTGGCGCCGTTCGCCATTGCGCGCCTCTTTTGACGCTTTCGGGAGCGAACGTTACGTGCTGACGTTCGACAACAAGCGCATGCGCGAAGCCGCCGCCGCGGCGCCCTACGAGTTCGTCGAAATCGTGGTGAACGACCGCAAGTACGGCGGGGGCGGCATTCACAACCTCTACGCCACGGTATCGGCGGACAACGCCTCCACGCCCTACGTCTTCGTCCACGAATTCGGCCATCACTTCGCGGGTCTGGCGGATGAGTATTACACCTCCGACGTCGCCTACGAGAGCGTGACGGCGCGCCCCGAACCATGGGAGCCCAACGTCACCGCGGATCCGAAAGGCGCCAAGTGGAAGGATCTCATCGACGCCGCGACGCCGCTGCCGACGCCCTGGCCCAAGCTGGATTTCGAAACGTACGAGAAGGGCATTCAGGCCCGCCGTCGCCAGATTCGCGCCGACCATCGCCCCTAAGCGGACATGGAGGCCCTGTTCGCCGAAGAGCTGGCGCACGAGGTCCCCCTGCTCGCCTCCGGCCCGAACGGCCGCAAGGTGGGCGCATTCGAAGGCGCCATGTACGAAGGCAAGGGCTATTACCGGTCCCAGTCCGACTGCATCATGTTCACCAGAAACATGAACGGTGGATTCTGTCGCGTCTGCCGGCGCGCCATCGAGCGGGTGATCGACCTCTATTCCGCCCGATAACCGTGCCGTTTCGCCGGCGGGCGGAACCCAGTAAAATGAAAGTTTAATGTCGAAGATTGCTTTCTTGTTCCCCGGGCAGGGCTCACAGTTCCCCGGGATGGGCAAAGCCCTGTCAGAGAACTTCCCCGCCGCGAAGCGAGTGTTTGAGGAGGCTGACGACGCGCTCGGCTTCGCCATCTCGAAGCTCTGCTTTGAAGGTCCCGAAGACCAGTTGAAGCTGACCGAGAACACACAGCCCGCCCTCGTCACCGTCTCAATCGCCGCGCTCGCCGTGCTGCGCGAAAAGGGCTTCGAGGCCGATTTCGTCGCCGGCCACAGCCTGGGTGAATACTCCGCCCTGGTGGCGGCCGGATCGCTCAAGTTCGCCGACGCCGTGCGCATCGTGAAGAACCGCGGCCGGTACATGCAGCAGGCTGTTGCGCCGGGCGTGGGCGCCATGGCCGCCTTGCTTCGCCTGCCCGAAGGCAAGCTCGACGGGATTCTGTCGGAAGCGGCGCAGGGCCAGGTGGTGTCGGCCGCCAACATGAACTCGCCGGAGCAGGTCGTAATCGCGGGCCACGCGGACGCCGTCAAACGGGCCGCCGAACTCGCCAAGGCCGCCGGCGCTAAGCGCGCGGTGCTGCTGCCCGTCAGCGCACCCTTCCATTGCGCGCTGATGAAGCCCGCCCAGGAACGCCTGAAGGCGGATCTCGACGCGGCCGAGTTTACCGACCTCGCCATTCCCCTGGTGAATAACTTCGAAGCGCGCGTTGTCACCACCGGCGCCGAGGCGCGACAGGGATTGTACGAACAGGTGCCGAACCCGGTGCGCTGGCTCGAATCGGTGCGCTGTCTCGCCGCTATTGGAGTCACGCGCTGTTACGAGATCGGCGCCGGCGCCGTGCTAACTGGGTTATTGAAAGCGATCGAACCAGGCGTGCAAGGTTCTAAGTTCGGCGAACCCGCAGATCTGGAAAAGCTGTAGAATGGTCGCTGCTCGCCGCCCCGCGAGTAACGATGAATGTTCTGATTCTCAACGCTGGCAGTTCCAGCCTGAAGTTCCAGGTAATCTCCACCGATCTCGACAGGATCCGCGACGGACAGGATCAACGGCGTTGCCGCGGCCAGGTGGAGCGCATCGGCGGCGAAGCTATCGTCACGTTTCAAAGCCCTGAAAAGGGCCGCCAGGTCGCCGCCGCGCCGCTGCGCGACGCCTCCGCCGCGCTCGACCACGTCCTGCGCTGGCTCGCCTCCGACAGTTCCGGCGTCCCTGAGATCCGCGGGCTCGGCGACATTCACGCCGTCGGCCATCGAGTGGTCCATGGCGGCGAGCTCTTCAAAGAAAGCGCCCTCATAACCGACCAGGTGCTGAAGGGCATCGAAGAGTGCATCGACCTTGCCCCGCTGCACAATCCCAACAACGTGCGCTGCATCCGGGCGGCCCGCAAGATCCTGGGCGACGGGACCCCGCAGGTGGCCGTGTTCGACACGGCGTTTCACGCCTCGATTCCCGAGCACGCCTATCTGTACGCAGTCCCCTATCACCTGTACCGGCGGCACAAGATCCGGCGCTACGGCTTCCACGGAACCTCGCACCGCTACGTCGCCTACCGCTATCGCGCCATGAAAGGGCTGACCCGGGAGCAGACGAATGTCGTTACTCTCCATCTGGGCAGTGGCTGTTCGGCGGCGGCCATCCGCGCGGGCTATCCGGTAGACACAACGATGGGTATGACGCCGCTCGAAGGCCTGGTGATGGGGACCCGCTCGGGCGACCTCGACCCGTCCATCGTCAACCTCATCGCGGCGAAAGAAGGCCTGCAACCAAACGAGGTGGAGACGCTGCTCAATACGCAATCCGGCCTGCTTGGCATCTCCGGATTGACCAACGACATGCGCGTGCTGTTGGAGGAACTGCGCCTCACCGAAGACCGGCGCGCGCGTCTGGCGATCGAAGTGTTTTGTTACCGAGCGCGCAAGTACATCGGGGCGCTACTTGCCTGCATGGGCGGCGCCGACGCAGTCATCTTCACCGGCGGAATCGGCGAGAACGCCGCCGATATTCGTTCCAGAATCTGCGGCGGATTGGAGTGGGCGGGACTCCGGCTCGACGCGCAACGCAACCAGTCGCAGGCTCCGTCAGAGCGCTGCATCACCACCGACGACTCCACCCTGGCCGCTTTCGTCATCCCGACCGACGAAGAACTCCTCATCGCTCGCGACACCGTGCGCGTCGTGCTGGGCGAACCTCACCCATCCTGAGCTTGACTGAGCGGCGACGTCAACACATACTGAGGGCGTCCGCGAGGTTTTCATTAGCTATGACACCAGCCTTCCCGACTGACGAACAACTTGGATCGATCCGCGCCTACGGACCCGCCAGGTCGACGGTCCAGGGCGCGCCGTTGAGCGCCGATGAACTGCGCAAGACCGACGCCTTCTGGCGCGCGTGCAACTACCTGAGCCTGGGAATGATCTATCTTCAGGCGAACGCGTTGTTGAAGGAGCCGCTCCGCCCGGAACACATCAAGAACCGCCTGCTCGGCCATTGGGGCTCTAGTCCAGGGCTGTCGTTCATCTACACTCACTTGAACCGCCTGATCCGGAAGTACGGTCTGGATGTGATCTATATGGCCGGTCCGGGCCACGGCGCTCCAGGCGTGTTAGGGCCGGTCTATCTCGAAGGCTCGTACTCGGAAATCTATCCGGATAAGAGCGAGGACGAAGCCGGCCTACACGCCTTCTTCAAGCAGTTCTCGTTTCCTGGAGGCATCGGCAGCCACTGCACGCCGGAGACGCCCGGCTCCATTCACGAGGGCGGGGAGTTGGGATACGTGCTCTCGCACGCCTGCGGCGCGGCCTTCGACAACCCGGACCTGATCGTCGCCGCCGTAGTGGGCGACGGTGAAGCCGAGACAGGCGCGCTGGCCACCTCCTGGCACGTAAACAAGTTCCTGAACCCGGCGCGCGACGGAGCGGTGCTCCCGATCCTCCACCTGAACGGTTACAAGATCAACAACCCCACGTTGCTCGCCCGCATCAGTCACGAGGAGCTGAGCAAGCTATTCGAAGGCTATGGGTGGACTCCCCACTTCGTCGAAGGGTCGGAGCCGGAGTCGATGCACCAGGCCATGGCCGCTACCATCGAGAAGTGCGTCAACGACATCCTCGCCTATCGTCGTGAAGCCCGCCAGCCGGGCGCGCAGGCCTGCCGTCCCCGCTGGCCGATGATCGTCCTTCGCAGTCCGAAAGGTTGGTCCGCGCCGCGCGAGGTCTCGGGCCACCGCCTGGAGGGATTCTGGCGCGCACACCAGGTGCCGCTGGGCGCGGTGAAGAAGGACCCTGCGCAACTCCAACTGCTCGAACAGTGGATGCGGTCGCTCCATCCGGAAGAGTTGTTCGACGCGAGCGGCAAACTGGCTCCGGAACTCAAGGAACTCGCCCCCACCGGGCACAGCCGGATGGGCTCCAACCCGCACGCCAACGGCGGTCTGATCCGCAGAACGCTGCGCATGCCGGACTTCCGCGACTACGCCCTCGCGATTGACAAGCCCGGCGCCAGACAGGCCGAAAACACGCGGCCCCTGGGACTGTTCCTTCGCGACATCATGCGGATGAACCCGGACAACTTCCGCGTCTTCGGCCCCGACGAGAACACATCGAACAAACTGGACGCCGTCTACGAAGTCAGTAAGAAGTTCTGGATCGAGAGTTACTTCCCGGAAGATAGCGACGGTGGCGAGTTGTCGCCCGACGGCCGCGTCATGGAGATATTGAGCGAGCACACCGTGGAAGGCATGCTCGAAGGTTATCTCCTGACCGGGCGCCACGGCTTCTTCTCGAGTTACGAGGCGTTTGTTCACGTCATCGACTCGATGTTCAATCAGCACGCCAAGTGGCTGTCGATCTGCAACCACCTGTCATGGCGCGAAGAGATCTCATCCCTCAACCTGCTGATCACCTCCACCGTCTGGCGCCAGGATCACAACGGATTCACGCACCAGGATCCCGGATTCCTCGACGTGGTGGTGAACAAGAGCGCCGCCGTCACCCGTATCTATCTGCCGCCCGACGCGAACTGTCTGCTCTCGGTGGCCGACCACTGCCTGCGCAGCGAGAATTACGTGAACGTGATCGTCTCCGACAAGCAGATGCACCTTCAGTTTCTGAAGCTGGAGGATGCAAGAACGCACTGCACAAAAGGCATCGGAATCTGGGAATGGGCGAGCAATGACGGGGGCTGTGAGCCGGACGTCGTGATGGCGTCGGCGGGAGACATCCCGACGCAGGAAACGCTCGCCGCCATCGCGCTGTTGCGCGCCGAATTTCCGGATTTCAAGATCCGCTACGTCAACGTGGTGGACCTGTTCAAGCTGCAGCCGACCTCCGAACATCCCCACGGCCTGCCCGACCGCGACTTCGACTCCCTGTTCACCACCGATAAGCCGGTGATCTTTAACTTCCACGGCTACCCCTGGCTGATTCACCGACTGGCCTACCGGCGCGCCAACCACAAGAACATGCACGTGCGAGGCTACAAGGAGAAAGGCAACATCAACACGCCGATGGAGCTGGCGATCAACAACGAGATCGACCGCTACAGCCTGGCCATCGACGTCATCGACCGCTGTCCCTCGTTACAGCGCATCGGCGCCCACGCCAAAGAGCGCTTCCGTAACATGCAAATCGCATGCCGGAACTACGCCTACGAGAACGGCATCGATTCGCCGGCCGTGTCGGACTGGACCTGGCCCTACTAACCCAGGATGCAGATGTCTTTCAGGTTACGGTAATCCTCTGCGTAATCGAGCCCGTAGCCGACGACGAACTCATCGGGAATCTGGAAGCCGCGATAGGCGACTTCCACGGGCCGCAGGCGGCGGTCCGGCTTATCGAGCAGCGCGGCGATGCGGATGCTCTTGGGCTTTCGCTGCTCAAGCAGGTTCATGAGGTAGCTCAAGGTGACGCCGCTGTCGACGATATCCTCGACAATCAGGACGTGGTGGCCTTCGATGGAGGTGTCCAGGTCCTTGAGCACCTTCACCTCGCCCGAGGAAGTCTTGCCTCGCCCATAACTCGAAATGCCCATGAAGTCGAGCCGCACGGGCGTCTTGATGGCTCGCGCCAGGTCGGCGAGAAAGAAGCAGGCGCCCTTCAGGATCGCCACCAGGTAGATGGGGCCGTCGGGATAGTCGGCGTCGATCCGGGCGCCGAGCTCGGCCACCCGCTTTTGGATCTGCTCAGCCGTGATGAATACGCGAAGAGGTGCGTCCATTGGAAATTCAGTCGGCCGCGCGCAGCTTGGTGCTGCCGGGCCCGATGTGGATATGCGCGCCGGTGGCTTTGCCCGGCACCGCGGACCGGAAGGCGTAATAGGGGATAGCGTTCGATTCGAGATAGGTCCGCAGCCACACGCCCTCGACCTGGTCGGGGCTGACCGCTACATCCACCCGGCCGCGATGGTCGAATCCCAGGGCCCGATGCATGCTGGTCTCCCCGTTGGCGCTGATCGGAAGAGGCTTCTTGAACTTCTTCTCGAAGGCGACGGAGACGGCCTTCAACTCGCTGGCGGTGAACATTCGCTCGCCGTCGAAACGCTCCATCGCCGGCATGACGCGGGCCGCTTCAGCGGCCTGTTGTTCAGCGGCCTGCTCCTCGCGACGGGCCATCTCGGCCAGTTCTTCGAGCAGCCTCGCGCGCGACCGCGCGAGATCAATCGTCAGCCTCCGCGATTCCAACTCTTCGCTCAGCGCATCCGCGTCGGCCCGCGCGATCACGCCCGCCGCCACCAGTTTCTGGGTCTGAGCGAGGCGGGCCTGCTGTCGGTCGAAGCGGCGCTGGGCGGCTTCCAGCATTTCGCGCGACTGTTCCGGAGTCAACTCCTCGACGGACAACTTGCCGTAGAGCGTGCGATGGAGGATCTGATCGTCGCGGGCGTCGCCGAGGCGCTGTTCGGCCTCCTGCAACCGGAGCGGAGCAATGGCGCCCATGGCGACCAGTTCCCGCAGGCGCGAGATCTCCTGTTCGGTCCGAACCATTTCCGGGGTGTCCTGTGCTGACAGCGCGCCGGCCATGAGGACGAACGCGACCAACTGAAAACGCATGTATTTCCAGTATATCAAGGCCCCTGTTTCGGCCGGCTCAGACGTCCCCCGGTCGGGCTATCATGAAAGCGGAGGATAACCCTGCCCGAGAATCCCGAGACCCTGTACTGGCTCACCGCCGTGCGCGCCGCCGAATCGAAGAAGGCCACTGGCGTCCGCGTGTTGGACCTCCGAGAGGTCACCTCATTCACCGATTACTTTGTCATCTGCAGCGGATCGAACCAGCGGCAGATCCAGGCCATCGCCGACGCCGTGAACGAGGAACTGGCCGCCGAGGGCCGCAAGGCGATCAGCGTCGAAGGCTATAACCACGCCGAATGGGTGCTGGCCGATTATGGCGACTTCATCGTGCACGTGATGTCGCCGGCGGCTCGCGACTATTACGAACTCGAGCGGCTGTGGCGGCACGCCAAGACGGTCGCATTCGACGCCCAGGCCGCGTCGTAGTCAGCGCAACAGGCGCATCGGATCGGTACGCACGGCGCGGCGCGATGGCCCTTCGCAGGCAGCCGCCGCGAAGGCGATGAGCACGGCCGCCACCAGGGCGATGGCCGCCGGGTCGTACGGTTCAACGCCGTACAACTGGCTGCGCAGCAGGCCCCCGAACCAGGCGAACGCACCGCCGCCGACGACGGTCCCGGCCGCCACCAGCGCGAGCCCTTGCCGCATCACCATCCGCCGCACCGCTCCGCCGTCGGCGCCCAGCGCCATGCGCACGGCGATCTCATGGCGGCGCTGTTCGACTTCAAACGCCACCACGCCGTACAGTCCGATGGCCGTCAACAGCAGGGCCACGCCGGCGAAGGCCGCCGTCAGGGCGGCTCCGGTGCGGCGGTCGCGCAGACTCTCCCGCACCCAGCCGTCGAGCTTGTGCAACTGGATCCGTTCGAGGCCCGAGTCGACCGATTCGACGGCCTTGGCGACCTCGGCCGATAGGGCGTTGTCGGTCCTCGCGGTCCGCAGCATGTAATCGCCGCCGTCGAGCCCGGCCTGCGTGACCGGGACATAGAACTGCGGTCGAACGGGCTTGTCGAGGCTCATCTGGTAGGCGTCCGCCACCACGCCAACGATCTCGACCAATGTTCCGTTGCGGCCCATCTGCACGCGCCGGCCGACGGCTTTGCCATACAGGCGTTCGAACGTGCGGTTGACGATGATGACGCCGGGGCGTTCGGGCAGGTCGACGCTCCAGGAGAAGTTGCGCCCGCTCAACAGGGGGATGCGGAGCGTCTCGAAGTAGCCAGGATCGACGAACGTCCGCCCCACCCAGGCCCATTCCGTGACCGGCAGTCCGGCGCCTTCGAACTGGAACGACGTGGTCAGGTTCCGGCCGTTCAAGGGGAGCCGCCAGGCGAGGCCCACCGATTCGACGCCAGGGATCGCAGCGAGTTTCGCTGTCAATTGCCGGTGGAAGTCCACCGTGCGGCGGTCGTCGTAACGCGCCTCCGGCAAGCCGAAGCCGAAGTAGTAGACCTGGGCGCTTTCGAAGCCGGGATGGGTGGTGGCCAGTTTCACGAAGACTCGCAGGAACAGGCCGGCGCTCAACAACAGGATGAGGCTCGCGCCCACCTGCGCCGCCACCAGAGCACGTCGTACGCGCACCTGTCCGCGGAGGCTGGCGGCCGCGCCGCTCGCGCGCACCAGTTCGCCGCGCCAGACGGTGCGGGAAAGGAGCACCGAAAGCAGTCCGCAGACTACGCCGGCGCCGATGGAGCCGGCGATGGCGACGCCGATGGCCGACGCGTCGAGCCCGATGGAGCCAAGTTCGGACAGGCGGACCGAGTCGCCGAATCGCGCCGCGACCAGCGGGACGAATCGGAGGCAGGCCGCGGCGGCCGCGATGGCCAGTGCGCCGCCGATCGCGCTCAGCACCAGCGATTCGGCGAGGGACTCGCGAACCAGTTGTCCGACGGTTGCGCCGAGCGACACGCGGATGGCGGTGTCCCGGCGCCGCGCGAGCGCGCGGGCGAGCATCAGGTTCACGACGTTGGTGAGCCCGATGGCCGCCAGCAGGAGGGCGGCGCATTCGAGCAACCAGAGGGGCTTGCGGGCGCTGCCCTTCCACGCGTCGTCCAGGCTTTCGAGGTCGGCCCCGCCGAGGTGGTTGTCCTCGGGCCAGGCTTGGGCGAGCCGCGCTCCCACGGCGGCGAGTTCGGTGCGGGCGACGTCGCGCGACACGCCCGGTTTCAGACGCGCGATGGCCTCGAGCGGCCGGACGACTCGCTTGCCGTAGTCGGCATGATCGAGCGGGATGAAGGCGTCCATGCGATCGCCCTGGATGGCGAAGTCGAAGTCAGGCGGCAGGACGCCGACGACGACGCGCGGTTCGTCATTGATCAGTGTCGTGCTGCCCACCACGGCCGGGTTGCGGCCGAAGGCGCGGGCCCAGAGGGCGTCGGTCAGCACGATGACGCGCGCGCCCTGGATCTCCTCCGTTTCAGTGAAGGAGCGGCCGATCAGGGGCGCTTTGCCGAGCACGCGGAAGAGGTCCGAGGTGGTCATGCCGGCCTGGATGACGATGGGCGGCTCCGCGCCGCGGCGAAGGCCGAAGCTGCGCCGCATGTAGCCCGCCACCGCTTCGAACGTCGTGGTCTGGGCGCGCCAGTCGAGCAGGTTCGGCAGAGAGACGGGACGGAATCCCTTGCCAGTCTGGGTTTCGTGGAGGGCGACGAGACGGTCCGGTTCCGGGTAGGGCAGGGGTCGCAGCAGCGCGTGATCGATGGCCCGGAACATCGCCGTATTGGCGCCGATTCCCAGAGCAAGCGTCAGCGTGACGGCGGCCGAGAAGCCCGGCGATCGCCGCAACGTACGCAAAGCCAGACGGAGGTTCCGCATCCCTCCATTGTCGGGCGCCACCCGATCGGCCAGGGGCCACACTCGCCGAACATCCGATTCTCCGGAAGGCGGCGTTCGACATCATAAGATCAGGATGCATACAGCACTCACCGAACTATCCGATAGCGTGGCGGCCATCGTCGAAGCCGTGTCGGCGAGCACCGTCCGGATCTCCGCGAGACCACGGTTCGCGTCGACCGGCGTGGTATGGGCGCCGGGGATTGTCGTGACGGCGGACCACACGATCCAGAGTGAAGAGATCGGCGTTCGATTGCCGGACGGAAGAGAGGCGCAGGCAACGGTGGCGGGGCGGGACCGCGCCACCGACATTGCGGTGCTGCGGGTGGAGTCAGACCTGGCGCCGCCGCGGCTGGGGGACTCGAACGCGCTAAAGGCGGGTCAGTTGGCGATCGCGGCCGGCCGGTCCGAACAGGGCGTGACCGCCGCCATGGGCATCGTCAGCACGGCGGGCGGCGCCTGGAGGACCTGGCGCGGCGGGCTGATCGACCGCTTTGTCCGGTTGGACGTCGCGCTCTATCCGAGTTCGTCGGGAGCGGCCGTGGCCGGGGCCGATGGAGCGGTGTCGGGCATTGCGACCTCCGGCCTGTCGCGGACGTCGTCAATCCTGATTCCTCGCACGACAGTGGACCTGGTGGTGGAGGAACTGCTCCGGCGGGGGCGCATCTCGCGAGGGTATCTGGGCGTGGGCCTGCAGCCGGTGCCGATTCCGGAGCATCTCAAGAACAAGCTGGCCCTTTCACAGGACGGAGGGGTGATCGTACTCACCATTGAACCGGGCGGTCCCGCGGATGAGGCCGGGTTGACGATTGGCGACGTGCTGCTGGAGCTGAAGGGGCAACCGGTGGCCGATACCGATGATATGCAGAGCGCGCTATCGAAGGCGCCGGTGGGCGCCGAGGTCGAGGTGAGGGTGCTGCGCGGGGGCGAGTCGAAGCAGGTGACGCTGAAGGTCGGCGAGAAGCCGCGAAAGGAGTGACGATGATCCCGGCATTCGGAGAGATCGGCGAGGCGCTGCGGCGGTCGACGGTGGGCGTGCGCGATGGGCGGCGCTCGGGCGGTTCCGGCGTGATCTGGAACTCCGAGGGCTTGATTGTCACGAACGCGCACGTGGCCACCAGCCGGCGGATGACGGTGGAGCTGTGGGATGGGCGGGAGTATCCGGCGGAGTTGGGGGCCCGCGATTCCCGGCGGGACCTGGCGACGCTGAGGGTGCAGGCGCGTCAGTTGCCGGCGGCGACGGTGGGCGATTCGGAGCGTGTGCGGCCGGGCGAGATGGTGATTGCGGTGGGCAATCCGCTGGGGTTCACGGGCGCGCTCAGCACCGGGGTGATCCATTCGAGCGGAGTGTTTCCGGGGCTCGGCCAGCGACGTTGGATCCAGGCCGATGTGCGGCTGGCGCCGGGCAATAGCGGCGGGCCGCTGGCGGATTCGCTTGGGCGGGTGATCGGCTTGAACACGATGGTGGTGAGCGGCGGGCTGGCGCTGGCAGTGCCGGTGGAGGAGGTGCGACGCTTCCTTTCGAGCGGACCTTCGATGGAGCTCGGCGTGACCGTGTGGGAGGTTCGGTTGACGGCGCGACGCGGCATCGGACTGGTGGTCCTTGAAGTGGGGCGGGGAAGCGCGGCGGAGCAGGCGTCGCTGTTGGTGGGTGACGTTCTGACGGCGGCCAACGGGCGCCCCTTTGCGGGCTCCGAGGACCTGCTGGCGGCGATCGATGGAAGCGGCGGGGGAACGTTGTCGCTCGAGTTCCTGCGGGGCGACCGGAGCCGGACGCGAACGGTGTCGGTGCGGCTCGAGCGGAAGGCGGCGGCTTGACGCGAGTCAGCGTGGCGGCTGGATCGGCGGTGGCAAGGGCGGGGTTGCGGGCGTTGCTCGAGCAGGCGGGGCTGGAAGTGACCGAGGCGCTGGGGCTGAGCGAGGCGGAGCGGGCTCGGGGCGAGGTGGTGGTGATTGACGCGGGCTCGGAGGCGGCGCCGATTGCCGAGATGGACGGGCCGCCGGTGGTGTTGCTGACCGATGACGCCGATGCGGCGAGGCAGTCCGAACTGTGGCCGTCGCGTATACGGGCAGTGTTGGCGACGGAGGCGTCCGGTCAGGAGATTGCAATCGCGGTGCAGGCCGCGGCGGCGGGGTTCGTGCTGTTGCGGCCGGAGGAGGCGAGCCGGAGCGCCGCGGCGCGACCCGCGCTGGCTGGAGGCGAGGGGCTGACTCCGCGCGAGTCCGAAGTCTTACAGATGGTGGCGGCTGGAGAGAGCAACAAGAGGATCGCCTGGAGGCTAGGCATTTCCGAGCACACGGTGAAGTTCCATGTGGCCTCGATCCTGTCGAAGCTGGCGGCAGGGAGCCGCGCCGAAGCCGTCACGGCCGGCATCCGGCGCGGTTTGATTTACCTGTAGGCTACTGCGCGGCGGCGCACAGCGCCTGTTTGTCCTCGTCGGTAGGCCGGGCGTCGGAGTGCATCAGCAAGTAGTGGCTGAGCGGCATGTGGCCGGCTTTCACCTGCTCGCAGGCGTCGCGGAGGCGGATCTGGGACATCTCGGGACCGTAGATGTTCCAGTGGGAGAAGTTGAGCTTCTCGCGGCCGCGTTTGACGTCTCCGGCGACCATCCAGGACACGGGGGACACGTGGCTGTACCAGGGCCACACGGTTTGATCGCTGTGGCAGTCCCGGCAGGAGCGGTCGACGAGACCCGCGACGGCGGGGACGGGTTTAGCGACGGCGGCGAAAGTGGCGGACGGATCGACGACAGGGTTGGCCCGTTGGGGTTGGACGAACTGGGCGGCGCCGAACAGCACAGCGAGCGCCGCCACGGTTCCGGCAATCAGCTTTCCACTCATGGCCATCCTCAATCGGCTTCGCTGGGCTTGGGCGTCCTGGCGGTGCTCTTGGGCAGTTCCGGCTGTTTGATGTAATCGGCCGGGATGTCGCCCGTGAGAGCCTTGAGGAAGGTTTCGATCGACTTCACTTCCTCGGGTTTCAGGGTCTTGCCGACCTGGTATTCGCCCATTTTCTCGATCGCTTCGGCGAGGGTGGCGGTTTTGCCGTCGTGGAAGTAGGGGGCGGTCTTCTCGATGTTGCGAAGTGAGGGCACTTTGAACATCATCTTGTCGGCATCGTTCCTGGTGACCTTGAAGCGGCCCGGATCGGCCTCGTTGGGCCACGGCTTCACGGCGCCGGCCTTCTGGAACATGTTGCCGCCGAGATAGGCGCCGGCATGGCAAGTGACGCAGCCCGAGTTGATGAAAGCGGCGAGTCCGGCCTGCTCGTCGGCGGTGAGGGCGGTCTGATCGCCCTTGAGGTACTTGTCCCAGCGGGAGCTGGTGACGAGCTTGCGTTCGAAGGCTCCGATGGCGTTGCCCACATTATCGTAAGTGACGGGGTCTTTTTCGCCGGGGAAAGCCTTCTTGAAGGCGTCGACGTACTCCGGCATGGATTTGAGGACCACGAGCACCTGCTTGTCTGACGCCATGGCCATTTCGACGGGATTCAATACAGGGCCCTTGGCCTGCTCTTCGACGTTTTTGGCGCGACCGTCCCAGAATTGGACGAAGTGGCCGGCGGCGTTGTAGACGGTGGGGGCGTTGCGATCGCCCTTCTGGTCCTTGAAACCGTTGGAGACGGCCAGCCCGTCGACGCCGTACTTAGCGAGGTCGTGGCAGCTATTACAGGAGATCTTCTGGCTCTTGGAAAGCCGGGGGTCGTAATAGAGCATGCGCCCGAGAGCGACCTTCTCAGTGGTGATGGCGCCGTCCTTAGGAGTCACTGAGTCCGGCGCGGGCGTGAACAGCTTCAGCTTCGCGGGATCGACAGAGGCCTTCTCCGGCCCGGCCGCGCAACCAGCGAGCAGAGCGATGAGAGAGGCGATGACGATGATGGGGAGTATTGTCGCGATTCGCATATGAAAATCCTGATTTGCAGTATATGCGAATCCGCGGGGTGGGGGCGGCGCGGAATTCGGGCGCAGTTGTGGCGTACGCCGCGGCGTGGGGGCTATTCTCGATGTCAAAGATCGGGCGCCGGGTGCGGCGATCGGGTGAAGGCCGGTCCGGACTCGGGGGAAGGGCCGCGTCAGGAGGCCATTTTCAGGCTGGGGGCGGGCGGCGCGGGCGTTTCGGAAGCGTGAGGCGCCGGGGCGGCGGGGGACGTTTTCGGCTTTTGCGAAACGAACTGGGGTGGGGCGGAGGTTGTTGATTCCGTGGAGCCGACGGCCATGGCCTTGGGCGCTTCTTCGGGCGCGGGCTGGGATTCGCGGTTACGCCGGTCGTTCTGGAGGCGGTCGAGGCGGACGAGGGCGCGGTTGTGCTGACGCTCGATGGCGGACATGTAGCGGAGGAGGCGCTCGAAGCTGTTCTGGAACTGGGCGTCGAAGAGGCTGGCCTTTTCGAGGAAGAACATTTCCTTGGCTCGGGCGCGGGCGAGGCGCCAGGTGCAGGCGGCGACTTCGCCGACCAGTTGGATTTCGAGTTCCCCGACGGGTTTGCGGTCGTCGGCGATGTCCTGGAGCAGGGCGTCGAAGTCGGCCTGATTTTCGCCGGTGATGACGACCTGGCGGGCGGTGAGGCCGTGTTTGATGGCGTTTTTGCTGGATGCGGCCTTTCCTTCGGGGGTGCGTGGGCCGGTGGATTTGAGGGCGTTGCATCCCTTGAGGTTGGCGAAGTACGCGTTGACGGCGGCCTGGTCGATGGCGCCGAATTCTTTCGGTAGTTTCATGGAATTTAGCTCCGGGAAATGGAAAAGGCCGCCCGGAGGGGCGGCCTTGTTTGGGAGAGTGTCTCTTCCCACCCTGAGGATAGCATGGGTGTCAAGTGGGCGGGTTGCTGGTTCTGTTGTGGCTAGGTGTGATCCGAGGGGTGAAGGTGGGGGTGTGTGACCTCTTCGGCGGTCGGATGGTTTAGAATTGGAGGAGTTGTAGATGTCGGGGCGTAGCGCAGCCTGGTAGCGCACCTGCCTTGGGCGCAGGGGGTCGGGCGTTCAAATCGCCCCGCCCCGACCAATAGAATCAAGCAGATACGGTCGTTTCGGGCCGCCTCCAAAACCTCACTGGAGATGATTTTGTAGCTGTGCGGTTACTCAAAGTGCAACAACTCCCCCGCCGAGCTTGTCGATCTGAAAGCCCCCCCCCTCAAAGCATTGATCGGTTAACCGGGTCATCGTCGGTTCAAGTCCGGCTTGGGAGCCAGCAGAAATCGTTGTCTCGATCTGTACTTTACGGGCGACCCCAATTCAACATTAGAACTTTCGTAAGCGCGAGGAGTGCCATTAGCGAATTGTTGGGGGAAACTCAGCACCATACCGCCACCACCTGCGCCATTCTCCGCCGCGTCCATGGACTACGCCAAGATCGAGGAAACTGTAAACAAACAGATCCGGCCACGAGTCCGATTCGAAGCGTGCTCCGCGAACTGATCATAAAGTCATGCAGAGGCTTGGCCGATTTGCCATTGTAGAGCACCAGCACTGCGGCGACGTAAGCTGCTTCAGCGAGCTCTCATAACGCTGCATCGCGCGGCGATCTTCGATTTGATATGGTCTTTCCAAACGACTCTCTCCTCTCTTCTTGGAGGATTCCCTGACGAAGGCTATCACGCCTCATCGGGAGTGAAAGTCGCCATTCTCTATGCTCTTCCGGGCAGTCTCCCAGGAACCGCCGTTCAGTCTTGCCAGAGTTGCGTCTTAGGTATATATTGACTCTGGAGTTGGACTCGCGTAATGTTGTCCTGCGAGTGCGAACAACCAGAAGCGTGCTGCTCGGCGCTTCACCCGCGTTTCCGTATTAGCCGTGTTGCTATGTTAACGTTACCTCTCTATGCCACTCTATGTAAGTAGAAATAACTCCGGTCGCACAGTGAAGACTGCTCTTGGCATTCTCACTGTTGGTAGTGCTATTTGTATTATCTGTGGGATAGGTGTTAAGCTTCGTCAGCAACAATCATCCCCTATAGCGCCGGTGAAGTTAGGCATCGCGCCCACCGCATCTACTCAGGCAAACACTCCGGCAGCGTTGTCGGCAATGGAGTCAGAGAAACGTTCCATAGGGGCTCTATTCGACGGCATCGTCCCGTGGACCACCGAGGATCCTGCGGCGAATGTCGAAATTCGTGAGTGCGCGGATGGCGAAGGGCATGATGCGACGCTGCCAGTGTTCCAAATGAAATTCACTCTCACCGACCCTTCTACACAGGGCGGAGACGTGGTGGCAGTAACAGCTGCGTTGCCGAGACTTCAACGTATTATAAGAGACAATGGTTGGAGGAAATGTTCTGGACCCGATGAACCATATTTCTATTACAACACTACCTATATCAAGAACGGAAGACTACTCGGTCTTAACTGGGGCACTAGGGATGCGGTGATTGGAGGTACCTACGTAATTGTGCAGTTCGAATATAATAAGTAGTCCTTTCGGAGTATGTCCCAGTGGTGTCTGTGACGCGTCAGTCATTTCGGCATAGTTGGCCAAGGCTGAGCGCGCGAGGGTGGCCCTGTCCATTCGGAACGGTCATCCTTCGTTCCAGCTATGCGGCGCTTCCCATGTCCCAGGACTTCCTCAGGCCGCCGTCGCAAGATGGACCTCGGACTCCGCGGTTCATGAAGCCGTCAGCGACGCAGGGTCGCGACGCCTAGATTGGGCACTGGCGTCCGCAAAGAGGAGCGCAGCGCAGACTACTGAGGACTGCACGCTGACGGTCCGAGATCTTCTATCGTCGAAATTGTGGAAAGACAGGAGGTCCACAGAGTAGGCGAAACCGTGAAGGCTGGCGCCGAATCGTAGCGATTCGCGGCCCGGAGATGGCTGCTCAGTCTTGAGCGAGGTCCAGGTCGAGAAGGTGGGCGAACGCGGTCTACGGTGCGATTGTCGGCTGGACTACGCCCCCTGACATCGTTCGGAATTGACCTATCGTTGACCAAGAACGTCGAGGCGCGGATGGGCTGTAAGTGCTTGAAGAAGCTGTCGATCCCCCTTTCAACAGAGTCTGACGGCGAGCGGCAGGGCGTCAATCGATTTCGTCAATCGATTTCGATTGACGCGGTTCGGAGATTAGGCTATTATCGTCTCCGCTATCCGAGTACAGGAGTGTCGAGCGTGGAGCGAACAACGGGCGCGAGAATCTTCGTCTTGCTTGTACCCATATGGAGTGCACTCTGTCAATCTAACGCCGCATTTCAGGTGCCCGGCGCGCAGATGCAGGTCGTCGGAAACGAGTCAACCGGAACACGTACTCGTCAAATCAGATCCTTTAGGCGAATTGGTGCTACAGCCGGCTGGCTGCTTCTAGATCATAGACTGTTGTGGACTACATCGGGTGGCGAGCAATGGACCGACATCACGCCTGCCAGTCCCGTCGAGAGTCTGCTTGATGGCGCCTTCTTCCTCGATACTTCGACGGGATGGCTGATGTTGCGTCAAGCCGGTGGCGGCCCACGACTTTACCTCGCTCAAACCAACAACACCGGCAAGACTTGGACGGTAAAGCCGTTCCCCGATCTGGACTCCGACGACGGGAGGGCATATTCCGGGTCCGTTTACGTTGATTTCCTAGACCAGTTCCATGGTTGGGCGATGCTAAAGCTGGTGTCCAGTTCGAATTTCAGCTTTGGCGTTCTCTATTCTACTCACGACGGCGGAGAGACCTGGACGCGTCTCCCCAACCCGCCGATCGGGGATCCTGTTCGCTTCCTCTCGCCGTTGGACGGATGGCTTGCGGGAGGTCCGCGCGGTGATCAGATTTTCATCACCCGCGATGGTGGATTCAGTTGGCAACTCACTCGAGTTTCCGAGTCAGATAATGTCAGTACGGCGAGAACGTGCAGCATTGACCTTCCTGTATTCACTGACAATTACACTGGGATGCTCGCTATGAACTGCGAGACCGTGGACGGCCCGAGCGTCACCGTATACAGGACAAATGACGGAGGGGAGACTTGGGTTCCTCCTCTGCCTTGAAGTTGCCCGCCGACCATCGCCTTCGATTGGCCTACCTTGATGGAGCAGTTGTACATGTTCTGCAGAATGGAACCACACTTACAGTCTCGGGGCAAGGCATCACAAGATACGCGCGGGATTCACTCGAGGCGGAAGCGCGGGTGATCGAAGCAGATTTCGCGACTCCAATGGATGGCTGGTTGTTGATACGCACAGGTGAATGTGCACAGTGGAAATCGATCTGCAGGCAAGAGACGCGGTTAATGAGGAGCATTGACGGTGGGGCCTCATTCTCCAATATCACTCCGGTCCCAAAGTCGGGCCCGGATGCGCCGGTGCCTTCTGTCCAGAATGAGAATGAATATACCAATAAGACCAGTTCGGCATCCTCTCTCGAACTCCGAGCAAGATCCCCTCAAGTGGTGATAACGATTCAGAATAGAGAAGGATTTGACAAGTGTGAGATCCCTACGATCTCTCAAATGCAGACTTGGTGGAACAGCAGTCCCTATAAGGCGGTCGCGTTCTATATCGGCGCGTCGTCACCACTCGGGTGGCGGTCTTGTCCCAACGGGTCCTTAGATGCTGCTTGGGTGAGGAGCGTTTCGGCGATGGGGTGGGGCTTGATACCTATATGGGTTGGGCCACAGGCGAATACCGCCCGCTTTTCGTCTCCCCTGGTGAGCGCAGACTCAGTAACTGCCGCACAACAAGGCAGGGACGAGGCCTCTCGCGCGTGCGATGCGGCCGCGTCTTTAGGCCTCTCTCCCCAAACTATAATCTACTACGATATGGAGGCTGGATGGAGCACCAGTTACCGTAGTGCAGTGCAGGCGTTTGTCAACGGCTGGGTCCAGGGGATGCATGCGCGACAGAATCTCGCCGGTGTGTATAGCGAACGTTCCGAATTCCAGTATTGGACGCCTGCGTTCATTGCGAATCCGCCAGATTCAATCTGGTTCAACTGGTTCTTTCAGGACCATGTTCCTTGCGGAAATGCCTGCCACACCGTCACCGGCGCACCGAGTATCGCCGACTCCTTGTGGGCAGGCGATCAACGAATTCGACAAACTTCCTCCACGCTCACGTCCGGGACGTGCTATGGCGGCGTGTGTTTCACAGGGAATTCTGGAATAGATGAAGACTGGGTCGACGGTCCGGTTGCGACGCTAGGATCTAGCGGTGCGGACACGGTCCCGCCAGTAATCAGCAGCTTTACGGTGACTCCTAATAGCATAGCCGTGGGCAGTTCGTTCTCGATTCAGGCGACCGTGAGTGATTCGGGTGGTTCCGGCTTGAACCGAGTCGAGTTGTGGCGGGCTCCAGACGCCGGGGGCACCCCAGGCACTTGGAGTACAATTACCTCGACGACTTTAAGCGGTAATGGCCCAACCAGTGTTTCGTTTTCGAATGGACCGCCAACAGCGGGAACCTATTGGTATGGCATCCACGTTTTTGACAACTCGGGTAACCAGACGAATGAGCCCAATGGCCCAATCAGCCGAATAGTCACGGGGTCTGGTGGTGGCGGGGGTGCAAGCTGTAGTGCCTTTTCGATCAGCAGCGGTCAAACGTTGAATGGAACGCTGGGTCCGGGCTGTCTTGCGCCGCACCGGTCCGGCAGTTATGCACAGCTTTATACCTTCACGGCCACCGCAGGCAGCGTGATCACTGTCACCGAGACCGCCACGACTTTCAGCGATACCTATCTTTATCTAATTTCGCCAAATAGCCAGGTTGTCGCCCAAGACGATGATTCGGCCGGCAATCTGAATTCTCGGATTGTCTACACAGCGAGCAGTTCGGGCCCCTACACAATTGAGGCCACCTCCTTCAACGGCAGCGTGACTGGCAACTTCACCATCTCACTGACGGTGAGTGCGGGAGGTGGAGGAGGCGGTGCTGGGAATCTACAGGTTGCGTTTGCCCCGAACCCGGTTCCACGAGCTCCTGATGGTAGCTGGTCTTATTCCGTTACGTTAACAGAGACCGGTGGCCAACCAGTGACCCTTACAGGTCTGATAGTCGGCGGCAACGACTACACGCAGTACATTTCTAGTTGGTTTGGCTCCAACCAGATCCCGGCGCGTGGTCAGCTGGCGGGTAATTTTACGACCACAGGTAGTCCGGGTAGTATCACTTGGAGCTTCAGCGGAAATGGTCAAACCTGGTCCCAATCTGTGACTCTTCAACCGTAGATGCGCATCCCTTCAACCATCAACCCTCACAGATCGTGAACGCCGCGCGAACCGGAGTTGAATTCGCTCTTTGGCAAGAAGAAGAGCGGGATTGCGCTCACAATTCTCTCCGACCGAGCCCCTGTTGCCGGTTCAGGCGGACATGAAATCACGACCGCCAATTCGTTGTGGCCTGCAGGTACTTTGCCGACGATCCTCGTCTCAACTATGGGCGTCGCCGGATAGCGACCACAATGTCCTATCATCATGGTCGCAATCCGGCGGAAATTCGCGCGAGAACAAGCGGGAAATTCGAGGCGTCGTCTGGCCGGACGCCGAAGATCGCGCCGCCGACCGTCGGATGGTACCGTTCATGATCGCGGTACCTCTGCTTCGGAACCCTCGGCCCGAGGCTCGAAGCCGGACGCGCACCTGTCATCCCGCCACAATGGCGGAATGACAGAGGGCCTTGTGTGTAGCCAAAACCAAATCGGCGCACGCAAGGGACGTTAAGACCCGATATTAGAGGCGCTCGGGTCACGCAACGGCCGGGCCGACTGGTCAGGACCTTCAGAATCGCGGTCTTCGAATAGGCGCAGGAGCGGCCGCTCTCTCCTGCACGGCAGTGTGGGGGCGACGCTACGCGACGGAGTGCGTTTGACTCAACGTGGATTCCAGAAAGGTCGACTATGCTGCTGGAGCCCAGGAGTATCGATGATGGAGTCCGCCGATACGCGGCCTTGCGGTCAGGTTCGCCGTCAGCGAAGGTCGCGCTTCAATGGGCCGTCCCGTGGGTGTATCCTTTCCCAGCGAGTCGTGAATGCGATCCTCGTGGTAGTACGCGACGTATTCTTTCAGAAGCCGCCGCAGGTGGGCTTCGTTCAGCGGAATCACATGGTCGAGCAACTCCCGGCGGGCGCTGCCTACCCACCGCTCCGCCGTTCCGTTCTGCCACGGAGACTGAATTCCCGTCCGCTTCGGCGATAGTCCACTGGATTTCAGCAGTTCCACCACGCCGTCATCGAACTTCGAGTCGTGGTCGAACAGGACATAGCGCCGCGGGCCGGAGTCCGGGAAGGCTTCGCGCAGTTGCTGAGCTACCCAAGCTGAGTCCGGATGACTGGTCACGTTCCAGTGCAGGATCTTCCTCCGGCTGTGGTCGATGACGAAGAAGCCATATAGTAGCCGGAATGCGACGGTGGGAACAGTGAAGAAATCGAAGGCGGCGATTGCTTCACGGTGGTTGTTCAGGAAAGTCAGCCAATTGTCGTTCGGGCCTCGACGCCGGGCGGTGCGGAGATATCTGACGACGGTTCGCTCGGAGACATCGAGCCCGAGCTTGTACAATTCGCCATGGATGCGAGGCGCGCCCCAGTTGGTGTTTTCCCGGGCCAGGCGGAGGATCAATTGACGGACCTCGGCGCTGATCTTGGGCCGTCCGATACGACGGCGGGAGCGCCAACGCCAGTACAGCCGGAAGCCGCTCCGATGCCAGCCGACCACGGTGGCGGGTTTGACAATGACTAACGCAGTTGCCCAACGCGACCAGATCTTGCGAAGCGTCAGCCAGAACAGACGGTCGCCGGCGCTCAGCCGTGGCTGTGGCCGTTTGCGCTTCAAAACTGCGACCTGCTGACGGAGGGCGAGGTTCTCCAGCATGAGACTGGCGCGAGAAGCAAGCAGGCTTCGAAGCCCGGCCAAAACCGCGGGGATCACTTCGAGCACAGATCCTCGCCCGAACCGTGGCCGTTCCTTCTCGACGACGGCCCAGCTAACCGGAACGATTGGCGCCTCTGCTTAGCCATTTGAGCCTTCAGTTTCGTCAGCAAGCCGTAGAATCGCAGCATTGTGCGAGGCTCGCAAGCGAAGCCGGAAGCAATTAGCGTCAAGTTTTGGCTGGATCGCAGAGATGCGGCCGTGCTTTCGCCAACCGATAGATGCCGGTGTCCTCAACACGGCGCCTTGCCGATCGGTGAACAACAGCTGTGGTCCGGGCGCGTGAAATTGGACTCGCGTCAGCCGAAAACTTCCGGCGCCAGGATGATGGCCCCGCGTTCTCCAGGGCGCCGTCCGGCATCGGTCACGAGTGCGACCACCGCTCTGAGTTGTTACCGGCCGTGATTCACGCGACCAAGATCGACGCTGCAAGGCTGCTGAGGGCAGATTAGCGGCGCTGGCCACGGGCTCGCACATGCTCAGCCTTAGTCCCCTATGCGCTGATCCACCCCGTCGTTGTGCAGACAATCGCGATTCTTCGTGTAACGGTATTCCGAGAACCGATCGATTCGCGCGCTGACGATCTTGTTTTGAACACGGTGTTACAGCTCCTGCTCGTCGGATTCGATTGTCGCTTCGACGCGAGATAACAGATGTGCTGTTTGATCGCAGACTCGTAAGCATGCTATTGTGTACGCAGAGTACACAACGATGGAAACTGAGAAGATCGGCATGCGTGAGTTTCGCGAGAACCTCGCGGGCTACCTAGAGGCTGGAAAGCCACTTGCCATCACCCGGCACGGCGAGACCCTCGGCTTCTATATTCCTGCCCAAAAGAAGAGCCGAAAGGCCGAGGTGGATGCCATGCGGGCGGCGGCTAAAGAACTCGATGCGATGATCGCGGCGTGGGGTGCGCCCGAAGACGAGCTTATGCAGGAGTACAGAGAGATCCGTCGCGCCAGCCGCGAACTAAAGCGAAATGCCAAGTAAGGCTCTGGTGCTGGACGCCAACATTCTGGTTCGCGCGGTCTTGGGACAGCGCGTTCGTCGCCTGCTTGAGGCGCATGCCGACCTCATCTCCTTCTTCATTCCAGAAACAGCACTTGCAGAGGCTGAGGAGCACTTGGCAGCACTTGTAATCAAGCGCGGTGGCGAACCTGGGAAGGCACTGCGCTTGTTGCGATCACTTGCCGCGCTCGGGGCAGTGGTGAGTCGCGAGGTCTACGCCGAGTTTGAAACCGAGGCTCGAAAGCGGCTGGCATCGCGGGACCCGGACGACTGGCCGATTCTCGCCGCGGCCTTGGCGCTTGGTTGCCCGATCTGGACGGAGGACACTGATTTCTTTGGTTGCGGCGTTGCGACCTGGACATCCGCGAGCATCGAGAGTTTCCTGACGCCGTAGTGGCCGGCTGCCGGCTCGGCCGTCGCGCCAAGTTCAAGGCCGATCACTGAGCCGGAATCACTGCAAGTGATCGATCTACAACCAACGCGATTCCGTTCTGGTCGATGTGCGCCGGACAGTCGGGCCACGTTGCCCGAACCAGCTTGAGCCATCCCTCCAATTTCTCGCGGAACTTCCGCGGACGCGCGTAGTCGGCGCTTCCGAGTTGGCTGACAAGACCGAATTCGCCGAAGAGCGGAACCCGTTCTCGACCGCGAGCAGTGAAGCAGCGCTACGAGAGCCAGGTGAAGAGGTCGAGCGCCGCCGGGCTCGCCAACAGAGCCCTCAATGAACACCGCAAAACCGGCCATAGAAGAACACTTCAAAACCGGCCAACGAGGAACCGGCACGTCGCTATATCCATTCGGATATGCTTAGGGAGTGAAGCCGCTATCTTTTCTCGGGGACTCGCTGCAGTGTTTGCGCGACTTCCCCGAGGATGTGCGGCATGACGCCGGCTATCAACTGGGCAAGGTGCAGCGTGGCGAGCAACCGGACGACTTCAAGCCAATGCCCACGGTCGGCAAGGGCGTCGAGGAGATCCGTGTCTCCGACGACAGCGGCGCTACCGCGTGATCTATGTGGCCCGAGCGCGCCGAGGCCGTCTACGTGTTGCACGCCTTCCAGAAGAAGACGCAAGCGACTTCACGGCGCGACATCGAGATCGCCAGAAAGCGGTTCGCGCAACTATCGAGAGGTGGAAAATGAGGAAACCGGAGAGCTACGCCAGCGTCTGGGACGCGATTGCGGACACGCCGGAGCAGGCGGCCAACCTGCGGGCGCGGGCCGAGTTGATGCGGCAGATTGCGGCCTTGGTGAAGAAGCAGGGGTGGACGCAGGTCGAGGCGGCGCAACACTGTGGTGTGACGCAGCCGCGGATCAACGATCTGCTCCGCGGCCGGGTTTCGCGCTTCTCGTTGGACGCGCTGGTGAACATCGCCACGGCGCTGGGCTGCCGTGTGCGGGTCGATCTCGAAGCTGCCTGAGACGCACCGTGCACCGGCCAAGGGACCCTGCCGGCGCTGGGGGCGGCGGGTGGACGGATGGCGCGATGGGTGTGTGTAGCCCAAAACCAAATCGGCGCGCGCAAGGGATGTTAAGACCCGATGCTAGCCTAGCAGCCCGTGGCGCAAGTCGCGTGGGACCGCGCAGCCAGGATTTGGCTCGAAAGCGAGGCGTGAGGAGGAAATCGACGCGGGCCGTCTCCGACGACGAGCAACGAAGCTAGCGGGCTAAATCCTGGCTGCCCAAAGGGTTGCGGCGGCGCCGCGCGCCGGCTTTGTCGCCGCTCCTGTCCGATGTCCGGCGTCGCCTGCGTTGCTGCTCCTCGCCCTCGCTCCGGCGACGCTCGCAACGCGGCCCGCGGGACTTGCGCCACCGGCTGCTAGACCAGTCCGCGAAGGCGCCGAGCCGCAATGCGGGCGTGCACGCAATGGAGGAGTCGGGGCGCCACGTAGTACCTGTGAAGCAGCCGAACAAAGTGGGGAAACCCTCGGCGGAGGGGGCGGAGGAAGGGCGGCGGCCCAAGGAGAACGACGCGCAATCCAACACTCCACCGACCCCGTGCAGAGTACGAGTGTCCCAGGGATTGAGCGGCGTGCGCCAAGCGCCGAGGGAAGCCGCCAGGCCGAAGGGATGTATAACCGACAGGCTGGGCATTCCGAACGGGATCCGGACGCGGGCGGGAGGAACAGTCGCCGCCCGCGTTCCAGCTCCCTAAAAGACCGTCAACGCGTGTCGGGAGGTCAGGGCTTTCGAACCGCGGTGAAGGTTCCTGACTGGACCTCGCTGGCCATCGTTCCCCGAATCTGGTTGGCCGCTTCGAGGTTGCCCTCATAGCGGACTGTGATGTCAGGCCGCTGCGGAGGATGGAATGAGAATCGCACCCTGCTGCCTGACACGGCGCCTTCGACCTTCCAGTGTTTGTTGCCGAAGACTCCTTCGAGCCGTTCTCCGGTTTGGAGGAGACTTACCATGGGATAATCAACCTCCTTTCCGTTCTTGTCGTGGTACTCGATCTGCCACGTTCCAGACAGGTTGACCTGCGCGACGGCCGGCGAGGCCGCGAACGAGCACACTACTAGCGTAAGCAACAACGTCTTCATGAATTGTTCCTTTCTGAATCCGGAGCGTCAGCCGGATCTGGCAAACAGTTGGTGAGATATCTCGAGCAACCTGATCGAGTTGCCCAATGCCCAAATGAGGCCGAAAAATATCGTCGCGCTGACCGAACTTGAAACCAACGAGAGAACGAGTATGTCCCTGCTGACCCACGACGGCAGGGCGATCTGGAAAAGCTCCGCGAGCGCACAGGACCAGGCGCCGAGCCATGACTCGTCCAACTGACGGGCGAAGATGTCCACCATGTCTTCTCCCCATCGAATGCGCACTTCGACGGGGTAAAGCCACAACAGCAAGCGATAGGCGAGTTTGTTCAAGGCTTCACCTCGACAGGTTTCCAGTTCATGGCCTTGGCCCTGCGCAGAAGCGCTTCCACGCGCTTCAACTCCGCTCCGAGAAGTGCGCTGCCGCGATCGGTGAGACGGTACGTTCGCCTGCGTCCATCCGGCTCACCGTCTCCGGTCACCTCGACAATCAGATCGAGTTCGAGCAGACGCTGCACCGTGGTGTACAGCGTCGCCGGACCCATTCGAAAACTACCGTCGGAGAGCTTGCGTGCTTCCTGCATGATCGCGTACCCATGCTTGTCTCCGCCGGCAAGAGCGAATAGGGTGAAGAACACGGCCGGCGTTAGCGGCACTTCCAAAGGCTGCGACATATCAACATTAGATATATCACTTGGTGATATATGTTGCAAGAGAAAAATACCGACCTAGACAACGTAAGTGTGGCGTTCGGAGGCGCGACCTTGTGAGCGCGGTTGGATGAAGGATTGCGCCGCGTGAGGCCAATTCCGACGAGACGCGGGTTTCCGGTCCGTTCGAGGCGCCCGATGGCCGGGCTTCGCCGGGTGGTGTGGCAGGTGTGCCGCTTTCCGGGGAATCGTGAGTGCGGTCCTTGCGATCGTGCGCGACGCATTCTGAGAAGCTCCCGCTTTGGCGATAGGCCGCTCGACTTCATTCGTCCGACCAGGCGGCGTTGAAACGATCAAACGCCCACAAAAGCGCACACATCGATCCCGGGCGAGTGATAGAATCGGTCGCGAGTGTAGTCCCAGGAGAACCCATGAAGAAACTATCCGCATTCGCCGTCCTGTTATCGGTGACGCCGTTGATTGGGCAGGCGCCGCCGGCTCCACCCACAGCCGCCGAGAGGGCCGCGCAAGCCCAGGCGGCCATCGAAGCGGCCAAGGCTCCGCCCGCCGAGGATTTCAAACCGTCAACGTTCAACCAGAAGGGCAAGGAGTTCCCCGCGGTGAATTCGGAACGGCGAATCCGGGCGCGCGTGTTGGCTCCGGGCGCCCAGAGCGTCGCGCTGGATATCGGCGCCGTCAAGTACCCGCTCACCAAGGGCGAAGACGGGGCCTGGGTGGGGGCGTCGATCCCTCAGGACGAAGGCTTTCACTACTACCAGATCGTTGTGGACGGAGCACAGGTTCCCGATCCCAACAGCCTGTACTTCTACGGCGCAAGCCGCTGGGGCAGCGGCGTGGAGGTTCCGGCGCACGACCAGGATTTCTACGCGGTGAAGAACGTGCCTCATGGCCAACTGCGGGAGACGCTGTATTACTCCGCCCGTTCACAGGCGGTTCTTCGGTGCTTCGTCTATACTCCGCCCGACTATGAGAAGAACCTGGCGAAGCGATATCCGGTGCTGTACCTGCAACATGGCGGCGGGGAGGACGAGACGGGATGGGGCAGTCAGGGCAAGACCGGCGCCATCATGGACAACCTGATCGCGGCCGGAAAGTCGAAACCGTTCCTTATCGTGATGGCGAGCAGCTATGTTCCTGGAGCGCAGATGGGTCCGCCTCCTGCGCCGGCTCCGGGAGCTAGCGGACGTCCGGCGATGCCGCGCTTCAACTTCAGCGCGTTTGAGCGGGTGCTGATCGACGAGTTGGTCCCCTTCATCGACGCCAACTTCCGCACGCAGGCCGACCGGTCGCATCGCGCCATGGCCGGATTGTCGATGGGCGGAATGCAAACCAAGCAGATTACGCTGGCGAACCTGGATAAGTTCTCGCACATCGGGATCTTCAGCGGCGGAAGCATTGCTCCGGCGGATGTCACCGATATGGACGCTTTCAAGGAGCACGTGAAGGTGGTGTTTGTCAGCTATGGCAGCCGTGAGCGGGGCGCCACCGGCAAGGCGAACGTAGAGGCCCTGAAGCAGGCGGGCGTGAACAGCGTATATTACGAATCGGCGGAGACGGCGCACGAGTGGTTGAGTTGGCGCCGCAGCCTTCTTCAATTCGCGCCGCTCCTGTTCAAGGACTGATCGCGATCGAACGCCATTGGGAGACGCCATGACGAGGGAATCCGTGGTGGTCGCCGCGGTGCAGGGGACCCACTAACGCAAGTCTGTTCCGCGCAGGTTGTCGCCGCCGGCCGCATCGACGGCGGGAGGGAGCCGCCCACGAATCGCGCAAGAGAACCCGGTGGCAGTGGAGATCCACCTCGGCGGCGAGCAATCGACCGGGATCGCCGCCGGTTATGGAACGGTGCGCAAGGAAGGCGCGGTGGTGGTGGGGCGGGCCACGCTGTCGAATGGGAAGGCCGCATTCTCAATGGAGGATCGCGGGGCGGTTTCGGGCGGGAGCGTGTCGGTGAGCCGCAAGCTGACTGTGACCGGTTCAGAACCGGGAGCGGGAATCCTTTCGGCTGTCGGACTGGCGGCGCCTTGAATCTCCCGGCCAGGAGACTTTCCATTCGCGAGGATTACCCGGCGGCGCCACGATTACGGTGGCGACGCCTCTTACCTTCGCTCATCCGGCGGGAGTTGGGTTGCGGGCTCAGGCGTTACCCTTACTGCACGATTGAGACGGGAGCATCCGCAAGGCGACGCCGTGGCGCGAGGGCGGCCAACACCGGGCGCCCGGAACCAGGACAACCGGCGGTGAAGCGTTCCGCGATTGATGGCGGGTGCGGGCGTGGGCTACCAAATACGCCAGAAGCGTCAGGGATGCGATGAGGGCGAGCGTCAGCACCAGACTGACCAGCCAACTCGGCGCGAGACGGGTTCCCGGCGGCGCCAGAAGGGTGGATGCCTCGTCGTCCGGCGCCATCAGGAGCGCTGGCGGAGGAATGGCGATGTCCATGATCGGTTCGGGGCCCACGACTTCGGGGATCAGGACGGGCACGTGGTCGTATTCGGGCGCGGGCTCGGCGACGGGTCGGCCGTCGTGACCCCTGGGAAGAACGATCGTCGGGGCAATCTCCGCAGCGGGTGGATCGCTTTCGGGCTCCGCCAACTGGACGGGCGCCGGAGATGGGATGGGTAGGAGACCGGCGGGCGCGGGGCAGGCCGCCTGGACGGCGCGGGCCAGTTGATGCAGGGCGTCCCAGTCGTCGCGCGGAATGTCCACGAGGTGGTTGCCAAGGACCGGCGGCCGCCAGCGGACCTTTAGGGGCGCCACGGACCAGTCGGCGATGATGTCGAGGTCCCACGTGGCGCCCATCGAATAGCGCACCGGGCAGAGCACGGCTTCAGGGGGAGTTTCCCCGGCGGATTCGGACTCCTCGACCGCCGGAGGCGCGGGGATGACTGGGGGGAGCGGGCCCTGGCGTGCGCAGACGCGGCATTCCTGCTTATCCGCCTCCCACTCGCGGCCGCACTCCGGACAGATCCAGCGCACCATGGCTCCAACGTAACCGAGGGGGGCTACAGTGGCACTCAGGCGTCTGCACTACCCCTTTGATCGGACTTATCTGAGGCGGCGGGCCTTAGCTACCTAGCTGGGCTAACGTTGGCGGCCAGAGGAATCGCAATAAGATGGCGAATGTGGAGTTTATTCGAAAGGCGTCCGGGACCCCCTGCCGCCTGGCGGTGCTGGCTGGGACATTCAATCCTCCGACGCGCGCGCACGTGGCGTTACTCGAGGCCGCGAGACCGTTGGTGGATGAGGTGCTGTGCGTGATTCCGCGCGTGTTTCCGCACAAGGAGTACCATGGCGCGACGCTCGAGCAGCGTCTTCGCATGCTGGAGCTTTCGACGTCCGCTTCGGTGGCGGTGGCGGACAGGGGGCTATTTATCGACATCGCCAGAGATTGCCGCCGGGAGTACGGCCCCGGGGTGGACATCGCGTTTGTCTGCGGCAGCGACGCGGCCCGTCGGATCGTGGAGTGGGAATACGGGGAAGTGGGCGCTATCGAGAGGATGCTTGCCGAGTTCCGCCTGCTGGTGGCGGCGCGGCAGGGCGAATATCGGGCGCCGGAGCGTTTGGCGCACCGGATTGAGGCGATCGAATTCGGCATGGAATGGAACGACGTATCCGCCACCGAGATCCGGGAGCGGATACGCCGCGGCCTGCCGTTCGATCATCTGACGCCCGTTGCGATCGTGGATATGGCGGCCGAAATCTATGGGAAAGAAGCCCGGCCTGGCGGGATCGACCAGGCCGGGTGAACGGAGCTACTTTTTTGCAGCAGCGGGAGCGGCCGCCTTCGCGGCCGTTGTTACGGACTTCTTCGAGGTGGGTTCCTTGGCGGCCTTGAATCCGGCCTTTTCGGCGTCTTCCTTCGTCATGAACTTGCCGTGCGCCGTTTTTCCGTAGAACGCGCCGGAGGCGTGATACACCTTCGTGTTGGTGTTGACCCAGACGAGTCCCTTCGACTGAGCGTCGGCGATCTCCTGGGCGGTGGGTGCGGCGGCGACGACCTTCCTGGCCTTGGGTTGCGCCGTTGGGGCGGCGGGCTTGACGACGGGCGTCGAGGCCGCCGGCGCCTGGGCGAACATCGGCAGCGCGACCGCCGCCGCCAGAGCCGTATTCATCACGAGAGAGAGGATCTTTTTCATGGTGGTTGTCCGATCCATTCAAGGATCTGACTGTGAGATTCCCGGGGGAGCGAGGGCGTTGCGATGGTTGGCGTTTATTAACGTTGCGGTTTCTTAATTGGGCGGGCCTGTTAGCTACGAGTTAGGAGGTCCGGAGGATGAGTTAGATAACTCGTCAATACGCGGTTGTTAGAAACTCGCGCGCCTTGCGGCGGCCGAGTTCGAAGCCGGCTTCGACGCCCTGGCGAGTGGCGGTGAGGAAATCGACGCCGATTTCGCGGAGGTCGGCGTCCGGCTGTACGATCCGGATGCGTGCGCCGTGGACGCGAGCGGGGATGACATCGTCGGTGAACATGGATCGTGGAATCGGGCCGGGCTCCGTGGCGATGGCGATTACATCCCGATAGCCCATGGCGGCCAGTTCGACGGCCGGACAAAGGCAGGTGTAGCTGCCGTCGATGTGGGCGGCGCCGGCCACCCAGGCAGGAGTCGGCCAGGCGTGTAGCATGCGGGTGGTGGCGTAGGCGACCTCCTCGAAATTCGAGGGGGTAAGCAGCGTGTCGGGGACGGCGGAGCGCGAGTCGAACAGGCAGGGCGCGAGGTTGCGATCCGGCCAGGTTCGATCGCGGCGGGCGGCGTCCACGAGGAGTTTCCGGCCCAGGCGGCGCGCCCCTGCGCCCTGGGTCGCTTCGGCGGCTTCGGGGGTGGTGACGCGGCTGGTGGCGATGAGGAAACGGGGCGCTTCGGAGGAGAACAGAGGGGCGAGCAGGCGCGGAGCCAGCTTGCGGACGCCAGCGAGCACGACGTCGCTCATGCTGACCGAAGGAAGTTCGAGCGCGTCGAGGCTGTCGGTCCACAGGTCCATGCCGATGGCGCCGACGCCGCCCGATGCCGCGAAGGCGGCCGACAGCGTGGAACTGGACACGCTCGCGTAGGCGTCGGCGCGGAGCCCATTCGTTTCGAATTCGGCCAGCACGCCCTGAACGAAGACACCCTTGAAGCTGCCGGACATACACGCGATGGCGATGGACATGGACTCACTGTATCGTACGGCGATCCGGATCCGGACATCCTATAATGCCTGTCAGGCTTATGAGCAGATCGAGCGCGACGCGGCCGTACAAGTGGCTGGCGGAATATTACGACAAGGTGTTCACCTTCCACCACGAGTGGTTCGAGGCGGTGCATGCGAAACTGCTTGCGCCGGTGATGCCCAAGGTCAGCGTCGCCTGCGACCTTTGCTGCGGAACGGGCGCGACGGCGGTGCACCTGGCGCGGCAGGGCATACGCACGTACGCCGTCGACCTCTCGCCGGGAATGTGCCGGGCTACTCGGGCCAAGGCCAGGGAGGCGGGGGTGCGGGTGCGAGTGAGCCGCGGCGATATGCGGGAGTTCACGCTGCCGGAGCCGGTCGACCTGATCACCAGCGAGTGCGACGCCATCAACCATCTGCCGGAGGCGGGCGATTTGCCGCGAGTGGCGGCCGCGGTGGCGGCGGCGCTCCGGCCGGGCGGCTGGTTCTTTTTCGATGTGAACAACCGCGCGGCGTTCGACACCGTGTGGCAGCTGAACTGGTGGATCGACCGGGGCGATGTGTCGGTGGCGATGGAGGGCGGCTCCGAAGGGGATCGCGCCTGGACCGACGTCCACTGGTTCATTCGGGAGGGCGGGTTGTGGCGCCGGCATGAGGAGCGGGTGGAAGAGGTCTGCTGGCCGGCGTCGGAAATCAAGGACGTCCTGCGTGGGGCGGGCTTCGACCGCATACGGTGCTGGGACGCGGCGCCGTTGCTCAACAATCCGATGACGCGTCCGGGTTACCGGACGTTCTATCTAGCGCGGAAGGCGAAGCAATGAACGATGCATGGAGCCGGCTGTTTCCCGAGGATGAGGCGAACCCCCTGGACGGGCTGGCGCCGGAGGCGAGAGTGCTGGCGGGGCGCGCGGCGTACCTGATACTGGCGGCGCATCGGGGCTATCTGTCGGAGTTCAATCGGATTACGGTTCGCGCCAAGGATGTGTTCGACAGGCGCGCGTGGCGAGAGGGCGTGGCGAACGCCGAGGCGCGGGTCCAACTGTATCGCGACGCCATCGACCGGGCCTGGACGGATCTGCGCGACATCCTGACGCCGACCCTGGGAGTGGATCGAGGGTTCTGGATGGCGGCTCGACGGCTGCTGCTCGAACGTGTGATTCCGGACTACGACGCCGACCTGGCGATGGCGTTCTTCTATTCGATGATGCGGCTGGCTTTTGACGGCGCCAACGGGTCGGTGGAGTATGCCGACGACGGCCTGTCGGTCCGGAAGGAGGAGTGGGACCTGCATCCGGAGTGGCGGGTGTACCCGGCCGGGGAGTTGTTGGGCTGGTCGATCCGGCAAGCGCTCGAGAGCTGCGGATTCCGGGCCGAGTTTGAGGATGTGGAGCGGGATGCGGGGCTGGTGGCCAAACGGTTGGCCGCGGAGTGGGCGGCGCAAACGGGCCAGCCGGCGCCGCGCGATCTCCAGATGCTGACTCCGGTGTTCTATCGGGACCAGGAAGCCTATCTGGTGGGGAAGCTGCGCGGTTCGCGGCAGGAGTTGCCGGTGGTGCTGGCGCTGCGCCACGGGGTGCCGGGGATCGCCGTGGACGCGGTGCTGGCGGGCAGGGAAGATATGCGCAACATCCTGTTCATTTCGACGCGCTCCACCTTTCATGTTCGAACCGACGCCTATCGCGAGGCGATCGGGTTCCTGGACGCGCTGGCGCCGGAACGAGGACATCCGGCCATGTGCGCCGTGATCGGTTTCACGCATCCGGCGCGCGTGGCGTTGAACCAGAAGCTGCGTAGCCATCTGCGGGAGACCGGAGAACGGTTTTCGCCCGTGCCGGGCCGGAAGGGGATGGCGATGATCGTGTTCGCGCCGCCCGGTTTCCCCTACGTGTTCAAGGTGATTCGAGACGCATCGCAGAAGGCGGGCTGGGCGGGACGTGGGCGCATCATGGAGTTGTATCGATGGGTTCACGAGATGAATCGCGGACGGCTGATGCTGGATGCCTGGATGTATCGCAACCTCCACTTCAGTCCGGATGCGTTCGATCCGCGCACGCTGAATGAACTGGTGCAGCATGCTCCCAACAGCGTACGCATCGAGGACGGCACGGTGGTGCTGAAGGACGTCTACGCACAGCGACGGGTGCGACCGATGAACACCTTCTTCGACGAGACGCGCGACGCGGCGTTGCGGGAGCGCGCCATCGACGCCATGGGCGTTTTCATCAAAGACCTGGCGGCGATGGGCTTCTTTTTCGGCGACTGTTATGGGCTGCCGTTCAACATCGGGCTGACGCACGGATTCAACGTGGCGCTGTTCGATTTCGACGACCTGGGGCCGCTGGTCCGCTACAACTTCCGGCGGAGCCCGGAGCCGGCCGGCGACGATGACGATCCACTATGGAATAGCGAGACCGACGGGGCCTGGGCGCCGGTGGGTGAAAACGACGTTCTGGTGGATGAATGGGAGCGCTATCTGGGCGTGCCGCACGACCTGGCGGGCTGCTTCCGGCGCAGGCACGGAGACTTATTCACGCCGGAGTTCTGGGCGCGTATGCAGGACCGAATCCGGGCGGGCGAATTGCACTATGTGCGGCCCTATCCGGCGGATCGGAAGTTGCCGGCGTCGCGTAGCAGTTGTTCGGCGTAGAGCGCGCCGGCGGGCGTGTCCTCATGCTTGAAGAACAGGTAGAGATCCCGGCCGTCATTGAGCATTTGGCGCGAGCGGGCGGCGATATCGGCGCGCTCTTCGGCCGTGTACTCGGCCTTGCGCAGGCGAGAATAGACGAACTCCGCCGTCAGCACTCGCGGGATTTCCAGCTTGTCGGATTCGGCCAGGCATAGGGCCGCGCGGCGGGCTCGCAGGAGCTCGTAGACGTCGTCCTCAAGCCAACTGGTGTTGCGGAACTCGAAGGCGCAGCGGATGTCGGAGGGTAAGGCGCCCAGGAAGGCTTCGAGCAAAGCCGCGTCGCGCTTGAGGTTCGGCGGCAGTTGGAACAGCACCGCGCCCAGGCGGCGGGCGGCGCGAAGGGGTTCGACCGCCTTGAAGAACACCTCGGTGAATTCGGACGGCTTCAAGCGCTGGATGTGGGTGATGCGCTGGTGCGCCTTGACGCAGAATTGGAAGTCGCCGGGCGTCTGGGAGACCCAACCCTCCAGGGTCGCAGCCGATGGGAGGCGGCGGAACGTGTAGTTGACCTCCACCGCGTTCAGGCGCGTCGCGTAGTGTCCCAGAAAGCCCTTGGCGGCGAGCTTCTGCGGGTAGAAGTCAGGCTTCCAGGACGCATAGGCGAAACCGGAAGTTCCGGCCCAGAGAGTCGGCATGACCCTGTCAGGATAGCAACCTGCCGGTTTCGCGGGGTTGGACACCCGGCGCCATGTTGCTGGACAATTGCAGTTGATGGACATTTTCGAGGAACTGGTCCGTTTGCGGCGGCGGGGCGAGAAGTGCGCGCTCGCGACCATTGTTCAGGTGAACGGATCCATCCCGAGCTTTGAGAGCGCAAAGATGCTGGTTCGCGAGGATGGGTCCATTGTTGGGACGATCGGCGGCGGTTGTGTGGAGGCCGAGGTATGGAACGCGGCGCGCGAGGTGATGGATTCCGAGAAGCCCCGGAGCCTGAACTTCAACCTGGGACAGGACGCCGCCTATGACAACGGTCTGATCTGTGGGGGGCAATTGAGCGTGTTCGTGGAACCCGTGGTTCCGGCGCCCCGGGCTTTCGTGTTCGGCGGCGGGCATATTTCGAAGTCGATCTCGAAGGTGGCCGCGGTGGCGGGGTTTGGCTCCGTCATCGTCGACAACCGGGAACAGTTCGCCAATCGCGAGCGCTTCCCGGACGCCGAAGAGGTGTTCGCCGAGGAGTATGAGGCGGTTTTCCCCCGGCTCGAGATCAACTCAAGCAGCTATCTGGTGATTGTGACCCGCGGGCATCGGGACGACATGCGCGTCCTGCGGTGGGCGATCACGACGCCGGCCCGCTACATCGCCATGATTGGAAGCAAGCGCAAGACAATCGCGGTGGTGAAGGAACTGGAGAAAGAAGGCGTCCCGCGGGAGGCTTTCGATCGGCTGTTCGCTCCCATGGGCCTTGAAATCGGCGCCATCACACCGGAGGAGATCGCCATTTCGGTGGTGGCTGAGATGATCGCCGTGCGGCGCGCGCCGGCGGGGGAATGGAAGAGCGTGGCGAAGTCGCTGTTTGCGCACGAATCGACGCGGGCGCTGCTCAAGTGAACGGCGTCGCCGCGATTATCCTGGCCGCCGGCGCGAGTTCACGCATGGGGCGGCCCAAGGCGCTTCTGACCTACCATGGCGAGACGTTTCTGGCGCGATGGATCCGGATGTTCCGGGTGTATTGTGAAGACGTGGTGGTTGTATCGAGCGCGCCGATGGACGCGGCGGGCGCGCGCACGGTGGTGAATCCAGAACCCGAGCGGGGCATGCTCAGCTCGCTGCAGTGCGGCGTTGCGTCCCTGGCCGGAGATGTTCGGGCGGCGGCGTTCACACCGGTGGATCTTCCGGCGGTCAGCGAATCCACGGTGGCGGACCTGATTGGCGGATGGTCCGGCGAACTGGTGCGGATTCCGCGCTGTGGGGGCCGTCGAGGGCATCCCGTTGTGGTGGCGCGCCCGCTGTTTGGGGAGTTCCTGGCGCTGCCTCCCACTGCCGAGGCCCGCGCCGTCATCCGACGCCGCGAGGTGGACATCGCCTACCTGGATGTTGACGATCCAGGCATTCTCGCCGATGTGGACACGCCGGCCGACTACGAGCGTCTCAAATGAAGCTGCTTCGCTATATCGGACTCGCATTATTGGTTGTTTTGATGGCGGGGCTGGCGGCGCCCTATGTCGACGCGACCGGCTACCGGGAACGGATTCGCGCCGCGCTCGAGCAGGCGCTGCATCGGAAAGTCGCCGTCGGCAAGGTGCGCTTCAACCTGTTGACCGGGCCTGGATTCGCGGTCGACAACGTGGTCATCTCAGAGGATCCGTCGATCGGCATCGAGCCGATCGCTTATGTTGAAACGCTGGACGCCCGTGTGCGGTTGACTACGCTCTGGACACAGAGCCTGTCGTTTTCCACTCTGCGAATGAACAATCCCACGGTGAATATCGCCAAAGGCGACAACGGGGTTTGGAATTTCCAATTGTTCGTTCACGAAGCGTCGCAGGCCAACGCAGACCGTTTTCCGCTCATCCAGGTTCGCAGCGGGCGTATCAATTTCAAGATCGGCGATTACAAAGCGATCTTCTATTTGAGCGACGCCGATCTGGATATTACTCCGATCGCGCCGGACCGTCTGGATATGCGATTTTCGGGGCAACCGGCCCGCACCGACCACGCCGCCGAGAACTTCGGAAGGTTGCTGGGGCGAGGGGTCTGGAGACGCTCCGCCGCAGGCGCCGGAGAGATGGACGCGAATTTCGAACTGGAACGTAGCGGAATCTCGGAACTGGCGCGGCTGGTGCAAGGGCACGCGGTCGGCGTCCACGGCGTGGCGGCTTCGCGCTTCCGCGTGACGGGGCCGATCGACCGGCTGAAGGTCACAGGGCAACTGCATCTGGAGGACGTCCACCGATGGGATCTGGCGCCGGGCAAGAGCGGCGGATGGGACCTGCAGTTTGAAGGATCGTCGGACCTGGTGGCGCAAACCGTCGAACTCGAGACCGATCGCAAACAGAACGCCGACGCGCCGTTTGTGGTCCGCTTTCGCTTGAGCGAGTTTCTGCGGGATCCGAAATGGAGCGCCACTATCGAGGTGAAGGACGCGCCCGTGGCGCCGTTCATTGAGGTGGCGCGGCACATGGGGGCTCCGCTGCCCGAGGGATTTTCGGCGGATGGCAAGGTGGCGGGAGTGGTCGGCTACGCGCGGCCCGGGGGCGTGCAAGGGCAGTTTACGCTGTCGGAATCCTCGATTCGGCTACAGAACGCTCCGCCGCTGAACATCAAGGAGGCCGCCGTTGTGGTGGACGGCGAGCAGGTGCGGGTGGGCCCCAGCACGGTGGCGCTCAGCGGGGGCCAGACGGCCGAGGTGGACGCCGCCTACGATGGTGCGGCCGGGGCGCTGGCGGTGAATGTGGCGACGCGAGAGATGAACGTTTCCGAGTTGCGTACGGGTTCGGGGCGGCTGCTGGGAGCGGACGCGATCCCGGTGCTTGAATCGTGCCGGCAAGGCGTCCTTCGCGGAACGCTTGCGTTCCGGCGGGATGCGAATGCATCCGTCTGGTCCGGCAAGTTCGACCTGCACAACGCGCGCATCGACGTGGACGGGCTGGCTGAGCCGCTCCGCATTGCTTCGGCTCACGTGGAAGTGGATGGTCCGAAGCTGGCGGTTACTCAGGTGAAGGGGCGAGCGAGCACGGTGGCCTTCACTGCGGAGTATCGGAAGGATCGCGGCGCGCGGCCGCCGCGGCTGACGCTGGACATCCCGGAGGCCGATCTGGCTTCGCTCGAACAGGCCATGCTGCCGATGCTGCGGCGGGAGGCCGGATTGCTCGCGCGGCTGCGAATTCGGAGCCAGCAGGCGCCGGAGTGGCTGCGCGCGCGCTCGCTGGATGCGACGGTGTCGGTGGGCCGCCTGACTATCGGCGAGGATGTGTGGACGTTTTCGAAGGCGCGGCTGCTCGAAGACGGAGCGACCGTGAGGATGACCGCCATCGACGCCAAGTCGGGCGACGCGGCGGCGTCAGGCGATATCACCGCCGACCTGAACGGTCCGCTGCCGCGATACACCGTCGAGGGGACGGTGGAGGATCTGCCCTACAAGGGTGGCGCGTTGTCGGTGGAAGGTTCGGCGGAAACAATTGGCGCCGGCGACGACGTGGTGGCGAACGCGCACGGGTCCGGAACATTTTCGGCTACCGATGTCACGCTGCCGCCGGAGGGGGAGTTTCGCTCCATTTCGGGCGCGTTCGAGTTCACCGCCGGGCGGAAGTTGAAACTCACCGGCGTGCAGGCGGCGCAGCCGACCGAGACGTACACAGGGGCGGGCGCGACGCAGCCAGACGGTCGCACCGTGCTGGAACTGACGGGCGCAAAGCGTTCCGTGAAGGTGGCGCTGGCGAAGTAGGCCCTAATGGCCCGCCGACGAGCGTAGCGCCACGACCAGCGATGCGCCGATGGTCAACGCATCGGTGGCGAATACGCATATGGTGAGGGCCAGGCATTTGAGAAACGTCAGGCCCCAGCCCTGCCCGTAGACCCGCCGCAGCATGAAGAGCATATACAGGAAAGCCCCGTTGGCGACCAGAGGCGCGCTCAACGGGATGGGAAGGCGCGCGGTGATCGCCGTCAGCAGGTAAGCGAAGCTGAAAAAGTGCATGGCCGAGATCACGTGAGCTCCGAAGAGAGCCTGCTTCCTGCGGTAAAGCAGAAGGCTCACGGCGGCAAAGGCGAACAGTCCCAGGTAGCGCGCCCACAGATAGACTGAGGCCACGTGGTGGGTCATCTCGTCGCTGATCAGAGCCCCCTGCCTTGGCGCCGCCGAGCCGAGGGTCCAGTTGTTGGTCGCCTCGGAATGCCAGATGCGAAAACCCACCGGTCCGATGGTTTGCCGGGAGAGCAGCATGGTAAGCGCGGACGCCACCAGGAACAGCCGTAGCGGCCGGATCCACAATCCGCGACGCCCCGCCCAATATTCGGCGGTCAACTGGCCGGGGCGGATCGCGAGGGAGCGCAAGGTCCGCCAGATCTTCCCGTCCAGGTGAGTGAACTCATGCAGGAAATCGTGAGTAAGGTGGGCGAGCGCGAGGTCGCCGTCGTGAACGGCCGCTTCGCCGCAGTTGGGACAATATCGTTCGACCCCGTGGGCCCCGCACGAGGCGCAGGCTTCGTGTGCTTGGTGTGGTTCCGCCATGGCAGGATGTTCCAGCCTAACAGAGCCGCCTATTGCCGGGGCGTACTACCGCAACGCGCCCGCAAGCTGCGAAACTGGAAGTTCGCATGAGAACCGCAATTATCGGCCTGCCCATGACAGGCAAGACCTCTCTGTTCACGATTCTGACGGGCGTCCACGAAGCGGCCCGCGTGGGCAGCATGGAAACGCGCATCGGCGTCGCCAAGGTGCCGGACGCCCGCCTGAACGCGCTGGCGGCCATCTTCGACCCACCCAAGATCACGCATGCCGTTGTCGAATACGTCGACTTTCCCGCGATTTCGAAGGAAGCGTTGCGGGATCCGAGTTATCTGGCCAGCCTGAGAGTGGTCGACGCCTTGGCGCACGTGCTGCGCGTGTTTGAGAGCGACGTGGTCCCGCACGAGAAGGGCTCCGTCGACGCGGTGCGTGACCTCGAGGACGTTGAGATGGAGTTGGTGCTCAGCGACCTGGTGGTGGTCGAGAAGCGGCTGGAGCGGCTCGAGAAGGACCGCAAGAAGATCAAGAGCCCCGAGATCGATCTGGAGTTCGCTCTGCTCGAGCGCTGCAAGAAGGCGCTTGAAGAGAATCAGCCGCTGCGTTCGCTGGAACTGTCGGCCGAGGACGAGAAGCGCATTCGCGGCTTCCAGTTCCTTTCGCAGAAGCCCATGCTGTACGTGCTGAATCTGGGAGAGGACGATGCGGCGAAGATGCGCGAGGTGGAGGATCAGTACCGCAACGGGCCGCTGGCGGGACGTCCACATACGGCGGTGGCGGCGGTCTGCGGGAAGATCGAGGCGGAACTGGCGGAGTTGTCGCCGGAGGAGGCGCGAGACTACTTGGAAAGCTACGGTCTTTCGGTGTCCGGGCTGGAGCGCATCATCTCGGCGACGTATTCCGTTCTGGGGCTGATGTCCTTCCTGACGGCCGGCGAGACGGAAGTGCGTGCTTGGACCGTCCCGCTCCACAGCACCGCGCCGAAGGCCGCCGGCGCCATACACAGCGATTTCGAGAAGAAGTTCATTCGCGCCGAGGTGGTGAACTGGAAGGCGCTGGTGGACCTGAACGGATACCCCGGCGTGCGTGAGAAAGGCCTGTTGCGGTTGGAAGGGAAAGAGTACATCGTGCAGGAAGGCGACGTTCTGGTGATCCGCCACGGATAGCCGATGAAGACGACGCGGAGGCAGTGGGCGACGGCGGTTGGCGCACTGCCGCTGGCCGGGGCCCAAGGGCAGTCCGCGGCGCCGCGGCTGCCGCTTAAGGCTGAGTTCGCCGTTACGGGCGCGGAAACGTGCCTGAACAATGCGCGATGGCATCCTATTTCGACCGGCGCCGCGCGCGCGGTGCGCGATTATCTCGACTACAAGGCTTCAGGCGGGGGCGCGGCGCCCGACTACGGCGGGTCGATACAACGTCGGGCCAAGGCGCTGTTCGCGGGCCTGATCAACGCGCGGCCGTCGGAGATCGCCTTCATTCCTAGCACGCTCGCCGGCGAGAACCTGGTGGTTTCCGGGCTCGGACTGCCGACCGCGGGCGGCAATGTCGTCACCGATGCGCTGCACTTTGAGGGCTCGCTGTATTTGTACGGAGCGATGGAACGCCAGGGCCTGGAGGTGCGCACGGTGCGCCCGCGGGAATGGCGGATCCGCCTGGAGGATGTCGAAAAGGCCGTCGATCGCAACACCCGGCTGGTGGCGATTTCTCAGGTCTCGATGCTGAACGGCTTCGAGCACGACCTGAAGGCCGTATGCGAGATCGCTCATGCGCGAGGGGCAGTGGTGTTCGCCGATGTCGTGCAGGCGGCCGGGGCCACGCCTATCGACGTGCGCGCTTCGGGCGTCGATTTCTGCGCCTGCTCGAGCTACAAATGGCTGATGGGCGACATGGGGCTCGGGTTCCTGTACGTGCGCGAAGAGTTGTTGGGCCGCGTCATCCGGCGCTCGCAGTACGGCTACCGGCAATTGTCGAAGATGGACTACCATCTGTTCCCGTACGACCCGCCCGGCGGGTCGATCTTCGAGTGGGAACAGACGCACGACGCGGCGGGCCACTTTGAGGTAGGGACGATTTCGAACACCACGGCCGCGTGCCTGACCTACTCGCTGGCGCTGATTCAGCGGATCGGCGTGGAACGTATCGTGGAGCATCGCCGCCCGATGCTGGCGCGGTTGCGCGAACAGATGCCCCGACTGGGCTTTACTCCGTTGACGCCGCCCGACAGCCAGTCGCCGATCATCGCGTTTGCGGCGAAGGACACCGCGCGGCTCGAGAAACGGCTGCGGGCGGCGAAGGTCGACATCGCGGTGTATCCGGGCCGCATCCGCATCTCCCCGTCCATCTATAACGACATGGCCGATGTCGACCGGCTGCTGTCCCTGCTTGGGTAACTTCATGACAGACGTGTCCGAATCGTGGGACTACCTGATTGTTACGGCCTCGAACGATCGTCAGGCGAGCGCCTACGAGTCCCAACTACGGCTGCGCACGGACGCCGGACGGCTCCCGTGGGTGCGGCGCGCGATGGTGGTTGCCGATCTCGATGGCCGGCGAATTGGCAGCGGAGCGAGTACGCTCGATTGCCTGATCCGCGTGGTGAATGCGGAACGCCGCGACGGCGAATCTGTGGAAGCCACGTTGGGACGGCTGCGGATTCTCATCATTCATGCGGGAGGGGATTCGCGGCGCCTACCCGCCTACGGTCCCTCGGGAAAGATCTTCGTGCCGTTGCCGGACCCGATCCGGGATGGCGTTCCGGCCACGCTGTTCGACCGCATCGCCCTGGCGTTCCTGAGACTGCCCGCTCATCCGGCGGCGCGCGGCCAGGTGATGGCCGTGGCTGGCGACGCGTTGATACTGTTCGACGCAGAGGCGCTGGCGTTGCCGGCTGACGCGCTCACAATTGTGGGCTGCTACTCCACGCCAGAGGAGTCGGCCCGGCACGGCGTGTTCTGCGTGGAAGGAGAGGGGCGACTGCGTTTGTACCTGCAGAAGCCGTCGATCGAAACGCAGCGGTCCGCGGGCGCGATCGATCGTGAAGGGCGGTCGGTGCTGGACATCGGGATCATGAGCTTCGACGCCGCCGCTGGAGCCGCGATGCTCGCCGCGTTCGGCGTGGCGCCGTCCGGGGCGGGACGGCTGGAATGGTCGCCCACGATGCGGACGCGGATCCTCGAAAAGGGAGTGGACCTTTATCGCGAGATCTGCTGCGCGTTCGGAGCCAGCGCTACGCTGGAGCACTACATCGAGTCGGCGCAAGCGAGCGGCTCGAAGTGGACCGTCGAGGAGTTCGCGGAGCTGTTCGCGGCGCTGAACTCCATTCCGGTGAATGTACGGGTTGTGCCATCCTGCCGCTTTCTGCATTTCGGTTCGACCGGCCAGTTAATCCCGAGCGGGGCGGCGCTGGCCGGGGTCTCGCGCCTGGCGGTGAATAGCGAGATTGGGGAGGGCGGCTCGATCGAAGGCGAGTCGTACTGGGTGGAAGGATGCCGCATTCATGCTCCGGTCCGGTTGGCGGGGCGGAATGTGGTGATCGGCGTCGATGTGGATGCTCCGCTTGATCTGCCGGAGGCGGCGTGTCTCGACGTGCTCGAGGGCGCGAACCGGAAGGGCGATCGGGTGTGGTTCCTGCGTCCACACGGAGCGGGAGACACCTTCAAGCACGCGGCGGGCAAGGGCGGCGCCTTCTGCGGCTTGCCAATCATGGACTGGCTGGAGCAGGCCGGCGTCGCGGTCGAAGACGTATGGGACGAGGCTGTGGGCGAGGACGAACGAACGCTGTGGAACGCGCGCGTGTTCCCGACGTCATCGTCGCCGGTTGCCTATCGGGATTGGCTGTGGTTCTTTAACCCACGCGAGGCCACGCCTCAGCAGCGCAGTGCGTTCTTCGCAACCGAGAGGTTCAGCGCGTCCGAGATCGCGCTGCTGACCGATCAGGACGCCTTCCACCGCCGCAGGGTGGGGCTCGCTCGGCGCTAACCGACGGGGTTTAGAGGGCCAGGCGCAGACGCTCGAGACCGGCGCGGAACATCTCATTGTCGACGCCCATGCCGACGCGGAAGCCTCGATCCGATTCGAAGAAATGGCCGGGGGCGACCGACGTTTCGAACTCGTTCCGCAAACGCGAGATGTAGGCCTCCACGTCGCCTTCCACCAGCCGCACGAACGCCGTGGTGCCCCAGTCGGTGCGGACCATCGCGAGGCGGGGCTCCGCGTCCATGAGGGCCTTCAGGTTGGCGCGATCCACGGTCAGGAGGTCGCGGGCGCGTTGGCGGGCGATTTCCAGGTGGTTGAGGGCGATGACGCTCAACCGCTCGGCCGGGTGCGCCGGAATGGAGGCAAACAGGTCGTTCAAACGCCACATTCGCCGCGCCAGGTCGGGTTCGGCCAGGATCCACCCGCAACGCAGTCCGCTCATGCCGTACACCTTGGTGAGGCTGTTCGTCACCACAAACTCAGGGCCGAGGTGGAAGGCGCTACGCGGCGTTTCATCGAACACCGCGTCCAGGTAGACCTCGTCCACCAATACTCGCGCTCCTACGCTTTTGGCCAGATCGCCGATTTCGCGCAAGACCGGTTCCGGAGTCAACACGCTGCTCGGATTGTGGAGATTTGTCAGGACGATCAGCTTCGTTTTAGGCGTTAGAATGCGTCGGACGTCGGCGGGATCGATGCGCCAGGCGTTCTCCTCGCGGCGCTCGAACCGCTTGACGTCGGCGCCCAGATAGAGCGCGGTGGACAGGATCAGCTCATACACGGGCTGCTCCATAAGCACCTCGTCGCCGGCGTCGATCAGGGCCGCCATTGCCAGGTGATTGGCGAACGATGTTCCCATGGCGGCGACGACGCTCGACGGGTCCACCCCGCACTTCTGCGCGATGGCTTGCTGTAGCGGCGGATGGCCATAGGTGCTGTCGCCGTTGATCTCCAGGTCCTCCATCCGGACGGGCAACAGTCCTAGAGGAAACGCGCCTACGCCGCTGGTGGCCAGCGTGTAGCGAGCGCGCTGTTGGGTCTTGGCCCACAACATGTAATCGGAATGTCGAAGTTTCATGAATTTGACGCCAGCCGTTTCCGGCGGCTCCAGTACAGGTACACAGGAATGCCCGCGAGCAGGATGCCGAGGCCGATGACGCTGTTTTCGGGATAGCTCGCAAACGTGCTGAAGACGATGCCGGCGCAGGCGAGCACGAACAGGCCGGTGGTGTAGGGATGGCCCGGCGCGAGATAGACGCCTTCGCCGGCGCCTTTCCGGCGAAATACGAACAGTGAGGCGGCCGTCATGCCGAAGCTGATGAAATCGACCGACACCACGTAGTTCAGGATCTGCTCGTAGCGTCCCGAAAGCGCGATCACCGTAGCCGCGACGCCCTGCACCAGGATAGCTACGACCGGCGCGCCCGTCTTGGGGGAAACCCAACCGACGCTACGGAAGAACAGGCCGTCCTGGGCCATCGCATAGTAGACGCGCGGCGCCGTCAGGATCCCCTGACTCAGAAATCCGAGGGTCGACACGGCGATGCCGACAGCAAGCCACCGCGCACCGCTTTCACCGAGCGCGATTCGCATTACGGCGGATGCGGGCGTTCGCGTGTCTGCCAGACCGGCGGGGCCCAGCACCCGCAAACAGACGAAATTGACCGACAGGTAGAGGATGACGACGCCGACCACGCCCATTACCAGGCCGCGTGACAGGTCGCGCCGCGGGTCGCGCATTTCGCCGGCGACGAAGCTGGCCGTCTGCCAGCCTCCGTAGGCGAAGGCGACGGGAATCGCCGCCGCGCCAATCGCGCCCAGCAGGCCGAATGACAGCGGACGGTCGAGCACGGGCGAGGTGTGGACCGCGCCGCCCCCCAGCGCGAGTCCGGCGACAACCAGCGCCGCGATGGCGGCCGACTTCATGATCATCAGCGCGCTTTGCACGTTGCTTCCGGCTCGCGCGCCCAGGCAGTTGATGGCCGTCAATCCCATCAGCGTGCCGGCGGCGATGACGCTGTCGCTCCAGTCGAGCCCGGTGACCTCGCGGAAGTACTTGGCGAACGCCACTGCGACGGCGGCCATGCCCCCGGTCTGCGTCACCAGCAGAAGCACCCACCCATAGACGAATGCGACCGAGGGATGGAACGCCTCACGCAGATACAGATACTGGCCGCCGGCTTCAGGCAACCGCGTCGCCAATTCGGCCCATATGAACGCCCCGAGCAGCGCGAGAAGGCCACCCGCCGCCCACACGCCGAGGATGAGCGCGGCGGAGTGCACACGCAGGGCGACGACGTAGGGATTAATGAAGATGCCGGAGCCGACAATTCCACCCATCACGATCATGGTGGCGTCAAACAGCCCGAGCTGCCGCGTCAGTTTAGCCGAACGGGGAGCGATCACCGGAAGTACAGCACGTCCGGCCGGATCTTGCCGTCTGCTACTGAGCAGGGGCCACACTCCATCGTGTAATCGGGCCGGGTCTCCTTAATGATCTGTGGAATCAGCGCCGGGTGGTCGGGCTTGTGGTAGGCCGATATGGAAATCCGGGGCTTGAACTTCGCGATGACGGCGCGGGCGCCGCGGAGAGCGTTGGGCTCGGCGCCTTCGATGTCCATCTTGATGTAGTCGACTTTCGGCAGCGCCAGTTCGCCCGCCAACTTGTCGATGGTGGTGAGGGGCAACCTAATGTCCGAGGTGGACTCCTTGCGGTCGATAACGAAGGTGTCAGCGGCCGAATTTTTCGCGTCCAGGTGCATGGTGAGCACGTCGTCCTTGTCCCACACACCCTTGGGATAGAGAATCACACGCCCAGCGGCGAGTTCGTCCTTGAAGTTTCTCTTGAGGACCTCGATGTTCTCCGGCGCCGGCTCGATCATGACGACCTTCGCCGCGCCATTTGTGAGCGCCTCGCGGGTGAACACGCCCACGTTGGCGCCGCAATCGAGGACGATGTCGCCCTGATGCACGTCCTGCGGACCGGTCCCGTAGATCTTGAGCGCTTCCTCGGCCAGGTTGAAGGGCAGTACGTAACGATCCCCCGACGGGATCCAGTAAGTTCCCATGGGGGTCCGCCAGCGGTCGTAGCCGGCGGCGTCGTGTTCGAGCAGCACCATCGCCTTCACCAGACGGTCGTGCGCGGCGGCCAGTTGCTTGGCGTGATCGGCGCACGCCATGGCCTGCGACAGCGAACACTGCGGACTGCGCCCGGCGGCGACCATCGCGAGCAATCGGAAGGGGGGATAGAAAGCGGATGCGGCGAAACTGGCGCTGAGAATCAGCGCCACCAGAAGGACAACGCCGTAACGGTTCACACGGTTACTGTAGCAGGACCGGGCGCCAACTCACAGAAGTTTGGCGACGGCGGATTCGACGTCCTTGGCCGCGGTCTCGCCGAACCAGGCCTTCACCTTCCGGCCAGAGCGGTCGTAGAGGAACAAGGCGGGCAGCGCGCCGTTCCACTTCGGGTCGACCAGGTTGATGAACCGGTCATCGTCCTTCGCCCTGCGAATAAACCAGGGGCCGTTTACACGGGCTCCGGCCAGGAATTTCGCGGCCGCCGCCTCCTGCTCCGGCTCGTCTGCCGACACCATGATCAGCTTGACGCCCTTGGCCTTGAGCTTCTCCTCGATGGCGACCAGCGCCGGCGTCTCCGCGCGGCAGGGTTTGCAGTACGTCGCCCAGAAATCGACCAGGAGAACCTTGCCCCTGGACGCGGAGAGCATCTTCGGATACCCGGCCTCATCCACCGGCGCGAGCTTACCCTGCGCCAACGCCGCCGAGGCCATCAGCAACACCAATCCCAACGGTTTCAGCATGCTATTTCTTGTCGAGCTTCAACGTCATACGGGCGACTTTGCGGCTGTCGAAGACGCTGAGCGTCTTGACGGCGCTCGATGCGCCTCCCGATTCAGCCTTCAACTGGTAGTCGATGTTGGTGCTGAGTCCGGCGAAGTGGAATTCGCCCTTTTCCTGCGTAATGAAGGAACGCACCTGGAGCGTCTTGGTGTCCTTGAGCTGGACCACCGCCCCTTGCACCACGTTGTCGCCGGAATCGACGACCACGCCCTGAACGCTGCGCGTGTTCGGGTCTTCCTTGTCCTTCTTCTCGGCCAGCGCCGCGCCGCCCGCCGCCAGCGCCAACAGCGCCGCGATTGCCAGAATGCGTTTCGTGATCATACCGCTATCCCCTATTACTTCGATTCAGACTCGAGCATGAACGTTACGTCGAATCGTCCTTCGCCCTCCACCGCGAGCGTTTTCGTTTGGGTCTTCAGTCCCTTTCCGGAAGCCGAAATCGCATATCGGGCAGCCGGGGTGGGCACGCGAAAGACATACTCGCCCCGGCTATCTCCCGTCACCTTAAGTTTTTTGAATTTTTCGTCGGCTGCAGGCGCCAACTCGATTTCGGCGCCGGGAACGGCGAACCCAGGCTCGCGGAAGACACTCACCGCGATCAGCGCAAAGGGCTCGGCCGCCTTCTCCTTGCCCCGCTTCGCGGGCTTCTCCGCCAGCAACGGGAGCCCTACGACAGCGAAGAGCAGGCCCATCAGGACGCCGCGGCGGAGGCTACTTCCAATCGTCGTCGTCCTCTTCGTCCTCTTCTTCTTCGTCCTCGTCCTCGTCGTAATCGTCGAAGTCGTCCTCATCCTCGTCTTCTTCGTCTTCGTCGGCCAATTCGATTTCAAGCGGCGATGTGCCGGTCACGGTGAGGGTCGCGCCGCACTCCTCGCATGTGAGCTGATCGCCTTCGTCCAGATCCTCTTCTTCCACATCGAGCACGGAATCGCATTCCGGACAGTTCACCATTGGTCAGTTCCCTCCATGAGAGCCAAAACTAGGTTATACGAAATCGACACACCTCAACGCCACCCGTCCGCATTCCCCGCGGAGCGCCAGAGGCACGCCAACTGATCGAGGTCGTACGCCAACAGTATAGATAGAATTGGGGCGCGCCCGCAGGAGGTTTGGGCGCGCCCGGAGGTCAGGAAGGAGAGGCTACTTTTCGCCGCCCGAGAGCACTGGGATGGTCTCTCCGGCCATCCCGCCAGTGCCCCACACGAGGGTGTTCGAGAAGATCGCGTTGACGCCGCTCGCCGTGCCCCAAACCATGCTGGTTCCCCAGACAATCGTGTTGCCCATGATCACATTCGTTCCCCAGACGATAGAGGTTCCCCACACCAGTGTGTTGGCCCAGACCGAGGATCCATCAACGCTCACCGACGCGACCCCGTTGGACGCACTGAAGTTCACGATGGGAGAGGCCGCTGCCCCAGACGGCGTCTCCGTGCTCTTGAGCGCCGCAGCCACGTCGAGCGATCCCGCCCCGACGGTGAACAGATCGCCATAGACGGTGTATGCGGCTTGCGTGGCGGAGTCGACCACCGTGGATACCGCCGGCAGCGACTTGTTGGCGGTTTTCAGCAGGATCGCCTTCACCTGGTCCGGCGAGAGTTTCGGGTTCTTCTGCAACAGCAGCGCGGCCGCGCCGCTGACCATGGGCGCCGCCATGCTGGTGCCGCTCAACTGGAAGTAGGATGCGTCGAGCGAAGGGAGGCTGTAGGCCGACGACGGGACACGGTTGCCGGGATACTGAGTGTCCAGTTTGCTTAACGCGGAGCGAATCGAACAGATCCCGTTGCCGGGGGCGAGCAAGTCCGGCTTGGCGATGTGGTCAAACAGCGTCGGGCCCTTGGAACTGTAGCTGGTTGGCCTGTCGTCGGTTCGGGAGGCGGTCCCGTTGGTGTTCAGCGCCCCGACCGTGATCACGTAGGGATCGTTGCCCGGCGCCGTGATCGTGCCGTAGCCGTGCGTCTTGGCGGAATCGTTGCGACCGTCGTTGCCGGCGGCGACCACCACCACGATGCCGGCCTTCCACGCGGCCTCCACCGCCTGGCACAGCGGGTCGTTCTTGTACGAGCCGGTGACCGGACGGCCGAGCGAGAGGTTGATGACCCGGATGTTATAGGCCGACTTCAGCGCGATGGCCTTCTGGATAGCCGCGATGACGGAGCTGTCGGTGCCCGTGCCGTCGGATTCGAGGGCGTGCAAATCGATCAGGTTGACGTTGGGCGCGACGCCGCGGATCTTGTAGTTCGAAAAGAGGCCTGAGGATTGTGCTCCATTGCCGGCGATGATGCCCGCCACGTGCGTTCCATGGCCGTACATCTCCAGATGCAGGATGAAGTTCTCCGAATATACGATTCGCGACAGCAGCAGGCCGTTCAGATCGCTCGATCCGGTGATGCCGCTGTCGATGATGGCGACGCCCACGCCGCTGCCGTCATAGGGGAGCTTGCCGGTTGGACTCGTGATGCCTGTCACCGTCATCCAGCCGTAGTCCATCTTTCCGTTGAAGTCGGCGGCTTTCAGCGGGCGGTCGGGATGGATGAACTCGACGTCGGGGTCCGCCGCGAGTTCCTCGAGCGCCGAGGCGGGCAGTGAGTAGTGGCCACCGCGGATCACCTCGAGGCCTCGGCGCAATGCGCCGCCACGGGCGTGGACGTGCGCGTGTTGGGACGCCGAGGGCGTCTGTTTGTACTGGATAATCACATCCACGATGGAGCCGGGAGGCGTGGCGTCGAACTCTCGGGCGATCTTCGGGGATCGGGCGGCCGCCGCGGCGCATAGCGCGACGGTGAGAATGGCCGCCTGGGATATGATTCGGGACCTCGTCACGCGCATCGGGAGTGCACGTGGCAGGCCAATCGAAAGAGCCCGGAATTCCGTGAATGCGAGGGACTCAAGCGGGCGCCGAGGCAGGGTTTGAGACAGATTGTCGTGGCTGGGAGACAGCTTGTCCCCGATGTTTGGGATTGAGTCCGGCGGTGTGTTATGAATGAGTCCTGAAATGAAATGGGCTTGGGCGATTCCGTGGGTAGCGGTGGCGGCCTGCGCCGCGCAGTCGGACCCGGCGCCGGAGTTGCTGAAACTTGCCCATATCAAGCTGGCGATGGTGACGACGCTCGAACGACAGCCCAACTACACCTGCGTCCAGGAAGTCGAACGGTCCCGCCGACGACTGCCCAGGAAGCGGTTCGAACTCCACGATACGTTGCGTTTGGAAGTGGCGCTGGTGGACGGCAAAGAGATGTTCGCCTGGCCCGGCGCCAGGAAGTTCGAACAGACCGACCTCACCCAGATGATCGCGGGCGGCGCCATCGGCACCGGCGACTTCGCCTTGCACGCGCGCGCGGTCTTCCAGAGCCGGGCGCCGGTGTTCGACTACCGCGGCGGGGAAGAGATGCGCGGGCGCCGGGTGGATCGTTTCGACTTTCGCGTCACCCAGCTCAACAGCGGATACCACATACGCAGCGGCGGGCATGACGCCGTGGTGGGCTATCACGGTAGCCTGTGGGCGGACGCGGTCTCGCATCAACTGGTGAGGCTCGAGGTGAACGCCGACGATATTCCGGCGGAACTTGGCATCCGGGAGGCTCGCGACGTGATGGACTACGACAGGATGCGAATCGGCGAGTCGGATTTTCTGCTTCCGAGCGGCTCCGAATTGACGATGACGGATCTGGCCGGCAACGAGAGCCGCAATCGCACGCAGTTCAAGGGGTGCCGGCAGTATTCCGGCGAGTCGATTCTCACGTTTGACACGCCGCCCGAGGGAGGGACCGCGGCCTCTCCGGACGAAGCGCGGAAGAAGGAGACTTTCGAATTGCCGCCGGACTCGACGCTTGAGGTGCGACTGCTTCAGGGGATTGACTCGACGCGGGCGGCGACCGGCGACGCCATCGACGCGGTGCTCGAGCAGAGGGTGCGGGTGAAGGGCCGGGTGCTGGTTGAAAAGGGCGCCAAAGTGAGCGGGCGGATTGTGCGGCTTGAGCGGGAGGGAGAATGGACCTGGCTCGACCTGCGCTTCTTCGAAATCGAGGGCAACGCCAGCCGGGCGGCGATCTCGGCGCGCCTGGACGAGTTCATGCTCCTCGCGCCGGGGTTGCAGTCACGCAGTGCCGCCAATGCTCGTGGTCTGGTCCCATGGAGGGACGGAATCCGCGTGCGCGGTCCCATTAAGGTATTTCCCGGCTCGCACGTGCGGCTGCGCATCGTCCCGGAGGACCCGCATTGATCGAGATCCGCCAGGTGGCGAGCGCCGGAGATCTGGCCGTGGCGCGACGTCTGTTTGAAGAGTACTGGCGGGCGTTCGACTTCAGCCCGAGCTTCCAGAACTTCGCCGAAGAGGTGGCCGGATTGCCGGGCAAGTACGCGCCGCCGGGTGGGCGACTGGCGATTGCATGGGTGGACGGCGAGCCGGCCGGGTGTGTCGCGCTACGGCCGTTCGACGCGCGGCGCGCCGAGGCCAAGCGCCTCTATGTCCGGCCGGCGTTCCGGGGGCGCGGACTGGGTCACGCGCTGCTTCGATGGGTGATCGAGGAAGCGCGCGCCGCCGGCCTAGATGAACTGGTGGGCGACACCATGCCGCAGATGACCGCCGCGCTCGAAATGTACGATCGGGTGGGATTCGAACGCGTTGGGCCATATGACTCGAACCCGACGCCCGGGGCGGTGTACCTGAGGCTCAGGCTGCACCGGTTGGAAAAAACGCCGCCTCCAGATCACGGATGACCTGATCGCCCATGGGCGCCATTTCGCCCACTGCCCGGCAGTTGATAATGGCCTCCGCGGTGGATTCCAGGACCTCCAGCCGATCGAAGGCTTCGAGCGCGTCGGCGCCGACCACCAGGACGCCGTCGTTTTCGAGGATCGCCGTGGGCCTTTGCGGCGACACGGCCTCGGCGATGGCGTAGTCGTCGGTGAAGTGGGCGCCGTAGGGAAGGCGGGCCGGTTCGCGGACGACGATGTAGCTTTCCGGTATGGTGCGGGTGTCGAGCGGGGCGCCGGTGACGCTGAAGGCGGTGGCGTTCACCGGGTACGCGTTGATCACGGCGCCGATGGAAGGATGGCGTTCGTATACGGCTTGATGGCTGCGGAAGGCGCGGCTGGGCTTGCGGCCGCGTTCAACGAGCCCGTTTTCCACCAGCACCAGGTCCGCCGGCGCCAGCGTGGCGCGGTCGGCCCGATACGGTGTGATGAGGAAGGAACTCGCATCGAGGCGAACCGAGTAGCTGCCCTCGGTGCTGATGAACAGGCGCTGGCGGTAGGCGCGGCGGACGAACTCGCTCAACCGATGGCGGAGTTCGCGCTCGAGACTCGAAGGCGTGTCGCGGTCCAGCGCCTCGAATTCCCAGGAGCGGAGCCCGGGCATGGCCAGTTGCTGAGCGTCCAGGTAACGAACCTGGCCGATCAGGCGCCCCTTGATGATCGTCTTGCCGGCGAATTCGAGCGTCTCAAAGCGTCGAAACGCCTCCTGAAGGTCTCCCGCGGCGGTCACGACGCCGTGGTTTTCGAGAATCACGGAGTTGAAGCCCTGTGCGAAGATTCCCGCCACGCTGCGGCCCAGCGCCTGGCTGCCCGGTAGTTCGTACGGGGCGAAACCGGCGCGTCCACACACGTTCCAGGCTTGGTGAAACACACGCGTATCGGGGACTTTGCGCGCCAGGCTGAAGGCGACGAGCGCCACCGGGTGGGCATGCACAATGCCGCGGATGTCGGGCCGCCGCCGGTAGATTTCCAGGTGGAAAGGGAGTTCCGAGGAAGGCGCGCGGACGCCGTCCAGCGACCCGTCGGGCCGCACGCGCACAATGTCGGCGCGCGTGAGTCCACCCTTGTCGACGCGGGAGGGCGTTATCCAGACGTCGCCGTTGTCCTCCTTGAGCGACAGGTTGCCGCCGGAGGTGGTGGTCATGCGATAGCCGTAGATGCGCTGCATCAAGGCGAGGATCTCGTCACGCGGATGCAGGAAGGATAGGGTCATGCGGGCCTCCCTGCGATTGTACGCGTTCCGGCACCCCTCGCTTGAAGCGGGCGGTCCTGGTGGAATACAGTCATTGCAGGGCGACTTTCCACGCGGATCGCTCGGGAGACAGGATATGTTGACTTCGCAACAAACCGAACTGGCACTCAAGGCACTCGACAATTTCACTATTGAACTGCCCTCGTGGGGGTTCGCCAACACCGGCACTCGCTTTGGTAAGTTCATCCAGGCGTCGGCCGCCACCTGCACGGCGGAGAAAATCGCCGACGCGGGCGCCGTTCATCGCTTTACCGGCTGCTGCCCTAGCGTCGCGGTCCACGTGCTTTGGGACTTCCCGAACGGGCTTTCCGACGTCGCCGGGCTGATGAAGACGGCCTCCGAGCACGGCGTCCGGATCGGCGCCATCAACCCGAACGTTTTCCAGGACCAATGTTACAAGAACGGATCGCTGGGAAATCCTGATCCGGAAGTCCGTAAACAGGCCCTTTCGCACATTCTGGACAGCGTCGAGATCCAGCGCGCCACCGGGTCCCGAGACCTCTCGCTGTGGTTCGCCGACGGGTTGAGTTATCCCGGAACGGGTTCGATTCGCGCGCGTAAGGGATGGTTCACCGACGGTTTGAAGACGGTTCACGCCGCGCTATCCGGAAATCAGCGCATGCTGGTGGAGTACAAACCGTTCGAGCCCGCCTTCTACGCCACCGACATCGCGGATTGGGGCATGGCCTACATCTACTCGAAGCACGCCGGACCGCGGGCGAAGGTGCTGGTGGATACGGGGCATCACTACCAGACGCAGAACATCGAGCAGATCGTGGCCTGGTTGCTCGCCGAAGACATGCTGGGCGGATTCCACTTCAATGATCGCCGCTATGCCGATGACGATCTTACGCTCGGCTGCATGGACCCCTACCAGGTCTTCCGGATCTTCCATGAGATCTGCTATTTCACCTGGGAGACCGGCAAGGCGCCCGACATCGCCTATATGGTGGATCAGTCCCACAACCTGAAGAACAAGATCGAGGAGACCATCCAGACCTCCAACAACGCCCAGGAACTGTACCTGAAGGCGGCGCTGGTGGATCATGCTCAGTTGGCCCAATACCAGAAAGCGGGCGAACTGGTGGATGCCGAAGAGTGCCTGCGGACCGCGTTCTTCGCCGACGTCCGGCCGGTGTTGCGCGAGTGGCGCAAGAGCAAGGGACTGGCGGAGGATCCGATGGCCGCATTTCGGGAGAGCGGCTACACGCGAAAGGCCGAACAGGAGCGCGCCGCCCGGAACCAGGGTGCGGTTTCGAGTTACGCGTAGACCGGCCGGCGGTATTTCTGAAACCGACTCTGGTCCGGCTGCATCCAAGCTGGATATTGAGTTATTTGCGCACGCCGCTTGTAACAGAAATGTGACAACGGCGTGCTAAACTATTAGAGATCGTTTCCCCGCGGCCCCTGCAGGCCCACCCCTGTATTAACCGAACTCCCGGCGTTTTGAGTTCCCATTGGTCGAGCAGTCAGCAGGAGGAGGAGTGTGTCCATCATGATTCCCATGGAAAGAGGCAACTTGCAGAAAGAATATTTGCTGGTCAGCGACTTCGATCAGACCCTGAGTTTCAACGATTCAGGGATCGTTCTGAGCGATCTGATTGGCGTGCGTGATTTTCAGGACAGGATCAAAGGGTTGGCTGAAATCCACATGGTGCAGCAGGGCGGTGAACTCGCCTATCTGCTCCTTCATGATCCGGACTATCGCAAGGTCAGGAAAGAGCATCTGGTCGAGGTCGGCAAGCACATCCGGTTGAAACAGAACATTCGGCTGCTGTTGCCGCTGCTTGAACAGGTGGAGGGCCTGCGTTTCTCGTTCTATGTGGTGTCGGCGGCGCCGGAAGAGGTGATTAAATCCGCGCTCGAAGGCATCGTGCCGGAGGATCGGATCTTCGGCACCCGCTTCCGCTACGACGCCGCTTCCGGCGAAATCCAGTCGATTGTTCGCGTGCCGGCAGGTTACGGCAAAGTGGCGGTCCTAGAACAGCTTCGCGAGAAGCTGATGCTGAGCCATGACCGCATCATATATGTGGGCGACGGCAGTTCGGACATCCACGTCATGCTGCACTTGAACCGGCTCTCCGGATCGACTATCGCGGTGTCGGAGAACCGCTACATCACCCAGATCGCGTCGCGCACGATATTGAGCGAGAACGCGCTCAGCGTGCTGATTCCCATTCTCGAAGACATCGCGGGGTGGGACTCGACGGCGATCCGGCGGCTGTTTGAATCGCAGGGATTTATGCTGCGCGAGTGGGACAAGGTGCGCACGGACACGCTGACCATTTCGCGCACGATCGACGGGGAGGCTGCCTGATGCCGAAACCGTTGCTTGAGTCTCTCGGGTGGGTTGCGACGGCGGCATTCGCCGTATCGTACCTGTGCAAGAGCCCGGAGTCGTTACGCAGGGTGCAAGCGCTCGCGGCCCTGCTGTGGGTCGCCTACGGGCTGATGATTCACGCCGTCCCGGTAGTGGTGGCGAACGTGGTGGTGGCGTCGGTGGCGTTGTATTCGTCGGTGAGGTCGCGCACGGGCGCCGAGTCGACTGCGGATTGAGCGGGCCGGTTCGCTAGAAGCTGGCATGGCCGGCGGAGATTTCTCCATCGGCCTTCCGCCAGTAATCCTCAAACAGGCCCTTCATCGCTTCGCCCAGCCCAATGTGGTCGAACACCACGGAGGTCCAGGTGGGTTTAGTGATGACGGGGTCGAGCAGCGCGATCATACCGCGGGTGTTGTCAAACAGCGCCAGCTTCATGGGCAGCGGGCCGACCTGCCGCACCTGTACGCCGACAGCGACGTAGTCCTCAAGGCGCTGGCGATGCATCTCATCGAGCGTTCCAGCCTCGAGCAGAAGGCGGCAATTCACACCCCGAACACGAGCCTGCTTCACCAGTTGCTCGTCAAGCGGATCGACGGCGTAGGGAGGGCGCGAGAACTCCATGTACTCGTGCTGCACGTCGCCGAGCATCTTGCGGTACTGCGCCGCGATCTGCGACTGTTCGCCGACGATGCGAAGGTAGTCGAGCGTGCCGCGTCCACCCTGTCCTTCCGAGTACGCGGTCATCAGATCTTCCACCAGCCCACCGGCCATCCGCGACTGGTCCGTCAACTCCTGCTGCAGGGTTTGGGCGCGGCGTCCCAGGTAGGACGGGATGGCGAGGCTCGGCTCCACCGCCGAGAACAGCTTTGTTTTCTCCTGGACGACCTGGGCGAACCCCTTCTCCACAAGACTGTCGAGCACTTCGTAGATCTTCTGACGTGGCACGTGCGCGCGCGCCGCAAGTTCCAGCGCCTTGAAGCGAGGATGGCCTACCAACACCAGGTACGACCTTGCTTCATAGGCGTTCAGCCCGAGTTGTTGCAGTCTCCTCCAAAACCTCTGGAACTCGACATCGGGAAGTTCCTTGTTCATCGGTGGCACTCCGGTTGACGGTTCGTCCATGTTCGTTGAAGGTGCGTCGAGATTCAATGGGTAGCTAGAGCATATCAAATCAGCCGCTGGGCGGCGAAGTGGATTTTGAGCCCAAAGGGGCCGGCCGCTGGTCTGCTACAATCCGGGAAAGGCTGGGCGCCAAATGATGAATCATGGCAGCTTACCGCGTACACTGGGTTCCCTTCGTTCAAGCAGTCAATTCTCCGAGGACCGTATTGCGCATCGCAGCGTGAAGGACGAGCTGCGGAGCAACTTGATCAGCCGGATCCAACAGGGCGACTCCCTGTTTCCAGGCGTCCTCGGCTACGAGGAAACCGTGGTTCCGCAGGTGGTGAACGCGATCCTGTCGCGGCACAATTTCATCCTGCTCGGATTGCGAGGCCAGGCCAAGACGCGGTTGATTCGGATGTTGACGACCCTTGTCGACGAGTATTCTCCCTTCATCGAGGGCTGCGAAATCCGCGACAATCCCTATCATCCGATCTGCCGTCGCTGCCGGGACCTGGTGGCGGAGCAGGAGGGCGACACGCCGATCGCGTACCTGGACCGCGAGCATCGCTACGTCGAGAAACTGGCCACGCCCGACGTGACGATCGCCGATATGATCGGCGACATCGATCCTATCAAGGCTGCGCGCGCGGGCCACAACATCTCCGACGAACTGACGGTGCACTACGGGCTGCTGCCTCGCGCCAACCGGGGCATTTTCGCGATCAACGAATTGCCGGACCTGGCGGGCAAAATACAGGTCGGACTGTTCAACATCATGCAGGAAGGCGATGTCCAGATTAAGGGCTACCCCGTGCGTCTGCCTCTGGACGTGATGCTCGTGTTCACGGCGAATCCCGAGGACTACACGGCCCGAGGAAAGATCATCACGCCGCTCAAGGATCGTATCGGCAGCGAGATTCGCACTCACTATCCTCCCACTGTGGAGCTGGGATTGGCCATCACCGCGCAAGAGGCCTGGACCCGTCGTCCGTCGCCGGTGGACATCAATGTTCCGCGCTTCATCCGCGAGATCATTGAGGAACTGGCGTTTCTGGCGCGCGAGGACAAGAAGATCGACAAACGTTCCGGCGTCAGCCAGCGATTGCCGATCTCCGTTTTGGAAAACGTCGTGTCGAACGCCGAGCGCAGGGCGTTGGCGGCGGGCGACGACACCGCCGCGCCCCGGGTCATCGACGTGTACGGCGCACTGCCGGCCATCACGGGCAAGCTGGAGCTCGAATACGAAGGCGAGTTGAAGGGCGGGGAGGCGGTGGCGCGGGAACTGATCCGGCAGGCGGTTGGAAAGGTGTACTCGCAGTATTTCGGGGAACTGAATGTCTCCGGTATCGTGCAGTGGTTCGAGTTGGGCGGATCTCTGAAGCTGGACGAAAGCGTGCCCGCGTCCCGCCTGGTCGAGCAACTCGGAAAGATCCAGGGGCTGATGGAGAAACTGGGGGCGCTGGGCCTGGGCGTCAGCGAATCCGATGCGTTACGCGCCTCGGCGGCCGAGTTTATCCTCGAAGGACTCTACGCCCATCGCCGGATCAACCGCAGCGAGGAGCGAGGGTACGCGGCCGAGGAGCGCAAGCGGGAACCCCACGACGAGCACCCCCGCCAGAAGCAGCGGCGTCAGTTCAACTAGGGCGATGCGCGGCGGAGGAGAACGCCGATGAAAGTCAACTACTCCCGATACACCGGTGACGACCTGGGGCTTTCGGCGGAGGACCTGCTGAAGGCGCTGGCGGACTACTTTCTTGAAAGCGGATTCCAGAACCCCTACATGGAATTCAGTGAACTCGACCAGCATTCGTTCGAGGACCTGAAGCGGGCGATTCAGGCGGCCCTGGAGCGCGGCGATTCGTTCGATCCGGAGCAGGCTCAGCGGATCCGGAAGGCGATCGAGGCGATGTCGCCCGAGGATCTGGACCAGTTGCTGGACCGCCTGGCGCAGAAACTTGCCGATGAGGGCTACATCAGCACCGAAGGGGACCCGCGCGATGGAACCGGGCAGGGGTCGGCGGGCGATTCCGAACCGAAGAAAGTGAAGTTCGAGATCACCGACAAGTCACTGGACTTTCTGGGATTCAAGACTTTGAAGGACCTGCTCGGGTCGCTCGGGAAGTCGAGCTTCGGCGCGCACGATACGCGCGATCTGGCCACGGGCGTCGAGGCAAGTGGGTCATCGAAGCCGTACGAGTTCGGCGATACCCTGAACCTGGACATCTCCGAGACGCTGTTTTCCGCCGTGCGCCGGGAAGGGCTGCGGTCGCCGTTGAACCTGGAATATCAGGATCTGCACGTGCATCAGGCCGAGTATCAGAGTTCCTGCGCGACGGTGCTGATGCTTGATTGTAGCCACAGCATGATCCTGTACGGGGAGGACCGGTTCACGCCGGCAAAGAAGGTGGCGCTTGCGTTGGCTCACCTGATCCGGACCCAGTACCCCGGCGACAGCTTGCGGTGCGTGTTGTTCCATGACTCGGCCGAGGAACTCCGGTTGGCCGACCTTGCGCGGGTTCAGGTGGGTCCGTACTACACCAATACTCGCGACGGTCTGATTCTTGCGCAACGTCTGCTGGCCCAAGAAAAGAAGGATATGAAGCAGATCGTGATGATCACGGACGGCAAGCCGTCGGCGTTGACGCTCGACGACGGCCGCATGTACCGGAACGCGTTCGGGCTCGATCCGTTGGTGATCAGCCGGACGCTCGAGGAAGTGAATCGCTGCAAGCGGCAAGGCATCCTAATCAACACGTTCATGCTGGCGAGCGATTACGGGCTGGTCAACTTCGTTCAGAAGGTGACCGAACTGTGTCGGGGGAAAGCCTATTTCACAACGCCTTACAATCTGGGCCAGTATCTTTTGATGGACTACATGAACCGGAAGACCAGGACCGTACACTAAGGCGCCGCGGACCGGCGTTGGCCGAGTCCGTTATATGATGGTGCTTCGTGCCCAAGATTGAGAGTCTGAGCGTCTTCTTCCCGGCGTTCAACGACGCCCCGTCTTTGCCCGGGCTGGTCTCGAAGACGTTCGAGGTGCTCGAGGCGGAGGCGGCCGATTACGAAGTGATTGTCGTCAACGACGGCAGCCACGACAACACCGGAGAGGTGCTGGCGGAACTGGCGAAACGCTTCGGCCCGCGGATGCGCGTGATTACCCATGCGAGCAACCGCGGATACGGGGGGGCGTTGCGCACCGGCCTGGCGGAGGCTCGCAAAGACTGGGTGTTCTACACCGACGGCGATGGACAGTACGATGTCGGCGAACTGCCGTCGCTCCTCCGCGAGGTGCGCCTGGACGTCGGATTGGTAAACGGATATAAGCTGGAGCGCAACGATCCTTGGCATCGCATCTGGATCGGCAACGTCTACAACGCCTTTGCGCGTCTGCTGTTCCGGATTCGCATCCGGGACGTCGATTGCGACTTCCGGTTGATCCGGAGGGCCTTGCTTGAAGACATCGAGCTTATCTCCACCAGCGGTACGATCTGCGTCGAATTGGTGAAGAAGCTGGAACTGGGCCCGTACCGAGTGGTGGAAGTGGGGGTACGGCACTATCCCCGGCTGCACGGACGTTCGCAGTTCTTCCGTGTGCGGTCGCTGTTGATCACGTTGTCGCAGTTGATCCGCCTCTATGTGCGGACCGTAGTCCTGGGGCCGTTCCTCAAGGCGGATCCGCGCGGCAAATGCGTATCCCTGTAGCCAATCTCCGACCGTTGCTCGCGGCTGCCGAGCCGCAATGGCGCGCTAATCTGGATGCCCTGTTCGCCGCCGGGCAATTTATTCTCGGTCCGCAGGTGGCGGCCTTTGAACGGGAATTCGCCGAAGCCACCGGCGCGGGGTTCACTGTCGGGGTAGGGAACGGCACCGACGCAATTGCGCTGGCGTTGCGGGATGCGGGTGTTCGCGGCGAAGTGCTGACGTCGGCTTTGACGGCCCCCTTTACGGCCACAGCGATCCGCGCCGCGGGTTGCCAGCCGCGCTTTGTCGACGTTGACCCCGGCGACTTGCAGATGGAAGTACATGATCTGGCGGCGCGCGCCTCCGGCCGAACGCGTGGGATCGTGGCGGTTCACCTGTACGGGCAGCCGTGCCACATCGCCTCAACCGCGGCGGTGTGCCGAATGCACGACGCCGTTCTGATCCAGGACGCCTGCCAGGCACACGGGGCCCGGTCCGGCGTCCGGCCGCTGACTGAGCTGTCGCGCTACGTCTGCTACAGTTTCTATCCGACCAAGAACCTGGGCGCGCTCGGCGACGGCGGCGCCGTTGCGACCGATGATGAGGCGACCGCGCGACGGCTGGCCAGTCTGCGCGACGGCGGACGGGGCAACCGGCCGCAAGTGGCCGAGTTGGAGGGGGTCAACTCGCGTCTCGACGAGATGCAGTGTTGCTTTCTAAGGGCGTTCTTGCCGTCTCTTGCCGCTTCGAACGAGCGTCGGCGGCGCATTGCGGACCGTTACGACGAACTTTTGCGGGGGTGTCCTGGCGTGGATCTGGTGCTGCGCAGTCACGAATCCGTGTGTCACCTGTACGTGATTCGCGTTCAGCAGCGGCTGCAATTACGAAAGTACCTGGAACGGTTCGGAATCGGGACCGCAGTCCACTATCCCGCTCCGCTTCATCTGCATCCGGCCTTCGCCGACTGTGGGTTGAAGCGGGGTGATCTTCCCGTAGCGGAGCGCGTCTGCGAGGAGATCCTGACGCTGCCGTTGTGGCCGCACATGGAGGAATGGATGATCTCCGAGGTGGCGGAACGGATTTGGCAGTTCTACGGCGGCGACGCGCGATGAGGGCTCAGTTAGCGAGCGCCTGCGCGATCGCCTTTTCGGCCGCTTCCGACATCCGGTTGTAGCCAGCATCGTTCGGCAGGAATCCATCGGCGGTGAGGTCTCGTTTGAAGGCGCGGCCCTCGGCAAGCGGTGAGTAGTAATCGAGATACACGCTGCCGCTTTGCGCAGCGTACCGCTTCAACCAGCCGTTCCAGCTCAGGATTTTCGGGACCGAACGGCGGCTGGTCTGCTTTTCAAAACAGTCGCAGACGGGCGTCGCGGAGGCGAGCACGGCGCGGATGCCGTGGGCCTTCGCCAACTCGACCATCGTCTTGACGAAGTCGCCAATGGTCTCTTCCGACACCGGGCCCAAGACGCGCGCGATGTCGTTGGCGCCGGTCTGTATGACAACCGCCTTCGGCTTCAACTCGATCACGTCCTGCCGGAATCGCACCATCAACTGGGCGGCGGTCTGACGGGTGATTCCACGGTTCAGGTACGGTTTGCCCGGGAAGAAGTTGCGCCAGTTTTCCGTGATGTCGTCGCCGATGAAGACCACTTCCGGCCGTTTCCGGAGTTCGGTGTTGTCGCTGCCGTAGCGGGTGAGGCCGCCGAAGTCTATCAGGACCCGGCGGTATGCCTCCACCTCACGCTCCAGAATATCGGGTGTGGGGCCAGGGGGCAGGTTCTGCCCGTACAAAACGAACCCAGCCCCTCCGATGATGACTGCGAGCAGCTTCATGGCTTGAGCCCGAAGCAATAGACATAGCCGTCGAAGGTGTTCATGTACACTTTCCCGTTGGCCAGGCCAAGGCCGCTCCAATGATTCCACATGGTCACCTGCTTGCCGCTGTTCCAAAGTTCCTGGCCGGTGCGCGCATCGAGCACGTAGAGCACGGCGTGAGTGGACAGCGGAACCCGGCGTTCCATACGGAAGTCGAGGCCGACGTCGGGATAGGCCTGGGAGGTGTTCTCTCCGCTACCGTAGGCGAAGATCATGCCGTTGGCGATGATGGGCGGTTCGGCCTGGTTCATGTCCCGCGACACCCAGGCGGGCGCCAGGGTGACGCCGCTTCCAGCGACCGACTCCATCTTGAAGGCCGCGATCGCGCCCTTCTTCACTTCGCCGTACTCGAGCGGGGCTTTGAACTTGGAATGCTTGGGTCCCCAGAAGGGCGTCAGAATCCAACGATCGCCCGCGTCCTCCCAGGTGGCCATGGAGCCCCAGATGCCCGCTTCGGCGAAGTCGACGATTTCATTGCACAGCAGCGGCGTGCGATAGGCGGGGGTTCGGTGATCGTCTCCGCCGATGGAGTCGGTGTCCATCAGGTAGATGCGGCACTCCTTGCTGGCGTCGATCATGTACTCCCGGCCTTTGAAGTCGAAGATGGCGGGGGTCACCTGCATGTCCAGGTCGCGCTTCCACAGCCACTCTGCGTTTGATGGGCCGTAGTAGTCCACCAGTTCGAGCGCCTTGGTCTGCGGATTCTGCTTCACGCCGATGATGCCGTTGCCGTAAACGCCATTCTCCGGATCCCATTTACCGTCACCGGTGCCGGTGTATTCCACGCCGTCCTTGCTGAGGGCGGGGCCCGAGCGTCCCCACATGCCTCCGCCGGCCGGTCCCCAACTGCCGGTCTTGTTGGTGGCCAGGTCGTAGGCGTAGGCCATATTGGGATTCCCGCCGCAACCCTGTCCCGAATGGGTGTACAGGACGTTGTTGAACAGATTGAGCGCGTAGGGTTTACCGTTCGAGGGCATGAACTTCAGCGGTTCAGTCAGTTCCGCGCCGTCGGCGGCGTTGATCTTGTGCAGACGGCCGTCCCAGGCCGCCGCGTAAATGACGTAGTCGCCGGGCGCGGCGCCGGGGCCGATGGTGACGTTGGCCGTCATGCCGCCGGGGCACAGCACGCTCTGCCGCGAGTTGGGCGGATCCTGGTAGGTGGATTCGAAATGACGTTTCCAGACGAGTTCGCCCGTCTTGGCGTCCAGGGCATAGACGTTGTCGGACACACCCGCTTCGATCACCAGTTCTCGGGTTCCGGTCTTGGTGTTCACCCGGCCGATCACCAGCGGCTCGAGCAGGTTGTGCATCTGGCGCGTCTGGTTGTCGAGCTTCGTCTTCCAGAGTAGTTGCAGGTTCTTGACGTTGTCCTTGGTGAGGATCGTTTCGTCGCGCTGCCAGTTGTTTCGTTTCGGATCGCCGCCGTCGGTGAGCCAGTCCGCCGCGCACAGAGGCACGACGATCGACACTGCCACGAGGGGCGCTATTAGGGTTATCTTCATCCCAGCCTTCGCTATGAGGTCCACTATATAGCAAAGGGCGGGGAGGTGGCGAGTGTGCGCGGCGGATTGGCGATAGATTATCGTTCGCCGCCGAGCATTCGTTCGAGCTTCGCCTTCTGATCCTTGTTCAGGACCTCCATGATCCGGGTCTTGCCGGTGACTCGGATATCGTCGAGGCTCTGGTAGTACTGTTTGTAGTCGTCGAGCACGGCCTGAATCTCACCGGCCTGCTGTTCGGTGAGGTTCAGTTCCTTGCGGCACTGGTCCAGGAACGCCTTGGCGGCGCGAGGATCTCGCCAGGTCACGACGGTGTCGGAATGCAGCCGCCTGTGAAGCCCCCAGCGCATCCCCGCGGCGCCCGTCAGCGCGCCTGCTACGAAGACCAGAACCAAAGTGGCCAGAACCTTGGGATTCCGCCAGGAAGCATGCTCCGGGCTGTACATCCCTTCACTGCTCCTGTTGGAAACTGGCCAAATTCACAAGGATGGCGCCCCGGTCCTGATCCTGATCGGCGCCGAGCACCGGTCCGGGCTCATCCTCGCCAGGGAGCATCACTACGGCCGGGCGATGGGCCATCAGCGAAGTCCCGTCAGGCTCCGATCCAACAAGATAGAGACCCATCAGGACCGCGAAGACGGCCGAGGCGACCGCCAGACGGCGTCCGAACGCGGGTTCAAGGAAGATTGTCCAAAAGGAGGATTGTCGCTGGGTGTCTATGCGTTCAATCACCCGCGCGTAAAAACCCACCGCAGGTTCAAACTCCGCGCCGGGGCAGCGAAGGCTGCGCACCAAGATTGCTTGCGCTTCGAGTTCCGAGACTTCCTGCCTGCACTCAGCGCAGGAGGACAGATGTTTCGCAAATTCACGAGGCAGACTATCCGACCCAGCCAGGTAGTTCTCCAGGCTTGTTTTTACCGGCTCGTGCATCGTTTCTTCCCTCAGTAGTCCTGACAGCAAATTCGCGGATCTTCTTATTTTTGTCCGCTTTAGCTAACCAAAGTTCATCCCGTCAGTCCGGACGCTTCCGTCCCAATCGATTGGCTGCCTTCAACAGCTTCTGGCGGGCTCGGAACAATTTTACTTTAATTGTGTTCTCGTTCATACCCGTCATGCCGGAGAGTTCTTCGACCGAATGGCCTTCCACTTCCTTGAGCAGGATCAGGTTGCGGTCCTCTTCCGACAAGCGGGCTAGCAGTTTCATGACCAGATCGCGGCGGGCCAGCGTTTCATCGACTGCCGGGCCAGCCTCGACTGCGGATCCCGAGTTCTCCATCTTCAGGCTGTCTTCTTCGGAGAAGTCGCTCTCGTAAACAAGTTTGCGAACCCGTTTCTTGCGCAGGTAGTCGTAGCACTCGTTGACGGTGATCTTATAGATCCAGGTGAGCAGCGAACTCCGGAAGTCGAAGTTCTGGATGGAGAAATAGATCTTGGAGAAAACCTGCTGGGCGATGTCCTCGGCGTCGTTGCGGTTGCGCAGGATGCCATAGATGATGGAGAACACCTTGGCCTGGTAGCGTTCGACGATCTCGCGGAACGCGATCTCGTCTCTCGCCTGGACCCGCTTGACCAGCGTCGACTCTTCGGTGCTCTTGTGATCCACTCGCGCTTTTGCCCGAGACTGATCGCTCGTTATCGGGAACGGAAGCACGCCGCCCAGACTGTTCATGCCTCAAACGACGTACCCAGGCGCGTCGCGGTTTCAAACACTTGCGTGGAGCGCGCGACATTCGTTCGCCCCGTTTCGCCGGTTTAGGCGGTGCTTGGAACGATCCCTGCCCAACATAACAGATTTCCGAGACCGACCGCGAGGCGGACGCATCATAACCACTGGAAAGCGACAGGACAAGGCGTGTACAATCTGTCTAGAGTCTGAGTCCAGATCTTAGAGAGGAAACGACATGGTGCAATTGACCCAAGTGGCCGTGAGCAAGGTGCGGGAGATCCTTGATACGCAGGAGCCAAAGCCGGCCGGACTGCGGATTGCCGTGGTAGGCGGCGGCTGTTCCGGATTCAGCTACTCGATGGCCTTCGAGAACACTCCGAACCGCCTGGACAAAGTCTACAATTACGACGGGTTGAAGGTATTTGTGGATCAGGCGAGCCTCCTGTATCTTGACGGCGCCGAGGTGGACTACGTCGAGACGCTTGAGGGTTCCGGGTTTAAGTTTAACAATCCAAACGTGAAATCGACGTGCGGTTGCGGTAGTTCGTTTAGCGCGTAAACAGTTCCGCCGTCGGTCAAAATTGGAAGATCTTGAAGGCCGTCCCTTCGGTGGGGCGGCCTTCTGCGTTCGGATGGCCGTCCCCGCCCGCCGTGAAGTCTGCCAAAATGGAGGATCGTGCTCGAATCCCTCCTGACAGAACAGCGCAACCCTGCAAGCGAACACATTGACCGCCTCTCGACCGAAGGCATCCTCCAGGTCATGAACGACGAAGACCGCAAGGTGGCGGACGCTGTCGCGGTGGAGATCCCGCGCATTGCCCAAGCCGTCGACGCCTGCGTCGCAGCGATGGAACGTGGGGGGCGGTTGTTTTACATCGGCGCGGGAACCAGCGGCCGGCTTGGCGTACTGGACGCCTCTGAATGTCCCCCCACCTACAATGTGAGCCCTGGGTTGGTGCACGGCATCATCGCCGGAGGCGAGCCAGCGCTCACGCGATCCACCGAGTCGACCGAGGACGATCCGGCCGTTGGTGTCCGGGACGTACAGGCTTGCGGATTCTGCGAGCTTGACGTTTTGGTCGGCATCGCCGCGAGCGGCCGAACTCCGTACGTAATCGGCGCGGTGCGGTATGCTCGGTCGCTTGGCGCCCTAACCGTCGGCATCAGTTGCACTCCGCGGTCGAAGTTGTCCGCCGAGGTGGATATTGCGATCGAACCGCTTCCTGGGCCCGAGGTCATCACCGGTTCGACCAGGATGCGAGCAGGCACCGCCACTAAGCTGGTGCTGAATATGATTAGCACTGCCACCATGATTCGGCTCGGTCATGTGTACGGGAACCTAATGGTGAACGTCCAGGCCAAGAACGAGAAGTTGGTGGACCGGGCCCGGCGGATTATAGTTGCGGCGGCCCAAGTCGACTACAGGCGGGCTACCGAACTACTGGAGGAGTCGGGCAAGAGCGTTAAGACCGCCATTGTGATGGCCCGGGCGGGAGTGCCTCGCTCGGAGGCCGAGCTGCGGTTGGAGGCGGCGCGAGGCCGCGTCGCAGAGGCGTTGGGCGAGGATTGACCAATTAGTTGACAATCTATGGATAAGTTTTTGATTCAAGGCGGGATACCACTCGAGGGCGAGATCGCTGTGAGTGGGGCCAAAAACTCCGCATTGCCGGCGCTAGCGGCTTGTTTGCTGACGGACGACCCCGTGACCCTATTGGGGATTCCACAGGTGCGGGATATCGGTACGATGCAGCGATTGCTGAAGCATACCGGGGCCACCGTCGACGTTTCGTCCGAGCGGGTGGTGGTGCACGCCGGATCGATGGACAAGGCCGAAGCGCCGTACGATCTGGTGAAGACAATGCGGGCCTCGAGCCTGGTGCTGGGCCCGTTGGTGGCTCGAAGCGGACGTGCTCGGGTTTCGATGCCCGGAGGGTGTGCTATCGGGTCGCGGCCGATTAACCTGCATGTCTCCGCCCTCGAATTGCTTGGCGCGAGGATCTCGCAGTCCCACGGGTACGTGGAAGCCGTTGCGGAACACGGTTTGTGCGGCGGTCTGATCCACTTTGATCGGATCACCGTTACCGGAACCGAAGATGTTCTGATGGCGGCGGTGCTGGCTAGTGGCGAAACTGTGATTGAGAACGCGGCCCGGGAGCCGGAAGTGGCGGATCTTGCTGCGTTGCTTGGCAAGATGGGAGCCAGAATTGAGGGCGCGGGTACCTCTACAATCCGAGTGATTGGGGTGGAGCGCCTCCATGGAGCCGAGCATCAGATCATACCGGATCGCATCGAGGCGGGCACGTTTCTCATCGCTGGCGCCATCACAGGCGGAGATCTGGTGGTCTCGGGGTGCGACCCCGACCATCTAAATGCCTTAGTGGTCAAGATGCGTCAGGCGGGTGCTGAAATCAGGCCGACCGGAAAGGGTCAACTCCGGGTTCGGCGTCCCGGGAAATTGAAGTCGACGGACATGGTTACCGAGGAACATCCTGGGTTTGCCACCGACCTGCAGGCGCAGTACATGGCGCTGATGACCCAGGCGGAGGGGATCGCGTTTATCACGGAGACCATCTTTGAGAACCGATACATGCATGCCCTGGAACTGATGCGCATGGGTGCAAATATTCGCTTGGACGGGCGGCAGGCGGCAGTGGCAGGCTCTACGCCTTTGACTGGCGCGGAAGTGATTGCATCCGACCTGCGCGCCAGCGCGTCGTTGGTGCTGGCCGCGCTGGTAGCCGGAGGAGAAACGTCGATCGATCGGGTTTATCACATCGATCGAGGCTACGAGAGGATCGAGGCGAAACTGGCGGGTGTCGGCGCTCGAATCCGCCGCGTTTCGTAGTGGAATCAATGGATATGGCTCCAAAACCGAAAGCTCACAATGAAGGTTTTCTGATGCTGGTGAACGACGCGAAATCGCGGGTCCGCCAGATTGACATTGGAGGATACCGAGCCCTAGTTAACTCGGGCGAGAAATTTACCCTGATCGACGTCCGCGAGGACTCGGAGTGGCAGGCGGCGCACGCTCGGGGCGCCATTCATCTGGGGAAGGGAATCATCGAACGAGATATCGAAACCGTGGCACCCGATAAGAGTACGAAACTGGTGCTCTATTGTGGCGGTGGCTACCGGTCCGCGCTCGCCGCTGACGCGCTCATGAAGATGGGGTATACGGATCCGATTTCGCTCGACGGCGGCTGGCGCGCGTGGCTCGCGGCGGGCTTGCCCTTAGAATCGTAAGCCGAACGCGTCGGCGAAGAACTTCGCGGCGATTCCGCTGATAACGATGAACTCGAGCCCGAGGGCCAGGGTGGTGAAAAACCGGTTCATGAACTCGAATCGGACCAGGAGCGCAAGGGCGGCCCCGCTCAGGAACACGTACGGGTGAATCTCCGTTTCGCTGTATCGAAGGAAGACAAAGACAGCTCCGAAGAAGACCAGCGGTAGATTAGTGTCAAGCTTCCGCTTGCTGAGAAAGTACAGCACCCACACCGCGAATGCAATGAGCAGAAGCGCTACCACGTTCAGAGGTGTTGCACGGAAGTCCATGGGTGAATTGGCTGTCCTTGGGGAACGGCCGGAGGCGACCTGGTCAGCCGCCGCGTCTCCGGCCCGCCGCAGACCGATTAGTTCAGCATGCTGACCCCGAAACCCACGACCAGATCCTGTATCCAGCCGCCGATCTTCGCCCCTTGAGCCGGAGCAATGACTTTTGTTGGAAACGGCGTTAGGTAATCGTGAACTTCTAGGCGGAAGCCGAAGCGCCCGGCGTTGAACTTGACGCCGCCGCCCACGCTGATCAGCCCCTTTAGGTCGGAGGTCTTGGTGAGTAGTGCCAGCCCGTTCAGTGGCTGCGCCGCTACTTCCGTTCCGGTGCCTCGGTAGTCCTTTACGCCGCCGCCAAAGGCGACAAATGGGCGCGTCTTGGATTTGGGCGGAGCGGTGTGGTAAACGAGATCGTAGTGGAATGCGTGGGACACCGAACTGAAACTGGCAGTGGTCGACCCGGAGGAGACCTGAAGGTTGCCCATCTGGAAATCGTAACGGATTTCCCCGCCCCAGTGTTTGTTGGTGTTGTTGGCCAACCACCCGCTCGCGGCGAGACCGCCCTTGATCGTCACCGAACCAGTGGTTGCCGAACCGGCGACATCGCGCGATGTGTAGAATCCTCCGCCAGCGCCACCGCCCACTTCCCACTTCTGGGCGGTCGCGACCGGCGCAACGATCAGCACGCCGGCCAACAGCGGCAACAATTGTCTGTTCATCTTTCGTCCTTGGTGGATCGGATCGCGATCCCTATTCGACTACCCGTAATTGCAGAGAGGTCGTTCCGGATCCCTGGTTGATGCTCAGCGGTACGGAGAGTCCAGTGGGCACGTTTCTAGGCACTGCGACATTGATCTGGTACACGCCCACCTGGCCAGGTGTTAGGCCTGCGTAGGAGACTGGCAGCCCGATGCCTCCGAGGGACACGGTAGGTGACGTCAGGACCGTCGCCAAGGGACTCGATGGCGACGCCTGTCCGGTTTCCACCGCCGGAGACGTCTGTCCCATGCCCGTCAAGTAGATGGTCAATACATCGCCGCGATGGACCGGATTCGATGTGGTGGAGATGGTGGCGTTCTCTGCGCGAACCACGGTCGGGATCAGCGATTCGTATCCCTGGACTGCGGCGCGGAAAACCCCGGGCGCATTCGGCTGAATTGTCAGGTAGTAGTTGTCGCTGATCCCGCCCGGCGTGCGGACGATGAGCGTGACGTTTCCAGTCGCCTGAAAGGGCACCTGCGCGTTAATTTGTGTCGGTGATGCGAAGATCAGGGGGATCGGAAGGCCGTTCACAGTCAGGCAACTGTTGCCGAGGGCCGTTGGAAGCGGGATCTCGTTAGTGGCGATGTTGACCGGGCTCATGTTCGTGCCGAAAATCGAAACAAGTCCACCAGGTGCGATCGACGTTCCGAGATCGGCGGCGTTGACTACACGGCTGATCCTGGGCGGAGCGACCGAGGCGTCATAGGACCACGGAAGGATGGTGAATCCTGAGGTGGTGAGGCTTATAATCCCGGAGCGGTCGGCCAAGGGCGCAAGGGTCCTCGTGAAGGCGTAGGTCTTGTCGCCGAGGAGTGGCGCCTCCGCGAGCCGCGTCGGGCTGATGCCGGTACCTGTGCTAACGTCAACCTTCTGTATCACCCCCGGGCTTGCTGCATCGGGGGCCGTAGTACGGAGCCCGTCCTGGTCCACAAATGCGAATCCCGAGGATTGCCCAGTCGCCGATTCGAGTTTCGCGACTGTAACGAGAGAGGAATTGAGAAGGTAGTTACTGACGACGTACCGGTTGTAGCTGGAAGCGGCATACGCGCCATTCAAGGCTGAGTAGTCTTTTCGCCGTACGGTGAAACTGTCGACGTTGGCGTCGTAGAGCATGATCGTCCCGTCCGCCGCCGCGGAGAGTATTGCGGACCCGTTCGGAGTAGCGACAAGATTTGTGTTAACGTTAATGTCGTTCTTGAAAACGCCGAGGGTTGGCAGGGCGGTGGCGCTACGGGAGTTAAGGTCCACACGGTCGACCGTGTGAGTGGGGCCGGCCACGCGACATGCGGCCAGGATGGCCTTGGCCGACGCTGCCACAGACCGGGGATAGTGGCCTCCGGGCATGATAATTGGAGAAAGCGCCTGCAACGTCTCGAGGTCGAATACCGGAATGATCTGGGAATCGTTGCTTCCGACCAGGAGGTATCGCTGGTCGAAGGTGATCGCCATTTGAGTCGGGACATTTGTGGTCCTGAGCGTGGCGATCTGGGTGCTATTGGTGGAATCAAATACAAGCACCTGATTGCGATCCTGCCGAAGAACATAGAAGCGTTTACGCGCAGGGTCGGCTAGGACATCGACCAGTTTCCCAGGAACGTCCACTGCGGTTCCGCGCTGGTCGGGATCCTTCATGTTGACCAGGACGCGGATCGGCGGAGGCAAGTTGGCCGCGGTGGCGGACGTCAGGGTGATGACCGCTGTGCTCGTGCCCTTCTGGTTTTGGAAGACGTTCGGGTCCACCGAGATCGTCACCGATGCCGGCGTAGTGCCTGACGAAGGCGAAATCGTGACACCACTGGCAGTTGTCGAAAGGCTGAACGGTGTATTCCCGCCGCCGGGATCGGTGATGAGAATCTGTTGAGACGCCACGCGCCGATCGCAGAAGTTGCCGTTGAATACGACGTCCTCCTTCTGGGCCGATACGCGGGGCGCCGAGTTGAGGCGGCCTACAGGTATCACGAGCACGCCGCTGTCCGAAACCGAGTACATCGTGTTCGAGTCGGAACTCAGGACACTCTTTCCGGAAAGATTCTCGGGCAGATAGTATTGTTCGCGCACGTTCAGATTGTCAGCGTCGAGCACCTGCAGGATGGGTTCAGATCCCGTGGCAGTTGTCGAAGGCACTTGAGCGTAAATAAGTCCCCGGCCTGAATCGAACTGGTGGCTACCTATGTTGAGAGCCCCCGTCGCGGATGGAAACTCGGCGACCAAGTTCCCAAATCGGTCGTTGAGCGTCCAGCCGGAAGTGTAGTAGCTGCCATCCCTGTTCACGCTAACGACGCGCGGCCCTTGAGTCGGGCTCGACACGTATCCGATCACGGCAAGGTTCTGCAACGTCACGTTATAGCTGAACATGAACTGGTCGGTCAAGCCATACATCTTGGTTCCGTCGCCAGACACTGCGACGGAGGCGGCGACAATGTTGGCGGGAAAGGTGGCGCCGCCCGGATCGGCTGGCAATGTCTTAGCCTGAACTCCTGACACGGTGTCGAGGACCTGGGTTGTTCCGGTTAATGGGTCGAACAGGATAAACTCGGCCGTCGTGATGATGAGGGCCCGACCGTCGACGCCGAATGCAACACCCAATGGCGGATTGCCGAGCGCGAACGTCTGCTTTCCGCCGCTGCCGAGGTCGATGACGGTCAGTGCGTTGCCCGACGAGGCCGGCGCAGCGTAGTTGCCATAGTGCGCCACAACAAGATACCGGCCGTCGGGCGAAAGCGACAGGGAACTGGGTTGGGAGGGGACGTTGATTGAGGTCTGGATGGTGTTGCTCGCAAGCGACATCTGCTCAATCCGGTTGGCTGTAAAGTTCGCCACGTACAGATAACCGCGGGCTTCGTCAAGCGCCAAATCCGCCGCCGCTCCGCCGATCGAAACCACCCTCCCGAGGGTTCCGGACGCGACCGCCAGGCCGCAACTCACATAAACGCCAATTGCCCACAAACAGTGTTTGCGCAACATCGCACTCCTCGCTACTCGACTGACGGACTCTCCATGCCTGTTCTCGAACTCTTGCAGCGATTCCGCGCCGTGGCCCGAGCCACCGCGTCTTCGCTGAAATGAAGGGGACACAAGGATCGGCCGCCATGCGCCCCCCTCGGCGCCTACTCAGACGTCTTCTTGCGACGAAGCACAATGACGCCGAGAAACAATACAGCCAGAACTGCGCATACAATGCGAATCAATCCGCTTTCCATCATTTTGATCTCCTTTCAGCGAACCTACATGTTGTTCATCATCGGGATTAGTTCCCGAATGATCTTGACTACGACCGGACCCACCGTCACCACAAACAGCGATGGCAAAATGCAGAAGAAGATTGGAAACACCAGCTTCACACCGAGTTTCGCCGCCTTCTCTTCAGCGATCTGCCTCGCCTGCACACGCATGTAGTCTGCGTGTGCTCGTAAACTCTGCGCGACGCCGGTGCCGAATTTATCGGCCTGAATCAGCACGGCGACAAGCTTCTTCAAATCTTCAGAAGCGCTTCTGTCCGCCAGATTCCTCAAAGCCTCGATACGACGTTTGCCAGCCTTCAACTCTAGATTCATCAACGCGAACTCCTCGCTGATGTCCGGATGAGCATGCTCGAGTTCCTTGGAGACCTGTACGATCGCCTGGTCGAGGCCGAGTCCGGATTCCACGCAAACCACCATCAGATCGAGCGCGTTCGGAAGTCCTCGCGAAATCTCCTTCTGTCGGCGCTTCGCCGCGGTTCGAATGTACTCGTTAGGACCGAAAAATCCCACCGCGGCGGAAGCGACCACTGCGATGAACTTATTGGAAGGATCGGCTGAGCTGTTCGCAACCATTAGGACCATCAGCAACGGCAATCCGATTGCCAACACGGCCTTTGCCCCGTAGAGATATCTCAACGCCTTTTCGTTCCGGAATCCCGCCCGGATCAGCCGGCGCTGCATGACGGATACATCCTTGGGAGATGCCGGAATCAGGTTGCCCAACTTCTGCAACAGGTCTCGGAATACAAGGCTTGGATGAACGGGTACGGGCTCGTTGGAATCGAACGTGGTGTCGACGACGCGGTCTATTGCGGCCTTGGGCCGCACATACATCCGGGTGCCAACCAAGGTGAGCAGCACAACCATTAGCAAGAAGACGCCGACACTGAGTATCAAAGTCATGGATCAAATCTCAATAGACACGATCTGGCGGATGATGAGATATCCGATCACTTGAAGCAGAACGGCGGCGCCCAGCATGAGGTTCCCGACCTCATCGAGGAAGAAGAACTTCACGTAGTCCGGATTGACGAAGAACATCATGACCGCCACACCCACCGGGATCAACGTCAGAGCCGTTCCCGTCATCCTGCCGTGCGCGCTGATCGCGCGGATCCGCCCTCGTAACTTGAACCGCTCGCGGATGATGTAGGCTAGCTTGTCAAGGATTTCCGCCAGGTTTCCGCCGGTGCGCTTTTGCAGCAGGACCGCCGAAACGAAAAAGTGAACGTCGAGCAAAGGGACTCTTTTGGCGAATTTCTGGAGAGCCACGTCTAGTGGGATGCCAAGGTTGTGCTCCTCGAAGGTCCTGCGGTACTCGCCGGCGAGGGGGTCCTGGAACTCGCGGTGGATCATCTCGAGCGAAACCGCGAACGCATGGCCCGCGCGCATCGAACGTGCGACGAACTCCAGGCTCTCCGGAAATTGTTCCTCAAACTTATAGAGCCTGGACCGCCGGGTCCGCACGATGTAGAGGATCGGCAAGGCGCCAACAAAGAGCCCGGCGAGCCACGCGAGATTGCGGAAATTCACTGGGATCAGGTTCCATGCGACAAAGAACGCGATGATAAACAAGGCCAGACACGCGTGCGCCACCCGCACTGGGTGCCACCGAAGGCCGGCCTGCTCAATCAGTTGTTCGAGACGGGGAAGCAGGTTGTACTTCCGGAGGAGGTGCGCGATGACCTTGCCCGCCTGTCGCTCCTGCTGCAGAATGGATCTGGATTGCGACTTCCTCTCGGTGACCACTCTTGCGCCAGATGTCAGGCGGCTCTTGATGCGTGCGATGTCCTGTTTGCTGAACGCCCTCGCAAATAGGGAATAGGCGATGAGGCAGACCACCCAGACAACGGCAAGCGTGACGATGAACCAGAGCATGCTAGACCTCGACCACTTCGTCGAACAAGTCGGCCCGCAACCGAATACCGGCGGCGAGAAGTTTCTCGTAGAATTTGGGACGGATTCCGGTAGCGGCGAAGCGTCCGACGACGTGGCCGTCGGGATTCAAGCCGCGCTTTTCGAACACGAAGATGTCCTGAAGCGTCACAACCTCGCCTTCCATTCCCGTGACTTCTGTAATGCTAATCACACGGCGCGACCCATCGCTCAGGCGCGATGCCTGAACAAGCAGGTTGACCGCGGCGGCAATCTGTTGCCGGATCGACACCAACTGCATGTTTGAGTTGGCCAGCGAAACCATGACTTCTAGTCGCGAGATTGCGTCACGTGGACTGTTGGCGTGTACGGTGGTTAACGATCCATCGTGCCCGGTGTTCATCGCCTGGAGCATGTCGAGGGCCTCCTCGCCGCGAACCTCGCCAACGACGATCCGGTCGGGCCGCATACGAAGGCTGTTGACGAGCAACTCTCGCTGCCGGACAGCGCCGTGACCTTCGAGGTTTGGCGGCCTTGTTTCGAGGCGGGCGATGTGGGGCTGCTTCAATTGGAGTTCGGCCGCGTCCTCAATGGTGACGATTCTTTCCTTAGGAGAGATGAAGAAGGACAGGGCGTTCAACAGCGTCGTCTTCCCAGCGCCAGTTCCGCCAGCGATGATGATGTTGAGGCGCGCCTTGACAGCCGCTTCCAACAACTCCATCATCCCGGGAGTCATCGCCTTGCGGGTCACCAGATCGGGCGGCATCAACTTATCGGTGCTAAAGCGACGGATCGACAACAGGGGTCCGTCGACGGCGAGCGGTGGGATGATGGCGTTCACACGGGAGCCGTCGCTTAGCCGAGCATCCACCATCGGCGTCGATTCGTCGATCCGGCGACCGACCTGGGATACGATCTTGTCAATGATGCGGAACAAGTGCTGGTCATCACGAAAGCTGACGCTCGTCAGCTCTAGCAGACCCTTTCGTTCTACATAGACCTGCTTGTGGGTGTTCACCAGTATGTCCGAAATCGTGGGGTCCTGCAGTAGCGGTTCGAGTGGCCCAAGACCGAAGACCTCGTCGAGCACTTCATCGCTGATCTGCTGTTTCTCGATTGCGCTCAGAAGCGTAGGTTCGGAGTCGATCAGCGACAGTAGCGCCTGCCGCACCTCGCCGCGGACACGCTGATTGTCGATTGAGGCGAGCGCTTCTAGGTTGATCTTGTCGACAAGTTTGCGATGAAGGGTGAACTTCAGTTCCTGGTACTCAGGCTTGAGCGCCGACTTCGGGCGGGCTGAGTTCTTCAGCAGACGCTGCTCCCAGGTCAATTGCGAACTCTGCTTTTGGTCCAGTGATGGGAACATGGTGATTCGACTCTATTCCTCGCTACTTGTCCAACGCCGGAGCCGTTCTTCCCGTCGCGGCGGCGCTGGCAATCCGGGCGGCCAGATTCTCGATTGACTTGCCAAGCTCACAGTCAGCCGCAAGCGGCTGCCCGAGCGTGACGACGCGGTGGAGCGAGAAGTAGTCGTTCGGGACGCTCGCCTGCACCGGGCAATTGAAGAGTTTTTCCATGTCACCGCGGGTAATACCATCACGGCGATTCAAACGGTTGAGCACAACGTTGAAACGTTCCTTGGGAAATCCGAGCTGTTCAAGCATGATCACCGATCGCCGCGCCAGATTGAGGCTTGGCAATTCAGCGGTTGACACCAGAAACGCCCGGTCAGCCTGGGGCACCGTCATTAGGCTCGTACGTTGGAAGATGACGGGGAGGTCGCAGATCACCCAGTCGTACATCGTACGCGCGAAATCGATGACTCCCTGGATCCGAGTCATCTCGAGGTTCTCGGCCCAGGGCGCAAGCGGCGCCGGCAGGATGTCGACTCCGTTCGCCGAGGCGATGCGTGATGTCCAACTGGAGGCGTTCAGGCGATCCGCCCCTTCAAGAGCGTCGAGCGCCGAGAAGGTGTGGTTTAGTTTCAGGTAGAAGCCAATGGTTCCACCCATCAGGTCGAGATCAAACAGCAGGACACGCCGCGCTCCCGATCGTCTCAGAGCAAAGGCGCACTGTGTGGCGAGTGTCGAGGCTCCAGATCCTGGTTTCACGCTCGAGAACGCACAAACCGCCCCGAGTTCCCGTTCACCACCTGGGTCGGAACGTCGAAGGCGAAGCAGGCGGACCACCGCCTCGGCCGTGTTCGCTGGGTCGAACGGCGCATAGAGGTACTCGCTCGCACCGGCCCGCAGGCTCCTCAGGATGCTATCGGAGTCGCTTCGGGCGTCGAGTGCTACCACGCTTGGACCTGAGTCCAGCCGCGCCAGATACCCTATGATCTGGCAGGCCGCGATGGGGTCCGACGCCACATCCACGAGCGCGACGTCGGGTTGCAGTTGCCGAACGCGAATCTCGAGGGTCTGCTCCGACGGATAGCTCTTGAGATCCATTAGGATTTCGAACGTGGCGTCCTTGGCGCAGGCCTCGCCGAAGTCGAATGCAAGAGTGCGGTCCGGCGCCACCAGGATGGCGCTCAGCGAACTCGCCCGATTTGTCGTGGATCCTTGCATTGACACGCCTTCGATGCCGCTTTCCTTACTTGCCGAACCTATTCAGTGAATACCAGTGCTTATGAGACCCGCTCTTGGTTTCGTCCGCAGGGGCCTGTGGCGCCTGCGCATTTACCGACGCGTCGGCTGGAGGCGGCGGAGGAGGGGTCACGCGGACCAGAAAGTCGCGTGGGAAATACGGCAACGGAGCCTTCTCGCCCGGCTGCATCGGGCGCGCGATTTCCGGCGACACGAGCATCACGAGTTCGCTCCGGCTTACTTTAACGTCCTTGGACTTGAAAAGAGACCCGAGAATCGGAACATTCCCGATGCCCGGAAGCTTCGTGTAGCTCTCCGTTTCACGGTTATCCAGCAGGCCCGCTACCACGAAGCTCTGTCCTTCCGCGAGTTCGACATCGGTTTCGGCGCGGCGAGTGGCGAGAGCGGGGATGGTGAACCCGTTCAGCGTGACGGCGTTGTTGAGGTCCAGGGTAGAGACTTCCTGCCGGATGTGGAGCTTGATCGTCTTGTTCTGAGTCACCATTGGCGTGAACAGCAAACGGATGCCGAATTCGCGGAATTGCACGGTCACGCCGCCGGCGTTTGAGCCACCCTGGATTACCGGCACCGGGAATTCCCCGCCAACCAGGAAAGATGCTTCTTTGCCGTTGGTCGTCACAAGGTTCGGCTCAGCCAGAATCTGCAGGATGCTCTCGGACTGCAGCGCCTTGATAAAAGCGCCGAGATTCAAGTCCGGGCGGAACGCAAAGATGTTTAGCGCATCGGCGATGGTGAGCTTGGCCCCGTCGGCCATGTCGAGATTGCCAGAGTTGAATTGACCAGTTGTGATTCGCCCCAAGGTGTTTCCCGCGCCGAGGGAGAAGAGGTTGACCCCAAATTGTGTCGCTTTAAGGCGGTCGAGATCGGCGAACTTCACACGCAAAACAATCTGCTTCTCTACGGGGGGGATGGTGAGCGCAAGGTTGTTTACGACGGTCTTTCCGAATGGAGTAGCCAGCGCGGTGGCCCGCTCGCCCACCTGCGCCGATGAAACAACGCCGGTGAGCGAGATTGAATCGCGCGAAGACTGGACGTGAATCTCATCGTTCGGGAAGGTCTCGCGCAGCAAACGGCGAAGCGGGTCGAGGTTCGCCTCCACCGTGACCGTGTAGAACGTCCGCTCTCCGGACTTGTTCCACACAATGAGCGTTGCGGTGCCCATCCCCTTCCCATGAACCAGCACTTCACGAGTGGTGACCGGATTAGCATCCACAATTTCGGGGTTGCTCGTCGAGATCTGCCGGACATCGCCGGGATAGTCGATGACAATGCTCTTTCCAACGGTGAGCCGCAGGTCTTCCGCGCCGGTCTGAGCCCGGGCGGGAAGGGCGACGCCTGTGAAGGCGGCGAGGCCTGCGAGTGTCGCAACGATGCTGGCTGTACGCAGATAACGAGTCATGCCTTGCTCCTGCCTGTTAGTGGCCCACCACTTCAACCGTCCGCTGATTGCCCCGAATCACGACCACCTGATCCGGTGGCGGAGGCGGAGGTGGGGGAGCGGCTTTGGGCGCGACGGCGACAGCGACCGGACGCTGCCGAGGAGTTCCCTCGGCGCCCTGGGGAGCCTGCGGCCGACGCGCCTTGGCGCCGTAGAGTTCGCTCACTTCCCGTCCAGGAGGGGACTCAATGCCCTGATCGCTGCCGTTTCGCAGAACGAGTTGAATATGGCCTTCGGAATTGGCGAGCGTCAGAATTTCCGCCTGTTCCGGAGTGGCGAGCAGCGTGACGGTGGGCGCCGGCATTGCCTGTCCCCGTGTGTCGGGCTGCATGGTCTGCCCGGCCGAGAGCACCAAGATGTTTTGCAGACAGGTCTTTGTTATGGTGCCGTCAGCCGATGGCGGACGGCCGGTGACCAGCACATCCACGCGCATACCGGGCAACACGAATCCTGCCACCCCCGCGACGTCATTGACTCTCACTGAAACAGCCCGCATACCCACCGGAATCACCGGCGCAAGGCCGAGGCCGCTGCCACGCGCGGCGAGACGCCCTTCGATAACCGGCTCGTCCACCAGAATGTTGCTGACGACGGAGCGTTCAATGACTTCCTCCACCTTGGCGAAAGCCCCCTTGGGAAACGCGTCCTTGGAAACCTGAATGACCTTGAGGTCTTCGCGTTTGATCGTGACCCCGACGGCTAACGGCTTGCCCGCGATGACGACGTCCTTCATCTCAACGGCCTGAGCGGGTTTGGGACTGCCGCCCGCCCGCGCGGTGATCTGATAGAAGATCGCCGAGACGACCAACGCAAACACGAGACTTACGGCCAACACCGTCAGAAATCTTCGATCCATCGATTCACTCCTGCTCCATCCGTCGCTCTCGCTTTGAGCTCGTGGTCAGAACTCCGTCAGGTCTTCGGCAACAACGCCAACCAGCTTCCGAGTGCGATTGCCGGCGCGTAGGGAATCGACTCGACCCTGCGCGAACCGCCCGAGGCTCCATTCCACAAGCCCTTCAGCGCCGCCAGCGCCACACAAAGACCCGCGAGCAACCCGCCCAGACCCGCCGTCCACAGCGCCGCTTCAACCAGGTGCTCAACCCCAACCACCGCGCCCAATCCCGCCATCAACTTCACGTCTCCCCCGCCCATCCCTCCAAGGCAGTAGAAGATCAGGAAAACAAGAAATCCTCCGAGCGCACCGCCCACCGATGACAACGCGCCGCGCCACCCCCGCTCGATCGATAGCGTGACCACACCCGCGGTCAGCGCGACAACCGGAATCCAGTTCGAGATGCGGCGTCGGGCGATATCCTCCACCGCCGCAGCGAGACCGAGCGAAATCGCGACAGCCATTTGCATGGTCATTGACCGATCCGGCCTCCGTCGTCGGACAGCTTCTGCCGACGCTCGACCTGACGGGCTCCTCCTCGCTTCCAGAACGGACCGTCACCGAGCAGCAGAGGGGCCAGAAATCCGGCCTGGAGCGCGAATTCCGCCAATGCCTTGCCGGAGGGCAGGCGCCACGCCGGTGGACCCATCCACTCCATTGGGATCGGCGCCACGTCGCGGACGCCGAGCGGCTTGCCGCCCGTCTTTCGCTGAATGCTGATCCTCGACATAGCCATCTGCTGCACTCCTGATATAGGTTCGGCGGACTCGGTGCTTTTCATTAGGCCCTCGTTTAGATCGCTCGCCGATTGTCCACCGCGCCGGTTTAGGCCATGGGTCCTACGTAGTTCTTTGCGCACGTTTTAAACCGCCTGGGATACTTATCGGTGTGCTTTGCAAAGAAGTTAGTACCGGTTTGCCATAGACCAGTCGTTTTCACCGGGGCGCCTGGTACGAGCGTTCCCCTACGCCGCTCACGACCAACGCAACTACCTCCGTGCCGCCCTCACAAATAGAACGGCCGAGCCGTCGTCCGCCACCACGCGCCAGCCGCCGTCGCTCTTGAGAATCGTTGAAAGCGCCCATGTTGGCGGGGCTAGAACAACCTCCACGGCGTAACGGTTAAGTGTGTCCCGCCAACGGTAGTCCCCTTCGACAGCGCGGATATATTCCCCGCCAATTTCTGGTCCATAGAAGTCGCTACGGCCATCCGCAAACACTCGTTGACGGGGATAGAACCGATAGATCAGGTAGTCGCCCCATTGATCGACCGTCAACACTCGACTTCTTGAAATGAGGTCCGAATACCGTTGAGCCATCCGTGTCGGGAAGTTCAGGGCAGGGAAATCCTGAGGCCAGACGGCGGCGCTTGCGAGCAATAGATATCCGGCGAGGAAGAGAGGAATCCACAGACTGGTGCGCCGATACGCGTGTGCCGAGTCGAGTCCAATACGGTCCAGGATCGCGGCGGCCGAATTTGGCCCCGACCGCGAGACCGCCGACCTCCAAAGTTCGGTTCCAGCCTGTGCAAGCACCGGTGCGACAACGGCTATATAGACCGGCGCGTGACGGAGCGAGGTCAGAGCCAGGTGCCCGAAAACCAGAATCCACAGCGCGTGAACAAAACGCTTCCGCGACGCGAGGATCGCCGCAACCGCCACGCCGATGATCAATAGGGCCTCGAACTGCAGTTGGCTCTCAGACCGAAAATCGGGGGCCCTGAACTCCTGGACCACATTCCGAATCCAGTCCGATCGCAGGTACCCCGCAATGTGCTCGTGCAAGCGCAGTCCGTACGGATTCAGGATGGAGGCGGATCCACAAGCGACGGTCAACACTGAGTAGCGCACGGCCGCGCCCCAGGACCGAACTCCGCCCCAAGCCTCGGCCACGGCGCCTATCGCTGTTAACCCTAAGAGCAAGATAAGGACTACAAACGCGCCGTGAGTATTCGCCCACAGAACCGTCAGCGGGACCAACAGCCAGACGCTCCAACGGGGCTTCGCCAGGTCGGACTCGATCATCCAAACCGAAATCGTGGCGAATGCTAGGGTCAGAATGTGAGGCCTTGCGAGAAAATGGATCGACGCCGCCCCGATGCCAGGCAACGTCACCGCCAACGCCAGCCAGGGATGCGAACCTCGCCACAACGCCTGACGAAGCAATAGCACAGGCCAAGCGGCGATAATCACACCCGCCGCGAAGACGACTCCCTTCAACCCAAAAGCGCGATGCAGCAGCGCGAGCGCGACGTCCGACAGCCACTCCCACGCGTACCACTGAGCGCCAGGCTTCGTGAAGGAGAACAAATCCACTCGTGGCACTGATCCATGGTCGAGGATGTACTCACCCGTCCGGATATGCCACCCGGTGTCGCCATCGAGGAGCAGTCCTCGCCAACCATCGCCGCCGGCCACGAACAGCCATACGAAGAAGGCGATAAAGAGCAGATCTGACAAAGATGGCGTCAGCCAACGCCCAATCGGGTGGGACGTCGCCCTGGACAGCGCGTCGGGCGGCGTGGCGCCCAACGGGCCCGGTTCAAGCGTCTGGGGGATGGTGGACAAGCTTTGCTACCCATCCACTATTCGGCAGTTCAGGCGCCGGACTACAGGGCGAACACTAGGCGCCCGCCGTCTTATACCGTTCGTTCACGCGAGCCCACAGCGCCAGTTCGTGACGGTCCTTGACGCCGGTCTTCTCGAAGATATGCATCAAATGTACCTTGACGGTCCCCGGCGTGATTCCCAACTCAGCAGCGATTTCGCGATTCAACAGTCCGCGGCGGACGCAGGCGATGATGTCGTGCTCCCGTTGACTGATCCGCGGTTGCGACAGCCGGCGGTATTGGGCTCTGACCGCCGGAAGAGCCGACTCCTCCAGCCACACGGTCCCCGCGGCGACGGTCCGCAAGCACGCGATCAGCGTCGAAATCGGAGCCGTCTTCTTAAGGACTGCCCGCGCACCGGCGTGGAGCGCCCGAAGGCACTCGCCTTGATCGTAATCCACCACCCAAAGTACGAAGTGTGGGCGCCCGCCTCCCTTCAACTCTTCGATGAACGGGCCGATCGCTTGAATCCCGTAGGAGTGGTCCAGCAGAACGATGTCCGGCCTGCTCTCGCGAATCGGGTCACGCGCGCCAGCGAGCAGAAGGCAACCGCCCGCGAAGGAGAACTCCGCGGCGCACTCCAACACGTGGCGAACCCCTTCAATAATGATGGGCTGCTGGTCGCAGACGTAGACTGAGCAGGTATCCGGCAAGATGGCCTCAAGGAACCATCGGCGCTTCTCCCCGACTCAATTAGGTACTAGGTGAGTATTCCATCGGACTCACCGGGAGTGCTGATACTATCCCCGTGCGACGGCCACTTCCAGCGCCGCGCCAACCCGCAACAGGTTTCGCTCGCCGAACGCCGGGGCGACGATTTGAAGTCCAACCGGCAGCCCTGCCGCATCCGTCCCGCAGGGCAACGCCAGCGCTGGCAACCCGAGCAAGTTGATCGCCCGCGCGAACCGGGTGGAGACCAGACGGACATCCTCCCTGGCCCCACCCACCTCAATCGTAGTCGCGCCGATCAGTGGCGCAGTAGTGGGCGTAGCCGGAGTGAAGAAGCAATCCACCTGACGCCAGACCCCGCGCAAGGCGCCGAGCATCATGGTGCGCGCCCGCTGCGCCTGTACGTACATCGTGGCGGGCAACAGGCGGCCCTGGTCGAACAGCGCCAATGCCTCGACGGAAAACAGGTCTCTGCGATGCAGATGTGGCTCGAGCGCCGCAGACGCCTCAGCCAGCAGGATCGTCCTCGACGTGGCGTTCCACTCCTCGACATCGGGCAGTTCCAATGGAACGATCGCAGCTCCCAGCCCTGCGGCGACCTCAAACGCCCGAGCGATCCGCGCGGCGACAGCGGGCGCCAGTCGGTCAAAGTAGTACTGATTCGGGCGGCCAACGCGGAACCCACGTAAGCTCGTGACGGCGCCAGGCCGATAGGCTTCCACTGGTCGCCGCGTTGTGGTCGGATCATGGGGGTCGTGGCCCGCGATGGCGTCCAGGGTGATCGCCGCGTCATCCACCGTGGCCGCCAGCGGGCCGATGTGATCCAGCGAATAGCCGAGCGGCAACACGCCCCGCTTGCTCACACGCCCGTAGGTTGGCTTCAGCCCGACGCATCCGCAAAACGACGCGGGGATACGGATGGATCCGCCCGTATCGGTCCCGATCGCCATGGGTACGATGCCGGCCGCGACGGCGGCGCCGGATCCGCCGCTCGATCCACCGGGAATGCGGCTGACGTCCCTGGGATTGCGTATGGCGCCGAAGTGCGGATTATTCGACGTTATCCCATAGGCCAGTTCGTGCAATCCGGCCTTGCCCACGATCACCGCGCCCGCTTCCTCCAGCCGGCGCGCAACCTCCGCGGTCTCCGCCGCGACGTAATCCTTATATACAAGCGATCCGCCGGTTGTTCGCACGCCACGCACGTGAACGAGGTCTTTGAGCGCCACGGGAATCCCGTGCAGCGGACCGCGATCCCGCCCGGCGGCCAATTCCCGATCCAACTCAACCGCCCGAGCCTGCGCCGAATCCGCCATCACGGTGATGAAGGCGTTCAGGCGGGGCTGTTCTTCCTCGATGCGCTCGAGCGCGGTGCGCGTCAGCGAGGCGCATGTTGCCTCCTTGTGCCGCAGCGCCTCGCTGAGTTCGGCGATCACTGACCGTCCTCCGGCGACGGATTGAATACGGAGGCCATTTCGACCCCCGGCTCCAGGCGCGCGGCGGCTCTCGCGAATGCGGTCTCGAGCGCGCCGAGCGGGCCGACGGCGCGCGCCAGGTCTTCTTCAGGGATGTTCAGGCCCAACGCGTGGGCCACGGCTTTCCAATCTGTCATGTTGGCGGCCAAGTATGCAGAATACTACGGGACGGAGTCCGGTTTCCGGCGCGGGCCGGGCATCATACAATTGGTCCGTATGGTCGAGGTCGAGAACCGCGCAGTTGCCCCGCTCACCGCCCTCAATGAGGAAGAGCGGATGTTTCAGACCGTGGTGCGGAAGTTCGCCCGCGAACAGATCGCGCCGCACGTCCGGCAAATGGACGAAGCGGGCGTCTTCCGAAAAGACCTGATTCAGCAGTTGTTCGAGTTAGGTCTAATGGGAATCGAAATCCCGGAGGAGTATGGCGGACAGGCCGGGACCTTCTTTCAATCGATTCTCGCGATTGAGGAACTGGCGGCCGTGGATCCGTCGACGGCCGTCATCGTCGACGTTCAGAACACGCTGTTCATTAACGCCATTCTGCGTTGGGGCACAGACGAACAGAAGAAGCGCTACCTTCCGCGCATGGCGGCCGACACGGTGGGTTCCTACGCGTTGTCGGAAGCCGGTTCGGGCTCCGACGCATTCGCCTTGCAGACCGCCGCGCGGCCGGATGGCGGCGCCTGGGTGCTCAACGGCCGTAAACTGTGGATCACCAACGCGGGCGAATCCGGTCTCTTTCTAGTGTTCGCAAACGCGAAGCCGGAGGCCGGCTACAAGGGAATTACGTGCTTTATCGTGGAGCGTGGGTTCCCGGGATTCCAGGTGGGCAAGAAGGAAGACAAACTCGGCATTCGCGCATCGTCCACCTGCGAACTCATCTTGGACGACTGTCGCGTACCCGCCGTCAATGTGCTCGGCGAGGTAGGCAAAGGCTATAAAATCGCCATCGAGACGCTGAACGAGGGGCGGATCGGTATTGGCGCGCAGATGGTGGGCTTAAGTCGTGGCGCGCTTGATCACGCGCTCGCCTATTCGAAGCAGCGCAAGCAATTCGGCAAGGCGATCGCTGAGTTCCAGGCGATCCAGTTGGATTTGGCCCAGATGGCCACGGAGGTGGAAGCGGCTCGCCTGCTGGTCTACAACGCGGCGCGACTGCGTGACGCCGGCCTGCCTTTTCTCACCGAAGCGGCGATGGCGAAGTACTACTCGTCGCAGGTGGCCGAACAAGTGGCCTCGCGCGCCGTCGAGATTCTCGGAGGCGTCGGATTCACCAAGGACTACCCGGTGGAAAAGCTGTACCGCGACGCCAAGATCGGCCGCATTTATGAAGGCACCAGCAACATGCAGCGCATCACGATCGCCAAACAGTTGCTTGGGTGATTCAGGCGCGGAAACCAAATAGCTTCGCCGCCGTGAGTCCGCGGATCTTCGCGCGATCGGCCTCGGCGGCGAACCCGAGAAGGGTATCCAGCGTCTCGACATGCTGCGCGAACTCGGGAGCGGTGGTCCCCAGCGCGCCCCAGATCATGCGGTCCGGGCCAAAGGCATCGTAGGTGCGCCGCGCCAGATCCATCAGGTCGCGGTGCGGCGGCGGCTGTTTCGATGTGTAGTTCAGGCCCGAGAACTTCATGTAGACGTTGCCCAGCCTCGCCATGGCCAGCACCCGCGCGTACTGTTCCGGCGTACCTTGTCCAGCCCGCGCCATGTGGTCGATAATCACCGGCGTCGAGGAGAACTCGGCCGCCAGCGCCGCCACTTCCGGCGCGTGGAGTGGAATCATGTGCATCTGGATCGCGAGCCCCAATTCATGGGCCCTGCGCCACGTCGAGCGCACCCCAGGGTGCTTCAGATCGCGATCGCGGATGGCGCCGCCCACGGTAGGCGCGACGCCCGCCTCGCGATTCTCGTGGATACGCAGCGCCACGATGCGGCCTCGATTCCGGCGGACCAGTTCCGCCATCCTCGCGGGCGTATCCGCCGAGGTGGGATCAAAGAGGCATGTGCCCTTGAAGAAACCCGGCGAGGGCTCATTTGCGAAGCAATACTCCAGGTATCGGTGGTCGTCCTGATACGGCTCCGGATGCACGATCACCGTATGTGCGATGCCCGCCTGAGAGGCGAACGCGGCATAGCTGTCCAGCGGAATCGGTTCGGGGCGATAAGTGGCTTGCCGATGGTAGGGAAAGCGCGCCTGATCCTTGGCGAACAGGTGCATGTGCGTCTCGACGACATAGGACGGGGCGCCGCCGCGCAGGAAAGGCGCGGTCGCGGCGGCCAACAAAGTCCGGCGGGTGAAGCAGGGCATAACCAGGGGGCTCCCTGGTAAGTCTACACGTCCAGCGAGCCGCCATCCAGCACGTTGATGCCGGCGCTTTGCAGCAGGGAGACCGCGGCGTCGGGCTGGTCGAAGCGGAACACCAGCACCGCCCGCTCGCCGCGCCGGAACGGGAACGCGTACATGTACTCGATGTTGATGGTGGTTCCCGCAAACAACGCGAGCACATCCGCCAGGCCGCCGGGATGATCCGGGACCTCCACCGCCAGGACTTCCGTCACCTTGACTACGGCGCCGGACGCTTCAAGCAGCCCCTTCGCCTTCCGCCAGTCCGACACGATCAACCGCAGGATGCCGAACCGTTGCGTGTCGGCCAGCGACAGCGCGCGCAGATCAATGCCCGCCTCCGCCAGCAGTCGGCACGGCGCGATCATATGGCCCGGTTTGTTCTCCGAAAACACAGACAACTGCTGGATCTTCATGACTGCGACCTCTTATCGATCACCCGCTTCGCCTTCCCCTCGCTGCGCTGAATCGTGTGCGGCTCCACCAGAGTCACCAGGACGCGGATCCCCAGCACGTGCTCGATCGCGTCGGCGATCTTATCATTCAACTGTTCAAGGGCCCCGATCTTGTCGCTGAAGCTTTCCGCCGTCACTTCCACCTGGACCTCCATCTGATCCAGGCCATGCCGCCGCGTCAGGATGATTTGATAATGCGGCAGCGTGCCTTCCACCTCGAGCAATGCGGCCTCCACCTGAGAGGGGAACACATTCACGCCCCGGATGATCAACATATCGTCACTGCGGCGGCCGATGCGCCGCATCCGTCGCAGCGAGCGTCCGCACGGGCACGGCTCGGCGATGAGCGACGTGATGTCGCGCGTCCGATAGCGAATCATCGGCATGGCGAACTTGCTGAGCGTTGTCAGCACCAGTTCGCCCTCCTCGCCATCGGGCAGCACGGCGCCGGTGTCCGGGTCGACAATCTCTGGATAGAAGTGATCCTCGAAAATGTGCAGCCCGTCCTGATGGGGACATTCCACGGCCACTCCCGGCCCGATGATCTCCGACAGACCGTAGATGTCGAAGGCGCGGATGCCCGTCAGCGCCTCGATGCGTTTGCGCATGCCCTCGGTCCACGGCTCCGCGCCGAACACGCCGGCGCGAAGGGGCAGTTCGCGGATGTCGACGTCCAACTGCGCCGCCCGTTCGATCAGGTGTAGGAAGTAGCTCGGCGTCGAGCAGATCGCCGTCACGCGAAAATCCTTCATAACCATGATCTGTCGGTCCGTGTTGCCTCCCGAAATCGGGATCACCGTGGCGCCCAGGCCCTCGCCCCCGTAGTGAGCGCCCAGCCCGCCGGTGAACAGCCCGTAGCCATAGGCGTTCTGAATGACGTCGCCGTGATGCAGGCCGCAGATGGCGAAACTGCGCACCATCACGGAGGTCCAGACGTTCACGTCCTGCTGCGTGTAGGCCACCACGATAGGCTTTCCGGTGGTTCCGCTCGATGCGTGCAGCCGGACAATCTCCTCCATCGGGCTCGCGAAGAGTCCGAACGGGTAGGTGTCGCGCAGGTCGCTTTTCACGGTGAACGGCAGCTTCGCGATGTCGGGCAATGAGGCGATGTGTTCGGGCGTGAGTCCCCGCGCCTCCATGCGCTTCCTCTCGAGCGGCACGCGGTCCCATCCGCGCGCGACAATAGCCTTGAGCCGCATCAGCTGCAGTTCTCGCAGTTGGGGCGTCGGAAGGTAGTCAGGGGCGCTGACGGGGTGGAACACGGGCGGGCTCGCTTTCGGTGCGGCGCTCATTCGATGGGCATCCTTGCGGGAATAAGATTAAAAGAGTAGTTTATTGGAAACCGCCGGTCGCGGCAAATCTATGTCAGAAAAAGTCTTCGTATTCGACACGACACTCAGGGATGGCGAACAGGCGGCGGGCACCCGCCTCGGCCGCCGGGAAAAGATGAACATCGCGCGGCAGCTCGCGCGTCTCCGCGTCGACGTGATCGAGGCGGGGTATCCGAACTCCTCTCCGGAGGACTTCGAAGCGGTCCAGCAGATCGGCCAGGAAATCGAAGGACCGGCCATCTGCGCGCTCTCTCGCGCCGTCCCCGCCGACATCGAAGCCTGCGGCCGGGCCCTTGCCAAGGCCAGGCGGCCGCGCATCCACACGGGCATCGGCGTTTCCGATATTCACGTCCGCGGCAAGTTCGGCGACGACAAATACGGTCGTACGATGGCCGAAAAGAAGGCCAAGCTGGTCGAGATGGCCCGCCACGCCGTTACCCTCGCCCGGACGTTCGCCGACGACGTCGAGTTCTACGCCGAGGATTCCGGGCGCGCCGACCCCGCTTACCTGTTCGAGATGATCACCGCCGCCATCGACGCCGGCGCCACCGTCGTCAACATCCCGGACACCACGGGTTATTCAGTCCCCGAACAGTATGGCGCCCTCATCCGATCCCTCAAGGAGAACGTCCCCAACATCGAGCGGGCCACCATCAGCGTGCATTGCCACAACGACCTCGGCCTCGCCGTCGCCAACTCGCTGGCGGGTTTGAAGGCCGGAGCGCGGCAGGTGGAAGGCACCATCAACGGCATCGGAGAGCGGGCCGGCAACGCCGCGCTCGAAGAGGTGGTGATGGGGCTGCGCACACGCGGCGACTATTGGGGCCTGCACACCGATCTCGACACGCGCGAGTTCTACCGCACCAGCCGCATGGTGGCGGAAAGCCTCGGCATGATCGTTCCACCGAATAAGGCCGTGATCGGCGCCAACGCCTTCTCGCACAGCTCCGGCATCCACGTCGACGGCTTTCTGAAGGACCGGGAGACCTACGAGATCATGCTGCCCGAGCACGTAGGACTCGCGCAGAGCCGTGTCGTTTTAACCGCCCGCACAGGCCGCGCCGGCTTGCGCGATCGCCTCGAGAAGTTGGGCCACGCGCTCTCGCACGAAGAGCTGGATCGCACCTACGAGCGCTTCCTGAAGGTCGCCGACAAGAAGCAGGAGGTTTTTGACGAAGACCTGGCGGCGATCCTCGCCGACGAGTTGCACTCCGTTCCGGAGACCTACAAGCTCGAATATCTGCAGTTCTTCAGCGGCACGTCGGCCATCCCCACCGCCAGCATCCGCCTCCGCGTCGGCGATGTGGTGAAGGATGGCGCGGCGGTCGGCGACGGCCCGGTGGACGCCGCCTACAAGGCGCTGCTGGTCGTGGTGGGGCGTTCGGTGCGGCTCGCACGATATGACATTCGCGCCGTCACAAGCGGCACGGAGGCGATCGGCGAAGTCACCGTGGTGCTCGAGACGGAGGGACGTCGCGTTACGGGTCGCGGCGCATCCACGGACGTCGTCGAAGCCAGTGTGAAAGCCTACATCGACGGGCTGAACAAACTGGCGGGGCTCTGAGATGGCCCCCCAGACGCTTTCCGCTGACCGGGTGCGCGTATCGCTGGCCCATCACGCGCCGGACCGTGTGCCCGTCGACTTCGGCAGCACCAACGTTTCAGGCGTTCACATCAGTTGCGTGGCGGCGCTACGTCGCTATTACGGTCTCGGACACGAGCCGGTGAAAGTGCTCGATCCGGGCGCCATGCTCGGCGAAGTCGCGGGCGACCTGAAGGACGCGATGGGCATCGATACGGAAGGCATCCGCGGCCTCAACACACGGTACGGCTTCCCAATGACGGATTGGAAGCCCTGGCGCATGTACGACGGCCTGGAGATCCTCGTGCCCGGTGGCTTCACCGTCACCGTGGATGACAACGGCGACACGCTGATTTACCCGCAAGGCGATCTCACCGCGCCGCCGAGCGGCCGCATGCCAAGGGACGGCTACTTCTTTGACGCCATCACGCGGCAAGACCCCGTGGACGACGACAACCTGAATCCGGCCGAGAACCTGGAAGAGTACGGCCCGCTCTCGGATGCCGATCTCGACCATTTCGAAACGGTGGCGCGGGCGGCGCGCGCGACTGGCCGCGCCGTCATCGCCAACTTCGGCGGAACAGCGCTGGGGGACATCGGAGTCGTCCCGGGCGTTGGGTTGAAGCATCCCAAGGGCATCCGCGACGTGGCCGAGTGGTACGTCTCAACCACGTCGCGCCGCGATTACGTGCACAAGGTCTTTGAAGGCCAGGTGAACATTGCGCTGGCCAACTACGAGCGCCTCGCCGCGCGTCTGCGCGACTTGGTGGACGTGGTGAACATCTGCGGCACGGACTTCGGCACGCAGACCTCGGCGTTCTGTTCGGTCAAGACGTTGAGCGAGCTGTGGCTGCCTTACTACCGCCGCATCAACGATTGGATCCACCAGCACACGCCTTGGAAGACGTTTAAGCACTCCTGTGGAGCCGTGTCGAAGTTCGTTCCGTCCTTTGTCGAGTGCGGCTTCGACATCCTGAACCCGGTGCAATGCTCGGCGACGGGCATGGACCCGGAAACGCTAAAACAAACCTACGGCCGCGACATCGTCTTCTGGGGCGGAGGCGTCGACACCCAGCAGACGCTGCCGTTCGGTACGCCGGCTGAAGTCCGAGAGCAGGTGCTACGCCGCTGCGAACTGTTCGCGGAGGGCGGCGGCTTCGTGTTCAACGCGATTCACAACATCCAGGCGGCGACGCCGGTGGACAACATCGTGGCGATGATCGACGCCGTACGCGAATTCAACGGCCGCTAACCGAACCAGGGCCGGACGGGCTTCGTTACACTAGCGGATTGAAGCCCTTCCGTCCCCTGGTCACGAATCCGCACCTGCTCACCATCATCGGCAACTTCTGGCCCCGTAAACTCGATACGGCGCGCTACCCCGTCACCCGGCGCCTGTTCCGGACCGAACCGGACGTGCAAGTGGTGGTCTACTCGCAGTCGCCTCACGACGCCCCGCGAGCCCAGTTAGTGCTGGTGCACGGACTGGAAGGCTCGCACGAAGCCGGCTACAAGCGCAGCATGGCGCAGCACGCGCTCGAAGCGGGCCTCAGCGTTCATCGCTTCAACATGCGCAGTTGCGGAGGCACGGAAGATCTCGCCCCCAGCAACTACCACGCGGGCCAAACATCGGACCTGCTCCACGTTTTGCGCGAACTGGCCCGCGCGTCCGCCGCGCCGATCTTCCTCGGGGGATTCTCCCTGGGCGGCAACGTGTCGCTGAAACTCGCCGGCGAACTGGGACCCGCCGCGAAAGAACTGCTCGCGGGAGTCATCGCCGTCTCGACTCCCATCGACCTGGCCGCCTGCGTCAAGCGTCTCGAGCAGCGGGCGAATCTCCTCTACGCCCAACGATTCCTGCGCCGCCTGAAGGAGCGAATTCGAACGCGCGCCCGCCAGCACCCGTCACTCTACGACGTCTCCCGCCTCGACGAAGTCCGCACCGTCTACGACTTCGACAACCTGTACACCGCCCGTTTCTTCGGCTTCGGAACGGCGGACAACTACTACGCAACGCAGTCCTCGAGGAACTTCCTCGCCGGCGTCGCGGTACCCACCCTCATCGTCCAGGCCGTTGACGACCCGCTGATCCCCTTCGCCGTCTATAGCCATCCGGCCTTCGCCGCGAACCCGAACTTGCGACTGCTCGCGGTTCCCCACGGCGGTCACCTGGGATTCATCTCACGAGGCGAGCCTCGCTTCTGGCTCGATCCGGTCGTGCTCGATTGGATCGACCAGCGCCTGGCCTGATGATCTGCTGATACCATCGGTACGAAAGGAAATCTTGAATGGCATTCCTGAAGCCCGCTCTGGGTCTAGCGCTCGCCGCCATGACGGCCGCATCCGCCGTCGCCGCCGAGAAGGGCGCGTACTATTTCTATGTCGGAACCTACACGGGCAAATCGAGCAAGGGCATTTATCAATATAAGTTCGATCCCGCGACCGCGAAGGTTGAATCGCTCGGCCTCGTCGCGGAGACGCCGAATCCGACCTTCCTGGTCGTCCACCCCAGCCACAAGTACCTGTACGCGGCGAACGAGGTGGGCCGTTTCAACGGTCAGCGCACCGGTTCCGTTACGGCCTTCCGCATGGAACTCGGCGGCAAACTGACCGCCCTGAACACGGTCTCGTCACACGGCGACGGACCTTGTCACGTGAGCATTGATCGCACAGGCAAGTTCGTTCTGGTGGCGAACTACGGGGGAGGCTCCATCGCTGTGCTGCCCATCCGGGCCGACGGATCGTTAGGCGAAGCCACGGCCGCCATCCAACACGCCGGCTCCAGCGTCAACAAGGGCCGGCAACGCGAGCCGCACGGGCATTCGATCTATGCTTCGGCGGACAACAAATTTGTGATCGCGGCCGACCTCGGTATCGACAAGCTGATGGTTTACAAGTTCGATGCGCAGAAGGGTACCCTGACGCCCAACGATCCGCCGGCGGCCTCGCTGAAGCCGGGATCGGGGCCACGTCACTTTGCATTCCACCCGAAAGGCAAGTTCGCCTACTCCGCCAACGAACTCTTCTCGAACGTGACGGCCTTCGACTGGGATGCCGCGAAAGGGACGCTCACCGAAAAGCAGACTATCTCGACGTTGCCCGAAGGGTTCACCGGCAACAACTCGGACGCCGAAATCGAAGTGCATCCCAACGGGAAGTTCCTGTACGCATCGAATCGCGGCCATGACAGCGTCGCGGTGTTCTCTATCGCGTCCGACGGGACCTTGAAGATGGTCGAGGCGGCCCCGCTCGGTGTGAAGACTCCCCGTCACTTCGCCATCGCCCCCGGCGGCACCTACTTGTTCGCCGAAGGTCAGGATTCGAACAACTTCACGCTCTTGAAGCTCGACCCGAAGACGGGCAAGCTCACCGGCACCGGGCAGAAGTTCGAGCTCGGTTCGCCTGTCTGCATCGTGTTCGCGCCCGTTCTATAGGCGAAGGCTGCGCGGGCAATTGCAGTGGGGTGGACGGATTCTCGGTTCGTTCTTCTCTTTGCCCGCCTGGACGTTCGATGAGTCCTGTGGTGGCGAGGGTTTCATGCCCTACCGGTACGCCGGCGAACCTTTGCGCCGTCCCGTCGACGTTCATTCCAGGAAAGCTGATATGAGCAGAGACGCCTCTGGCCTGTTGGTCACACTCGAGGAGGGGGAATGGGCTGCGCGGGGCCGAAAGGGCTTTGTGGGGCGAGTGAGGTAGAAGAAGGAGAGCGATCACGGCGCGGCGTGAAGTGTTGGGCGCCTTCGAGAAGCCGGCCCAGGATGAACGTCGAGAGGCCCCCGACGATGCTCCCCCGCCGGTCCCGGAATCCGATCACCGGCAGTAGGGAGAGCGCCTAGCAGGCGCAGAAGTAAAGGACCTTGTCGCTGACGTGCAAGGGCCCAACGTCCTTTTTGTGGAATTTCGGGAGTCCGTCGGCCGGAAATGCGGCGTTTTTGGGGCGCCTCGGAGGCCGTTTTCGGGCCCCAATCGCCGGGTTCGGGCTGGTCGAGGGCCCGTAAGTATTCAATTTTCAACCATGCATGGCCGGGGGCCACC
>JAFDVZ010000008.1:308324-664673 GCA_018268715.1 Acidobacteriota bacterium | reverse complement strand
GATCGCCAGCCTCCGATCCGGAGTACAAAAGGCCCTGACGTTCTGAGGCTGCCGGCAATTCCCCGAGCAGGAGAGAACTCGTTGTCGAGTCACAAAGGAGGTTGATTGAACCATGACGAAAATCGAAGGGGTGTGCCGAGAAGTAATCGACAAGACGGAGTGGATTGCAATCGCCACGGCCGGACTGGAGGGCCCTCATATTGTAGCCACTTGGGGCGACTACGTCCGTGCGGTGGGCGTCGAGGATGACACGCTCACAATTCCCGTGGGCGGCATGCACAGAACGGAGGCGAATCTGGCGCGTGACAATCGTGTCGAGTTGCTCTGTGGCACGCGTCAGGTGCTAGGCTCTCAGGGGAAGCCGGGGCGAGGTTGCTGCATTGCGGGCGACGCCGAGCTTCAAACATCGGGGCCGCATTTTGACGCCGTCAGAGCGATATTCCCGTGGGCGCGTGCGGCATTGGTTGTTCAAGTGAAAGAGACGAGGCTTCAACTCTGACGTGATGGACTCAGACAGTCCGCCGGGAGGGCGTTTTCAGCGCGCGCTGATGGAAAGGGTCGAAGCTTGGGCCGAAGTGCATCATCAGTGAGGAGGCGAAATGACGGAAAAGACGCCGACTGACATCCTGGAAGAGACGTTGGGGAGCGACGCCACTACGTGACACCACCACATTGACAACAGCCTGGGGCGTATTTCATGCCTTGCCATGCGGACTCCCAGCCGAAGGCCCTGGGAGGAACGGGAGCGCTTGCCCTCCGCGATCCTGCTGACATTCGTCCCCTGGGGTGAGGCTGCGATCTTTTGGTCAGCCGCAAGCATAGTATAGCGGGCTATACTATGCTCAATGGCCCACACTATTCGCGACAAAACCAAGCTCATCGCCCGCGTTCGGCGCATTCGTGGCCAGGTCCAGGCGGTGGAGCGTGCGCTGGAAGCCGAATCCGGATGCGCCGAGGTGCTTCGGCTGATTGCCTCCGTTCGCGGCGCTGTGAGCGGCCTGATGGCCGAAGTTGTGGAAGGCCACATCCGTGTGCACGTCGTTGAGCCGGCGGCTGCAGCCCAGCGGGAGAAAGCTGCTGAGGAACTCGTGGAAGTAGTGAAGGCTTACCTGAAGTGAGGGAAACTGTGGCTGCAAGCGTGCATGAGCATGTGCCGGATCACGCGCACGACCACGACCACGCCTTCGAATGGCCGGATGCTGCCCGGATTCTTCTCGTCGCGGCTGCTGCTGCGGCGGTCTGGTTCAGAGTCTGGGAACCATTTCAGCGAGTTAGTGTCATCGGTGTTCTCGGGCTCGTGGTCGGCGGCTGGCCGATTTGGAAGGAGGCTTTCGACAACGTCGGCGAGCGGCGCATGACGATGGAACTGTCTATGACGATTGCCATCGCTGCGGCGGCGGCCATAGGACAGCTTTTCACGGCTCTGGTCATCACTTGTTTTGTGCTCGCGGCCGAACTGTTGGAAGGGCTGACAGTGGGCCGCGGGCGCAAGGCGATTCGTGATCTTCTCGAATTCCTGCCGCGTGAAGTGTCCGTCCGGCGGTCAGGTTCGGTGCAGATCGTTACCTCACAGGAACTGCGCATCGGAGAGGTCATTCTCGTTACTCCCGGCGCACGCATTCCGGTGGATGGGGTCGTGACCTCGGGCCATTCGTTCGTTGATGAATCGCAGATTACGGGTGAGTCGATGCCGGTCGAAAAGGGCGCTGACGGCCGCGTTTTCGCGGGTTCCATCAATCAGTCGGGCGTTCTCGAAGTTCGAACGGAACGCGTAGGCAGGGATACGAGCTACGGCAAGATCATCGAAGCCGTTGAACATGCTGAGCACTTGCGCGCGCCTGTGCAGAGACTTGCCGACCGAATGGCCCGCTATCTTGTCTACTTCGCGCTTGGCGCCGCCGCCCTCACCTACATCATTGGCCGCGACATCGTTTCGACGATCTCGGTCATTATTGTGGCCGGCGCCTGCGGCATTGCAGCCGGAACCCCGCTTGCCATCCTGGGTGGCATCGGTCGCTGCGCGCGGCTTGGAGCGATCATCAAAGGCGGGGTTTATCTTGAGACGCTGGGACGAGTCGACACGATTGTGCTTGACAAAACCGGAACGCTGACCTTAGGCCGACCTGAAGTTCAGCGCGTGACTCCAGCGCCAGGAGTGAGCGTCGAGAGCCTCCTGGAGGCGGCGGCCGCCGCCGAACTCCATTCCGAACACCCGCTCGGCAAAGCAATTGTCGCCTATGCGCGGGAGAATGGCCGTCTAGCAAAGGACCCGAAGCATTTTCATTACACTCCGGGCCGTGGCATTGCCGCCGATGTCGATGGCACGGCCTTTTTTGTCGGCAACTCAGCTTGGATGCAGGATCAAGGCTTGTCGGTGGCGGAGATTCGCTGCCATGGAGTCGAGGCCGTCTCAGACGTGTTTGTCGCGTGGGGGAAACAGGTTCGGGGTGTCATCGCAATCGCCGACACGGTCCGTCCCGAAGCCAGGAAGGCGATTGACAACCTGGTTGGAATGGGTCTGCGCGCCATCCTCGTGACCGGCGATTCCAAAGCAGTGGCCGCGGATGTTGCGCGGCAGCTTGGAATCGTAGAAGTTGCGGCCGAAGTTCTGCCCGAAGAGAAGCTCGCGCGTGTCACCTCCTTGGTGAAAGATGAAAGACGAACGGTCGCCGTGGTGGGCGACGGCGTCAACGACGCTCCGGCGTTGGTGGCGGCCAGCGTCGGTGTCGCGATGGGTTCGGGTACGGATGTGGCGAGGGAGAGCGCCGATATAGTGCTGCTAGGCAACGACCTTCTCCGGTTTGCCGAGACAGTTTGCATCGCACGGCGGGTGCGCCGCGTGATCTGGCAGAACTTCGCCGGGACGCTCGCCGTAGACGCTGCAGGCATGGTCCTGGCGGGATTCGGTCTGCTCAACCCCCTGATGGCCGCCTTCATCCACGTCGCATCCGAGATGACGTTCATCCTGAACTCGGCGCGGCTGCTGCCTCGGCGACACAACACGTACACGTAAACCGCTCTTCGGGGGGATACCCAGCCGGGTGCGCCGAGAAGGAGATGAGCACCGAGCGTGGGACGGTTGGATGTCCACCCGGAGCCGATTTGCAACTGAGTTGCAGAAATCCATTGACACCGAATCACGCAATCCGGCATAATTCGGACTAGAGACTCCCATAGCTGCGAATGATTCGCAGCTAGTTTTTGGGCTTCTAGATGCGACTTAGTCGCAACAAGCACATGCAACAGACTGCTCCCGACCGGCGATCGCTACTCGAAGAGCTCACATCGAAAGGTGTCCGCATGACCACACAACGGCGAGTGTTGATCGAGACCATGCAGGAAGCGAAGGAACATCTGGACGTTTCGTCGCTGCTCGCGCTGGCTCGAAAGCGAGAGCCAGGCATCGATCGGGCCACCGTCTACAGGACCATAGAAAAGCTGAAGAAGTTCGGCCTTGTCGATGAGCTCGATCTGATGCACATGAACGGCGAAAAGCACTACTACGAGGTCAAACCCAAACGGGATCACGTGCATCTGGCTTGCCTCCAGTGCGGTCAGGTCGAGGAATTCAGCAGCCCCTTGTTTGAGCAGCTCAAGAGGGAAATTACCGAGCAAACCGGGTTTGAAATCCTCGTGACCAGGCTCGAGGTGGGCGGCCGGTGCAGCGTCTGCCGCAACAGCAACAAAAGATAGGAGAGCGCGTAGAAGGGAGACAGAGGCCGCACTGGCGGCTCTAATAAGGAGGAAGAGAAATCGAAGCAGGTCCCCGCGGCAGACTTTTGGCGAAGCACCACAGGGACCTGGGAATCGACAACCCGGAGGCTGGCGACCTCTCTCATTGTAGGTCTGCCGGCCAGGGCTTTCAAGGGAAAGGAACATGGCTGGAAACCGAGCTTCAAACCCATCAAAACGTGCAGCGCTGATGCTGCCAATCCTCCTGTGCGCATCCCTCAGCGCCCAGGTAGCGACCCCATCTCATCCCCCTGTGGACGGCGGGAGAGTGGAAGGTCACGTCAGTGACGCCAGCGGCCTGGCGGTGCCGCGGGCTTCTGTGTCTCTTCGAAATTCGTTCACTGGATTCTCTCGCACGCAAGTGTCCAGCGATTCCGGCGACTTCGCGTTTACAGATCTTCCCGAGGGCCGCTACTTGTTGTCGATCTCGGCGTCCGGTCTGGCAAATGAAACCCGGATCGTCGAGCTTCGAATGTCGCAGCAGGTGAAGGTGCCCGAGATCCAGCTTGGAGTGGCGCGCGTGAGCCAGGAAATAACGGTCGTCTCGGGCTCCCGAGTTGAAGAACTCCAGGTCGACTCTCCGGTCAAGGTGGAGGCCGTCACGCGCGAGCAGATGCGTGACACAGGCTACGAGCGCGTGAGCGACGTGCTGGCAGAGATCCCCGGCGTCCTGGTCCGCAGTGGTTCCTCGGGGACCGTCGGCGGGGAGCAGATCCAGGGCATCGACTCGCGGCAGGTGCTGGTGTTGCAGGACGGCCTGCCGGTCGTGGGAGCCCGCGGAATCAAGAGTGGAAACGTGAACCTGAACCGGCAAAACGTCGGCAAGCTGGAACAAGTTGAAGTCGCCAAAGGGGCCGCTTCGGCGCTTTATGGCTCCGATGCGATTGGTGGCGTCATCAACATGATCACCAAGGAGCCAACCGAACCGCTCAGTCTCGGTGCGGTTGTTTCCGGCGGATCCCTCGGCGCTGTGGACGGTCGCATCGATCTCGGTGCTCGGTGGAAGAAGCTCACTTTCTTCACGGACCTGGAAAGCCATCGCCAAGACTCCTACGGCCTGCTGCCCGGCAATCCCAGTACGGTCGGGCCCGACTTCACGCGGAACGACATCCTGACCAAGCTTCGATACAGCTTCAGCGAGCGGGCCGCAATCGGCATGAGCGCAACGGCCTATCACAATCACCAGACAGGCCTCACGAATTCGAGCGTGGGGTTGACGCTCGGAACCAGCAATGACAGCAACCAGATGTACGCAGTCACCGGTGACTTCCTGTTGACTCCGGCCACTACGCTCCAGACCCGTGCCTACACTGCCCGCTACGATGAAAACTCCAAGACCGACCTGGTTGGAACAAATACACCCAGCTATGGTTTTGCGAACCTCAATGAGCGGTATCACCGCCTGGACGCGACCCTTTCCCACCAGTTTGGTGCGCGCCAACTTCTTCAGGGCGGAGTCGAGTGGGCACAGGACCTCTATCGCGGGGCCAATCGTCTCGTCGGCGACAACGCGGGGCAGCAGGCGACCACAAATGACATCTGGCTTCAAGACCGTCTCCAGCCGTTTCGCAAACTGACGGTCACATTGGGTGGGCGCTACCAGCACCACTCTCTCTACGGTGACCATCTGGTCCCTAAGATAGGAGTCGTTTATCGCCTGACGGACCATTGGGTCGCACGAGGATCGTTCGGCAAGGGCTTCCGCGCGCCGGACATCGGCCAACTCTACTACCGGTTCGCGAATCCCTCGAGTTTCTATCAGGTGATCGGCAACCCGACGCTGCGCCCTGAGAACAGCGAGAGCATCTCTGCCGGCGTCGGCTATCAACAGCGCCGTTGGCAATTTGGGTTGAATCTATACCGGAACACGCTCAACAACTTGATTGACACCTATTCGGTGGGCACTCCCCAGACTGCGGATCAACTGGCCGCAATGCTGGCGCCCTACGGGGTCCCGCTCAGCTTCAACCCTCTGCTGAACCGCGTGACCTACATCTACCTGAATCTGAATCGTGCTCGCACACAGGGCGTCGAGGTGAACGGGAAGGTGGCGGTGACCCGGCACGTTGCACTGTGGGGGGCGTACACGTTTCTCGATGCCGAGGATCGCGCAACAGGCCTTCCACTGCCGCAGCGCCACCGCCACCAGGGCTATATCAAAGCGGACTACAACTACCCCCGCTGGGGTCTGCTAGCCAACGTGCGTGAAACGTTCTTCAGTCGCTGGCCGCTCAATCCGGCACAGGGGACGTATGGCTATGGCTACCAGATCTGGGATGCGTACGCTTCGAAGAAACTTCCGCGCGGCCTGCAAGCATTCCTTGCCATCGACAACATCGCAGACAGCCGCGATCAGAAACTCACGCTGGCCACGCCCGCGTTCGATCGTGCGGACTACGGACGAACCTGGCGGTTGGGATTGCGCTGGCGTTTTCGAGGGGAGTGACCAATGGGAACGCGGAGCACAATTCGAAGAGCTTGGCTGGAGACGCCGGGACGAATGCTGGATGAGGACTCCAGTACAAAGATGGCGGCGCTGGCAGCATCCCCACAATCGCTCGACTGTCCTGGCTGGCTAATGCGGACCATTTGTTTTGTCGCACGGCTTTTCATCCGTACGGCGCTCCGGCTAACAACCGTCGAACTCCGGGCATCTCTTGACGGAGGACGCCGTGGCTTTCGGCGCGTCATGGCGGCAGCCAGCCTGTCTGGGGTGAACGTGTGCGCGGCTGCCGCTGGCGTCGCCATGGGATGGCTCACCAGGGCCGTACTCTTCGCCCGGAGGCAGGACCTGCGGCAGCGGCGGTATTGGAGGCGAGAACAGCCTCGAAGGGCGACGGTGGTAGCGCCGGGAGTTCTTGCAGTTCGATTGCATGACTGAAGGAGGGAATGGACCATGGGAGAATCTATCACTGCACCTCGGCTGGCAAGCGGGCATGACATCGCCACAGACCGCCAGCCGGGCCACTGGCTGCTGGCCAGCCTGGGCAAGCGAGTGCTGCGTCCCGGCGGGTTGGAACTGACCCGCTGGATGCTTTCCGCGCTGGATGTCGGCGTAAAGGATGAGATTGTGGAATTCGCGCCGGGCCTCGGCCTCACGGCCCGGATGGCGCTGGCGGCGTCACCGCGCAGCTATACCGCAATCGAAAGGGATCACGTGGCAGCCATGAGCGTGCGGCGGCGACTGAATGGCCCGAACTGCAGGTGCCTCGAAGGAAGCGCCGAGAGTACGGGGCTGCCGCCGGAATCCGCGACCGTGGTGTACGGCGAGGCCATGCTCAGCATGCAGACGCCCGAACAAAAGGCCCGCATCGCCAGAGAGGCCTTCCGAATCCTGCGGCCAAATGGGCGCTATGGCATCCACGAGCTGTGTCTGACGCCGGATGATATCGACCCGGAAATTCGCCAGGCGATACAACGCGAACTCTCCCTGGCGATCCATGTTGGGGTGCAGCCTATCACCGGGGCAGAGTGGCGGCGGTTGCTGGAAGGCGCGGGATTTGAGGTTCGCGAGGAACGGCGGGCGCCGATGCATCTGCTCGAACCCATGCGCGTTCTTCAGGATGAAGGCTTGCTGGGCGCGATGCGAATCGCCCTCAACGTGGCGCGCAAACCGGTCGCGCGTGCCCGCGTGATCCGCATGCGAAGTCTGTTCCGGCGCTATGAGGACCAATTGGCGGCCATCTCGCTGATCGTGGTCAAGCCGTCGGCAAGGTAACTACAGAATTCCGAAAGCGAGGATATGAACGAAATGAGAGTGAGAAGGATTTTTGCCACAGCGGCTGCGGTGGCGTTCTGCGGTTTGGCGTGCTTGCCCACAGGCGCGCAAACACCGGGCGATGAGGCACTCCTAGTGGTTGCCCACGGCGCGCGGGCCGAAGGATGGAACGAGCGAGTCATCCAGATGATGGACAAGATAGATTGGGCGGGCCCCAAGGGCGTTGCCTTTCTGACCCCTCGGACACCTGACCAGGAATTGACCAAGGTAGCCGAGCGGCTAGACAAGGCAGGCGCGAGGCGAATCGTGATCGTACCCCTGCTGGTCTCCTCTTTCAGCGACCACTATGAGGAGATCCGCTACTACGGGCGAGACCGCAGAGACGCACCAGAGCACTACACGCATGAGCCGCTGAAGACCCGGGCGGAACTCCTCGTCACGCCCGCGATGGACAGCGACCGCCTGCTCGGCAGAGTCCTCGCGGATCAAGTACGGTCTGCCTCGAAAGACCCGAAAAACGAGTCCGTGATCCTGGTGGCGCACGGTCCAAACGATGATGCCGACAACGACAAGTGGCTGGCCTGCTTAAAGGTGCAAGCCGCCTACCTGCAATGGGCCCTCGGGTTCCGCCGCGTGGATGCAGCCACGATTCGCGACGATGCTCCCAAACCCATCAAGGACGCCGCCGTGGCCCTTCTCCGCGACCGCGTCAAAAGCTACGGCGCGGACACCAAGGTGCTCATCCAGCCCGTGCTGATCTCCACCGGGCACGTACAAGCAGAAATCGCCACACTGCTCAAGGGACTAAACTTCACTATGAGCACCAGCGGCGTTGCGACACACCCGCTAGCTCCCGAGTGGGTTCGTCAGCAGGCCGTGACGGCTTTGCGAACGCGCGCGATTGCGCAGTCCCTTCTGAAATGAGCATGCTGCCAGTTGACGCCCTTCGCGGTGTGGAATACAGCAGGACATAGCCGAGGGTGATCCCTGCCTGGGTTTTCACCTTGATCACGCCGGCCAAGCCGGAGGGATTGTTGGCGGCTCCAAGGTCGCGAACCGGTAACAGTTGCCGGAGCCGCCAGCGAGGATGAGTTCGCCGGGAGAGCTAATTCGAGGAGGGTACTGTCGCCGAGGTTGGGACCGGGCCCGTGGGTCTTCAGGGTGAGGTGGCATTGTTCGGGCGCGAAATGGCGCGCCTCAACAAGGTGTCCACCAGCGCCTGGCGGCACGCGCCGTGGCCCTGAGAATCTCTAGCCCGAGCTGGTGCGTACCTTTTTCGAACTGAGCTTCCGCCGAGTGATCGACACCGTTGGTGACGTGGGCGACGACGCCGCATGGGACGCCGCGCGCGGCGCCAAAGGAGAACAACGAAGCTGCCTGCATCTCCACCGCAAGGATGCCAGCTCTCGCGTGCCGTTCCAATTGCTGAGCGGTCTCCCGGTACGGCGCGTCTGTCGTCCAGACGGGACCAGTAACAACCGGCAAACCGAGTCCGCCAAGCTCCGCCTGCAGAGCGAGTGCGAAGCCCGCATCGCCGTTAACGCTCTCCGCGGCCGGCAGGTAGTGGTACGAGGTGCCTTCATCCCGGATGGCAGTCGTGGGTATCACAAGACTTGGAATCTTCAATCCGGGGGACACTTGTCCAGCCGATGTCAGTCCGAGAATGACGCGTACTCCGGAGGCCGCGAGCTGTTCAGCAACGAGGACCGCGTATGGGCCGCCGATTGTACGAGCGATCACCCCGACGCGTTCGCCGTCCACTTCCACGGTCTCCATGGAAGTATGGAAGCATGCCCACGGGTGCCACCTCGTGGCGAGGCCCGTCCCAACGAGCCAGTCGGTCAAGTCCCCATCGAATTCCAGGACGCAAACTTCGGGCACCGGATCCCGCGGAAGGTCTCGCTCGGTTCGCACTGCTTCGAGCAGGTTTTCTGGAGTGAACGCGCTCGGCGCGTCCAGGGCATGTTGGAGCAGCGGAAGGCTCTTCTGATCGTTGGACATTCGGGATATCACGAGTAATACTCTCAGATTTCAATAACTTGCATCAAGGCCGGACAAGACTCTTGACGTTGGATCAGTACTTCAGTAGATTTTAAAGTACTGAAGCAACCATGGCAAGCCGGAATCGACGTTTCAAAACCGCCATCTACGAGCAGTTTGCTCGAATCGGTAAGGCCATCTCGAACCCCAGTCGGCTGGAACTTCTGGACCTGCTTTGCCAGGGTCCTCGAACCGTGGAAGCCCTGGCCAAGGAGGCGGGCTTGGGCCTGGCCAATACTTCGCAACACCTGAAGGCGCTCCGCGAGGCCCGGTTGCTGGAGGCGGAAAAGGCCGGTCTGTACGTGACCTACCGGCTAGCCGATGAGCAGGTCTGCCAATTCTACCGGTCCCTCCGATCCTTGGCCGAAGCGCGGTTGGCTGAAGTCGGAGAGATCACGCGCCGGTTCCTGGAAGCCCGGCAGGGGTTGGTGCCGGTGGACCGCGAACAACTCCTGGCCAAGGTACGGGACGGCGCTGTCACCGTGCTGGACGTGCGGCCGCCCGAGGAGTACGCCGCCGGCCATTTGCCCGGTGCCTTGTCAGTGCCGCTGAAGGAACTGGAACGCCGCCTGGCCGAACTGCCGCACGATCGTGAGATTGTGGCCTACTGTCGCGGCCCCTATTGCGTGCTTGCCGTCGAGGCGGTGGAGATGCTGAGGGGCCGCGGCTATGTTGCGTTCCGGCTGGAAGACGGCGTCGCCGACTGGCAGGCGCGAGGGCTGCCGGTGGTGGCCGGCGAAGTGCATTAGCCGATCGACAGCGGGATCACACGCGACTGTGATTGTCAGGAGAAGAGATTGACCAAGCATCCGATTTACCTGGACTACAACGCCACCACCCCGCATGCCCCCGAGGTGATCGAGGCCATGCGCCCCTATCTTGAGGAGCACTTCGGCAACCCGTCCAGTTCCCATTGGTACGGCCGGAAGACCCGCGAGGCCGTCGAGACGGCGAGATCCCAGGTGGCCGCCCTGTTGAACTGCACGCCGGCTGAGATCCTCTTCACCAGCGGCGGCACTGAATCCAACAACCATGCCATCCGGGGTATCGCGCTCGCCCGGCGGGGCCATGGCAAGCACATCATCACGAGCCAGATTGAGCATCCCGCCGTCACCGGAGTCTGCGAGAGGCTCAAGCAGGACGGATTCGAGATCACCTATCTGCCCGTCGACGGGCACGGCATGGTGAGCGCCGGCGATGTCGAAATGGCGATTCGCCCGGAGACGATCCTAATCACGCTAATGCACGCGAACAATGAGGTGGGCACGATTCAGCCCATCGAGGAGGTTGCGGAGCTGGCGAAGGCGCGGGGCACTGTCTCTCACACGGACGCGGCTCAGTCCGCCGGCAAGATTCCGACCGATGTTCGTGCGTTGGGAGTGGACTTGGTGTCGATCGCCGGCCATAAGCTGTACGCGCCGAAAGGCGTGGGGGCGCTTTACATCCGCAAAGGAACGGCTCTGGAACGATTCATGGAGGGCGCTGGGCAGGAGGGCGGCAGAAGGCCAGGCACGGAGAATGTTCTGGAAGTTGTAGGTCTGGGGAAAGCGTGCGAGGTGGCGCATCGGGATCTCGCGGCCAACCGTGAGCATATGCGCCGCATGCGGGACAGGCTGGAGGCCGGGCTCCTTGAGCGGGTGGCGTATCTCAGCGTCAACGGTCATCTTGACAACCGGCTTCCGAACACGCTGAGCGCCAGCGTGGAGGGCTTGGATGCAGGCGCTCTGCTCGCCGCCATCGAGGACAAGGTAGCCGCTTCCGCGGGAGCAGCGTGCCACTCCGGTCACGTCACTGTCTCGCACGTGCTTCAGGCGATGCGTATCCCGGAGGAATGGGCGAGGGGGACAATCCGATTTTCCACGGGACGCATGACCAGCGAGGAAGACATCGACACCGCGATTGCCGCCGTCGCTGACGCGGCGGAACGTCTTCGGGCCGGACGCTCGTAAAGATGGAGAGGGAAAGATGACATCAACGATCTTGGTGCTCGGCGGTGGTATAGGCGGCATGGTGGCCGCAAACGAAATTCGGCGGCAACTACCTTCCGCCCATCGTGTCGTGCTGGTGGAAAAGAGTGCGCAACACGCATTTGCTCCGTCATTCCTCTGGCTCATGACGGGAGATCGTGAGCCGCACCAGATCCGCAGGCCGCTGGCAGGTCTTCTGCGCAGGGGCGTCGATCTGGTCCAGGCGGAAGTTTTGGGCATCGACCCCGTCCAGCGGAAGGTGAGGACCAGCGCCGCAGAGATCGCGTACGATCACCTGATCGTGGCTCTGGGCGCCGATCTGGCTCCCGGGGCCATCCCGGGCTTGGCTGATGCGTCGCAGACGTTCTTCACATTCGAGGGCGCCACACGCCTGCGGGACACACTCAAGAGTTTTTCGGGCAGACGGATTGCCGTCGTTGTCTCAGCCATGCCGTACAAGTGCCCTGGTGCGCCTCACGAGGGGGCCATGCTGATCGCGGACTATTTCCGCCGGCGTGGCTTGTCTTCGAAGGTGGAGATCCACTTGTTTACACCGGAGTCGCAGCCGATGCCGGTGGCAGGCCCGCAGCTTGGTGAAGCCGTTCGAGGAATGCTCCACGCAAAGGGGATCGAGTTCCACCCGCTGCATAAGCTCACCTCCGTGGACCCGGGCGCGAGACAGATCAGCTTCGACAATGGGACGCGCGTCGGATACGACCTGCTGGTCGCGGTGCCTCCTCACCGCGCGCCAAGAGCCGTCGTGGACGCTGGGCTCACCAACCAGGCTGGATGGGTTCCAGCGGATCCGCAGACATTGCGGACGAGTCAGGACGGTGTCTATGCGATCGGAGACGTGACAGCGATTCCAATTCCGGGGCGGTGGAAGCCGGATGTGCCGCTGATGTTACCCAAAGCCGGCGTGTTTGCTCACGCCCAGGCCGAAGTGGTAGCGCAACGGATCGTCGCTGAGGTAACCGGACGTTCGTGCGAAGCGGCATTTTGCGGTGACGGGTACTGCATGCTGGAGGCCGGCGAGGACCTGGCTGGGTTCGCGTTTGGCAACTTCTTCGCAGAACCCGCGCCAAACGTGCAACTGAGGCAGATCGGAAAGGCCTGGCACCTGGGCAAGGTGCTTTTCGAAAAATGGTGGCTGGCTCCGGTCGGTTTCCGGCGGTCACTGATCGGCTCGGTAGTGAAAGCCGGCGGAAGGCTCTACGGCATACCGATCACGCTGTAGGTTCTCATTTCTCAAAGGAACGGCAATGAACTATCTCATCATCTTGAATGATCCCCCGTACGGAACCGAACGCAGCTACAACGGCCTTCGCCTGGCAAACTCCCTCGTGAAGGACGAAAAGACGAGCGTGTCGGTGTTCTTGATGGGTGATGCCGCTTCGTGTGCCGTCGCCGGCCAGACGACGCCGAACGGCTACTACAACATCGAACGAATGCTCAAGATCGTCTCGTCGAAAGGCGGCAAAATCGGTGTCTGTGGTTCCTGCATGGATGCGCGCGGCCTCAAGCCAGAGTCTCTTGCGCCGGGCACACATCGAAGCTCGATGGACGAATTGACCTGCTGGACGAATAATGCGGACAAGGTTTTGGTGTTCTGATACTCGAGCCGCAAATCCGCTGTGATGAATCGGGATCTCACGGATTCGAGTAAAGAAGAATGTAGCCAAGGGTGGTCCCAGCCGGGGTTTTCACCTTGAGCACGCCGGACCAGCCGGATCGGTTGTTGGCGATGCCGCGCTCGGAAAAGCGATAGCTGTTACCGGAGCCGCCGGCGAGGATGAGTTTGCCGTTGGCGGTGAGTTCCAGGAGGGTGCTGTCGTCGAGCTTGGAACTGGCGGCGCGGATCTTAAGGGGCGAGGTGGTCGAGTCCGGTGCGGCGTCTGGGATGCCCACGTCCGGGTGTAGGCGATTTGCGGATCGTCACCCTGTTGGAGGCAGGCGCCCTAGAGATGGATGTCGCCCGTGGTCCAGTCGTCGCCGTTTCCGACAAACTGGCGGACGACGATCCAGAGGCCGGTCTGGCCGCTCGCCAGCGTGCCAGTGATCTTGAATCGCTGCCACGAGGTCGTCAGCGTTACCTGCGAGGGCCCGGCCAAGTAGTCGGCGTAAGCGTTGTTGACGATAGCCAGCGAGACCTTCTGTGTCCCGGATGGGACACAGCCCAGATGTAGAGGGTGTAGGTCGATTTGAACCTGCCCCCTCGACTGAGACAAACAGATAAGACACAGTTTGCCGTCCGCTGAAAATTCATTGTACGGCGGTTCCGTTCGACTCCAAAATTGCGGTCATGGACCGCGGTTTGTTTCTCACTTTGCAGGCTATTCGCAGGCAACTCGCCGCCATGCCCTGCGAACTGTACCTGATTCGATTGATTCACCAGCAGACGCGGAAGGCGTTTCCTGGCGAGCGGCTGTGGACCGCGCAACAGTTGAGTAGCGCGGCCACTGTCCGGTTTTTGCGCGCCCGCAATCGCGAGGGATGCGACGTCTACGTACAACCCTTCGCCGGCGACCGAAACGCAGGCTACGTTCTCGTCGATCTGGATTGTGCCGGGCCGGCGGTGATCGCCATCATGCGCGCGCATGGGCATGATCCGTGTGTGGTGGTGCAGACCAGCCCGGGCCGTCTGCAAGCCTGGATTCGCTTCAGCCACGCACCCCTGGAACCGGCGGTGGCGGCCGCTGCCAGCAAGCTGCTGGCGATAGCCTACGGCGGGGACCGAGCCAGCACCGGTTGGTGTCACCTGGGAAGACTCGCAGGCTTCACCAATCAGAAACCCGCGCGGCGCACACTCGCCGGCTACGCCCCTTGGGTCAAAGTCGTGGAGACCAAAGCCGGTGTGGCGCCAAGCGCCCAGGCTCTGCTGCGCTCGGCCCGAGAGTGTGCCTCGCTGCCTCCGCTCCCGCACGCGACCCTCCAGGATTCTGCTCCCGCCGCCATGGCTGCCTCGGTGGCGCTGGAAATCTATCAGGACTGTATGGAACGCTGGCACATACGCGAACGCTTCCCTCACCCCGACTGGAGCATCGTCGACTTGTGGGTCGCCAGGCGCTTGCTCTCGCAGCATTGGACTCCCGCCCAGGTGCATGAGATCCTCCGGCTCGCCAGCCCACAGTTTCCCCGCCGCCACGGTGACCCAGACGGTTACTTGCGCCGCACCGTTGCCCGCGCTGCTTTTCCCCATCCTCGCCGCCCTGTGTGTGTTGCTCATGCGCGAGCCTCCAGCTGGCGGGAGGATGCCACCACTTGCTCGAACTCCACCGGCGGCCGGTATCCCAACGCTGAATGCAACCGCTTCTGGTTGTAGACGTCGTCGATGAACTGCGCGATAGAAGTCCGCACTTCAGCCAGATCGCGATACTCTTGCCGGTACACCTCCTCGGCCTTTAGCGTTTTCATCCACGATTCACATCCGGCATTTTCCCAAGGACTCGCCTTGTGGCTCATACTGATTTGGCAGCCGTGGGCTTTCAGCAGGTCAGTATAATCGCCGGAGGCATACTGGCTGCCGCGATCGGAATGATGCACCAGACCGGGCGCTGGCCGCCGCCGTTCCAGCGCCATGCGCAGAGCCGCCAGAGGGAGGTCGTCTTCCACCGTGACGTCCAGCGCCCAGCCAATCACACGGCGCGAAAAAGCATCAATCGCCACCGCCAAGTACACGAACTCGCTTGCCAGCCGAATGTAGGTGATATCGGCCACCCACAACTGGTCGATGCCGGTCAGTACCATCTCCCCGGCCAGGTTCGGGTACACTCTGCGGTCGTGGTTCGAGTCCGTCGTCACCATGAACTTCCGCTTCCGCACACACAGTAGGTTGTCTTCGCGCATCCACCGGTAAACCCGCTTGGGGTTCACCACCCAGCCCTGCCGCCGCAACTCAGCCGTAATTCGCGGACGGCCGTAGCTGGGCCACTCCAGCGCGACCCGCTGGGTCGCATCGCGCAAATCCATGTCGCGATTCGGGAGTGCCACACAGCCGCCGCCATAGCGGTAAAAGCTGGCGCGGCTCACGCCGCCCAGCTCCACCATGCGCCCGATCGTCAGTCCCCGGTTGGCCTTCATTTCTTCTTGGACCTTCTGGTAGACCGCGGACTTCCAGTCAGTGCCTGCAGCATCCGCTGCTCCTCGATGCGCTGCAAGCACCCCTTCAAAAAATCGATCTCCAGCGTCTGCTGGCCGACCTTCCGCTCCAACTCCGCGATCCGGCCTTCGGACCAGCGCTGCTTCCCCTGACCCGGAAACACATTGCCCGGCCCCTGGCGGAACTCCCGCCGCCACCGGTGCAAGACTGTTAGCGCCGGTTTAAAAGAGCAGCAATTTCGCCGGTTTTCACGTCGTGATGACCGCCGGGAACGACGCCGAGGCACACGACTACAATTTCGTGCGGCGATTGAGGCGCCGCGCGGCGCGTGTTCAGTTAGCCGACGTCGGGTTACTCGATAGACGACCCTCCTGCGCCGTCAACGTGGGCAGGAGCATTGGAACATCGAGCGTGTTTGGTGTCCGGCCGGACCGATTCGATCACCAGGTAGAGCCTATCGGCGCTGTTGACTTTGCCCGCTATGCAGTAGGCCTTATCAGGCGATATGAGCAGGGCTTTGGTGAAGTCGTAAAGACGATAGGTGCGCTGAGTATCGCGGTCCTGCATCAAGAACACCGCACACGAACGGTATTCCGTCCGCGAGAGCAGGAACAGGTGATTGGCGCTGAAGTTGAACATCGATGAGGGATGTGAGTTTCCGAAAGCGGGAACTCTAAAGCTCCCGCTCCCAGTGGCAGCGCCGTTGAGGGGTTAGCCCGGCGGACTTCTCCGTAACGGGTATCGCACAGTGCGGCGCTTGCTCGGAGCCGACCGCAGCTACTCGGCCGGCGGGTTCGGATTCTTCGATTTGCGGAGGCTGTCGCCGCCCAGCAAGAAGATCTCGGAATTTTCAACGAGCCGGTCGGCAATAGCGGTGGCGATGGTCGTGTTAAAGAGGATGTTGCCCCAGTCAGAGAAGGCTGTATTCGTGGTTATAATTGTGGACCGTTTCTGGCTATGCCGCGTGGAGATGACCTGATAAAACAGATTCGATGTCTGCTGATCCAGGGCGAGGTACCCTAGCTCATCGACAACGAGCGCCGTGGGCTCGGTGTAAGTCTTGAGCTTGCGGACCAACGAGTGATCGACTTGCGAGGCGAGCAGATGATTCAGCATATCCATGGCCGTGGTGAACAAGATCCGCTGATTGGCCTGGCAGATGCGCCATCCGATAATTTTCGATAGGAATGTTTTGCCGACCCCAGGATTCCCGATGAACACAAGGTTGGTTCCCTTGTGTAGAAACTCGAGGTCGAGCAGACGCAGGATGCGGTTCTTGTTTTGAAGCCGGGACTTGTGATGCTGAAAGTGGAAGCCGTCAATACTGGGCTGCGCCTGCAAGCGTGAGCATTTGAAGCGGCGTTCGATCGCGCGGTGATTCCGGGCGTCCAGTTCCATGTCCGCAAGCCATTCCAATGTTGCGGCGACGCTGAGGTTTTTGGCGGCGGCTTCAGAGATCGTCGTCTCCAGTTGGCGGCTCATTGTCGATAGGCTCAGTTGATCCAGTTTCTCGGTCAGAGTCATCGGATTCCTTTCCGGATTCAAGGATGAATGCATCGTAGGCCAGCAGCGACAATGGATCGGTCGCCAGTTCGTTCAATCGCGGGTCGCGCAGACGAAGGGGCGGCTGCGTCCGGCGGGGCGATTGCTGTTGGCAAAGGATGTTGGCGATGTAGTCGGCGCCGAACGCACCAGCGGCATATGCTTTAGCGAGGGCACCGGCCACTGCATCCGGCCCATACTGCCGGATCAGCTCCAACAGTTCGTTCAGTTGGCGCGACAGCACACGGTCGCTATCGGCCACACCACGCAGATATCCCTCGGCCACGTCATAGGCGCAGAGGCCGTCCATGAAATCGAGGAAGCGCTGCTGCGCCTGTGAGCGGCGGGCCGCCGGCCGCTCTTCGGCCAGTTCCCGTTCGAAGCGTTCGGCACCAAAGGTCTGGCCTCGCCGCCAACTGCGCGCGTAGGAGACGATTTCCTCGTAGCGATGGTAGATGGTAACGGAACTGGAATCGGCTTTCACCGTCAGCCGACGTCCGACAAAACGATGCGGGACGCAGTAGCGATTGCCATCGAACTGCAAGCGGAGATCTTTGTGGACCAAGGCCTCTGCCCTGTCCCGGTAATCGTAAGGGATCACCGGCAGCGGGCGTAGGGCATCGGCCCGGAAGCGATCGATGGGTCGTTGTCGGGTCTCATGATGGAGACGTTGGTTGGCAACCTGGGTCAACCACTCTCGCGCCTGGCGGTTCACATCGTGCAGATCGGTGAAATCGCGCAAAGGCCAGAAATTTTGGCGCACGTATCCGATGCCGCCGCGCTCGACCTTCCCCTTTTCCCACCCGCTGGCCGGATTGCAGGCCCGTGGGACGAAGTTGTATTCACGGGCGAATGCCAGGAACCGCGGATGGAAGCGCACCAGGCGGCCATCGTGTTCGGCGACGGCCGTAGCCAGGTTGTCATAGAAAACTTCCCGACTCACACCATTGAAAGCGGTGAAGGCGTGAACGTGACAACGCACGAAGGTCTCAAAACATTGGCTGTGGGTGAACTCCAGGTAGGACATTCGGCTGTGTCCGTCAACCAAGGCGAAGGCATACAGTTTACGCTGATCGCCTTCGTAGCTGAGACTGCCAAAGTGGCCCCAATCCACCTCGAAGCGTTCGCCGGCTTCGGGCTCCATGCGCACGAAGGCCCGCTTCGGCTGCGCCTGCGGGCGCACCTTATGGATGTATTCGCGCAGGATGGAGTGGCCGCCGTCATAGCCAAGCGGCCGCAGTCGCTGCTCGATGACGGCAGCGCTGGCGCGGGCGTCCTTGTCCAGCAGTTCGGCGATAGTCGGTTTGAAGGGATCCAGTTTGCTGAGGCGGGACCGCGCCGCCGGCGACTGTGCCGGCGCTTTCAAATACTTCTTGATCGTTCGCCAGCTCATGTGCAGATGCTGTTCGATCTTGCGAATGGCCCAGTGCTCGACCCAATACAGGTGATGCAAGTCGTTGATCTGGTCGGCGGTGAGCATGGTTCGGTTCCCTTTATGGGGCAAAAGGCGACTGGTTGACCAGAGGGCTGTTGTTGGCAAGAAACAGGTGATGGTTTAGATTCAATAGCTTGCGCGGTATCTGGGCTGTTGTTGGCAAGATTCGAAGCTGAGTTGTTGTTGGCAAGACGGCGTTGACGGCGTTGCTGGTCCCGGTGTCGCTGGCGTTGCCTGTTCCGTTCCGCCCGTGCAGGATTCTGTTCAAGCAACTGTGTCCAGTAGCCCGGATGCTCGGCGCGCCATTGTTGAGCGCTGTCCAGGCATCCCTGCCGATACACCGGATCGGTTGCGACTTTCCGTCGATGGTAATCGCCACGGCGTTGCCGCTGGCACGCTGGATCACTGCAGGTGGTCTGAGCAGGCTGAAACTTGGAGGGATGAAATGAATTCTGGCAATAGCGGCAGACCCGTTCTCCCATGAGCCCGTTGTCGCACGCCATGGCGGCGCGACCGCCATCGCGCTTCGCTCTAGGGGCAGCCGATTTAGAAACTTATGTAAAGTGCATACCGCGTCCCCGCCACTGGGGCCTTTTCCCCGACTACGAAACCGGCGGAAATGCTGTCATTTTATTCCGGCGCTGACACAAGACGTTGGGGTTTACCTCCAACGCCCGCGCCGCCTCGGCGATCGACACCCCTTGTTCCAGCCGCCGCACGGCGGCCAGTTTGAACTCTTTGGTGAACTGCCTACGAGACAATCCCATGACTCAAATTTTCTCCATTCGATGAAATTTGAGTCTTAACCGTTTGTCTCAGTTTTGGGGGCAAGTCCAATTAGAAATTCAACATCGGAAAGCAGAGCGCCCTGCGAACTTCGCTTGCGGGCCGAGGCGCTCCTCGATGCGCAGAAACTGGTTGAATTTCGCGACCCGCTCGCTTCGGCAGCCGGATCCAGTCTTGATATGGCCTGCTCGCGTCGCCACGGTCAGATCCGCGATAAAGGTGTCCTCGGTTTCTCCTGGCCGGTGTGAAACGAAGCAGCGATAGTTGTTCCGTGTCGCGAGGTCGATCGTGTCCAGCGTTTCGGTCACGGAGCCGATCTGGTTGGTAGCCTGTGGTCGTGTGGGAAGGCTTGACAGACGTTGACCCCGGCCCGCAGTTTCCCAATGTGTTGCGGAGGGTTCCCGATCTATAAGGAATTGGAGTCGGTCGGTACCCGGGATAGAGGGTTGGCGCGGGATGGAAGACAGTAGATGGTTCTGCGGAAGAGTCGTCAGAGTTATATCGATCGTCACCAGACTTGAAGCCGCGATGCGCCGTCGGCCCAGTTCACGACCGCGTTAAGAAGTTCGCCACAATGAGCCCAGCCCCGTCCTGGTGCGCGCGACAGCTTCGCATAATCGCCTTGTTTCAAGCCGGGCTGCGGCGGCCTGTGCCAAGCGAAGACCGCAAAAAGGCGAGATCACAGTTGCGGCGGGGGTGCGGGGGGAATGCCGCATCGAGGGCCAAAAGTTTATGTCGAAAGGCGGTGCTCCCGTGTCGTGGGCAGGCCTGGAGAATATCTAATGGAGACGACCGAGTAGCCGTAGCACAAGTCTCTGGCTCCGTTGCTGGACATGGGTAAGGGCAACGTTTCTGAGCGCCTGAACGTGTTCGCGGTCATTCTCCCAATCCTGCCTCTCTTCCTGCACCTGTCGCCTTAAAGAAGCTCACGAAGGCGGGGGCGTTTACGCTTAACCTCTCGAGCACGTATTCGACAGGCTTGTTGATCGATGCGGCCTGGCGCAGGAGCGTGCTCGCAATGACCCCGGGATCGAGATCATACAGGTTGCGCAGGAAAGTGCTCGGCCCCATGACGGTTATCGAGTACGGCTCCAGCGATGTTCTTGGGAAATCCTTCACGTTTTGGGTGACGATGACTTCCGCATTGCACCGGACGGCCGCAGCCAAGATATGCCGATCCTTAGGGTGGTTTGTCATAGCGGACACGAGATCCTCGTAGCCTTCCACCCACGCTTCTGGGAAGTGGCGCCGGATCTCACTCTCTCTGTAGGCGACTTGTTCATCGGTCAGGCCGAAGTTCTCCACGAGGTTGCGATTCACTTCGGTCATGATTTGATCCGTCCACTTTGGCAGGTACAGGCGTCGGCCACTGGCAAGCCGCAGCAAGGTGTCGGCCAAAGGCATTGGAATTAGAATGCAGGCATCCAGGACAACTTTGAAGTCTGCTCTCACCCGACTCTCTCACTCATCGCCGCCACCCTCCGGCATCACGTTGCGGTCGTACAACCCAGCTTCAAAAGCTTGACGGGAGAGACGGTCGAGAGCAGCCTCACGTTCTTCATCGCGTCTGCGAGCGAATTCAAGGACGTCGCGTAGATACACACGACGCTGATTTCCAACACGGTGGTGCGCCATGGCGCCTGTCTCGAGCAGCTTGATGAAGAACGGCCGGGACATGCCGAGCAAATCGGCAGCTCGCTGTGTGGTGACAACTTGATTGTCAGGCACCAAGGTCACTGACTTTCCCTCAGCCATGAGTTCTACGATTTTTCTGAGAACGTCATACACGGTTGGCGGGACGACCAGCCGTTCTCCTGAGGCGCTGACCAGTGCTGGAGCGCCAAGGTCGAGCATCCGTTCAAATTCGCGAACCTGCTCCCGCTCAGTTGCTGGTAAGGTGATCGGTTCTCGGGTTGCCACGCTCATGACGTCCGCAGGATATCAGATTCTCGAAACTCGCGCAATAGTCGCAATACTCGAACCTTGCAAAGACTCGCCTTCCATTCCAAAAAGCTACCTTCTCGCCCGGGCCGCTCTGGTCCTGGTATGAATCCGCGGTGCGCGATTGTCGAGACGGACATTTCCGATAGGATGTCACCCCGCGCATCAGGAGCTATGCCCAATACTATGCCCACCCCACGCATAGACGCGCTGTTACCTGTATCGACGATGGAGGGCGTGATCAGATTCAAGTTATTGAGCCGTAACAGCCTGTCGAAATCCATCTCAATGCCTACGCCCACAGCTAAGTTATTGATTTTCCTCGTCATCCTGGTTCGGGACCAGGAGGTCGGTGGTTCGAATCCACTCGCCCCGACCATTTATTCCCGCGATAATTCAGATCGCGAAATTCCGATAAAAAGTAAGCCGCGATCCTGTCTGTCCCTAGCCTAAGCGCCGACTGGAAACTGGGGCAACAGGGCTCCTACCGTTTCGCGCATCACCGACTCGAACTTCTCCATTGAAAGAGCGTCACGCGCGAAAGCGAGCGCGGCCCTGGCGTAGGCGGCGTGGCGGACTGGATCGTTGACCAGGTCCAGCACAGCGGCCGCCCAGGCGTCGGCGCCTGCACTTAACGGCAGGACCTCGCCGGTAACGCGGTGCTGAACCAGGTCGCGCACACCCCCTACGTCGCTGGTGAATGAGGGTACGCCAGCCATGGCCGCTTCCGCGATCACGTGCGAGAACATGTCCAGGCGCGATGGGTATAACAGCAAGTCATGTCCGGCGTACAATGGCGCCACGGCCTCGGCCGTCGTCAGTCCTGAGATCCACCGAACCCCCGCGGGCAGCGAAAGCCCCCGCAGATACGGGTCGTTCGAGACAATCGTCAGCGAACAGCAGGCAGCAAGGCGCCGGCTGAAAGCGTCCATCATCAGGTCGCCGCCTTTACGCAGGAAGTCGTTTCCCACAAACAACAAACGAAACGGCGATCCAGGCGGAGTCGACGGCCGCAACGGGAGAGGCGCCTTCGGCGTCATGATCACCTTGCAGCGCTCGGCCGGGACCCCGTAGTCGTTCACCAGCGAGTCGCGGCACCATGTCGAATACAGCAGGAACCGGTCCATTCGATGGATCGTCTTGCGGAGCCAGCGCTCCTGCCAGTAGCCGCTTGCCTGCAGGAGCGCCCTGCGCTTCAAAGATGTTGCCTTGGCCATCTGGAGCCGTCGCATCGAGGCCGGCGTGGCGTCGGTCACGACGGCGCAAGGCGTCGCGGGCATGTAGGGCAGCGCATGCGCGGCCAGATCCAGGCTGACAAAGATCGCGGCGTCGTGCGGAGGAATCGGAGTGTGGCGGAACTTGCGCGAAACCACGACGGCGGATTCGAGCGTGTTGCTAACTCGCAGCAGTTTCGGAGCCGGGTAGCGACGGAAGTCCTCAGACCCTAGCGGAATCACTTCCACGCTGAGTCCAGGCATCGCTCGCAGCACGCCGAGCATTGTGTCGCTGAGACTTCGATTTCCCAGAACGTTCGACACAACACATAAGATCCGCGCGCTCACTGCCCCGAGCTTAGCACAGCGATTACTGGCCCAGTCCCGAGGCGCGACCGGTGCGAGAATGGGCTGATGCCGCGTCCCGTCGCCTGTTTCTGCCTTCTTGTGACCGCTTCATTGACCGTCCAATCGGCCAGTCCGGGAGTGGCTCTGACGCCTCCCATGGGCTGGAACAGCTGGGATTGCTATGGAACCACGGTGACGGAAGCGGAAGTGAAAGCCAACGCCGATTACATGGCCAAGCACCTGAAGCGGCATGGCTGGCGCTACGTCGTGGTGGATATCCAATGGTCGGAACAGAAGCCCCGCTCGCATGGCTACCGCGATGACGCGGACCTCGCGATGGACGCTTTCGGGCGGTTGATCCCCGCTCCGAACCGCTTTCCGTCTTCGGCCAACGGCGCCGGGTTCAAGCCGCTCGCCGACTACGTCCACGGTTTGGGACTCGGCTTTGGAATCCACATCATGAGGGGGATTCCGCGTCGCGCCGCGGCCGCGAACCTCCCGGTGAAGAACGCGAAGATCCGCGCCGGCGACATCGCCGACACACACTCGCTGTGCCCATGGAATACCGACATGTACGGCGTTGACATGAGCCGGGCCGGCGCCCAAGCTTATTACGACTCCATCATCGATCTCTATGCCAGTTGGGGCGTCGACTACATCAAGGCCGACGACATCGCCCGGCCCGCGCATCGCGAAGAGATCGCCGCCCTCCATCGCGCCATTGTGAAGAGCGGCCGTCCCATCGTCCTGAGCCTGTCTCCCGGGCCCGCCATGGTGGAGGACCTGGCCTTCTTTCGCGAGAACGCCAACATGTGGCGGATCTCCGACGATTTCTGGGACGACTGGAAGGCGTTGCGCCTGAACTTCATCCTACTGTCGGTCTGGGCGGCGGCGGGACGTCCCGGGGGTTGGCCCGACGCCGATATGCTCCCCCTAGGACGCATCGGAATCCGGGCCGAGCGCGGCGACGATCGCATGAGCCGATTCACCCGCGATGAACAGCGCACGTTGATGACGCTGTGGTCGATCGCGCAGTCCCCGCTGATGTTCGGCGGCGACTTGCCGAGCAACGACGAATGGACCCTCTCCCTGCTAACGAATGAGGAGGTTCTCGCCGTCGATCAACAGGGCCTGCGCGGACGGCCCGTAGCCGAATCCGGCCCCAGCGTCATCTGGGCCGCCGATGCAGGCCAGGGTGCGAAGTATGTCGCGGTATTCAATGTGGGCGATTCGCGAACCATTGACGTTCGTGTGGATTGGCGGTCGTTGCATCTCCCGCCGGCGTGTCGTGTTCGCGATCTGTGGGACCGCAAGGACGTGGGCCTCGCCGACGGCGTGCGGACGTTCCACCTGGCTCCGCACGCATCGGCGCTGGTGAAAGTCAGTCCGTCGAAGTAGCCCGCTACTTCTTCGGATCCAGTCGCAGGAATCGCGCTGCGTTGTTGTAGAGGATGTCGCGCTTCTGTTCGGGCGTCAGGTAGTCCGCCGTCTCAATGATGTTGATAGATTGCGCCATCAGGTTCGGCCACATCATCTGATCGGTTCCGAACATGACGCGGTCCTCGAAGCCTGCTTCCACCATCCGTTGGATATACCGGTTGACTTCCTTGATCGGGTAGCTCCAGATCAGGCCCGCCACATCCACGTACACGTGCGAGTTGGCCTGTAACAGCGTCAGCAGGTTGTCCATCATGGGATAGCCGGCGTGCATGATCCACAGGCGCAATTTCGGATGCTTCGCCAGCAGGTCCTCCAGCAGGAGCGGATTCCCCATCGAGCCCCGGAACTTCGGAGTCGTGATGTTCGCGCGGCCGGATCCGCCGGTTCCCATGTGAATTCCGACCGGGATGTCCAACTCTTCCGCCAGCGCGAAGTACTCGTCGAGCGCCGGGTCGCTTGGCGACATGCCGGCGTATTGTGGCCCGACTTCGCCCATCACCGCGAATCCCCCTTTGGTGAACGCTTCCCGCAGACGTTTGAGCTCGGCGACCTTGTTGTCGCCGCTCAGCGCGTCGGCGCGGAAGCTTGTGCCACGGATGACCCGTTCGGGCGCGTCGGTCTTCCATCGGTTCACTGTCTTCTCGTCGCCCATCACCACCGCGGTGACGTTGAGGCGCTCCATCTCCGCGAGGACTTCATTTTCATACGAGGCCGGCGTCCTGGCGGGCAGCAGCGGATTTGCGCATCCCACTGTCCGCCAGCCGAAGCGGTCCTCTTTCTTCGCAGGATCCGACGCCAGAAATGCGGGCGCATTGGCGCATGCCGGCTGGGCGCCCGGAATGCCCATCATGGCGTGCACGTGGATGTCGATGATCGGGGGCCGGGTAGACGTGGCGTTCTGCGCGGAAACGACGCCGGCCGCGGCCGCCAAGGCCGCGCACAACAGTGGGATTCGCATTTGTTTTCTCCTGTCTGAACCGGTGAGAACTCCGTCCAGTCCGTCGCCTATTTATATCAGCGCCGAAGGCGGCCTGGTAACCGGTAACGCGACTCCAAACGTGTATGCGAGAAGGCCCCCTCCGGCTTGTAAGATCGAAGAGATGGCCGCACGATTTGCCGAAACGTTTCGCCGGCGTCTGTTCAGGGGAGCATGACCGGATGCCCTTTGCCGATTCGCCAGGCTGCCGCATATACTTCCGTCTCGAAGGCTCTTCCGAGAAGCCTCTTTTGGTGTTGGCGCACGCGCTGGGGACCGATCACGGATTGTGGGATCCGCAGATGGCTCCGCTGCTGCGCCACTTTCGGGTGCTGCGGCTCGACCTCCGCGGCCACGGCGCCTCGGACGCGCCGCCGGGCGATTACTCCATCGCCCAACTCGCCGCCGACGTGCTTGCCGCCGCCGGGGAGCAGCGTTTCAGCTACTGCGGACTCTCGTTGGGCGGCATGATCGGCCAGTGGCTCGCCGCGCATCATGGGGACCGCCTGGACCGCGTCGTGCTCGCCAACACATCGCCGCGCGTCGCCGATCCGCGCCAGTTCGAAGCGCGCCGCCTCACCGTTCTTGAACAGGGGATGACGGCCGTCGAACCCGCCGCCATGCAGCGCTTCTTCACCACGCCGGCAAGTCCCGCCGCCGCCACCATTCGAACCACGCTGCTGGCCACCAATCCGCTGGGTTACGCTGGTTGCTGCGCCGCGATTCGCGACTTGGACAACCTGCCGCTGTTGACGGACATTCGCGTGCCCACGCTCGTTATCGGCGGAGACCAGGATCAGTCGACGCCCTGGGCCGGCCACGGCGATGTGCTCGCCACGCGTATTCCCGGCGCCCGCGTCACTAAAATTGCTTCCGCGCACCTGTCGAACCTGGAGCGTCCCGCTTCGTTCACCCACGCGCTGCTCGATTTCCTGCTGCCCGAACCGGCCGCTCCTCGGATTGACCCACCGGCGCCGGCCGAGCGCGCCTCGGCGAACGCCGCGAACTTTATGCTCGACTTCCAGGAACTGATCGATCGCTATGCGTGGGCCGCCAGATGGACCCGCCCGCCGGATGGCGACGCGGGTGCTCGACGCCTGGTGGCGCTCGCACTCACCGCGGCGCTGGGCCGCTCGGAGGAGTTCCGGCTGGAGGTGCGCGCCGGGCTTTCGTTGGAACTTGACGAGCAGGATCTGAAGGACGTACTGATGCAGGTGGCCGTCTACGCCGGCGCACCGGTCGCCGATCAAGCCTCCCAGATCGCCCAGCAGGAACTCCGCGCCGCGACGGTCTGAGTCAGGCGAACGGCCACACGCGCTCCACCGTTTGCGAGAAGATCCAACGTTTGTCCTCCTCGTTGAGGAACTTCATCTCATCGCGCACCACCGTCAGCGCCTGGCGATAGCTGGCGCGCTCCTCCACGATCGGCCAGTCTGTTCCCCACATCAAACGCTTCGGACCGAAACGGTCGTATAGACGCTTGACGTGTGCATGAGCGTCGCGAAATGGGTACTTTTCGCGCGAAATCGACCAGGTATGTGAGATCTTTACAAAGACTCGCGGATACCGTTCCAGCGCCAGCAGCTTGTCCAGTTCGGCGGGAGCGTCCACCGGACAGTCCGCCATATGGTCGATGACGACGGTCAGTTCGGGATGTCGCTCCGCCAGCGGCGCGATGTCGGGCATGCGTGTGACCGGCGCCAGAATCTGCATTGGCGCGCGCAACGACTCGGCGCGCTTCCACAGCGGCGGCATGAGCGGTCCGCGAATCCAATCGCCTGACGGATCGTCAGCCGGGCTGAGCCGCACGCCGCGGAATCCCTGTTCCGCCAGCTTCGACAGGTGGTCCGGCGACGCAGGGTCCGTCGGATTCACTCGCGCCACCCCCTGGAATTTCGCCGGATACTTCCGCATCGTGTCGAGCACGAAACGGTTGTCCCAGCGATAACCGATGTACTGCACCAGCACCGTCTTCTCGACGCCGTTGGCCCGCATCAGCGCGAGCAGCGTTTCCGGAGCAGCGTCCCGCGTGGGCGGTTTCGTCGTCTCCTTGGCCCAAGGGTAGGCGGGGTCGCGCACCCATACGTGGACGTGCGGGTCGATGACGCGATACTTTGGCGCCGCAAGCGCGGCCGCGGTGGGGAGACCCGCCAGCAATTCGCGCCGGGTCATGAGTAGATGGGCTCCAGCACGCGCGTCACATAGGCGCCGGAGCGTTCGTAGCTGGCGCGCGGCCCTTTGCGGGCGGTGTCCAGATCCACGCAGATCCACCCGCGATAGTCGACGCTCTTGAGAATGCGGTGACAGGCGGGGAAGTCCACCTGTCCGTCGCCCAGGTCGTAGATGCTCGAATAGAACTTGGCGCTCTGGGAGTCCTTTGGGTGGACTTTGCCGCTTTCCTCCACCCAATCGGCGGCCGGCGTGGTCCAATGCGCATCCTTGTAATCAAGGAACCGGATGCGGTGTTTGTAGCGTTCAAGCATCTCCACGACGTTCGCGCCCGCCAGATGCAAGTGCGCCGTATCGGGCGAAAACCAGAACAGCTTCGGATCGGTGAGATCGAGGGTCCGTCGCACCTCGGCGGCGCTTTCGGCCATCTGGTTCAGGTGATTGTGCAGGCCGGCGGTGAATCCCATTTCACCCGCCGCCTCGCCAATCTGGTTGCAGCGCGCGCACATCTCGCGAAACGCGCCGTCGGACATATCGGCGCGGCCCGGTGTGAACACCACCAGATGGTTGGCCCCGAAATCGGCCAGGAACCTCATCGCCGCCCGCGCGTCCGCAAGCACCTTCCCGCGCTGCGACGCATCCTGCAACGGGCCGTTGAATGAGATGGTCGCCACGTGTACGCCCCGCTTTTCCGCTTCGGCGCGCATCTTCGCCGCGGTGATTCCATAGCTCTTCAACACGCCGGGGAAGCCGGTCAGACGGATGCCGATGAAGCCGGTGTCCTTCATGACATCCAGGATGTCGGTGAACGGGACGGGCTTGAAATAGCGCCAGAGGGCGGCGCTCACCGCCCACTTGATGTTGCGATTCGCCGGGATCGCAGAACCCGCCCGCGCCATCGAGGCGGCCAGGCAACTGAGCCATTCACGCCGGGTCATGAGTTCTACTCTACTCCGCCCGCGCGGCGTCACGATCCCATCTCCGGCTACACTATTGGGACATGAAGCTGGCCGTCCGCTCGTCGCAGATGAAGGAAATGGGCGATTCATCGCCGAACAAACCGGTGGTGCAGCCTTGCGCCGAGAATCCTCACTGGATCGAGTTCCAGTTGGTGGACCAGGACAATCAACCCGTTCCCGGGGAGCCCTACAAGGTGCTTCTGCCGGACCAGTCGACGCGGACCGGTACGCTCGACAATGATGGCAAGGCGCGCTTTGAAGGCATCCTGCCCGGACAGGCGACGATCTGCTTCACGGGTCTCGATAAACAGGAATGGCAGGGGCTGTAGCCGCCGACCTGAGCGCCTCGACAAATCGCGATAAGATGGCCAGGCACAGGGTCGTCATGTCTGAAAATCGCCGCACCTTCCTCAAGTCAGCAGCCGCGCTCACCGCTCTTTCACAAAGCCGCATTCTTGGCGCGAATGAACGTATACGAATCGGGAGCATGGGCACCGGCGGACGCTGCCAGGGCCTGCTCGGGAATGTGAACAAGGTCGGCGGCGCGGAGATTGTCGCTATCTGCGACGTGTACGAGAACCGCCGCGCCGAGGCCCGCGCAAAACTCGCGCCGGCCGCGAGCGAACACCTGGACTACCGCGAAGTGCTCGACCGCAAGGACATCGACGCCGTCTTCATCGGTTCGCCCGACCACTGGCACGTCCCCATGACCATCGACGCCGTTCGCGCCGGCAAGGACGTGTATGTCGAAAAGCCCGTCAGCCATTCGATCGAGGAAGGCGCGCGCCTGATCGCGGCCGTCGAGGCGTCCAAGCAGATTGTCCAGGTGGGATATCAGCAGCGCAGTTGGGACATCTTCGCGCTCGGCGCGGAGATTGTTCATAGCGGACGTTTGGGTCAGGTCGCGCTTGTGCTCTCGTCCTGGTATCAGGATTATCTTCGCAACTTCGGCAAGCTCAGCCCCGTGGACCCGGCCAAGGTGGAATGGAAGCGGTTCCTCGGATCCGCGCCCGATCAGCCTTTCGAGGCTCGGCGCTTCCTGCAATGGCGCTGGTATTGGCACTTCGGCGGAGGCCACCTGACGGATCTGCATTCCCACTGGTGCGACGTCATTCACTGGTACATGCAGTCGTCGCGGCCGGAGTCCGCGCAGACCATGGGTTCGGTCTACGCCATGAAGGGATGGGACTGTCCGGACACGATCAACGCCGCCTGGGCGTATCCGGGATTCACCGTCGTCTACAACGGGACGCTGGTCGGTCACCTGGAAGGCGGCGCCATCGTATTCCGGGGCAGTCGTGCCGAAATGCGCATCACGCGCGACGGGTTGGCCGTTTATCCGGAGGGCGTGCTGGCCGCTGAAAAGACCAACTTCCCCGATCCGGTGATCACCGCGCGCTCCACCGGCGACGGCACCATCGACCACGTCCGCAATTTCCTCGATTGCGTCCGCTCCCGCAAAGCGCCCAACGCGCCTGTACAATCCTCCGTCACCGCCGCCAACGCCGCCCACATGGGCAACCACGCGCTGCGCAAGGGTCGCGCCGTCTCCGCCGCCGAACTCGGCATGTGACCGGTAGCCGGCCGGACAGAAGCGCAGATCGCCCGGCCAGGCCGAGACTATCCGCCGGACCTGTAGCGGTGACTTTGCGAGTACAATAGGGAGAGCCGAACCCAGTGAGCTGGGGCGGGGGACCCAATTCCGGGGCGTACCGGATCGCTGCAAAGTCCGGGGGGTACTTTTAAGCCCTAGCCCGTCAGCTAACCTCGCAGGCCAACTTAAGAGCGCTCCGCTCCCCGCGGGGCGGGAGGGTTATTCCATGGCTAGCGATGCTCGCAAGCAGGCGACAACGGTCGTCGTCGCGAGTACTGTCATGCTGTCGTTCATCTCCTTCTGGAGAGCGGCGGCAATCGTTCTTTCCGACCTCGCCTCATCGGTCTATTACGCTGGCGGCATCGCGGAACAGGCAATCGGCCGCGCGGCGCCCTGGTTCATCCTGGGCGTCATGCTCTTCAGCTTCGCGGTGCGCGCCGTTTACCTGGAAAGCTGCTCGATGTTTGTGCGCGGCGGCGTTTACATCGTCGTGCGCGACGCGATGGGCCCGTTTCTGGCGCGCATGTCGGTTTCGGCGCTGATTTTCGATTACATCCTTACTGGTCCGATCAGCGCGGTCGCCGCGGGACAGTACCTGGCTGGACTCTTCAATGAAGTCGCCAAGGCGATGCATTCGAATCTGCGCGTGCCCACCGACACGTTCTCGGCGGGATTCGCCATCCTCGCCACGGTGTTTTTCTGGCGCGCCAACATCCGCGGCATCCACGAATCGAGCACCAGCGCGTTGCGCATCATGCAGATCACCACGGCGATGGCGGTGATGATGCTGGGGTGGTCGGGCATCACGCTACTGGTGCACGGCCCGGCGCAGTTGGTGCCCGCTCCCACCGCCGCCAATCTGCACTTTAACGCGGAAAGCCTCGGCTGGCTGCACGGGACCATCTGGCCAACGATCCCATTCATCGCCATCATCATCGCCTCGGGCCATTCGCTGCTCGCCATGAGCGGGTTTGAAACGTTGGCGCAGGTGTATCGCGAAATCGCGTATCCGAAGCTTCAGAACCTGAAGATCACGGGCACCATCGTCTGCCTGTTCGCGGTGGTCTCCACCGGCGTGATCACGGTTCTGGCGGGCATGATCATCCCCGACGCCGACCGCCCGCACTACGTCGACAATCTGCTCAGCGGCCTCACCATGTATCTGGTCGGTCCGCTCGGCCTGAGGCTCGCGTTTCAGGCCTTTGTCGTCTTCGTGGGCGTTCTGATCCTGGCCGGTGCGGTGAACACCTCCCTGATCGGCGCCAACGGCGTCATGAACCGCATCGCCGAGGATGGCGTCCTGGTGGACTGGTTCCGCAAGCCGCACGCCCGCTTCGGCACCACCTTCCGCATCATCAACCTGATCGCCCTGCTGCAGGTTTTCACCATTGTGCTCAGCCGCGGCGACATGTACCTGATCGGCGAGGCCTACGCGTTCGGCGTCGTCTGGAGCTTCTTCCTCAAATCGCTCGCCGTGCTGGTCATCCGCTTCCACCGCCATGACCAGGAATACAAGTTCCCCTTCAATCTGAAGGTCGGCAAGATCGAGTTGCCCATCGGCCTGGGCGCCACCACACTGGCGCTGCTGATGGTGGCCATCGCGAACCTGTTTTCCAAGCGGATCGCCACCATCTACGGCGTTTCCTTCACCATCGCCTTCTTCATCGTCTTCACGATCTCGCAGCGCATCAACGCGCGGAAAAACCGCAGTCTCCACGAATCCTCGCTCGAGAAGTTCAACCTCGATGTGAAGACATCCATCACGGCTCAGGAAATCGGCGCCCGCAAAGGCTGCGTGGTGGTGGCTGTTCGCGACGGCAATCGCCTGCACCACTTGCGGAACATTCTCCAACGCACCAACCTTCGCCGTCACGACATTGTCGTTATGACGGTACGTTCCGTCACTGCCGGCGCGGCCGAATACGACCTGGCCGAGAGCCAGCTCTTCAGCGACTATGAGCAGGAGCTGTTCACTCATGTCGTCTCGCTTGCCGAGAAGGAAGGCAAGAAGGTGGACCTGCTGGTTGTGCCCGCCGTCGATCCCTTCGACGCCATGGTTCAGACCGCCGCCCGCCTCACCGCGTCGAAGCTGGTCACGGGCGTCTCTGAACGCATGGCGCAGGACGAACTCGCCCACCGGATCGGCCGCGCCTGGGAGCGCTTGCCGGACCCGCGCCCGCCTCTGTCGCTCGAAATCATCGCGCCGGGCCGGCCCTCGATGTACGTCAACCTCGGGCCGCATCCGCCGCGGCTATGGCCGGAAGACGTCGACCGCGTGCACCAGCTTTGGCTCTCCCTCACCGATCGTGTGGGCTCCAAGCTTCACCACCGCGACATAGTAAGCATTGCGCTCGGCCATCTGGAACGGGAGTTGGCGGCGGGCGACCTGGACAGCATCGTCGCCGATGTCGACGCCACGCTGAAGGCCCATGTCGAACACGCTACGGAGATCGAACCCGAGGAGGAGTAATCGCCGCCTTTGCTGTAACCCTCCTCAACCGGTAGACATCGTTATGGGGGACACCAACCGGGGTTTCGTGCTGACAAAATCTTACAAAACGCTACTGCTGTGCGCACTCGGAGCCGGCCTCGCGACGGCGCAAAACGCCACGCCAGCGCCCGCCGAGCCGGCCGGCCAGCAATCCCAGAAATCCGGCGAGGAGCCCGTCGACAAGCGCATTTTCGGTGTGATGCCCAACTATCGCACCGCCAATCTCACCGCCGACTACCAGCCGCTCACCGCCCGCCGCAAGATGTACATCGCGGTTCGGGATTCCTTCGATTGGCCCAGCTATTTCGTGGGCGGCGCGTTCGCTCTGCTGTATCAATTGGAGGATTCGAACCCCTCCTTCGGCCAGGGCCTCAAAGGGTACGCCCACCGCTACGCCACAGCGCAGAGCGACCAGATCATCGGCAACATGTTGGTGGAGGGAACGTTGCCCGCCTTGCTTCACGAGGATCCGCGCTACTTCCGCCTGGGCAGCGGCGCGAGCGGCTGGAAGCGGTTTCGCTACGCCGCCACGCGAGTCGTCATCACGCGCGCCGATAGCGGCGGGAAGCGCTTCAATACCTCGGAAATCCTGGGCAACACGCTGGTCGGCGTGATTGGTAACGCCTACTATCCCGACAACCGGACGGTGTACGACACCTTCCAGCGCGCCTACACACAGATCGCCACCGACGCGTTCTCAAACGTGTTGAAGGAGTTCTGGCCCGACATCAAGCACAAGCTGCTTCACAAATAGGAACGAGAGCGGGGCGGGGCGGCCCCGAAAGCCCCGCCCGTTTCGCTATTTCTGAATTTCGTCGGGAATCTGACGCGACAGGTAGCGCTCGTAGCCGACTTCGTTGATCTGGAACAACTGCGTCTCCAGCCAGTCGGCGTGCTCTTCCTCATCCTTCAGGAGCCGCTCGAACAGCTCGCGCGACGCATTGTCGCCCTCGTCGCGCGACACCTTCACGGACTCGTTGTACATCGCCACCGCGTTGGTCTCGAGCTTCAGGTCGTTCTCCAACTGCGCCTTCACGTTCACCCCGATGTTCAGCGGCAGCAGATCGGTGAGGTTCGGCGACCCGTCCAGGAACAGAATCCGCTCGATCAGCACTTCGGCGTGCTTCATCTCGTCGATGGACTGTTTCTTGATGAACTTCGAGAGCTTCTTGTAGCCCCAGTTCTCGCACATTTCGGCGTGGAGGAAGTACTGATTGATGGCGGTCAGTTCCTCCCGCAGAGCTTCCTGCAGTTTAGCGATGACTTTTGGATTGCCTTTCATGGATGCTTCCAGGATATCGCGGTCCGAGGCCCCTTTTTTAGGCCCCACCGACGGCGGAAGCAGTGTCGCCGTCGTCGAGTCCCCGGCTCCGTAGCGCCTTCACCCGGTCGCGCAATTGGGCCGCCTTCTCGAACTCGAACTTCCTCGCCGCCTCCCGCATCCGCTCCTCCAACTCGCCGATCAGTTTGTCCCGCTGCTCCGTCGTCATCTCCTCGGCGTCGTCGTCCTTCTCGAGCGGAATCGTCACATAGTCGGCCTCCGCCACCGCCACCAGGCTCATGTCGATCGGCTTAAGGATGGACTGCGGCGTGATGTTGTGCTCCACGTTGTAGGCCACCTGGATCGCCCGCCGACGGTTGGTCTCATCGAGCGCCTGCTTCATGCTGCGCGTCATGACGTCGGCGTACAGAATCGCCCGCCCGTTGATATTGCGCGCCGCGCGTCCGATGGTCTGGATCAGCGAGCCGCTCGAACGCAGGAAGCCTTCCTTGTCGGCGTCGAGAATCGCCACTAGCGAAACTTCCGGCAGGTCGAGCCCCTCACGCAGCAGGTTCACCCCGATCAGTACGTCGTAAGCGCCTTTCCGCAAATCGCGCAGGATCTTGATGCGGTCTAGCGTGCTCACCTCCGAATGCAGGTACGCGCACTTCACGCCCACCTCGGTGTAATACTCGGCCAGATCCTCAGCCATGCGTTTGGTCAGCGTCGTCACCAGCACTCGCTCATTGCGTTCGGCCCGCGCCCGAATCTCGCCCAGCAGATTGTCCACCTGTCCCTTGATGGGACGCACTTCCACTTCGGGATCCACCAATCCTGTCGGCCGGATGATCTGCTCCACGAACTCGCCGCTGGTCTTGGTCAGTTCATAGGGACCCGGCGTCGCCGACACATAGATCAACTGGTTCACGCGGTTCTCGAACTCCTCGAAGGTGAGCGGCCGGTTGTCGAGCGCGCTTGGCAGCCGGAACCCGTAGTTGACCAGATTCTCCTTCCGGGAACGGTCGCCGTGGAACATCCCGCCCAACTGCGGCACCGTCTGGTGGCTTTCGTCGATGAGAATCAGCGCGTCGTGGGGCAGGTAATCGAGCAGCGTCGGCGGCGCCTCGCCCGGCAACCGTCCCGAAAAGTGCCGCGAGTAATTCTCGATGCCGTGGCAGTAGCCGATCTCCTTGATCATCTCGAGGTCGAACATGGTGCGCTGGTACAGCCGCTGCGATTCGATCAGCTTTCCCTGCTTCTCCAACTCCTTCATCCACCATTCGAGCTCGTTCTCGATGCTGCGCATGGCGTCTTCCTTGGTCTCGCGCGACATCACATAGTGCGTCTTCGGATAGATCGGCAGGCGCGAGTACGTCTGCTTCACCTGTCCGGTCAGCGGATCCACCTGGCTCATCGATTCGATCTCATCGCCCCACATTTCGATGCGGTACGCGTTGTCGTCGTAGGTCGGATAGATTTCGATGACGTCGCCGCGCACGCGGAAGGTCCCGCGCCGGAAGTCGCCGTCGTTACGCTCATAGAGAATCTCCACCAGCCGATGCAGGATCTGCTGCCGGGTGATCTGCTGCCCTTTCTCAAGCATCAGCAGCATGCCGTAATACGCTTCCGGCGATCCCAGGCCGTAAATGCAGCTCACGCTCGCCACAATCACGCAATCGCGCCGCTCAAACAGCGACCGCGTCGCCGCCAGCCGCAGCTTGTCGAGTTCGTCGTTGATGGTGGCTTCCTTTTCGATGTAGACATCGCCCGACGGAATGTACGCTTCAGGCTGATAGTAGTCGTAATAGCTGACGAAGTACTCAACGGCGTTCGACGGAAAGAAGCTCTTGAACTCATGGAACAGTTGCGCCGCAAGCGTCTTGTTATGCGCAAGCACAAGCGAGGGCCGGCCTGTCCTTTCGATCACCTTGGCCATCGTGAACGTCTTGCCGGACCCGGTGACGCCCAGCAGCACCTGGTGGCGTTCGCCATCGTTGACGCCGCCGACCAGTTCCTCGATCGCCTGTCTCTGGTCGCCGCGCGGCTTGAAATCGCCCGCCAGGTGAAAGTTCATAGTTCCAGTATAGGAAGCGCCCCCGCGCCGGTTCGCTACAATAGGGGTTCCCATGAAAGCGCGCGTATACGTCAGTCTGAAACCCACCGTACTCGATCCCCAGGGCGCAACCATTAAATCGGCGCTGGTTGGACTCGGGCATTCCATGATCGCCGACGTCCGCCAGGGAAAGTACTTCGACATCGCGATCGCCGACGGCGCCGACCGCGAGCAGGTCTCCAAGGAACTGGAGGCGATTTCGCTGGACGTGCTATCGAACCCGGTGATCGAAAACTTTCAGGTCGAACTCCTCGACTAGCCGGAGCGCTTCATTCACGTCCCGGCGCGTCAAGGCCGCCCGCCGAGGGGCCGTGCGCGCCGCGAATGTCGTGGTTGCGGAGCGGGCGCCGTTTGAATGTAATAGGTGCAGCATATGCGACGCTGTACTGGCCTCTTCATACTTCAAGCTCTTTCGTGCGCGACGCTGCTTGCGCAGCCGCCATCTTATCCATTTAAAGACCCGAATCTCGACATTGCGAAGCGCGTCGACAGCCTGTTGTCGCTGATGAACGTCGACGAGAAGATCGCCTGCCTGGGCGTGCGCACCTCCGTGCCGCGGTTGGGCGTGCCGGAAATGGGCATTTCGGAGGGCATCAGTGGATTGGTGCAGCGCGCGAGGCCCGGCTCCAGCCAGGTCTTCGCCACCACCCAGTTTCCGCAACCCCCCGGCATGGGCGCTACGTGGGACCCGGACCTGATTCGACAGGCGGGAGGCGTCGAGGGCTACGAGGCGCGCTTCATCACTCAAACGGCAAGGTACAACCGGCGGCTGCTCTCGCTGTGGGGGCCTCAGGCCGACCTGGCGCGCGATCCTCGCTGGGGTCGCGGCGAGGAGGTCTACGGCGAAGATGCGTTCTTCAATGGCGTCATGAGCGTCGCCTTCACGCGCGGCTTGCAGGGCGACAATCCGAAGTACTGGCAAGCGGCGGCGCTGCTGAAGCACTTCCTGGCCAACAGCAACGAAGACGACCGGCGGATGTCGAACTCGGTTTTCGACGAACGCCTGTTCTGGGAATACTACTCGCTGCCTTTCCGCATGGCTTATCAGGAGGGCGGGGCGCGAGCGCTGATGGCGTCCTACAACGCCTGGAACGGGACGCCGATGACCGTGCATCCCGTGCTGCGCGGCGTCGTCATGAAGCAGTGGGGCGGGGACGTCCTGTCGAGCGATGGGGGCGCGGTGAATCTGTTGGTCAAGGGGCACAAGGCCTTCCCGGACCAGAAAGCCGCTGTGATCGCCAGTGTGAAGGCGGGAATCAACCAGTTCCTGGACCGCTATCTGGATGAGGCCAAGGCGGGCTTCAAGGAAGGCAAGATCACGGAGGCCGAACTGGACGACGTTCTGCGGCCGAAGTTCCGCACGGTGATTAAATTGGGACTGCTGGATCCGCCGGAGATGGTCCCCTACACGACCATCAAGGATTCGCCCGAACCTTGGAATTCGGACAGACATCACGCGATCTCGCTTGAGGTGGCGCGGAAATCGATCGTCTTGCTGAAGAACGAAAACGGCTTTCTGCCGCTTGATAAGACGAAGCTCAAGTCGGTGGCGGTGATCGGCCCGCACGCCGACGTGGTGCGTTGGGGTTGGTATGGCGGGACGCCTCCCTACGCCACGACGCCGCTACAGGGCATCAAGGCTGAGTTGGGTCCAGCGGTGACGGTGAACTACGCCGAGAGCGAAACGGGCGGAGCGGCGGTGGCGGCGGCGAAGAAGTCCGACCTGGCGATCGTGTTCGTGGGCAACGACCCGCGCTGCGGCGACATGGACAAGGAGTGGAATGGCAACGCGACGCTGCCCTGCACGGTCCCGAGCGAAGGCCGCGAGGGCCGCGATCGGGAGACCTTGCAGCTATACCAGGAGCAACTGGTGAAGCAGGTGATGACCGTGAATCCGAAGACGGTGGTGGTGCTCATCTCAAGCTTCCCGTTCACGACGAACTGGAGCCAGGAGCATGTGCCAGCGATCCTGCACATGGCGCACTCCTCGCAGGACGAGGGCACGGCGATCGCCCAGGTTCTGTTTGGCGCCTACAATCCGGGCGGGCGGCTGACGGTCACCTGGCCCAAGTCGATTGAGCAACTGCCGCCCATGATGGACTACGACATCCGGCACGGGCGCACCTACATGTACTTCAAAGGCGAGCCACTGTACCCGTTCGGTTTCGGCCTGAGCTATACAACGTTTAAGCTCGTCAACATGACGACCAGCGCGACCCGGTTGCCCAAGGATGGCGCCGTGACGGTTCGTGTAGAGGTCAGCAACACCGGCGCGCGGGTCGGCGACGAAGTGGTGCAGATCTACGCCCGGCATGAGGGCTCGAAGGTCGAGCGCCCACGACTGCAACTGGTCGGTTTTCAACGCGTCACCCTTCAGCCGAACGAAACCAGGACGGTGGAGATTCCCGTTCAGGCGTCGAGATTGGCCTACTGGAACGCTCGGGCGAAGGCGCTGGAGGTCGAATCCGAGAAGGTCAGCCTGCTGGCGGGCGATTCGTCGGCGAACCCGCCGCTGAAGGCTACCGTAGACATCCGTTAAAGCTCCATTGTGGCGGATGGACCAGCCTGGCGTGCTACACTCACGCAAGCGGACCTAGGGTCCACTTCGCTGGTTCTTTCGATGTTCAATCCGATCGGGCGCCGGGTGTTTCAGTCGTGCGGCGGTAGTGTGCGCCGCGCGCTGCTAGGCCTGTTTCTACTGCTCGCGGTGCTTGCTCCCTACGCCGAGGGACTGACCGCGGCGCTCGGCGGCTCCGATCTGGATTGCGGCATGGCCTGCTGCAAACGCACAAAGTCCTGCTGCTGCCGGCGCTCCGGGGATGTGGGCGAGCATTGGAAGGCGGCCTCGGCATGCCCTCCAGGTTGCCGCCGAGCCCCGGGCGTCGCCGGCTCCGCGGCGCCGGCCGTGATGGCGAATCCCACGTTTGCCGGCAAGGTCGATCCCTACGTCCCGCTCATCGTCTCCGCGGTAGCCATCAGCCGTTCGAACGGCATCCCCGCTGTTTTGTTCCAACGTCCTCCCCCGGTTTCCTAGTCGCTTCCATCCGCTGACAAATCGGTGCGGCCTTTGGCCGCATGGTCAGACGCGTCCGCTGCCGCCTGGGAATGGCGGCTTCGGCCTGCGTTGCATTCATCGTTGCGACTCATCCGAGGGGGATTTTGTGAAGTTGCCAGTTTTCTTGTTGATGTTTGTCCTGGCGGCTGCCGCCGGTGTGGCGGAGCCGATCCGTGGCGTTGTGAAGGACGCTTCTGGAGGCGTCATTCGCGGCGCGGTAGTCGAGTTGTTAGTGGACGGCCGGAGCGTGGCGGAGACCAAATCCTCCGGTGACGGAGTGTTCACGCTTACGCCGGACCGTGGCGCGGACGCCTCCGTCGAGTACACTGTACGCGCCGTGGCGGCGGGCTTCGCGCCGGCCAGCCGCACGGCCGCGGAGGGGGCGCGGGATGTCGTGCTGACGCTCGATGTCGCCCCGTACCGGCAGTCGATTGAAATCAGCGCCGCGGCCCCGCCCCACGAAGCGGCGCTCGATCTTACCGGGGTGCGAGAGAGTTCCGCGCGGGACCTGGGTGAGGCGTTGACTGAGGTGGATGGCGTCTGGAAGATCCGCAAGGCCGGCATCGCCAACGACCTGGTGATTCGCGGCTTCCAGCAGAACAACATCAACGTGCTGGTGGATGGAACGCGAACCTACGGCGCCTGTCCATCGCACATGGATCCGCCGGCCCAGCACGTGGACTTCGCCGAAGTTGACCACGTGGAGGTCACCAAGGGCGCATTCGACGTGCTTCACCAGGGCAGCCTGGGCGCCGTGGTGAACATCGTGACGAAGGCGCCGGGGATGGGGTTCAGCCTCAAGCCTTCCTTCACAGCCGGCTCTTTCGGCTACTACAATCCGAGCCTCACGGGATCGTGGGGCAACCGCGCCATCCGGATCCTGGGCGGATACTCCTACCGCGTTTCCGATCCGTACACGGACGGGTCCGGTCGCCGGTTCACGGACTACGCTGCCTACAGCGCGATGGGGAAAGGTCGGCGGGCGTTCGACATCAACACCGGCTGGATGGAGATGCAGGCGTCGCTCTCGGACCGGCAGCAGATCTCGCTCTCCTATAGCCGCCAGCAGGCCGGATTGATCCTCTATCCGTACCTGTCCATGGACTCCGACTACGACAACGCCGATCGCGCCGCCGTCCGGTACTCCGCGCGGGACCTGGGCTCGACGGTGCGGGCCGTGCGCCTCGAAGGCTACTTCACCGAAGTGAAGCACTTCATGTCCGACAGCCAGCGGAGCTCAGCCATGATGGGCGCCTGGATGATGGCGAGCGACGCCGCCACGCATACCGCCGGAGGCCGCGTCGAAGCGGATTTCGGCCGCAACTTCACCGGGGGAGTGGAGGCGTACGACCGTCTGTGGAGCGTCGCCGGCTTCATGAAGATGAGCGGCATGCTGACCTTCAATCCCTCGGTTCCCAACGTCGGCACGCGTACCGAAGGCGCCTTCGTGAACTACCACCGGGACCTGACCGATCGCGTCCGGTTGACCGGCGGCGCGCGCTTCGACCACGCCCGCATGCTGGTGGAGGATCCGCGCGGCTCGACCGACCTCTACTATCAGTTCCAGAACACGCGGCGCACGTCCAACAACGACAACTACGCCTCGGGCAACGCGCGGCTGAGCGTCGCGCTGTCGCGCGGCATGGAAACGTACGCGGGCGTGGGCAGCACGGGCCGCCTGCCTGATGCCGAGGAGCGTTACATCAGCCGCGGCATGGGAACCAGCGTGACCGTGGGCGATCCCCTGCTGCCGGTGACGCGCAACACGGAGTTTGCGGCGGGCTGGAGCGCGAACCACGAGCGGTTCTACCTGCGGCCGTCGTTCTTCTACTCCGTGCTCAACAACTTCATCCTGGTGAACCAGCAGCCGCGGTTGAACATGCCGCCCATGAGTTCGGGGATGGGCATGAGTATGGGCGTCGCGACAACGGCGCGGTCGTTCACCAACGTCGATGCGCGTTTGTTCGGCGGCGAGATGACGTGGGGCTTCAAGCTGGGCGGACGCTTCTCGATCGACGGCGGCGGATCGTACACGCGCGGCATCGCGGAGTTGGCGCCGTCGGCCAACGTGCGCAGCCGGAACCTGCCGGAAATGCCGCCCTTGCGCGTGCGGAGCGCGTTGCGTTACACGCGCCAGTGGGCCTTCGCGGAATTCGGCGCGACGGCGGTGAATCGCCAGCCACTGGTGAGCGCCGATCTCAAGGAGCAGCCGACCGCGGGCTACGCGCTGCTCGGCGTGCGAGCCGGCTTCACCCACAAGCGGTTTTCGGGCAGCTTCTCGGTGGAGAATCTGACGAACCGTTTCTACTACGAGCACCTTTCCTACTACCGGGATCCGTACGCCGCCGGCGTGAAGATCCCGGAGCCGGGCAGGAACTTCTTCGTTCAACTGAGGTACGCGTTCTAGCGTCGCGAAAGGCGGTTTCGATGGGATTCAGAACATTATCGGTATTGTGCGTTCTCGCCGCCGGATTGCCGGCCTGGGCCAATCCGGCGGGCGGAAACCCGAGGCTCGGGCGGTTGTTTGAGACATTCATGGCGCCCTGCTGCTGGCAGGAGAATCTGATACGGCACCAGTCGCCGAAGGCGGACGATGTGCGTCAACAGATCCGCCGCATGGTGGCGGCGGGCAAGACCGACGACGAGATCAAGGCCGTGCTGGTAGGCGAGTATTCACGCCGCATCCTGGCGCTGCCCGAAGGCGCGGCGTGGCAGTGGTTGTGGTGGACGCCGTGGGCTGCGTTAATGGCGGGCGGATTGGTGGCGGCGTGGGCGATCCGTCGCATGATGCGTCGGCCCGCTGGCCAGGCGCCGGCCGCGCCGCCCGTGGCGCTGCCCGAGGATTGGGACGACTGAGCGGAGCGTCAGCCCAGCAGCTTACGGGTATACCGCACGCAGACCTCGAGATCCTCAAGCTGCTGCTGGCTTCGCGACTTGCCTTCCACCGGCGGCGCCGGGGGCGTCGGCTTGCCCTTTTCGGCCAGCGCCAGGAAACGCGCAAGATCCCCGGCGGGCATCTTCGGATAATCGGCGAACGTCGCCGGATCGAAGGTGCGGATGATGCGCGGCTGGCCGGACACGATATTCTCGAAGGTCACCGCCAGTTCCGGCTTCATCGCGCGAAACTTCCGGAGCCAACCGTCGATGTCGACGTTGCCGTCGCCCATGTTCACCCATCGCACCGCGACGCCTTCCGGCACGCGCCACACGGCGGTGTCGCGAACATGGCTGCCCAGCGCATACGGCCCAAGCAGTTCCAGCGTCAGGTGCGGATCCTCCATCATCCACAGCGGATTGCCGGAATCCAGGCAGACGCCCACCACGTCGTGGCCCACGTCCTCGATCAGCGCCTTCAGTTCGCGCGCCTGGAAATCGCCGCCGTGATTCTCCATGGCGATCCGCACGCCCGAATCGCGGATCTGCGACCGCATGCTCTTCAGCACGCGCGCCAAATTCTGCACATGCGTCTCAATCGCGGGGCGTTCCTTGAATCCGCCGATGACGGCGCGGGCGGCGGTTGCGCCCATCAGCTTCGCCAGCCGCAGCGTATAGCCGATCTGCTCCTCCGCCGTGCCCAGCTTCGCGTTGAACGCGCTCGAACTCGGACAGATGCAGCTTCCCGACACAATCGGCGTCGAAATGCCCAACTTCGCGGCGTGATCGCGGACCTTGCGAATGATCTCCTCATCCGGGCGGGCCAGCTCGACGCCCAGCGTGGAGGCGTTGAACTGCGCCACCTGCAAGCCGATCTTCGCCAGGTAATCCAGATATTGGAACGGCGTGAATTTAGCCGAGCTGATGGAGCCCATCTCCACGCCAAGCCGCACCGCCGGATTCTGCCATGCGCGCAATCCGGCGGCGGCGCCCAGGGCGGCGGCGAAGGTTCTTCGAGTCATCCCTGCTACATTTATCACAGCCGCGCGGCCGGAAGCTGAACTCACTCTACCGGCACAGTCAGGCCGCTTTGCGCGGGAACTCCATCCACGGCAAGGATCAGCCGCGCATCGCCCGAACTCACCGTGGCGGGCATGACCAGGTCGATGCGGTACACCCCGAGCGGCGAATTCGGATTCGTGCCGGCGTAGGCGACCGCGGCTGGCTGTCCTCCGATCGTCGCGGCCACCACGGACGTCGCCTTGCGCGGAGCCGCGGCGGAGCCCAACGCGCCCGTCGCGGGCGTTGGATCGAGCCATCCCAAGCCGGTCGCGAGGATCGAGAACGTCTCCCCCTTCGCCACCGCTTTCGCCCCGCTCGCCACCCCGGCCGTAGTGACGCGGGCCGCGGCTCCAGCGCCGCTCGAATCCGCGGTGAAGACGCCCGGCGCCACCGTAGTCACAGCCGCCTGAACCGCGGCCGACCGTTGCTGATTCATCGCCACCTGGACGCTGGTCTGCGTCTTGCCGGCCAACTCAAAGGGCGCGATGACCGCGATCTGTGTGTCCTTCACGTACAGGATCGGGGAGGTGGTTCCATCGAAGGTCACCTGCACGCCCGCTACGCTTTTGGCCCACCGGCCGCCCTGGAAGCCGCCGGACGCCGCGGTCGCCGGACCAAGGCCCGTGCCGAAAAGGATGACCACCTCGCCCGGCGCGATGGCGCCCGCGGCGTAGCTCGCGCCGTTCAGGATGCTCGTAATCGTGGGGCCTGAAGCGGCGCCGCTCGACCACGTAACCGGAATCTTCACCGTGGTCATTCCGGACGCGGCAATCAGGATGTTCGCGGTGCAGGTGGACGCCGTCACGCCGGAAGTGTTGACGGTCGCGGTCACCGTAGCGGGCGTCGCGCCGGAGCTGGCGCTCACCGTCAGGAACGTCCCGCAGGAGCTGTCGGAAACAGTCGCGGAGAAGGCGGTGGCCGATGTCGCCGTCACCTGGATGGCCTGGGAGTTGAGTCCCTGGCCCCCGCCGCTGAAGGCGAGCGACGACGGCGAAGCAATGAGAGCCGGGCTGGACGTCACCGTGAGCGTGACGGGAATCGACAGCGGGCTGTTCGTGGCGCCGGAGGCCACGACTGTGACCGTGGCGTTGTACGTTCCGGCGGTCAGGCTCGCGCCCCCGACCGAAACCGAAAGTGCCGCCGGCAGCGATCCCGACGCGGGCGTAACGGTCGCCCAATCCGCTGAGGACGATGCGGTGAACGTCCCACTCGTTGACGCATCGGAGAGCGCGAGTTGAACGGTCTGCGCGACCGCCGATCCCGTCACAGTTCGCACGAACTGAAGCGACGCCGGACTCGCCGACACGGTCAACGGCGTCGCTCCAGTCAGAAGGGCCTTCACCGCCGCCACGCGTCCGGTGATGAACGGCGTCAGCCCCGGCACGCCGCTGGACGAGCCTCCGCCCGTCTGCCCGCCGGTCGGAGCGCCGCCGCCCGTGGGGGGCGTTCCACCCGTGGGATCGCCTCCGCCCGTCGGGGGCGTCGTCCCACCGCCCGTGGGAGGCGCGCCGCCTCCAGTCTGTCCTCCGCCCGGGTTCGTCGTCCCGCCGCCGCCGGCGCTGCTGGTCATGTCGGTAGTCATGGCCTGGTCGAACTGATCCTGCGTGACCAGTTTCTGCGTATCGGCCACAACCCACGGCCGTATCATCTCGCGCAACGCGGTCATGCGCGCGATCAGCGTATCGGGAATCAGCACCTTCTCCACCATCTGGGCGTAGATCTCGCGATAGCGTTGCTTGTACTTCGCCGATTGCCAGAGCTTGGTCGCCAACGGGCGCCCGGCCTGTTGGGAGCCGCCTTGTCCGCCGGCGGCGGCGCCCGACGCCTGCACATACTCAAGCGCCAGTTCCTTCATCTGTTGAATCGTCAGCCCTTGGCTCAGCGCTCCGAACGCAAGGCTCGGGTCCCACGGAATCCAAACGAATTTGCTATCCGTGGTCCGCCGGTAGATGTAGAAGTTCTGTCCCATGCTGACGTAGCTGTCCAGGTTCACGGTCAGGTTATCGAGCGCCAGCGCCGTTAGCACGCTGTCGATGTCGATCAGCGGATCGAGTTTAGCTTCTATGTCATCCGCCGTCGCCTCGTTCAGCGTCTTACACAGTTGGATCAGGTCGGTCCAATCGTCGGCGTCCTCGTTGCTCTGCTTTTCCCAGGTGGTTTTGTAGGAGGCGGGATCGGTTCCCAGATACTCGAACGACGTGCCGATGTCGTCCGCCTTATACAGATTGCCTCCGTCGTTCCCCTTGCCGAAGAAGTTCTTCAGAAAGTCTCCGTTGACGACCTCGGTCAGCACATACAGGCCCCAGTATTCGTCGTTGATGTAGAGGGCCGCAAAACTCGAACGCGGCGATTTCAGGCCGGCCGCCGCCGCTAACTCGTAATAGGGCTTCTCCCGGACGAAGCTCGGATCGTTCCACGCATTGCTCAGGCTGAAGCTGGCCATGCCGTCGATCTTCTGTCCCTTGACGAACTCGTTCAACTTGATGCGGAACGGCTTCTTCTTCGTGGTGGCGCCGTTGTAGGAACTATTACCCTTGAAACGGACGCCGACGACGTCGAACTTGTAATCGCCCCACTTCAGCGCGGCCTCCGTGTAAGGCACATCGTCTTCGTTCTCCGTGTAGTTCGTGGTGAGGATGTTCCACCAATCGCTTTGCGAGAAGGTCAAGCGGATCTCGTGAACGGCGTCCTTGTCGAAAACCGTGCTGGCGGAAGGAAGCTGCGCCATGGCGATCGTGGCCGTGGCGGCGATGATTACGGATAAGCGGATCTGCATGTTGTAACACTTCGATTATGACCGCCGATCCGCTCGGAATGACCCCCTGCTAGGGGAAGCTTAACTCTTCTTTACGTGAACCCCGGCAGGGGGGGATGATTTAGCCGGCGGCTTCGTTGAAGCTGCCGTTGGTGATGCTCCAGCCCGAGGCGATGTACTGTTCGAGCTTCGCCTGTAGCTCCTTGACAACCGCTGGATGACTCGCGGCCACCGTCTTTAACTCTTTCGGATCTTTGCGGACATCATATAGCTCTCCTGCGACGTACGGCCAGAGGTCCTCGCCCGTCACGCGCGACGGCGGCTTCAGGTTCAGCCGGCCCAGGATCGTGGGCGCAAGATCGGTGATCTGGACGAAACCAGGGACGCGTTTGCCCCGATGCTCGCCATCCGGCGTCCGCACCAGCAGCGGGACATGAGTCACCTGCGTCCTCAGCGCTCGGGGCCTTTGACGAACTGTCCTTGTTCTCCGTGCAAAGCTCCGTGATCGGACAGAAACACCACCACTGTGTTCTCATTCAGTCCGAGCTCCGCCACCTTGTCGAGGATCTTCCCGAACCAGTAATCCACGTTGGAGGCTTCTCCGGCGTAGTTGGCGCGCAGCCGCTCCAGGCCGTCGGCCGGCACGCCGCCGTCCACTTTCTCCAGAAAATCGGCTGGATAGAGGTCCGCGAAGTCCGGCTGCTTTCGCGGCGCCTGGGCGTAGTAGTCGATCTCCTGACCGCGAATCAACTCATAGTAGCCGTAACCCTTGTGGAAGTTATGGCCCGGACGTTGCAGGTGCGGCAGGTCGGCGATCAGGGCGATTGAGTAACCCGCCTGAGTCAGGGTTTCGCCCAGCGTGACATCTTCGTTGTACAGGCGATGCCAGCCTGGAAGCCGGACGGGTTCGGGCTGCCGGTAGTAGTGCGTGGGCACAATGCGCCGTCCGGTCCAAAGCGTCCGGCGCACCGGCATGGTTGGCAGGCCCTCCGGGTAAGCGTCCTCAAAGAGGACGGATTGCTCGGCGAACTGGTTGAGGTTGGGCGTCTCGATCCACTCGCTGCGCCGCCAGGTTATCGGCGCGGAAGGTGTCGGACACCAGCAGGATAACGTTCCGGTTGTTGCCTTGCTGGCGGTGCGGCTGTTCCCTGTGGGATCCGCCCGCGCCAGTCTGTGCGGCGGCCGGCGGCGCGCCCGCCGCGGTTAGCGCTCCGGCTCCGGCCAGCGCGCCCTTCAGGATGTCTCTACGGAATGAGTTACTCATGAGTGATCTCCTATACTGGCTGTGTCAGAACGAAAACCGGGCGGCGAACTGTAACTGGCGCTCCGGAGTCGCGACGGTTGAGATGACGCCCGCGTTGGCCGCGCCGATGGTCGCCCCCGGCAGTCCGAACTGAGGCGTATTGAACAGGTTGAAGGCTTCGGCGCGTAGCTGCAGTCCGAGTTGTTCCCGCAGCCGGATGCTCCGGGAGAGGCTGACGTCAGTGTTGGTCTGGCTGGGTCCGCGAAGGATATTGCGGCCGGAGTTGCCGTAGGCGTAGCCGCTCGGCGCGGCGAAGGCGGTTGTGTCGAACCAGCGGCTGGGAGAGCGCAGGCTGCTGGACAAGGCGCCATCGGCCAGGCGGTTGGGCAACGCCGTGGTGGCCGTGTTGCTGGGATCGAAGCTGAGTACAGGCGTGAACGGCAGGCCCGTTTGCAGGGTCGTGATGCCCGAAAGCTGCCATCCGGCCAGGATCAATCCCGCGGCTCGGGGTAAGTCGTGGAACGCTTTGCCGGGGCCGAAAGGTAACTCATAGGAGTAACTGAAGACGATCCGCTGACGGACGTCGAAGTTCGAGTTACCCCGGTTCGCCGTCAGATTGCGAGGATTCTGCGGGGCGACGTCGGAGTCGGCGTTGGCCGCCGCGCTGTCGATCGAATGTCCATAGGTGTAGGCGGCAAGGAACGATGCCCCGTTCGAATATCTCCGTTCAAGCTGAGCCAGCAGCGCCTGGTAACTCGAATTCACCCACGGCGCGAGCGTATAGATGGCGCTGAATCCCTGGATCGGGCGGCGGGGATTGATGGCGCCGGGGCCCGGCGACGGCAGGTTCAGGTTCAGCGGTGAATACAGCTTTCTCGCGCCGGAACCGACATAGCCGGCCTGCGCCACAAAGCCGCGGCCCACTTCGTGCTGGACGTTCAGGTTCCACTGCAGCACGTACGGCAGCGGCGTGTTTTTGAGGTACGAATTGACGTCGGGATTCACGATATTGGCGGTGGACAACGCGTCGGCGGGGAAGCCGGTTTCGAGCACGATCAACGGCGTAACTTGATCGGCCGTGTAGGTCTTCTGGATGAAGTAAGGCGGATTGTTGGTGGGCCGGCGCGCCACGGGGATGTTTTCATCGCGCCCATAGAAGACGCCGAATGCGCTGCGGACCACGGTGCGGCTGGCGGCCCTATACGCCAGGCCAACGCGCGGGGCGAAGTTGTTCCAGTCCGGGTCGGTGAAGGAGCGCCGGTATCCGTTCGCGCCCGCCTGCGATGCGTCGACAAGCTTCCCATACAGCGGTCCGGCGTCCAGGATCAGGTCCGAATACTTGTCGTTCGTTTCGTAGAAGGGCATCGCGAGCTCGTAGCGTAGCCCGGCGTTGATGGTCAGCCGGGGCGTGACGGCCCAGTCGTCCTGGACGTAGCCCTGCACCACCTTCTGCCGGCTTTCGCTGATCGACCGCGTGGAAACCGTGGCGCTGCTCGTGTCGCCCAGCAGGAAGTCCGCAAAGGCCGCGCCCGTGCCCGCGCGGCTCTGCGGGTTCTGCGTGTAGACGCCACTGAAGCTGAACGACGGGCGCGCCTGTAGCGTCGAGTTGGCGTACAGGGTCACCACCTGGAAATCCGAGCCGAACTTCAGCGTGTGCCGCCCCTTCACCCAGGCCAGATTGTCGGCGAACTGGAGCACGCGCCCCTGCTTGTCGATCGGGAAGTTGCCCGATCCGGTCGCCGGAGTCGGCAGGCTGCCCGGTCCGGTGGACCCGACCGTGGTCAGGCCAGAGACGGCGAAGGTCGGCAGTCCCACCACGCTGGCTACGTTCGGAGCGCCCTGAATGCCGTACTGTTCGAACAGCCGCGGCGAGTCGATGGACTGTGTGAGTTGGGTGTAGAGATAGCCGAAGCGGAATTCGTTGATCAGCGCGGGCGTGAACGTGTGCGACTCGCTGGCCGCGTACGATTTCCCGATCGGCTCGGCGACGCTCGGGTTGTTGGCCGGTGGCGGCAGCGTAGCCGGAAGAGTGTTCGTGTTCGCCGTGGATGAGATGCGGACGAACGCGCTGTCGCGGTCGCCAATGCGGTGATCCAGGCGTCCGTTGAACTGATTGTTGGAGATCCGTTGGCGCTGGTTGGAGAAGAAGTTGGAGGCGGCGGCCGGGGAGGTGGGAGCCGGGTACAGTTGCGCGAGCTTCACGGCGACAGGGTCCCAGCGTCCCAGCGGCACAACGGCGCCGGGGAACGGATCGCGCAGGTAGCCCGAACCGTTGGACGCGGCGCGCGTGGTGGCGGGGTCGTAGATGACCGTCGAGAACTGGCCCGATCGTTGCGCCGCCGTCGGCACGGTGGCGATCTGTGGGGCGGCGTTCACCTCGCGCTGGCTCTGCCAACTGAAGAAGGCGAACGTGCGGTCCTTGCGGATCGGCCCGCCCAGCGTCGCGCCGAACATGTTCTGGATGAACTGCGGACGCACGGCCGTCGGCTGAAAGTACGGTTTCGCGTCGAGCGCCGAGTTCCGCAGGAACTCGAAGGCGCTGCCGTGCAGGTTGTTCGTGCCCGATTTCAGCGTGACGTTCACCACCGCGCCGGCCGACTGCCCGAACTCGGCCGAGAAAGTGTTCGTCTGGACCTTGAACTCCTGGATCCCGTCGATCACGGGCTGGATCACCTGCGCCGATGAACTGTCGAAACCGACGATCTTGTTCTTGTTCTCGACGCCGTCGAGCAGGTAGCTGTTCTGGATGGGCCGGGCGCCGTTGGAGACGAACGTGTCGCGCTCCGGCCCGCGCCGGGATGGCGACGTGCCCGCGCCCAGCACGGCCAGTTGCGTGAAGTTGCGGCCGTTCAGCGGGAGGTCCTGGATGGTTCGGCCTTCCACCACATGCCCAAGCGAGGACGTTTGCGATTCGAGCACGGGCGCTTCGGCCTGTACGGTGACTTCGGACGTCACCTGGCTGGGCTGCAACGCGAAATCGATGGCCAGCCGGTCCTGTACCCGCAGCACGATTCCGCGCTTGATCTCGGTCTGAAAGCCGGGCGCGCTCGCCGACACCTGGTATTCTCCCGGCCGCAATCCCGGCGCCGAGTAGAATCCGTTCTGTGAGGTGAGGGTGCTGAAGGCCGTCGCGGTTCTGGTATGGATAATGCGGACGGCGGCGGCCTCGATCACCGCGCCGCTGGGGTCCCGAACGGCTCCGCTGACGCTGCCTGTGTCCACCTGTGCAATCGCGGCGGCGGCCAGGGTGAAGTGAATAAGCAGTATTCTGCTTGCCTGCATTGGTTTTCTCCTGAATGGATAGAGGACATTGGCCGGACAGGCGCCGGAGGAGAACGAACGTACGAAGCGCTGATGCGCGCGGTTCACCCGGGCTGGCCGGAAGGCGGAGTTGTGTCTGTCGGCAGGCGACGGGCGATTCTCACACGTGGAACCGCCCGCGCCTAGCTACAGGCGCAGGCAGGAGCGGCTTTCAGGCGTGCAAACAGCGGTTCGATGCGCGATTTTCCGGCCGCAAGCATCCGGAAATGCGAGACGGCGCGGGTGTCCCAAATGTGCGCCGCTTCTGTCGAATCTAGCGCAAATCTGGCGTCTTTTTGACCCCAAAAGTAGTGTTTTCGCACGCCTAAAATGCGTCCCGCGGCGAGCGTCTCCTTCCGGCGGATCTCCGGCAGGCGCGCGCGCCCCACCTCCTCGCTCGTCAACGCCACGCCATAGTGGATTTCGGCCAACTGCGAGTAGCGGAAGTCCCGGGCCAGACGGTCTGCGAAAGGCCTGCAAAAGTGATCAAAAAGCGCTTTCTAGTGAGCGTTTCGACGCGTTTTCTGTGCATTTTTGGCATGATTTTATGCACTCCTGCGCAACTGGGGGAGCGGCGCGACGGCCAGCCGGGACGCTGTGACGATCGCTTCCGCGATGTGCCGCAGCGGCCGGCCGGTCCGCTGGCTGTGGACCTTCAACATCACTTCGGCGTGGGACTGGCTGACGCCGTGGTCGCGGGCCAGGATCCCGCGCGCCCGCTGGACTACCTTCCGGCGCTGCAATTCGTCGCGATATTGCGCGATTTCGCGGCGGCGTTGGGCGTAGAAGGCCTCGTCCTCGGCCCGCGCGGCCAGCAGTGCCACCTGTTGGCCGATGAAGCGGGCCAGTTGGACGGGTTGTTTGAGCGGGGTGCGCCGAAGGTCAAAACGGATGCGGACTTCGCCGAATTTTCGCCCGCGCGCCCGGATATCGGCGGAAGCGGTGGCGACTCCCTCCGAGGCCGGGTTGCCCGCCTCGACGTCGAGTCCGGCGAACTCTACGCTGGCGACGCCGGGAATCGCGGCGGCCAGTTCGGCGATCTGGTCAATAGCCCGGCGAGTGTCGAGTGAATGGGAAGCCGTCGCGCTGACGGCGAGGATAAAGGAAGACTCCTGCACTGCTGTTCTCCAATTTGTTCGGGTCCGAAAACGGCTGCGAGAGAAGGGTTGCGGGAGTTTAGAAACAACAACAGCAATGGAGCGAAGTCGTGAACATCAAATCTACCCTATGTCTATGGACAATACGGTAATTACTTCGGATTGTCAACCCTAACTTAATACCTTGACCTTCGACCTATTGTGCGGTAACGTGATGGGTAGAAGGTTGAGGTGTTTGTGCCGTCTCCCCGATTTCCCATTCCTCAGGGCACGCTTGACATGCTGATTCTCCAGATTTTGTCGCTCGAACCCGCGCATGGCTACGGCATTGCGCAACGGCTGGAGCAGATCTCGCGGTCGGTGGTGCAGATCAATCAGGGCTCGCTGTATCCGGCCTTGCACCGACTGGAGCAGAGGGGCTGGCTGGCGGCTGAATGGAAGCAGTCGGAAACCGGGCGCGAGGCTAAGTTCTATTCGTTGACCAGTTCCGGACGGGAGCAGTTGGCCGCTGAAAAGGACAGTTGGCGGCGATTAGCCGGCGCGGTGCAGCTCATCTTCGACGAGGGGAGCCAGGCATGAAAAAGTGGTTGAACTGGTTCCGGCTGGCCAGGCTCGAAAATGACCTGGACCGCGAGTTGAGCTACCACGTCGAGCGCCGGGTTCAGGATCTCGTCGACGCTGGCGCATCCGCGGCCGAGGCGCGCCGGCAGGCGACGCTCGAACTCGGCGGTCTAACGCAGGTCCGCGAGGAGGTGCGCGACGTCTGGCTGACCCGCTGGCTGCGGGACTTCTTCTACGACCTGCGCTTTTCCGCCCGCACGTTCCGGCGGAACCCCGCCTTCACCACCACAGTGGTGCTGTCACTCGCGCTGGGAATCGGCGCCGCCACCGCCATCTACTCGCTGGTGGACCAGGTGGTGCTGCACGCGCTGCCGGTGCGCGATCCGCAGCGGTTGGTTCTGGTCGACTGGAACGGCGACCAGGTGGCGAGCGGATTCGGCAGTTGGAATCTGATGTCGTACCCGATCTGCCGCGACCTCCAGCAGCAAGGGCGCTTTTTCGAGGGCGTCTTCTGCCGCGCGGAGGCTCGCATCAACCTGTCTGTGGGGGGCGAGCAGGTCCCGGCGGCCGCCGAGATCGTGTCCGGGTCGTATTTCGCGGTGCTCGGCGTGGGACCGGCGCTCGGAAGGGTGCTCGGCGAGGAAGACGACCGTGCGCCCGGATCGAGCCCCGTCGTCGTGCTCTCCTACGATTTCTGGAAGACGCAACTGGGGGGCTCCGCCGATGTCCTGGGGCGTAAGCTCCTGATCAATCAGCATCCGATGACGGTGGTGGGCGTGGCCGCGCCGGAGTTCCGGGGCATCGACGTGGGCGCGGTTCCGTCGCTATGGATCCCCGCCTCGATGTCGGCGGCCGCAATTCCCCGTTTCGAGGAGCAACTCGACCGCCGCAAACGTTGGATGCAGGTGCTGGCGAGGCTCCAGCCCGGCGTTTCGCTCATCGAAGCGCGGACTGGCTTGCAGCCGTGGTTCAAGGCCATGCTCCAGGAAGATCTGCGGCGCGCCGGATTCCCGGCGATCACCGCCGAGCGCCGCCAGCGGTTCCTTGCATCCACGCTGGAGCTGACGCCCGCGCCGCAAGGCCATTCCAGCCTGCGACGCCGCATGGCGCAACCGCTTTGGGTCCTGTTTGCGGCTACCGGCGTTCTTCTGGCGCTGGCGTGCCTGAATGTGGCGGGGCTGTTTCTTGCCCGGGGAGCGGCGCGAGGCCGCGAGATCGTCACGCGGTTGGCGCTGGGCGCCTCGCGTGGGCGGATCGGCCGCCAGTTGATCGCCGACAGCGTCCTGCTCGCCGTAGCCGGTGGGGCGCTAGGGGTTGCGGCCGCGCCACTCGCTGTCCGTGCGCTGATCGCCTTCCTGCCGGGCGATGTCGCGCCGAACGCCCTTCAATCCACCGTCGACTCGCGAATGCTGGCGTTCGCCCTGCTGGCGAGCGTGGCCGCAGGGCTGATGAGCGGCGTTGTTCCGGCCATCCGGGCGGGACGGGGCGTGCTTTCGGTCCTCAGCCAGCGCGGGGCCGGGTTTTCGGGCGGGGTCCGGCTGCGGAAGGCGATCGTCACGCTTCAGATCGCCTTTTCCCTGATCCTGGTGATCGCGGCGGCGCTGTTCGTCCGCACGCTCACGGGCCTGCTGGCGCGCGGTCCGGGCTTTGAGACGACGCGCCTGATCTCCTTCACGCTCGATCCGGTCCGCAATGGCTACAACCCGATGGAGACGTCACGGCTGATCCGCCGCGTCTATGAGGAACTCCAGGCGCCGGGGATTGCCGAATCCACCGGTGTCACGCGCTTTGCCTTGCTGACCGGCGGAAGCTGGAATGACCCGTTCACCATCCAAACGAACGAGCGGACCACGACGGACCACGACATCAATGTCAACGCGATCAGCCCGGGATTCCTGGCGACGCTGGGTGTCCGTGTGGTCGCCGGAAGGGATTTCGACGCCCACGATTCACGTCCGCCGGGCCAGAGCGGAAGGCGCTCGGCGCTGGTGAACGAGGCCTTTGTCCAACACTACCTGCGCGGCCGCAATCCGCTCGGCGTGCGTATCGGCGAAGGGTCCGGCCCGGACGCCGTGGCGGACGTGGAAGTGGTGGGCGTGGTGACGAATTTCAGCTATCGCGGTATGCGCGAGAAGGCGGAGATGGTGCTGTTCCCAATGTTTGAAGGCGACGATGGCGGCGGGACGTTCTACCTGCGGGTCCGGCAGACTCCGGAAGCGGCCTATTCGTCGATCCGGGCGGCGGTTCGCAAGGCCGATCCGGCGCTGCCGATTCTATCGTTCCGAACCGTTGACGAGCAGGTGGCGCGGTCGCTGACCAACGAGCGGCTGCTGGCGGCGTTGTCGACGGCGTTTGGCGGGCTGGCGCTGCTGTTGTCGCTGGTTGGACTGTACGGGGTCATGTCCTTTGTGGCGTCGCAGCGGACGCCGGAAATCGGCATCCGGCTGGCGCTGGGCGCGACCCGATCCGACGCGCTCTGGCTGGTGCTGCGGGATGCGCTGCTGATGATCGGCGCCGGGGCCGTCATCGCGCTGCCGGTGGTGGAGGCGCTCGGGCGGCTGGTGGAATCGCTGCTGTTCGGCGTCACGCCGGCGGATCCCGCCACCATCGCCATGGCCACTCTGGCGATGGTGCTGGCGGCCGTCTGCGCGTCATACATTCCGGCGAGACGGGCCGCCATGGCCAATCCGGTCGACGCCCTCCGGTTCGACTGACGACCGTGTTTCAGTGGGGCCGGACGCGCCGTCTGGCCCTATCTTGCGATAGTTCTTCCCACCTTCGCCTGGGGCTCCCGAAAACCGATAACCTTCGTCAAACCTATGTGTTACCATACCGGGAGATCGTTTCGTCTCTACACACGCAAGCACTCTGGAAACCCGTACGACCCGCTAGGAAAGGAAGGTCACTTTCGTGAAGGACCTGAAGGATCCAACCCAATCGACGACCGGCGAAACTCCCGGTAAGGGGTTCTCCCGGCGCGGCTTCCTGCGCGGAGTTGGCGTCAGCAGCGGAGCGCTGACCGCCGGCGTCCTACAAAACGAAGCCGAAGCCGCGGAAACCGTTAACGAAAGCGCGAATGTCAGCGGCCCAGGCGAAGTCCCGGTTACCCTCACCATCAACGGCAAGGCCATGAAGGTCTCCGTTGAGCCGCGCGCCACGCTGCTCGACACGCTTCGCAACAAGCTCGACCTGACCGCCGCCAAGCGCGTCTGCGACCGCGGCACGTGCGGCGCCTGCACCGTCATCATGAACGGCAAGGCCGTCTACGCGTGCACGGTGCTGGCCATCGACGCCCAGGGCAAGCAGATCCAGACGCTGGAAGGACTGTCGGCCAACGGCAAGCCTCACCCGGTCTCGCAAGCATTTGTGAATAACGACGCCCAGCAGTGCGGCTACTGCACGCCGGGGTTCGTCGTGGCGACCAAGAACTTTCTCGATCACAATCCCAATCCGACCGAGGAGCAGGTGAAGCAGGGACTGGGCGGCAACCTGTGCCGCTGCGGCACCTACATGGGCATTCGCAAGGCCGCTTTGGAAGCCGCCAAGACCATGGGAGGAGGCAAGAATGCCTGACTATAGCTGGCCGCCGATGGAGAAGCGGAAAGTCATCGGCAAGCGCATCAGCCGCCTGGACGGCATGGTCAAATCGACCGGCGCCGCCAAGTATAACTCCGACATCAACCCGCCCGGACTGCTGTTCGGGGTCCTGCTGACTTCGCCGCACGGCCACGCGCGGATCAAGAGCATCGACACGAGCGAGGCGGAGCGGCTGCCCGGAGTCACCGCGGTCCGCGTGATTCTCGGCGCGGGCAAGGAAATCCAGTGGCAGGGGCAGGAGATCGCCTCACTCGCCGCCGTCACCGAGGACATCGCCCGAGACGCGGCGCGTAAGATCAAAGTCGACTACGAGATCCTCGAACACTTCGTGGACGAGGAGGATCTGGCCAAGGCCGGCAGCCGCGCCAAACCCGCCGGCGAAGTCACCACCGGCGACCCCGACAAGGCTTTCCAGGAAGCCGACGCCATCAGCCAGGGCTACTACGCGATTCCCGTGATCACGCATTGCTGCCTGGAGCCGCACGGCCAGACCGTACGGTGGCGCGGGGAGCGCGTCGATTACTGGCCTTCCACGCAGAACGTATCCGCGCTGGGCGCCGAACTGGCCCGGTCCATCAAGGTTCCGGTCACCCAGGTGCACACCGACATGCAGTACATGGGCGGAGGCTTCGGCAGTAAGTTCCCGGCCGACCTGTGGGGCACCGAATGCGCCGAGCTTTCCAAGGCGAGCGGCGGGCGTCCCGTGAAGATGTTCCTCGATCGCCAGCAGGAATTGCTGATGGCGGGCAACCGGCCGTCGGTGTTCGGCGAAATCAAAGTCGGCGCCAAGAAGGACGGCAGCCTGACGGTGTGGCAATCGAAGACGTGGGCCTCCGGCGGCCTGGGCGGCGGCAACCTGAACGCCGACCAGATGCCGTACGTGTACCGCAACGTCCCGAACCGCCGGATCAACCACACCGCGGTGTCGATTAACGCGGGCAGCGCTCGCGCATGGCGCGCTCCGAACAACCAGCAGTTGTCCTACATCACGTGCTGCGCGCTGGACGACCTGGCGGCGAAGCTGGGCATGGACTCGCTCGACTTCTTCATCAAGAACACGAGCCTCAGCCCGCGCGGGGAAGTCTACAAGTATCAGCTCGAAAAGGGCGCGGAAATCGCGGAGTGGAAGAAGCTGTGGAAGCCGCGCGGGACCAGTAACGGGCCTATCAAGCGCGGGCTGGGCATCGGCGTCAACATGTGGGGCGGATTGGGGCATGATTCCAAGTGCCGCGCCATTATCAATCCCGACGGTTCGGTGGAAGTGCAGATCGGCACGCAGGACCTGGGCGTCGGCACGCGCACCATCGTTCCGCAGGTGGCCGCCGAAACCCTGGGCCTGCCCATGCCGGCCATCAAGTTCAGCATGGGCTCGAACGCATATCCGCCTTCGGGCGCTTCGGGCGGATCCACCACCGTGGGCGGCGTCACCGCCTCCACTCGCAAGGCGACGGTGAACGCGCTCAACAAGCTGTTCGAAGTGGTCGCGCCGTCGCTGGGCGTTCCGGCCGATCAGCTTGAGGCTGTCGACCGCAAGATCCAGGTGAAGGGCAATCCGGCCAAGAGCCTCTCCTGGCAAGCGGCCTGCGCCAAGCTGGGCGTCAACCGGATCGAGGAGATGGGCGAGAACGTGGGACGCACCGCTCCGCGCGAAGGGCTGATCAGCCAGGGCGCGGCGGGCATCCAGATCGCCGATGTGTCGGTCGACATCGAGACCGGCAAGGTGAAGTTGAACCGCCTGATCGCGGTGCAGGATTGCGGTTTGATCGTCAATCCGAAGCTGGCCGAGAGCCAGATCTTCGGCGCCTGCATCATGAGCACCTGCGGAGCGCTGTACGAAGAGCGGGTGATGGATCAGCAGATCGGCAAGACGTTGAACGCCGACATGGAGTTCTACAAGCTGTCGGGCATCAACGACATCGGCGAAATCATCGTCCACCTGGACCTGCGTCCGGAGATGGACAAGCGCGGCGTCATTGGGTTGGGCGAACCTCCGGCCATCGGGGGCATCGCGGCCATCGCCAACGCCGTGGCGAACGCGGTGGGCGTGCGCGTCCACATGGTTCCGCTGACTCCCAACCGCGTCCTGGAAGCCCTGGCAAGGAGGAACGCATAATGGACGCCTTCGCGTACGCAAACCCGGCGACGCTTTCGGAAGCGACCGCCTTACTGGCCTCCAGCCTGTACGACGCGCAGGTGCTGGCCGGCGGTACGGACCTGATCAGCCTGATGAAGGATTACCTGCTGACGCCCGCCACCGTGGTGAATATCAAGAACATCAAGGAACTGGGCGGCGTCGCCAAGGGGCCGGGCGGCCTTCGCATCGGCGCCACGGCCACCTTCGATGAACTGGCCTCGAGCGCCGTGGTGAAGACCGAATATCCGGCCATCCACGCGGCGGTGACGGGGCTGACCAGCCCGCAGTTGCGCAACATGGGCACCGCGGGCGGCGACCTGTGCCAGTGGCCGCGCTGCTGGTACTTCCGCAATGGCTACGGGATTCTGGCCATGAAGGACGGCAAGAGCCTGGTTCCCGGCGGCGAGAACAAATACCACGGTATCTTCGGCGGTCCGGCGTACTTCGTGTCGCCTTCCAGCCTGGGACCCGCGCTGATCGCCTTGGGCGCGAAGGTGACGCTGGCGAACGCCGCCGGAAAGCGGACCGTGGACGCGGCGAAGTTCTTCGTCGCGCCCAAGGACGAGACCACGCGCGGGATCGACCTGCAAGCGGGGGAGATCCTGACCGAGATCGTTGTCCCGCCCGCGGCTGGCAAGAACGCGACCTACGAAATCCGCGAGCGCGAAGCCATGGACTGGCCGCTGGCCACCGCTTCCGTTTGTCTCAAGATGAGCGGCGGCAAGGTGGCTTCGGCGAAAGTGGTGCTGGGCCATGTCGGCCCCGTTCCGGTGGATTCGGCGAAGGCGGCGGAGTTCCTGGCGGGCAAGTCCATCGATGAAGCGACGGCGGAACAGGCCGGCGCGGCGGCGGTGGAAGGCGCGAAGCCGCTGAGCCAGAACGGCTACAAGGTCCAACTGGCGAAGGTGGCCGTGAAGCGGGCGCTGCTGGCCGTGGGAAAGGCCTGACGGCATGGAACGCTCATCGCTAGCGCGGATCGAAGACGACCGCTGCCAGTTGCTCCGCTGGAAGGGCATGTATGTGTTGAGCGAGGTGGACCCGGTGGTGGGACATTCCAACGACGGCCTGTTCTGGTGCCATCACACGCACAACTGCCTGGGCCCCGACGGCAAGCTGGTGGACGATTACGAGTGCAACGAAACTCGTAAGTGCTACGAGTCGATGTAATCTTGAAGGGCGGGAGCCAGCCTCCCGCCCTTAACCCATGATGCTATCGTTTCTGCTGGCGGCAATGCTGTTCGCCGCCGATGTTCCTCCGGGCGTGGTCATCGATCATGAGCCCGCCTCCGCCAAGCGCTACATCGGCTCTCCTTCAATCGCTATTCTCAAAGGCGGATCCTACGTCGCCTCACACGACTTTTTCGGGCCGGCCTCCAACCAGAACGCTTCGTCCACCTCGCGCGTGTTCCGCTCCGAGGATCGCGGCCGGACGTGGACCCGGACGGCTGAGTTTCAGGACCAGTTCTGGTCGAACCTGTTTGTCCACCGCGGCGCGCTGTATCTGATGGGGACGACCTATGAGTACGGCAAGATTGTCATCCGGCGTTCCGCTGACGGCGGCCGGAGTTGGAGCGCTCCTTCGTATATAACTCAGGATACGGGCTATCACACCGCGCCTGTCCCCATGGCCACTTACAAGGGCCGCATTTGGCGGGCCTTCGAATGGCATCCGCAGGGTAAGTGGGGCTTCTTTGAGGCCTTTGCGCTGTCGGCGCCGCTGAAGGCGGACCTGATGAAGGCCGAGGCCTGGACGCTGACTCCGCGGCTGAAGTTCCCGGCGGATCCGCCGGCTGGAAAGCACTGGCTGGAAGGGAACGCCGTTGTCAGTCCCAAGGGCGAGTTGCTGGATATTCTGCGGGTGGATAACGTCGAAAAGGCTGCGATTACACGGGTTGCGCCGGGCGGGCTGAGCTTTGTCGAGATGGTCGACTTCCCCGGCGGCGCGAAGAAGTTCACTATTCGGTATGACCGCAAGACGCGGCTCTATTGGACTTTATCGAATCCAGCGCCGGGCGCGCCGAGTCCCGCCTCCGTCCGTAACACGCTGGCGTTGATGTCGTCGCCGGACCTGCGGGTGTGGACCATCCGCAAGGTGATTCTGCATCACGACGACGCAGAGCGCCACGCGTTCCAGTATGTGGATTGGCAGTTCGAAGGCGGCGATATTGTGGTGGCCTCGCGGACGGCCTATGACGATGCGGAGGGCGGCGCGCCTCGCGGTCATGACGCGAACTATCTCACCTTCCACCGTATTTCGGGATTCCGGAAGTTAGACGCTCACCGATAACTCGCCCTTGCCCCAGGTGGTCTGGCGGCCCACTCCGGTGAACGCGCCGGCCCTCAGGAAGGGGAGGAATTCGGCTAACTCGCCTGCATATTCGGCGGTTCCTATAAAGCCGCCGAGCGAGTGGCGCTGGCCGGTGCGGCCGCTGACGCGGTCCACGTCCACCATTTGCAGGTCGCAGCGGGTGAGAGCGACAGCTTCGGCGCGCTTGCCGAACCCGGCGAAGTCCATTTCGAGCGGGCCGTCGCCGTACAGGTCGCCCAAGGTGCTGAGCCGGTCTCGGAGGCGTGATGCGAGTACGGCGAATTCGGGCCGCTCAGCCACCTTATGGTCCACCTTGAGTTCGGTCGGCGTCCGGAATTTCACCAGCGTGCGCCGGACCCGGTCGCCGGCCGGGTCGAGACTGAGCGCCGTCGGTTCCAGTGCGCCGGTTCCGATCAACTCGCGCCCGTCGAATACACGCGTGGCCACGCCGCCCGCCGCGTCCAACTGGTCCACTCGCGCAAGAGCCGCACGCCCCCGTCCCGGTCCGAAGCCGTCGCGGCCTAACTGCGCGAAGGTCAACACGAAATAGGCGATCGCCGGGTCGCGCAGCAGGAACAGGTTGACGTCGAAATGGAATGACTCGCCGGCCGCGAACGCTCCGCCATCCAGATGCCTGGACCGGAATACGAAAGGCCTCGGCGGATCGGCTAACCCGCTTGGGCCGATGCCGGCCATGGCGGGCTCGAAGATACGGGCGTAGGCGCAACTTAAACGTAACTCGCAGGCCTTTGGATCGGCGCACTCGGGCGCGCAGGCGATCTTGCGGAACGTGGCTCCAAAAGCGCCGCGCAGGATGTTACCCGACTTGCCCGGCGGGAAGTACACGCCCGACTCAGCCTTGAAGTGGAACCGCAGGCGATAGAATCGGAACGTCACCACCCTATTCTAATGCGGACTTACTTGGCCGTTGCGAACCTCAGGGTGAGGCGAGTCATGTCGTGGTAGACGATGTCGACATGGTCGTCGCCGGCGGAGGTCTCCGCCCCGGTGGCGTCGGTGTAGACCTGAACGAACAGCCCGGGCAGCGTCCAATGGTTCCGCTGGATGGCGGACGCCGCGGCGCCCGGCGCGTGGATGCGAAACGTCATGTCGCCGGTGCACGAAATGGACAGCCCTTCACGGGACGCGGTTGCGTCGAGCCGTGGCGCGCGGAGCAGGCGGATCCAGCCGACGTCGCCATCCGGCAGCCGCCAATGCGCTGTCGCCGCGTGAAACTGCCCGTCCGGCTCCAGCGCGTCGCGAGTCATGCTGGTGGACTCGCCGCCGTACATGTAATCGGCGCCGATCCACGCCGTCGCCACTCGCGTGGAAGTGATCGCCTGACGCACCAGGCGCTCGCCTTGAAACGATCGGAACGACTCCATGGCGCCGGCCGGAATCTGCGTCGGCTCGGCCAGGGTTAGCGGCAGATAGGGAAGGTCGTTGGCGTGGTCGACCCCGATTTCAAACGGCGGGAACGGCGCCTGTTCGGCGTCGAGGACCGTGCGGAGCAGCAGTCCGGTGACGCTGACGTAGCGGCGCATGTCCATGCCGTAGGAACGGTCGTACGGGCCGGACATGTTACGCAGGCCAGCGTGATAGAACGCCGCGATGCTTCGCCATAACGTAGCTTCCATCTCCGCGCCGATGGCCCGCATACGCGGCGTGGAGCCGTGCGCGCGCCACATCGCGAGGCCGAACAGGTCGGGGCCGTAGTAGGTTGGCGAGTTGAACTCGGGAAACGCCCCGTGCTCCTTGAATTCGCGATACACCGATTCGGTCCACGCGGCGGCGCGGCGGGCCAGGTCCGGCCGGTTCAGGCGATTGCCGGCGTAGTCCGCGATGGCGCCGTACATCAGGGCGATGTTGGTGTAAGACGGCTTCAGACGTGCCTCGTGTATCTCGCCTTCGAGGGCTAACACGATGGATTTCTCCATCCGGGCGGCTAACTCCTTCGGGATGCGGTCGCGGAAGCGAGTCAGGATGACCTGGAAGGTTGTGCCGATGAACTCGCGCCAGTTCGGATCGTAGTCGGTCCACAGGCGCGCCGTGCGGGGAGGATGGCGATCCTCGGCGAATTTGTAGAAGGTTCCGTGCCAGCGCTCTTCGGGTTCGTAGATCTGCTGGCGGAGCACGGCGTCCAGGATGCGGGCCGCGCGGTCCCGGTCGCCGGTGTGGTCGCGCATCAGCAGGCCGACCGCGTATAGGGCCGATTCCCGGACCAGGTGCGGGCTAGGGCCGTTGCCGGATAGCGACCGGATCAGGGCCGCCCGATCGTCGTAGCGGCCGTCCATCAATCGCACCGACTGGGCCAGCAGGTCGGCGCCGCGCGCATCCAGGGCCGCCGCGGGCAGGACTCCGCAACCGGTCAGAAGAAACGCTTGCGCAATAAGGACAGAAAAGTGGTTTTGCCGCAATGAAACACCATTCGGTACCCGCGCACGCTCTGCGACGGAGGCGAGCCGGGCCCGGCGGGAAACGCCGTGAATGCGCGGTGTCGGGTAAGCCGTCAGGGTAGCGCTTCGCACGCCCCGCCCGCAACCGTCAGCGGTCCGCTTCGTCTCCGGGGGTGAGATATCGTAGGAACGGTACAAAACCATGCCCAATTGGACCAGGAGAGGATTTATCGGATCGCTGCCCGGTTTCGCAGCGGCTTCACTCGCGGCCCCCCAGAGAAGCGGGCGCGCGCCCATCAAGATCACGGACCTGAAGTGCGCCATCATCGGCGGCAGTCCGGTGGTGCGCGTCGTCACCGACCAGGGAATCTCCGGTTACGGACAAGCGGAATCGCGCAAGCCGTACCTGAAGCCGATGGTGATGTTCTATAAGAACTACATTCTCGGCGAGGATCCCACCGATGTGGAGCGCGTGCTGATGCGGATCCGCAAGATGGGCGCGTTCAAGCCGTGGGGTTCCGCGGTCAGCGCCATCGAGATTGCGTTGTGGGACATCGCGGGCCAGGCGGCCGGCGTGCCCGTGTACAAACTGCTGGGCGGCAAGATTCGCGATAAGGTGCGCGGCTACAACGGCGGCATCCGCTTCCCGATGAAGGGCCAGACGCCGCAGGATTACGCCGAGAACACCGCGAAGATGAAGGAGTCCAAGGAAGGCTTCACGCTGATCAAGCAGGCGTGCGGATTCCACAGTCCCGCTATGATGCGCGCCATCCCCGGCGGCTGGTACGACGAGCCGAGGTCCGGCGCCCCGCACGGCGACCGTGGCATGCTGACTGAGCGCGGCCTGAAGGAGATCATCCTCCGCGTCGAGGCGATGAAGAAGGTGTTGGGCGATGAGGTCGGCCTGGCGCTCGACTGTGGACCGGGCTGGATGCCGAAGGACGCCATCCGCTTCGCCCGCGCGCTGGAGCCGCTGAACATCGCGTGGCTGGAGGACCTGATCGCGGGCGATTACACGCCTTACACCAGCGCCGACGTGTTCCGCGACGTTACGACGAGCACCTCCGTGCCCATCCACACGGGCGAACAGATCTACCTGCGGCAGAACTTCAAGGAACTGATCGAGCGGCAGGCGGTGAACGTGGTCGGACCCGATCCCGAAGACGTCGGCGGCATCTCTGAGACCAAGTGGATCGCCGAATACGCCGATCTGCATGGGATCCTGATGGCGCCGCACGGCATCTTCGACGGACTGATCGGACTGGCCGCGCACGTCCACCTGGCGGCCGCCATGCCGCAGAATTTCATTGGCTTCGAGTACCCGGTGCCGGAGCAGGCGTGGTGGTACCAGATCGTCGACGGCCTGCCGGATCCCATCATGAAGAAGGGCTTCATCGACGTGTGGGACAAGCCGGGGCTCGGCGTGACGTTCAACGTGGCGGCGGCCAAGGCGCGGCTGTCCGAAGAGGATCGCGGCTTCTTCGACTAGCGCGCGCCGGCGATCACCACCTGCATATCCTTCGCCCGGAGCACGATCTGCTCAAGCAGGCTTCGGCGCAGCCACGGGGATCCGGCCCGCGCGCGGGCCACGAAGATCTGCGTAACGGCGTTGCGCCGGGCGAAGTCCACCAGCACTTCCGCTTCCGGCTGGCCGGCCAGGATCCTGGTTTCGATGTGCAGATTGCGCGCGAAGTTCAGGTGGCGCTCCACGGCCTCGCGCTGCGGTTCCGGGAAGTCGGCGAGATCGCCGTTGGGGCTGACGGCGACGGCGAAACATTCGGCGCCCAGGTAGTCGGCCACGCGCTTGGCGCGACGGATCAGCATCGCCGATTCAGGATCGCCGCTGAGCACGATGAGCAGACGCGCGCCGCCCCGCTTGGCGGGCTCCACGCGATGCTCCACCTCGTGTGCAGTCTGCCGCATGGCGAGTTCGCGCAGGGCCACCAACGCCGGCTCCCGGAAGAAGTTTTCGAGCGCACGTTGCGCCTTCTCACGGCCGTAGACGACGCCGCGTTCCAGCCGGTGCAGCAGCGCGCGCGGCGTCACGTCGATCATCACGACGTCGGCCGCCTGCCGCACCACCCAATCAGGAATCGTCTCGCGGACCCGCACGCCGGTGATGGCGAACACCTGGTCGTTCAGGCTCTCCAGGTGCTGGATGTTCATGGTCGTCAGCACGTCCACGCCGTGGTCGAGCAGGAATTCCACGTCCTCCCAACGCTTGGCGCGCTCCAGTCCGGGAACGTTCGTGTGCGGGAACTCATCCACCACGCAGACCTCCGGCCGGCGCGCCACGATCGCCGCGGGGTCCATCTCTTCAAAGCGCGTTCCTCGATATTCGATGAGGCGGCGTGGGATGGCCTCCAGACCTTCTGTCTGCGCAATCGTGTCGGGGCGGGCGTGCGGCTCGAAATAGCCGATCACCACGTCGCGACCGGCCGCCTTCAATTGCTGCGCGTCCACCAGCATGCGGTAGGTCTTGCCGACGCCGGCCGCGTACCCCAGGTACACCTTCAGCTTGCCCCGGGTCATTGGGGAAACACGCGGATGTCCATATTCTGCGAGTTGCGGATGAACTTCTCGACGGGATTCCTCCGGATGCGCGCCAGCAGGCCGCGCTGCTGGCTGTGGCCGACGAACAGTTGCGTGACTCCGTGCGTCTTGGCGTAATCGAGAATCGCCGCCACCGGGCTCTCGCCCTCGAGTTCAACGATCTGCGCCCCCGCCGCTCGCCCGGCCTCCAGCTTCTCATTGAGCATCGCCTGATCGTTCGGCGTGATCTCCGGCTGTCGCACGTACGCGACGATCAACTGGCCGTGGAAGCGTTCAGCGATCGCCGACCCGGTGTCGAGCATCGCCCGCAGATTCGTTCGCGGCGTCAGGCAGATCAGGATGCGCTCCTGCGCGCCCGGCGTCTGGTCTATGCCGTGCGCGCGCAGGTACCCGCTCAACTGCTGGTCGACGACGTCGGCCGCGGCCACCAGCGCGATCTCGCGGAGCTTGGCCAGGCGGCGCGGATCCTCGCCCATCCGCTCGGCCGGCGCGTCCACCAGCTCGATCTCATCGGCGGTCTTCAGAAACTCGAGCGGCACCGTCTCCCGCACGCTCTTGCCGGTGATCGCCTCCACTTCCTCGCGAAACTCGGCGATGTACTGGATGTTCACTGAGCCGATGACGGAGATCCCCGCCGCAAGCAGCATCTGCGCGTCCTGCCAGCGGGCCGCGTTCCTGGACCCCGGTGGATTATCGTACGCGAGCCCGTCGATCACGCAGACCGACGGCCTCCGGTCGAGCAGCGCGTCCACATCGATCACGTCCCGCCCATGCACCGTCCGCGTGGGGATCACCGGCATGCCATCGAGGATCGCCAGCACCTCCGGTGGAGTCTTCGGCTGCAGCGCGGCGATGGCCAGGTGCTGCCCGCGCTCGCGCCGCCGACGCGCCTCCCGAAGCATCCGCTCCGATTTCCCCACGCCGGAGGCGTAGCCGAGAAACACCTTCAGCCGTCCTCGCGACGCCGCGTCTTCCTCGGCCTGGCAATCGCGAAGATACTCCTCCGGCGTGCGTTTCCGGCTGGTCTCCACCATCCCGATTGTAGGCTCCTAGCGATGCGCCGGATAGGCGCGGTCGAGCGCCAGATTCAGCGCCAGCACGTTCACGCGCGGTTCGCCGAGAATCCCGAAATCGGGCGATTCGACGGCCTGCGCGATCATCGTCTCCACCGCCGTCGCCGGTATGCCGCGGGCCTTCGCCACGCGCGCCGCCTGCGCCCGCGCCGACGCCGGACTGATGTGTGGATCCAGGCCGCTTGCCGACGCCGTCACCAGGTCGGCTGGGATAGGCCCGGTGAAATCGGGGTTCTCTTTGCGGAACTTGTCCACCGACGCTTTCACGCGATCCACCAGCTTCTTATTCGTCGGACCGTAGTTCGAACCGGAGGACGACGTGGGGTCGTACCCATCGTTGCCCGCCGCCGACGGGCGCGGCTGGAAGTACTCGGGCCTCGCGAAATTCTGCCCGATGAGGGCCGACCCGATCACGGATCCGTCGGCCCGCTGAATCAGGCTCCCGTTCGCCCGGTAGGGGAACGCGATCTGGCTGACGCCCGTCACCAGCAGTGGATACCCGATGCCGAGCGCCAATGTCATAAACAATTTGATTCGTAATCCAGGTAGTATCTGACGCCACATAGATGCGTTCTCCTTCTAGGCCAGGTGCAGCAGAGTGAGCAACTGGTCGATCACCCAGATGCCGGGGAATGGCGCGAGCAGTCCGCCCACGCCGTAGATCAGCAGGTTGCGCCGCAAAAGTCCGGCGGCGTCAAGCGGCCGGTACTTGACGCCGCGTAGCGCCAGCGGCACCAGCGCGATGATGATCAGCGCGTTGAAGATCACCGCCGCCAGCACCGCGCTCTGCGGAGTGTGCAGACCCATGATGTTCAGCAGACCCAACTCCGGATAGGTGGCCATGAACATCGCCGGAATGATGGCGAAGTACTTGGCGACGTCGTTGGCGATGGAGAACGTGGTCAGCGCCCCGCGTGTGATCAGAAGCTGCTTGCCGATCGCCACCACTTCAATGAGCTTGGTGGGATTGCTGTCCAGGTCCACCATGTTGCCGGCTTCCTTGGCGGCCATGGTGCCCGTGTTCATGGCCAAGCCGACGTCGGCCTGCGCCAGCGCCGGCGCGTCGTTGGTGCCGTCGCCGGTCATCGCCACCAGCCGCCCGGCGGCCTGCTCGCGCTTGATGTATTCGAGTTTGTCCTTGGGAGTCGCCTGCGCCAGGAAGTCGTCGACTCCCGCCTCCGACGCGATGGCCGCGGCGGTCAGCGGATTGTCGCCCGTGATCATCACCGTGCGGATGCCCATCCTGCGAAGTTGCGCGATGCGGTCCCGCATGCCGCCCTTCACGATGTCCTTCAGGTGGATCAGGCCCAGCAGCCGGCCCCCGTCGGCCACGGCCAGCGGAGTGCCGCCGTTGCGCGAAATGCGGTCCGACAGTTCCTGGAAATTCGAGGGCGCCCGCCCGCCGCGCTCGACCACAAAGCGGACAATCGCCTCCGTGGCCCCTTTGCGCAACTGCCGGCCCTGGAAGTCCACGCCGCTCATCCGCGTGTAGGCGGAAAAGGGGATAAACGTCGCCTCGTGTTCGGGAATGTGGCGGCCGCGCAGACCGTACTTCTCCTTCGCCAGCACAACCACGGAGCGGCCCTCGGGCGTCTCATCGGCCAGGCTCGAAAGCTGCGCCGCGTCGGCCAGGTCCTGCTCGCTGACGCCGTCGGCCGTGATGAACTCCACCGCCTGGCGATTGCCCAGCGTGATGGTTCCGGTCTTATCGAGCAGCAGCGAATTCACGTCGCCCGCCGCTTCCACGGCCTTGCCGCTCATAGCGAGCACGTTGTGCTGCATCACGCGATCCATGCCCGCGATGCCGATAGCCGACAGCAGCCCGCCGATGGTCGTCGGAATCAGGCACACCAGCAGCGACACCAGCACCGCCACCGAAGGCGCCTGGCCCGCGCCCGCCTGCTTCACGCTGAACGACGCGAACGGATGCAGCGTCACCACGGCCAGCAGGAAGATCAGCGTCAGGCCGACAATCAGGATGTTCAAGGCGATCTCATTCGGCGTCTTCTGCCGCTCCGCGCCTTCCACCAGCGCGATCATGCGGTCGAGAAACGTCTCCCCGGGGTTCGACGTGATCTGGATGCGGATGTGGTCGGACAGGACCTTGGTGCCGCCCGTCACGGCGCTGCGGTCGCCGCCCGATTCGCGGATCACCGGAGCGCTTTCACCGGTGATGACGGATTCATCCACCGTGGCGATTCCTTCCACCACTTCGCCGTCGCCGGGGATGATCTCGCCCGCTTCGCAGATGACGATGTCGCCCGAACGCAGCGCCGATGACGGGACATCTTCCAACGCGCCATTGCGTCCGATGCGATGCGCCAACGAATCGGTCTTGGTTTTGCGCAGCGTATCGGCCTGCGCCTTGCCCCGCGCCTCCGCCATGGCCTCGGCGAAGTTGGCGAACACCACCGTGAACCATAGCCAGATGGCGATTTGCAGCGTGAAGCCGCTGAAGTCGCTGAACAGGAACACGGTGGTGAGCGCCGCGCCGATTTCTACGACGAACATCACCGGATTCTTCGCCAACGTCACCGGGTTCAGTTTCCTAAGCGATTCGATCACCGCTCGCCGCACAATCTGCGGATCGAACAACGGACGCGAATGCGCCAGCTTGCTGGGCAGCAATTGAGAGGGATCCTGCCGCGGTTCCGGATTGGAAGCGGGCGCTGTCGTAACGGTCGCCATAGTTAACTCCAAAGCCTCCCGCTATTCATCAGGAAATGCTCCACCACCGGGCCCAGCGAGAGGGCGGGGAAGAAGGTGAGCGCGCCGACAATCACCACGGTCCCCACCAGCAGGCCGACAAACAGCGGGCCATGCGTTGGGAACGTTCCGGCCGTCACCGGCAGCCGCTTCTTCGCGGCCAGGCTGCCGGCCGCGGCGAGCAGCGGGATCAAGAACAGGAACCGCCCGATCAGCATTGCGAGGCCGAGCGTCAAGTTGAACCAGGGCGTGTTGGCGTTGATGCCGGCGAATGCGCTGCCGTTGTTGCCCGTGGCGCTGACATAGGCGTACAGCATCTCGGCGAAACCGTGCGGACCGTTGTTGTTCAAGTTGGCGATGGCCGCGCCCGGCGCGTTCCAATAGCCCTTCTCCGCGAAGTTCGCCGCCAGCGAAATGCCCGCGAACACCAGGATGCTGGCGGCCGTGGCGATAATGGCCAGCATCGCCATCTTGACTTCCTTCTGCTCGATCTTCTTGCCCAGGTATTCCGGCGTGCGGCCCACCATCAGGCCCGCGATGAACACCGCGATGATGCAGTAGAGCAGGATGCCGTACAACCCCGCGCCGACGCCCCCGAAGATCACCTCGCCGGTCATGATGTTGAACAGCGGAACCAGGCCCGCGATGGGCGTGAAGCTGTCGTGCATCGAATTCACCGCGCCGCAGCTTGCGTCGGTGGTGATGGTGGCGAACAGCGCGGAATTCGCGATGCCGAACCGGACTTCCTTGCCCTCCATGTTGCCGCCGGCCTGCGCCGCCGTCGCATGGCGCTCAATCCCCAGATTCCCGAGAATCGGATTGCCGGACTGTTCGAAGTGGTACAGCACGAACACGCCCGCCAGGAACATCACGCTGAAGGCGGCGAAGATCGCCCAGCCCTGCCGCGTGTCCTTCACCATGCGGCCGAACGTGTAGGTCAGGCCGCCGGGAATCAGGAAGATCAGGAACATCTGGAACAGGTTCGTGAACGGCGTGGGATTCTCGAACGGATGCGATGAGTTGGCGTTGAAGAACCCGCCGCCATTGGTGCCCAACTCCTTGATGGCTTCCTGCGAAGCGACCGGGCCCTGCGCGATAGCCTGCTTGGCGCCTTCCACGGTGACTGCTGAGGTGTAGGGCGACAGGTTCTGCACCACGCCCTGCGAGCAGAACACCAGCGCCGCGACGAACGACAACGGCAGCAGGACATAGACGGTGGCGCGCGTTACATCCACCCAGAAGTTGCCGATGGTCTTCTGTTCCTGCCGCGCGAAGCCGCGCACCAGCGCGATGGCGATGGCGATGCCCGCCGCGGCGGATGCGAAGTTCTGCACCGTGAGCGCGGCCATCTGGACCAGGTAACTCATGGTCGATTCGCCCGAGTAAGCCTGCCAGTTCGTGTTCGTGACAAAGCTGACGGCGGTGTTGAAGCTAAGATCGGGAGACACCGCGCCCAAACCCTGCGGATTCCAGGGCAGCATCGCCTGCGCCCGCTGTAACAGATAGGTGAGCAGGAAGCCGAAGACGCTGAAACTTAGCAGCGAAGCGGTATATTCGGTCCAGCGCTGCTCGGCGTCCTCGCGAACGCCGCACACGCGGTAGGTCAACGTCTCGAGCCACCGCAGCGCGGGATGCAGAAACGTGCGCTTGCCTTCGAATACGTTGGCCATGAAAGCGCCCATCGGCTTGGCGGCGGCCAGGATCAGCGCGAAATAGAGGACGATTTGAAACAGTCCCAGTGGTGTCATAATCGCCTCAGAACTTCTCCGGGCGCAGCAGCGCAACTAACAGGTAGCCGAATAACCCCAGTGCGGCTAACCCGGCAATCCAGTAATCCATCGAAATAGCTCCTTACAACTTGTCGCAAGCCTTGGTGAACCACCAGCAGAACAGCAGAAACAGACACCCAGTCAGTACGAACGCAATATCGGCCATCGCCGCTTACTCCTTTTCGGAAACAATCACTTCGTGACCCAGGCGCCTCAGCCTTCGGGCGAGACGCTTTTCGGCGGTCGGCCAAATGGTCCTGCGGCCTCCGATAACTACGATGGAGCGCGGCATGAGGACGGACTTGAACGATTCGCTGGCGTCGCGGCAGAGAAACAGCTTCACGCGCGTTTCCACCTTCGATTCGCCCGCCAGCGTCCGGAACCGCCGTTCGCTGAAGTCGAGCAGGACGGGTGGGCTGGCCAGCGGCAGGGGATACGGAACTTGCTGCATCACCAGCAGCGTGATGGTGGCCCTCAGCTTGTTCGCTAACTCGCCGGCGGCGCGGAGCGCGCGAATCGTCGCCGCGATGCTCGTGTAGAGGACGACGATCTCAAACGGCTTGGGACCCGGGCGATCGTCTCCACCCGTCTGTACTCTCTCGAATGCGAACGTCGTGCCGGAATCCATTTGGCTTGCCTCTGTAGGAAGCTTAGGATTCGGGCCCTGAAGAAGTCATGGAATTGAGCTGAAGATTCCATGAAGATCCCCGGACGGGGATGCGCGGGCGTCAGGACTGCGGAGTCCCGCTGAACCGGTACCCCACCCAGGGTTCGGTCAGAATCAGTTCGGGATGTTCGGGGTCGGCCTCGATCTTGCGCCGCAGGTTCTTGATGAAGACGCGCAGGTAGTCCACCTGGTCGCCGTAGTCGGGCCCCCAAACCGCTTGCAGCAGTTCGCGATGGGGCACCGCCTCATTGGCGTGCTGGATCAGATACCGCAGCAGGTCCAGCTCCTTCGGCGTCAGGTGCGCCGCCGCCGCCCCGCGCTGGACGCTGCGCGCCGGAAAGTCGATCACCAGGGCCCCCACCGTGACGCGGCCGGTGAGCGACGCCGATGTGGAGGGCACGCGCCGCAGCGCCGCCCGGATGCGCGCCAACAGTTCCGGCGTGCTGAACGGTTTCGTAATGAAGTCGTCCGCTCCGGAATCGAGCGCCTCCACCTTGTCTGCCTCGCGATTACGCACCGTCAGCATGATGATCGCGGCGGTGGACCCTTGCCGGATCTCGCGGCACGCCGCCAGCCCGCCCATACCGGGCATGTTGATGTCCAGCAGCACCAGGTCGGGCCGGAATTCGCGCACCTTTTCGAGCGCCTCTTCCCCGGTCTTGGCGTCGTCGATCTCGTAGCCCGACGCGGTCAACGTCGTCCGCATCACACGCCGGATCTGCGGCTCGTCGTCCACCACCAGAATGCGCCCGGCGCTCATGATCTGGGGAACCTCATCCTAAACACAGTGTCGCCCGGCCGGCTGTCCAGCGTAATGTCGCCGCCGTGCGCCCGCACGATGGTCCGGGCGATGCTCAGCCCCAGGCCCGAGCCGGGCAGGCTCTCCCGCCAATGCTCCGCGCGATAGAACCGGTCGAAGATCTTGTCCTGGTCCGCCTGAGCGATGCCCGGCCCGCTGTCGCGAACCGAGATCACGACCGCCTCCTCCTCGCCCTCCACCGCCACACGAATCGCCTCGGAGGCGGGCGAGTACTTGCGCGCGTTCTCGGCGATCTGCTTGAACGCAAGCTTCACCAGCCGCGCGTCCGCTTCAAGGCGCGTGTCGCCGCGCTCTTCCATCACGACCTGGCGGCCCTCCAACTCGCTGCGCATCGACGACAGCACTTCCCGAACCAGTTGCGCGGCGTCGGAATACTGGCGTTCCAGGTCGATATGAGCGCTCTCCAGCCGCGCCGTATCCACCGCATCGTCGATCAACTCGCGCAGGTGATCGGCCTCCTCATCGGCCATCCGCAGCAGTTCCTCCGACGGCTGCCCGCGATCCGCCAACAGCGCCGTGGTGGCGGCCTTGATCGACGTGAGCGGGGTTTTGAACTCGTGCGCCATCGCGTCGATCAACGTCGTGCGTAACTGCTCGCTGCGCCGCGCCGCCTCCATCTCGTGCCCGAGTTCCTGGGCGCGGGCGCGTTCAAGCCCGATGGCCACCAGGTTCGCGATGCCCTGGGTCACCGAGTCCTGCTTGCGGTCGCCCTCCATGGCGATGCTCGCAATGGGATCCATGCCCAGGCGGATCGCGGTGATCACACGCCGCCCGGTCGCGTCGGTGAAGGAGCTGCCGTGCAGCGCGGCCTCGCGTAGCTGGTCCTCCAGCCCGTCGAAGTCCGCCGGCCCGGCGCGGAAGAACTCTCCGCTGCGGCGGTCAAACAGCACCACCGCCTCAAAGCGGAACACCTCCGCGAGCGCCCGCGCCAGTTGCCGCGCGAACGGCTCGCCGCCCTCGATCAGCAGAATGGAGCGGCTGAAAGTGTACAGGCTCTCAAGATCAGCCTGTCGTTCCAACGCCTCGGCGGCGCGCCGCTTCACCTTCGCGGAAAGCTGGCTCGCGATCATCGACGTGAGCAGCAAGCTGAACAGCGCCACCCAGTTCTCGGGATCGGCGATAGTCAGCGTCCCCACCGGCGGCAGAAAGAAGAAGTTATAGCTGAACGTGGCGGCGAGCGACGCGATGCAGGCCTCCCGGAACCCCCAGAACGTGGCCAGGTTCAGCACCAGCAGAATGTAGGTGAATCCGACCGTGGCCGCGTTGACGGGCAACACCGTCTTCGCGATGACCGTGATCACGACGACCGCGCCGAACGCCGCGGCCCCTCGCGCAATGCTTCGAATCAAACCCAGACCTCAGCCGTTATTGTAGGCCGTTTGCGCCGCTCGGCCTCAACGCCGCGCTTCTCCGTTTTCGGACGCCTCCCAGGCGCGCATCTCATGCAGGAGGGTTTCGTAGATCCGTCGGATCGCCTCCGGCGGAAGTGGACCGCTCTTGCCCGCCTCCACCGCGCGGTCGATCACCTGCTTCTCCCTGCCCGGCGCCGCCACCGGCAAACCGGCCTCTTTCTTCAGCAGGCCCACCCGCTGCACCACCTCGGCGCGCTGGTTCAGCAGTTCGACAATGCGGCGGTCGAATCCGTCGATTTCGGACCGGTATCCGGCAAGGCGTGCGTCGACCGGCGTCTGAGCGCACACCACGCCCACCGCCAGCAGCACCGCCGGCCCCAGCAACTTGGCGAAGCTCATCTCGCTATTGTGATCGATCCGGCGCTAGGCGTGCCGCGACCCTCTGAACCCGTAATAGACGATGTACAAGTAGCACACCGCGGGCAACGTGAACGCCGTGTGGATGCCGATCGAATCCGCCAGCGCGCCCTGCACGATGGGGATGATCGCGCCGCCGACAATCGCCATCACCAGCACGCCGGAGCCTTTACCCGTCAGCTTACCCAGCCCGTCAATGCCCAGAGTGAAGATGTTCGGGAACATGATGGAGTTGAACAGGCCGACGCAGATGATGCTCCACATGGCCACGGCGCCGGTGGTGAGAATGGAGGTCGTCACCAGCGCACAGGCCGCCATCGCCGCCAGGCCCAGCACCAGTCCCGCCTTCAGCTTCTGCAGCACCGCCGAGCCGACGAACCGGCCGATCATCGCTCCGCCCCAGTAGAAGGAAACGTACCGGGCGGCGTCCCGCTCGCTCAGCCCGCCGATGTTGGGCTGCGAGAAGTAGTTCACCAGGAAACTGCCGATGGAAACCTCGGCGCCCACGTAGATGAAGATGCCAATGGCGCCCAGCACCAGATGCCGGTAGCGCCAGACGCTTCCCGCCGACTCGTCGTGATTGCGGCCCTCTTCGATATTGGCCAGCACTGGCAGATGGAACCGGGAGATCGCGAAGGCCAGCACGAACAGCAGGCAGGCGATGCCGATATAGGGCAGCTTCACCGACGACGCTTCAAGCAGCTTGTGCGCCTGTAACTGGTCGGGCGTCATGGCCTTCAGCTCCGCCGCCGTGCGCGTCGCCGCCGATAGGATGAACAGCCCGCCCAGATAGGGCCCAATCGTGGTGCCGAGTGAGTTAAACGCCTGAGCCAGATTGAGGCGGCTCGACGCCTTCTCCGGCGCGCCCAGCACCGCGACGTAGGGGTTGGCGGCCACCTGCAACACCGTCATGCCGCTCGCCACGATGTACAGCGCGCCCAGGAATAGCGCGTAGGAGGGCAGCGACGCCGCTGGAATGAACAGCAGCGCGCCCACCCCCATCACGCACAATCCGATCATGATGGAGTTCTTGTACCCGGTCCACGAAATCAGCTTCGCCGACGGCATCGACATCAGGAAATAGGCCGAGAAGAACGTGAACTGAATCAACATCGTTTGGGTGTAGTTCAGTTCGAAAATGGCCTTTAGGTGGGGCACCAGGATATCGTTCAGTACGGTGACGAATCCCCACATGAAGAAAACAGTGGTAATGACGGCGAGCGCGGCCCCATACTTCTGGTCGGAGCCCGCTGCCCGGGCGGGTGTCTGGCTAGGCTGAATCATGGGCTTGCCGAAGAAATCCCAGTGTATCGGAGTAGCCAGCCGTCGTGGCGAGGATGTATCGCGAACCCCCTAAACTCCCGGGTGAAACTGCCGATAAAGCCTATGATGCGCTCCCTGCGCGGGCTGATCATCTGCGAGGATCCCGAACTTCGCGCCCGGGTCCAGGAACTGTTGCGCGAGAACGGCGAAGTGGAGCCGACGCTCGTTCTACAGCGCTATCCCGAGCGGTTCGAAGCCGCCCGCCAGATCCGTCTGTGCCGCCCGGAAGTGGTCCTGCTGGCCATCGAACGGCTCCAGCCCGTGGTCGAGTTCATGAAGGAGCTCGACGGGGTGAATGAGGGCGTTCAGGCCGTTGGAATCAGCCGGTTACAGGATCCCAGGGCGCTGACGGAACTGATGCGGTACGGCATTCGGGACTGCATCGCCGCCCCGTTGAACCGCGCCAAGTTCCACGACGCCATCCACCGCGTCGCCTACTATCACAAGGACACCGCCGGACGGCTGCCGCGCGACCCGATGATCTCATTTCTTCCGGCGCGCGGCGGTTCCGGGTCGTCCACGCTGGCCTGCAACATTGCGAACGCACTGTCGCACATGCGGGGCAACCGGGTGCTGCTGGCCGATTTCGACACCACTTCCGGGCTGTCCCGGTTCCTGTTCAACATTACGGCCGCCACCTCCCTGGGAGACTACCTCGATCAGGGAAGCAACTACGGAGGCGACGACTGGCGCCAGTTCATCGTCCCCGTCGACCAGTTGCACATCATCCACACCGGTCGGGTGAATCCCCGAGTCAAACTGACTCCGTTTCACATGCGCATGATGCTCGAACACGCCGCGCCCGCCTACAACGTCATGTGCTCGGATCTGACCGGCGCCATGGAGACCTACTGCCTCGAACTGCTGCGTCGTTCGCGTCGCATCGTGCTGGTGACCACCACCGAGATCCCGTCCATCGGGCTCGCCCGCGACAAGGTTGATTTCCTGGGCGGGCTCGATCTGGCCGGCCGCGTCGGCGTGGTCCTGACGGTCTCGCCCGGCGCTGTGCAACCTCATGTCAGCCACATTCAGCGCTACATCGGCGCGCCGGTGGAGGCGGTCATGGATTTCGGCGAGAAGAAAGTCCGCCAGCAACTGGCCGAAGGACGCCTGCTCGATCATCGCACCGCCCTCGGCCGTCAGATCGAGCAGTACGCCAAGGACCTGAACAGCCGTCTGGCCGCGCAGAACGTCCCTGATAAACTGTTGGTGTGATCCACCCTCGAGTTCTGCACAACGACGACATCCGAAGCGCATCGGAACTCATGCTGTCGCCCGGCCAACTCGGCCTGCTGGCCGGCTGGGGCATCTTCAGCACGATTCGCGTTTACGACGGAGTCCTGTTCGCCTTTGAGCGCCATTGGGAGCGCATGAAGCACGACGCGAAACTGATGCGGATCCCGTTCCCATCGGATCCGGCCCGCTTCGAGGAAAGCCTGATGCGCCTGGTCGAAGCGAACAAGGCGCTGAACTCGTCGCTGCGCGTGGTGGTGGTGCGCAATCGGCACGGATTCTGGGAAGGTCCCGGTCAAACCCGTGAATTCGACGTCATCGCGCTGACCGCCGACGTGAACGATTGGGGCCGCACGGTGCGGCTCGGCCTGGTGCCCAATGCGCGCCACGCCGCCTCTCCGTTTGCCGGAACCAAGATCCTGTCCTGGGCCTACAACCTGGCCTGGTACGAAAAGGCGCACGCCGACGGGTTCGACGAAGTGGTTCTCTTGAATGAGCGCGGCGAAGTCTCCGAATGCACCTCGGCCAACATTTTCGCGGCCTTCGGCGGCAGGGTGGTGACGCCCCCGCTCAGCTCCGGCTGCCTGCCCGGAATCACGCGTCACGTGCTGCTGCACGAAGCCTCCGCGCCCGGGTTCAAGGTGGAGGAGGCGGTGCTGACCACCTCCGATCTCAGCCGCGCCGACCAGATCTTCATCACCTCCACCACTCGCGAACTGCTGGCCGTCGACCACGTCCAGGGCATCGACGTCCGCAATCAGGGCGACGCCTGCCAGAAGCTGCAAAAGGCGTTTTCCGACTACATCGACCATTACGTCGCCTCCCACAAGCGCGCCGCCGTCTGACGCGCCGCGAATTTTGTTGTTGACATTCGACAACAACGGGCGCAGCATTGGTGTAGGCATTCGACACCAATGGCGCAACCATCCCGACTCGACCTTCTCCAGGGAACGCTGGATCTCCTGATCCTGCGGGCCCTGCAAGCCGGCCCCAAACACGGCTGGGCGATCTCCGAACGCATCCAGCAGGTGTCCGAAGAGGTCCTGCAAGTGAACCAGGGTTCGCTCTATCCCGCCCTGCACCGTCTGGAGCATCAAGGCTGGATCGCCGCCGAATGGGGAGTCTCCGAACTCGGGCGCCGCGCCCGGTTCTACCGCCTCACCCCTTCCGGAAACCAACAACTCGAATCCGAGACTCAGGCCTGGGGCCGCATGTCGGCCGCCATCGCGCGAGTGCTCGAAAACGCATAGGCGCGTTCATATATGGGACTAACGGATCTGTTACTAAGAATTAAGGCGCTGATCTCGCCTCGCCGCACCGAACAGGAACTCGACGAGGAACTCCGTTTCCACCTCGACATGCAGGCCCGCAAACACCAGGCGGCGGGCGCCGGACCGGACGCCGCCCGGCGGCGGGCCGCGGTCGAATTCGGCGGCGTGGAGGCGGTGCGCGAGGAGTGTCGCGACGCGCGCGGCGTCTCGCTGGTCACCGATGTTGGCCGCGACATTCGTTACGGCCTCCGCATGTTGCGCAAGTCGCCCGGCTTCACGGCCATCGCGGTGCTGTCGCTCGGCGCCGGCATCGGCGCCAACGCCGGAATATTCAGCCTGATCGACGCCGTGCTCTACCGGATGTTGCCGGTGTCCCATCCAGAACAACTCACCATCATGCGCTGGGGAGCGTCCAAATCGCTCGACATCACCAGCACCTGGGCCACCAGCGAAGGCGACCGCCGCGGTAATTGGACCATCGACGTCGTCACCTGGCCGATCTTCAACGAACTGCGCAAGGGCGCGCGGACGCTCAGCGGCGTCATCGGCTTCTCGCCGGTCGCCCGCGCCAGCCTCGTCGTGCGCGGCGAAGCTTCGGTGACGAGCGGAATGTTCGTTTCGGGCAACTTCTTTGAGATGCTCGGCGTCAAGCCGCTCATCGGGCGTCTGCTCGAATCCGACGACGATGCCGCCGACGGTCTTCCGGCCGTCGTCATCGGATACGGCATGTGGGATCGCCAGTTCGGCCTGAACCCCGGCGTGATCGGGCAGACCCTGTTGGTGAACAAACAACGCTGCATCATCGTCGGCGTGACCCGCCGTGGGTTCACGGGCGTGTCGCCGGGCGGTTTCCATTGGGCCGGCAAAGTGGATTTCATGCTCCCCATCCGCACCGTCGACCGAATCTCCGGGCCGGTCCAAGGCTTCAGCTGGCTCGGTTCGGACCTGTTCTGGATCCAGACCATCGGCCGGATGCGGCCGGGCGCCACCGCCGCCGCCGTCTCCAACGATGTCGCCTCGATCCTCGGTCAGAACCTGCCGGACCGGGCACGCCGGATGCTCGGCGCCGATCTGCCTCGCATCGTCCTGAAGCCCGGCGCCCAGGGCCTGAGCCGCCTTCGGGACGCCTACCGCCGCCCGCTGCTGCTGCTGCTCAGCGTAACGGGCCTCACCCTGTTGATGGCCTGCGCCAACCTGGCGGGCCTGTTGCTCGCCCGGTCGTCGGCCCGTCGCAAGGAGATTCTGGTGCGCATCGCCGTCGGCGCGCGTCGCGGACGCCTGGTCCGCCAACTTCTCGTCGAAGGAGCGCTCCTATCGGCCGGAGGCGTCCTGGTCGGCGCGATCTTCGCCTGGTGGAGCGTCGCCGCCCTGGTCGGCCTTTCCGATGGAGGCGTTCCGATCCTGGTCGACGTTCGCCCGGACCTGCGAGTGCTCTCCTTCACCGCTGGCGTCGCCCTGGCCGCGACGTTCCTGTTCGCGCTGGTTCCGGCCATTCGCGCCACCCGCGTCGATCTGATGAGCGGCCTCAAGGAGGAAACCACGTCGATATCCGATCGCGGCGGCCCCCGGCTCGTGCAGACGCTCGTCGGCGTACAGGTGGCGATCGCCGTACTCCTGGTGTCGGGTTCCCTTCTGTTTAGCCGCAGCCTGGCCAACCTGCTGTCGGCGCCTCTCGGTTTCAACTCAGAACGGCTGTTGCTGTTCGACCTCGCGCCCGGCCGGAACGGCTACGATCAGGCGCGCGCAAACCAGTTCTACGTGCAGGCGCGCCAGCGCCTGGCCGGCGCCCGCGGCGTGCTCGGCGCAAGCCTCGCCTGGTCGCGTCTCATGACCGGCGGCGTCTCCAACGGAAGCATCTATGTGGATGGCTCCAAGGAGCGCACCAACGCCCTGTTCAATCTCATCGGGCCGGACTACTTCAACGTGATGCAGATCCCCCTGGTGATGGGCCGCGGCATCGAACAGCGTGACCTCGATTCAACGATCCAGGTGGCGGTGGTAAATGAAACGTTCGCCCGCAAGCACATGGGCGGCGGCTCTCCGATCGGCCGCCGGTTCCGGTGGGAGCGCAAGGGCGAGGCGAGCATCGAAGTGGTCGGCGTCGTCAAGGATTCACTGTACGCGTGGCTTCGTTCGGACCCCGAGCCGACGGTGTACGCCCCCTACACGCACTCGCCCTTCGGCTGGCCCGAGTCCATGAGCTTCGCCGTCCGCACCGCGGCGGGTCCCGCCGAGGCGAATGCCGAAGTGCGCCGCGTCGTCCGGGAACTCGATCCGACCATGCCCCTCATCGAGCCCGTCACCATGGAGGGCCAGATCCGCAAGGGGCTGTACCAGGAACGGCTGTTCGCGCTTCTGGTCAGCGCATTCGGCGCGCTGACGGTGGCGTTGGCCTGCGTGGGTCTGTACGGGATGATCTCCTGGTCGGTGGCCAGCCGCACCCGCGAGATCGGCGTCCGCATCGCATTGGGCGCCAGTCGCGCCACGGTTGTGCGAATGGTGTTCGGTCAGGTGTGGATCATAGCTCTCGCGGGCATGCTGGCCGGCGTTGCGGCGTTCCTGGCGGTAGGCCGGTACATCGAAAGCCAGTTGTACGGAATCAAGCCGCGGGATCCGTGGATCATCGGCTTGAGCGGCGCGCTGGTGCTGGCCGTCGCCGTCCTGGCCGCGATCGCGCCGGTGCGAAGGGCCCTCCGGATCGATCCCGTCAGCGCCCTCCGTTACGAATAGTCGTCTCTACGCCGCCGAAAATGGAAAACGGGCGCTTTCGATGGAGGCGCCCACCACCTCAATCCGCTTCAGATCGCACGTGCCTACGCCCAGCCGTTCGGCGAGCATCAGCGAATTGTCGCACTTGGTGAAAGGCGCCGTGCCGCGCGGCGCGCGCGGGTCGTAACCCATCACCGCGGTGGCCACGGCGTCGGTGGTCACGGCGTTGGTTCCCAACAGCATCACCCCGGGGCGCACCCAGCGGATCCCCTGGATCCACGGCCCCTCGCCGCCCGCCAGCGTCTCCACTCCCTCGATGTAGGCGATATCGATGGGGCGCATGGCGTTCAACTCGGCGACCACATGCGGCATGCGCGTCTCCGGCTCCCGGCTCGACTTCGGATCGATCTCCTGCGGAGCGCTCTTCGACGGCCCGCGCTTGCCCATATGGCACACCATCACGCGGCCCTTGCCGGGACTCTCGTTCGGTTCGTCGGCGCCTGCGTCGTCGCCGTAGATCGAGGCCGGCGTGATGCCGAAGATATTCTTCATGGCGAGCGTCACGCCGCAGGTCTCGTGATTCTTCAACTTCGCCATCGACATGAAAACGTCGGTGTCTTCGTAAGAGTGGTTCACGTCGTAGGCGGGGAAAATGTAGCCGCCGCCGGGAACCTTCAGCCGCGAATACTTCTTCGCCTGTCCGAGCGCGTTCGTGTTCTCGAACTCGAGCCGCGGCGTCAGGCTCCGCATCGCCCGCACGTTCCATCCCGCGTCGAGCATGTACTCTTCGAGCGGTCCCGCCGTGGCCCAGGCGCTTTCCACCAGCCGGATCCGCCGCGCCCCCGCTTTGTCGAGGACGCTGATCATCGCCATCAGCGTCTTCGGATGGGTATAGTGAGTGGTTCCAACGGCCTTGCCCTGGAACTTGAGCGCGGGGCTCCCCGTCAGGTTCAGCTTGATGGTGACGGTCTTGTTTTTGACCAGCCGCCCCGCCCCGCCGATCTGATCGAACATGGTGGACAACGCGGCCGTCAGGTCTTCGTTATACGATGGGCACTTCGCAATCGAGACAGGCGCCGTGGGGGCCTCTTTGCCCAGAAGAGTCTTGGTTCCCAGCAACGGCGCGAGTGCGAGCAACTCGCGGCGAGTCATGTACCCAGTGTAGCGGTTGACCGCCGGAGTGTGGCCTGTTAGTCCACCAGCACGAATTTCTTGCCCAGCGCCCCGCAGGTCGGACAATTCGCGGGCGGCTCCCCGAACTCGATATGTCCGCACACCGGGCACAGGTAGAATCGCGTTTCCGCCAGGTCCTTGCCCTGCCGGACGGCTTCGAGGGCAGCTTTGTAGAGTTCGGCGTGGATAGCTTCGGCCTTCACCGCGTACCCGAACATGATCTTCGCGCGATGCCCTTCCGCGATGGCTCGCTCGAGCATCGGAGGATACATGGAGGAGAACTCGTAGGTTTCCCCGCCGATCGCCGCCTCCAGGTTGTCGGCCGTTGACGCAACTCCGTCCAGGGCCTTCAAGTGGCCCTCGGCGTGGATCCGCTCCGCTTCAGCCGTCGTGCGAAACAGGCGGGCGATATTGGGAAAGCCCTCCGTCTCCGCCTTCTTCCCGTACGCGCGGTACTTCTGGTTGGCCTGGCTTTCTCCGGCGAATGCTTCTTTCAGATCGTCGCTCGTGCTCATGGTGGTCCTTCCGGGCAAGCGGTCGGCGGGGCCGCCGATCCGTCGCCCACCACCAGTATATCGGAGCTGCGCCTCTGTTTATCTGTTTGAGTGGGGCTCAGGGCTTGGCCGCCGGCTGCCAAAGCTCGATCTTGTTCCCATCCGAATCGTAGATCCAGGCGAAGCGGCCGTAGGATTCGTTCATCCGTTTGGGATCGATCTTGACGCCCTCCTGTTTCAGGCGATCGAGCAAAGCGTCCAGATCATCCACGATGTAGTTGATCATGAACGGCGCCGGACTGGGGTTGAAATAGTTGGTGGAGGAGGGAAACACGCTCCAAACCGTAACGTGCTCCTTCTGCGGGTTGTCTCGTTCGCGCCACGGAAGCATCGCGCCGCCGCCTTTGTCGGCGAGCCCCAGGTGCTTGGAATACCATTCACGCATCTGGTCGCGATTGGTCGACTTGATGAAGACTCCCCCGATTCCCAGGATGCGCCCGCGCTGCTCCACCTTGGCGGGCGGCTTCGACTTTTCCGGTTGCGATTGCGCTTCCTGCCCCCCGCTCGAAGAGAGCGATAGGGCCAGCAGCGAGCCCAGCCCGATGATGCGCCAGCTTGTTGTTAGCATCTCGGGATTATACAAATTCCTGGATCCGCCGAGCCTCCATCGCCCCATCCACGGCGAATCACTCACATCCGCGCATCGCTTTGGCCGCTCCCTCGGCGATCTCCTCCCAGAATGGATTGGGACGGCCGGAAGCCTTCTTCAACTCGTCGAGCCGCGCCAGGCTGCTTCGCAAGAGTCCACATCCGGAGGCCTGGTCCACCCCCATCAGCGCCTTACCCTCGAGGTAATGCGCCTCGGCTTCGATCTCCTTCGCCAGCGCGCTTCCGGTCTTGGCGAGAAAGCGCGCAGCCGCCGCCGACAGTTCGGCAAACTCCGCTCTCGCCGCCGCCGGCGGGCCTGTCTTTTCGTACAACAATCCCAAATCCCGGTGGGCATCGGCCTGACGCATAAACCAGTACACATTCTCGGTCGGCGGCGGATGGGCCAGGATCTCGGCGCCGCGATCGAAGTATCCCTTGGCCTCCGGAAGCCGCTTCAACTTCACAAGCGTCCTTCCCACTTCGCTACAGGCGATCGCCTCATCCAGCCGGGCTTTCGGCGCGCCCAGGTTCCGCCCGGACACCACCGAGATTTCCAGCAGTCTCCGGCGCGCCCGCAGCGCCTCCTCCAGCTTTCCAATGTCGTCCAGAATCCAACCCAGATACGTCAGGCCGAAACGGAGGCTCTCGTGCGCGCTGGTGTTGCCGGGATCTTCAGCTGCCAGGTCTTCCGCCAAATCCACGCCGTCCCGCAACCCGAGCGCCTCTTGAATCAGGCCTTGATGAATGTAGATAATCGGCGCCCGGGTCAGAACAGCGGCCTTCACGTCGCGGCAGGACCATTCCTCGCATGCCGCCGCCTCCCTCACCGACGCCACCGCCAGCCTGGTCTGCTTCAGCGCCTCGGCGAGCAGCTTCGGGTCCCCGGAGCCATAGGTGTCGGCGACGTCGGCCAATTGCATCCGGGTTAAGGCGATCCCTTGCCGATCGAGTGGCTCGAACGGAAGTTTCTCGTGCTCCGCCAACGCCTTTTTCGCGAATTCAATCGCCAAGGCGCCTTGCCCCGCCCATGCTCCCAGCCGCGACAGTTCGAAAAGCAGCCTCACCCGCTCCCGCCGGGCGGTCTCCTCGTGCGATGTTCCCGCCAAACCGTCAAGCCATCGCAAGCTCTCGTTGAGGGAAGCCTTCGCTTCCGTGAGCCTCCCCAGGTCAATCTGGTTCCAGCCCAGGCGCCGCGCCGCCACCGCCGCCGCCAGTCGCTCCGCGTTGTTGGCCTTCTCCTTCAGAATCTCCCGCCACAGCGACAACGACCGCTGCAGGCTTTCCGCCGCCGCCAGTTTATCGGTCTCGTAATTCGCCAGCGTTCCGTAGGCTAGCGCCAGTTGCCGCCGCAGTCCCGGGTCCTTCACCGCATCGGCGGAAACGCCATCCAGATACTTCTTCTCGTTCTCGGCGATCCGGTTTCGCAACGCAGTGCTGCCGGTCAGCCTGCGCAACTGGCTTTGGTAATCGGCAATTACGGGGCCGGCGGTTCTCCTCACCGACTCGACTCGTAGGCTCTCGGCGCGCCGCTCGCGCATGGCTTTGACTCCCAACAACGCAAGCACGGTCAGACACGCCGCGGCAGCCACTGCGACGCCGCGATGGCGACCCACCCACCGGCCGGCGCGACGCCACAATGCCCCTTCCCGCGCTTTGACCGGAACCCCATCCAAATACCGTCGGAGATCGTCGGCCAACTCGGTCGCCGAGGCGTAGCGTCGCTCGGGACTCCGATCGAGCGCCCTCAATACGATTGCGTCCACATCGGTGTCCACATTCCGGGCATGGGCGCTCGGCGAGGCGGGATCTGATTCGGTCACCAGCCGTATCGACTGGAGGATGTTCAGATCCCCCAGATCGTGCGGTGGCCGACCCGTCAACATCTTGTACAGCACCGCTCCCAAGGAGTAGATATCGCTTGAAAGCGACGACGGTCGGCGCAACAGTTGTTCAGGGCTCGCGTAGGTGGGAGTCAGCCTGGCGTGCGCCGCATGGGTCTGGTGAACGGACGGCTCGTCGTCCTCAAACAGCTTGGCGATTCCGAAGTCGACGACCTTTGGAAGTCCCGCGGGCGTAACCAGGATATTCGACGGTTTCAAATCCCGGTGCGCGATCCGTTGACGGTGTGCCGCCTCCACCGCCTTCACCACCTGCAGAAACAACCGGATCTTGTCGCGAACCGGGCTCCCGGGCTGGAATTCGTCGATCGGGCAGCCGCCCTCCACGTATTCCATCACCAGGTAGGGCAACCCGGACTGCGTCGCGCCGCCGTCGATCGCCCGCGCGATCGACGGGTGTTCAAGCATCGCGACAATACGGCGCTCGTCGTGAAACCGTCGCAACGATTCAGGATCCGGAAATTCGCGGGTCAGTTTAAGGGCGGCGCGCTGGGTGAAGACGCCATCGGCCCGTTCCACCAGGTAGACGCGGCCCATCCCGCCTTCTCCCAGAAAGTCGAGCACCTCCCAAGGGCCGATTCGGTGCTCGGTCGGCCAATCTCCCATGGCCAGTGGTGGAACCATCGGGGCGCCCAGAAACTCGTCGTCTTCCGAGTAGTTGCTGCAGACCGCGAGTACGCGGGTCCGCACATCGGCGTCCTCGCCGCACTCCCGCGCCAGAATGGCGTCCCACTCCTCGGTTGGCGAATCCAGAAGGAGCGACGCCAGATCGCAGACGCGTTTCCACCGTTTGCTGGCGTTGTGGGCTGACTCCACCCGCTGCTCTACTCCCCTACGCCGCCACCGCGACCCCGAAATTTCCTGGCGTCAGGTCAGTCGGGAAGCGCGGTCTGGGCAATCGCTCTAAAGGATATTCCGCGCATCGTGTCACCCGCGCGGAAGGTTTTACCAGTATCGCGGCGCGGGAATATCGGTGCAAACACTTCCGGCCCAGCCCGCGCCGGCCTGATGGTGACGAAAGAACATCTGGAGGCTATCGAAAATCCTGTTTGAGGATCGCGGGATGGCGATCCGCACGGCGGGAGCGTCGCGAATGAAGGGGTGCTGTTGCCTGTAACTCTCCTCACCGCGCGCGCGAAGCCTCGGCCCCTGCTAAGCTACCCGGACGGATAGTAATCCGAAGGATAGTTGCCGACGATCCGAAAGGAGTATGCAATCGAGCGTCATGTTTCCGCTGCTCGGTCCGATTCGCCACCGATTCTCCTTTCGAGCATGCGCCGTGCTCCTGTGCCGGCTTTCAACACGCTTCGGCCAGACGGTCGTGTATCAGCAACCGACAAGCTACGTCCCGCCCAACGGGCCAGTCTCCGGAGCTGCAATAGGCACCTACATTCCGTCTGTGCCCACCGGAGTCCAGGCTTACGACAGCTTTATCCCCGTCGCCAGCGCCACGGTCACCTCGGCCCGCTGGTACGGCTACTACACTGGCGCTGGACCAGGCACGGACTCTTGGATGATCGGTTTCTACGCGGACAACTCCGGAGCTCCCGGAGCATAGTTGAGTTCTCAGACATTGCCGGCGGCGTCCGTCGTAACGACCCAGCTCGGAACCGTCGGAAATGTCACGCCAACACCGAACTTCTATCAATTCGATGCGGCGCTGCCTGCGCCGTTCGCCGTCACCGCCGGCGTGAAATATTGGTTTTCCGCCGTGTCGATACAGACGTCGGGCAGCTCGGCATTCTACTGGACCTCCGGCTCCGGCTCCGACCCGGCGGCGGTGTCCATCGAGCCTCCTGAAGATCGTTTCCGCATTTTCTTCGACTTGGCCTTCTCCCTGTTCGCCGTGTCCCCGAACGCCTTCCAACTGAAGTACTTCAATACGAACTACGGCTCGGGCCAGATCATCGTGAGCAACGCGGGCTCAATGAGCACTGGGAGTAACTTCGCCGACGATTCCTCCGGAACGATCTGCGCCAACTTCTACACTTTCGATCCCAACGAAGAGATGCAGACCTGCTGCTCCTGCCCGGTGACGCCAAACGGGCTGTCATCGTTGAACGTCAACGAAGACATCCTCGCCCAGAATCTGATCGTGAACTCGTCCAGCGCGATCACGGTCAAGGTGCTGTTCACATCGAAGGCGGGCCAGAACGCGGGAGGGGTCTGCGATCCGACAAAGGCAAGCGCGCTCAACCTGGCCGCGGGCGGCCTCGCTTGGGGCACGAACCTCCGCGGCGTGACTTTCCAGGGGAGCCCTCCTTCGACGGTCAACGTCGTCACGGAGACTAATTTCTCCAAAGCCGAGTTGTCAGCGGCGGAGTTGTCGAAGCTCACGACATATTGTCAGTACATTCGGATCCTCGGCAGCCAGGTTAGCGGCATCTGCAAGTCCTGCGCGGCGGGCGCCCGGGGTGCTATCGGTCAGTGAATCCAGACGAGCCGCCGGGAAGCCCTCGACCTCTTTACCAGGGCTTCCCGCCGGCCACGCCTCGCCGCCGCTTCAGAAATTCGTCTTCTAACTCGACTGCTCTCTCCCGGTCACTTTGATCAAGCTGCTATCGGTCACCACGGAATCGTTCCCATCGTTGCATGCGTGAAGGCGCCCGTGGGGCTATCGGGTCCGAGTAATGCGACTCGTACCGCCTCGGCCGCGCCTTCCTCGACGGTCTCGGTTCCCGAGTAATTGTTGAGCGCCGTCTTCGTGTAGCCAGGAGTCACAGCGTTGACTTTGATGCCTGTCGATTCGAGTTCGATGGCCATGGCGACAGTCATCGCGTTGAGAGCGGTCTTCGACGCCGCGTAGCCCGGCCCGAAGATCCGCCGGTAAGGGAAGCTGGGGTCGGAGTTGGCCGTGAGCGAGCCCACGCCGCTCGATACGTTGACGATGCGGGCGTGCGGCGCCTCGCGCAGCAGCGGCAACATCGCCTGATACACCGCGAGAGCGCCAAACACGTTGGTTTCCCAAACGGCGCGAACCTCGTCGAGTGACACAACGCTGGGACGGGTCGACTTCGCGTACTCCTCGACGGTCATCCCGGGCCGGAAACTCGTATTCGAGATCGCGGCGTTATTGATAAGTACGTCGAGGCGGCCGAATTCATTGCGAATGCGGGCGGCGGCCGCGGCGATCGACGCCGTGTCGGTGACGTCGAGCTGAACGGCGTGAGCGTCGCCATGGATGGTCTTGGCGGCGGCCTCACCGCGCTCCAGGTTGCGCGAACCGACCACCACGGTGAGGCCGTGCGAGGCGAGATCCTTGGCGATCTGCAATCCGATGCCTTGATTCGCACCTGTTACTAAGGCGACTTCTTTGCTCTGCATATTCTCCCCTGTTTCGTTAGAACTGCATTGCTTCGAGATCGGCGATGAGGCCAGGACCGGCGGGACGCCAACCCAATCGCTGCTGGGTCAATGCGCTGGATGCCGGCATGTCGAACCCGGCGAAGGCTCCCAGGAACCCGAAGTGTTGCATTGCTTGCTCCGGCAAAATGGACGTGACGGGCACGTTCAATCCCCGGCCGATGATCTCGGCGATGTCCTTGATCGGTACGCCTTCTTCGCCGACGGCGTGGTATCGGGCGATGCCGGTGGGTTGGTTTTCGAGCGCGAGCCGATAGAGCCGCGCCGCGTCGAATCGGTGAACCGCACACCATCGGTTCCGTCCATCGCCCACGTACGCGGAAACTCCCTTCTCGCGTGCGATCGCGATCAGGTAGGACACAAGGCCCTGCTTCTTTGTGTCGTGGACCTGCGGAAGCCGAATGACCGATGTGCGCAGGCCGCGCCCGGCCAAGACGGAGGCGGTCTGCTCAGAGACCCGTGGAAGGTGGGGAACCGTCATCGGCAGATCCTCTTCCGTGGCGAGGCGCCCCGGCGCCAGCCCACCAACCCCGGCAGTCACGATCAGCGGACGATCCGAACCCTCGAGCGCTTCGCCCAGGGTTTCGATCGCTCGACGATCTTCCTCGCAATTGGCGGCGAATTTTGAGAAGTCGTGATTGAATGCGCAATGAATGACGGCGTCGGCCGTCGCGGTTCCGCTGCGGAGGCTTTCGAGGTCGGCCAAGTCACCGCGATGGGCTTGTGCGCCGATGGCGGTGAGCGATGCCGCCCCTGCTTCCGAACGCGCGAGGCCAATCACCTGATGCCCGGCGCCCATCAATTCCTGCGAGAGCGCAAAACCGATAAATCCCGTCGCTCCTGTTACAAAAACACGCATGTCTGGTCCTTTCCGGTTGACCCTGCTCCTGGCGATCTGCTAATACGGAGATAGTCTCCGAATCACCAGATTAACGGAGACTGTCTCCGGTTGCAAGTATTTTCGCCGATGCCCAAGAAAAGTCCCGCGTCCCGAAAGCCGCGCGCCGACGCCGAGCGCAACCGTGACCGGATTCTGGAAGTCGCCAAGGACGCCTTTACGCAACTGGGCGCCGAAGCCAGCCTGGACGACATCGCCAGGCAGGCGGGAGTCGGCGCGGGGACGCTCTATCGGCATTTCCCGTCGCGGGAAGCGCTGATCGAAGCCGTCTACCGGACAGAGATGGCCAAGCTCGCGGCCTCCGCGCGAAGTCTTTCCGGGACCCTGCCGCCTCCTGACGCCTTGCGGGCCTGGCTGTTATTGTTCGTGGACGGCATCGCGACGAAGAAGGTCATCGCACCGGTTCTCAACACTCTGGTGGGCGGTGCGTCCCAGATCTTCGAATCGAGCCGGGAGCAGATCTGGGAAGCCATCCGGTTACTGGTAAAGCGAGCCATCAAGAGCGGCGACATCCGCGACGACCTGGATCCGCTGGATCTGCTGCGAGCCCTGATCGGCGTCTCGAACGTCGCCACCGGCCCCGACTGGCAGCAGAGCGCGAAGCGGCTGGTGGACATCCTGATCACCGGTTCCCGACCGGAGAAGTAAGCCTCGGCATCGTCCTTGCGGATACTTGAGCGCAGGGATCGGTAGGGCAGTCTCTTTGTGCGATGAGGAAATCGACCCGACGTGCGACCACACGGCGGGCCACTACTGGAGTCCAGAGGGAGCTACCCATCGCTGAGCCTCGAGTCCCCGCCCATATCTGAGCTCGATTCCTCGCCTTGATGCGGTCCTGGAGAACCCGCGAATCGCTGTCAGGCGCCGGCCTCGACGCAGGCCGTCGCCCGTCCGATGAATCTGACGGTGGCGGACTGTGAAGACGGTGCGAGGTCGAACAGCGCGGACGGAAAGCCGTTGCGCTATTCGTGGAGCATCCCACCCGGAATGCCGTCGGCCGTGTAGTTCTCCCGAGCGCGAGAAGTTTACACATTTCTGCTGACCGGTGACCGGCCGAGGGGGCGAAGTTCTGACTTCAGGTGCTGACGGAGTGGAACCGGGGAGTGGCGGACACTTTCATCGCCTGCGTGGACCGGCTGAAGGGGTTCCTCGAATCGATCGTCACGGTGTTTCCTGAAGCGCAGGTGCAATTGTGTTTCGCACATCAGGTGCGGGCGTCGCTGAACTACGTGTCGTGGAAGCAGCCCAAGGCTTTGGCGGCGGACTTACAACCGGCATACCGCGCCAGCACGGTGGAGGAGGTAGGTCAGGGGCTGGAGGAGTTCCCCGCGAAATGGGATGGAGCCTATCCGTCGATCAGCCAGACGCGGCGGCGGAACTGGAATCATCTGACGCCGTTTTTCGCCTGCCCGGCCGACATTGGCAAGGTGATCTACACCACCAATATGGTGGCGCCGCTGAACATGTCGCTGCGGAAGGTGATCAAGACGCGGGGCTCGTTTCCCGATGCGGACGCGGCGATGAAGCCGCTGTATCTGGCGCTGGAACACATCGTCCGGAAGTGGAGCAAGTCCTTCATCTTCAATGCCCCGCCACCATCTTAGAGACGCACTTCTTTTGTCCAAACAACGGGGTCCACCACAGAACCCTCCGACGGATGGAAAGCAATCCAGTGCTCGCCTTTCTCCACACACCCCACAGAGAAAGTGCGCTGTTGCTCCTGGCGCCAACAGGTGAAGGACATTCCTCCTGCTGGCTTAGTTCGGCAGCCCACGCCTTATCGCTCTAACCTTAACTCGAGAATCTGGGCTTGCTGCTTGCCGGCGATCTCCTCCAGTAAGACTTGGTCGCATCGATCGCTGGCTCGCTTTACATACCAGCGGTTTGTCATCACCCCTGGGAACAGCTCAATGTCAGCTACTTCCACAGTGCGCTTGAATCCGAGAAATTCTACATCATCCGTGCAACCCGAGGTCGGTTGAACCGGCTTGCTGAGGCTTCGCGTGCCTTCAACCCCCCACCCCGCGGGGTAGGGCTCCATCTTGATCACGAAGTAGACCTGCCTCTCCGGATCCGCCAAAATCACAATCTTTTGGGCTGCCGTTCCGAGGTCAAACACTTGATCCAGGAAGTAGCATTCAGAGCAAGTAAAGTCCTTCGGTATCACACCAATGATGGTCTTGTCCGTGTTCCATAGTACGAGGGAATACCCGATAGGTTGCGTTGCTCTCTCGAGGACCCCTGCGAAACGGCCGTCGTGGTATTGCGCGTTCTTATCGCAATATCCCAAGGCTAGCCGCCCATTCTCCAGGACCAGGTAGATCTCGAAAGGAGCTGCCGGATCGCGATAAGTGATGATCCGGTGCTCGCGCCCGACCGTGCCCATGTCTTTTATCATTCGAGGTGGAAAAACCACATGCATGCTTTGGGCATGTCCGAACGAAGCTAACGGAAAATCGCCGGCCGGCTGCGGTGGCGCGGGTTGAAGTCCGGTCCATGCTCCTGACCAGCCCGGCGGCAGAACAGCCGCGGGGTCCTGCCCTTGAGGCGGCTTCCACCCGGTGGGCTGACATGTGAGATTGAGCTTCGGCCGGGTGGCCACACGTGAGGCTGCGGTCTGCGCGGATGGGGGAGCGGTTTGCCGCGCGGCAGCGGGCTTGTCGACCGGCTGCGCCTGCGTGTCCAACTTCTGATTCAACTTGTCGAGGCCATCGTTCAGACGGCCCAGGAGCCCCTTCTTCTTGGGCTTCTCCTGCGCCTTCGGCGCTTCGGCTTTGGAATCCTGACCGGAAGTTTGAGCATGAACCATCGGCAGGGCGACGGCGAGGCACAGTCCCACGAGAGTTCTTGAATGTTGGATCATGGTTTTCTTTGCAGAACGTCAGAAATGCTGGAGCTCTACTTGTTTTTTACTGTGAAGCCGTAAATCCGCTTGCCCGCCCGATTGAAAACCGCCGATTCCACCTGGCCAGGGCTGGAAGCCGCGGTTTCGATGAAGCGGCCGGCGACACGCAGCGGCTGCCCCTTGACCTCCAGAAGCGTCTTGCCCGAGAGATCGACAATACGCCAATGGTCCCCTCTCCGGACCTGCGCCCAACCATGCGTGAAGGGGAAGATCTGGGATTCCGCCGGGGGCAAAACCCACTTTCCGTTTTCTCCAAAGACCCCGACTTTGTCCGAACCCTGTGCGCCGATGACCGTGCCGCGATAGGCGCCCTGATTGGCTCCAAAGAAGATCTTCTCGCTGCCAAGTTGCGCTCCGTCCGGTGTCGTAACGGTGAGCGTTCCGTCACTGTAGGTGTAGAGATTCTTCCCAATTAAGTCTCTGGCGGGCGTCTTGAGAGCCACAGGGTCTCTACCCGGCAGTGCATAGTAAGAGGCGAGTTCACTGCCGTAAGGCCCTGCCGCCAAGAGCGCTGCGGAGGAGTTGAACGAAACCTTGTTGAGGCCGGGGAGCGGGATCATGCGCTTCTGCGCCACATCAAAAATGCCGCCGCGAGCAACTCCATTCCGAGACGGGGGGTGGTCGAAGATGGCGTACCTTCCGTTGCCGATAAACTGGATACGCTCGACCTCAGCGGGCGGAAGCAACTCCGCACCGCTTGTATCGAGGATCCCCTGGAACGTCTTCTTCAGGAAGCCAATGCCCGTGGTCTTCTGCACAATCGCGGCGCCGTCGTGAAAGATCCCACAATCGGCGAATTGTCCGGCGATGCGCATGTTTCCCTGATCATCGGCCCACCCGCAAGGAGCCTTCTCATCGGCTTTGGCGACCGCTAACCCGCCCGAGAAGTACGACAGGTAAAGGACCTTGGGATTTACAATCTTTTTCTTGTTCACCATATCGATGAACAGGCGCTCGCCGGAAACGCTGGTGACGGTTAGGAACAGATTCCCGGTGCTGAAAACTGCATCGGAATTGTAGCCAGACTCTCGGACGAAGGCGGCGAACGTGTTCCCGTCTTCGTCGATCATTTTGAGCGGTCCTGTGCGCAGAGACTCCGCGACCTCCGCCACCGGACGGCTCAGGTCGCCAGGATCGGTCACGGCAAAGAGTCGGGTCGCCGGGGCCTCCCCAGGCTCGTCGAGCACCTCGCTGGGAACGCCGGAAACACTTGGCGCCTCGGAGCTCGAAGATCCCGAGCAAGCGCCCAGAATCAAGACAATGGCAGGAACCGCTACCACTCGCCAGTTGAAAGATCGCATATTTTCCTTAGGTCGGCGCGGAGGTCTCCAGCTACACAAGCGGCATCATGCTCACGAACAAAATCAGGACGCACACGCGATCCCAACTTCCCGGCATTTATTGCCGGCCCTCCGGCAAAAAGCCTGTAAGGTCGATGCCCCCAATGCGAGTCCCGTCACGGGTGATGTAGTCGATCACATTCCTGGGCTTTTTCAGGGGATTGAGCAGATCCACGCCGCCTTGGTGCGGATCTTTGACGCATAGGAACACACCGTGCCGGTAGTCCTGGCAGTATGGCGCAGGGGGAGTCACTCGAACCCCACGCTCATCCAGGAAATCCGGACTCCGGCCCCGCTCTGTGGCTGCGCGCAGTCCCGATACGAGCGGTCCAATTGCATGGTACTTTGGCTCGACCGCCCACCGGCCCTGCGTATCCATCAACCCCCATAACAATCCTTGCTTTGCACGCGCAAGCCCATGCTCAAAGTCCTCCGCGTCCGACAGTTCAACGGTGCGAATTTGAGTCCCCGACTTGTCGATCAGGACGAAGTGTTCTTCAAATGCGACAAAAGCCCGGCCGTCGACAAACTGTGTGGACCTTCCGTATTTCGCAGGAATAACGAAGGTTCCAGCGGGGTCGACGAAGCCGAGTTTGCCGCTCTCATGCGCAGGCATCAAACCCTCGGAATAGGGAGTGCAGCCGGTTCGTTGATTTTTGAACAACACCTTGCCAGTAGAATCGATAACACTCCACGCTCCGTTCACCAGAACCCGCGCCCGGCCCTCGGTGAATGCACATGCCCGATCAAACTGAGGTGCGATCTTCATTTCGCCAGCCGTATTGATGTAGCCGTACGCCCTATCCCGAACAACCGCCGCCATGCCATCCGAAAATCCCTGACAGGCGACGAACGCGGCAGGAATCTTCATCAGATGATTCCTGTCCATGTACCCGCACTTGCCCCCAAACGGGGACTGCGGTAACTGGGCGGCCGGCGTAAGGCCATCCACGAAATCTTGGACGGGCACCCCTGGAGGATCGATCGTCTTCGTCCCGAATCTGTCGATAATCATGATCCGTCCGGACGCCGAGGTCAACTTCACACCCCATCCGGAGCCATCCCCTTGGCCGGGTTGGGGCAGAAATAGACTAGGGTCTACGTTCTGCATGTCCTTAATTCCGGACGCCGCGTAGACCTCTTTGCCGCTCTCGGTGACCACCCGAATCCGCAAGCCTGTTTTGGCATTGCCGTCCATCGTGACGAACACGCCATGATCGTCTGATGAGTTTGTTTGAGGGGAAACGGACTGGCTCGAACAGGAACTACCGTTGACCGCCGACAGCACCAACCCGATCACCCAAACAGCCCTCCACGTCGGAGACGTAGATTCTGTAATCGCAACGATGCTAAATGGAAACTCCTTGACGGGCGCACCCGAGGAACCGATCTTGGCCGACCGCATTTTAGGCCAAGTTACCATCGAGTTCCCCAATGAGACAACTGGAAACGATGTGAGAAGTAGGTTAAGACTTTCGCGGGCGAGGAATGCCCATGCGGTCAAATAGAGCGAGATATCGCGGCGAATCATGCAGATAGTCCTGCATGGGAGCACGCAGGTAGACGGCCGCGAGCACATTGCCCGCTTCCATCGCGCGCTCCAGGGCGTCGATTGCAGGTTCCGGGCGGCGCGTGACGGCGCCGACAAAGAACTTGACGCATTCACTGGCGCTTCCCGGAATATCCCGCGTCACGGGGAGCTTGCCGCTGGTCAGAAAATCTTGCGCCACTTGTAACAGAGCCCCCGGCAAGCGGCCTCGCGTGACCGCGATGCTCCGCGCCATGCAGTGGATCGCCTTGGCCCGGTTCCCGAGTGCCATGGCCTGCATTCCGAGCCAGTACCAGGCTACAAAGTCATCCGGGTAGAGCTGTGTGGTTTGCGTCATTTCGGCCTCAGCTTCATCCCACCGGCGGGCCAGATAAAGCATCGCCCCGTAGACCTTCTGGAGTCCGCGCGGTGGCAGGGGGTACTCCCAAAGGGCTTGACGCATCTTGGTCAGACAGGGGTCGATTCGGTCGATCGCCACCTGTGCGGCCTGATACCAGGGATCGGCCACCACTTCATTACCCGGGATTGCCTCGGCACGGCCATAAAGGAGTTCCGCGCGGGTCCAGTCCCAGTCGAACAGCCCGGCCACATTCCCAGCGGCGGTCAGCGATTCCCAGGAGTCCGGAGCCAGTTCCATCGCACGCTCCGCAGCCTCTCGAGCCGGCGCCACCTGTTCCCGCGGAGGCCCTCCGTGTGAGCCGATCGTCATATGGATCTGCGAACGCAGAGCGTAGGCGGGTGCGAATCCAGGCTGTTCGGCGACCACGGCTGCGATCCGCTGCAGCGCCAACTCCAGTTCATCCACATACCAGGACGTGGAGAGCAGGCGCGCCTGCGCATAAGCACGGCGCCAGCGCTCCTGCGATAGGTTGAGCACGTCAATTCGCAGCCGGAAGGAGCCTTGTGGTAGATGGAAACGTACTTTCGCCGACGCCGCTTCATGATAATAAGCGACCAGTCGCCGCCGAAGGAGCGACGTATTTACCCGCACATGTGCGTTCGTATAAGGGTGGAACTCGGCTTCTGCAAGCCCGAATACCGATGTCGCCAGAAGGATCTCGGTGACAGTCTGGCCCAGCAACTCGGCCTCGACCAGAAACGCCAACAGACGCTGTAATACCTGGCTCTTTCGAAACAGCTTGTGCGCAAGCACTCGCGCCAACTCGGCCTGCGCCAAGCTGGCTTTCTCTCTCTGTTGCTCCTGCAACTGATCTTCAGAGGAGAGATTCATTGGGAATAAGTGGTTGGAAAGCACACTTGATTGACTCGCCAGTATAGCAACTTCAAATGTCAATCCTGGTTAGGGTCGATCCTCATCGGCCAACCAACTACCGTCATTGGGAGTGGGGCTCGAACCCGATCAGGACGGGAACGAGCGCTTCCTATAAATTCGTGGTGAGAATGACGTTCAGCGTATCAGGCTGGACCTCAGGCAATCGAGTCCGCCGTGGAATCAAGAGGTTGCCAGTTCTTCACTCCTTCTCACTCTGTTAAGCACCGGATTTGGAGGGCAGAACTGGGGCTGCCAGCGAATGCAAGCCGCTAAGCTGTTGAAAAGGAATGGAGCGCGAGACGGGACTCGAACCCGCGACCTCCAGCTTGTAAAGCGGGCATTCCCCCACTGAATTACTCCCGCGTTTCCAGTGCTTCGGCGCTCAAACCCAAACCCGCGTCGCGCCAGATTCCGAGCATCAACTCAGCCACAATATACCACACGCGTGCCACAGCTCTCGTTTGGATCGTCGTCGGACTCCGATTCTTGGGCACGGCCCCGGAACTCGTTGGGGTCGCTCCGGAGTTCGGCCCGAATAGCCCACCACCAGCAGGGCCTCGGATTCGGATCATGAGACGGAAACGATTCCGCTCGGGGCCTTCCATGGCGCTGAAGTCCCTGCAAAATGCCCAGGCCCATCACCGGCGCCCCTGAGTCGTGATTCAAAACATTAAATACAAATACGACCTGATAAATTAGTCGCGTATAATAAACAATTGAAGCGGTAAAAAGCAGAGATTTTTCGACGGCGCGAAGAATGGAGGGAGACCGATCCTATCACACCGCTTGGATTCCGAGGCTATCGTTCTGTCTACTTCGGCCTTCCCACGCCCTTCCGTCCGCCCCGGTCGCGAAATTTTCCAAACGAACCTAGTCCCAAAAGCGGACACCGCCTCCCAACCGCAAAAAAGCACGGAGGTTACGCGCCGCTCCGAAGCTGGGAGCCTCAATTTCGGCCCCACGCCGGCGCGAAAACAAACGGAAACGAACCCAGTAATTGGTCAAACAATCCGCAAAGTTCCCGCTGTGCGAATGCGCCCGACCAACCTAATGGGCGGCGCCCAGAGCAACCTCGCGAACACCCCCATCCCGGCGCGGCGCGCCCTCCCGCCGCCCCATCCTGCTCCTCATGCCGCAGGCATGGGTGCGCCGGGCCCCAAATCGCTCGAAACGGCAGGTTTGACACCTCGTTCCCACGGTCCGTAAGATTGATAGAGACAGCAAGCCTGCATCCGCACGCACAGTGTGTTCGAACGTCAGTAGGGGTTTATCGATTCGCGGGCGGGCCGCGCCTGCCTTACTATTGAGATGACATTTTCTCCGGAACTGGAAGCAAGGTTCGCCCGACTGCTACAGAACTATCCGGAAGGCCGGCAGAGATCTGCGGTCATTCCGATGCTCCTGTACGCGCAAGACGAGGTCGGACAGGTCACCGAAGAATTGATCGCGGAAGTGGCCAGCCGCTGCGGCGTAACGCCCTTGCAGGTGGACGAGGTCGTGGGCTACTACACGATGCTCCACCGCAAGCCGCTCGGCAAGTTTCACATCCAGGTCTGCACCAACATCGCCTGCATGATCACCGGCGGCCAGGAACTGTACGAACACGTCTGCAAGAAGCTCGGCGTCGGCAACCGCGGAATCACTGAAGACGGCCTGTTCTCCGTCGAGGAAGTGGAGTGCATGGGCTCCTGCTCCTGGGCGCCCGCGGTCCAGGTCAACTACGACTTCCACCACTACATGACCCCCGAAAAGCTGGACGCGCTGATCGATGCGATCCGGCAGACCAGGAAGGCGCAGTAGCATGCCGCAGTTCAACGAACCCAGCCCGCTGGAAGTGAAGATCCTCACCAAGCGCTTCCAGTTGCCGAACTCCGCCTCCATCGACACCTACCTCGCCACCGACGGCTACAAGGCCTTCCTCAAGGCGCGCGAGATGACCCCCGAACAGATCGTCGAAGAGGTGAAGGTCTCCACCCTGCGCGGTCGCGGCGGCGCGGGCTTCCCCACCGGCATGAAGTGGAGCTTCGTGCCGCGCAATTCGCCGAAGCCGAAGTACGTCATCTGTAACGCCGACGAGGGCGAGCCGGGCACCTGTAAGGACCGTCTCCTGATGGAGTTCGATCCCCATCAGTTGATCGAAGGCATGATGATCGCGGGCCTCGCCGTGGACGCCCACAAAGGCTACATCTACATCCGCGGCGAGTACCGCTACCTGATCGAGATCATGGACAAGGCCATCGCCGAAGCGTACGCGCGCGGCTGGCTGGGCAAGAACATCCAGGGTACTGGATTCGATTTCGACTGTTACACGCACACCGGAGCGGGTTCCTATGAATGCGGCGAGGAAACGGCGCTGCTCGAATCGCTCGAAGGCAAGCGCGGCGTGCCCCGTCTGAAACCGCCATTCCCGGCCGTCTCGGGCGCATTCCAGTCGCCGACTATCCTTAATAATGTTGAAACGTACGCCGCGGTCCCAGCGATCATTCGCGACGGCGGTGCGGCGTTCGCGGCGCTCGGAACTCCGAAAAACGGCGGGACGCGCCTGTTCTGCCTGTCGGGTCACCTGAACAAGCCGGGCGTCTACGAACTGCCCATGGGGTTCAACCTGCTCCGCATGATCAACGAGGTCGGGGGCGGCGTTCGAAACGGCAAGAAGCTGAAGGCGGTGATCCCCGGCGGCTCCTCGTGCCCCGTGCTCAGGGCCGACGAGTGCGACATCCCGATGGACTACGATTCGCTCGCCAAGGCCAAGAGCATGGCGGGTTCGGGCGGCGTCATCATTCTTGACGAGGACACCTGCATGGTTCGCGCGGCCATGCGATTGATGAAGTTCTACCAGCACGAAAGCTGCGGCTGGTGCGTTCCCTGCCGCGAAGGCACGACGTGGCTCAAGAAGATCCTGGTCCGGTTCCACGATGGCCGGGGCGAGCGTCAGGACATCGACATGATCGGCGAGTTGTCAAAAAGCATCCTGGGCCGCACCTTCTGCCCGCTTGGCGACGCGGCGGCCATGCCGACCATCGCGTTCGTCGAAAAGTTCCGGGACGAGTTCGAAGCGCATTTGAATGGGAAGTGCCCCTACGGGCAGCATTAGCACGAAGAACATGGCGGATTTAGTCACGCTCACGATCGACGGCAGGACCGTCAAAGCTGCTCCGGGGACGCTGGTCATCGACGCCGCGAAGCAGAACGGCATCGAAATCCCGTCTTTCTGCTATTACGAAGGTTTATCGCTGCAGGCCGCCTGCCGCATGTGCCTGGTGGAGATCGAGAAGGCGCCCAAGCTGATGGTTGGCTGCACGACGCCGGTGGCCGAGGGCATGGTGGTCCGCACCGATTCGCCGGCCGTCCGCACGGCTCGCAAGATGACGCTCGAGTTCCTGCTCACCAACCACCCGCTCGATTGTCCGGTGTGTGACAAAGGCGGCGAGTGCGAGTTGCAGGACATGGTGTTTCGTTACGGCGCGGGCGAAAGCCGCTTCGCCGAAATGAAGCACCACGTCGACGAGAAGCAGTGGTCGCCGGTGGTGTTTTACGACGGCCCGCGCTGCATCCTTTGCTACCGTTGTGTGCGCGTGTGCAACGAAGGCATGGGCGTGGGCGCGCTGGGCATCACCAACCGCGGCGTCACGGCGGAGATCGCGCCCAACAAGGGCGATCACCTGGAATGCGACGAGTGCGGCGCCTGCATCGACATCTGTCCGGTGGGCGCGCTCACCAGCGGCACGTATCGTTATAAGACGCGGCCGTGGGAGATGGAGTATGACGCCACCATTTGCGGCCATTGTTCGAACGGCTGCAAGACCACCCTGGGCGTCCGCAACGGGCAGATCATCCGCGCCAATAACCGCGACAAATCGGGCGTAAACGGCGAGTTTTTGTGCATTAAGGGCCGTTACGGATTCGATTTCGTGCACAGCGAGGAGCGTCTGCAGTCCCCGCTGAAGCGCGTGGGCGACAAGTTCGAGGAAATCTCCTGGGCCGAGGCGCTCGCCACCGTTGCCGGCAAGTTCAAGGCGATCAAGGAGCGCGGCGGCAAGTTCGGCGTCATCGGATCGAACCAAACCACCAACGAGGAAAACTTCTACCTGCGCAAGTTCGTCCGCGAAGGCCTTGGCGCGCCGAACATCGACCACCGTCGCACGGGCGACGTTGGAGCGTTGCTTCAGGCGTTGGGCGGCAAGCAGGGCGCGCTCGCGACGGTCGGCGATCTGTACCTGACGAAGGCCGCGCTGGTGATCGGCAGCGATCTTTCGCAGCAGCACCCGCTGTTGGCCTACCAGCTTCGAGCGAACAAGCGGCATCACAATGCTCATTTATACGTAGTTGCGCCGGGCGCGGTTCGCGAAGATCAGTACGCCTTCAAGAGTGTACGCGCGGCCGCTGGTGGGGAACTGGCGGCGCTTGAAGGCCTGCGCGACTCGCTGAAGGCCGAAGCCGATCTGACGATCCTTTTCGGCGATTCGCTCCAGGGCGAAGCAGTCGGCAAGTTGGTGGCGTTTGCCGACTCACTGGGCATTCCGGTGAAGTACGTTCCGCTCGTGGACTATTCGAATTCGCGCGGCGCCTTCGACATGGGTGTTGGGCCGGCCGAAGGCGGCCTCGACTACAACGGCATCGTTTCGGCGACGGATCTGGACGCGGTCTGGGTGGTCGGCGAGAATCCGCTGAAGGACAAGGCGCTCGGCTCCACGGGAGCGTTCGTGGTGGTGCAGGACCTGTTCCTGACCGAAACCGCGAAGCGAGCCGACATCGTGTTGCCCTCGGCGTCCGCCTACGAAAAGAACGGCACGGTAACCAGCGTTACGGGCGAAGTACAGAAGTTGAAGTCCGGCGCCAAGGTGATGGGAGCGAAGCCGGACCTCGAAATCATCGGTCTGATCGGCAAGGAGATGGGCCTGAACCTCGGCCTGATCTGGAAGTCCGACAAGGTCTTCGAAGAAATCCGGAAGACGGTGAAAGGTTACGACCTGCCGCTGCCGATCCTCACGACCGGCGGCGCGGCGCAAGCGTCGGCGGCGGAAGTGATGAGCAGCGAGCAGCGAGCAGCGAGCATTCAGTCGTCGCGCGATACACTGTTCACTTCCGGCACATTGGGACGCTATTCAAAGATGTTGCAGTCGGTAATGGAATCGCCAGGCGGACTTTATCGGGGATAGGCCAGGTGGCGACGGTTCAACGCTACAACGAACTGGTGGCTTGGCAGAAGGCCATGGATCTGGTGGAGGAAGTCTACCGGGTCTCGCGAGGATTCCCCAAGGAAGAACTATACGGGCTGACCTCGCAGCTTAGGAGATCGGTGGTTTCGATTCCATCGAACATCGCCGAAGGTCAGAGCAGGGCTGGAAGCAGGGAGTTTCTCCACTTCCTGTCGGTCGCGAAGGGCTCGTTGAGCGAAGTAGAAACGCAGTTGATGATCGCGGAGCGTCTGAATTACTTGGGTAAGGAGTCGGTTGATCCTTTGCTGGCGCACGCCACGGAGGTGGGGCGTTTGATACATGGACTGTCTGCTGCCATTAGCAGGAGGACGGCGAATTGACATTATGGCCACTCGCCACTCGTCACTCGTCACTCGCCACTAACCAATGAATTTCTTCATCCTTTCTCTGATCAAGGCGGGCATCGTAGCCTTCGTGCTGATGACCACGCTCGCCTACCTGCAGTGGATCGAGCGCAAGGTCATCGCGCACATCCAACTTCGCGTCGGACCCCGGCGCGTGGGACCGCACGGGTTGCTCCAGCCGCTCGCCGACGTCATCAAGCTGCTCACGAAGGAAGACATGATTCCTTCGCACGTGCATACGCTGTTCTACCTGCTGGCGCCGTTTCTCGCCGTCATGTTCGCCTTGATCTCCATCGCCGTCATTCCCTTCGGCGGGAAGGTCAACATCCTGGGCGTCGAGACCTATATGCAGCTCACCGACCTGAACTTCGGCGTGCTGTTCATCCTCGCCATGTCGGGCGTCGGCGTGTATGGCGTGGCCCTGGCGGGCTGGTCCTCGAATAACAAATACTCGCTGCTCGGCGGCTTGCGCAGCTCGGCGCAGATGATCAGCTACGAATTGCCGATGGCCCTCGCCATCGCCTGCCCGCTGTTGATGGTGAACTCGCTCAGCCTGCGCGAAATCGTCGACGCCCAGGGCGGCTTCTTCCTGGGCGTCATCCCGCGCTGGGCCGTCTTCCAGGGCCCCTGGCCGCAACTGCTCGGTTTCCTCGTATTCCTGATCGCCGCCTTCGCCGAAACCAACCGCGTCCCCTTCGACCTGCCTGAAGCGGAAAACGAACTCGTCGCCGGATTTCACACCGAATACTCCAGCATGAAGTTCGCATCCTTCTTCATGGCCGAATACGCGAACATGGTCACCGTCTCCTGCATGGCGACGCTCCTGTTTCTGGGGGGCTGGCAACCGCTGTTTCCCGCCGAGTACGGTTCGAAGTTCATCCCGACTCTGCTGTTCGCCTTCAGCGGCGCCATCGCCATCTATCACGGTTTGAACCCGGCTCGTAAGTGGGACAACATCACCCTCCCCGCGGCCGGCGTCGCCTTCCTGGGCGTTGCCCTGATTTTCCTGATTCCCATCGTCGCCGAGATTCTGCTGCCGCTGTTCTGGTTTGCGGCCAAAGTCGGCGTCATTCTGTTCCTGTTCATCTGGATCCGCGGCACGCTGCCGCGCTTTCGGTATGACCAACTCATGCGCTTCGCCTGGACGATCCTGTTCCCGGTGGCCATGGTCAACCTTCTCATCACCGCTTTTCTGGTGGCGGTGACAACCAAATAAACATGGACGCTATTCTGTTCCTGCTCTTCGCCGCCATAGCCGTGGTGTGCGGAATCAACCTGGTGGTTCAGACGCACCCGATCTCGAGCGCCTTGAGCCTGATCGGCGTGATGGGATCGCTCGCGGTGCTCTACCTGTTGCTGGGCGGCGAATTCATCGCCGCGGCGCAGTTGATCGTCTACGCCGGCGCCATCATGGTGCTGTTCGTCTTCACCATCATGTTGCTGAACTCCGGCGCGGAGAAGAAGACGCTCAAGACCACCAAGGCCCGCTGGTTCGGACTGCCCCTGCTCGCCGGATTCCTCGGCGTCATCGCCTTCATCATCCAGGGCGCGCTGCCCAAGGCTGAGGGCGTGAAGTTCGGCGCCTTCACCGGCGGCACGGCCCAGCAGATCGGCTGGAAGGTCTTCACCCAGTATCTGCTGCCGTTTGAAATCACCTCCGTTCTTATCCTGATAGCCATTCTCGGAGCGATTGTTTTGGCCCGGAAGGAGATCGACTAAACGATGCCGGAACTACCGTTGCCCACGAGCGTTCCGCTCTCCTGGTATCTGCTGCTGAGCGCCATCCTGTTCGCACTCGGGATCGCCGGGTTTCTCTACCGCAGGAACATCATCACGGTGTTCATGTCCATTGAACTGATGCTCAACGCCGTGAACCTCAGCTTCGTGACGTTCTCCTACAAGCTGAAGCAGGTGGACGGGCACATCTTCTCGTTCTTTGTGATGGTGGTGGCCGCCGCGGAAGCCGCGGTCGGACTCGCCATCATCCTGACCGTATTCAAGAATCGTAGGACGCTCGAAGTCGACGAAATCGATTCGATGAAGTACTAAACGATGAATCTCTGGCTCATTCCCATATTTCCCCTGCTCGGCAGCGCCATCAACGGCGTATTCGGACGCCGTCTGCCGAAACAGGTCGTGAACTTGGTTGCGGTCGGATCCGTTCTGCTCTCCTTCCTCTGGGTGCTGAAGACGCTCAGCGCCGCCTGGCCGCTCGAAAGCGCCGTCAAGGAGAGCTACTTCACCTGGATCCAAAGCGGCAACCTGCAGATCGGCTGCGACCTGATGGTCGACCGGCTCACCGCGGTGATGCTCCTGGTCGTCACTGGCGTCGGCGCGTTGATCCATATCTACGCCATCGGTTACATGGCGCATGAGGGCGGCTACTACCGCTTCTTCTCCTACCTGAACCTGTTCATGTTCTTCATGCTGGTGCTCGTGCTGGGCGCCAACTTCCTGCTGCTGTTTGTCGGCTGGGAAGGCGTGGGACTGTGCAGCTACCTGCTCATCGGGTTCTACTTCCTGGAGAAGTTCGCCGGCGACGCCGGAAAGAAAGCGTTCATCGTCAACCGCATCGGCGATTTCGGCTTCTCGCTGGCGATGTTTCTGATCTTCGTCAACTTCGGAACGCTCGACTTCGGCCGCGTCTTCACATCGGCCAAGTCGATGACTCCGGAGGCGGGCGTCGGCGTGATCACGGTGATCTGCCTGCTGCTGATGGTGGGCGCCGCCGGCAAGTCCGCCCAGCTTCCGCTGTACGTCTGGTTGCCCGACGCGATGGCCGGCCCAACGCCGGTATCGGCCCTGATCCACGCGGCCACCATGGTCACCGCGGGCGTCTACATGGTGACGCGCAGCGCGGCGCTGTTCCACCTGGCGCCCGTGGCCATGAATGTCGTCGCCATCATTGGACTCGCCACCGCGTTCTTTGCCGCCACGATCGGCCTGGTCCAGAACGACATCAAGAAAGTGTACGCCTACTCGACGGTGTCGCAGTTGGGTTACATGTTCCTCGGCTGCGGAGCGGGCGCGTTTTCAGCAGGCATCTTCCACGTCATGACGCACGCCTTCTTCAAGGCGCTGCTCTTCCTCGGCGCGGGCAGCGTGATCCACGCCTGCGCGGGAGAGCAGGACCTCCGCTACATGGGCGGGCTTCGCAAGTACACGCCGATCACCATGATCACGCTGCTGTGCGCGAGCGTCGCCATCGCGGGTGTGCCGCCGTTCTCCGGTTTCTTCAGTAAGGACGAAATCCTGGCCGCCGCCTACGAGCACGCGCCGTGGATGTACTGGGTCGGCGTATTTACCGCAGGCATGACCGCCTTCTACGTGTTCCGAGCCTTCTTCCTCGCCTTCGCGGGCCAGTATCGCGGACCGAATCCGCACGCCGCTGGACACGGCCATGGCGATGATCACGGCCACGGTCACGGCAAACCGCACGAATCGCCGCTAGTGATGACGGTTCCGTTGATGATTCTCGCGATCGGTTCGCTCGCGGGTGGTTTCATCAACATCCCGAAATGGCTGGAGCCGATGTACCCGCTGGCTGAAGGCCCCGAGAATCACATGCTGGTGTATATCTCGGTTGCTGCCGGCCTCATCGGCATCGCCATCGCCTTCTTCCTGTATGTGGTGAAGCCGTCGCTCGCGGAATCGCTCGCTTCCGCGCTGAGCGGTCCGTACAAGCTGCTTTATAACAAGTACTTCGTTGACGAGGTGTACGACGCCACCATCGTTCACCCCCTTGAAGAGGGTTCCCGCACGGTCTTGTGGCGCGGCGTGGACGCCGGCGTCATCGACGGAACGGTGAACGGCGTCGGCGCCCGGGCGCGCGGCATGGGTAACGTGCTACGGCTGCTGCAGGGCGGCAACATTGGAGGGTACGCGGCCTGGGTGGTCCTGGGCAGCCTGCTCGTGATTCTTTACGTCGGTCTGGGAGTTGGACGATGAGCTTACTCGATCTCGTAATCTTCCTCCCGCTGATCGGTTTCCTCGCGCTGCTGTTAGTGCCGCGCGGCGCCCCCGGCATGAGCCGGACTGCTGCGCTGGGCATTTCACTGGTTATCTTCCTGGTGTCGCTCGGCCTGCTCGGCCCGTACTGGTTTGCGCAGCCCACCGGCTACACCTTCTCGACCGATATCCCGTGGATCTCCACGCCGACCATCCGTTATCATGTCGGACTCGATGGACTTAGCCTCTGGCTGATCCTGTTGACCACGCTGCTGACTCCGATCTGCATCGTGATCTCCTGGAAGTACATTCAGAACCGGGTCAAGGAATACTTCGCGTTTCTGCTGTTGCTGGAATTCGGGCTAATCGGCGTCTTCGTGGCGCTCGACCTGTTCCTGTTCTACGTGTTCTGGGAAATCACGCTGGTGCCGATGTACTTCCTCATCGGCATCTGGGGCCACGACCGCCGGATCTACGCCGCCGTCAAGTTCTTCCTGTACACGATGGCCGGTTCGGTGCTGATGCTGGCGGCGATGATCTATCTGTACAACCGCTCCGGCTCGTTCGACTTCACGATCATTCAGTCCATGATCCAGACCGGTCGCCTGAGCCTGAGTTGGGAGGAGCAGATCCTGCTGTTCCTGGCCTTCTTCATCGCCTTCGCCATCAAGGTTCCTCTATTCCCGTTACACACATGGTTGCCCGACGCGCACGTGGAAGCCCCCACCGCGGGCTCCGTGATGCTGGCTAGCGTCATGCTGAAGATGGGATGTTACGGACTCATCCGTTTCTGCCTGCCGCTGTTCCCGAACGCGGCGCGCAGTTGTTCGGGCTGGATCAACGCGCTCGCCATCACGGGCATCATCTACGGCGCGCTGGTCGCGATGGTGCAGCCGAACATGAAGAAACTGGTGGCCTACTCATCGGTCAGCCACCTGGGCTTCGTCGTCCTCGGCATCTTCTCGTTCACGCAGCAGGGCATGGACGGAGCGGTGTATCAGATGTTGAATCACGGCATCTCCACCGGCGGGCTGTTCATCATGGTCGGCTATCTCTATGAGCGGCGTCACTCGCTCGAGATCAAGTCATTCGGCGGAGTGGCGACGCCCGCGCCGAATCTGTCCACCGTGTTTCTGATTACGACTCTTGCGAGCATCGGCCTGCCGCTGCTGAATAATTTCATCGGCGAGTTCCTGGTGCTGCAGGGCGCGGCGACAGTTAACTTCTCGTGGACCGTGTTCGCCGCCATCGGCGTCATCCTCTCGGCCGTCTACATGCTGTGGATGTACCAGCGAGTCATCTACGGCCGGGCCACTGAGGACTTAGCCCACCACATGCCCGACTTAAGCGGGCGAGAGTGGGCCGCCATGCTGCCGCTGCTGGTCCTGATGGTTTGGATGGGGTCGTTCTCGCAGTCGTTCCTGCCGCCCATCAGCGCTCAGACCGCCAAGATTCTCGAACAAAGCAAAGTGGGAGTGGATTTCAGAGTGAGCGTAAAAAATCCCGCGCCGGTGTTATCGAGCGCCGTGGAAAATAAGGAGACGGGCAGTGCCGCTCGCTAACTTCATTCCAACCGCTGACGACTATCTCCGCTATCTGCCGGAGATCATTCTCACCGTCGTCGGCGTGGTGATCATGTTCCTCGAAGCGGTGGGCGGCGAGCGTCGTAAGCCCGCGCTCGGCTGGTTGGCCGGAGCCGGCCTGTTGGCCGCTATCTGGGGCTCCGTCGTCGCGCTCGGCGTCGGCGGGACCGGCTTCCAGAACATGGTGATCGTCGACGGCTTCGCCACGTTCTTCCGCATCCTGGTGCTGGTCATCGGCCTGTTGACCATCGTCTCCTCGACTCAGTATCTCGATCGCGAGAAAGCCAACGCGGGCGAGTTCCACGCCCTGTTGCTGTTTTCCATCGCCGGCCAGTGCGTGATGGCGAGCGCCAACGAACTCATCATGGTGTTCATCGGCCTCGAAATTTCCTCCATCGCGAGTTACATCCTGGCGGGCTATCTCCGCGACGATCGCCGCAATAACGAATCGGCCTTGAAGTATTTCCTGTTAGGCTCGTTCGCCACGGCGTTTCTGCTCTACGGCGTGGCGTGGGTCTACGGGCTCACCGGCTCGACGAACCTGGCTGAAGTCCGCCGAGTGTTGATGACTCCCGAGAGCGCGCCGAACCTGGTGCTGATGGGGACGGCCGCCGCGCTGATGTTCGTCGGCTTCGCCTTCAAGGTGTCCGCCGCGCCCTTCCAGGTCTGGGCGCCGGACGTCTATCAGGGCGCTCCCGCTCCTGTATCGGCGTTCATGTCCACGGGGCCGAAGGCCGCCGCCTTCGCCGTCTTCCTGCGCGTCTTCATCACCGCGTTCGGGCCCATCGCCACCCGTTGGGAGCCATTCGTCTGGGGCTCCGCCATCGCCACGATGATCGTCGGCAACTTCGCCGCGCTCACCCAAACCAACATCAAGCGACTGCTCGCCTACAGTTCGATCGCCCACGCCGGCTACGTGCTGGTGGCGGTGACGGCTCATTCTGAAATCGGCACGGCCGCCGCGATGTTCTATCTGGCCGCTTACGCCTTCATGCAAATCGGCGCGTTCGCGGTGGTGACGTGGTTCTCCCGGCAGGGCGAGAAGTTTGTGAACGTCGACGACCTGGCTGGACTCGGCGAGCGCCAGCCGATGGTGGCCGCGATGCTCACCATTTTCCTGTTGTCGCTGATCGGCGTGCCGTTGACTGGCGGCTTCTTCGGCAAGTTCTACATCTTCCGCGCCGCGCTCGATTCGAACCTGGTTTGGCTGACCGTGATCGGTCTGCTGAACAGCGCCGTGGCGGCGTATTACTACCTGCGGCTGATCGTCGTGATGTATATGAAGGAGCCGGGCGCGGCCACCGAGAATATCGGACCGGTCAGCGCGGGACTGCGCGTGGCGATCCTCGGGTCGGCGCTTGCGACCCTGGTGCTCGGCATCTTCCCGTCCCTGGTGCTCGACTTCGCGGGACGCTCGGCGGCCTTGGTGAAGTAACGCCTCAGCCCAGTATATTCAGCAGGCTCTTGGTCATCTCGTCGAAGGTCTTCACCACCTTGGTGTTCGCTTCGTAGTCGTTACGCGACTGGAGCAGCGCCACCATGTCGTCGCTCAGGCTGACGGAGTCCTGAGCATCGGGCGGCGTATTGTTCTGGACGGCGGCTGGCAACCGGGCAATGCGTGCTGCCGCAGTGTTCAGGCGCGAGGTGGCATTAGCCATGCCAGCTAGCGGGATACTGAAGTCGGCCATACGGACCTTATCGGCACGATCGGTCGAAGCTTGAATCTTCTACGGATTCGCGCACGTGAAGTTAGCGGCGTCGTCGATGCTTCCGGCCCCCTTGTAGCGCGCTGCCTGCGGGTACGGACACAGCGGCCGCGTCCGCAGCACCTTGCCATCCACCACTCGAGCCGCCTCAATCCGATTCGGCGACTTGCCGCCTTCCACCCACTGCACGACGGGCGAGGCCGCGTCGAACACGCTGGTCCCCACGCCTCCGCCGCAGTGAAACATGCCCGGAACCATGAACAGTCGCGCGAAGTCCCCGGTGGTCGGCCCCATCGCCCGCACCACCTGTTCGTAATACTCCACGCCCATCATCGGGTTCAACTGCGGGTCGGCCCAACCGTAATAGAGGAGCAACTTCCCGCCATGCTTGCGGAAGGCCGACAGGTTCGGATCATTCGCGTCGATGATATCGTGCGCGTCTTCGACATCCGGCGGATCGTTCGCCACGTCTACGCGGCTGAACAACCGTTTCGCATCGGCCGCATCGGGACGCGTCCGCGTCGCGGGCACGACGAACTCAAGGAAGTTGTGCCCGTAGAAGGCCCACGCGCTACGCCCGTCGGCATCCACCACCTCCTGGCCCAGCCAACCACTCTTCCCGTTCGGTCCAATGACCTCGGCTCCAACCGGCCAGCCCGGAAAGAACCGCTCACCCTTGCTGACGACGTCGCTGTAGATCCGCTCGAGCGAGGCGATCTCATTCGACGTGAAGCAATCGGGCCGGTCCGATCCCGCCACGCACCGCGGCAGGTCGCGTGAAGCCTTGAACCCGCACCGGCGTGGATCGTCGATCAGGCCGTCCTTCAGCCCGTCCTTGGCGTCGCAGAATGCGTACACGCGTTCGGCGAGAAGCGGCAACTTCGACGCCGGGAACGGATTCTCGTTCATCGCGCGCATCCAGTAAGCGCGGCTCAGATGCGTGCCGGTCTGATTCAGCGCGGGCGCTCCCGCCACGATGCCGTCGAAGTCGTTCGGAAATCGTTGAGCGAGCGTCAATCCCTGACGTCCGCCCTGCGAACAGCCTTCGTAGTAAGACTTCGCCGGCGCCATCCCGTAGTAAGCGCGCGCCATCGTCTTCGCCGCCTCTGCGGTCAGATGCAGCGAGCGAAATCCATAGTCCAGCAGCTTCTGCCGGTTCAACGCAAAGCTCGCTCCAGGCTCGGCGGCCGCGGAGTGCCCGGTGTCGGTGGAGGCCGTTGCGAACCCCGCCTTCAGTCCGCGCGCCCGGTTCGTCGCGCGTCCCGACGTATCGAACGCCTCGCCCGCCCATCCTCCATTGCCGAACATGTAGAGACGACCGTTCCAGTCAGTGGGCAGGTTCACTTCGATGTTCAGCTCCGGCTGCGTGAACAGGCGAACACGGCAATGTTCCGGAGCGTCGCTGGTCCCCGCCACCACGCGAGCGCTGACAACGGAGAACTCAAAGCCGGTCAGACTCAGCAACTCCCTGCAGGAGATCGCTGGCCGCCGGTCCGGCCGCATTGGCCCCAGATCGCGGAACTGCACCTGACCCGCCCCCTGCCCAAACAAGGCCGCCGGCAACATCAACCACCACAACCGCATCGTCATTCTCCCGTCGAGATCTCGCAGCCGATGGCGTCGCCATCGCGACCCACGATATCACGCCGCGCGTCCGATGCCGATAGAATGGACAAACCATGGAACGACGCAGTTTCATCGCCGCGCTGGCGGCGCCGCTCGCTTTCGCCCAGGATCCCTCATACACGCCCAAGCAAAGCGACCGTCCCGAACCGATGGCGGCTGACGAACCCGGCTTTGAAAGCATGTTCGACGGCAAGACCTTGAGCGGTTGGGAAGGAGACCCGAAATACTGGCGCGTCGAGGGCGGTGAAATGGTGGGCGAGATCACTCCCGAAACCGTCGTCAGAAGCAATACGTTCCTGATCTGGCGCGGCGGCGAACCGGCCGACTTCGAACTGAAGGTCGATTTTCGCATCACCTCCGGAGGCAATAGCGGCATCAACTACCGCAGTGTCGTCGTGCCGGACAAAGTCACGCCCACCAACCGCTTCGCCATGCGCGGCTACCAGTGCGACATGGACGGCCAGCGTCGCTATACCGGGAACAACTACGAGGAGAAGGGGCGCTTGTTTCTGGCCGAGCGCGGTCAGATCACGCGCGTCACGGGCACGCGCAAGCCGGTGATCATCGCATCGGCCGGCGACTCGCACGAGTTGTCCGCCGCCATCAGGGACGACTGGAACGCCGCGCACATCGTAGCGCGCGCCAACGTGCTGATGCACCTCATCAACGGACGGGTGATGAGCGTGGTAGTGGACGACGATCCGCGCGGGCGAGTGATGAAGGGTCTGATCGGCGTGCAGGTTCACGTGGGCGGTCCAATGCAGGTTCGCTATCGCAACTGGCGTCTGAAGCACCTGTAGGCGAACAAGAGAATAGAATGGCTAAGTGCGCAAATCCGTCATCGCCCTCCTTTTCGCGGCGGTCCTCTCCGCCCAATCGATCGAGTACTCCGCCGGCCGCAAGACCTGGCTGCTGAAGACCGCCTCCAACGCCTACGCGCTGGGCGTCAATCAACGCGGCGAGTTGCAGAATCTCTACTGGGGCGGTCCGCTCTGGCGCTTCGACGATATCCACGCCGCCCAGGCCGGACCCGAGTGGTCGTCCTTCGACCCTTCCCAGTCGCAGACCAACGAGGAGTTCCTAGGATGGGGCGGAACGCGCTACCTCGAACCGTCCGTCAAAATCACGCGCGCCAACGGCGTCCGCGATCTGGTGCTGCACTACGTCTCCCACAAGATCGATGGGAACCAATTGGATATTGTGATGAAGGACATCAACGACGACATCTTTGTCACGCTGAACTACCTGGTCTACCCGGCGGAAGGAATGATCCGCAAGCAGGCGAAGCTGGAGAATCGCAGTGGACAGCCGTTGACGGTTGAAAGCCTGCAATCGGGCGTGTGGTATCTTCCTCACGGCGAAGGTTACCGGCTGAGTTACCTGACCGGACGATGGGCCGCCGAGACTCAGCTGACTCGCGAAGATATCCACACGGGCGAGAAGGTGATTGAAAGCCGCAAGGGGCACACCAGCCACAACGCGAACCCCTGGTTCGCCATCGACCAGGACGGAGCGGCGAACGAGGAGTCGGGCCGAGTCTGGTTCGGCGCGCTTGGCTGGAGCGGCAACTGGCGGATCACCGTGGAACAGACACCTTACTCGCAGGTGCGAGTCACGGGCGGCTGGAACACCTTCGACTTCTCCTACACGGTGAAGCCGGGCGAGTCGCTGGAGACGCCGCCGTTCTATGGCGGTTACTCGAATCACGGCTTCGGTGAAGCCTCGCGGATGTTGCATCGGTTCGAGCGCACTCAGATCCTGCCTGGCGGCGGGAAGGCTCGTCTGCGCCCGGTCCTTTATAACTCGTGGGAAGCCACCGAATTCGCCGTGGATGAGCCTGGTCAGAAGGCGCTGGCAGAAAAGGCCGCCAAACTCGGCGTCGAACTGTTCGTGATGGACGACGGGTGGTTCGGAAAGCGCAACACGGATCATGCCGGGCTCGGAGATTGGACCGTGAATCCGCAGAAATTTCCGCGTGGGTTAACTCCGCTGATCGAGGCGGTACGCTCGCTCGGCATGCAGTTTGGCCTGTGGGTGGAGCCGGAGATGGTGAATCCCGACAGCGACCTGTACCGCGCCCACCCGGATTGGGCGATGCACTTCCCCGGACGCCCGCGCAGCGAACTCCGCACCCAACTTGTCCTCAACATGGCGCGCGACGACGTCAAGGAGCACATCTTCAGCGTGCTGGACAAACTCGCTTCCGACTACCCGATCAAGTATTTCAAGTGGGACATGAACCGACCGTTCGCCGAGCCTGGCTGGGATGGCGCGCCGGATCAGAAGGAGCTCTGGGTGAAGTACGTTCGCAACACCTGGGAGATCTTCGACCGCCTGCGCGCAAAGCACCCGGGGCTCGAGATCGAGTCCTGCTCGGGCGGCGGCGGCCGCGTCGATCTCGGCATCCTGAAGCGCGTCGACGAGGTGTGGACCTCCGACAATACCGAAGCCTTCGACCGCCTGCGCATCCAGGAGGGCTTCTCGCAGGCCTACGCGCCGAAGATCATGTCGGCTTGGGTCACCGATGTGCCGAACATGAACGGGCGCAGCACGCCGCTCAAGTTCCGTTTCCTGGTGGCGATGCAAGGCGCGTTGGGCATCGGGTCGAATCTCAACAAATTCAGCGAAGCGGATGTCCAACTGGCGACTCAGATGGTTGCCTACTACAAGAAGATTCGCGGTACGGTTCAAGAGGGCAAGTTGTACCGGCTGGTGTCGCCTCGTATCGGCGACGTCACCGCGAACCAGTATGTGTCGGAGGACGGCGCGCAATCTGTGTTATTCGCCTTCCTGCACTCACAGCAGTATCGGAAGCCCGCGCCGGCCATCCGGCTGGCGGGGCTCGACCCCAAGGCGGTATACCGCATCCAGGTTCTCGGTCAGAATGACTGGCGCACTTTCAGCGGCGCCTATCTCATGAACGAAGGAGTCACCGTTCGCCTGGCTGGCGACTATGACTCGACCTCCGTGTTGATTGAGAAGGCGGCGAACTGAGCTACTTCGCCGGCTCCACGGTGAGGTCTCCGTCCGCCTTCACTTTGCCAAACTGCATCGGGTAGCTCTTGCCGACGTAGTAAGAAGACCACTCGTCCTTGTAGTGGGACGAGAAATAATGTCCGGACTGTCCGATGGTGATGTTCTGCATCGAGCCATCCAGGTTCGACATGTCCGCGACCATCCGCATGGACGGGCCCAATGTGCGGGTGGTCTGCTTGACGGTCGTACTCGAACCGCTCATCCAGACGGGGCCGATGTTGAAGTACTTACCCAGCAGCGGAATCTGGCCGAGCACGGGGTTGGGGATTGTGAGTTGGTTATAGGCTCCCCATTTCCAGCCCTTCACATTGCTGCCTTGCAGTTTGGCGCCTTCCTCGATGGCCGCAGAAAGGCTGTCGAGAATCAGTTGGTCGTAGTCGGCGAACCAGTCCTTCGGGCGCGCGCGCAGGAGGCGCTCTATCGCAACGGTCGCCATTTGCGTGGCGTATGCGTCGCCCTTCTTCGGCGAGGCGCGTTCGCCGAGTTTTCGGCGAAGCTGCAAGTATAGATGCTCGGCGATGAGGGGAGCGGCCGAATCTTTGTCCATCTGCCCGTCCCAGCCGCGCAGCACCTCCACTGCGTCGGCGAGCGCCTTCGAGGCCGGCTTCTTACTGTCGAAGGCCGCCGCGGCCTGCCGCGCCAGGAATTGCGAAAAGGCCGAGTAGACGTCCTTCTGAACTACGAGCATGTCGTCGGGTTTCCAGCCGTTGCGGCTTGATAGCAAGGCGCGGATCTGGAGGGCGCGGTATGGCGCCGAGAAGTTGCCGCTCACCCGGTGAGTGTAACTGGCCGGAAACGGGTTCTGGTTCGCGGTCACAATCAGGCCGGCCGGCGGGTTGTAGAACGTAGGAAGCTGGTCGAACGGGATGTAGCCGTCCCATTCGAACTCGCCGCGCGAGCCATCCACCGGGACGTCGCCATCGTAGTTCTTCCGGATCGGCAGCTTGCCCGTGGCGTGGTAACCGATATTGCCGTCGATATCGGCGAACACGAAGTTCTGCGCCGGTCCGGGGAAGCGCGATAGCGCGGTGGTGAACTCGGTCCAGTTGCGAGCCCGGTCGACGTCGAGGAACGGGTAGGCGAATCCGTCGGTTTGGGCGGCGGTCCATTTGAGCGCGTAGAACTGGCCCGTGTCGGTCTGGATCACCGGACCGTGTCGCGTGATCCAGGTAGTCACCGGGATGTTCGGTTGACCCTTCACCGCGATGACGTCCGCCTCGCGCCGCGCCTGTTCCGGCTTGCCCTGGTACAGATACAGGCCGGTTTGCGGGTTGAACTCCTCGCGGTAAAGGTCCTGAACATCGAAATGCAGGTTCGTGACGCCCCAGGCGATGCGTTCGTTGTGGCCGATGATGACCGCCGGAAGGCCTGGCAGCGAGACGCCGCGCACGTTCAATCCCGGGGCCTGCAGGTGCACCATGTACCAGGTGGACGGGAGTCCGAACGCCAGGTGCGGGTCGTTAGCCACCAGCGGCTTGCCCGAGGCCGTGTGCGCTCCGCCCACCACCCACGCGTTCGAGCCCGGCTGCGGATCGTAGCCGCTGCGCGTCGGGAACAGGAAGTCGACCTTTGCCCGATCGCCGCCTTGCAGCATATCCTGCTTCGCCAGTTCGTCCTTCCACGAGGTGGTCATGTCGCGGAACATGCTGAGTCCGGCCAGCAGCGAATCCTCGATCGTCCAGGGGCGCGGTTCATAGCGCAGGATCGTGAACTCCACCGGGTAACGGCCGCGGTTCTGTTCGATATAGAAGTTCACGCCGCGCGCGTAGGCCGCCATGAGGGCGCGATCCGCGGCGGGCAAGCGGCGGGACTGCTCCTCCGCCACACGGCGCAGGCGCAGACGGCGCGCGTCCTTGTCCACTTCAAGCGTCGCAGGGCCGATGATCTCCGACAGTTCTCCGGCGGCGAAGCGGCGGATGGCGTCCATCTGCCACATGCGATCCTGCGCCGTCGCATAGCCCTGCAGGAACACCGCATCCTCCATGCTGGCCGCCATGATGTGAGGCACTCCCAGGTTGTCGCGAACGACGTGGGCCGTGGTCGAAATGGGGGCCTGGATGGTCCCGGAGACCTTGGGCATGGGGCGCCACATGAACCAGACAGCCGCCAGGCACAGCAACACGATCAAACCCGCTATGCTCAAGTTAATGAGCTTGAGAATCCGGTGGGAGGGCACGAGTTTATTATTCCAGACCCTGCCCGGCGCATCATCGTTCCGGTAGCCCCATATGCCTTATCGCATCCTTCTGATGGTTGCGATTCTCGCGCTGAACGCGTTCTTCGCCGCCGCTGAAGTATCGCTTGTTTCGGTGCGCCGGTCGCGGTTGAAGGCGCTTGCCGACGAGGGGCAGATTGCCGCGCAAGCCGCGCTGAACCTGCTTGCTCACCCGGAGCGGCTCCTGTCGGTCACGCAATTCGGCGTGACGCTCGCGAGCCTCGGACTGGGGTGGGCGGGCGAGGAAACCGTCTTCGAACTGCTCATGGCCGCCGCCGGACCGTTGGTGACGCCGGCCAGCCAGCACTGGATCCACGTCGTCGCGTTCGGCCTCTCTTTCCTGCTGATGAGTTACTTCCACGTCATCATCGGCGAGGTGGTGCCGAAGAACCTGGCCATCGAGAAGGCCGATCGTATGGCGCTGCTGGTGGCGCCGGTGCTGGTGGTGTTCGACCGGATCGTGTCGCCGTTCGTCCGCGTGATGGAGCAGTCGGCGCTGGCGCTGTCGCGAGCCATCGGACTGCGCGGCGGCCATTCCGGCGGCGGACACTCGGCCGAGGAACTGAAGTTCATCATCCGCTCCAGTTGGAGCGAGGGGCACCTCGAACGGTTCGAGGAGAACGCCATCCAGAAGATCCTCGACCTTGGCGACTTCCTGGCGCGGGAGATCATGGTGCCGCGCAACAACATCGTCTCGGCGCCGGTGGACGCGTCGCTCGACGACATCCTGAAAGTGATGGCGGTCCACAAACATTCCCGCATTCCGGTGTATGAAACAACTCCGGAGAATATTGTCGGGATCCTGAACTACAAGGACCTCATCCGCCTGTGGCAGGAGCGCAAGTGGAACCACGATCACCGGCGTCCGGAGCGGCCGTTCCGGATCCGGCGGTTTCTTCGAAAACCGCTGGTGGTGCCGGAAACCAAGCCCGTATCGTCGCTGATTTCCGACTTCCGCGATCACTATACGCACCTGGCGCTGGTGGTCGACGAGTTCGGCACCATCGCCGGCCTGGTGACGCTCGAGGACGTGCTCGAGCAGATCTTTGGGCCGATGGCCGACGAGCATGACGCGCGGCGTCCGCTCACTCCGCCGGTGACGACGGAGATGACGGTGGACGGGTCCATCCCGATCCGAGACCTGGCGGCCATGTATGGTCTCGAACTGCCGTCCGAGGCCGGTTATGAAACCCTGGCGGGGTTCCTGCTGTACCGGCTCGGGTACATCCCGAAGCCGGGCGGCGTGATCCAGTTTGAGGGCCGCAGATACACGATCCTCGAGATGGAGCGCAACCGGATTTCCAAGGTCCGCATCGAGAAGGTCGAGGCGCCGGCGGCCTGAGTCAGACCTCGCGGTGAACGGCGTCGCCGAAGTTCCGCAAATACTCCAGATGATCGGCGTCGAGCGGTCCTTGCCGGAACGCCCGCAGATTCTGTTCGAACTGTTTCGCATTCGATGGCGCGGTCAGGCAGACATCGACGTTCGGATTCGATAGCACGAAGCGATAACACTCACCGGCCGTCGGAGCGGGCGCGTCTTTCGGCCATCCACGCGGCCGGCGCAGCAGGTAACGCCAGCGGGTGGCGGTGAAACTGATGACGCCCGGACGATGCGGTTCAAGGTGGGGGAAGATCTCCGTCTCGGCGCCGCGGTGGGCGGCGTTGTAGCGCACCATCATGGCGTCGAGCGCGCCTTCGGCCGCCAGTTGACCGGCGAACTTGCGGTCGTGCGTGGACATGCTGATGGCCCGCACCTGGCCGCTTTCCTTCAAACGCGCGAGCTCCTCGCGGAGGCGCGGCGGGAAATCCCCCGCGCGGGTGACGCCAAGGAAATGGAAGACGTCGATGTAGTCGGTCCGCAATTGACGGAGGCGCTTCTCGAGCGTGCGGCGGAAGTCGTTTCGCCACCAGATCCAGTTGTAGGCTCCGGTGGCGATGACCAGACGGTCGCGGGCGCGGGCTCCGGCATCGCGCAAGGCGGCGATCATCTGAGTGTCGATGCCGAAGCAGAAGAAGTAGTTCAGCCCCTCGTCCATCGCGCGATGGATGGTCTGGCGACCGGGCCGGTAGGTGGCCGACAGTCCCAGCCGGCATACGGCGGGGCCGTTACGTCCGAGCGTGCTCATGGCTTCCTCAACTCCAACCTGGCGATGCTTTCGATGTGGACCTCGTCGGGGCCGTCGGCCAGTCGCAATGTTCGCGAGTTCGCCCACATGGCCGCGAGTTCAAAGTCCTGGCAGATCCCGGCGCCGCCGTGCGCCTGCACCGCGCGATCGATGACGCGGAGGGCGACGTTGGGCGCGACGACCTTGATGGCGGCGATTTCGGCGCGCGCGGCCTTGTTGCCGACCGTGTCCATCATGTAGGCGGCCTTCAGCACCAACAGCCGGGCCTGTTCGATTTCGATGCGCGACTGGGCGATGTCGGCGCGAATGGCCCCCTGCTCGGCCAGCGGTTTGCCGAACGCAACGCGGTCCTTGACGCGGGCGCACATCATCTCAAGGGCCCGTTCGGCGACGCCGATCAGGCGCATGCAGTGGTGGATGCGGCCGGGGCCAAGACGGCCCTGCGCGATCTCGAAGCCGCGGCCTTCGCCGAGCAGGAGGTTCGCCACAGGGACGCGCACGTTGTTGAAGCTGACTTCGCCGTGGCCATGGGGGGCGTGGTCGAAGCCATAGACCATCAACATGCGTTCAATCTTCACTCCAGGCGCGTCCATGGGAACTACAACCATGGACTGCTGCTTATGTTTCGGAGCGGCGGGATCGGTCTTGCCCATGAATATAGCGACCTTGCAGCGGGGATCGCCGGCGCCGGAGGTCCACCACTTGCGGCCATTCAGGACGTATTCATCGCCGTCGCGGACGATGCTCGCTTCGATGTTCGTGGCGTCGGAGGAGGCGACGCCCGGCTCCGTCATCGCGTAGCAGGAGCGGATTTCGCCCGCCAGCAAGGGCTTCAGCCATCGATCCTTGAGTTCGGGCGATCCGTAACGCTCCAGCACCTCCATGTTGCCGGTGTCGGGGGCTGAGCAGTTGAAGACCTCGGCGGCCATGACGACGCGGCCCATGATCTCGCACAGGGGAGCGTATTCGAGATTCGTCAGTCCGGCGCCGAGTTCGGAGTCCGGCAGGAAGAGGTTCCACAGGCCGGCCGCGCGAGCTTTCGGCTTCAGTTCCTCGATGATCGGCACGGGCCGCCAGCGGTCCTGCGCGATTTGCTCGTAGTAGAGACGCTCGTTCGGATAAATGTGCTCATCCATGAACGCCACGACCCGGCGTTGGAACGCCCGGGTCTTGTCGGAAAAATCGAAGTTCATCACCTATCTCCCGGTGAAGACGGGCGGGCGCTTTTCGAGGAAGTGGGCGACGCCTTCCTGAAAATCCGCCGACTTGAGGCTTTCGATCATGGCCTTTTCGGCGGAGATGGTGGCCTGTTCGAGCGTCTGGAAGTAGCCGTTGTAGACCTGCCGTTTGATGACCGCCATGGAACGTGGCGATACGGAATCGGCGAGTTCCTTCGCATAGGCGTGGACCTTTTCAAGGAAGTCCTCCGAGGGGAAAACGCGGTTGACCAGGCCCATGCGGGCGGCTTCCTCGGCGTCGACCAGGCGCGCGGAGAGCAGCAGGTCGAGGGCGTTGGCCGGGCCGATGAGGCGAGGCAACATCCAGGCGACTCCGTACTCCGCGATCAGTCCTCGGCGGGCGAAGGCGGCGCCGAAGCGGGCGGCGTCGGAGGCGAAGCGCAGGTCGCAGTACAAGGAAATGATGAAGCCGAGTCCGACGGCCGGGCCGTTAATGGCGGCGATGACCGGCTTTTCGATGGATGGGAAGTAGGAGTACTTCCGCTGGAAGTCGGCAGCGATGCCTTCCCGATGCTCGCCGGTGGTGAAGTGGGCCAGGGCGTGCGTTTCGTCGACCTGTCCGCCGGCGCCGGCGATGCCGCTCAGCAGGGACATGTCGGCCCCGGCGCAGAAGCCGCGGCCGGCTCCAGTGAGTATAATGGCCCGAACTCCAGCGTCAGCTTCGGCGCTGGTCAGCGCGTCGCGCACTTCGTCGCCCATGACGGCGGTCCAGGCGTTGAGTTTGTCGGGCCGGTTGAGCGAGATGGTGGCCACCCGGTCCCGGATGTCGTATAGGATTTCGGTGTAAGTCATCGGTGGGTCCTCAGGGCCGCGTCGGTGAGATGCGGCGCCCCGTTGAAGCTGAACAGGTTTAGCTGCTTCTGCTTGAGTCTCAGCACGGTGATGCTGGTGTTATATAGCGCGCCCGCCAGATGGAGCACGCGGGTATCGTGGATGTCGAGGGCGAGGCCGGTCCAGATGGCGGCCGGCGTGGCCGAGGTGAAGATCGCGATGTTCGATTCGTCGCCGTTCATGGATGCGCGCGGCGAGCAGACGCGGGCGCGGAACTGATCCCAAGACTCGCCGCTGTAAGGGTACAGCGAACGGATCCAGGCGTCCACCACCTGAATGTCGCAAGGCGACCAGCGGCGGTTAACCTCGGCGGTCTCGGACCCGGCGCTGAGGCGGACCTGTTCGATGAGTTCCTGGTAGGCGGAGCGGAAGAGAGGGTCGGCGGCGGCGATCTGAGGCGCGATCTCGCCGTAGACATGGTCGAGATCGAATTCATTCCAGGAAGGCGCAGGGGTCAACTCCGGGAAGGCGACGCCGGATTCCCGATAGGCGGCGGCGACCGCTTCGGCGGTCTCACGCTGGCGCGTCATGCCGCCCACGTAGGCGGTCTCGAAATGGACCTTCTCGCCGGCAAGGTATAGGCCCAGCAGATCGGCCTGCCGGCGGCCGACTGTCGACAGTCGATCGTAGCTGTCGCGAGTGCCCGCCTGGCCGTGGCGGAATAAATAGAGATAACTCATGCAAACTGTTCCGCCATGTTAGCGGCAAGACAAATCAGTCCCTTGGCCCTCTCGCCTAAGTCGCGGAATCTGGGGTCCTGGGTCTGACCTTTCCAATATCTGTAGTAGATCTGTTGGACGATGACCGCCAGCTTGAAGGCGCCCAGGACTTCGTAATAGCCGATGCCGGTCATGTCGCGGCCGGTGGCGTCGGCGTAACGTTCGATGAAGCGCTCGCGCGAGTGCCAGCCGGGCTGGCCCGTGATGGCTGGGACGCCCGCGGCGCGGAAGTCGGGCGCATTGGCCCAGGACCAGTAGCAGAGGGTCAGGCCCACATCGACCAGAGGGTCGCCGACGGCGGTCATCTCCCAGTCGAGGACGGCTTCAATGCGGCTGCCGGTCTCCGAGAACATGACGTTATCGAGTTTGAAGTCGTTATGCACCAAAGCCGCGGGGGAGGGCCGCGGCAATCGGCGTTCGAGCCAGTCGATGACGTTGTCCATGAGTGGGATTTCGTCAGTCTGGGCGCGTCGCCAGCGGTCGGCCCAGCCCCGGACCTGGCGCTCGACGAATCCGGAGGGTTTGCCGAGCGAGATCAGGCCGGCGGCTTGTATGTCGATGGAGTGGAGGCGGGCCTGGCACGCGATGAAGGCCTCGCTAAGCTTGGCGGCGTAGTCCGGTTGCGCGGCGATGGCGGGCGGAACGGAGTTGCGCAGGATGACGCCTCGGCGGCGTTCCATCAAGAAGAACGGGGCGCCGACGATGGAGGGGTCTTCGCAAAGGTGGTACACGCGCGGGGCTTCCGGGAAATGCGGCGCGACCGCGGCAAGGACGGCGTATTCGCGGGCCATGTCGTGGGCCTTCGGCGCGACGGGCCCGAGAGGCGCGCGGCGCAGGACGAATTCGGAACCTGGAACGCGAAGGAGATAGGTAAGGTTGGAGTGACCTCCGGGGAACTGTTCTATTTCAAGACTGGTTTTGAATCCCGGGAGTTTCTCGCGGAGGTAACTCGAGAGCGACGAGGCGTCCAATTCTTCGCCAGCGCGGACAGCGGCGGTGTCGGGTGGCACGGTTCTTACTTTAGCAGCCTGATGAGGGGCCGGCGGCGTGCGGCTTTGAGGAGGGAGAGGGTGTCCGAATCCGGACACGGGTTCGGTCTTGCACTCGAGGGTGATGGCTTCGGTAACAGGCGTGGTTTCAATAAGTTCGAAGCTTCCCGCAGTGGCCGCGAGGGCGCGCTCGGCGGGGTGTCCGGATTCGGGCACGGGTTCGCTTTTCAATTCGGGGCCGATGGCGTCGCTCACCGCCGATGTTTCCATTGGTTGGGAACGGTCCTGGGCAGGGCCGGGTTGGGGCGCAGCCACGGCCATGGGGGTGGTCTGGGCGGCGAGACGGGCGCGTTGAACGGAGTTCAGTTCCTCCCACGTTTTGCGAGCGAGAGTCACGTGGCGCATGTAGTAACTCATCAGCGTGGACAAGATCCGCGACTCGCGCGTGATGTGAAGGGACGTCACCCCAGGGTAGACCAAGTCCGATGCGTCCTGTCTCGCGGCGGGAAATTTAGCCTCGTGCTGGGCCCAGACTGCGGCGAGTACGTTGTCTTCGGCCTGGAGGGCCCGCTCCGCGCGCCAACGGGCCAGGCAGAGCCGGAGGGTGAGACTCGATTCAACGGCGGAGGCGGGGCGGAGAGAATCCCAGTATTCGCGCAGGTTCGCCCGGAACCCTTCAACTTCATCCGGCGGCAGGAACTCGCCGGAAATGGACAGGCCGTGTGTAACGCCGTTGTAGCGCGAACGGAGTTTTCCCTCCCTGGTTCGAGGACCGGTCGATTTCTTCGCGTTCGCCCGGTTGGCAGCGAGCATGCGCGGAGTGACGATTCTCTTGCTCATTCCACTTTCAGGATACGGGGCGCCGGGAGAAAACGAGGGTGATCCGTGGCGCGGGGCTAGGAGGATAAATAGCGTTCTACGTGTTGGTTAGGCCTGGTTGGAGAAAAGTTTCCAAACGTGTGAACGCCGATTTTCGGGGTGTCGGGACCGGGGAGATGAAAAGGAGAAGGGGCGATGGCGCATTGGTCCCTTGGGTGGAAAACGGAGACTTCGCCAAAAGCAAACGGGCGACCGCATGCGCGATCGCCCGTTGCCATTCCGACCCTGGAATCGGCGCTCGGGGCGTTGCCCGATCCTCCGTTCCAGCTTCAACTTGCTCTATCTACTTGCCGATGCTTCCCCGAGCACCGGACTGGCAGGACTTGCAGATTCCCGTGACATTGCTGCCGAGGATCTTGACGTATTTGCAGTAGGTCGCAAGCTTCGACAGTTCGGCGATGGATAGCTCAGCCTGGCTGAACTTCGTTTCGGTCACGGCGCTAACGGTGCTGGGCGGACTACCCTGGAACGACACAGCCCGGAGGTTTGTGCCCCAAGCAAGTCCGCCTTTAGCCAGGTTGACGAAAGAGGCCTGCGTGGGATCACACTCGCCGCCCTTGTTCTGTGTGGACTTGAGCGTAAAGAGGACCTTAACGGTGATGGCGCTGGACGGATTGACGATCAGGTTCTGCGCCATGATGTCGTCCATGATGCTGAGCGACGACAACCCATTGGGGGTGACAGGACAAGAACAGCAAGTCTGCATCTCTTCGTTCGGGTCAAAGGTGTAGAAGTTAGCGCAGATCGTGCCGGTTGAATCATCCGTCGCATTGGAGCCAGAACTCATCGTCCCGGCGTTCGAGATGATAATCTGCCCCGAGCCATAGTTGGTGTTGAAGTACTTCAGTTGGAATGCATCGTCGGCGGGGCTGATTGCGTTCGCCCAGTAGGCTGTGTAGTTGACTGGATTTACGTTGGACAGGTTCGGGTCGCCGTAGAAGTTGTAGGCCTGCATAATGACCGCGGTGAAGTGTGTTGCGGTCGGATCAGCCGGCAGCGTTACAACTGGAACGCCGTTGATGAAGTAAACGTAATTCGAGCCCGTGAACTGGATCTGCAACCTCGTCCACGCGTCATACATGACTGGCGTCGGGAGATCCACCCACGAACTGGTGGGGTTGTTCCAAGCCCGGAAGCGCGGGGGGCCTCCATTATTCGTGAAACCGATGATGGGATAGTCAACGACGTTATTGCTATTGTCATCGACCACTCCCCACATGTCGGTGCGGAAGCTGCCGTTGGCTTCACTTCCCCAAGACGCTGGGATATACAGATCGGCGCCGAGAACCGAGCCAGGACCACCGTTTACCAGTTGCTGGCGACCCTGAGTATTGTAGAAGGTAGACTGGAAAGCGGGTGGTCGGTTGGGAAAGCCCTCCGCGGAGGTGATCTGGATTCCCAGCACATTGGCGCGGCCCTGGTATGTGCCGACGTTCGTGAAAGAATGCGGATCGTACCGATCGGTAACCCATCCCGCCGGAACGGTACTCAAGTTAGGTCCGATATCGGCGTAAACCGCTTGGGAAGCGAGAGCTAGAAGGCAGGTGACAACCGCACACCGTATCCGCAAAACCACAGTTAGGATCCCTCCTTGGAACCCGGCCAGCCACTACTAGTTAAGGATTGAAACGCTCGTAAAGAGCGTACGCCTTTTGCCAGCTCTCGTCAAGGATGTCTAGGACTATCAGGGGGGTGCTGGATTACGATTTCGTGACGGCTGATCGTATCGGATAGCCGAGGACAGGACACGGATGGACATCGTTTGAATTCCGAATGTGACGCGCATTACGGATGACCTCGACAACTCCAATGAGAACGTGCTGTGAGCACCGGTGAGACCGGCGTCAGCTAGCGCGTACTCGACAGCCATGTTCTTGGCAAATCCCGTCTCCTGGAACAAATTGCCCCGATGGTCTGAATCCCGGTTGGGAAAATCGTAGCCAGTTGACTGACGCCGAGGTGTGTCTGTTTCTGCCCATCGCCGATTTCAGCGGGACTGCGCCCACTCGCGTATTCGCTCACAAACGTACAACAAATCGCTGTCGCGTGCTAGTGAGGTGGGTCACAAGTAGTAACGGTTAACCGCGGCACGCCGCTTCAGGCGTGTGCATTCCAGATCTGTCGAATCGTCGCTTCACTGAGGCGAACCGCAGTGCACATCGTGCGTGCGATCCTGTGAGTCGCCTGCGGCGGTCTCGATTGCTTGGGATTCACAGTGCGAGAGACGCGAACCGATGCCGGGGGCGGGTAGTACGGTCAATCGCTGGATGAAACAACATTCTCTCGATCCGCGGGATCGCCGGGGTTGTTCCAGCGCCGCGCGATCGCACTCAGGCGGACGGGCCATCCCTGAGGCGCACGCCGTCGAGCACCTGATAGCGGCTGGATTCATTCCACGTGTGGGTCCCAAGCAGCCCGGGGCGCCAGGATGGCGACAGATAACTGACCGGACGCTCCTGAAACTCCGATTCCGTGAGTCGAGTCACCTCGTTGACAACCATCCCGTACCCGTAACGTACGGAACAGTCCTGAGTGGGCCGGAACAATCGTCCATCCTTCCAAAACAGATGGCCGGCCGAACGGCAGCTCCGCACCGATGTCGATATGGGGCTGCTCGGGTGCAGGCTGTATGGCCCGTCCAACCGGCTTGCTGTGAACAGCAGGGTTTCCATGAATGGTTCCGAGGTGGTGGTGAAGAGGCACCAGCGATCATCGACGCGGACCGGCGTCGTATCTACCAACGCGATACCGTCGATCAGCGGAAGGACAAGCTCCAGTTCCGACGGGAACCGGCGGAAGCGGTAGAGTTCTATCTTCTTTGCTCCCTCGGTTTCCGGCAACAGGTATGACTCGCCGTCGGCCGCGAAGACGCATGGGTAGGACAGATGATAGGGCCGATCGAGGATGATTTGCATCTCAGAGAACCTCCCACCCTCGAGGATTTCGACGCAAGCGAGGCGGCCCTTGGTCCAGCCGACCGCCATTTCCTCAAACAGGAGAAAGTGCGAGCCGCCGGCTTCCCACAGGAACGGGTCAGCCATCCCTTCGACGCCCTTCGGTATGGGGACGTCGGCGAAATCAGCCGGGTTGAGCCGGGCTGGATCAACGATCGACTCGCTGCGATTGGGCCGGATGGCGACGAACCACTGGGATTGTTTCCCGCGGGCGTTCCACCGCAGGCGCGCGCTGCGCATGAGTTTCCGCGCGAGGAAGAGGGCGGCTTGTGCGTTCGACGGGGCGCTGGTGGCCTCGGGCGACCGTAGCGGAGCGCTTTCCAACAACCGCTCGAATCGGCCGTTGTCCGCCTGGATGTCCAGACACAGGCTGGCGAGCATCCGGATGACCGCCACCAGTGGCTGCTCCGCGTTCAGCGTGAAGTGTAATCCAAGAAAGGACGATGTCTCGGCCTGTCTCAGGAGCCGCCCCTGTGCGAACGAGTTATCGTGCCAGAAGATGGCCGCCTTGGAGGTGACGCTGTTGCCCGCGACTTCGTCCCAAAACGGAAACGGCGAGTCCTGTTCGCCCAGGCGCACCGTGAGGACGCCGCGCCTGGACAGGCCGTTGAGCGGGACGCCCGGATCCTGGATGGGCGCGAGCCACAGGATGACATGACAATCGAAGGTTCGGATGGCGTTGAGGGATTCGGGACTCGGAGAGGCGACGGCCGGCGAAGGATGCGCTCCGAATGGATCGAAGCTGGCCCGGCTTGCTGTATAAAGACGATCCATCAGCCATCCGGCATCCTCGCCAGCCGGCGCGGGATCCGCCTTCAGCGGAAAGCTCCGAACGTCGAACCCCGGGACTTGCCGCAGGAAGGCGAGCAGGGCCTCGACCCAGGGCGAGGGTTGGGGGCTGGGCGTGATGACGCCGATGCGGAAGGCGGCGGGGGATGCTTCCCGGTAAGGCAAGAGCAGAGTGGCTTGGGGAGGCGCCAGATTCAGAACCATCTGTCCCCATCATATAGGGTGGGGTCCGGCGGCCGGCGCGGCGAGAGCGCGGGCGTGGTTGCGCCAGGCGCTCTCGTTGCGGCGGGCCCGTTGAGTTAGTTGCCCTGGTAATTAATTGTCACTGAGTCAGACGCCGACTTACCGCCAGCGTCGGTAACTGTGAGTTGAAACGTGTATTGTCCTCGGATCCGTGAGAACTGAATGGTCGGTCGGGCGGTTGAGCCGCCAAGAATGGCGGCCTGGGGATTGCCGGACGGGATAGTCCACGCGTACGTCAGGGGCTTGCCGTCGGCGCTGGTGGATGCGGTGGCGTCCAGTTGGACGGAACTGGCCGTGACCGTGAGGTTCTTGGGCGAAGCGACCGCCGAAGTTTTCGCGGGGGCCTCGCAGCGGTCGGCCGGATCGTTCGGTCCGCGCACGCAGGGAATCGCCTTCAGGTATTCGTAAATGGCCAGCAGATCGCGATCGGTCAGATTCTGGAACGCGGGCCACGGCATGATCTGCAACAGGCTTCCGTCGAAGGGAGCCGGCAGGCACTTGCCATCCGGGGGCCCCATGCAGGTGGGGTGGAGTTTGTCCGGATCGACGCCGTTGCGCATGGACTGCACGAATTCACTGAAGGCGGCGCCTCCGACCGGCACGCCCGACTTGTCCGGCGTCAGGTTGCGAGAGACGATGTGCGGGAACGGGCCGGAGGGGTCGGGGTAGGCGCCGAAGTCGTCGCCGCCGCCGAGGTAGGTCGCGGGATTCACCTTGGCGGGATGTTGGCCTAACCAAGGGATGCCGCCCAGCACGTAGGCGGTCTGGGCGGACGCCGAATGGCAGTCGTTGCAACTGGAAGTGACGTTCACCAGGTAGCTGCCAAGTCCCACCAGGTTGGCGTCCTTGCCGGTGAGGTCGAGCGGAACGGGCGCTATCTTGAGGCCGGTTTGAATGCGAGCCTGGTCGCTCGAATCCTGAGCGCGGGCGGTGGAATGGCCGAGAACCGCGGATGCGACGGCAGTCCCGACGAGGACAGCCAGAGCGCCGCGCGCCGCGCTTGCGACCATGGAGGCGCCGGCGAGTTTCTGGGATTCATGAAGCAGCGTCCAGCCCATGGGCGCAAGCGACAGGACGAAGAGCGCGTCGGCTGTGAGCACGAGCGGCAGGCTGCCCAGCTCGTGGCCGATTCCGAACAGGACTCCCGCGACGATGAGCACGCCGCTCAACGCGCGGCTGACAGCGCCGGAGCGCAGCAACGCGAGGCCAGTGAGGATGAGGCCGGTTTCAAACAGCAGCACCGGGAACGGGAGCATCAACGCTTCAACGAACTGGCCGCTGAAGATGCGATCGAATTCGCCGCGAGCCAACTCCGGCGCGCCCGCGACCAAGGCCTGCCGAAGGCTCTCGGCGGTGTACACCGAGGCGACGTTCAGCAAGCCGGTTATGGAGAGAGCCAATCCGACAAGGCCGAGCCCGGCCTGCCGCGTTCTGGCGTACAAGGCAAACAGCGCGGGCACGAACAACGCCTCGGCGATCTTGCCCAGGACGGCCCGCAGCGACAACCTCCCTTCGCGCATCGCGAGATCCGAGGCAAGCAGTACGACCGGCCCCCCGATGAGCGCCAAGGCCGACGCCGTTCTCTTCAATTCATCCAGTCGTTCAGTGTGCATTGGAGTTTCCTTTCGGGTGGGAATACGCGAACCGCACGCGGGAACCCACACGGCGGAGACGGAAAAATGCGCCGGTCCAGGATATAATCACCGGAAACGCGAGGGATGGCGGGCGACGAACTGCGGGAAATCGACCGGTATCTGGAACTCGCGCTCGATCTTCCCGAGGACGAGCGCGAGCAGGCGCTGCTCTGCGAATGTCCGGACCCGAACCTGCGGAGGCGCGTGCTGGACATGCTGGCGCGCGCGGCGGCCGTCGGGGGACGAATCGAGGCAGTGGTGGATGCGTCGGCGGCCGCGCTGGTCGCCGAGGCCGGGCGCAGGGACCGTGTAGGGCCGTATCGCCTGATCCGCGAGTTGGGCGTGGGCGGCATGGGTGTGGTGTGGCTGGCCGAACGCGCCGATGGCCAGTTCGAGCAGAAAGTGGCGATCAAGCGCATCCGGCACGTGCTGGCGAGCGATGAGATGAAGGCCCGCTTCCGCACGGAGAGGCGGATTCTGGCGGGGCTGCAGCACCCCAACATCGCGCACCTGATCGACGGAGGCACGGCCGACGACGGGACCCTGTACCTGGCGCTCGAGTACGTGGACGGGCAGGACCTGTCGAAGCACGCGGGGACGCTGCCGGTGGCCGAGAAACTGCGGCTGTTCCTGAAGGTCTGCGGCGCGGTGGAGTATGCGCATCGCAACCTGGTGGTGCATCGCGACCTGAAGATGTCGAACATCCTGGTGACGCCGGATGGCGAGGTGAAACTGCTCGACTTCGGCATCGCGAAGGTGATCGAGCAGTCGCGCGGGACGCAGGACGCCACGGAGACGCAAGCCATGACGCCCGAGTACGCCAGCCCGGAGCAGGTGCTGGGACGGCCGGTGACCACGCTCAGCGACGTGTATTCGCTAGGCGCGATCCTGTACGTGTTGTTGGCGGAGCGCAGTCCGTATCGCACCAATACCGGATCGCCCGCGGAGTTCTTCCACGCCGTGGCGACGCAGGAAGTGACGCCGCCGTCGTTGCCTGGGGGGAAGGCTCCAGCCGACCTGGCCGTGATCGTGCTGAAGGCGATGCGCAAGGACCCGGAGCGGCGCTATCAGTCGGCGGCGGAACTGGCGTCCGACCTCCGGCTGTTTCTGGAGGGCCGGCCGATCTCGGCAAGGCCGGATTCGCTGGCCTATCGCGCGCGCAAGTTCGCCGGCCGGAATCCGTGGGCGGTGGCCGCGAGCGCGCTGGCGCTGGCGTTGCTGGTGGCCTTTGTGCTGACCGAGGCGGTGCAATCGCGGAGGCTAGCCGCCGAACGCGACGCGGCCCGGCGCGAGCGGGACAACGCGCGGTGGCTGGCCAACTTCATGGTGGGCGTGTTTCGCGTCGCCGATCCCCGCCAGGGGGCGGGCGACAAGGTGACGGCGCGCGAGCTGCTGGACCGCGGTGCCCAGCGGCTGGAGGCGGAGCCGCGGCGCGACGAGCTGCGGGCGATCGTGTCGACCACCATCGGCCGCGCCTACTTCGGACTGGGGTTGCTGCCGGCGGCGGAGAAGACGGCGCTCGAAGCCTACCAGGCGGCGCGGGCGAGCCGGTCGCCCGAGGCGTTGATGCAGGTCCTTGAGACTCTCGAAAGCCTCTATATCGAACTGGCGCGGCCCGCGCAGGTCCACCAATATGCGCTGGAGCATCTGACGGCAGCGCGTACAGCGTACGCGTCCGATTCGAAGGACGCCGCGCTGGCGCTGACGGCGGACGGCGCGGCCTACGACCTGGACCGCCGTTTCGACGACGCTCGCGCGCGGCACGCCGAGGCGCTGGCCATGCTCGAGCGGCTGGGCCTGGGCCAGAGCTCGGAGGCGGGCGTGGTGTTAAACAACGCGGCGAACGCCGAGTACAACCAGGGCGGCGACCACCGGGCCGCGGCGCGCGAGTTCGCCAAACGGTCCGTGGAGATCCTGCGCAAGACCGGTCCGCCCGAGCAACTGATGAGCGCGCTGAATTCAGTGGCGGTTGTGGCGATGACGCTGGGCGATTTCCAGACGGCCGAGCCGTACGCGCTGGAGGGCCTGGCCGAGGCGCGCCGCATGTACGGTCCCCGGCACCTGAACATCTCGCTCAACTACAACAACCTGTGCGGCATGTATACGCTGATGAGGCGCGTCGAGGATGCGTTGCGCTACTGCGAGGCGGCGGTGGACCTGCGCCGCGAAGGCTACCCCGCCGGGCATCGGCTGATCGGCATCAGCCTGAACAACCTGGGCAAGGCGCTGCTGCTCAAGGCCGACTGGAGCCACGCGGAAGCGGCGTTTCGAGAGGCGCTCGGCATTCTGTCGAAGGAGGAGGGCGGGCCGGCGGCGCGTTCCGCCGAAGGGCTCGGATTCGCGCTCAAGGGCCAGCGTGACTGGGCGGGAAGCCTGCGCTATCTCAACGATGCGCTGAACCGTTGGATGAAGATCGGAGGGTCGAACCTCGACAGCCTGCGCGGCGAGATCGCGGAAGTTCGCAGGCTCCAGGCCGGCCCGTGACCGGCGAGGGTCAGGAACGCACCGGCCCCAGCAGATCGGCGAGCCACGCCTCGGCCAGCCGTGTCTCGCGGCGAACGGTCTCCGACGAGACGCCCAGCGTTTCGGCGGTCTCCTCCGCGCCGAGCCCGCCGAAGTAGCGCAGCTCGATCACCTGCGCGCGCCGGGGATGCAACTCGGCCAGACGGTTCAGCGCGTCGTCCAACTCGAGCATCTCCGAGGCGCGCGTGTCGGCCGCGTCGAATTCGTCGAGCGGCACGATCTCCGCTCCGCCCCCCCGCCGCTGGGCCTGGACGCGGCGGGCGCGGTCCACCAGGATCTGGCGCATGGCGCGGGACGCGACGGCGAAGAAATGCGCGCGGCTCTGGATGTCGGGATGCGTCTGGCCGGCCAGCCGGACGTACAGCTCGTGCACCAGCGCGGTGGCCTGTGTGCCGGCCGCTCCACGACCGTAGGCCATGCCTTGCGCCAGGCGCCGAAGATCCTCATAGACGAGCGGGATCAACTGGTCGAGCGCGTGCGCGTCGCCCGACCGCCAGGCGCCCAGAAGCCGGGTGACGTCCGACATGGGGTCTCTCCAGTCTACGCCCGGGCGACGCGGAGGATGGCCTCCAGGCTGCGGTCGACATCCGCGTCCTGGGTGGCCCAGGAACTCACGCTGATGCGCATGGCGGCGCGGCCCTGCCAGACGGTGGAGCCGCACCAGCAGGTCCCCTCCTCCTGTAACTCGGCGACCACGCGCAGGGTGGTTTCGGCATCGCCGAAGGAGACCAGCGTCTGGTTCAGCACGACGTCGTTCAGGATCTCAAAGCCCGCCCCGCGCAGACCCTCGGCGAAGCGGCGGGCCGAGCGGCAGTTGCGCTCGACGATTTCGGCGACGCCGGAGCGTCCCAGGGATTTCAACGCCGCCCAGATCTCGACGCCACGGGCCCGGCGCGACAGCTCCGGCGCGTATTGCGACGGCTCCCGATGGCTGCCCTGCGGCAGGTAGGCGGCGGCCAGGCTCATGGCGGCGCGCAGGTGTTCGGGATCGCGCGTGAAGGCGAGCCCGCTGTCGTAGGGCACGTTCAGCCACTTATGGGCGTCGGTGGCCCAGGAGTCGGCGGAGTCCACTCCATCGGCCAGGTGCGCGTAGCGCGGAGAGACGGCGGCCCACAGCCCGAACGCGCCGTCCACGTGCACCCAGGCGCCGGCCTCGTGCGCGCGCCGCGCGATCTCGCGGGCCGGGTCGAAGGCGCCGGTGTTGACGTTGCCGGCCTGCAGGCAGACGATGGCCGGCGCGTCGATCTTCGGAAGGCTCGCGGCGAGCATGCGCCCCTGCCCGTCCACGGGAACCCGCGTCACCCGCTCGCGGCCCAGCCCGAGCATGCCCAGGGACTTGATGACGGACGGGTGCGCCTCCTCGCCGACCACCACCTGGATGGGAGGCGCGCCGAACAATCCGCGGGCCTCCACGTCCCAACCCGCGCGCTCGAGCACGACGTGCCGGGCCGCGGCGAGAGCGGTGAAATTGGCCACCGTCGCGCCCGTGACGAACGCACCCCCGCATCCGGCCGGCAGGCCGAGCGCGTCGATGAGCCAGTCGAGCGCCACCTCCTCGAGCACCGCGGACACCGGGGAGGCGGCGAACAGCCCGGCGTTCTGATCCCAAGCCCCGGCCAGCCAGTTGGCGGCCAGCGCGGCGGGCACGGCGCCGCCGATCACGAAACCGAAAAAGCGCGGCCCGGCCATGGCCATGGTGGCGGGCGAGCCGGCCTCGTCGAGCAGGCCGAGCACCTGTTCGGGGGCGGTGGGGCCCAAGGGCAGCGGTTCGATGAACCGGTTGAGTCCCGCGATGGCTTCCGGCGAGGGACTGACCCGGCGCTCGCGAACGCTGTCGAGGTAATCCGCGGCTCGCATGGCGACCTGGTCGAGCAGTTGGCGCATCCCTACAGGGTAGCCTCGACGGGGGCGTTGGCGCGCGGTCCGTCGCGGCGCGCCGGAGGGGGCGAGTTAGCGGTCCGGAGGCGGAGCGTCATAACTCCCCGCCTTCAGCGTTGTCTAACTCGGCTATTCGGATCTGGTTCACTCCACGTTTGACACAGTGCTCCGGCGGCGTTAGAGTCTACAGGAAGCGCATGGGAGTCCAAGAACGTAGAGCACGCGAAAAACAGGAGTTACGGCAGGAAATCCTCGACGCCGCTCGCGACCTTTTTGTCCGGGAGGGCTTCGACAACGTATCCATGCGGAAAATCGCCGAGAAGATCGAGTATTCGGCGACCACCATCTACCTGTACTTTCTCGACAAGGCGGACCTGCTGGACTGCATCGTCGAGGAGACGTTCCAGCGGCTCGAAACGCGCATGGCCACCATTCACTCGAGCGTGCCCGACCCGCGGGAACGGCTGATCGCCGGGCTGCGGGCCTACATCGACTTCGGCGTCGACCACCCGAGCGACTACCGCGTGGCGTTCCTGGTGGAGCGGAAGGGATACGAGACGGGCTATCCGCGTTGCAGCGCCCTGGGGCAGAAACTGCTCGACCATGTCCGGCAGAGCGTGGCCGACTGCATCCGCCACGGCATCTTCCCGGTGGTGGATATCGAGGCCGTCAGCCAGACCCTGTGGGCGGCCGTGCACGGCATGACCTCGCTGCTGATCCTGCGCGCCGACTTCGCCTGGGCGCCGCGGGATATCCTGGTGGACCAGTTGATTGATACGCTCATGAAGGGACTCGAGTGCCATCAGCGCGCCTGCGGCGCCGCCTGACACCGGTCCATGAAGACAATCATCGAACCCTTCCGGATCAAGAGCGTCGAGCCGATCCGGCAGACCACCCGCGCCGAACGCGAGCGGCTCGTCGCAGCCGCCGGCTACAACCTGTTTCAACTGCACGCCTCCGACATCCTGATCGATCTGCTGACCGATTCGGGAACCAGCGCCATGTCCACCGAACAGTGGGCGGCGATGATGCGTGGCGACGAATCCTACGCGGGCAGCGAGAGCTTCTACCGGCTGAAGCAGCGCGTGCAGGCGATCACCGGATTCAAGCACGTGATCCCCGCTCACCAGGGGCGGGCGGCCGAGCGCATCCTGTTCACGGTGATGTGCAAGCCGGGGTGCGTCGTCCCCAATAACACCCACTTTGACACCACCCGCGCCAACATCGAGTTCACCGGAGCGCGCGCGGTGGACCTGCCGCGGCCGGAGGCGGCCGACACCCAGTTACGCATTCCTTTCAAGGGCGACCTGGACGTCGCGGCGCTCGAACGTCTGATCGAGAGCGAGGGCGCGGGCCGGATTCCGCTGGCGATGGTGACGGTGACCAACAACTCCGGCGGCGGCCAGCCGGTTTCGCTCGCCAACATCCAGGCGATCCGCGACATCACGGCGCGGCACGGGATTCCGTTCTATATCGACGCCTGCCGCTTCGCGGAAAACGCCTGGTTCATTCGCCAGGACGAGGCGGGCTACGCCGGCTGGTCGCCGCTCGACATTGCGCGGAAGATGTTCTCGCTCGCCGACGGCTGCACCTTCTCGGCCAAGAAGGACGCCTTCGCCAACATCGGCGGCTTCCTGTGCACCAACGACGACCGTCTGGCGGAGTTGGAGCAGAATCTGCTGATCCTGACCGAGGGGTTTCCGACCTACGGAGGCCTGGCGGGGCGGGACCTGGACGCCATCGCGGTGGGCCTTGAGGAAGTGCTGGACCCGGACTATCTGCAATACCGGATTGCATCGACGGCTTACGTCGGCCGGCACATCGCCGATCGGGGCGTTCCGATTGTGGAGCCGCCGGGCGGGCACGCCATCTACATCGACGCGGGACGGATGTTGCCGCACATTCCGAGGGGCGAATTTCCGGCCCAGTCGCTGGCCGTGGAATTGTACCGCCACGCGGGCGTCCGCTCCGTGGAGATCGGATCGGTGATGTTCGGCGCCAATGCGCGGCACGAGTTGCTGCGGCTGGCGATTCCGCGGCGCGTCTACACGCAGAGCCATATGGATTACCTGGTGGAGGCGATCCTCGAGGTGAACGAGCGCAAGCACGAACTCAGGGGCTATGCGATCGCGCATGAGCCTCCGTTCCTGCGGCACTTCACCGCCACTTTCCGCCCGCTGTAAACCCGCGCCGCGGTGTTCAGCCCGCCGCGGCGGGCTCAGCGATGATGCAGGTGCATGTCGGGAGAATGGTGCAGCGCCGCCACCACGGGCGCGCCAATTCCCCAAAGGAACAGGGCGGTGAAGAGCCAGCCCACCACCAGCGTGTACACGGGCTGATTCCAAGGTTCGGGCAGGGGAGCGAGGCCGATGGCGAAGGCCGCGGCGACGCTGGCCGTATGCCAATACCAATGCTGCACCCCGAACCGCCACAACGCCGCCAGGGCGATCAGGGCGGCGGTTCCGTAAACGGTGAATACGAGAAGCGCGGACATATCGACCTACCTTTCCTGGCGGCTCGAATATAGCACCGCGCGTCCGGGGTGAAAAGGGGGGGCTGAGGCGCCCCCGCCGCTATTTGAGCATGGAGACCAACTCCTCCAGCCGTCGAGTATGTTCCTTCAGTTCGGTTCCCGATCGCGCGCCCTGCTCGGCGATCTCGGCGATGGCGAGGCTGGCCGAATCCATCTGGCGCTGGCTCGAGGATACCTGGCCGAGCGAGAGCGACTGCTGGCGGCTGCCGGATTGCACCGCTTCGAACATCCTCTGCAGCTCCGCGAAACTGCCGGTGATCTGGGCGATGGCGGAGGCCATGTTCTCCATTTTCACGGCGCCGTCCTGGGTGTGGCGGACGGAGGCGTCGATGAGTTCGCGCGTGTCGCGCGCGGCTTCGGAGGAGCGGTGGGCCAGGGCGCGGACTTCGTCGGCGACCACGCTGAAGCCCAGGCCGGCGTCGCCGGCGCGGGCGGCTTCGATGGCCGCGTTCAGGGCCAGCAGGTTCGTCTGGAAGGCGATCTCGTCGATGATCTTCAGGATCTCGGCGATCTGGCCGCTCGATTTATGAATCTCGTTCATCGCCTGACGGACGCCCTCGGTGGTGGTCTGCGTGTCGCGCAGGCGCTCGCTCGAAATCTGGTGCACCATGGTGCTGGCCCGGGCGGCGTCCTCGGCGTTACGGGCGGCGATGGCGCTGATTTCCTGTACGGCCGCCATGGTCTCCTCGGCGGCGGCGCGCTGCTCCTCGGCGGAAGCGCCGAGTTTCGAGCCGATTTCGGCCAGGCGGGAGGAGGCCTCGGAGACCTCGCTGGTGGTGGCCGGCAGCATCGACGCGGTGACGCCTTCCACGTCGCGAGCCCGGCTGAACTGCTTCACGATGTAGCAGGCCGGGATGGTTTCAAGGATCAGGAAGGCGGCGTGCAGCACCACGATGCCGAAGCCCGCCTGGTAGTTGAACAGGCTGGACGGCAGGAGAATCCAGAACAGGATGTGGTGGACGGCGATGGCGGCGGCCGCGGCGATGATGGCCCAGGCGTCGCCCAGCACGATCAGGACGGCGACGCTGACCAGCACGTGAAAGTGCATCTCGATCATGCCGTGACCGGTGTGGATCAGCAACGCGCTCATGCCCATGGATCCGACCCCGAGCATGACGCGGCAGAAGCGCGAATCCGGGGCCGCCCAATAGGCGGCGGCGGGGCCGGCGACCACCAGGAGTCCGATGGCGATGGTCTGCGCCACGCTCGAATCGAACGCCATTGCGGCCAGGGCGAAAACGGGGACCTGCGCCGCGAGTAATCCGAGCATCATCCGGGAGGCTTGCCGCCGCCACGTGTTGTGTTCCGAAATGGACTGAGTCTTATTCATCCTGCTTGACCTCTCCCAAACTGCCGACGCCGCAGCCGAATTGCAGTGCGCAACCGTAGGCCGGCAAAGGCTTGACTGTCTCTCCCGATCGAAGAGCGGCCCAGATGCGCTCTTCCTGGAACCCATCCCTGAAATCGCTGCGCCGCGCGAAGCCGCCCGTATAGCGGATCCGGCCCGCGGGATCGATGAAGATCAACAGCGGCGCGCTCCTGGCGCCGTACAGGTCCCGCGCCTGTTCCGCGGTGGCGTGCTCCGGTTTCCAGCCATTGCCGGCGAGGCTGGTTTCGGTGGGCCGGTCCGAGCCGACCATTACGACGCGCTCGGCGATGTCGCCCAGCCGCCGCCGGCCGGCGATGTGCTTGGCCGCCCTGGCCGAGCAGGGGCAATCGGAGCCGAACAGGTAGACCACCTGCCAGGCCCCTGTTCGACGCTCGCCGCTTCTGGCCGCCGCGGGGTCCGTGCGGAACGGCATATGCGAGCCCATCAGCAGGCCGGTGATCACCAGCCCGCCCGCGGTGGCGAAGATCGATACCGCGATAAGGGCGATTCGCAACAGGGCGCCTGGCGCCCTACGGGCACTCATAAGAGGCTCATCGGACGGGACTTGATGAAAGTTGAGAGGGCATTCGGTCACCACTGATCCCAACTTGTCCAGTGGTGGCGACCGCCGGATGAATGAGCGATCCTGAAAGCAATTAACACCATGAGCACCCGCACAGCAGACGTCGCCATTCTCGGTGGCGGCATTGTCGGATCGAGCATCGCCTGGCACCTCACCGAGGCCGGCTGCCGCAACGTCGTCGTGATCGAACGGGAGCGGCACCAGGGCAAGGGATCCACCGGCAAGAGCATGGGCGGCGTCCGCGCCCAGTTCGCCACGCCGGTGAACATCCGGATGTCGCTGTACTCGATTCCGTTCTTCCGGGATTTCGAGCAGAGGACCGGCCGTGAGTCCGGCTATCGGGCGCAGGGCTATCTGTTTGTCGCCACCGAGGAGCGCCACCTCGCCTACCTTAAGGACAACTATGGACGTCAGGTGGCGGAAGGCCTGTCCACGGCCCGGCTCTTGTCGGCCGGCGAGGTGCGGGCCATCGCGCCCGAGATCCGCTCGGACGACGTCATCGGCGGCAGCTTCTGCTCCACCGACGGTTTTGTCGACCCGCACCTGGCCATGACCGGATTCATGGAGTCGGCCATGGAGCGCGGCGCGGCCCTGATGCGCGACGCCGAGGTGACCGGCGTCGAGACCGATGCGCGGGGCGTCGCGGCGGTGCATACTTCGCAGGGCTCGGTGTCTACCCGCGTGGCGGTGAACGCGTGCGGCGCCTGGGCGGCGGGAGTGGCGAAGATGGCGGGCGTCGATCTGCCGGTGGTCCCGCTGCGCCGCATGCTCGCGCCCACTGAGCCGTTCGACCGTGTTTCGCGCCTGTCCCCCATGGTGGTGGACATGGCCACGGGCTTCCATTACCGTCCGGAGAGCCTGGGATTGCTGCTGGCCTGGAACGACGCGACCGAGAAGCCGGGCTTCAAGACCGACTTCGACCCGGCGTTCGTGGAGAAGGTGCTCACCAAGGGCGTCGAGCGGTTGCCGTGCCTGGAGTACGCCGAAGTGAACCCGCGGCGCTGCTGGGCGGGGCTGTACGAGGTGTCGCCGGACCACCACGCCATTCTCGGCGCGGTGCGGGAGGTTCCGGGGTTCTTCCTGGCGAACGGATTCAGCGGGCACGGCGTGATGCACTCGCCCGCCACCGGCAAGGTGCTGGCGGATCTGATCGTGAAGGGACGGACGGAGTTGATCGACGCGTCGATTGTCGACTTGTACCGCTTCGCGGAAGGTCGGGAGATCCACGAGACGGCCGTTTTGTGAGGAGTTGATGGCGGGGCGGCGAATGTTGCGCGCCGCCCCGAATGGAGGAAGGGTTTCAGGCCGCCTTGAGACCGTCGAGCGCGGGGTCGTTGACCTGCGGGCGCTGGACCGGCGGGCGGATGGGGGTCACCTTCGACTCGTTGGCCGGGAGGGCGGCAACGGCCCTCTGCCTCGGGGAGCCGGAGAAGTATTCGTGAACCGGGTAGAGCGCGTACGGCTGCAGCTCGGCGAACACCTGGCCGAGTTTCTCCTGGATGTTGTAAATCTCGTGGTGGAACGAGCCACGGTCCATCTTGAGCCGGCGGCAGCAGAGGTGATAATCGGCGCCGAGCAGGAAGCGGAACGAGAAGATCTTGTATTCATAGTCGTTCAGCGCGCGACGGCTGATGGCCATGAAGTCCGCGACGTATTCCTCGTCCTTGCGGCCCCAGGTGCCGCGCCGATTCGGTCCGGAATGAATTTCGAGGCTGACTTTACTAAGATATTTTTCCTTTTCGACGCAGGTGCGGAACTTGTTGTAGCAGACTTTGAAAATTCCGCGCAACACGCAATCGCAGGCCTGGAACGCGCCACCGCGGCCGATGGTCAAGCCGGAACCTCTGCAAGTCGTGCACTTCTGGGTAGCTAGAGCCAATGTTAACGAACGTGTCCAATTCATCTTTTTTTGTCCTCCGGGCGGATTCTCTGACCGCCCGTTGTGTTTATGATTCGATGTTATTGCGGTAAGAAAAATCGTCAACCGCAAAAACTCGATATTTTTTTTTCTTTTGGCCCTAAGGTGGTCAATTACGTGTCTTACCGGCTTGTTTGTAAGGGTTTAGGGTTCCCTGACAAATAAGTAAACTTTTCTTTGTAGTGGAAGATTAAGGCGGGATAATTCAAATTAACCGAACCCTATTTCACGGTGAAATAGTACTAGGATAGTACCATGGCTGGCTTCGACGCCCTCCTCGACCGTCTGGTCCACAACATCCGCCGCCGCATCCGGCAGGGCGAACTCACGGAACGCGGGTTGGCCCGCGCGGCGGGCGTGTCGCAGCCGCACCTGCACAACCTGCTCAAGGGCATCCGGACGCTCCATGCGGCGATCGCCGATCAGTTGATGAACCGCCTTGGAATCAATACTTTAGACCTGTTCGAGACGGACGAATTGCGGCATGCTTTGTACCTGCGGCTGGTGGACGAGGACGCCTCCGTGGAGCTGCCTGTAACGTTAACTCGACTCGGTCCAGGGCTCCCATTCCCTCAAAAAGAGAGCGATTTTGAGCGCATAAAGGCCCCAGTAATGCACGTTTCGCGCACAAAAACGCCAGTTTTTGCACGCCTTTCCGACGACCCGGCGATGGCGCCGCTGCTCGCCGCCGGCGATCTGGTGCTGCTCGACCGGAATCCGCGGGCGGCGGAAACGGCCGGGCCGGAGGATTTATTGGCGGTGGAGCGGGGCGGCGAGGCGGTGGTGCGGTGGGTGCGGTTCGGGCGCCGACGGCATTACCTGCTGTCGGTGAAGGACCGGGACGAGCCGCACCGTTGGGAGGCGGTGGCGGGGGAGGCGGCGATCCGGGCCCGGGTTATCCCGCTACGGTCGATGCGCCGCGCGGAGCTGCTGTACGACCCGCTGCTGCCACCTCGCGATAGACCTCCAGCACCTGTTCGGCGGTCCTCCTCCAACTGAAGCGGCGGACCTGCTGGATGCCGTGCAGCACGCAACGCTGGCGGAGGTCGACGTCGAGCAGGGCCTCGCGGACGCCGCGGGCGATGTCGAAGACGTTTTCGGGGTTGACGATGATGGCGGCGTCGCCCACCACTTCCGGCAGCGAGCTGACGTTCGAGGTAATCACTGGAGTGCCGCAGGCCATGGCCTCGAGCGGGGGGAGCCCGAAGCCTTCGTAGAGGGAAGGGAAGACGAAGGCGGCGGCCGCCTTGTAGAAGATGCGCAACGTATTAATAGGGACGAAACCGAGGAAGCGGACCGCCTGCTCCATGCGGGTGCGCGCCACCATCTGGCGGACAGTGTTGGAAATTTCATCGCCGATGATGATGAGGCGCAGGTCGTTGTAGATGGGGTGGTCGGCGAGCTCGCCGCGCACGACGGCGAAGGCCTCGACCAGGCGCGGCACGTTCTTCTGCGGCCGCACGTTGCCGGCGTAGAGCAGGAACGGGTAGTTGATCTGGTAGCGCTCCATGATCCGGTAGCTCTCGTCGAGCTCGAGGCCCCGGATCTGGGCGGTGAAGATCGGGTCCGGGGCGTTGTAGATCATGCGAATGCGGCTGCCGGGGATGCCGAGCGTGTTCATGACGTCGCGTTGGGTGGCCTTGGACACCGAGATCACCTTGTCGGCGCGCAGCAGGCCGCGGCGGAACCAGTGGAGCTTCAGTTCGTCGCGGTAATCGACGCGGCGGTCGACAAACAGGAGCCGGCTCATGTCGTGGACGGTGACCACGTAGGGTTTGGGCATGAAGACCGGGACGGTGTTGAGCGGAATGTGATGCAGATCGGCGGCCAGGCCGCGGAGGAAGTGGGGGTACTGGAAGGCGTGGCGGACGCCTCCGGGGTTTCCTTCGTAGACGACGCGTTCGAAGTTGGGGGGGAGTTGGTCGAGCCCCTCGCGAACCTTGGGGTCGACGACCAGGATGAAACGATCGGTCTGGTCGATGTCGGCGAGCCCCGCGACGAGGTTGCGGATATACGTGCCGATGCCGAAGTCGTTGACCTTGCGGGCGTCGAGTACGATGCGAAGGGGCGTTTCGGGCATGCTAGACCCCGGGTCCGGATTCGAGGGCGGCCATCTTGGCGACCCGGCGGGCGTGCCGGACGCCGCCGTCGAAGGGCGTGTCGAGGAAGACGCGCACGAGTTCGGCCGCCTGCGGCGCATCGAAATATCTGGCGCCGAGCGTCAGCACGTTGGCGTCGTTGTGGGCGCGGGTGAGTTGGACCTCGTCGGCGTTCATGGCGAGAGCGGCGCGGACGCCGTGGACCTTGTTGGCCGCGATGGACATGCCGACGCCGGTGGAGCAGACCAGAATACCGCGTTCGGCTTCGCCCGAGGAGACGGCGCGCCCGACCTGGCCGGCGTAGTCGGGATAATCGGTGCTTTCCGGCGAAACCGTGCCGAAATCGTGCACTTCGTGGCCCAGTGCGACCAGTTTCGCGGCGAGTTCCTGCTTTAATTGGAAGCCCGCGTGGTCGGCGCCGATGGCGATTTTCATTGTTTTTCTGAGTTTAACACCCGTTCCGCCTCGGGCTGCCCGGGTTTATACTGAGCTCGGAACTGAAGGAGCGCCTGATGCGGACCATCGTATTGCTTCTGATGTGGACTGCCGTTCACGGCTTTGCCTGCACTTGCGCGTCGTGGCCGTCGACGAAGGAGGCCTGGCGGTCGGCTTCCATTGTGGTTGTTGGCGCCATAGCCGGCGCTAAGCCCGATGTCCCGGACTCTGCTGGATTCCGCACGGGGAAATCGCATTTCCGGCGAGGTCGAATTCTATGAGGAGTCGCACACCGAAGGATTTCGCCGGATTGGCGGCGCTCCGGGCGTCCGGGTGACGGCCGTCCCAACCGACGGTCCGCCGGAGACGGCGGTGACGGACGTCGACGGAATCTACGTGATGAGGTTCCTGCGGCCGGGTGAGTATACCCGGGTGAGTATACAGTGAAGATCGACACGCCGAAGGGCTGGCGGGTGCGATTTCCTGGGGTTTCGGGGCCACGGCGGCGGGTGAGAGCGGATGAGTCCCGCGTTCTGCTCGATGCCGAGTCTTACGCCAACGTTGGATTCGTGCTGGCGGCGAACACACAGATGCGGGGGCGCGTGCTGGATCCTGACGGAAAGCCGCTGAAGGACGTCTGCGTCCACCTGGAAGCGCTCTCGCGGAACAGTGGCAACGGCCGCATTTCCGATTGCACGAACGCCGACGGCGCTTACCTTCTGGAGATGATACCGCCGGGACCTTACCGGGTTGTCGTCAACGGCGGGGACCGTCGCTCGGCGGCGAGGCCCTTTGGGATGGTCTATTATCCTGGCGTCGCGGACCGGCGCGATGCGCGGATTGTGACGGTGGGCGAGGGCGGCGTGGTGAATGGTGTGGACATACGCATCCCAGCGCTTGCGCCGGTGGTCCGCGTGTCCGGCAAGGTGGTGTTCCAGGACGGAGTCCCGGCGCCGGGAGTGGATGTCGAATCTGTAGCAGGCGGGCGCGACTATCACGAAGGCGTGGCCACGGGGGCTGACGGGACGTTCACCCTGCCGGTGCTTGCGGATCAGCGGGGCGAGATTCACGCGAAGATCACCGGGGCGTCCTGCGCGGCCTGGCTGAAGCGGCCTAACTAGCGGGCGACGGGACCCGGCTGGGCGAGCAACTTCTTCAAATCCTGCTTGAGCGGCCCGGAGGCGCGGGCGAAGATCTGCTTGTAGGCGGAACAGAAGTAGTCCAGATCGCTGAAGTTGCGGTGCGGCGCGTGGCGGAACTTGGGGCAGCCGCCGTGGCAGATGGAGGCGTACTCGCACACCGCGCATTCGGCGTGCCCGATGGTCTTTTTCGACGCAAAATTGTAGCGCTTGGCGCGGCGGGCGATTTCGGTCCAGGAGTCGAGCTCGATGTTGCCCAGCTTCCACTCCTTTTCAACAAAGAAGTCGCAGGGGTAGACGTCGCCGTTGTACTCCACCACGACATAGCTGTCGCAGGTTTCGTGCATGGTGCATGTGCCCGGCTTCTGCCCGGCGAGCGCTTCGGCCAGGTTGTCGAAGAAACGGATGCGGATCTTGCGGCGGTCCGGCCACCAGGCGTCGAAGGTCTCCGTCAGAAAGCGGCCGTATTGGGCCGGGGTGATGGTGAAGGGCATCGGCCGGCCGTCCAACTCGAACTCGGCGAGCGGGATGTACTGAATGTTGTCGACGCCCAGGGAGCGGAAGAATTTGTAGATCTCGCGGGGCTTTTCGACGTTCGCCTGGCTCAACACGCACAGGATGTTGAACTCCACCTTTTCGGCCTGTAGCATCTCCACCGCGTTCACCACCTTGCGCCAGGTGGGCTGGCCGCCCTTGTTGAACCGGTAAAGATCGTGCATCGGCTCCGGACCGTCGAGCGAGACGCCGAGCAGCCAGTTGTATTGGCGGAACAGGGCGCACCAGTTGCGGTCGAGCAGGACGGCGTTGGTCTGGATGGAGTTGCTGACGTTCTGGCCGTTGCGGCCGTAGCGTTGCTGCAGTTCGACGAGCTTTTCAAAGAAGCCCAGGCCGGCGAGAGTGGGTTCGCCGCCCTGGAAGGCGAAGACGCTGGCCGGGTAGGAGTAGAACATCCACGTGTCCACCAGGCGTTCGAGCGTGTCCTCGCTCATGCGGCGGCCGGGCAGGGCCTTGTAGGGGTCGGCGTCGCGATCGAGGTAGAAGCAGTAGGCGCAGTCGAGGTTGCAGACGGCCGAGGCGGGCTTGATCAGCAGTGACGTAATGCGCGGCGTGGTTCCGAGGCCCGAATCGAACAGGGGGAACGCGGAGCCGTTGCTCATAAGGGAGAGTGTAGCAGGGCGCCCAATCCGGGCATTGGCGGGACCGTCTGCTGCGCTACACTCAGAAATATCGAATGCCTCGCCATATCGTTGTACTGGCCGGAACCCTCGCCTGCCTTGTATCGTTCAGTTGCGGTAAGTCTGCTCCTCCCAATGTCGCCGCCACGGTGAACTCGCGCCCGATCACGTACGCCGACGTCGACAAGCAGTTCCAATCGCAATTCGCTTCGGCCGGAGAGCATCCGAGCGACGACCAGTCGCAGTTCCAGAAGCTCGAGCTGCTGCGCACGATGATCGATAGCGAGATCATGGTGCAGCGGGCCGAGAAGGCGAGCCTGGTGGCGACCGACGCGGATGTGGAGGCCAAGCTCAACGAGCTGAAGGCGCCCTACACGCAGGAAGAGTTCCAGCGCCAGTTGCAGAGCCGCAAGATGACGGTGGAGGACCTGAAGGCGCAATTGCGCCGCGATCTCAGCGTCCAGAAGCTGTTCAACAAAGAGATCGGTTCGCACATCAACATCAGCGATAAAGATATCGGCGAGTTCTACAACGCCAACCGGGCCAGCTTCAACCTGATCGAGCCGCAGATCCACATGGCGCAGATCCTGGTGACGCCGGCGCCGAATCCGGACGTTCACAACCTGAAGAACGACAAGGCCCAAAACGACGAACAGGCCATGAAGAAGATCCAGAACCTGCTGGCGCGAATCCGCCAGGGCGAGGATTTCGCGCAACTGGCGCAGGCCTATTCCGAGGATCCGGCGAGCGCGCAGAATGGCGGGGACCTGGGCTTCATCGCGGAGTCGGCGCTCGAGCGGGCCTCGCCCGAACTGCGCAAGACGGTGCTGGCCATTCCGCCGGGCCAGGTTTCGAACATCCTCAAGACCCAGGAAGGGTACCGGATTCTGAAAGTCATCGCGAAGGAGCCGGCCGGACAGCGGGAATTGAACGACCCGCGCGTGCAGCAGACCATTCGCGAGACGTTGCAGAACCGCAAGGACCAGTTGCTGCGCGGCGCCTATGTCGAGGTGGCGCGCAACGAAGCGAAGGTAGTGAATTACTTCGCCATCACGATCAGCCAGAGCAAGGACAACAAGTAGGAGCTTTTTTGATGCGCCGTTTCCCGATTTGCCTTTCCATCGCACTGTTTGTCGCGGCCGCGGCCGCCCAGGCTCAGCCCGCGGGCAAGCCCAACCCGCCCGGTGAAGACTGGGTGAAGATCTTCAACGGCAAGGATCTTTCCGGATGGAAAGAGATCGGACACGAGAAGTGGACCGTTGAGGACGGCGCCATCCACGGCTTCGGGATCACCAAGGAATACGGCTACCTGATGACGGAGAAGAAGTACACCGACTTCCACCTGAGCCTGAAGTTCAAATGCGAGGGCACGGGCGGCAATTCGGGCGTGTTCTTCCACGTGGACTTCAAGCCGGGCACGGCCGATGTGTCGCAGGGGCCGCAGTTCGAGATCGACTGCACGCTGATGCACCACACCGCGGGCGTTTACGACGTCGGGCGCGGGTGGGTGGTGTGGCCGTCGCCGGAAAACGAGCTGGTGGTGCGCGCCGACGATTGGAACGAGTACCTGCTCAAGGTGGAAGGCAACCGCTACGTGGCGCGCCTGAACGGCGTGGTGATGGTGGATTACACCGACCCGCGGCCTTCGGCCTGGGACGGCGGCATCGCGCTGCAACTGCATTCGGGCGGCAAGGGCAACTACCGCTTCAAGGACATCTGGATCCGCGACCTGTCCAAGCGTTGACGCTGTATTACTGCGACCATCACGAGATCCCGCTTCCACCCGGGCACAGGTTTCCTATATCCAAGTACCGGCTGCTGAGAGAGCGGCTCTCTCGCGACGGAAGGTTCCGGTTTGAACCGGCGCCTCTGGCCGATCCGGCGATCGTCGAATTGGCGCACGATCCCGCCTACGTTCGAGGGTTTCTCGACGGTAGCGTTGCGCCGGCGGCGATGCGCCGGATTGGATTTCCGTGGTCGGAGGGACTGGTGAGGCGGACGCTCGCCTCGGTGGGCGGAACGATGGCGGCGGCGGAATACGCGCTTGGCCAGGGCTGGGGCGGGAATCTGGCGGGCGGCACGCACCACGCATTTCGGGGAGAGGGCGCGGGGTTCTGCGTGTTCAACGACATCGCCACGGCGATCCTGTGGCTGAGGGCGGAGCGCGGCGTCGAGCGGGCGGCGGTGGTGGACCTGGACGTTCACCAGGGGGACGGCACGGCGGCGATTTTCGAGGGCGATCCGGCCGTGTTCACCTTGTCGATGCATGGGCGCAACAACTTCCCGTTCCGGAAACAGCGGAGCTCGATGGACGTGGAGCTGGAGGACGGCGCGGGCGACGCGGAGTACCTGGAGCGGCTAGCCGGGGCGCTGACGGCGGTCTTCGAATTCCGGCCCGGGGTGGTGTTCTATCAATCCGGCGTGGATGGGCTGGCGAGCGACGCGCTGGGACGGCTGTCGCTGACGCCGGCCGGATTGCGGCGGCGCGATGAACTGGTGATGACGGCCGCCCGGGCGCACGGGGCGCCGTTCATCGTGACATTGGGCGGCGGCTATTCGAACCCCATCGAAGTGACCGCCGAGGCGCACGCGGAGACCTTCCGCACCGCGCTCGAGCTGTTCGGGACGGGCCGCTCAGGGTAGATCGTCGGCGGCGCAGCGGAACCCGACGCCATGGTCGGGGTTGGCGGGCAGCAGGCCGTAGCGCAGCGAGACGCGGACCTCCGGCGCTTCCCGCAGCCAGGAGCCGCCACGCAGGACGCGGTATTCGCCCTGGTCGGGGCCGCGGGGATCCTGCGCCGGGCTCTGCTCGTAATAGTGTTCGGCGTAACGGTCCGCGGTCCATTCCCACACGTTGCCCAGCATGTCGAACAGGCCGAAGGCGTTGGGCTTCTTGGCGCCGGTTTCGTGGGCGCGCAGGCCGCTGTTGGACTGATGCCAGGCGATGGCGTCGATGGCGTCGTAGGCGGGCTGTGTAGAGCCGCCCCGGGCGGCGTACTCCCACTCGGCTTCGGTGGGCAGACGGCCCTGGGCCCAGCGGCAGTACTTGGACGCCGCATCCCAGCCGATGTTGGTCACCGGCAGCGCGCCGTTCGACCAGCCCGGGTTGAAGGGCGGGGCGTCCGGCAGACGGCCGCCGTCCACCCAGGTGTAGCGCTTGAAGGCGCTTGTGGGAACCTCGTTCTGGCCGAGCCAGAAGCCCTTGGTGAGGCTGACCTGGTGCGGGGTCTCGTCGCCCTGGCAATGATCGTCGCCGGCCGAACAGCCCATGCGGAAGGCGCCGGCCGGAAGCCAGACGTACATCTGGCCGTCGCGCAGGTTCTTGCGGACCTCGCCCGATTGCGGGGCCTCCCGCCGGTGGACCGGCGAGGCGGCGGAAGCGGGGGCGGGGGGACGTCGCGTCATGTCCCAGGCGGCGAATCCTCCAAAGGCCAGCACGGCGGCGCCGGCGGCGAACCACGCCCAGGCCCGGCGGGGACGCGTGGGCGCTTGAGCGGGCTTGTTAACGGGCTTGCCGCCGATGGCCTGTTCGAGCGCGTCGACAAACGCGGTGCAGCTTTCAAAGCGCGCGGCGGGGGTCTTGTCGAGAGCCTTCTGAAAGACGCCTTGCACGGCGGCGTTGAAGGAGGCGCCGGTGACGGTGGGACTGTGCGGCGCGGCCGCCAAAATCTGCTGGAACAGCGCCGCCACCGAATCCGACTGGAACGGTTTGCGGCCGGAGAGCAGTTCGTAGGCGGTGACCGCCAGGGCCCATTGATCGGTGCGGCCGGTGACCTCGCGCGCCTCAATCTGCTCCGGCGCCATGTAGTGCGGGCTGCCGATGACCATGGAGCAGGAGGTGACGGCGCCGGGGGCGGTGGTCTTGGCCACGCCGAAATCGGCGATTTTGGCCGCGCCGTCCGAGCGCACCAGGATGTTGGCGGGCTTGATGTCGCGATGGATTACGCCGCGGCCGTGGGCGTAGTCGAGCGCGGAGGCCACCTGCCGCAGGATGGCCAGCGACTCGGCGGCGGTGGGCCGGGGGTCGCGCGACATCAGGTCGTTGAGGGGGCGGCCCTCGACGAACTCCATGACGATGAACTTCCATTCGCCGGTGTCGCCGCGCTCGTAGTGCGCCACGATGTTGGGGTGGGTGAGACCGCCGGCGGCCTTGGCCTCGCGGTCAAACCGGCGCGCCGCGTCCTGCATTTCGGCGTCGCCGAGCGCGGTGTCCTTGCGGAGCACCTTGATGGCGACGTCGCGGGCCATGTCGGGATCGTGGGCGCGGAAAACCACCCCCATGCCGCCGCGGCCGAGTTCGGCCAGAATCTGAAATCGCCCGAGGTTGCTCACGAGTTGCTTATCGTGTCATCAGGCCCAGCGCGTGAATGTCAACCGCGGCGGCGATTTCGGGGTGTTGGGCGCCGAGCGCCAGCAACTCGCTCTGGGTGGCGAAGGGCAAGGGCGGCAGGGCGGCGCGGCCTTCGAGCAACGCCTGCATGCGGGCCGGATCGAGAGGGGGCGAGAAGTAGTAGCCCTGGGCCAGTTCGCAGCCCATGAACGCGAGCTGGAGCACGTCGTCGGCCGTCTCGATGCCTTCCGCCACCACGTGCATTCCGAGCGTGTGGGCGAGCATCAGGATGGAGTTCACCAGCTTGATCCCGTCGCTCTGGGTGTGGATGGCCTGGATGAAGGCGCGGTCGATCTTCAGCGTTTGGAAGGGCATGCGGTGGAGCTGGCTGAGCGAGGAGTAGCCGGTGCCGAAGTCGTCCACCTCCAGGCCGATTTCCATGGCGGCGAGGGCGTTCAGGATGGCGAGCGCCGCCGCCGGGTCCTCGGCCACCACGCTTTCGGTGACCTCGAGATGGAGGCTCGAGCCGGGCAGGCCGGTCTCGTCGAGGATCTGGCGGACGACGCCCGGCAGGTCGTGTTCGGCTAGCTGGCGTCCCGAAAGATTCACGCTGACCTTGAGCTCCCCGGCGCCCGGCAGCGAGCGCCAGCGGGCCAGCTGCGCGCAGGCTTCGCGCAGGATCCAGCGGCCCAGCGGTTGGATGAGGCCGGTCTCTTCGGCCACCGGGATGAACTCCATGGGGGGGATCATGCCCCGGACGGGATGGCGCCATCGCACCAGCGCCTCCATGCCGAACAGGCGGCCGGTTTGCAGCGACACCTGCGGCTGGTAGTAGACGATGAATTCGCCGCGCTCGAGGCCCGGGCGCAGGGTGTTTTCGATCTCCAGGCGGCGCAGGGCGCTGGCGCGCATGTCGTCGTCAAAGGCCGCCATGGCGACGCCGCGCGTCTTGGCGTTGTACATGGCCGTGTCGGCGTCGCGCAGGACCTGTTCGGCCAGGCGATAGCCGGGGCGCCAATGAGCGATGCCCATGCTGACGGTGAGCATGATGGGCGAACCGGAGGGGTGGAAGGGCTGCCCCACCTCGGCCTGGACCGCTTCGACGATGGCGTCGACGACGTCGGGAGCGGGCGATTCGAGCAGGATCGCGAACTCGTCGCCGCCGATGCGTCCGATCTGGCCGCGGGCCTCGGGCGAGCGGGAAAGCGCCGCGCCCAGCCGGTGGGCCACGTCCACCAGCAAACGGTCCCCATTCGCGTGACCGAGCGTGTCGTTGATCAGCTTAAAGCGGTTTAGCCCGACGAGCAGCACCGCATAGCCGCAACTGGGGTTTTCGATCGACTGGGAGATGAGCGTCTGCAGGCCTTCGAGAATGGCCAGACGGTTGCCGAGGCCGGTGAGGGGATCGGCCAGCTTGTTCGCCGTCATGTCGCTCTGTGAGCCGGCGATGCGGAGCGCCATGCCCTCTTCGTCCCGCTGCGCCGCTCCCCGGCACAGCATCCAACGCCAGGATCCGTCGGCGTGCCGCAGGCGGTATTCGATCTGGAAGAGGTCCTTGCCGGCGGAGGCGTAGGCGCGGAGCTCGGCGTCCAGCCGGCCGGCGTCCTGGGGATGCGCCAGGGCGAGCCACGAGGACAGGTCGTGGAGATCCGTGTCGGGCGGCAGGCCGAGCGAGCCTTTCCAACGCGACGAATAGTACACCTGGCCGGTTTGCACGTTCCAGTCCCAGATGCCGTCGTTGCTGCCGCTGACGGCCAGGGCGAACCGGGCCTGGCTCGCGGCCAGCTCGGCGGTGCGCTCGGCGACCTTGAGGTCCAGGTTGTGGAGCAAGGATTCGAGCTGCTTGTTGGCGTCGTCGCGCTCGCGCAGGGCGGATCGCAGCCCGTCGTAGGACTCGCGCAGGCGGACGCCGAGGCGGTTCAGTTCGTGCTGGATGTGCCAGATTTCGGCGGTGGCGGATTCGTCGGCGGGGGATGCCGAGAAATCGGCGCCGACCTCATAATGGCGCATCTGTGCCGCAATGTCGACGATGGGCTGGGCTACTCGCCTGGCGATCGCGCTCGCCGCCCGGCCCACAACAATCAGGCCCAGGCCGAGAAACGCCGAGGCGTACAGGTAAAAGGTCCGAGAGCGGCGCTCCACCGCGTCGAGCGGCTGGGTCGCCGTCACCGTCCAGTTCCCGTTACGCAACGGCATGGACACGGCGAACTGGGGATCGGGGAGGGCGGTGAGCCTTCGAACTACGCCCGGGGTTCCTGCTCCCAATGACTCGCGGAGACGATCCCATTCGGCTGGCGCCGCCGCCGACGCGAACACTACCGCGCCAGCCCGGTCGTGCGCGGCCACGGCGGGGCGGAAGGGGCCGTGTTCGGGCGTCAACGGGATGCGGGTGATGTCGATGGAGCCTTCCACGATGCCCGCGACCTGTCCGGATTCGTCCAGATAGGGCGAGCTGATGGCGACGATCATGTCACTGCCCAGCCCGCGGCCCCGGAATACGGACGAGATGAATGGTTTACCGGTCGCCATCGGGCTCTGGAAGTACTCCCGGTCGCGCACCGTCGCGAGGCGCCGGCCCGGGTCGTCGGCGAGTAAAGCGCCCCGTCCTCGACGGGTGGCGGTGATGACGGCGCCGTCGCGATCGGCGATCAACATGGTGAGAAAACCAGGGTAGGATCGCTGAATTTGCTCGAGCCAGGTGATGAGCGCGTCCCGGCCTCCCAGGCGGATGGCGTGCCGAACCCCGAACGCGGCGATCGACACGGCGTGCATGTGCACGTCGAGGTGGTTGTCCAACTGGTCGCGAACGTGGCTCGCGGAGCTGGTCAGTTGCTCCTCGGCGGCCTTTTCAAGAAGATTGCCATAGTACCAGACTCCCGCGCCGGCCATCACGAGGACCGGAACCGCCGTCAGCAGGATCAGATGCCGGAGCACGACCGCCTGAAATCCCAGACGGGGGCGGTCCGACGTAGTGTTGCCCTTCCACTGCACCTTCTGCGCTCATCGACGGCGCCGTGGAAAGTGTTAGCAATAAAGGCTCAAGTCAGCGAATCGAACTTCACTTTGCGGCCTTCGCGGTAGGCGAGGTTGGCCATGTGCGGCCCGGCGACGGCCTTGGCGGCCACCTCGATGGGGCAATTGGGCTCCTTGCGGGAGCGGACGCATTCCAGGAAGTTGGCCTGGTGCGCTTCGGCCGCGCCGGTTTCCGGAATCTCCTTCACCGGTTCGGTGGAAGGGGTCTGGCTCCAGGGCGCTTCCGAGGTTCCGGGGTCGGCGTACAGGCGGAGTCCGTGGCGGTCCATCAACATGGAGCCCTTCTCGCCCAGGAAACGGATGGACCAGTCGAATTCAGAGGTGGTGCGGTAGTTGAGGGTCCAGGTGGCCAGGAAGTCCGGATATTCGAAGACGGCGCTAAACACGGTGGGGACTTCGGCGCCGGGGGCGGCCTTCACCTGTCCCTGGCAGATGGCTGACAGGGGCGGGCCGGAGTTGGTCATCCACTGGACAACGTCCATGAGGTGGGTGCCCTGGTCGGTCATGTTGCCGCCGGAGTAGTCCCAGAAGCCGCGCCACCAGCGGAAACGGCGCGGTTCGAGGGGACGGTCGGGCGCATTGCCGAGGAACCGCTTCCAATCGAGCTGGCCGGTGAGCGGGGAATTGTCGAGCCACTCGGTGAAGTGCCAGTTCCACATGGCGCGGACCATGGAGATCTGGCCCAGGGCGCCGTCGTCGATCAACTGCTTGGCCTGATGAATGAAGGTCATGCTGCGGCGCTGCATGCCGATCTGGACGATGCGATCGGTCTTACGGACGGCGGCGATCATGGCGCCGCTCTGTTCGAGGTTCAGCGACAGCGGCTTTTCCAGGTAGACGTCCCTGCCGGCGGCCAGGGCGGCCTTGAGCATCGGCCAGTGCTGATGATCGGGCGTGGCGATGACCACGGCGTCGAGGCCCGGCAGGGCGAGCAGGTCCTCATAATGGGCCAGCGTCTTCACCCCGGCGGGCGAGAGCTTGGCCTCCTTTTCAAGATAGGGGGCGTAGACGTCGCACAGGGCGACGCACTGGGCGCCCGCCTTCTGGAACAGTTTGTTGAGGCCGCCGCCGCGATTCCCGGTCCCGATGAGACCGTAGGTGACGCGGTCGTTGGCGCCCCAGGCGCCGGACGAGACGATCAGCGGAGCGGCCGCCGCGGTTTTCAGGAACGCTCTTCGGTGAGTCTGCATAGCCATCCTTTCCCTACACTCTATCGCCGTCGGGAGCGCGTCAGCGACGGACCGTCACCAGATACCACGGGGTGGGCGTTTCGCCGATCCGCAGCACCCACTCGGCGCCGGAGCGGGAGGCCTGAACGGGGGCTCCGCCGGCGCGGCCCGCTCCATCGAGGGGCGTCGCCTCCACCGACCGGGCGCCGTCCAGGCGGAGCTTGACGACGCCGGTCACTGGTTCGATGGTCATGCCGGGTTGGCCCAAATCGGTGTTGCCGGTGCGCTTCTCATTCCACTGCATCCCCACATTGGACGCGCGGGCGCCGGCCGCCAGCAGCAGGCGGGCGGAGGTCCGGACGGGTTTGCCGTCCATCGATCCGACGGCGATGGAGCAGAACTCGTTCGCCACGTCGGCGCCCAGATTCGACGGCGCGGCGCTTTGCGATTTCGGGTAGCCGATGAGGGCCTGCCAGCGGTCGGCGTCCACCACGACGAGTCCTTTCCTGGACGGGGAGAGCAGCCAGCGGAGTTGGCCGGTGTCGGAAAGATAGGGCGGGGCGGGCGCGGCCACGGGCGCGGTGGGGCGCGGGGCGTCGAGGCTCTTTACGCGGACGCCGTGCCGGAGGGCGACGGTTCCGGGGAACCAGGAGGTGAAGAACGGCCCATGGGCGGCGGCGGCCGTCCGGACGCTTTCGACGACGGAGGCGTGGTCATAGGAGCGCTCGACCACGGTGCGGGCGGGCGCGACGGCGGCGGTGTGGAACAACAGTGCGGCGGCGGCCCACTGGGTCATCTTCACGGGATCCTGGCGCATGTCAAAGTGCCCGGGAAGAGCCGGTTTGTCCCACGTTTCGGCGGGCGAATGCGAGAAGCTGTACCAGAAGATCGCGTCCCAGTCCTGGAAGGCGGCATAGGCGGCCAGCAGCGGGACCCCCTCGGCGCCGTACTCGTTCGGGTAGGGATGGTTCACTTCCGACACCATGAACGGCTTACCCGCGACCGCCACGCGGGCCAGGGCGAGCAGCGGCGACCGTTCCGGTTCATTGACGGCCGGCGTGTTGCCGATTTCAAAGCCGATGCGGCGGCCGGAAGCGTCCGACAGAAAGCGCGGATGCTGCCAATAGGTGTGCGAATCCACCATGTCGAGCTTCGAGGTGGACGCCAGCAGAGGGTAGGGCGTCAGCCCGCCATTATGGATGCTGGTTCCCACGACGGGAACCCGCACGCCGAGTTCCTGCTTGAGGAACGCGTACATGCCGCCGAGGAACGAGTTCTCAAGATCCATGTAGAAGGACGCTTCGGTGGAGAAGCGCAGGGCGCTTGCGGCGGTGAACGCGGCGGGTTCAAGCCGGGGCACGGGCGCGCCGGCCGTCACGCCGGCTTCGGCGCGGATGGCGCGGAGGCTGGCGGCGTCGAGGCGCCTTTCCAGATAGGCGTTGTACAGGCGCGTCAGGTCGGCGGCGTAGGAGGCGGGGATGTCGGACCAGGTGCGATCTTCCTGTTTGGGATCGGGTCCCAGGCCGCGCAGCCGCCCGGCTTTCCAGCTTTCGATGAGCGAATTCTCGTTGACGATCTCCACCATGGCGACGGCGGGTTCGTTTCGATACTCGGCGCCGGTGTACGGATTGCGGTGGGTCAGCAGCGTCCGGGCGTACTCCTTCTCGAGTTCGACGATGCGGGGATCAAAGTACGTCACAGCCTTGGCGAAGCCGAGCTGGGCGGCGTCCTTCACTCCGTCGGCGGGTTGGAAGGAACGGGCGACGTTGAGGTTCAGGTTCACGTAGACGCCGGCCTTCTTCAGCTCGGCGACAAAGTTATCGAGGCGGTCGAGCGCGGCCGGGTCCAGGTGGCGGCTGTCGGGGAATTTCGCGTCGATGACTCCTCGGGGAGCGCGCCAGTCCAGGTGGTGGATGCGAACGCAGTTAACGCCGAACCGCGCCAGGTGCGCCGCCACGTCGCGGGCGACCTCTTTGGCCGGAGTGCTGGCGGTGAAGGAGAAGTTCACGCCAAAGATGCGAAGGCGACGGCCCGCTCCGTCGGCCAGGTGGCCGTCGCGGACGCTGACGAATCCCTTGCCGCCGGCGGGCTTGTCGAGCAGGAAGCTCAAGTCGGCCAGCACGCCGCTATCGGCGCGCCACGCCATCTCATACGGTTTGAGAATTACGGATTTCGGGTCCTGATTTCCGGTTTGCCCGGCCGCCCAGGCGGCCGCGAGCGCGATCAGCGCGGCGGGACGTCGCATGACCCTTTACACTATCGCCACGGCGCGACGTCCGCAACGCGGAGCCCGGCAGTCCGCCTCGGTCGTCCCAAGGGCCGCGTTGCGGGCGGGGCCGGAGCGAGGGCGAGGAGCAGCGACCGAAGCGCCGCTGGACATCAGAAAGCAGCTGCGAGAAAGCCAGCGCCTGGCCGCGAGGTCTCCCGCGACTTCCGCCACGGGCTGCCAAGGCGAGCAACTCCTAGCGGAGCTTCCGGCAGCCTGGCGGCGGTTCGTTGACGATGGCCCAGAACGCGCCGAGCTGCTTCACCGACTCGACGAACTCCTGGAAACGAACGGGCTTGACGACGTAGGCGTTGACGCCCAGGCGATAGCTCTCTATCAGGTCCCGCTCCTCGCGCGAGGAGGTCAGGATGACCACTGGAATCGGCCGCAGGTCCGCATCGGATCGGACTTCCCGCAACACCTCCAGCCCGTCCACCCGCGGCATCTTGATGTCGAGCAGGATCACGGCGGGGTTTCCGGGCGGCCGACTCGAATAAGGGCCCCTCCGGTGCAGGTAGTCCAGAGCCTCGGCGCCGTCGCTGACCGACACCACCTCGTTCGCCAGGTTGTACTCGGCGAGGGCGGCGAGCGTCAACTCCAGATCGTTCGGGTTGTCCTCCGCCAGCAGGATGCTTCTCAAATCACTCACTCGTTCACCTCCGTGGACCATAATTCACCCGGGATTCGGGACCTATTCAAGAATGATCCTGGTGGGTCCGCCGGTACGCGTGCGCAGCAGCAGTTCGAGGAATTGTTGAAACTGGACGGGCTTTACCTGTTTGACGATATAGGCGTCGACTCCCAGGCGATAGCTCTCCACCATGGTCCTCTCCTCACGCGATTCGGTCAGGATCACCACCGGGATGGACTTCAGGGCTGCATCGGCCTTGATCTCGCGTAGGACTTCCAGTCCGTCCACCCTGGGCATGCGGATGTCGAGCAGGATCACGGCCGGGTCGCCGTTCTTCCGGTTGGCGTAGGGCCCCTGCCGGCGCAGGTAGTCGAGGGTCTCCGCGCCATCGCCGACGGTGACCACATCGCCCGCCAAGTCGTGCTCGGCGAGCGCGGCGAGGATCAGTTCCCGGTCGTTCGGATTGTCCTCGGCCAGTAGGATCGTTTTCTTGTCACTCACTGTTCCTTCTCCATCAAATCAAGCCGCTATTCCTGCGCGCGGCCTGTGTTTCTCACTTCCAAAAAGTCATTGGCTGGACAACTCCAGCGTGAAGTAGAAAGTAGCGCCCTGATCGACGGCGCCCTCCGCCCAGACTCGTCCCCCATGGCGGGAGATCACCCGCAGTACGGTCGCAAGACCGATTCCCGTGCCTTCGAATTCGTCTTCCCGATGGAGGCGTTGAAACACTCCGAAGAGCTTTTCCCGGTACCTCATGTCGAAGCCGGCGCCGTTGTCGCGAACGAACAACACCGCCCGGCCCTGCTCATTCCCCGAGTAACCGATCTCGATCTCCGCAGGTTGCCGCCGCCGGCTGTATTTTACCGCGTTGTCGAGCAGGTTCGTCAGCACGAGACGGATCATGGAAGGGTCGGCGTTCACCATGGGCGGTTCGGCCACGGTCCAGTTGACGACGTGGTCGTCGGGAATCACCAGCAAGCGGATGGTCTCCCGGGCCACGTCGGCCACGTTCACCGACATCAGCCGGGGTTCGGTGCGCGACATCCGCGACAACGCGAGCAGTTCGTCGATGAGCAGGCCCAGCCGGTCGCAGGATTTGGAAATCGTGGACGCGTAGCGGAGGCCGGTTTCCGAAAGTTTGCTGTTACGGTCCTGAAGCAACAGGTTCAGGAAACCCTGGACGTGGCGCAAGGGAGCGCGCAGATCGTGGGAAACCGAGTAGGAAAACGATTCAAGTTCTTCGTTGGCCTGCCGCAGCTCGATGGCGCGCCGCTCCAGCCGCGCGTTGAGCCGCGTGGATTCCTCTTCGGCCCGGCGGCGTTCGATCATCTCTCCGAGCAGGCGCGCCGAGGCGGCCAGGCGGCGACGGGCCAGTTCGATAATGAACGGCGGACGCGATTCGTAGGATTCGGCGCGCTGGCGCAGTTGCTCCACCGGAACGTCGTAGCGGGCGGCCAACTCCTTCAAGGTTTGCGAGTCGCGGGGCGGATCGCCGTAGGCGAAGTGGATGGAGCCGACCGTGGCCCCGGCCGCGGCGACCGGCAACGCGTACAGTCGAATGCCTCCGTTGCAGGCGATGTCCACGGGTTGACCGCCTTCGATGGCGGCTTTGCCGAGATTCGTCCAGCACGATTCGTGACACAGCCAGCGTCCGCTGGCCGCCGCCGTCGCGTCGTCCACCTTGCCGCACAGCTTGCGCGAGGCGTCATGCAGGTATCGGCACCATTCCGAGGAAAGCGCGTGCAGCGCGTGGCTTCCGTCGGATTCGTAGACCGTCGCGGACGTCTCGAGCAGGTCCAAACAGTCGCCCATAATGTCGACCAGCGCCTTCTGTCCGACGGCGCTCAGGATCATTCCCGGCGAGTCGGTGGGGATGGTCTCGTATTGGACCGAACCGTCGGTGGAGGCGGCGCGAGGCTCGTGCCGCTGTGTGAGCAACCATTCGATCTGATGGAGTTGCTGCTCCCAGTGCCTGTGGGCGGTGACGTCGCTGCCGGTTCCGTAGACCAGCCGCTGTTCGACGTCGCTGACGCAACTCCACTGAATCCAGTGGAACGCCCCGTCTCGGCTGCGAGTCCGGTTCTCGATCACGACCGATTCTCCCGCCTGGAGCCGCGCCCCCGCCGCCGCCGTGGCCGCAGCGTCGTCCGGATGCACGATCTCGATGAAGGGGGTGGCCGTCAATTCGGCGGAACTCCAGCCGAGCAGCCGCTCGAAGGCGGGATTCACCTGCTTGTAGTAGCCGTCGAAACCGGCGATGAACACCAGGTTCGCCGACAGATCGAAGAAACGCTCCAGGTCGGCCTGCACGCGTTCCCGGGCGGCGGTTTGGGTGGCGACGCGGGCCTCCAACTCGGTATTCAGCCCCCGAATCGCATCCTCGGCGCGTTTCCGCAGGGTGACGTCCTGCACGATGGCCATCACCAGCTTCTCCGTGTCGACGTTGACCGGCGCCAGTGCGACCTCGACCAGAAACGTCGAGCCGTCCTTGCGCATGGCTTCGAAGGTCAGGTCGCGTCCCATCAACCGGGCCGCGGGGGCCGCCATGAAGTTCGTTCGAGCGGCGATGTGGACCAGCCGGGATTCCTCCGGGATCAGGATCTCGACACTCTGTCCTGACAGTTCAGCCTCCGAATATCCGAACAACTGCTGCAGGTGGACGTTCGTCTTGATCATCCGGCCCTGCGCGTTGACCAGCGCGACGCCCTGCGGGGAGCGCTCAAACAGCGTCCGATACAGCGCCTGGCTGGCCTGGAGGTTCAGTTGTGCTTCCCGCTCGGCCGTGGCGTCGCGCGTCACCTTGGAAAAGCCCCGCAGCCGGCCGTCGTCCTCGCGCTGCGCGGTCACCATGGTGTGGACCCAGATCCGCGAACCGTCCTTGCGAACGTGCCAACCTTCGAATCGGGCCGTACCCTCACGCGCGGCGGTGTCGAGCAGCCGGCGGGATTCAACGAGACCCGTTTCGGGGGGGTACAGCAAATCGACTCCCCGTCCCAGCACGTCCAGGCTCTCGTAGCCGTACATCCTCCCGGCGCCCACGTTCCACCCCGCCAGCCGTCCCTCCGCGTCGAGCATCAGGATCGCGTACTGCCGGACGTTTTCGAGCACCAGGGCGAGTTGCTCCTCGGCCTTGGTCAGTTCGGCGTTCTTACGTCGCAGAGCCAGTTCCTTTCCGCTAATCGCCACGTCCTCTCGCTGGCGAGCCCGAATTTCGGCTAACAGGCTGGCGCCAACGCCAGAAATCAAGAAGATCAGCAGGCCGATCTGATCGCCCGGTTGGGAGACCCGCAGATTGCCGTTCGGCGGCATCAGGTAGTAGGCCACCAACCCGCAACTGAGCACCGTGGCCAGCGAGCCCATCCGCCATCCCCACAAAAGAGCGGATAGCATCACCGCGGGAAAGAACGTAACGAAGGGGAGCGTGCCGTGGGAGGCGGTCTCCATGGCCCAGCGAAGCGCCATCGCGGCTCCCACGATGGCGACCGTCAACAGGGAGCGGGGCCAACGCCGCCGGGGGCCTCCAGGTCGACTACTGGACCAGAAGGGCATCTGGCTCGTCCTCCTTCGCGCGCCAGTCCCGCCACTGCCCGACATCCGCGCCTCGGCGGATCGGGCTGCCCAATCGACTGAGGATCCCGTGGTTGCCACCGGTCCGCATGGCGAAATTCACTGTCCGGAGCAGGGCGAAGACGCCTGAATAATCGTCCCGATGGGTTTTCCAGGAAGCGCTTTCCCGACAATCCTCACGGCGTCGGGAGGCGAGAATTCCAGAAATTCGTCCGCTATTGCCCGGCCTTTCCACCAGATATTGCTGGTTGAATACTCTCAAAGATTAATCTATGCGGTTATACGAAGTCTACCCTTCCCGCCCGGGGTTTCGGGAGAGGAAGCCGGGAGGGCGGCGCGGCGCCGCACCCAACCGGGGACCGACGGTGGCGCTGTGACGCCGGTAAATGAGGATTCGATCATCGCATACTCGTGATTTCAATCAGTTACGGGCCGGCGTCGGGCTCGCCAGTTTGGCTCGCCACGTGTACCGCTTTCCCACGCCAGTGCAACTGGAGGAAAAAGGAGAGCCATGAAATTTCGACCGGTAGTTCTTGCCGCGACACTTACCGTCGCGGCGATCGCGACGGCGCCGACCGTAGCCGCGCAGCAGGCCGACGATATGAGCAGCTCGACTGCTATTTCTGTAACCAATGTGACAGGAGCGATCGCTCAAACCAACTATGGTTCGGGCGGGCAAGTGGAAGGATTTCTGATTGGAACGAACGTATTGCTGACGTTCGGATCCCAGGTGAGCGGCGGCGTTGCGTCGCTGGGCGTCGCTGGCAACAACGTAACCTATAGTGGCTCAAGCGTCACCGATTCCACCACCAGTTTCTCCACCGTCCGCGTAACCAGCTTCAAGAACAACACCACCGGGGCCTCATATACGAGCTCCACCACGACGACGACCCCCACCGCCACCGCCTACGGTCCGACGGCGGGGACCCTGAAGCAGCTCAATTACGATCAAAACGGCGCCATTAACGGGTTCCTGTTCACGGCCAGCGGCAGTTCGACGGCGGTCTTTGTCTCCACCGGATCCGGCGCGAGCTCCACTTTGAAGCCGCTGCTGACGGTGGGTGGGACGGTGTCCGTCACGGGAACCACGATGAGCGCCACCGCCGCCTCCACATGCACGGCGTCCACGGCGCTTACGGTCGTGGAGGCGAGTTCACTGATCGTCAACGGCCAGACCATCGTCATCACCAACCGCGCCGGCGGTGGGATGGGCGGCGGAATGGGCTCCGGACACGGCCGCTGAGCCGGGGCGTGGAATGGGGAGCGCCCGGGCGGCGGCTCCCCGCGCGCCGGTCAGTCAAAGACGACGGTCTTGTTGCCGTAACGGAGAATGCGGTGCTCCAGATGCCAGCGCACGGCGCGGGAGAGCACGATGCGCTCCAGGTCCCGCCCTTTTTCGGCCAGGTCGCGGACCTGGTCGCGGTGCGAGATGCGCATCACGTCCTGTTCGATGATGGGGCCGTCGTCGAGCACCTCTGTTACATAGTGACTGGTGGAGCCGATCAGCTTTACCCCTCGTTGAAACGCCTGATGGTAGGGTTTGGCGCCGATGAAGGCCGGCAGGAACGAGTGGTGGACATTGATAATCCGCCCCGGATACCGCCGGACGAAGGCGGGCGAGAGGATCTGCATGTATCGGGCGAGCACGACCAACTGCACGCCCGCGGCGTCGAGCAGTTGGAACTGACGCCGTTCGGCCTCCGCCTTGCCGACCTCGGCCACGGGGATCAGATGGAAGGGCGCGCCCTGAAACTCGGCGATCGCGCGGCCATCCTCATGATTGCTGATCACCGCCGCGATGTTGCAGTTCAGCTCGCCGCTGCGTTGGCGGTGCAGAAGGTCCACCAGGCAATGCAGTTGCTGGGAGACGAAGATGGCCACGCTGGGCGCCTCGGTGGACAGTTCCAACTGCCAGTTCATGGCGAGCCCGGCGGCCAGGGTCTCGAATTCCGCGCGGAAAAGCGGCAACTCGAAGCCCTCCAGCGTCCACTCCACCCGCATGAAGAACAGGCCGGCCTCCGGGTCCTGGTGCTGGTCGGCGTGGATGATGTTGGCGCCATGCGCGTAAAGGAGATTGGCGACCGCCGCCACCAGACCCTTGCGGTCCGGGCAGTCGATAAGCAGGATAGCCGTGCTGGACATTGATATACCTTAACGATATCGCGCCCTTGGACCCATGGACTGAAAGCCCTGAGAACGAATATCCTGGAGTTTCGGGGCCCATGAAATCTGAAATTGACGCTGGCGGCCGGGGTTTTACAAACGCCCGGCATTGCCGTCTCGCCGCCTTACTTCTTGTGGCGGTCTTCACTCAAGCGTGCGGACAGCACGCGGCGACGCAGGATCCTCCCAAGGCGAAGGCGGCCGCGCCGTCTCAACTGCCCAACGACACCGCCCGCTTTCTGGCCGGTCTGAAGGGCCGTCCGGACGGGCCGTACAGCAAGCTGGAGGAAACCGCGCCGTGGCAGAAGTACGCCAAGGACTTCGACGGCATCTGGGCCGGCATTGAGAACGGCCAGTTCAAGAAAGTCGACGAATTCCAGCAGCGCGAACTGGCGGGGACGAAAACCAACAGCTCTTTCGTGTTCTATCCGCTCAGCGGTCCCGATGTGCTGTACGCAAACCGGTTCTTTCCCAACGCGAAGGTGTTCGTTTTCGCGGGCCTGGAGCCGGTGGGAAATCTCCGGCCGCCGTCGAGCTACACGCCCGAGACGATGGATCGCGAGACCCGGCACTGGAGGCTGGGCGTATCCTCGATCATCGAGCGCAGCTTCTTCGTCACCAGCGAGATGGACCACCAGTTCCGCGGCGAAGTGTTCGACGGGCTGCTGCCCATGATCCTGCTGCTGCTGTCGCGGAGCGGGCACACCATCGTCGACGTTCAGTACCACAAGCTGACCGACGACGGTAAGCTTGAGCCGGAGGATCCCGGCACGCCTCCCAAGAAGCACCAGAGCGTCGAGGTGCAGTTCCGTCGCGGAGAGGATCCCACGGTGCGGACGGTGTACTACTTTTCGCGCGACCTGGCGGCCGGATTTGAAAAGAACCCCGCCTTCGCCCGGTTCCTGACCAGCCTGGGAACTCCGGACACGCTGGTGAAGTCCGGATCGTTCCTGCTGCACTGGCAGATGTGCAACGCGTTGCGCAAGTACATTCTGGAGAACAGCAACATGGTGCTTCAGGATGACACGGGCGTTCCGTACGCCTATTTCACCAAGGGCGGTTGGGACATCCGTCTGTTCGGCCAATACAGCCGGCCGGACAAACCGTTCACGAATCATTACCAGAAAGACCTGGCGGCGGCGTTCGAGGATCCCGCCAGGGTGCGCAAGCTCGGTTTCCCGCTGGGATATGGCGCCAAACGACGGCCGTCGAGCATGATCCTGGCCATGCGTCCGGTGAAAGTGGCGGCCGCGCCGGCGCCGGCCAAGAACTGAACCGGCCGATTCGGGACGACGCCCGGCCGCGGGACTGCGCTATGCTCGTCGTCAAGCGCTTACATGACTCTACACGCCATCGACTGGATCATCGTCGCAGTCTCGATCCTGATTTGCTTTGTTCCCGCACTCTTCTTCGGGCGGCGGTCCGGCAAGAGCACGGCTGAGTTTTTCGCCTCCGGAAGGTCTGTCCCGTGGTGGCTGGCGGGCATTTCGATGGTGGCCACTACCTTCTCGAGCGACACGCCCAACCTGGTCGCTAACTTCGTCCGCACCCAGGGCGTGGCCGGAAACTGGCAGTGGTGGGCGTTCACGCTGACCGGTATCTCGACGGTCTTCTTCTTCGCCCGGTTGTGGAGAAGGTCGGGAGTTATGACCGACCTGGAGTTCTATGAGCTCCGGTACTCGGGCAAGGCGGCGATGGCCGTCCGCGGATTCCGCGCCGTCTATCTGGGCCTGTTCTTCAACTGCATCATCATGGCGTCGGTGAACCTGGCCGCCTGCAAGATCGCCAACGTGCTGTTCGGCATGTCGCGATGGCAGACGCTGCTCGCCGTGGGACTGCTGAACGTCGTCTTCGCCGCGCACTCCGGCCTGTGGGGCGTGCTGGTGATCGACATGGTGCAGTTCTTCATCAAGATGGCGGCGGTGATCGCGGCGGCTTACTTCGCCGTGACCCTGCCCGAGGTTGGCGGCCTGGGCGGACTGGTCGACAAGCTGGCGCATAAGGTGGGCCCCGGCGGCGTGAATTACCTGAACATGCTGCCCGATTTCTCGAGTAACTGGGACCTGGCGGTGGCGGTCTTCATCATGCCGCTGGCCGTGCAGTGGTGGGCGGTCTGGTATCCCGGCGCGGAGCCCGGCGGCGGAAGCTACATCGCGCAGCGCATGTTAGCCTCGAAATCCGAAAAGGATTCGCTGGGCGGGACCCTGTTCTTCAACCTGGCGCACTACGTCCTGCGCCCGTGGCCGTGGATTCTCACCGGCCTCGCGTCGATCATCGTGTTCCCTGAACTGTCCGACATCCGGAAGGCCTTTCCGAACGTCGACCCGGCGCTGGTCGGCCATGACATGGCCTTCTCTGCGATGCTCAAGTTCCTGCCCGCCGGGTGGATCGGACTGATGGTGGGCGGATTGATCGCCGCTAACTCATCGACGATTCTGACTCACCTCAACTGGGGCGCATCCTATCTCGTCCATGACTTCTACCGGCGCTTCATGCACCCGGGAGACACCGAGCAGCACTATGTGAAGGCGGGACGCTGGGCCACCATCATCCTGTTCGTGCTGTCCTCGTCAACCGTGTTCATCCTGCAATCGGCGCAGGATAACTTCAACATCATGCTGCAAGTGGGCGCGGGAACGGGCCTGCTCTACCTGCTGCGCTGGTTCTGGTGGCGCATCACGGCCTGGTGCGAGATCGTCGCCATGGTCAGTTCGTTCCTGATTTCGATTCTGTTCCTGATCCTTCATAAGGCCGGCATCGGCTTCGGCACGGCGCCGGAACTGCTGATGACTGTGATCGGGACCACCATCTGCTGGATGGCGACTGCCTTTATCGGCCCGCAGACCGACCGCGCCACGCTGATCTCTTTCTACAAGCAGGTGCGGCCCTTCGGCCCCGGCTGGACGCAAGTCCGCATCGAGGCGGGCGTCAGCGACGCCGAAGCCGCGGCCTACGCGCGCGAGGACAACATCCCGCTGGCGATGTTGGGATGGGTGGCCGGAACCGCGCTGGTGTGGTCCGGACTGTTCACGGTCGGCAACTACTTGTATGGGCGCATGGGCTACACCGCGGTGCTCGCCGTGGTGATGGTGGCGAGCGGCGCGGTGGTTATTTCGGTGACCCGCCGGCTGTGGAAGTAAAGCGGTAATCGTCGAACAGACTCACGCTGTCGGTTTTCGACCACAGGCCGATCTTGCCCGTCACCGGCTCCGGCAGCGTGTAGTCGAGCAGCAGTTTGCCGTTCAACCAGCCCTGTAACTGCGCGCCGTGGACCGCGATCTTCATCGTGTACCACTGCTTCATCTGCAGCGGCATGTTCTCCGAGCCCTTTTTGACGAACTTGCGCACGCCCTTGTTGAAGGTCCACAGCACCAGGTTGTCCTCCTTGGCGTTGAAACGGACCGCCAGGTAGTCGCCGGTCGGCTTCAGGTTGAACAGGATGCCCGCGCACTGGTCCAACTTGCCGTCTACCAGTTTGAAGCTCATCGAAATCTCGCCGTCGCGCAAGTCGTCGACGCCCTTCGCCACTGCGTAGGGAAAGTAGGCGAAGGCCTTCACGTTGTCGATGAACTCCTCATGACGGGCGCCGTAGATGGCGCGCGCGGTGTCGGCCAAACCGCCCGCGGGCTGTCCGCGCTTCCATTCGCGGCCGTCCACCATGAGGACGCTCTTGCCCGAGTCTTCGATGACGCTCCAGTTGCCGACCACTCCGGCGAATCCCGCGGGCTTCACGGGTTCGGCGGCGGTCAGCGCGGCGGCTAGCGCCAATGCGGCGGCGATCAGTTTATTCAAGTTAGCTCCTATAACGAAAGTGTAGCCATCCCGCGCCGATGACGGCGGCGGGCCAGAACAGGTAATAGAGGAGAGTGGCGCCCGTCGGACGCGCGTTCAACGGATATCCCGGATAGTCGGGCTCGCCCCCACGGTTCGGCGCGGCGACGCCGGCGAGCGAATACAGCGTGTCGAGCACGATTGGCTCCGTGGTGGACCGGTTCATGGCCTTGTGGCCGTTGAACTCGTACCAGATCTCGCCGTAGCGGTCGCCTTCAAACAGTCCCGACCGTGTGCGGGCCGCGTACTCCACCCGCACCGAGGGCAACACGCGGTCGAGCTTGGCCAGGATGTTGCGCTCGAGATCGGTCAGGCGGGGATCCTCGGCGGCCAGGTTCACGGTGACGCGCAACGGCGCGCCAATGCGTCGCAAGGCCTGCTCATCGGCGCGCGGGAACGAGTTGCGGCGATTCTCGCTGAGATCCCAACTCGGCCGCATCAGCGCCGCGCTCCAGACGGCCGCCCCCGCCGCGGCGGCGACGATCGCCGTATTCCGGAGCCTGCGCCGATGGCTCTCCGGCGAGATCCACACGGCGGCGAAGGCGAATCCCGCCAGTCCCACCAGCAAGGTGACGGCGGCCGCACCCGCTCGCAACTGGCCCTGTTCGAAGCCGCGTAGCGCCGCCGCGGGCGTGTACGCCGCAATCTGTTGAAGCACGCCGCCGCGCGCCATGGCGACGAAGTCAAGCGCCCAGGTCCCCACCGTGAAGGCGAGCGTCGCGATGGCGGCGCTGGCGGCTCCGGGCGCGACGGCCGCGGCGGCCACCGCCACCCCGGCGCTCAGAACGAATCGCAGCGCGTGTCCCGCGAGCAGGTTCAGCAACTCCGGCGCGTACACGTGCCCTCCGTAGATCCGCCACAGCGCCACGGCGGCGAGTCCGGGCAGCCACGCAAGCGCCCACCCCGCCGCCAGCACAACGCCCTTGGCGGCCATCATCGCGGGCAATCCGGCGGGCGATTGCAGCATCAGCTTCAACGCTCCGCTCTCCTTTTCGGAGGCGACCAGCCGGATCGCGACGAACGGAAACAGGAGCGTGATGGCTAGGTCGTAAGCGCCGAACGCGGGGACGAAGATCCCGTCGAGCGGCGTCAGTCCTTGCGGCAGGGCGGCGGGCGCCCCGGCGGCGCCGCTCATTTCGGCGTACGATTCCACCGCGGTGATGAACGCGTGCCCGGTTAGCGGTCCTACGATCGCAAGCAGCAGCCAGAAGGAGCGCGAGGCCAGCAGTTCGCGCCACTCCTTACCCGCGAGCGCTCTAAGTGAGCGCAAGAAAGACCTCCTCGAGCGGATGCAACTCGGCGGGCGAGCCTTCGGCGACGACGCGTCCGCGGCTCAGCAACACCAACCGGTCGGAGACGCGCGCGGCGTCCGTCAGTTGGTGGATGCTGACCAGCAGCGTGCGTCCTTCGTCGAGCGGCCGTCCGCGCAGCAGCGCCATTGCCTCGCGAGTCTGCCGGAAATCGAGGCCGTCGAACGGTTCGTCGAGCAGCAGCAACGGCTGCGGCGTCAGCAGCGCCAACGCCAGGAGGGTGCGCTTCAACTCGCCCTTCGACAGCGCGCCGATGCGCGAGCGAGCCAGCGGCGCAAGCCCCCAAGCCTGGGCCGTGTCGCCGGCCGGCCGCCGCCACATCCGGGCGAAGAAGTCGAGCGCCCAGGCGACGGTCTGATCCGGCCACGGCCGTATGCCGTCGGGCATGTAGAACAGCGCTTCCTTGCGGCGCGCGGGCTTGAGCGGTTCGCCCCGGAAGTCCACCGCGCCGGAGTCGCAGGGCAGCAAGCCCGCCAGGCATTCGAACAACGTCGTCTTGCCCGATCCGTTCGGCCCGATCAGCCCCAACACCTCGCCCTCGCGCACGGAAAACGACACGTCGCTCAAAACCGCATTCCGGCCGAATTGTTTGGATAGGTTCCGGACGTTGGCGAGCATCGGGTAACCCCGATTCTACCGTGGCGCTGTCATCATGAGAACTGCATGGACTGCTTCATGACCGCCGTCGACATGGCCCGCCTGATCCGCGAAGGCGGCCTTTCCGCGCGCGAACTCGTGACCGCGCACCTGGACCGCATCGAACGCCTGAATCCGCGCGTCAACGCGATCGTCACGTTGACCGCCGAACAGGCCATGCGGGAGGCGGCGGCCGCCGACGAGGACCAGGTCCACGGGCGCCTGCGCGGCCCCTTGCACGGCCTTCCCGTCGCGCACAAGGATCTGGCCGAGACCGCCGGCGTCCGGACGACATTCGGATCGCCGCTGTTTCGCGACAACATCCCGGTCCAGGACGAAATCGTGGTGGAACGTTTGAAACGCGCCGGCGCCATCACGTTGGGTAAAACCAACACGCCCGAATTCGGAGCGGGCTCGCAGACGTTCAATCCGGTCTTCGGCGCCACGCTGAATCCCTACGACGTTTCCAGAACCTGTGGCGGTAGCAGCGGCGGCGCGGCGGTCGCGCTCGCCTGCGGTTTCACGCCCATCGCCGACGGCAGCGACATGGGCGGCTCCCTCCGCAATCCCGCGGCGTTCTGCAATGTCGTAGGATTGCGCACCGCGCCGGGCCGAGTCCCCAACCGCGCCTTCGGGCTGGCCTGGTCGCCGCTCGCCGTCACTGGCCCGATGGCTCGCACCGTGGCCGATGTGGCGATGATGCTGAGCGCCATCGCGGGGCCCGACGCGCGCTCGCCCATCAGCCTGGATCACCCCGGCGAGGTCTTCGCCGAGCCTCTCGGCCGCGACCTCAAAGGCGTCCGCATCGCCTGGTTCCGCGACCTGGGCGGCGTCCCCTTCGACCGCCGCATCCGCGCTGTGGTGGACGCCCAGCGCCGCGTCTTCGAGGATCTGGGCTGCATCGTCGAGGTGGCCGAACCGGGCTTCGAGGGCGTCAACGAGACCTTCCTCACGCTCCGCGCCTGGACCTTCGAAGCCGCGTTCGGCGACCTCCCGCCCGCCGCCAAAGCGCAATTGAAGGACACGATCCGGCACGAGATCGACCGCGGCGCAAGCCTCGCCGCCCGCGACATCAGCCGCGCCGAATTCGCCCACACCGCCTTCTGGCAACGATTCCAGCAGTTGCTGGAGCGCTACGAGTATTTCATCCTGCCGGTGACGCAGGTCCCGCCGTTCGACGTTCAACAGCCCTACATAAGCGAAATCGACGGCGTCCCGATGACGAGTTACACCGACTGGATGCGGTCGTGTTACTACATCTCGGTAGCTGGTAACCCGGCGATTTCGGTCCCCTGCGGATTCACCGCCGAAGGCCTGCCCGTCGGGCTGCAAATCGTAGGACGCTGGCGGGACGAATGGAGCGTCCTCCAACTCGCCCACGCCTATGAAAGCGCTGCCGGTTATTGGCGGCGACGGCCCGAGTTATAACTCACCGGCCCGGCGCGATGAACTCGAACTCGTCCTGGTAGCCGAAATACTTCGAGTTATCGATATATCGCACCCAGTCCGGATCGAAAACCCACAACGTGGTCCGGGCGATGATCGGCTTGAAGTTATCGTCCAGTGCGAACCGCTCTCCGTATGTCGCCTCGATCGTCGCGCGCACCTCGGCGTCGGTCACCGGCGCCGCCTTGCCCCGCATCTGCACGCCGCGGATCTCGCGCCACCGATCCGTCGAAGCGAAAACCGTCACCGCGGCCCGCGCGTCGCGCTCCAGGTTCCGGCTGTGCTCGCTCGACCCCGACGAGAACCAATACAGGCGGAGCCGCTCGTCCGCCAGATAGTACACAGGCGCGACACGCGACGTTCCATCGGCCGACGACGTGGCCAGGGAGAGCGTGCTCTGCTCGTTCAGCAGGCGCAGGACGGATTGGATGTCCGGCACTCGGCGATTACCTCTGCCGAAGTATAGCGCGGCGGCTATTCAAAACGGCCCTTATAGGCCCACAATCCGAGCGCCGGATTCGAAATATAGAACACCTCTTCGCCGTCCACGTCGTTGTAGCCATCCGCGAGCTTCGCGGGATCGTACCGCACGCTCATCTCATCGAGCGAGGCGTAGCGGAAGTTCACGCCCTCCACCTCCTCGCGCGTCAGGTGGCCCGGACAGTACGTGATGCTGAACCGCTCCTCCGACGAGCCGTGAATCAGGTGCGCCGCCGCGCTGAGATTCGCGCCCAGGTCGGCGTTCTCGCTCACCGCCTTCAGAATCCGAGGCGTCGTCAGATAGCCGTACTTGCGGATCAGCTTGTCGATCGTCGGATCCTCGCCGAACTCCTTCACCCCCGGCGCGAGCACGACCAACTCCGCCCCGTCCGCCAGCGCCATGCGCGTCCGGTACACCGACTTGTTGCCGAGCCACGTGCTCTTGAACTCCGACGGATCGAGGAACACCACCGCCTTCTTGAGCGGCTGCTCGAGCATCACGAAGTTCACCTTCAGGCTCAGTTCGGAGGCCTTTAGGAAGCACTCCACGTCATCGCCGACATACAGCCCGCGGATCACCTGTTTGCCCGCCGCGTTCTTGCCGATGACGGTCAGCGCGTACACGATCGGCAGCCCGGTGGCGAAATGGTCTGAGGCGTAGTTCATCACCCGCCGCACGGGATTATCCGCGCGGCCCATGATGCGCTCCATGCCGTACACCGCGCCCAGGAAGTGGCTGCGGTTGATGCCCATCGACCCGCCCGTGCCCACGAAGATATTCTTGTTGTAGTTGGCCATCCCGATCACTTCGTGCGGCACCACCTGGCCGATCGAAAGGATCAGGTCGAACCCGCCGTCCACCAGGATCCGGTTCACCTGCGCGGGCCACGTGTAATCGAGCTTGCCTTCGGACTGCTCGCTCACGAACTGGGCCGGAACTTCACCGAGCGTCGCCAGATCGGAGCGCCAGTCGTGCACCCGGAACAACCCGCCGGGCATATCGCCGAACATCGTCGAGATCTCGCCCGCTGTCATCGGCACGTGCGTCCCCAGCGCCGGCATCACGCACTTCAGCCGCTCCCCGTAGCACTCCCAGGCGATGCGCGTGACGTCGCCCGCGCGCGAATGGAAGCGGGTGAAATCGGGCGGCAGGGCGAGCACGCCGCGGCGGTCGCCCAGCGCCGCGAAGGCCTGAAAGAGGGCCTGCTTCAAGTCGGCGGCGGACAGTTCCGTAGTTTCCGATCCGATGGCGCAATATAGGCTCATGTTGTGGGTCCTTCTTCAGGATATCCGCCTGGAACGGCCTCGCGCGCAAGGATGCTCTGGAACGTGTCGGCCTCCGCGGCGGTCTTGTCCGTGCGGTACCGCTTCACGCGAGCGAACCGCAGCGCGTAGCCGCTCGCATAGCGCGGGCTCACTTGCAGGTCGTTGTAGGCGATCTCCGCCACCAGCGACGGCTCAACGTGTACAGTGTACGCATCGCGCGCCACCTCCCGCTTCAACAACTCCTGCGTCTGCCACGCCAGCATCTCGTCCGTCAATCCCTTGAACGTTTTGCCCAGCATCGCGAAGCCGCCCTTCACGACGTCGCGCGCCCCCAGGTGCAGGTTGCTCAGCCAGCCTTCGCGCCGCCCGCTGCCCCACTCCGCCGCCAGAATCACCAGGTCCAGCGTCTTCGCACGCTTGACCTTCAGCCAACTCTGCCCACGCGCGCCCACCAGGTACCCGGCCTCGAGCGACTTCGCCATCACCCCCTCGTGTCCGCGCCGGAACGCCTCCTCGACGAACCCCCGCGCCCGCTCCCGATCGGCCGTCACCATCGCCGGTATCAACGTCTCCGGCGGCGCCACACGAGAGAGCGCCTCGAACCGCCGCCGCTGCGCCTCATCCACCAGCGGCCCGCCGTCCAGATACAGCACATCGAACCAGAACGGCTGTATCGGCAACTCCGCCCGCAACCGTTCGACATCCAGCTTCCGTCCGAACCGCCGCATCGTCACCTGAAACGGTTGAGGACGCCCGTCGCCTTGCAGGCTGATCGCTTCGCCATCGAGAATCGCCTCCCGCACCGGCAGCGCCCGCACCGCTTCGACAACCTCCGGAACCGCGGCCGTCACATCGTTGCGATTGCGAGTGTAGATGCGGACCTCATCGCCGGAACGGTGCGCCTGCACCCGCGCGCCGTCCATCTTGAACTCGAGCGCCGCCTCGCCCAGATCCTCCAGCGCATCGTCGACATCCTCGGCCGTCTGCGCGAGCATCGGCTGTATCGGCCGAAAAAGGCGTACATCGTACGCGTCCAGGCCGCCCTCGCCGCGCTCCAACGCCGCACGCGCGACATCGGCGATATCGCCCGCATTACGCGCCGCCAGTCGCACGCGTTCGGCCGGCAATCCCGCGGCCTTCGCCACCGCATCGGCCATGATCCCCTCGAGCGCGCCCTGCCGCAACTCGCCCACCACCAGCTTCAGCAGGAATTGCTGCTCGGCCTCGGTGGCCCGCGACATCAACTGCCGGGCGAACTCGACGCGCCGCCGCTCCGATCCCGGTCCCTCCATGCCAGCGAGCATTGCGAACCCGTCGTCGACCTCGCGTATCGTGAGCGACGGGCCGGGCGTCGCCCCCGTCATGACCTCCTGCAAAGTGCGCCATCCGATCCCGATCTTGCCCTGCCGCGTCCGTCCCGACAGGAATGCGACCACAACGTCGATCTCCTCGCCTTCGAGCGACCCCAGCAGCGTCGCAAGCAGGCCGATCTTCTCCAGCCGTTTGGAGGTTTCCGACATCCGTCGGGATGTATCGACCACGGCGGCGAGCAACATACTCGCAGGGTAGCAACTGTTATCATGTCCGCGAACCATGCCAATGCCATTCCGGATGCGAACGGCCGTCATCATCGTCCTGGCTGCCGTATTGAACGCGGCCGAGCCGCAGCTTGACCCGGCCAGGTTGAAGCTGATCCCACAACGCATGCAGGAGTTCGTCGACCGCGGCGAGATCTCCGGCATCGTGACGCTGGTGGGCCGCAACCACCAGATCGCCGCGCTCGACGCAGTCGGTTACGCCGACATCGAAAACCGGAAGCCCATGCGCACCGACACGATCGTCCAGATCATGTCGCAAACCAAGACCGTCACCGGCGTCGCCGCGATGATCCTTGTGGACGAAGGCAAACTCGACCTCACGCGCCCGGTCGAAGAGTACCTGCCGGAGTTCAAGGGCATCCAGGTGGCCGAGAAGAAACCCGACGGCAGCGTCAGCGTGCACCGTCCGCAGCATCCGCCGACGGTGTGGGAGCTTATGTGCCACGCCTCCGGCCTCGCCTTCCTGCCCGAGCGCGGCGAGTTCGCCCGCATTAATTACACGATGGACCACACGCTGGCCGAGGCGGTGCGCGCCTACGCGTCGGAGAAGTTGGTGGCCGAGCCGGGCACGAAGCACTTGTACAGCAACATGGGCATCGCCACGCTGGGCCGCATCGTGGAAGTGCTCTCAAAACAGAAGTACGAGGATTTCGTGCAAAGCCGCATTCTCGGCCCGCTCGGCATGAGCGATTCGTTCTTCTTCCCGCCCGAGTCCAAGAAGAGCCGCATCGCGATGCTGTACATGCCGGACGCGAACGGCAAATTGACTCTCGCTCGCGAGAAGGCTCAGGGCGGCGACGCGGCGCTCTATCGCGCGGGCGCGAGGTACCCCGGCCCGGAGTTAGCCATGTTCTCGACGGCCGCCGACCTGTATCGCTTCTATCAGATGTTGGGGAACAAAGGCGTCTATGGCGCGAAACGGATCCTGTCGGCGCAAGCGGTCGATGCCATGGCGCACGACTACACGCCCGACCATCGCGGCTACGGTCTGACGGTCAGCGTAGCCGAAGGCCTGCGTCCGATGCTGAATCTCGTGAACCCCGGCACATTCGGTCACGGCGGCGCGTTCGGCACCAGCGGGACCATCGATCCGAAAAACGGACTGGTGACGGTGTTCCTGCCGCAAATGCTTGGCGGACCCACCAAGCTTGCCCTCGACCTGTTCACCCAACTCGCGGGAAGCTCAGTGCGATGAGGGCCGGGCGAAGGTGACCTGTTTCACCGGGCCGATGGCGAACAGATAGATCGCGGCGCCGGCCATGGCCACGACGGAGGCCATCACGAAGGCCCAATGGAACTGTCCCGTCTTGCCCACGATCCAACCGGTGAGCCAGGGCGCGGTGACGCCGGCCAGATTGCCGACGCCGTTCTGCACGGCGCACCACTTGCCGGCCGCGCTCGGCCCGGCCAGCGTCTGCGTGATGGCCCACACGTTCGAACTCCACATCCCGATCGAGGTGCACGCCGCCATCAGTAGCACCATCGCCATGGTGTCGTCCCGCACGAACGAGACGGGGATGATGATGGTCGCAAGCGCCAGGCCTGCGGCCGGAAACGCGCGCCGGACGAAGGTGGGCGCTCCGCCGCGGGATATCCACAAATCGGAGAGCGTCCCGCAGATGACGCTCGCGGCGGCGGCGGCAAGGAACGCGAGCGCTCCCCAGATCGCCATCTTCGAAGCCGGGAAGTGCCGCTCCTTTTGCAGGTAGGCGGGCAGCCACGTCACCAGGAAGTACCAGAAGTAGTTACCGCAAAACAGTCCGAAGAACGTGCACCAGGCGGAGCGCTGCCGCAGGATGCTGCCCACTCCCGGCGCATCGGGCTCGTCTTTCTTGGCCGCGATGCTCCAGCTTTTCGGCATGAAGAAGACCCATGCCACCAGCCAGGCCATGCTGCCCAAGCCGAGTGCGAGAAAGAAAGCGCGCCATCCGAACCGCGCCATCAGCAGTCCGCCGAGCAGCGTGCCCAGGGCGGGTCCCATTCGAGTGCCGGCGTCGATGACGGAGTTAGCGAAACCTCGCCGTTGCTCGGGATAACTCGCCAGGATCCGCGAGTAAGCTGGATAAGCGACGGACTCACCCGCGCCCAACAGCAGGCGCATCGCAAACAGCCCTACGAATCCCGTGACGACGCCTGTCACGGCTGTCGCGCCCGACCATATGAAGAATCCGGCCGCGTAGACCCATCCAACGTGGAACCGGTCCACCAGCAATCCCGCCAGGGCGAACAACTGCAAGAGCGCGTAAGTCCAGAAAAAGCCGGATAACAGCAGGCCTAACTGGTAGTCGGTCAGTGATAACTCGGTTTGGATTTCCGCCGCGCCGACCGACAGGTTCGCCCGATCGACATAGTTGATGAAGGCGGACAGAACCAATAGCGCGAGAATCCAGCGTTCGCGTCTTGTCAGCATGAAGGTTGTGGGTGAGGGCGGGCGGCGGGCCCGCCCCCGCGCTCTAGATCCACCAGGCGGCCGAAGCCTGTTCCTTGATCACGATCTGGTTGAGGAACGCCGCGGCCTTGGTCAGTCCCTCATCGGCCGACATCAACGAATCCTCGTGCTCGATCGACAGCACGTAGTCGTAGCCGAACATCCGCAGCGTCGAGATGAATTCAGTCCACCACTGGTAGGCATGACCGTAGCCGACGGTCCGGAAGATCCATCCGCGGTTGCGCTCGTCGCTGTACTTCTTGGTGTCGAGCACGCCCGTCTTCGGCAGGTTGGTTTCGTAGATCTGCGTGTCCTTGGCGTGGACGTGGAAGATGCAGTCGTCCAGGACGCGTATGGCCTTGATCGGCTCGATGCCCTGCCAGAACATGTGGCTCGGATCATAGTTGCAGCCAACGGCCGGTCCCGCGATCTCGCGCAGCCGCAGCATGGTTTCAGGGCTGTACACGACGAAGCCGGGATGCATCTCGATTGCGACCTTCACGCCATGGTCGGCGGCGAACTTGCCGTGTTGCTTCCAGTACGGCTCGACGACCTTGTCCCACTGCCAGTTCAGGACGTCGCCGTATTCGGGCGGCCACGGGCAGGTCACCCAATTCGGGAATTTCGCGGTTTCGCAGTCGCCGGGGCAACCCGAAAAGTCGATCACCACCGGCACGCCGAGCTTCTCGGCGAGCAGCACTGTCTTCTTGCTGATCTCCTGAAACCCCTTGGCGATGGCCGGGTCGGGATGCAGGGGATTGCCGTGGCTCGACAGAGCGCTGATGCTGAACCCGTGGTCGTCCAGCTTCTTCTTGAATTCCACCAGCTCGGCCTCGTTGTCGAGCATGGACAAGTTGCAGTGCGGGTCGCCCGGATAATTGCCGGTGCCCAACTCCACCGTGGAGATGTTCAGGGCCTTCAGCTTTTCGAAGACTTTATCCAGCGGGAATTGGGAAAGAAGTGCGGTAAAAACGCCAACGCGCATCGGTTCGATTCGCTCCTTCGTGGTCAGAACTCAGATCGGCTGACGTCAGAATATCACGCCGCGAGCGCCGCGAATCGGTTGCCGCAGCTTCCCCTCGAACCAGGAGTGCTATGCTCCTGTTAACGTTCGAACCCGAAACGCGATGCCCCTCCGAAGGCTGCTCGTGATCCCTCTGCTGGGAATGGCGCTGGTCGCGCAGAAGCCCTTCCGCGTCTATCACAGCCTGGAGCCGTACGATAACGTCGAACTGCCCGCCGACTTCAATGAGAAGACGGAGTGGGTCTTCGCCCGCCTGATGTATCCGCCCCATCCGAACGCCCGCTTCGGCCGCTACCGCTTCGGTTCCGGCCACGTCTGGACTGAAGGAGGAACCAGTTGGTCGCAGGACTATCCCCGCGCCGACCGGCACTTCTCGCAGGCCCTCCGAAGGCTCACGCGGATCCACGTCCGTTCGGTGGAGCAGCCCGTGAACCCCGACGACGCCGACGACATTTTCAACTGGCCCTGGCTATGCGCCGGCGAAATGGGCGACTGGAAGTTGACCGACGCTCAGGCCCATAAACTCCGCGACTACCTGCTACGCGGCGGATTCCTCATGCTCGACGATTTCTGGGGCACGGAGGAATGGAACCGTTTCGAGGAGAGCATGGTTCGCGTCTTCCCGGACCGTCCCATCGTCGAAATCGAATCGCCGGACCCAATCTTCCACACGGTCTACGACCTGGACGACCGCTACCAGATTCCCGGCGAATGGGCTCTGCGCCGAGGCGCCACCTACCGCTCCGACGGTTCCGTCCCGCACTGGATGGGGATCCACGACGATCAGGGCCGCGTCATGGTCGCCATCGCCTTCAACTCCGACATCGGCGACTCCTGGGAGTGGGCGGACGAACCCGGCTATCCCGAAAAGTACTCGGCGCTAGGCATTCGCATCGGCGTCAATTACGTAGTGTACGCACTCACCCACTGAAGCGGACTATTCAGACTCCCGACTCCTGTACCCACTTAGCTCTCGCGTCCCAAAGGACTCGGCTTCTCCCGAACCAGCGATTCGCGCGGCGCCTCCTCATTCAGAATGACAATCTCGACCCGACGATTCGCCGCCCGTCCGTCTTTCGTATCATTCGACGTTCGCGGACTGTAAGCGCCCTGACCCGCCGTCGACAGGCGTTCTTCCGGAATCCCGTAACGCTGCGTCAGTAACTCCAGCAGACGCAAGCTTCGAGCGGCCGAAAGCTCCCAGTTGTTGTGGAACCGGCCAGTGTGAATGGGGCTTGAGTCAGCGTGGCCGATCAGAATGACGTGGTTCGGCAACTCCCGCAACGCGTCCGCGATCCCGGAAACGACATCGCCGGCCTCCTTGCTGACCTGGTCCTTGCCCGGAGCATACAGGATCGCTTGCGGAAGGCTGATCACCAGACCCCGCTTCTCTTCCTGCAATTCGAACCCTTTAGAGAGCAGCATCTGTTTTGCCCGCGCCAACTCGGGCGAGATCGGCGGCTTCGGCGGCTGTACGACCGCGGCTGTCGATTTCACTGGCGGCGGCGCCACCTGCCCCCGCTGGACCGCCTGCGCAGCCAGTGCGGCGAACAATATCAGCAGGATCGTGACGATATCGACGTAGCTGATCAGCCACCGGTCGTGCCGGCCGTCGCTTTCCAGGTACTTTGGTTTTCGCATGGCGTCACCCGTTAGCTCCCGAGGCGAGCGGCAATTCGTTGCGCCGATCGTTCTTCTTCTTGACGGACGCCTCCCGCAGGAATGCCGCCAACTTCAACCGGAGCAGCGATGGATGGGCGCCGTCCACCAGATACAAAACCCCTTCCGATATGAGTTCATGAATCTCAAACCGCTCGGCCACCCGCGCTCGGATGCGATGCGCCATCGGCAGCAGCAGCAGGTTCGCCAACGCGAGCCCATAGATGGTGGATACGAACGCCGTCCCGATGCCGCTCCCAACGGCCGTGATGTTGGAGAACTGCCGCAGCACATCGATCAGCCCGATCACCGTGCCGATGATCCCGATCGTCGGCGCGAATCCGCCGGCCACCTCAAAGGTCTTGGCGTCCACCTCGCCCTGGCGCTCCCTGAGCCGCAACTCCATCTCGAGGGCGCTCTGCAACTCCGCGCGGTCCTTGACGTCGAGCGCCAACAGCAGGGCGTTTCTCAGAAACTCGTTGGAACAGGACGGCGCGATTTTCTCAAAGATCATCTTCCCCTCACGGCGCGACAGCCGCGCGTAGCTGACGATCTCATCGATCAAGGCCTCACGGTTCGTCACGGGTGTCGCGAACAGGTTCCGTATGCGGCCGAGCGAGTTGTACAGCGCGGAAGGCGGCGTTGTGATCAGCGTCACCCCCAGCGTCCCTCCGACCACGATCAGCGCGCCGGTCGGATGCAGGAAATAGGCAAGGCCTATGCCTGTGGACAGAACTCCGGCGAACATCGCGCAGGCCGCGATCGCCACGCCCGCCACGAGATACAAATCGAGCCTTCGGCGCTCGGTCTTGGGTGCAAGTTTCTCAGCGACTTTCTCCACGTCTTCCCTTAAGCACCCAAGGCGCCACCGGCGAACTTCAAGAAAATCCGTCACCCCGTCTCGGCCTATCCCGGATTGGAACCCTAAACCATTGTCCCGGTACCACTTTGAAACGCCAGATTGAACGTCGCGTGCCACAATGGTCATGCTGGGAGGGCAAAATTCTGTCACGTAAGCGAATTCTGGTCACCGGAGGCGCCGGGTTCCTGGGAAGCCATCTGTGCGATCGACTGATCGAAGGCGGCGCCGAAGTGATCTGCCTGGACAACTTCTTCACTGGAAACAAGCGTAACGTCGCTCACCTGTTGTCCAACCCGCATTTCGAAATCGTTCGCCACGATATCGTCCATCCGATCCTGGTGGAAGTCGATCAGATCTACAACTTCGCCTGTCCCGCGTCACCGGTTCATTATCAGTACAATCCCGTCAAGACAGTGAAAACAAACGTGATGGGCGCCATCAACATGCTGGGGATGGCGAAGCGCCTGCGCGCCAGGGTGCTGCAGGCGTCGACCTCCGAAGTCTACGGCGACCCGAAGGTCCACCCGCAGACCGAGTCTTACTGGGGCCACGTGAATCCGATCGGTATTCGCAGTTGCTATGACGAAGGCAAGCGGATTGCTGAGACCCTGATGATGGACTACCACCGCCAGAACGGCGTGGACATCCGGATCGTCCGCATCTTCAATACATACGGTCCCCGAATGGCGGTGAACGACGGTCGCGTCGTCAGCAACTTCATCGTGCAGGCCCTGCGAAACGAACCAATCACGATTTATGGCGAGGGCACGCAGACGCGCTCGTTTTGCTACGTCTCGGACCTGCTTGAGGGCATCTGGCGGCTGATGAACACCGAAGGGTTGGCCGGACCGGTGAATATCGGCAATCCGAACGAATTCACCATCCGGGAACTGGCGGAACTGGTCATTGAAATGACCGGATCCCGATCGGAAATCGTACGTCGGCCGCTGCCGCAGGATGATCCCGTGCAACGCCAGCCCGATATCTCGCTGGCTAAAGCAAAGCTCGGTTGGGAGCCGGCGGTCCAGTTGCGGGAGGGTCTGAAACCAACCATCGATTACTTCGACAAGGTGCTCGCCGAGGACGCCGCTACCGCCGGGTGACGAACTCCTCAAGCGCCGCCTGCCAGGGGCGAAGCGTGGGCGCTTTAGTGTTCACGAGAATCGCCCTTGCCGGTCGTAAAGCCTTGCGCGGGAACGTCTTGCCAGGAACCGGAACCACCGCTGGCTTCGTTTGGGTAAACTCGAAGATCCGCCGTGCCAGATCGCACCAACTGGCCGAGCCCTGATTGGTCAGATGGTAGATCCCGGATGGCAGGCCCGATTCGAGCAGATTCCGGGTCGCCGCCGCCAGGTCCGGAGCATAGGTCACGCTATTGACCTCGTCGTCCACCGCCTGGATCGTATCGCGCTTGGACGCCAGGTCCATCATCAGCTCGACAAAGCTCCGTTTCGACAGGTCGCTCGCGCCCTTGGGGCCGAAGATCACCGCCGTCCGGATGACGTACCAAACGCCGCCATGACGCGCGACCTCGACCTCGCCGCCCAGCTTCGAGCGCCCGTAAGTCGATAACGGCGCAGGCGCATCCGTCTCGACGTACTCCCCTCGAACCCCGTCGAAGACATAGTTGGTGCTGTAGTGGACCAGGGGAATCCCCAGCCCGTTACAAAACGAAGCCAGCTTGCCCGGAAAGCCGGCATTCAGGGCGAACGCCGCCTCCTGCCGATCCTCGGCGCCGTCAACATCATTAAACGCGACGCAGTTGATGACCGCTTCCAGCCCATCGAGGCCCCGAATCCCCGCCTCGAGCGCCGGAGTGTCGAGAACATCCACATCCTCCCGATCCCAGCCGACCGCACCGGGGTACAGCGCCATCAACTGCGACCCCAGCATCCCCTTGGCGCCCAGGATCAGGACCCGCTTCACTCCAACTCTCCGGCCGCCACGAAGTCGCCTTTCGACACCCAACCCGCCTCGCCGAAGCCGCCGACGAAGTATACGTCGGTGACTTCCAGGCGGTACAGCCCGAAGTCGCCGAACCCGATCCACTGTTCCGAGTCCGGATGATCCCTCAGATACAGTTCCCGAGCCGCCTCCCATTCGTCCTCCGGAACCGGCCGGACCTCCCCCACCACATTCATCCGCGCGCTATCGAGCGGATCCTGCTCCGCCTTCGGCTCATACACCATCAGGCTGCAGCGCGGATCCTCGAGGATGTTTTTCGTGTGTTGCGCTAACCCACTGAAAAGAAACAGCGCCCTGCCTTGCGAATCGACGCTGTAGGGCGTTATGGAGGCAAACGGGAATCCCGCCATCTTCTTGGATACGGTGCCCAGGACTCCGAAACCCCGCTTCTGGTACAGCGAGCGGGCCTTGCGAGCACGAGCCGGCACGGGTCGATCGGTCTGCATAAGTGTCAGCGACCATCCTACAACCCCGGCCTGATACAGTGAATCGCATGTTGCGCCGCATCCTCCCGCTGTTCGTCGCGATCACCGCGTTCGCACAACAGCCAGACCCCTCCTTCGCGCCCGTCCAGGAGACGCCCGGCCTGCCCCGCGTGCTGCTGATCGGAGACTCGATCTCCATCGGCTACACCATTCCGGTCCGAAAACTGCTTGAAGGAAAGGCGAATGTGCAACGCGTGCCCGACAATGCGGGCCCCACCACACACGGTGTCCAGTTCGTCGAAACCTGGCTCGGCAAAGGCCACTGGGACGTCATCCACTTCAATTTCGGTCTGCACGACCTCAAGTTGATGTGGGACGACCGGCCTCAGGTCACCGTTGAAGATTACGAACGTAACCTCCGCCGCATCGTCGCGCGCCTGAAGCAGACGGGCGCAAAGCTGATCTGGGCGTCGACGACACCCGTCCCGGATGCGAAGGTCTCGCCGCCCCGCTCGAACGTCGACGTCCTCCGCTACAACCAGGCGGCCGCGCGAATCATGCGCGAAAACGACATCGAAATCGATGACTTAAACGCTGAAGTTCGCCAAAAACTGAACGAATTACAGCAACCGGCGAACGTCCACTTCAAGCCGGAAGGGTACTCCACGCTTGCCGAAGCGGTCGCGCGCCACATAGCCGGAACGCTTGTTTTCGCAAATCGAAAGTAAGATCCTGATAATCGTTCGATTGCATTTCTGGTAGCCTTAGACCCTAAGGGCCACGTCGCTTCATTGCTTCGGAAGGATGCCAACCAAATGCAAACGCTTCGCCGCTTCATCGGGGTTACCGCCCTGCTGCTATCGTGCAGCGCGTTCCTCTACTCGCAGGACGCAACGGGGCGAGTCATTGGAATTGTCACGGACCCGCAAGGGGGAGTCGTCGCCGGCGCGAAAGTCACGGTTACGAACGTCGATACGCAAGTCAGCCGTTCCACCGTCACCGGCGCCGACGGACAGTATCAGGTCCTTCAACTGCCAATCGGCACGTACAGCGCATCGGCCGAACAGCCCGGCTTTCGCAGGGTGGTCAGTTCGCCCGAAAAACTGCTGATTAACGCAGCACTCCACATCGACATGAAACTGGAGGTGGGCGCCCTCAGCGAGGTCGTCCAGGTGGAGGCGCAGACCACCGGCGTCGAGACAGTGGCGGTCACGCTAGGCAACTCCGTCACGGCCACTCAGATCGTCAACGCGCCGCTGAACGGCCGCAACGTACTCGACCTCGCCCTGCTACAGCCCGGCGTGGTTCCATCGGAGTCCAACGCGCAGTCCAATGGCGTCGGCGGTTTCAGCGTCGCCGGAGGCCGGCAGGACTCGGTCACCTACACGCTCGACGGCGGCATCAACAACAACCTGTTGAACAACGGCGTCGTCTACAACCCCAACCCCGACATGGTTGAGGAGTTCCGCATCCTCACCAGCAACTACACGGCCGAATTCGGCCGTTCGGGCGGCGGCATCGTCAGCGTGGTCACCAAATCGGGGACCAACACGGTTCACGGCAGCGTCTACGACTACATCCGCAACGACGCCCTCAACGCCAACTCGTTCTTCAACAACGCCAACGGCCTGGGCCGCGAAATCCTGAAGCGCAACCAGTTCGGCGGCTCGGTTGGCGGACCCATCACGATCCCCAAAGTTCTTAACGGCAAGGATCGCTTCTTCTTTATGGTCGGCTACCAGGGCCAGCGCCAGAGCAGGCTCAGCACCACCGCCAAGACCACTGTCTTCACGCCCGCCGAACTGAACGGCGACTTCTCGATGTCGAACGCGGCCCGCACCGGCCCCGACCCACTGGTGGTGAGTTTCCTCCAGGCCAACCCGTACTTCCAGTCGAACCCGTCGCTGGCCGCTCGCGGCGTCATCGACCCCACCCGTATTGACTCCGTCGCGCGCAACTACATCAAATCCAGCCTGATCCCCACTTCCCCCTCGGGAAGCCTGATCGCCCAGGGCGCCGACAAGGACGATCGCGACGAACTTACCGAAAAGGTGGACCTGCTGTTCACGCCGAAGGATCGCCTCACGGTGACGCTAGGGTCGAGCCGCAATCCGCTGCTACAGGCCTTCGCGCCCGTCAACGCGGCGCCCGGCAGCCCGTCGCTCGCCTACGCGAACGTCCCCGGCTATCCCGGAACCGGCGCCTATAACACCTATTTCGGCAGCGCCGACTACACCAAGACCCTGTCGCCGGCCATGGTCAACGATTTCCGCTTCAGCGCCCAGCGCGTCCGCCGCGTACAGGGCGTGCCGGCCACCAAACTGCCGACGCCCGGCCAACTCGGCATCGGGATAACTCCCGACGAGTCGACTGGACCCACCCTGCTCGGCTTCGGCAGCGGCATGAGTCTCGGCTTCAGTTATGGCGGACCCACCACGCTGATCGATAACACCTATACGTGGTCCGACACGCTGTCCTGGATCCGCGGCAAACACACCATGAAATTCGGCTTCAATTACACGCCCTACCAGGACAACACGCTGTACGACTACTACGTCAACGGCGAGTTCTTCTTCTACGGCACGGGCGGCGGCAGCTTCTCACAGAACGACCGCGCCGATTTCCTCATGGGGTTGCCCGACGAATTCCTGCAATTCCCCAGCGCCCCCAGCAACATCCGCTCCTATAACATCGGCTTCTTCGGCCAGGACGAGTGGAAGGTTCGCCGCAATCTGACTTTGACTTTCGGGCTGCGCTACGAATATAACTCGCCGAAGTATGACACGCAGGGTCGTAGTTTCTCGCTCGCCATCGGCCAGCAATCCACCGTGTTCCCCGGAGCGCCCAAGGGACTGCTGCTTCCCGGCGACAGGAACGCGCCCAACGGCGCCAACTTTCCGGACAAGAACGATTTCTCGCCCCGCATGGGCTTCGCCTGGGACCCCAAGGGCGACGGCAAGAGTAGCCTGCGCGGAGGAATCGGCATGTTTTACGACATCCTGAAGGCCGAAGATAACCTCCAGTTCAACGGCCAGGCGCCGTTCTTCGGATTCGCCGACCTGTTCTTCGATCCGCTATCGGACAACCCAACCGGCGCGCTGAACTACATGTCGCAGCCGTTCGTCGCCACGGGTCAGCCGAATCCGTTCCCGTCGAAGCCGCCGTCCAGGAACATCAACTTCTCCGACGCCGGCTTCCTGCCCGCGGGCGGCGGCGGAGTCTATTATGTCGACCAGCATCTGCGCACGCCGTACATCTTCCAGTACAACCTGAGTTATCAACGGGAAATACTCCGCAACACCACCGTCGAGTTAGCCTACATGGGCAGCGACTCGCACAAGCTGACCGGTCTCAAGGACAGCAATCCCTTCCTCAAGGGGACCAACGTCCGGCTGTTCAACGCGCAGCCCGGCGTCGACCCGAACTCGTTCAGTTACATGGACACGTTCGCCAACGTCGGCAGCTCCAACTACAACGCCCTGATTGTCAGCCTGGCCGGCCGCAACATCACGGCGCCCTGGCTCGGGTCGCTGCAATACCAGTTATCGTGGACTCACGGAAAATCCGTTGACAACGTCTCGGGATTCCGCTCGCGCACCGCCTCCGTGCCGGCCTACAGTTGGAACCAGTTCCGCGGCGTCTCCGACTTCGACCTGCCCAATTACGTCTCGTTCCAGGGATCCTGGGAGATTCCCTTCGACAGCCTGTGGCAGAGCGGTCCCAGGAAACTGACCAAGGGCTGGACCTTCTACCCGCTGGTCAGCTTCCGTTCGGGCCAGCCGCTCGACATCGGCGCCGGACTGAATCGCACGCGCCGGGATCCGGGACCGTCGGGCGTGGGCGACGCACAACTGGTCCGCGTCGATCTGGTTTCTCCGCTCCGGTTCTTCGATCCGCGCGCCACCACCACGGTGGCGAGCGGGGACTCCGGGAACTTCTACTTCGACCCGGCGGCATTCGCCACGCCCACGTCCGGCTACGGCACGCTCGGCCGTAACTCGTTCCGAGGTCCCAACCGGACCAACGTGAACATGACCATCGCCAAGGTGACGCCGCTAACTCTGGAAGGCCGCGTGAAGCTGGAAATCCGCGCTGATTTCTTCAATATGTTCAACGCCGTGCAATTCCGCAACCCGGATACTAACTTCACCTACGGAACGTTCGGGCAGATTTCGCAGACCTACGATCCGCGAATCATCCAGCTGGCCGGACGAGTCACTTTCTAGGCGCCGACGGCGCGGGTCCTCGGCCAGACTCGCGCCATCGCCCACTGTCTTAGCGGAAAAAACAGCGCGCTCTGTTGCAAGGTGAGAAAGTCGCGCAGGGTCAACGGAGCGTGGTGAAAGCCATAACTCGACGCCAGCCGCAGCAGGAACTCGCGCACGATTCCGTGGTCCAGGCGGATATCGGGTCCGGCGATGTCGTGCAGCACGCCGTCGAGCGTAAACAGCACTTTACGGAACATCGCGAGCGAAGTCGGAAAGCGGATTCCTTCCAGCGCCAGGCCGTCCAGCAGGCGCATGGCGTCCAACGCATCCGGCTCCTCGCCCGGCGCGAGCGAATCGAAAAACGCCCGCACGCGTTCGAGAACGATCTTTCGTTTACCGGCGTCGCCCGCGGCGTTCAGGCTGAGTTCGATGATCTCCCGGGCCATGCCGAGCGCATCTCGCATCAGAGTCAGAATCACCAGCAACGCCACGTGCCGCCGCGCCTCGATGCTGACGCGCTCCGCCAGCGCCCAGTCAAGCAGGACGATTTCTCGCGTCTGCTCGTCGTAGAAGAGATTGCCCGCGTGCGGATCGGCGTGCAGCAATGAGTACTCGTCGCGCGAAAGCAGCGGCGCCGCCACCAGCGCTTCAATCAACTGCTCGGCGATCCGCTCGCGCCCGCGCCGGGAGCGCGGCAGGGCTTCGGTCACCTTCACGCCGCGCTCGTCGGTCATGGCGGTCACGCAGGGCGTCGATAATTGCGGAATGGGGCCGGGAACGCGCACGCCCGATGTGTAACGGTAGGTGCGGTACGCCTCCACCAGGGTGGCCTGCTCCCGCACAAAGTCCAGTTCGTGCTCCAGCAGCATGCGGACCTCGCCCACCGTTTTCGCCACCTCTCCGATGCCCTTTTCGAACTGGCTGTCCTTAGCCAGAAACCGGCTTAAGCCCTGAAGCAGGTTCATGTCCTCGGCGAAGTACGCCGGCACATAGGGTTTGCGGACCTTGAACACGCCTCGCTCGCGACGGCCGTTATCGGGGTTGCTCCAGGTGAAGCGGACCACCGCGCTCACGCTCGCTTCACTGAAGACCTCGGGCGTCACCTCGACTTCATAGCGATACAGGGCCGCGCCCAGTTCATCGACGATGATGCCGCCGATCATACCCGCGTCCACGTCGTTCAGGCCGTTTTCGAGTTCGGAGAGAGCGGTCTTCACGGATCGATCCAGGTGCCGGTTGCGCGCGATCACCTGGCCGAACTTCTGGATGCCCGGCATCTTCGAAATCAACGTCAGCAGCCGTCGCACCGGTTCGGAGTCGGGCGGCAGGTCCACCTGCTCCACCAGTTTCGCGGCCAGGCGCTGGTCGCTCAGGTGGGCGAAGACATACATCATGGAGTCTCGAACCAAGGGACGCCATTCGCGATAAATCTCGGGGACGAGCGACTCGATGGGAACCAGGCGGCTGATCCACTCGGCGATTTCGGAGCGGCCTGCCTCGCCCGCCTCCTGGAGGGCGCGCGTTGCGGCGAGAATCCGGTCTTCGGGCGAGCCGCCTTCCAGCACCGCGGCGATGACCGGCTGCAACCGCGATTCCGTCGCGCCCGCGCCGAGCGTCATCAGAGGAGAGAGTGCGCTCATACGGACCGCCTTCCAAAAGGCTGCTGACAACCTAAATCCTAACACCCGGCCCCGCGGTTTCCAACGGCCTGCGGAGGCCCAGGCAGGGCCGGCGCCCGGCGCCATACAATTCGAACGGAATGAATCGTGCAATTTTACTTACTCCGTTGCTTTGCCTGAGCGCTTTCGCCGATGCGCAATCGTTCGACCTGGTGGTCTATGGCGGGACCGCGGGCGGCGTCATCACGGCCGTTCGGGGCGCTCGCGAAGGACTCAGCGTGGCGCTGCTCGAGCCCGGCTCGCACTTGGGCGGCATGGCCACCGGCGGCCTGTCGCGCACCGATTTCGGGAAGAAAGAAGTGATCGGCGGCGACGCGCTCGAGTTTTACTGGCGCGTCGGGCGCAAGTATGAGATCGGCCGCTACGCGCAGGATGTGGCCTGGTTCTACGAACCCAAGATCGGCGAACAGGTGTTGCGAGAGATGCTGGCGGAGGCGAAGGTGCGCGTGCTGATGCGGCATCGGCTGCGCGAGAAGACGGGCGTCCGCAAGCAAGGCCAGCGAGTGGTTTCGATCACGACCGAGGACGGGGCGGTGTTCGCCGCGAAGGTGTTCGCCGATTGCTCCTACGAAGGCGACCTGATGGCGCAGGCGGGCGTCGAATACGCGGTGGGGCGCGAGTCCGCCGCGCAATACGGCGAATCGCTCGCCGGCGTGCGCGACCGTACGCCGTACCACCAGTTTCTGGTGCGCGTCTCTCCTTATGACGCCAATGGAAAGCTGCTGCCGGAGGTGGATCCCGGTCCGAAGGCGGCCGCCGGCTCGGGCGACAGGAAGGTGCAGGCGTATAACTTCCGCATGATCCTTTCCGAGGATCCGGCTAACAGCGTGGCCTTCCCGAAGCCCCCCGGATACGATCCGAAACGCTATGAGTTAATGGCCCGGCTGATCGAAGCCCAGACCCGGCAGAATAGCAAGCCGCCGGTGATGCACAATGTCACGCTGATCGCCAGGATTCCCAACCGCAAGGCCGACATTAATAACCAGGGCGCCTTCTCGACCGACTATATCGGCAAGAGCTGGGATTATCCGGACGGGAGTTACGCCGTACGCGAGCGCATCTGGCGCGATCACGTGAATTATACGAAGGGATATTTCTATTTCCTGGCCCACGATCCGCGCGTTCCGGCGTCGCTTCAAAAGGAAGTGAATGGCTGGGGGCTCGCGAAGGATGAGTTCACCGACAACGAGAACTGGCCGCATCAGTTATATATTCGCGAGGCGCGCCGCATGGTGGGCGAATATGTCATGAGTCAACGCGATATTCAGACGGATCTGACTAAGTCCGACGCCATCGGGATGGGATCCTATAACAGCGATTCGCATAACATACAGCGGCTGGCCACCGCGGACGGCGCCGTGGAGAACGAAGGCGACATGCAGGTTTCGGTCACTCCCTATCAGATTCCGTTCCGCATGATCCTGCCCAAACGCGGACAGGCGGCGAACCTGCTGGTCCCGGTGTGCTTTTCGGCGAGCCACGTGGCTTACTCGACGCTTCGCATGGAGCCGCAGTACATGATCATCGGACAGGCCGCGGCGGTGGCGGCGGCCATGGCGGTGAAGGAAGGGAAGGCGGTGCAGGACGTGAATCCGGCGGCCGTTACTTCGCGGCTGAAGGAGTTGGGAACGGTGCTCGAATGGCGCGCGCCTCTCGCCGGCCCGGCGTTCTTCCAGCGGCTGTTCAAACTGTATGGCGAGGACACGGGGCGCGCCCTGCGTCCCGGCGAGTAAGCCGCGTCAGGCCGCGACTTTCGTGTTCAGCATCTCGAGCACGAAGTCGCGGCTCGGCTCGAGCAGGTCCCAGGCGTCCGGGCAGCCGGCCAGGTCGATCGACCACCACTTGATGCGGGGCAGGTCGAGCAACTGGGGAGCGAGCGCGCGGAAGTCGATGTGGCCTTCGCCGAAGGGCCGTGCGCGCGTGGTCTGCCGTTGGTCGAGCGCGCCGTCGGAGTCGATCAGGTGGATGGCGCCGACGCGGTCCTCCAGTTTCTTGAGGAACTCCGGCACGCCGCCGGTCAGCGTCTCGCGGGCGCCGTGCTGGCGGGCGCCGGCGACCGAACTCATGTAGGCGTGCGCGGTGCTGAACAGCACGTGGAAGTTCGGATGGTCCACCCTGCGGTGCAGCGCCGCCACTTCGGTCGGCTTGTTGTAGATGAAAGCGGGTGTGAACTCCCAGGCGAGCGCCACGCGGTGCAGGGCGGCGATGTTGGCGGCCTCGGTCCAGACGCCCGCCAGACGTTCTCCCGCGCGGTGGTAATCCCACTCCGACAGCGTCCCCTGGGCCGCTCCGGCATCCACGCGAATGGTGGGGCTCCCGATGTCGGCGCAGAGTTCGACGTTGCGCGTGAACAGGTCCAGGTAGGCCGGCTTAGCCCCATCGGTGGCGGGATTGATGGCCGAAAGATCGGCGAAATATCCGGAAATCCCCAGGCCGTACTCTTCGAGTTTTCGCCGCAAACCGGTGCGGCGCGACGGGCTCGCGTCGTGGAGCGGGAAGTGGGGAGCGGCGCCGGAGATCTCGACGCCATCGTAGTCGAGAGCCGCCAGCCGCGTAAGGACGCGCTCGAGCGGCAACGGCTCGTTCGCGAATGGTCCTGTGTGAAACGCCCAGCTTCCTAAGGAGATGCCGATCATGGGCCGCGAACGGTTGTTGTATCTCATCGCCGCGGGAAATGCAAGCTGCCCCGGCTACAGCAGGCGCCGGGGACGTGGCCCTGACCCGCGGCGCGCGAGCCTCGCCTCCCGTTTTCGAAGCGCCGGGGTGTCCGCGTAGCCGAGCGCGGCGCGGGTCATCTCGAGCGCCATGGGGTAGTTCTTCTCCCGATGTTCGTAGTGTTTGGCGAGTTCCTCGAGCGCCGGCACGCGGTATGGATTACGCTCCGCGGCGAGGTCGGTGAGCACCGCCAGCGCGGCGTCGTCCCGACCCGCCTTTCGCTCGAGCAGCGAGATGTCCCACAGCGTGCGGAACATCAGTTCGTCCTTGAGTCCCAGACCGACGGCGCGCCGGAACAGTTCGAGCGCGCGCTCCGGCTGGTCGGCCTGGCGGAACCAGCGCCCGAGTCCCACCATTTCCGCTCCATGCGACAGGCGCGCCTGTTCGGGCGATCGGAACGCCCAGGGCACGACCCCGGTCAGGCAGGCCAGCGTCAGGATGTCGATGGCGTTGTGGTGCAGGATCGGGACCAGTTGGTACGCCTCGCCCGTGCGCAGGTACTCGAAGTACACGTACGGGATCATTTCGCCCGGCAGGTCGCCCTCGCGCTCGACGCCGAGGATCTGATTTTCGAGTTCCACCAGGCGGCAACTGTCGAACCGCAGCTTCCAAAGGCGGCGCGCGCCGTGCAGAAGGTCGAGGTGCGGCATGCGGTCGAAGGGGGGGCGGAAGCGCGACATGCGGTAGCGCGTTTCGAGCAGCGGCTGGTCGTAGGTCTTGCCGTTGTAGGTGATCAGGACCTCAAACCCGGCCAGGTGATCGGCGAGCGCGCTGAGCAGGCTGGCCTCCTCGCCATGCTCGCGCATGAAGAACTGGCGGACGCGGAAGCCTTCGGGCGTGATGCGGCCCACGCCGATCAGGAACGCGTAGGTGCCGGATCCGCCCGCAAGCCCGGTGGTTTCGGTGTCGAGGAAGGCCCACTTTTCGGGGCTGTGCGCCGGGACGGTCCCCTGGGAAATGGCGTCGAGCAGGTCGTGCGGGAGTTCGGCCAGGTCCCCGATATCGAGCGAGCCGTGCCGCTTGTGCCGCTCATAGAGGCGCTCGGTCTCGAAATGGGCGCCGTGTGGGGTCTGGATTTCCTGGCCGCTGAGCCACTCTTCGACGAAGTAGCGGGCCGGGCGGCGAGTGGCTACTACCGGTTGGGGTGGCGGCCCATCCTCATACTTCCGGTTGATGCCGGCGACCCGTTGGCGAAGTTCGGCGAGTTGTTCCGGGATGTTGCTCACGTGCGGTTCGCCTTTTCTTTGCCCAGAATAACAGACGTTTTCGTGCTCTAGCGAGCCTATTCGCGCACAATTCCGAGCTTTTTCATGCGCGATTGCAACGTTGTCCGTTTCATTCCGAGCCGGGCGGCGGCGCCGTTGGGGCCGCTGAGCACCCAGCCGGACTCGGTGAGGGTCCGGACGATGTGGTCGCGTTCGGCGTCGGCGAGGGTCTGGCCCGAGGCGGCCGCCGGGGCCGCGCCGGTTTCGAGGCCGGGGACGCGCAGCGTGGATCCGGACGACAGAATCACCGCTCTCTCGATCAAGTTTTCGAGTTCTCGGACGTTGCCGGGCCAGGGGTATCGCACCAGGGCGTTCATCACGTCGGTGGGGATGGTTTCGATGTGGCGATTCATGCGGCGGGCGAATTTCTGCGAGAAGTGGCGGACCAGGATCGGGATGTCCTCGACGCGGTCGCGCAGGGCCGGCACCTGGATGGGGAAAACGTTGAGCCGGTAGTACAGGTCGGCGCGGAACTCGCGGTTGGCGACCATGGCGGTCAGGTCTCGATTAGTGGCGGCGATCAGGCGGACGTCCACTTTCTGGGTGCGGGTGCTGCCCAGACGCTCGAATTCGTGCTCCTGGAGCGCGCGGAGCAGTTTCGGCTGCAGTTCGAGGGGGATATCGCCGATTTCGTCGAGGAACAGCGTGCCTTTATCGGCTAGTTCGAGGCGCCCGATGCGCTGGGCGATGGCGCCGGTGAAGGCGCCGCGCTCGTGGCCGAACAGTTCGCTTTCGAGCAGGCCGGTGGGGATGGCGGCGCAGTTCAGCTTGACGAAGGTGCGGTCCTTGCGGGTGCTCCACTCGTGAATGGCGCGCGCCACAAGTTCTTTTCCTGTGCCGGTCTCTCCGAGGATCAGGACCGTCGCCGGTGTGGGGGAAACCGTCTCGATCTGCTTCAAAACGCGCTTGAACGCGTCACTTTCGCCCACCATTTCGCCGAAATTCTGCTCGTTTCGGATCTCGTCCTCGAGGTAGAGTTTCTCTTCGGCGAGGCGGTCGCGCAGTTCGGAGATCTCACGATAGGCCGCGACGTTCTCGACGGCGAGCGCGACCTGGGTGGCGACCTGTCCGAGAAAGGCGGCGTCGGCGTCGGAGAAGGCGTTGTCCTTGAAGCTGGCCAGATTCAGGGTGCCTTTGACGCCGTTCGGGGTGACCAGGGGGGCGCAGAGCACGCTCCTAAGTCCTTCACGCACCATGGATTGGGCGGCGGCCGAGCCGAGCGCCTCGAGGTCGGCGCGACTGAAGGCGAGCACCCGGCGGGCGGCGAGGGCGCGTCCGGCGGCGGAGCCTTCGATGGGGAACGTGATGTCCTGGTGGATGATTCCGCCGCCGCTCGGGAAGTCGAGGGCCTTGAGGACCATGGTTCCGGGTTCGGGGCCGGGCCGGGTGACGCTCGCGTAGTCGTGGGGGATCACGGTGCGGAGGGTGGCGCTGATGGTGATGAACAGGTCCGGCTTCCGGAGATTCGCGTTGAGGGCGTTGGAGATATCGAGCAGGGCGCGGAGGCGGTCCCGTTCCAGGGCGAGTTCGTCCTGGCTGAGGGCGTTGTCGACGGCGACGGCGACCGGGGCGATGGCGTTCTGGATAAATTCGGATTCGGCGCGGGTGATGGGGTGGCGCGAGAGGAAGCCGAAGCCGATGGCGCCGAGGCGTCGGTGCGCCGTGGTCAGCGGGTAGTAGCAGGCGGTTGAGATGCCTCGCTGTCCCAACAGCTGCATGACGAAGGGCCAGCGCGGCTCTCCCGCGACATCCTCGATGATGACCGGGGCCTGGTCGAGCCACGCCTTACCCGACGGTGTGACGTCGAGGGCGTGCGGACCCTTGGAGACAGCCGAGCCGAAGGGTTCGGCGGTCTCGAGGATGTGCAGACGCATCGCGTTCAGAGACGCGTCGTAGAGCAGCAGATTGAGGAAATCGAACCGCAGGACCTGGCCGAGCAGGCGCCAAAGGTCGCGGAACAGCCCGTTCAGGTCGCGATGAGCCAGAATCGCCCGGGAAACATCCAGCAGCGCCTGGTGCTGATCGCCAGCGGGATGCTCCTCGGGTCCGGCCTGTGGGGCAGCCGTCACGTGGTCAGCCACTATCGTTATATTGTAGCGGCGGGACCGATAGGGTAGCGGCGAGGTCCGCCGCGAATCAGAACAGTTCGCCGATTTCCTTGGCGGCGGAGCGGGCTTCGAGGTGCACGAGGCCGGCGTTCGCGGTCTGGGGGGCCATCACGGCCAGGACAGCCTTGGTTCCGGCTGAGTAAATGAACAGCCAGCCTTCATCGGCCCGGATGGCGATCTCCGCCAGGGTTCCAATGGTGAGGCTGTCGCTGATCCGGCGGCCCAGGCTGGACGCAGCGGCCGCCATGGCGGCGACGCGGTTCGGATCCGCGGCATTGGAAAGGGAGTGCGCGATGGGAAGACCCTCGATCGACGCCAATAGAACTCCCTTCAATTCCGGTATCGCATCTCTGAGAGCTTCGATATGATTTTTAAGAGCTTCGTGCTTTGCCATCTTTTCTCCAAATTCGGGTGAGTGCTTTCGGACTTCCTCCGCACTCTAATAGCATCGGCATACCTAGCCGGAACTTTAGTCCTATGTACCAACAGTACTTCTCTCGGGATGAAATTAAAAGTACAACCGGAGATTGTCGATGTATGGGTCGGAGCCGAAAGGGACATGCGCCTTGGTGGTAATAGTGTAATGTACCTTACAGTAGTGGTGGTTCCTCGGGCCGGATAGTGGGTTCGCCCTAGGGTTTTGTGAAGATCACTATCTAGTATCTCGGTTCCGATGCCGATGAAGGAAATATGCGCTGTCTGTATTGCGGCAACGAGCTGGCGCTGCTGAGAAAACTCACCGGCTACGGAGAGTTTTGCTCGGAAGCTCACCGGCAGAAGTACCAGGAACAATACAACCGCCTTGCCCTGACCCGGCTACTCCAGGCGCAGGAGACCGAACCGGAACGTCGGCCGCTGACGACGCCGCTACGGGCGTCGCGCTCGGCGAGTGCGATCGGTCCGGGAAAGGCGCGACGGGAAATCGAGTCTGGCGCCGCGGCGCCGCAACAGGAACGCTACGCCGCAGCGTCCGTCGCCGCCGAACAGGTGTCCGCGGGCGGCTCTCCGCCCGGGATGAGCGGATTTCTGCCACATCAGTTTGAACCGGCCGTCTCGAGTCCGGCGATCCACTCCGTTCCGCCGGAGCTGGCCAGCTCGACGATTTTCCCCGATGCCGGGGAGGGCCAGACGCCGGCCGCCGTGCTGCTGGGCGGCAGGCAGGATTTCGGGCCGGTTGTCGGCGGTGGGGCGGAGCCCCCTCCCACCTCATTCAAATGGCGGTTGGTGACGACGGTCCGGCCGGTGGATTTGGCCATCGCCCGTGTGCGCAGCGCACCGATTCGCGGAGAATCGGCGGCGCCTTTCGAGTTCCAGGCCGAGTACTCGCGCACGATCGGAGATATCCTGAGCCTGGCCGGCAACACGGACCAGGCGGTGGATGAGCAGGCCGCTCGACGCGCTCTCGAAGAGATGGATTCGGCCATCGAGTCGCCGAAGGTGAAGCCGACGCAGAACGGGACTTCGGCGCACGCGATAGCGCCAGCCGCCCCGCCCGTTGCACCCGCTGCACCTCTACCAGAACCGGCGCCATCCGTTGGGGATGCCGCCCCCGGTCCTGCGGCGCCCGAAGCGGCTGCGGAGGCGGACGCTCACCTGTTTGACGCTTCCCCACAGGCCGCCGAGCCTCCGAAATCGGATCAGGACCGGCCGGAAGTCGTTATTAATTGGGCGGCGCTTGGGATGCTCGATCCGGATGCGGCCGGGGATGCGCCCGCGCCGAAGCCGCGAAGGGCGAGGCTGCTCGATTGGGATACGCCTGCCGTCAAGCCGGCGCCGGTGAAGAAGATCGAGGCGCCCCCGGCTGCCGCGTCCGGGCCGAAGGGGGCAACGGATTCGCTCGCGTCAGGGGCGTTGCTTCCGGTTGCCGGGGCTGCGCCGGGCGCGGTTGCACCGGCTGAGACGTTGAAGGCTTCGGGAGAATCGGCGCCTGTCGCGCCTGATGCTCCCGGGTCTGCGTCGGCTGGGCCTGTGGCTCTGGTTGGGCCAGCGGCCCACGCTGAACCCACCGCGGCGAGTAAGCCTGCAGGGCTGGTTGAGTCCGCAGTTCCGGTTGAACTTGCGGATCGGGTTGAGCCTGCGGATCGGGTTGAGCCTGCGGTGTCGGTCGAGCCTGCAGTGCCGGTCGAGCCTGCGGTGTCGGTCGAGCCCGCAGTGCCGGTCGAGCCTGCGGTGTCGGTCGAGCCCGCAGTGCCGGTCGAGTCCGCTGATGTGGTTGAGACTGCGGCGTCGGTTGAGCCTGCGGCGTCGGTTGAGCCCGCGGCGTCGGTTGAGCCCGCGGCGTCGGTTGAGCCCGCAGCGTCGGTTGAGCCCGCGGCGTCGGTTGAGCCCGCGGTGTCGGTTGAGCCTGCGGTGTTGGGTGCGCCCGCAGCGCCGGCTGAGCCTGCCGTCTCGGTTTCGCCCACGGCGTCGGCAGAGCCTGCGGCGCCGGTCGAGCCGGCGGGATTGGTTGAGCCAGCAGTATCGGCTGAGCCATGGGCGTCGGTTGAGCCTACGGCGTTGGTTGAGCCAACTGCGGTCGAGAACGAACTTTCCTCGGTTATCGCGCCTCCGCTGATTGTAAAGCCGCTCGAGGCGCCGTTGTCGCTGGCCGCGATCGACTCGAAGCCGGCCTTCGCGCTTGAATCGCCGACCGGGTCGCCTCTCCCCGAAACGTCGCTGCCCGTCGTTGCGACCGAGGCCGCCGCGGAGGCGTTTGTCCCGGCCGCACCCGACGCGATTTCGAACGTTGAGCCCGCGACCGCGGTCGAGCCTGTCCCCGCGGTCTCCGAAATTCCCGCTGCCGACGAGCCGGCCGAGGCGTCCGCGGCGGTTGAGCCGGCCGCGCACGCCGAATCCGAGTTCCTGTGGTCCGCTCCAGCGCCGGAACCGGTTCCGGCGGCCGAACCGGCGCCCGCCCGCGAAGTCGTTCCCGCGCTGTGCGCCTTGCCCGCGGTGGTGGACCTGAAACTCGCCGATGGAGCCTCGACTCCGTTGGAGGAGGGCGATTTCGCCGAACCGACGTTCGAAATTTATACGCCGGCTCTGGCCACTTCGCCGCTCCGTCCCAAACTCGTGTTCGGGCCGAGCCCAGAGGCTCCGCCGATCGTTTCCGAGCCGGATTCCGAAGTCGGCGAAAGCGATGCCGACAGCCACGTTCCGGCCGAGGCCGAGACGCTGGCGCCTCCAGCGCCTGTCGAACCGGCTCCCGTCGCGCCGCCGCCCCCTCCGCCCGCTCCAGTGTTGGCGCGGCCGGCTGAACCAGCGCCGGCCGATGCCCCGACTACCCGTCTGGACAAGAATCGCCGCAAGATGACCGAGACGGCCGACCTCGAAGCGCTGCGCGCCGAGATGGAGCGGCAGGTCAATCCGACGATCACGCCGGCGGCCAAGGCGCGCCGGATCGCCGTGGTGATCGCGCTCATTCTGGCGGCGCTGCTGGTGGCTTATCTGATCCACGAGGCGTTTGTCCCGAAGGCGGCGGCCACCGCCAACGAAGGCCGGGTGGAAGTCTACGGCCAAAGCCTGATTCCCGGTGAGGGCAGTTGGGCGGTGGATTGGGCCGGACAGACGCCGGGAGCCTTTGCCGGCCGCCAGGTCTACATTTTCCGGCCGTCGCTGACGATGACAGATTATCGGTTCGAGTTTCAGGGCCAAATCGAATCGAAGGGCTTGGGCTGGGTGTTTCGCGCCGCGAACCCGAGAAACTACTATGCGATGAAGCTTGAGTTGATCCGGGGCGGCGAGGGACCGCGAGCCGCGCTGTCGCGCACGGCGGTGATTAACGGCGAGGAGACGCAGAAGACCCAGATCGATCTGCGCATGCCGGTTCAGCTGGATACGGTCTATAAAGTGCGTTCGGATATCCTCGGTTCGACGTTTCGCACTTATATTCAGGACGAACTCGTCGATACGTGGAATGACGACCGGTTGGCGGTCGGCGGCATCGGTCTATGGAAAGATAAGGACGAGGCCGCTCAAGTTCGCCTGATCCAGTTGCACCAACTGCGGATCGCGAACTGAGGAAGCGAGAAAGGGATGTCGGAATTCACTGATCACTGGCTATGGTTTGTCGACGAGGAACTCGTCGACCGACTCATGGCGCCCGATGAAGTGGCGCCGACCGCCTCTATCCGGCCGGCTGAAGCCGCGGCGGCCGGCGTGGCCATGGGGCTGCACATGCAAGGCCGAACGCGGGAAGCCGCCACCGAGGTGGAACGCGCGCTCGAGTCCGGGCCGCCTTCGGGTGATCTGTACGGAATCGCCGGCAACCTGCATTTCCAACTGGGCGAGTACGCCAAGGCGGCCGAATACTTCGCCAAGATCCGAGCCGCCGCTCCAGACCATCCGACGGCGGGTTTCAACCTGGGCGTCTGCTACGAGCGGCTGGGAAAGTACGAGCAGGCGATCGAAGCCTTCACGACGGCCGCGGCGCGCCACAACCAACTTTGGCAGGCGCACGTCGGACTGGGGTATTGCCACCTGCGGCTGGGGCGTTACAGCCGGGCGCTGCAGGCGTTTCAGGACTCGCTTGAACTACAGCCCGGGTCCGAGAAGGCGGTGTTCGGGATGGCGGTGGCGCTGCAGTTCATGGGGAGGCTGCAGGAGGCCAAGGACGCTTATGCCCGGCTGCTGCCCGCCTACTCGGAAAATGTGGAGATGCTGTCGAATCTGGTGGCGCTGGCGGCCGCGCACAAGGATTACGCCGGCGTCCAGGATTATTCGCGGCGCCTGCTGGCGGTGAAACCGGACTCGCGAACCGCTCTCGAAGGTCTGATGACGGCGGCGTTCGCCGAACAGGACTATCCGAGCGCGGCCCAATACGCCAAGACCATCACCGAAATCGCTCCCGGAGAGTATCAAACCTGGTACAACCGGGCGCTGGCGAATCACAAGGCCGGGTTTGCGCCGGCCGCCGAACACGCCTATCGCGAGGCGCTGCGGCTCGATCCGCGGGCCGCGCAGGCGCACGCCAATCTGGGCGCCGTGTTGCAGGAAGCCGGCGACTTCGCGGCCGCCAAGGCGTGCTACGAAGAAGCCCTCACGCTGCGGCCCGCGCCCGACCGCTTGTGGAACCTCGCGCTCGTGTGCGAGCAACTGGGCGAACCCGAAGAAGCCGAACTCGCTTACGAGCAGATGGTCGAAATCCGCAGGGACTGGGCCGACGCCTGGTTCCGCCTGGCCACCATTCGTTACGACCGGGGCGAACTCGACCGCGCGCTGCAAGCCTTCGAATCCGCTTCGAACTCGCGGCCGTCCTGGGTGGAAGCCCTGATAGACATCGGCGTGTGCAAGTACAAACTGGGCCGGTATGAGGATGCGTTACAGGTCTTCGGTCATGCGCTCGCCATCGCGCCGGCGCACCCGCTCGCACTAGCCGGGCAGACCGCCTCGGCGGTGGTGGCCGGCGACGCGGAACAGGCGCTCGCCTCCTACCAGGCGTTGCGCGCCGTGGCGGAGGCGGCTCCGGAACTGATGTTCAATATCGGGCTGGTGCTGCAGCAGGCGGGGCAGAATGAAGCCGCGGCGGGGCACTATCGCGAAGCGCTCGAGAAGCGGCCGGAGTTTCCCGAGGCGCTCGTCAACCTGGGGCACGCGTTGCAGGCGTCGGGACAGATGGAAGAGGCCAGGGCCCTGTGGGCCAGGGCCCTCGAACTCTCACCGGAACTGGCGACGGCCTACTTTTCCTGATCGCGCGGTCAGACCGCGGTCATGGTCTTGGCTTTTCCCAGATAGAGATCACGGCCTTCAACCAGCGCCTTGATCTTGCGGTCGGCGACGCTGCGCTTCAACATCCAGAATCCGCAATCGGGGTGGACCCAGCGGACGCGTCCCGGCCCGAGCGCGCGCTCGGCGGTTTCGATTCTCCGGGCGACGTCCTCGGCCGTTTCGATCTGATTCACTTTCACGTCGATCACGCCGATGCCCAGTTTGATGCGCGGGTCGACTCCGCGCAACGCCTCGAGGTCGTCTGTCGGACGGTGCGCCAACTCCATCACCAGGTGATCGACGTGCAGGGCGTTCAGGAATTCGACCAGCGAGGACCAGTGGCCGTGCTGGATCACCTGCCCGCCGTAATTGCCGAAACAGAAGTGCACGGCCGTGCGGCCGCCGAACCCGTCGAGCACGCGGTTGATGGCGCGCGCGGCGATGGCGCCGTCCTGCGGATTGCCGGGCAGGTTCGCCTCATCCACCTGCAGGGTGTCGCAGGGCAGGGCGCGAACCTGGGCCGCGAGAGCGTCGGCGATGGCCATCAGCAGGGGTTCGAATCCGCCGTAGTGGCGGTCGAGCAGCGTGCGGGCCAACATGTACGGGCTGGTGACCGTGAACTTGAAGGGGCCGCCGGACACCGACGCGGCGTCCTGGCAGTCGCAAAGCAGATTCATCCAACCTTCGCCGATGGCGGTTTCGACGACGCCCGCCGGTTTGCGACGAAACCGGAGATGCGGCACCGAGAGGCAAGCGTCCCAGTCGGCGCGGCCCGTTCGGGTGCGGACGCCCGACAGGCGCTCGACGAAATAGTCGATCATGCCGTTGGTGTCGGGGTGGTTGGGGTCGAAGCGGTAGAGTTCGCCATCGGTGGGCAGGTCGATGCCGGCCTGCCGCTGGATGTCGAAGACGACGCGGGTGGCGTCGAGACGCGCTTCTTCCGTGCGGGCTCCTTCGAGCCAGGCGGGGATGGGATACGATCCCACGGTCGTGGTGAGAATGAGTGGTTCAGGCATTGGTTCGCTCAGGAAACGATGTACGGGGCGCGGTAGGGGTTGCGGGTCTTCATGCGGTTGGCCTCCTCGTCGCCCAGGTAGGACTCGGTGGCGGGGTCGAAGGCGAGCTTGCGGCCGAGGCGGTAGCTCGTGTTGGCGATGTGGACCAGGGCGACGGACTCGACGCCGATGGCGACGTCGCCGTGCAGGTCCTCATGCCTGCGGCTCTTGATGGCGTCGATGAAGTTGGCGAAGTGGGGGACGGTGGCGTCGACCTTTTCGGTGGACTTCATGCTCTCGCCGGGCTCGCGCTTGGGGCCGAGGTAGATGTGGAAGGCCGTGTGGTCGACCGACATGTAGCCCTTCTCCCCGTAGAATAAATCGCCGACGAAGTTCGGGCCGGAGGGCGCGATGTCGGACTCGCCGCCGGTGGGCAGGCCGCGAACTTCGAACTGGATTTCAGCGCCGTCGTATTCAAGCAACGCCAGTTGGGTGTTGGGGGTCTCCTGGTCGTCGGTGTAGACGAACTTGCCGCCGGTGGAGACGCCGCCCTTGGGCAGGCCGAGACCCATGCCCCAACGGGCAATGTCCATTTCGTGGATGCCCTGGTTGCCGATGTCGCCGTTGCCGGTGTTCCAGAACCAGTGCCAGTTGTAGATGAGGCGGTTCTTGCTGTAGGGCGTCATGGCGGCGGGGCCGAGGAAGAGGTCCCAGTTCACGCCGGGCGGCACGGGCTCGTCAGGCGTGTGTCCGATGGAGACGCGGCGCTTGAAACAGAGACCCTTGGCCATGTAGAGCTTGCCGATGGCGCCGTCCTTGAGCAGTTGCACGGCGCGGATCTTGTGTTCGGTGCTGCGGCTCTGCATGCCGATTTGGACCATGCGCTTGTTGCGGCGCGCGGCGGCCACCATGCGCTGGCCTTCCCAGATGTTGTAGCAGGCGGGCTTTTCGCAGTAGACGTCCTTGCCGGCCTCGCAGGCCCAGATGGTGGCGAGGGCGTGCCAGTGGTTCGGTGTGGCGATGGAGACGGCGTCGATATCCTTGTCCTCGAAGAGCTTGCGCATGTCCTCGTAGACTTTGGGCTTCGAGTTTTGCACCTTTTCGGTGAGCGCGACGGCGCGTTCGGACTGCGCCTGGTTGACGTCGCACACGGCGGCTACGCGCGCGTTGGGTTGCTTGGCGATGGAGGTTATGTGGTCGCGGCCGCGTCCGCCGACGCCGATGACGGCGATGTTGACGCGATCGTTCGCGCCCAGGGCGCCGAGCGCGGCGGCGCCGCCCATTAGGAAGGTCCTGCGTTGCATAACGACAAGTCTATATCGGATAGCCGGCGGTCGGCTGTCTGGTGCGCTGCAAGGACCCGTGCTTGGGCATGACGCCGGTGCTTGCGACTAAGGCGGCATCCGGGCGGTTTCGTGGGGTGGTTCTGGCGTCGCGCGGCGACGAGACGATGCCGCGGCCGGTTATGGATCGGCCGACCAACAGTGGCGGATTCCGAATAGTCCGACGACGCGGTTTCTCATAGGTCAGGCGACGAAGACCGTCACGGCCGCGGGTGTGTTGAAGTTGGTGGAGGGTGAGGCGGTCCGGCTTGATTTCGGACATTGACGCAGACGGAGGTTCCGTGGGTGAGTTATCAAGAGGACCGGTTGCGACGCTGGGGCTGGACGCTAATTCGTATGACTCGCATACGTGGATTGTGCCGGAAAGGGTGTGCGGCTACTCGCGCGAAGGCGGCGCTTTGCAGCACGGCCAACACTACCCGGAGTCGTGCGGATTGCTGATCGTCCTATCGAGTGTGTTGGACCCGCTGGGCTTCCAACGGGTCGTGGCCAGGTTGATGGATTACTTCTCGCGATAGAGCGTCCAGGCTTCGAGAATATCCTTGCCCTGGTAGCGGATGGTCCTGTCGTCGACCACGGTAACTCCCGGGCGCGGCGTGGTCTCGATGGGCAGCGAGTTACGGGTGGTATGCTCGATTTCCAGCGTAACTGGGCCGGGCGCGACGTAGGGAGTTACAGACCCAATCCTAGCCGCGGCGCGGAGTGCGGCTTCCCGGATGGTTCGACGGGCTGACTCGGCCGATAGGCTGATGCAGGTGTGACGGCTGAGTCCTTCCTTGACTACGGCTAACTCGGCCCGCGGAATGATGCGGTGGATCTCGTCGGCCGCCGCCTGGTCGCCGGTCAGCAGGATCACCGGCGTCCCGAAGTGGCCGGCGAGCGCGGACACGACGCCGATTTCTCCCACCGGTTTGCCGTTTAATAGCATGTTCTGAATGCCGAGGGAACTGAAGCTGTGCGCCATGATGCCCGCGCGGGTGTTCGCCATGCTGTGCTGGCCGATGAAGCCGATGGCCGAAAAATGCCGCTCGAACAGCATCGAGGGCGGCAGGGATCCGATAAGGAGGCGGGCTTTCGGGTGGATGGTGAGAGTGGAGAGCGTCTGGCTGCCGTCGTGGCCATCCCAGACGATGACGGAGTCGACGCCGCCCGCGAGGAGTCCTTCGACGGCGGCGTTGATCTCGCCGGTCAGCAGTTGGCGCATTTCGGGGTCCTTGGCATCGGTCTGATCCTGGCGGCAGACGCCGGCCACTCCCTCGGCGTCCGTCACCAAAAACACCGTCTTGTTCTGCGCCGCGGCGGCGCAGGCGCTGAGCAGCAGGACAAACAGCGGCAGTCGCATATGTTTCGGGCCCCGTTCTAGGATTTTGCGGTCGACAGCACGACGTTTGAGCCGAGCAACTGCTCAAGCAAGGGGGTCTGCGGGTACGGGTGAACGGCATAGCGGCGGAAACCTTCGGCGTAGCGGACTCCGGCGGAGGCGCCGCGGGCCAGGGTCCAGGCCTCCATCTGTTCGAGGTAGTCCTCCATGCCGTGCTGCTTCTTAAGCCAGTTGCGCTGGCTGACGTGCTGCGCGAGCATGGATTTTTTCAACTCGAATTGCGGGGTGACGTCGACCATGAAGTCGGGCAATTGCGGGCGACCGTCGCGGTCCGCGCCATCGACGGAATCCATGAAATAGAGATGCGGGATCTGGTCGAGGGCGGGCGCGGGGTCCGCGGCTCCGGTCGTGTAGTTAGGCGCGGAGACGGCGAAGCAGGCGTCGCGCACCAGTGTGCTGGTGGCTTCGTGATCACAGTGGTAATCGATTGGCGACGCGGTCAGAACCAGTTCAGGCCGCACGCGGCGGATGAGTTCGCACACGCGGCGGCGCGAGGCGTCGTCACTGAACACGGCCAGGTCACGGAACTCGGCGCAGAGGTAGTGCGCGCCGATCATCGCCGCGGCCGACGCTGCTTCCTTGCGGCGCATGTCGGCGACTTCGTCGGCTGAGAACTCGGCCGAGCCGCAATCGCCGGCCGTCATGGTGGCGATGGTGACGTCATGGCCGAGTTGAGCGAGGAGCGCCAATGTGCCTCCCGCGAGAATTTCGGCGTCGTCGGGGTGGGCGTGGAGGGATAGAATGCGAGTCATAAAGCGAATTGCGATTTCATGCTAACAAAGCCGATCTGCTAGATTCAGGAAAGCGCTGCGATGATCACGTGCAAGACCTGCCTATCGGCTGTTCCCGACGCGAGCCGGCTTTGTCCGTCCTGCGGCAGTCCCGTCAGCAGCGGCGTCGACGACGCCACCATCGCGATTGAGCCTACTGTCGGTATTGCGACGCCTACACCATCTCCGGCGCCGGCGCGGGTTTCGGGCAGCGGGTCGGCGGCCCCGCGGGTGCATACGACGCTGCCGAAGGCGGGCCGGTTCCACCCTGGCGCAATTCTGGTCGGGCGCTACCAGATTATCGGCGAACTCGGCAAGGGCGGCATGGGCGAGGTGTATCGCGCCAACGACCTCACGCTCGATCAGCCCGTCGCGCTGAAGTTCCTGCCGACCGGGATGGCGAGCAATCCGGCGATGCTCGCGCGATTCCACGGCGAAGTTCGCATCGCGCGGCAGGTGTCGCATCCGAACGTGTGCCGGGTATACGACATCGGCGAGGTGGATGGGCAGTTGTTCCTGTCGATGGAGTATGTCGACGGCGAGGATCTGGCGTCGCTGCTGCGGCGCATCGGACGGCTGCCCGCCGATAAGGCGATCGAGTTCGCGCGGCGCATCTGCGCGGGACTGGCGGCGGCGCACGATAAGGGCGTTCTGCATCGCGACCTGAAGCCCGCCAACATCATGATCGACAGCCAGGGCAAGGTGGTGATCATGGATTTCGGGCTGGCGGCGGTGGCCGACCAGGTGCAGGGGCTCGAGATCAAGGCCGGCACGCCTGCCTACATGTCGCCCGAACAACTGGCGGGGCGGGAGGTGTCGGTTCGCAGCGACATCTACTCGTTGGGGTTAGTGCTGTATGAGATGTTCACCGGCAAGCGTGCTTTCGAGTGCTCGACGCTGGCCGAGTTGATGAAGCGGCAGTACGAGACGCAGGCGCTGAGCCTGTCGACGGTGGCCAAGGATATCGATCCGTCGGTGGAGCGGGTGATTGAGCGATGCCTCGCGCCCGATCCGAAGGCGCGGCCAGCGACGGCGCTGGCGGTGGCGGCGGCGCTTCCTGGCGGGGATCCGCTGGCGGCGGCGCTCGCGGCGGGTGAGACGCCATCGCCCGAGTTGGTGGCGCGGTCGGGCGATGTCAGCGGAATGCGGCCGCTGTGGGCCGTGCTGTGCGGCGCGGCGGTGCTGGTAGGGTTGGTCTCGGTGACGGTGATGAGCGAATACGCGAGGCTTGCGAACGTTGCGCCGCTCGAGTTGCCGCCGGACGCTCTCGAATTGAAGGCGCACGAGTACGCGCGATCGTTCGGTTTCACCGAGAAACCGGTCGATACCGCGAGGGGCTTCCTCTACGATCAGGACTACCTGCAATATCTCGAGAAGCAGACGCAGACGCCGAATCGCTGGGCGAGGCTTGCGGGGACGGAGCCGCCTTCGGTGGTGTTCTGGTACCGGCAGAGTCCGCGATATTTGAAGAGCTGGCAGTCGCCCACCGGGCAGATTACGATCGCCGATCCTCCGGAGACAGTGTCGGGCATGATCGGAATGCAATTGGATACGCGGGGGCGGATGACTGCGTTCACGGCGGTTCCGCCGCAGATGGACAAGACGCCCGCGACCGTCGGGCCGGTCGACTGGAAGCCGTTGTTCACGGCCGCCGGCCTGGACATGGCGCAGTTCAAACCGACTGATCCGCAGTGGACTCCGCTGGCCGCCGAAGACGAGCGCGCGGCGTGGCTGGGCGCGTGGCCGGGCGTACCGAACGAGTCCTTGCGCGTGGAAGGGGCGGCGTGGCGCGGCAAGCCCGTGTACTTCGACCTGATCGGCCCTTGGACGAGGCCCTCGCGGATGCAGTTGTATCAGCCTTCCCGCGAAGAGAAGACGATACAGTTCGCGCTGCTGACGCTGGCGGTCGCGGGTCTTCTTGGGGCCACGTTGCTGGCGCGCTATAACCTGCGGCGCGATCGTGGCGACCGGCGCGGAGCCTTGCGCCTGGCGATGTTCGCCTTTGTGCTCGAGATGGCGATCTGGATCCTGGCGGGACACCATTCCCCGAGCACCGCCCAAGTGGTGCAGTTGTTTGAAGCCATCTCCATTTCGCTGTTGATCGCGGCGGCCTTCTGGGTGGGCTACATCGCGGTGGAGCCCTACGTCCGGCGGCACTGGCCGCAGGCGATCGTGAGTTGGAGCCGGCTGGCGGCGGGCGGGTTGAACGATCCGCTGGTGGGCCGGGACGCGCTGCTGGGCGTGGTGTTCGGAGTGTTGTGGGCCAGCATTTGGGCCGCTGGAGTGCTGCTCGATTACAAGACCTCCGGGCCGTCGACGACAACGTGGCTGAACGCGCTGGCGGGGGCACGGTTCACGGTGGCGATGGGGCTGAGCGTGATGACCAATTCGTTGCTTCAGCTCCTGGTTTCGTTTTTTATCCTATTTCTGCTGCGGCTGCTACTGCGAAGAGGATGGCTGGCCGGGGTCGCGTTCGTGGCGCTGTTCACGGCCATCACGGCGGGGTCTTCGGTGACGCCCGCAGTGGATATTCCGCTGTCGATACTGGCCTGGTCCACGACCTATCTGGCGATCGCTCGCTTCGGGTTCATCACGTTCGTGGTGGGTCTGTATGTGAACTCGCTGCTGATCATGCTGCCGGTGTCGGCGGATTTGACGGTGTGGTATTCCGGCGTTACGGTGCTGGTGGTGTTGGTGGTGGCGGGGCTGACCGCCTACGGTATACGCACCGCGCTTTCGGGGCGCAATCTGATCGCCGATGAGTTCCTTTGAGCGCCGCCTTCCGCGCATTGCGAAGAAGGCGGCCAGAGAAGCGGATTACGCCACCAGCTTCCGCAGCTTGGTGACTCGCCCGACTTCCACCCACTCGACAACAAAAATGTTGCCCGCGTGATCGAAGCACGCGCCGTGCGGGCAGACGAACTTGCCGGGGATGAACTTGTCGCGAGGCTGCTTGCGCAGGTCGCCCCACGTCTTTGAATCGTCGGCGCCGAGGACCGCGATCACCTTGTTGTCGCGGTCGAGCAGGTTCACGCGCGCGTCGAGGTCGGGGATCACGACGTCGCCGTTCTTAAACGGGTGGAAGTGGCACGGCATGCTGACTCCGTTGACGAAGTCGATGTGCTTGCCGTCGAGGGTGAAGCGCTGAAGGCGCTTGTTGCCGCGGTCGGCGATGAGGAGGACCGGGTCCTTGCCGCGCGTGTCGACGACGATGCCGTGGGGGCAGTCGAGTTGGCCCGCCTCCTTGCCCTTTCCGCCGAACGTGCGGATGAACTCGCCCTTGCGGTTGTACTGATTGACGAAGCTCGAGCCGTAGCCGTCGCCCACATAGATGTCGCCGTTGGGGGCAATGGCCAGGTTCGTGGGGCTGTACTTCACAAGCGGCTTGCCATCTTCGCCCATCTTGTAGGACGGCGATTCCCTGGGGTAGCGAAGCGTGAACACCTCTTCGCCTTCGAGCGTGGTCTTGACGACGATGGCGCGTTTGGTGTCGCACATGTAGAGGAATTCGTTCTTGCCCTCCTTGTGGATGTGCAGGCCGTGGGCGCCGCCTTCGAACTCCTTGCCCCAGCTCTTGATGAACTTTCCCTTTTCATCGAACACCACCATGGAGTCGTGGCTTTCGCTCACCTTGTTCACCGTGTGGTGAATGTACATGCGGCCGTGCGAGTCCTGGCACACGCCGTGGGTGTTGCCGTAGGCGATGTTGGGCGGAAGCTGGCCCCAGTCGTGAATGACCTCGTATTTGTGGGCGCCTTCGCCGATGACGGGCAGACTGGAGCCCGACTTGTTCGCGGCTCCGAGTATAAGCGGAGCGGTGAGGCCGGTGAAGAAACCCCGGCGGGTGGAATTCTGCATCTTGTTCGTCCCTCTTGTGTATCCAGTTTACTTCGGCGGGGGCGACTGCCGTGCTGAAAAGCAGCGCAGGCGCCTATGCCATGATCGCCTTCACCGCTTCCGCCTTCTCGACCCCAGTGAGCTTTACGTCGAGACCCTGGTAGCGGTAGGAGAATTTCTCGTGATCGATGCCGAACAGGCGCAGGATGGTGGCCTGGAAGTCGCGCACGTGAACCGGGTCCTGGGTGATGTTGTAGCTGAACTCGTCGGTCTCGCCATGGACCACGCCGCCTTTAACGCCGCCGCCCGCCAACCAGAGACTGAAGCATCGCGGGTGATGGTCGCGGCCGTAGTCGGTCTTGGTCAGCTTGCCCTGCGAGTAGATGGTGCGGCCGAATTCGCCCGCCATGATGACCAGCGTGTCGTCCAGCATGCCGCGCTGCTTCAGGTCCTGCACCAGCGCCCAGGCGGCCTGATCCACTTCCTTGCATTGCGCCGGCAGCACCTCGGGCAGGTTGCCGTGTACGTCCCAGCCGCGATGGTAGACCTGCACGAAGCGCACGCCGCGCTCAGCCAGACGCCGCGCCATCAGGCAGGTCTGCGAGAACGTGCCGGGCTTGCGCGCTTCTTCGCCGTACATTCGCCAGGTGCTTTCGGGCTCCTTCGAAAGATCGGTGAGTTCGGGCACCGAGGATTGCATCCGGAACGCCATCTCATACTGCGCGATGCGCGTCTTCGTTTCGGGGTCGCCCAGTTTCTGGAAGGCGAGCTGGTTCATTTCGCCGAGTCCGTCGAGCATGCGGCGGCGCATGGCGGACGGCACGCCGTCGGGGTTGTTGACGAACAACACCGGGTCGCCCGAACTGCGCAGGCTGACGCCGGAATACTGACCGGATAGGAACCCGGCGCTCCACAGACGGGCCGAGATCGCCTGGACGTTCGCCTTCGGGTGGAAGTGCTTGGCTTGCAGAACGACGAAGGCGGGCAAATCCTGATTCATGCTGCCCAGACCGTAACTCATCCACGAACCGATGCACGGACGGCCCGCGATCATGAAGCCGGTTTGAAAAAACGTAATCGCCGGTTCGTGATTGATGGCTTCGGTGTGCATGCTGCGTATGATGGCGATGTCGTCCACCATCTTCGCCGTGTAGGGCAATAACTCGGAGACCCACGCGCCGGATTTGCCGTACTGCGCGAACTTGAAGATCGAAGGAGCGATGGGGAAGCGGCTCTGGCCGCTGGTCATCGTTGTGAGGCGCTGGCCCTGGCGGATGGAGCCCGGCAGATCCTTGTCGAACCACTTCTCCATGGTGGGCTTGTAGTCGAAGGTTTCGATCTGCGGCGGAGCGCCCACCAGGTGGAGGTAGATGCAGCGCTTCGCCTTCGGCGCGAAGTGCGGGAATCCGGGCAGTCCGCCGAACGCTTTGTCCGGCGCGGGACCGTTGGCGCGCGCGTCCGATCCAAACAGCGACGCGAGCGCCAGCGCTCCGATGCCCTGCGCGCCGCGGGCGAAGAAGCGACGGCGGGTCTCTTCTACGCCCATTTGGCTGGCGATGGCGTCGAGCGGGTGACGGCCGGGCGCCAGACGGCGTAGCGAATCGCGGTCGAGTTCGTGCGCCTTGGGCGAATAGTGGCCTTCGTGGTCGGGCCGCAGAATACTCACTTGTTCAACACCTCGTCGAGATTCATCATCTGGTTTGCGAGCATCGTGAAAGCCGCGAAATCGGCCTGTGCGAGCGCTGGGTCCGCCTTGCGCTCTCCAGTGTCCAGCAGCTTCAGCGCGTCGTCGGGATGCGCCGCGTAGTAGCGCCGGAAGTCATCGTAGGCGGTCCGGGCGATCGACCGTTCTTTCGGCGCGAACGGGCGGGCGAGCAGGCGCGTGGACATGGCGTCCAGACGCTCGTCGAACTCCGTCACCGACTGCATCGCTCCCTGCGCCAGCATCTTCGCGGCTTCGACGAACTGCACGTCGTTCATCGTGGCCAGGGCCTGCAGCGGAGTGTCGGTGCGCTCGCGCCGGACCGTGCAGTTCTCGCGCGTCGGCGCGTTGAAGATGTCCATGCTGGCGGGCGGGGCGCTGCGCTTCCAAAACCAATACATCGAGCGGCGGTACAGTCCATCGCCGGTGTCGCGCTTGTAGAATCGCGTGTTCGAGCCGATCATGGCGACGGCTTCCCAGATGCCTTCGGGCTGATAGGGCTTCACGGAAGGGCCGCCGATTTGGGGCGACAGCAGGCCGCTGGCGGCCAACGCATAGTCGCGCACCATCTCGCCGTCCATGCGGAATCGCGGGCCTCGGCTGAGCAGACGGTTCTCCGGATCCTTGGCGATCTTATCCGGCGTGGCGAGCGCCTGCTGGCGGTATGTCGCCGACATCAGCACCTGCTTGTAGAAGCGCTTCACATCCCAGCCGCTTTCGCGGAAGTCCACGGCGAGCCAGTCGAGCAGTTCGGGATGCGAGGGAGGTTCGCCCTGACTGCCGAAGTCGTCGGCGGTCTTCACGAGGCCCGTGCCGAAGATTTCCTGCCAGACGCGATTCACGGTGACCCGCGCGGTGAGCGGGTTCTCCGCCGTGAATAGCCACCTGGCGAATCCGAGGCGGTTGCGGGGTAGGTCCGATGTCATCGGAGGCAACACGGCGGGCGTGGTCGCATCGACTTTCGCGCGGCGTTGGTCGTAGGCACCACGATAGAGCACATAGGCCGAGGGCGTCGAGTCGGCGCGTTCCTGCATGACTTCAGTGGTTGCGCCGCGGCGGGCGATCGCGCGGGCTTCGAGATTCAACGTGTTCTGCTCGGCGGCGAGCCGCTTGAAGGGTTCGTGTTCGTTGAACAGGAAGTAGCTGACCAGCGCCTTGCGGTCTTCGGCGGTCAGCGAGCCGGTTTCCTTCTTGAGCGCCGACTCGATGGCCGGCCACTGGCTGAGAAGGGCGGCCTCGCTCTCGCTCAACACGCGGTCGAAGATGCGGAAGTCGGCGATGGCTCCTTCGGGCAGATTGCGGCCGAGCACCAAGGGATTTTCGACGCTGATGTCGCCCGACAGTTCGACGTTCTGGTTGCCGCGTCCCTGCGTGGGGATCGCGCGGCCGTTGAGATACAGGCTGAGTCCCGATTGGTGGCGCGAGCCGTCGTAGCAGACCGTCAGTGTGTTCCACGTGCCGTGCTGGAGCTGCTCCAGATGGCCCGCGCGTATCTCGATGTTGCGGCCGCTGTCGCCGATGAGGCGCAGGCCGATGACGCGTCCGCCGACGTCGATCACCCAGCCTCGACCCTTCTCCTTGGGGTTCTGGTGCGAGGCGATGACGTAGCCCTGCTCGGCCTTCGGGAACAGGAAGCTCACGGCGATGGAGAACGGTTTTTCGGCATCGAGCTTGGGCGCTTTCTCGATGGCGAGGCCGTCTCCCTTGGGGATCTCGAGCACCGTTTTGCCGCCCGACAGCGTCCGGATGTCGGCGGCGAACAGTTCGTCCTTGTCGCCCAGCGGGTGCGTGGCGGCGGTCCTGGCGCGTTCCTTCAGCCATCGTTCGAACGGTCCGCTGGCTTCGTTTCGTACAGCCGCCATCTCAGCCTGGATCGCCTTCAGGCGGGCCGAGGTCTTCTCCCAGGCGGCGCGATCTTCGGGGCGGGGGACGATCAGCACGGGCGGGGTGTCGGGGATGTTGTCGTCCATCACCTTTTGTGTGGTGTTGCGGAAGAATGCGCCCATGCCGTAGAAGTCCTTCTGGGAGATGGGGTCGAACTTGTGGTCGTGGCAGGTGGCGCAGCCGACCGTCATGCCGAGCCAGACGGCGGCGGTTGTGCTCGCGCGGTCTGCGGCGTAGATTTCGGCGTACTCGTCCTCAATGATGCCCGCTTCGTTCGTGGTCACGTTGCAGCGGTGGAACCCGGTGGCGATGCGCTCGTCAAGCGTCGGCTTCGGCAACAAATCGCCGGCCAATTGTTCGATGGAGAACTGGTCGAAGCGAAGGTTGCGGTTGTAGGCCTCGATCACCCAGTCGCGATACGGCCAGATCTCGCGGTAATTGTCGACGTGGATGCCGTTGGTGTCGCCATAGCGCGCCGCATCGAGCCAGTAGCGCGCGCGGTGCTCGCCATAATGAGGCGAGGCCAGGTAGCGGTCGATCATGCGCTCATAGGCGTTGGGAGACGGGTCCTTCAGGTAGGCTTCGATTTCGGCGGGCTTGGGCGGCAGACCGGTGAGATCGAGCGCCACGCGGCGGAGCAGGGTGCGACGGTCGGCCGGCGGCGCGGGGCCGAGTCCTTGCGATTCGAGGCGCGCCAGGATGAAGCGGTCGATGGGATTCTGGGGCCATGCCGCGTTCTTCACCGCCGGCGGCGCAGGCTTCACAGGCGCCTTGAACGCCCAATGTTCTTTCCATGGGGCGCCTTGTTCGATCCACTGTTTCAGCAGGTCGATTTGTTGTTTCGTGAGACTCTTGTGCGAGTACTCGGGCGGCATGCGGCGGGCGTTGGTTGCGCTGATGCGCTGCCACAGCAGGCTCGTCGAAGGGTCGCCGGGCACGACGGCCGCGCCCCGCTTGCGGGCTTCGAGCGCCGCGTCCTTCAGGTCGAGCCGCAGGCCCGCCATTCGCGAACCCGAGTCGGGCCCGTGACATTGAAAGCAGTTCTCCGACAGTATGGGACGGACTTCGCGTTGGAAGTCGATGGCCCTGCCAGCAGCCATGGCCGCGACGGGCACAAAAATGACGGATACAAAGAAACCAGGTCGCACACGCCTCTCCAGGATATTGGATTGATTATAACGGTCGCGCGCCGGCCTGGGAATTCGATACGATAGCCCCCAGCGTTCACGCGCACGGAAAAGGACCGCACTCATGCACGAATACCCGAAACTGCATAACGCCATGTGGCCCGGCCTGGTCGGCAAAGGGCCGGATTCGGAGCCGCCGATCGATCTGGACACGATGCTCGACCTGACGCAGAAGGCCGAAGTAGACGGGACGCGCTTCGATGGCGTCGATCTGTTTCTTTTCGACCCGCACACCAGCATCGACGCGTCGGATGACGACATCAAGAAACTGGCCGACAACATCGGCGGCCGCGGACTGGCGATCGGATCGCTGGTGGCGCCGGTGTGGGGACCGACAGGCGGCGGATCCGCGATGGGCGGGCCGGAGGATCGTGAGAAGTTCGTCACCCAGGTTCGCAAGGCGTGCCGGATTGGAGCGCTGCTGCGGGCTTCGGGCGCGCGCAAGTACGGGATCATTCGTATCGATTCGTCCTGTGGACCGGCCGATTGGGCCGCTGATCCCGAAGGCAACACACGGAAGATCGCGGAAACATTTCGCGCCGCTTGTGATGTGGCCGAATCGTTCGGCGAGCGGTTAGCGGCCGAGGGCGAGATCTGCTGGGGCGGAATGCATAGTTGGCGCAACATGGCGCGGCTGCTGGAGGCCGTGGACCGGCCGAAAACGCTGGGTTTTCAGGCCGACATGGCGCACACCCTGCTATTCACGTTGGGCTACAACGCGCCGGAGGATCGGATCCTGCCGGAGGGCTACGATTGGAGCGATCGGGCGACGCTCGACGCGGCGATGAAGACGCTGACGGATGCGTTGCGCCCCTGGACTATCGACTTCCATATCGCCCAGAACGACGCGACGGTGAAGGGCTCCGGCTCGCACGATAAGACGGGCCGGCACTGCCTGCCGCAGGACGGCGACGGGAAGCTCGACGTGACGCACCATGCGGGCTACTGGATGCGAGGCGCCGATGGGTTGCCGACGCGCGCGTTTCAGCATGTGTGTTGGGACGGCTGCATGTTCCCCAATGCGACGATGATGCAGCAGCAGACGTGGAACGACATTCTGTCGACGATGATGGCGGTGCGCGACGCCCATGGCTGGGACGCGGCGCAGGCCATGGAGGCGACCAAGGCATGAGCGCGAAGAAGAAGCTGAATATTGGACTGGTGGGTTATGGCTTCATGGGCCGCACCCATTCGAACGCCTTCCGGCAGACGCCGCAGTTCTTCCAGCCCGAGTATGAGCCGGTGCTGAAGGCGATCTGCGCGCGCAACGCGGAGAAGGCGGCGGGATTCGCGTCGCAGTGGGGTTATGAGTCGTCCGAAACGGACTGGCGCAAGTTGGTGGAGCGGCCCGATATCGACCTGATCGACATCGCGAGTCCCAACGACACGCACCACGAAATCGCGATTGCGGCGGCGGCGGCCGGCAAGATGGTGATGTGCGAGAAGCCTCTGGGCCGGAACGCGGCCGAAGCCAAGGAGATGGTGGCGGCCGTGGAGAAGGCCGGAGTGCCGAACATGGTTTGGTATAACTACCGGCGCGTTCCCGCCGTGACGCTGGCCAAACAGTTGATCGACGAGGGGAAGCTGGGACAGATCTTTCATTACCGGGCCCAGTTCCTACAGGATTGGACGATTTCGAAGGACCTGCCGCAGGGCGGCGCGGGTTTGTGGCGGCTGGATGTAAGCGTGGCGGGCAGCGGCGTGACGGGCGACCTGTTGGCCCACTGCATCGACACCGCGCTGTGGTTGAACGGCGGCATCGATCGCGTGACGGCGATGACGGAGACGTTCGTGAAAGAGCGCCATCACAACATCAGCGGCAAGATGGAGCCGGTGGGCATCGACGATGCAAGCGCGTTCCTGGCTCGCTTCAAGAACGGGTCGCTGGGGCTGTTCGAGGCCACCCGTTACGCGCGCGGGCACAAGGCCCTGTACACGTTGGAGATCAACGGCGAGCACGCCTCCATCCGCTGGGACCTGCACGATCTGCATCGGCTGGAGTACTTCGATCATCGCGATGCCGGGATCCTGCGCGGGTGGCGCAGCGTCCACATCACCGACGGCGATCATCCCTACATGGGTAAGTGGTGGGTGCCGGGGCTCCAGATCGGGTACGAACACACGTTCATCCACCAGTTCGCTGATTTCCTCGGCGGGCTGGCGTCGGGGAACATGCCGGGCCCGAGTTTCCGCGACGGACTCGAGACCGACTATGTCACCGACGCCGTGCTCGCCTCGGCGCGCAAGGGGACTTGGGAGGCCGTCGGCGGCGAGGCCTGTCCGCCTCAGAAAGTGAATCGCACCGCCAGTTGACAACTGCGCGAGTTGCTGCCGTAGGAACCGCCCTTGGCGGCGTTGCCGGCGCCCAGGTCAGACACCGGCGTCAGCACGCCGCCATTGGCGTAATAGGCGAGCGTATTCACGCCGGTGTCGAATTGCGAGTTAGTCAGGTTGAAGGTCTCAAACATGAGCTCCCCTGTGACTCGCTCAGTGAATTTGAGCGCCCGCGAAATCCGGGCGTTGATGGTGAACTGTTGCTCGATGGGCAGGGAACTGACCGGCCAGAATGGAACGCGGGACCATCCGCCAATTCCGTTGATCGAGCTGGCAAACGACGCCGCGCCAGAGTATTGAGCGCCGTTCACAAGGACGGTCGGCGTAGCGCGCATCGCCGATGCGAGTGTTGTGATGGACGAGAATTCCCACCCGTTCAAGATGTTCCGGGCGATGACTACGTTCTTCAGCAGCGTAGGCTGCCAGTTGATGTCGATCGTCGCGCGGTGGCGCTGGTCAGTCGCAGAACTGCCGCGGTCGGCTGCATACAGCGTATTGTTCGAGCCGATGGCGAACGCGTTGTAGAGTTGGGGTCCGCCAACGTCGTCGATGGCGTGAGACCACGTGTACGCCCCCCTCGCGCTGAAGCCTCGGGAGAATCGCTTTGTGGCCTGGAGGACTCCCGCCCGGTAGGCGGCCGACCCCCCATTGCCGATTTTGTAGACGTGGGCGTAAGTGGTGTTGTTGCGGCTGGTCCACATGGTCGTGACGTAGGAACTGGTCTTTTGTCCGGTCGCGTCCTTGATGATGTAAGTCAGCGTGTAGTTGCCGCCCACATTGACATCCTCGGCGGTCCACAGCCGTAGCGCCCGGCTTTCGACATAACTCGCGGTCATCGTGACTCCCGCTCCGAGATATCGTTCAAGCGAGAGACTGCCCTGCTCGGAGTACGGATCGCCCAGCTTTGAAGCCGAGTAGAGCAGATTCCGTGACCCGGTGGGAATTACTGTGGTGGTGGAAGAGATGGCCGCCGGGAACTTCGGCGACCCGGTTTGGCTTGGATAGACGAGCAGGTTGTACTGATAGGCTCCGTTGCCCAGGAAGAACGCGTCGGTGCTTTCCGCGGTCCTCGACTGGTAGTACAATCCGAACCCCGCGCGCGCCACCCAGCGGTCTCCGAGCCGGTAGGACAAACCGATGCGCGGCTCTGCTTGCATGCCGGGCGCGTGCAGCGTCCCGGTGTCATAGTAAGAGCTGTTGACCTTTGTGGGTTGAGGAAGGACGTCCTTGGCCCAACGAAGACCGGCTGTCAACGTGAATCTCGGCGATATCCTCCAGGTGTCCTGCCCGTAGACGCCCATGTTCCAGCTCTGGAGATCACGGGCCCACAGTCCAAGGTTCTGCATATATGCCGCGTAGGTCTTGCCGGAGGACCCGCTGAGATCGGTCGCGAAGTCGGTGAGCGATGTATAGGTGTAGGAGCCTTGGGAGTTATGCAGCGACTCGAGCCAATCCCGTGAACGGGTCGCCGTGAAGCCGGCCAGGATTGTGTGAACCCCCAGGTTCAGGCGGAAGTTGTCGATGAGGTCCGCGCGCCGTTCGCCCAGCACGAATCGGTTTGGGAAGGACTCGCCGACCGTCGTTCCATCCAGCACAATGGCGGCCGCACCCGTGGACAGGCCGGATTTCGAGGGATCGTTGCGGAGATCGGTCTGCGCCGCTCCGAAACGAAGGTCATTTGACCACGTGGCGCCGGAGATCGTCCACGAGAGCCTCCCCCGATAGCTATACTGTCGCGACACGCCGCCTCCTAACACGCCGCCATTGGTGGAGACGATGGAGAGTCCGCCTGCCTGGGGGAGGGCCGCCGATGTGGCGTAGCCGGAAAGATTGACTAGGTTGAATTCGTTCGGACGGTAATCGAGCTTGGCGTAACCCGAGACAACCTTCTCTGACACCGGGACAACCGCGTTGATCTGATTGTTGATGAATCGAGCCGCCACGCCGCACTGCGCGGTTGTCGCCTTGCAGTTGGAGAGATTCATTCCCGAGACATTCGGATAGACGATGAGCGGGTTGGTGATTCGATTCAGGGCCGCGCCCTTCCCACGCTCATAGTCGACGTTGGCGAACAGGAACCACTTGTCCGTCAGGGCGCCGCCGGCGTTGAGTCCTGTCTGATAGCGGTTGTGAAATAGTTGTTTGCCGAGCGAATAGCGGTTCAGCGCGTCGAGCCCGGCGTTTGCGTAGTATGCGTAGAAATCGCCGTGCCAGTCCTTATCCGCGCCGCGTGTGACGGTGTTGACATATCCCGTAAGGGCGCCGCCAAACTCAACAGGAGCGCCGGTGGAGAGGACCTGAGCGCCCTGGAGCGTGTCGGGCGCGATGCGCACCGCCGGGGTGAGTTGGCGCGAGTAACTCGTATCGGCCAGCATCCCATCAAGAATGTTCATGCCGGCGCCGAAAACACCTAACATTACGGGAGTTGCGGAGCCGTATCGTTCGCTGACCGCGGGACCTAACAGCGCAAGCTGGGTCCACCGGCGGCCTTCGAGCGGAAGAGTTTCGACATCCGCGGGACTGAGCGCGCGGCTGATCGGGGCGATGGCGGCGTTGACGAGCGGCTGCGGCGGGCTGGATTCTCCGGCCGCGGCTGAGTTCGCTCGTTCGAGCGTCACTTGAAAATCCAGGTTCTGACCAGTGCTTACCTCGAATTGCTGACTGATCCAATCATGAAACCCGGTGCGAGTTATCCGCAGATGATATCGGTCGCCGGGAACAAGGTCTGGGAGTTGGAACACGCCATCCATGTTCGTCTCAACCTGCCGGGAAATACCCGCATCCTCCTTCTCGACAATCACCTTCGCGTCTGGAAGTCCTTCAGATCCTTTCTCAAAGACTCGGCCGCTAACGGCGCCTGATCCTACCACCGCCTGGGCCCACAGTTGGCAGAAAGACACACTAATAGCGAGCGATAAGACTGCTCTCATTATGAGTTCCCCTGATTTTAGTCGGACAATCGGTTGGAGGCGTCGGAGCGGTTCCAGGTTTCCCGGCGGCGCCGGAGTTAACCCTTCTTTACAGCTGGGCGCGATGCCGCCCGAAACGATGCGCGCGCCGTTTTGAGGAAGGATCCGCTGAGCGGCGGCGCTGGGGAACTCAGCTCAGCCACTCGCTGAGGTGTTCGGCGACGAAATCGTCGTCGATGAGGTGCGGGTAGGTCTTGACGACCCGGTCGATGTCGGTGGATTGTCCCGGCGACATTTCTTCCGCCGGGTTCAGACACCACCGGCCTTCGAGCAGGCCCTGCCTTCGCAACACTTCGTGGATTCCCGCAATGCAGCCGTGGAAAGCGTGGCTTGGGTCGAACAACGCCGCGTTCGAATCGGTGATCTGTTGCGCCTGCGTCAACACCCAAGGCGGGACCGGTTCGCCGGTTCTCCTCAGCCGCTTCGCCAACTCGAGGTGCTCCACCGCGCGTTTGGTCCATACCGCCCAGTGGCCCAACAGGCCGCCCACGATGCCCAGCCATTCGCCGCCCAGGTCGAACGTCGTCAACAGATCGAGCAGGATATTGTCGTCGTTGCCCGTGTACAGCGCGATTTCTTCGCCTCGCCCCGATTCCGCCACTGCCCGCACCACGTCGAGGGTTTGATAGCGGTTGAACGGGGCCATCTTTATGGCGACTACGTTTTCAATCTCCGCGAACTGACGCCAGAATTCGTAGGGCAGAATGCGACCACCCACCGACGGTTGCAGATAGAAGCCGAACACCGGCATGTGGGCGGCGACAGCGCGGGCATGGCGGATCAGTTCGTCTACCGGCGCGTCGCGCATCGCTCCAAGGCTCAGCAGGGCCGCGTCGTAACCGAGGTCGCGAGCGGTGGTTGCTTCACTGAGCGCCTGCTCCGTGCGTCCGACCACCCCGGCCACCTTGACCACTTCACGAGTGCGCATCTCCTCCATGGCGATGCGGAGCACCGGCTCATAAAGTCCCGCCTGGCGGATTTCGAATTGGGTCGTGTGGACGCCGACCGCCAGACCCCCGGCCCCGGCCGCGAGATAGTACCGAGAAAGCGCGCGCTGGCGGCGCTCGTCAAGCCGGCGGTCCTGATTCAGCGCCAACGGGTGGGCTGGAATCGCCAGGCCTTCAAATAGACGCGCTCGTAGGTCCATAGGCGTCACTTCTGGGGCGCGAGCTTCGTCTTCGCGAGGAAGCTGGTGTCCAGATCGCCCGCCACATAACGCTCATGTTCGAGGATGCGCTGGTGCAATGGGATCGAGGTGTGAATGCCCTCCACCACGAACATCTCGAGCGCCCTCTTCATCCGTGCGATCGCTTCGGTGCGGTCACGGCCGTGGGCGATCAGCTTCGCCACCAGCGAATCGTAGTAGGGCGGGATGACTCCATCCGTGTAGGCGGCGGTGTCGACGCGGATGCCGATGCCGCCGGGCACGTTGAATCCCGTGATGCGACCTGGCGACGGGGCGAACGTCTGCGGGTGCTCGGCGTTGATGCGGCATTCGATGGCGTGGCCTTCAAAGCGGACGGGGCGCTGGATGATGTCGTCCAGCCTGTGACCCGCGGCGATGAGGATCTGGCTCTTGACGATGTCGATGCCGGTGATTGCCTCGGTCACCGGGTGCTCCACCTGGACGCGCGCGTTGATCTCCATGAAGTACAGGTTGCCCCACTTGTCCATGAGGAATTCGGCGGTGCCGGCGTTGGTGTATCCAGCGTCGCGCATGGCCTGGGCGAGGCTCTCGCGGATGCGGTGGCGCAGTTCGGGGGTGACGGCGGGCGACGGCGCTTCTTCGAGCAGCTTCTGATGGCGGCGCTGGATCGAGCACTCGCGCTCGCCCAGGATCTCCACGTTGCCGTGCTCGTCGGCCAGAATCTGGAACTCGATGTGACGCGGCTCCTCCACCAGCTTCTCCATATAGAGTTCGCCGTTGGAGAATGCCGCCAGCGCTTCGGCCTGCGCCTGGGCGTAGAGCGGCGCTACGTCGGCCGGTTCGCGGACCACTCGCATGCCGCGTCCGCCGCCTCCAGCCGCCGCCTTCAGCATGATGGGGAGCCCGACTTCGGCGGCCAGCGCCTCCGCCTCTTCCACGCTCTTCAGCGTCTCGACGCTGCCGGGCAGAATCGGCACGCCGGCCTTGTGCATCACCTGGCGGGCCAGGTGCTTCAGCCCCATCGTTCGGATGACCGACGCCTTCGGACCGATGAACTTGAGACCGCAGGCCTCGGCGACCTCGGCGAAGCCCGGATTCTCACTCAGGAAGCCGTAGCCGGGATGGACCGCGTCGGCGTTGGTGATTTCGGCCGCGCTAATGACAGACGGGATGTCGAGATAGCTGCGCGCGCTCTTGGCCGGGCCGATGCAAATGGCCTCGTCGGCGAACCGCACGTGCAAGCTGTAGCGGTCGGCCTCCGAGTAGACCGCGACGGTCCGGATTCCGAGATCCTTGCAGGCGCAGATAACACGCAGGGCGATCTCGCCCCGGTTGGCGATCAGAACCTTCTGAAACATGGATCAGCGGGGGCGGACGGCAAACAGCGCCTCGCCGTATTCCACGGGCTTGGCGTTCTCCACAAGCTTGGCGACGACCGTGCCGGCCACTTCCGACTCGATCTCATTCATCAGCTTCATCGATTCGATGATGCAGAGCACCTGCCCGGGCTCGACCGTGTCGCCGATCTTGACGAAGGGCGCCGCGCCGGGCGATGGGGAGTCGTAGTAGGTGCCGACGATGGGGGACTTCACCAGTTCGTGGCCTTCCTCGAGCGTCTGCGGCTTGGCCGAGGATCCGGTGGAATCCGGGGCGACGGCCGGCGGGCCGCCGACGGGCATCGGGGCGACCGCGGGAGCCGCCGGAACGGGAATCACATAGTCCTGCCGAAACGGCTGGCCGCGGCGGATGCGGACACGGCTGTCGCCGCGTTCCACTTCAAGGTCTGCAACCCCGCTTTCGTTCACGAGGCGAATGAGTTCTTTGATCTCTTCGATGGTCATGTCAGAGGGCGATCAATTCTTTTGAGGTCGGCGTGAGAACTTCGCAGCCGGAAGGGGTCACCACGACTGTGTCTTCAATGCGAATGCCGCCGTAGTCTTCCAGGTAAGCGCCGGGTTCGATGGTAATGGCCATTCCGGCTTCCAGGCGCGTCTTGTCTCCCTTGCCGAGGCGTGGAGGCTCGTGAATTTCGAGGCCCAGGCCGTGGCCGGTGGAATGGGTGAACGCATGGTCGAGCCCGTGCTTCTTGAGCACCTGTCGCGCCGCGCGGTCGACGGATCCGGCGGTGACTCCCGCGCGGACAGCGTCGAGGCCGGCCAGTTGCGCCTCCAGAACGGCGCGGTACATCCGCTCCGTCTTTCGAGGGATCCGGCCCAGATGGAGCACGCGCGTCATGTCGCTCGCGTAGCCCTCCTGGCTCGAACCCATATCTATCAATACTAGTTCATTCGGCCGGAGGGCTCGGGGGCCGGGGTGCGCGTGGGGCAGGGCGGTGCGTGAGCCGAAGGCGACGATGGTCTCAAATGACGGACGGTCCGCCCCGAACTTGCGCATCTGATATTCGATTTCGGCCGCCGTCTCAGACTCCGTGACGCCGGACTTGATGGTGGAAATGGCCCTGGCGAATGCGTTGGAGTTGGTCAGGACGCTGTGGCGGATGAGGGCGATTTCGGCGTCGGTCTTGACCATGCGCTGCTTCAGGACGACGTCTTCGACGGGCTTCAACCCGGCGCGGGGAAGGGCTGTCGACAGGTACTGGTGCTGCTGGTAGCTGAAGTGGTCCTTTTCAAATCCCAGGGCCCGAATCTGGCGTTTGGCCGCGTAGGCGGCGACCGCGGGAAGCAGGCCGCCTTTGCGGACCACCTGGACCCTGCAGGCCACCTGTTGCGCGGACTGGATCTCGTACCGCGGATCCGTGAAGAATACCGCGCCGCCCGGCGTGACCAGCACGACGCCGTTGCTGCCGGTGAATCCGGTGAGATAGCGGACATTGGCCGCGCCCGTCACCAGGAACGCTTCCAGTTGGGCGCCGGCAAGGTCGATGGCCGGGCGGCGGAACGGTTGGGGGCCGGTCACGGTTCGAGAATCAGCTTCCCGGTTGTGGCGCGGCTTTCCAGATCGCGCTGGGCCTGGGCTGTGTCGGCCAGTTTGTACTCGCCGCCGATGCGAATGGTGAGGGACCCGTCCAGAATCCACTTGAACAGGTCGCCCGAACGCCACATGAGTTCGTCGCGAGTGGAGGCGTAGTGGGCAAGCGTGGGACGGGTCAGGAAAAGCGAACCCTTCTGGTTCAGCAGCAGCGGGGCGATTTCGGGAGCGGGTCCGCTGGCGTTGCCATACGTGACCATCATGCCCCGCGGGCGGAGGCTGTCCAGCCCGGGCAGGAATGTCTGGGCGCCGACCGAGTCGTAAAAGACATCCGCGCCGCGTCCGCCGGTGAGCTTCTTCACCTCGGGCGGGAATTCCGTTTCAGTGTAGACGATGACGTGGTCGGCGCCCGCTTGCTTAGCGAGATCGCCCTTTGCCTGGGTGCCGACCATCGCGATCACCGTCGCCCCCAGTTTCTTCGCGATCTGCACCAGCAGCAGGCCGACTCCGCCCGCGGCGGCGCTGACCAGGCACGTGTCGCCGGGCTTCAGCGGAAAGGTGGAGTGGGTGAGGTAGTGAGCGGTCATGCCTTGCAGCATGACGGCGGCGGCGGTTCTGAGTTCCAGACCGTCCGGCGCCGGCACGAGTTGCCAGGCGGGGACGGCGGCGTATTCGGCGTGCGAGCCGCGATTCATGGCGTAAGCGACGCGGTCTCCCGGTTTCACGCTGGTGACGTCGGGGCCGACGCTTTCGACAACGCCCGCGGCTTCCATGCCGAGCACGACCGGCGGCGGGGCCTTGTAAAGGCCGGTGCGGAAGTAGATGTCGATGAAATTGACGCCGGAGGCCGCGATCTTCACGAGGGCCTGGCCGGGACCGGGCGTGGGCATCGGCAGGTCGGCGTAACGGAGGTTTTCAGGACCGCCGGGCTGGTCGACGAATACGGCTTTCATTTATCTTTCGAGTTTAACAGGGGGTGGGTGGGGCGAGCGTTGACCGGCGAATCCCCTCCATCCACCGCGAAGCCCGGGCTTACCGTCGCACGTAATACCCCGCGCGGGCGCGGATCTCGGCTTTCGGATGCAGGCGCCGGGCATCGGGGCTGAGCGCCACCGTCAGCCGTCGGAATTGCCCCGTGACGGCGCTGCCGGGCAGGTGGTAGGAAATCGAGTAACGGTCGCGGATGCGCGAGACCATCTGTGGAAAAAACGACTCGGCGCGTTCGGCGCGCACCGCTTCGCCGCCCGTGGCGTCGGCGAGCTTGAATACGTCGGCCGGAGTGTAATCCGGATCCTCGCCGGGTTTGGGCGCGCCTGGGCGGATGCCGCGGCCGATCACGATCGCGTTCAACACTGCGTCGGCCTTCAGCAGCAGGTCGATCGTCGACTGGTCGCCCATGCGATAGTTGAGGCCCAGGTTATCAGTCACCATCAGGATTGAACGGCGTCCGCCGCCCTCGTCCCGCGCCAGGTATCGGGCCGCGTCGATGACCGCCGAGTTGATCGCCGTGGTGTAGCCGACCTTTTCCTGGTCGTCGGCGGCCGTACGGAGCTGTCGGCCGACCTCGGCGTGGTTATCGAACCAGTCGAAGTGAAGGTTGGTGCGCTTGGCGAAGGTCATGATGGCGATGCGGTCGCCAGGCGAGAGAAAGCCCAGCGCCTCGCGAGCCTGGCGCGCCATCTCCGCGATGTTTTCGCGCATGCTGCCGCTGATGTCGAGCAGCAGCAACAGGTCGAGCCGTTCCTTCTCCTGGTCGCACGAAACGATCGTTTGCGGCAGATCGTTGTCGGTGATGACAAAGTCGTCCTTGGTCAAGCCCTTGACGACCGTGTTGTCTTCCGTCACCTGGACCACCACGCGGACGTCGGCGACGCCGGTGCGGAACACGGGCGTCGCCTCCTGAACCGGTGGGTCCTGGGAAGGAGTCCCCCACGCGGCCGCCAAACAGAGCCAAGCGGCTGCGATCAGGCGGCTCATAATAGAAGCTGTAAGAGGCATGCGCAATATCGTTGTCGGCACGGCCGGACATATCGACCACGGAAAGACAGCTCTGGTTCGAGCCCTGACGGGCATTGACACCGACCGGCTGGAAGAAGAGAAGCGTCGCGGCATTTCCATTGACCTGGGCTTTGCGCACCTCGAGCTTCCGCCCGACATACGCCTCGCTTTCGTAGACGTTCCCGGGCATGAGCGGTTTATCAAAAATATGCTGGCCGGAGCCGGCGGCATCGACCTGGTGCTGTTCGTAATCGCGGCCGACGAATCCATTAAGCCACAGACTCGCGAACATTTCGACATTTGCCGGATGCTGCGCATCCCGGCCGGGGTGGTGGCGCTGACCAAGGTCGATGTGGTCGATCCGGACATCGTCGAACTCGCGCGGCTCGAGGTGGAGGAGTTTGTCAGGGGCTCCTTTCTCGAAGGCGCGGAGGTGGTTCCGGTAAGCGCCGTCACTCGAGAGGGGCTCGATCAGATCAAGCAGGCGCTGTCGCGGCTGGCGGCGAAGGTCCGCGTGAAGGACACCTCGCGATGGTTCCGCATGCCGGTGGATCGATCGTTTTCGATGCGCGGCTTCGGGACCGTGGCGACCGGCACGCTCCTGTCCGGAGCCGTTTCCACGGAGCATGAAGTGGAGCTCTATCCGGCCGGCAAGCGCGCGCGTATTCGCGGGATTCAGGTGCATGGCGCCGCCGTGCGGACCGCGGTCGCGGGTCAACGGACCGCGCTGAATCTGTCGGGAGTGGAAGTGAGCGAGGTCGCGCGGGGCATGACGATCGCCGAATGCGGACGGTTCGAGGCGGCCCGGGTGATCGACGCCCGGTTGGAGTTGCTCGCAAGCGCCCGACCGCTGGAGCACGGCTCGCCGGTGCACTTCCATGCGGGAACGGCCGAGATCGAGGCGCAGGTGCGGCTGTTGGAGCCCACCGCGCCACTGGAGCCGGGGCGATCGGGCTACGTTCGGTTCGTTTTGCGAGAACCGCTGCTGATGTTGCCGGGCGATCGCTTTGTGATCCGGATGTTCTCCCCCGTGGCGACCATCGGCGGCGGACTGGTGCTTGACATCAACGCCAGTACGCGGACCCGGCGAGCGGCCGCGGCCCAGCGGCTGAAACGGCTGGACGGCGCGACCATGGCGGATCGAGTGGCGCTGTTGGTAAGCGAGAGTCCGTGCGGGTTGGGCGAGGCGGAGTTGATTGCGCGGACCGGCGCGATGTCCGAGGAATTGCGGGCGATGGCCCATTCGGGCTCGTTCTTCGCCATCGCGGAGCCGCAGTGGTTGTTGTTGGATCGACGGCGCGCGGACGAAATCGGGAAGCGGTTGCACGAAACGGTGCGGGCGTTTCACCAGGAGAAACCGCTCACGCCGGGAATCGCCAAGGAAGATCTGCGCGCCCGGGTCGCCGCGGGGTTGGCGCCGGCGTTGTTCGACGCCCTGCTGCGAACGGTGAAGACGCTGCTGGTGGAAGGCGAAACAGTGCGTCTGGCGTCGCACAAAGTCGCGTTTCGGGCCGACGAGGAGCAGGCGCTATCGAAAATCGAAGGCGCGTTCGCCGCGGCCGGGCTGGCGGTTCCCTCGACGGCGGAAGTGCTGGCGAAGTCGGGAGTGGAGGCCAGCCGGGCGAAGACCCTGCTCCAGATTCTGCTCAGGAACCGGAAGTTGGTGAAGATCGGCGACGATCTGGTGTTCCACCAATCGGCGCTCGAACAACTACGCGGTCTGCTGGCGTCGCGCAAGGGCCAGAAGTTCGCCGTGCCCGAGTTCAAGGACTGGACCGGCGTGTCGCGCAAGTACGCGATTCCGCTGCTCGAGCACCTGGACCGCGAACACGTCACGCGCCGCGAGGGCGATCTGCGAGTGGTGCTCTAGCCCTCAGCCGAGCTTCGCCTTCAACAGTTCGTTCACCGCGGCCGGATTGGCCTGGCCGCGCGTCGCCTTCATCACCTGGCCGACGAAGAACGCGAGCACGGTGGTCTTGCCGCCCCGATACTGCTCCAGTTGCTTCGGGTTTGAGGCGATCACCTGGTCGACGATCTTTTCGAGCGCTCCCGAGTCGCTTATCTGCTTCAGTCCCTCGCGCTCCATGATGGCGCGCGGAGCCTCGCCCGTGGAGAGCATTTTGGCGAAAATCTCCTTGGCCAGTTTGCCCGAGATCTCGCCCTTGCCGATCAACGCGATCAGCTCGCCCAGGTTCTGCGCGGAGACCGGCGATTCCGCGATCTCCTTGTTCTCGGCCTTCAAGGCGCCCATCAGGTCGCCCATCACCCAATTGGCGGCGGCGCGCGGATCGCCGGCGGCCTTCGAGACAGCCTCGAAGAAATCGCTGGTGGCGCGCGTCGCGGTGAGGACGCCGGCGTCGTACTCGCGCAATCCGAAATCGGCCATGTAGCGAGCGCGACGGGCCTGCGGCAGTTCCGGCATGTCCTGGCGGATCTCGTCCATCCACTCTTCGCTGATGCGCAGCGGAACCAGGTCGGGCTCCGGGAAGTACCGATAATCGTGGGCGCTTTCCTTACTCCGCATGCCCACGGTTTCGCCCGTGTCGGGGTTGAACAGCCGCGTCTCCTGCAGGATGCGGCCGCCCCCATCGACCACCGCTACCTGGCGTTCAATCTCATAGTCGAGAGCCAGCTTCACGAAGCGGAAGGAGTTCACGTTCTTCACCTCCGCCTTGGTGCCGAACTTCTCCGCGCCCTTCAGCCGGACGGAGACGTTGGCGTCGCAGCGCAGGTGACCCTTCTCCATGTCGCAGGTGGAGCATTCCTGATATTGCAGGATCTGCTTCAACTCCGTCAGGAACGCGTAGGCTTCGTCGCTCGATCGAATGTCGGGCTCCGTCACGATCTCGATGAGCGGCGTGCCGGAGCGATTCAAATCGACGTAGGTGTACTTGTCGGAGTCGCGGAAGCCGTCGTGGATGCTCTTGCCGGCGTCGTCCTCCATGTGCACGCGGGTGATGCCGATGCGTTTCTTCACGCCGCCCACTTCAACCTCCACCCAACCGTGCTCGGCCACCGGCAGGTCGTATTGCGAGATCTGATAGCCCTTGGGCAGGTCCGGATAGAAGTAGTTCTTGCGGGCGAACTGCGACCGCCGGTTGACGGTGCAGTTCAGCGCGAGCCCCGCCTTGATCGCCATCTCCACCGCGCGGCGGTTCAGCACCGGCAGCGCGCCGGGCAGTCCCAGGCACACCGGGCAGACGTTGGTGTTGGGAGGAGCGCCGAAGCTGGTGGCGCAGCCGCAGAAGATCTTGGTGTTGGTGGCGAGCTGGACGTGCACCTCCAGACCGATCACCGGTTCGTACTTCGCGATCAGGTCAGGAGGCGCGGCGATAGCGGAGGACATGATCCATTATAGAAAGCCGGCGAGGTCTTCAGCCGTTCAGGGCGCGGAGGCTTCGCCAGCCGTGCCACAGGATCAGCGATGTAAAGGCGACCGCGAGGCCCGCATAGGCGGCCGACGGGTCCACCGACGGCGCAAACGGCGACAGGGCGAGCAACACAGCCACGAGAACCGCGATCCCGCCGATCGAATCGAGGATCTCGGGCAGGCGTGTCATCCGCGGACGGTTCACCCGGCGCATCACGGCGGGAGAAAGCGAGGGCGGGGCGACGATGCCGCCGAGCGCGGCGTCGAGTTCGTCTTCCATCCAGCGTTCTTCGTCCATCACCGGGACCCTCCATCCGTCATTCTAGGCTGTTTCCCGGCCGCCAGCGCTTCGGCCAACTGCTTGCGCGCTCGATGCAGATACGTCTTCACCGTGCCGAGCGGCAGGTCGAGCATGGCAGACACCTCTTCGTACGACTTCTCCTGCATGTGAAACAGCAGGATCACTTCACGGTAGTGCGGAGGCAGTTCCGCGACGTAGCGAAGGATGTCGATGGAGCGGTCCGGCGCTTCGGCCCGCGCGCGCTCGGCGGCGAAACGAACGCCGGGAAGCTCCAGCGACAAGCCGCGCTCGAAGGCCTTGGACTTGCGCGCCGTGAGACAGGCGTTGCGGGCGATCGAGTAGATCCATGTCGAAAGGGTGGACTCGCCGCGGAAGCCCGGCAGCGCCTTCCAGATGCGCACGAACGCTTCCTGCGCGGCCTCCTCGGCCAGCGCGCGGTCCCCGAGCATGGCGCAGCACAAACGAAACACCCGGTCCTGGTATTCACCCAGAATCTGTGCGAACTGTTGTTGATCCGTCGCCACCGTCGACATCTTATGACTGGGCCGGGGCGGGCGGAAGTTTCATCGGCGGATTGAAACTTAACGGCGGGCCGGCGAGGTCATAACCGGCATGCCAAACATGACCCCATTGCTCATCACCGTGCTCATCGTGGCCTGCATGGTGCTGGTGATGTCCCTGGCGGCGCGTTACAAGCACCGCGAGCTTCAGCACCAGGAGCGCATGACCGCGCTCGACAAAGGAATTCCGCTGCCTCCCACGGCCGCCCCGCCGTGCATGTCGCGCACCTACATGCTGCGCGGGCTGATGTGGTTGTTCACCGGCGTCGGACTCATGGTCTTCCTGCTCGGGATGACCCTGACCACCCGCGACGAGGTCTCCGCTTCCGACCGTGTATGGCGCGCTAACAACGCCAAGCAGCGCGGCGCCACCGAGGAGCAGGTGCGTGAGATCATGAACGATCGCTATACGGGAGGCGTCACGCCGGCGCTAGCCCTGATCGCATTGATTCCCATGGGCGTCGGCGCGGCCTATCTGATCGCCTATCGAGTGGAGCGCGCAAGCCCACAATAGTCGGGTACAATCGCTCCTTATGCCGGATCGCGTGTTGAGCGGCAGGACCGCTCTGGTTACGGGAGCAAGCCGTGGATTGGGTCGCGGAATGGCGGCGGCGCTGGCCGAAGCTGGCGCGCGCGTGGCGCTGGTCGGCCGCGACGTCGAGCAACTGAACGCCACCCACGCCACGATACAGGCCGCCGGGGGAGTTAGCGGAGTTTTTCCCTCCGACATATCCGACGAGTCCAACGTGATTGCGCTCGAGCGCGCGGTGTCGGCGGAGTTCGGGCGCGTCGATATCCTCATCAACAACGCCGGCATCAACATCCGGCGTCCGCTGCTTGAGTTCACCTTGGATGAGTGGAATCAGGTCATGACGGTCAACTCCACCGCGGCCTTCCTTATGTGCCGGGCGTTCGTGCCGCACATGAAGGGGCGCGGGTACGGGCGGGTGATCAACGTCGCCTCGACGATGAGTCATGTTTCGCTCGCGCAGCGTTCCGCCTACTCGGCGAGCAAGGCGGCGCTGCTTGGGATGACTCGGGCGCTGGCGCTCGAACTCGCGCCGGAGCAAATCACGGTCGTGGCGATCAGCCCCGGGCCGTTCGCCACGGAGATCAACTCTGTGCTGCTGGCCGATCCCGCGCAGACGCAGTTCTTCCTCGGCAAGGTGGCGCTGGGCCGATGGGGGCGCGTCGAAGAGATCGGCGGACTGGCCGTGTTTCTCTGCACCGACGCCGCGTCCTACATCACCGGGACGGACATCCTGATCGACGGCGGCTGGTGCGCGCAGTAGACGGTCAGAAGCCCCAGTCGCTCGGCTCCGTGGTCGACACGTCGATCCAGCCCTGCTGCGGAACCGCGTCGATGGGCAGGCTGTCCTGCCACAGCGAAAGGTGAAACCGCACCGGCTGCCGGATGCCCGCGCCAATCGTCGCCAGTGGCAGTCGCGCCTCGAAGATCTTGGCGAAGGCGAACTCGCAGCCGTTCACTTCGGCGCGGCGGCCCTGATCCAACTGCATGTTGAAGGTCTTCACCGCGGCCGGGTCCGAGTCGGGCGCCGTTTGCAGGATCACGATCGCACCCTGCATCGCCGAAATCATGTTCTGCTCAAAATCGAGGCGGATGAAAAGGTTCGATCCGTCGCTGCCGTAGCGCAGTTCCTTCACCACGAAGCGCTGGCCGTGCATCGCGCCGGAACGGTTGTCCACCACGTACAATCCCGCGCCGAGCCACTCGAAATACGAGCTGACCTCGCCGTCGACGATCGCGCGAATGGGCCCGGTCGGCGCGTCGTGCGCTTCCGGCGCGGCCGTCTTCAGGATGGGCCGCGATAATTCGACGGGCGGCTCCATCCCAAGCGCGCGGTACACATTGGCGACGTGCGCGCGGTACAGTCGGTCGAACTCCGGGCGGTTCGCCGATTCGTGCTCCGGGCCATACCACCAGTTCCAGTCGCTGCCCTCGGCGATCAACAGCTCCTCGTGCGCCAGCTTCAGCTTCTCTTCCGGGATGCCGCGGCCGCCGTCGCGGATCACCTGTTCGTAGGTGCGGCGCGCCCGCAGCAGGTAATCCCAGGAGCGGTTATCCTCCTCCGCGCCGATCCAAACGTCGAAATTCGCGTTGATCCAGGAGCCGGGGAAGATGTGGTCGAGCGGCGCGGGCTCCACGTGGCGCATGGCCTCGCTCACCGTCACCGCGCACATGTGGGGATCCTGCTCGATGCGCTTGTACAATTCCGACAGGAAGGGGCGTCCGCTGCGTTCGTAGTATTCCCACGCGTTTTCGCCATCCAGGATGATCGGCACCAGGGCGTGCCGCCCCTGCGCGAGAATGTCGCGGCAATTGTTGCGGATCTGCGTGAGGAAGTGCGACGCCGCTTCCTCGGGGCCCATGCGCGAGTAAACGAAGCCGATGAGGTCGCTCAAGTGGTGATCGCGGAAAATCATCCGGATCTCGTCGTGCCCATCGCTCCAGCGGTAGGGGCGGTAGGAGTTCGACGGGCCGCCATCTCGCTGGATGGTGCGGGCCAGCACGCCGTTGTCGGAGGCCGACCACTTGAAGCCGGACTGCGCCGCCAGCCGCAGCGCGTCGTCGGACACCGATCCTTCCGACGGCCACAGCCCCGCCGGCGTGGCGCCGAAGTTATCTTCCATGAACGCGCGGGCGCGCATCAGTTGCTCGCGCGCGTCGTCGGGATAACTGAAGCGCTGCGGCAGCGGGACATAGGGATGCGCCACCTCCGCGATGTTGGAATCGCACAGCAGCGGAAGGATCGGGTGATAGAACGGCGTGGTGGAGACTTCGATTTGCCCCTTGGCGGCGAACTCGCGGTAGGTGGGCAGGACGCGTTGCAGTGCGGCGATCTGTTTGCGTCCCATCAGCGCCTGGTCCGAGGGGCTGAAGTGATGGCCCTTCTCGGCCAGACCGCGAATTTCGGCGTCGCGTTCATGATCCTCTTCGTCGAACCAGGCAAGCTGCGACAGCACCTGCAGGTCGCGAAATTCCGCCGTCTGGAAAAACCGCATCGCGTGTTTGGGCACGCATCCCGACCTGCGCCAATAGTCGAATAACTCGCCGTACCGCGGGTAACGGTAGATCATGCGGGCGATGTTGGCGTGAAAGAAATATTGCAGGATGAACGATTGTTCGTCGTGAGTCAGCTCTTCGGCGGGCTTGAGCGCCGCGCGCAGAAACGGATCGGCGGCCTTGCCGGAAGCGTACTCTTCGATCTGCACCATCATGGACGGCACCAGATTGAAGGTCTGGCGCACTTCCGGGAAGTCCTCGAGGACCTTCACCATGCCGTAGTAATCCTTCAGCGCGTGCATGCGCGTCCACGGCAGGTGGTACTCGCCGGAGATCAGGTCCTTGTAGAACGGCTGGTGCATGTGCCAGACGAAGCACAGATAGATTTGGGGCATGGTTTATCGCGCGAAGATGCTGCGGACCGGGGCGGGCGGTTCGCCGCCGCGGATGGCTCTCCAGAGAATGTCGTTCAACTCGTCGTCGTCGATGCGGTCGGCCTCGCTGAAGTCCATGCGCAGGCTGCGGGACGCCGTCGCCGACCGCGCCGGATTCCGCTCATCCACCTTGCGTTGCGGCTTCACCGCCGTGTACGCCCGCGCGTCCGGCGTGGATTGGAACGCCGTCCACATGGGTCGCGCGGCGGCGTCGAACTGCGTCATCGGGCGGACCCCAAGGATCAACTCCATGGTCCGCAGCACGGAGGTCTGATTGTACATCGTGCTGTCGATCGCGCCGCGCTTCACGTACGGCGAAATGACGAAGGCCGGAGAACGATGGGAATCCACGTGATCGGGGCCGTTCTGCGCATCGTCTTCCACCACGAAGATAGCAGTGGAAGCCCAGAACCTCGACTTCGAAACGCCCTCGACGATCTGGCCCAGCGCCCAGTCGTTATCGGCCATCGCCGACAGCGGCGATGTCTTGCCGGGCGACGTGCCGCTGGTGTGGTCGTTGCCAAGGCGCATGATGAGGAACCGTGGCGCCTGGCCCGCTTTCTCGAATTCGGCGAGATCGGCCAGGAAGGTCTTCGCGCGTTCGACATCCGGGTAGTCGAGGTCGAAGCCCCGGTACTTGAGGTTGGTCACGGGGCGCAGCGTCGGGTCGCGAACGGCCTCCACCTGCGAGCCATCCTCGGCCGCCGCCTTCCGGTTCGAACAGAAATAACCGTAATTGCGCATGGTGAGTCCGGCCGCCAGCACGTTGGACCAGATATAGCCGGCGGGCGGATTATTGGCCGGCTCTCCGCCCTCGTAATCGTAGTGCTTGCGCCGCCCCGCGTAGCTGTTCGGCCACATCTTCACCGTATAGTCGGTGGCGATCGCGGCGGTGGCCCAGTTATGGCCGTCCGCGCTTACGTCCGAATTGACGTAGAAGTTATCGAACAGGACGAACTCGTTGGCCAGCTTGCGCTGGTTCGGCGTGGCGTCGGCCGTGAACAGCACCAGCGACGGGTCTCCGTTGCCGCGCCCGAGATCGCCGAGCACCTGGTCGTAGGTGCGGTTTTCCTTGATGATGTAGAACACGTGCTGGATCGGCGACGGATCGCCGGGACGGTTCGGAATCGGCGTGTTCGGGCCGACTTTGGCGTCCACCAGCAACTCGTCGCGATAGGGCGAATTGGCGGCCACCGTCTTGGTGTATTCCGCCAGTTGTTCATCGGTAAACGGCGGAATCACCGATGCCGTGCCGGTCTGGATGCTGCCTACATATTGAACGGCGGCGGCGCCCTCGTGAATCATCGCCGGATTGCGAAATGGGCCGGGCCCTTGCGGATTCGCCTTGCTTCCCAGCCCTCTGCCGTTCAGCACGATCGTCCGCCCGTCGGCCAATGGACGGATGGCCGTGGGATACCACCCGGTCGGAACGAATCCTTCGATGAAGGTCCGCTTGCTGGTCACATCCGCCACCGCCATCGCGTTCGCATCGGAACAGGCGACATATAACTTCGACTTATCGGGACTTAGCGCCGCCGCCGTGGGACTCATCCCCACCGGCTGATTCGGAGTCATCGCCAGATTGATATTCTCGACCACGCTCAGCTCGTTCGAGTCGCTGACTCCGACGACATAAACACTGTTCGTGTTGGCGGCCGTGACGAAAATGCGAGCGGCCCAGCCAGGCGCCTCATCGCCCTCTTCGAGTTTGGGCTTCCGGTCGCTCCACACCATGTCGGTGGGATGCGCGCCGAGCGGCAGGCGACGGATCAGGTTCCCGTTGATCGATTCATGATGATAGAGCGAACCGTCCGCCCAACTGGTGACGAAATACGATTTCCCGTCGGGATGAAACAGGATGCGATAAGGCCGGCGCCCGGTCTTATAGCGTTCGATCACGCGGCCGCTCTGCGGGTTGATGACGGCGATCGTATCGCGGTAGAGCATCGCGGCGTAGATCAGGCGGCCATCCGGCGACACCGTGACGTCACCGGTGAAATCGTTCCACTGGCGCTCGGCCTCGCCGACTAGCTGGAACTTCCGGCCCGCTGTCAGCTTGCCGTCCGCGAAGGCGAATTCGTAAACGGCGGCCTTCGACCCGCCGCCCACGTAGACGAACTTGCCTCCGGGCGCGAACGTAAGGCCCAGCCAGCCGTCCTCCACCGGAGTGCGGCTGAGTTCGCGTTCCTCGGCGACGCTCACCACGGAGATCGACGGCGGTTTGTAGCCGCCATTGAGCACCAGCAGATACTTGCCGTCCGGCGACAGCGCCGACGCCATCGGCAGCGTATCGAGCGGGATCTGCTTGCCGGCGGGCTGGAGAATCCAACCATTGACGAGTTGGAACCGTCCGTCCGGCAATGGGCCGACCCTCCGCGGACCCGGTCCTGGCTGCGAAATCAGAAACAAAGACAGCGCCAGAACCACGGCGCACCCGGCGGCGAATTTCATTCGGAGAACCTCTGTGCAATGGGGAAGCGGCGTCCAATGCCGAACGCCTTCGTGGTGACTTTTAACCCGGGAGCGGCCTGCTGCCGCTTGTACTCGTTCCGATCCACCTTATTGATGATGTCGCGAACCAGTTCGACCGGCAGCTTCAAATCCGCCGCGATCTTGCGCGGCGACTCGTACTGTTCCACGTACGCCTTCAGAATCTGGTCGAGGACGTCGTATTCGGGCAGGCTGTCGGTGTCCTTCTGATCGGGACGAAGCTCGGCCGACGGCGGCTTGGTGAAAACGTTCTCGGGGATGGCGCCCTGGCGCCGGCGGTTGGCGACGCGGCTCAGCCGGTAAACCAGCGTCTTCGGAACGTCGCTGATCACCGCGAGTCCGCCGCACATGTCCCCGTACAGCGTGCAGTAGCCGACCGCCAGCTCGCTCTTGTTGCCCGTGGTGAGCACCAGCGCGCCCCACTTGTTGGACAGCGCCATCAGCGTCACGCCGCGCAGGCGCGATTGGATGTTCTCCTCGGTCACGTCCTTGGGAAGGCCGCGGAACAGGGGTTCGAGCGCGCTCTCGATGGCGGCGCAGCCGGTCGTAATCGGCGCGATCTCGAAGCGTATCCCGAGATTCTCCGCCAGTTGGCGCGCGTCGGCGACGCTGTGATCGGAGGAAAACGGGCCAGGCATGCCGATTCCGGTGACGTTCTCGCGACCGACGGCGTCCACCGCGATCGCCGCCGTGAGTGAGGAATCGATGCCTCCGCTCAGCCCGATCAGCACCTTCGAGAATCCGCACTTGCGGATGTAATCGCGCGTGCCCACCACCAGCGCCTCATAGACGGCCTCTTCTTCGTCGGGGAAGGTGTCGTGGCGCTCGCCCATATTGGTGGCGGTGTCCACCAGCACCAGGTCCTCATCGAAGGACTTGGCGGAGGCGATCACGTCGCCCTTCGAATTCATCGCGAAGCTTGCGCCGTCGAACACCAGTTGATCGTTGCCGCCGACCTGGTTCACATACACCAGCGGGATGCGGTAGCGGCGGGCCGTGGCGCTGAAGATGTCGCGCCGCATCTCGCGCTTATACATGTGGTACGGCGAGGCGTTGATGCTGATGAGGATGCCCGCGCCGGCCTGCGCCAGTTCCTCGACGGGATCCCGCTGATAAAGCCGCCGCTCCCAGTACTGCTTGTCGTTCCAGGCGTCCTCGCAGATGGTGAGCGCCGTGCGCGTGTTGCGGATCGTGGTCAGATGCTGGCGGTCCGCGGGGAAGAAGTACCGCGCCTCGTCGAAGACGTCGTAGGTCGGCAGCAGCATCTTGTTCTGGCGGAACAACTGCCGTCCGCCCTGGATGATGGCGGCGCTATTGGTGGCCTGCTTGCCGGTGGAGGCGTCGGCGCTTCCGACGTAGCCGCAGACGACGGTGATGCTCAGCGACGCCGTCGCCAGACACAGGCGCTCCAGTTGCGTTTGTGTGCGTTCAACGAAGGCGGGCTTTTCGACAAGGTCGCGTGGCGGATATCCGTTGAGGGCAAGTTCAGGGAAGACGACGACCTCGGCTCCGGCTGCTGCGGCGCGCTCGGCGTAGCGGATGATTTTGTCCGTGTTCGCCGCGAGGTCGCCGACGGTCGAGTTAATTTGGCCCAAGGCGATGCGCATGGCAAAGATCTATTGTATCGGGGGCAGGAGGGCGGACTGGGTTCAATTGGACCCGCCGGTGTGCTTGCCGTTTCAGAAACGCAGGCGGACGCGCGCTGGAACCGTCGAAGCGTCAGTCCGCCGGCGGTCCGGGGCGCTTTCGCTCGAACGACAGGCGGCACATCGGCGCCGGGGAGGCGGCGACGGGTTCTTCCTCCCATGGCGCGTTCTCCGCCATGTCGACGGGCGGCGCCATAACGTCGGACGCAGCCTCGCCCCGAGCCGTCGGCGGCTGGTCCCGCGGCGCTGCCGTCGTAGGCGCCGCGGCGGCAGGCGGCCACTTCGCTGGCGGCGCCGGCGTCCTCTGCTGCAGCGGTTCGAACACCGCCTGGAGTTCCGAGGGGAGAGGAGGCGGGGGGCGATGGTGGCGCGCCTTCCACCAGACCGGCGCCGTGAGCCGCTCCCGGCACTCATAGCACTCCACCGGCCGCCGCAGCAGCAGCACCAGCCACAGAAGGTCGCCTCCCCGCAGGGGGCGCGTCAGGAATTTATTGCCTCCGCAACTCGGGCACACCATAGGTGCAGGCGGTTCACCACCCGCCGTCAATCCAGTGCCAGGAAATCCCGAAAGCTCTCAGCCGATTATTACGGCTCCGTCAGCACCACGACGCGATTCACGCTCTGGATCGGATGCGTCGACGTCGCCCCGGAGGGCCACCGCACGGTGACTTTTGCCGACGCCGACTTGCCGAGCCCGAAGTGCAGCCGCAGATCGCTCGCGGAGGTGAAGCTCGACTGGCTCAGCACCACCTGCGATTGCCGGCGCCCGTCGAACTCCACGGTCGCCTTGGCCCCAATCGCCGCGCGGTTCGATTTCGTGCCCACCAGGCCCAATTGCAGCCAATGACCGCCGCCGGTCACATCATTGCGAAGCAGGCTAGGCGGCTCGTTCCGGTTCCACACCACGACGTCCACGTCTCCGTCATTGTCGATATCGCCGAACGCGGTCCCCCGCGACGAGTGCCGCTCGCCGATGGCCGGGCCCCCCTCCTCGAACAGTTGCTCGAACCTGCCGTTCCCCAGGTTGCGGAACAGCATCGGCAACATACGATAAGGATAGGCGGGCAAATCTCGCTCCGTATCCGGATACACGTTGCCCGAAACGATCAGCAGGTCCGGCCAGCCGTCGTTGTCGAAATCCTGTAGCCCGACGCCCCAGCAGATGTAGCGCGTCTCCACCGCGATGCCCGCTTTCATCGCGACGTCAGCGAACTGCCCCTTCCCGAGCCCCTGGAACAACCCCTGCGTGTCGTCGGCGAAATGCGTCTTGAAGACGTCCAGCACTCCGTCGCCGTTGTAATCCCCCACCGCCACGCCCATGCCGGCCTGCTCCATCCCGTCGGCGTTCAAAGCCAGCCCGCGCTCGATGCCCTCCTCGGTGAAAGTCCCATCGTGGTTGTTGTGGAAAAACAGCGTGGGCGTCGAATCGCAGGCCAGCAGGATATCGGGCCAGCCGTCGTCGTCCAGGTCCGCGCCGATCGCGGTGAATCCGAACGACTGGCGCGCGCTCGCGATGCCCGACTTCTCCGATACGTCTTCAAACGTCCCGTCCGCCCGTTGATGATACAGGTAATGCCGGCCCGGACGCAGCCCTCGCGGACCGCAAGGCGTCGGCACGCCCTTCCAATTACAAAACGAATTCGCCCCGGGCTTCGGCGTGCGGCGCAGGTCGTAGTCCGTATAAGTGGCGACAAAAAGGTCCAGACGCCCGTCGCGATCGTAGTCGATGAACGTCGAGCCCGAATACCAGGTGGGATACTCCGGCGCCTTGGGCCGCAGCCCCACCTTAGCGGTCACGTCGCTGAACGTCCCGTTCCCGTTGTTGCGGTACAAAACGTTCTCGCCCCAGTACGTTACAAACAGATCCAGGTGTCCGTCGTTGTCGAAATCGCCGACCGAAACGCCCTGGCCCCAACCGGTGCGCCGCAGACCCGCCTTTTCGGTGACATCGGTGAACGTGCCGTCGCGATTGTTGCGGTACAGGCGATTGGTGGCCTCGGCGGGCGCCGCGCCGAAGCGCGTGCCGCTGACGATGAAGAGATCGGGCCAGCCGTCGCCGTCGTAATCCACCATCGCGATCCCACCCGACGACGTCTCCGCCAGGTATTGGACGTCGCGTTCGGCGCCGTACACGATAGGCTGGGTCAAGCCGGCCTGCCGCGCGATATTGGTCAGCTTCGACCGCCATGGCAGCCCCGAAGCCTTCTCGCGAGCCGCCGGCTTCACTCCATGGCTGATCATCCCCTGGCCGAACGCCATCGCCGAGCAGGCCGCCAGCGCCGGCCACAGCCGCCTCATGGCTTCATCAGCGAGTCTGATTCCACCCGCTGGCGGCTCTTCTCGATCACCAGCGCCTTCAGCCGGCGCACCTCGGCGAACTCCTTCTTCGCCTCGGCCTCTCGTCCCAGCGCCTGGTAGGTCCTCCCCAGCGCCAGCCGGATCGCCTCCTGGTCAGGCAACAGCCTTCGCGCCTCCTCGAGTTCCGCCGCCGCCGTCTTATAGTCCTTGTGCTCGAGCGCGATGCGTCCGATCTGGTAGTGCGGATCCGGGTAGTTCGCCCGCAGAGTGATCGCGCGCCGCAGCAGCTTCACGCCCTCCTCGCTGCGGCCGTTGCGATCATGCAACACGCCGAGCTGGTAGGTCGACTCCGCGTCGGCCGGATTCAGTTCGATGACCCGCGTCAGCAGCCGGATCGACTCGGCGTCGTTGTGTTCGGCCAACTCCACGCGCCCCAGCGCGGCGAGGGCCGGAACCAGATTCGGATCGAGTTCCAGGGCTTCCTCAAAGTGGGTCCGAGCCTCGGCGTACCGGTCGCGGCGGAATTCGATCAGCCCTTCGATCAACTTCGCCTGCACGGGATTGGCGGTGGCCTGTCCGGCCAGTTCCACCGCCCGTTTATCGTCGCCCGCCCGAGCGTGGGCATAGGACAGCGCATAGAGGATGCTCGCGTCGCGCGGATTCAGTTGGTAGGACGTTTCAAGCTCCGCCACCGCGCCCTTCAGGTCGCCGGTTTCGATCAGGCACAATCCCAGCAGTTGGTGCGCGCGAGGCTCGTCCGGATAGGACTTCAGGAACGTCCGCAGGTGTTCGGCGGCGCGCGCATGTTCCTTCATCTGCCCGAGCGCGATGGCCATGTTGAAGTGCACGCCGGCCAGCCCGGGATCGGCGGCGAGCGCCTTCTCGTAAAACGATAGAGCTTCCGCGTACTGCCCGCGGCGGGCATGGAGCGCTCCCAGGTTCGACAGCGCTGCGCCGGAGTTCGGATTCTCGGCCAGATACTGGCGAAACAGCTCTTCGGCCCGCACCAGATCGCCGGCGCGCATCGCGGCCTGCCCGCTGTCCAGAGCATTCTGGGGCGCGGCGGCCGCTAGAAATAATGCGATGAACAACGCGATCGGCATTCGTCGATTTTTCTAGTGTATTACCACAATGAAGAAACCGGCCGCTGTCCGGGGAGGGACAGCGGCCGGCTGAAAGGCTCGGTTGTAGAAACGTCGCCTAGAAGTACAGCTTGACCGCCAGCTGGATTCTACGCGGGTCCTGAGTTCCAGTCACCGCGCCGAAACCGAAACGTCCGCCGGTGCCGCCCAACGCCGTCGGGGTGTTGACGAGTTGGCCGGCCTGGTTGAACGTCGCCGAGTTGGCGATCGCATTGAACTGCGGATGGTTGAAGAAGTTGAACATCTCCGCGCGGATCTGCGCCTTGACGCGCTCGGTCCCTAGCGGAATGTACTTCATGATCGTGACGTCGTAGTTGTGGATGCCGGGATACCGGATCGGCAACCGCGACGAATCGAAGCCCTGGCTGCCCTTGACCGTCGGCAGCTTCAGCAGGCTGTAGTCCAGCCAGGCGTACTGCGTGCCCGGGTAGGCCATCTTATTCGTGTACACGACGCGCGGAGCCACGTCGGGCGACCCGGTGTAACGCTCGTTCAGGTTGCCGATGCCGCTGATCGAGAACGAGACGCTGCCGGGCTGTCCGCTTTGCATGGTCCCGATGCCGGATACCTGCCAGTCGTTGATGAACATGCCGCCGATCTTGCCGGCGGCGTTATTGGCCTTCACGAACTTCGGCATCGTGTAGACCCAGTTCAACACGAACACATGCGTCCGGTCGGTGCTCAGCACGTCGTAGTCGGCCGTATGCATGTTGAAGGGCGTGTTGGTGGTGTAGTCGTCGTTCGTCGTTCCCATGGCCTTCGACCAGGTGTAGGCGATGCCAAACGTCAGGTCCTTGCTGAATCGGCGGTTGGCCGAAACCTGCATGGAGTGATAGTTGGAGTTGCCGCCGAAGCCGTAGGCGTTGGTGTTGGCGAAGCCCGAATACGGCCGGTAGAAGTTGTTCGCCTTCGTGGTGGTGCCATCGTAAAGCGGAGTCTTCTCCGGATCCTGGTTCTGGGGCAGCCAGGCCGCGCCCAGCGGGATCGCATTCTGGTTCAGACGATACAGCAGGTGGTTGGAAGCAGCGCCCACGTAGCCGACGTCGAACAGAATGGCGAAAGGCAGTTCGCGCTGGATGGTCAGGTTCCAGTTGTAGGTCGTCGGAATCTGGCCTTTCTTGTCAAAGCCGTTCACGTTGCCGGGGAAGAAGACGCCGGAGCTCGCGGACGGAATCGACGCAAGGTTGCCATACCAGAACTGCGGGGTGGCGATGGACGGCGGATTGGGCAACATGTCGAAAATCGGGTTGCCCTGCAGGCGATCGTAGAACACGCCGCCGCCGCCGCGGATGACCGTTTTCGGAATCACCTGGTAGGCGAAGCCGACGCGCGGAGCGGGACGGATTCCGCTGCCGTCGATCAGGCCGCGCGGATAGCCGCCCTTGCCGGCCAGGCCCATGCCGTTGGCGTAGACGCCATTGACGAAGCCCTTGCCGGTGTTCACCAGCGATCCGATGAGAGCGGCGGGGCCGGTCTCGCCCGTCAGCGGGTTCACCGACACGCGCACGCCCGAAGCGTCCCTGCCAGCCACGCGGAGCACTCCGGCCGACGCCGGATCGTACAGGTTCTTGTTCCAGGACGAGGTCTGCAACGCGGCGTCATACTGCGGCTGCAGCCAGTAGAACCGGATGCCGTAATCCAAGGTCAACTTGGAGTTCACGCGCCAGTTGTCCTGGACAAACCACTCCACGTTCCAGTCCCTGTACTGCCCGTTCAACACCGTGCTCGACTGCTGCACGTAGCGGTAGTTGCCGAGCAGCGCCGTGGCGAACGCCCAGTTGGCGTCGCCGGGGTTATTGGCGTCGCGGTTGAAGTTGATGTACCCGTTCACCGAACTCGTCGACGTCTGATCCTTCGCGCTGTTGTGAAGATAAATGCCCCACTTCAACGTGTGAACGCCCCACACCTTCGACATGTTGTCGGTGTAGTCGATCGTATGGTTGTAGTTCTTGAACGGAGTGCCCGTGAAGTTGATGGTGGGCGAGTTCGGAACATCCCACTGCCAGTTCTGCACCAGGCCGAGCGTATCGGCCGAAGGATACGGCATCTTGTACGAAAGCCCGAGGCTCTTCTCGCTCCATGCGTCCGTCACAGGGTAGATGTGAAGGTCGTTGCGCGAGGAGCCGTACACGAACTCGTTGGTCAGCGTCGGGTTGATCACCGTGGTGACGTTGGCGACGAACGACCATCCGGGAGCGCCGAAGCTCATCGGGCCCAGCGGCATGTTGTAGCTCGCGTTCCACTGGCCGTACTGCATCTTGGTTTCATCGGCGTTGCGGATGTAGCGGGCGTACGTCTTCCATTTATCGTTGATGTTGTAGTCGCCGCGATACACTTCCTCGCGCCGCGGATACTGGTTCGAAGCGTAGGTCTGGTAGTTGTAGGACGGATCCTTCCCGAGCGCATTGGCCTGTGGGTACCAGTTCAGGATCTTGTAGCCGTCCTGATTGATGCGGCTGGTGGGGATCTTGTTGCCCGGAAACTGGGTCCGGTTGTTCAGCGGATCCAGGATGGTCACGTTCGGAGAGAAGCCGGCCGAATCGTGCGTCTGCGAGAAGTCGCCCTGGCGCTCGAGCGCCGTCGGAACCGTGACGTTCTGCAGCGATTGCGGAATCAACTGGTTCTGCCACTCCATGCCCACGAAGAAGAAGAACTTGTCCTTGTTCCGATTCAGCTTCCCGGGTATGTAGGCCGGGCCGCCGATGTTGAATCCCGCGTAGTTGTAGCGGTAGAACGGCCGGGCTCGGCCGTCGATGTTGTTGCGCCACGTGTTGGCGTTCAGGTCCTCATGCCGGTGGAAGAAGTATCCCGTGCCATGAAAATCCTTGCCGCCGCCCTTCGTCACAACCTGGATCTGGGCGCCCGACGCACGTCCGAACTCGGCTGGTTGCGAGTTCGTGATCACCTTCATTTCGGCGATCATGTCGATGTTGGTCGACGCGAGCGAACCGCCGTTGGACCCCGTGTCCATGTTGGTCACGCCGTCCAGCGTGTAGTTGTTCTGGTTGTTCCGGTTGCCGTTGGCGTTGATGCTGCCCACGCCGAGGCCCGACGTGCTGTTGCCGGTGATCACGCCCGGCAGCGTGCGGGTCAGGTCGAACAGGCTGCGCGACAGCAGTCCGACTTCGAGCACCTGCCGGTTGGTGAGAACGCCGGAGCGTTCCGCGCTGGCGGTCTGAATCTGCACCGCCGACGCTTCCACCGTCACCGTCTCGTTCAACGAACCTACCGACAGAACGATCTCCGGCAGCGTCAATCGATCGCTGGCGAAAATCTTCACGTCTTTCTGTTCGAACTTCTTGAAACCGGCAGCCTCAACCGTCAGGTTGTATGTGCCGGGCTGCAATTGCGTCAACACAAAGCTGCCGTCCGTGCCGGTGCTAACCTCACGTGTGGTTCCTTGTTGTTGACTGAGTAGTACTACTTTGGCGCCGAGAATGGACGCTTGTTGGCTGTCCTTCACCGTGCCGGTAATCGATCCGGAGATCTGCTGCGCCGCAACCCACGACAACAACAGAATGCTCAGGATCAGTGCGCGCGCTACTTGCCCCCTAGGCATAGCGAGTCCTCCTACAGAGAGAATCTACAGCACACTAAAATTGGGGTTTGCCCCCAACACCCTTTACGAACAGGTCCTTTTTTATCCAAACGCCAGCCGGTTGTCAAGGGGATAGTGAATCGACTCAAAGCAGCCAGTGACGCGGTCTTCGCCCAAATGGCGCTATCCCCCTTCCGGCGGGCGACTCCGCTCGCCTCCTCCATCCCCGCCCCGGACTCGCCGGTTTTACGTTGTAAGCACCTTTGCGTCGTGATACTTTGAGATTCGGATCTAGACATCCAGTAATCGAGGAAACAAACGGATGAACCGCAACGTATGCATGTTCCGTTATCTGGTGCTGGCCGTGGCCGTGTTGAGCGGTTGTTCCAGCGATAAATCGGCCGAAACCAAGCAGGCCGCCCCGCCGCCCGACAAAATCGTCGGCAAAGCCCAGGTCGGAGTGGAATCCACCGGAGCCCAGGACGCCGCCCTCAACGCCGGCGGACCCTCCGTCTATGTTTGGGAAGGCACGCGCCGCTATCGGCTTTTCATGAAATCCGCCGTCGAAGTCACCGGCGGCAAGCAGTATGTGGTGGAGGGCTACGACGCCCAGAAGATGATCGACGCGTTGGGCGATCCCGATCAGGGCAAGAACGGCTACCCGCTCGCCGCCAGTTGTGAGAAGGTGGTGCGGACCGCCTGGCCCGGCCTCGCCTTCGACGTAACCGACGGCCACGCCTCCGTCCTCCGCGCCCGCATCAAGCGCTTCCCGGCCCGCCCCGTGTTCGTGGTCCAGAAGATCCGCCTGGCCACCGACGCCGACCTGCCCGCCGGCGCCGCGAAGAAGGATGACAAGGCCGAAGACGACGCCAAGGAAGTGCCCGTTCCCGCCGACAAGCAGAAGGCCCAACTGATCGAAGGCCCCTCCACTTTGCCCGCTCCGCTGTGGGCTCCGGCCGGCGAGACGGTGAAGTGCAAACTCATCATCGGCGTCGACGGCAAGATCTCCGAACTCGAGACCGGCCTCCAGCTGTGCGAATACGTGCCATGGGCCAAGTACAGCTATAAGCCCACCGTGCAGGGCGGCAAGCCCGTCAAGGTGTCCACCGAAGTCGAAGTGAAGTTCGAACCCCTCAAGTAACGTTTCCGTTATCCCGGGACCGCGCCCCCCGCGGTCCCGGCCCCACCGCCCCGCCGTGCTACCCTGTTGCGATGAAACGTCGGGACCTCATCGCTGGCGTCGCAGCCTCCCTGGCCTCCCCGGCCGCGCCTCCACCACCGGAACAGGCGACCCTCTACATTCCCTCGGCGCACCGCGTGGAAGACCTCGCCCTGATGCACGACACCATGGACGAATACCCGTTTGTCGACCTGGTCACCCCCTCGCCCGAACTCCGCATCACGCACCTGCCCGTCTGGCTCGACCGCAAATCCGGCCCCTACGGCGTCCTGTACGGCCACATCGCCAGGCACAATCCGCAAAGCGCGGCCTTGGACGGCCGCACGTCCGCCACCATCGTTTTTCGCGGAACCGACGCCTACATCTCGCCCTCCTGGTACTCGAACCCCAAGGCCGTGCCCACTTGGAATTTCGCCGCCGTGCACGCCTCCGGCAAGCCGTTGCCGCTGATGGCCGGCCCCGAGCTGTACGAGTTGCTCGCCACCCTCATCGCCCGCTCGGAAGGCAAGTACGCCGGAGGCGCCTACGACTTCAAGTCGCTCCCCCGCGACTACGTGGACGGCATGATGCAGGCCATCGTCGGCTTTAAAATGCCCATCGAATTGCTCGAAGGCAAGTTCAAACTCGGGCAGGAACGCGGCGACGCCGATCGCGAAAGCATCGTGAAGCATCTTGAATCGGCCCGCCGGGACCGTTCGATGGCCTCGCTCACCCGCGACTTCTACCGCCGTTCCAAGCGCCCCTGACCGCCCGCCGCGGGGGCTATTGGAACGGCGACGGCTGCGGCAGGCTCAGCGCGTCGGCCGCCGCCATCAGCAGATCGTCGGCGCGAAACGGCTTCCGGATGACGAACGCCTCCCGGTCGCCGATCGATGCGACCCCGTCCACCGCGCCGGTGACGAAGATCACCTTGAGCCCCGCGCGTTGGGCCTTCAGTTCGCCGCTCAACCGTAGGCCGTCCAGTTGCGGAGGCGCGCTGTCGATTACGGCCAGGTGAATCGGCAGCGGATGCTCCGCCGCCAGCCGCCGCGCCGCCGCCGCGTCGCCGGCCTCGATCACCTGGTAACCCCGCGAAGAGAGGATCGCCTTCATCAGCGTGCGCACCGCCAGGTCTCGATTCACCACCAGGACGGTCTTGGACTCCGCCGCTTCCACCGCCGCCGCCCCCGACTCGGTTCGGGGCAGGTAAATGGTGAAGCGTGTGCCCTGTCCCGGGCGGCTCACCACGTCGCACCAGCCGCCGCTCTGGCGCACGATCCCGTGGACGGTCGAAAGGCCCAGCCCGGAGCTGCTGCCGAACGCCTTGGTGGTGAAGAACGGCTCGAAGATCCGGTCGAGAACGGCCTTTTCCATCCCGATGCCCGAATCGGTCACCGCGAGCGAAACGTAGGGGCCGGGGGTGGCGTCGCGGAAGCACTCCGCGCCGTCCTGTCCGATGTCCTCGTTCCGCGTTTCGATGGTCAGCCGGCCGCCGCCCGGCATGGCGTCCCGGGCGTTGAGCACGACGTTGACCAGCGCCTGCCGGATCTGTTCCGGATCGGCCACGATGGCGCCCAGGCCGCGGGCGAGGTTCAGCCGCAAGGCCACGTCCGGCCCCAGGCTGCGCCGCAGGGTGGGCTCGGCCTCCCGGATCACATCGTTCAGGTTCACCGTCCGGTTCTGGAACATCTGCTTCTGGCCGAAGGCGAGCAGGTGCCGGGTCAGGCGAGCCGCCCGCGCGCCGGCGTCGCCGATGGCCCGCGCCAGCGGCCACAGCCCGTCGGTGCGCTCCAGTTGATTGGCGATCAGGGCGGCGTTTCCGTTCACCACCGTCAGCAGATTGTTGAAGTCGTGCGCCACGCCCGCCGCCAGCCGCCCGATCGACTCCATCTTCTGCGCTTCCCGCAACTCCTCCTCGAGCCGCCGCTGCTCGGTGACGTCGATTCCCGACCCGACGATGAACTCGACCTCCCCGCTCGCGTTCCGCAGCGCCGCGTTGGCCCAAATGATGCGCCGCCGCCGCCCATCCCGGGTCAGCCACTCCGTTTCGTGGCGCAACGGAATCCGCTGGTCCAACTCGCCCGCCGGGCTTCGCGCCCCGGTCGGTTCCCCGCCGGGCGCGAGGACCTCGTCAAAGCGCCTCCCGATCGCCTCGTCCTTGTCCCATCCCGTCAACCGTTCGCAGGCCGCGTTCAAGTGGACAATCCGGCCCTCCCGGTCGGCGACGACGATCAGGCAATCCACCGTGTCGAGAATGGTGCGTGTGAACAGGTGGGCCCGGCGCAACTCATCCTCGGCCCGCAGCCGCCAGGCGATGTTGCGAACCGCCGCCAGCAGCACGTTGCGTCCCTTCCAGTGAAAGTGGGCCACGTGGATTTCGGTGGGAAAGGACCCTCCGTTCTTGGCCCGGTGCCATCTCAGCGGCACCAGCGCGTCGCGCCGGCGGATCGCCGCCAGGCTCAGGTCGGGCTCGGCGGAGACCTCGTCGAGCCGCAGCCGCCGCAACTCCTCCCGGCTGTAGCCGTACAGTTGCACGGCCGCCGTGTTCGCATCCAGCACGTCGTAGGTGTCGGCGTCGATGAACAGCATCGCGTCGCCCATCTCAAACAGGCTGCGGTACCGTCTTTCGTTTTCGCGCAGCGCCTCCTCGGCCCGCTTGAGTTCGGTGATGTCGATGTCGATTCCGACGATGTAATCGGGCTCCCCTTCGGCGTCGCGGTACAACTGGCCCGCGCTCATCATCCAGCGCCCGTCCCGGGTCCGGAACTCCACCCGCGTCGAGCCGTCCGGGCTTTCGATCACGCGGCGGAACTCGGCGTCGGCCCGCTCCCGGTCGTCGGGATGGACCAGCCGCTTGAGCCGCTCCTCGTAGGAGGGCGTCACCGTCGCCGGATCCAGACCGTACAGCTCCATGAACTCGCTCGACCAGTAGCTTCGGCCGGTCTTGGCGTTCCACCGGAAGGCGCCGAGCTTCGCCGCCCGATGCGCGATGCGCGCCGCCTCCAGGCTGTCGTTCAGCGCCGTCTGGGCCCGCTTCTTGGCCGTGATGTCCTGTATCGAGCCCTCGTGGAACAGCACCTCGCCCTCCGGACTCGTCACTTTGCCGCTGGTCACCGCGACGTCGATGATCTGCCCGTCCCTGCGCCGGAAACGCGCCTCGAAGTCGGCCACCTGTCCATGCCGCTCCACCAGTTCGAGGATCCGCCGCCGTTCGTCCGGTTCCACCCACACCTCGGTGGAGATGTTGCGGATGCTGGCCATGGTCTGTTCCGGCGAATCGTAGCCGAGCATCCGCGCAAACGCCGGATTCACCAGCAGCAACCGCCCCTCCGTGGTCACCCGGTAGATGCCCTCGATGGCCCGGTCGAAGATCTCGCGATAGCGCCGTTCCGCCTCGCGCGAACGGTGTTCGGCGGCCTTGGACGCGGTGATGTCGCCGAAGGTGGTGATCACCCCGGGGCCCGGTCGTCCACCCCCGATCGGACGTGTGTTGAGCGATGCCCAGGTGAGGGTTCCGCCGGGTTTGGAGACCCCGATCACGCGCTGCGAGGGCGCCCTGGGCGGCTGCCTGAGCCAGTCAAGCGGACCTCCCGCCGGAGCGCCGGGATTCTCGTCCACCACACTCCAGCCCGCTGGCGGTGGCGCCTCGCCCGTCAATTGTTCCGCCGTCAGTCCCAGGATCTCGAGCGCCTGTTGATTGTGGAACCCGATCCGGCCGTCGGCGTTGTGAAAGACCACGCCCTCGGCCATCGAAGCCACCAGCGCCTCGTAGCTGCCCTCCACCGCGCAATGGTGAGCTTCGGCCAGCTTCAGGTTCTCGGTGTCGCTGATGAAGCCTTCCACCCCGATCACCCGGCCGTCCTCGTACAGCAGGTCGACGGTGATCATCTCGCGCGCCTCGGCGTCGCCCTCGAGCTGTTCGCAGAATTCCCGCCGGGCGGTCGGATCGCCGCCCAACAGCCGCTGGAAGGCCGCTTCGGCCGCCCGGCGGCGCTCCGCTCCTAGGCGCAGCGCAAACGGTTGGCCCACCACCTCCTCCGGGCTCGGAAATCCACGCATCCGCGCAAAGGCCGGATTGACGTCCTCGTAACGCCCGTCCGCGCCGATCCGGTAGTAGCCGGCCTCGGCGTGTTCGGTCAGCGATTCGAGACGGTCGCAGTACTGCAAGTGCGCCATCAGGCCGCCCCGGCCGTCCGGCGACACGATGATGGATCGCCGGCCCTCCGTCTGGCTCACTCGCGCCTGTGTCTCCCACGCGCGCCGGAAAAGGGCCGCCAGGGGTCCGCCGTCGTCCTCGGAAAAAACCTCCCAGGCAGTACGCCCGACCAGATTAATCCGATCCGTCCCCAGCAGCGCCTCCGCCGCTCGATTCAGATAGGTGATCCGAAAACCGTCGTCCAGACGCAGGTAGGCGGCGTCCAGACAATCCAACGCTGCCCACCGCTCGTCCGATGCGCCCACCGGGCCCCGATCTGCTTCCGTTTCCTGGGACATACAGCCGTTCGATCTCTCTTATCGGCAGATCGGGAGTTTGTCTCCATGGAAATGGGAAAGTGAGCCGCCTCGCGCAATATCGAACCCGCGCTAAAGCAAATTATTGACAATTCAGGCGGATGCCGTTACCATCCATCGATAGACGATGGGAACAGACAAACCTCCGGCGGAACTTCTTCCGGGCACCCTGGACTTGTTGATCCTGCGGACCCTGCTGGTGGGTCCGATGCACGGCTACGGCATCGCCGCCCGGCTCAAACTGGTCTCCGAGGATGTTCTCCAGGTGGGAGAAAGCTCGCTCTATCCCGCGCTTCAGCGCCTGCTGCTCAAAGGCTGGGTCAGAGCCGAGTGGGGCGCCTCGGAGAACAAGCGGCGCGCCCGCTACTACGAGCTCACCGCGGCCGGCAAGCGCCAACTGGCGGCCGAGCGCGAGGAGTTCGCCCGCATCGTCGCCGCCATTTGGAAAGTGTTGGACATGGCATGATCCACTGGCCTCCCACCTGGTTCATGTACGCCTGGAACCGTCTTCGCTATCGGCTCCGCCGCGACCGCTACGCCGACGAGCTGGCCGAAGAGATCGCCTTCCACATCGACAGGAAGCGCCAAGCCGCCGAGCGCGAGGAGTTCGCCAGCATCGCCGCCGCCATCTGGAAAGTGTTGGACATGGCATGATCCACTGGCCTCCCACCTGGCTCGTCTACGCCTGGAACCGTCTTCGCTACCGGCTCCGCCGCGACCGCTACGCCGACGAACTGGCCGGGGAGATCGCCTTCCACCTCGACAGGAAGCGCCAACTGGCCGCCGAGCGCGAGGAGTTCGCCAGCATCGCCGTCGCCATCTGGAAAGTGCTGGACATGGCATGATCCACTGGCCTCCCACCTGGCTCGTCTACGTCTGGAACCGTCTTCGCTATCGGCTCCGCCGCGACCGCTACGCCGACGAACTGGCCGAGGAGTCGCCTTCCACCGCGGCCGGCAAGCGCCAACTGGCCGTCGAGCGCCAGGAGTTCGCCAGCATCGCCGTCGCCATCTGGAAAGTGCTGGACATGGCATGATCCACTGGGCTCCCACCTGGCTCGTCTACGCCTGGAACCGTCTTCGCTATCGGCTCCGCCGCGACCGCTACGCCGACGAGCTGGCCGAAGAGATCGCCTTCCACCTCGACAGGAAGCGCCAGGACTCCCCCACGCCACCCGGCGCCGTCGATCCGGTCCGCCGTCAAATGGGCAACATCACCGCGGCCCGCGAACAGTGCCGCGACCTGTGGAGCTTCATGATCATCGAACGCCTCGTCCAGGACCTCCGCCACGCCGCCCGCGCCTACGGAAAAACCCCCGGGTTCACCGCCGTCTGCGTCGTCTCCATCGCCCTCGGCATCGGCGGCGCCACCGCCCTGTTCAGCCTGGCGAACGCCCTGCTGCTGCGCCCCCTGCCCTACCACGAGCCGGATCGCCTGGTGCGCATCACCGGCATCTACCCGCGCGCTGGCGTCGCCTTCTTCGCCGAACACGCCCGCTCCCTGGAGACCGCCGCCATCAGCTCCGGCTCGGAGTTCAACCTGACGGGGCAGGGCGCCGCCATCCGCCTGTTTGGCAGCTATGCCTCGCCGAATTTCCTGACCGTGCTCGGCGTCTCCCCAGCTCTCGGCCGGTCGTTCGCGCCCGGCGAGGAATCGCCCAGCCGCGACCGCATCGTCCTCATCAGCCACGCGCTCTGGAAGACTCACTTCGCGGGCGACCCCGCCGCCATCGGCCGGGTCATCCGTCTGGATGGCGTCGACCGCCAGATCGTCGGCGTCCTGCCCGCCGGCTTCGCCTACCCCTCCGCGAAGGTGCAGTTGTGGATCCCCTGCCGCCTCAACCCGGCCGTATTTGTCGAATACTGGGGCGCCGAGTTCATGCCCCTGGTGGGCCGCCTCGCGCCGGCAGCCTCCCTGGGCGCCGCCCAGGCCGAAGCCCACACCCTGGCCCGCGCCTTTGAAGGCCGCTTCCCCTATCCGATGCCCCGGGACTACTACGCCGCCGTCACCGCCGTCCCCCTGCGCGAGGACATTCTGGGCGACGTGCGCGGCCGCCTCATCGTGCTGCTGTGTTCGGTGGCGGCCGTGCTGTTGATCGCCTGCGCCAACGTCGCCGGCCTGCTGCTGTCGCGCGCCGCCACGCGCCGCAAGGAGCTGGCGCTACGCGCGGCCCTGGGCGCCGGCCGCCGCCGCATCGTGCGCCAGTTATTGACCGAAAGCGTCGGCTTGGCCAGCGCCGGCGCCATCCTGGGGGTGCTGCTGGGCGTCGCGACTCTGTCGATCTTCAAGTCCGTCCTGCCCGCCTCGCAGCCCGGCCTCGAAGCCGCCTCCATCGACTGGCAGGTGGTCGCCGCCGTCTCCGCCCTGGCCCTCGCCGCCGGACTCCTGGCCGGCCTCGCGCCTGCCCTCAGCGCCGCCCAGGTCGATCTGGTCGACGCGTTCAAGACCGGTGGCCAGCGCGCGACTTCAGGGTTCTGGACGCGCCTGCGCGGCGCCATGATCGCCGGCCAGATCGCCCTGACCCTCATCCTGCTGATCTGCGCCGGCCTCCTGCTCGCCACCGTCTACCGCCTGTCGACCGTCGATCCCGGCTTCGACTCCACCCGCGTCCTCACCGTTCCCATCAGCCCGAATCCGTCATCCTGCCAGCTCCCCGCCGCCTGCATCGCCTCCTATAACCGCCTTCTCGATCATGTGCGCGGCCTGGAGGGCGTTGTCGAAGCCTCCGTGGCGAACTCGGTCCCCCTGGACGGCGCCGCGCCCACCCTGCCGCTCGAAGTCGAAGGCCACCCCACCACCCCGGACTTCCCCACTCCCATGCTCTGGCTCGCCGCCGTCAGCCCTTCATACCCCCGTATGATGCGCATTCCGCTCGTAGCCGGCCGGTATCTCTCGGAAAGCGACGGGCCGAATTCGGCGCCGGTGGTCCTCATCCCGGAATCGACGGCCAGGCGCTTCTGGCCCAATGAAACCGCCCTCGGCAAGCACTTTCGCGTGGCCGGCAGTTCCGTTTGGCGGACGGTAGTCGGCGTGGTGGGCGACGTTCGCCACTATCGACTCGCGCAGGCGTTGCCGTCGGGCGTAGCCGGCGCGATCTACATGCCCTACGCCCAGTCCGACGCCGGCGAAGGCCGGATTCCCGCCGCCATGACCCTGGTGGTCCGAACCAGCGCGCCCGCCCGCGATCTGGCCGGCGCGATCGAGCGTCTGGCCCGCGACCAGGACCCCAACGTCCCGGTCGGCCGCGTTCAGGCCCTCGACGCCCTGGTTTCGTCCTCCATCTCCGACCTGCGGGCCACCATGCTCGTCTTCGTGAGTTTCGCCGCCGCGGCCGTGGCCCTGGCCGCTGTTGGCGTCTACGGCCTGATGTCGTACTGGGTCAGCCAGCGGACCTACGAGATCGGCCTGCGCGTCGCCATCGGCTGCACCCGGGGCGGCGTCGTGGCGATGATCCTCGCCCAGGGCCTGCGCCTGACCGCCTGCGGCGTCGCCGCCGGCCTTCTGGGCGCCCTGTTCACCACCCGGTACCTGGCGGCGCTCCTGTTCGGAGTGGGCGCCACTGATCTTGTTACCTTTGCCGCCGTCACCGCCCTGGTCGCCGCCGTCGGACTCGCGGCCGCGGCGATTCCGGCCTGGAGGGCCGCCCGAATCGACCCGATCCGCGCCCTGCGGGCCGAATAGCGCGCAAAAACGCGTCAAAACGTGTCGTTTTTGCGTCGTTTGGACGCTGTTTTCGACACGTTTTTGCACGTTTTCGTGACGTTTCAGAGCGCTTTCCGTCCAGAATAGTGTTGTACGGGAAGACTGGAGTCCTCGCGCTGGCCACGCACTCCGCAGCACGAACTGACGAGGAGGCGCTGATCCGGGCAGCTCAGGCAGGCGATGCCGCCGCCTTTGAGCAACTGGTGCGCTCATACGATCAAAGTGTGCTCCGGCTGGCCTTGAACCTCCTCCGCTCGCCGGAGGACGCCAATGATATTTACCAGGAAACTTTCCTGCGTGTTTTCAAGAACTTAGGGTCGTTCCGTTTCGATTGCAGCTTTCATACCTGGCTGTACCGGATCGCCACGAACCTGTGCCTGGACCATCTGCGCAAGCGGAAGGTCCGCCGGGAGGAGCCGGCCGTGATCACGACCGCCGAAGGGCCGCTCGACCTGATGGACAACGTGAGCGAGGAGCGCGCCGACAGCAACCCGCAGCGCAGCCTGCTCAGCAGCCAGTTGAAAAGCCGCATCGAGACCGCGCTTGGCGAGTTGACCCCCAGGGAGCGTATGGTCTTTGAGATGCGCCACTACCAGGGGATGCGGCTGCGCGCCATCGGGGAAGCGCTAGGCACCAGCGAGGAAGCGGCCAAAAACTGCCTGTTCCGCGCAACCCAGAAACTTCGCGCCGTGTTGGGAGATTTTCTATGACGTGTGAGGATGTCCGCCGCTCGATACCGTTGGTGCACTACGGCGAAACCAGTTTCGACGAAGAAGAGGCCGTGCACGCCCACCTGGGCGGATGCGAGGCCTGCCGCGCTGAATTTGAGCGCGAACGGGCGATCCACCGGCTGCTCGACGAGCGTGAACTGGACGTGTCGCCGTTCCTGCTGCGACGTTCACGCGATGAACTGGCGGGCCGGATCGCGGCCGAGCGCGAGCGATCCTCGAACTCCTGGTGGGCGGGTCTGCGGCACGCCTTTGAAACGACGACGTGGGCGCCGGCGGTGGTGAAGCCGATGGGCGCGCTGGCGCTGATCGCCATGGGATTCCTGGCCGCCCGCACGCCGATCGGATCGACTATCGGCGGGTTCCAGAGCGCCGGCCTGGTGGACCCGGCGAACGCGCGGGTGCGCTATGTCGAGCCGGGTCCCGGCGGCAAGGTGCAACTGGTGGTGGATGAGACACGGCAGCGGGTGATTTCGGGAGAGCTGAACGACGCCCGCATCCAGACCCTGCTGGTGATGGCCGCCAAGGATCCGTCCGATCCCGGCCTGCGCGTTGAATCGGTGGAGATCCTGAAGAATCGCACCGAATCCGACGACGTCCGCAACACGCTGGTGGCGGTGCTGCAACACGACGCCAACGATGGCGTGCGGCTGAAGGCGCTCGAGGGGTTGAAGCCGTACTCGAGCCAGCCGGATGTTCGCAAGGCGCTCGCGCAGGTGCTGCTTTCCGACAAGAACCCCGGGCTCCGCACGCAGGCGATCGACCTGCTCACGCAGAATTCCAACGAGGAGCACGTGGTGGGCGTGCTGCAGGAACTGATGAACCGGGAACAGAACGGCTATATCCGCCTGCGTTGCGAGAAGGCGTTGCGTCAGATGAAGGCTTCGGTGGATACCTACTGAGATGAAGCAGCTGTGGATTGCGCCGTTCGCCTGCGCGGTATTGCTCGCGCAGATGCATTCGGCGATCACCCGCGAACGCGGCGAACTGGTGCAGACGACCGAGGGGTCCATCCCCCTGGCGCCGGCCGCCCGGTTCCGGTTCACAGCGGTGGGCACAGTGGTGGTGAGAGGCGGAGACGATCCGCTGGTTTCCTATAAGATCCGGCAGCGCGTTACGGCGTCGGACGCCAACGGCCGGCGTGACCTGGGACCGGTGATGGTCCGCACGTCGACGCGCGGCGGCTGGAGCACGATGACCGTGGCGGCCGGCGATCCCACGCGCATCGCAACCGAGATGTATCTGACCGTTCCCCGGAACCTGGTGGAGACGGTGTTGTCGTCGGTGGCCGGCAACGTCGAGGCGTACGACCTGGACGGCGCGGTGAGCGCCGAAACCGGCGGCGGGCGCGTCCAGATGGACCGCATCGGCGGCGAGGCGATCGCCAAGACGGGCGGCAGCGACATACGTATCGGGCGGGTGAACGCGGGACTTCGATGCTTTTCGGGCGGCGGCTCGATTCAGGTGGATTACGCCGGCGGCGAGACGTGGTGCGAGACGGCGGGCGGCGAGATTCTGATTGGCGAGTCGGCGGGCGTGGTGCACGCCACCACGGCGGGCGGCAACATACGGGTGCGGCGGGCGGCCCGGTCGGTGCTGGCGCGCTCGGATGGCGGTTTGATCGAAGTGGGCCAGTCCGGCGGGCTGGTGACCGCGCAGACGCGCGGCGGCTCGATCGAAGTGGGCGGGTCGAAGGGCGTCGAGTGCGCCTCCGCCGCGGGCGCGATCCGCTTGCGGGGGCTGGTGGGCCCGCTGCGCGCCGAGACCGCCATGGGCAGCATCCTGGCTGAACTTCTGCCGGGCGCCCGGCTGCAGGAATCGATGCTGAGTTCGGGTCTGGGTGACATAACCGTGCTGATTCCGTCCAATCTAGCGGTATCGGTCAGAGCCTTGAGCGAGAGCCGGAACCGGCCGGCGCGAATCGTTTCGGAATTTCCCGAGATCCGCGTCGTGACGGCAGGCGCGGCCCGAGGCGGCGCGATCACCGCGGAAGGAGCGCTGAACGGCGGCGGCCCGCTCCTCCGGATCACGGCCTCGAGCGGTGTGGTCTACCTTCGCCGCCAACGGTGACTTTCATCAAAAGGATTCGAGAGATGAAGACGTTGTTTTCTTCCATGTTGCTTTCGGCGGCGGCAGCGTTCGTGCTGTCGCCCGCGGTTTCCGTGGCGCAGGACATCGAGGCCTGGTCCCCGGACGTGTCAGTGTTCCGCATCGCCGCGGCGGGCGGCAGCTATCTAGGGGTGAATCTGCGGGAGGTCGACTCCGATCGCGCCAAGGAACTCAAATTGGGCGAGGAAGCGGGGGTCGAAATCACGCGCGTTGAAGAGGACAGCCCGGCGGCGAGGGCCGGCCTGAAGGCGGGCGATGTGGTGCTGTCCTATAACGGCGCCCGGGTGGAGGGGATGGAGCAGTTCTCCCGCTTCGTCCGCGAGACCCCGGCCGGCCGGGACGTGCGGCTGCAGATCAGCCGTAATGGCGGCACGCAGACGATCACGGCCCGGATCGGGGCGCGGAAAGCGCCGCTGATGGCGGGAATGTCCGGCTGGCAGATGCCTCGCGTCGAAGTTCCGGCGATTGCGCCGATGCCGGACCTGCCCCGCGGCATCATGATGTGGCGGACGTCCGCCCTGGGCATTGAAGCGGAACCCCTGCGCGGCCAGATGGCCGATTTCTTCGGGGTCAAGGAGGGCGTGCTGGTTCGTTCGGTGATGAAAGACACCGCGGCGGCCAAGGCGGGCCTGAAGGCGGGCGACGTGATCGTGAAGATCGGCGACGCCAAGATCGTGAGCCCCGGCGACGTGACCTCCGCCATTCATACCGCCAAGGATCGGAAGTCGCTGGCGATCGTCATCATGCGGGACCACCACGAAATGACGGTGACGGCGTCGATTGACGACGACCGGTCCGACTGGGGCGCGCCCGCGCCCCGCCGTGTCAGCGGCCAGGCGATCAAGATGTAGGCACGGCCTCGGCCTGTGGATCGGCGAGCATCCGCTGGACCTTGATCAACAATTCAACTTCGGTGCGGGGAAGGCCCAGAGTAGCGGCAATGTACTCCGGGCCTTCGCCGTTTTTGATCATCCGCAGCGCCTGAATGCGGATGCCCGATCCGAGCGTCCTGGCGATGGTCGCGCTCGGGTCGGACTTCTGCTCCATCACTTCCAGTTCCTTCCGAAGCGTCTCCATCTCGGCGGTGAGTTCGTCCACCTTGGCGCGCAGTTGTTCCCCGTGGCGGAGCATCCGGGCCTCGACGACGCGCACGTCGCGTTTGACGCTGAAAAACAGATACACGCAGACTCCGAGCGTCAACATCAAAGCCGCGAACTGTATGAGGGCGAATTCGTGCATGGCGTCAATAGAGCGTTCGCAGGCGCTCCTCCCGGCTGATCACCTGCTGAATGCGGACGCCGAAGTTGCCTTCAACGACCACCACTTCTCCGCGGGCGATCACGCAGTTGTTTACGATGACTTCCACCGGCTCCGAGATCGTCCGGTTCAGTTCGACGATCGACCCCGTGGTCAGCTTAATCACATCCTTGAGCGGCAATTGAGCGCGCCCGAACGACACGCTGACCGGCAGCTCCACGTCGAGCAGCAGTTCGAGGGTCCGGGAGCGTTCGAGCAGCGGGCTCTTGAAAGTCGGCGCCGCCAGCGCCCGCTGAGGCGCCGGGGCCTCCTCCTGGGCGGGCGGGCCTGGAGCGAGAGATTGGAACAGGGCCGCGTCGAAGGCGATGAACAGTCTCGATGCCGCCCCATCGGCGAAATCGAGCCCGACCGAGGTCCAGGCGATCGGTTCGGTCGGATCCGGCGTCTCGCCGCCTTCCGTGCAATTCCACTCGACGCCGGTCCGGCCGGAAAGCGAACGGGCGAGCATGGAAAACGCCTGCCCGAGAATCTCGACGAAGGTGCTCTTGGACGTCTCCGCGTCGCCGTCCTCGATTCCGGCGGCCTTGAGGGTCCGGTCGCCGAGCGAAATCCAGGTGGAGGTGTCGGCGGTGAGCCACGCCCGTCCCTTGGTGGCGCTGAAGCACTGCCGCCAGGTGGTTCGCGGACCCGGCCCCGGCATCTCGCCACTGGCGAGGTTGAGTTTCGGCTGTTCGCTGGTCATCGCCTCGATGGCGCGCGCCAGATCCGTGCCGAGTTCGGTTGCCAGGGATTGCCGGAGATCGTCGCTCATAAACGTTGGTTTTCAGTCAGGCTGCTAGAGGCCGCGTTCGCACGGCCACCTTTTCTCCATGTACGACCGGAGCCGCAGGATGGCCTGCGACTTCAGCTGAGAGATGCGGGATTCGTGCAGGTCCACGATTCTCGATATCTCGCGCAACGTGAGTTCCTCGTAGTAGTACAGGCTGAGGACGGTGCGTTCCATATCGGGCATCTTTTCGATGCCTTCGGCGATGACCCGTTCGAGTTCCGAGCGTTCGAGCATGCGCGACGGCCACATGCTCTCGTCGTCGGAAATGAATTTGAGCAGGTCCCGGCCTTCTTCCTGCGGGCTCGCGTTCTCGAGGCTGCCGAGATTGACGCCGCGTACCTCCACGAGCCACTCGTGATACTCCTCGAGCGACAGGCCTAGCTCCGAGGCGATCTCCTCCTCGCTCGGAGAGCGGTGGATTCGCTGCTCGACGCCCGCGATGGCGGCTTCAATCTGCTTTACGCGCTTGCGCTGCTGCCTGGGCGCCCAGTCGAGCCCTCGCAGGCTGTCGAGAATGGCGCCGCGGATTTTGTACTCCGCATAGGTCTTCAGTTTGACGTTGTGGGAAGGATCGAACCGGTCGATGGCGGAAATCAGTCCGACGATGCCGGTCGAAACCAGGTCCTCGAGGCTGACGCTATCCGGCAACCGCTCGTGAATGCGGCGGGCTATCAGGCGCACTTGTGGCAGGTGCTCCAGGATCATGCGCTCGCGCTCCTCGGGCGAGACGCCGACCACTTGGTAAGGATTCATCGTCGCTGTTTGATACTCGCGCAACATCAGCCTTGCTCCTGGCCAGGGTTAGGCCTAGCCGGGGCAGCCGGCTGATGGCGGAGGATGAGTTCCGAGATCCTTGCCGCGGTTGCGGGCTCCAGGTCCTCGGGGATTTGTTCACCGGCGGAAAGGAACGAGACAGGCATGCCAGTGCGGCAGCACTCGTTGAGCACGACGCCCAGCCGGTCAGTTTCGTCAAGCCTCGCGAACATGAGCTTGGCGGGTTTGAAGATTGCGTAGCGGTCGACCATTTTCGACAACGCCGAAGAACGGTTCGAAGCCGGCAGGACCAGGTGAACGTCAATGTCGGGATCGTTGGCCATGTACTTGGCGAGTTCGACGATCTCCGGGACGTCGCGATGGGCCCAACCTGGCGTGTCGATCAGGATCAAGTCCTTATGGCGCTGCTCTTCGAGGATCTGGGCGAGCGCGAGGGGCGTTTCGACGGTCTGGAACCCGACGCCCAAAATGGATGCGTACAACCGGAGCTGTTCGGCCGCGCCCACGCGGTATACGTCGGTGGACAACAGCATCACGGAGCGGCGCGCCGACAGGCCGTAACGAGTGGCGAGCTTGACGATGGCGGTGGTCTTGCCCACTCCGGGAGGTCCGGCCAAGGCCACAATCCGGCGCGATGCGGCGGCCGATCCGAGGGTGGAATCGGTTCGAATGAAGCTTTGCACCGCGTGGCTCAGCGGGTCGGCAGCCTTTGTGAAGCCGGCCGTCCGGGCGACAACCGCTTCGGCGACCTCCGGTAGAACACCGGCGCCGGTGAGGATGTTCCGATACTGGGCCTTCGGGTCCGGAGTGGCGGAGCGCGCCGGCGGGGCGGTTCTCGCGAAGGCGCCCGACATGTTCTCGATGCGCTTCTTCAACTCCTCGAGTTCCTGCGACAGGGCCTGGATCGAGGGGTCGTGCGGCGGCGTCAGGAGGCTCGCAAACGGAGGCGGCTCGGCAGCGGCGGCCGCCGGAGCGACAGGCAACGGAAACGGGGCGGTGGCGTCGTCGTCGAGGGCGAAAACCACTTCGTAATGCCCAAGATGGCGGGTTTCCGCGGTGGTCCGCTTGGACTGCACCAGCATCGCCTCGGGGCCCAGTTCGCCGCGCGCCAGCGCCATCGCGGTTTCCACCGTTCCAGCGAAGTAGGACTTGAGCCGCATACTAGTCTCCTCTCCTCTCGAACGTCATCACTGGATCACCCCAAGCGAGATCACCTTGACGCCGGGAGGGATCTCACTGTGCGAGAGCACCGTCAGGTTCGGCGACGAGGACTCGATGATCTGTCGCAGGAAGTAGCGCGCCCCCGCCCCGGCGAGCGCCACCATCGGATTCTCGACGGGGCCGACGGTCCGCGAGAGCTTGTCGATGATGTTGCGAATGGCCTGGGGCGGAAGATTGATGTGGCTCGCCTGTTCGGAATGCTCGATGGCGGACTCCACCATCTGCTCCATCGCAGGATCGAAGAAGAACGCCGGCAGATCGCCGGACGGGTTGAGATACGGGCGGACGACCATGCGCCGGATGGCCTGGCGGACATACTCGGTGAGCAGGACCGGATTCCGGGTCATGGCCGCGCCTTCGCCCAGCGCTTCGACGATCGTGTTGGCGTCCCGAATCGAGACGCGTTCCCGCAACAGGTTCTGCAACACTCTCTGCACCACCGCAAGTGGAAGCAATTTTGGCACCAGATCTTCCACGGCTTTCGGATTCTCCTCTGCGACGCGATCGAGCAGCTTCTTCGTATCTGCTCTCGAAAATAATTCGTGCGCGTGTTTGCGAATCGTCTCCGATAAATGTGTGCCTAGGACGCTAACTCCGTCAACAACCGTATACCCTGAACTACGCGCCAACTCGGTTTTTTCCGAGGCAATCCAGACGGCGGGAATTCCGAAGGCGGGCTCCTTGGTGGCGACTCCCGGAATCGGTGGCGCATTGCGGGAAGTGCTGATTGCGAGTTCGCAGCCCTGCTGCAGTTCGAACCGCGCGACCTCCACGCCTTTCACGGAGATGATGTATTCGCGGACCTTCAGGCTCAGGTTATCCATCACGCGAACGGGAGGTAGAAGATATCCTAAGTCGGTCGCCAGTTGTTTGCGAATTCCCGCGATTCTTCTCAATAGCGGCGAGTTCTGTGCGCCCTCCACTAACTTGATCAAGCCCAGTCCGACTTCGACGGCAAGGGGCTCGACTTTCAGCAAGGCCTCAGGGTTTTCCTTGGGAGGCGGGGGTGGTGCGGGCGCCACATTCTCGTCGACGTCAGGTTTTTGCCGCATGCGCCAGGCATAGGTCCCGATCGTAGCGCCTACCAATAAGAAGGGGATCTTGGGCAGCCCGGGAAACGCCGCCATGGAGACCAGCACGCAGGCGGCGAGCAGCAGGGGCTGCGGATTGCTGAACACCTGGGACCGAACTTGCACTCCGAGTTTCGAATCGGAACTGGCGCGTGTCACAATGAGACCGCCCGAGACCGAGACCATGAGCGCCGGGATGACGGTGACCAGACCGTCGCCGATCGTGAGGATGGTGTAGGTCTGTAGCGCGCGCTTCAGATCCATGCCGTGCTGGAGCACGCCGATCAGGAATCCCGCGATGATGTTGATGGCGGTGATGATGATGCTCGCGATGGCGTCCCGCTGGGTGAAGCGCGACGCGCCGTCCATGGCGCCGTAGAATTCGGCCTCCGACGCGAGCGCCTTGCGGCGGGTTTTGGCTTCCGCTTCGTCGATCAGGCCGGCGTTCAGGTCGGAGTCGATCGACATCTGCTTGCCCGGCAACGCGTCCAACGTGAAGCGCGCCGTGACCTCGGAAATGCGGACCGCGCCATGGTTGATGACGACGTATTGAATGGCGATCAGGACCAGGAAGATCACCACGCCAATGATGTAATTGCCGCCGACGACGAAGTTTCCGAACGCTTCGATGACGTCGCCGGCCGCGCTCGTTCCGGAGTTGCCGTTCAACAGGATGAGGCGCGATGAGGAGACGTTCAGCGCCAGGCGGAACAGGGTCATCAACAGCAGAGCCGTCGGGAAGACGCTGAACTCGACGGGTCGCGTGATGTACATCGAAACCAGCAGCACGACGGTTGAAACCGTGATGTTCAGCGTGATCAGGATGTCGAGCAGGAACGGGGGCAGCGGCGTGATCATCGCCAGGACGATTCCCAGCACGACCACGGGGACGGCGAAATCGCCGAACTTGGAGAGAACGGCCTCCGGCAGCGACTGGCCTTTCGAGGCCCCGCCGGAGTGACGCGCGGCGCCCTGTCGCACGTCCGGCGGCAGCGGTGGTCCTTGTCCGATTCGCGATGGGCTGGCAGTCATTGGTTACCCCGGGAGCCTTCCATTCATCAGCCGGTACAGATACGCCAAGATTTCGGCGACCGCCCGGTACAAGTGAGCCGGGATCTCCTGTCCCACCTCGACCGATTTATAAAGTGCCTGGGCGAGGGGCTGATTCTCGACAATTGGCACGTTGTGTTCCATTGCGATTTCGCGGATGCGGCGGGCCAGATAATTCTTACCCTTGGCGACGACTTTCGGGGCCGCCTGGGTCTCCATGCTGTAACGGATCGCGACCGCGTAGTGGGTTGGGTTGACGATGATGGCGGTGGCTTTGGGGACCTCCTTCATCATGGATCGGCGGATCACGTCGCGTTGAATACGGCGAATGCGTTGTTTGGTCTGCGGATTGCCTTCCGATTCCTTGACCTCGTCGCGGATCTCCTGTTTGGTCATCTTCAACTGGCTCTGATGACGGCGGCGTTGGCGGAACAGGTCGACGAGGCCGACGATCAGGAACAGCATGGCCGCTCGCCACATGAGGGCCATCACGGAGGATCCGACTTTCGCCGCGCCGGATACGAGGCCGGTCAATGGGAGGGTCGAGAAGGCCTGCAGGTTCTCCCAGACGATCGCCCAGATCGCGATTCCGAAGAGCGGCAACAGCACCACCGCCTGGATGAGTTGGGGGAAGTTCTGACCGGGAAGTTGCTTGAGTTTGCTCGCAGGATTCAGGCGCTTGAGGTCGGGGGCAATTTTATTCAGCGAGATGCCCAGGTTGGTGGTGAAGACCTGCGCCGCGACGGTGGCCACCATGAGCGCGGAACCGGCTAACAGCAGGGACAGGACGTTGTCGGTGATCAGCTTCCAAAGGATCTGCTGGACGTCGGCTGGCGTCAGATCCGTGCGGAATCCGGCGGTCAGGGCGCGCCGGAAGCTGACGCCCGAGGCGCGGAACCACTGCTCTCCGTAGGCGTTGAGCAGCCACACGACCACGATGAAGTGCACCGCGCTGACGAACTCCTTGCTGACCGGGAAGTTGCCCTCTTTGCGGGCCTTGTCCTGCCTTCGTTGAGTAGGTTGCTCGGTGCGGTCGGAGGCCATCTAGCGCCCCACGACGGTCATGATCGCCTCGAGCGACTTGCGGAAGGTGGTTTGCGCCACCGAAGGCAGCACCCACAGCGTGACGGCGAAGAACCCGATTGCCGTCAGCATCTTGGCTGGATAGGCGAGGGTCATCAGTTGCAGCTGAGCCTGGATGCGCGAGAGCAGCGCCAGGGCGATGTCAACCAGTAACAGCAGGGCGACTACCGGGAAAGCCACGCGGAGGCCGGTCGACAGGATGGCCCCGGTCAGGTTGATCGCGGTTTGGCCCGCCGCGGCGTTGGGGACGAAGGTCCCAGGGGGGATGGTTTGGAAGCTCTGGGCGACCAGCGCCAGTAGTTGGCGATGAAAACCGAGGCCGAAGAACAGGATGGAGGCGAGCAGTTGGGCGAAGATCTGGAGGATCGTTGAATCGGCCTGGCTGTTCGGGTCCACGGTGGATGCGTACGAAAAGCCCGCCTGCAGACCCAGGACCTGCGTTCCAAGCTGGAACGACTCAACCAGGACGGACGCGCACAATCCGATCAGGACCCCGAGGGCGGCCTCCGCGAGCACCCAGAATGTCAGCAACACAATCCCCGGGTCGGCCGCTGGTTTTGGCCAGGAGCTCGAAAGACAGAGCGTCATGCTGAAGGCCAGTGCGATTCGGGTGAGATCCGGCGCGTTGCGGATGCCCGGGACCGGAAGAAACGCCACCACTCCCGAGACCCTGGCGAGCGCCAGCAGGAAGCCGAACAGCATCTCCGGCGCAAGCAACGCTCTACCGGGCATATCGGCCCAGATCGCCGAACAGGAGAACCGTATAGGTCATCATCCGGTTCAGCATCCACGGCATCAGCAGCAGCAGTCCGAAGAAGAAGGCCGCGAGCCTCGGCACCGTTCCGAAGCTCGCATCCTGCATGGAGGTGATGATCTGAACCAGGCTGATCACGACGCCGACGACGAAACCGATCGTCAGTATCGGGAGACACATCCAGAAGGTCGTGAACAACGCCTGGCGGAATAGATCGATTGCGACGCCTGTGGTCATGGGACTAGTAGAAACTCTTCACCAGCGAGCCAACGACCAGGTTCCAGCCGTCGACCAGCACGAATAACAGGATCTTGAACGGGGCCGAGACCATGACCGGAGGCAGTTGCATCATTCCGATCGAGAGCGTCACCGAGGCCACGACGAGATCGATGATCAGAAATGGAAGGTACAGCACCGCGCCGATCTGGAACGACGCCTTCAGCTCGGAGAGCGTGTAGGCGGGAACCAGCACCACCAGGGTGACGTCGGATGGCTTGGCCGGTTGCGGCGAATGCGATATTTCGAGAAAGAGCTTGATGTCCCGTTCCCTGGCGAACTTCAGCAAGAACGTTTTGAACGGGACGGCGGCTCTGGTCCAGCCCTCCTGGCTGGTGATTTCGCCCTTCTGCACGGGTTCGTAGCCCTGGGAATACATGTCGCCGAGCACTGGCTGCATGACGAGAATCGTCAGAAACAACGCCAGCCCGACCAGGACCTGATTCGAGGGCGCGGTCTGGGTCCCGAGCGCCTGTCGCAGGAAGTGGAGAACGATGACGATGCGGAGAAACGGCGTCGCCGACATGATCGCCGCCGGCAACACCGTCAGGGCGGTGAGCAGCAGGACGATTTGCATCGGCACTCCGGTCTGGCTGGAGCCTCCGGTGATGGGGATGCCAAACAGCGTGCCCACGTCGGCTGGCGCGGCTAACGCCATCAGGACGATCATGCGGTCTGCTCCCTTCCATCCGCCTCCAGCCGTCGTCGACGCAGAATCGTCACCCCTTGCGGGTGCGTGGCGATCACCCACTCCTGATCCTCCATTCGGACCAGATGCAGGCAGTGCTGAGCGGTCAACGGCGATCGCTGGACGATCCGGAATCTTCTGGATGCGCCGACGCGTCCGAATCCGCGCCCAGGCAATGATGGCATTCCACGCCGGAGCCAGTACGCGAAACACCCGACCAGGGCGAGTACGAACAGCACGGACGCGAACTGGCTAAACAACTCCACATGAGTTAGTGGAGAACCCGGTCTATTCCTCGCTGGCGAAGTCCGTGATGCGGACTCCGACGGTGTCCTCGATAATGACGATTTCGCCCGATCCGACCAGCGTGCCGCCAACCAGGACGTCGATGTTCTCGCCGGCGGAGCGGGTCATCTTGATCACGCTGCCGACGTCCAGTTCGAGCACCTCGCGCATGGTCATGACCCGCCGGTCGAGTTCGATGTCGACCGTGACCGGCAGGTCCGCCATGTGCGAGAGTTGCTCGAGTACCGTCATCGCCGTATTACTGCTTCAGGTTGATCGTGTCCTGGCTCAACTGGTCGACCGTCGTGACGACTTTGGAGTTGGCCTGATAGGCGCGCTGAAGAACGATCAGGTTCGTGAATTCCTTTGCGATGTCAACGGTGGAGCCTTCCACCGAACCGCCCAGCACGGCGCCGCGACCGCCCGTGTTCGGCAAACCTACCGCGGGGAGGGCGCTGCGGGCGCTCAGTCCGAAGTTGCTGTTCCCCATGGCGATCAGCGACTGGGGGTTGCGGATCAGGGCCATCGCCACCTGTCCGACCACCGTCTGAGTGCCGTTGGAATACAGGGCTACGACCTTTCCACCGTCGGCCAGGCCGACGCGGATCAGGTTGGCGGCCGGTCCTCCGTCCTGATCGTTGGCGGCCGTCGCCGAGGTCTGGGAGTACTGCGAGATCCTGGGGACGCCGTTATTAAATATGTTCCAGGTGATGCTCATGTCGCTGGCGCCGTCGGCGAGGCCGGTCAGCGGAATGACGGGCGCGGCGTCGGTGGACGTCGGACTGGTGAGCTTGCCATTGCCGTCGAAGGTGAGCGATCCCGTGACCGGCGTGTACGCGGAGCCGAAGTCGGCGTCGGGGACGCTGACGGAGTAGTTCCACTGGTTCGCCGTATCGGATTTAGTGAAATTGAAGGTCACCATGTGAGAGTTGCCGAGCGAGTCGAACACCTCAATGGAAGTGGAGAACGCGCCGGTCGCTTCGCCAGCCACGGCGCCTGCGTTGAGGTTCAGGTCCACCGACATGGTGTTGGTTACGGTGGGCGCCTTCAGAGTGCCGACCGGGAGCACGATGTCGCTGACTGCGGTGTTCGTGTCAACGTTTCCTGAACCGGTGAAATCCGTCCAGCCCTGGAGCTTCTCACCCGTAGCCGTGGTTAGATTACCCTTCAGATCAACCTGCAGATTACCTCCACGAGTATAGAGTGTGTTGTTGTTGGAATCTTTCACTACAAAAAATCCGTCGCCCTGAATTGCGGCGTCCAACGTTCCTCCCGTGGTTTGTAGGCCGCCTTGGGTGAACTGGCGGAGGGTGATCGGACTGCCCACGCCGAACCCGACCTGGGTTTCGCCCAGACCCGCGCCCAGCGACTGGGTGACCAGGTCATGGAACGACACCACGCTGGTTTTGAATCCCGGCGTGTTGAGGTTCGCAAGGTTATTGCCGACGACGTCAATGGCGGTTGTCGTGGCGTTGAGCGCTGAGAGCGCTGTCGAAAATGATGTGAGCATATTGAGCCTTTCGTCCTTTACCCGTTATTCGTCGTAGAATCCGTTGAGCTGGATGAGCCGCTGGAAGTTGTCGAGGATCCGGCGCCGCTGGCCGCCGTGACGTACGACTCCAGGTCGGTCTTGATGGACCCGATGTCCTGGCGCATCTGGATTACCTGTTCAAGATTGCTGAAGGTCGCCAACTGAGCGACGAATTGGGTCCCGTCCTGCGGATTCATCGGGTCCTGATTCTTGAGCTGCGCGATGAAGAGCTGTAGAAAAGTGTTCTCGTTCGCCAGCGAATTCGTCGCGGAAGCCGTCGACTTAGATGTGCTAGCGCCAGACGCGCCGGACGTTGCCGATGTCCCGGATGTCGCCGCAAATGGATCGATTGCCATTAGTCCTCGTTCTCCTTCTCCTGCACCGTCGGATCGAAGTTCCTGACGATCTCATCGAGCCATCGGGGACGGTTTCCGCGTCCGTGGCCTTGCTGGTGCTGCTGCCCGGATTGGCCGCCCTGTCCGGCCATCGGGTCCTGCTCCGCGCTGGATTGCCGCCCACCAGTGTTGGTGGACGCCTGTTGCGCTCCGTCGGTCGCGCTGACCGTTGGGGAGTCCTGATGGGTCTTCAAACTCTCGGTCCGGTATCCGGATTTGTCCAGATTTCCGACCAGATCGCCGACGTTTTCACGCAGTGACGTGGCCAGGTGCGAGTCGGCCGTGCGCACCTCCACATGGACCTTGCCCTTGTCCTCAAGGATGTGAACGTCAACGCCGGCGTCCGTATCGCCCCGGACCTTAAGGGAGATTTCGCGGAGTGGGGCCGCCTTGACCGTTTCGGTCGCGGGGGGCTCGTTTGCCGGTTGGGCCCGGGACGCCTCGGATGAACGTGGAGTGGTCTCGAGCCGCCCGTTCGAATCCTCGACCGCCGGACGTTGGTGCAGCGGCGGGCTGATTGATTCCCGACTTACCGCTGGTTCGGAAACCGGCTGATCCGAGGCCTCTTCAGCCTGGGCGCGGGATTTTCGGCTGGCGGCACCCGTCGGAGAGGCATCGCGGGACTGGTGGTCCCGGTGATCGCGTCCCGAGGAGTCCGACTCGCCGGTCGCGACGCTCGCCGCGGGTTGCGCCGCCGTTGGCATCGCCTGGCTTGTTTCCGCTCCGTTCGACTTGCCACGGCGGTGCGAGGCTGACGCGGAGGTCTGCCCAATCAGTTCCACCCCTTCGGACGAAGCTTTCCGACTGCTCCGGTTCGTCCCCGTCGAGGCTGTGGCGGCGGCAGTTGCTGCTAGAACCGCCTCCGATTCGACCGGCGCCGTTCTACCCGTTGTGGTCATGCTTTCGCGCCGCACGGACTTCTGTTCCAAGGCAACGGCGGCGGCCACTTGCCTATTCGTACGGAGGCCGGCCGTTGTTCCTGCTGGTTCGACCACTGGTGACCGATCGGGGGCGGAGACGCTGGCTGCCGGTTGTGAGGGATCGGATGGCTGGGCGTTCGCGGTCGATGTCGCGTCCGTCGCCTGGAGGTCCATCGATAATGCCAGGGGGGACTGGTGATCGCGGCTGTCGCTGGCGCCCTCCAGAACCGGATTTATCCGAGCTGATTCGGTTCGGACGGCGCTATGAAACGCTCCGTCGACGGCTGGTGTCGTTCGCGCTTGACCCAGGTCCAGCGGAGTGCTGTCTGCCGCCACCGTGCTCTCGCGCGCCGGGAACGTTTGCCCCATCGTCGCGGTTGCCATCGTCGACTGCGTCGAGGATACGTCGGTGGAGCCCGAGGATACAGCTTCGGCCGACGAATCATCTACATTCGTCCCAAAGGATGCGGGGATCCGCAGTTGGACGGGCGCCTGCATGAACGGCTGTTGCAGGAACCTGGGGTCGACCATTGACAGGGCTGCCGCGCTACCGTCGTCGGTCTTCTTCTTATTCTTGGGGGAATCCTGGTCGTCCAGATCGGAGGAGACCGCCGCTCGGCTGGAGTCGCGGCCGCTGACTGTCGCCGCGTTTGCCAGCGCGCCAGTGTCGGAAAGGTCGACCACCTCCGAGTTCGCTTCCACACCATTTAACAGGAGGGCGAGGAAATCGAACGCCGGGGCGGCGTTCGTGTTTCCGTTCCAGGAACGGAGCGCATTGGACTGGGCCGGGAGAGCGCCGAGAGGTTGCACGCTTCCATTCAGGCAAGTTCGTGGCCACAGCAAATACGTTGAAAAGTTGCGGTTTTGGAACGTTTGGAGCTGTCAGGATCTTGCCATCTGTTTCAAAACGGCATTTTTTCGCCGATGTGAAACATGCCTTCTCGGTTCTTTTCGGCAAAATAGCCGAATCCGAGAGCAAAAAGTAGCGGCCACCGAATTGCATCATGTCTTGCGTCTATGGACCCGTTGTTGATCTCGGCGGCAAGCGGCATGAAGTCGCGCATGGAATCGCTCGACATGCTCGCCAACAATGTATCGAATTCCGGTACGGCCGGTTTCAAATCGGACCGTGAGTTCTACAACCTATATGTGTCGCAAGAGGCGGTCGACGCAACCGACGAATGGCGACCGGATCCGACCACGTCTCCCGTGGTGGAGCGTCACTGGACCGATTTCGGTCAGGGCACGCTGCTTTCCACCGGGAATGCGTTGGACCTGGCCATCGCAGGCAAGGGCTTCTTTGTCGTCGACACGGCGAACGGACCTTTATATACACGGAACGGCAACTTCCGGCTCTCGCCGAAGGGGCAGGTGATTACGCAGGACGGGCAGACGGTGCGGGTGCTGCGCCCGGACGGGGAGCCGGCGACGCTCGATACGACCGCCGCCATTAACGTCGACGCCAAGGGCGTCATTCATCAGAACGGGCAGGCCGTGGCGACGCTCGTGACGGCCGAGATGGAAGACAACGCGAAGCTGATGAAGCAGGGGTCCACATACTTCCGGATCGACGGGCCGAATCCCAAGCTGTCGATCTCCGGAGAAGTGCACCAGGGAACGCTCGAGTCGTCGAACGTGCCTGTCGCGGAAGCTGCCGTGAAGCTCGTCAACGTGATGCGCCAATTCGAGATGCTGCAACGCGCGGCGTCGATTGGCAATGACATGAACAAACAGTTAATCGACCAGGTAGCGAAAGTCAGCTAAGGAGCAACGTCATGATTCGAGCACTGTACAGCGCTGGCAGCGGAATGACCGCGCAGCAGATGAACATCGACAACATCGCCAACAACCTGGCGAACGCCAATACTACGGGCTTCAAGGCCCGGCGAGCGCAGTTTCACGACCTGCTATACCAGAACGTTGTACAGCCGGGCGCGGCGGCCGGGTCGCAGACCACGGTTCCGAGTGGACTCCAGCTAGGGCTGGGCACTCGGCCTGCTTCGAACGAAGTGATTTTCTTGCAGGGGAACTTTCAGCTGACCAACAATCCGCTCGACGCGGTGATTCAGGGAAAGGGCTTCTTTCAGGTTCGCCGGCCCTCTGGTGAACTGGCTTACACGCGATCGGGCGCCTTTCAGGTGGACCGTGACGGCAACCTGGTCACCAGCGACGGCGACGCCATTGAACCGCAGATTACCGTTCCTCAGCAGGCGCAGTCGGTGACGATCGCGACGGATGGCACGGTCAGCTACCAGTTGCCCGGGCAGACCGCGAGCCAGATCGCGGGTCAGATCCAGTTGGCAAATTTCACCAATCCGGCCGGCCTGAACAGCATCGGCAACAGCCTGTTCACGCCAACCGATGCGAGCGGCGAGGCGACGGTCGGCAATCCCGGCGGTCAGGAGGGCATGGGCACGCTGCTGCAAGGGTACCTCGAACAGTCGAACGTGAATGTCGTCGAGGAGTTCATCAACATGATTGTCAGCCAGCGAGCCTACGAAGCGAACTCCAAGGTTGTCAAAGCTGCCGACGAAATGTACAGCCAGGTCAACAACTTGAGGCAGTAAGCGATGGTGCGGCTACTGGCGATACTGGCGATTTTGGCGGGTGCGGCGAAGGCCTGCACGCAGGTGGACGGCGCACGGATTCTCGGCGCGGACCTGGCGCGCGCGGAACGGGCTTTTTCGGCTTTGCCCGCCGATCTCGTCGTCGGGTTCGCCCCGACGCCGGGCGTCCGACGGGTGATCGATGCGCGGACGCTGGCGGGCATCGCGCGATCCGCTGGGTTCGTTTGGGAAACGCCCGCCTCGCTGTGTTTCGAGCGACGGACCCAGATTCTCGAGGAATCCGCCGTCCGGCAAGCCCTTGAGCACGCCTCAGGCGAAGGGGCCCGCATTGAGATCGTCGACTACAGCCGGTACCCGGTTCCGGCGGGCGAGATCGAGTTCAAGGAGACGGAACTGCCTCGGCCCGCTATCGCGGCGGCCGATCCGTCGGTGGTCTGGCGAGGGCGCTTACGGTACGACGGCAGGAGCACGGTCGCGATCTGGGCGAAGGTGCGGATTACCCGGTTGGAACGTTGGGTGGAAACGGTTTCGGCGATTCCGGCGCGGAGCCGGATCGGAGCCCAGCAAGTGGTTTTGAAATCCGGGTGGAGGCATCCGTTCGCTACGGCTCCGATCCAGGAGCTGAATCAGGTGATTGGAAAGCAGGCGGCGCGGTCACTCCGGGCGGGGCAACCGCTGACGGCAACGCTTGTGGAAGAGCCGAACGCGGTCGAGTCCGGCGATGCTGTGGATGTCGAGGTGTCAAGCGGCGGGGTGAGCCTCCGCTTCAGCGCTCGGGCCGAGACCGGGGGAAGGATTAGCCAGCCTGTGCTGGTTACGGCAACCGACAGTGGGAAACGCTACCGGGCGTACGTGGAAGAGAAGGGAAAGGTCGTCATACATGCTGATGGTCAGAAAAATCCGAATCGGACTGGTGAGCACGGCGATTTGCACGATGCTTCAGGGCGGAATCATACCGAATCCGAAGAAACTGATTCCCAAAGAGCCGGAATCGGCGTTGGACAAATACCTGAGTAGCGTGGAGAAGCGTTCGCAGCAGACCGACTCCGCAACGCCGGGCTCGTTGTTTTCGAGCACCGGACAGTTGGTGGACGCGGTGCGAGATCTCCGAGCTAGCCGGGTGGACGACATCGTGACGATCCTGGTGGCCGACAAGGCGTCGGCGACCGCTACGGGAACGACGAACACCGCCCGAAAGTCGTCGGCGAGCGCGGGCATTCAGGCGCTCGGCGGAGCGCTGAAGGCGACGAGCGCGTGGCCGAACATGGCCGCCATGACCGGCAACCAGCAATTACAGGGTCAGGGCGTAACCAGTCGTGACAGCACGTTCACCACGACGCTCTCGGCTCGGGTGACCCACGTACTCCCGAACGGGAACCTTGTAGTAGAGGGCGAGAAGCTGGTCCATGTGAATTCCGAGCACCAGGAAGTGATTGTGAGAGGAATCATCCGTCCGGCCGACCTCACTTCCGGGAATCAGATTTCTTCGGACCGGCTGGCGGACCTGGAGGTTCGGATTAACGGGAAGGGCGTAGTGAACGATTCGGTCCGCCGCCCGAACATCCTTTACCGGGTTCTGCTTGGCCTGTTGCCATTCTGAGATGTGCCGATGAAAAGAGTCGTCGCCGCAATCCTGTCGATTGTCGCCGTCCAGGGGGCGGTGCGGCTTAAGGACATCGTGTCGATCGAGGGGGTCCGTGACAACCAACTCGTCGGGTATGGGATTGTGGTCGGGTTGAATGGAACGGGCGACAAGCGCCAGACCGTCTTTTCGGCGCAGAGCCTTACGAACATGCTGGTGCGGATGGGGGTTTCGGTGCCGGCCACCGCCATTCTGGTTCGGAATACCGCATCCGTTCTGGTGACCGCCAACCTGCCTCCGTACGCCCAGCCCGGAACGAGAATCGATGTGACCGCCGCCGCGATCGGCGACGCCCAGAATCTCCAGGGCGGGCTACTTGTCATGACGCCTTTGCGCGCCGCTGATGGCCAGGTGTACGCGGTTGCGCAGGGTCCGGTGGTGACGGGCGGATTCGTGGCCGGCCGGGGCGGGAACTCGCAGACGGTGAACCACCCCACTGTGGGCCGCATGCCGGAAGGCGCCATCGTCGAGCGGGCGCCTCCAACGGTCGCTCCCGGAGATCAGATCCGCCTCCAACTACACCGGGCCGATTTCACGACCGCCGCCAGGGTGGTTGAAGTCCTGAACAAACAGTTCGCTCCTGCCAAAGACAGCGCCAGGGTCGCGCGCGCCGAGAACGCCGGCCTCGTTGTGGTGACCGTCCCTTCCGCCTACGCACAGAGACGCGTGGAGTTCATCGCGGAGGTCGAGGCGGCCACCGTGGACGCAGATACTCCCGCCAAAGTGGTCGTCAACGAGCGGACCGGTACGATCGTGGTCGGCCGGGACGTCAAGATACGGCCAGCCTCCATACTGCATGGATCGTTGACGGTCGAGATCAAAACAGCCGTGGACGTGTCACAACCAGCGCCGCTCTCCGGCGGAACCACGACCGTCACCAAACAGCCCACAACCAGCGCCAAGGAAGATCGGGCGCAAGCCGTTAGCCTGAAACCCGGTGCGACTGTCGAGGATCTGGTGCGCGCACTGACCGCCATCGGTTCGACTGCTCGGGACATCATCGCCATCCTTCAGAATCTCCGCGCGGCCGGTGCGCTGGAGGCGGAAATCGAGGTCATCTGATGAATTCGCTAGGACTGAATGCAATTCTGACCACTCCCGGGTCCTCTGCCGACTCGAAATCCACATCTTCGCGGGACCCGGAGAAAATCGCGGATGCGGCGAAGCAGTTCGAAGCGCTGATGATCGAGGAGATGCTGAAGTCGGCGCGGGCGTCTGGGACCGGGGACTGGTCCGGGACTGGGGAGGATCAGACGGGGTCGACGATGTCGGAGATGGCCGAACAGCAGTTTGCCCAGCTACTGGCCGCCAAGGGCGGCTTCGGTATCGCTAAACTGGTGGTGGCTGGATTTGATAAGAAGTGAGTTCTTGATGAAGGTACAGAACGATAACGCGAGTATATCGCTGCCCGTCACCGGGGACGCTGCAACGTCGAAACTCACCCGAAAGGATCGGGTGGGCGCAGACACGGCGGCGACGCCCAGCCAGGAGCCGGATCCTATCACGACGTCAAGCGTCGCCAACCAACTCGAGACGGATCCCGTTCGGACGGCTCGAATCGAGCGCCTTCGGGAGCAGGTTCAAAACGGAACCTACTCCATTCCCGCGCGAGAACTCGCGGGGCGGCTTGTCGACGCCCACCTCTCTGATTTCACCAAGCGTAGCTGACCCGCTGGTATTCAGCGCCTGCTTCGGCCGCGTAGGCCGCCGCTCCGCCCCCAACGGTTTCTGCCGAGAGAGTCGGTTGCAGCGCCTGCTCGGCGAGCTGTTGCCACGCCGTCAGGAGATCAGCCAACAGACGCGCCACTTCAGCGAGAGGCTCATCAGCCTGTTTCGCGTTGGCTTCATTCAGGCGGCGAGCCATGTAGTCGTACAGTTCCACCAGGTTCCTGCTCAGTTCAGGACTTTGCGAATGGTCCAGGGACAACGCCAATTCGTTCACGATCGCGACGGCCTTGCCGACCATGTGGCCTCGGGCCGAGATGTCGCCGGCGGCGAGCGCCGCGCGAGCTTGGGCGATAGACTCTAAAGCGCCCCGATACAGCAGTTGAATCAGTTTGATCGGATCGGCCGTCAGAACCTCGTTGTCGAGGTATTCCTGGTACATGCCTGGCTGCATTGGTTTAGAGCGATTTCCTTTCCTCCGCCATTCTGAGAACACTCTCTGGCGGTATCTGCAAGAGTACCTCACGGGTATTCTTGTTCACGACTCGAACCAGGGCCTTGTGTGTTTCGCGGTCGAAGACGAAGGTCAGTTCGCTATCGTGTCCGAAAAGCTCCGTGCCATTCAACGCCTTCACCGCTTGAATTAGTTGTCGTTGCGCGGCCGGTGGCTCTTTCGATCCAGGCTGGTAATTCAGGTGATCCACACCCGTCCCAAGCCCGACACCGGCAGGTTGAACGCGTCCTATGTCCATACATCCCACCTTCGAACGAGAGCGTATCAGCGTCTCCGTTCAAGCAACTCATCGGTGAGACCGGAATAGACTTGAATAGACTTTGAAAATTTTTATAAAGGCGGAAAATTCCCGAGCGACCGACCGCCTCAGGCGAGGTTCAGCACCTTCTGCACGGTCCCCCGCTCCTGCTCGATCTTCTTCTGCAACAACATGATGGAGTAAATCAACTGCTCGGGGCGAGGAGGGCATCCCGGCACATAGACGTCCACCGGAATTACCTGATTGACGGGAATCAACGCGTAGTTGCTGAAAACGCCGGTCGATGTCGCGCAGGCGCCCATCGAGATAACCCACTTCGGTTCGGGCATCTGCTCGTACAAGCGCCGGATTACCGGGGCCATCTTGTTCGACACACGGCCGGCGATGATCATGAGATCGGACTGTCGCGGCGACCCCCGCATCACTTCCGCGCCGAACCGGGAGATGTCGTAGCGTGAGGCGATCATCGACATCATTTCGATCGCGCAGCACGCCAGGCCAAAGCTCATGGGCCAGATCGAGTTCTTGCGGGCCCAGTTAATCGCTTTGTCCAGCGTCGTCGTGAACACCGTGTCGGAGAAATCCCCGGCGCCGGCCGAATCGATGCGGGAGAACAACTCGGGCGGCTGGCTCAAACGAAACGTGTTGTCCGATTCCACGCCCATATTATCTCACGGGACACGCTACCATCGAAGTTTACCCTCGAATGCCCAAACCCAACGTTTCCTATGCTCCATCAAAGACTTACGAAAGCGCGCTGGAACGAGCCGCCGATCTGTTCGGAATCGAGCGCGAATATTGGGACATCTGGGGCAAGCACCACGTCGCGCCTGCCGAAGCCATCGCCTCCGTGTTGCGGTCGATGGGCGTCGATGCCGCCACCACCGAAGCCCTGGACCGAGCCGTCGAAGCTCGTCTGCTGCAGGAGTGGTCGGCGCTCGCCCCGCCGACGCTGGTGGCGAGCGCCGGGGAGGATTCGATCACACTCCGCACGGCTGCGGGCTACGATGGCGTCGCGCTGATCGAGGTCCGCTGGGAGGACGGATCCTCCGAAAGGGGCGTCATCGACCTGGCCAGAGCGGAGGAAACCGGTCGCCTGACGGCTGGCGGCAGGTCGTTTGTCGCCCGGACCGCGGCGCTGCCGTTCAAACCGCGCCTCGGCTACCATGAGCTCTCGATTGCCATTCCCGGCGGTGAGGAGGCCCGCGTCCGCTGGATTCTGTGCCCGGACCACGCCTATTTTCCAAACGAACCCAGCGCCGACTACCGGACTGGCGGCATCTTCGTCAGCCTGTACGGAATCCGGTCCGAGAGGAACTGGGGTTGCGGCGATTTCACCGATTTGGAGGCCTTCATTGAGTGGGCGGCGCAGGACCTTGGAGTGTCGTTCGTCGGACTGAATCCGCTTCACGCTCTCGCCAATCGACAGCCGTACAACACCAGCCCCTACCTGCCGCTGTGCAGCTTCTATAAGAACCCGATCTATCTCGATCTGGAGGCGGTGGAGGATTTCCGGCTGTCGCCTCGGGCGCGGGCGATCGTCGCCGCCAACCCGATGCAGGCTGAGATCCGCGCCTTGCGTGAGGCGGAGTTTGTCGAATATGAGAAGGTCAACCGCCTGAAACTTCGCGTTTTGAAAGTTCTGTTCCGGAGCTTCTTCCACAACGAGTACCGCCGCCAGACGCCGCGGGCGGAGGAGTTCCGGCAATACGTGGAGCAGGAGGGCCGGCCGCTCGATACCTACGCCGTCTTCTGTGCGCTCGATGAGTCCATTCATCGTGCGGACCCCGAAATTTACCTGTGGCGCGATTGGCCGGCCGCTTATCGCGATCCGAACTCGGAGGAGACCCGCCGGTTCGCCACGGAACACTGGCGGAGCGTGCTGTTCTTCAAGTATGTCCAGTGGCAGATCGACCTTGGACTGGAATCGGCGCAACGCCGCGCCAAGGAACTGGGCATGACGGTCGGGCTGTACCATGACCTCGCGCTCGCCACGGACCGCTATGGGGCCGACCTTTGGGCTCACCGGCGATTTTACGTCGAAGGCTGCCGGGTGGGAGCGCCGCCCGACGACTTTTCGCCCAACGGGCAGGACTGGTCGTTTCCGCCGCCAGATTCCAATGCCCACTATGAGGACGGCTACCGCTTGTTCGCCCAAAGCATCCGGCAGAATATCCGGCACGGCGGGGCGCTACGCATCGACCATGTCATGCGGTTCTTCCACCTTTTCTGGATTCCGGACGATGTGGACGCCAAGCGGGGAATCTACGTGCGGGACCGGCACGAGGATCTGGTTCGAATCCTGGCGCTCGAAAGCGTGCGGAACCGGGTGATCATTGTCGGAGAGGATTTGGGCACGGTGGCCGACGACATCCGCGAGACGCTCGGGAAGTTCGGCATGCTGAGCTATCGGCTGTTCTACTTCGAGCGCCATCATGACGGCTCATTCAAATTGCCGCGGGAGTATACCGAGCAGGCGCTGGTCTCCGCCAGCACGCACGATTTGCCGACGCTCGCCGGATTTTGGGAGAACCGGGACGTCGAGGCGCGGCGGGCGGCGGGCATTTTCCCGGACGATGCGAGCTACTATTCGGCGATGTTCGACCGGATGCGGGAGAAACAGCGCATCCTGGATGTGTTGTCTCGCGCCGGGTTGCTGCCCGATTGGCATTCGCGCGACGCCGCGAGGATTCCACAACTAACCGGTGATCTGCACTACGCAATCGTCCGGTTCCTGGCGGCGACGCCCGCCTCGCTGATGCTGCTCAGCGAGGAGGACCTGATGAAGCAACTCGATCAGCAGAACCTGCCAGGCACCACGGCGCAGTACCCGAACTGGCGGCACAAGACCCGCTTCACGGTGGAGGAACTGCGCACGTCGGGGTTGGCGCGGGACTTCACGCGCATGTACCGCGCATGTCTGGAGGCGTCGGGGCGGGCTTAAGCGCCCCGGATCAGACCGGCAACTCCCAGCCTTTGCGGTACTCATGGCTCAGGTATTGGTTCGCTTCACGGCAGTTGGTGATCTGACGGGTCAGCGGGTTCCATTCGATGCGGTGGCCCATCTTGAGGGCGATGTTGCCCAGCAGGTACGCCTCGGTGAACGGGCCCGAGTAGCCGAAGTGGGCGCTCGGCTGGAATCCGGTCTTGATGCCGCGGACCCAGTCGGTGTGCACCTCCTGATACGGCCAGTCGACGGCCGGCGGCTTGGGGTAGGCGTCGGCTGACTTGCCGAAGTACGGTCCACGGGCGGCGGGCCAACTGCCCTTCGTGCCGATCCAGACCAGGCCGCCTTCGTCCTTGTCTCCGCCGGCGATCTCCCGCACGGGTTCCTTGCCGCCGTCGTACCAGTAGATGCTGACCGGCGGGCGCGCGCCGCGGGAGGGGAAGTCGAAACGGAGGATGCTCCATTCCGGGTACATGTCGCGCGTCATGCCGGAGGTGTCCACCACTTCCACCGCGGCGGGCGCGCCGAGTTCGAGCGCCCAGAAGACGACGTTCAACGTGTGCGGCGCGATATCGCCGAGCGCCCCCGTGCCGAACTCCTGCCAGCCACGCCAGGTGAACTGATGGTAGACGCTGGGCCAACTGTCGGTCCACCAGTTCTTGCGGAAGGCGTTCAGACGCTCCGGGATTTTGTACATTGGATGGCCTTCGGGCCACTTGGCGAGGTACGGGCGCGCGGCGGCGGGGCCGAGCCAAAGGTCCCAGTTGAGGCTCGACGGGACCGGGTCGGAGCCGGTGGGGCGCGTAAAGCCCTGCGGCCAGAGGGCGCGATTGGTCCAGGCGTGGACTTCGGTGATGTCGCCGAGCATGCCGGAGCGGACGAGTTCCAGGTCGCGGCGGGTAGTCTCGCCGGCCGCGCTGGCGGTGCCCATTTGGGTGACGACCTTCTGCTGTCTGGCGACTTCGGCCATGAGGCGGGCTTCGGCGATGGTCTTGGTCAGGGGTTTCTGGCAGTAGACGTTGAGGCCGCGCTTCATCGCCGTAATGCTGATGTAGGCGTGGGTGTGGTCGGGAGTTGCCACGACGACGCCGTCGAGTTTTTCCTTGTCCATCATCTGGCGGAAGTCGGTGTACTTGCGGGCCTTGGGGTGCGACTGGGCCCGGCGTTCGAGGATGCCGGAGTCGACGTCGCACAGCGCCACGACGTTCTCGCCCAATTGAGCGAGTTTGCTCGCGTTCCCGCTGCCTACGCCTCCCACGCCGATGACGCCGACGTTCACCTTCTCATTCGCCTGATAGCCGCGAACGAGGTGGGCGGGCAGGATGGTGAAAGCGGCGGCGGATTTGACGAGATCGCGTCGGGTCATGAAGGCCTCCTGTATCAGCATCGACATTCTATCCCCTTGCGGGGAGCTATTGTATGAACATCATGCGGAAGGTCTGGTTTGTAGCGGCGCTGACGTGCGGGCTCGGGCTTGCGCGCCAGGATGGAATGGAGGAGGCGGCGCGCTTCGCCGCGGCGAAGTTCGATGGCGTCGCGGCGCCGCGGCCGGCGCGGGCTCACATGACGGTTCGGCTGACTTCGGGCGCGATCGAACGGAATCGGCGGAAGGGCGTTGTCATGCGGATCGGCGGGCGGCCGTACGACGGCGGGATCGTGATGCCGTCGCCCGGGGAGATCGTGGTTCACCTGGCGGCGCCGGGGCGGATGTTCGAAGCTGTTGTTGGCGTGGACAGCAACGACCTTGGGTATTACTCGAACGGCGGGCGTGGCAGCGTCGTGCTGACCGTCGAGGCGAATGGGAGGGAACTGTTTCGTTCTCCGGTGTTAAAGGAAGGCATGGCCGGCGTGCCGGTTCGTGTGGGGTTGGCGGGCGCCTCGGAGTTTGCGCTCCGGCTGGCGCACGAGGGCGGGCGCGGGCCGACATATCAGTCCGAATGGGACATGCTCGATCTGGCCGATGCGCGAGTCGAATTAGAAAGCGGGGCGCTGCGGCTGGCGGACGTGTCGCTGGGGCCGCCGGAACGGGACTGGTCGACGGAAGCGCCATTTTCATTTGTTTACGATGGGCGGCCGTCGGCGACGTTGCTGAAAGAATGGACGCTGAAGCGGGGGCGGCGTTCGCTCGATGGCCATCGGACGGAGCACACGGCGAGTTGGACGGATCCCGCGACGGGGCTCGCGGTGCGGATGGTGGGCGTCGCCTACGACGATTCGCCGGCTGTCGAGTGGACGGTGTATCTCAAGAACGGCGGGACTGCGGCGACTCCTATCATCGAGTCGCTGCAGGGGATTGACGCCGCCTTCGATCGCACTCCCGAAGGCGAGTTCCTTCTGCATCATTCCAAGGGAAGCCCTAACTCAGCCACCGATTTTCAGCCGTTGGAGACGCGCCTGGCGGCTAAGTCGGAGCTTAAGATTGCGTCGGAGGGCGGTCGGGGAACCGATGGAAATCTCTGTTACTTCAACCTGGCTTGGGCGGGGCGTGGAGTTATCCTCGGCTTGGGATGGCCGGGCCAGTGGAGCGCGCTGTTTCAGCGGGACGCCGAGCGTGGAGTGCGAATCGTCGCTGGGCAGGAGCTAACTCATTTCCGACTGGCGCCGGGCGAGGAGGTCAGGACGCCCCTGGTTGCGCTGGTGTTCTGGAGCGGCGATTGGATCGCGGGCCAGAATCTGTGGCGGCGGTGGATGATTGAACATAACTTGCCGCGTCCGGGCGGGAAACTGCCGCCTCCGCAGTTATCCGGCGGGAGTAACCGGCATACCATCGAGATGCAGGAAGCCACCGAGGAAAACCAGAAGCACTATCTCGCACAGACCCTCGCGGCGGGGCTTCCGATCGATTACTGGTGGATGGATGCCGGTTGGTACATCTACAAGGACGGATGGTGGAAGACCGGCACGTGGCAGCCCGATCCGAAGCGGTTTCCGAACGGATTCACGCCGATATCGGCTGCCGCGCACGCCAAGAACGTCAAGACCATCGTCTGGTTTGAGCCGGAGCGGGTGGCGGAAGGGAGTTGGCTGGCGGAACAGCATCCGGAGTGGCTGCTGGGGCCGAAGGGCAAGGACCGGCTGTTGTTTCTGGGCAATCCGGAAGCTCGACGGTGGTTGGTTGACCACGTCAGCCGGATGATCGCGGAGCAGGGAATCGATACGTATCGACAGGATTTCAACTTCGCTCCTCTGGCGATCTGGCGTGGCGCCGACGCGCCGGACCGGCAGGGAATTACTGAAATTCAGCATGTCATGGGCTATCTGGCTTATTGGGACGAGTTACGGCGGCGGTTCCCCAAGTTATTGATCGACACGTGCGCCTCCGGCGGGCGGAGAGACGATCTGGAGACGTTGCGCCGGTCGGCGCCGTTGTGGCGCAGCGATTACGCGTTTGAACCTACGTCGATGCAGGGGCAGACCTATGGCATGTCGCTGTGGATCCCTTACTTCGGAACAGCGGTTAACTCCGTTGACCCGTATTATTTCTGGAGCCAGGTGACTCCCGCGGTCGGGTTAGGGTTGGATCCGGCTCGGATCGAGGCGGGTTATCAGAAACTCGGCGCCTTGCTGGCTGAGTGGCGGGCTGTGTCCGGCTATTACTACGGGGATTTCTACCCGCTGACGGCTTACAGCCTGGAGCCCACCTCGTGGATGGGGTGGCAGTTCCACTCGCCGGACGGCCAAGCGGGGATGGTGCAGGCGTTCCGGAGGCCGGACAGTCCGTTCGAATCGGCGCGGTTCGCGCTGCGCGGGTTGGATCCGGCCGCACGATATCTGGTTCGCTCGGGAGACCATGAGGTCGAAGTGGATGGGAAGTCGCTCGGCGAAGGGTTGCGCGTCAGCATCGGCCAGCGTCCCGGCGCGGTGGTGGTGACCTACCGACGGATCCGGTGATTCCCGCAGTACACTACGCTGCATGGATGCAGTCAGCCGGAGATCCTTACTGAAGGCCCTGGGATCGACGGGAATCGCGCCGGACGCGGCGTTGGCCTTTCAGGGACAGGCGGTTGAGCAGGCGGCCGCGCCCGCGCGGGAGCCCGAGAAACCGAAGCACTCGATTCGTTTCTCCGTGATCGGGCTCGACCACATTCACGTCAATTTCCTGACCGATGCCGTGCGGCGGGGTGGCGGCGAACTGGTCTCGGTCCAGTCGACGAATCAGCCGGCGCTGGCGGCGTATCAGCGACGATATCCCGGTGTGCGCGTGGCGTCGAGCGAAGACGAAATCCTGAACGATTCGTCTATTCAGCTGGTGTGCTCGGCGGCGATTCCGGACCTTCGCGCGCCGCTTGGCGTGCGGGCGATGCGCCACGGCAAGGACTACCTTTCCGATAAGCCCGCCATGGTGTCGCTGGCGCAGTTGGCTGAGGTGCGCCGGGCGATCCGGGAGACGGGGCGCATCTTCGCGATTCTCTATTCGGAGCGTTTCGAAGTGCGGGCGGCGGTGCACGCCAGCGAACTGGTGAAGGCCGGGGCGATCGGGAAGGTGGTGCAGATGGTGAACCTGGCGCCGCACCAGTTGAACGAGCCGATCCGGCCGGAGTGGTTCTGGGATCCGGCGCGCTATGGCGGCATTCTGTGCGACATCGGCTCGCACCAGGTGGACGAGTTTCTGCACTACACCGGATCGAGAAACGCCGAGGTGGTCGCGTCACAGGTGGCGAACGTGAACCACAGTCACCGGCCGAAGTTTCAGGACTTCGGCGACATGATGTTGCGCGGTGACGGCGGGTTCGGCTATGTGCGGCTGGATTGGTTCACGCCAAACGGGTTGGGCACGTGGGGCGATGGGCGCACGTTCATTGTGGGGACCGAGGGCTACATGGAGGTCCGCAAGTACGCCGACATCGCGGGAAGGCGCGGCGCCAACCATCTGTTTGTCGTCGACCGGAAGCAGACGCGGTACATCGATTGCAGTATCGTCGAGCTGCCGTTCGGTCCGCAGTTCGTGGGCGATATCGTCAACCGCACGCACGTGGCGCAGGATCAGGAGATGGCGCTGCTGGCCGCGGAACTAGCAATGAAAGCACAAAGGGACGCTCGCGTCCTGTAGGTGGATGATCCTGTAGCATGTTCTGGCAAGATGTTCGTTACGCGCTTCGCATGTTGCGGGGCAACCCTGGTTCGACGGCGGCGATCGTACTGTCGCTGGCGATTGGAATCGGCGCGAATTCGGCGATCTTCAGTTGCGTGGATGCGCTGCTGCTGCGCCCCCTTCCGTATCCTCGGGCGGACCGATTGGCGGCCGTTTGGCTGCATTCGCCGGGGATCGGCATCTTCCGCGACTGGCCGTCTCCAGGCCAGTATGTCGACCTGCGGAAGGAGAACCACTCATTCGATGACATGGCGCTGGCGCAGAGCCGGTCCGCGACGTTGACGGGTCCGGAGCAGCCGGAGCGCATCGACGCGATGAAGGGGCAGTCGAGCCTGCTGCGGATGCTGGGAGCGAAGGCGCTGCTGGGGCGCTTGCTGCTTCCCGAAGAGGACCAACCGGGCAAACCGCCCGTTGCGGTGATCAGCGAACGCTTGTGGCGGCGTTTCTTCCACGCCGATCCGAATGTGGTGGGCAGGAGCCTCAACCTGAACGGCAGGGCGCTTACGGTGGCGGGTGTCTTGAACCGCGAGTTCTTCCTGAACAACGAGGTGATGCCGTCGGAAGGCCCGATGGACAAGGTGGACGTGTTCCTGCCGCTGCCTTTGGGCGCCGATGCGGTGAACAATCGTGGAGACGAGAACTACAACATCATCGTGAGGCTGAAGCCGGGCGTCACGATCGCGCAGGCGCAGGCCGACGTGGACGTCATCGCGGCGCGCATTCGCGAGAAGGATAAGCGCGACCGGACGTTCGGCATGCACGTGGTCGGGTTGCAGGAGCAGGTGGTGGGCGATGTGCGGCGCGTGCTGCTGGTGCTGCTCGGGTCGGTGGGGCTGGTGTTGCTGATCGCTTGTGCGAACGTCGCGAACCTGCTGCTGGCGCGGGCCAGCCGGCGCGAAAAGGAAGTCGCGATTCGCACGGCCTTGGGCGCGGGCTGGCGCCAGTTGATGCGGCAGTTGTTGATCGAGAGCGTTCTGTTGGCGGGGATGGGCGGGCTGGCGGGACTAGCGGTCGCCGCATGGAGCCTGGCCGTGGTCCGCACGATGAACCCGGGCAATATTCCGCGCATCGAGGAAATCCGGATCAGCGGGCCGGTGTTGGCGTTCACGTTCGGGATCTCCCTGGCGACGGGATTGCTGTTCGGACTGGCGCCTGTGTGGCGCGCCTTGCGCGTGGACCTGAACGGCGCGTTGAAGAGCGGAGGCCGCAGCGGCCGCGACGACGGCGGGTTGAATATCCGGCGGAATCGGCTGCGGGCGTTGCTGGTGATTTCCGAGATCGCGCTATCGTCGACGCTGCTCATCGGCGCCGGGCTGCTGATCCGCAGTTTCGTTCGGTTGCAGAGTGTTCCGCCCGGATTCCGGACCGACGGGGTGTTTTCGATGGGGGTTGCGTTGACAGGTCCCAAGTACCGGGACAGCAAGGTCACCAGCGCGGCCTATCGCGAGATCGAGCGGCGCGTGGCGCGGTTGCCCGGCGTGTCGAGCGAAGGACTGGTTTCGGTGCTTCCGCTGGCGGGTTCCATCGGTTGGGGACAGATCAATGTCGAAGGGTACAAGCCGCCGCCTGGGCAGGAATTGCAGGTGGACCTGCGCGTCGCCAGTTCCGATTACTTCCGGACCATGGCGATACCGCTTGTCGACGGGAGGTTCTTCTCGCGGCATGACGCTCCAGACACGCAACCGGTGGTGATCGTCGATGCGGGTTTCGCCCGGCGCTTCTGGCCGCGGGGCGGAGCAATTGGCAAGCACGTATGGTTCGACAAGCCGGAAAAGCCGTTCACGATCGTCGGTGTGGTGGGGACGGTGAAACAGTATGGGCTCGAAACCGATGGCAAGATCGTGGCCTATTTTCCGCATGAGCAGGAGGCCGATGCGCAGGTGTACCTGGTGGCGCACGCCAACGGAGCCGCGGGGCTGGCGGCGTCGATCGCGCGGGAAATCCATGCGGTGGATCCCACCGCGGCGGTGCACGATGTGAGCACCATGGAGGAGCGTCTGTATCGCTCACTGGCGCGGCAGCGGTTCGCCAGTGCGACACTGGGGGCTTTCGCCGCTTTTGCGCTGCTGCTGGCGGCCGTCGGCGTGTACGGCGTGATGTCGTATGTGGTGGCGCAGAGCACGCACGACATCGGCGTGCGTGTGGCCTTGGGCGCCGCTCCAGGATCGATCGTGGGGCTGGTGGTGCGAGAGGGTATGAGTCTGGCGGCGGCAGGGATCGCCGTGGGGCTGATGGGCGCCTTCGCCCTGACCCGGCTGATGGCGGGACTGCTGTTCGGAGTTGCGGCGACCGACGCGGCGACGTTCAGCATCGTGACGGCGTTGCTGGCGGGCGCTGCCTTTGCGGCGTGCGCGATACCGGCGCGGCGGGCCAGCGGCGTGGATCCGATGGTCGCCCTACGCGAAGAGTGACAGGCATATAGTAAGTGCGTGAGTTATTGGGACGGGAAGGTGGCAATTGTGACCGGCGGCGGGTCGGGCATCGGCGCCGCGGCGGTGAGGGAATTTTGCGCGCTGGGGGCCAGGGCCGTCGCCATGGACATCGACGGCGACCGCGCGAAGGCGGTGGCGGCGGAGTGCTCCCACGCGATCGCGTTTGAGGGCGATGTCTCCTATCGCGGCGCCGCGTTGCGTTGCGTCGACGCGGCTCTCGAACGTTTTGGACGCGTCGATTTCCTGGTGAACAATGCGGCCAGTTTCCTGGGCAAGGGAATCGACGTCACCGATTCGGACTGGCGCCGATGTCTTGGCGTCAACGTGCAGGGATACGCCAACATGGCGCAGGCGTGCCATCCGGCGATGAAGCGCGCCGGCGGCGGGGCGGTGGTGAACATCGCCAGCATCTCCGGATACATCGCGCAGCCGAATCGCTGGACGTACAACGCCACCAAGGGCGCGATCCTCTCGATGACGCGCTGCCAGGCGCTGGACTTTGGGCCCGATGGGATTCGCGTGAATTCGGTGAGCCCGGGGTGGATCTGGACGCCCGAGGTGGCGAAGGCCGCGGCCGGCGACCGGGCTCGTTGGGAGCCGATATGGGGCCGCTATCACATGCTCCGGCGGTTGGGCGAGCCCAAGGAAGTGGCTGACGTGATCGTCTTCCTGTGTAGCGACCGGTCCACGTTCGTCACCGGCGCCGATATCGCGGTCGATGGCGGCTATCGCGGGCTGGGGCCGGAGGGCCTTGGCGACGCCTCGTCGTTCGCGGGTTCGGAATAAGCTATCGCGGAACGATGACCGGCGCGCCGTGGTCGAGCGTCACGTCGCGCACGCCTGGGAAGCCATCCGGGATCTCGACCACAAAGACCACGAATTCTGTTTTGAGCCGCTGGCGTCCTCCAATCCAGCGGTATGTGGGCGCGCCGAACAATTGACCTCTCTCGACGCTGTTCCTGAGTCCTTCGGCGAACGGTGAACTGCCCCATTCGACGCCGCGCGCGATCACCTGGCCATTCCAGGGACGTTGCCGGTTACTCCGGTTTTCCTGCCAGTCGGCAATCCACGGATTGCCCGCAGCGGGGAAAGCATAGCCGATCAGGAAGCGATATTCGGAGTGGCGCATGGTGAAGAACTGCGTTGGGCGATTGGTGTCGAGCAGGAGCGCTACATACGTGCCCGCGTGCTCGCGTTGCTGGAAACGGCGCAGGTCGACCGGCGCTCCGTCGATGGACGTTCCGTTGGGCCACTCCACGGGGGAATCGAGTTTCAACGACGCCGATTCGGGGCGGCCGCGCGTCACCAACCCGCGATGGGCCGATACGTCCATGATGGTCTTGCCCGGTTCGACGAAGGGAGGGCCGAAGGTGGCGTGCTGCATCCAGTTTACGGGACGGTCGAAATTCGCAAGATTCTCCACCCACTCTTCTACGCGCGCAAAACGGTCGCCGGCGCGCAGCGTGATGGCCCGTTCGACGCGAAACTGGGTCTTCGGCAGGTCGGCGCCGTAGCGTAGGGTGATGGCGTTCGGCTGACGCTCGACGCCGATCTCCTTCCATTCGACGATGGGCGCTTCGCCATGATTGCCCAGTCCGGCGCGCGCCTCGTCGGCGGAAGGCGGACCGTAGATGGGGAAACACAACAGATGGCCCATGTAGCCGCTGGAGAGCCAACGATGCGGGTCGTCCCCGTAGATTGCGTCGTGCTTCGCCGGGTCGTAGGTGTTCGGATCGATGGTCGGATAGTGGGGAATCCGCATCGGGTTGAGGCTCTTGCGCGAGTCGTCGGAGACCAGGCGAATTTCCGCCAGGTGTCCGCCTCCGCGAAGCGCGGAGATCCGGAACTGGCCGTTGTCGAGCACCCAGGCCTCGCGGCCCGCAACGTTCTCCCGCGTCAGTGTGACGGGTCGGGCGCTGGGGGTGTGGACAGTCAGCGGCTGCCCGGTGGCGATAGCGGCGAACACAACGGCGACGGCGGCGCGGAGCGGCATGTGTCGATTATATGGACTGCGCCGGCCGCCGCGACAAGCCGGCTTACGGAACTTCCACACGCCGCCGCGTGCCGGGCGTTACGCGAATAGAAACCGAACTCTCCGGCGAACCGTCGCGGCGCCGCGCGTGATCGGCTGGGCGACGCTGTCCATCCACCAACAACCACCGATGCCGTCCCGGGAAGGCGGCGCGCCAAAGAAACGCGGGACCGGTTCGATTGGCCAACGTCGTCATGCGAAGACCGGTGTGGCGGACGTCCACTTCATTCGTGAACACCGGGAGGCGTCCCAGCGCGGCCCACGCCGTTTCGCGGCTCAGGCGTGGGAAGGTCTCGACTGTGAGCGAGCGGGCGTCGGGCCGGACGCCCATCAGTCCCTCGACGATCGCTCCCACGGCGGCGTAGGAGACCTCGGGATACTCGCGGCGCTTGAGCGCCGGGTCGAGCATCTCCATCAACTTCGCGTAGGCCGTGTCCCGTAACTCATACCGATAGGCGACCTCGGGCAGATAGGAGCGGACTTCGACGTTTTCACCCGCCAGTCGCGCCAGGGCGCTGGAGGTCCTGAGGCCGGGATCGACCGCGTCGAACCAGATCTCCGGTATCGCGCCGTTCGGGCGTCGGAAGAATGTGCGGTCCTGTTTCATCGCACGATAGAAGGAACGGCTCTCGGCGTCCCACCACGCCTCGTTGAACCACTTGCGAAGGCGCAGTGATTCGGCTCTGTAGCGGGCTGCCGCCTCCGGCTTCCGGCGCAGCGCCGCAAGGTCGGCGTAGGCTGCATACGCCGCAATCTGCGACGCTACCAGGTCGGACCCCACCAGGACGTGGAAGTCCAGATCCTCATCGTACGATCCGATGCCGCGATGTCCGTACTCGCGATAGCTCTCCGGGACGCCGTCGCCATCCTTGTCCCATCGTTTCACGTACTCATTGACGGTCCGGTCGTAGAAGTTGAGGAACGCCGGATCCTCGATGTAGGTCTTGTCGCCGGTCCACAGGTGCTGCCGATAGCAGCAATTGAGAACGTCGAAGTTCGCTGGCAGATTGAACCAGAAATCCTTGTCGTTCTTGTAGTCGACGGGCGCGGGACGGCCGAACTTGTCGATTTCCCAATAGGCGCACCAGTCGCGCGATTCCGCGATGCTGGCGGCGAAGCGGCGCAACATATTGCGAGTCAGCGGAGCGAGGCCGAGCGCCTGCGCGCCCGTGCTCTGGTGAGAGACGTCGCGCATGCAAAACGCCTGGCGTCCGGGTAGCGAGGCCTCATACCAGTCGCCCACCGGATCGCCTGTGAAGACGTAAGCCAGGGCCTGCTTCTTGGCCCATTCGAAGCCACGCGCCAGCCGCTCGTCGGAGGATTCGAACGTGATCCCCCCGCGCTGTTGGCCAAAAGCCGCCACTGCAACCAGCAACGCGAAGATCGCGCTAACTCGTCGCGAAGCCATGTTGACGCCGGTGCACCACTCCGTCGAATCGTTGGGTCGACTTGAATAACTCAGTCCGCCCGTCGCTTGCGACCTCCTTGACTCGAGCCAGCATCTTCGCCGTCTCCTCCGCGGTCATCGGCTTGAATCCGCGCGCCACGGCCACGTTCTGCTTGAGTTGGTCGATGCTGGTCATGCCCAGCACCTGCACAGTGACTGGCTGGCTCAGGCAATAACGAAGGCACTCTTCGGCGGTAAGACCTTCGGCGCCGAGGATGCGTCCGCCGCCGAGTCCCTTGATGCCGATAATTCCCATGTTCCGCTTCAGAAATTCCGGCACAACCTGCTTCTGGAAACTCCGGTAGTGCGCGTCCATGACGTTGATCGGCATCTGCGACGTATCCCACTCGTACGGTTTTGCGCCCATGGCCAGGTGGATGCGCGGATCCTTGTGGCCGGTGAACCCGATATAGCGGACCTTGCCCGCCTGCCGCGCCTCCATGGCCGCCTTGATCGCGCCCTTCTCGAACACCCAGTCGGGATCGTTGTCGTAGTTGATCTCGTGGAACTGCCATAAGTCGAGATAGTCGGTCCGCAACCGGCGGAGACTGTCTTCCAGGCACTTCACTGAGTCAGCGTAATCGCGGCCGCAATTCTTGGTCATCAGGAAGACCCTTGCGCGATACGAGTCCTGAGCCAGGGCCTTGCCCATCACCTCTTCGGCCGCTCCGTCCGAATAATCCCAGGCGTTGTCGAAAAAAGTCACGCCTTCATCGACGGCCATGTGCATGTAGCGGACGACTTCCGCGTCGTCCTTGATGGCGCGGGCGTGCGCGCCGCCTACGCCAATGATGGAGACGCGCTGTCCTGTCCTTCCGAGGACGCGAGTGGGGATGCCCGTCGCCGATGCGCTGCTGGTTTGAGCCAGCGCCTGAGAGCCGATCGCCGTGGCGCACGCCGCCGAAGCGGCGGTCCTAAGAAAATCCCGCCTTGTGGAGCCTCCGGTTGTCATGCGAGGCATTCTACCGGAATCAGACGCGGTGCGGGAGAGCGTCAACGATGGCGTGTCCCATCTCTTCCGTGCTCATGCGGCCGCCCATGTCCCGCGTGCGGGCCCGGCGGTCGTTGAACACTTCGCGGACAGCGTCCCGGATCAGCGCCGCGCCGGTTCGGGTCTCCGGCTGGTCGAACCACTCGAGCATCATGGCGACGGACAGGATCGTGGCCACGGGATTGGCGACGCCTTTGCCCGCGATGTCCGGCGCGGTGCCGTGCGACGGCTGAAACACCGCGTGCTTGTCGCCGATGTCGCCCGACGGGGCCATGCCCATGCCGCCCACCAGTCCGGCGGCGAGGTCGGAGAGAATATCGCCGAACATGTTCTCGGTGACGATGACGTCGAAGATCTCCGGGCGCTGCACGAAGTAGAGCGCCGCCGCGTCCACATACAGACGTCCCGTGTGGACGTGAGGATACTCCAGGCTGACTTCGTCGAAAATCTGGCGAAAGAACGCCATCGAGGGCAGGACGTTCGCCTTGTCCACCAGCGTCACGTGACGACGGCGTCCCAGCGAGTACTCGAAAGCCGCGTGGATGACTCGCTCCGCGCCGCGTCGCGTGATCAGCATTCGATCCTCGGCGCTGTCGTGGGAGCTGCGCGCGTTGGTGCGCGATGAAAACAGGCCTTCGGTGCTTTCTCGCACGATCGCGAAGTCGATTTCGCCGGCGTGTCGGCCACGCAGGGGGCTATCGTCGGAATGAAACAGATAGACCGGCCGGAGCCCGTTGTATAACTCGAGCCGTTCGCGAAGGTCGAGTTGCGGAGTCATCTCGACGCCGTTGGGCCAACGCACGTGCGGCAGTCCCATGGCCCCCAGCAGGATCGCGTCGTGGCGCTGGATCTCCTCAAAGGTCGCGGCGGGCAATGGGTCGCCGCTCTTGAGATACTCGCCGGCGCCGACCGAGTATTCGCGAAGGTCGAACGCCAATCCGTCGACGCGCTGCGCCACCGCGTGCAGCACGTGCACCGCTTCGGCGATCACTTCCGGGCCGATGCCATCACCCGCCAGCACCGCGATTGAATATCGCTTCACGAACCCGTCACCTCCTTCACCAATCCAAAAAACGCCTTCTTGCGTGGTGTGTTGATGCGCCAGTTCACCGGCGGGCATTGATAGCCGTCCGAGTAATCGCTCGCGCCGGGGTCGAAGTAACCCCACGATGAATACTCGCCGATGGCGGCCATCATGTTGTTCGCCGGGCGGTCGAAGTCGAAGTGGTCGTCCTCGTTGAACAGCACCGGCATGGGGCGGTAACCCTCCACGGCTCGCGCCTGCCGCGCCATCTCTCGAATGCGCGCCGGGTCCTTGACCCCGTTGCCATGCATCAGGATGAAGTCGGCCGCCTTCACGACGTTTGGCAGTGGGATCGCGCCGCCGCCGTAACTGGTGCTGACCAGCAACCGCCGGCCCTGCTTGCGGATCGCCTTCACCATCTCGATCAACTCATGCACGCGGGCCGGCTTCAGGATTTCGTGATCGTAGGCGGCGACGTTGCACTCATTGTTCACTTCGAACAGTACATTGCGATAGCCGCGGTCGAGTATCCAGCCGGCGGCGCCTTCGACAGCCCGCCTGACCGCCGCCTCGTTGCGCACCCGCTGATCCTGCCCGAAGTAGAAGACGCCGACGATGGGCGCCATGCCGAGTTCGTCCGCGCGGTCCAGAATGCGCGCCAGTCGTCGCATATAGTCCGCGCGAAGGCTGCCGTTTGCGGCGATGCCGGATGTGTCCCAGGGTTGCGACTTCGAGTAACCTTCGGGGCTCCCGCCCTGCAGGTTGATGGTGAACGAAAGCAGACCGCACTGCCGCCATTCGGGCATCGCGGCGACAAACTCATCGGTGTTGCGGTCGGGATCCCAGCGGCCCGTGTCGGGATATCTCCACTTGGCTCGCGTGTCCGGATTCCGGTCGTCGAAAACGCCCTGCGCCATTCGCGAGTTCAGCAGCAGGCCTTCGATCTTCAGGCCTTTGTAGGTGCGCCCGGCGTAGGTCGGTTTGCCGTTCAGCAGGAAACGGTCCGCATCGATCGCGATTTCAGTGGGGCGCGCCGCCGGATAAGCTAGCGGCAGGGCCAGGAACGCTCTGCGGTTCATGCGCGGGGACTCCGCTATTATATTCGCCCCGCGGGCCCCTTCGCCGTCAGAAGGAGAACGTGACGCTGGTGTAGCCCGTGTTCGCGCGGAAGCCCTGGTCGCGATAGAAATCCTGGCGGTAGCCGTAATACTGGTAGCCCACGTTCCAGCGCAGCTTCGGCGTGATCCGGACGGAGGCGCGCAACATCGGCGAATCGAACAGAATCGGGAACGTCTGCGCGGCCTGAAACGCCGCGAGCGTCGAACCGGCGGCGGAGCCGTACACCGTGGCCCGGCCGTCGCCCGCATCGCGCACACGCGTGAATCCGGCGTAGACATCCACGCGATCTCGGATCGCAAACCGGGCTCCGACCACCACCGAGTTGATGTTGCTCAAATAGGTCGATTGTTCGCCTTGCACCAGGTTGAAATTGGTGAAATACGCGATGCCCCCGACCGTGTACAAGTGCTGTCGCGAGAACGTCCCATCGAAGGACACCCAACTGCGCGGAGTCCACGAGCCGCTGGCGAAGTACTTGCGGGACTGCGAACTGTACGCCGATAGCGCGACGCTGTTCGCGTTGTACAGCGTCTCCGCGCCGCCCGCCAGAAGCAGCGTCTTTGTGCGGTATTGGACGCGTCCGTTCAGCGCGTGATAGTTGCGATCTGCGACAGGCGTGAAGGGCTGATCGTTGCGGCCGATTTCTCCGCTCACCAGGATGCTCAACGGCTTCAACGGCCGCAGGCGGAATCCGAGCCGCCCCACCTGTAGCTGGTTTGTCTGGTCGTAGCGGATGGTGTCAGCTGATCCGGAAAGCGTTACTTGCTCCACCGAACTGATCCGCCGATTCGAGTACTGATATCCAGCGAACGCGCCCGCCAGGGGCGAGAACTGGTAGTTCAGGCTTGCCTCGTTGGCGAACGTGCGGATGCCGAGATAGTTGAAATTGAAATAATCGACGCTTTGTGTCGAGTTATCGTACTGCGCGAAGTATGAGTCGCCCTGCGTACGAACGTTGTAGATGGCCGTCGAGTTCGTAAGAGTCAGCTTGGACGTTGCGAAGACGCTGACGTTGAGGTTCCCCGTCGCGACGGGCCGTCCGCCGGTCCCGTAAGTCACCACCTGCCGGTTGACGGCGGAGCCGAAGCGGTCGGGTCCGGCCGCCGACTCGTCCACCACGAAGTTACGTCCACCCGAAGTGTAGGTGAATCGGCCATTCAGGCTGATCCAGTTCCTCTCGGCGAAGAGCGCCACTCGCCAGTATGGACTGTTGCCGTGGTATGGCGAGGCGTTGCGGTAGGCCGTCAAGCCCGGGACGGCGGTGACGATGCCGGGAATGCCGGCCGTAGTCAGCGTGGCGCCTGTGTCTTCCCGGAAGTTATCCCAACCGTGCATCCAATTGACGCGGATTCCCAACACGCGAAACTCATTGCCCACGCGGAACTCATGCCGGACGCGTTTGACGTCGGCGAATACGGGATAGATTGCGCCGCGGGAGTCAAACAGCAGGTCCGAGGAAAATGCCGGGCCGGTCTGGCTGGAGCCGGTGTAGCCCACGAAGAACTTCAGGTTCGAATCGGGGAACAGGGTCAGGTCGTGATCCTGCAGTTGATACCGGGTGTTCAGGAAGTGCTGCCCGGTCGCGCCGTCGCTGGTCAGCCCCGGGTTGAAGTAGTCGTTCAACCGCCACGATCCATCGTAGCGGTAGAGCTTGTTCTTCTGAACGCGGAACGTCGCTGATTCGTAGGGGTCGTTTCCCAAGCCCTGAGTCGTGATGACGATCTGGTCGAATAGCTTGCCGTGGCCGTCGCGCGAATTGATGCTGAGGTAACTGGCGAGCAGCCGGACTCCGTTGCCGTAGTTCACGCTGCTGCGATATTGCGGCAGGGAGCCGGCGATTGAAGCGATGCGATAGCCGACTTCAACCGAGTCGACCACGTTGTAGTCGCCGCGGTTTTCGCCGCGAGCCAATCCCGCGGTCTCCGGCGTGGGCGCCACCGTCTGCTGAGCAAACGCCGCCGACGCCCAAAGTACAACGATCGATGTAATGTGAATTCGCATTGGGCGTTCCTTTAGCGCAGCAGCGTCACGTCTGCGTTCGATCCATGGACCCGCACGTGGCAAGCGGTGCAGTTCTGGAACTTTGGATCGGCCATGTTATGCGAGCCCGATTGCGTGGGCACGCCCGCGCCCTGCCGGCCGAATACGCCCGCGCCATTGTGACACTCCAGGCACAGCGTGAACACCACCGGCTTGCGCAATAGTCGGGAGTTGGCCGATCCGTGCGGCATGTGACACCCTTCGCAGCCGTCCACGCGGACCGCGGCATGCTCGAAGACGAAGGGGCCGCGCTTTTCCGTGTGGCACTTGAGGCACGGTTCCTCGTTGGCGAGCGCCGTGTCCACCATGCGCGGCCGCCCTCCCGCGCGCCACGTCGGTTGCGAGGCCCCATGCGGGTTATGGCAATCCGTGCAGTTCATGAAGCCTTCGTTGACGCGGTGCTTGAACGGCATGGAGAACTGCGCGCGAACATCGGCGTGACACTGATAGCACAGCTCGGTCTGGGGCTTGGCCAGCAGCGCGCGCGGCGCCTTCGACCCATGGATGGAATGACACGTGTTGCAGGCGACGCCGTTCAGCGTGTGGTCGGACCGGCGTATGTTCGCGCGCGACATCGTCTGCGTGTGGCAACGCAGACAGTTGTCGAGCGCCTTTTCCGGCGACAGTTGAGAAAACGCGATGATGGTCGCCTTGCCTCCTCCCGCGTCGATGTGCGCCTTGCCCGGACCATGGCAACCCTCGCAACCGGTTTGCGCCGGGGGCTTGTCACCGGATGCGATCGACTTGTAGTGCGGGTTTCGGTTGAATGTCGACCATACGTTCGGATGACAGGTTTTGCATGCGGCGCTTCCGACGTAACCGTCGGTGGCCGCCAGCGCGGCCGCCGGCAGCAGCATCGCAATGAACCGCCTGGATAATCGGCGCATATCGTATGAGATTCTAAATGCACGCTGGCTGGAACGGGTTTCAATCGGCCGCGGAGTTTCTCGTACTTCCCCTGAATCCATTTTTCTGAAGACCGGTGTACCCGAAAGATATCTGCGTTCGTCGATTCAGACAATTCATGCTTACAGCCGCTCCTGGAATCGAGAGCAACGCAGCCTGTTACTCGGACTATGTAAACCCGCAATGGGTGCGATTGTTGCATCTGCTCGATATGAACGTTTCGTACGCGAAATGTCTTGGAGCGGAATTGTTCACCACGGATGGGAGGGTGATCCTCGACTTCCTTTCGGGATACTGCGTTCACAACGTGGGACACAATCATCGCGACATTATCGCGGCGGTGAAGTCGGAGCTCGACCGCTGCGGTCCGGCGATGCTGCAAAGCCATGTGCCGGAGCTTGCGGGCGAATTGGCCCGGCGTTTGTGCGCGCTGGCGGGCGGCAAACTATCGAAGGCGTTTTTCGCATGCTCCGGCAGCGAAGGCGTCGAATCGGCGATCAAGTTTGCGCGTAAAGCAACGGGCCGGACGGCTCTCCTCTACGCGGACGGAGCGTTTCACGGGCTGACGTGCGGAGCGTTGTCGCTGATGGGCGACCCCTTCTGGCGCGACAAGTTCGGCCCCATGCTGCCGTCAACCGAGGCGACGCCGTTTAACGACCTTCAGACGCTCGAAAGAAAGCTGGCCACTCGCGCCTTCGCGGCCTATTTCGTCGAACCGCTCCAGGCGGAGGCTGGCGTCCGGGTCGCGAGCGCGGGCTATCTCGAACGCGCGGGGGAACTGTGCAGGCGATACGGGACCTTACTCGTGCTGGATGAGGTCCAGACCGGCATGTATCGCACCGGCGCCTTCCTGGCGGCGCACCAGTTCGACGTCCGGCCGGACATGGTGGTGATGGCCAAGGCTCTGAGCGGCGGACTGGTTCCGTCGAGCGCCGTGCTGATGTCGAACGATGTGTACGACTCGGTCTACGACTCGCTCAAGCGCTCCATAGTGCACACATCCACGTTCAGTGAGAACGCGCTGTCGATGCGCGCGTCGCTTGCGACCTTGGACGTGCTCGAATCCGAGCGACTGGGCGAGCGGGCGGCGGCGAGCGGGGAGTACCTCCGCGGCAGGCTTCGGGAGCGCCTGGGCGGCTACAGCATGGTGGGCGAAGTCCGAGGCATGGGCCTGCTGAATGGAATCGAATTCAAGGCCCCCGCTGAGCTGAAGTTGCGCGCGCCGTTTGAAGCCTTCCGCGCCATCCATCCGGGGATGTTCGGTCAGGTGGTGGTGATGAGCCTGTTCCGCGACCACAACATTCTCACCCAGATGTGCGGCAACAACTTCATGGTGCTGAAGGCCGCGCCGCCGCTAATTGTAACCGAACAGGAACTGGACCGTTTTGTGCGGGCCATGGCGGAAGTGGTAGAACGGATGCATACGTCGCCCGCATTCTGGACCGAAGCTCTGTCGCTGGCGCGACGTGTTATTAAAGTCTGACGCCAGGATTTGAGACCGGATGATTGCCGCTGTTGTATTAGGCCTGTTGCTGGCCGCTGCGTTGAATGGAGCGGATGCGCCGAACACCCTGCTCGACCAGGGTTACCACAACATGTATAACCTGGATTTCGCCGGGGCGCACCGCTGCTTCCAGGAATGGGGAAAGCAGCACCCCGACGATCCGATGGGGCCGATCTCTGAGGGCGCGGCTTATCTGTATTCGGAGTTCGATCGCTTGCGCGTGCTTCAGTCGGAGTTCTTCACCGAGGACGACAGCTTCTTCAAACGCCAGCGCGAACTGCGGCCGGATCCGTCCGTCAAGGGGCAGTTCGACGGCGCCGTGACGCGAGGGCAGAAACTGGCGGGCGCGACGCTTGCCAAGAAGCCGGACGACGAGAATGCGATGCTGGCGAGCGTGCTGGGCGTGGGGCTTCGGGCCGACTACCTGGCGATGATTGAGAAGCGCAACGGGGCCGCGTTGACCGAATTGAAGTCGAGCCGGGCGATGGCCGAGCAACTGCTCTCCAAACATCCGTCCTGCTACGATGCTTATCTCGCCGTGGGCGTCGAGAATTACATGCTGAGCCTGAAGGCCGCGCCGCTGCGTTGGTTCCTGCAGATGACCGGCGCGCAGACGGATAAGCAACTGGGCATCGAACGTCTTCGGATCACGGCCGAAAAGGGGCGTTTCCTGCTGCCGTACGCGCGGCTGCTGCTGGGCGTGGCGGCGTTGCGGGATAAGGACAAGGCGACCGCGGTCAGGACGCTCGAATGGCTGTCGAATCGATATCCCCAGAACCGGTTGTATAGGGAAGAACTGGCGAAGCTCAAACGGTAACAACCAGCGCAAACAACGCGGGGGACCATGAAAATCATCAGCGCGGCGAGCGCGTTCCCGGGGAATTACTATCCCCAAGAGACGATGTTGGCGGCCTTGCAGGCCTACTGGAACGGCCGGCTTGAAAACCCGCGGATGTTGGACCGGCTGCACGCAAGGACCTGCGTCGATGGTCGCCACCTGGCGCTGCCCATGGCGGAGTATTACGGGCTCGAAACCTGGGGCGACTTCAACCGCGCATGGTTTAAGGCGGCGGAGGAGTTGGGATCGCAGGCGCTGTGCCGGTCGGCGGAGCAGGCCGGCGTCGATCGTTCGCGCATCGGCGCGTTGATGTTCATGTCGATTACCGGCGTCGCCAGCCCGTCGGTGGATGCGCGCATCATCAACCGGCTGGGGTTGTCGCCGTCCATCCGCCGGCTCCCTGTCTTCGGGCTCGGCTGCGTGGGCGGAGCCGTCGGCATCTCGCGGGCCGCCGATTACGTGAAGGCCTACCCGGACCAGATCGCCGCTCTTGTCAGTGTGGAGACGTGCTCGCTCACCTTGCAGCGCGATGACCTTTCGGTGGCGAACCTGATCTCGTCCGGATTGTTCGGCGATGGCGCGGCGGCGGTGTTGGTGGCGGGCGACGATTGTCCGGAACCCGGGCCTCGCGTTATCGCGAGCAGGTCGACGTTCTACCCGGATACCGAGGATGTCATGGGATGGTCCGTGTCGGAGAAGGGCTTCCGGATTGTCCTCTCTCCCCGCGTTCCGGATGTCATTCGGGAGCATTTGGGGCAAGATGTCGACGCTTTTCTCTCCGAACACGGCCTGAAGCGCGGCGATGTCGGAAGCTGGATCCTCCACACGGGAGGACCGAAGATTCTGGAGGCCACCCGGGACGCCCTCGGATTGCCGGACCACGCGCTCGACGCGTCGTGGGAATGCCTGCGTAAGGTGGGCAACCTGTCGTCGGCGTCGGTGCTGGTGGTGCTTGAGGACTACCTGAAGAACCGCCGCCCAGCCGAGGGAACGTGGAGCATCCTGGCTGCCATGGGCCCGGGCTTCTGTTCGGAGTTGGTTCTGATTCGCTGGTAGGGCGAGCCGACAGGCCGCGTTCCAATCGACCACAACATGACCGATGTTTTCATCATCGGCGGAGGTCCGGCCGGACTTGCCGCCGCCATGGCAGTGCGCCGGAAGGGTCTCGCCGTTACGGTGGCCGACGCGGGCCGTCCGCCCATTGATAAGCCCTGCGGCGAGGGGCTGATGCCGGATTCGCTCGCCGCGGCGGCCCGGCTCGGCATTGTCATTCCGCCCGATGCGGGGCGCGCCTTTCGCGGAATCCGCTTCCTCGGCGCGGATGGTTCGGCGGCGGGCGCATTTCCCGAAGGAGAGGGCCTCGGCGTGCGGCGAACAACGCTGCACCCGATCCTGGTCGCGGAGGCCGAACGCGCGGGCGTCCAACTGATGTGGGCGACGCCGGTCACCGGCCTGCGGGACGGCGCCGTTCAATTGGGCCGCCACGCGATGGGCGCCCGCTGGGTTGTGGGCGCCGACGGCGGCCAGTCGCTGGTGCGCCAGTGGGCCGGGCTCGACGGTGTCAGGCGCGCTTCCCGCCGTTTTGGATTTCGCCGCCACTACGCCGTCGCGCCCTGGACCGATTACATGGAAATTCACTGGGGACGCGGTTGCCAGTTCTACGTGACTCCGGTTGCCGCCTCTGAGGTGTGCGTCGTACTCATGTCGCGCGACCCGCACCTGCGTATCGACTCGGCGCTCGATCGATTTCCGCTCCTGCGGGAGCGCCTTGCGTCGGCGTCGCAGGCGACCTCGGAGCGCGGCCAGCTGGCGTCCACCTGCCGTCTGAAGTCCGTCGCAACGGGCGCCGTGGCGCTCATTGGCGACGCCTCCGGAACCGTGGATGCAATCACAGGCGAGGGGCTCTGCCTCGCCTTCCAGCAGGCGGCGGCCCTCGCCGATGCGATCGCCGCCGGTGACCTTCGCCGTTACGAGCAGGCGCATCGGCGGCTGGCGCGCCGGCCGGTATTCATGGCCGATTTCATGTTGACCATGGACCGCTGGCCCCTGCTTCAAGCGCGTGCGCTACGAGCCATGGCGGCGCGTCCCGATCTGTTCTCGAACCTGCTCGCCTTGCACATCGGAAAACTGGGCCTGGCTGGGTTCCTGAAGACTGGCCTGCAACTGGGATGGGAGATAGCCACGATATGAAACGGAGTGTCCTTTGTTTGGCCGCGCTGCTTACGGCGCTGCCCGCCCTGTGTGAAGAACAGCAGATCCGCCTCGATCCAGCGAACACGAAGGTGGAATGGACGCTGGGGACGGTTCTGCACACCGTGCACGGCACGTTCAGGCTGAAGCGCGGCGACCTTCATCTCGACCCCGCCGCCGGAAAGATCTCCGGTCAAATCGTCGTCGACGCCACGAGTGGAGAAAGCGGGAGCGGCGCCCGCGACAGCCGGATGCACAAGAGTATCCTCGAAAGCGGGAAGTATCCGGAGATCGTCTTCGCGCCCGACCGGATCGTCGGTGCGCTGAAGCCGTACGGCGATTCCGATATCCAGCTACACGGCTCGTTCACTATCCATGGCGCGGCCCACGAGGTTACGCTAGCCGCCCGGGTCCACCTGGAAGGGCCGCGGTTAGCCACGGAGCTGAACTTCACCGTTCCTTACATTCAATGGGGGATGAAGAACCCGAGCACGCTGTTCTTGCGCGTCGATGACACGGTGAGAATCACCGTCCGAGCCGCTGGCGATGTAACGGTCGCGTCTCATTAAGCGTCGATCATCAGCGGTTCTTGTGGTCGAGTGCCTTCAATTTGTCGCGGATCCCCGTCCGAATACTGTCGCAGACGGTCGCGCAGAGCTTGATCACAATCGGATCCGCGATTGAATAGTAGATGTTACTGCCGTCGCGTCGGCGGTTCAGGAGCCCGCCATCGAACAGCGCGTTCAGGTGACGCGACGCATTCGGTTGGCTGGACCCGATGGCCACGGCCAGTTCATTCACCGCGCACTCCCCGCCTTCCAGTCGGTGTAACAGTTTCAGGCGGGCAGGTTCGCCCAACAGGCGGAATTTCGCCGCGACTGCGCCGATCATCTCGTCGGTTAGAAGATTTTTTCGCGACCCCATATACTTTTCGCGAGTTGCGGCGCCCATCTGAGTAGCAGCCTACGTTCGTCTCTGATCACATGCATATATGCGCATATGATTATGTTGATGAGCGGCGTCTCGGCGAGCCTCTTCCGCCGACCCAGCGGGCAGAGGCGGTATATGTCTGCCGGGTGAACATAGACCACGAGCGTATCACCGTTACGCTTGGCGGTGGATGGCGCCCTAGCCGCCGCATCCCGCGGCGATCCTGCCCGGCTCGAGGGGTGAGTCCGGGCGCCTGGGAACGTGAACGCTTCCGGGACGGCGCTGGCGCCGTTTGCCGGATTCTCGAAGAGACAATGATGAGACAAAGTTTGTCATTCGTCGCCTGGATGGCCGCGGGACTCGTGTGTCTGGCCGCTGTCACCGGGCAGGAACGGAACTCCTCCATTTCAATCAGTCCCGCGTCGCTCAGCTTCTCCGCTGTTCTGAACGGGGCAAGTCCCGCATCACAAACACTGGCCGTGTCCAGTTCCAGGGCTACGCGTTTTGCAATCTCGGCCTCTGGACAGAGCAACGGGCGAACCTGGCTCACGATATCGCCCTCCGGTTCACTCACCACCGACAGGAAGATCGCGGTGTCGGTCGACATCGCACGATTGCCGGTGGGGGCGTACAAGGGTTCCATCTCGATATCCGGAGGAGGCGTAACGCAGACGGTCCAGGTTACGCTCACCATCACGTCCGCGAGCGTCGCGGCCGGCGGATACAAGTTGATTGGCTGGAACGACCTCGGCATGCACTGCATGGATGGCAAGGACTACAGCATCTTCGCCGTATTGCCGCCCTACAACACCATCCACGCCCACTTGCTGGACGCGGCCGGCCGTCTGGTGAACAGCGACATTGGATACACCGTCACCTATCAGGCCGTCTCGGATCCGTTGACCAATACCATCAACACCCGGTCCGCCACGAAGACGAACTTCTGGTCCTATGCGGCGCAGTTGGGCTTTGGCTCGCTCACTCCTGACGTGGGGCTCAAAGGATATGCGATGCCCGTGAATAACGTCCCGCAGGCGATGAAGTTCGCCTCGGCCGACAATACCTGGCTCGCCGAAGGCATCCCGGTAACCCCGTATGCGGACAATGGAGCCGCCAACTATTTCCCGATGATGCGCCTCACCGCCAAGGACGCGTTGAACCGGGTTCTCGCCACCGCCGATATCGTGACTCCGGTCTCCGACGAGATGAACTGCGCGTTGTGCCACGCCTCGAACACCGGCTCCCTCGCGGCAAGGCCTTCCGCCGGTTGGGTCAACAACGCTGACGCCGCGAAGGACATCAAACTCAACATCCTTGGGAAGCACGACGACCGTTTCGCCGGAGGCGCCGTCTTCAAGGCCTCCGCTGCCAGGTTCGGCTACAACCCGGCTGGCCTCATCGCGACCGTGGACAGGCAACCGGTGCTGTGCGCCACCTGCCACGCATCGAACGCGCTAGGGCTCGCCGGGTATCCCGGGATTCCTGCGTTGACCACATCCGTCCACGGGGCGCACGCAGGCGTCCTCGATCCCACCACCGGGACCGCCATGGACAGCGCTACTACCCGAGACTCCTGTTATCGGTGCCATCCCGGAGAAAGCACGAAGTGCCTGAGGGGGGCGATGGGCGTCCTGAAGACGAGTTCGGGCGCGAACGCGATCGAATGCCAGAGCTGCCACGGATCGCTGTCCTCGGTCGCCCTCGCCAACCGCAGCGGCTGGCTGGACGAGCCGGGCTGCCAGAGTTGCCATACGGGAACGGCCGTCAAAAACAGCGGCCAGATCGCCTATACCTCCGTCTTCGCCAGCCCGGGCGTCGTTCGCGCCGCTGCCGACGCTACGTTTGCGACCAACGCCAATACGCCTGCCGCGGGGCTCTCGCTGTACCGTTTCTCTAAGGGACACGGCGGGTTACAGTGCGAGAGTTGTCACGGTTCCACTCACGCCGAGTACACCACGTCCATCGTGAATGACAACGTCCAAAGCACCGCGTTGCAGGGGCATTCGGGGATGCTGTCGGAATGCTCGGCTTGCCACAATCCGACGCCTTCCACCGTCTCTGGAGGCCCTCATGGGCTCCATCCGATCGGCGCATCCTGGGTCGGTCAGCATGAACAGGCCGCCGAATCGAATAGGACCGCTTGCCAGGCGTGCCACGGTGCGGATTATCGCGGCACGATTCTTTCGAAGATGCAGGCCGACCGGACGCTTGCGGGTCGCGCGTTTAAGCGTGGCGAAGTGATCGGCTGCTACAGTTGCCACAACGGGCCCAACGGGGGCTGACTCCGTTCTTGACAGCCGGGCCGGCGCCCATGCGGCTCAGTGGCCTTCGGACCCGGCTGCCTGCTTTGTTAACATCGACCTCAGAGGTCGCATGAAATCGAGACTCACACTAGTGGCAGGAGTGTTGCTCTCCTCTACGTCCGTCCTTCTGGCGGACTTTCAATATGAACAGACCACCCGGATTACCGGCGGGTTCCTGGCGGGCATGGCGCGACTGGGAGGGCGCGCTGGCCAGCCTACAACCGCCACCGTCGCCGTCAAGGGCAACCGCATGGTGCACCTGACAGGCAACACCGCTTCGATCACGGATCTCGATAAAGAGACCATCACGAACGTGGATTTCGATAAGAAAACGTATTCCGTGATGACATTTCAGGAAATGAAGGAAATGATCGAGCGCGCCTCCGAACGGATGCACGGCAAAAACGACGACGCGAACATGACATTTACAGCCTCGGTAAAGGAGACCGGCAAGAAACAGGCGGTGAAAGGTCTGAGCGCCAATGAGTTCATTCTGATCATGGCGGTGCAGGGAACCGACGCCAAGAGCGGGCAGAGCGGCGCCATCAACATCACCAACGATATGTGGATGGCTCCGGAAGTTCCCGGCTACCAGGAGGTCCGCGACTTCCAGAAACGGATGGCGGAGAAACTCGGGTCCACCTTCGCGGGGGCCAATCCGATGATGGGGATGCGTCCCGGCATGGGTAAGGGACTGGCGGAGATGGCCAAGGAGATGTCGAAGTTGAAAGGCATCCCGGTGATGCAGGTGATGCGCATGGGCTCGACGCCCGATGGCAAGCCCCTGCCGTCCGCTTCGGAAGCGCCCGAGCTGAGCCAGCAGTCGCAGCCTGACGTAGGCGCCGCCGCGGGCCGTTCGGCCAGCGACGCGGCGATCGGGTCCGCGCTCGGACGACTGGGAGGCGTCGGCGGGCTCGGTGGGTTCGGCCGCAAGAAGAAGCAGGATCAGGATCAGCCCCAACCGCAGCAGCAGGCGAAGGGCGGCGGAGCGGGCGCCGGAATGTTGATGGAGACCACCACGGAGATGGGGTCCTTTTCGTCGGCGCCGGTGGACGCGTCGAAGTTCGACGTTCCGGCTGGATTCAAACAGGTGGAGCGCCGCCGCTAACCGGCGCGGCGTCCCGGATACAAAAAGGGCAGGCCAGCGAGTATCGCGGGCCTGCCCTTTTCAATTCGCGAAGAGAATCGGTTACTCGACTTCCTTGTTCCGCTTCTTTCGGTTGCGCTTGCGGGCCAGGGCTTCCTTGGTCCGGCGCTTTTCGCCGGGCTTCAGGTAGAAGGAGTGACGCTTGATCTCCTTGATGATGTCTTCCTGCTGCACTTTACGCTTGAAGCGGCGAAGAGCGCTTTCTAACGTCTCGCCCTCCTGCACATGCACTTCAGCCAATTCCGATTCACCTCCTCCCGGACATGCCGCGCCCGCCACGGATCTGTGGGCTACCATTGGACTTGAGACCAGCGGCCACGCGACTCAGGTTGAAACTCTCGGCGCACAAAGACGCCAACTACCAGGATACTGCGGAATAGACATACGATGCAAAAAGTCCTCGCAATGCTGCTCGCCGGCGGCGCCGGTGAACGGCTCTTTCCCCTGACCCTCTACACGGCGAAGCCGGCCGTTCCCTTCGGCGGAACCTACCGGATCATCGACTTCGCACTGTCCAATCTGCTGAATTCCGACGTCCGCAAGATCCTGGTCCTGACGCAATACAAATCGCTCGAACTGGCCCAGCACCTGCGTGACGGCTGGGACATCTTCTCGAACGAAATCGGCGAGTACATCGACGTGATCCCGCCGATGAAACGGATGCACCAGGACTGGTATCTGGGCACCGCCGACGCCGTCTATCAAAACATCGAGAGCATCGCCGCCGAGCGCCCCGACGCCGTCATCGTTCTGTCGGGCGACCAGATTTACAAGATGGACTACCACGAGATGGCCGATTGGCATCATCATCACGACGCCGATATCACCATCGCGACCATCCAGTTGCCTCCTTCCGAGGCGGTCCGCTTCGGCATCGCCGACATCGACGAAAATCATCGCATTCGCGGGTTTGAAGAGAAGCCCAAGCACGGCAACCCCACACGTTCCATCTTCAACCCGGACATGGTCAGCGCGTCGATGGGCATCTACATCTTCAAGCCCGACGTGCTGGTTCGCGCGCTGTTGGACGACGCCGCGCGCGAGGATTCATCGCACGATTTCGGCAAGGACGTCATACCCGACCTCCTCTCCGCCGCCAAAGTCGTCGCCTACGATTTCCGCGACCTGAACGACAAATCCGCCCGTTACTGGCGGGATGTCGGCACGCTCGACGCCTACTACGACGCGAACCTGGACCTGGTCGCCGTCACGCCGGAATTTAATCTGTACGACCGCCGCTGGCCGTTGCGCACGCGCGCTGTCCAGTCGCCGCCGGCCAAGTTCGTATTCGCTTCCGAAGGCCGGCGCATGGGAGTGGCGCTCGATTCCATCATTTCGAACGGCTGCATCGTGTCGGGGGGGCGTGTCACCCGGAGCATCCTGTCACCCGGCGTCCGCGTCAACAGCTATTGCGAAGTCGACAATTGCATTCTAATGGATGGCGTCGACGTGGGACGCTCCTCGCGCCTTCAGCGAACCATCGTGCCGGCCGGGGTTGAGTTGGACGAGGGCAGCGTGATCGGATTTGATCCCGAAGCGGATCGGGCGAAAGGCTACACGGTTACCGAAAGCGGCATCGTGGTGGTGCCTCCGCCGGCCCCGCATTACGCGGTATGACGGGGGGAGCCCGCCGCGGCGGGCTCCAACGCTAATCTCCGCCTAGGCGCGGAAACGGTACTTCACGTCTTCGATCCTCGCGCCGGCCACTTCGATGCGCTTCAGATCGCGGGTCCCCACGCCGTTTTCCTCGGCCAGCCGTAGCGTGCTGTCGCACTTCTCAAACGGCGCCGTGCCGCGATCCGCCATCGGATCGAAGCCCATGATGGCCATGCAAACGGCGTCGGTGGTGACGGGGTTGGTGCCCGCCACGATCACGCCCGGTTTGATGTGCTTTGCGCCCGCGATCCACGAACCTTCACCGTGGTCAATCGTCTCGATCGCCTCGACGATGGCCAGGTGAATCGGACGCGCCGCCACCAGGTCCGCCACCACGCGGGGCACCCGATAACCGCCCTCGCGCGGCGACTTCGGGTCCTTCTCCTGCAGAGCGCTCTTCGAAGGCGCGCGATTGCCGGCGTGGAACGGACCGCGTCCGCTGCGCGGAACCAGTCCCGGTTCGTCGATGCCCGCGCCCTCGCCGTAGATCGTGCACGGCGTGCAGCCGAAGCAGTTCTTCATCGACAGGGTGACGCCCGCCGTGGCGTGTTCCTTCATCTTCGCGATCGACACCATGACGTCGGTTTCTTCATAGACGTGGTTCAGGTCGAACCCCGGGAAGATGTGGCCGCCGCCCGGCACCATGAATCGCGAATATTTCTTGCCGCTGCCCAGGTAGTTCGTATTTTCGAACTCCACGTTCGCCGCGGCGTTCATGAAGTGCCGGGGCTCCCAATTCGCCGCCAGCATGAACTCCTGAATCGGCTCGATGGTCGCCCATGGACTCTCCACCAGCCGGATGCGCTTAGCCCCGGCAAGTCCCATCAAATGAATCGTCGAGCCGATGACGGCCGGGTGGGTCCAATACGTGATCTCCTGCGGCAATGCGCCAAGCCGTTGCGTCGGCGTGCCCGTCAGGTTGATTTTGATGGTGACGGTCTTGTTCTTGACGATGCGCGCCAGCCCGCCCAACTGATCGAACATCTTATTGAGCGTCGGCGTCACTTCCGCGCCGTAGGACGAACAGCGCGCCACCGCCACGGGCGCCGTCGGAGCCTGTGCTCCTCTCGCCGGCGCGGCGGCGCCGAATGCAGCGGCCAGGGTCCCGGCCAACCAATCTCTTCGAGTAATGTCGTGCATATCTGGCTCCCTCTAAGAGCGATGCAAGTCGATGGCTGAGTATACCGCAAACGCCGGTATTGGAATCTCGCAGAAACGTTGCGGCCGGGGCGTGACCTTGATCTCCTGCGGCGACGGATGTTCGAGAGATGTCGCCTGCGCCTTGGCGTACGTTTCGGCCGTTGCGATGGTGACCTGCTCGCTCGAGCGCCAGCGGCTGTAATTAATCAGGTGAATCAGTCCGCCGCCCGGCGCGGGCGCATACGCCACGCCGATCATTCCTTCGTTGAAGATGCGAATCACATCCGTGCGCCGGCCCACCAGGATCCGCACTTCCGCCGCCATTACAAACGGATCGGACCATGCTGTCTGGGGAATGGCGATCTTGCCTTTGCCCAACGCCCGCATCGTGTATCCGGGCACACCCGCGGGTCCCGCCGCGCTCCCCCACGTCGCCGCCCCCGACCCGATCGAGGCGATCAGCAGCCCGCCGTTGCGAACGAACTTCTCGAGCGCCGCCGTCAACGCCGCGTCCGGTTTTTGTTCGTCGACCAACACCGCCGTTGCGATCCGCGACGGAAGCGTGAGCGCTGCCCGCTTGGGCGCGACGTAGTACAGCAGGTTGCGCCGCGCCGCCATGTTCAGAAACTCCTTGCCCAGGAACTCATTGTCGCCCGCGAAATCGGAAATCACGGCGAGCGTCGCCACCGTATCGGCCGCGGCCACGGGCCGGCCGACAAAGAACCGCGTCGTGTCCATCATGCGGCCCCAGCGCGTCTTGAGTCCCGAGTCGCCCTCGGCCAACTTTTTGGCGGAAGCCTCATCCAGGCTCACCACCCATTGCGCGCCAAACGCGCGCGGCTCGGCCGCCGCCAGTTGGTAGGCGGCGTCGTTTTGAATGGTTCCCTGCTCGGGAACGGCTTCCACCCACACCGGCTTTGACGGGTCGAGCGCCCTGGCCAGTTGGATGGCCCAAGCGTTCGAATCCACCCAGGGGGCGCCGGTTGGACCCGCGTCCGCGCCGTCGCCGCTGGACTTTCGGGGCCGTACGCCCGGCCACTGTGGATCAGCCAGAAATTGCACGGATTTCGCTGCTTCGTCGCGCGATACCGCCATCAGGCCGCGAGCTTTCGCGGCGTCCGCAACATTACTTGGTGCGTTCAAAAGGCAATTGACCGGAGTGCCTTTCAGGATGTCGAGAAGAGCCGGATCAGTCCACGCGGAGGGCCAACGCATGGGCACGGCGGAATTGATAGAAATACTGGACATCGTATGAAGACCCGGTTGAATTCTATCGAAGGCCGACGCCGAAGTCACCCGGATGCGGGCATGAGCGCTTCAGTCGCCTTGATCCCCAGGCGTTGCCGCGCGTCGACCGGGGCCATCAGCGTCAGTGCGTTCTCGACGATCTCGATTCGCGCCGGCAGCCGTCCCGCGAACTCGCCGTCCACTTGTATATAGACGCGTTCGTCCCCGGCGCCTTGAAACTCCACCTTCCGTGCGCGCGCCACCCGCACGCCGGGAAAGCTCTCCACTGATTGAGCCAGCACCCCAATAAAGTGCAACAGAAACCGCGACGCGTGTCGCCCTTCGAACAGCACCGTCTCGAAGTCGTTTTCGAATAACGAGGCGCCGGTTGCGATGGTCAGGTCGCCGCCGTAGTTCTTCACGCGGCTCGCCAGCGCGAATCCGCAACGATGCCTGTCGCCGTTCAGCAAGGCGTCCAGTTGCGACAAACTCCGCCCCACCATCGAGAACCCCGCGCTCCAGTAGGCGAGTTTGCCCAACTGCTTCTTCACGTTCGCGTTGACGTTGTATACGATCTGTGCGTCCAGCCCCGCCCCGGCCATCAGCAGGAAGTATCGCGACCCCATCGCCGAATGCACTTGCCCCACCGAAATCCGCTCCGGCGCGCATTGCGGCAGCATCCGAACGGCCTTGTCCAGCCGGTTTCCCAGCCCCAGTTCCATCGCCAGGACGTTCGCCGTCCCCGCCGGCAGCACCGCCAGCGGGACGGGCGAAAAGACCATCCCATTGGCGACTTCATTGATGGTGCCGTCGCCGCCCATCGCCACAATCAGGTCGGGGTCCTTCAGAATCGCCTGGCGCGCGATCTCGCCCGCGGTTCCCGGACCGGTAGTCGGAACGGCGCGCGCCCGAATCCCCTCGCGTTCGAGCAGTTCGAGCGCCCGTTGGATGATTCGTCCATTCGTCGATCGCACCTTGCCGGCTACGGGATTGTAGATCAGGACGGTATTCTGGTAGGTAGCGATAACAAATGCCCTTCCGCATTTCAATTGTAACGGCTGAATGACCAAAACCGCCCAGCAAGAGATCGACGAACTGCGCCAGGAACTCCGCCGTCACGAGCATCTGTACTACGTGCTCGACCAGCCCGAGATCACCGACGCCGAATACGACGTCCTCATGCGCCGTTTGCGCGATCTTGAAACGCGGAATCCCGATCTGCTGACGCCGGATTCGCCCACCCAGCGCGTCGGTGGAAAGCCGCGCGAAGGCTTCGTCAAGGTGGCTCACAGCGCGCCCATGCTCAGCCTCGACAACGCGCTCAACGAGGGCGAACTGCGCGACTTCGACCGCCGTGTCCGCGAACTGCTCGGCGGCGAGCCCTTCCGGTATGTGGCGGAGTTGAAGATGGACGGCCTTTCGATGGCGGCGCACTACGCCGGCGGCCTTTTCCGCCAGGCCGTCACGCGCGGCGACGGCGCGGTGGGCGAAGACGTCACCGAAAACGCCCGCACCATTCGGTCCCTGCCTCTCCGGACGCCCGAGGCCGAGCCCTTCGAAGTCCGCGGCGAAGTCATCATGACTCGTCGCTCGTTCGAGAAGTTGAACGCCGATCGCGAGTCCGAGAACCTGCCGAAATTCGCCAATCCCCGCAACGCCGCCGCCGGCGCCCTTCGCGCGCTCGACCCCGCCATGACCGCCTCGCGCCAGCTCGACTACTACGCCTATTTCCTGCTGCGCGGCGGCGAGTATCGTTTTGACTCCCACTGGGAATCGCTCGACTGGCTCGCCCACTCCGGATTCAAGGTGAACCCGAAGCGCCACCTTTGTGAATCGGTTGACGAGTTGTGGGACTTCTGCGCCAAATGGGAGCGCGAGCGCGACGGCCTGCCGTACGAAATCGACGGCGTCGTGGCGAAGGTCGATTCCGTCGCGCAGCAGAAACGTCTCGGCTGGACCGCCAAGGCCCCGCGCTGGGCCATCGCGGTGAAGTTCGCCGCGCGCCAGGCCGAAACGCTTGTCGATAACGTCGAAGTGCAGGTGGGCCGCACGGGCGCGCTGACTCCCGTGGCGCACCTCGCCCCGGTCGTCGTAGGCGGCGTGACGGTGACTCGCGCCACGCTTCATAACGAGGATGAAATCGAGCGCCTCGGCCTGCACATCGGCGATACGGTGCTCATCGAACGCAGCGGCGACGTCATCCCAAAGGTGGTGCGCGTGGTGCGCCAGGGCGCTGGCCGTCGCCCCTTCGTCATGCCTTCCACCTGTCCCGTGTGTGGCGGCGAAGTGGTGCGCGAAGCCGGCGAGGCCGCCAGCCGCTGCATCAATACGAACTGTCCGGCGCGCCTCAAGGAGTCGCTGCTCCACTTCTCGATGCGCTCCGTCATGGACATCGACGGTCTCGGGGAAGCGCTGGTGGACCAGTTGGTGGACCGCGGTCTGGTGAAGAGCGTCGCCGACCTGTACGGCCTGACCCTCGAACAGTTGCTCGAACTGGAGCGCATGGGCTCCAAATCGGCGCAGAAAATCCTCGACAATATCCAGGCGTCGCGCTCGCGGCCCTTGCCCCGCGTCTTGAATGGACTGGGCATCCCCTTTGTCGGCGAGCGCACGGCCCAGATCCTGGCCGACACTTTCGGCGGTGTCGACGTCATCGCCTCGGCCGGCCTCGATCAGTTGCAGAAGGCCGATGAGGTGGGTCCCAAGGTGGCGCACAGCATCGCGCAGTTCTTCGCCGAACCGCGCAATCGGGAACTGGTCGAACGCCTGCGCGAGGCCGGTCTCCAGTTCACCCAGGAGATTGTGGTTAAGCCTGCCGGCCCGTTCGACGGCCTGACGTTCGTGCTCACCGGAACCCTGCCCACGCTGACTCGCGACCAAGCCAAGGCCCGCATTGAAGCCGCCGGGGGCAAGGTTGCCGGATCGGTGAGTCGCAAGACCGATTTCGTGGTCGCCGGCGAGGATGCCGGATCGAAGCTCGACAAGGCCCGCGCGCTCGGCGTCGCCGTGCTCGACGAAGCGCAATTGCTGGAGAAACTCGGATAAATGAAGTCTTTGCTGAACACGCTTGTCGCGTGGGGCCCCCTCGGTGTGTTCATCTTCGCCATCGTCGACGGCGCCGGCTTGCCCTCGCCCGGCGGACTCGACTGGATGTTGGTGCTGTTGTGCGTGAATCGCCCGCAACAGGCCTATCTCATGGCGGCTCTGGCCGTTGTCGGTTCGCTGATTGGCGGCTACGTCCTGTACGCCATCGCGCGCCGGGGCGGGGAAGCCGCATTGCGGAAATACCGCGGCCGTCCCCGCTTCGAACGCTTCGAGAAGTGGTTTCAGCGTTACGGTCTGTTGACTGTTTTTATCCCCGCTCTCATTCCCATTCCGATGCCGATGAAGTTCTTCGTCATCTGCGCCGGCGTCTTTGAAGTCCCGGCCGTCACCTACTTGCTCGTCATGGCGGCGGCCAGGATTCCGCGTTACTTCGGACTCGCCTATCTCGGCGCGCAGTTAGGGCGCGAGTCATTTCCATGGCTCAAGTCGCACTTATGGCACATGGTGGGCGCCGCCGCCGCTCTGTTCGTGCTTCTCTATCTCCTGATCCTGCTGGTGGATCGTCGCCGGCGGCTACAGGGGCTGGACTGACTCGGCTACTGCGCCAACGTGAATCTCACCTCAATCGGAGCCACCACTTCCACCGGCTCTCCATTCAGCAGCGTGGGCCGATAAGTCCACTGCTGCACCGCGTCGAGCGCCGCCCGCACCAGTAGCGGATGGCCGCTGATGACCTGCAATTGCGCCACGCGGCCGTCTCTGCCGACGACGCCCAGCAACTGTACGGCGCCTGACACTCGCGCCTGCCGCGCCAGCGGCGGGTACACCGGCAACACCCTGTGAAGGATGCGCGCCGCCTGCACGTCGCCGCCGATGCGAATTCTCGGAATCGTCTTTTCGGGCGGCGGCGCGGTCTCCACCGGGCGCGGTTTCACGACGGGAGGCGGAGGCGCCGCCGCCACGTGCGACAGGATGCCGGCGACCGCCGGATGGCTGTCCGGAACGGCGCCGGGGATGCTCGGCCCGTCATAGGCCGCCAGCAGGGGTCCGTCGTCGATCTCGATGACTTTGCTGGGAATCCCGATCGGCGCGATCAGTCCGTGGGGACTTACAAATTGCGGCCTCGGACTCGGTCGTCTGTCAGCCATCGCGGGCGGCGCGGGAGTTAGCGACAGGGGCTTGGCCAACGGCGCCATGATGTGTAAGTCGGAAATTCGAAATAGCGGCAAACGGTCCGTGTAGATCAGCGGGACTAGCATGGCGGCGCCCAGGGCGAGTAACTGCCCGCTAAGTCCGGCGAAAACCGTCCACGGTTTTTGCCGTCCGGAACTCAGAGTTAAAGTTGTCTCGAACATGCCCGGATAGACACCACGTCCACGCCGTCTGTTCCTCGCCTTTTTCGATGGAACCGCCGAGCCCCAACCGGCGTCTAATGCTCGCCAGCGACGTTTCCGGACCCGCTTTAGCATCCTCCAAGGCCTAAGACGTTCGCTGGCGTCGATCTAGGTTGAAACATTCCGGCGTGAACTAAACCCGGGGGTGTTTTTCGCGTCTTTAAGTGCAGTGGTTTCGGGTCGAAAGCAGGAGGCGCGAGGAGAAGGCTCCATTTCTCCGGCGATGTTGTCGATGAGCATGGACATGGTGCGACCGTGTCGGTTTCTGCTGGCGCTGTGTCTGGCGCTGGCGGTGAAAGGCCAGACGGTTTCCGTCCAGCCCGCCGAGTCCGCCGATTTCCCGGCCGTGGTTGATTCCAACAGCCCGGCGTATTGGTTCGACGGGCAGATGTACGTTTTCAACTCCCTCAACACGGCGGTTCGCAGCGTCCGCCAGTCCCCGGCCCAATACGCGAAATCCCGCGCCGTATTCGTCCAGGGAGAAGACAAATGGCGCTGGATCGAATCGGCCTGGGCCGCCCCGGACGGAAAGATCTACGCCTGGTATCACACTGAGCCGCAGGAGGTTTGTCCCGGTCTGCCCCTGACGGCCCCGGAAATCGGCGAGATGGTCTCCGACGACGGGATCTCGTTCACCGATCTCGGCACGATCGTTCGTTCGGGCGACGTCCCGGACTGCGCGACCGCCAATCGCTATTTTGCGGGAGGAAGCGGCGATTTCACCGTAATTCCGGACCGTAACGGCGAATATTTCTACATTTTGTACACCAATTACGGCGGCGCCCTGGAAGGTCAGGGCGTTTCCGAGGCCCGTCTGGCGGTGGCGGATGTGGCCGATCCGCAGGGTCGCGTATTCAAGTTCTACAACGGCGATTGGACCGAACCGGGTCTGGGAGGCAGACAGACGCCGGTATTTCCCGCCCGCGCCGATTGGGCGTCCAATTCACCCGAGTCGTTTTGGGGCCCATCTGTTCACTGGAATACAGTTCTTCAGCAGTATGTTGTGCTCTTGAACCACGTCGCCGGCGACGTCCTCTGGTCGCAGGAGGGCGTATACATGGCGTTCAACCCGGACGTCGCCAATCCGTTGGCCTGGACTCTCCCGGCGAAACTGCTGGACGGCGTCGGCTGGTATCCGCAAGTCATCGGCGACGCCGACGGTGAAACCGATTCGCTGGCAGGCGCCACCGCGCGCCTCTACGTGATGGGGCATTCGGAATGGCGCCTCACGTTCTCCACCACGGCCCCTGTCGTCCAGGCGCCGGAAAGTTCCGCCGCCACCGCTGTCAGCCGCCGAAAGCTGATCCTAAGGCCTCCGGTCGAACTTCGCCGCCACTCGGGCGTCTGATCGCCCCCGCGCAGCCCTGTTGACGGGATGGCCCCGTTCCCCCGTCCGCCAAGCCCGATATCATGGGGCTGATGGCGAAATTCTCGATTGCCGTCATCGCCGGAGACGGCGTTGGCGTTGAAGTCACACCCGCGGCTCGCCGCGTTCTCGAGCACACTGGGGCGAAGTTCGGAGCCGAGTTCGCCTTCGCCGAATACGACTGGGGCGCCGAATACTATTTCAACCACGGCCGCATGATGCCGGTTGGCGCGCTCGACCTGCTCCGTCCGGCCGATGCGATCCTGCTCGGCGCCGTCGGCCACCCTGACATCCCGGACCATGTCACGCTGAATGGCCTGCTGCTCCCCATCCGCCGCGCCTTCGACCAGTTCGCCAACGTTCGGCCCGCGGTCCTCTACCCCGGCGTCGAATCGCCCCTTGCCCGCTATAAAGGCGGCGACATCGACATGGTGGTGGTGCGCGAAAACACCGAAGGCGAATACGCCCAGATCGGCGGCTTCCTCTACCACACCCAACCCGAGGAAGTGGCGATTCAAACCGCCGTGTTCACCCGCCGCGGCATCGAACGCGTGGTCCGCTTCGCTTTCGACCTGGCGATGACCCGCCGCAAGCGCGTCACCTCCGTCACCAAGTCCAACGCCCAGGGCTTCGGCATGGTCCTCTGGGACCGCACCTTCCAGGCGGTGGCCTCCGAATACCCGCGGGTGGAAACCGAATCCCTGCTGGTCGACGCCGCCGCCATGAACTTCGTCCGACGCCCCCACACCTTCGACGTAGTGGTGGGCTCGAACCTGTTCGGCGACATTCTCAGCGATGTGTCCGCCATCGTCACCGGCAGCATCGGTCTGGCCCCCAGCGCGAACCTCGACCCCACCCGCCGACATCCGTCGATGTTTGAGCCCGTGCACGGCTCCGCGCCGGACATCGCCGGGCGCGGCGTCGTGAATCCGATGGCCGCTATTCTCTCGGCCGGCATGATGCTCGATCATCTGGGATTGAAGGAAGGCGGCAAATCGGTGGAGCGCGCCGTGGCCGCCGTGCTGGCGGATGGAACGGTCCGCACGGCCGACCTCGGCGGCGCCAGCCGCACCAGCGAAGTCACCGACGCGGTCCTTGCCCGCATTTGATGGTACGAGTTCGGCCGGGCTCCAGTACCTTCGTTTATTGAGGCCCCGCGTCCCACCCGCTACTCTCGAATTCGTGAGGGAACCGAAGCGGACAATTCTTTGGTTATGAGAGCCAGTACGCGCCAGACGTCTGGCTCCACTTTTTTCCGTCGATAACCGGATCCCCTCCCTCGCCCACCCGCAAAACTACCGCGAACTTCTTCTCCCGCGCTGCCGTAACTTCCGTTTAGACCTATGCGTTCGCTCATCCAGGATCTCGTCTACGCCGCGCGCTCGTTCGCCCGGACTCCGGCCTTCACAGCGGTCGTCATCATCTCGGTCGCCCTTGGAGTCGCCGCCAACTCCACCGTCTATAGCGTGGTCAACTCTCTGGTATTCGCCTCCCTCCCGGTGCGCGAGCCGGACCGCCTGCTCACCATGAACGGCAGCAAGACGATCTCCTGGCCGAACTTCCGCGACATTCGCGAACAGACCACCGGGAAGGTTTTCGAAGGCGTCTCGGGATTCTTCCCCCTCGTGCCCGCCAACGTGGGCGGCTCGGGCGAACCCGAACGCGTGTGGGGCCAACTCGCCACCGCCAACTTCTTTCGCGTGGCCGGAGTCCGCATGGCCCTGGGCCGCGACTTCCTTCCTGAAGAAGACGCCGCCGAAGGCCGCGAACCGGTCGTCGTCCTCGGCTACGCGCTTTGGCAGCGCCGTTTCGGCGCGGACGCCTCCGTCGTCGGAAAGCCAGTCCTCATTAATGGCCGCCAGTACACGGTGGTCGGCGTGGCGCCGCCCGGCTTCTCCGGCACCATCAAAATGATCGCCGGGGAGTTCTGGACGCCGCTTTCCATGTACGCCCACCTGATGCCCGACCTCGTAAAGGACGGGGTCAAGGAGAAGCGCAACGCACAGTGGATCATGGTGGATGCCCGCCTGCGTGACGGCGTCTCCCGCGAGGAGGCGCTGGCGGCGCTCGCCGTGGTCAAGAACCGCATCGACACGACCTACTTTAAGAACGACACCGGCCGCCTGAAGAAGCCCTGGACCCTGAGCCGCGCGGGCCGCATGCCCGAGTTCGGCAACATGATCGGACTGATGGCCGTCCTGATGGTCGTGGTGGGCCTGGTGCTGCTCATCGCCTGCGCCAACGTGGCGAACCTGATGCTCGCGCGCGCGGCCGCCCGGTCGAAGGAAATCGGCATCCGCCTCTCCATCGGCGCCAGCCGCTGGCGCCTGGTCCGCCAGTTGCTTACCGAAAGCGTCTTCCTCGCGCTGGCGGGCGCCGCCTTGGGATTCGTGCTCGCGGCTGTGGCCGCCTCGGCCTTGTCACGCTTCCGCCTGCCGGTCACCTTCCCCATCACCTTCGACTTCACGCCGGACTGGCGCGTCCTTCTTTATACGATCGCCATCGCCCTGGCCACCGGAGTGCTGTTCGGACTGGCCCCCGCGCTGCGTTCGGTTCGCACGGACCTGATCTCATCCCTTAAGGACACCGGCGCCGGTTTTGGCGCGGGACGCCGTTTCGGATTGCGGAACATCCTGGTGGTGGTGCAGGTGTCCCTGTCGCTGATTCTGCTGATCGGCGCGGGACTATTCGTGCGCAGCCTGGCCAACGCCTCTTCCATCGACCTTGGCATGAACACCGGCAACGTCCTGATGCTCGGCTTCGACCCCAAGCTGAACGGTTACACGCCGGAGCGCAACCGCCAGTTCCTCTCCGATCTGCGCGAGCGCGTCGAAGCGCTGCCCGGCGTGCGCGCCGTCTCGTTCGTCGATAGCGTGCCGCTGAGCATCGGCGGAGTGGACTTCGACTTCGAGAGCCAGTCCGCCGCCGGCAAGAAGAGCTCGGACGCCGATGTGTACCGCGTGGGCCGGAACTACTTCGCCGCTTTCGGCATCCCCATCGCGGCCGGCCGCGACTTCGACCAGCGCGACACCACCGGGACGGCCATTCTGAATGAGAAACTCGCCTCGAATCTGTTCCCGGGGGGCGGCGCGGTCGGTTCCACCGTTCGCGGCGACAACCAGGTTTACCAGGTCATCGCGGTGGTGAAGAACGCCAAGTCGCGCACCCTCGGCGAGGAGCCGCGCCCCTGCGCCTACCTGTCGCTCGAAGCCGCCCCGGAGAAGGTGATGAGCTTCTTTGGAACCACGCTGGTGGTCAAGTCCGGCGGCCGCCCGGATGAGCGCGCCATCCGTGACATCCTGCTCCGCCTCGACCCGACGCTCGCCGTCACCAGTTCCGAAACCATGCAGCAGCACGTCGACAAGGCCCTGCTGCTGCCGAAGTCGTGCGCCGTTCTGCTCGGCGTCTTTGGGTTGATCGGGCTGACGCTGGCCGCCGTCGGCCTCTACGGAGTGCTCAGCTACGTGGTGCGTTCCCGCACGCGCGAAATCGGCATCCGCATGGCTCTCGGGGCCGACCGCGCCGGCGTCCTCGCCATGGTGGTTCGTCAGGGCCTCGCGCTGGCCGCCGTCGGAATGGTCGTTGGACTCGCGCTCGCCGCCGCTATCACGCGTTTCGCCGCCTCGTTCCTGTACGGCGTCGGCGCGCACGATGTCGTCACCTTCGTGGCGGTGCCGCTCGTCCTGCTCGCCGTGGCCGCCTTCGCCATCGCCGCTCCCGCCAGCCGCGCCGCCGCCATCGAACCGCTTCGCGCGCTGCGCTACGAATAGCCGTCGCGGTTGGACCTCCGCGGCCAGCGCCGCGCCGCAATCGCCTGCTCCCCGTCCGAGCGGGCTTCCCGGCCACCGCCTTCTCCCCAGTAAAGCAGTAAGCGATACGATAGTCGCTTATGAAAGCAGCACGCATCACGCTGTCCCTCGCACTGGCGTGGCCGCTCGTCGCCGCCACCCTTCCCACCGCCAAGCCGGAGGATGTCGGCCTCTCCACCGACCGCCTCAAGCGCATCCACGAAGTGGTGATGCGCCGCGTCGAGGCCCGCGAACTCTCCGGCGCCGTCACGCTGGTGGCCCGCAAGGGCAAGGTCGTTCACTACGAAGCCCACGGTCTCATGGATATCGACGCGAAGAAGCCCATGGCGAAGGACGCCCTCTTCCGTCTCGCCTCCTCGTCGAAGCCCGTAACCGCGGTGGCCATCCTCATGCTGATGGAGGAAGGCAAACTCAAACTCACCGATCCGGTCGGCAAGTACATCCCCGAATTCAAGAACAGCCGTGTGATGATCGACGCCCCGCGAGCCGCGCGTCCCATGGCCGACGGCCCCGCCTCCGGAGAGCCCAAGTACACCGTCCCCGCCGACCGTGACATCGAAATCATCGACCTGCTCACCCACACCTCCGGACTCGCCAGCGGCGGCGTCACCTCGCAGGAAGTCGCGAAACTCCTCAAGGAGCGCAAACCCACCGACACGCTGGCCGACTTCATCCCGCGCCTCGGCGCCCTCCCCCTCGACTTTCAGCCCGGAACGGCCTGGCGTTACAGCGGACTCGCCGCCTTCGACACTCTCGGCCGCATCGTCGAAATCGTCTCCGGCCAAACCTTCGACCAGTTCCTCCGCACGCGCCTGTTCGAACCGCTCGGCATGCAGGACACCGGCTTCAACACCCCGGAAAAGGACGAAGCCCGCAAGGCTGTCATCTATCGCCGCACGCCCGCCGGGCTTGAGAAATCCGGCACGCTCCCCATCGGGTCCCCGTCCTACTTCTCCGGCGCGGGCGGCCTCACCTCCACCGTCGCCGACTATTTCCAGTTCGCCCAAATGCTCGCCAATGGCGGCGTCCTCAACGGCAAGCGCATCCTCAGCCCCTGGACCGTCAGTCTCATGATGCGCAACAACGTCGGCGATCTCTTCAAGGGCCAAATCGGTCGTCCTCCGCAGGGCGTCGGCTTCGGACTCGGCGGTGAAGTAGTGCTCAACAACGCCGAAGCCCGCATGCGCAAGCCCGATGGCAGCTACGGTTGGGACGGCGCTTACGGGACCTATTGGTGGGTGAACCGGCGCGAACAGATGGTCGCCATTATGTTTGTTCAGACGCCGGGCCGCGCTCAGCAATACGACTTTGACAACGCCGTCTCTCAGGCGGTCGTCGAGTAGGCGGCCATCCGCCCTCGGATGCGATATCATCGCAGCCATGTTCCGAACCATCGCGGACTTTGCGGACACATGGAAGACTGAATCCGGCGCCACGCTGAAGGTGTTGCGCAACCTCACCGACGCCTCGCTCGCCGAATCGGTCCCCGGCGCGCGGGCGCTCGGTGGAATCGCCTGGCACATCGTCGGCGCGATCGGCGAAATGCTGGTTCACGCTGGCCTGCCTTTGGCCAATTTGCCCGACGACAAGACCCCCTGTCCCGCCGCCGCCGCTGACATCGCCGCGGCCTACGAATCCTCCGCCGCGGCGGTCATGCCCGCCCTGTCGGCCAACTGGACCGACGCCCAACTCGACGAAGCGGTCTCGATGTATGGCGAACAATGGAAGCGCGGGTTTATCCTCGCCGTCCTGATCGCTCACCAGACTCACCATCGCGGCCAGATGACCGTCCTGATGCGCAAGGCCGGCCTCCCCGTTCCCGGCGTCTGCGGACCCTCGCGGGAAGAATGGGCGGCGTACGGCATGGCCGCTCCCGAATAGACCCGCTCCTGGCGCCACTCGAACCCCGCCTCAGAAACTGTACCGCAGCGCCACGCTCGCGTACGAGTTACGGTGATACTCGCCCAGAAAATCCGCCCCGTCTCCCCGTATCCAGGTAACTCCCCCGGTAACTCGCCAGTGCCGGCCGACCATCTGCGAATACTCGCCCCGCAGCCAGGTCCCGGCCCCATTCTGCCGCGCGACGCCCGTCGCCGCCACGCTCCGCGTCGGCCCGATGGTGTACTCGGCCCGCCCCATCGCCGACCGCGCGAATCCTCGTTCCGGAGAAAACGCCAGCGGATTCCCGATAGCCTTTGTCACCACCTCGCCCGAATATCCGCCCACGAATATCCAATTCCCCTGTTGCCGTTCTAACTGCACGACATAGAGCAGATACTCATCGGTCTGGTTCAGCGGCGCCGTAAAGTAAGCGGCCTCCGTCTTAATCGTCACCCAGCGGGTCGGCACAGCCGCATCGGCCCCATACAGCCGCAGCCGCGGATAATACCGTTCGACATCGAAGCCCGTCGCCCGCGCCAGCGGCAGGTGGTTGAAGCCATCGAAGTAGGAAGCGCCCAGCTCAAACCCGCGCCCCACGTGATTCCAGCGCAGTCCGAACTGATGCCGCGCTGGATACTCCGCGCCCAGGTCGCGAATCGGCAGCGGTCCTGGCGGCACGGTCCACCGTTGGTTCCACAATGGCGTCCGGCTCGGCGTAAACCACGGTTGCCACACGGCGTCCAGCGTATCCGCTCCGCTTTCATAAGTGACCCGCGCCGCCGTAACTCCCAGAAAGTCGCTGTTTACGACGTTCAGGAAGTCCTTGGGAGCGAACCGGTCCTCGGGATTCAGGATATCCACGCGCCCCCAGCGGATAAACTGCCGTCCCAACTCCACCGTGAACTTACCCTTGTTGGCGATGGCGCTCAACCGTCGCAGCGCGAAGGCGGGCCGCCGGATGGTCCGGTCATCGAAGCTGAAATCGAACTCCCGCGCCGTCTGCCGATGGCTGTCCGTCCGGGCGTCGACGGAGCCGTTCACCTTCAACCACGGCGCCGCCTGCCACGACGCCTCGTAACGCAACAGCGCCTCGGCCACAAACCGCCCGCTGTCGTTCGGCGCGGTTTGCGGAAACGCCGTGTAGCCCGACTCGAGGAAGCCGCGTTGCGTGAACCCCTGCGCCGCGGCGACCGCCGTGAACAGCGCCCACGCCGCCCCGATCCTCATGACCGTCGCAGCGCTTGCAGCGTGAACTCGCCTTCGCCAATCGGCGCGTCGAACTGTAACTTCTCGAGCTTCAGCACGGTCCGGCTATTGGTCTTGGCGTCCAGCACCTCCAGCCGGCGGGCGGTCCAATGCCCCTGCACCTGCTGTATCTCGCGATAGTTGATCCGCCGCGACAAACCCGCCTTGGTGAATCCCTCGATCTGCGCGAAGACGTAGTTGTCTTTCCGGATCCAGACGAAGGAGTGCGTATACTGCGAGGTCTTCGATTGCTTCGGCCTCGACTCCAATTTCCAGCACGCCGCGCCGTCAATCGTCTCCTCGCCGGCCAGCTTGTAGTCGAACTGATTCACATCCCGCTCTTCCAGGTCCTCGAAGCTGAAGTCCGTTCCGAAGAACCGCGCGGACCGGTCCTGCAACGCCACCCGCTGATCCCGCCCGATCTGCGGCCGCCACATCCACTGGTCGCTCGCCCGGTCCGGATGGTTGTGGATCAGCAGCGCCACGCCCTTCACCTCGGGAGGCTCGGTGAACCGCAGCATGGCCTTCGAATCCCCATAATCGCCCAGTCGCAGATACTCCCACTGCTTGGTCGTCACCTTGCTCTTGGCGTTAATGACTTCGAGCGTCCCCTCGTAGCGTTGCGACTTCGACCGGTTCCGCCTCTGCGACTCCTCGACGATTCCCCTCGCGTCCTGCGCCTGCGCCATCGCCGACGCGGCCAACACGGCAACCGCCCACCACTTATTCATATTCGAGCGCCTCCACCAGCGATCCCCGCACCGCCGCCTCCGCCGGTCCGATAGCGGCCGCCAGCGCCGCGGCCAGCATCACGGGGACCAGCGCCGCCACGATCCCGAATGGGAACATGTAATCCACCCGGTAACCCGAAATATCGCGCCGCGCGATCTCGAGCCAGTAATACAACTGCAGCGCGCCCAGCGCCAGCCCGGGCAGCACTCCGATGAGAGCGATGGTCAGCGACTCGATCCAAACCGTCCGCCGGATCTGCCCGCGCACCGCACCCACCGCCTGCAACACGCCTAACTCCCGCTTTCGATCCGTAATCGACACCGTCAGCGAGTTAATAATTCCCAGCACCGAAACCAGCACGGCCACCGCGATCTGGACATAGGTCAATCCGAACCACTGATCCGTGACGTTCGAAATATACGCGCGCACCTCGCGATTCGTCAGCACAAACAGCCTCTGGCGCGACCCCACCTGCGCCTGAATCGCCCGCTCCACGTCCGGCCCTTTGGCGCCCGGCGCGACATACACGCGAAACACGTTCACCGTGTCGTCGTTCCAATACTTCCGGTACACCGCTAAGTCGATGAGAAAATCGCCCTGTTGATCCGAGTAATCCGTCACCACCCCCGCCACCGGCAGGCGCAACAGACCGCCGGGCGTGGGTAACTCCACCACATCTCCCACCCGCAGGTGTTCGATAATCGCCAGGTTATCCGCCACCAGCAGGCCCTTGCCGGCCGCCGCGTCCCTGTACATGCCCTCCGGGTCGCCCTCGATGGGAGGCATTCCCGCCCGCGAGTGAAACGCGGCCACGTCAATCGCGGTCAGCATGATCGGGCGCCCGCGAAACGGAATCCGCCCCACACGCACTTCGTGAACCGCCGCCACGCCGGGAACCCGCCGCAGTTGATCGCCCACCTCGCGCGGAAACCGGTAGGACCGGTCCGTCAGTTTCTCGGTGGCGCAAACGAACATGTCCGGATTGAGCGACGTATCCACCCAGGTCAGAATTGATGTATAACTCGCCCGCGCGATGCCGCCCATCCCAGTCACCAGCGCCACCGATAGCATCAGCGCCGCGATCGTCCCGGAGGTGCGCCGGGGCGCCTGGATCAGGCTGTCGGCCGCCAGCGCCCCTTCCACCGGCGCCAGCCAACTCAGCGCGGGACGCAGCATGCGAGCCAGCCAAACCCCCACCGCCGGCGCAATCAGCACCGCCGCGATGATCGTCACAAAATAGCCCAGATACAGCAGCGGCCCCGTCTTGCCCAGCGCGCAGATCACCGAAATCGCCACCGCGCCCACCGCCAGCCGCCGGCGCCGCCGGCTCTCGCCCTCTCCCAGGGACTGATGCCGTCCCTTTTGAAGCGCCTTCACCGGATCGATCCGCGCCGCATTCCGCGCCGGAATCGCCGCCGCCAGCACGCTGGTGGTCACGCCGATAGCCAGCGCCGCAAACACCAGCCGGGGATCCGTCGACACCTGCTGCGCCCGTTCGGCGATCCCGTACACCTCTCCCATGAAAGCGCCGATATAGCCCGCCATCCCCCGTGCCAACAACATCCCGGCCAGCACGCCCACCGCGGAGGCAATCAGCCCGGCCGCCGCGCTCTCGGCCAGAAACAGCCGCCGCACCTGCCCTTCGGTCGCGCCCAGCGCCCGCAGAATTCCGATCTCCGCCCGCCGCTGCGTCACCGCGATCGCGAACGTGTTGTAGATCAGGAACATCCCGATGAACAACGCGCACACGCTGGTGATGTTGGCGACTACTTTGTATACGCTGGCCACCGCCTCGAACTGCGCCCCGCGCGAGGTCGGCGTGTCCACCTGGAATCCCGGCCCCAACGCTCGCCGCAGCCGGTCGCTCCCCTCGGCGACGCTCACGCCCTCGTTCAGCGCGATATCGATCCGGTCGAACATCCGTCCGCGCCCGAACATCTTTTGGGCGGCGTAAATGTCCATCACCGCCAGGTTGCCGCCGAACGCGCTCGTCAGCCCGCCCGCCCGCATCACCCCTCGCACGGTGAACTGCTTCGGCCCCTCGGCCGTATTCAGCATGACGTGGCTATTGGTCGCCAGCCCGTTCCTCTCGGCAAACGGCTTGGTGACAATCAGCGAATCCGGCTGGGCCAGAAACACCAGTGGATCGTCGATCGCCCCCTCCTCGGAGCCCTCCAGGTCGTAGTCCCGCAGGGACCGGTCGCCCAGCATATCCACGCCCAGCACCAGCAGGTTCCCCTGCCCGGCCAGGTTCGTGTGCGCCACCGCCTCGATCACCGGCGCGGCCACCCTCACCCCGGCAACCGCCTGCACCCGCTCGAGCGCCGCCTCCTCAAAGCCCGTCTCGCCCGCCGTCACCTGCAGTTGCGCGGCCCCCGCGATGTGGTCGATCGTCTTTTCAAACGCGAACAGAACGCTCTGGTTCGCCGTGTGCATTCCGACGAACACCGCCACGCCCAGCACGATGCCGGTCAATGTCAGCAGCGTCCTCAATACGTGCTTGCGGACATATTGATAGGAGATCAGCCGCAGCAGGATCATGCGCCAGTCCGTTCATCCGATTCCACCCGCCCATCCCGCAACAGAATCGTGCGAGGGCAACTGGCGGCCACCGTGCGATCGTGCGTCACCATCAGCACCGTCGCGCCCAACCGGTCGTGCAAATCGTGGATCAGCGCCAGGATATCCGCCCCGGTATGCGTGTCCAGGTTGCCCGTCGGTTCGTCGGCCAGCAGGATCGGAGGATACACCGACAGCGCCCGCGCGATCGCCACCCGCTGCCGCTCCCCGCCCGACAGTTCCTCCGGCAGGTGTTCCAGGCGCTTCTCCAACCCCACCAGTCCGAGCAGTTCCCGCACCCGTTCCTCGATCCGCCCCCGGCCCCACCCGCGCAGGTGCAGCGGAATGGCGACATTCTCGAAACAGGTGAGCGTCGGCAGCAGGTTGAAGAACTGGAAGATGAAGCCGATCTTGTCCCGCCGCACCCGGGTAAGGGCGTCGTCGGCCAGTCCGCCGAGCGCCTGCCCGTCGATTGCGACCTCGCCCGAGGTAGCCCGGTCCAGCCCGCCCACCAGGTTCAATAAGGTGGATTTCCCCGATCCCGACGGACCGATGATCGCCGCCATATCGCCCTTCGGAATCTCCAGCGTGACGTTATCGAGCGCCGTCACCGTGCGCCGGCCATCAAAGGTCTTGGAAACTCCCCTCAGCGCTATCATCGCGAGTAGATCTCGATCCACTGGCCGCGCTGTTCCCAACGTAGAATCGCGTGCATGCCGAATCGTTCCTCGATTTCCGCTGAAGTGATCTGCGGTTCGTAATCATAGTAACGGGTCAGAAACGCCCGCACCAATCGGTTGCCCAGCGCGCCCCATTCGGGCTCCCAGGTTCTTGAATACGTCACCAGTAGATCCGGCCGCCCGGCGCGAACCGCCGTTGCGACATGGTCCGCATGGAAATCGCTCGTCTCCACGGTCCGCCGCCCCCGCTGGACAAATCCCAGGTCAGGATTCCGCAGTCCGGCCGTGTACGGCCACGCGGAAGCGACGCTCTCGCCCGGTCGGGTCTTCTCCAGGAACTCCGCGCCGGCTTTCTGCAATTCGACAAAGTCAATCAGCGCCAGGTTGTTTTCAAGAGGAAAAGGAAAAGGAGGGTTCCAATAGAGGCCGGAAAACAGGCCGGCCAGCATTGTAATCTGGCTTACATACCGCAAACGAGGGCGCACGGCGGCCCAAAGGGTCGCCATGCAGAGGTAAAGGAGTGGAAATACCGGTAGAAGGTACCGCTCGAGAGCGGCGCCGCCGAATCCGGTGACAAGGAGCAGATGACCGCCGACGTAGTAAGCAGCCACTGTCCACTCCCAGCGCTGATAGATACGCGCAAACCGGATCGCCCAAAAGCTCACCAGCAGTCCCAAAAAGCGAAAATCTGCAAAAAAAAGATAGTAGACCCTTCGAACCAGCGTCGCCGCCAGCCGAACCGGATGCAGTTGGTAACCCACGTTGTAGTGCGCAAACCCTGGATCTCCAAGCAGATAGCCGGTTGTATGCCACAAAATCGCCAGCCACGCCCCGAGCGCCGCCGCCGGCAGCAGGAACCATGCCGCCCGCCGCCAGTCCCGGTCGTGGAACAGCAGCCAGGCGCCAAAGACGGCCGGCGCGGCGATTCCGGTCTCTTTTGTCAGCACCAGCAGCGTCGACGCCAGGGCGCACCAGGCATACCTGCGGTCGTAGAACAGCAGGAACGCGAGCGCGGTCAACGTCATGGCCGGCATATCCAGTTGCGCCAGCATCGCCTGCATATAGAACAGCGGCGTGGCCATCAGGAACCCGACGGTGATGAAGGCGGGAGCGCCCGGAACATCGCGGCACAGCCGGATGGCCAGCAGGAAGGTGAAGTACACGCCGGCCGCGGCGGCGAGAAGCATGGCGACGCGGGTCACCAGGGTGGAATATCCGAACAATTTCCAGGCGAGCGCCAGGTACGCCATCACCGCGGGCGGATGGACGTTGGGGATCGTGGAATGGGGCACCCACGCGTTATCGCGGAGGATATCCAGGGCAGCGGGGATGAACTGTCCCAGTTCATCCCAGAAGTACGGCAGTTGGAGATACGGCGCATGCATTGCGAGCAAGGCGCCGAAAATGACGGTAAAGACGAGCAGGTGGCTCAGCACCCGCGACCGCGCGGCAGCCGTCATCCGGCTACTGAATGACCGGCCCGCCGGCCTGCGGCTCCAGGCGGATCTCTCCGAACGCGCTCTCGTACTGTTGCAGGTTCTGGTTCAGCACATTGGCCAGCGCCTTGGCCTGCTGCGGGCTCAGGTACACGCCCTGGAAGTTGTGAATCTGGACGTTATCGGGCGCCGTCTGATCCAGCACGCCGAAGCTCAGGAAGAAGTCCCACAGGTTGACGCGGACCTGCACGCTATTGGCATACCCTTCGCGATAGTCGGCGGTCTTGTTCAAGGAGATGCGAGGTCCGGGCTGGACAGGATTCATGCTCTAAGGATATCGGATGCCGGCCCCGCACAAGTGGCCAAGTGGCCGGCGGGAACACACAATTGGGGTGTGTCCTTCGCGCCTGGTGATGTCGTTCGGACGTTTAGAGACGACCGACATGGCTGGGTGCGGTCCACTTCCTGGCGGGTGGGTGTGTCCGCCCGGAGTAACTCCACTCCATCGTGGCGCCGGGGCAGCCGCGCACCGGGCGGCAAGCCTTCGGAGACCGATGCGGGCCGTTTCCCGGGATAACGTGGACCCGTCCGGCGTTGATTATGGAGGGGACTACAATTGAAGGGTAGCGAGAAGCCGATGAAGGTCTACATTTCATACGGAAACACTGCCGATCAAGTCACTGCATTGAGATTGCAAGCGTTGGCGGCGGTGAATGGATTGACGGTCTATGTCCCTCCTGCGTACACCAGGCGAGACAAACGTCAGTTTCTTGAGGCAGAATCGGCGCAGAAGCTTAAGGACGCTGACGTGGTCCTTGGGGTGATCAGGTCAGGGCTGTCGGAGTCGTGTCGGCAGGAACTCGACACCAGCCTCACTTTGGGCAAGGCGACTATCGTAATGGTGGATCCGGTATTGGCTCCGGCACTCACGCAGCGTTTCGGTCCGAATCTGCTGGTCATTGATCCGGTCCATCCCCATCAAACCGAGTTGGGTCTCGTCGAGCACCTGAAGTCACTGAACGCCGCGCGAAGCGTTAATACTTCTCTTCTTGCTCTCGGAACGCTCGCGCTTGGGTTGCTGATCTTCTCATCAGCGGAATAGCCTGACGTTCGTCCATGCGGGCGCCTCGTTGTACCATCGACAGTTCGTGCATTATCGCGCTCGATCATCTGGACCTGATTCCGCAATTATCGCTGGTCTTTTCTGTCGTTCTCATACCAAAAGCCGTCAGGGATGATGTTTACAAGCGGAGGACCTCAAAGCGCCGACTTCAGAACTTGTTGGCAAGCTACGCCTTCCTGGAGCGTTGCGACGAATACGACAAGGGTGCTGTGGATTTCTTGCTGGCCGAACGTTCAAGGCTAGGGAAGAAGGATCGCGGAGAGGCGGAAGCCGTGGTGCAGGCTTCCCAAATCGGCGCTATGGTGATTGTCGACGATCCTTGGGGCCGGACCTTGGCAGGCCGCAGCGATTTGGACCACCATGGCACGTTCTGGGTGTTGCAGCAATTTCACGAACTCGGCGTCTTGTCGGCTCGCCAGTTGCGGGACAGTGTCGAAGGTCTACTCCGGCGCAAAATCCGCCTTCCATTGGGGCCAATCAATAGGTTTCTTGACGAAATTGGTGAGGCGCAAGTCGAATTGCCGCTCGGTTGACGGTAAGTGCCAGTTGCCGCTCTCGCGTGCTACTCGTTCTTTTCGGAACGGCTCCGCCGTGTGTGGGCTCCCCGTGCGTCTTTCGTGGACGGCTTCCTGTCCTCGCGCTACTTGATCTCGATAGCGAAGGCCTTGGTCACAAGACGGCAGGCCATGCTCCTGGTGTCTGTAAGAGACGCTCGAGGCGCTGGTGATATCCTCATGGGGCAGCGCCACCTCCTCCGCCGTCCAGACGCAAACCTCGGCGGTCCGCCTTCGGCCGCAGTGGGGAGACCGGCTCTTCGCCGTTTCATCTCCGGCTGCTTCGATACCCCGAAAATCGCCATTCACGACACTCTGAAAAAATAAAAACTCCACCTAACTGGCAAAACAATCAATCACTTATCAAGAAACACACCACCTCCAACCAATTCTTGCCTGTTGCGACGTACTAATGTTCAGCTTGTCCACGGCCGTGCCCGCGTGATGGCGAAAGACGAGCGTCGAAGTGGAAGGCGACAGGGTCGGCGAACGCAATCCGCGAGAAGTCCGGATGCATCGGATTCAGCAGGTAGTTCCGTTCCGCCGCAACCACGGAAGGTACAGAAAGAACGGCCGACCTTCGCGCACGGACCCACTCGTCGCCGAGGTTCCATGTGGTTCCCTGTTCGTGTGGATCCAGCGTGGACCAACGCTCGGGGAGAGCCTGGGTTTCCACGAACTCCACGGCGACATCGTCGGGGATCTGCGCGGAACCGAGCACATACCGATCGGGGATCGTCGTGGAAAGATGGACCAGGATCTCCAGCACGGCGAGCGCTCGGTTCTCGCTCATATAGAGGACTCGCGTCCCTTTCGAGTTCCACCGGCCACCCACACGAAAAGCGCCCTCACCGTCGTAGGCTGGGAATGTGCTCCTGCACAATCGAAAGGCGCGCATCAACCGAGAACGCCATGTTCGATCCGAGTCAGGATCTCATCGGCCTCGACGAAGCCCTCTTCGGTGTTGGCCGCCTCGATCGGCGTCTTCCCTCGCAAGGACGGGTTCGGAGTCTGCAGCCAGTTCAGCGCCTTGGCATGATTGGCGAACACTTCTCCGGCTCGCACGGACAGCGAGATAAAGCGCACGGGCGGGAGCGCTTCGGTGATAGTCGTATTACCAGGCGTCGTTGCCACGCTCCAACCTCACTCCTAATCATACGCCGTTCGACGCGAGCGGTTGCCTGCCTACAGCGACCGCTGCCTTCGCCGTTTCATCTCCGGCTGCTTCGATACCCCGAAAATCGCCATTCACGACACTCTAAAAAAAATAAAAACTCCACCTAACCAGCGAAAAAATCAATCACTTATCAGGAAACACACCACCTCCAAACCACCGTCACTTCCTGGACTCACCCCTTATCCTGAAGTCGAAAGGAAACACGATGACCAAACAACGAGAACTTCCCCGCTGCCGGACGCGGTAACATCCAGACGCCGGCGGACATCAACCGCGGCAGCCAAACCCCATGAAGCGATTCGGGATGACCGAACCCAACCGAGACGGCTCCAAAAATAGCTGGAAGTGATTGAAAAAGCCCCCAAAATCGATTCGCAGTCCGATCCAGGGCGAGCCCCTGACGAACCCATCGCGAAGCCATAAAAGCCATAACGCCGCGAGGCGCTGCTATCGGCTCGGCGATGAGGGTTGAATCAGCCGGTAAGTCACTACCTGTGAACGGTTTGCCGCTCCAGCGACAGCCTTGGTCTTCAGCAGGATTTCGAAGTACTTGCCCTTGGCCACATCGGCGCCGACGATCTGTGCAAGCCATTTCCAGGCGTCCTTGCGGGTCAACAGCTCGCCGGCCTCCTCGGTGTCGACCATGGAGAGCCCCGCCACCAGCAGGACCACTCCGTTGTTATCCAGGTTGGGGACCAGCGCGACATCCGCGTAGCTCGTCAGTTCTCCGCCGCGGGTGGCCGGGACATAGCTCGTCTGCTCGCCCAGTTGGGGCGAACGGTTCAGGAAGTAGAAGTCGTGGGCCTTCTTATCCTCCACCATGGTGAAGTTCAGTTGATCCTCGAACAGCCGCACCCACGGGATGCCCCGGCGGCTTCCGAGCAGGATCGAATTGCCGGTCTTGAAGTCGCGAATATTCAGGTGTCGGGCGTAGCGCACCTGGGCCTGATTCGGCCCGAAACGCCGGCTCACGTCCATCAGCTTCGGCGAGACATTCAGGTCCGCAAGGCTCGTATACTGGCGTTCGGCGAGCAGTTGGAGCGCCTGCCGTAAGCCCGGTTCCTTCTCGTTTCGGATCCAATTCTGCGGAAATCCGCCCCCGGCGTATTCGGAAACGAGCACATCGGAGTGCATCAGGTCCTGGAGCAGCGCCGTGCAACTGTCCGCCACTACAATGGCGGCCGGCTGCGAGCCGGTGAACAGCCTCGACCAGAAGGGATCCCGTTCCTCGTCGCCTCGCACTGCCGACGAGCCCGCCGAGGGCAGGAACAGACGCGCCGCCAGAAACACGCACAGTATGGCCAACGCCGCCGTGGTCACTCCGAAAATCGCCGCGGCCGTCACCCGAACCTGTCGGGGAGGCGGCGGAGGCGGTGGAGGCGCGGGCTCGGGCCGGGGCGCGAAATACGGGACATAGGCGCCTTTAGGTATTGAGATCTGAATCGGTTCGTCCTTGCCCTCGGTGGCGAAATATTCGTCCAGCCGCTTGCGCAGGTGGCTCATCTGGACCCGGACGATATTGTCCTCGTTCGGATTGAAATCGTGCTTCCGGCCGAGCACGTTGCATCCGATCTCGTGCTCCTTGATGGCCGAGGTCGGGTCGGCGATCGCTCTCTGGCAAATGTAGGCGAGGATCTCGCGAAGCTGGGGAGCCTTAATGAACTGGCGGCTCGCGCCAATCCGCTGGACGAGCGCCCAGCGGGCATCCTGCTCCACGAGTGGGGGTACTACCATGTCGGCCAACCAACTAATAAATGGATCTGGACGTCAGAAATTCACCGACGCGACCATCCACGCCCGAGTCTATCACCCGCCTTCCCCACGTTCAACCGGGAGATTCAAGACTTCGGTTAAGTTGTTGATAATGCGATTGAATTAACGTAAACATCCCGTTAAGCCACCGCTAATTCCCTGCACCCGGCACCGGCATTAGGCCTACGCTCAGTGCATACGGCTTCCAGGGAGTGGAGTGTGAGCGTCTGGCTGCGTCGCCACCAAAGGGTCCGAAACCGATACGAGGTTCTCCGCAACGGGCGGTCCGCCGACCCGCCGCGCGCCAAGCGTCTCCGTCCTCTTCCGCGAACCGTTCACCGGTCTCCAATCGAGTGTTTGGACCGGTGGGCATAGTCTTGCGGCCCGCCCTCGCCGGCGTGGCCGTCATTTGTTGCTTCAGGAGCAAGGGAACCTATGATTCGATTCCAAAGGACACAGTCTGTCCTGGCAGCCTTGGCGCTCTTCCTGATGTTGGGGGCCTCGCTTTTCGCCCAAACCTTCAGGGGCCGCGTCCAGGGCGTAGTGACAGACGAAAGCAAAGCGGTCGTCACGGGCGCGACCGTAACCTTGACCAACGTCAACACGGGCATTAAGGTTGTCAAAGAGACCCGGGAGACCGGGCTCTACCTCTTCGACAGCGTCGATCCCGGCACATATTCCGTAACGGTCGAACTGGCCGGCTTCGGAAAGTGGACGCAGGAAAACATCCTCGTGCAGTCGGGCGGCGACGTTTCGGTCGACGCCGTGCTCAAACCGGGCGCGGTCTCCTCCAGCGTCACGGTGACAGAAATGCCCGTCGCCGTCGAATTCAACTCGAGCAATAAGGACCTCACCATCGACACCAAGATGGCCGAGGAAACCCCCCGCCTCGATCGCAACCCCTTTAAGCTGACCCTGCTTGCCCCGTCGGCCATCAACACCCGCGGCGAAATGCAGCCCTACCATTCCTGGTCGATGAACTCGGTCGACCTCGGCGGCGGCACCAACCTCGCCAACGATCTTCAGGTGGACGGCAGCCCCATCGGCCTCGGCCACAAGGGCAGCTATCCTCCGAACACCGACGCCGTGCAGGAAGTCGTCGTGTCGCAGAACAGCGTCGACGCCGAAACCGGCCATAGCGCCGGCGGCCTCATCTCGATGACCACCAAGGGCGGCACCAACGAATGGCACGGCACGGGCTTCTACCTGGGCCGCTACCCCTGGCTGAGCGCCGCGGCCAACCGCACCACCAATAGCTACAACTCCCAGCGCCAGCACATGATGGGATTCACCCTCGGCAACCCCATCCTCAAGAACAAACTCTTCAACTTCGCGTCGCTCGAATACTGGAAGGTCAGCTATCCGAACAGCTACGTGAACACCGTTCCCACCAGCCTCGAAACGGGCGGCGACTTCTCCCAGTCCTATAACATCGATGGCGGCCTGCGCACCATCTACGATCCCTGGACCTCCACGCTGAACGCCTCCACCGGCGCCGTCTCGGTCTCGGCTTTCCCGGGCAACAAGATCCCGGTCAGCCGCTTCGACTCCGTCACCGGCAACCTGATCAAGCAGTTCTGGGGACCGAACAACGCGGGCGACAATATCACCGGCGTCAACAACTATAAGAAGGGTTTCATCGAGCGGTACAACTACTACAACTGGTCGGACCGCGTCGACTATAACATTAACGATAAGTGGCGCGTGTTCGGCCGCGCGAGCCGTTATTATACCGATGACGTCGCCGGTAACCCGACTCCTCTCGCCACCACCAACCTGTACGTTCCCACCGGCACCGAGCGCGGCGCCTGGCAGATCGCCGGCGACGCCAGTTGGACCCTGAACTCCCGCACGGTCGTCGAGTTCCACGGCGACTGGCACAACGTCATCGACGCCTACGTCTCCAGCCCGCTCCAGGGCGGATGGGGCACCATCTGGACCGGCAGCGACTGGTACAAGCCGTACACCAGCGCCAGCACTGGCGTGCCGCTGTACTTCCCGCACCTGAACATCGGCGGCGCCGGCTTCGGCGGCGGCGGTTTCTATTGGGATCAGCGTCCCAAGGGCGAATCCTTCAGCGCGAAGATCTCCCAGCAGCGCGGCTCCCACTACCTGAAGGCCGGTCTCGAGTTCCGGCGTAGTTTCGGCGTGTCCTACGTGTCCAGCACCACGAACTTCAACTTCAACACGGCCGTCACGGCGAACACCTTCAACAATCCCGATACGAAGCACTACGGCGACCAGTGGGCCACCTTCCTGTTAGGCGCGCTCGATGGTTCGTCGCAGATGATCGGCGGCCCGGCCCCCGATCCGCATACCGGCTTCTACGGCATGTTCTTCCAGGACGACTGGAAACTCAGCCGCCGCATCACGTTGAACCTCGGACTCCGCAACGACTACGAACAGGCGTGGTGGGATCCGGCTCACAACTTCTCGCGCGGCCTCGACCTGTCCCAGTCGATTCCCGAAATGCAGTCCGCGCCGCCCACCATCCCCACCGCCGTCAGCTCCATCGTCGGCTCCAGCTACTGGAAGTACAACGGCCAGTGGAATTGGACCTCCGACAAGAACCCCGGCATGTGGAACGCGCCTAAGCTGGCGCTGCAGCCCCGCTTGGGCATCGCCTTCCGCGTGGACGACAAGACCTCCCTGCGCGCCGGCTACGCCCGCTACACGATCCCGACCGAATTCAACCTGAGCGGTTTCACGGGCTTTGAAACGGTCAGCTTCCTGGAGCCGCCGTACTTCGGCGTCACCGCTTACCAGAACACGGCCCCGCTGCTGTCCGGCGTGCCGCAGCAGACCTTCTCGAACCCCTTCCCGTCCAGCAATCCACTGCTCGCCATCAACGGCAAGAACGCGGGCGGCGCGGTGGGGCGCGGCCAAAACGGCGCCCTGCTGTGGTACAAGCAGGACTTCAAGAAGGCTTTCAACGATCGTTTGAATATCTCCTTCCAGCGCCAGGTGCCCGGCCAGATCGTGGTGATGGCGTCTTACTTCCACAACTTCGGCAACCAGTTGTATAACAAGTCGCTGAACATGCTGGATCCGCAGCTCCAGTTGAAGTACCAGAACGCTCTGAACCAGACGGTGGACAATCCCTTCTACCACTATCTGAACCAGACCATCATGCCCGGTCCGCTGTACAACCAGAAGACCGTTCCGCTGAGTTCGCTGTTGGTCCCCTACCCGCAGTATTCGGGACTCGCCGAATTCGGCCATTGCTGCGCGGGTGAGAGTTATAACTCGCTCGAAATCAAGGCGCAGAAAGTGTTCAGCCACGGCTGGAACTTCCTGTTCTCCTACGTGTACATTCGTGAGCGGAATCAGATCTACTTCAACGATCAGGACACGTACACGGGTCATCTGACCTGGCAGGACAGCAACCAGCCCCGCAACCGCTACACCGTCGCCAGCACCTACGAACTGCCGTTCGGCCAGGGACGCAAGTACCTGACCAACATGCCGAAGGCCGCCGATTTCCTGATCGGCGGATGGAAGCTGGTGGGCGCCATGACTTACACCAGCGGCGACTATCCCCGGTTTGACAACATGCTCGTCGTCGGCGATCCCTGCTCGGGAGGCCGCACGCCGCAGCATTGGTTCAACACCGCCGCATTCCAGCAGATTCCGGCCAACACCTATGTGCTGCGCACCAACCCGATGCAGTTCGGCTGTCTGACCGGCCCCGCGTTCTTCAATGTGGACGGCACTCTCTCCAAGGCGTTCAAAATCACCGAGCGGATCAGGACCGAATTCAAGATGGCGGCCTACAACGCCACCAACAAGTTGAATCGCGGCGATCCGGACACCAACATCTACTCGTCCACGTTCGGCCAGGCTCTCTACCAGGGCTCTCCGGGCGGACAGTTCGGACAACAGTCAGCCACCTACGGCTCCGGTAACTCGGGCCGTCAGATGGAGCTTGGATTGAAGATCATTTTCTAGCAATCCCCCCTTTGCGACCGGCGGCGGCGAACAACACCCCGCCGCCGGTCATTTTTTGCGTATACTGCCCTTGGAGCCGCATTTCCCTTTGACCCGCCGCAGTCTTCTCGGTTCGCTGATCCTGCCCGCCGCGCGATCGTTCTCCCAGCAGTTGCCCACCAAGATGGATGGCATGGCCTCGCGCGGAGTAACGGCGGCGCCCCGCGGCAAGCCCTCGGGACTCCCCTTCAACGCGCGCTTCACCGATATCGGCCGTCAGGCCGGCCTGACGCACGTGGTGGTGGCCGGGCATCCGGCGCGTGCCGACTACGTGGTGGAGGCGATGAGTTGCGGCGTCGCGTTCTTTGACTACGACAACGACGGCTGGCTGGACATTCTGGTGCTGTGCGGGTCGCGCTACGGCGATCCTCCGGCCGACGCGTCGAACCGCTTGTACAAGAACAACCGCGACGGCACGTTCACCGACGTCACCGCGAAGGCCGGGTTGTTACGCACCGGCTACGCGCAGGGCGTCACCGTCGGCGACTTCAACAACGACGGCTTCGACGACCTGTTCCTCACCTATTGGGGACGCAACGTGCTCTACCGGAACAACGGCGACGGCACGTTCACCGATGTGACGAAGCAGGCCGGCCTGCTCGGCTCGGAGGACCGCTTCGGCGCCGGCTGCACCTGGATCGATTACGACCGCGACGGCAAGCTGGACCTGTTCGTCGCCAATTATCTCGGCTTCGACATGGCCACCGTGCCGCGCGCCGGCGCGTCCAAGAGCTGTAACACCCAGGGTCTGTTCTGCGGGCCTCGCGGGCTGCCCTACGGCCGGCACATTCTGTATCACAACAACGGTGACGGCACGTTCACCGATGTCAGCGCGGCCTCCGGCATTTCGAAGGCCGAGGGCGGCTACGGGCTGACGGTGGTGGCGGCGGATTTCGACAACGACGGCTGGCCCGATATCTACGTGGCCTGCGACTCGACGCCCGCCCTGCTGTTCCGCAACAACCACGACGGCACCTTCACCGAACGGGCGCTCGAAAACGGCGCGGCGCTGAGCGACGATGGAATGGTGCAGGCGGGCATGGGGCTCGGGATCGGCGATGTGCGGTTGCAGGGGAGTCTGGATGTCTTCAAGACTCACTACGCCAACGACACGCCGGCGCTGTATGTGAACGACGGCAAGGGCAACTTCCGCGACCTGACGCTGCGGTCGGGCCTGGCGGTGGAGACGCGGTTTGTCAACTGGGGGACGGGCGTCGCGGACCTCGATAACGACGGGAATCCGGACATTTTCTGCGTCACCGGCGGAATTTACCCGGAATTACGCGCGAGTTACCTGACTCCCCGCGTGATTTTCCGGAATTTGGGCAAGGGGCAGTTCGAGGAGATGCTCGGGCAGGCGGGGCCGGGCGTCGACGCTCCGCATTCGAGCCGCGGGTGCGCGTTTGGCGATTTCGACAATGACGGCGACGTGGATATCGTCATTGTGAATCACAATGAGCCGCCCTCGCTGTTGCGCAACGACGTGAGCGGCGCCAATCACTGGGTGAAGTTCAAGCTGGTTGGAGTGGAGTCGAACCGTTCGGCGATCGGTGCGCGAGTTACCGTGAGATATGGCGGGAAGGTGCAGGCGCAGGAGGTGCTGGCGCAGTCCTCCTACCTGTCGGTGAGTGACTCGCGGCTGCATTTTGGCTTAGGGGCGGCCGCCGTCGCCGATGTCGAGATACGCTGGCCCAATGGACGGGTGGAGAAGATCGACGGAGTCGAGGCGGATCGTCTGGTGCACGTGAAGGAAGGGGCTGGAGTGGTGCGGACCGAGCGGTTCGCCGGGCGGCGCGTGTGAGGTTCGTTCGACAACTCGCCGTATTACTGGCCGCTGTCTGGGTGGCGGGCGCGCAGACGCGGTCGCCGGTGGACGCCGCTTGGGACCTGGTGGCTCGGGGACAGCGCGAGGAGGCCGTTAGACTGCTCCGCGGTTTCGTCGCCAAGGAGCCGGCCAACGCCGACGCCCGCATGCTGTTGGGCAGTCTACTGATGGAGGCGGGCGACAAGCAGGGCTCTGTCGAGCAGCTTTCCGCGGCGGTGAAGTTAAGGCCGCGCTCGGCCGAGTCCCATAACGCGCTCGGCGAGGCCTATGACATGGCGGGCGACGCCAAGTCCGCTAAGCCGGAGTTTGAGAAGGCCGTCGCGCTCGATCCGCGGCATGCGCAGGCGCAGGCCAACCTGGGGGGCGCGTTGCTTCAACTCGGCGACGCGAAGTCCGCCGCGCCGCACCTGGACGCCGCCATACGACTGCTGGGCGCGAAGCCCGAGGCGGCGCATGCGCGCTACTTGCGAGGGCGAATCTATCTGGACGAGCGGGATTATCCCAAGGCCGTTCAGCAACTCGAGTTAGCAGTGAAGCTGGCGCCGGATTTTGCGGAAGCCTGGTCCGACTTAGGCGAGGCCCGAAAGAACCTGTTCGAGGATGACGCGGCGTTGGCCGCCTTTGAGAAGTCCGTCCAACTAAACCCCGACGGGGCAGTGGCGCAGACGCGCTACGGGACGAAACTGCTGGACGCGGGACGGAATCGCGAGGCGGCGGAGCACCTGCGTGTGGCGCTGCGCACGGATCCGCGCAATCAGTCCACCCTGAATGCGTTGCAACTGGCGTTGCGGCGCGATGGGCAGGCGGCCGAAGCCGACGAGGTGAAGAAACGGCTGGAAGACGTGATCCGATCGCGGGATCGCGGGGATCAGGCGTTAGTCGCCGCGATTGAGATTAACAACCGCGGAGCTGAGCTAGAGAAGTCCGGGAATGTGCGGGGCGCGCTGGACAACTATCGGGAAGCATTGAACGTGTATCCGGATCATGTGGGGATTCGTGTGAACCTGGCGGTGGCGCTGCTGAAGACCGGGCAGTGGGAAGAGGGCCTGGCGCAAATGCGCGAAGCCCTCCGCAGGGACCCGGATAACTCGCAGATCAAAGCCGCGCTCGCCGATGCTGAGTCCCAATACAAGACGGGCCGAAAGTAGTTAGCGGCCGGAGCCGGCGGATTTGGCGGCCACGGCCGGTTCCTGTTCGAATAGCGTCCGGTAGGTGACGCCGGCGATGGCGGCGCCCACGATGGGCGCGAGCCAGAACAGCCATAACTGTTCGATCGCCCAGCCGCCGACGAATACCGCCGGTCCCGTACTGCGGGCGGGGTTCACGGACAGGTTCGTCACCGGGATTCCGATCAGGTGAATCAGCGTCAAGGCCAGGCCGATCGGGATCGGCGCGAAGCCGGCCGGAGCGCGGCGGTCCGTCGCTCCGTGGATGATCATGAGGAACATGAACGTCAGCACGACTTCGGCCACCAGACAGGCGAGCAGGCTGTAACCGCCGGGTGAGTGCGCCCCGTACCCATTCGAGGCGAAACCGCCCGCGAGCGAGAATTTCGAGTCTCCGCTGGCGATGACATATAACACGCCAGCGCCGAAGACGCCGCCAATTACCTGCGCGACAATGTACGCCGGTAACTCAGAGGCCTTGAAGCGTCCGCCGACAGCAAGGCCGACGGAGACGGCGGGGTTGAGGTGACAGCCGGAGATGTGACCAATGGCGTAGGCCATGGTTAGGACGGTGAGTCCAAAGGCGAAAGCAACTCCCAACAGTCCAATGCCGACGTTGGGAAAGGCGGCCGCGAGAACAGCGCTTCCGCAGCCGCCGAAGACGAGCCAAAATGTGCCGAGGCATTCGGCCATCGCGCGCTTGGCGAGGGGCATAACAAACTCCTTTCCGAAACCGTATTCGGGCTGGAGTTCATTATGGCCCCGCCGCGCGACGATTGCGAGGGACCTTAGGCCAATAGCCTCATACTTTTTCGGGGACAATGTAGGGCGCGCGATACGGCCGGGTCAGCAGCTTGTTCGCCTCCGCGTCGCCCTTCACCGACCACGTCTTCTCATCCCAGTGCAGGGTGCGGCCCACCCGGTAGGAGACGTTGGCCAGGTGCATCAGCGTGCACGACATCGCGCCTTCCTCGATCTCCGCGTTCAGCGTCTCACGCTTGCGGGAGCGGACGGCGTCGATGAAGTTCTCAAAGTGGTGCTCGCGCTCGCTGCGCGCGGGGCCGGGCTTGCCGTCCTTTCCAAGGAAGCTGGTGTACTTGGTGTAGCCGTCGATGACGACGTAGCCTTCTGAGCCGTAGAAGGTGTTGCCGATGGTGTTGCCCGGGCGGTCGGCGCCGATGGACGCTTCGTGGTTGCTGTACCAGTGGCGCACGTCGAACTCCATCAGCTTCGGCTTGCCGGCGACGTTAAACTCCCAGGCGCAATTCAGCGTGTTGGGCGTTTCCTGATCGTCGTCGAACATGTACTTGCCGCCGAACGCGGAGACCTTGGTGGGGTGTGTGACGCCGAGGCCCCAGCGGGCGATGTCCACCTCGTGGATGCCCTGGTTGCCGAGGTCGCCGTTGCCGGTGTCCCAGAACCAGTGCCAGTTGTAGTGGAAGCGGTTCTTGGTGAAGGGGCGCAGGGGCGCGGGGCCGGTCCACATGTCGTAGTCAACGCCAGGGGGCACGGGGGAAACCGGCGTCTTGCCGATGGTGTTTCGGAACTTGAAACAAAGTCCGCGGGCCATGTAGACTTCGCCGAATTCACCGGCCTTCATCTTCTGAACGGCTTCCTGGAGCGCCGGGGAGGAGCGGCTTTGGCTGCCCTGTTGGACGATGCGGTTGTACTTGCGGGCGGCGGCGACAATCTGCCGCGATTCGAAGACGTTGTGCGAGCAGGGCTTTTCGACGTAGACGTCCTTGCCGGCCTGGCAGGCCCAGATGGTCTGCAACGTGTGCCAGTGGTTGGGCGTGGCGATGGAGACGGCGTCGATGTTCTTGTCGTCGAGGATCTTGCGGATGTCGCGGAAGGTGGGCGCGGGCTTCAACTCTTTGCGTTGCATCGCGCCGACGAAGCGCTCCGAGTGGGAATCGTCCACGTCGACCAGCGCGGCCAGGGATACGTTGGGGATGGTGGTCCATGCGCCCATGTGGCTGTTGCCGCGGCCGCCGCAGCCGATCACGGCGACGCGGACGGTGTCGCTCGGGCTTTGCGACCACACCGCTTGCGAGGCTGTCGCCGCAACCGAACTCATCAGAAAATGACGCCGGTTCATAGTTCTCCTTTGTTGTTGGCTCTGGTGGAATTATATCGGGCGGACTGCCCCGTTTTCAGACGGAAACGCGACGGTATTCGATTTTGCGGATGGCGCCGAGGGTGCGGTAGGAGGCGAATCCCAGCGGCGCGCAGAGATCGGTGTCGTCCAAGCGGAGGTCGAGTGTGCGGCCGCGCGTGTCGAGTTCGAGCACCGTCGCGTTGTCGATGGAGCCGTGGAGGCGGGAGGCTGAAACCGCGAGATGAAATGAGTACCAGCGGCCGCGCGCAAAGTCGCGGGCCGTCGAGGTTTCGTTCTCTGAGGCGTCGTAGCCGTCCAGGTTGGACAGCCCGACAGTCATGCCATCCCATCCGCCATGGACCCAGCAGCAGTGGGTCTTATCGATGGGGAAGACGATGGCGGCGAAGAAGTCGTTACCCTCCAGCCGGGCTGCTTCGTAACGGATTTCGTAATCGAGGCGGGGAAATTCGCGCGTGCAGGCGATGCCGGTCATGCTGCCGCTGCCCAGGTGAATCGCGCCGTCCTTCACGGAGACCCCGCCGTGGCCGGGGATTGGCGCGATCTTCCAGCCTTCAAGCGACTGGCCGTCGAACAGGGGGATCCAGTCAGAGGCATGAACGGAGAGACTCGCGGCGGCAGCCAGGAAGGTTCGCCGCGCGAGGGGCATGATTAGTTCACCGAGGCCTGGTCGCCGACGCGGCGCGTCAGGACGCGGTCCGTGTGCGCGCCGGCGGCGTCGAGGAAACGCTCGATGGGCTCATGGTAGGGCTCGCGGCTGAGGCGGAAGGTCTGGTGGTGGATGGGCAGCAGATGCTCCGCGCCGGCTTCATTGGACATGCGCATGGCCTGTTCGGGCGTGCAGTGCGCGTAGATCCACGGGTTGTAGGCGCCGATGGGCATCAGGGCGAGATCGATGGGGCGCGCGCCGCGAATGTGGCGGAACTCGCGGGTGTCGGCCGTGTCGCCGCCGAACAACACGCGGCGGCGGGCGCTCTCGATCAGGTAACCGTTGTAGCCGCGATAGGTGTCGGTGCGCATGCGGGCTCCCCAATGGTTGACGCGAAGGCCGCGGAAGGTCAAGGGGCCGACGCGGACTTCTTCGCCCCAGCCGATTTCGTGCACGCGGTGGTATCGCCGGGCGCGCAGCAGGTCGGAGGTGGAGCGGGCGGTGACCACGGTGACGCCGCGGCCTTCCAGCGCCCGGAGCGAGGGACGGTCGAAGTGGTCCATGTGGGCGTGCGAGAGCAGGATCACGTCGATGCGCGGCAGGCGCGGGATATCGAGCGCGGGGGCCACCAGGCGCTTCAGGCCGATGGTGACGAAGGCGAGGCGGACGCCGCAACGGTCACTGAAGACGGGGTCGGTGAGAACGGTGACGCCGTCGATTTTGAGCAGCACCGTGGAGTGGCCGATCCAGGCGGCGTGCAGGCCTTTGTCGGGCCATGTTTCCCAGCGAGGGCGGCCGCCGGGCGCGGCGGGCAGGGTGATGCATCGCTTACCAGCCAAAGCGTTCCTCCTTCCAGGGGTCGCCGTGCATGTGGTAACCGTTGCGCTCCCAGAAACCGGCGCGGTCGCGGTCGAGGAATTCGATGGCGGAGATCCACTTGGCGCTCTTCCAGGCGTAGAGCAGGGGCACGATGAGACGGGCCGGTCCACCGTGATCGGCGTCGAGCGGGCGGCCGTCGTGCGAGATGGCGACGAGGGCGTCTTCGGCGAGGAAATCGGCGAGCGGGAGGTTGGTGGTCCAGCCGCTGTCGTAGCCTCGGACGAGGACGTACTTCGCTTCCGGGGAGACGCCGCCCGCGCGATCAACGAGTTCGCGGGTGGAGACGCCCTCCCAGACGTTGCCGAGACGGGACCATCGCGTGACGCAGTGGAAATCGGCGAAGACGCGGACCCGGGGCAGGGCCGTGAACGACGCCCAGTCGAAGGACGTGGGCTTTGCGACCAGGCCGCCGAGCGACAGACGCCAGGTTGCGAGATCGACGGGCGGCGTGCCGCTGGCGTCGAGGACGGGCCACTTGCGGGTGCGCGACTGGCCGGGCGGGATGCGCTGGGCGCGGCGGGTGTCGGGGCTGATGATGACGTCCGGCGGCGCGTCGTCGGGCGTGAGTACGCGGGCGTCCTGTTCCACTTCCATCAGTTGGTTGGATGCGCGGGACCGGCGCTGGGATTCGTTGGGCGATCGGAGCGACAATCGAAGTTTAGACTCCCATGAGATACGTATTCCTTTCACTGCTGTGCGTGGCGGCGTTCGGCCAGGATATTTCGGGCGAGCGCATTCGCGTCCATACGAAGTTCCTGTCGAGCGACTTGCTGGAGGGCCGGGGCGTTGGGGCGCGCGGCGGCGATCTGGCCACCGAGTACATCGCGACGCAACTGGCGCTGGTTGGGGCGCGGCCGGCCGGGGATAAGGGGACATGGTTTCAGCGCGTGCCGCTGGTGGGGTCGGAGACGAAACCTTCGTCGCAGTTGAGCGCGACGGTGAAGGGGCAGCCGGTGGCTTTCCAGTGGGCGGCCGAGTTCACCGGCGTCACGCTGCGGCAGAAGCCCGAGGTGGAGTTCGACGGCGAGGCGGTGTTCGTGGGTCATGGCATTACCGCGCCTGAGTTCCATCACGAGGACTACAAGGACATCGACGTGAAGGGGAAGGTGGTGCTGCTGTTCACCAATGAACCGCCTTCCACGGACGCGAAGTTCTTCGGTGGGCCGGCGCTGACTTACTACGGGCGCTGGACCTACAAGTACGAAGAGGCGATCCGGCACGGGGCGGCGGCGGTGCTGATTCTGCATACGACGCCGACGGCGGGGTACGGGTGGGACGTGGTGCGGTCGTCGTGGGGCAAGGAGGATCCGCAGGTCCGGCTGGCGGCGGGGCAGCCCGCGCTGGCGCTGGCGGGTTGGCTGACGGCGAAGGCTGCGGAATCGGTGCTGGGGCCGCTCGGCTATAGCGTGGACGAGTTGTTGAAGAAGGCCGATTCGCCGGACTTCCGGGCGTTCCCGCTGAACGCGCGGTTCAAGGGGCGGATCTCATCGACGATTCGGGAGATCGACACGCGCAATGTGGTGGGCGTGATGGCGGGCAGCGATCCGCAGGCTCGCGATCAGGCGATTGTGTTCAGCGCGCACTGGGATCACCTGGGTATCGGCGATCCGGTGAATGGCGACCGCATCTACAACGGGGCGGTGGACAATGCGACGGGATGCGCGATGCTGCTCGAACTGGCGCGGGCCTGGGGGGCGCTGTCGCCGAAGCCCCGGCGGACGGCGATCTTCGTGTCGGTGACGGCGGAAGAGGGCGGTCTGCGGGGCAGTGAGTACTACGGGCAGCATCCGACGTTTCCGGCGGGGCGGATCGCGGCGAACCTGAACTTCGACGGATTCGAGCCGATTGGGCGGACCAAGGACATTTCCGTGGCGGGGGCCGAGCGCACCACGATGTGGCCCACCGTGCAGGCCATCGCCAAGCGGTTGAACTTCCAGATCAAGGCCGATCCGCATCCCGAGCAGGGGCATTACTTCCGCAGCGACCACTTCTCCATGGCGCGGGTGGGCATTCCGGCGTTCTCGATCAACCAGGGCGACGAGGTCTGGGGCAAGCCCGCGAGCTATGGCGAGCAGCGCTTCCAAGAGTACAACGAGAAGCACTACCATCAGCCCTCGGATGAGTATCAGGACGACTGGGACTTCTCGGGGTTGGAGCAGATCGCGCGGTTCGGGCTGGCGCTTGGCATGGAGATCGCGAATCAGGCGAAGCTGCCGGACTGGGCGCCGGGCGACTCCTTCAAACGCCAGTAAGGAGGGCTCGGGCGAGGCCGAGCAGGGCGGCGGCGAGCATCACCCAGGCGCTCTCGATCTTTGTGAGGGAGAGGGCGGCGAAAGCCGCGATGGCGACGATGAGGGTGAAGGCGTCGTGGGCGCCGCTTCTGGCGAGTCCCAGGGCGACGGCGGCCAACATGCCGGCCGCGGCGATGACCACGGACTGGATGGCGCCTCGCACGGCCGGGCGATCGGCGATGTGGCCGAGGCGCTTTAGCAACACGACGATGAGGAACGCCGGGCTGACGCAGGCGATGAAGCCTTCGACGGCGCCGGGGAGTCCCGCGACCTGATAGCCGACACAGACGATGTAGATGCCGATGGGGCCGGGGCCTCCGCGTCCCGCCGTGACGGCGGTGTTGAGTTGCGCGTCGGTGAGGACGTGGTAGTGCTCGACCAGATCGGCGTGGAGGATGGGCAGGGAGCCGAGTCCGCTGAAGGACGTGAAACTGGCCTTCATGAGGAGGAAGAAGAGCAGGGCCAGGTTCATTGGGGGGCCGCCTCCGGCCACAGGGCGCCGATGACGGCGGCGAGGGCGATTACCTGGAGAGGGCTCAGGAGCCCTCGGGAGATGGCGAAGAAGGCCGCGGCGGCGAGGGCGACGGTGCGCAGGAGACGGGCGCGGGCGGTGTAGGGGCGGAGGAGGCTCCAGGAGGCGGCGAACATGAGGCCGACGGCCGCGGCCACCATGGCGCCGATGGCCGCGGCGGCGACGGGGTGGGCCATCAGGCGTTCGAAGCTTTCGAGCAAGACCAGGGCGATGATGGCCGAGGGGAGGCTGACGGCGACGATGGCGACGATGGCGCCGGTCCAGCCGCTGAGCAGGTAGGCGAGGCCGGCGCAGAAGGCCAGCATGTTGGTCCCGGGGGTGATGCGGGCCAGGGCGAACAGGACGCCGAACTGCTGGTGGGGGAGGACCTGGCGACGGTCGACGAACTCGCGGCGGAGGGCGGCGATGGTGGGGTCGCCGCCGCCGAAGATGGTCGTGCCCATGCGGAAGAAGACGCCCGCCAGGGCGCCGATGGGAAACCGGGGCATGTTATGGATTATCGCTGTCCCGGTATGATCAAGTTATGTTGCGAGGCAAGTGGGTCCTGTTCGGCGGCGTCACGATACTGTTGGCGGCGGCGGCCGGGGCGCTTCAGGTGTACCGGCAGCGCGTGACCCACCGGCCGGTTGCCGCGGCGGTGGTGACGCAGGCGGCGGGGCCGGTGGCGAGCGAGGTGAGTCTGGCGGGCGTGATCGACGCGCAGAGCGTGGTGAAGGTGGCGGCGCCGATCGAGGGGATCGTCGAGAGCTTCGGCGCGGAGGCCGGGGAGGATGTGTTCGAAGGGCAGTTGATCGCCCATATCAAGAACACCCGGCTCGATTCGGCGGTGGAGGCGGCGCAACTGGAGACGGACCGGCTACAGGCCCGGGTCCACGAGTTGGAGGCGGCGATTGTGGCGGCGCGGCTGGAGATGTCGCGGTCGGCGGCGGATTCGACGCGGGCCAAGGGCGAGTTCGACCGGGCCGATCGGGCCTACCAGCGGCAGCAGATGCTGTACCGGGAGGGGGCGACTCCGCGGCTGGTTTATGAGAAGGCCCAGCGCGAGTATCAGAGCGCCAAGGATGACTTCGACAGCAAGGACCTGCTGGCGCGCAACGCCCAGGATCGCATCGAGACGTTGAACCGCGACCTGGACGCGGCGAAGAAGATGGAGCAGCAGCGCGAGCAGGCGCTCGAGCAGGCGAAGCAGGATGTGGCGTCGGGCGACGTGCGGTCGCCCGTGGACGGCATCGTGCTGTCGAGGCAGGGGGCGGCGGGCGAGTCGGTGAGTCCACAGATGGAGGACTTTTTCCGGATCGCGGCGATGCTTTCGGCGCTCGACGTAGTGGTGCAGCCGGAGCCCGCCGCCGTGGCCCGGATTCAGGTGGGCCAGGCGGCGGAGGTGCACGTGGCGGAGGTCGGGGAGGCCATCGCGGGGACCGTGCGCGAGATCAAGGACGGCCGCGTGGTGGTGGACTTCACGAGTCCCACTCCGGCCATCCGGCCGGGGAGCACGGCGCAGGTGAAGATCCGGCTGGGGCCGGCTAAGTAAGCGTCGAGTTATCCTGGAGTTAGATCGAGTTGATAACTCGTGCCGCCGGCGCCGGCGAGTTATGGCTTTTGTGGGTCCGCTTTGGGTTCGCTGGAAGCGGCTCCCGGGTGTTTCGCGATGTTGGCCAGCGTCCTGTTATCAACGGCCTGGAGCGCTTCGGGCGGCGCGGCGGGAATGGGTTCGCTGATGTGAAATCGACTTATGGGATCCGGAGCGGCTCCGCGTTTAGCGTCCTGCTTCCGCATGCTCAGGAACAGACGTCGCTTTTCGAGCGCTTTGTAGGCGCGGAGGTAGGCGGACTGGCAACGCTGCCAATAGGTGGTGACGGTCTGGAGAGAGGGGGACTCTTCGAGGAGACGGCGGTAGGCGGCGCCTTCGAGGATGTCTTGGGCGATTTCGGGGCAATCGCGGCGGATTTCGGGCTCATAACGAGTGATGGCTTCGGCGAGGAGGTCAGCTTCGTAGATGATGGCTCGTTGAGAGCACCACTGGTTGCGGCAGAGGGTTTCGGCTAACTCGACCTGGACGGGGTCCGAGATGTCGACGGTGGACATGATGTGGTGACGGAGGGCGTTGTAACGCTTGCGGTCCTCAGTGGGGAGGACGACGGCATCGGCGTAGCAGCCGTGTTTGAGACTGTTGTAGCGCGAGCGCGCCTTGCCGGCTGGAGTCTTGGGTCCGGTGGACTTCTTAGCATTCGCGCGATTCGCCGCGAGCTGCTTTTCCGACATGGTTTTCTTTCTTGCCATAACTTCCCTTTCCGCTTTCAGGATAAGGGGGGAGTCCAGGAAGTGGGGGTGATCCGGAGGCGGGGCGGTTTCTGGTAAAGAATTGATTTGGGGCGGGTTAGGGTCGATTTGGGAATATTTTGATTTGGTGTGAACGGCGATTTTCGGGGTATGCCGGGACGGTGCGTTTGGGTCGGAGCGCCCGGTGTTTCCTCGCACCTAAAAAGGCGCCTTAGAATGGGATCAGGCCCATGCTGGACATCACAAAGGACATCCAATCGCTGACAACCTTCCGCCGCCGCTCGGGTGACTTCCTGAAGCAGCTCAAGAAGAGCAAGCGGCCGGTTGTCCTGACGGTGAAGGGGAAGGCTGCCGCCGTCGTTCAGGACGCCGAGGCCTATCAACGGCTGCTGGATATCGCCGCCCAGGCTGACGCCAGTGAAGGAATCCGCCAGGGGCTGGAGGACGCGAAGGAGGGCAGGGTCCGGCCGGCGAGGGAGTTCTTTGCGGAGTTCGAAGCCCGGCATGGCCTACCTCGTTGACATCACGGTCCGCGCGGAACGCGACCTGGCCCTCCTATTCGACGCGATTAACGCCGGGCGCTCCGCCGCCGCATTCAAATGGTACAGGGGGCTGACGGAAGCCATCCTGAGCCTCGAAGAACGGCCGAGCCGATGTCCGGAGACGCCGGAGAACGCCAGTTTGCGGCATCTGATGTACGGGAAGAAGCCGCACGTCTACCGAGTGATTTTCCGGGTCATGGAGAAGAATAGGCGCGTGGAGGTGCTGCATATCCGCCACGGCGCTCGCCAACGCTTCCAGCGAGGGGAGTCGCGATTCTGGGAATGAGCCGGAATTGTGAAGCCAGCCATGACCTCTCTTTCCGCCTTCAGCGGAAAGAGCCGAGTCCGGGAAGGCGAACGGCGGTATCGGGCCCGGACAATTCGGCATAAGTCTCTCCGTGTAAGCTACCTCACGCCACTTACTGGACTCATTATCCTACTTGGATTTGTTGTCCGGCGAGAGTATAGTTGTAGCTTCCGTAAAGCGAGCGGAGGAGATAGATGCCTAGAACGATCGGCGTTGCCTGTCCGTCGTTTCCAACAATTGGCGAAGACCGGACCAAGAATCGAAACGACCACTTCCCGGAATTGCTCTGCCGGTCTGTCTTAATTGACGTCATTACCCCGATATTCGGCGGCGGGGTCCAGGCCGGGGAGAACGATCCGATTACGCTGGTCCGAGTTCCGTCGATACGGGGGCACCTGCGGTTCTGGTGGAGAGCGACGCGAGGGATTGCTTACGCCACCGCCGGCGAGTTGCGAGCGCGAGAAGGGGAGATCTGGGGCACAGCGAGCGCCGCCAGTCCGGTTATCGTCGAGACCGCCATTCGAGACAAGGGGCGCGAGGTCAAGGCGGACGAGTTGCGGGATGTCGATATTGGATACGCCCTGTTTCCCTTCAAGCCAAACCCGAAGGAAGGGCGGCCGACGGCGCGAATCGGACGGGAGGGAGTGAAGTTCACGCTCACACTTCGATACCCACCCAATTTGGGAGGGGACCTGATCCCCGCGCTGTGGGCCTGGCTGAATTTTGGGGGGATCGGCGCGAGGACGCGGCGGGGACTGGGCGCACTACAGGCGGGTCCGCCGTTGCCGCCTCCGGTTGTGGATCGTGAGGGGCGATGGTTCATCCAGACGTGGCGTAACACATGGAAGCTGCCCGAACCTGAGTTACGCCCATGGCCGGTGTTGAGCGCGCCGCCGTTGATTTCAGCGCCTCTCAACGACGCCCGGCAGGCGTGGTCGCGGGCGTTGCATCAATTACGTGAGTTCCGGCAGGGCTATGGGACCGGGCGGCGCGGAAGTGGGAACGTTCCAGGGCGGAGTTACTGGCCTGAGGCGGACAGTTTACGGATGCTCACCAACCGGGGTGAATACCATCACATGGACAGTCTGACGGTGGACGAGCCGGGGTTCCCGCGAGCGGCGATGGGAATGCCGATCGTGATGCATTTCAAGCGCGGGGACGACAGCCCGAACGACTGCAGCCTGGACCCAGCGGAGAAGTGGCTGGACACAAGCCGGATGTCGAGCCCGGTGATCATCCGGCCGCTGGCGGTGGCCGGGGGAAAGTACGTAGCGATGGTTCTGCGGCTGCTGACGCGAGGCCCTTCGGGAGTGAAGATCGCGCACAACCGGCTGACTTCGTACGCCGGCGGCACTACGGCTGTCGAGCGAAAAGATTTCGCGAGTTATGACGGGTCGCCGATGAAGGGCACGAGCGGTTCGGCTGTCGACGCCTTCATGAATTTCGCCCGCCGGAACTTATAGGAGGGGAACGATGACCGACACACTGATAGCAATCGCCATCGGTCCCGTTCAGGACTTCATCGCCGCCGGGAGGCGGACGCGAGACTTGTGGTACGGGTCGAAGCTGTTGTCTGAGGCGAGCCGGCAGGCCGCCTGGGCGGTGCACGACTGTGGCGGACAGTTGATATTTCCCGGTTCCATGGCTTTGTCCCGAACCGGGCCTGACGAAGAACGTCCTGGCATCGCGAACGTGATTCTGGCGCGGTTAAGGCCGCAGTTGGCGCCAGAGAAGGCCGCTTGCAAGGCCCGAGAGGCCGCGAGGAGATACTGGGAAGGCGCGGCGCAGACGGCGTTCGAACGGGCGAAGGATCTCGTGCGCGAGGAGATTTGGAAAGAGCAACTGGACGGGGTGATCGAGGTTTACGCCGCCTGGGCGCCGCTGGAGACTGGGAAGTACGCGGCTAGCCGGCGCACGGTGATGCGGCTGCTAGCGGGGCGAAAGCTGGTGCGGGACTTCGACGTGTGGACGGGGCATGCGGGCGTGCCGAAATCGTCGTTGGACGGCGCGCGGGAGTCGGTGTTCAAGGACATTCCGGATCGGGAGAGGGGTATCGCGGAGCGCACGAGGCGGCAGTTGCGGTTGTCGCCGGGCGAACACCTGGATATCGTCGGGCTGACCAAGCGAGTCCGCCAACCGAAGGGCTTTCCGAGCGTTACGCGGATTGCCGCCGACACATGGCTTCGAAATCTCCCAAAGGCGGATCTGGCGGCCTTGAACGAGGTGTGCCTGAAGCTGGCGGACGAGGAGAAGCTGATCGAACTGATCAAGGTTCCCGACGACGTCTTCCCGTGGGAGGGTTCCGCCGTGTACCGGAGCCGCCACCATGAACTCGTCCGCGAGAACGCGGATTCCGAGGCGGACTCCCGGGATCTTCCTCCGGCGTACGAACCGCTTTCGAGGCTAATTGAGAGATTAGAGCATGAATATGGGATTCCTGATCCTTACGTCGCGTGCCTGGCGGCGGACGGCGACAAGATGGGCGCGGCGCTGGACGCCATCAACGATCCTGACATCCACCGGCAGTTCTCCGACCGCCTTGCGGAGTTCGCCGGAGAGGTACAGGCGATCGTTCAGGACCATTACGGGTCGCTGGTCTATTCGGGCGGGGACGATGTGCTGGCGTTTGTGCCTGTGAAGCTGTGCATCAAATGCGCCGACACCCTGCGAAGGCGGTTCCGCGAACTTGTTGTGGACAAGTTCGCGCCTGAGGCCAGTCTGTCGGTGGGGATCGCGATTGTACACGCCATGGAACACATGGAGGATATCCGTAAGTTCGCCAACGAAGCGGAGAAGGATGCCAAGGACGGAGACAAGAGGACTCCGGAGGAAGAGAAACGGAACGCGATTGCGGTTCACGTTCATCCGCGAGGCGGGAGTCCGACGCGGGTTCGTGGGCGGTGGGGCGAGGGGTTGACCGACCGGTTGAAGCAGTGGACGGACGCCTACCTGAGCGACAGCCTGTCGAGCAAGAGCGCCTACGATTTGAAGCGCCTGCTGACGGATTATCGGGTGGCGGGCACCGAGCGGCGGTGGGACGACGCGCATTTCCAGGCGGCGTTTCCGGCTGACGCCGCGCGTGTGCTCCATCACAAAGGCTCGAGTAAGGAGACGGCCGGGAAGATTCGAGATCTGCTGGCGGGTGTGCCCAACTGGGAAGCGGCGGAGGCTGTAATCAACGAGTTGATCGTGGCGCGCCGATTGGCGATCGCAGTCCGGCAACCGTCGAAGCTGAAAGGAGGGCCGAATGTCCTTCCACTTGAGGGTTGAGCCACACGATCCGTTGATCGCGCGGGATGGGCGGCCATTCGGCGCGGCCGAGGGCGGACGGATGAAGACGGTGGACTGGCTCTATCCGTCGGTATTGGCCGGAACCGTCCGGACGCTGCTGGGAGAACTCGCCGGGCTAGATTTCCAGAGACTCGCGACGATCCAGGCGCTGAACGGACTGGCGGTACACGGACCGATCGCGGCTCGCAACGGGCAGTTATTCGTGGCCCCACCGAAGGATTGCGTCCGGCATCCGAAAACCGGGATGTATTATGCGGCGCGGCCCCGCGCGTTCGAGCAAGACCAAGGGTGGGATCTGGCCGCGCCCGGTCTTCTGCCCGTCTTGCTGCCCGACGAGTTGAGGGAAGACTTCAAACCCGAGAGGCCTCCGGCACTGTGGTCGATGAAGGCGGCTGCGGACTGGCTGGGGAATCCACCGGGGGGCGGCTTTTCGGTGGATTCCGGGGACAAAGTGGACAAGCTCGACACCCACGAACGAACCCATGTGAAGATCGAAGCCGGGTCCGGGGCTGCGGAGGAAGGAAAGCTGTTCACCACGACCGGGATCGAGTTCCCCAGCGGGCTTCATATGTCGGCGCGAGTCGGAGCGGACGAGATCGGGGAGCCGTTACGCAGGTGGAGCGGACTGCACTCCATGGGGGGTGAGCGGCGGCTGTCGCGTTTTTCGGTCGAACCAGGGGACGCGTGGAATTGCCCCGAAGGAGCGGCCAAGGCGTTGGGAGGTTCGACTCGGATTCGCATGCAACTGGTGACTCCGGCGATCTTTTCGGCGGGATGGCGTCCGGAGTGGATCACCCGGCGCGAACAGACCGGTGAGGAGTTGACGCTGGTTTCGGCGGCGATGGACCGGTGGCGTCCGATCTCCGGTTGGAGCTACGTCAAGCCGTGTGGACCGAAAGCTGTACGCCGCATGGTTCCCGCCGGAAGCGTGTACTTCTTCACGGCGAAGAGTGCGCCGAAGGCATTGAACGAATTCTGGCTTGCCCCAGTGTCGGATCTGCCACAAGACCGGCGCGATGGCTTCGGCCTCGCGATTTGGGGCGTCTGGTAAGTACATCGGAGTTAGATTATGGCCCACAGCACCCGAGTATATTGGCTTCACGCGCTGACCCCGCTCCACGTGGGCGAGGGTTTCGGCATTGGCGCGATCGATCTTCCGATCATGCGCGAACGCACCACGAAATGGCCTCTCGTCCCCGGATCCTCCATTAAGGGAGTAATTTCCGACCGCTTTGGGGCATCCGAGAAGGACGCCCGGGAGGAGAAGGACAAGGATGAGAACGGGAAGAATCATGCAAGGGAACTTGCCGCGGCGTTTGGGAAGGGCGGTGACGAGTTTTCGAACTCGGGTGCGCTGGTGTTCACGGATAGCCGCATTGTGGCGCTTCCGGTTCATAGCGACTACGGCACCTTCGCCTGGGTGACGTCGAAGCGGGTTCTGATGCGCCTGAAGCGCGACCTGGATGAGGCGGGGCTGGGGACCGGACTGACGGCGGAGATCGCCGTAGAGGACAACTCGTTGCAGGTTCCCGGGCCGGATTCGGCGCTCAAGTCGTCGGATTCGCGGGCTTACCTGGGTGACCTTGATTTTGCGGTGAAGCCTGGGGATCCGGCGAAGCAGTGGGCCGAGAAACTCGCGGGCTGGATCTTCGCGGACGAGACTTGGCGGAAGGAGTTCATTAAGCGGTTCGCGATCGTGCCGGACAGCACCTTCGATTTCTTCGCTCAAAACGGCACCGAGATTGCCGCGCGGATCCGGATCAAGGCTGAGACGAAGACGGTGGATTCAACCGGCTTCTGGTACGAGGAGTCACTTCCGGCGGAGACGATTCTGGCGGGGCTCGTGTGGTGCGATCGCGTGTTTGTCCGCAACCGGAGCGATTACACCGGCCAGCAATTGCTGGATAGATACTGCAAGGAGGAACTGCTGCTTCAGGTGGGCGGGAAGGCGACGATCGGGAAGGGCCGGGCGCGCTGCATTTTCGGAGGCTCCAATGGCTGAGGCGGTGAAGCCTGAACCGACCCGCGACCAGAAGCGGGCGCAGAGTGTGTTCGATGCAGTTACGGCGGTGAAGAACAGGAACACCTTCGTGGAGGAGTACGGGCGGCAATGTTTGCGCTTGCCGATCCTGATCCAACAGGACGGATTGTGCCTGACGCTGGCTTTTCTGGAGGCGAAGGCCAAGCCGCAGAAACCGTACTTTCGTCAAGTAGTGGACGATTTACAGCGGATCCTTGGGGCCGACGCGGAGAAGATACGCAAGGCCGACGCGGTGACCTATCAACGTCTGAGCCGGGAGGCGCTGCGGACCGCCCTGTGGTTCAAGAGGTACGCGGAGGCGGTGCTGGACGTGTCGCTCGAATCGGATCCGGGAGGCCATTGATGCCACCTCGCGCGCAGCAAGCGGAGTTGGTGAAGAAGGCGGCGAGCGGTGGAAAGGGACCTGAGCGGCGTCAACTGTTGGACCAGAAGATCGACGCCGCGCGGCGCGCGCAGGCCATCTACGCGATGGCGTTCAAGCGGTGGAAGGCGGTGACGGACGCGTGGTTCGCTGTGGAATTGCCATTGCGGGACCGGCTGGCCGCTGGGCTGGGGCAAGACTCGGTGCTTGAAGTTGGCATCATGCTGCACCACACCTATGGCGTGCCGGTGATTCGAGGGTCGGCGCTGAAAGGGCTGGCGGCGCACTATTGCGACCGTGTGTGGGGAAAGAAGGATCCGGCATTTCGCCTGGGCGAAGGAAGTCATACGATCCTGTTCGGCACGACCGATTCGAGCGGGTACATTACGTTTCACGACGGCTGGATCACGCCCGAGAGCCTGATGGGGAAGAACCAGGGAATTGTGCCGGATGTGATGACGCCGCACCACGGACCTTATTACATGTCGAGCGACGAGACGGCTCCGACTGATTTCGACGATCCGAATCCGGTGAGTTTTTTGAGCGTGGCGGGGACGTTCCGGTTTGCGATCGAGTGCGCGGATATGTCGGAGCAGGGGCGTGAATGGGGACGGTTGGCGCTGGAGTTGTTGAAGCAGGCGCTGACTAGTTGGGGCGCCGGCGGGAAGACGAACGCGGGATACGGGCGGTTTGCGAGTTAGGAGCACCCAATGGATCAGCGAACTTTCGGACAGGTTGTGGATCGTGTTCGGCAACAAGGAGCGGCGTTGTTCCTGGGCGCGGGGTGCTCAGCTACGGCGGGGATCTTTCTGGCGCAGAAGTTTGTTGACGAAGTTTTCAAACCCACTTACCCGGCCGACTGGGAGGCCGCGAAGGCAAAAGACTACGACGGTTGCATGGAGATGCTCGACCGCGGCCCGCGACGGAGGCTGATTCAGGGGCACGTGGCCGGGAAACCGGTGAATCTCGCGCACATGGCAATTGCGGCGCTGATGAAAGCAGGGGCAGTGAAGTATGTCATCACGACGAATTTCGACTCGCTGCTAATCAGAGCGTGCGGTCTGCTAGGTTTCGAGGCGGCGGTCTTCGACGTCACCGCGATGTCGACGGAGAACTTCGGTATACACGGAATCGGAATGCCGGCGATCTTTTACGTTCACGGCCAGTACCACGGATTCACTCAATATCACGCGGCTTCAGATTTTGGGGACGAGCACACAGGGATCTTGAGGAGACTCGTTCACGATATCTCCGAACAGCAGCCGTGGATCGTTGTCGGATACAGCGGGAGAGACAAAAGCGTCCTGGCGTTGACGAGCCAGTCTTATGCTCACGGCTTGTTCTGGATCGGGTACAGAGGCGACTCTATTGAGCCGGAAGTGGCAAACGGTTTTGGTGGTCCTCGAAGAGGCGCGCACCTCGTACAAGACTACGATGCGGACTCCTTCTTTGCATCGCTCGCCCGGGCGCTAGGGTGTGATAGTGAGTTGCGGACTACGCTGGGCGGACGCTTCCCCGGAAGAGGATTGGCGCAGGCGGCGCGGCAATACCAGCAGTTTGTTGGCGCGCCACTCATCCCTGCCGAGACGCTGAAGGTTCCTTCGGCTCATCCCGGTCTATTGGTAGCTTTGCCGCCGTTCACTTCTAGAAAGGGCGCGGCGCCTGCTGGATTCTCCAGTCCCGCGGAATGCGTCGCGGGTATCGGCAGTCCCGAGTTTAGGGCTCGCGTCTTCAACACGAACTGGGGACCGGTAGTCGCCGCTGTCGAACATCACGCCGATCAACTGACCGTTTGCTGGGTTCTTTGTACTCCCCAATCGTCAGGACAATTCGAGGCGGCGGCGCGCCTGATCACATCGGTTGCGCCGAAGGCCAACTGCCGTCTCGTCGACGTTCACGACGGCAACAGCATTGTCGACGTGCAACAGGCCGTAGAACGCTGCTACAGCAACGCGGGTGACGACGAGGTGAGCATCGCTCCGGAAGAACTCATTGCAGATATTACCAGCGGACTGTCGACAATCAGTGGTGGAATCGTGCTGGCGACCCTTGACGCTGACCGGCCTATTGAGTACTTGACGCAACGTGAGCCGTTGGTGCAGGAGGGCCGCGCACTCACGACGGATGAGATTGCGGAGCGCCAGCTTATTGTGGCTATCAGAGCTCCAGAAGCGGCCCGGCTTGCCGAGTTGAGAGCCAGGGAGTGATTATCGTAAATTTCGCGCATCCGGTGACGGAGGCTCAGAGGGCGCAGATCGCCGCCTTGACTGGGGAGGCGGTGGAACGGGCGATCGATGTTCCCGCGCAGTTCGACGACCGGGCGGGTTTTGCGGTACAGGCTAGGGCGCTGGTGGATCGGGCCGGGCTTTCTGCTGATCAGTGGCAGACGCTGCCGATTGTTCTGAATCTGCCGTCGTTGAGCTCTGCCGCGGCGCTGGTGCTCGCGGAGGTTCATGGCCGTATGGGGTACTTTCCCGCCATCTTGCGGCTGCGCGCCGTGGCTGGCGCCGCGGTCCGCCAGTTTGAGGTTGCCGAGATTCTGAACCTGCAAGACGTGCGGGACGCGTCCCGCACGCGACGGTGATTTCCTATGGAACGACCCGAACACCCGTTGTTGAGTCCGAGGAATTTCTGGCTGGCGAGCCTCTATCTGGTCCTGCTTGGCGTTCTGTCGGCGGTGCTGCTGGATTTGAACAAAGAACTACACCTGTTGTCGAACGAGGCGCTGGCCTGCGTGCTGCTGTTGGTGGTGATCGCGGGAGGCTACCGTTTGTTCGAGCGCGTCCGGAACGCACTGGCGCGCGGGACGGAGGTGATCTCAGTCACCGAGGGTGAGAACGTACGGTCCGCTACGGCGCTGATCGCTTTCGTCAGCCAGGGGCTGGGCCGGACATCCGCGCTACAGGCGGCATCCTACCATGCAAACGCCGGGAGTTTGCGGCACCTGTGGCTGGTGACGACTCGCGCGGCAGAGGGAGACGCCCGCCAGGTTGCTAACGAGCTGAAGGGCGCCGGTTGGCCTGGCCTGCAGATTCATGAGTTCCAGTTCCTCGACGACAAAGACAGCATCATCGAGGCGAAGCGTCTGGTGGAACATCTGAGAAGCCGCGCCATGCAGGAGTTCGCGGTCCCGGAGAGTGGCGTAATGTGCGACTTCACGGGCCTAACGAAGAATGCAGGCGCCGGGATGATTCTGGCATGCGCGCCGAAACCGGCACGGTTGCAGTACATGGTCCCTAACCGGGTGGACGAGGCAGGCCGCGCCGATGTGACGGCGGGGTCTCGGCCGCGCGAGGTGTTTCTCCAGTACATGGTGATCGAGGAGAGATAGCCGCCGCCTTCAACGGGAGGTTCGGCTGCCAAGGGGCTGCCCACATACAGAGGATCAGGCATGTTGCCTTTCGGGGTGGAACAGTTGGCGGAGGCGCAGGAACGCGTGGTGGAGAACGCGGGGTGCGCCGGGGCCGATGGGGTGACCGTCGAGATGTTTGCGCGGCGGTCGGCGAAGGTGTTGCCGGAGTTGCTCGATCGTGTGGCGCGGGGGGCTTACCGGCCGTTTCCGCTGCTGGAGATCCAGGTCGAGAAGAAGCCGGGGTCCGATAAGATCCGGCGGTTGCTTGTGCCCGCCGTGCGCGACCGCGTGCTGCAAACCGCCGTGGCACGGCACCTGTCGCACAGCTTCGAGGAGGAGTTTCTCGAATGCAGCTTCGGCTACCGGCCGGGCCGGTCGGTGGATCGGGCCATCGCGCGCATCCGCAAGTGTCATGAGTTGGGATACCGGTATGTCGTTGACGCCGACGTGCAGTCCTATTTCGATAACGTCGAACACAAACGGCTGCTGGCGTTGCTGGGCGAACGTCCACTGGGGGAGGCCGTTCACGGACTGCTGCGACAGTGGGTGAAAGCGCAGGTGTGGAACGGATCGAAGGTGACGCCGCTGCGGGCGGGCGTGCCGCAGGGATCGCCGATCTCGCCGTTACTCGCCAATTTCTACCTGGAGGATTTCGACCGGGAGTTGGAGAAGTCGGGGCGGAAACTGGTGCGGTACGCCGATGATTTTCTGGTGTTGGCGCAGACGCCGGATGAGGCGCACCAGGCGCTGCTAGAAACCGAGACGCTGCTGGCGGCGGCGCACCTTAAGGTGAACGAAGAGAAGACCCATATCGTGGATTTCGACCATGGGTTCCGGTTTCTGGGAGCGCTGTTTCTGGGCGAGGCGATCTGGGTTCCGTGGAAGTTTGAGAAGCGGGCGAAGGGGCGGATCCGGTTTATGGCGCGGCCGATGCCGGCGGCGCTGCGGACCCCGTATGAACTGGCTCCGCCGAAGAGTTCGATGGAATTGGCGCTGGAACGGGCCGATCTGCCGAGGCCGGAGCCAGTGGCGGCCAAGGGAAGGAGCGAGGGCGTGGCGTTCTTATATTTGACCGAGCAGGGATCGATTCTGCGCAAGGCCGGCGACCGGTTGTTGGTGGAGCGCGAGGATGAGGTGCTGCTGGACCTGCCGTACCACAAACTGGAACATGTTCTACTGCTTGGCAATGTGCAGGTGACGACACAGGCGATGGGCGAGTTGCTGGAGAAAGGCGTCACGATGAGCCTGTTTTCGCGGCAGGGCACCTATCGCGGGGCGCTGTCGCCGCCACGGGGGAAGAACATCGACCTGCGGATCGCGCAGTTTGAACGGTGGCGGGACCACGGAGCGGCGGTGGAGATCGCGAAGGCGATTGTGGCGGCGAAGATCGCCAACGGCGTGTTGACGCTGGAGCGCTACCGGCGCCAGGCGGATCCGGACGACGATTTCGCGGACCGGCAAAAGGCGCTGGCGGCTTCGGCGGAAGGGACGGCGGCGGCTGCCGAGATCACCGCCCTGGATGGGATGGAAGGGGCTGCGGCAAAGGAGTATTTCGCTCTCCTAATGCGGTTCAACAAGTCCGAGTTCGAGTGGAAAGGGCGGCAGAAGCATCCGCCGCCCGACCCCTTGAATGCGCTGCTTTCTCTTGGGTACTCGTTTCTGATGAACGAATTGGCGGCGTTGTTGGAGGGGATGGGGCTGGATCCTTTTCTCGGTTTCCTGCACCAGGTGGACTACGGGAGGCCGTCGCTGGCGTTGGATGTGATGGAGCCGTTCCGGCATCCGGTGGTGGACCGTCTGACTCTGACACTGGTGAATCGCAAGATGATGGAGGCTCAGGACTTCCGCGCGGGGCCGGGCGGCGCGGGGATGTATCTGGAGCCGAAAGCGTTCCGCCGGTTTCTGAACGAATGGGAACGCTGGATGTTGGCCAAGCCGGCCAAGGGCACATGCTTTCGCGAGTGCCTGCGGACGGAGGCGGAGAAGTTGTGCGCGGCGCTGCGGGACGGGGCGGGGTTCGCTCCGTGGCGCTGGACGGAGGACGCGGAACCGGAGGGGGGATGCAATACGTCATCTGTTACGACATAGCGGACGATCGACGGCGGTATCGAGTGGCCGCGCTGATGATGGATTTCGGGACGCGGGTGCAGGAGAGCGTGTTCGTGGCGCATCTGGACGATGATCTGGCGGAGCGGATGCGGGAGCGACTGGGGCGGGCGATTGAGGCGGACCAGGACAAAGTACACGTGTTTGAGGTGTGCGGCGCCTGTGAGAAACGGCAGTGGACGATGGGGGAGAGTAGGGTAGTTAACGATCCGGAGTGGTATATCGTGTAACAGCGATGTAAGCGGCCGATTTTTCAATGGCCTGGCAATAATGGCCGAGAGGGCCGCGGGAGGGGGGATGTCCTGCATATTTGAGGAACTGGTTTGTTTGCAATGGATTGCAGGAGGGAATGGGTGATTTTTGAGGGGAGGACAGGACGATTTTTCAGGGTTGACAGAGGGGGTCCTGCAGCTTACTATTCTAAGTGGCCGGTTTTGCTGGAGTTAGGGATGGCAAGATGCGGCTAGGGTCCGGACCCACTCCCCGATGCGAAGGGGATTGAGACAGCTCTTCTTAGGAGACTCCGCTTCCTGGTGAAGCTGATGTCCGGACCCACTCCCCGATGCGAAGGGGATTGAGACTCACTCTTGACGGTTTCGGCAGGGTAGCTCCTGGAGGTGTCCGGACCCACTCCCCGATGCGAAGGGGATTGAGACGATCCCGGCCGACGCCGAACCCCGACGAAATTCGGTAGGTGTCCGGACCCACTCCCCGATGCGAAGGGGATTGAGACCTCGCAGAGATTGCAAGTTAGAGGCCCGGGGTAGGGATTGATGGTCCGGACCCACTCCCCGATGCGAAGGGGATTGAGACTTTAAAACCTAAAATGAATAAAAACTAGTTTTCCTTTTGTCCGGACCCACTCCCCGATGCGAAGGGGATTGAGACAGTTGCCGGTGGCGTTGATATAAATCGTACCGCCCTGTCCGGACCCACTCCCCGATGCGAAGGGGATTGAGACTTTTCCTGTCCTCCACTGGGCAGGGATGCACCCGCTCGGGTCCGGACCCACTCCCCGATGCGAAGGGGATTGAGACTCCACTTCTTCCCAACCAGCCTTGTTCAGCACTCGCACCAGTCCGGACCCACTCCCCGATGCGAAGGGGATTGAGACCCAAGCGTTCCCTGGGCCGGGGGCGATGTTTTCGAACGTCCGGACCCACTCCCCGATGCGAAGGGGATTGAGACAAACTAGGTCTCACCGTCGCCCGTTTTGATCGGGGCGGGTCCGGACCCACTCCCCGATGCGAAGGGGATTGAGACCAGTAAGCCCATCGGTCTGCATTTTTTGTGAGAGCGGCCGTCCGGACCCACTCCCCGATGCGAAGGGGATTGAGACAATTTCGGAGAATGTGAGCTGCACCCGGCTCTGGCCGAGGTCCGGACCCACTCCCCGATGCGAAGGGGATTGAGACGATAGGAACCTGCCCCTGCCCGAGTTGCTGGGCACCCGCGTCCGGACCCACTCCCCGATGCGAAGGGGATTGAGACCTCTCCCTCTGCCCCCTTCTTCTTT
>JAFDVZ010000008.1:80248-308233 GCA_018268715.1 Acidobacteriota bacterium | reverse complement strand
ATGCGAAGGGGATTGAGACTTCTCGAAAGTCTTCTTGAAAGTGCCAGTGTTGATGTTTTTGTCCGGACCCACTCCCCGATGCGAAGGGGATTGAGACTTCCGGCTAACCAACGCAGGCGTTGTTGTTGGCGGCCGCGTCCGGACCCACTCCCCGATGCGAAGGGGATTGAGACTTGGAGGCTATACTCTCTGCCAATAACAGCCCCCCTTCTGTCCGGACCCACTCCCCGATGCGAAGGGGATTGAGACTTGTAGAAGTCGAGGTCGAGCAAAGACTCGATAAGTCCGGACCCACTCCCCGATGCGAAGGGGATTGAGATCCGCAGCAACTACCTCATGCAGCGGCGAAGAACCGGTCCGGACACGGCGAGAGCGCAAGCGGGGGACGACGACCGGCTTGTTCACGGCCGGCGTGCGGGTCGAAAGTGAGCCCAACCAGATCGCCGCGGTCGGGACTCCAGCGACGGTCTACCGTGCTTCCTTTCCGACGGGTTGGCCCCAGTCGGTGGCCGGGTGGCAGTTCTCGAGAGTGATGGCGTCGACTAGCTGCTCGAGGGTGGGCTTGCTGACGGCGGCCTGGATGACGATGACGCCGTCCTGAAGCTCGATTTCGAGTTCATCGTCAGGGTGTAGTCCGGCGGCCTCCACGATCGCTTTCGGGATGCGGACTGCGAGACTTGTTCCCTGCTTGGCAAGGTGGGTATTGGATCTTGCCATGTAGATAAAGATATTGCAATAGCATCCAGATGGTTGGTTGCTTTGGAGCCGGGGCGCTCCGCGGCAATTGGCCTATTCGGCTGGCGCCTTTTTTCGGGACTTCAGGGCTTCGTTTTCCGCGATGCGGGCCTTTACCAGCTTCCTGATCAGAACGGCCGGCAATGGCTTGTCCAATGGGAAACGAATCGTCCCCTTGGCCGTCTCGTAGGCGGCTACTTCCTTCCGAAAGCCGTCGAGTACGCCGCCGCTCATCAGATATAACGCGCAGTGCTTGGGGTGGGCCAGGAAGCCGATTAGCGGTCCTTTGTACTTGAAGCCTGGCATGCGGTAGACGATCGCTTCCTCTGTTGCTTCCGGGACGGCGGCGCGGATGGCCGCGCATACCTTGGCGAGCGTCGTCCGCGCGGGCTCCGCGAGGCCGGCTATGTATTCGTCGATCGGGCTGGTGAGGGACATGGATCGAAGCCTGTCAGCGTATCACAACAAGGGCTTCAATCCTTCATGCCGCACACGCCAGCCGATGCCCGGGAAGGCGTTCCACTTCGCCGCCATCATCGCTACCGCCGTCAACAGGCCTCCGTTGCCTGGTAAGTAGAGTTGCAGATTGTCGCGCTGATAGTTGTGGCCGTTCGCCGCCCAATGGTTCTTCGGCGATTCGATGAATAACGCGTCCATGGCTAGCTCCGGCTCGTGGAGCCGCGCCGCCGTCATCGCCACCATCGGGAAGTCCCATCCCCACGTGTCTTCCCAACGCCATTCGGCGAACACCTTCTTCAGTGTCCGGCGCATTGTTTCGCGGTCGACTCCGGTTCCGTTCAAGACGCCTAACGCGGCTAGCATCGATGGGTGGTCGCGGTTTCGCTCCTTGTAGGTTTGCGGACAGTTTTCGTGGGCCAGATAGACGCCGTCGCGGGCGGGCAATGGGGACATTCGCGTGCGCACTGATTCCCATGCCCGGTTGCGCGGCTGGCCGGCGCGCTCGCGCCATTGCTGGGCGATCTCCAACGCCTCGCGCCAGTAGGTGAGTTCAAATGTCGGGTTCCAGGTTTCGCGGGGCGGATGGTTTTCCTGCGCCGGGATCACTGGGGGGCCCAATATGTAGCGGCCGTTGCGCTCGACCGCGTAACTCGCCATGAATTCCGCTGACTCGGCGACTAACTCGCTGTAGCGGGCGAGAGTGGAGTTATCCGGGTGGGAGCGGTAACACAGCTCGGCCATCGCGATGATGTGGGGCTGCTGCCAGATCAACAACGGGCCGATGTTCGATGGGCTGTCGCGGCCGTCCAACGCCGTCATTTTCGGCCAGCGCGCGCCCGTGTAGCCCTGCGATCGCGCCTTTTCCCGCGCCGATGGGAGGATGGATGCGTACCAGCCCAGGCTCCGTTCAAGCAGCGGCGCGCGGTTCCACAGGGGGAAGTGGGCGGCGTGCCACCAGTGCATTTCCAGGTGGAATTTGCCGTACCAACTGTTGCAGGTGAGTCCGGTTTCCTGGGGCGGGGCGGAGCCGGCGCATTGGATGGCGGTGAGGTATTGCGACAGGACGATGCGGCGTTCCAGTTCCTGGGCGCGACGGTCCGTGCTGTGGGCCAGGTCGATGGCGCCGCCGGTGGTCCAGAAATGGCTCCAGTGGGCTTCGCTGGCGGCGCGGGCTTGGGCGAATGACGGCGGGCCGGAGGACGCGGGGCGGGCGGTGAAGTGGGCGGTGAGTTCGAGCTTCTCCGACTTCGGACGCGGGGCGATGACGATGCGGTGGCGAGCGGGATCCGTTGTGGCCGCGCCTTCAAAGCCGAGACGCACGTGATAGCGATCCGCGTCGAGCGCGTGTTCCAGGTGGAGGGAGGAGGCGGTCTCGTTCAGGACCGTCGTGCGGTGGCGGGTTGGGGCGCTCCAATCCGATGCGTTGATGGCCGGGGAGCCGTAGGGGAACTCGATGGCGATGGCCAGGGGCTGCGGGGATTCGACCGAGATCGCGAGGGCGTCCACGGACGGGTGGCAGCAGGTGGTCACCTCCACGGGAGAGCCTTTGAGGCGGAAGCGGCTGCGCAGGGTTCCGGTCCAGAGGTCCAGCCGCTGATCGATGGCGGAGACGTCGGATGGGGCGGGCGGGCGGCCGTCGGCGAGGATGAGGCCGATGCGGGCGAGGTTGAGACGGTGGGGGTTCTCGCGGAGCCAGTTGAAGAGAGGCTCCTGGCCCTTGGCGCTGGTGGGGTAGCCAACCTGGCGCCCGTATGTTTCAAACATTTCGAGGCGGAGTTGGGCGGGGTCGAGGCCGGTGGGCAGGGGGAAGGAGTGCCATCCCCATTGGGACTGGGTGCAGAGGGGGATGGTGCGTTCGTAGAGGCCGGGGAAGGTCTGGAGGCCGGTGAAGTCGGCGGTGAAGGCGAATTCGCCGTTGCCGATGGAGAGGGGGGCGTGGGGGTCGGGGGCGTGAAACGTCGGGTTGTGGCGGGACACTATCGATTGACGATCGAGTGGGGATTGGGCGGCGGCCGCGGCGGGCAGCGATAGCAGGAGGTTGCGCCGGGTGAGGGTCATCGTTTTGCAGGCAGCATAGCATGACCGCTCAACGAGGGGTCGATCGGCGGGCTTCTCGGCTATACTTGCTAGCTGGGTTAGGGAATCGTTACAACGATCGGGCGGGAGGAGATATGACTGGGAAGATCAAACATCTGGTCTGCCTGATGATGGAAAACCGGTCCTTCGACCACATGCTGGGGTTCATGGCGACGCCCCAGTATCCGGTGGACGGGTTGACGGGGGCGGAGTTTTGCCGCGACTCCACGGGGGAGCCGGTGAAGGTGAGCGACGACGCCGCGGTGGCGGGGGATTTTACGCCGGATCCCGGGCACCACTATCCCGATGTCAACATGCAGATCTTCGGGAATTACCAGGGCTCGCCGGCGGGGCCGTTGATGCAGGGGTTTGTGAAGGCGTATGAGCAGCATACGCATAGCGTGCCGAAGTCGCATCGCATCATGCGGTGTTATGACCCGGCGGATCCGCACAAGATTCCGGCGATTGTGAAGCTGGCGAAAGAGTACGCCAACTGCGACCGCTGGTTTTCCTCGGCGCCGGGGCCGACGCTGCCGAATCGGGCGTTTTTGCACGCGGCGACATCGATTGGGCGGGTGGACATGAATCCGATCTGGCGGAACATGTCGAAGACGGTGTATGAGCTGTTGGATGAGAACGGAGTCACCTCCACCATTTATTATTCCGACTGGACGGTGGCGATGACGTTCAAGAACTTCGCGAGCAACCAGAGCAAGTGGTTCGCGACGTTCGATGACTTTCTGGAGGATTGCGAGCACGGGCGGCTGCCGAGTTACAGCCTGATTGAGCCGCGCTACAACGATTGCGACGGCGGCGGCAACTGCGGCGCGTGCGACCAGCATCCGGACCACGACATCCGCGCGGGGGACCGGCTGATCTGGAACGTGTACGATGCGCTGCGCAATGGGCCGGCGTGGGAGAACACGCTGCTGGCGGTGATCTATGACGAACATGGCGGGTTGTACGATCACGTGACGCCGCCGGGGACGGTGAATCCGGACGGCAAGATCGCGACGAACGTCAGCGAGAACATCAAGACCGATCCGCCGATTCCGTCGTTCGATTTTACGCGGCTGGGCGTGCGGGTGCCGGCCATCCTGATTTCGCCGTGGATTGAGAAGTCGACGATCGATCATACGGTGTACGACCACACGTCGGTGATCGCGACGGCGCGGAAGCTGTTTCTGGGAGACCAGTGGCAGGACAAGTTCCTGACCGAGCGGGACCGGCGGGCGAATACGTTCGATCATCTGCTGACGCGGACCGAACCGCGCGACGATGCGCCGGAGTTGGACACGGCGTTTGACGATGTCGATCCCGTGCCTCCGCTGGTGTCGCTGGATAAACCGCTGACGGTGCATCAGCAGGCGCTGGTGGAGCAGGCCTTCGATATGGAGCAGCACCTGCCGGCCGAGCGGCGGAAATCGGGGATTACGGCGATTGGGCAGATTCGGACGGAGCGCGACGCCTCCAACTACATTCGGCTGGTGGTGGAGGAAGTGATGGGTCCGCGGAAACGGGTGGTGGGGCAATAGCGATGAAACGCACCGGGCTGCTTATGTTTCTGGCGGCGGCTTCGCTCTCCGCCGCGAATTACGACGAACTGAAGCGCGATTGCCTGGCGATGAAGGAGGCGTTCGGGCCGAAGACGGCGGTTTCGTGCCTGACGGACATCTTCACGGAAAAGACGCTGCATCCGGTGATCAAGAGCATTGCGCCGGGGGCGGGCACGGGTCTGGGGTTGGGCTACAAGCTGGACCGGCCGGGGGATTGGCGCAAGACCTTTACGGTGAATGGCGCCGTCTCCATGCGGGGGGCGTGGGCGGCGGAGACGCTGTTCGGGGTGCGGCGGCCGAACCTGGCGCGGTGGAACAAAGACAACGAAGACTATGCGGCGCGCCTGTATGTGCGGGCTCGCGGGCTGCCTCGGATGACCTATTACGGGCCGGGTCCGGATACGAGCCGAGCCAACCTGGTGAATTTCGCCGAACGGGATGTGTTTGCGGGGGGCGATGCGCTGATTCCGGTGGCGCCGTGGCTGGGGGTGGGGGGCGTGGTGGAAGGGATCATGCCCGATATTTCCGGCGTGCATGACGGAACGGTGCGGTCCATCGAGCAGTATTTCAGCGAGAGCACCGCGCCGGGGTTGTACTCGCAGCCCACCTTCCTGCATACGGAGGCGTTTGTGCGGCCGCACCACAACTATCCGTTCGAGTTCGACGGGCGGGTGGGGTTCCACTTTTATCACGACACCGATACGGGCCACTATTCGTTTCGGCGGTTCAAGGCGGATGTGACGCACAATATTTACCCGGAGCGGATCCGCAAGGGGCGGCCGAAGCGGGACAGCGTGCTGAGCATCCGCGGGGTGGTTTCGCTTTCGGACGCGAGCGCGACCAACGCGGTTCCGTTCTACCTGCAGGAGACGCTGGGGGGCTCCGATATCAATAATCAGCCGACGCTGCGGGGATTCGCCGATTACCGGTTCCGGGCGCCGAACCTGTTCCTGATCCAGACGATGTACGAGCGGCGGATCTGGCAGTATGTCGGAGTGCTGGGATTCTACGACACGGGGCAGGCGGCGATGCGGAAGGGCGATTTGAGCTTCGGGAACATGCGGCACAGCTTCGGATTCGGGATCAGCCTGTGGGCCGAATCGAAGGTGGTGTTCCGGGCGTATATCGGGTTGGGCAGCGGCGAGGGCCGGCACAACTACTTCGGGCTGCCGGCGGGGACTCCTTAAGGACGGGTCAGGCGCGGAGGGCGGCGATGCGCGGGCGGCATACGACGCGGAAGGCGGAGCGTTTGGCGCGCGCGGGCTTGGAGGGGGCGGCGCGGAGGCCGGCGAGCAGTTGTTCGAGCCGGCGCATGCTCGCCTCGGTCTGCTCCACTTCGCGGTCGACGGCGTTGCGGTAGGCCGTGTAGCCGCGGCGGACGGCCGGGTCGGCGCAACGTTCGATGGACAGGCCCACCACTTCCAGGCGTTCCTTGAGGTGCGACAGGCGGGACATCAGGAACTGAAGCTTGGTGGAATCGGTGGAGTTCGCGTTCTGGGCGGCGGACCACAGGACGTGTTCGGCGGTGACGAAGGGAACGGGCACCGACAGTATTTCCGACAGCATGAGCACTCGCTCGGGCGACAGCAGCAGGGTGTGCAGGAGATCTTCGTCGGGGAGGTTGCGGTAGAGATCGAGGGCGGCGTCGGGGGCGGCGGCGCGAATGCGGCGGGCCAACTGGATGAGCAGGGAAGGGTACTCGCCGCCGAGCAGGGTGCGGACCAGGGTGACGGCGATGGACGGCCGCCGGTAGAGCAGGTCCGTCAGCAGGTCGCACCTCGCCTGGGTGGCGCCGTCGCGCCAGATGTCCAGAAAACGGCTCCAGCCCATTTCGGTCTTGAGCGCCGCTTCGATTTCCTCGGTGGTGCTCTCCACCACCGGGCTGACCACAGGATCGCTGAGCAGATGCGGTAAAGCCGCCGCGGCGATCTCCGTCATGTAGTCCATGCGAAACCTCACCCTACTTGTTGCGCGAGGGTTGGATCTTTCTCCTCCTGATTTGAGGTTTCTCCTTCTCTTCTCGCTGCCCATTCAGCCCCCGCCAGCACCAGCATGGACGCGAAGAAGGACCAGAAGATGATCGTTACCGAATAGATGAACGGCCCGTACTCCCTTCGGAACTTCTGCTGCAACCAGGGCCAAGCCAGCAGATTCACGTACTTTAGCACTTCGAGGAGCAGTCCCACCACTATGGCGGCCGGGAGGGTGCGCTGCATGGGCATGTGTCCGTTCGGCAGGAAGGTGTAGACCAGGAACAGCAGCAGCATGGTGAGGGGGATGGCGGCTATCTTGAAGGCGAAGGCGCCGAGGAAGGCCTGCATGTCCTGATCGGTCCAGCCCATGTTGCGGATCATCTGCTGATTGAGGGCGGTGGCGCTGGCCGAAAGCAGGGCGATGGTGCCGCAGGCGAAGATCAGGCCGAGACTGACCATCTGGTTCTTCACGAAGCTGCGATTTTCCTTGATGCCCCAGATGCGGTTGAGGGCCACTTCCATGGGCTCAAACACGCCATTGGCGGTGAAAAGGAGCAATAGCAGAGAGACCCACTCGAGTTCCCGGACGTACATCAGATTCGGCCGGATGAACATGATGATGTCGGCGGGGAAGTAATCCTTGAGGGCGAGAATCAGGGCGTCGACGGCCCCCTGCCAGCGCAGGACGTGCTTGCAGATGGAGGCGATCACCATCACGAAGGGGAAGAACGACAGGATCACGTTGGCCGAGACGGAGAAACAGTAGACGTGGATCTCGGTCTCCATCCAGAAGCGGAGCGTGGGTGCGAGAAAGGCCCTGATGGCCTTGAGACGATCGATCACCGTTACAATCCTTCGGTCAATTCGATATAGGTTCCCCAGGGATCGAAGATGTAGGCGATGGCGACCTTGGCGTTGGGACCCTTGGTGTAGCGCTGGTCGAACTTGACGCCGGCCGCTTCGAGCTTGTCGCAGAACTCCTTGAGGTTGCGGACTTCGAAGCCGATGTGGTCGAGCACGCGGCCCTTGGTGGGGGCGGGGGTGGATTTGGAGGCGGAAAACGAGAGGTTGGCGCCGGGGACATCGGCGGCTTCAAAGGCGTCGCGCTTGCCGGGGGCCGCGCCGAAGGTCTTGACGTACCAGGCCTTGGTTTCGGCGATGGGGGAGTTGTAGAAGTGCACGTGGTGGAAGGCGATGGGCGCGTCGAGTTTGTCGTTGGCGACGAGTTCGACGTTCACGTTGTCGGGAGCCATGACGTTCGCCTTGTGGTATTTGGCGATGGATTCGGGCGTCGAGAGGATGGGGTAGCCGGCTGCCTTGGCCTTGGCGAGGATGGCGTCGAAGCCGGCGACGGCGAAGCCGATGTGGTGGACGGTGGAGGCTTCGGATCCGCCGGAGGAGTCCTGCTTGCGGAGCAGAACCTTGGCGCCCTTCACGATGAACACTTCGTTCGGGCCGGCGGGCTTGCCGGGAGTGGCGCCGAGCAGGGTCCAGAAGGCGCGCTGCGCTTCGATGTTCTGCGTGATGACGTGAACGTGGCCGAAACTGACGCCCGCTTCGTTGGGCGGGGCGATTTGGGCGAGCGCGCACAGGGGCAGCAGGAGCGCGAGGAGTGCGGAGCGTGGCATTATGCCTCCTAGTGTAGCGTCAGGCCTGCTTCATGAGTTCGCGCAGGGACTGGTTGTAGGGCGCGCGGGCGACGCCGCGTTCGGTGATGATGGCGGTGACGTAGGCGGCGGGCGTGACGTCAAAGGCCGGGTTTTCAACGCGTATGCCTTCGGGGGCGACGGGAACTCCGAAGACCTGGGTGACCTCGGCGGCGGGGCGCTGTTCGATGGGGATGAGATCGCCGGAGGAGAGGGTCAGGTCGAGGGTGGAGATGGGGGCGGCCACGTAGAAGGGGACGTGGTTCTCCCTGGCGAGCACGGCGACGGAGTAGGTGCCGATTTTGTTGGCGACGTCGCCGTTGGCGGCGATGCGGTCCGCGCCGACCACCACGCAGCCGATGCGGCCGGAGCGGAGGAAGTGGCCCGCCATGTTGTCGGTGATCAGGGTGGTGGGGATGCCGTCCTGGTCGAGTTCCCAGGCGGTGAGGCGGGCGCCTTGGAGGAACGGGCGGGTCTCGTCGGCGAATACGTCGATCTGCTTGCCGGCGGCGACGGCGGCGCGGATGACGCCGAGGGCGGTGCCGTATCCGGCGGTGGCGAGCGCGCCGGCGTTGCAGTGGGTGAGGACGGTTTTGCCGTCGGGCACGAGCGCGGCGCCGTTGCGGCCGATGGCTTCGCAGATGGCGACGTCTTCGAGCTTGATCTGTTTCGCTTCGGCCGTCATGCGTTCGATGAGTTGAGCGCGCGGGGCGCCGGCGAGCGAGGCCTTCAGGGCTTTCATGCGGTCGATGGCCCAGAAGAGGTTGACGGCGGTGGGCCGGGTGCGGGCCAGGGTGTCGCAGACCGTGTCGAAGTCGGCGTCCTCCATGACGCCCAGGGCGACGCCCATGGCGGCGGCGACGCCGATGGCCGGGGCTCCGCGGATGATCATGGTCTTGATGGCGTCGGCGACTTCAACATAAGTGCGGCAGGTGACGTAGACGGTCTCGCGCGGCAGGCGCGTCTGGTCGATCATCACCACGCCATCCGGCGTCCATTCGATTGTTTCCACCATTTATCGATTGCTCCCAACGCGCGTTACCAGCGCGATAAAAAATGTCAGGTTATAGGTGCTGTGAATGAGGGCGCTCGCAAGCGTCGAGCGCGTGTAGTGGCGGACGGCGCCGAAGACGGCTCCGGCGAATCCGATCAGTACGACGTACTGCCACGTCCAGGCGTATTCGGGGCCGTGCAGCAGCGCGAAGGGCAGGGCCGCCACAAGGATGCCGGGCCACGGGCCAAAGGTGCGGACGGCGAGCGGCATCAGGAATCCGCGGAAGGCGAGCTCCTCGGTGACCGGGCCGAGCACGACGCTGAACAGGCCGAACAGGGCGACGCCGGCCGGTCCTTCGAGCAGCTTTTCGATGGGCATTTCCTTGAGCGGCGTGCGTAACAGGGCGCCCAGACCGCCGACCGAGAGGGCGACCAACGGGCCCGCCAGGAAGCAGAGCCAGGCGGCGGGGCCGGGATGGATCCAGCCGAGGGAGGGCCAGAACGGACGGTCGTAGCGGGTCTTCAGGAGCAGGTACAGTCCGCCGAACCAGAGGGCGTAGAAGGCGCCCATGGAGAGCCAGACTTTGGTAGCCTTAAGGACCGGCGAGAACAGGCCGAGCACCTGCGCGAAGACGGCTCCGGCGAGCAGCGCGGGAATCGCCAGGCCGGCGAAGACCGCGACGTCGTGCCAGCTCCAGAAGGGCGATTCGGTGGATGCGTCCGGCGTCATCGGTCGCGCTCGACCAGCGCCGCGGCGAGCAGCGGAATCATGATTTCGTGATGGCCCGTGATGGCGTAGCCGTGGCCGCCCGCGTTCGCGTGGGGGCGCTTCACGACGTTCTGCGTGGGCCGGTAGTGTTGCAGGAAGTCGAAGTTCGCGGTGGTGAAACCGGCGAGCGGATAGCCCAGGTTGCGAACCGATGAGACGGCCTTCAGGAAGACTTCCGGCATCACCACCGCCGAGCCGATGTTGAGATAGACGCCGCCATCGTTGAGTTCGGCGACCAGGGCGGAGAACAGGCGGAAATCGTGGTGGGTGGCCTGGCCGAGGGCGGCGGCGTCGACGGCGGGGTGGGTGTGCGGCGTGTCGGTCCCGATGGCGACGTGGACGGTGACTGGGATCGCAGCGGCATAGGCCTGGTGGAGCAGGCTGTAGGACGCGAATTCGGGTTGCGCGATGGCGGCCAGGCGCCGGCCGAGCGATTCGCCCCAGCCGATGCCGTCGCGGGCGCCTTCGGCGATGGCCGTGTTCATCTCGCGGCCGGTTTCCTCGGCGGATCCGAAGCGGCCGTCGGGCAGGACGGCTTCCACGTCCTCGCTGGTGGCGCCCGCGATGGCGATTTCGAAGTCGTGAATAGCGGCGGAGCCGTTCATGGCGAAGGCGGTGATGTAGCCGCGGCGGGCGAGGTCGAGCAGGATGGGCGCAAGCCCGCACTTGATGACGTGTCCGCCCATGCCGGCGATGACGCGGCGGCGCCGGGCGCGGGCCTGGACGATCGCTTCGATGACGGCCCGCAGGGAATCGGCCGCGAGGATGTGGGGAAGGTTGTCGATCAGGCTTGCGCCCCTGGCGTGGGGCCGTCCGAAGTCGGCCGGGCGGACTTTGCCGCCGCGGTCGGCGATGGGGATGGTCTTCAGGTTGTCGAAGGACAGGGGAGACAGACTGTACTTGGTCATTGCGCAGCGCCGCCGTTCATATGTTTGGCCAGGGCGCGGGCGGTGTGGCTCCGCTTGTTGCGGATCACCTGCTCCGGCGTGCCGGACACCACGATCGAGCCGCCCTTTTCGCCGCCTTCGGGTCCCAGGTCGATGATCCAGTCGGCGGACCGGATGACGTCCAGGTGGTGCTCGATCACTACTACCGTATTGCCCAGGTCTGCCAGGCGTTGGAGGACTTCGAGCAGGCGGCGGACGTCCTCGAAGTGGAGGCCGGTGGTGGGCTCGTCGAGGATGTAGAACGTCCGTCCGGTCTGGCGCTTGCTGAGTTCCTTAGCCAACTTGATGCGCTGCGCCTCGCCGCCCGAAAGGGTGGTCGACGATTGGCCCAGGTGGACGTAATCGAGCCCGACGTCGTGCAAGGTCTGGAGCTTGACTTGAATCTGCGGGATGTTCTCGAGCACGCCGAGCGCTTCCTCCACGGTGGCTTCCAGCAGGTCGGCGATGGAGTAGCCCTTGTACTTCACCTGGAGCGTTTCGTGGTTGTAGCGCCGCCCCCGGCAGACGTCGCAGGTAACGTAGACGTCGGGCAGGAAGTTCATCTCGATGCGCTTCAGCCCGTCGCCCTGGCAGGCCTCGCAACGGCCGCCCTTGACGTTGAAGCTGAACCGGCCGGGTTTGTAGCCGCGCTCGCGCGATTCAGGGAGCATGGCGTAGAGGTCGCGGATGGGCGCGAAGAGTCCGGTGTAGGTGGCCGGGTTCGAGCGCGGCGTGCGGCCGATGGGCGACTGGTCGATCTCGATGATCTTGTCGATGTGTTCGAGGCCGGAGATGGAGTCGTGCGCGCCCGGTTCGTCGTGGGAGCCGTAGATTTCGCGGGCGAGCGAACGGTAGAGGATATCGTTGATCAGCGTCGATTTGCCGCTGCCCGACACGCCGGTGACCACGATGAGCTGGCCGAGCGGGAACTCGACGTCGATGTTCTTCAGGTTATGCTCGCGCGCGCCGTGGACGATGATGCTCTTGCCGTTGCCGGGACGCCGGGAATCGGGCGGCGTGATGGCCTTTGCGCCGGCCATGTACTGGCCGGTGAGCGATTCCGGGTTGTGCATGATCGCACGCGGCGTGCCTTGGGCCACTAGCTGGCCACCCAGGCGGCCCGCGCCGGGTCCCAGGTCGATGACGTAGTCGGCGCGCTCGATGGTTTCGGCGTCGTGCTCCACGACTAGCACGGTGTTGCCCAGGTCGCGCAGTCGCGCCAGGGTGTCGAGCAGACGGTCGTTGTCGCGAGGATGAAGCCCGATGGACGGCTCGTCGAGGACGTAGAGCACGCCGCGCAGCTTCGACCCGATCTGGGTGGCGAGCCGTATGCGTTGCGCTTCGCCGCCGGAGAGGGTAGCCGCGGAACGGTCGAGGCTCAGGTAGTCGAGTCCCACGGCGCACAGGAATTCGAGCCGGTTGCGGATCTCTTCGACCACGCGAGCCGCGATCTGGCGTTCGCGCTCGGTCAGCTCCCAGGCGGAGGCGACGGCGAGGGCCTGCGTCACCGACCTGCCGGTGAACTCCGAGATGGGCACGCCCTTGACGCGCACGGCGAGGCTTGAGGGCTTGAGACGCTTCCCTCCGCAGGAGGCGCAGGTGGAGGGCGACATGAACTCCATCAGCCAATCGCGATAGCCCTCGTTGGCGCTGTCGTAGGAGTCCTGGAGAAGGCTCAAAATGCCCCCGAAGGAGCTGTTGCCCACCACCACCGCGGTGCGCGCTCGCTCGGTCAGCTCGTCGAAGGGCTTGCCCAGGTCGATGCGAAGTTTCGAGGCGGCTTCGGTGAGCGCGGTGATCACGTAGCTCGAGTTGGCGCCGGGACCGAGACCACCCTCGAGCAGCGGCTTGGAGGGGTCGACGATGACCTTGGCGGGGTCGAAGCTCCACTTGCTGCCGAGGCCGTGGCAATCCTCGCAGGCGCCGAAGGGGCTGTTGAAGGAGAACGAGCGGGGCTCGAGCTGCGGGACGCTCGCGCCGCAATCCGGGCAGGCGAGCTTCTGGGAAAACAGCCGCTCCTTGCCGTTGATCACGGCGACGATCACCAGCCCGTCGGCGAGCTTGACGGCGGCCCCCAGGGAGGCTTCGAGGCGCTGTTCGATACCCGGCTTGATGAGCAGGCGGTCGACGACGACTTCGATGGTGTGGTTGCGGCGGCGGTCGAGAGTGATCTCCTCATCGAGCGAGCGCAGCGTTCCGTCGATGCGGGCCCGCACGTAGCCCTGCGTCTGGAGCTTGGCGAGTTCCTTCTTGTACTCTCCCTTGCGGCCCCGGACGATGGGGGCGAGGATCATGATGCGCTCGTCGCGGCCGATGGCGAGCACCTGTTCGAGGATCTGTTCGGCGCTCTGGCGCGAGATCTCGATGCCGCAGTTGGGACAGTGCGGCACGCCGATCGAGGAGTAGAGCACGCGCAGGTAGTCGTAGATCTCGGTGATGGTGCCGACGGTGGAGCGCGGGCTGCGGCTGGTGGTCTTCTGCTCGATGGAGATGGCGGGGCTGAGGCCGTCGATCGAGTCGACTTCAGGGCGCTCCATCTGGTCGAGGAACTGGCGGGCATAGGGCGACAGCGTTTCGACGTAGCGGCGCTGGCCTTCGGCGTAGATGGTGTCGAAGGCGAGCGAGCTTTTCCCGGATCCGCTCAGGCCGGTGATGACGGTCAGGGTGTTGCGGGGGATTTCGACGTCGATGTTCTTCAGGTTGTGCTGGCGCGCGCCGTGCACCGTGATGCGATCGAGCATAATCCGGGTGTCTGAGGCCGGGAGAGTGTATCTATATTGTCCCATGGCGGGGCGCGGCGCGGGGTTTGCCGGGGAGCGCCGGGCGGCCGGTCGGGCGAGCCGCGGAATCGGCGCCTGGCTCATTTGTCTTGCAACTCAGTTGCAGAAATCGATTGACGAGAAGTAAACGAATACTGCATAATTCGGACGAGAGCCTCCTGTAAATGCAACTCGCTCGCAACTGATGGTGGGCTGCCGACCGGCGGCCATGGCGAGAGCACGAATCGAGGCGGGTCCCCGCGGCTAACTTTTGGCGAAGCACCGAAGGGACCTGGAAATCGACAACCCGGAGGGCTGGCGACCTTTTCATTCTAGGCGCCGCCAGCCAGGGCTTTCAAGGGAAAGGAACATGGCTGGAAATCGAGCTTCAACTTCACTGGGGTGCGCCCTGGGAACGATGGTGTTTTGCCTTTGCGCGTCCCTGGGCGCCCAACCGGCGCCGCCCGCGCCGTCCGCTGCCGACGGCGGCAGAATCGAGGGGCGTGTGCGCGACGCGAGCGGACTGGGCGTCGCGCGCGCTTCCGCGGTGCTGCGCAATGCGCTCAGCGGATGGTCCCGAAGCGGCGAAACCAACGACGCGGGCGAGTTCTCGTTCGCGGATCTGCCCGAAGGGCGCTATTCGCTGTCCTTTTCGGCGCCCGCTTTATCCAATGAAACCCGCGTCGTCGATCTGCGACGGCCTTGGCGGGTCCAAGTGGTGGAGGCAGAGCTTGGCCTGGCGCGGATGGATCAACAGATCACGGTGGTTTCGGGTTCCCGTGTGGAGGAACTCCAGGCGGACTCCCCGGTGAAGGTGGAGGCGTTGACGAGGGAGCAGATTCGGGACACCGGGTATGAGCGGGTGAGCGATGTGCTTTCCGAGATCCCCGGCGTGGTGGTCCGCAGCGGATCTTCGGGGACGGTGGGCGCCGAGCAGATCCAGGGCGTCGATTCGCGCCAGGTGCTGGTGTTGCAGGACGGGTTGCCGGTGGTGGGCGCCCGCGGCGTCAAGAGCGGCAGCCTGAACCTGAACCGGCAGAACGTGGGCAAGCTGGAGCGCGTGGAAGTGGCCAAGGGAGCGGCCTCTGCGCTGTATGGCTCGGACGCGATCGGCGGCGTGATCAACATGATCACCCGGGAGCCGGCCGAGCCCTTCAGCCTGGGGCTGGCGATGTCGGGCGGCTCGCTGGGCGCGATGGACGGCCGCGTCGACCTGGGCGCCCGGTGGAAGAAACTGACCTTTTTCACCGACCTGGAACACCACCGGCAGGACGCCTACGGGCTGATCCCTGGCAACCCGGGCACGGTGGGGCCCGACCTGGCGCGCAACGACGTGCTGACGCGGTTGCGCTATGCATGGAGCGAGCGGGCCACGGTCGGCTTCAGCGCGACCGCCTATCACAATCACCAAACCGGCCTGACGAACTCGAGCGTCGGACTGACGCTGGGAACCAGCAACGACAGCAGCCAGATGTACGCGGTCACCGGCGATTTCGTGCTGACTCCGGCGACCACCCTTCAAGCCCGCGCCTACGCCGCCCGCTATGACGAGAACTCGAAGACCGACCTGGCGGGGACCAACACGCCCAGCTATGGTTTTGCGAATCTCAACGAACGCTATCACCGGCTGGATGCGACCCTGTCGCGGCAGTTGGGCGCCCGGCAACTGCTGCAGGGCGGAGCCGAGTGGGCGCAGGACCTCTACCGCGGAGCGAACCGCCTGGTTGGGGATAACGCGGGGCAGCAGGCGACCACCAACGACGTCTGGCTCCAGGACCGGCTGCAACCGACTCGGAAACTGACCGTCACGCTGGGCGGCCGCTATCAGCGCCACTCCCGGTATGGCGACCACATGGTCCCGAAGGCGGGCGCAGTGTACCGGCTGACGGAGCGTTGGATCGCGCGCGCTTCGTTCGGCCAGGGCTTCCGCGCTCCGGATTTGGGTCAGCTCTACTACCGTTTCGCCAATCCCTCGAGCTTCTATCAGGTGATCGGGAACCCGACCCTTCGCCCGGAAACGAGCGCGAGCTTCTCCGCCGGCGCCGCCTATCAACAGCGCCGCTGGCAGGTGGGGTTGAATCTGTACCGCAACCAGTTGAACAACCTGATCGACACCTATTCGCTGGGCACGCCCCAGACGCCGGACCAACTGGCGGCGCTGCTTGCGCCCTACGGCGTACCCGTCAGCTTCAGCCCGCTGGCGAATCGCCTGACCTACATCTACCTGAACCTGAATCGGGCGCGCACGCAAGGCGTGGAGGTGAACGGCGCTGTAGCGGTGAACCGGCGCATTGGGGTGTCGGGAGCTTACACGTTCCTCGACGCCGTGGACCGCGCGACGGGGCTGGCCTTGCCGCAACGTCACCGCCACCAGGGCTATGTGAAGGCCGATTACAGCAATCCCCGGTGGGGCGTGCTTGCGAACGTTCGCGGGAGCTTCTTCAGCCGGTGGCCGCTCAACCCGTCGACGGGGACCTTCGGCTACGGCTACCAGATGTGGGACGCCTACCTGTCGAAGAGGCTGGCGCGCGGGCTTCAGGCGTTTGCCTCGATCGACAACCTGGCCGACAGCCGCGACCGGAAGCTCGCGCTGGCGACGCCCACGTTCGACCGTCCGGACTACGGCCGGACCTGGCGGATCGGGCTGCGTTGGCGGTTGGGAGGGGAGTAAGACATGACGGCGGATGGAACGGTGCTCGCCTCCATCAAGGGACTGGGCGCGGTCTACGATTGCGGCGGTTGCGGGAATATCCACCTGCAAGTCGGGCCGTTGACGCTTGCGCTCGAACCGGGCGCGTACATGCAACTGGTCGCCCTGCTATCGACGAGCGCGGCCAACTTCGAACTCCTGCTGGAGCAGCGATCGAAGGCGGCTCACCAAGAGGAAAGGGAGGGGAAATGAGGCAACACATTCTGTGCGCGCTGCTGCTGTTCGGCGCCGCCACGCTGGCGCAGGCGCATTTTGTCTTCGTCGTGGCGGACGGGGGTGGCAAATCGGCGAAGGTCTTCATCAGCGAAGTGCTCCAGCCCGACGGCGGCGTGGATCCCGGGCTGATTTCCGGGGCCAGGCTGTGGGTGAGGGACGCGGATGGCCACGAGACGCCGGCGGCCATGACTCGCGCCGACGACGCGTATCGGATCCAATGGCAAGGCAGCCCGCGACTGATCCACGGCGTTGCCGATCTGGGGTTGACCCAGCGCGCGGGAGGGAAGCCGCACCTGCTGCTGTACTACCCGAAGACCATCCTGGGCGATCCCTTGGCCGGCGGCGCGGCAGTCGGTGAAGCGGCGCCCGTGGAGATTGTCCCCGTGGGCGAAGCCGGGGCGCTGCGTCTTCGGCTGCTGGCGCACGGCAAGCCCGCGGCCAACGCCGAGGTGACCGTGATCCTGCCGGACGGCGCGCAGAAGAAGGTCCGAACCGGTGAATCCGGGGAGACCGAGGCGTTCTCGCAGGCGGGCCGCTATGGAGCCTGGGCTCGGTTCTGGGAGCCGGCGGAGGGCGAGCGCGATGGCAAGAAATACGAAGAGCTTCGCCACTACGCGACGCTCGTGTTCGACGCTCCGGCCGTCCGCTTCGCGCCACTTCCCCGGGCGACGTCCAGCTTCGGCGCGGTGGCTGACGGCGGATGGTTGTACGTGTACGGCGGTCACGTCGCGCCCACGCATACGTACTCGACCGAGGCGGTTTCCGGCGAGTTCGTACGGCTGAAGCTCTCCACGCCGGGGCCGTGGGAGCGGCTTCCGGAAGGCCCGCGCCTGCAGGGTTTGAACCTGGCCGCGCACGGGGGAAAGATCTATCGGATCGGCGGAATGACGCCGCGCAACGCCCCCGGGACGGCCGCCGATAACCACTCGTTAGCGGACTGCGCGCGCTTCGATCCCGCGACGCGGCAATGGGAGGCGCTTCCCCCGCTGCCGGAGCCGCGATCCTCTCACGATGTCGTGGTGGTGGGCGACACGCTGATCGTGTCGGGCGGCTGGAACCTGCGCGGCAAGGCCGGCGAAACGTGGGCGGACACCATCCTCATGATGGACCTCACGGCGGGCAAGCTCGAATGGAAAGCCGCGCCGCAGCCGTTCCGGCGGCGCGCGCTGATCGCCGCCGCGCACGATGGGCGAATGTTCGCGATGGGCGGCATCGACGCGGAGGGGGCGGTCTCCGCGGAAGTGAACATCTACAACCCCGCCACCGGTCTTTGGACGAAAGGGCCGACGCTGCCGGGCGCCGGCATGAACACCTTCGCGCCCGCCGCCTGCGTACACCGGGGGCGACTGTACGTCAGCCTGGCCGACGGCGTTATCCACCGGCTCGACGAATCGACGCGGCGGTGGATCGAAGCGGGGCGCGCGACGCCGCGAATCGCCCACCGGATGGCGCCGGCTGGCGACCGGATGTTCGTCATTGGCGGCGCAAGCGGTGGCGCCAACCTCGATCGGATCGATGCGGTCGAGCCGGCCCAAACGCGGGATCGACCCTGAAAGAAAGGAAAATGGACATGAAACGAACTCTAGGTATGGTGGTGGCGGCGGCGCTCTGCGCGCTGTGCGGGCCGGTGGCGAATGCGGGCGAGGCCCCCGGCGAGGATGCGCTCCTGGTGGTGGCCCACGGCGCCCGTGTGGAGGGATGGAACGAACGCGTCATCCATATGATGGACCGGGTGGATTGGGCGGGCCCGAAGGGAGTCGCGTTTCTGACGGCGCGAACGCCGGACCAGGAGCTGGCCAGCGTGGCCGGACGGCTGGACAAGGCCAACGTCAAACGGATTGTGATCGTGCCCTTGCTGGTTTCCTCCTTCAGCGATCACTACGAGGAGATTCGCTACTACGGGCGCGACCGCCAGGAGGCGCCTGGGCACGTCGATCACCAGCCGTTGAAGACCCGCGCCCAGTTGCTGGTGACCCCGGCCATGGATAGCGACCGCCTGCTGGGCGGCATCCTCGCGGACCAGGTGCGGTCGGCCTCCAAGTCGCCCCGGAACGAATCGGTGATCCTGGTGGCGCACGGCCCGAACGAGGAGCCGGACAACGAGAAGTGGCTTGCGTGCCTGAAGGTGCAGGCCGCCTATCTGCAATCGGCGCACGGGTTCCGCCGGGTGGAAGCCGCCACCATTCGAGACGACGCTCCGAAGCCGGTGAAGGACGCCGCCGTGGCGTCGCTGCGCGACCGCGTACAGCGCTACGGCGAGGATACGCGCGTCATCATCCAACCGGTGCTGATTTCCACCGGACACGTGCAGGCGGAGATCGCCACCCTGCTCAAGGGGCTGGACTACTCGATGAGCGCCAGCGGGGTGGCGTCGCACGCGCTGACGCCCGAGTGGATCCGCCTGCAGGCGGTGACAGCGTTGCGGACGCGGGCTCTCAGCCAATCGGCGCAAAAGTAGGGCGTGGGGCGACCTTCGACGAGCGGTGTTACAACAGGGGGCGCGGGAACGTCCTGCTAGTATCACGATATGCGGTCCCGCTTGCTTTTCCCCGCTGCCGGTGTGTTCGTGCTGGTTGCGACGCTCGGCGCCCAGAAGCCGTTTTCTCTCACCATCGATAACATCATGCGAGGGCCGGGCCTGTATGGCTATGAGCCCTCCGCGCCCCGGTTCGCCGCCGATTCCGGAAAGATCTGGTTTGAATGGAAACAGGCGTCGGAACCGGTGCTGAAGCCGTTCGACACCTATGAAGTGAACCGCGACGGATCGGGTTTGCGGAAACTCACCGAGGATGAAGCGAAGCTGATTCCACCCACCGGCGCTGAACGGTCGAAGGACGGGGCTCGGCTGGTGTGGGCGCGCGAGGGCGATATTTTCATTCGCGACAACGCGAGCGGCCACACCCGCCGGGTGACGAGGACCGCCGACGTCGAGTCCAACGCGCACTGGACCCGCGACAGCAAGCGCATCTGGTTTACCCGCTCGGGCAACCTCTACACGTTGTCGCTCGAGGATGGCGCGCTCGAACAGTTGACCGACATCCGTCCCGCCGGCGCCGCGGACCAGCCGGCGGCGGGACCGGGCGGAGCACGCGGGATGGCGGCGGCGCGCGGCTCTGGCGAGCCTCCAAAGGGGACCGATAGCCAGGAGTTCGTGAAGAAGGAAGAGCGTGACCTGATCGACGTGGTCAGCCAGCGCGCCAAGATCCGAGAGGAGGAGGAAGCGCGCCGCAAGCGGGAGAATCCGCGCAAGGCGATGACTCTGCAACCGCGCCAGACAGTGGCGTCGTTGATCCTGGCGCCCGACGAGAAGACCGTCATCGCGGCGATCGGCGAAGCGCCGCAGGGTACGAAAAACACCATCGTGCCGAACTTCGTGACCGAGTCCGGCTATACGGAAGATATCGGGTCGCGGAACAAGGTGGGCGATGTGCAGGCGCACTCGCGCATGGCGATCGTCGGCGTCGCCGATGGGGCGGTGAAGTGGATCGAACACGGCCAGCAGACGCCCACGGCGGGGGACGGTAAGAAGCCGGCCGAGCGGGACGTCGCGCTGATGCGCCCGGAGTTCTCGGAAGACGGGACCAAGGCCGTGCTGATGGCCCGCTCCGCCGATAACAAGGACCGCTGGCTGCTAGCCCTGGACATGGCGACGGGCAAGACCCGCGTGTTGACGTCCGATCACGACGAGGCCTGGATCCGCGGGCTTGGCGGCTTCGACGGTTTCGGGCGCGGGGCGGGATTCGGCTGGATGAAGAACGGCCAGGACCTGTGGTTCCTCAGCGAACGGACCGGTTACTCGCAGCTATACGCGGTTCCCTACGACGGCGGCGAGTCGCGCGCGCTGACGTCGGGACGTTGGGAAGTCGGCTCGGCGTGGCTGTCCGAGGATAAGTCGAGATTCTATCTCGTGTCGAACGAGCCCGATCCTTCCGAGGTCCATCTGTTCTCGATGCCGGCCGAGGGTGGCCCGCGGACCCGCATCACATCGTCGAAGGGACATCACGCGCCGGCCCTGTCGGCCGATGAGCGGTGGATCGCCGATATCCACTCCTACACCAACAAGCCGCCCGAGTTATACGTCATGGAAAACCGGCCTGGAGCCGAGGAGCGTAAACTCACTTCGTCGCCCGCGCCCGACTTCGCGAGCTACCCGTGGATCGACGCGCCGATCACGCATTTCACCACCCGTGACGGCGCCGAGGCGCCGGTGCGCGTCTATAAGCCCGCCAATTTCCAGCGCGGCGGCCCGGCGGTGGTGTTTGTGCACGGCGCGGGATATCTGCAGAACGTCCATAAGTGGTGGTCGAGTTACTCGCACGAGTACCTGTTCCACCATTTCCTGATGGAGCACGGCTATCTGGTCATCGACATCGACTACCGCGGCTCGGCGGGTTACGGCCGGGACTGGCGAACGGCCATCTACCGTCACATGGGCGGCAAGGACCTGGACGATCACGTCGACGCGGCCCGGTGGATCGTGTCCCAATACGGCGTGAATCCCAAGAAGATCGGCATCTACGGCGGCAGTTACGGCGGATTCATCACCTTGATGGCGTTGTTCACCCAGCCGGACGTCTTCGCGGCGGGCGCCGCGCTGCGCCCGGTAACCGATTGGGCCCACTACAACCACGGCTACACGTCGAGCATCCTGAACATGCCGCAGAAGGACGCCGAGGCGTACAAACAGTCCTCGCCGATCTACTTCGCCGCGGGTCTCAAGGGCGCGCTGCTGATCTGCCACGGCATGGCCGACACCAACGTGCATTTCCAGGACACCGTGCGCCTGGCCCAGAAATTGATCGAACTGCGCAAGACCAACTGGGACATCGCAATGTATCCGGCGGAAGACCACGGTTTCGTGCAACCCACAAGTTGGGCCGACGAGTATAAGCGCATCTTCGCGCTGTTTGAGAAGAACCTGAAATGAGAGCCGTCCTGTTAGGGGCGATGCTGGCGGTGGCGGCCGCCGGCCAGCAATTTACGTGGGAGGGCGACGTGTCGGGCGTCGCCGTGGTGCACGTGCGCGGCAAGAAGGTGGAAGTGGAGGTCCGCGACGGCGCGCCAGTGTCGGGGGCGAAGTTCCGCTTCGCCACGCCGCTGCCCGAGACCCGCCAGACGCTTCGCATCGAGGTGCGCCAGGGACGCGGCGCCGTGCGGCTGGTCGCTCAACCGGGCGTCGAGAACGAGTATTCCGCCAGCATCCTGATCGAGGACCGGCAGGACGGGACGGGCCACTACTCCATCGCGCTCTCCTGGGACCGCGCCGCCGCGACGCCATCCGGCAAGATGGACCGCCTGCGCTGGACCGGCACGGTGGAAGGCGAGGCGGTGGTGGAGTGCAGCGCCGCGAAGTGCGTATCGAAGGCGGAACGCGGCGGGCCCGTTTTTCGCGAACGCTTCAAATTCTCCCGCCCGCTGCCCGACCTGGAGGCGCACGTGCTGCTGGATGAGACCGGCGGCCAGGCCGACATCCGCATTCTGGAGCAGCCGTCGGCCCGCAACGGATACGCGGTGAAGGTGGGCGTCCGGGCTCTCAACGGCGCGACCCCGTGCACGTTCGCGCTCAGTTGGGAGCGCGCCCCTGGCCGGTGATAGAATCGTCGAACTGTAGCGGCGTGTTATTCGTCTTCTTTGGTTGAGGAGGCTTCCTTGCAGCAACACGTAAAGATATTGGGCTGGCTGAACATCGTCTACGGTGGATTGGGGGTGCTGGCCGGAATCATCGTGTTCGCCGTGCTGGGAGGCGTGGCGGGCTTCATCCAGCAGGTCGATTCGAGCCACGACGCCGACCAGGCGGCCGTCATTCTCCCGATCATCGGAGTTGGGATTCTGGTGTTCCTGCTGGTGCTTTCGGCGCCGGCGATTATCGCGGGATGGGGACTGCTGAGCTTCCGTCCGTGGGCCCGCGTGCTGACCATCATTCTGTCGGCGCTGCACCTGCTGAGCATTCCGTTCGGGACGGCGCTGGGCGTATACGGCCTGTGGGTTCTGTTGCAGGCCGAGACCGAGCCGATGTTCCGACAGCCGCAGCCGCAGTACCCGCCCCAACCGCGGCCCTACGCCTGAGCCGGCGCGCCTTTCGACGCCGCCAGCCGCACCCCGATCCGGCGGAACGGCTTCTCGATGAAGTAGTAGCTCGCGCACGCGCAGCCGACGGCCATGAAGAGATTGAGCGGCGCCCACTGCAGCCATCCGAGCGAAATCGGGATCCCGTACGCCGGCAGGAACAGCATCTGCCAGATGTACACGCTATAGGACAGCCGCCCGAACCAGGAGATGAACCGGCCTTCGAAGAAGCGTCCGAACCGGCCGTCCGGGCGCGCCGTGGTGAACACCAGCGGGATGGGCAGCAGGAAGGCGAACAGCGCCAGGTAGCCGGGCGGCTCGAAGTACAGGCACAGCACAATCGCGATCCAGGCGGGAATGGCCCATTCGGCGCGTCCCCTGGTCCGCAGCCACTCGCGCGCCGGAGCCCAATCCCACAGGAACGCCATGGCGCAGCCCCAGAACAACCCGTCCATGCGGTAATCGGTGCGCCCCACCAGGTTGCGCCACCCGGGATTGATCGACGCAAGCCAGCCGTAGTGCATGTCCAGGCCGCGCCAGACGGCGAACATCACGGCGAGCAGCGGCGTCATCCAACGCCCTCGGCGAATCCCCATCAGCGCCAGCAAACCCGGCCAGATCAGGTAGAAGTGCTCTTCCACCGACAATGACCAATAGTGCCCGGTGTACCAACTGACATCGGCCGGCTCCACCCAGTAGTTGCGGTAGAAGCACGCCCCGGCGACAATCTGCCCCACCGTCAGCGGAATCAGTTTGAATCCGAAGCCCAGTATCGACAGGAACGCCAGGTAGGTGAGCGCCGCCGGCAGGATGCGGAACACGCGGCGGATATAGAACGCGCGGAGGCTGATGCCGCCGGTCCGGCGATGTTCGTCGAGCAGCCGCTGGGTGATGAGGAATCCGCTGAGCGCGAAGAAAATGTGCACCGAAACGCCGCCGTAGAGCGCCAGCCCCTGTAGCGCCTGTCCGGGCAGACGGACGTGGGCGAACAGCAGCATGCACAGCGCCACGCCGCGCCATCCGTCGAGCGTGGGCAGATAGTCCTGGGGTTTCGATTTCACGCGAAAGGGAACCTCGATTGTGTCACGAATCGCCGGCGCCCCGCGCGAGGCGCGAGTTGCGCGCAAAGCCGCGAACGCTTCTCATAGATACATGGTGCGCGCCGCCGTACTCGCGTTGATGGGCCTCTCCGCCGCCGCCGGGCAAGGCGTTTTCACAGCCACGGTGAAGCCCGCCGCCGGCGAGAACATCGCCTCGCCGTGCCGCTATGAGCTGACGTTGCCGACGCCGCGAGTGGCCGTTCGCGCGGTGTTGGCGATCTTCGACCGCGGCCGCGAGGTGCAGGCCTTCTACAATGATCCGGAGCTGTTCCGCTACGCCGAACGCGAGCGGCTCGGGCTGCTGTTTGCGCGCCACTGCCGCGCCGCCGCCGGCGGCGACGACATGGACCCGGACCCGGCCAAGGGTCTGGGGCGGGCGCTGTTCGCCGCGCTGGACGAACTGGCCTGGGCCTCGGGACACGGCGAACTCCAGTCGACGAAAGTGATCGCGTTCGGGTTCGGCGCCTCGGCCGTCCTCGCCTCGCGCATGCCCGCCTTCAACCCGGAGCGAGTGGCGGGGGCGATCGCCTACTGTCCGGACAAGGAGGATGCGACGCCGGTGGCGCAAGCGGCCGCCGCAGTCCCGCAACTGATCATCGCCAACTCCGACGACGCCGAGGCGGGAGTCGAGCCGGCCCGCGCCTACTTCCGGTCGCGCTTCGACAAGGGCGCCCCGTGGATGTTCGCCATTCAGAATGGCGCGCCGCGACGGGGGGCGCTGGCCAACATCCGTCCGCTGTTGTTTGCGTGGCTCGAACCGATCCTCGACCCGACGCCGCAAACCGCCGTTGTCAGCCTGCTCGCGCCCTCCCAACGAGGCGGGTTCTGGCTGTACCTCCGCGATGGCGGCGCGGCCCAGGATCCGCGCGTCTCAAAGTCCGGCGTGAAGGTCCCGGGCGGGCATTACCCGGCCGGCTGGGCCGCCTCCCACAAGCTCGCCAACGAGTGGCTGGCGTTTGAAAAACAGCGCCGGCATCCCCTCGATCCGAAGTTTCAGTGAGACGGCAGCGCCTCGCGCAAGGCGGTGGTGAACCGGCTGAGTTCGTCGAATCCCGCGCCCGTGGACTCGGCGATGCAGAAGTAGCGGCCCTTGTAGAACGCCAGCCTTCCGGCCGTGGCGCGCCATTTCTGCAACGCGTCGAAGGAGCTGGTTTCGGTGGGCATTGCGTACACCGTCAGCGTCATGGCGGGAGCGCCGGCGTAGGTGGCGCGCCACGCCGCCCTGGCCGCGCCGGCGCGGTCGGCCACCGGTTGCGCGTCGCTTGCGAGCGTCCAGGATCCGGCCTGCCGCGGCAGCGCGGGACTGGTCTCCTCCCGCCCGGGCCCGCAGGCCGCAGCCGTCACGCACAATGCAAGCCAACGCCGTCTGGTCATGCCTGTCATCGTATAAGGCGCGGCCTCGTCCCGCAAAACTCCGCCCCGGGAGCGCCTATGCAAAACTGAAGGTACGTGCAGATCTCCCTCTATCACGACGAGCCGCCGTCGGCTGCGTTCGCGGAGCGGTTCGTCTCCGAAAACACGCTGGCCCGCCTGAAGGCTCTCGATTCCCGCGCCCGCCGCCATGGGCTTGAAGCTCTCGACCCCACCAAGAACATCCTCATCGCCATCGGATCGGAGGTGGACTCGAACGGCCGGGTCACCAAGAACAGTTACGGCGTCCTCAACCTGACCTGGCAGGCGGCGAAGCATCCGGAATGGCCGGCGATGGTGCTCGGCGAGCTGGCCGAAATCCGCGGCCGCATTCGCGAGACGCACGACGCGCCGCTGCAATTCGTGATCTGGGCCGGCATGGGCGGTTCGGCCGAGGACAAATCGATGTACAACGCGGTGGGCCTGCTCCGCAAGAGCCCGCGCGTCTACGTGCTCGACTCCACCGATCCCGCCAAACTCTCCGCCATTCTCGACGATATCGCCCGCCGCTCGCGCCTGCCGCTTGGCAAGGCCTTGAAGCGCACGCTGGTGGTCGGCATGGCCATGGGCATGACCTCCTACGAGCCGGTCGTGAACCTCGAGAAGCTGGCCGCGCTGTACGATCGCGAAGGCGTGGATTCGCGCCCGAACTTCATCTACATGACGCTGCCGGGATCGCTGCTCGACCAGTTCGCCGCCGCTCGCGGATATCGCAAGGTCGAGTTGCAGCCCGACAACGGGAACTCCACGGCCGGACGCCACAGCGCTCCCATGACGCGCGGCAGCCTGTATCCGCTGGGCCTTTGCGGCGTCGACCTGGAGGCGTGGATCCGCGGCGCGAGCCTGGGCGACGAGCAGATCGCGGCCGCCTGGCGGCTGGCGGCGTTCCTGCACGCGCAGGGTCTGGCCGGGCGCGACAAGGTGACGTTGATGTTGCCCAAATGCTGGGCCGGCGCGGCCTTGTGGACCAAACAGGACTTTGAGGAAAGCCTCGGCAAGAGCGAGGAGACCGGGATCAAGATCATCATCGGCGAACGCGTGAAGACGTCCAACTACCGCGCGCCGAAGGATCCCGAACAGGACCGCGTGTTCCTGGGCGTGCAGGTGAAGGGCGAAACCAGCCCCGAGGCTCCGAAGCTCGCGCTGTTGCGGCGCGCCGGCTATCCGGCCGCGGTGGTTGCGTTCCCCAAGGAGACGCCGCTTTCCACCTACATGCAGTTTGTCCACTACGCGGTGTTCGGCCTGGGCTTCCTGCGCAAGATGAACTTCGTCACCCAGCCCAGCGTGGAGTTGTACAAGGCGATCACCAATCGCCTGCACGCGGCGGCGGCCAAGGCCGGCGGCATCGCGAAATCGACCGAATGGCGCGCTTTCATCGAGACTCCGCACCAGGCGAAGTGGCGCAACCGGGTCACCCTGCGCTATGAGCACGCGGGCGTGCCGGTGGCCCCCAGGGAAGGCGCGGCGCCGGCCGTTTACGCCGCCTTGCTGCGCAGCGCCATGGAGCAGGGCGCCACCTACGGCGAATTGAGTTTCTTCGGAGATCTGCGATATTCAAAGGACGGCGCGGCGGTGCGGCGAGTGCTCGAACGGGCGGGCGAACTCGTGTTCCGGTCGCGGTTGAAGGCGCCCGTGGACGTGTATGAGGGCCCGGCGATGAACCACTCCTATCACGAGATGATCATCGGCCACGGCGGCTGTTTCTCCACGGTTCTGCTGAACGAAACGAGCGCCGAACTCGCGGAAGCCGGCTACACTGCCGACTACCATCGGGCCCAGTTTCTGGCCACGCAGATGGCGCTGGCCGAACGGGGCCGTCCGGTGGTTTCGATCACGGTGAAGGACCTGACGGCGCCGACTCTCGCGGCGCTCGATGAGTTCTTTCGGCAGGCCGCGCGATATTTGAAAGGGTGACGGCCATGGGCCGTTTTAGGGGAAGATGTCGAAGTTCAGAGCTCCCAGGGCGGGCAAGACGAGCAAGAAAGGGTGGGCCGGCGCCGCGCCGTGCCTGGTGATCGTCTTGACCGTGTTTGGATTGATCATGATGCTGTTTTATTGGGGATTACAGTCTCAATGAGAGTTGACGGACGAAGACCGGACGAACTGCGTCCGGCGTCGATCACCATCGGATATCAGCGCACGGCCGAAGGGTCGGCGATGATCGAGGTGGGCAATACGCGGGTGCTGTGCGCGGCGACGGTGGAATCCACCGTGCCGCAGTGGATGCGCGGTTCGGGCAAGGGCTGGGTGACGGCCGAATACTCGATGCTGCCGCGCGCCACCATCACGCGCAATCCGCGGGAGGTCGCCAAGGGGCGCCAGAGCGGGCGGACGCTCGAAATCCAGCGCCTGATCGGCCGCGCGCTGCGCGCTGTCGTGGACATGAACGCGCTCGGCGAGCGGACCGTGATCCTCGATTGCGACGTGATTCAAGCCGACGGGGGCACCCGTTGCGCCGCCATCACCGGCGCGTTTGTGGCGATGTCGACGGCGCTCAGGATGTACCAGCAGGCCGGCGAGATCAAACACTGGCCCGTGCGGGATTACGTGGCCGCGGTGAGCGTGGGCGTGTTGGGTGGAGCGCCGCTGCTCGATCTCTGCTATGAAGAGGATTCGGCCGCCGAAGTGGACATGAACGTCGTCATGACCGGCGCCGGACGCTTCGTCGAGTTGCAGGCCACGGCGGAGAAGAGCGCTTTTGACGATGCGCAGTTGTCAGCTCTGATTCAACTCGGCAGGGGCGGAATGGCGGGTCTGTTTGAGGCCCAGAAGGCCGCGCTGGGCGGCCGATGATCCTGCGTTGCGCCACCAGCAATCCGGGTAAGCTGCGCGAGTTCCGCCTGGCCGCCGGCGAGCAGTCGCATGGGCTGTTCGACGTCGAAACGCTCGCCGATCTCCGGTCGATCGCCGCGCCCGAGGAGACCGGGTCCACGTTTGAGGAAAACGCCATTCAGAAGGCGGTCTACTACGGCGCCCGCACGTCGGACTGGTTGTTTGTCGACGATTCCGGCCTGGAGGTGGACGCGCTTGGCGGGGCGCCGGGCGTGCATTCGGCGCGCTACGCCGGGCCGGAGGCGACCGATCCGGCCAACAACGCCCTGGTGCTCGAGCGTCTGGCCGGAGCCGTCGATCGCTCCGCGCGGTTTGTGTGCGTCATCGCCCTGGCGCGCGCCGGCCAACTGGTGCGGACGTTTCGCGGCGTCGTCGACGGACGCATCGTGGACGCGCCCCGCGGGCCGAACGGGTTCGGTTACGATCCGCTGTTCTATTACGAGCCGTTCGGCTGCACCTTCGGCGAAGCGCCGGCGGCCGAGAAGATGAAGGTCAGCCATCGCGCGCGGGCGTTGCGGGAGATGTTCGACTGGCTGGCGGCCGAGGTCGGGCGGGGCTAGAAGTCGGGAGTCAGGAGCCCGAAGTCAGGAGCCTGGAGTCAGGCTGCGCCACAGCAGGTAGCCCAGGATCGTCTTGCCGTCCTCGATACTCCCGTCGCGGATCTGGCTGTCCAACTCATCCGTGGTGAACCAGCGCGACTCGATCCGTTCGTCGTCCATGGGACGCGGCGTGTGCTGAGTCAGGCCGCGCGCCAGATATAGGTGCATCTTCTCGCTGACATAGCCGGGAGTTGGGTAGAATTCGGATAACTGCGTCCAGCTGTCAGCCCGCAGGCCGGTCTCTTCCTCTAACTCCCGCCGGGCTGCCTCGAGTGGCGACTCGCCCGGGTCGATCTTCCCCGCGGGTAACTCCCACAGGTAGTCGCGCGCCGGGACTCGGTATTGACGCACCAGCAGCACCCTGCCGTCGTCGTCGACCGCCATCATTACGGCCGAGCCCGGGTGAAGCACCACGGAGCGGTCGATCCGGAAGCCGGGCTCCTCCGCCACCTCGTGCATGACCCGGAAGATCCGCGTCTTCAGAACCTCTTCCGACTGGACAATTTTCATAACTCGCCTTTCGCGGCCCGCCGAAACTGTTCGTAGGGCAGGGTGTTGACAACGTCGGCGGCGGTCAGCCATCCGCGCCGCGCCGTGGCCACGCCGAACGGCATGTTCAACAGGTGCTTGGGATGATGGGCGTCGGTGGAAATCACAAACCGCGCGCCCTTGGCCCTGGCGATGCGCAACAGCGGACCGTGCAGGTCCAGCCGCTCCGGACTCGCGTTGATTTCGAGCCACACATTGCGCCGGGCCGCTTCCGCCGCCACCCGCTCGAAATCGAACGGATACGGGTCCCTGTGCAGCAGGATGCGACCCGTGGGATGGCCGATGGCCCGCACGCGCGGCGATTCGATGGCGCGCAACAGCCGGTCCGTCATTTCGGCGGGCTCCAGGTTCATGTAGCTGTGGACGCTGGCCACCACGTAGTCGAGCTCGGCCAGCGCGTCGTCGGCCAGGTCGAGCGAGCCGTCCCGCAGGATGTCGCATTCCAAACCCGACAGCACGCGAATCCCCTGGGCCTCCGCATTCCACTGGCGGACGCGTTGCGCGAACGCCGTCGCGCGCGCCTCGTCCAGGCCATTGGTCATCGCCAGCGACTTGGAGTGGTCGGTGATGGCGATGTACTCATAACCGCGTTCGCGGGCGGCCTCGGCCATTTCCTCCAGCGTGGCGCGCCCGTCGGTTTCGCGCGTGTGCATGTGGACGTCGCCGCGAATCTGGCCGAGTTCCACCAGTTGGGGCAGCCCGCCGGTCTCGGCCGCCTCGATTTCGCCCGAGTTCTCCCGCAACTCCGGCGCGATCCAGGACAGGCCCAGCTTCTCGTAGATCTCCTGCTCGGTTTCGCCCGCCACCCGCGCGTTGTCCGACACGCGGAACAGTCCATACTCGTTCAGCGTCAGGCCGTACTTCAGCGCGCGCGTGCGCAGGTGGACGTTGTGTTCCTTGCTGCCGGTGAAATACTGCATGGCGGCGCCGTAGCTTTCCGCCGGCAGGGCGCGCAGGTCCACTTGCAGCCCCTCCAGGCCGAATTTGATGCTGGCCTTGTTGGCGCCCTTCACCAGCACATCATGCACCTTGGGATGGACGACGAAACGCTCCAGCGCGTCGGCGGCGCCCGGGCCGGTCACCAGCAGGTCCAGATCGCCGATGGTCTCCTTGCCGCGGCGCAGGCTGCCGGCCGGCGACATCCGCTCAAGCCCCGCGGTTTCGCCCAGGTAGCCCAGCAGTTCGTCGGCGGCCTTCCGTCCGAAACTGAGCAGGAACCGGCCCGCGCTCTGCCGGTAGGCGGCGATCGAGCGTAGCACCTTCTCTTCGAGCTTCGCGCCCATGCGCGGCAGTTCGCGCAGCTTCTGTTCCCGGCACAGCCGTTCCAGTTCGTCGATGCTGCTGATCCGGTAGTGCTCCCAGATCATCGCGATGCTCTTCGGTCCAAGCCCCTGGATCTTGAGCAGCTCCAGCGCCCCGATCGGGTACTTGGCGAGCATCTGGTCGCGACGGTCGAACGAACCCCGGCGGGCGATCTCCTCGAGCGCTCCGGCGATGCCCTTGCCGATGCCCGGAATCTCCGTCACCTTGCGCTCCGGATTGGCGAGAATGTCGGCCACCCGCTCCGGGTAGCTTTCCAGGGCGGAGGCGGCGTTCCGGTAGCTGCGGATCCGGAAGCCGTCCTCCGACGCGATCTCCATCAGATCGGCGGTCTCGGACAGGATGCGCGCTAACTCCTTGTTTTCCATCGTGAGGCGCCCTCGAGTGTGGTTTCCGGATACGGCTCGACATGGACCAGCACATCGGCCACCCAGTCCAGTTCGTTCACGATGCGGGCCCGCACGTCGTGGGCGACGTTGTGCGATTCGCGCACCGTCATGTTGGGGTCGACTTCCAGGTGCAAATCGACGTGGTAGCGCAGGCCGGTCTTGCGCGCGTAGCATTTCTCGATGGCGAGCGCTTCCGGCGCTTCGAGCGCCACCCGGCGGATCTCGGCCATCATCGTCGGGCCGGGCATGCGGTCCATTAGCTGTTGCGTGGTGTCGTGCACCACCCGCATCCCCAGGAACACCACGAAAATGCCCACGCAGAAAGCGCCGTAGCTGTCGGCGGAAGCGAAACGCGCCGGGTTCACCAGGGCGAGCGACACGCCGACCAGCGCCGCCCCCGCCGAAAGAATATCGACGCTGTCGTTCCAGCCGTCGGCCACCAGGGCGTCGCTTTTGATGCGGCGTCCCACCCGGAATTTCGTCGTGGCCAGCGCCGCCTTCGCAAGCATGGAAACCAGCAGCGGCCAGATGGCGAACGTCTCCAGCCGTCGCGGGTCCCGCAGATGCAGCGCCGCCTGGAAGCAGATGCCGGAGCCCGTCAAGCCCAGCATGACGCCCACGGCCAGCCCCGCCAGCGTCTCCATGCGCCCATGCCCGTAGGGATGCTCGGCGTCGGGAGGCTTCTGCGCGAGGGAAAGTCCGAACAGGACGATCGCCGACGCAAACACGTCGGCGCCCGATTCCACGCCATCCGACACCACCGCCATCGAACCGGCCATCCATCCGACGGTGATCTTCAGGGCCGACAGGGCGCCGCTCACCAGCATGCTGGCGATCGCCACTTTTCGGCCAATCTGTTCGGGGTCAGCCACTCCTTACGAGGGTACCGCACGGGCGGCGGCGCGGCCCGATCTCCCAGCGTCCGGCGGTGGGGGAATTACGAAAAGTCGGACGCTTTTTGTCCTGAATTGGGGCTACCGTTTGGGGCAAAACCCACATTGTTGCGAAATCCTGCGGAGGGTTCCCTCACCCCCACCCAAATCGAGCATATTTATCAATCTTTAACCGGAGCCGGAAATGGCGGTCCACGTGCTCACCCAACTGGGCATATCACTGCTTGTTCGGTTTAGGATACGGACTACTTGTTCGTTGGAGCGTATAACACTATGAAGAAACGCCCGGCACTCGGCAGGTTGGCGACAGCGCTGCTGTGCACCCTGTCGGTGCTAGCCCCATCGGCCGCCTTGAGTGCGACCAGGAAGAACAAAGACTACAACCCCGCGGCCGCCGCCAGCTTCCCGTTCGTTACGACGGGCGTTGCGTTCAAGATCACTGGCGCAAACATCGCCAAGGACGGAACGATCACGGCGCGAGTGACCATTACGGACTCCAAAGGCCAGGGCCTGGACATCAACGGCGTTCAGACCGCGGGCACGCTGTCGGTCCGCATGGTCGCGGCGTACATCCCCAAGGGCCAAGCCCAGTACGTCGCCTACACCACCACCGTCGACAACGCCTTCATCAATAAGAACCCGCCGCAGACCCAGGCCGGCACGGATTCGGGCGGCACGTGGACTCTGGTGGACTCCGCCACGGGAACCTACGACTACACCTTCAAGACCAAGGCGCCCGCCACCTTCGACGCCACCGTCACTCACACCATCGGCGGCCAGGCCGAGCGCAGCCTCACCGACTTTGGCATCACCGGCGCCTACACCTCCGACGCGGTGTACAACTGGGTTCCGAACGGATCCCCGGTCACCGTCACCCGCGATGTGGTGAGCGAAAAGTCCTGCAACCAGTGCCACGATCCGATCTCCGCCCACGGCGGCGGCCGCAAGTCGATGGCCTACTGCGTGCTTTGCCACACCGACCAGAGCGTGAACCCGGACACCTATAACACGGTGGACATGAAGGTGTTCATCCACAAGCTCCACATGGGGCAGAACCTGCCCAGCGTGAAGGCCGGCGTTCCGTACATCATCGTCCACCGCCAAGCAGTGCAGGATTATTCTGATATCGCCTTCCCGCAAGACATCCGGAACTGCGTTTCCTGCCACGCGCCCGGAACCAAGCAGGCCGACAACTGGAAGACCAACCCCACCCGCGCCGCCTGCGGCTCCTGCCACGATAATGTGAACTTCCAAACGGGCGAAAACCACGTAAATCTGCCTCAAGTTAGCGATAACGAGTGCAAGAATTGTCACACTCCGACGGCCACTTTGGACTTCGACGCGAGCATTCCGGGCGCCCACGTGATCCCCAACAACTCCGCCTCGTTGCCCGGTATCATCATGCAAATTCAAGGGGTTACGAACACGGCGTCGAATAATTCCCCGGTCGTCACCTTCAAAGTCACCAACAAAAAAGGCGAGCCGGTCGACATCAGCAAGCTGACCTCGATCCGCGTCATCCTGGCCGGCCCCAACGTGGACTACCAGGTGGGCTCCAAGGGCGTCCGCTTCTCCGAAAACCCGGCCGCGGTGGCGGGTAAGGACGGAGTCTACACCTACACAATGACGAACAAGATTCCGGACAGCTCCACGGGTTCCTACACCATCTCGATGGAAGCCAGGAACTCGGTGACCCTGCTGCCGGGAACGCAGAAACAGACGGCGGCCACCGACATGGCGAAGCCGGTCGAGTACTACTTCTCGGTGGACAAGTCCCCCGTGGTGGCCCGCCGCAAGGTGGTTTCCTCGGAAAAATGCGCCGCTTGCCACCAGAACCTGGGCTTCGTCCACGGGGGAACGCGTGGCGAAACGCAGGAATGCGTGATCTGCCACAACCCGACGCTGGTCGACGGCACGTCGAAGATGAGCGTCAACCTGGCCTGGCAGATCCACAGCATCCACCGCGGCGAGAACCTGGCGAATCCCTACATCCTGGGCACAACGAATTACCAGGAAGTGAAGTTCCCGGGCGACCTGCGCAATTGCACCGCCTGCCATCTGGCCAACACCTATCAGGTGGACAATGTGGGCGCCAAGGCTGACGTCGTCAGCACGGGCAACTTCACCCCCACCACCAAGCCGATCTCGGCCGCCTGCCAGGGTTGCCACGACGAACTGTCGACCGCCGCGCACGCTCTCACCAACACCTCCACGTTGGGCGAAAGCTGCAAGGCCTGCCACGGCATGAACTCCGAGTTTTCGGTGGACAACGTTCACGCACGTCACTGAGGTAATCCGCTTCTAACCCCTCCGGGGCCGCCCGATGTTGGGCGGCCCTTTTTCTTAGATCCCTGTCTGCCTTAGAGCTCCACGTAGTCCACCGCGCCGCCGCCCGCCTGCACCCGCCGCAAGCAGTCGATTTGCCCCGTATGGTAGGTGAGATGCCCGTGCAGGCTGATCAGGAATTGCCCGGTGGAGATGGGCTTGCCGAACGGTTGCTCGGGGTATATCGCCTCCAGATCCGCCGTCTCGAGCTTCCGCAGGGCATCTCCCACCAGGGTCCGCACGCCGGCCAGACGCTCGGCCAGCTCCGTTCGGGGCAGGTTGCGGGCGGAGAACTCCAAGGGGTGCCGCCGCAGGTACTCGACGCCGCCCAACTGCCGTCCGATGAACTCGCGCAGGTTGCCCTCCAGGTGCAGCATCAGGTTGCCGGCGGTGTTGGCGATGCCCGGAACCTCCATCCACAACTGGTCCTCGGAGGGGAACGCTTCGAGTTGCTGGATGAGCCGGGTCAGGTCACGGTCGAACAACGACGCCAGGTCTTCAATCAGGGACATGCCGCTATTATCGGCGACGCGAGCCACCCGGTATCATCGAATCATGGCTGAAACCGTGCATCTCGCCTTCGGCAGGACCGGACTCGACGTGACGCTGCCCGCGGGCTTCGACTACCGCGTGCTGGAGGCGAAGTCGGCGGCCGCGCTGGCCAATGCGGACTCCGAGATCGCGCGTTCGCTCGACGCGCCGATCGGTTGCCCGCCCCTTGCCGAGATGGCGAAGGGCAGGGCTTCGGCCGCGATTTCGGTGTGCGACATCACCCGTCCGGCGCCCAACCGCGTCGTCCTGCCGCACGTCCTCCATCGTCTGGAGGCGGCGGGAATTCCGCGAGACCGGATTGTGATCCTGATCGCCACGGGGCTCCACCGCCCGGCTACACCGGCCGAAATCCGCGAAATCGTCGGCGAGGACGTCGCCGCCCGTTATCGCGTCGAGAACCACGACGCCCGGGACTTCGCGGCTCACCGGAGCCTGGGATCGACGCGGGCCGGCACGCCCATCCACATCGACGAGAGGTTCGTTTCCGCCGAACTCCGGATCACGCTCGGGTTCATTGAACCGCACCTGATGGCGGGCTTTTCCGGCGGCCGGAAACTGGTGGTTCCCGGCCTGGCCGCGCAGGAGACCATCAAGGTGATCCACAGCCCGAAGTTCATGCGGGAGCCGATGGCGGTGGAAGGGTCCATCGAGTCGAATCCGCTGCATCGCGAACTGGTGGAAATCGCCGGGGCGGCCGGGCATCAATTCATGGTGGATGTGGCGCTCGCCCGCGATCGAGGAATCGCGGCGGTGTTTGCGGGCGATCCGGTGGCCGCCCACCGTCGCGGCGTCGAATTCGTGTCCGGCGCTTTGCTCGAGACGCTGGACGAACCGGCTGATGCGGTGATCACCACCGGGGCCGGATATCCGCTGGACCTCACCTACTACCAGACCATCAAGGGGATTACGGCGGCCTCGCACGTGGTGCGGCAGGGGGGGCGGATCCTGTTGGTGGGCGCTTGCGAGGAGGGGACCGGCAGTCCTGAGTTCACCCGGATGCTGACGGAGTTCCGCGACCCGGAATCCTTCCTGCGTTCGATCGATCAGGGACCGGTGGCGGTGGACCAGTGGCAGCACGAGAAACTGGCGCTGGTGATGCGGAAAGCGCGGGTTTTGTTCTGCGTTCCGGGGCTTGCCGAAGCGGTTCGCAACGCCCTGTGGGGCCCCGCCTTCGAGCGCGTGAGCGAGGCGGTGGAGGCGACGCTCGAGGGGTTGCGGCCAGGCGCCCGCGTGGCGGTGATTCCCGAGGGCCCTTACGTGCTCGCTCGCGTTTGATTCCTACGCACTATTCCTCACGCCGGGGCGGCGAACGTCCGATATGCATCAGTGAGATGACTGAATCGGCGACTCAGAATCCTACCGGCATGGAGGGCAGCGTAATTGTACATGGGCGATCGCTCGCGGAGATGGTGCGCGACCACGCCATGTGGCTCGAAAACAACCCTGCCGGCCGTCGCGCCACGCTGAAGGGGCTTACGTTGAACGACGTTCGCATGCCCGGCGCGAACCTTCGCATGGCGATGCTCGAAGGCGCCACCATGCTGGATGCCGATCTTGGCAACTGCGATCTGTCGCAGTCGGCAATGGCGGGTTGCGACCTGGAGCGGGCTCTGCTCAGCGGAGCCGACTTGAGCGGCGCGGACCTGATGGAGGCCAAACTCCAGTTTGTGTTGATGATGGGCGCGGGGCTTTCGGAAGCGAAGCTCCACAAAGCTTTGTTGCGGCACGCCAAATTGCAGCGCGCCCGTTTCCAGGATGCATCATTGCAGGAGAGTTCGCTGCGCTCGGCCGACCTCACCGACAGCGCGTTCCACCAGGCGCGCATTCACGACTGCGACTTTTCCGAGGCGACGGTGGAGCGCACCATCTTCATGGGCGCCAAGATCCATCTGAGCCGTTTCCGCGGTCTGAGCGGTTACAATGTGAATTTTTCCACTGCCCGGATCGATAGCACCGACTTCACGCGGTCGGAAATACCGGAGGCCATTTTCCAGCGAGCGATGTGCAATCGTTCGAACTTTCACGCCTCCGACCTGACCGACGCCGATTTTCGGGGCGCGCAACTCAAGGGGGCCGACCTGTCGCGAGCGAAGTTGACGCGCGCCCGGTTCGGAAACGCCGCGTTCTCCGGAACGGACCTGCGAGGGGCGGATCTCAAGGGAGCGCGGGAGATGACCGGTGAACAGTTGATGCAGGCGCTGACCGACGATCGCACCATCCTGCCCAACGGCGCGCGCGGACCCTACATCCGGTATTCCAAGGCCGAGCGTCCCGCCTAGACAGTGGCTTCGAGCGGCGGCCGGGCTCAGTCGCCCGACACCCGCCGCGGTTGCAGGGCGCCGGCGCCCACAAACAGCGATTGGAAGTTGAAATCGCGGTAGCGCGTGCGCAGCAGCGACAGGCCCAACATCAGGGCGATCAGACACACCGAATACGCCACCACCTGATAGTTGTCCAGATTGTTCTTCCAATAGCCGAACCAGCGTCCATACACCAGCTCGATGTGCACCCAATACACCAATAGCGACGTGGTTCCCAACTGTTTCACCCAGCTCCACTTATCCTGCACCACGTATTCCGCCCACAGGTAGGCGACGGCGGCGATCACCAGCAGTACGCCCAGCTTGATCACCACCAGGCCCGGGCTGTCCAGCCAGAATTCGGATTTCGCGTACAGGGAGTAGGGCAGGTTGGAGAAGTATTCGCCGCTCAGAATCAGCCCGAAGCCTAGGATGGCCGACCACTGCATTACGCGGTTCACCTGATCGGCCGTGATTTTCTTCAGGATGGAGCCCGACGCCACCCCGAATGCGATGAATGCAGCCCACGGGAAGAACGCAAAGAAGTTGTAGCTGGGGACGAAGTAGGCGCGGACGCCCTCGGGCAGCCAGGTCCAGTTGGCGGCCGTAATCAGGGGGCCCGCAGCGGCGATTGCCGCGCCGCCGATCGCGGCCCAGCGGATCCGCTGCTCGATGGACATCACGGCAAGGGGCGACAGCGCGAGCAACGTCAGCGCCATGCAGTTCAGCACGTCGACCTTGAACAGATCGGTCCAGTTGCTTGCCGGCAGTCCGAACGCCCACAACTGAACCCGGAACAAAACCGCGAGCATCAGCAGGTACCGCGAGCGCTTCAGCGCCGCCACCCACCGCTCCCACAGTGAAAGCCCCACACGCTCTCCCCGTTCCAGGATGAACGCGAAGGTGATCCCGGTGAGAAACAGGAAGATGGCCGGTCCCAGGCCACCGAAGAACTGGCTGAGCACGTACGGCGACTGGCCGCGAAGATCGTCGCGGGTGAAGGAGTGGAAAGTGTGGCCGTTCAGCATAATCACTGCAGCCACGCCTCGCATCCAGTCGAGAAAGGGCAAGCGGGGGCGTTTGGAAGACGTCATGGATCGGATCGGCAAAACAGGATTCCTACAGCTCACTTCGCGGGGGTGATCTTCTTCACTCCGGGCGGCAGGACCAGGTCCAGGTCCTTGTCGCTTAAGGCAGGATTCAGCTTCACGTCGGCGTAGGTGATCAGCGTGTAATCCTGTTCATTCTTGTGGATCTTCTCCTTGAGCGGATGCGTCGCGTCCTCCGACAGCCAGACGTCCGCCTTCTTGAAGATATTCTGCGCTTCCTTGCTCTTGGGCGTCAGCTCCAGATGGGTGGCGAGGTGACCGGCCACTGTCTCGGAGCCCACCAGCCGGATCTTATAGTCCCGCTGCAGTTGCTTGCCCGAGGTGCTGAAGCCAAGCAGGAGGAACTGGTCCAACTGCTCCCCGAATTTACCAACATCGTATAGTTCGACGACGTTGCCCTTCGGGTAGAAGATCTGGACCTGGCGGTCGCGAATACTGATGGTGCGCGCATTTGCGCCTGAGAAATCCACGCGACCGACGATGCCCGCCTTAGTCCGTTTCATGCGGACAGTGGCGTTGAGGGTCTCGTTTTCGTTGATGACTTCGGTGTGGTTGACCTGGGTCAGGGTGGCGCTCATGCCCTGGAACGCGGCTGCGTTCTTGTCCATGCGGGCGAGCACGGCGTTCAGGGAGTCCGCCGCTGGCAGGTTGGCGGCGCTCGAAAGCAAAAGTGCGCCGAAGGCGACAGAGGTGATCAGCTTCATCGAAATGGCCGGCCTACGATCCGGGTTAGGGCGTCGTCGTGAACGCCATGTACCCCCTGATGTCCTGTTCGGAGTCGAAGATCGGCTCGACGCGCGTCACCTGGTGCTTCTTCCCGGTCTTCGATTGGATCATGCCCGCGGCCCGATTGATGCGCTCGGAGTCGGGCAGATCCTCGAGCAGTCCCGGTTCGATCCAAAAGGCGCTGCCTTGGCTGGATGGGACCATCACCACGCTGGTGGCGCGCGGCTGGTCGCGGAACCACTCCCGCGGAGTCAGGAAGATGAAGACCAGGATGAGGCCGACCATCAGGTCGTACTGCCAGCCTGCGCGAGGATAATCCCACAAAATAAAGCGCTTAAGGCCGCTCATCATCTCCTATTTTAGCAGATGACGCCGCGGCCGCCGGGGTTTCCGCCCGGGGCGGCAATTTACAAAGATAGACGAAAGAGGCGCCCCGGCGGTTGACGATCGGCGCCCTAGCGGTACTTTCGTAGCACCGCCAGGACCTTGCCCTGAATCTCCACGTCCGGCTTGGGGACCCGGATGGGGCTCATCTCCGAATTTGCCGGCTGCAGGCGAATGGCGTCGCCCTCGTCGTAGAAACGCTTGAGGGTGGTTTCGCGCTTTTCCACCAGCGCCACCACGATGTCGCCGTTGCGCACATGGTTGATCCTCTGCACCAGCACGAAATCGCCGCTGCAGATGTGATCCTCGATCATCGAGTCGCCCCGGACCTCGAGCGCGTAGGTGTCGGCGGAGTTGGCGAAATCGGCGAAGCTCACCGATCCGCCCCGGTCGAAAGATTCCACCGGCTGGCCGGCGGCGATGCGCCCCATCAGCGGGATGGCGCCCGGCTCGTCAAATTGCCGCTGCTCCTCAAAATACTTTGGCGTCAGTTCGACCGACCGGCTGCGGTTGTAGTTCCGCGTCAGATACTGTTTCGACTCGAGCGCGAGTATGTGCTTATGCACGGTGGCGAGCGACGCCAGTCCAAGCGCCGACGCCAACTCGTCGAAACTCGGGTTGTATTGGTGTTCCTTCACGAAGGACGCGATTGCGTCCAGCACTTCCTTCTGCCGTCTGGTGAGAGCCATCCTGACCTCACTAGGCATTGTGAGCGAACAAAAGGAGAAAGTCAATAAAATTCAATGGCCCACCGCCAAGTGGGGGGTACGATTCATCGCCGAGGAGGGTCTGTTATAAAGGACCTAGGAGTCCTTATCCTTGCCCCGCCAGCTACTGCTCGTTCTCGCCATCTCCACGGCCGCCGCCCAAACCAAGCCCACCGCTTTGGTGGAGCGCGTCAAGGACACTGGGTTCATCCAGCTTCAGGCGCCCAGCTTCGAACGGCTGACGCCGCGCGAAAAGGCGCTCACCTACTGGCTGACACAGGCCGCCATCGCCATCGATCCTATCATTTATGACCAGCAGTCGGCATACGGGCTCCGCCAGAAACGGGTGCTCGAGGGGATTGTGTCGCATCCCAAGGGCATCCCCGCGCCGGTGTTCGGAAAAATCCTGGAGTTCACCAAGCTGTTCTGGGCCAACCGCGGCAACCACAACGAGATGACGGCGCTCAAGTTCCTGCCGGCTTTCACCTATGAGGAACTCCGGCAGGCCGGGGTTCAGGCGATCCGCAACGGCGCGCCGCTCGGAACCGAAGCGGAGTTCGGCGCCGAACTCGCGCAACTCCGGCCATCGCTGTTCGACCCCGCCTTCGAGCCGTCGATCACGGCGAAATCGCCGCGCGGCGGGCTGGATATCCTCGCGGCCAGTTCAAACAACTTCTACGCCGGCGTCAGCCTGGCCGATCTGAAGGGCTTCGTCGAACGCTACCCGTTGAACTCGCGGGTGGAGAAGGTGGGAGGGAAGCTGACCGAGCAGGTTTACCGCGCCGGGACGCCCGACGGCAAAATCGCGCCCGGCTACTATGCCAAATACCTGTCGAGGGCGATCCAGTTCCTCGAACGGGCGGCCCGCGCCGCGACCCCGAAGCAGGCCGAGGCTATCCGCGCCTTGATCCGCTTCTACCAGACCGGCGATTTTAACGACTGGCTGGCGTTCGGCGCGGCCTGGGTGTCCGACAACTCGCGCGTCGACTTCGCCAACGGCTTCATCGAAGTCTACCGCGACGCCCGCGGCGCCAAGGGTACATCCCAGGCCTTCGTGTCGCTGACCGACGAGCATCTGACCGAGCTCATGAAGGTCCTTGCCGGACACGCCATGTACTTTGAAGAGCACGCTCCGTGGGAGCCGCGCTACCGAAAGCTGAACGTGAATCCCCCGCTCGCCAAGGCCGTCGAAGTGGTGATCGAAACAGGCGATTTTCATGTCGGCACCATCGGTGATAACTTGCCGAATGAGAAGGAGATACGGGAGAAGTACGGCTCCAAGAGCTTCATGTTCACGGCCAGTTCGCGCGCCATCGATTCGGCGCGCGGCGACAGCTCGCTGAACGAGTTCGCCGCCAGCCCCGAGGAGATCGCCATCGTTTCCAAGTACGGAGGCGAGGCCGAGGAGATCCTGACGGCCCTGCATGAGGTGATCGGCCACGGTTCGGGCAAAACGAACCCGAAGTTGACGCACGACGCCTCGTATTACCTCAAGGAGTACTCCTCTACGCTCGAGGAGGCGCGCGCCGATCTGATGGCGTTGTGGAACATTTTCGATCCCAAACTCCGCGAGTGGGGGCTGATCTCCCATCCGGATGTGGCGAAGGCGATGTATTACAACTCGGTGCGCACGACGCTGGTGCAGTTGGCCCGCAACCCATCCGGCGAAACGATTGAAGAGGATCACCAACGCGACCGCCAGTTGATTGCCGAATACATCCGTGACAAGACCGGCGCTATCCAAACTGTCACACGAAACGGCAAGACGTACTACGCCATCACGAGCTTCGAGAAGATGCGCCAGGGCGTCGGCATGCTGCTTGCCGAACTCATGCGCATCAAGGCCGAGGGCGACTACGCCGCGATCAAGAAGCTGATTGACCGCTACGGCGTACGTTTCGATCCCAAGCTGCGCGATCAGGTGTTGGCCCGATACCGGGCGTTGAACCTGCCCACCTATTTCGCGGGGGTGAATCCGGAGTTGAACGCGACGTTTGCGCCGGGCGGCGAGGCGACCATCGTCACGGTCAGCTACCCCAGGGATGTAGTCCGTCAGTTTTTGCGCTATGCGGCTCTATACGAACCCGCTCTCTCCGATAAGCGCTGATGGCGGTTTCGGAATTTTCAAAATTGTGAGCCATCCGAACCCGCGAAAATCGCGTATACATTTTGGAACGAAGATTGCTCTAGTCCGTCGTGACTAGTGGGGGTTCGAGGTTATGATGATCGCCGGTTTGGTGGTGTTTCTGTTGATCCTGGGCATGTTTTTACAGGCCCTGACTTCATCGCCGCGTCCGGACGCCGAGTGGCAAATGGACACAGAGCCGGAGCCCGAATCCACACCCTCGCCGGTGGAGGAAGAGTCCCACGCCGTTACGGCGTAGGGGTGGGCTCGCTTTCCCAGTTATATACCACGACGGGCTGACCGTTATATTCCATCGACTTTTGATAGCGTAATCCGAGCTTCTGCATCACGCGGATGGAGGGCCCATTGTCCGGATGCGCGATCGAGATCAGCCGCTCGACGCGGCGGCAATTGGTCGCATGATGGAAGGCCGCCCGCGCCGCCTCGGTCGCCAATCCAAGACCCCAACGGTCCACCGCGAGCCACCACCCAATTTCCGGATCCGGCAGCCCGGCGAGGAACCCGGGACCGCAAAATCCCACCAGGCGGCCGGTAGATTTTTCTTCCAATTTCCAGCGGCAGAATCCGTGTTCCTGGAAAATTTCCTGGTTTCGGCGGATGAACAGGGCGATTCGCTGGTCGGGCCAGGGTTCTCCGCCTGTGATGAAGCGCATCACGCGGGGATCGGTGGCAATGGGCCGGAAACGTTCCAGATCGGCATCGTCCCAGGTGGAAAGCGTAAGCCGTTCAGTTTCGATTTGAACCATGGGAGCGGACGAAAAGACCGACGTGGACTACTGGAGGGCGCCGAGCGAGTGCTGGGGTTGTGGCTGGGAGGCAGGGACTCGAACCCCGATACGCAGATCCAGAGTCTGCAGTCTTACCATTAGACGACCTCCCAATGGCTAAATTTCATTGTAGCCAAACTGAGAGCGTTTCGCCACATCGTCGGGCTCGGAAAGATCCTATGAGAGGAAGCGCCACAACCAGTATTCAAGGAACGCCGAATCGCGCCGATAAGCGTGTGGATGGCCCAGGTTCCAGCAAACGGCAATCGAGCGGGCGGGCAACGAGCCCTGCCGCAACATTGCCGTAGAGTTCGGGCGGTGGCCGCGGAGTTGGCTCGCCGCAACGGCGCCTCGGTGGCCGAGGAGCGGCTGGTGGCCGACGCCGCGCTGGTGCACCACTATCCGCCCGAGTTGCTGAGCCCTGAAACCACCGCTTCCACGCTCGCCATCATGCAGCGCCAGTGCCAGGTGGAGCCCTTCCAATTGGACCCCACGGCCCGGCGACGGCATCTGGAAACCCTGCTCAAAGTGTTGAAAGCATTCCACTCCGCGTCCCTGAACAACCGGGGCGACGCGTTGGCGGGACTGCTCACGGTGGCGAACTTCTACGTCGAGCGAATCGAGGCGGCGAAGCCCGACGCGGACCCGCGCGGGGAGGCCTACGACATCCTGCGGCGCAAGGCGTCGGACGGGTGGATCCAGCCGGCCGCTTTCCGCGCGCTGCAAAGCTTCCCTCGACCGGCGCCGGCTGACCTGTTGCGGACGGTTTCGCAACTGCCGGTCTATCCCGCCATCGCGCTGAAGGCGTTGGCGCTCGCGGCGGGCGATCCGGCCAGCTATTCGCAGATTTCCGCCATGGTCTCAAAGGACCAGGTGCTGGCGGGGCGGCTGATTCACGCGGCCAATTCATGCCTCTACAGCCCGGTGGGGCAGATTACCACTATCGGGCACGCCATCTCCTATATCGGGCTCGAGGAGACGCGCCGGATTGTTACGGCGGCCTCCATGCGACCGTTGTTCGCCTCCTCTGAACTCGGCGCCATCTGGACGCACTCGCTCGAAACCTCGCGCCGCGCCGAGGATCTGGCCGAGCGCGGCGGTCGGATTTCCAAGGACGAGGCGTTTCTGGCGGGCCTGATGCACGACGTCGGCCGGCTGCTCGAAGTGAAATACTCCGGCGAGGCCAGCGTCGCCTACCACCGCCTGCTCGAAGGCGGTTGCGACCCGGCGTTCGCGGAAACCTGCATCTTCGGCTGCGATCACGCCGAATTGGGCGCCATGGTGCTGACGGGATGGAGCTTCCCGGAGCCGATTGTGGAGGCCGTGCGCTGTCACCATCGACCCGAAGTGGCGAATGGGGGCTTGGCGGCGCTGCTGTTTCTCGCCGAAATCCAGGAGGCGACGGAGGGCGGGGAGCCCTCGGAAGCGGCGCTGGAGCACGCCTACGCGGCAACTGGGCTTTCACTGGAACAGCTCGCGGCGGAATCCGACCTGGGGTTGCTACGGTCGGTCGCCTGAACTGCCGGGGCCGGACTTCATACAATAAAGTCATGTGGTTGTCGTTCGGGGCGCGAGTTGTATTGTGTGCGTGGCTGGCCACATCGGTCGAAGCCCAGCGGCCCGCGGCGGCGCCGCCGCCAGCCAATGAAATGGACCGGGCGGTCCAGGAATTCAAGGTCCAGACCACGCAGATGGGCGCGCGCGGGGATTCGCCCCAGGCGGCGCGGCGCAGGTCGGGGACCAGCCAGGCCTGGCACGGGCGGTTGTTCGAGAATCTGCGAAACGATCTGCTCGACGCGGTGCCACATGAGATCGTCCAGCGGGGCGGCAGCAAAAGCCTGTTGCGGCGCAACCAGTTCGGGTTCAACGTCACCGGCCCGGTGATGATCCCGAAACTGCTGGCCCCGCGGCCCGGCACCTACTTCTCGCTCAGCTACGAGGGCGTGCGCGAACGCATTTCGCGAACCGCGCTGCGCACCATTCCGACGCTCGGCGAACGGCAGGGCGACTTTTCCGCCACCGTCGACCAGTCCGGCGCGCAGTTGCCGATCTACGATCCGGCCTCGACGCGCGCCAATCCCGCCTACGATCCCAACCGCGCCGTCGCCGAGGACAATCTCCAATACCCGCGCGATCCGTTTCCCGGCAACCGGATTCCGCTCTCGCGGCTGGATCCGACGGCCGTGAAGGCGCTGGGCTATTTCCCCACGCCGAACTCCGACGCCGGGCCGTTCTTCCAGAACAACTACTTCGCCAATTCGCCGGAAACCAACGTCGCCAACGGCGTCATCGGCAAGGTGGACCACGCCTTGAACGAACGCCATCGCCTGAGCTTCGATTTCAGCTATTCAAACGGGCTGCTGGGCGCGTCCAAGTGGTTCGACAACGCGGGCAACCCGGGGCCGGCCGACACGCGGTCGTCCAACCGGAGGGCGTCGATCGAATGGGTGTACACGGCCTCGCCGCAGACCATCAACACGGCCACCCTGGAGGCCAGCACCGACACCTACGACACGGGCGAGCAGGGCGCGGCGTTCCCTGTCTACCGTTTCGCAGAATACACCGGCCTGGGGCGAGGTTCCCCGTTCACCGACAACGGGCGGAACAACTTCATTTTCACCGACGGCGTGTCGATCCGCCGCGGCAAACACTCCATACGGATGGTGGCGCAGCACACGCGCCAGCAGGTGAAGACCTACTGGCCGAAGTATCCGGACGGCTTCTACCAGTTCTCCACCGGGCTCACCAGCCTGCCGGGCATCGTCGCCACCGGGCACAGCTTCGCGAGCTACCTGCTGGGGCTGCCGGGATACGCCGAACGCAGCACCACGCTCTCGCCCTCTTACTTCCGTCGGAATTCGTTCGCCTTCACCTTCCGCGACCAGTATGAGCTGCGCAAGAACCTGACGCTCACGGTGGCGGCGACGGCCACGCGCCGCGCTCCACGCACCGAGAAGTTCGACCGGCAGTCCACCGTCGACCTCAACGCCGTCAATCCGGCTAACGGGTTGAAGGGCGCGCTGGTGGCGGCGGGACAGAACGGCGTCTCGCGGGGCTTCCGCCCGGTGCTCTATCGCATCGATCCGTCGGCCAGCCTCTCCTGGAGCCCGTCGGCGGCCGCCAAGACCACCGTTCGCGCCGGCTGGGCGCTGAGCCATGCCGCCATCCCGATCTACTTCGGACAGTGGGGCACGCAGGGTTTCAACGGCTATCAGACGTTCCTGTCGCAGAACGTCCAACTGGAGCCCGCCGTCACGCTGGGCGGCGCGCTTCCGCAACCGCCGCACGCGTTGCCCGACCTGCGTCCCGACGGCGCCAACGACACGGTGGCCGATCTGATCGACATGACCGACCACGACCCCGTGTACCATTCCGTCAGCCTGTCGGTGGAACGCGAACTGCCGGGCGCGGTGGTGGTCACCGCCGGGGGCGGGATTTCCGGCGGGCATAACCTGCTGGTGGGCGGCGGCAGCGCCAATCCCAACGCCATTCCGCTGAGCGCCCTGCAATACCGTGATCAACTGAACGATGAGGACTTCAACCGCTCCCTGCGGCCCTATCCGCAATACAAGGGCTTTGAGTTGTATGGCCAGTATCCCTACGGGCATTACGGACGCACGGCCGGCTATCTCCGCCTGGAGAAGCGCATCTCCCTGGGACTCACGGTGAACGCCTATTTCGAGGTCTCCAAGCAGATGGACGATTACTCGGGCCCGTACGGCGTGCAGGATTACTATAACCGGCGCAATGAGTGGTCGCTGACTCCCTACAACCGTCCTAACTACCTGCAGTTCACTTATACCTACGAGTTACCCATCGGGTCCAATAAGGCGCTGCTGAATTACAACGACTGGCGCCGTCACATGGTGAACGGCTGGTCGCTTACCGGCAGTGGCATGTACGCGGCGGGCGTTCCGCTGGCGCTGCACCCGGCCTATAACAACACGGGCGGCGTGGTGGAGGCGTTGCGGGTGAATGTGGTTCCCGGGGTGAGTCCGAAAGTGTCGGATCCGGGGCCCAGCCTGTGGTTCAACCCGGCCGCCTTCGACCAGCCCGCCGATTTCACCACCGGCGACGCGGGCCGCACGGATCCGGTGCTGCGCGGACCTTCGGCGCACAACTGGGACCTGAGCGTGAACAAACGAGTGCCGCTCGACGCGGACCGGGTGATGGAGTTCAGCGCGGCGGCCTTCAACTTCATCAATCATGCGGACTGGAACTCGCCCGATGTCACCATCGGTCCGGCGTCGGCGCCGAACGTGAACGCCGGCAAGATCATCGGGTCGCACGGCGGGCGGGTGATTCAGGTGGGCCTGAGGCTGAGCTTTTAATGCGTCGGCGGGACCTTCTCCTGGCGGCCCCGGCTGCGGCGCTGGCGCGTCCAGCCGCGAAGACCGGCTCGGCGGGAGGGCCGGCCCGACTGGTGCGGCTGTACGTGCGGCCCGCGTCAGAAGGCGCAATCGATGTCAAGACCTTCGGCGTCACCCTTGACAAGGCGCCGGCGAAGGTGGTGCGGGTGCTGACGCCCGAGGATCCGCAGATGATACTCATCGCGCTCGACCTAGTGGGCGATCTGGGAGCGATTGAGCCGGCCGAGCAGGCGCTGAACGCCGAACTCGAACGGCTGCCCGCCTCGACCTATGTCGGGCTGATGCGCGCGCAGGATGGGCTGACGGTGCTGCTCGATCCCACCAAGGATCGGACGGCGGCCTCCGAAGCGATCCGCAATCTGACCATCAGCGGGCGGCCCGGATTGCTCGAAGCGCTCGATCCGCTCGAGAAACTGGCCGACGCGATCGCGCGGAAGGCGCAGGTGCGGCTGTCGATTCTGTGCATCACCGACGGCAGCGCCGCCGATTACCGGGAAGACTTCTCGAACCCCGTGATCAATTCGAGCGATCCGCACGACCTGAGCCGCCAGTTCCCGGAGGCGCTGATTCAGGAGAAGATCTCGAAGATTCAGGGAACGCTGGCGACGCGTCAGACGCCGCTTCACATCGTCCATATCGCCTATCGCGGCGACCGGCTGAACGAGGCCTACCAGAACGGGCTGGAGCAGATTACCGGGCGGCTGTCGGGGACCTCGGCGCTGTGCCGCGCCCGGGCCGAGATCCCGGAGGCGATTCAGCGCGCGGTGAGAGCCATCGTGTCCGAATACGCAGTGATCGTGGCGGCGCCCGGCGGAATCTCGCCGACGCCCGCCGTACAGGTGTCCATCGGCGACGCCCCGCTCGGGTGCCGCGCGCGCATCAACCTTCAGGAGAAACGACCATGAAGTCAAAGTTGCTGATCGGCGTAATCGCCGTACTGCTGGTGCTGTCGTGGGCGTACGTTGGATGGCTGCATTCGCGCGGATTGGCGCAACAGGCGCGGATCGCGGCGCTCGAAGGAGAGCTGCGCGATGCGCGGGTCAAGATTGCGGCCGCGGTCAGCGCGCCGCCTCCGCCGTCGGCCGCAGTGGAGGCGCCCAAGCCCGCTGCGCCGGCCCACGCCGAGCATCCGGCGGTGGTGGAGCGCGCGCCCGATCCGGAGCTGGAAACGCTGCGCGCCAAGTTGCAGGACGCCGCGGCGGGCATGGCGAAGTTGCAGGCTCGCGTCACCGATCTCGAGACGCAGACGCTGAACCTGACGGCGGACCGGGCGCGATTCTCTGCGGCGGAGAACGAGGCTCGGACCAAGGCCAACGAGAACGCCCACACCATCGAGGTCATGAATACGGACCGCGCGGCGGCCGACCGGCGGATGCGCGAGCTGGAGGCGGAGGTGTCGCGACTGCGGCAACAGTCCGCCGCGGCCGATCAGCGGAGTTCGCAGTATTCGCAGGTGACCACGGAGCTGCGCGACATCACGCGGCGCCAGCAAACCTACGTGACCAACATCCTGCGGCGCTATCGCGAGGTGACCGATATCTTCCGGTCGCTGCCCGATATGGTGGATCAGAAGGGCAACGGTCCGGCGGTGGCGCGCATCCAGACCGCCATCTCGATGGCCGACGAGGATGTCCGCCAGTTGAACGACTTGAGCGCGCGGCTGGGGCGGGTGGAGAAACGGCTGTCGGCGGCGAAGTAGCGCTCGCCGCATGATGAAAGTTCGTTCATAAAGGCGCTAACTCGCGTTATCATAGTTATTTGGAGCCTCGCTTCGACAAAGTAATGCGCGCCGTATTCCTGGCCGCCGTGCTGGGGGCGTTGCTCTGTTCGGGAGCGCTTTCGGCCCCCGTCGGGGCGGCGCTCCGCCCGCTGGCGATGTGGTCGACCGCTCATCCGGCGACGTCCTTCATGGGCGCGGCGGGGCTGGTTGACGCCAAGGCGACCGCTCGCCGGGCGAATCCGGTGTTCCGCGCCGCCTGGGAAGCGCCGTCCGGACCTGTCGTGCTGCTTCCGCCCGACCCGCGCCCGTGGCGAGCCGATTCAGCGGCCGCCCTGACCGCGCCCGCCACCCCCATTGCTCTACGCATGGGCCGAGCTCCCCCCTCCGCCTGAGGCTTCTCGCAATCAGACACCGTCCTTAGATCCGGCGCCAGACCTTACCTGTCCGGCGCGCGACCTTCACTGTTCAACCGCGATCCGCGGAGGCTTTCGAATGGACGTCCATGCATCACACTGACTTGATATTGACCCTCTCGGTGGGCCTGATCGCCGCCCTGGGACTCGGGTATCTCACCCACCGCCTGGGCTGGTCGCCGATTGTCGGCTACGTGCTCGCCGGCATCCTGGTTGGCCCGAATACGCCGGGGTTCGTGGCGGACCGCGCGCTCGCCGAGCAACTGGCCGAGATCGGCGTAATCCTGCTCATGTTCGGCGTCGGAATGCACTTCGATCTGCGGGACCTCGGTTCGGTGCGCGGCATCGCGGTGGTGGGGGCGCTGGCGCAAAGCGCGATGGCGACGGCGCTGGGGGCGTTCACATTTCACGCCCTTGGGTTGAGTTGGACGTCGGGAATCGTGCTGGGCCTGGCGCTGTCGGTGGCGAGCACGGTGGTCCTGATCCGGATCCTCGCCGACAGCGGGCAGTTGCAGAGCCCCACCGGACGGATCGCCATCGGATGGCTGGTGATGGAGGACATCTTCACCGTGTTCATCCTCGTGCTGCTGCCGGCGGTGTTCGCCGGTCCGGCGAGCGGCGCGGGCCTGTTGCTGGCGGCGGGGTTGGCGGCGGGCAAGCTGGCCGTCTTTGTCGCCATCACGCTGCTTGCGGGCGGACGTGTGGTGCCCTGGTTCCTGAACAAGGTGGCGGAAACGCACTCCCGGGAGCTGTTCACGCTGACGGTGCTGTCGCTGGCTTTGGGGATCGCGGTGGGCTCCGCGGTGGTGTTCGGCGTGTCGATGGCGCTCGGCGCGTTCCTGGCGGGAGTGGTGGTGGGGCGCTCGGAATTCAGCGCGCGCGCCGCCGCGGAAGCCCTGCCGATGCGCGACGCATTCGCGGTGATGTTCTTCCTGTCGGTGGGACTTCTGTTCGACCCACGGCAGGTGCTGAATGCTCCGTGGCTGACGCTGGCGACCTTGGCTATCGTGATGGCGGCCAAGCCGCTGGCGGCGATGGCGATCGTCGCGCTGCTCGGATACAGTTCGCGGATCGGGCTGGGGGTGGCGTTCGCGCTCGCGCAGGTGGGCGAGTTTTCGTTCCTGCTGGCGACGCTCGGCCGGCAGTTGGGGGCGCTCGACGAACCCGCGGTGAATGCGCTGATCGCCGCGGCCATCGTGTCCATCGTGACCAGCCCGCTGCTGTACCGCGCGGTGGAGCCGGTGGAGGCCTTCCTCCGGCGGAGACCGCTGCTGTGGCGGATGTTGAACCGGGGCGGGGCGCAGGCTTCAGGGCCCGTGGAGGGCGTCAAGGGGCATGAGCCCGCGCACCGGGCCGTGGTGGTCGGCTATGGCCCGATCGGCCGGCTGGTGGCGCGGATCCTGAAGGCGCGGGGCATACAGCCGGTGATCGTGGAGCTGAACGTCGAAACGTTCCGGCGGCTGCGCGAGGCGGGCGAGGCGGTGGTGTACGGGGACGCGACGCAAACCGAAACGCTCGAGAAGGCGGGCGTGGCGGGCGCGGCCAGCATGATCTTCAGCGCCTCCGGGGCGGCCGGGAATCGGGAGGCGGTGCGGATCGCGCGGCGCGTGAACCCTGCGATCCACATCGTCGCGAGGGCGGATTTTCTGCGCGACGCCGCGTTGCTGAAACAGGCCGGCGCCGATGAGGCGTTCACCGGCGAAGGCGAAGTGGCGCTGGCCATCGCCTCCAGCATCCTGGAGAAGCTCGGTTCGACGCCGGAGCAGATGGACGAAGCGCGGGAACATATCCGGTTGGAATTGATTGAGGCGAATGCATAGGGAGCATCGATGACTCTTCGGATTCGTTTAATCCTGTTGACCACCGCGGTGGTGGTGGTTCTGTTTGGAATTTCCGAGTGGCTGAGCTTTGAGTACACGGCCAGTCTGCTCGACAAGCACGAGGCGATCCTGCGGGAGACCGCCGATCACGCCGTCGCTCTTGAGCGCCTGCAGGCCACGCGCGACCGCATGTTCGTGAGCGTCACGTCCATGCGCATCCTGCACGCCGCCGGCACGCTGCTGATCGCGGTGGCGGCGTTGAATTACCTGTGGTACCGCGTGATCTACCGGCCCATCCAGCGCCTGCTGGCGCAGATCAATTCGATGAGCCGCGGCACGTGGCAAACCGCGGCGATCCCGGTGAAGCGCAACGACGAGATCGGGCAATTGACGAGCGCGTTCAACGACCTGGGCGGGCAGCTCGCGCTCAGCTTCCGCTACGTCCGCACGTCGGCGAAACTGGCCGCACTGGCGCTCATAGGCGGGCGGATCAGCCGCCGGATCGCCGCCGTCCGCAGCGACCTGGCCGCTTCGGCGCAAGTGTTGCGGCGACGGCCCAGCCGGGGCGCGCGCGCCGGCGCGGAGGTGCTGACGGCGGCCGACCTGGAACTGGCCGAGTTGGAGGCGCAGATCGAAAAAGCGTTCGACGACGAGCTGGCGGCGGCGTCCGCGGCGGCGCCGGAGAGGACGGAAGAGCGCGTCTCCTGATATAGTCGGCTGCGGGCGCTCATGCAGATTCCTCTTTCCGAACGGCTGGACCGGATGGCCCGCTGGTTTCGCCGCGAAAACGACCAGACGCTGGTTGGATGCACGCTCGGCTCTTACTATCCATTGCGACGGTATAGCACGGGCGTGAAGCGGCTCCCGCAGGGCCCCGTCGAGCCCTCCGACGTCCATGTCGAGGATTACCTCGAGGACACCGAGCGCCTGTACCGGATGCACGAGGAGGCGGGCGGCGACTTCGTCTTTTCGGCGGCGCCGTTTCTCGGGCTGCCGTGGGTGGAGGCGTCGCTCGGTTGCGGCGTCGTGGCCGATCACGGCACGGGCTCGACGCGCTCGACGCCGCCGGCCGCCTTCGACGGGAACGTGCCTCGGTTTTCCGAGGACAATCCGTGGGTGTCCAAGATGCTCGAGTTCATCCCGGCGCTCGCGCGGCAGAGCGGCGGCCGCTACCCGGTGGGTGTCACGCTGATGCGCGGCGTCGCCGATCTGCTTTCGGCGCTCTACGGGTCGGAGAACTTCGTGCTGCGGATGCACGACGATCCCGCCGAGGTCCGCCGGGTGGTTGAACAGTTGACCGAATACTGGATCGAGTTCGGCCGATGCCTGCAGGCGAACCTGCCCGAATTCCACGGCGGCACGGGATCGTTCTTCTACAACCTGTGGAGCCCCGGCCGCCTGATCTGGCTGCAGGAGGACGCGGTGGCGCTGCTTTCGCCGCGCATGTATGAGGATTTCATCTATCGGGCCGATTGCCGGCTGGCCCGGGCTTTCAAGACCGCGGTGATGCACCTGCACCCGGCCCGCTACATCCCGTCGAAGCTGCTGGTGGAGTCGGAACTGGCGGCGATCGAACTGCACATCGATCACGACGGTCCGCGCGCGGCGGCGCTCGAGGCGCACTACCGCGCCATTCTTGAAAAGAAGCCGCTCTACATCTGGGGCGACCTGACGCCGGAGGATCTGGAGTTCGTGCTCACGCGCCTGCCGCACCGCGGGCTGGCCGTGAACGTAGTGGCCGATAGCGTGGAGGCGGCTCGCGCTATCCTGAAGTCAGTAACCTAATGCGCCGTGCCCGGTGGCTGATTCTCGCCGCCATCACCATCATCGTATTCGCGGTTGGATCCACCTACTACGGCCGTCTGGCGGTCTGGCGGAAGGATGCGCCGGCTCGTCCTGTCCCCTTGAAATCCGGCATCGACGCCACCGCCGAGCGCTGGAGCTTCCGCCAGCACAACGACCGGCAGCGCGGGGCGAACGGGCAACCCTGCCCCACCGTGGAGATCACCGCCAAGAAGACCATGCAGTTCCGGGAGCCCGCCTCCTATGAACTGGAGGACGTCGAGCTGAAGATCTTCCACCGGCAGGATTGCGGCGCCACCCTCGACCAGGTGCGCAGCGCCAAGGCGAGCTTTGACATGGGCTCCGGAGTGCTGTATTCGGAGGGCGAGGTCGACATCCTCATGAACATCCAGGCCGATTCGCAGCCGAGCGAAAAGGACCTGCGGGTGCACTCCTCGGGCGTCTATTTCGAGACCAAGTCCGGCAGCGTGCATACCGACAAGGCCGCCTCGTTCACCTTCGAGCACGGCGATGGCAAGGCCGTGGGCGCCGATTACGATCCGAGCAATCACCAGCTCCATATGAAGAGCGAAGTGGAGCTGAATTGGACCGGCCGCGACGGCAAGGCCGAGCCGATGAAGGTGGAGACCAACGACCTGGTCTATTTCGAGCAGGCCGGCAAGGTTCAGATGCAGCCGTGGGCCCGGATGACGCGCGGCTCCATGAAGGTGGAGGGCGGCCTGACCTGGGTGACGCTCGAGGAGAAGAAGATCCGCCTGGTGGAGACCGACAAGGCCAACGGGGTTCAGAACGAGGAAGACCGCAAGGTGGAGTACGCCGCCGATCACATCACCCTGATGTTCAATGAGGATGGCCAGGTGACCAAGGTGGTGGGCGATCAGAACGCGCGGGCGTCCTCCACCACCGACAAGGGGCGCACGGACACCCGGGCGGGCCATGTCGAACTCACCATGGACGACAGCGGCAAGCAAAGCGTGCTGAAGCACGTGGCGAGTTGGGGCAATGCGGTGGTGGAGTCCCGGCCCGCCGCCGTGGGCAATGCTCCGCCGCCCGACACGCGCATCCTGAAGTCGGAGGCGATCGAGCTGAAGATGAAGGCGGGCGGCAAGGAGATCGACCAGGTGGAGACGCACGCTCCCGGCACGCTCGAGTTCGTTCCGACGCGCGCTGGCCTGCCGCGCCGTCTGCTGGCGGGCGAGCGGTTCTGGATCACCTATGGGGAAGCGAACCAGATTCAGTCCTTCCGGGCCGTGAAGGCGTCGACGCGCACCGACAAGCCGCCGAAGGATGGCAAGCCCGTGCCTCCCGAGATTACCTCGAGCGAGGAGTTCCGGGCGGAGTTCGATCCCAAGTCGAACCAGGTGGCCCGCATCGAGCAGAACAACAACTTCCGCTATCAGCAAGGCGACCGCACGGCGCAATCGAATCGCGCGGTGCTTGACCAGAAGTCGAGCTACATCACGCTGACCGGCGCGGCGCGGATGTCGGATCCGACGGGCTCGGCTTCCGCCGATCAGATCGTGCTGAACCAGAAGACCGGCGATTTCACTGCGGAAGGGCGAGTGAACAGCACGCACCTGCCGGACAAGAAGGGCGGCGTGGGGTCGGCGATGCTGTCCAACAGCGAGGCCACTCAGGCCAAGGCCGATCGCATGTCCTCCACCGACAGCAACCTGCAGATCCGCTATGAGGGTCACGTGGTGGCGTGGCAGGGCGCAAACCGCATTCAGGCCGACCGGCTGGACATCGACCGCGACAACGAAGTGATGAAGGCCACGGGCTCGGTGGTGAGCCAATTCCTCGACAAGGCGAAGCAGGACAAAAACGGCAAGCCGCTCCCCTCCTCGCAGGCCGCCTACACCATCGTGAAGGCGTCTACGATGGTGTACACCGAGGAGCAGAAGCTCGCGCACTATTCGGGCGGAACCGTGCTGACGCGGCCCAATATGACCGTGAAGGCCCGCGAAATCCGCGCTTTCCTCAAGGATGCGCAATCGGATTCCTCGCTCGACCACGCCTTCGCCGACGGCGGCGTGGTGGTGGTGCAGACGGCGCCGAACCGCACGCGCACCGGGACTTCCGAGCACGCCGAGTACTACGCCGGCGAGGAAAAGATCGTAATGACCGGCGGCCAGCCTCAATTCGTTGATAGCCTGAAGGGAGTGACCCGGGGTCGGGTTTTGACCTACTACTCCAATGAGGACCGTTTGCTGGTGAACGGCGTCGAGAATCAACGCGCCGAGAGCACCATCAAACGTAAGTAGGTCCGACGCATGTCCAAACCGAATATACGCACTCTCAGCACGACGGAAATCGCCAAGACCTATCACGGAAGGCGCGTCGTGGACGATGTCTCCGTGTGGGTGAAGCAGGGCGAGGTGGTGGGTCTGCTGGGGCCGAACGGAGCGGGCAAGACGACGTCGTTCTACATGATCGTGGGGCTGATCACGCCGGATTCCGGTCGCGTGATGCTCGACGAGGAGGACATCACCGGGTTGCCGATGTATGAGCGCGCCCGCCGCGGCGTCAGCTATCTGCCGCAGGAAGCGTCGGTGTTCCGCAAGCTGAGCGTCGAGGACAATCTGATGGCGATCCTCGAGACGCTGCCGATTTCCGGCCGTGAACGGCGCGACCGCATGAACCGGCTGATCGATCAACTGGGCCTCGAGACCGTCCGCAACAACAAGGGCTACGCGCTGTCGGGCGGCGAGCGGCGCCGCGTGGAAATCGCGCGGTCGCTGGTCATCGAGCCGAGCTTCCTGCTGCTCGACGAACCGTTCTCGGGCATCGACCCTATCCAGGTGCTCGAACTGCAGAGCATCATCTCGGAGTTGAAGCGCGCCGGCATCGGCATCCTGGTAACCGACCACAACGTGCGCGAAACGCTGGCGGTCACCGATCGCGCCTACATCATCAACAACGGCAAGATCTTCCGTTCGGGCTCTCCCGAAGCGCTCGGCCACGACCCCGAAGTGAAGCGCGTGTACCTGGGCGAGAACTTCCGCTTTGACGTCCGGCGCCCCGAATCGCCCAATTAGCGCTATCCTGTTCTGACAGAACATGGATGCCCTGTACGCGCGAGCGGTGGCCCTGGCCGTCCCCGTCTTCCTCACGCTGATCGCGGTCGAACTGATCGCCGATCGTTGGCGGCGCACGTACTACTACCATCTGGCCGATTCGATCAACAGCCTGAGTTGCGGCATTCTCTCCACCGGCATGCGCGTGTTCTTCGGCTTCATCGGACTGTACACCTACGAGCGGGCGCTCTCCATTGCGCCGTGGCGGCTGCCGGCGGATCATTGGGCGGTGTGGATTTTCGCGTTCGTCTTCTTCGATCTCTGCTACTACTGGAACCACCGCCTGGGCCATTCGAGCGGCTTGTTCTGGGCCTCGCACGTGGTGCACCACCAGAGCGAGGAATTCAATCTCACCACCGCGTTGCGCCAGCCCGGCACGGGGTCGTTCACCGCCTGGATCTTCTACCTTCCGATGGCGCTGTGTGGCGTCCCGGCGCGCGTGCTCCTGTTGGTGGGCGTGGCGCAGTTGTTCTATCAGTTCTGGCCGCACACACGGCTCATCGGCAAGCTGGGCGTGCTGGACCGTTGGGTGCAGACGCCCTCCAACCACCGCGTCCACCACGCCCAGAACGACATCTATCTCGACAAGAACTACGTCGGCGTGTTCATGCTCTGGGACCATCTGTTCGGCAGTTATCAGGAGGAGTTGGAATCCGAGCCCTGCATCTACGGCATCCGCGGACAACTGCATAGCTGGAACCCGATATGGGCCAACCTGCACTACTATGTCGCGATGGCCAAGGATAGCTGGCATGCGCGCCGCTGGGCGGACAAGGCCCGCATCTGGCTGGGCCCCCCGGGCTGGCGTCCCGCCGATGTGGCCGCCCGAACCACGAAGGCGGCGTATGACCCCCATCGCGACTTCGTCCGCTACGATCCGTCCCGCAGGCTCGCCCTCAGTTGGTACGTGCTGGTGCAGTTTGTCGTGCTGACGGCGTCGAACAGCCACTTTCTGGCAGTGCTGCCGAAGCAGGGAATGGCGGCGAACCTGGCCTATTTCGCTTTCATCGGCGTCAGCCTGGCGACGCTGGGCGGCCTGCTCGAGAACCGTGGCGAGTTCGCCATCTGGGAGGCCGGGCGGCTGGCGTTGGCGGCGACCATCGTTCTCGTCACCGGCGGTTGGTTCGGGTTCGCGGCCCGGTGGGCGGCGGCCGGCGTGGCGGGTTTCGCCATCGCCTCCATCTTCGCGCTGTGGACGGCCTGTTCTCCCTCGCGGACCCGCGCGGCGGCGCTGTGATATCTTGACGGCCTGGACTATGAACCTCCCATTTGCGGCGATGGCCGCATTCCTTGCGTGTTCCGCCGTGGCCCAACAGCGTCCGGCGATGGCCGACTCGCCGAACGGCGACATCTACTATCAGCTCGGGCCTGACTCCATGCCGCGGGATGGTGTGCCGAAGGGCGAAATTCGCGGGCCGTTCACCATTCCCAGCCAGGCGTATCCAGGCACGCAGCACACCTATTGGGTCTACGTTCCCGCGCAGTACGATCCCGCCGTTCCCGCCAGCCTGATGATCTTCAACGACGGCCAGGCGTTCATGGCGCCGGAGGGCGACGTACGCGCCCAGGTGGTGATGGACAACCTGATCTTCCGCCGCGAGATTCCCGTCATGATCGGCGTGTTCATCAATCCGGGCCGCCGTCCCGACCAGCCCGAACCCACTTTGAGCAACTGGGGCGATCGCGACACCAACCGGCCCGCCGAATACAACACGCTGGACGACCGGTACGCCCAGGTCATCGTGGACGAACTGCTGCCCGCTCTGTCCAAGAGCTTCAACATCTCCAAGGATCCCGAACGCCGCGGCATCGGCGGATCGAGTTCCGGCGCCATCGCCGCCTTCACCGTCGCCTGGCAGCGCCCCGATCAGTTCCGCAAGGTGCTGAGCAACGTGGGCAGCTTCACCAACCTTCGCGGCGGACACATCTATCCCGACATCATCCGCAGAAGCGAGCGCCGTCCCCTGCGCGTATTCCTGGTGGACGGCCGCAACGACAATCGCGCCCTGCGCGCCGACGGCGGCTACGATCCCGATCGCGACTGGTTCTATCAGAACGTCCGCATGCAGCAGGCGCTCTCCGCCAAAGGCTACGACGTCAACTACTCGTGGGGCGTCCAGGGGCACGGGCAGAAAATGCTGCGCACGGTCTTCCCGGAGATGATGCGATGGCTGTGGCGCGACCACGCCGTCTCCACCGACGTCCACGACATGGTGGAGCGGTCTCCCAACCCGGCCCGCAAGAAGTGAACCCGTTGCACGCGGCGGCCGTCGCCAACGTCATATGATGAGAAGGGACTACCATGCTGCTCAGAATCGAACGCCGGCGGAATCAGCGCGGATTCTCGCTGATCGAACTTCTGATTGTTATCGCGATCATCCTCATCATTGCTGCGATTGCGGTTCCGAAACTGAATAATCAGCGCATGAACGCGCAGGAAATGGCCGCTATTCGACAGATCGGCACCGTCCACACGGCCCAGATTCAGTACTATTCGCAGTTCGGACGCTATGCCGCCACGCTCGCCGAACTCGGCCCGCCCACCAGCGGCCAGGCAGGACCGCAGGCCGCCGATCTGATCCCGAAAACGTTGTCAGAGGGAAAGAATACCGGCTACGTATTCACGGTGCAGGCCATCCCTACCGGCTACTCGGTCAACGCGAATCCGGAGGCGTTCGGCAATACCGGCCGGCGAACGTTCTATTCCGACCAGACCCAGGTGATCCACCAGAACTGGGGTCAGGAGCCGGCCACGGCGAACAGTCCCGAGTTCAAGTAGCGGGGCGTCAGCCCTTCTGTTCCCCGGCGGTCAGATCCCGCGCGAGCGCCGCGGTCTCGGCCGCCGTTTCCCCCATCCGGGCCGTCTGTTGCGAAATCTGCTGAACGTGGCCGGCCTGCGCGGCCGAGGCGTCCAGGATTCCGGCCATTGACGCCGCAGCCTCCGCCGCCATGCGGGACACCCCGTCGAACGTCTGGCCGGTTTGCTCGGCCAGTTCCACTCCCCGACGCGTCTTCCCGATCAGCTCCCGGATCAGAACGGTGCTCGATTCCGCCGCCTCCGCGCTGCGCAGCGCCAGATTCCGGACTTCGGCCGCGACGATGCTGAACCCGGCCCCCGAGGCGCCGGCATGCGCCGCCTCGACTGCGGCGTTGAGAGCCAGCAGGTTCGTCTGGCGGGCGATCGTGTCCACCGTGGCGATCACGCGTTCCGCCTGTCGTCCGGCCTCGGCCATCTCCACGTTCGCCGACGCCAGGTCCCGCATGGTCCCGGTGGCCGCGTCCACCGCCGCCGCCATGGCGTTCAGCTTGCCGTGGATGCTCCGGGCTCTGGCCGTCGTCGAATCGAGCAGCGCGGCGATCCCCGCCGTCTCCTCCCGAATCGCGTCCGCCCCGGTCGACACTTGCTCCGCGCCCTGCACCAACCGTCCTGACGAGCCGGCCAACTGCCCGGACAAGGCGGTAAATCGTTCCAAAGTCTGGTTCAAAGCGGCGGCCAACTGGCCGATTTCATCGGAGCGGCCCGCCTTCAGCCTTACCCCAAAATCGCCCGCTATCAGCCGCCTGGAGGCTCGTCCGAACTCCGCCATCGGGCGAACCGCGCTTCCAATGGCGGCGATCCCCAGCCCGGAGGCGGCAACCGTCAGCAGGCCTCCCACCCAAAGCACTCCGCCCACCGCCTCCTGCGTCCCCGGCTGCGCTGGGCGCGGCGATTCGTCGGGAAGCGCTGACGTCTTCGCTTCGGGCAGCGGTCGGGAGGAGATCTGCCGGACGCGCCGCGTGATCTCGGCCGCCCGGTCCGCCGTCTCGAATTCCCGCATCAGGATGCCGGCGGCCTCGTCGAGCAGCACGACGCGGGCCCGTTCGGCCGTCCGGCTCGCCTGCTCGATCGCCTCCCGTTCGTCCTTGGCCTCCACCGTCGAAAGCGAACGGCTCAACTCCTCCGCCGCGGTCGGAATCCTGGCGAAAGTCTGCTTCATCGCGTCCGCGGCCGCGGCTACATCGCGCACGTTCCTCGCCGCCAGCATGCGGGCCGCGCGAGCGTCGATGATGGCCCCCAGGTTGGCCAATTCCGCGCTCGCCTGGACGCATCCGGCCGCGGTCGTCGCCGCCAGTTCTCCCGCTCGGGTCGCCATCAGGGCGCGAACCCGGCCGTCCAGGTTCCGCAGGCGGTGAGCCGCGCCGCCGGCCATGCCGGTCGCATACAGGCTCTCGGCCGCCGCCGCGCTCGCCGCCTCGCGCTGCGCGATCAGGGCGGGGAACAGCTCCCCGGCCGCGGCGGTCAGCTCGGAAATCGCGGCCGCTTTCGAACCCGTCGCTCCGGTCGACCTGGCGGCGTCCAGCGCCCGGTCGAAGTCGTTCTTCGCCGCGTCGATTTCGGATCTCGCGCCGGCGGTGGTCGCCAGGTTCAGCGCCGCCGCCGCCCGGCCCAGTTCGCCGCTCCCGGCGTCGGCCGCGTGCGGGCGTCGCTCCGGTCGGGCGACGCTCGATTCGAGCCGATGGATCGCGGTGGCGCTGTAGGCGATGATTGCGATGCACGCCGCCGCCCAACACGCCATTCCGGCGTACAGTTTCGATCGCAAAGTCATGGCTCGTCCGGGCATACCTCGGGACTCTAGTGGCGAATCCGAGGGGGGATTCTCCGCGCGAATGGGATAGCCGGCGCGCGCCTCGCCGCAAAACAAAACGGGCGCTGGCGGTGCGGGACGCCGGCGCCCGTGTCAGGGAGCTTATTCGAACGGAAAGACGCTAATTTACGCCTGCGTGACCTTCAGCAGCGCTTCCTTGAACCGGTCCATCTCCGCCTGCGTGCCGATGGACACGCGCACGTGCGTCGGCCAGGCCGGCCACACGCGGCCGATGTAAACGTGCTCCTTGGCCAGCGCCTGGGCGGTCTGCATGCCCGGTTTGTGCGTTTCCAGCATGAACTTGTTGCTCACGCTTGGAACGTAGGTGAACTTCTTCTGTTCCAGCCAGTTGAAGACGTTTTCGCGGATGTCGGCGTTGATCTTGCGGCGTTCGGCCACAAGCGTGGGCGATCGCAGGCTGGCCGTGGCCGCCGCCAGTCCCGTCACCGGCAGCATCCCCGCGCCCCAGGGGCGCAGCTTGTCGAGCAGGTCCGGCCGGGCCAGCGCCATTCCCGCGCGGATGCCCGCCATGCCGTAGGCCTTGGAGAAGGTGCGCAGGATGATGACGTCCTTGTCCGCCGCCACCAGGTCCTGCATCGATTGCGCCGTCGAAAAGTGGATGTACGCCTCGTCGAGCAGCAGAATCGAGCCCTTCGGCTTGTTGGCCAGCAGGTATTCGACGTCCTCGCGAGCCGTCAGCGTGCCGGTCGGGTTGTTCGGGTTGCAGACGTAGAAGACGCCCGCGTTCGGATCGGCCGCGAGCATCGCCTTGACGTCGTGCGAGTAGTCCTTGCGCAACGGCACGCGATGCACCTTCGCCCCGATGAATTCGGCCGAGCGCGAGCCCGCCTCATATCCGGGATCGCCCATCACCAGGCTGCGCGTGGGTGAGGTGAACGCGCACACGGAGCGGTGCAGCGGATCGCTCGATCCGGCGTACGGCGCCACGTAGTCGGTCTTCAGATGTTCGGTTTCCGCCACCGCCCGGACAAACGCGTTCTGCTCGCCGTGCGGCTGGTAACGGCCGCCGAACGGGGCCACCTTGAGAATCGCCTCCAGCGCTTCCTTCGAGGGGCCGAGCGGGTTTTCGTTGCTCGAAATGCGAACCGCGTCGGCGGGCATTTCGCCCCGTCCGGCGCCCGCGCGCATCCGGCCCGCGGCCTCCTGGGCGAGCGAGGCTTCGTTGTAAAACGGCAGGGTCGCGCCAGCCGTCAACAGGCTGGAAATTCGGGCGAAGTTTCGGCGGCTCAGCTTGCCCGCCATGGTTTCAATCATCTGGTTCATGCTTTCCCCTGTGTTTGTTGAACCGGAGCGGCGTCTTTGCCGCCAAACGCCGGTTCGTCCCAAAACGTTGCCGGACGCCGAGCTGCATCTCTCGCGGGAACAGGACTGCTTCCTTCGCCAAGAGGGGGTTTCATCAGGGAAAAATCGAACTTCCGCGTGCCCGGGGTGCGGAATTCGAGGGGCCGGCTGACGCTGCCGCGAGACCCGATTGAAATTAGCATACCGCTATCGGCCGGTCGCGCGCCGCACCCGTTGCGAGGTTGGGCGAAATCCCTCAGCCCTCCGTCGGGCGCCGCCGACCGGCCAAATCACCCAATCGGATATGCGCGGTTTCACGCCGAAACGACCGAGTTGGTGAATTCCACCACGGCAAAACGTGCATTTTTCAACAGATTCCGGATGGCTGTCGGATTGCTACCGACCCTCAAGCATCATGAATCAATCCGGCTCTGGGTCCCAGAACATTCTCCGGCCGCTCGTCCACCTCACCAACAATCCGTTGAGTCTGATTGGTGTAGTCCTGGTTACGACCGCGGCGATCCTGCTCGTCTTTCTCGCTCCGTCCATGTGGGCGGGATCGGCCTCGAACCCCTACCTGGGGATTCTGATCTTTCTCGGAGTGCCGTCGGTCTTCATTGCAGGGTTGGTCCTGATTCCCGCCGGCATCATCCTGCGCAAACGTCGCGAAAAGGCCCAAGGCAGCGTTTCCACCGCCTTTCCGCCGCTCGATCTGGCCAATGCGGATTTCCGCCGGTTGCTGATCTTCGTCGGGTTGACTTCGGTGGTGAACCTGGTGCTGGTTAGCCAGATCGGCTACGGCGCCACCAGTTATATGGAGAGCGTCGAATTCTGCGGCCAGACCTGCCACACCGTGATGCAGCCCGAGTTCACCGCGTACCAGAACTCGCCGCACTCCCGCGTGGAATGCGTGAAGTGCCACATCGGTCCGGGCGCCGGCTGGTTCGTCAAGAGCAAACTCTCGGGCGTCGGCCAGGTGTTCGCCGTTACGTTCAACAGTTATCCGCGCCCGATCCCCACGCCGGTCCACAACCTGCGCCCGGCCCGCGAAACCTGCGAGACCTGCCACTGGCCGCAGAAGTACGGCGGCGACCGGTTGCGCGTCATCAATAAGTTCGGCGACGACGAGGGGAACTCCCAAACCAAGACCGTTCTGCTGATGCACATCGGCGGAGGCAACGGGAACGTGGGCATCCACGGTGTACACCTGGGCGCCGGGGTCCAGATGCGCTACGCGCCGGCCGACGAGTCCCGCCAGTCCATTCCCGTGGTTGAGTACAACAAGGGTGACGGCAAGTGGGTTCGTTTCGTCGCCCAGGACGCCAAACCCGAGGTGGTGGCGAAGTTCAGTTCCCCCGACTCCATGCGCACCATGGACTGCATGGATTGCCACAACCGGCCGAGCCACACCTATCAGCTGCCGGACCGCGCGCTCGACGCCGCCATGTCCGACGGCGCCGTCTCGCCGTCGCTGCCCTTCGTCAAGAAGGAGTCGCTCGAACTGCTGAAGGGCTCCTACGCCACCCACGCCGAGGCGGCCCAGAAGATCGCGGCGGGTTTTGAGAAGTATTACTCCGACAAGTACCCGGCCGTCTACGCGCAACGTAAGGATGAGATCCTGCGGTCCGCCAAGGGCGTCGTCGCCGTCTACCAGAAGAACGTGTTCCCCGAGATGCGGGTGACCTGGGGAGCCTACCCGAACAATCTGGGGCACGCCGACTTCCCCGGCTGCTTCCGTTGCCACGACGATCAGCACGTGGCGCAGGACGGCCAGAAGATCGTGCAGGATTGCAGCGCATGCCATAGCATGCTCGCCATGGATGAGGCGGCGCCCAAGGTGCTGACCGATCTGGGCGTCTCGGCGGCTCCGAAGCCGGCGGGCCAGTAGGCGCCGTCCGCCCCGCCGCACGGTGCTGCATTTTCCAGCACCGGGCTCGTAGTGTGGGGTATGTTTCGCACCGGCCCGATCGGTGGGTGGGATCACGCTGAAAATTTCTACATGTTGTATGGCATTGCAACAGTTTAGGGAGGTCCGGAAATGGACAGTGAAATGCCAGTCACTTCTCGGAGGCTCCACACTAACCAATGCTCAAAACCGCTAAGCTCGTCATTCCAGTAGTCGTCGCCGGTCTGGGAATCCTGGCCAGTTCCTCGTTGTCTTACGGCAGCGCCAAGATCGCCAAGGAGACCGGCGTGAAGCCCTGCACGGTTTGCCATACCACCATGGGCAAGAAGGACCTGAACAAGGCCGGTGAATGCTACAAGGAAAAGAAGGACGTGAAGGCCTGCTCCATCACTCCGCCGGCCGCGAAGTAAGACATACGGTAACGGAGGCTGCAGGAAGATGAAGTCGCTATTCCGCCTGGTTCTGGTGTCGCTGGCCGCCCTATTCGCGGCGGCGGCGCAGAATCAGGCCAACGAAGTCTGCGCGGGCTGCCACGACAAGGGCCAGAAAATGGCCGGAACAGCGCACGCGGCGCTCGCCTGCAGCCAATGTCACCAGAAGCACGAGGATTACCCGCATCCGGCCAACATCGCCAAGCCGGTGTGCGGCAGTTGCCACGAGAAGGCGTCGAGCGACTACAAGCAAGGTGTGCACGGACAGGCGGTGGCCAAGGGCAACGCCGGCGCTCCGGAGTGCTCGACCTGCCACGGCAGCGCTCACGAAGTCCAGAATCCCCAGGCTGCGGCGTTCCGCAAATCGATCCCCGACACCTGCGGGATGTGCCATTCCGACATTTCCGATCAATATAAAGGTTCGATTCACGGCAAAGCCGTCTCCCGGGGCGAATTGAACGCCGCCGTCTGTACGGATTGCCACGGCGAGCACCTGATCCTCGACAAGAAAAACAGCTCCTCGCCGGTGGCTTCGCGCAACCAGCGCGAGACCTGCGGACAGTGCCACGGCAACGTCATCCTGGCCCGGCGCTTCGGGATGCCGGCTGATCGTTTGACCACCTTCGACGCCTCCTTCCACGGGTTGGCGGCGAAGGGCGGTGCGCAGACGGTCGCCGGTTGCGCGTCCTGCCACGGGATCCACAACATCCTGCCTTCCTCCGACCCCAAGTCGGCGGTGAATCCGAAGAACCTGCCGAAAACCTGCGGCCAATGCCATCCGGGAGCGGGCACGCGCTTCGCGCTCGGTCCGATTCACGTGGTCGACGGCGGCTCCGGTCCGGCGATGGAATGGGTGCGGTCGTTCTATCTGTTCACCATTCCCTTCACTATCGGGTTCATGCTGCTGCACAACCTGGGCGATTGGATCCGCAAGGTGGTGCGCTATTACCGCGGCGGGCCGATGTCGCGGGCGGTGACGCCGTCGGGCGAAATCCGCATGTACCCGTTTGAACGGCTGTCGCACGCGTTGCTGGCGTCTTCCTTCATCGTGCTGGCCTGGACCGGAATCGCGCTGAAGTATCCGGACCAGTGGTGGGCCTCGCCGCTGATGCTGGGCGAATCCACGCTGCATTTGCGCCGCAATGTGCATCGCATCGCCGCCGTGGTGATGATGATCGTCAGCCTCATGCACCTGTACTCGCTGATCTTCATGAAGCGGCTGCGGGCCCATTGGCTCGAGATGCTGCCCAAGTTCCAGGATCTTCCGGACGCCGTGAACGGGCTGCTCTACAACCTCGGCTTGAAGGATAAGAAGCCTGCGCTGCCGCATCACAGCTACGTCGAAAAGGCCGAGTACTGGGCCGTGGTGTGGGGAACCATCGTGATGGTGATCACCGGCGGAATGCTGTGGCTCAATAACTGGACGCTCCAGTTCCTGCCGAAGTGGGTCATCGACCTGGCCACCTCCGTGCATTGGTATGAAGCGGTGCTGGCCTCCCTCGCGATCCTGGTGTGGCACTTCTACTCGGTGATGTTCGACCCCGACGTGTACCCGCTCGATACGGCCTGGCTGACCGGTAAGAGCCCGCGCCGCCGCGAGTCGCACGGGGATTCGAAGCACGAAGACGCCGAGGCTCCGTCCCACGGAGACTAATCGGGCTATCGTCCCGGGCGGTTGAAGAACAGTATGCTGGGGGCGTCGGATCGCGCCGCCACCAGATCCGGGTAGCCGTCGCCGTCAAAGTCCGCCGCGGCCAGCCCGTAGACGGCGCCGAGGGAGTCGCCGAAGCTCAGCCGGTCGTAATCCCGGCCGTCGCCCTGGTTGAAGTAAATGGCCCCGGGGGCATTGACGTAACCGATAATGATGTCGGGCTTGCCGTCCTTGTTCAGGTCGGCTGCGGTCATCGAGTAGGGTTCCGCCTCCCCGCCCGCCACCTTGAATCCCGGCGAGAAGGCGCCTTTTCCCCGGCTGAAGTAGATAAACAGGCCCTGTTCCTCGTGGCATGCCGCGATATCCAGCCGCCCATCGCCGTCGAAATCGGCCAACGCCATGGCTCGGGTGGAGGAGCGGGCGGGGCCAAACGGCGCCTTCCGCGGGAAGCCGCCCTTGCCGTCGTTGAGGTAGACCACGCTCTGGCAGGAGTCCCGGCAGGCCATCACCAGGTCCGTTGACCCGTCGCCGTCGATATCGCCGGCCAGTATCGTCGCCGACGGTTCGTCGCCCAAAGTTCGACAGCGAAAGTGGGCCTTGCCGTCGTTGAAACAGACATAACTGGGGCCGGGCCGATTGGCGACCGCGATGTCCGGGGCCTTGTCCCCGTTGAGGTCGGCCAGCGCTACGTTCCGCGTGGGCCATTGCGGATCGCCGAAGGAGCCCGCCATCGAAAATCGCCCCTTGCCGCTGTTCAACAGCACCAGCTTGGGATCCGGCTGGTCGTTGCTGATCACCATGTCCAGAGAGCCATCGCCGTTCAGATCCGCGAGCGGCGCCGAGTAGCTCCGGTCGGGCTGGTTCGGCAGCGGCGGTCCAGGGGTGAAATGTCCGTGCCCGTCCCCGAACAGAACCACGTCCGCTAGCGGCCAATGCCGTCCCTTCACCAGGACAAGGTCGAGAGCGCCGTCTCCGTTCAGGTCTCCGGCGCTCACGTTGGAGGTTGTTTCGGAAACCTCCTCGAGCCTCACCGACTGATCGAATGAGCGCGGCCCCTTCGCCCACAGCAGGATGGCGAGCGCTGCTAGCGCCACCGCGCACGGGGCCGCGCGCTTCACGGATTCGCCCTTCGAAGCGATACGGTTCCGATCTTCCGGTCGTCTTCAAAAACCTCGCCGGTCAGCTTGCCGTCGGCGAGTTTCATCGTCATTCGAAGCACCGCCGGCCCCGGTTGCGCCTCGATCGTGACCACTTCTCCCTCGATCCGTCCTCTCGTGATCGGGAATTGATTCTCCTCCGACGGTCCTTCCGTGCCGGCGAGCGTCGCGCCGTCCTGCTTCAGGTGGACGCAAGCGCTCATGGCGGCGCCGCCGTTGAGAGCCATATCTCCCACCCACTTTCCCGTGACGTCGGCCGCCCATACCGCCGGCGCCAGCGCCAGAAATCCCACCGCGAGCATCTTCCTCATCACCCCTCCTCAAACGAAACAGTCTTGCCAGGATTCATCGAACGCGATCCAGTCCGCGGGCGCGGCGCCTCCGAGTATCCGCTCGGGAATCACCAGTGCGCCGTGCCCTTTCAGGCACAGAATCTCCTCGCGGGGGGATTCGAACATCGTGCTGGCGTGCGATCCGATCCTCACCGGTTTCGCCAGCCGCCGCCAACACACCGGGCAGCGCCTTTCGTGGTCCCGCAACGACATCCACAACACTGCGCCGCACCCGATCGAAAGCGCCGCCGGCAGAAGGAACCCCGTCATCGCGGTATGGCCGCCGCTTGGCGGAATCGGAACCCTGCAGGCTATCTCGGCCCAGCAGGCCGCGAACACGCCTTCGATCAGCGCGGTCTTCACAAGGAAGTAGCCAACGGCGCGCGGCCGGCGCGGCGCCAGAGTGAGTCCGGCGGCCAGCGAAAGCAATAGGCCGGCTGCTGGCGGGATCAGCGGCTCGCGCATGCGGCGGCCGATGAAGTGGAGGCCGGCTACGCTCCCGTTCGGCGTCGGGAGGCGGCCGGGCCTATCCCAACGTCCCCCGGTCCGCGGCCGGATCAGAACGCCCACGCGTCCGGACGGACCCTCCAGCGTTTGAACGGTTTTGATGGTCCGTCCCAGAAAGGCGAAGGGTGTGCGTGGGGTCGCGCCGAGCACGCCAAAGAACTCGGGAGTCACCTTCAGCGTGGCGTCCTCCATCGCGAACCCGGCAATGCGAGCTCCCACCGCCTTCCAGGCTGCGTAGTCATTGGCCGAGGGGGTGGCCTCCATCCCCATCACACGGGACGAACGCGCCACCAGCGCCAACTCCTCGCCGCGTTCGCCGGCGGGCCCCGCCCACGCGTTGCGGCAGCCGCGCAGTCCGTCTGTCGATGCGCCCAGCAGCGCCAGCAGCGTCAGCGCCGCCGCCACCGGGAACGCCGGATGGGCCAGCGGCGCTCGAAAATCGAAATCGGAGAGAGGGCCGAGATCGGCCGCGTCGGGAAAGGCTCCCACGGAGAAGCGCGCCAGGTCCCACGCCGTCGTGCGGCGGGATTCGCCGCGCGCCATCAGGTCCCGATACGCATACCCCACCTCGGTGAGCCACTCCTCCCGCCACGGTCTCCGTAGCGCGCGAGGCGCCCGGAGACTGGCCAGCCGGATCGCGAATTGGCACGCCAACAGGAGCATGCGCATGGTTCAGTCCTGGCGCGCGCCGATCAGAGGGTAGCGTTCGCGGGCCGCCTCCAGCACTTTCTTTCCAGCTGCCGTGACGCGAAAGTGCTTTCGCGGCGGTCCCTCTGGCACGAAGGATTCGCCGTATTCCTCGTGATGGGACTCAATCAGCCCGCTCTCCTCGAGCCGCCGCAACGCCGGATAGATGGTCCCGCTGGCCAATCCCGTCACCTGCATGATCTCGAAGCCGTAGCGATGCCCGTCGCTGATGGCGCGAAGGATGATCGCCGAAGCCAGTGAAACCGCGCTCTTTCGCATCGCCGGGTTTCAGAATATAGTATTCTACATACCGCGTCAAGGCGAACGGCGCCGCCCTATCGGCGACAATGGCGGGATGACGCATCACCTCGCCCAACTGAACATCGCGCGCCTAACCCACCCGCTGGACCATCCGGCCATCGCCGAGTTTGTGGACGGGCTCGATCGAATCAACCATCTGGCGGAATCGTCGCCGGGATTCGCCTGGCGGCTCAAGACCGAATCGGGCAACGCCACCGACGCCCAACACCCCTGGTCGGACGATCCGTTCCTGCTGGTGAACATGTCGGTCTGGCATACGCCCCAGGACTTGAAGAACTACGTCTACCGTTCCGAACATCTGGATTTCTATCTGAAGCGGTCCCAGTGGTTCGAAAAGCCGTCCCAGGCTCACTATGTGCTCTGGTGGATTCCGGCCGGCCATACGCCCACGGTCGAGGAGGCCAAACAACGCCTCGACCATTACCGGGCGCACGGCGCCACGCCTCATGCCTTCTGGTTTGGCAAGCTGTTCCCCGCGCCCGAACCCGCCATGGCCGGTTGAACGCGACGCTGAACCGGGGTAAGCTGCCGGATAGAGGCATTACCATGACCAGGACATTCGTCCTTCTTCTCGCATTGGCGGTTTCAATCCCGGTGGCTGCGCAGCACCGGGGCGGCGGAGGCGGCGGATTCCGGGCGGGCGGCGGCATGAGCCGTGGCGGAGGGATATCGCGCGGCGGCGGCGCAGGGTTCGCCGGGGGTATGCATAGCGTCCACGGCGGCGCCGGCCGCTTCTACGGCTCCGGATTCCGGAGCGGCTATTCGAACTCGTGGCGCGGCGGCTATTACGGCGGCGACTACGGCCGCGGCCGCGGTTGGGGCGGCGGTTACGGTCTCTACGGCTGGGGCTACGGCTGGCCGTATTATTACTCGCCGTACGTGGTGTCAGGCTTCAGTTATGGTTGGGATTACCCATACTATGGTGATTACTGGGATCGGAGCTATCCGTCGTATGTCTCCTATCCGTCGTATTCCTACAGTGCGCCGCAGGCTCCGGTTGTTGTAGTGAACCAGGCGCCGTCCTATGCTCCCCCCGTGCGAGACGACTACCGCGACGAGCGCCCCGCCCCGGCCCCCGCGTATCGCACGCCGATCTACAAGATCGCTTTCCAGGACCATCGCATCGTATCGGCCCTGGCCTACTGGGTGAAGGACGGTCTGCTGCACTATGTGACGCTCGAGCACGAAATGAAGGACGTTCCGATCCAGTCGGTGGACCGCCGCTTCAGCGAACAGTTGAACCGTGACCTCGGCCTGACGTTCCGGTTGCCGGGCTGAGCGCGGCGATCTCCATGATCCACCCGCGGATGAATCGTAGGGCGTTGCTCGCGTTGGCGGCCGCGCCATGGTTGAGGGCTGCTCGAAGCAGCCGTTACGAAGTGGCTCGCATCGAAGGCGCGTCGAGCGCACCGGTCCCCTCGGGCCGGCGGGCGCCCTTCGGTTGGGGCGCGATTCGCGCCGCCGACAGCGTCCGGCTGCGCTTCCCTTCGCCCGGCGACCGGTTCCGGGTCTCGATCGCCATCGATTCGCGGGAACCGAAAATCGTCGAGGTGCGGACCGCGGAAACGGGCGCCCGAGTCGGCGAATTCGACATGCGCTTCGCTTACGCCCTGCAAATGTTCGAGGCGCCGCTCGACAACGCCGCGGCCCGCGCCGCCCGGCGGGAGGGCCTTGTACTTCGCACGATTCGAGGTTCTGAGCCTCCCTGGATCTTCTCCACCGGCGCTCCGCCCCCTCTGCTGCCTCACCTGCTGCGAAGCGGCGCTGCCAGGCCGTTGGACGAATTTCACCGCCGGATGCAGGGGCCGGAGGTCCTGCAACCGTTCGGCTGGATGGACGGTTGCGTCCTCGATGGCCTTGCCCAGGCGGGCTACCGTCAGGCGCTCGACCGGCACCTGGCCCGATTCGTCCCGGACGGCGTCAGTCTCGTTTACGAGGATGCGCGGAGCGCTCCCGCCGACGGCCGCATCGCCAGCATTGAAGAGAGCCTTCCCGTCGCCCACATCGTGCTGCGAAACCCCGGCCATCCCGCCATCGCCGCGGCCATTGATTATTGGAACTCGCATCGGGACGCCGAACACTGCATCGTCGACGGCGCCATGACGTCGGCGGAAGGCTGCTATACCGTCGCCTATCCGCTGGCGCGCGTGGCCCGGGCGCGGCGCGACCGGGACCTGGAGGATCTGGCCGTCCTGCAGTTGCGCCTGCGCGCCCGGCGCCTGGTGGCGGGCGACGATTTCTTCCTGCGCAACACCGCGGGCGGCTCGCGGACATTCCGCAACTGGTCGCGTGGGGTCGCCTGGTACATGCTCGGTCTGGTTCGGACGTTGGATGTCCTGAAAGATCGGGAGGACCTTCAGGACCTTCGGCGCGAGCTGCAGCGGATGACCGAATGGGCCTTGCGGCGACAGTCCGAGGGCGGCCTGTGGTCCTGTTTCCTGGACGACCCCGCCACGGGTCCGGAAACGTCCGGTTCAGCGGGGATCGCGGCGGCGGTCGTGCTGGCGTCGGCCGCGGGTCTGGCCGGCGCGGGCGTACTGGAAGCGGCCGCGAAGACCAGCCGGGCTCTTGTGAACTATCTGACTCCGGACGGATTCCTCTCCGGCGTCACGCAGTCCAATCGCGGCGGCGAGCAGCTACAACGCAGCGGATACCGCGTTTTGTCTCAAATGGGGATGGGCCTGATGGCGCAACTGCTCGGGGCGTGCGATCAGGCTCGCCGGTCGAGTTAGCCGGCTCGCGCCGCGGCGCCCGCGCGGTCACGCCCGAACCGCGATTACTCGAGCCGGTGAAGATCCTCTCTCGCCGGCGACTTAGGGTCCAACTTCACAGACTCCCGATACTCGGCGCGAGCTCCTCCCCTGCGGCCTTGTTTCTCATTCACCTGGCCCAGCAACCGATGCGCTTGGGCCTCGGTCGGCGAGCGCGGCTCGGGCTCAACGGACAAATATCGGCGCAGGTAGCGTTCGGCGCGCCCGAATTCGGTATTCAACTCCAGGCATTCCGACGCGGCCCGGTAGTATGGCGCCAGGTTGTCCGGAACTTGCTTCTCCGCTTGGGCCAGGACCTCGTCCAACTCGCTCCACTTTCGCTGAGCCGCAAGCGTGGCCGCCAGCAGATTGTATGCGTCGATGCTACCCGGTTCCAGTTGCACAGCGATCCGGCCGTGCCTCTCCGCCTCCGTGAATCGCTTCACCGTGGCGGATCGGTAGTAGTTCCCCAGCGCGACATGGCCGTCATAGTTCAACGGAGCCGCCAGGACGGCCTTGCGGTAGATCTCCTCCAGTTTCTCCTCCCGCCGGTCATGTCTCGCCATTCGAGCTTGCGCCAAAGCCCCTTCAACGGGATCGATCCGGGAAATCCGCCCCGCCAGCTCGGCCGCTTTCTCGTGGCTTCCGCCGGCGATCGACGGAGCAACCAGGCTGTACTCCATCAAATGCCGCAGCGCCTTGACATTGCCAGGATCAAGGGCAAGAGTCGCTTCAATCTCCTTCTTGAAGCGTGCGACCAGGCCGAACTGCTCCAGCACATTGGCGTTTTGAGCGGACTCTCCAAGAACCTCCGCCAGCCGCAGGTGATACCGGGCGTCTCTGCCGTTCAGCTTGACGGCTTTCCCGGCATAATCCAGGGCCGCGGCCCGGTCGCCCCAGATCTGTCGGATCCACGACATCAGCCAGAGCGATTCCGCCTCGTTGGGGTTCGATGCGAATCGTTGTTCCACCCTGGCCCGCGCGCGTTTGAAATGGCCGGCGCCGATCAGGGCTTCTGGGGAATCCGCCGGCCCGACGCCTGCGATGGCCGCCGCGGCCAGGATAATCGTTGCGGCGCCCGATCTACTCATGTCGCAGGGCCGTGATGGGGTCAACGCGAGCGGCGGCGCGCGCCGGGATGTAGCACGCGATCAGGATGGTGACAGCCACAATGGCGGCTATCGAGCCGAGAAGCGCCAGGTTGGTCGAACTCAGCCCATAGAGCAGCGCTGACATGAGTCTCGTGACGACCAGAGCCGCCACAAGTCCGACGCCGATTCCAACCGAAGCCAGGATCGATCCCTGCCGGATCACCAGGCGCAGTACGCCCATACGCGAAGCCCCGAGCGCCATGCGGATCCCAAACTCGCGTCGACGTTGGGCGACGCCATACGACATCACTCCGTATATTCCCAGCACGGCCAGGACGAGCGAAATCGCGCCGAACGCGGCCATCACACCCGCCGCGGTGCGCATTCCGGCTATGGCTTCCTCGATGACCTCCGGCATCGGTTTGGGATCGAAGAGCGGCAGGTTGGAATCGATCTTGCGGATTTCCTCGCGAATGGCGGGGAGCAGGGACATCGGATCGCCGGAAGTTCGCACCACGAGGTACATTTGCCGGTTGGGCGATTGCTTGTACGGCAGATAGAGCATGGGACCGGGTTCGCGTTCGAACCAGTTCTGGCGGACATCGGCCGCCACGCCGACGATCGTTCGCCAGGTCTCCCGCGACCCTGCCAGCCGGATTCGCTTCCCGATCGGATCCGGCCCTCCCAGATAGCGTCGCGCGAAGGCCTCGCTCACCACCGCGACGGGAAGCGCGCCGGATGCATCCCGGAGAGTAAAAGGACGGCCTTGGGTAACGGGAATGGCGAAAGTTCGGAAGTAATCGGCGCTAATGTACTGGGCCTCGGTGGAGGCCTCCTGCCCGGGGAGGCCCGGGGCGGGGTTCTCCGGCTCAAACGTCTCGGTGAAGTTGTACCGCAGGCCGCCCGGCAGGTTGGAGACGGCGGCCGCCGATGAGACTCCCGGAACCGAGGCCGCGGCGCGGAGCGCCAGGTCATAGAAGCGCGCCAGATCGGCCGGTTTGGGATAGTGCCGGCGCGGCGGAACCAGGCGCGTTGTGAGCACTTTCTGCGGCGAAAATCCCTGGTGGACGTCGAGTAGACCGTGGAAGCCCTTCACCGTCTGCGCGGCGCAGATAACGATCACCACCGCGAGCACCACCTCCGAGGCCGCCAGCAGATGTCGCAGCCTCGACATGCCCGGCGTCTGCCCGGTTGCGCCTCCTTCCTTCATGGCGACCGAAAGCTGCGATTGGGAAGCGCGCAGGGCGGCCGAAAGGCCGAATACAATCCCCGACACGACGCTCGCCGCAAGCGCGAAACCGAGCACCGTCCAATCCAGCGAGATCTGGCTCCATCCCATCAGGTACCGTGTGGTTTCCTTGGGAACGCCGGACTTGAGCAGTCGAATTCCCCAGTCCGCAAAGGCCGCCCCAACCGCGCCGCCGGCCAGCGACAGAAGCAGGCTCTCCGCCAGCATGAGCCGCACCAGGCGCCCCTGCGTGGCCCCCAACGCGGCGCGCAACGCCATCTCCTTACGTCGGCTGGCGGCGTTCGCCAGTTGCAGGTTGGCGACATTGGCGCAGGCGATCAGCAATACGAGAATCGCCGCCGCTTGCATCAAAACGAGAAACGGCCGGGTGAAGTCGCCTTGCTGGTCGCGCAACGCAACCACCTCCACGCCGCGCCCCGAATTCGTCAACGGGTGCTCTATTTCCAGGCGTCGCGCCACGGCGCTCAACTCGGCGCGCGCCTGGTTTATGGAGACCTCGGGCTTAAGACGCCCCACGGTTACCACGAAATGCTCGCGCCGGTCCGTCCGCTCGGCGTCGGTCAACGACAGCGGGCTCCAGATCTCGACCCCTGGAAACGGGAACTCGAAATCCTGCGCCATGACTCCCACAAGGACATGAGGGGTCTCGTCAACCACAATGGTTCGACCCACCATGTTGCGATCAGAGCCGAAGCGCCGCACCCATAGCCGGTGGCTGATGATCACGACGCGGTTCCTCCCCGCCGTCTCCTCCTCGGGCAGAAACGCGCGCCCGAGCGCGGGACGCACTCCCAGGGCCTCAAAGAAGCGCGCCGAGACCTGCACGCCGAAGGCCCCTTCCGGCTCCTTACCGCCGCCAAGACTGTAATCGCGGAAGACATAGCCGGCGAGACTCTCAAATCCGGGAGCCTGCGCCCTCCAGTCCACGAAGTCGCCCGGCGCCGCCATGGGCAACTTGAACCCTTGCGTGTTGCTCTCCCGCACGGTGACCAGACGATCGAGATCCGAAAACGGCAAGGAGCGCAGCAACAACCCGTTGACGAAGCTGAACACGGCGGTATTCGCGCCAGTCCCCAACGCCAGCACCAACACGGCGGCCGCCACGAACGCGGGGCTCTTCCGAAGGCGCCGGACGGCATAGCGGATGTCCTGCACCACCTGATCCAGCCACGCGATGCGTGACGCCTCGTAGAAGCGTTCCTTCGCCGAGGTCAGGTTGCCAAAAGCCCGTCGCGCGGCGGCGTGGGCGTCCTCTGGCGCCAGTCCCTCCGCGCGAAGTTGATCGGCTTCGAGTTCGAGGTGCGCCTCCACTTCCTGGGCGAAGTCCTCCTGCCGGCGGCGACCGAGCCACATAGGCCTATCCTTCCGTGGGCTCCGGCCCCAGCACTCGCGCCATAGCCGTCACAAGTTGACGCCACTGGCTTCGTTCCCGCACCAGTTGCGCCCGTCCGGTCTTGGTCAACTCGTAGAAACGCGCCCTGCGATTGTTCTCCGAAGTCCCCCATTGCGGTTTGATCCAGCCGCGCGCCTCCAGTCGTTGCAAGGCGGGATAAAGGGTGCCGTGGTCGACCAGCAGGACGTCCTCCGATTGTTTCTGAATGGCTCGGGCGATTCCCTGACCGTGCTCAGCCCCGTGCAGCAAGGTGCGCAGGATCAGGAGGTCGAGGGTGCCCTGGAGTAAGGTGACGCGGTCGTCGGGATTGCTTCGGGTGGACATCCGACCCAAGTATGGGCTCACTCCTGTCGAATGTCAACCCAAGCGTTGGAGAATGTTGAGGCCCGCGCCATGATCCCAGCCGGGAACCGACCGCGCGAGTTAGATTAAACCACGTTAATGATTGAGGCCGTTCACACTTTCACCTAGGATCAATAACACCATTCCCATCAATATTTTGTAGTGAAATCCCTCATCTCGTGCGCCCTCTCCCGCGCAACTGCGGCCTTAAACTCAAAACGGAGACAGATCATGCATCTGCAAGTTATACGCAAAGCAACGCCCCGCCCCTACGGGGAGGCCCTGGCGAGGCCGGCGCGGGGCCCTGAGTCGATTTACGAAACGAACCTGAGAAACAGCATTAACTAGTTATAGATCAGTAGCTTATAGGGAAAACGGCGAACCCGAGACTAGCCTCTCGCCCCGTATCGCATCGGTCCCCCGCTAAGTTCCTGCAAAGCACGCTATCTCACACTTCGGACTGGGCTTGCGGCGACTCGGCTGCTATCATTGTCCATATTTGATTCGTCAATTGGGGGTTCGATGAAAACATCGATACGTTTATTGCTGCTGCTGCTGCTCATCGCGTCAGCCGTCCTGCTGGCGCAAACGTCAACCTCGCTGATCTCCGGAACCGTGCGCGACAACACCGGCGCGGTCGTTCCGGATGCAGCCGTCACCCTCATCCACGAAGATACCGGCGTCTCCTATAAGCAGAAGACCACGCAAGCCGGAATGTACAGCTTTCCTTCGGTCCCCGTCGGACCCTACACCGTCACCATCGAGATGCAAGGCTTCCGGACCGCCCGGCTCCTGAAGAACGTTCTTCAGGTGAATACGCCTCTCACCGTCGATGTGACCCTGGAACTCGGCCAGCTCTCCGACGTCGTAAGCGTCGAGGGCAGCGCCGACGTAATTCAGACCGCCAACGCCACCATCGGCAACGTGGTCACCTCAAAGGCCGCCACCGAACTGCCGTTGAACGGCCGCAATCCGCTCGCCTTGCTCGTGCTCGAGCCGGGCGTCGTGCAGCGGTCCTACGGCGGCGCCGGATCCGGCATCCACGTGAACGGTTCGCGCGACCGCGCCTACAACGTCACCATCGACGGCATCGAGGCGAATGAGTCCACCGTTCCCAACCCGATGTCGAACCTGTACCGGTTGACTCCCGACAACATTCAGGAGTTCAAGGTCACCACGAGCAACGCGACGCCCGAAGAAGGCCGCAACAGCGGCGCCAACATCTCGGTCGCGACGCGGCAGGGCTCGAACGCTTTTCATGGAACGGCCTTCTGGTTCCTGCGCAACACGGCGCTCAATTCGAATGAGTTCTTCGCCAATGCCCAGGGCGCGCAGAAGCCCGACATCAAGATGAATCAGTACGGCGCCGAAATCAGCGGCCCCATCAAGCGGAACAAGACGTTCTTCTTCTTCAGTTGGGCCGACCAAAAGGTCAACACCACCCAGCCCGTGGATCAGACCTTCGGCGTCATCACGATGTATACGCCCTCGGCCCTTGCCGGCAATTACCGCTACTGGGTCGCCGATCCCAAGACGCCCTTCGTTCTGAACGGGCAGACCATCACTCGCAACTCCACCGCACTGGTGGACCGCAACACCGGCGCCCTGCTGCCTGGCGTTCGTAACTGCGCCGGCGCGGGCGACACCAATTGCGTGGCGAGCTACAATTTCGCCGCCGCCGACCCCAAGGGCATCGGCGTGGATCAGACCATCGCCAAGTTGTTCGCCAGCTATCCGAAGCCGAATAACTTCGCCACCGGCGACGGACTCAACACGGCCGGCTACACCTGGAATCCGCCCGCCAATTTCCGCGGCCCGAACTACATGGCCCGCCTGGACCACCAGTTCAACGAGAACAACTCGATCTTCTTCCGCGCCCTGTGGGGCAACTACAACACGCTCAAGGGCGACCCGCTGAACGGCCGTCCCTCCGTGTTTCCGGGCTTCACTCCGCTCGGCGAAGTGTACCGCACCACGCGTAACTACGCGCTCAGCTACCGCCGCGTGATCTCCCCGCGCGTGGTCAACGAGTTCACCGCCGGTCTGTCGCGTTTCCTGTTCCTGTTCACGCAGGGCGAGGCGAATCCGACCTGGCCGAACGTGGTGCCCTACAGCTTCAACAACGCGTCGCTGCCGTTCATCAACACGCCGCGCACTTTCCGCGCCGTCACCACGCCCCAGTTGCTCGACAACCTGTCGGTCATCAAGGGTTCGCACGTCATGCGCGTGGGCGTCAACATGCGCTTCTACCAGCACAATGACCAGCGCGGACAGCCCGGCGGCACCAACGTCACGCCGACGCTGTCGTTCAGTTCATCGGTGCGGCCGCCTTCCGGCTTCAATACGCCCTCCCTCGCCAGTTCCTCGGCGGCGGGCATTAACTCGACCGATAACACCCGCCTGCTCGGGACCATCAACGACATCCTGGGCATCCCGGCGCGCCTGTCGCAGAACTTCCTCGGCGATATCAGCCATAACAACTTCCTGCCCTTCCTGTCCGGCGACAACGTGACTCTTTGGGATGAGGGCCATCGCCTGAAGCAGTACAATATTTTCGTTCAGGACGAATGGAAACTGCGCCGGAACCTGGTCGTGAACTACGGTCTTCGTTGGGAGATCAACACGCCTCCCACCGAAGCCGGCGGCCGCGTCTACGTTCCGGATAAGCCGATCACCGGTTCCCAGGGCGCCGTCACGTTTGTTCACGCCGACTCCTGGTACAAGAACACCTCCTGGGCCGCCATCGGACCCCGTCTCGGCATTGCCTGGAGCCCCGGCAAGGACAACAAGACCGTCATCCGCACCGGTTGGGGCATCGCCTTCGACCCGATCTCGTCGTTCCAGGTGACGGCCGTCGCCGGCAAGGTGCCGGGACTGGTCTTCAACTGCTCCTCCACGATCGGCGCCACCAGCGTCACCACCACCAATGGCTGCGCCGCGGTCTCCGATGTCCGGATCTCGCAGGGCTTCCCGCTGTACCTCGCGCCGCCCAGCACACAGCCGCAGGTGCAGTTGACGCCGCCCGTGCAGGTCAGCTCCAACGCTCCCACCGGCATCGTCTTCGATCCGAACCTGAAGCTTCCGACCGTGCATGAGTGGAACCTCACCATCCAGCGCATGTTGCCGGCTGGCTTCCTGCTCGAAACCGGTTATGTCGGAAAACGCGGCCTGCGTCTGCTGCGCGCCTACGACATCAACCAGATCAATGCGGACCCGATCCTGCCCTCGTTCCTGGCCATGCAGCGCAATGTCTCCAAAGGCTGCCAGCCGGACGGCACGGGCTGCACCGGCGGCGAGTCGATTCCCATCGTCGCGTCGGGCGCCGTCACCTCGGCGTTCGTCAACAGCTCCACCACCAAGACGGACATTGCTCAAAACGGCGCCGGCAACTTCGCCGGCCGCATCGAGCAGAACTTCCTGACCCTGAAGCTGCGTCCGAATCAGCAGTTCGGCCAGATCACCTACATCGACTCGGGCGGGGACAGCTACTATCACGGCTGGCAGACCACCCTGCGCAAACGCTTCGAGTCCGGGCTGATGTTCGGCCTCGCCTACACCTTCTCGAAGTCCATCGACGACCAGTCGGTTGACCCGGTGGGCGCCTCCTCGGGCGGCGGTTTGAGCGGCACCAACTCGCGCACTCCGGCCAACACTCGCAACTGGCGCAATGAACGTGCGGTGTCGGACTTCAACCGCACCCACGTCTTCACCATCAACGGCGTGTATGAATTTCCGTTCGGCCGGGGACGTCGCTACGCCGGCGGCTTGCCGGCGCTCGCCAACACCATCATCGGCGGCTGGAACATGAACGCCGTCTTCAACGCCATGTCGGGCGAACCGTTCAGCATCCGCAGCGGCGTCTACACGTCGAACGCGTCGCACCAGTCGCGCGCCGATCTGGTGGGAGCCAAGCCGGATTCCAGCCTGAAGGAGATGGCGGGCGTTGTGGGTCCCGTTCAGTTCACCAGCGCCAGCGCCTTCGCCATCCCGGCGGCGGGCAGCGACGGCATGGGCCGCAACCTGTTCTACGGGCCGAATTACTGGAATCTGGACCTTGGCGTCACCAAGGATTTCCAGATTACCGAAAAGTTGAAGATGCAGTTGCGGGCTGAGGGCTTCAACGCCCTGAACCACGCGAACTTCGACAACCCGGTGAACTCCACCTCGGGCACCTCGAGCATCCTGGGCACCACCTTTGGCCAGACCTGCTGCGCCACGGTGGCTCCGCCCTCAACGCAGTCCATCATCCAGACGGGCGAGTCGGCGCGCATCATCCAATTCGCCTTGAAGCTGTCGTTCTGATCCGCCAGGGCAGCCGGTCGCGCGGCCGGCTGCCCCAATCCTCCCGCCGATGACAAGAACCGCCGCCGGCATCGTTGTACTGTTCGTTCTGCAGGCCTCTCCCCCGCCTGTCCGTTCCGCGGGTTTCCAGCGAGGAGTGAATTTCACGGCCGAAGGCCCGCGCGGCTACACGGCCGAAGTGGCGCGACCGATGCTCCTGAAGCTGAAGGAATACGGCGTGAACTCGGTGGCCCTGGTGCCATACGGGTTCTCCCGGCGGGACCGTCCCGGCGTCCGCTTCGGTGGCGGCTGGGAGCGCGACGAAGGCATCGAGTCGGTCGCCAGGGCGGCGCGCGAGTTGGGCTTCAAGGTCCTGTTGAAGCCCCAGTTGTGGGTGCATCCCGGGTATCCGGGAGACCTTGAGTATCCGAACGCGGCGGACCGCGACGTCTGGTTCCGCGAGTATCAGGCCTACATCGAGCATCAAGCCGAACTGGCCGTACGCATCCACGCGGATGTCTTTTCCGTAGGGGTCGAGTTACAGAAACTCACCGTGTTCGAACAACCATGGCGCCGGATCATCGCCGCCGTCCGCAAGATCTATCCGGGACCGCTGACCTATGGCGCGACGCAGGGACCCGAGTTCGAGGGCATCCGCTTCTGGGATGCGCTCGACTACATCGGTTTGAATGACTACTATCCGCTGCCCGACGACTTGAACGCGTCGGGCGTCGCCGCGAAGGTCGAGGCGATCGCGAGGAAGTACTCCCGGCCGGTGCTGCTGACCGAGACCGGCTTTTCGAGCTACCAGGCGCCCCATCGGGAGCCGTGGAGCGAGGCGCCCAGGAAACTCGCCCCCCAGGACCAGGCGCGCTGCTATGAGGCCATCTACAAGGCGTTCTACGGGAAGCCCTGGCTCGCGGGCATCTACTGGTGGAAGGTGGGCACGAACGGGTATGGCGGACCTGACGACGGTTCTCACACGCCGTGGGGCAAGCCCGCCATGGAAGTCGTGCGCAAGTATTATCGCAGCGGCCGCCGCTGACTCCAATTACGGCCGGAACAGGTCGTTGAGTAACTCCGGCGCTTCGCGAGTCGCGGAGTTCAGCAGCACGACGGGATCCGACGCCAGCGTCTCGCCGAGCGCGCCGGGCCGTTCGATCTTCTGACGCCAGGCGATCTCGAATTGAAACTCCATCTCGCCGTGGCTGTCGGCGACGAAGTTGGTGTGCCAGAAGTTGTCGAAGATCATGGCCAGCAGGCGGTGTTTGTCTTCGGGAGCGGTGGTGCGTCGCTCGACCGTGTGCGGACCTCCGACGGAGACCAGCGCGGCGTCCCGCGTCACCCACAGCCAGTCGCCGAACGGCGTCGCGTAGTGAGCCCAGCCGTCGATGGCGTAGTAGTCGCGGCAGGAGCCTTCCAACTGGTCCGTAAACGGGGTGAAAGGCGCGCCGCCGCCGGAAAACGACGGCAGGACTCCCTGCACCGGAAACCCGAATGCCAGGTAGAAGACCTCGGGCTCGTTGGCCGAAATACGGTTGAACTTCACGTTGACGCGGGCGCGCGGCTGCGTCCGCCAGAGCTCGATGCGCCGGCTGGCCGAACGTAGACGCGGATGGGTGAACGGCTGTGTGTAGACCAGCGTATGTGGATTGTGGTCGGTTGTCGTCGATCCGTATTCGGCAATGGTTCGACGGAACGCCTGCTTCCGCATCTCTTCGCGCCTGGCGGAGTCGGCGGTAGAGTGCATGCGCGCGATAGTCTGACGATCGGCGGGCGGGATCGCCTGAGTTGCCACGAAGTCGGCCGCCTCGGCGCTGAATAGCGGATTGCTCATGCCGGTCCACGAGGCCGATACGGGCCAACCTTTGGCGTCGGTGGTCACCGATGGCGCCGGCGCTTCGCGTTCGGCGGGCGCGGGGTTCGCGCTGAGCCGCCAGGAGCGGACGCCGGCGGCTTCAAGCGGATTCAGCCAGAAGCGGACCGAGCCCTTCTCCTTGATCAGTGGGCTGCGAACGTTGGTAGAGGGGTCTTCGATGCTGGCGAAGTCGCCGCGCAGGGCGCGGTCAGAGAAGCGCACCCAGCACTCGTTCGGCTCCGGCGATGGGTTCACCGCGTAGAGGCCCTCGGGCAACGGGTCGAGTTTCGTACGGGCGCGCCGAGATAGCAGCCATTCGGCGGCGGCGCGGGGCCGGTGGGCGAGCACGCTCTTTTCGGTGTACTGGCCGATGGTTTCGATGGCGTCGGGCTGCGAGACGCTGGTGTCGGCGCCCCAGGTGTGTTCGTCGAACAGGCACAGGTCCTTGAGGATCTGCTCGATGGAGGGCTGCGCGCTCGCCTGCATGGGCCCCCAGGCCGGGCTCATCGCGGCGGCGAGTTTGCGCTTGGCGATGCGGCTGGCGGCGAGTTCGCGGGGACCGGAGGCGTCTCCGTTGGCCCACCAGTCGGTCCACTCGCCCTCGCGTTCGGGGATCCTGGCGCCGAAGTCGCGCTCGAACGATTGGACGGCGTCGGTGGCCGTGGTGAAGCGGAGGGCCGGCTTCAGCCCGAGCTTGTTCCACGCCTCGATGAAGTCCGAGAGCGGCGTGAAGGGCGGGTCGTTATCGTAGCGCCACTGGTTCGTATAAAGAAGGATGAGCCGGGGCTGGTCGTAGCCGTCCTTTTCGAGCTTCGCCAGGCGCGAAAGGAAGTGCCGATGTGAGGTTCGAAGCTCCTGCTCGGAGGTCTTGAGCACGTCGCCGGGCCGTGGCGGCCCGAGTTCGGTCATGGTGGCGCGGCCGCCGCGGAGCCAGTTCTGCGCTTCGAAGTAGGAGTAGGCCGTGCCGTAGTGATCGCCCAGCCAGACGAACATGCGGCGGCCGTCGGGCATCTTCCACCAGAAGGCGGAAGGCCGGCGGAACGGCGGACCGCCGCTGTCGGCGTTGATGCCCATCAGCAGGTGCTTCACGCCCTTGTCGAGCAGTCGCATCGCGCCGGCGCGCGGGAAGCCGTTGACGTCGTCCTGCATGGCGACGCGCACCTGCAGGTCGCGCCAGAGTGCGTCGGGCAGCCAGTTCACCATTTGCCGCCATTGCTCGGCGTTTTGGAACGGCGTCTGGTTGAAGGGCAGGGCGGTGACGTCCATGCGGCCCGCCCGGATCAGGGAGATGAACTGTTGGCGGCGGGCAGGCGAGGAGGCGCGCCACCAGTCCTCCACGGTCAGGATCGCTTCGGCGGTCCAGCGGAAGTGCGGATCGCTTGCGCAGCGGTCGATGGCGGCGTCGAGATAGCGCTTCTGCAGGTCGCGCGTGACCGACGGCAGGTCGGTGTATCCGACGTCGGTGTGCGAGTGGTGGATGATGTCCACCTGCTTGATGATCGCCGGCTGGCCGGATGGGGTTTCCGCGGCCGACGCCGCGGCGGGGATGAGGGCGAGGAACTGACGCCGGTCGATGTTCATGAGATTAAGATATCCGAATGTCCCGGTGATAGTCTGTATGTCATGGTTCGGTTGGCCCTCGCACTGCTGGCCGTGGCCCCGTTGGGCGCCGTTGCGCAGGAGTTCTTCGCCATGGATACGGCGATGGTGCGGCGTCTGGGGACGATGCTCGAACGGCCGGATATCGAGCAACTGGCCGCGTTGGGATATCGCGGCGTCGGGCCGGTGGCGTTTGAGCCGGCGCAATGGGAGCACCTGACCGGAAAGCTGATCCCGCTGCTCGATGAGAAGAAGCTGAAGCTGTACGCCGTCTATTCGAGCCTGCGTGTGGACCGGTCGGGATACGTGATCGATCCGGGCGTCGAGCGGAACCTGGCGTCGCTCCAGGGACGGGGAACGCTGATCTGGCTTCCCGTCACGAGCAAGGATTTCAAACCGTCGGATCCCGAGGGCGATGCGCAGGCGGTGGCGGGGGTTCGCGCGGTCGCGGATGCGGCGGCCCGCTACGGGTTGTCCGTTTCGCTGTATCCGCACTTCGCCAACCTGGTGGAGCGCGTGGCCGACGCGGTGCGGATCGCCGAGAAGGCCGATCGGAAGAACGTCGGGGTGACGTTCAACCTGTGTCACTGGCTTCGCACGGACGGTCCGGATTCGATGGAGCGCGTGCTGCGGTTGGCGGCGCCGCGACTGAACATGGTCACCATCAACGGAGCGGATCGGGAAGGGAAGGATTGGGGCCGCCTGATCCAGCCGCTTGACCAGGGCGACTTCGATGTCGGCGCGCTGCTCGGCGAACTGAAGCGCCTGGGATATCGCGGGCCTGTCGGGCTGCAGGGCTACGACGTGGCGAACAAGTTCAAGATCGAACCGAGTGAGAATCTGCGGCGATCGATGGCCGCGTGGAGAAAGCATGTCTCTCGATGAACTGTACGCGCGGCGGTTGAACCGCTATGTGACCGCCATGCGGAACGGTCAGCCGGATTGCGTGCCACTGCGCCCGCTGGCGGCCGAGATCGCGGCCAAGTACGCGGGCTACACCTGTCAGGAGGCGACCCACGACTACCGGTTGGGCTTCGAGGCGGTGATCCGGTGCTGCAAGGATTTCGACTGGGACGCCGTGGTCCCCAACATGATCTACGTCTGGACCGGGCTGACGCAGGCGGCCGGGCTGCGCTACTACGGCGTGCCGGGCATCGATGTCGGGCCGGATGTCGCGTTCCAGTATCGCGAACCGCCGGAGGACAAGAAGGCGTGGATGCAGCGCGAGGAGTACGACGAACTGATCGCCGACCCGACCCGGTTCCTGTATGAGACGTGGTTGCCCAGGGTGAGCACGGAGGTGAGCGAGAAGGGCTCGCCGACCTCCTATCGGAACAACCTGGCCCTTGTGAAGGGCGCGATGGCGACGCTCTCCTATTTCCAGGCGTTCGGGCCTCAGATCGAGCGTATGCGCACCGAATGCGGCACGGTTTCGGCGATTTGCGGCATGTTGAAGGCGCCGCTCGATGTGCTGGCCGACAAGCTGCGGGGATACCTGGGGCTGGCGTTCGACCTGATGGAGATCCCGGACAAGGTGATGGCGGCCTGTCAAGCCTTGATGCCGCACCTTGGCTACATCGCGTTGACCAGCGCCGATCCGGGCAGGCAGATTCCGATTCCCATCTGGATGCACCGCGGCTGCACGCCGTTCATATCGAAGGAGCATTTCCGGACCGTTTACTGGCCCACCTTGCGGCCCATCGTGGATGCGTTGTGGGCGCAGGGGAATCAGGTGTTGTTCTACGCCGAGGGAAAGTGGGACGCGCACCTGGAGGCCTTCGCGGAACTGCCGGCGGGCAGCATCGTGTATCACATCGATCGCGGCGATCCGGCGCTGACCCATCGCATCCTGGGCAAGAAGTTCTGCCTGAGCGGCGGCGTGCCCAACACGCTGATGGCCTTCGGTTCGCCCGATGAAGTAAAGGCGCACTGCCGGCGGTTGATCGAGACCCTCGGCGCGGAAGGCGGATACATCATGGACGCGTCGGCGATCATGCAAAACGACGCGACCGTGGAGAATCTGAGGGCGATGACGGAGGCTACGCGCGAATACGGCGTGTACCGGTCATTGTCTTCGCCGTCGCCGAAAATTGCGACGGAGCCCGCGCCGCCGACCGCCGGGATGCCGGGTTGGGTCACCGAGGGGGCGCCGCGTCCGGGCGTGTGCCGTCCGTGGGAGGACAAGATCCGTGAGTTGCCTCCAATTGTCGGGGACGCCGCGATTCCGAAGAGGATCTGGGAAGACATCGAGGGGCTCGCGTACCTGTACATCTGGCATGTGCTGCTCAGCTTCTAGAGCCTTGCCCAGCGGCGCGTAATCGTGCGTTCATCTTGGAAACCGTATACTCGCGTTTCCAATGTCCGGACTCCGTTTGTTCCCTCTCTGCGGCGTCCTGCTGTGTGCGGCGGCAGGGCAGACGCCGGCGGACGCGCCGCTCACGCTGACGCTTGACGACGCCCTGGCGCGCGCCCGGGCCAATGCTCCTCAACTGCTTTCGGCCAACATTGCCGCTCAACTCGCCCGTGAAGACTCCCGGCAGGCCAAGGCGGCCCTGCTGCCGGAGGTGGCGACGCTCAACCAGTTCATCTATACGCAGCCCAATGGACAGGCCTCCGGGACGTTTATTTCAAACGACGGCCCCCGAGTATACAACAACTGGGTGAACGTTCACGGCGACCTGTATGCGCCGGCGAAACTCGCCGATTACCGGCGGACCCGACTGGCGGAGGACATTGCACGAGCCCGGGCTGAAATTGCGGCGCGCGGTCTGGTGGCCACGGTGGTTCAGGACTATTACGGCATGGTTTCCGCCGCGCGCAAACTCGCGAACGCACGACAGAGCGAGCGCGAGTCGCTGGACTTCCTCGAAATCACCCGCAAGCAGGAGCGCGGAGGAGAGGCGGCGCACTCGGACACCGTGAAGGCGGAGATTCAGTACATCCAGCGTCAACGCGACGCGCAGGAGGCGCGTCTGTCCCTGGATAAGGCGCGGCTGGGATTCGCGGTGATCCTGTTTCCGGACTTCCGGCAGGATTATGCGCTGACCGATGATCTGGAAGCCGGGCGGCCGTTGCGGACCTTCGCTGAAGTGAACGCTCTGGCGGCGAGAAGCAACCCGGATATCCGGGCCGCGCAACTCACGCTCGATCAGCAGCAGTACGAAATCAAGTCGGCGAAGGCCGCCATGCTGCCGGCGCTCTCCTTTGACTATTTCTTCGGAATGAACGCGAACGAATTGGCCTTGCACAATCCTGAAGGGGCGCGGAATCTCGGTTCAGTGGCGCAGGTTCAGATGACGATTCCGGTTTGGGCGTGGGGCGCCGCGCAGAGTCGGGTCCGGCAGGCCGAGTTGAGGCGGCAGCAAGCCAAATATGACCTGACGCTGACTCAGCGCGAGTTGCTCGCCAATCTGAACGCCTTCTATCTGGAGGCCCAGGTTGCCGGCGAACAGATTGCGACGCTCAAGAAGTCGTTGGAGCTTTCGGCCGATAGCCTTCGCATGACATTGCTCCGCTACAAGGCCGGTGAGGTGACGGTGCTTGAGGTGGTGGACGCCCAGTCCACGGCGGCGCAGGCGCGCAACGCCTACGACGATGGTGTGGTCCGGAGCCGGGTCGCGTTGGCGAATCTGCAGACGCTCACGGGGGAGTTATAAGAACATGAACAGGAATTTCTATCTCGCGGCTATAGCAGTCATCCTGACCAGCTCCTGTTCGAAGCCTAACAAGGAAGAGGTAGAGGCTCCGGCGCCCGTCCAGGTTACCGCGGTGACGCAGGACACCATTCGGCGGGTCGCTGTCGGGGATGGAGTGTTGTTCCCGCGGGACCAGGCGAGCGTGACCCCCAAGATCGCCGCTCCGGTTCGGAAGTTCCTTGTGAATCGCGGCGATTTTGTGAAGCAGGGGCAGTTATTGGCTGAGCTGGAGAATCGAGATATTGCCGCGGCGGCCGAGGAGGGCCAGGGCGGGGTGGAGCAGGCTGAGTCGAATCTGCGGGCGACCCGCGGCGCAGCCATACCCGAAGCGACGGTGAAAGCCAAGACCGACGTGGACGCGGCCCGCCAGTCGCTGGACGCCGCCAAGAAAGTGCTCGATAGCCGGCAGGATCTGTTCCGTCAAGGCGCCCTGGCGCGCAGGCAGGTGGATGAAGCCCAGGTGGCGTGGGCGCAGGCCAATGGACAGTCTCTGGCTGCCGAGGAGCACCTGCGCGCGCTCGTGGCCGTCGCCAAGGACGAGCAGATGAAGACGGCCGCCGCGCAGGTGGCCGCGGCCCGGTCGCACTATCAGTCCCTTCAGGCGCAGGTGACGTACTCGAGGATTCTCAGTCCGATCTCCGGGGTTGTCGCGGACCGTCCATTGTACGCCGGTGAGTTGGCGAGTCCGGGTACGCCGTTGTTGACCGTGGTGGACATCTCGCGGGTGGTGGCTCGAGTGAACGTGCCGTTGAAACAGGCCGCGATTGTGCGGGCGGGGCAGTCCGCGATTCTCACATTGCAGGACAGCAAGGAGCCGCTGGAGGGCAAAGTGACGGTGGTGAGCCCGGCCAGCGATCCCAATACGACGACGGTGCAGGTTTGGATCGAGATCGCCAATCCGGAAGGCAGGTTGAAGCCGGGGATCGGAGTCCACGCGGTGATCGTCGCGGAAGTGTTCAAAGCCGCCGCGGTTGTGCCGGCGGCCGCCATCCTGCCGGGCGAAGAAGGGGGCGACGCGGTGGTGACCGTGTCGAGCGATTCGCGCGCGCACCGCAAGAAGGTGGAGTTGGGCGTCCGCGAGGGCGGGAAGGTTCAGATCCTCAATGGTGTGCAGCCGGGCGATGAGGTGGTGATTGTCGGGGGCATGGGGCTCGACGACAAACAGAAGGTGAAGGTTGTCGACACCACGGTGAAGGAAGCCGAGGACGAAGACGAAAATGGCGATTCCGAGCCGGGCGGCAAGGAACAGAAGAAAGACGAGGCGAAGCCGAAAGCGAAATGAGCCCCTCCAACTCATTGCACTGGACGGCGCGTCTTGGCAAGCCGATCATATTCGTAATCCTTACGTTGGTAGCGGCAGGCGTCTATCTGGCGGTCGACATTCCGGTGGCGGTGTTTCCATCCACCGACTTCCCGCGAATCGTCGTCGGGATCGACAACGGCGTCTTTCCGATCGACCAGATGCTGGTGACCGTCACCAAACCGATTGAAGAGACGGTGAACAGCGTCCCGGGCCTGGATCATCTGTTTTCCATCACCAGCCGCGGCAGCGCGGAAGTGGACCTGTTTTTCGATTGGCGCTCCGACATACACAGGACGCTCGAGCTGGTGAATGCGGCGCTGGCGCGTATTCAGCCGACGCTGCCCGCCACCGCGAAGATCACGACGAACCGGTTGACGTTTGCGGCGTTTCCGATCATAGGCTACAGCATCACTTCCGACAGGATTCCACAGACACGGCTGTGGGAGCTTGCGACTTATGACCTGAAGCCGCGGCTCAACCGGCAGCCCGGAGTGTCGACGGTGGTGGTGCAAGGCGGACATACGCCCGAGTTCCAGGTGCAGCCCGACATGGCGAAGCTGATTCAGACGGGCGTCACCGTGCCGAACATATTGGACGCCATCAGCCGCAGCAACATGATCGATTCGCCCGGGTTGATCGAGGCTCGCCATCAACTGATTCTCAGTCTGGTGAGCGGACAGACCCGCACTCCCGAGGAGATCTCGAACATCGTCATCAAGACGACGTCCGCGGGGACGCCCGTGCGCATCGCCGACGTGGGAACGGTGGAGAATTCGGTGATGCCCGTCTATACGGTGGTGACCGCGAATCGCAAGCCCGCGGTGCTGCTGAACATCTTTCGACAGCCCGCTAGCAATACGGTGACAACGGCGGATGCGGTTCGCAAGGAAGTGGAGAGGTTACGAAAGGAACTGCCGTCGGCGGTTGAGTTGAAGCCGTTCTACGATCAATCCGAGATCGTGACGGACTCGATCACCAGCGTTCGAGACGCGATTCTCATTGGACTGGTGCTGGCCTCGCTGATCATGGTGCTGTTTCTGCGCGACTGGGGCACGTCGCTGGTGGCCGGGCTGGTGATACCGGCGACGATCGGCGTCACGTTCATCGCGCTGCGGGTGCTCGACCAGACGTTCAACCTGATGACTCTGGGCGGGCTTGCGGCGGCTGTCGGTCTGGTGATCGACGACGCCATCGTGGTGGTGGAGAACATCGTTTTGCACCGTGACTCCGGTCAGTCTCGCGCCGAGGCCATCCGCAATGCGATCGGCGAGATTCGCGTTCCGCTGATCGGATCGACGGTGACGCCGATCGTGGTGTTTCTGCCGCTGGTGGCGATTACGGGCGTTACGGGCGTGTTCTTCCGCGCCCTCGCCGTCACCGTGGGCGTCGCGCTGCTGACTTCGCTCGCGCTGGCGCTGACCTGGACCCCCGCCCTCAGCCATTACTTTCTGCGTTCACGCAGGAGTCAGGCGCCGGCCGCCGGCGAGCGCGGGGAAACGGCGCCGGGGCGATGGATGGAGTTTTACGCTCGCGTCCTCCGCGTCACCTTGGAACATCCGGCGTTGCTGGCGGTGTTTTCCATCGCGCTGATTGGCGTCTCCTGGGTCTGCTACCGAAACCTGGGTTCGGACCTGTTGCCGGAAATCGACGAGGGCGGCTTCATCCTCGACTACATCATGCCAGCCGGCTCCTCGCTGAAGGAGACCAACCGTGTCATCAGTCATGTCGAGCAGATCCTCAAGGATACGCCCGAGGTGGAGAGCACGTCTCGGCGCACCGGTCTGCAATTGGGGCTGGCGGCGGTGACCGAGGCCAACACCGGCGATATCTCAGTGAAGTTCAAGCGTGACCGGAAGCGCGCATCCGACGCGATCATCGCCGAACTGCGCGACAAGATCAAGGAAGCAGAGCCCGTGTTGGACTGCGAGTTCATGAAGCTGTTGCAGGACATGATCGGCGATCTGACCAGCGCGCCTGAACCGGTGGTGATCAAGCTGTTTTCGCAGGATCCCGATCTGCTGCGACGCTGGGCGCCGGCGGTGGGCGGGACCATCAAAAAGATCCCCGGCGTGGTGGATATGCTGAACGGCATCGACAATACGATCAGCGGCACAGCCATGACGTTCAACGTCGATCCCGTGCTGGCGGCGCGGGCCGGATTCACGGCGCAGGAACTCGAACTGGACGCGTCGGCGATTCTACAGGGCGAACCGGCCACGGCCCCGGTGGTGGTGAACGACCGTTCGTACAACATCCGCGTTCGCTTCCCCGCACAGACGCGCGCTTCGCTCGATTCGATCCGCAACACGACGTTGGTGAGTTCCACAGGCAAAACGGCGACGCTCGGGTCGCTTGCGTCGATGATTGAGATTCCGGGCCAGACGGAAATCCGGCGCGAGAACCTGCAGCGTTTTGTCGCGGTGACCGCGCGGTTTGAAGGCGTGAATCTGGGCGATGGCATGGCGAAGGTGCAGGAGGCTGTCAAGCAGATGAACCTGCCGCCCAGCATCCGTGTCGATTACGGCGGCCAGTTCGAGGAGCAGCAACGGTCCTTCAAGGATCTGGCGTTCGTTCTGGCGTTGGCCGTGGTGTTGGTGTTCATCGTACTGCTATTCGAATTCCGCAACTTCGCAGCGCCAGTGGCCGTGATCAGTTCGGCGCTGCTTTCCACCTCAGGCGTGTTCCTTGCGCTCCTGGTGACGCGCACCACCTTCAACTTGTCGTCTTTCATGGGGCTGATCATGGTGGTGGGCATCGTGGCGAAGAACGGCATCCTGCTGCTTGACGCCGATCAGAAGTATCGCGCGGCCGGGATGGATCCGGAAGAGAGCATGATTCGCGCCGGCGAACGGCGGCTGCGCCCGATCCTCATGACCGCGCTCGCCACCGTGGCCGGCATGGTTCCCCTTGCGCTGGCTTGGGGGGCGGGTTCGCAGATGTTGCAGCCGCTGGCGATCGCCGTGATCGGCGGCGTCTGCGCGTCCATGGTCCTATCACTTGTCGTCACTCCCGCCGTGCGCCATTACATCGGCGGCCGGGACGCAGAAACTGGAGTCACTGAATGAAACGCACGTTGCTGATTGCTTTCGTCGCCCTGACGGCTGTTGCAGGAGACGGGTATCGGGTTCTCAACAAGATCAAGATCGGCGGCACGGGTGGATGGGATTACCTGACTTATGAAGGTAAGTCGAACCGTCTGTATCTTTCGCATGGGACTCAGGTGGAGGTGGTTGACCTGGGGGCCGGCAAAGTGATCGGACAGATCACCCAGTTACACGGCGTTCACGGCATTGCGGTGGCGCCCGATCTCAACAAGGGCTTTATCAGCAACGGGTCGTCAAACAGCGTGACGGTCTTCGACTTGAAAACTCTGGCGCGATTGGGAGAGCCCGCCGTGGGTGGCCAGAATCCGGACTCCATCTGCTTTGAACCGAAGACGCAGCGCGTGTTTACCTTCAATGGCCGGTCGAACGATTCCACGGCGATCGACGCGAAGACGAACGAGATCGTGAAGACGTTCCCGGTGGGCGACAAACCCGAGTTCTGCGTGGTGGACGGTGCCGGCAAGATCTACGTCAACATCGAAAATACGAGTGAACTCGTGGAGATCGATGCGGTGAAGCTGGCGGTGACGCGCCGCGCTCCGCTTGCTCCTTGCGAGGAGCCTTCCGGACTGGCCATCGACGGCAAGAACAAAAAGCTGTTCTCTGTTTGCGGCAACAAGACCATGGCCGTCACCGATATCGCCACGATGAAGGTGGTCGCGACGGTGGGGATCGGGGCGGGGACCGACGGGGCGGGATTCGATCCGGGCACGGGACTGGCGTTCAGCTCGAACGGCGGGGATGGAACACTGACGGTGGTAAAGCTGGTGAACGGGAAGTACACGGCGGTGGACACGGTGCAGACTTCCCGCGGCGCTCGGACCATGGCGGTGGACTACAGTCAGCACCGCGTGTACCTGCTGGGTGCGGAGTTCGGGCCAGCGCCAGAGCCCAAGGCGGGGAAGAAGAGCCGGCCGCCGATCATTCCCGATAGCTTCCATGTGCTGGTGGTGGGCAAGTAAGCCAGCGCTTCTTTAGTAGACTTGGCGCAGACGCCGTGCGAATCCTGCTGGTGGAAGACGAAGTCCGGGTGGCCCATTTCATCGCCAAGGGCTTGGGCGAGAACGCGTATGCGGTGGATGTGACGGCGCATGGGGATGAAGCGCTGTACTGGGCTGGCGCCAACCAGTACGACTTCATCATCCTCGACGTGATGATTCCCGGCCGCGATGGGTTCGCCGTGTGCCGGGAACTGCGCCGGCGAGGGATTCGCGCGCCTGTGCTGATGTTGACCGCGCGGGATGCGGTGGAAGACCGGGTGACGGGACTGGATTGCGGCGCCGACGACTATCTCATCAAGCCCTTCGATTTCAAGGAGCTGCTGGCGCGATTGCGGGCGCTCGCGCGTCGAGCCGAAGTGCTGAGGCCCGCCGCGCTCCGCGTCGCCGATCTGGAACTGGACACGGCCAGCCATCGGGCCACGCGGGGGGGACGCGCCATCACGTTGACGGCGAAGGAATACGCGCTACTCGAGTTTCTGATGTTGAACGAGAATCGCGTGGTGGATCGTGATCGCATCGCGCGGCATGTTTGGGACGAAAGTTTCGATCCGCTGTCCAACACCATCGATGTGCACATCCGCCGGCTCCGAGGCAAAATCGACGCAGGCGCCGCAGAGCCGCTGATTCATACGCGCCGGGGCGAGGGCTATGTTCTTTGCGCCGGAGGACCCGGTGCTTAGGAGCTTCCGGCTGCGAATCACGCTGTGGTATCTGGCGCTGTTCACCGCGCTGTTCGCTGTGTTCAGCGTAGTGTTGTATACGGCGCTGGAGCGCGGGTTGCGAAACCAGTTGGATGAGACGCTGGATGCGGAAAGCCGTAGCGCTGCGGCGCTGTTTCTGAGCGAGATGCAGGAGATGAAGGGCGATGCAATCGCCGCGGCGACCGAGGCCGTGAACGAGATGAACGTGCGCGGCGTTGTTCTCGGCGTCTATGACGGGGCGCGGCTGCTTGCGTCCAACAACGCCGCGCCCCCGGCGCTGCTGGCCTCCGTGATGACCGCGCGGGGCGCTTCGGCGATTGGCCAAGCGTACGATGTTCCGGCTTTCACAAAGGCGGGCGGACGCGCGATGATCCAGCGTTCCGAGTACGGCGGACGGGCGTTTCACGTGCTGGCGCTGATGTCGCGCGTGTCGATCGACGGCAGCCTGGGCATCGTGCAACGCCTGCTGCTGTTCGGGTTGCCTTTGCTGCTGGCCGCCGCCGGCGCGGGCGGGTATGCGCTGGCGACGCGCAACTTGCGGCCGTTACGCGATATGGCGGAACAGTGCCAGTCGATCACCAGCCAGAATCTTAACCGGCGGCTGGAGATCGACTCGCCCAGCAACGAACTGGAGACGCTGGCGACGGCGTTCAACGGGCTGCTGGCCCGGCTCGACGCGTCGTTCGATACGATGCGGCGGTTCATCGCCGACGCCTCGCATGAGTTGCGAACGCCTGTGTCGGTTGTCCGCGGAGAAGCCGATGTCGCGCTTAGCCGGGAGCGCCCGGCGTCGGAATACCGCGATGCGCTGCAGGCGATCCATGAAGAGTCCAAGCGGCTGTCGATTCTGATCGACGATCTGTTGAACCTCACGCGCGCCGACGCCGGCCACTACGCGTTGCGCGCCGGGGAGTTGTACTGGAACGACCTGCTTGCCGAATGCTGCCGGTCGGCGCAGGCGCTCGCCGCCGGGAAGGCCATCACGATTGAGTGCCGCGTTGACGGCGACGTCCCCTATCGAGGCGACGAAGCGTTGCTGCGACGCATGACGCTGAATCTTCTGGATAACGCGATTCGCTACACGCCGGCCGGAGGTAAGGTCACCGCCGTGCTGGACCGGCGCCCGGCGGGCGTCGACATCCGCATCGTCGACAACGGTATTGGCATCGCCGCTGGTGCGATCCCGCGAGTTTTCGAACGGTTCTATCGCGGCGACGAGGCGCGAAGCCGCGTGGCGGGCGGGTTTGGCCTGGGCCTCCCGATCGTCAAGTGGATCGCCGAAGCCCACGGGGGAACCGTGGAGTTAGCCAGCACGCCGGGCGTGGGTTCGACGTTCACCGTGCGCCTACCGTCGAGGTCCGACTAGCTCCATACGCAGGACCAGGAGCGCGCGCCGGGTTCCACGAGGACGCGGTCGCCCGAGATTCGGTGAGCCGCTCCCTTCAGTTCACCCGCCGTGAAGCGGCCCGCGAGGCGCCTGGGCAGGACGACCTCACCTGGCGCGTCGCCGGAGTCTCGCGCGAATTCGAGCCTCCACGCGCCGCCCTGTCGAGTCAACTTGAGATCGAGCCTGCCGAAGCGTGTGGGTGTCTGCTCAAGCTGCCAACGGTCTCCTTGCTCCAACTCAGTGGTGGTCAGGCCCGCCAACAACCGCAGGGAGCGGCCGTCCTCGAGGGCGAACATGTGGCGCAGGTACAGTACGCATTCCGCGCTGGCCCAATTATGAGGCATGTCGCCGACGTAGTTCGACACCGCCGATTGACGCAGCGGCATCTCCTCGCGCCAACAGTACAGGGGGCTTGCGTGGTTCAGGAAGCCGGTGAAGGTCTGGCTCGCCCAGTCAGCGCGGCCGGCCCACAGATAGACATGCGACACGAAGGGCGCGTTATAGGTCCACAGCCCCTCGTGCGGAAGCCAGCCCGTTTCGATCGGCACGTCCTCCTCGGTGCAGGCTCGCATGAGAGACACGTGTCCGCGCACCACGGGATCGTCTTTCGCAAACACAAGGCCAGGGTAGATGGCGTGCGACAGAGCCCACTGCGCCACCTGGAGGCGTGGCCGATTCCATTCGTCGGGCTCGCTCCAGCCGGGATCGTCGCGCGTCAACATGGGCAGGAACTCGAAGCCCCGCGGATGGCGCCGCATCTCCTGGCGGGCGGCTTTCAGGCAGTCCTCGTGCAACTCATCGTGGAGCTTGCTGACCGAAACGAACCCGGGGAGTTCCAATCGCCTGGCGGCGTCGGAAACCGCTCTGAGCCCCGCCAGCGCCCAAACCGTGTTGGTGAATTCATGTTTCGCGCCGGCCAGGCCGCCATCGCCCAGGCCGGCGGGCAGGATTCGATAACGGCCGTTCGTTCCGCCTTCGCGGATGGAACGGTCGCGGGCCTGCTCGAGAAAGCGGGCGGCCTTCAGAATGTTCGGGGCCATGGTGCGGAAGTACGTCCAATCCTGGCTCAATTCGGCCTGCCGCACCATCGTGAACATGGCGATGCCAGTGTCTTTCCAGAACGGTCCTTGCACCGCCGCGAACACGCCGCCGTCATCGCGCTGGTGCGCCCAGGTGGCTTCAAGGCCTTGCCGCGCTTCTTCGTCGTAGCCCAGGTAGCGCGCGGCTTCGAGGAGGAAATTGCCGTCCACGATCCATAGACCCCGGTACACCGTCGGGCCCACCTGGAAGGTCTTGCGCCCGTTCTTCACCTCGCGAGCCTGCTGGATGTTTCGGGCGCAGGCGTCCAGGAACTCCTGGTAGCGCCCAGCCAGGCTCCAGTTCACCTTGCCGCCGTATGGTCGCCACGCGGTCCACCATTCCCGTGCGCTGGCAAGCATCGCGTCGGGTTCGCCCAACCCGCGGGAGAGGCGCTCGGCCGATTGGCCTTCTTGTGGAAAGCGGAAGAACAGACGCGCGGGGCGTTCTGTCGACGCGGCGTGGACGGGCGCGAACAACACCGCTCCGTGGCCTGAGTCGTGAATTCGAAGGGGCGCGTCGGAGAGCAGGAACAGCGTCCCGTCCTTCTTCCTCACTTCGGTCCGCCCATCGACGGGGGGCGCCGTTGCTAACTCATCGCGAGTGGAGATGCGGACCAGCGGCGCCACGCGCAGCGCATCGCCCTTCGGCCGGAATTCGGCGATGACGTTGTCGACGCGGCCTTCGCCCGCGCGATTCGTGGCGAACGTGGTGAGCTCGATACGCAGTGCGGATCGCTCAAGCACCGTTCGAACTATCGGAGTTCGAGGCGATTCGAGTTTCTGACTCACAACTCGATCGGTCTCCATGCCGGATGCCGAGAATTCGACGATCGAGGTGAAATACTCGAGCGGCTTGCCGGATCCCGGATGGCCAATGCGCAGTTCGCCGTGTTCACCCACCAGACTCTTGTGCGGATCGTCCGGGTAACAATACGCCGTTTGATAGGACAGCGGCGCGTAGCGAAAATCGATGGCGGGCGATGGCGGGGTTGCCGCCATGGCGAATCCCCCGGCGGGCGTGGCCAGGAACTCTCGACGTTTCATCGGGACACCTCCAAGATCGAATGCATCCGGAAGCCCCTATGGTCGGTAACTGGAGAATATCACGCGGCCGGTCATACTGTTGAAGCGTGTCGAGCGCTCAGGACCTTTGGAGTCGCGCCATCGCGTTGCACGGTGAGGCGCGTTACCAGGAGGCGCTCGAGTGCCTGCGGTCCATCGAGCCGATTCTTGGCGACAATCCCACGCTGATTTCGAACATCGGCGTTGTCTGGCGGGACGCCGGGGATTTGGATCGCTCAGAGGAGTGCTTCCGCCGCGTTTGCGCCGCAAGGCCCGATGACCCCGCCGCCCACTTCAACCTGAGCCTCACTTTGTTGCGGGCCGGGAAGCTGGGCGAGGGGTTCCGCGAATACGAATGGCGGTGGCGCGTCGAACAGTTCGCGGCTCAGCGTCGTGCGTTCGCCGAACCATGCTGGACCGGCGAACCACTCCAGGGGCGACGCATCCTGCTTTGGAGTGAGCAAGGGGCGGGCGACTCGATTCAATTCGCGCGGTACGCACGCCTGGTTCGCGAAGCCGGCGGAGACGTCGTGTTGGAGACTTTGCCGCATCTCGAAAGACTGTTCAGCTGGATGGATGGGGGCCTCCCTGTGTTCACGGAGTTGGGGAAACAGCCGGAGTTCGACCTGCAGTGTCCCCTGATGAGCCTGCCCAGCCTCCTTGGGACGGAATTGGAGAGCATTCCCTCTCCGGCGCGGTTCTCGATTCCGGGGCAATCGCGAGAGGCCTGGCGCCAACGTCTGCAAGGGTCACGATCGAATGTGGGGATCGTGTGGGCCGCCAATCCCGCTTACTATAGCAACTCCCTGCGATCGCTTCCGGCGCAGTTGTTTGCGCCGCTCATCGGGCGGTGCGATGTCCGATGGTGGGCCCTTCAGGTGGGCGCTGCGGCTGCGGAAACGCCGGATGGCGTCGGGGATTTGTCCGGGGAACTGACGGATTTCGCGGAGACCGCCGCCGCGATTTCGGTTCTTGACTTGGTAATCACCGTCGACACGGCGGTCGCGCATCTGGCGGGTTCCCTGGGCAAGCCGGTATGGCTGCTGCTCTGCCACGCCTGCGACTGGCGATGGCTGATGGGGCGGGAAGATTCGCCGTGGTATCCCACGATGCGGCTGTTTCGTCAGAAGCGGCCGGGAGATTGGGAGGATGCGATCGACGGCGTCGCGAATCGGCTCGACCAGTGGCGTCAGCGCAGTTTGTAAGGACGGCCCCGGTAAATACCCATGCGTTCCACGCTGAGCACCCGAATTAACTGGACCGTGATGTTATCGCCGCCGTCGCGCTCGTTGGCGAGCGCCACCAACTCGAGCGCCGCCTGGTTCAGATCAGCCTGTGGACCGAGGATTCTCCCCATGTCGGCGCCTGTAACGGAGTGGTGCAATCCGTCGGAGCAGAGCAGCAGCACGTCGCCGGGGACCACTCGATGCTCGCCGATGTCGACGCTGACGAACAGGTCGTTGCCGAGCGATCGGCTCAGCAGGCGCTTGTTCACCGACTCCGACGCCTCGCGTGTGGTGATGAGCCCCAACCGCATTTGTTCGGAGGAAACGGTGTGGTCGCGTGTCAGGGGCGCGCCCTGACCGTTACGCACCAGGTAGCAGCGGGAATCGCCCACGTGAGCCACCACCGCCTGATCGTACCGGAGGGCGCAAGCGACCATCGTGGTGGCGATCCGGACTCCGCCTGGGCTTGCGGCGGCGCCGGCCTCATACACTTTCTGGTTGGCGGCTTGCACCAGGCGTCGCAACAGGCTGGAGTGCGATTCCGCCCCCACCGAGTTCTTGAAGTTCGCCGTGACGCTGTCAATCGCCGTTCGCGAGGCTACCTCGCCCAACTGTTGGCCTCCAACTCCATCGGCGACTGCGAACAGCCATCCCCGGCTCTGCGCCTCGGCCGCAGTGGCGGGGCACGTCTGTCCTACATAATCTTCGTTGTGACCGCGGGTCTTGCCCGCATCCGAACAGTAAGCGAACTCCAACTGGAGCATATGTCGCCATGCAGTGGCGCAGCCGCTCCCGCGCGCAGATCGTGCGGGAACGGCTGTCGCCAGGGGATGCGCCTCCGTCTCTTGAGACCGCTACGCCATGCCGGCGGCTTTGTCGCGAGCCCGCACCATGGTGGTCCGGCCCGACGCCTTCGACGACCGCACGAAGTAGACGCCTCCGTAGATGAACCACACGGCGGCTACACCGAGCGCGGCAAGCGGCTCGAGCTTGGTCCCGAAGCCCATGAACGGCCCGATGAGATAGAACGCCATGCAGATGATGTTAGCCAGCAGTCCGAACAGCGGGACCACCAGATGCCAGAACGGGTTGAACTTCGGATGTCCGTGGAAGGCCACCAGACAGATGATGCAACTCAGCGCATAGAGCAGGAATGTGCCGAAGTTGGAGGCGAGCGTGACCGTGAGCAGCGAATTGGGAAGCGCGGCCATGGCGTCGTGGGACAGGTAGCCGACGCTCGACCAAAAACCCTGCGGCAGGGCTTTCAGCGTCGCGTCGCTCAGCGCGCCGGCGTCGCCGAACAGGTTCGAAACGGTAATGCATCCGACGAAGGCCGAAATTCCGGCCAGCGTCCAGATGGCGCGATGAGGGGTCAGGTTGCTCGAGTGCAGGGCCCCGAAGTGGTCCGGCAACTCCTGGTCTTTACCCATCGCGTAGGTGACCCGCGCGCCGGTGTTCATGCAGGACAGCGTGGTGCCAATGATGGCCAGGAACACGGTGAAGGCCTGCGTCAACATGAATACGCGACCCAGTCCCGGCCCCAGGATGGCGTTTCCGACCACCACCATCATGTCTCCGATCGGCGCCGCCGAACCTACGGCGTTCTGCATGCTATAGCCGCTGTTCAGGAAGTAGTTCGCCGAGAAGTATTCAATCAGGTAGCAGAAGGCCCCTTGCACCAGCAGCGATGTGATCACCGCGATGGGAATGTGGCGTTTGGGATCCTTTGCCTCGCCGCCCATGGCCGTCACTGACTCGAACCCGACCAGAATCAGGATGGCGATGGTGGCCTGCACGAACACCCACCCGAGATTGTGGACGCCGATTACCGACCCCGCCGTGGGGTGGGCCAGGAAGCCGCCTTTTTCGTCTTGCGCGGGATACTCGATCTTGAACGGGACAGCCTTGCCCGCGGCGTCCAGTTTGGGCTTCGGCGCGCCGCTGGAGTCGCGGACGACGACGTCGGTCGCCTGGCCGTTGACCGTCTGCTTTTCAGTAAGGAATTCGTAGCTGTACGCATCGCCGGACGCGCTGTCGAACTGGTAAGCCACGCTGCCCACGGGATGGTTGGCGCGGTAGGCCAGCGCCATCACGGAGAAGACCAGCAGGGCGCTGATCTGAATGACGTTGATCGCGATGTTCACGGCGGTGGACCCGTTGACGCCGCGGTGAGCGATCCAGGCGATGCCGAAGGAGAATGCGATGGCGATGGCCATCATGAACATCGGGCCGGGGTTGGACGCGCTCATGAAGGTCGGCCAGATCGTGCCGGCGAGATAGCCGCAAAGGACTCCCATTACGCCAACCATCACGCCCGGGTAGATCCAGTAGTAGAGGTGCGAGCCCCAGCCGACGATGAACTTCGACAGGCGCGCGTACGGCCACGCCTTTTCGTGGTTGAGGAACGACTGTTCGGCGAAGTAATACGAACTGCCCGTGCCAGGGTACAGTTTCGCCAACTCCGCGTAACAGACCGCGGTGGCCAGACAGAGCAGAAGCGCGAGGACAATGCCAGCCCACATAGCGGGCGCTGTCGCTCCTGCAGTGCCCTGGGCCACGAAGGTAAGCCAAAGGAATGCGCCCGGCGCGATTAGCGCCATGGCATTCATCGTTAATCCGGTCAAGCCCAAAGTGGGTTGCATGCCGGAGGAGTTTTCCGCCATATTTTCTCCTGTGCGTTTGTGAAAGTGGCCTGGTGCGGGCCGGAGGCGGGACGAATCGTGGTCCTGCGATGTATTCATACTGCTCTGGTTGTTAGAGGAATGCCAAGTGAAAATTCTTATTGCGGAAATAAGCTTTGCGTATGACCGCGGATTTGTTGGGGATTTGTTCAGCCTAACATGGGAGCTCGGATGGACGGGTCTTTCCAGGCTGCTTCGCTTGCGGGATACTGACGTTAGGCATTCACGGAAACAAAAGGAAAATGGCTGCACGCACATTGCGAAAGCTCCAGGACCGGGACGAATGGGCAGAGATGCGCGAAGGGTTCCTGGCCTCGCGCGACGGCGCAACTCTTCAGCCGGCGCTCACCCAGGCGGTAGACGGGGTGGTGCGGGAAGCGTTCGACGCGTCCTCCGCAGTGCGGTTTCCCATATGCGTCATGGCGGTTAGCGGCTTCGGCCGAGGCGATCTCTATCCTTATTCGGACGCCGACATCGCGCTGATCTGCGAGGCCGATGCTCTGACTCCGCAACTGAAGGACGCTGTCTCGCAGTTTCTGAATCTCGTCCGCCAGCAGGGGGTGCGTCCCAACCATCGACTGACGACCATTGAGGATTGCCTGGAGCTTCGCGAGCGCAGCATCGACACCAGCATTGGACTGCTCGACCGGCGGCTGGTCGCCGGCGACAGAGCCCTCGGCGCCAAGGCGGAACGGGAGCTATCGGCGTTCTTTTCGAAGCATGCGCAGAAGGTGTGCCAGCACATTTGCGAACTTGCCAAGGCGCGACACGCGCGGTATCGCGGGACTCCGTTCCACCTGGAGCCGGATGTTCGCGAGGCGCCGGGCGGTTCACGGGACCTGCGCTTGCTAGGCGCCCTGTCGCGGTTGAGCCCGGGCCAGGCGGGACTCGATGACTCGCTGGAGCTGTCTGCTCAATGGATCGCATCGCTACGCTGTTACCTTCATTACCGCGCGGGCGACGATCACAACCTGTTCGACGCCGACTCTCAGGCCGAGCTTTCGGCGGCCGATCCGAAATTCAGTTTGACCGCCTATTTCGAAGCGGCTCGCAGGATCTTCAACGCGGCCCGGCGAGCGCTCGAATCCTTCGATAAGAGCTCGTCGCTGCTGGAGAGCTTTCGGGCGCTGCAATCGCGGCTGTCGAACCATGAGTTCACGGTATCGCGGGAACACGTGTTTCTCTGCAAGGCGAGCGAACTGGCCGCCGATCCCATGATGGCGTTCCGCCTTGCGGAATTCATCGCGCAGCACGGCATCGCCCCGGCTCCGGAAACCGAACGGCGTCTGGAGGCTGAGCGCGCGTCGATTGCGGCTTTCTGCGCGCAGCCGCAACCGATCTGGTCGAGCCTTAAGACGACGCTCGCGCAGCCTCACGCGCCGATGGCGCTGCGGATGCTGCGGGACGTCTCTGTGTTGGGCGCCATGATGCCCGAGTGGGCCGCGATCGAGGGGAAGCCGCCGGCCGACGCCGACCATCGCTACACCATGGACGAAAACGCGCTGGCGTCGATCGAGGGGATCACCGAACTCCGCGCCCCAGCCGACGCCTTGCGGCAGCGTTTCGCCGAACTGTTGTCCGAGGTCGAAGATCTTCCCGCTCTGATGTTCGCTCTTCTGATGCAGAACAGTAGCGGAGACGTGGCGCGCGAGGCGAGCCGGCGCATTCAGGCTCCCGACGCGTCTCAGGAGATCGTGCGGTTTCTGGTGGAGCGTCAATCGGAGTTGTCAGGCGCAGCGTCGGGACGCGACCTGGACAATCCCGTCACCCTGCGATTGCTGGCCGGGAAGGTGGGGACCGTGGAGCGGCTGAAGTTGCTGACGGCCATGAGCTACGCCCGCCTGAGCGCGCTCGACGACGACGCAACCACGGGCTTCCGGCTGGAGCAACTGTGGCGGACTTACTCGGCCACGCAGCACGAGTTGATGCAGGAACTGGAAACTGACCGCATCAACACGCCGCCCGAGGACATGCCCGCCTACGCCGCGTTCCTTAAGGGCTTTCCGTTGCGTTACCTTCGTTCTCGGACGGCCGCGGACATCGAGGGCGACGCGCGATTGTACGAGCAGAGCCGGCCCACTGGCGTGGCCGTGAAGATCGAACGCCTTGAGGGCGTTTACCGGATGACGATCGCGGCCCGCGACGCGCCATTCCTGTTTGCGTCCTTTGCCGGCGCAATCTCGAGCTTCGGCCTCGACATCGTGAAGGCGGAGGCGTTTTCGAACTCGCGCGGCGCGATTCTCGACACGTTCGTGTTCATTGATCCGAAGCGTACGTTGGAGCTGAACCCTTCGGAATCCGAGCGTCTGCACGACCTTATTCTGAGGGTGGCCCGCGGCAAGACGGACGCCACGCGCCTGCTGCGCAACCGCGGCAGGTCGGATTCGAAGAAGCGGACGGTGATGTCCGAGGTTCGCTTCGATTCGGAAGCGTGCGAGACTGCGACGTTGGTGGAAATCGTGACCGAAGACCGGCAGGGGCTGCTGTTCAGTCTCGCCACGGTGTTTTCATCGAACGGCTGCAACATCGATGTTGTGCTGATCGACACCAAGGGACATAAGGCGATCGACGTCTTCTACGTGGCGCAGGAAGGGAAGAAGCTGTCTCCGGAAACGCAGGAAGCGCTGAAGGAGAAGATACTCGAAGTCTGTTAGATTCGAACTGGCGCCGATGAAACTGGCCGGACTTCTACTTCTTCCCGCGGGATGGATCATTGTCCTGGCCGCCGTGGCGTTGTTGCCCTCCGCCCTGACGCGTAACGCGTTCGCGCTGGCCGGGTGCTCCATCGAAATTTTCGGGCTTGCGTTGGTTTGCGGAACCCATGCCGGTTTCAAGAAGGTCTCCAGGTGACTGAGACGGATTCCGCGGTCTGTTTCGTTTGCATCCTGCTGATTCCTGCCGCCGTTGCCGGCATCGCCGCCGTCAACGCAGGCCTGGGCCGCGCCCGCAACGCCGCCCAGTCGATGTTGAGTTCGATGTGCTTCGCCGCCGCGGCCGCCATCGCCTATTTCGTCGTTGGGTTCGTTTGGCAGAGTTATGTGGGCGGGCCGTCCCGCGTGCTGTTGATCGGCGGGAAGCCCTGGGACTGGATTGGCGCGGCGCGGCCGTTCTTTCTTGGGCTTGACCTCTCTTCCGGGGCAGTCGCGCCCCTATTCGGCATGATGTCGGCGGCGCTGGCGGCGATCATCCCGATTGGAGGTGGGGGCGAGCGGTGGCGCCTGGGCGTTGGATGCGCCTCCGCGGCGTTTCTGGGCGGCGTCACATTTCCGCTATTCGCGCATTGGACATGGGGCGGCGGGTTTCTCGCCCGACTCGGCCAAAATTATGGAATCGGACGCGGCTTCATAGACGCGGGCGGGGCGGCCTCCATCCATGCCGTCGGAGGCGTCACCGCGCTGGCCATGGCCTGGATTCTTGGCGCGCGCAGGGGGAAGTATCTGCCCAACGGCATGCCCTCCGCGATTCCGGGCCATCACGCGACCTTCGTGCTCGGCGGCTGTCTGCTGGCCTGGATCGGCGTTCTCGGGTTGGACTGCGCGGGAGCGATTCTGTTTGACGGCGCGAGTTGGCGGGTGGGGCCGTTGGTCGTCGTCAACGCCACGCTCAGCGCCGGCGCGGCGCTTCTCGCCGTGGCTTGGATCACACGCTTGCGATACCGAAAGGTCGATGCGTCATTATCGGCGAATGGCTGGGTGGCGGGTCTGGCCGCCAGCAGCGCGGGATGTGCGTCAATGGCGCCGGCGGGGGCCATGATCGTTGGGCTTGTGGCTGGCGCAATCGTTGTATTCGGCGTCGAGTGGTTGGAACTCCACTTGCACGTCGACGATCCAGGAGGAGCGGTTCCGGTTCATCTGCTCGCGGCGGTTTGGGGCGTCCTGGCGGCCGGGCCGCTCGCCCGCAACGCAGGTCCGGATCAATGGCTGGCGCAGGTGGCGGGCGTCGCCACTTCATTCGGCTTCGTGTTGCCCGTCGCATACGGCGCCAATTGGATGCTGAACCGATTCCTGCCGCAGCGGGTTTCAGCCGAGGGGGAGCGCCACGGCATGGACTTGCACGAACTGGGCGCCGGGGCGTATCCCGACTTCATGAGTTACCAGGACGAATAGCTAACTCTTCTTCGCCACCAGCAGCAACAACCCGAATACGAACACCGGGATGAGCGCCATGGCGACATAGAAGAGAACTCTCTTGATCCAGGGCGTCTTGCGGTGTTTCCAATCGGTCAGCTCCGGCCGTTCCTCGACGCCGACCTCGCTCAGATGCTCTAGGTCCCAGGCGAACTCGTTGGCCGTCGAGTAGCGATTCTCGGGCTCACGCTCGATCGCCCGGTAGATGACTTCCTGTAACTCGGCCGGAATCTCTGGATTGTACTCACGTGGCGGAACCGGGTTATTCACCAACCGGTCGTTCATCACGGCGAACGGGTTCTCTCCGGCGAACGGCGTCTTGCCGGTCAGCATTTCGTACAGCATGATCCCCAGCGAGTAGATATCGCTGCGGCCGTCGCCCCGTTTGCCCTTCACCTGCTCCGGAGAGATGTAGTCCGGCGTGCCCATCACGTTCGACAGTTTGCCGAACGTCAACCGCCGCGCTCCGGCCTGTCCGGCGATGCCGAAGTCGATCAGCTTGACGTTGTCATCGGCGTCCAGCATGATGTTTTCCGGCTTGAGATCGCGATGCACCACGCCATTTCGATGAATATAGTCGAGTGCGTCGCACACCCCGATGGTGATCTTCAGCGCGCGAGCCTGCGGCAGGATCCTCTGTTCACGCATCACCTGCCGGAGCAGTTGTCCGCTCACCCACTCCATCACCATGTAGACCTGGCTGCGCGGTCCGCCGCCGAGCACCTTCATCACGCCAGGGTGGTCGAGTTTCTGCCCGATCTCCTCTTCGCGCTTGAAGCGATCGAACAGGACCGGATCGGCCTCTAAATCAGGGTGCGGAATCTTGATGGCGACCTGCAAGCCGCTACGCATGTCGGTGGCGCGGAATATCGACGCCATGCCGCTGCGAGCCACTAATCCCTCAATCTGGAAGTTATCGAGTTGGTCGCCGGGGTGAAAGTTCATGCTCGCATCCGCGCGGACTGGCCCTATCGCGGAGCGCCTCTCCACCTATTCTGCCATGGCGATGAAGAGGCGGCTATCGAATTTTCGTATCGACTCGTTCCGGTTTTCGCCTATGTTGAGGCCGAAACGTCAGGAGTGTGTCGGGTGGCGTTTGCCGATCCAGTTGGCGAGAAACAGCGCGGCGATCAGGAACGCCGGACCGGAGATAGTTGCGATCCAGGTGGCTTTCACGCCCGCGGGCATTGGGCCATGCCAGACCATCAGGACGTAGAGAACGCCGCCCGCGGCGTAGAAGGCCGCGCCGACCCACTCCCATTTCCACGCCAGGACGAGCGCCGCCACCAACACCATGCTCGGGATCAGGTGCATGATCAGGCGCGCCGTGGTGTCCAGGAAGCCCTGGCCTTCGCCGAAGACATCCAGCGCGAACAGGCTCAGGAATCCGATGAAGGCGATGGAGAGAATGCGCGGCGCCCAAAACAGAATACGCGATGAAGAGTAACTCATGAATGACTCCTTTCCCGCTGATGGAATGCCGCGAGTCCCAGGACCCTTTCACGGATATTATGGCCGCGGGATGTGAGCGAGGTAGAGGTCCTTCATCCGGCGCGCTCGGTCCGCGACGCCGTTCCGCGCCCAATAGTTGGCCATGGTCTGTGCACACAGCGGCGTGTCTGGGGAATGCTCGATATAGGCCATGCATTCCCGATCGAGATGGTTCAGCAGCCGCCCGAGTTTGTTCTGGAAGGCCGGCAAACCCGCCGGCGGACGCCGCGTGAAGACAACGGCCTGCGGGCTCTCGTGGACCAGCGCCCAGTCCGACGCGGGGTTCGCGAGCGCGATCGCCAAAGGATAGAGCGCTCCCGATACATAGTCCATGGCGTTCATCACAACCGTCTGGATGCCGTAGCGTTCCAGCAGTTGCGCCCGTGGTCCGGTGATCTGGTCGGCCGCGGAGCCGTCGTTGAACAGGATGGCCCTCGCGTCGCGGTAGGCCTGCTCGCTGAGCGCGCGTCCGTCGATGAACACCCTGGTTTCCGGTGCAAGCCGCCAGATCAGGTAGCCGCCCTGTTCGTAGGTATTGAAGATCGGTCCCGCCAGGTGGTTTGCCAGCAGGAAATCCGCCGCCGCGACGGGAGTGGTCCAGTCCGCGGCGCGCAGTTGGAACGACGCGCCTTTCCCGAAGCCCGCGATCAGCAGGACGGCCGCCGCCGCCGATGGCGCCCAGGCCGCGAACTTCGGAATTCGAATCCGGCTTGGCCAGTATTCGGCAATCAGCATGGGTGCGAGAACGCCCATCAGCAGGATGTTGCGGAAGGCTGCCAGCGATGCGATGGTGAAGGCGGCGAACAGGATCCAGTGAGGCGGGCGGACTCGTTTCCTCGCCAGTATCAACACCAGCGCCGCCGCGTACAGCAGGATGTCAAAGCCGTACGGCGGGCCCCACAACGAAGGCGGCATCCACTCCACCAGGTTCCGTTGCATCTCGCTCGCGCGGTATTGGAGCAGCGTCGGCAGCACGCCCACGCCATTGGGATTCACCAGCGAAACGGCAATCGAAATCGCGGAAACGAACCAAAGCTTGCGACGGTCCGTCGCCCTGAAATCGCAGCAATAGGCCGCCAGTACGACCCAGCCGATGAAGAAGCCGCCGTGACAGTTGGCCCACACCAGCGCGATCGGCGGCAGCGCCCACATACAGCGCCGTTTCTCGAGGATCGCGACGAAAACGCCGGCAAACAAAAACGTCAAGAGCGCTGGACGGTCAGCCGTGAACTCCACTGCGACAGAAGCGGTCGCCAGGGCCGCGGCCACCCCCGCTTCGACGCCCGCGCGACCGGCGAGCCAGCCCGCCAATCCGCAGATCGCCGCCAGCAGAGCGGCTCGCGTCATCACGATGGCCGGAAACCCGCCCGCCGCGTAAACAAGATACATGAGCGCCTGAGCCAGCCACTCGTGCGTCAGGTTGAACCGCGCGCCGTCCGGCGTCGTGAAGGCGAACGGGTCGGGAACCGGCAACCGATGCTGTTCGACGATGAACTGTCCGGTGCGAAGATGCCACCAGAAGTCGGTGTCGGCGATCTGGGTCGAAAACAGGCCGAGCAGCGCTGCCGCGGCCAAGGCGATTGCGGCCAGTTTCACCTCGCGGTCCAGCCTCCGTCGATGAGCATCGTGTGGCCCGTGATCATGGAAGCCGACGACGACGCGAGAAACACTACCGCGCCGGCTACTTCCATCGGCTCGCCGATGCGGTGCAATGCGGCGATGCGCTCCACCACGTCGTCATGGAAAGCCGGGTCCGACAGCACTTCCTTGGTTCCAGGCGTATGGATGAAGGTCGGCGCCACGGCGTTCACCAGGATGTTGTGCTTGCCCCACTCGACGGCCAGGCACTTGGTCAGGTGTGCGATGCCCGCCTTGGTCATGCAGTAGACGGCTTCGGTGGGCAGGGCGATGAATCCCGCCTGCGAACTCATGTTGATGATGCGCCCGCCGCCCTGTCGGATCATTACGCGCCCGGCGGCTTGCGCCGCAAAGAACGTGCCCTTCAGGTTGATGGCCAGCGTTTCATCGAAATCCGCTTCCGTGACGTTCTCGGCCAGATTGCCGGGCGCGATTCCCGCGTTGTTCACCAGGATGTCCAGCCGGCCGAAATGCCCGACGGCATCGTGAACCGCCCGCTCGATCTGATCGAGCTTCGTCATGTCCATCTGGAGCGGCAGCGCCTTGCGGCCCATCGCCTCGATCTGCTCCGGCAAATCGCCGTGCGATTCGATATCGCGAAGCCCGAGCGCAACGTCGGCGCCGGCGTGGGCGAGCGCGCGCGCAATGGCCCGGCCAAGTCCGCGCCCCGCTCCCGTGACCAGCGCAACCTGGCCGTTGAGGCTGAAATCCGGAAAACTCGACATGGATACCTTACAGTATGCGGTCAACGCAGCCAGATTGACCACACGGTGTCGATCGTGGCGTGGGTGATCGACGCCGTCAGCACCCGCCGGCTCGCGACCCAGGCGCGTCCGTAGAACCATCCGGCGATGGCGGCCAGTGCCACGTATCGCCAGTTGAAGAAGGCGGCCCGCTTATTGAAGTGGGCCAGGCCGAACAGGACCGATGTCGCGATCAGCGCCGTGCGCGCGCCCACCCGCCGTTCGAGCAGATTCAGCATCACGCCACGAAAGAAGAACTCTTCCGGCACGGCGATAAAGAAGAGCGTGAACAGCCAGCCGGAACCGAACCACAGCGGGTTCGCCAGCGTCTTGTGCACGTGCAGGAACCCCAACGCCAGGCCGAGAGCTAACGCGACGGGAGCGTAGAGCGCAAACTCCCGAAGTCCGATGCGAAGGTCGCTCCAGCGCGGGCGGAAATCGAAGCCGATTCCATCGAGTTCGCGGATCGCCAGGAAGCCGTACAGCGCCGCGTCGAGCAACAGCAACTTCGGCATGCCGCTCATGCCGGGCACGGGCCACGCCCGATCGAACCAGTGCAATTCCACGGCGCCGGCCAGCAGCAGGAGAGCGCTCCAGTCGGCCCACCCGCGCTTCAGCGAAAGCAGCACCGCGACGCCGTAGATGACGGCCAGAAACCCTGCCAGGATCTCCGTGTGAAAGTCATGCCGCGGAACGGAGAAGATCGGATACGGCGCCACCGCAAGCCCCGCCAGCGCGATCTTCGCCGGTTGTCCCAACGCCTTTATGGCGTCCGGAACCGGTCCCATTCCGAAGGCATAGTAAGGCGCCAGCAACAGCGCGAAACTGGCGATGGCCGACGGCAGATGGTCCTTCAGCCGATCGAGCGCGCCGAAGTATCCGGCGACGACGATGAACGCCGCTACGAGCGCCGCGAACCCGAATGTCCTGCCCATCGGCACGTGCCTATTATCACCCGCCCCTTTTGTGCTACTAACGAAGAAGTCATGTTGAAACTCGGATTTGTCAGCGCTATCCTTCCCGACCTCTCGCTTGAAGAAGTCGTTTCGTTCGCCGCCGAGGCCAGGTTCGATTGCATCGAGCTGATGTGCTGGCCCAAAGGCAAGGCCGAACGCCGCTACGCGGGCGTCACGCACGTCGACGTAGCCGCGCTTGACGCGGCGGCCGCCCGTTCGATCAACGACCAGTTCGCCGCCGCGGGCGTCGCCATCAGCGGACTCGGCTACTACCCGAACCCGCTCGCGCCCGATCCGGCCGAGGGCCAGGTCTACGTTGACCACATCCGCCGCGTCATCGACGCCGCCGCGCTGCTGGGCGTGGGCGTCGTGAACACATTCATCGGCCGCGATTGGACCCGTTCGGTGGACGACAATTGGCCGCGTTTCCTCGAAGTCTGGCGTCCGCTGATCGCCCACGCCGAGGAGCGCAGAATCAAGGTCGGCATCGAAAACTGCCCGATGCTGTTCACCCGGGACGAGTGGCCCGGCGGCAAGAACCTGGGCACGACGCCCGCCATCTGGCGCCGCATGTTCGCCGATATCCCGAGCCCATCGTTCGGCCTCAATTTCGATCCGTCGCACTTCGTCTGGCAGCAGATGGACTACCTGGCCGCCATCCGCGAGTTTGGCCGTGCACGCTTCCACCACGTTCACGCCAAGGACGCCCGCATCGACCGCGAGAAGCTGAACAACGTGGGCATCCTAGCCCACCCGCTTGAATACCACACGCCGAAACTGCCGGGGCTCGGCGACGTCGACTGGGGTAAATTCATCTCGACGCTGACTGACTCCGGTTATGACGGTCCGGTCTGTATTGAGGTCGAGGATCGCGCCTACGAAGGCTCCGTGGAGAACCGCAAGGCGTCACTGGCGCAGAGCGGCCGCTATCTCCGCCAGTTTATGCCATAGAATGTAGTTAGATTTGTCGATGAGTGAATTGTGTTGCCACGCGTTCGGAACGTCTTACTGGCGCTAACCACCCTGGTGGCCTGTTATGGCCAGCCCAAAAGCCATCTCGGCTGGGTGAAATGGGTGGACGAATCGGATGCGGCCTACCGCCGCGCGAAGGAGCAAGGCAAGCCCTTGCTCCTTGAGGTTTGGGCCGGTTGGTGCCCGCCGTGCCGGAAGATGGACCGCGAAGTGTGGACCGACAAGCGCATCGTCGAGGCGGCGTCCAAATTCGTCTGCGTCTCGCTTGACATCGCCCGCCGGGACATCGCCGAGGTGGAGACGCTGGTGTTCGGCACACACGGCCGGTACAAGGTTCACGCCCTGCCCACCGTCTTCATCCTCGATCCGTGGCGCGAGGTGATTCTGGTGTCGGAAGGTTACATTTACCCCAAGGAGTTGCTCGCCATCCTCAATGAGATTCCCGCCGATTACAACCCGGTGAGACCGGCGCGTGAGGCGCTCATCGCGAATCGCAACAACTCGCGGGCGTTGGAGCAGGTCGGCGAGTTATACGAACGCAGCCACGGCTACGGGATTGCGAACCGGTATTATCGAGAGGCGCTGACAATGAGCGGCGCGAAAGAGAGCGACCGTCTGCGGGAGGACCTGACGTTCGGCGTCGCCATGAACGAGATCCGGCGAGCCGACTGGGGCGCCGCGCGCAAGTGGCTGACCCAGTTCCGCGATGAGTTCCCCACATCCAACCGAACCAGCCAGGCGATGTTGGGCATGGTTCTGTCGGATCTGCGGCAGGGCCGCCGTCAGTCCGCCGAGGAGCGGGTTGCCGAGTTAGAGAAGAGCTATCCCAATTCGGAGGCTGCCGTCACGGCGCGCCGACTGACAGCCGCGAAAATGGCCGCAAAGCGTTAACGCAGTTCAAAGGTGGTCCATTGCACGATCCGGCGAGCCTTCGCGGCTGGATCCACAGCCTCCACTTCCAGAACGTACTCGCCAGCCGGCGTCCGATCTCCCAGCGTCAGCACGCCGCCGGCGGGAATTCGCGCCGGATCCATGCCCGCCGCCAGCGCCACGGGCACGCGCTTGCCTTGCCACACCACCTTGTCTCCCTGCATCAGCCGAGGTTGAAGCTGCACGGACGGCTGCCCGGTCGAGGGATCGAAGCGAGCGTTGAAGACGGTGACGCCCCAGGAAAACGGGCGGTCGAAGCCGAACACGCGAATTGCCGGGCTCAAGTCCGCTTCCGGTCGCGCCGCGCCGGACCGCCAGTCGCCGTCACCCATCATGACCGGTGAAATGGCCAGTCCGCCCTTTGAAAAATCGGGGATTTCGAGGAACCGGCTGGCCATGCCAGTCCGTCCGGACAACTCGTCGAGCACCGCCACGCGGACCTGATAAGGTCCTGGTCGCTTGATCGGCTGTTCCAGCGTATACACGAAGCCGCCCCGGGCCAACCGTTCGAGCGCCTCCGCCTTCACGCGGACCGTTTGGCTGCGTCCCACCGAGTCCCGGCCTTCGCCCTCGGTGGCCAGCAGCATCATGAGCTTGGCCGTGCGGAACCCCTCCGCGTCCGGAGGCCCGAATTCCAGGCTCTGCCCGGCGATATGCAGCAGCACCCGCAGCGCTGTCCGATCCTTCGCCGTATGTTCGACATCCGGCGTCAGCCGCAGCGCCAGCCCGGCCGGAGCGAACGGCGAATCGAGAGCCGCCAACAGCCGCTCGGCATTCGACATTGGAGCCTCCCGCGGGTCCGGCGTCTCGCCCATATAGCCCTTCCGATACCGGACGTGCAGACCCGGCCGCTTCACGCGCACCGTCAGCCGGTGGTACTTGCCCTCCCTCGAGATTCGTTGCGAATCGCCCTCGCCGGGCTGAAAACCCAGCAAGTAGTACCCATCCTGATCCGCCAGCGCCCGCTCGAGCCCGGCATTGAAGTCGTTGAAGTTCGCAATCGCCGTTCCGCCGGTCTCGTAAGCCAGGAAATCCAGCCCCACCTGTTGATCCAGATGCTTGACGCCGCGCTCGGCCGCCGCCTCATAAAGTTCGGTGGGATCCAACTGCCCTACGTCGTCCTTGGCCTGCGGCCGGATGACGAACAACCCGCGCGGATCGATCGCGTGAATCACCACGGCGGCGCGGTTGGCCCCATCGCTCGCCCGCCGCATCTCCTGTGTCGCCAGACCTTCGGCCTTCTTGGGCAGCTTCGACATCGACAACCCATCGGAAAACAGCACCAGCGACTTGCGCCCCGGCAGGTCGCGCATCCCTTCCGCGATGTATCGTACGGCCGCGAGCACTCCCAGCGCGAACCGCCTCTGCTTCACCCCGTCCGGAACGCCTTCGCCCCCGGCGCCCAGCGTCTCCACCGAATCGGTCTGTCCCACGCCATCCAGCCGGAAGCGCAGCCGATTCACGGCCGCATGCAACGCCTGCCGGTCGGTGGTGAAGCGGGAAAACGCCCCCAACCCGCCGCTGGTGGAGATGATCGCGACGACATCGCCCGGCGCCATCTGCCGGTCGATGAACCGATCGAGCGTCTCGCGCGTACGGTGTACGCTATCCCAGGACATGCGCAGGTCGTCGACGACGATGGCGAGCGTCCGCCGGACCTGCTCGCGTCTCGGCGGGGCGCCGCCGTATGCTGCGCGGGCCGGATCAGCCGCCTCCCCCAGCCGCACGTAGGAAAAGTGGGTGATCTCGCGCTTGCGGCCGTCCTCGAACAGTTCGAAGTCGTTCCTGGTCAAATCCTCGACATGCCGCCCGTCGCGTCCGGTCACCACCGCGTCCACCTGCACCAGCGTCACCGACACGCGGAGCGGCGCCTGCTGCCACGCGATCACGGCCGGCGCCAGCAACAACACCGCCACCGGGGACCGCCCCGTCCTAATGGCCCTGAAAATCATTTGCAACAGATGAATCCCCCAATCGGACCCTCGTGTCATATTATGGGATTTGGCCGAAGAGAAAAAACCACCGGCAGCCAAACCGGCTGCGGCCGCGAAACCTCCCGCGGCTCCGAAACCGCCCGCTGTCATGGAGTCCCTTCCGTGGCAGGATGACCTGACTGCCGCGGTCAAGCAGCAGTTCGGCGACCGTGTCCTCGAATTCCTGACCTACCGCGACCAGAAGTTCATTGTCGCCGCTCCCGAAGCGGCCGTCGCGCTCATCGAATACCTGAAATTCGAGGCCGGTTTCGACTATCTCGTCGACGTGACCGCCGTACATTGGCCCAAGCGCGAAGGCGCCCAGTTCGACGTCATCTATATTCTGTACAGCTTCGAACGCAACGACCGCGTCCGCGTGAAGGTCAAGATCGCCGACGGCTACAAACCCGAGACGGTCACCACGGTCCACCTGACTGCTAACTGGCTGGAGCGCGAGGTGTTCGACATGTTCGGCATCCAGTTCGCCAGCCACCCGGACCTCCGCCGCATCCTCATGCCGGAGGACTGGTCCGGCTACCCCCTGCGCAAGGACTACTCGATCATTCAAATGGACCAGCGCTGGGTCAAAGAGAATCTCGGGATCGAAAGCGGGCAGTAACGCGATGGCCACACAGACCTTCCTCGACGCGAACGAACTGGTGCTCAACATGGGGCCGCAGCACCCCTCCACGCACGGCGTGCTGCGCGTAATCCTGAATCTCGACGGCGAAAAGATCCTCGGAACCGACTGCGTCATCGGCTATCTGCACCGCGGCGTCGAAAAGATCGCGGAAAACCGCACCTATCCGATGTTCACGCCCTATGTGGACCGCATGGACTACGTGGCGTCGATCTCTAACGGTCTCGGCTATTGCCTGGCGGTCGAGAAGTTGATGAACCTGCCCGCGCCGCCCCGCGCCGAAGCGGTCCGCGTGATTCTCACGGAACTGAACCGGATCGCCAGCCACCTGGTCTGGCTGGGCACGCACGCGCTCGATATCGGCGCCATCACGCCGCTGTTTTACACCATGCGCGAGCGCGAAGAGGCTCTGAAGATTTTCGAAAACTACTGCGGCGCCCGCCTCACCACGCACGCCTTCCGCATCGGAGGGCTTCAGTACGAAACCTACGACGGGTTCGAGGAGCAGGTAAAGGCGTTCTGCGACGCCATGGAGCCGCGCATCGACGAGTATGAAACGCTGCTCACCGGCAACCGCATCTGGATCGACCGCCTGAAGGGCATCGGCATTCTCACCGCCGCCGAGTGCAAACAGTACGGCGTCACAGGTCCGATGCTGCGCGCCGCCGGCGTCAAGTGGGATCTCCGCAAGGCGTTCCCGTATTCGGGCTACGAGAAGTACGAATTCGACATTCCAACGCGTGAAAACGCCGACACCTACGACCGTTACATTGTCCGCATGCAGGAAATGCGGCAATCGGTCCGAATCGTGCGTCAGGCCGTCGCCAACATTCCGGACGGTCCCATCATCGCCAAGGTTCCGAAGGTGGTGAAGCCCGTTCCCGGCGAAGTTTATGTGTCCATCGAAGCGCCGAAGGGCGAACTCGGGTATTATGTCGTGAGCGATGGAACCAACCAGCCATATCGTGTCCGTGTCCGGCCGCCGTCGTTCATCAATCTGCAGTCGCTCGAGAAGATGGCGAAGGGTGCTCTGATTGCAGACATTGTTGCGATAATCGGCACTATCGATATCGTGCTGGGAGAGGTTGACCGATAGCCGTCCCCGATCTTAACGCTCATATCTCTTTGAATTGATGGGCGTTACGGGACAGCCCAGCTTTTGAGGGGGATATGCGCAAGCTGTTACGAACCATATTTCTAGTAGACCTGGCGCAGGGACTGTGGGTGACATTCCGCAGTCAAAGCACCAAGAACATCTACACGGAGCAATATCCCGCAGAGCGGCCCAAGGTGGCCGAGCGGTACCGTGGCGCCCCGCGCCTGAACAACAACCCGGACACCGGCGAAACGCTCTGCATTTGCTGCGACCTCTGTGGCTTCGCCTGCCCGGAGCAGTTGATCGTCGTCTCGAGCGTGCGCAACCCCGAAACGCGGCGCAAGGAACTCACAAACTTCACCTACGATGTGTCCCGCTGCATGTTCTGCGGATTGTGCGAGGACGCCTGCCCGGTGGACTGCCTCGAACTGACGCAGGACTTCGAGATCGCGCAGTATTCGCGCGAGGGGCTGATTTGGGACCGTCAAATGCTGGAAGAAGGACCGAAGCCAACTCAATACAGCAGCTAGCGGCGCGGGGCATCATCCGCGATCGACGCTAGACTGCTGCACGGTGGGCACTTACCATGTTGGATGCCGTTTTCTTCTATACCTTCGCGCTGATGACGCTGACCGGCGCGGTGCTGACGATCACGCGAAAAAGCGCGGTCCACAGCGCGATATGGCTCATTGTCTCGTTGCTCGGCGTGGCCGGATTGTATCTGCTGCAACAGGCCGAGTTTCTGTTCGCCGTCCAGATCGTGCTGTACATCGGCGGCATCATGGTGCTGTTTCTGTTCGTCATCATGCTGGTCAACCTGGATGAGGCGGCCAAGCAGCGCCAGTTCAACAATCAGCGATGGATCGCGCTCGGCTGCGCGGTGATCGTCGGCGCGGAAATCCTGTACGTGCTCGCCAAGGGAACGGCCTCGCTCTCGCTTCCGGCGCCTGCCGCGGCGCCCGCGGCGGGCGGCAACACGGAACAAATCGCCGTCTCCCTGTTCCGGGACTATCTGCTGCCCTTCGAAGCCGCGTCGCTGCTGTTGCTCGCCGCGATTGTCGGCTCCGTAATCATGGCGAAAAGGAGAGCGTAGGATGACGATCGGAACCGGACATTATCTGGTGATCAGCACGGCTCTGCTGCTGATCGGAACGCTGGGCGTGCTCGCGCGGCGCAACGTCGTCATCATTCTGATGTCCATCGAACTGATCCTGAACGCGGTGAACATCAATCTGATCGCGTTCTCCCGGCATTACGGCCACGTCACCGGCCAGATCTTCGCGATCTTCGTGATCACGGTGGCGGTGGCTGAAGCCGCGGTCGGGCTCGGCATCCTGATCGCGCTGTTCCGCAACAAGGGCACCGTGCTCGCGGACGAAATCGATTTGCTCAAGTGGTGAGGCCACGATGAATTTTCTCGACAGTATCTGGCTCATCCCGCTGTTCCCGCTGGTTGGAGCGGCGGTGATGCTGCTATTTGGACGGCGGCTTGCGAACTCCGTCATCCGCATCCTGTGCCCCGGAACGATCTTCGTGTCGTTCATCTTTTCGGTGGGCGCCGTGATGCAGTTGGCCGGTTCCGAGCACAAGGTCCATGAGGTCATCAAGTACCTCTGGATGCCGCCCCTCCACGCCGATTGGGGATTCCTGCTCGATCCGTTGAGCTCCGTGATGATCCTGGTGGTCACCGGAATCGGATTCCTCATTCACGTGTACGCCACCGGCTACATGGCGCACGAGGGCGGTTTCTACCGCTTTTTCGGATATCTCAACCTGTTCGTGTTCTTCATGCTGACGCTGGTGCTGGCGAACAACTACCTGTTGCTGTTCGTCGGATGGGAAGGCGTCGGACTGTGCAGCTACCTGCTGATCGGCTTCTACTATCACAAGAAGAGCGCGGGCGACGCGGGCAAGAAGGCCTTCATCGTCAACCGCATCGGCGACGCGGCGTTCATCGTCGGCATGCTGCTGATCTTCTCCATCGCGGGCTCCCTGCGATTCACCGAAGTCAACGAATTCATCGAAGCGCACCACTTCGCCGCCGAAACGGCCGCCTGGGGCATTCTCAGCACCACGGCCCTGATGCTGTTCATCGGCGCGACGGGCAAGTCGGCGCAATTCCCCCTGTACGTCTGGCTGCCGGACGCCATGGAAGGCCCCACGCCGGTGTCCGCTCTCATCCACGCGGCCACCATGGTCACCGCGGGCGTGTACATGGTGTGCCGCTCGCACGTGCTGTTTGAGTTGACGCCGATGACGTTGCAGATCGTCGCCACGATCGGCGGCTTCACGGCCATCTTCGCCGCCTCGATCGGCTTGGTGCAGAACGACATCAAACGCGTGCTGGCCTATTCGACGGTCAGCCAGCTCGGCTACATGTTCCTGGCCGCGGGCGTCGGAGCCTACTGGGTGGCCGTGTTCCACCTGTTCACGCACGCCTTCTTCAAGGCCCTGCTCTTCCTGGGAGCGGGCAGCGTCATTCACGGCATGAACGGCGAGCAGGACATGCGCCACATGGGCGGACTCAAGAAGTACATGCCCGTGACGCACTGGACCATGTTCATCGCGACGCTGGCGATTTCGGGCATTCCGGGCCTGGCGGGCTTCTTCTCGAAGGACGAAATCCTCGCTCAGGTGTACGGCTCGGCGCACGGGTCGAAGGCGCTGTACGTGGTCGGCCTGACCACCGCTCTGATGACCAGCTTCTACATGTGGCGGCTGATGTACATGACCTTCTACGGCACGGCGCGATCCCACGTGCATGCGCACGAATCGCCGCTGTCCATGACCGGTCCGCTGATGGTGCTCGCCGCCGGCAGCGCGCTGGTCGGCTGGCTGTCGGTGCCGAAGTTCTTCCCCATCGGCGCGCATACCTTCGAGCATTGGCTCGAGCACGTATTCGGATCGGAGAAGGGCGGCGCGGAGATTCCCGAAGTGCTGCTGACGTCGTTGTCAGTCGCCGCCGCGCTATTGGGCATCTGGATCGCAAGCAGGATTTACTTGAAGGTTTGGGAAGGGCCGTTGTACAAGGCCATGCTGAACAAGTGGTACGTCGACGAAATTTACGACTTCCTGTTCGTCAACGGCCTGGCCAAGGGCGGCGGCGAAGTGCTGGGCGCGTTCGATCGCAACGTGATCAACGGCGGAGTGGATGGAGCAGGCTGGCTGGCGCGCATGGTGTCGTCGGTCTCCATCTGGTGGGACACCTGGATTGTGGACGGCGCGGTGCGGGCGACTTCCTTCACCGTGAAGCTCTCCGGCTATCCGGTGCGCCTGCTGCAGACCGGCCACGTGCAGTCCTACGCGCTGGTGTTCATCGTCGGCGTTCTGGCGATGTTCGGATTCTACGTTTTGAGATAAGGCAGGCCATATTCGCATATGCAGGGTCACTTACTAAGTTGGATCTTATTCACGCCGCTGATCGGCATGATCCTCTTGTTGTTCATTCCGAAAAACAACAAGAACCTGATCAGGATCTGGGCCAACGTGGCTGCCTTCATCGGCTTCCTGGTCTCGATTCCCCTCTGGACCGGCTGGGATCTGTCGAAGTCCGGCTATCAGCTGGTCGAGGCGGCGGAGTGGATTCCGTCCATCGGCGCCAGCTATAAGATCGGCGTCGACGGCGTCAGCATGCTGCTCATCATGCTCACCACGCTGATGGGCCTCGTCTCCATCCTCTGCTCGTGGAGCGCCATTGAGGATCGCGTCAAGGAATACTACGCGATGTTCCTGTTGTTGCAGGTGGGCATGTTGGGCGTATTCATGTCGCTCGACTTCTTCCTGTTCTACGTGTTCTGGGAACTCGTGCTGATTCCGATGTACTTCATCATCGCCATCTGGGGCGGTGAGCGGAAGCTGTACGCATCCATCAAGTTCTTCCTCTACACGGCCGCCGGCTCGGTCCTGATGCTGTTGGGCATCCTGGTGCTCTACTTCCAGCACCAGCACCAGTTCGGCTACTACACCTTCGACATCGAGCGCCTGATGAGCCTCAACCTCGACCTCGGCGTACAGCGCTGGGTCTTCTGGGCTCTGTTCCTGGGCTTCGCGGTGAAGGTCCCGATGTTCCCGTTCCACACCTGGCTGCCCGACGCCCACACGGAGGCGCCCACGGCCGGCTCGGTGATTCTGGCGGGCGTTCTCTTGAAGATGGGGACCTACGGTTTCATCCGCTTCTCCATGCCGTTGCTGCCCAAGGCCGCCATTGACCCGCAGATCGTCAACATCCTGGTGATCCTCTCGCTGATCGGCATCATCTACGGCGCCCTGGTCAGCCTGATGCAGAAGGACTGGAAGAAACTGGTCGCCTACTCATCGGTCAGCCACCTGGGCTTCTGCACGCTGGGCATCTTCGCCATGACGCCCGCCGGCCTCTCGGGCAGCGTGATCCAGCAGATCAACCACGGCCTCTCCACCGGCATGCTCTTCCTGGTCGTCGGCGTCATCTATGAACGGCGCCACACGCGTCTGATCTCGGAATACGGCGGACTCGCCAAGGTGATGCCGAACTACGCGGTGGTCTTCGCCATCGCGATGCTCAGCTCCGCCGGCCTCCCCATGCTGAACGGCTTCATCGGCGAATTCACCATCCTTGCCGGAACCTTCGAAGCCAACAAGGTGTGGGCGGCCTGCGCGTCGAGCGGCGTCATCCTCGCCGCGGCCTATCTGCTCTGGCTCTATCAGCGCACCATGCTCGGCCAGGTCACCAACCCGAAGAATGAGAACCTGAAGGATCTGAACTTCCGCGAATGGGCCATCTTCATCCCGATGATCGCGCTGTGCTTCTGGATCGGCCTGTATCCGAAGCCCTTGTTCGACATCCTCGACAAGCCGGTGGCGCAACTCGTCCAGCGCGTGAAGCCTGAATACTATCAGCAGAAGAAGGCCACGGAGACGCACGCCGCGGCTGAGCAGACACCGGTTCCCGTCCAACCCGTGGCGGCTGTGAAATGAGCGAATTCTACACGAGCACCGATCATTTCGTCCTGCTCCCGTCCATCTACCTGGCGGTGTTTGGCTGCGTCGTGATGCTGTTCGAGTTCCTGCTCGACGAAGCGGACCGCCGCAAGCACTGGCTCGCCGGCATTTCGCTTGCGGGTCTGGCCTTCACCGGATGGGCGTTGTGGATGCAGCAGGGCGAAGTCAACAAGGGCATCATCCATTCGGCCTTTCACGGCACGCTGGTCATCGACGGTTTCTCGATGCTCTTCAACTGGATCTTCCTGGCCACCGCGGCCATCGTGATCCTGATCTCCTACCGCTATCTCGAAATCGAAGGCGAGCATCGGGCCGAATACTACGGCCTGGTGCTGCTGGCCCAATGCGGGATGTTCTTTCTCGCCACCGGCCACGACCTGATCACGCTCTTCATCGGCATTGAGCTGATGGCGCTGTGCTTCTACATCATGGTGGGCTTCCTGCGCGACGTCCGCCGGTCGAACGAAGCGGCCCTGAAGTACCTGCTGCTCGGCGCGTTCTCGAGCGGCTTCCTCGCCTTCGGCTTCTCGATGCTCTACGGCGTGTCGGGCTCCACCAACTTGCGCGAAATCGCGAGCGCCATCGCCTCCCGCGGCGTATGGGATCCGTTGACCTTCCTCGCCCTGGCCACCACCTCGGTCGGCCTGTTCTTCAAGGTCTCCGCCGCGCCGTTCCACATGTGGGCGCCGGACGCCTACGAAGGCGCGCCCACCACCATCACCGCCTATCTCTCGGTGGGTTCGAAGGCCGCCTCGTTCGCCATCCTGCTGCGCATTTTCCTCGAACCGCTCGCCTCGGTCCGTGAGATGTGGCAGCCGATTCTGATTTTCGTCGCCCTCGCGAGCTTGACCATCGGCAACCTGGCCGCCATCAGCCAGACCAACATCAAGCGCCTGCTCGCCTACAGCGGAATCTCGCACGCGGGCTACATGCTGTTGGGCTTGGTGGCCGGCAACGAAACGGGCCTGAAGGGCATCGGCGTCTACCTGGTCGTCTACACGTTCATGAACCTGGGCGCGCTGCTCGTGGTCGTAGCCATGCGCCGCGCAGACATCCTCGGTGAGGACGTCGACGACGTGGCGGGCCTCGTTCACCGGCATCCCGTTTACGCCGTTTTCATGCTGGTGTTCCTGTTGTCGCTCGCGGGCATTCCGCCCACGGCCGGCTTCCTCGGCAAGTACTACATTTTCCTGGCGCTGGTCGAAACGGGCCACTATTACATCGCCGTCGTCGCGACCCTCTACGTCGCGGTGGCCATCTATTATTACTTCCGCATCGTGCGCAGCATGTTCGTGCGCGAGGAGACGGAGATGGCGCCCCCCGAGGCGAGTTGGGGCCTGCGTTTCGCGCTCGGCGTAACCGGCGCGCTCACGCTCTTAATCGGAGTCTTCCCCGAGCCGGTATTCCGGTATGTCGGCGACTCACTGTTGAAGTAACAGACAATGGAAACGATCCTCTCGCACCCCCTGTTCCTGCCCTTCGTGATGACCCTGGTCATCGTCTTCGGCTTCCCCCTGCTCGCCGGATACATGGTGTTGGTGGAGCGCAAGGTGCTCGCCGACCTACAGGTGCGCCTCGGGCCGATGCGCGTCGGACCCCACGGCTTCCTGCAGCCCATCGCCGACGCGGTGAAGCTGCTCATCAAGGAAGACATCATTCCGGAGGATTCCGACAAGAGCATCTTCTGGTTCGCCCCGATGATCTCCACGTTCACCGCGCTCACCAGTTTCGCGGTCTTGCCCTTTAGCGCCAGCCTGAGGGTCGCCGATGTGAACGTCGGCATACTGATCGTTTCCGCGATGTCAGCGGTCGGCATCCTGGGCATCATCCTTGGTGGATGGGCCTCCAACAGCCACTATTCGCTGCTGGGCGCGTTGCGCAGCGCGGCGCAGTTGGTCAGCTACGAAGTGGCGTTGGCGCTCGCGCTCCTGTCGGGCGTGATGGCCGCCGGCACGTTGAGCATGGTGCAGATCGTGAAGAACCAGCAGTCGCAGGGCCTGTGGTTCGTTTTCGACAATTTCGGCTTCATGATTGTGCCGTTCGTGTGTTACATGATCGCGGCGGTGGCCGAAACCAACCGCGCCCCGTTCGACCTCCCCGAAGCCGAATCCGAGTTGGTGGCCGGTTATCACACCGAATACAGCGGCTTCCGCTGGGCGCTCTACTTCCTCAGCGAATACGCGGCGATGTTCGTGGTCAGCAGCGTGATGGTGACGGTGTTCTGGGGCGGATGGCTGCGGCCATTCCCGAACGTGAACTGGCTCGAGATCCCGTTCAACTACGCCTTCCCGGCAATCCTGTTCATCGGATCGGGCGTGTGGTGTTTCCCGATGTCGAAGCGCCTGCCCTACGCGCCGCACCGCCTGTTCCTGATCGTGCTCGCGCTGATCCTGATCGGCATCGGAGGTTTGTTCCTGATCCCGATGGTGAACCTCGCCATCATCGACATCTTCTGGTTCTTCTTCAAGGTGTCGGTGGCGATCTACTCGCTGATCTGGGTCCGCGGCACATTCCCGCGCTTCCGTTACGACCAGCTCATGAACATCGGCTGGAAGGTCATGATCCCGACGGCCCTGGGCGCGATCTTCGTAAACGCCCTGATCGGCATGGCAAAGTCCTAAAATGGACCTATGGCGGCGACGACCGGCTTAATCACAGTCGCGGAATTCGAAAAGATCCCGAACCCGGCAGGCGGCAAGTACGAGCTGAGGAACGGAGAACTGATAGACGTGTCATTCCCCCCGAAGCTTCATCATGAGATCTGCCGGGCGCTATTCCTGGCTCTCTACCGCCTCATTGGAAGCCTAGGCTACGCCGGAACGGAATTGCCGTTCCGCCCGACGCAGGACTATAACGAATGGGCTGCCGACGTCGGTTGGGTGATCAACGATCGGTGGACGGCGGTGGGAGGCCGTCAATGCCTCATCGGGGCTCCAGACCTCGTCATCGAAGTCCTCTCCCCCAGCAACACCGCCATGGAAATGCTCGACCGCGAAGAGATCTGCCTCCGCAACGGCGCCAAGCAATTCTGGACCGTCAACATCGAAACGAAGACCGTAAAGGTCAACGGCGGCCCCGCCTCCGGCATCTACAAACCCGGCGACGAAATCGACATGGCCGACTTCGGCGGCGGCAAACTCCCGGTCTCCGAGATTTTCGGCTAAACGAAATTCAACGCCTGTCGGGAACGAGGAGGAGCCGCAGAAGCTTCCAATAGGCGACCGCCTCGGAAACGAGCATGTGAAACACCGCGTAGTAAGCGGTCGAAACCGCCCGCCGAAGGCTGGCCTGCTTGGGGTGTTTCCAATCCCAGCGGGCCAAGTGGTCCGCCTGTTCGAGCAGATCCTCCGGTAGGCCCATCGCGCGTTAGCCTTGCCGAACTTCGGCTACTTCCGATTCACTTCGAAAATCCGGATAGCCGATGAACGGGGCGTCGAGCCGCCGCGGCATCTCACTGAGCCGCTTCCGGACCAAGGCAGTCACGTTCCCGAGCATGCGCCCGCGCGTGGCGCTGTCTTTCAACACCACGTGAAAAAAGACGGCCGGATCGCCGGTCCGCTACTCCACCCCTAAATCCCGCAGCAGCCAAATCCCATGCTGCACGCGGTCCAGATTCCACAGCACATACCGCACATCCGTAATCACATTCCGGGCCACCGCCGAGTTATACCCAAAATCATTCGCGACATTCTCCCAAACCCGGTCGAAGTTCGCCCCCACCAACTCGCCCTTCCCATTCACCACGGGACTCCCCGAATTCCCGCCCGTCGTATCCGCGTCCGACAGAAAATCTACCGGCACATCCTTCAGCCGGGGATCCGCCCACCGCCCAAACTCCCTCGCCCGAGCCGCCGCCAGCACATTCGCCGGAGCCTGAAACGGATCCTTCCCCGTCACCTTCTCCACCATCCCGCTCAGCGTCGACTGCGGCGTATAGAACACCGCATCCCGAGGCGAATACCCCGCCACATGCCCGAACGTCACCCGCAGCGTCGAATTCGCATCCGGCGCCACCGGCTTGCCCGCATGTGCGATCACCGCCCGCCGCCAAGCCGGCCGCAGCCGCGAAATCGTCCCCAGCGTCCGATCCTGCCGATCCCGCAGCGCAATCTGCTCCGGCACAATCGTGAACGCCAGTTCCAGCAGCGGATCCCGCCGAGCCTTCAACTGCGCCGGAGTCTCGCCGAACATCGCCCGCCGCTGGACCGCATCCATCACCTGGGTCCCCGCATACAGCGCCGCCACACGCCCAGCCACGCCCGCCGCATCCGGAAACGCCGCGTCCACCGAAGCAATCCGCTCTCGAGCCCCCAACCCCAGCGCCCGCCGCACAAACACCGCAAACAGCGCCCGGTCCGCCGGCTCGAAGTAATTCTTCTGCTCCCTCTCCAACCGGTCCGCCATGCGAGCCAGTTCGCGATCCATATACGCCGGATCGCGCTCCGCATCGGACTTCTGCCGCTCGATGGCCGCCCGCACCACCGTAGTCGCCAGCGACAACGCCCGAGCCCCCGCCGGAATCGCCGCCAGCAGCGCATCGCGCTCCCAGGTCGCCCCGTTCTGCTCGATCATCGCCGCCAGCCCATCCCGAGCCGTCATCGCATCGCGAAACTCCGGCCGCCCCGCCGCCCAAGCCACAACCGCGCGTTCCGCCTCGGCCTGTTTCTCCAAGAGCCGTCCCCGTTCGAGCCCCTGCAACTGCCCCTGCGCATTCTTGAACGAGTTATTCAAACTCTTCAGCGTAGCGGCCACTGCAATCTCGCCCTCGGGCTTACCCGCCGTGGTCTCCTCCAGCGTCCGTATGAACTCGCCATACAAATCCACGCGCCGCTCGAAGTTCCGCTTCAGCTCATTCATCTCGGCGGCCGTAAACGCGCGGAACGTCGTCCCCGGATACCCCATCACCATGACGAACGACCCCGGCGCGACGCCCTCTTTCGCCAGCGGCAGCCAATACTTCGGCCGATACGGCTCGCCGTTCACATAAGCCCGACCAATCGCATAATCCCCCGCATGCCGGGGCCAGGCGAAATTATCGATCTCCCCGCCGAACTCCCCCACCGACCGAGGCGGCGCATACACCAGCCGCACATCGGCGATCTCGATCGCGTCCACCAGTTGGTAGTACAACCCGCCATCGAACGCCGCCACCCGGCACCGATGCCCCTTCGCCCGCTCGCACTCCGCCACCAGTTGCTTCTGCTTCCCCTCGATGGCCCGATAACGAGCCAGATCGTCAGCCCCCGCCGGAACCGCCGCCAGCACGTCTTTCGTGACATCGGTGAACCGGTGCGGCATGGTCACGCGGGTCGTCTTACTGCGAAGTTCCCCCTCGGGACCCGAAGCCAGAAACCCATGCGTGATGAAGTCGTTGGCTGTAGTGCTATGTTCTTGCAGGATGCCGAAAAGGCAGTGATGATTGGTGAGGAACAACCCGTCTGAACTGACGAACGCAGCCGAGCAGCCGCCCGTGCTGATCACGGCCGAAAGCAGCCCTTCGCCGGTCTTCGGATCCCACAACCGCTCCGGTGGAATCTCCAGCCCCTGTTTGGAAAGCCAGGTGCGATCCAACTCCAGCACCTGTGCCGGAGTCCATTTCCCTTCAGCGGCGTCGAGCAACGCGGCCGCCGCCAGCAGCAACGCAAAGATACGCGGATTCATCGAAACTTCAGGATACATCCGAGTTTCGGAATCGCGCGGCCGCGTCGTCACCGAACCGCCAAGGGAACCCGTGGCCCGGCGGCTGAGTGCTGGAAGCCGCCGGGCCATAACGACAAGCTTGCCGGACCATCAGGATCGTCGGCAAGCCCCCACACAAGTTGAATCCATCTTAAGGCAGCGAACGCCGCTTGGAAATACCGTCGGGAGGGTATTGCGCCCTCACCGTCCGGACGCCGCCCTCATCTCGTGGACACAACTCTTCACGCCCAGCGACTTCAGAATCGTAATCGCCGGGCACCAGTTCGTGAACGCCGACTGCAACAGATTCAGCCCCACGAACGCCGTCAGAAAGTACCAATAAGGATGCACCCAGTGCCCCAGCGCGAGGCTCAGCAGGATGAACCCACCCGCGATCATCCGCAGATAGCGGTCGACAGTCATGCCAGTTTCCTCCTTCGATTGATAATGAAATACACGATCGGCACCGTCATGCGCGACAGCGCGAGCGACGCGATCTCGCCCGCCATCAGCGCGATCGCCAACCCCTGGAAAATCGGGTCGAACAGGATCACGGCGCTGCCCACCACCACCGCCGCCGCCGTCAGCATCATGGGCCGGAAGCGCACCGCGCCCGCGTCCACCACCGCCTCATCCAGCGGCATGCCTTCCTTCAACCGCAGCTCCACGAAATCCACCAGGATGATCGAATTCCGCACCACGATGCCCGCCCCCGCGATGAACCCGATCATCGACGTCGCCGTGAAGAACGCGTGCATCAACCCATGCGCCGGCAGGATGCCCACCAGCGAGAACGGTATCGCCGCCATGATCACCAGCGGCGTGATGAAGGATTCGAACCACCCCACCACCAGCACGTAGATCAGGATCAGCACCGCCCCGAACGCGATGCCCAGGTCGCGGAACACCTCGTAGGTGATATGCCACTCCCCGTCCCACTTCATCGAATAGTGCGTGTCATCGGTGGGCAGCGTCGCCGTCAGCGTCTCGATGCCGTAACCCTGCGGCGTCTGGATCTTCTCCACCTTGGGGCCGAACTGGAGAATCGCGTACACCGGACTCTCGATCGCCCCCGCGATGTCGGCCGTCACATACGTCACCGGCATCAGGTTCTTGTGGTAGATGCTCTTGTCCTCGATCGTCACCCGCCGCGTCGTCAGCTCCGACACCGGGACCAGCCTCCCGTCGCGACCCTGCACCTTCAGGTTCTCCAGCCGCTCCAGGTCCGACCGTTCCGCCCTCGGCAGCCGCAGCACCACCGGAACGTCTTCCTTGGAAGCCTCCTGGTGCAGCAGCCCCGCGATCTCGCCCTTCGACGCAATGCTCAGCGTCCGCGCGATATCGTCCACGGTGATGCCATGCAGCGCGGCTTTTTCCTGATCCACCGTCAGCGTCGTCTTCGGCTGATCGTCCTCGACGTACCAGTCCACGTCCACCACGCCACTGGTCGACTTGAACATCTCCTTCACCTGCCGCGCGATCGCGATCTGGCCCTTCTGTTCCGGCCCATAGATTTCGGCGACAATCGTCTGCAGCACCGGCGGACCCGGCGGCACCTCCGCCACCTTGATCCTCGCCGCGCTGCGATCCGCGATCGGCTGCAGGCGCGCGCGCACCTGCTTGGCGATCTCGTGACTCTGCGCCTTCCGTTCGTCCTTGCCGAGCAGATTCACCTGGATATCCGCCACATTCGGCCCGCGCCGCAGGTAGTAATGCCGCACCAGACCGTTGAAGTTATAGGGCGAAGCAGTCCCCGTGTAGGTCTGCACGCTCGTCACCTCCGGCTGATTCAGCGTCGCCCGAGCCAGTTCCCGCGCCACCCGTTCCGTATCCTCGAGCGTCGTCCCCGTCGGCATGTCGATAATCACCTGGAACTCGCTCTTGTTATCGAAGGGCAGCATCTTCACCTTCACGAACTCGATGCCCACCAGCGCGCACGATCCAACGAGCAGCAGCGTCACCACGCCCAGAAAGCTCCACCGCACCAGCCCGTTGTGCAGCAGCGGATTCATCACCCGCCGGTAGAACCGCGTGAACACATCTTCCGATTCATCGTGCTCATGCCCCGGGCCCCCGTGGACCTTCAACATCCGCACCGCCGCCCACGGCGTCACAATGAACGCCACGATCAGAGAAAACACCATCGCCGAGGAGGCCCCAATCGGAATCGGCCGCATATACGGCCCCATCAGCCCGCCCACAAACGCCATCGGCAGAATGGCCGCGATCACCGCCAGCGTCGCCAGGATCGTCGGATTGCCGACCTCGTCCACCGCCTCCACCGCGATCTCCAGCTTGTCGCGCCCCTGGTTCTGCGGCAGCCGCCAATGCCGCGCGATATTCTCGACCACGACAATCGCATCGTCCACCAGAATGCCAATCGAGAAGATCAGCGCGAACAGCGTGATGCGGTTCAGCGTGAACCCGTACAGGTAGATCATGGTCAGCGTCAGCGCCAGCGTCACCGGAATCGCCGTGAACACCACCCACGACTCGCGGAACCCCAGCGTGATCGCGATCAGCACGCTCACGCTGACCACCGCGATCAGCATGTGAAACAGCAGTTCGTTCGACTTCTCCGCCGCCGTCTCGCCGTACTGCCGCGTGATCGCCACCTCCACATCCGCCGGCACGACGCGCCCCTTCAGGTGCTCCACGCGTTCCAGCACGGCCTCGGCCACCGTAATGGCGTTGGTCCCCTTGCGCTTCGACACCGCGATGGTGACCGCCGGCGCGAAGCCCGCTCGCGTGCCGGTCGACACATATTGCAGCGGCTCCTCGCCCCCATCGGTCACCGTCGCGATGTCTCGCAGGAAAACTGGACGTCCATTCGACGCGCCCACCGCCAGCGCCCGGGCGTCCTCCGCCGACCGCAGGAAATCGCCCGCCTCCAGCGTCATCTCGCGATTGCCCTGCGCGAACGCGCCCGCGCTCAGCTTGCGGTTGCCCGCCCCAATCGCGCCGAACGCCTGCATCGGCGTCATCCCGTAAGCGGCCAGCCGAGCCGGATCCAGCGTCACCCGCAACTCGCGCCGCTCCCCGCCGATGATCGTGACTTCGGAAACATCGGGCGTCTGCTTGATCGAATCGTGCAATTGCGCCGCGATCTGCCGCAGCTCGTAGGCGCCATAGCGCTGGCTCGACAACGTCAACGCGAGAATCGGAACATCGTCGATATTCCGCGGCTTGATCAGCGGAGGCGTCGCCCCCGGCGGAACCAGGTTCATGTTCGCAAACATTTTCTGGTTCAGCCGTACAATGGCGTTTTCCTCGTCCTGGCCGACGTAAAACCGCACGATCGCCAGCGACGAACCCGGGCTCGAGGTCGAATAGACATACTCGACTCCCGGAATCTCCCATAGCAGCTTCTCCATCGGCTTGGTGACGCGCTCTTCCACCTCGCGCGCCGAAGCCCCCGGCATCGCCACGAAGACATCGATCATCGGGACCTTGATCTGCGGCTCTTCCTCGCGCGGCAGCTTCCACACCGCGAACGCCCCGATGGCGATCGACGCCCCGATGATCAGCGGCGTCAGCTTCGAGTGTATGAACGCGGCGGCGACCCGTCCTGCGGGCCCCAGCCGTCGTTTCTCCGTGCTCACTGCCGAACCTCCAGCCGGGCCCCGTCGACCAGTTCGCCGGTCGCCGAAGCCACCACCGTCTCGCCCGCCTTCAATCCCGACAGCACCTCGACGCTATCCTGATTCCGCTGCCCCAGCGTGACAATGCGTCCCCGCGCTACGCCGCCCTCGGCCACGAACACCCACTGGATCTGTCCGCGCTCCACCACCGCGCCCACCGGCGCGGCCAGCACCTCGCGAGACCCGGTGGCGAACCGCGCCCGCCCGAACATCCCGCTGCGAAGGTTCGCCATCCCCGGCAAATCGATCTTCGCCGTGAACGCGCGCGAGGCCGGATCCACCGATGGCGCGATCTCGGAAACCACCGCGTCAATGGCGTGGTCCATCGAATCGAGCATCACCGTCACATGCATCCCCACCCGGACCTTGGCGATGTTCGCTTCCTCCACGGCCGCTTCCAGCCGATAGGCGCCCTCGCGCTCGATGGTCATCAGCGGCGCGCCCGGCGTCACCATCGCGCCCGGCTCCACGGTCTTCTCCGTCACCACGCCCGCAAACGGCGCCGTGATCGTCGCAAACCCGCCTTGAATCCCCGCCGCGTTGCGCTCTTCGGCGGCCTGCGCGATCTTGGCCTCAACCTGCTTCTTCCGCGACGCCGCCATGTCCGCGTTGGCCTTGGCCATGCGCAGCCGCGCGGAAGCTTCGTCGAACTCCTGGTTCGACAGGGACTGTTTATCGTGCAGGTCCTTCATGCGCTTGAACGTCGATTCCGCCAGCTCCAGGTTCGCCTTCGCCGACTCGATCGCATTCACCGCCTCGGCCTCCGCGGCCCGCGCTTCCGCCAGCCCCGCATCGGCCTGTCGCTGCCGCGCCTCGATGTCCCGCGAATCCACCACCACCAGCGTCTGGCCCTGTTTCACGCGATCGCCCACGCGCACCATCACCTGGCGCGCCGCGCCCATGATGCGTCCGGAAACCTGCGTCGCGGTCCGCGCCCGCACGGTCCCCACCGCTTCGTACAACGACGGCCATTCGGTCTGGGTCACCGTGGCGGTGCGAGCCTGCACCGTCGGTCCCGTCTTGAGTTCGGCCTTCGGGGCCTCGGATTTCGAACCGCACGCCACCAGGGCGGCGAAAAAAGGAATAGGAAGGAAACGGCGGATCATCGATTCACCAATCATCGGTTCACCAGTTCGGAATTCTTCGTCAACTGTCCACGCGCGGATTCCAGCGCCACCGCGGCCATCACCTGGTCGCGCACCGCTTCGATGTCACGGCTTCGGGCCTCCACCATCGCGGTCTCGCTGCGCAGCAGTTCGGTTACATCGGTCAGCCCGCTCTCATACCGGTTGCGGATGATGCGCAGGCTCTCCTCGGCCATCGCGATCGCCGCCCGCGTCACCTCCAACCGTTGATTCGCCGACTCGAAATCGAGCGTCGCCCGCCGCGCCTCCAGCCGCGTATAGCTCTCGGCCAGTCGCGCCTGCGCCGCGCGCTGCTCGGTCTCGTGCCGCACCTCGGCCATGCGCGCCCGGTCCGCGCCGCCGTCAAACAGCGTCCACCTCAGCCCCGCCGAAGCCAGCCAATTCGCCCCGCCCCGCGTCACAAAGCGTTGGCGGTCGGCCTCGAAGCCCGCTCGAAAGTAGAACTCGGGCAGCATCGCCGCGCGCGCCGCCTTGCGCTGTTCCTCGCCGATCTTCAACGCCAGTTGCGCCTCGCGAGTTTCCGGCCGCCCCGCCGCGGCTTCATTCTCGATCGCCCCGCGATCCAGCGTCACCGCCCCGGCCGGCTTCAGCGCAGTGGTCAGGTCGTACTTGGCGTCCAGCGGCAGCCCCATGGCCTGGTTCAACTCCGCCCGGGCCATGTCCAACTCATAGCCCCGCCGGATGCGCTGCTCCTTCGTCGCCGCCGCGTGAACCCGCAGCGCCAGCACATCGGCGTTCGTCGTCACGCCCGCCGAAAGCCGCGTCTCGGCCCTCTTCAAATCGGCCTCGGCGGACCGCATCGCTTCATCGGCCACGCGGATCCGGTCCTGCGCCACCGCGGCCGAGTAATAGGAGCGCAGCACGCCCGCGATCACCTGCATCTCGGTCTTGCGGTTCTCCTCGCCGGCCATGTCCTTGCCGATCCGCGCCGACTCCACTTGGGACTTACGGAACCCGTTATCGTAAATCGTCTGGTCGACGGTTACTTGCGATTGAAAGTTGTTGAGGAATCCCGGCCCATTCAGGAAATTGATGTCGAAATTGGCGGGCGTGAACTGCTGCTGAGTCAGCAGCGATCCAAACACATAGACCTGGTTATTGCTTCGCATCCAGGCCTCGGTGTAGCTGACCCGGGGCAGGGACGCGCCCTTGGCCTGTGCGATCCGGGACTCGGCGGCCTTCACGCCGGCGGCCCCGGCCTCGATCGCCGGGTGTTTCGCCAGCGCATTGCCGACCGCCTGCTGGACCGTCAATGCGTCGTCGGCCAGCGCCGCCCCGGCAAGCAGAAAAAGAAGAAAGGGGAGTCGCATATCCTCTCCCCTAAGGATGCAATCCCAGTTCCCAGGTGACGCCTAAACGTCGCCGGGCGCCTTTGTCAGGCCGTCCCATCCCGTGCCGCTCGAACGAAATCCCGAATCAAAGGATGCGCCGCCTCCGACGCCCGATCCTGGGGCACAAACAAAGTAGCCAGGAAGAAAGGATGCCCGGCCAACTCGAACACTCGCGCCTCGCCCCCGTCATCCCAGCCTGACACCAGCATCCCCGCCTCTTCGAGCCCCGCCCGGTAATCCCCGTTCAGCCCGAAATTGCAGTAATAATTTTCGGTAACCCGCCGCTCGCCATAGGCGGCCGCCGCCCGCGACCCATCTCTCAACTCCACCGCCATCGCCCGTCCCACCAGCGAGCAGGCCAGCCTGTTGACGAACAACACGGAAGCGTAGGGATCATACTCGGCATGCCCTGCGTCCCGCATCCCCATCACCCCTCGCGCAAACTCGATCAGCGCATGCTGGGCCCCGCCGCACGTCCCCAGAAACGGCGCGCCGCTCTCCCGCGCCCAACGCACCATGCGCAACGCCCCGTCCATGCTCCGGTACGGGCTCCCCGGAGCGCAGAAGAACCCATGCAACCCGCCCAGTTCCTGTTCCGGCCCATCGGTGGCCAGCCACCGTATCTCGCAATCGCCAGCCGCCAGCCGGAGCGCGTCATTGGTCCTGCCGTGCAGCCGGTGCGTTGAATCGAAATCGCCGATAACTCCAATCCGCAACGTATTCATGCCTTCAGGGTCCCAACTCTCCCCACATGCGCCAAATCGAATAACATGAATCAAACATGCAGGAATTCGAACCACCCATCCGCGCCCTCCGTCTGTTTGAGGCCATCGCGGAGACCGGAGGTCTCGTCAAAGCCGCCGCCCGCATCGGCCTGTCCCAATCGGCGGCCAGCCACGCCATCGCCTCGCTCGAGCGCGAATCCGGCGCGGCCCTGGTCAGCCGCTCCCAGGGCGCCCTGCGGCTCTCCGAAGCCGGCGTCCGCCTGCTTCCCCACGTCCGCCAGATCCTGCAATCGCTCGACGCCATCCGGGAGGAACTCGCCGCCGAAGCGGGCCTCTGCCAGGGCGTCATCCGCATCGCGTCCGTTCCCAGCCTGGCGAGCACCATCATTCCGCCGCTCATTCGCGAATTCGGCGTCCAAAGCCCCGGCATCGCCGTCCACCTGCATGAAGGAACCGACCAGGAAGTGGCCGATTGGGTCCGCCGCCGGGTCTGCCACTGCGGATTCGCCGCTCTCCCCGTCGAAGGCGTCGAAACCCACCCCCTCGCCAAGGACGAATGGATCATCCTCGCCCCGGCCGGCGAGTTCGAAGGGCAACTCCGGACCACCCTGAAGCAACTCCACCGCCGCCGTTTCCTGTTGAGCGGAGGCGGCTGCGAGGACCACATCCGCCGCCTGTTCGACCAGGACCATCTCCCTCTCCCCGACCACGTCCTGGTCCGCCAGATGGACACCCTGCAAGCGATGGTGGCCGAGCGCCTCGGCGTCAGCGTCATCCCCAGCCTCTGTCTCCGCCAGCGTCCCCGGCGGACCCACGTCCTACGCCTCTCGCCCCGCCGCTACCGCTCCATCGGACTCCTTCTCCCGCCCGAATCCACGCCCACGCCCGCCCTGGCCCGCTGGATCGCTCTCGCCCAGCGCCAATTCCCCGTGCTCGTCAAGCGCATTCACAGCCATTTATCCACAGCCTAACCATTTGAGTTCAATAGAATCCCCGGCCCTGGAGCGGTCCTCCGATTTGGCGGCGTCCGCTACGTTGAAGGTAGGAGAGCCTATGACGTCCCCCACCAAGACTCAGGCGAATCGCGAGAACGCGAAGCGCTCCACCGGCCCGAAGACGCCGGAAGGCAAAGCCGCGTCGGCTAAGAACGCCACCACCCACGGCCTCGCGTCCACCTTCCGTGTGCTCGCCCACGAAGACGCCACGGCATTCGCGGAATTAATCGACGAGCTCAAGAACGAATTCCAGCCGGCCACCACCCACCAGAAGTTCCTCGTGGAGCAAATGGCGCAAAGCCGCTGGCGTCTCGATCGCACCCGTCGCTACGAATCCATCGCCCTGGAGCAGTTGTTGGGCGAAATCGACGAAACAAACCCAGAGTCGGTCATCGTCGCGAACATGTCTGAAAAGGTGGCGAACATATTCGACCTTCTCCGTCGTTACGCCAACGACGCCGAACGGTCGTATTTCAAAGCGCACGCCGCCCTGGTGAAGGACCTCGAGACGGCTCGACAGAACAAAGCCAACGACGTCGCCGATTACTGGTACGGACGGCTGGCCGAAGCCAAGGCCGCCTACCCGGAAGCTACACCGCCTCAGGAACCACGTACGGCGCCCGGTAATTTCGGCTCCACATCGAGTTCGCCTCGGCGTCGTTGAGGAACTGTCCCGTCGCTTCGGACACTCGAAGTGTGCGTCCACACCGATAAGCGACATTCGCCAGGTGGCAGAACGCCGCCGATCGCGCCCCAATCGCGATGTCCGCGTGCAGCAGCTTGTAGTCCCGCGCGCGAATACCCTGGAACCAGTTCTGCATATGCGGGTCGGTGGGTTCTCCGCCCCCCTTCTCCTCGAGCGTCTTCTCATACCGCTCGCGGCTCCCGGCCCCCGCGCCCAACGCCGCCGCCCCGCTCACATCGCCCGCGGTGCTTTTGTAAACCTGGAACCCCGAATGATCCACCACCAGGAATCCGGCGCTGCCGAAAAAGATGTTGCCCACGTAGTTGGGCCCCCGCAGCCCGCCCAACCCCTCGGGCGGAGTCGGCAGGTTGCGCACCTCGAACGTCATCTGCGCCTCGCCGAAATCGAACGTGGTCTGCTGCGTATTTGGCGTCTCCTGGTCGTCTTTCCAGACGAACTTGCCGCCGCTCGAGCTCACCGCAACGGGCCACCCGGACCGTCCCAGCCCCCACAGCGAGATGTCCATCTCATGCACGCCCTGGTTGCCGATATCGCCATTGCCCGTCTCCCAGAACCAGTGCCAGTTATACAGGTAGCGGTTCCGCGTGAACGGCCTCAGTTGGCAAGGCCCCAGAAAGTTCTCCCAATCGAGCCCCGCGGGCACGGGCTCCTCCGGCGTGTGTCCGATCGAGAACCGCCGCCGGAAACACTCCGCGCGGGCATGATACACCTGCCCGATCGCGCCCTCCCGCAACAGTTGGATCGCCTTCATCTTGTGCGGCATGGACCGGCTCTGCGACCCCACCTGGACCATCCGGTTGTACTTCCGCGCCGCCTTCACCACCTGGACGCTTTCATACAGGTTGTGCGTGGCCGGTTTCTCGACATACACGTCCTTGCCCGCCTGGCAGGCCCACACCGTCGCCAGCGCATGCCAGTGGTTCGGCGTAGTGATCGAGACCGCGTCGATGTCCTTGGATTCGAACATCGCCCGCATCTCCGGGTACTCCTTGGGCGCGTAGTTGTTAAGCTTCTTCACCAGCGCGACAGCCCGTTCGCGGGCCGCCTGGTTGACATCGCAGATGGCGGCGATGCGCGCCTCCGAAGCGAGCTTGCTGTAGAACTCGACGTGGTCCGTGCCCCGTCCGCCCATGCCCACGATGCCGACATTGATGCGGTCATTGGCGCCGAGAATCGGGAATCGCGACGTGGCGATGGCGGCCGCCGCCGCTTGGACAAACTGTCGCCGGCCAGGCTGTTGTTGCATGTTTTCGAGTGTATAACGCTACTCGGGCTTCATGTCCTTGCGGGCCACGACGGCGTCGATCATCGTGCGCCAGTGCTCCCGCAGGAACGGCGGATTGGCCAAGCTGTCGAGCGCATAGGCGCGGTCGGCCCGAGCCAGGTCGAGCACGGCGGTGATCGTCTCCTCCTGGTAGTAGCCGGCCTCGGCCAGCGGGATCCCGTTCGGCTCCCGTATGAAGGAGGCGCCGCTCGACGTCTGCAGCCCGTCGGGCGACTGGCCCACCGTGTTCGCCACGCAATGGAACATCTTGGAGTTCGGCCCCACGGGCTGTTGCGCTCGCCCGGAGACGCGCTTCCAGGCCACCGCCTCGATCTCATCGGAACTGCACGAAGGATGGAACAGGATCTGCGCCCCGGCCATCGCCGGAATCCGGTAGAGCTCCGGATGCCGCCCATCGCGGCAGATCACCAGCGTACACTGTACGCCGTCGATTTCGAACAGCGACAGTTTATCGCCGCCGCGGCAGTAGCGCTTCTCGTCGCGGCCCGCCATGTGGACCTTGGCGTACTCATGCACGATCTCGCCCGCCGGCGAGATCACATGCGCCAGATTCAGGAACCGGTCATGGGTCTTGCGGATGGTTCCCGCGATGGCCCACACGCCGAGCCCCCGCGCCGCCGCGCAGGTTTTCGCGAGCGCTGCCTCGACGGCGGCCGGATCGAGTTCGACCAGGTACGGGAAGTAGTAGCTGGTGAGGTTCGCCTCGGGCAGCAGCACCACCCGGCTGCCCTCCCGGGCGGCCCGCTCCATGGCGTCGAGCGTCCTCTCCAGGTTCCTCTGGATGCCGGTCGCCCAATGCATCTGGACACAGGAGACCTGTAATGTTTTGGCCATCTAATCCTCCGCGGTTTTCCGCGTCATCCGGATCGCGAGGACCGCCGCGAAGATCAGCGCGATGGAGCCGGCCTCGGCTCCATGCACGGCCATCTCGGTGGGGCGCAGCGTGCGCTCCACATAAGGATCGGTGGCGATCATCTCGCCGCCCACTTTGCCCAGGATCGCCGCCCCCAGGTACATCACCCAGTTGTAGCGGTCCATCAGCTTCGAAAGCAGGCTGCTTGAAAGGACGACAAACGGAATGCTCAGGCACAGTCCGAACACGATCAGCGCGGCGTTGCCATGGGACGCGCCCGCCACCGCCAGGATGTTATCGGTCGACATGGTGATATCGGCGGCGACAATGAACCAGATCGCCTGCCAGAACCGCGCCGGAGCGTTGGCGCCGCCCTTGGCCTCGTCGTTGTCGGAGAACACCTTGACGGCGATCCACAGGATCAGCGCGCCGCCCGCCAGCTTGATGAATTCGATGGTCAGCAGTCGCGCCGCCGCGATGGTGATCGCCACTCGCAGGGCCACCGCGGCCGCCGCGCCGAAGCCGATGCCGATCTTCCGCTCCCGGGCGTTCAGGCTCCGCACCGCCATGGCGATCACCAGCGCGTTGTCGCCGGCCAGCAGTAAATCGATGATGACGATCGAAAGCGAATCGAGTAGGAACCGGTAGGATGGGCCGTGAAGCATGGAATCGGGCTGCTAATCGAACGGTAACATGGCCGGGGGCGCCAGGGTCGGTTAGACTGAGCCTTATCCCGGCTCTACTCGAAGTCCGCGACCTCACCGTGCGCTATCCCGGCGGCGCATGCGCATTGGCGGGGGTGTCGCTCTCGGTCGCCGAGGGGGAACGGGTCGGACTGTTGGGCGAATCGGGCTCGGGCAAATCGACGCTCGGATTGGCGGCGCTCGGCCTCATCGATCCGTCCGCGCGAGTGAGCGGGGAAGTCCGCTTCCGCGGGCGCCGGATGTCGGCCGTCTTCCAGGAACCGGCCCAGGCCCTGAACCCGGTTTTGCGGATCGGCCGCCAGATGGCCGAGGTTCTGCGAGCCCACCGGTCCGCCGAAACGGTCGAATCGGCGCTGTCGGTGGGCGGTTTCGACGATGTGGGCCGCATTGCCCGGTCCTACGCGCACCGGGTGAGCGGCGGCGAGTGCCAGCGGGTCTCGATCGCCCTGGCGCTCGCCTGCCGTCCGGACCTGCTGATCGCCGACGAGCCGACGGCGTCGCTCGACAGCATCGCCCAGGCCCGTATTCTGGACCTGCTTGCCCGGGAACATCGCCGGGCGATGCTGTTTGTGAGCCACGATCCGGCCGTGCTCTACCGGATGACCGATCGGATCGTCGTGTTGCGGCAGGGCGCGGTGGTCGAACAGGGTCTGGAAGACCCCTATGCGCGGGGGTTGCTGGCCGCCTGCCGGTCGATGGGGGGCGGCGAGTGAGCGCGCTGGTGGAGGCCCGGTCGGTGGTGTGCCGGTATCGGAATGTCGTGCTCGATGGAGTGTCGGTCGAGATCGAGGCCGGCTCGATCACCGGGGTCGTGGGCGTCTCGGGCGCCGGAAAGAGCACCCTGGCGCGGGTGTTGACCGGGCGGCGCCGTCCGGATGCGGGCGCCGTCCTTTATAAGGGAAGCCAAGTAGCCGGGCCGATGCGGGCCCTGCAGTACATCCCGCAGGATCCGATGGCTTCGTTCAACCCGCGCATGACGAACCTCGAAATCGTGCGGGAGCCGCTCGATATCGCGGGGCTCGACGGCTCGCCAGCCCTCGATTGGATGCGGCGGCTGTGCCTGCCCGAGGGGTGCGAGCGGCGGCGGCCGGCCGAACTGAGCGGTGGAGAACGCCGGCGGCTGGCCTTGGCCCGAGCCCTGGTCGCTGGGCCCGAATTGGTGGTTTTGGACGAAACGTTGTCGAATCTGGACGCTCCGGTGCAGCTCGACATCTGCGAAACGATCGCGAAACTGCGCAAAAACGTCGCTTTTTTGGTCATTTCGCACGATTTTCGCCTCATTTTGAGGCTTTCTGAGCGCGTTATTGTGCTCTATCGCGGCCGCGTCGTCGGCCTGGACCATGAGCACGCCCGCCAGTTGCGGGCCGCCAGGATGCTGCTGCCGTGCTGACTGCCGTGGCCCGCGTGGCTCTGCGGACGGGCGCCGTCCTGCTGCTGGTTTCGCTCGCGACCTTCGCGCTGGGGCAGTTCGCGCCGGGCGAGTTTTTCGACGAGGCGCGCCTTGCGCCCGGCATGTCGGCGGGCGCGGTGGACGGGCTTCGGCCGCGATACGGGCTTGACCGTCCATGGCCGGTCCGCTATGGGCGGTGGCTGGCCGGGGCGGCGCATGGCGACCTCGGCCTGTCGCTCGCCTACAATGCGCTGGTGGCCGAGCGGGTGGGGAATACGCTGCTGCTGGCGGCTTCGGGAGCGGGGTTGGCCTGGCTGATCGCGGTCCCTTGGGGGGCCTGGGCGGCGGGGTGGGCGCCGTGCTGACCGCCGTGGCCCGCGTGGCCCTGCGGACGGTGGACGGGCTTGGGGCGCGATACGGGCTTGACGGCGCATGGCGACCTGGGCCTGTCGCTCGCCTACAATGCGCTGGTGGCCGAGCGAGTGGGGAATACGCTGCTGCTGGCGGCTTCGGGAGCGGGGTTGGCCTGGCTGATCGCGGTCCCTTGGGGGGCCTGGGCGGCGGGGTGGGCGCCGTGCTGACCGCTGTCGCCCGCGTGGCCCTGCGGACGGTGGACGGGCTTCAGGCGCGATACGGGCTTGACCGTCCGTGGCCGGTCCGCCATGGGCGGTGGCTGGCCGGGGCGGCGCATGGCGACCTCGGCCTGTCGCTCGCCTACAATGCGCTGGTGGCCGAGCGGGTGGGGAATACGCTGCTGCTGGCGGCTTCGGGAGCGGGGTTGGCCTGGCTGATCGCGGTCCCTTGGGGGGCCTGGGCGGCGGGGTGGGCGCCGTGCTGACCGCCGTCGCCCGCGTGGCCCTGCGGACGGGCGCCGTCCTGCTGCTGGTTTCGCTCGCGACCTTCGCGCTGGGGCAGTTCGCGCCGGGCGAGTTTTTCGACGAGGCGCGACTTGCGCCCGGCATGTCGGCGGGCGCGGTGGACGGGCTTCGGGCCCGATACGGGCTCGACCGTCCGTGGCCGGTACGCTACGGGCGGTGGCTGGCCGGGGCGGCGCATGGCGACCTGGGCCCGTCGCTCGCCTACAATGCGCCGGTGGCGTCGCTGGTGGCCGAGCGGGTGGGGAATACGCTGCTGCTGGCGGCTTCGGGAGCGGGGTTGGCCTGGCTGATCGCGGTTCCTTGGGGGGCCTGGGCGGCGGTTCGCGCGCAGCCCTCGATCGCCCGCGTCAGCGCTGTCCTGATCGCCGTCACGCTGGCCTTGCCGGACCTGCTGGTGGCGCTGCTGCTGCGCCTGTTCGCGCTCCGCAGCGGCTTGTTGCCGGCCTCCGGGATGACGTCGCCCGCCGCCGACGGGAGCGACCTCGCCGACGTCCTGCGGCATCTGATTCTGCCCGCCGTCGCGGTGGCGCTCAGCCTTCTGCCGGCGGTGTGGCGTCATGCGCGGTCGGCGGTGGCTGAAACATTTCGGGCCCCGTTTGTTTTGGCGGCGAAGGCCAATGGAATCCCTCCGGCGCGGTTGTTGTTCCGGCACGTTCTGCCGGCGGCGGCCAACCCGTTGATCTCGCTGTTCGGGTTGACGATCGGCAGCCTGCTCAGCCTGTCGCTGATCGCCGAAACGATCTTTGCCTGGCCGGGCTTGGGACCGTTGATTCTGGAGGCGGCCTCGGCGCGGGACATGAACCTGATCCTGGGCGCCGTGCTGGCCTCGGCGCTGCTCGCCATGGCGGGTTCGGCGGTCACCGACCTGGCGCTGAGGGCGGCCGATCCGCGAATCCGCAGGCCCGCCGGAGGCCGGCCATGAAGGCGCGGTGGGCGCTGATCCTCTTATACGTGGCCGCCCTGGCGCCGGGGTTCTTCGCTCCGTACGATCCCGAGGAACAGCATCGGGATTCCGTCTTTATGCCGCCCTCGGTGGCGCCGGTCCGGCTGTTTGTCGAAGGGCCGGAATACCTTGTCGCGGGCGTTGCTCCCGGCCGGTTGCACCTGGCCGCCTTCGACCGGCCGGCGTTCCCGCTGGGGACCGACGGACTGGGCCGCGACCAGCTTTCGCGCCTGCTGCACGGCGCGCAGATTTCGCTCTACACGGGACTGTTGGCCGCGCTGATCACGCTCGCCATTGGGGCGGTGACCGGGGTTCTGGCGGGCTATTTCGGCGGGTGGATGGATGGCGTCATCATGCGGCTGACAGAGGTGTTCCAGGTGCTGCCCTGGCTCTACCTTCTGATCGCGGTGCGCGCCGCCCTGCCCCTGCATGTCGATCCGGCGGAGGCGTTCGCGCTGACGACGGCGCTGATCGGCGTCATCGGCTGGGCCCGGCCGGCGCGCATGATCCGGGGCGTGGCGCTGGGGGCCCGGGAGAAGGATTTCGTCGAAGCCGCCCGGGGCTTTGGGGCGGGGGAGTGGTATATCCTGCGACGGCACATTCTGCCGCAGGCTTACGGCGTGGCGCGGACGCAGGCCGCGCTGCTGATACCGCAGTACATCCTGGCCGAGGTGGCGCTGTCGTTTCTGGGACTGGGCGTCGCCGAGCCGGTCCCGAGCCTGGGCGCCATGCTCGCGCCGCTGCGGGAGTACCACGTGATGGCCAGCTACTGGTGGATGTTCGCGCCGTCGCTCGCGCTGATTCCGCTGTCGATTATTGTTGACAAGAGCAAGTAACTTAGTTGACAATTTCGCCATGGACGACCAGGCGGCCGATTTCCGGCGGTTCACGCGCATGTATACGCGGCTGATCGGAGTGCTGGATGAGGGGCTGCTCGCGACGCCTTACAGCCTGGCGGAGGCGAGGGTCATCTACGAACTGGCGACGGGGGAGTCGCCCAAGGCGAAGGACGTGGCGGAGGCGCTGGGGCTCGATCCCGGATACCTGAGCCGGATCCTGACGAAGCTCGAGAAGGCGGGTCTGGCCAGGCGCAGCGTATCCAAGGAAGACAGCCGCGCCGCCCGGCTGGCGCTGACGCGCAAAGGGCGGGCCGCCTTCAAGACGCTCGATGAGCGGTCGAACCAGCAGGCCGCCGCGGTGCTCGACCGGCTGTTGTACGCGGATCGCGATGAGTTGATCCGGTCGATGAAGGCGATCGAGCGGATCCTCACCGGTCGCGCCGACGCGCCTTACGTGCTGCGGCCGCACCGGGCCGGCGATATGGGGTTTGTGACGCACCGAGAAGCCGTCGTTTACGCCGCCGAGTACGGTTTCGACGATACGTTCGAGGCGCTGGTGGCGAAGATCGTTTCCGACTTCGTCACCAAGTTCGACGCCCGGCGGGAGCGCTGCTGGATCGCCGAGGTGAGCGGCGCGCCGGTGGGACACATCTTCCTGGTGAAGCATCCGGAGCGGCCCGATACGGCGAAGCTGAGGCTGCTATTTGTGGAGCCGAGCGCCCGCGGCAAAGGGCTGGGCCATGCCTTGGTGGGCGAGTGCGTGCGGTTTGCGCAATCGGCCGGCTATCGCAAGGTGACGCTGTGGACGCAGAGCGTCCTGGGGGCGGCGCATCGGATCTACCAGCAGGCCGGGTTTCAACTGGTCTCTGAAGCGCCGCATCACAGCTTCGGCCAGGATCTGATCGGGCAGACCTGGGAGTTGGACCTGGACGGGTACAATGCATCATGGACATCGTCGTCCGACAGGCCTCCGTCTTCGACCTCGACGCGCTGATCCCGCTGTTCGACGGGTATCGCCGGTTTTACCGGCAGCCCAGTGAACCCGATCGGATCCGGCGGTTTCTGCTCGACCGGTTCGAGTATAACCAGTCCGTGATCTTCATCGCGAAGAACGGCGCCGAGGCGGTCGGGTTCACGCAACTCTACCCGAGTTTCTCCACGGGCGCGCTGGCGAGGATCTTCGTTCTGAACGATCTCTTCGTCGAGCGAGCGGCCCGCCGCACGGGAGCGGGAGTGGCGCTGCTGGGCGCCGCCGCCGAATATGCCCGCGGGGTGGGCGCATCGCGGCTGACGCTGTCCACCGAACTGACGAATGCTCCGGCGCGGGCCTTGTACGAAAAACTCGGCTGGACGCGGAACACGGAGTTCTGCACGTATCAGCTTGCGCTGTAGGAGGCGGCCGGTATGACGATGATTGTGACGGGTGGGTCGCGGGGCATCGGCGCCGCGACGGTTCGGTTGGCGGCGGAGCGCGGATACGCGGTTTGCGTGAACTACCTGGCCGCCCGGGATGCCGCCGAACGAGCGGTGCGGGCGATCGTGGAACGGGGAGGGCGCGCCGCCGCGGTTCAGGCCGATGTCAGCGTGGAGAGCGACGTCGTGAGGTTGTTCGAGGAAACGACCGCGGCGCTGGGGCCGGTGACGGCGCTGGTGAACAACGCCGCCACGCTTGAGACGCAGATGCGGGTGGACGCCATGGACGCCGCGCGGATGGCGCGCATTTTCGCGGTGAACGCGATTGGACCGATGCTGTGCGCTCGCGAGGCCGTGCGCCGGATGTCGACGCGCTTCGGCGGCAGGGGCGGCGCGATTGTGAATGTCTCGTCGGTGGCGGCGAAGTATGGATCGGCGGGCGAATATGTCGATTACGCCGCGAGCAAGGGCGCCATCGAGACGTTCACCGTGGGGCTGGCTCGCGAGGTGGCCGAAGAAGGCATCCGAGTGAACGGCGTGCGGCCAGGCTTCATCTATACGGAGATGCACGCCAAGGGCGGCGAACCGGCTCGCGTGGATCGCGTGAAAAAGCTGGTTCCGATGCAGCGGGGCGGACAGGCGGAGGAGGTGGCGCGGGCCATCCTCTGGCTTGCCAGCGAAGAAGCGTCCTACGTGACCGGCACGATACTGGACGTCACCGGAGGGCGTTAAGCGCGTCGAACAAAAGGCTTGACGGCGGCGCGGCCTCTTACTAAGATGTCTTAGTAAGAGGACTGATTATGCCCAAGCCCGATTCCCTGCAAGGCTCCCTGGAACTGCTGGTGTTGAAGATTCTCGCGCGGCGGGCGCCGCTGCACGGCTACGCCATCATGACGGCGATTGAACAGATCTCGTCCGAGGTCCTGCGAGTGGAGGAGGGGTCGCTCTATCCGGCGCTGCATCGGATGGAGGAAGCGGGCTGGATTGGCGCGGCATGGGGAACCACCGACGCCGGCCGCAAGGCTCGCGTTTATTCGCTGACTCCGGAGGGGCGCAAACAGTTGGACGCCCAGGAGTCGCGCTGGAACGCCGTGACCGCGGCGGTGAACCACGTCTTAAGGATGGCCTGACATGTCTCTGTGGACCCGGATCGTCAACGCGTTCGGCGGCGACCGCTTGAACCGCGAGATCGATGAAGAGATGCGCCTGCATATCGAGGAGGCCGTGGCTTCCGGGCGCAGTGAAGAGGAAGCCCGGCGGGCTTTCGGAAACCTGCTGCTGACGCGCGAGCGGAGCCGGGATGCGCGCGTGATGGGGTGGCTGGAAGGGCTGGTTTCCGATGTCCGTTTCGGCGTGCGGCAGATTCGCAAGCACAAGGCTGTTTCGGCGTCGGCCGCGTTGTCGCTGGCGCTGGCGGTGGGATCGTCGACAGCGGCCTTCCGGCTGATCGACGCGATGCTGCTGAGGCCGCTGCCGGTGAAGAACCCGGAGAGCCTGCACTATCTGGCCTATACGTTTCCGGATCAGGCCGGGAAGCCGCAGGAGGGCGATTCGTTCAGCTATCCGCTGTTTCTGCAGTTGGGCGAGACGGTGAAGGGCGACGCGGAGCTGTTGGCCATCAGCTACGCCTATCCGGTGGACCTGACGTTTGGGAGCGACGCCGAGATGGAGAGGGCTCCGAGACAGTACGTTTCGGGGAACGTGTTTCCGACGTTCGGATTGAGGCCCGCGCTGGGGCGGCTGTTGGGGCCTGACGACAACCTGAAGCCGGGCGCGCATCCGGTGGCGGTCCTTTCCTATGACTACTGGTCGAGCCGGTTTGGGCGCGATCCGGGGGTGCTGGGACGCAAGTTCCGGATCGGCGAGCAGGTGTACGAGGTGGTGGGAGTCGGCCCGGAGGGTTTTACGGGGACCGAGACCGGGGTGATCACCGGGGTCTTCGTTCCCACCATGATGAACCAGCGGGCGATTGGGAGCGTGAACTGGTCGTGGTTTCGGACGTGGGTGAGGCCGCGCCCGGGACAGGCGCTCGAGCCGTTGCGGGAGCGGTTGCAGACCGCCTTCACGAATCATCGGCGGGAGATGATCAAGGGATTCGAGTCGAACCTGCCGCGGCAATCCGCCGACGCCTGGGTGCGCTCGAAGTTGACGTTCCAGCCGGCGTCGGCGGGCGCGTCGCGGGCCCAGCGGGAATACGCCCGGGCGCTGGCGGTGTTGGGCGCGCTGGTGACGCTGGTGCTGTTGATTGCGTGCGCCAATGTGGCGAACCTGATGATGGCGCAGACGGCGGGTCGTGCGCGGGAGATGGCGCTGCGGGTGTCGATTGGGGCGGGTAAGTGGCGGCTGATTCAACTGGTGCTGGTGGAAAGCGCGATGCTGGCGGCGACGGCGACATTGCTGGGCGGCGCGTTCGCATGGTGGGCGGCGCCGTGGGTGATGTCGCGGGTGAACCCGCCGGATCAGCCGCTGCAACTGGTGCTGCCGGCCGATTGGAGGGTGTTGGGGTTCGCGGCGGCGTTGTCCGTAGTGGTGACGCTGCTGTTCGGATTGGCGCCGGCGCTGCGGGCGAGCCACGTCCAGCCGGCCTATGCGCTGAAGGGCGGAGACGGCGGGCGGTCGCGATTGCGACTGATCCACGTGCTGGCGGCGGGGCAGGTGGCGTTTTGCTTCGTGGTCCACTTCTCCGCGGGGCTGTTTGTGGATACGTTCCAGCGGATCACGCATCAGCCGCTGGGGTTCAACCCGCAAAGGCTGGCGCTGGTGGAGGTTTCGGTGAAGAACGGCAAGCAGGTGACGGGCGAGGCGTGGCGGCAGGTGGCCGATACGTTGCGCACGACGCCCGGAGTCGAGTCCGCAGCGATGTGCAGCTGGCCGTTGATGAGCGGCAATGCGTGGACGGGAACGATCCGAATGCCGGGCAAGGGGCCGGAGGCGGTGGAAGCATTCTACCTGGCGGTGGATCCCGGGTTTATCCCCACCATGGGGATCGCGCTGAAGCAAGGGCGCAACCTGAACGAAGCCGACAAGGCGGAAGGGGGCGGCGCGGCGGTGGTGAGCGAAGCGTTCGTGCGGCGGTATTTCGGCGGCGGGAGAGCGGTCGGGCGCACGTTCGAGCGGCTGTCGAGGGAACACGCGGTGCGCTACGAGGTGGTGGGCGTGGTGGCGGATGTGCGTTACCGCTCGCTCCGAGACCCGTTGCAACCGGTGGTGTTCGTGCCGGGCGACGCGTCGGGCACGTTCGCCGTACGCACGGCGGGGGCGGATCCGCTGGCCATGGCGCCGGCGCTGCGAACCGCGATCAGCCAGGCCCGGCCGGATTTTCGAGTTAGTAATACGTACACGCAGCAGATGCTGGTGGATAAGTGGAGCATTCGGGAACGGTTGCTGGCGACGCTTTCGGTGTTCTTCGCGGCGGTGGCGATGGCGCTGGCGGGCATCGGGCTGTATGGCGTGCTGAACTACTCCGTGCAGATGCGGACGCGGGAATTGGGCATCCGCATGGCGCTGGGGGCTTCGGCGCGGCATGTGGGGGCGAGGGTGATGGCTCGGATTGGCGTGGTGTTCGCGGTGGGCGCGGCGGCCGGACTGGCGGGTGGGCTTTCTTCGGAACGCGCGATCGGGACGCTGCTGTATGCGGCTCACGTGTCGGATCCGGGGGCGTTGGCGGTTCCGCTGGCGGTGGTGGGGGCGACTGCACTGATCGCGTCGATTCCGCCGTTGCTGCGGGCGATTCGCATCGATCCGGCCCGGACGCTGCGGGCTGAATAGGGGAAATCCAAAACTCGCGCCGCGCACGTATCGGTGTACGGCGCTATGAAACAGACACGAAATCACGCCGTCGTTATCGGCGGCAGCATGGCTGGGATGCTGGCGGCGAGGGTGCTCGCCGAACGGTTTGAGCGGGTGACGATCGTCGAGCGCGACCGGTACCCGGAGGGTGCGGAGAACCGGCGGGGCGTACCGCAAGGGCGTCATACGCATGGGTTGCTGGCGAGCGGTCGCGAGATTATCGAACGCCTGTTTCCGGGTATTTCGGTTTCGCTGTTGGAGGCGGGCGCGGTTCCTTGCGACGTCTGTCGCGATGGGTACTGGTTTCAACAGGGCGGTCCGCTGGCGCGCGTGGCGAGCGGGTTGGACGGGTTTGTCGCGAGCCGGCCGCTGATTGAGGCCGCGGTTCGCGAACGGGTGCGGCGCCTGGAGAATGTCCGGGTGGTTGAGGATTGCGCCGTGGAGGGCCTGCTGACTGGCGAGGGACGCGTGACGGGCGTCCGGACGGCGCGCGGGCCGATGGAGGCGGACCTGGTGGTGGATGCTTCCGGGCGAGGGTCGCGGGCGCCGGGTTGGCTGTCGGAATTGGGCTATGAGAAGGCCGAGGAGGAACGCGTCGAGATCGCGCTTGCTTATACGACGCGGTGGTTCCGACGGGATCCCGATTGCGGGGCGCCGCCGATTGTGGTGATTCCTCCAACTCCGGATGGCAAGCGCGGCGGAGTTATGCTGGCGCAGGAGGGCGGGCGCTGGACTGTGACGCTGATTGGGCATTTCGGCCATGCCGCGCCGGAGGAGTTAGACGGATTTATCGATTACTCGGGCACGCTGCCGTCGTCGCTGATTCATGATGTCATTCGACAGGCGGAGCCGCTGAGTGAGCCGATGTCGGCCCGGTTTCCGGCGAGCGTCCGGCGGCGGTATGAGCGGCTGACTCGTTTCCCAGAGGGATTTCTGGTGGCGGGGGATGCTGTCTGTAGTTTTAATCCGGCTTATGGGCAGGGGATGACCGCGGCCGCGTTTCAGGCGCTCGAGTTAGGCATGGCGATCGACGCGGGATGGGGCGGACTGGCGCGACGGTTCTTCGCGGGGGCCGCGAAGGTGGTGGATATTCCTTGGAGCATCGCGGTGGGCAACGATTTGCGGATGCCTGAGACGGTGGGGCCGCGGCCGGCGACTGTGCGCTTCATCAACTGGTATGTGGCGAAGTTGCATGTGGCGGCGCATCGGGATGCGGTCTGCTCGACGGCGTTCCATCGGGTGGCGAACCTGCTGGAGCCGCCGCCGAGCATTATGAAGCCGGCTGTCGCGTGGCGCGTGTTGCGGGCGAGCCTTCGGCGCGGGGAGGAGGCTCAGGGCAACTTCTTCGCGGGATCGGTGAGCAGCGCCTCGTCGATGCGATCGAGCACCTGAACGTTTCCCATGTTGATGGAGTTACCTTCGGGCGTGGTGTGATTGCTGGCGAGCTTGACTCCGCCGGTAGCCGCGTATTGCCAATCCCAGGCGCCCTTATTGCCGCCTTGCAGCGTGTATTCCCAGTGTTCCATCAGATGCGACTTGGGCGATATGTAGGCGTGATACCGGTCTCCGGGAGTCAGGCCGACTTTCCCGAAGGTTAACTCGACTACGTCGTAGGACTGGGCGCCGAACGGTTTCTGGCCGAGATACCTCAGGTTCACGCCCATGTCGAGCCATTTCCACGGCATCGAAAGCCAATACATGTCGTTGATGAATGCGGCGTAGGCGTCCTTGATCGCCTTGGCGGCTTCGGCGCCTTCCAACTTCTTTCCCCCGGACCAGGCCGAGCCTTGCTGCGTCGCGACGCTGAACAGGGCTACGGTGGGTTTGCCGTCCTTGGTCATGCCGTCGATCCGGTAGCGACCGGTGGATTTGTCCCAGAGATGCGAGCGGTCGACGACCTGTTTGCCTTTGATGGTGACTTTAAAGTCGTAACGGACGAAGTGGGCTCGGTTCCAGTTGTCGAGTCCGCCCATGGCGGTCATCATCGAGTTGGCGAGGGCGACGGATTTCGCGTCCTTGTTGTCCGCGGCTGTCGCCGCGGCGGCCAGCATCACCCAGCAGACGAACTTGCGAGTCATTTCCGGAATGTACCACGCGGCGAATGGTATCTTGGTCACGATCGCCATGGAGTCCCTGCCTGTTTCGAACGTTGATCCCGAGCCTCGGTGGCCGGCGATGGTCGCGCTGCTGGCTGTGGCCGCGCTGCGGTTTGCGCTGCCGTCCGGTTTGAGCGTTGGGCCGGATTGGGCGATGGCTGTCGCGGTGCCGGTGATGCTGGTTCCAACGGTGGTGTTGCACCGGACGCAACGCTACGACGCTAATCGCATTTGCGGCTACATCATCACGGGCGTTGTGACGTTGGATATGGTCCTGTCGCTTGCCTTGCTGATTGCGAGGCTGCCGGATAAGAAGGAATCGCCGCGGGAGTTGCTGATCGCGGCGGCGGGGTTGTGGGTTAGTAACATACTGGTGTTTGCGTCCTGGTATTGGCGGCTGGACGCGGGCGGTCCGCACGCGCGGGACGGGCGGGACCGGCATGAGACGGGCGCATTCCTGTTTCCGCAGATGACCATCGACGGCGGACGGCATCGGCGCTGGAAGCCGGGGTTCGTCGATTATCTGTTTCTGGCGTTCAATACGAGCACGGCCTTTTCGCCCACCGATGTTCCGGTGCTGTCGCGGTGGGCCAAGGCCATGATGATGGTGCAATCGTCGATTTCGCTGGGTACGGTGGCGATTCTCGCCGCGCGGGCCGTGAACGTACTTTAACTACTGGCCGACTAAGTCGAGGATGGCTTTGACTTCCTCGACGGGGAATTTCGGCTTGCGGTCATAAGTCATGAGACCGTTGACTTCCTGTTCGACGTCGGTGATCTGAGTGTAACAGAAGCCCGCGAAGCCGAGACGGGCGATGGCGGTAAGTTGGCTGCGCAGACGAGATAGCGCGGACTCGGCCGATTTTTCGACGCCTGAGTAACCCCAGGATTCGCCGGGAACCTTGGCGCCGGCGGGGATGAACGCGATGCCGCCGAATTCCGAGAGATAGAGCGGGGTTCCGTTGTATTCAAAGCCGGGGGCCAGGGCCGGACGCGCGTTGGGCGGAACGACGCCGGTGGCGGAGACGTCCTTGTATTTCTCCCATAGGATCTCGCCGTTGCGGGCGTAGTCGTGGATGGCGAACAGGTCCGTCAGGTCGGTGTGCTCCCAGCCTTCGTTGTCGATGACGAGGCGGGTGGCGTCGAGCGACTTGGTCAGCGTGAACATGGCGCGGAGGTGCTGCTGCTGGCGCGGGTCGCGGAGGTTCGGCACGCCCCAACTTTCGTTAATGGGGTTCCAGATGACGATGGAAGGATGGTTGTAGTCGCGCTGAACCGCCTCAGTCCACTCGGCGGTGATGGCGCGGACGTATTCGTCGTCGAATTCGTAGGCGTTGGCGATTTCGCCTGAGACGAGGAAGCCCATCTTGTCGGCCCAATAGAGGAAGCGGGGATCTTCCACCTTCTGATGCTTGCGGGCGCCGTTGAAGCCCATCGCCTTGGTCATGCGGATGTCGTACTGGATGGCTTCATCGGAGGGGGGAGTTAGCGTGCTTTCAGGCCAGTAACCCTGGTCGAGCACGAGTTTCAGGTAAGTGGGACGGCCGTTGAGGGTGACTTTGCCGTTTTCGACGGCGACGGAGCGGAAGCCGGTGTAGGAATTGACGCGGTCGATGACGGAGTCCTTGGATAACTCGAAGACCACGGTGTAGAGGTTCGGGTTGGCGAGGGACCAGAGGCGCGGCGAGGGGACTCCGGTGAGGAGCGATACGCGCGGGGCTTCGGCGGGGGCGGCGGCCGTGGCTACGGTCCTTGCGCCGTCGAGGATGCGGGCGGTGAGCGTCAGGCCGGGCACCGGGTTGGCAATGACCGCGTCGATGCGGAGCGATCCGTCCATGGCGGCGGTCATGCGGGCGTGGTCCAGATAGCTTGCGCCAGTGGCTTCGAGCCAGACGGGTTGCCAGATGCCGGTGGTGCGGGTGTAGAAGATACCGCGGGATTTCGGCTCCCAATATTGCTTGCCGCGGGGGATGTAACGGTCAGTCGGCGGGTCTTCGACGCGAACGACCAGGGAGTTGGGGCCGGAGGTCATGGCGGAGGTGATGTCGAAGGAGAAGGGGACGTTGCCGCCCTGGTGGAAGCCGAGGGAACGGCCGTTCAGCCAGACCCAGGCGCGGTAGTCGACGGCGCCGAACTTGAGGAGCACTCGCTTGCCCTTCCAGGCGGCCGGGGCGGTGAAGCTTCGGCGGTACCAGACTTCGGAGTGGAACGAGGGGTCGCCGATGCCGCTCATCTTGCTTTCGAAACAGAACGGCACGGTGATGTTCCGGCTGAATTTGCGGGTGGAGGCGGGCCAGTTCTCCCCGACACCGGCGTGGGCGTCGTCGAATTCGAACTCCCACTGGCCGTTCAGCGACAGCCAGGCGTCGCGCTGGAACTGGGGCTGGGGATACTCCGGACGAGGGGCGTTTTGGGCCATTCCGGCGATGGCGGCGAGTAACAAGACGGACAGGCGCATGGAAAACTATACTGAGCTTAGCAGTATGAGACCCTATACGCTGCTTGCCGCAATCATGATGCTTAACGCTTCAGCCGCTTCTCCCGACGCGCGGGAACTCGACCGGATGGCCGCCCGGTTCGCCAAGGCCGAGATGCGCGCCGATATTTCGAAACTCGACGCGGGAGACCGCAAGGCGCTCGCGAAGCTGGTGGAGGCGGCGCGCGTCTACGACCACATCTATATGGACCAGCTGTGGTCCGCCAATCGGGAGTTGTACGAGCGGTTGAAGCAGGATTCCTCGCCGCTCGGCCAGGCGCGGCTGCGCTACTTCTGGTTGAATAAGGGGCCGTGGTCCGATCTGGATGGGCATACGGCGTTTCTGCCGGGAGTTCCAGAGAAGAAGCCGGCGGGCGCGAACTTCTATCCCGAGGACATGACGCGCGAGGAGTTCGAGGCTTGGGCCAAGACGCAACCGGCCAGCGCGGTGGGGTTCTTCACGGTCATCCGGCGGGATCCGCAAACGAAGGCGCTCAAGCAGGTCTGGTACAGCGAGGCGTACAAGAGCGATCTGCAGCGTTGCGCGAAGTTGTTGCGCGAGGCCGCGGCGCTGACTACGAACGCGAGTCTGAAGAAGTTCCTGGAATTGCGGGCGGCGGCGTTCGGCGCCAATGAATACTACGACAGCGACCTGGCCTGGATGGACCTGGACGCGCCGATCGACGTCACGATCGGTCCGTACGAGACTTATACGGACGAGTTATTCGGCTATAAGGCGGCGTTTGAGGCCTATATCAACATCCGCGACGATGTTGAGACGAATAAAGTGAAGTTCTTCGCCGATCATTTGCAGGAGATCGAGAATCACCTTCCTATCGATGCGAAGTTTCGGAATCCGAAGCTGGCCGCGGCGGCGCCGATTCGGGTGGTGAACGAGGTGATCGCTTCGGGCGATGCGGCGCACGCGGTGCAGACGGCCGCCTATAACCTGCCCAACGACGAACGCGTGATCTCGCAGAAGGGCGCCAAGCGGGTGATGTTGAAGAACGTCCAGGAGGCGAAGTTCGAGAAGAACCTGACGCCGATTGCGGCTCGGGTGCTGCCGGCGGCGGCGCGGTCGGACCTAAGTTTCGACGAATTCTTCACGCATATTCTGGCGCACGAGTTGAGCCACGGCATCGGGCCGCACCAGATCCAGATTGGGGCGCGGGCGTCGACGGTCCGGCTGGAGATGAAGGAACTGTACGCGGCGATCGAGGAGGCCAAAGCGGACGCCACCGGGTTGTTCATGCTGCAGTACATGTACGACCGGGGGATGCTGCCGAAGGCCGAGCGCAAGCTGTACACGACGTACCTCGCGTCGGCGTTCCGAAGCCTGCGCTTTGGCGTGAAGGAGGCGCATGGGCGGGGGATGGCGCTGCAGTTGAACTACCTGTTGGACAAAGGCGCTTTCGTGGCCGGCAAGGACGGAACCTACTCCGTTGACTTCGCGAAGATCAAGGCGGCGGTGGAGGCGTTGACGCACGACTTGCTGACGGTGGAGGCGACCGGCGACTATCAGGGCGCCAAGCGGATGCTTGAACTGGCGGTGATCCGGCCGGAGATTCAGAAGACGATCGACCGGTTGGCGGACATCCCGACCGACATCGATCCGGTGTTCGTGACGGCCGGTACGCTGTGAGGCCCGCGGCCCCGGGAGCGGCCGGTTGGTGGATAATGGGACTATAAACGGTCACCCCACCGTTCGCTGGCGTGTATTCAGACCTCCCGTGTCAGAGGAAAGCAGTTTCATGAAAAGCCGGTTCGCCCCCCTGGCCGCCGTATTGGCGCTGTCGATGTCATTTCTCGCGTCCGGATCCGATATGGTCCGCCCGCGCGCCGGGAAGGTGGAAATCTTCCACGTTGCCGATATTAAGCCTGGCATGAAGGCCACGGCCTGGACGGTGTTTGCGGGCGGGGAGCCCGAACCTGTCCCGATCGAGATTGTCGGCCTGATGAAGAATGCCTGGGGGCCGAAACAGGACATCATCGTCGGCAAGATGGGCGGCAAGGCCATCCGCACGAATGTGGCGGGAGGGATGAGCGGCAGCCCGGTCTATATCGATGGGAAATTGGTGGGCGCGGTGGCGCTGCGGCTGAGCACGTTTTCGCCGGACTCGATTTGCGGGATTACGCCGATTGAGCTGATGCTCGAGATCAACGATTTCGATAAGTCGTCGCCGGCGGACGCAAAGGCTCCGGGGAAGGCGCAGACGCGGGCGTCGGTGGAGGCGCCGGGCTGGTTGCTGGGACAAGCGGTGTCGGCGGGCGGCGCGGCGCGCTTCGCGGCGGCCAACCAGTTCATGATTCCCATCGACACGCCGCTGACGTTTTCCGGCTTCACCGATCGGACGCTGAGCGAGTTCGGGCCCATGTTCCAGCAGGCCGGATTGGCGGTGGTGCAGGGCGGCGCGAGCGGTTCGTTGAATTCGCCGAAGCCGGCGGCGGGATGGCGGGAGTCGCTGCAGCCGGGCGAGGCCGTGGCGGGCGTGCTGGTGTCGGGCGATATGAGCGTGACGGGGCTGGGCACGGTAACCTACAACGACGGGAAACGCGTGCTGGCGTTCGGACACTCGTTCTTCAATCTGGGGCCGGTGGACATGCCGATGAGCAAGGCCGAGATCCTGATGACGCTGGCGAGTCAGTATCAGCCCAATAAGTTCGGCAACGCGACCGAGATTGTCGGCGCCCTGAAACAGGACCGGCACAGCGGGATTATGGGCGAGTTAGGCGCAGCGTCCGGGATGATTCCGGTGGACTTGAAGGTGCGCACCTATTCGGACGGCGATAAGGTGTTGAAGGAGAAGAATCTCCACTTCAACGTCTTTGTAAATCAGAAGTGGACGCCCTATCTGATGATGGTCACCCTGTTTAACTCGCTGGAGGGGTTGAACGACTTCGCGGACGAATCGACTTACCGGCTGAGCGGCAAGGTTGAACTGGACGGGATGCCGGGGTTGTCGCTGAGCACCATGGCCGCGCCGAGCGAGATGCCGACTCCCGCGCCGATGCTGCTGGCTAACTGGTGGGGCGATAAGTTCAACCGCCTGTTTCTGAATTCCGTGGAGACGCCGAAGCTGAAACGGGTGAACGCCACGGTGGATCTGCTGCCGGCGCGCAGGATCGCCACTATCGAGAACGCCTGGATTCCGAATGCGGAGGTGGACGCCGGGGCGACGGTGGCCGTGAAGGTGTTCCTTCGGCCCTATCGGGGCGAGCGGATTGAGCGGCAGTTCGACGTCAAACTGCCGGCGGGACTGTCCAAGGGCGATCATCGCATCCTGCTGAGCGACGCCGACACGCTGAACCGCATGCAGAGTGTGGCGGGGCTGATGAGCCGTTACATGGACATTCCGCAGACGGTGTCGCTGATCAACCAGGAGCGCGCCAATAACCGGCTGTATGTGTCGCTTATCGATCCGCGCCCGACCGTCTATTCCGACGATAAGACCTTGCCGAGCCTTCCGCCTTCCGTGTTGAACGTGATGCAGACCGGGCGCGCGGCCAGTCGCCATATGATGAGTTCGCCGGAAAGCGCCGTGGAGCAGATGTCGCTGCCGTTCGAGCAGGTAATCAGCGGCAGTTATTCCCTGAGAATCACCGTAAAGTAGAACAATCGATGCAGACACACTTCACCCGGCTTGGCCGAACCAGCCGGGTTATCCTATTCGCCGCGGCGTTGGCCACGGCGGCCGCCCCACTGATCGCCGTCGAGACGCGTTACTGGATTCAAGACGATTTTTCGGACTTTGAAAAAGGGAATCTGAACAAGGTGTCCGTGCGCAGCGACGGGCGGATGTTCCTGGCTCCGGTTGTGACTGAGTTATTGGACTCGTCCACGCCTTATTTGTGGGCGGTGGCGCGGGATTCCAAGGGCAACGTGTACGCGGGCGGCGGCGGGCCCAGCGGGTCGACCGCGAAGCTGTTTGAAATCGGCAAGGACGGGAAGTCCAAGACGCTGGCGGAGTTGGATGGCTTGGAGATCCACGCCATCGCGGTGGATTCGCACGACCGGGTGTATGCGGCGACGGCGCCCGATGGGAAGGTGTACCGGGTTGTGAATGGGAAGGCCCAGGTCTTCTACGATCCGAAGGCGAAGTATATCTGGGCGATGGTCTTTTCGAAGTCAGGGGATTTGTATGTCGCAACCGGGGACCGGGGCGAGGTGCATCGGGTGACTCCCGACGGCAAAGGCGCCGTGTTCTTTGCGACCGAGGAGACTCATGCGCGTTCACTGGCGATGGATGCGGCGGGGAACCTGATTGTCGGGACCGAGCCGAATGGGTTGGTGGTTCGAGTTACTCCGGCTGGTGAAGGATTTGTGCTGTATCAGACGCCGAAGCGGGAGATCACGGCCGTTGCGGCGGGAGCCGATGGGTCCGTGTATGCAGCGGGCGTAGGCTCGCGACCGGCAGTCGGCCAGACCATCGCGCCTCCGGCCCCGGCGCCCGTCCCGGTTCCCTCGCCAATGCCCTCCGGCGCCGGCGCGGCCGTTCAGACACGTCAGGTTGCGGCGGCCCCAAGCGCGGCCAGCACGACGGCGCTTTCGGGCGGTTCGGAAGTGTATCGGATCGGCGTCGACGGCGCGCCTCGTAAGATCTGGGCGAATACGAGCGATGTTGTCTACGCCTTGACAATGGACGCGCAAGGACGCCCGTTGGTCGGCTCCGGCAACAAGGGCAACGTCTACCGGATCGATTCGGACATTGCTTACACGTTGTTGGCGAATCTGGCGCCGACTCAGGTAACTGCTTTCGCTGTCGGGGCGAGCGGGGAAGTTATCGCCGCTACGGGAAATATCGGCAAGGTGTACCGCCTGGGACCGGGGATCGAGAAGACCGGGGCCTTTGAGAGCGAGCCGTTCGACGCCACCGGTTTCTCCAACTGGGGACGCTTGTCCTTTGAGGCGTCCCTGAATGGGGGGCAGATCGCTTTCGAGTCGCGCAGCGGGAATGTCAACCATCCGAATAAGAACTGGAGTCCGTGGATCAAGGCGCCGGTGGCGGGGAACGGGGGGCGGTTGGCGTCTCCGCCGGCCCGGTTCCTGCAGTTTCGCGCGACGATTACCGCGTCGGCGGATGGGAAGTCTCCGGAAGTGACCGGCGTGGATGTGGCTTACATGGCTAAGAATGTGGCGCCGACGCTGAGTCAGATTGAAGTCACGCCGGCGAATTACCGGTTCACCAGCTCCACATCGGCCGCGCCGCCTTCCGGGAGTCCCCAATCCATAACGCTCCAGCCGCTTGGGCAGCGCCGGAAGTCGAGTTCCGCGGCGCTGGAGATCTCCTCCGGATTGAGCATGAGTTACGCCAAGGGGCACATTGGGGCTCGCTGGACGGCTTCTGATGAAAACGGCGATAGCTTGTCCTACAAGGTGGAGATCAAGGGCGAAACGGAGTCGACCTGGAAGCCGCTTAAGGACAAAGTCCACGATAAGTATGTCAGCTGGGATTCGGCGGCGTTTCCGGATGGACGATACCTGCTGCGAGTTACGGCGACGGACGCGCTGAGCAATCCTCCCGGGAGTGCGCTTACTGGCGAGATTACCAGCGACCCGTTCCTGATTGATAACACGCCGCCGGTGATCTCCGGGTTGACGTCCACGCCAGCGGCGAATAATAAGGTCGAAGTTCGATGGGCGGTGAAGGACGCGCTGAGCGTCATCGACCGCACCGAGTATTCGATCAATGGCGGCGATTGGACGCTGGTGGAGCCTGTCACCCACTTGTCCGATGCGCAGGAGTTGGAATATCGGTTGGTGGTTGACCGGCCGCAACCGGGTGAGATTACGATCGCGGTGCGAACGGCCGATGATTACGACAACCAGACAGTCGTTAAGACGGTGATGTAGGCTTGGCTGCGCTGCCTCAATCCGTCAAGGTCCGGATCAGCTCCGAGGCCGCGGGGGCGATCACGATGACTCCGGTGGTGAGCCAGGTGCTTACTACTCGAGAGTTGGTTCGGGTGATCCTCAGCGTTACTGGTAAGGACGAGCAACGAGTGGCCGAGGTGCTGAGCCGCGGCGCCGTCGTGCAGGGCGCCTCGCGCTTTCGATGGGAGCGACTGCCAACGGAGCGTGATGAGTTAGCAGTTGTACTGGCCACTTTTCCGGATCCCAATCCGGAACGGAGATTTTCGGAGGAGCGGTGCGTGGGCGTTCGCCTGCGGGCGGGGCGTCTGGTGATGGAAGCGCCGAAGCAGTTGGCGGCGCAGCGGCGTTTGCTACGGCGAAGGTCCTTCTGGGACGCCTTGATGGATCTGGCGAGTCATGCTGACTTGCAGTATGTCGATTACTCCTACCGAACAGGCACGGACGAATATCGATTGAGTGTGGGTCCGGCCGAGCGGGGCGAGTTGCATGAGCGCGCGGCGCTGATTCGGCATTCCGGACTGCGTTCGTCGGTCTTGAAGTTGCCGATTGAGACGATTGAGTGGTCAGTCGCCTACGAGCGGTGAGTCGGACAGGCCCCAGCTGAGGCATTTATCGCGCCAGTCGTCCGAGTCGATGGCGCTGGCGGCGATCGCCGCTTGTTCAACGGCCGGGCAGATCGACTGATCGGCCTTGGAGAACACAAACTCGCCGGGGCGCGAACTCATCCGCCAGTCCTGTCTTACGAGACACAGGCACAATGCCGCCTGGAGCACTTCGCCGAAATGACGGATGCGTTGGTTGTCGTCCAGGGTCATTCCGGGTGGGTTGCGGACCCGGCGGGTCAGGCTTCGATCGGTAGCCATGTCGACGAGATCCGCAACGAGGCGGCCGGCGAGTAAGTCGGCGTTGGCGGAGGTCAGATATCGCCAAGATGGAATGTAGAGCAGCGGGCCGGCGTTGTCCCACGAGATGCGCTGGAGGTTGTCGGGAAGGCAGCCGGGAACATGGCTGGCGGCGAGCCTGCGTTCGAGTTGGTCGACGCGATCGAGGAGTTCGGTGGCGGGCCCGTCGAAAGCGGCTGGCACGTCGATCTGCGGCATGGCGGCGATGCGGTCATGCAGCAGCGGAAGGAGATTATCGACGGTGAGGGCGCGGCGGTTCATTTCGTGCGCCAGGTGATGGTCGGATGCCTGGTCGACCTGGGGCGTTTGCAGGAAGCGCGCGAAGCCTTCGGCCAAGGGCGGTAGGAAGCCGGCCTGGACGAGCGGCGCGGCTTCGATGTGCCAAAACGGTGCGGCGAACGGTTGATACCGGGTCCAGGTTCGAAGGGCGGTCACCACGGGGCGCGTGCCGGCGATGGAGCAGGCGAGTGAGTCCGCGCGGGCGTCCATGCGGGCCGAGGCGAATTGCCAGATGGAGGCGAGCAGGCGCGCGCAGAACGGCGCCGCGGTGCGCATCAGGTGCTGGAAGGGCATGCTATAGCCCGTAACGAACAGGATTGGGCCGGCGACTTGGGGGCGGCCGAGGGGCGCCATGGACCGGGCCATTCCGGCGAGGGCGGAGATGGACCAGGAGTTGGCGACTCGCTCCGGCGCGTTCAAGTGCGCCAATCCGGAGGCAGATAGAGCCCGAAACTCCGCGCGCGTCAAGGTGCCAAGGGCGCCGATTCCAACGCCGAACAGGCGGCGCCCGCCGAAGCCGAGCGCGCCTCCGGCACGGGAATAGCCGACGGTCATGTCGAGAGTCAAATAGAGTTCGTCAGGAGGAGGAGAGCCGACGGCCAGGGCGGATTGGCGGATCTCATCCCACAATCCTGGTTGATCGTCGGGCCAGAGGCGGACGCCCGGCGGTGAGCCGCTGAGGCGGCGGGGCATAAGTCGCCAGAGCGAGATCGGGACTCCAGCCAGCGCGCCGATGCCGCCCATGCCGATGATTGTCATGAGGACGATGCGGAAGAATCCACCGGCGTCGTTCCATCCGAGCCCGAGTTGTTCGAATCCGATGTACATGAGGCAGGGTATGGCGAGCAGAACCGCGCCGAGCACAAGGATGATGAGTTCGACCAGAGCGACGCCCGCCATGGCGCAGAGGGCCCATGGCATAACGGTCGGCGCCGGCGGTTTCCGGGCGGGCATGAGAGATCCAGCATAACAGGGGGCAGCCGACAGACATAGACTATAGATGTCATGATCTTTGTCCGATCCGCTATTGTCCTTGCTGTCGCAGTCGCCGCCGCCGCGCAATCGCCGGCTCCGACGTTGAAATCTCCTGACGGTTCGCTCGAAATCTCCTTCGCGACGCTCGCCGGGAGTGCGCCTTCCGATTCGGGTGGGCAACTCGCCTATCGCGTGTCGCGCGGCGGGAAGACGGTCCTCGACTGGTCGCACCTGGGCCTGAATATTCAAGGGATGCCGCCGTTGGGCGCGGCGGTTCGCATCACGGGGGCGGAGACGTCGGTCCACGACGAGACCTGGAGTTCGCCCGCGGGGAAGGCTTCGCGAATTCGCGACCGCTACGACGCGATCGTGGTTCACGCGACGGAAACGGGGGCTAGGGCGCGGCGGTTCGACATCGAGGCGCGGGCCTTCGACGACGGCGTTGCTTTCCGCTATCTTATTCCGGAACAGGCGGGGATTCGGGAAATGCGTCTTTCGGGTGAAGCCACTCAGTTCCGGATGGCCAAGGAAGCTACGACTTATCCGCTGATACTTCGCGATTATCGGTCGAGTTATGAAGACGATTATCACGAACTGCCGTTGGGCGGCTGGCATCCGAGTTATCTGGTTGCGCTGCCGCTGTTGATGGAGGTTCCCGGCGTGGCTTGGGTGGGCCTGACCGAGGCGTACATTGATAACTGGGCGGGCGCGTATGCCGGGTCGACGCGCGATTCCTGCACGATCGAACTACGGCTGGCGCCTCGCGTCGAAGAGCCGGGGCTGGCGGTGTCGTGCGCGACGCCGGCACGGTCGCCGTGGCGCGTGCTCATGATCGCGGCGGAGCCTGGACGCCTGGTGGAATCGAACATGGTGGTGAATCTGAACCCGCCGAGTGCGATCGGCGATACGTCGTGGGTCAGGCCGGGTAAGACGGCGTGGGACTGGTGGTCCGGAAGCGTCGCCAAGAACGTATCGTTCAAGACGGGCATGAACACCGCGACGATGAAGCATTACATCGACTTTTCGGCCAGCACCGGGCTTGAGTACATGCTGATCGACGCGGGGTGGGCCAGACGGGGTAACGGTCCGAACGATTCGGGCTCGGACCTGACGCAGACGAATCCTGAAATCGACATGCCGGCGCTGGTTTCCTACGCCAAATCGAAGAATGTCCGGCTGTGGTTGTGGGCGCACTGGACCGATATCGACCGGCAGATCGACGAGGTGTTTCCGCTGTTTGAGAAGTGGGGCATCGTGGGCGTGAAGATCGACTTCATGGATCGCGATGACCAGTGGATGGTGAACTGGTACCGGCGCGTGGCGAAGAAGGCGGCCGAGCATAAATTGATGCTCGACTTTCACGGCGCCTACAAGCCGGACGGGCTGCGGCGGACTTATCCGAATGTTATGACTCGCGAGGGTGTGATGGGGCTCGAATACTCCAAGTGGAGCGCGAGAATCACGCCGAAACACAATGTCACGCTGGCTTTCACGCGGATGCTGGCCGGGCCGATGGATTATACGCCGGGCGGGTTCAATAACGTCACGAAGGCGGAGTTTCAACCGCGCAACCAATTTCCCATGGTGATGGGGACCCGGGCGCATGAGACCGCTTTGTATGTCGTGTTCGAGAGCGCGCTGCAGATGCTGGCCGATCATCCCGGTTCCTACGAAGACCAGAAGGAGTTGGCGTTTCTGAAGGCGGTTCCGGCGACTTGGGATGAGACGAGGGTTGTGAATGGAGTCCCTACACAGTTCATTACGATCGCGCGGCGGAAGGGTTCTGAGTGGTATGTCGGTTCGATTACGGATTGGAATCCGCGAGAGATCGAAGTTCCGCTGACGTTTCTTGGCGGCGGAAATTTCAAGGCCGACATCTGGGCGGACGCTCCGGACGCCGCGACCAACGCCAAGAGCACGACCCAGCAGAGCCAGGCCGTGACAAGCCAGAGCGTGCTGAAACTGAAACTGGCGCCGGGAGGCGGCGCGGCGATCCGGATTACTCCGCGGTAGGAGCGCGCCGGCCAGCGGCGCCGAGCGTCAGCCAGGTGGCGCCGTTGGCCGGGATCCGAATCTCGATGGTCAGCTTGTAGTCACGATCGATGGCGTGAGCGTGGGATGGTCCGCCCTCCACGCTGACGGCGGCGGAGTCGGTGAGGCCGGTGTAATAGACGGGCAGGCGAATCGTGCGGACGATCGCCTGGTCCAGGGGATTGTAGAAGACGGCGAGGCCCTTTTCCTCTAACTCGGGATTGACGTGCAAGAGCCCGTCCCAGTCGCGCCCGTCGGGCCGGCGAAGGTGGATGACGTCGGACTCGAGGATTCCGCGGTGATTTTTGTAGAATCCCACCCACTTCTTCACCACCGCGCGGGTTTCTTCGGAGTCATACAGGCGCGGGCCGCGGTAACAGGCCTGTACGCCGGACGACAGGTTCTGCATCAGGTGCTGGCCGTAGAAGTCGAGGTGATCCTTGAGCGGTTCGAGCGTGGCGGCCGCGCCTCCGCCGTGATATTGGACCAGGGGGACGAACATCCAGCCCATGCTGGGGGTTTTGTCCCACGTTCCATCGTAAATGTTCTGGCGGGCGAGGATCATCTGACGCTCGCGCGGCAGCGACCAGTTGACTTCCCGGTAACCCATCGCCGTCTTGTTGGCGCCTTCAAGGAAATACCAGTCGGGCACGTTCAGATAGACGCCGCGAGCCCGGCACCATTGGTAGAAGTCGGAGATGGTGCGCCATTGGGTCCACTGGGAGTCGCTGAATCCGCGATGCCCGGGGTGGGATCGGGAGGCGCAGACGTCGCCGGGATAGGATCCGTCATGCTCCAATACGCCGAGCCCGGTGGCTTCGATGAAGTTGCGGAGTCTGCGGAAGTAGTCGATGGCCCATTTGGAGCCGAGACAGGGGGAGTCGCCGAAGATGGCTCCACCGGTGGTTCCGGTGGACGGGTTGATGACGTCGTTATCGGGCGAGATGCGACGGCTTGCGAGTAAGGAATAGCCGCCTAACTCGACGCCCTTGCTGTTGGCGTATTCGACCAGGGATTTGACCTGAGAGAGATAGGCGGGATCCTCTTTCTCGATGTCGAAGCCGCTGCCGAAGGTCATGATCACCATCTCAAAGCCGGCGTCGGCGGATTGGTCGATGGCCAGGCGGACGGAGGCGGGGTCGGCCTGCCGGACGTGCATTAGGATCGGGTTTTCGAGCGCCCAAGGAGCGATGGTCCGGTACATGCGGCGTTGGGCGAGGCCCATGCGTTCGCGGTCGGTCGAATCGTGGACGAGTTCGAAAATTCGGAACGACTCGAAGCGGCCGCCAGCCGCGATGGAGACATCGGGGCCGAGCGGCGGATAGCAGCGGAGCAAGACCGGGCTTTGGAGGAGATAGTTCACCTGGGTGGTGTATTGGGGATCGGGTTCCCAGTGCGCCACCAGGTTCGTGTCGGGGCGCGAGTGGGTGGCGATGAAGGAGTAATCGCTCTCCACCTGCAGATGCCGCGTGCGCCCGCCTCCGGCGCCTTCGACGATGGATTCGGATTCGACCACGGCGAGCACTTCGCTCGCGAATGTGTCGAGTTGAATCGCGCGACCGGTGTTATTGCGTACGGTGAGCCATTTGGCCAGTAACGGGACGCCGTCGTATAACTCGTAATGGACGTCGACGGCCACGCCCGCCAGACGCGCGGAGCGGTAGTGGAATGTCACGGCGGCGCCGGGCGGGGGCCAGGGGCGGTCGCTCGAGAACTTCTTGCGGCGGTAGGGGAAGCGCTCCTGGGTGGCGCCGGTTTCGTAACCCTCCAGATGGAAGGCGTCGGGATCGGCCTGAAGTCCGGCGATCCATTCGCGGCGCAGGTAGGCGTACTCGACCTGGCCCTTCAGTCCGCCGATGGCGTAGCGCACGCCGTCGAGGGCGACTTCGGCCTCGGGTTTGACCCCGCGCAGCAGCGATTCGCCGGTCATCAGGTTGTCGAAGGCGACGGTGGCGGCGTCCGGCTGGATGCGCCAGACGCGGCGGATCAGGCCGTTGGAGGCCACGATTTCGTCGCCGCGGCGCTCGATCGCGGCGCGCTGGGCGGGCGGGTGGACAAGCCAGTCGGCGCGGCAGGCGAACGACGCGAGGATCAGTAGAAACAGACGCTTCACGATGGGATTATCGTACCTTGGAAGGCGGGGGCGGCATGGACTGGCAAAGTAACCTGATCACGACGCGGGACGGAGTGCGAGAACTGCTTCGGGGCGTGAAGCGGATCGCGGTGTTGGGGATGGAAAAGGACGAGAACTCGGATCGTCCCGCCTACTACGTTCCGAAATACATGATGGACGCGGGGTATGAAATCGTGCCGGTTCCGGCGAAGTACCCCGGGCTTGAGAAGACCGCCGGGTTGAAGGCCTATGCGACGGTGGCGGAGATCCCCGGTGACGTCGATCTGGTGAACGTGTTCCGGCGTCCGGCCGATGTGGCGCGGCACGTCGATGACATTCTGGCCAAGAAGCCTCGCGCCGTGTGGCTGCAACTGGGCATCCGCGACGATGTGGCGGCGGAGCGGTGGGCGCGCGCAGGGATCCTGGTGGTGCAGGATCGTTGCCTGATGGTGGACCATCAGCGGTTAATGCGATAGCGCCCCACGGGCGAAGTGTACAATCCGGGTAATGCCCGACATCCCCGGCCCCAAACAGAACCCGCCCGAAATGACGGTGAAGGCGGTTGCGCTCGGATTGTTTCTCGCCCTTGTGTTCGGGTCGGCAAACGCCTACCTGGGCATGCGGGCGGGGCAGACGGTGGCCGCCACCATTCCCGCCGCGGTGATTGCCATGGCGCTGTTCCGGCTGCCGGCGTTCAAGGGCGGACTGCTCGAACAGAACATCGCCCGCACGGCGGCTTCGGTGGGCGAGGCGCTGGTGGCGGGCGCGATCTTCACCATCCCCGCCTTCATGATGGTGGACCTGAACGGCGTGCGCCTGTGGACCGACCTCCGCTCGCATTACTGGGAGGCGTCGCTGATTCTGCTTGCCGGCGGGCTGATCGGCGTGTTCTTCATCATCCTGCTGCGCCGCGCCCTGGTGGTGGAGGCGGACCTGCCGTTTCCCGAAAGCGTGGCGAGCGTCGAGATTGTGCGGGCGGGCCAGGAGGCCGGCGATGCGCCGAAGTACATCTTCGGAGCGATGGGGTTCGCCGGGCTGATCCAATTCCTGAAGAGCCCGTTCGGCGTACGGATCTTCCGGGAATACAGCGAAGGATTCCAGGCGTTCCCGCAGTCGGTGGTGAAGCACTTCGACTTCGAGCGGAAGGCGATCGGCGATGTGACGCATCACGGCGGCATCCCGTGGTCGACGCCGAGCCTGTCTCCGGCGCTGATCGGCATCGGTTACATCATCGGGCCGACGCTGGCGGCGGTGAACTTCTCGGGCGGTGTTCTGGCGTGGTGGATCGTGATCCCGCTGCTGCTGTTTTTCGATCCGGACCTGCCGCGACGGATCGGTTCGAACGACCCGTCGCTGGCGGCTTACACGCTGTGGTTCAACATTGTCCGCCCGATCGCGGTGGGGATGATGCTGGTGGGCGCGGCCAATACGATGTTCTCGATGCGCGCTTCGCTGATCGCCTCGCTGAAGGGAGCGTTCGCGGCGTCGAGCCGGGCCTCGCACGAGTCGGAACATCGCGAGCGCACGGATCGGGACATTCCGGTCCGGTGGGTGATCCTCTCAATTTTCGTGTTGATTGTCCCGATCACGTGGATCTATTACTACTTCACGCAAGGGTGGGCGCCGGCGATCATGGCGGCCGTGGCTATGACGGTGACGGGCTTCCTGCTGGCGGCTGTGGGCGGCTACCTGGTGGGGTTGGTGGGCAGTTCGAATCAGCCACTATCGGGTTTGACGCTGTCGGCGTTGCTGATTGCGGCGCTGATGATGGTGACGATCGGAGTGACCGGAATCTCGGGCGTGGCGGCGGTGTTGGGCGTGGCGGCGGTGGTGTGCGTCGCCTGCTCGGTGTCGGGGTCGTTGATCCAGGATCTGAAGGCGGGGCATCTGCTGGGCGGGACTCCCTGGAAGATGCAGGTGGTGGAGATTGTCGCCGTGGCCATGCTCGCCTTCTTCCTGATGGGGCCGATTATCGCTCTCCATCAGGCGAATCTGGCAGATGGGGGGATTGGGGGGCGATCGTTGCCCGCGCCGCAGGCCGGACTGATGGCGCAATTGACCAAGGGGATCGTCGGCGGGCAGATGGCCTGGGGGCTGCTGATTATCGGCGCGGCGTTCGGGGTGGCGTTGATCCTGTGCGGGGCCAGGTCGCCGATGCTGATCGCCGTGGGCATGTATCTGCCGTTCGACACGACCTCGGCCATCTTCGTCGGCGGGGTTCTGAAGTGGCTGGTCGATCGCGCGTCGGCGGTGAGCGACGGCCGCCGGAGGGCCGTTATCGAAGAGAAAGGTACACTTCTGGCCTCCGGACTGATCGCGGGGGAGGCGATTCTGGGCATCCTGCTGGCGGTGGCGGCGGTGGCGCACCTGCCTTCGCTGACACGGCTGTTGAGCGGCGGAGCCCAGGATTTTTCCTGGTACGAATCACTCGGTGGATGGCTGTCGCTGTTGGGCTTTGCGGCAATTGCCTGGGTGCTGGTCGCGATACCGCTGCGGGCGCGGTCTGTGGAATAATCCCTCAAGTCTAGTCAGGGATTACTCCTCAAAATCGCCTCGCGCGCGTCCGATAAGTCACATCGGGTATGAAGTCTGCCGCCTTACGCGCGCGGGAGTGGGAGTGCTGACGGGCCTTAAACGAGTGCCGCTGAGCGCTCTCGGGATCCCCGGGCGGCTGGTGTGGGCTACCGCGGCCGGCGTCGCCGGGCTGTTTACCAGTTATCTCGCCATCCCGGTTGTGCCGGGGGTGACGGTCGTCCTGTCGGGCGTCTTCTACCTTCTTTCCGCGATTTCGATGGGTCCATTCGCCGGCATGCTGTCGGCCGCGATCGCCGCGTCCCGAACGCCGTGGCAGCAGGGACATCCTTGGGGATACCTGCTCACCATCGTCGAGGCGGGTCTGATCGGTTGGGCTGTCTCGCGCCGGAAACTGCGTTGGCCGCCGGCCGCCGCGATGCTGTTCTGGCTGCTGATCGGGGCTCCCTACCTATATACAGTGTGCATGGTGGTGGCGAAGATGAACCCTACCATCGGCTGGACGATCGTGTTGAAGAACGTCCTGGTTGGGGTGGTGGACGCCTCGGTGGCCGACTTCCTCCTGATGCTCCCGCTGGCGGCGCGGAACCGGTTGAACCTGATCCGCATGCGGCCGGCGCCGATCCGCGAAGCGCTCGCCACGGGTCTGCTGGCGATGACGCTGCTGCCGATGATGCTGTACGCAGTGAATCAGTGCCGGTTGTTGATCGAGTACGAACGGCGGCGGCTGACCCGGGAACTGAGCGGGATGGGGGCAGCCGGGCGCGCTCAGGTGGACAAGGTCATCCGCCACGAGCTGGACGGGCTGTTGCGGGTGGCGGAGGCGGCGGGCGACGCGCGCTCGGCGATTGCGCGCACGCGGCGGGCGCAACGGGACCTTGTCTGGCTTGCGGCATCGGATGCGGACGGACGCACGCTGGCCGAAGAGCGGGCTCCCGAAGGCGGCGGGCTTGCGCCGCGGAAGGATCTGCTCGCCCGGACCCTGGCCCAAGGGCGGCCGATTCTCGAAGCGGTGCCACACAACGGCGGAGCGCTGCTCATGTTGAGCGTCGCGGGCTCGCGATCCGGCGGCCGGCCTCAGCGGATTGTACAGGGCGCTATCCCCCTTGCCTCGTTGTGTGTCTTCAACCAGGTGCTGGTGACGCAGGAACTGGTGGTGCTGGACGAGTTCGGACGGCTGTTGTGCCCCAGCCCGTCCGGCGCGGACCGGGCCCTCGATCCGGCGGCCGCGGCGCGGTACTCGGCGGCCACCAGGCGGGCCGATGGGACGCCAGTCTACGTCGGGTTTCAATGGAAGGCCGGGCAGGAACCCTCCGGTTCGATGATGACGCCCGTGCACAGCGGAGTGACGGGGTGGAGTTTTGTCGCCAGCCAACCGCTCGCCTCGATGCGGCCGGCCGCCGAGGCTCACTACCTGCAGACACTGGAGTGGCTGGCTGGGCTGTCGGCGGTACTTTGCATTCTGGCGGCGCTGCTTGCCCACCACATCGCGGCGCCGATCGAGGTGTTCGTCGCATCGCTCCGCAGCTTTCAGATCGAGGGCTACTGGGAAAAGCCGTTTCCGTCGGACGGGGCGCCTCCCGAACTGCTCCAGATTCAAGAACAGTTCGGCGATCTTTCCAACCGGCTGGCCGACACCGGCGCGGCGACTCGCCGCGCGCTCGCTGAAAAGGACCTGCTGAACGAGAAGTTGCAGCGGCTGCTCGCCGAACTGGATCGCAAGGTCCAGGGGCGCACCTCCGAGTTGTCGGAGGCGCGGGCGCGGGCCGAGGCCGCCAACGAGGCGAAGAGCCTGTTTCTGGCGAGCATGAGCCATGAGATCCGCACTCCGCTGAACGCCATCATCGGCGTCGCGGACCTGCTCGCGTCGCACAACCTGGGCGCGGAGGAGCAGAGCCTCAACGAAATGATCCGGGTGAGCTCGCGCGGGCTCATGGCCTTGATCAACGACATCCTGGACTTCTCCAAGATCGAGTCGGGCAAGCTGGAGCTAGGCAACATCTCCTTCGATCCCCGCGACATCGCGGAAAGTGTGGCGAGCGTGGTGGCGCTGGCGGCCCAGGAAAAGGGCGTCGAGATCGCCTGCCGGGTGGGGCGGGATGTCCCGAAATCGGTGCTCGGAGATCCCGATCGTCTGCAGCAGGTGCTCATGAACCTGGCGAGCAACGCGGTGAAATTCACGTTGAAGGGGCATGTGGCGATCGTGGTGGAGGCGCTCGAACGCAACGAGCACGCCGTTACCCTACGAATCCAGGTGGAGGACACCGGCGTCGGGATTCCGCGCGCCGCGCGGGGGCGCCTGTTCCGGCCCTTCAGCCAGGCCGACGCTTCGACCACCCGAGAATTCGGGGGCACTGGGCTTGGTTTGGCGGTCTGCAAGAGCCTCACCGAGCATATGGGCGGCGAGATCGGATTCGAAAGCGAGGAAGGGCGGGGCTCGACGTTCTGGTGCCAGTTTACGTTCGTGCTACCCGAACAGGAGCCAAAGGAAAGGGCTGAGGTGGGGATCCGGTCGCGGATTCTGGTGGTGGACGACAGCCGGATCTCGCGGCTGGCGCTGGTGGAGGCGTTGGCGTCGCTGGGGCTCGAAGCCGAGGCGGTGGGCGGCCCCCGGGAGGCGATGGAGGCGCTCGAATTGGCGCCCAAACAGGGCCGGCCCTATGGCGTGGCGCTAATCGACTTCGGCCTGCCGGAGTGGCAGGGTATTCCGTTGACGGCGGCAATCCGGGCCACCGCCGGATTGGAGAATCTGCCGCTCGTGTTGCTGCGGGCCCAGAACCACCGCCTGCGCGGCCCCGAACACGAGGGACTGTTGCGTTCGGCACCGCTCCGCAAGCCCGTGTTACGACGGAAGTTGATCGAGGCGCTGCTCGACGTGGGCCTTTCCTGCCCGGACGCTCCGGCCGCCATGGCCGCCGCGCGTTCGCCGCGACTGCCGACCGTTCAGGCCTCGGAATGCGAGCGTCCACGTATCCTGTTGGTGGAGGATAACGTGGTGAACCAGCGCGTCGCCTCGAAGATGCTCGACCGGCTGGGCTACGACTCCGATGTGGCCTCCAATGGCGTGGCGGCGCTCGAGGCGCTCGAAGGACGCCGCTACAACCTGGTCCTGATGGACTGCCAGATGCCCGTGATGGACGGCTTTGAAGCCACCCGGGAGATCCGCCGGCGCGGCAACGGCCTGGCGGGCACGGTAATCATCGCCATGACCGCAAACGCCTACGCCGAGGACCGGGAGCGCTGCCGTCAGGCCGGGATGGACGACTACCTGGCCAAGCCGGTGGCGCTCGACAGCCTGGCCGCCGCGCTCGAACGCTGGACCCGCCCGAAGACCCTGGCCGGACGGGTGGATAGCTCCGAATAGGGCACTCGCCAGTTTTCCGGGTTGTTCGGCAAAACCCGATGCTATAATCAAATTGAAAACTCGGACGGTAGTGTTGGCGACTCTCGAAAGTCCCGGAGATTCCGTGTGAAGCGTGCTGGGTCAGACGATTCCTTACGTTGTTCTTTCTGTCATAAAAGCCAGGACGTTGTTGGAAAGCTGATTTCCTCACCCAGCGACTATCCTCGCGCCTATATCTGTGATGAATGCATTGCTGTTTGCAACAGCATTCTGGAGGATGATCGGCACGATCAGCCTTACGGGGCCCCTCATAAGCTCCCGAAGCCATTGGAGCTAAAGGAGTATCTGGACCAGTACGTGGTCGGACAGGAGGCCACCAAGAAGAAGCTGGCGGTGGCCGTCTACAACCACTACAAGCGCATCCAGATGAACAAGCAGCGGGGGACCGACGTCGAGCTGTCGAAGTCGAACATCCTGTTGATCGGTCCGACCGGGACCGGCAAGACGCTGCTCGCCCAGACGCTCGCCCGGATCCTGGATGTGCCGTTCGCCATCGTGGACGCGACGACGCTGACCGAGGCGGGTTACGTCGGCGAGGATGTCGAGAACATCATCCTGCGGCTGCTGCAAAACGCCGATTGGGACGTCCAGCGATGCCAGCAGGGCATCATCTATATCGACGAAATCGACAAGATCGGCCGCAAGGACGAGAATCCGTCGATTACGCGCGACGTGTCGGGCGAGGGCGTGCAGCAGGCGCTGCTCAAGATCCTTGAGGGCACGGTCGCCAATGTTCCCCCGCAGGGCGGGCGCAAGCACCCGCACCAGGAGTTCACCCCGGTGGACACCTCTAACATTCTGTTCATCTGCGGTGGGGCGTTTGTCGGGCTCGAGAAGGTGGTGGCGCGGCGTGTGGGAACGCGCACCATCGGGTTCACGCCGGACGACGAGAACTCGAAGAAGGTCTATTCGAGCCGCCGCGACACGACGATGCTCGAACAGGTGCAACCGTTCGACCTGATCCGGTTCGGCTTCATCCCCGAGTTCGTCGGGCGCCTTCCGGTGGTGGGCGTGCTTGAGGATCTGAGCAAGGAAGCGCTGGTCCAGATTCTGGCCAAACCGAAGAACGCCATCATCCGGCAGTACCAGAAGCTGTTTGAATTTGAAAATGTTAGACTGAAGTTTAGCGACGAGGCGCTCGACGCGATTGCCGCTCTAGCCATGGAGCGGAAAGTTGGCGCCCGCGGGTTGAGAATGATCCTTGAGGACATGATGCTCGACCTGATGTACTATCTCCCCTCCTACAAGAAGGTCCGCGAATTTCTGGTCACCAAGGAGATGGTGCTTTCGCAGAAGATCAACATGGCCCTTCTCGAAAAGGCCGGTTAACAGTCTTTTCCAGAGTGGCCAGTGGTCAGTGGTCGGTGGTCAGTCGCCTGACCGGTTACCGCTGTTGACTGGCCACTGAACACCGACCACTGACCACTTCTAAATGCTTACTTCCAAAGAAAAGTCGGATACGCGGCGCCTGCCAATGATGCCCATCCGGGACGTCGTCATCTTCCCGTTCATGATGACGCCGTTCGTGGTGGGGCGCGAATCGAGCGTTCGCGCCCTCGAGGAGGCGCTCGCCGCCGACAAGAAGATTTTCCTGGCCACGCAGCACGACGCGAGCGTCGACGAGCCCCGGCCCGATGAGATTTACACCGTCGGTACGGTGGCCAATATCGTCCAGAGTCTCCGCCTTCCGGACGGCAATATCAAGGTTCTCGTCGAAGGCGTCGAGCGCGGCAAAATCGTAAGCGTCAGCGAGGATGAGGGGTTCTTCCGGGCCGTCGTCAAGACCTTCCACTTCAAGGTGGAGCAGGGTAGCCAGCTCGAAGCGCTGACCACGCGTGTGACGACGCTGTTTGAACAGTACGTCAAGCTCAGCCAGAACCTGAACTACGAGACGATGATCGCCGCCATCCGCGTGGACGAGCCGGGTAAGCTGGCCGACACGGTGGGCGCGAATCTGCAGTTGACGATCGAGGAAAAGCAGGAACTGCTTGAGATCTTCGATCCCATCGATCGTCTGACGCGCGTGGCCGAAATGCTCGACATCGAGATCGAAAAGCTCAATGTCGACCGCACCATCCAGGGCCGCGTGAAGCGCCAGATGGAGAAGGCGCAGAAGGAATACTACCTCAACGAGAAGATCAAGGCGATCCAGAAGGAGTTGGGGCGCGGCGAGAAGAGCGAGTTCGACGATCTGAAGAAGAAGATCGAGGCCGCCGGCATGACCAAGGACGCCTACGACAAGGCCATCGCCGAGTTGAAGCGCCTGGAGAACATGCCGCCCATGTCGGCCGAGTCCACGGTGTCGCGCAATTACCTGGACTGGCTGCTGGCTGTGCCGTGGAAGAAGAAGAGCAAGGAGATCCGCGACCTCAAGTTCGCCCAGGAAGTGCTCGAATCGGACCACTACGGGCTTGAGAAGATCAAGGAGCGCATCCTGGAGTTCCTGGCCGTCCGTCGGCTGGTGAAGAACCCCAAGGGCTCCATCCTGCTGTTTGTCGGACCTCCCGGCGTCGGCAAGACGTCGCTCGGCATGTCCATCGGCAAGGCGACCGGACGCAAGTTCATCCGCATGTCGCTCGGCGGCGTACGCGACGAGGCGGAAATCCGCGGCCACCGGCGCACCTACATCGGCGCGCTGCCCGGTCAGATCATCCAGATGATGAAGAAGGCCGGCACGCGAAATCCGGTGTTCATGCTGGACGAGATCGACAAGATGTCGATGGATTTCCGCGGCGATCCGTCGGCGGCCCTGCTCGAGGTGCTCGATCCCGAACAGAACTACATGTTCGTCGATCATTACCTTGACGTTGAATACGACCTCTCGCAGGTGTTCTTCATCGCCACGGCGAACGTGTTGCACACGATCCCGCCGGCGCTGCAGGACCGCATGGAGGTGATCCGGCTGTCGGGCTACACCGAGCTCGAAAAGATGGAGATCGCCAAGCGGTTCCTGGTGCGAAAGCAGACCGAGAACACCGGCCTCAAGCCCGAGCAGATCGAGTTCCAGGACGAGGGTCTGCAAATGCTGATCCAGTCCTACACGCGCGAAGCCGGCGTCCGCAACCTGGAGCGCGAAGTCGGCAATATCTGCCGCAAGGTGGCGCGGAACGTGGTCAACGCCATGAAGGACGACGGCAAGGAGACCGTTCCGGACGTCGCCAAGGCGGTGGTGACGGGCAAGACCGTCATTGAGTACCTGGGACCGCAGAAGTTCCGCGATCTCGAACTGGAAAAGCACAATGAGATCGGGGCGACGGTCGGTCTGGCGTGGACCGAAGTGGGCGGCTCGATTCTGACCACCGAGGCCACCATTATGGAAGGCCGCGGCAAGCTGACCACGACGGGCAAATTGGGCGACGTGATGCAGGAGTCGGCGCACGCGGCCATGAGCTACGTCCGGTCGCGGGCTCACACGTTGGGGTTGGCGCGGGATTTCTACCGCCACCTGGACATCCACGTGCACGTGCCGGAGGGCGCCATTCCGAAGGACGGGCCGTCGGCCGGTATTACGTTGGCCACCAGTATCTGCAGCGCGCTGACCAGTATCCCGGTGCGGGCCGATGTCGCCATGACGGGCGAAATTACGGTTCGCGGGAGGGTGCTCGCCATCGGCGGGCTCAAGGAAAAGCTGCTGGCGGCGCATCGCCACGGCATCCGGCAGGTGATCCTGCCCAAGGATAACGAGAAGGACCTGCCCGATATTCCTGAGAATATTCGGAAGGATATGACTCTAGATTTCGTCACCTCCATGGATGAGGTGCTGAAGCTGGCGCTGGAGCGTGAGGTTGAACCGCTGCCCTTGCCGGCGCCGGGAACCGAGACGGCGGCTTCCAAACCCGCCGAGGAGAACGTAACGCATTAGTGGCGAGTGGTCGGTGGTCAGTGGTCAGCCCGTTCCGCAACCCGCGCTACTGACCACTGGACACAGGCCGCTGACCACGCGATGGACGCACGGTTTATAATAAGTGCAGCCAGGCCGGAGCAGTTTCCGGACTATGCTCGAGGGATTCCCGAAATCGCCTTCCTGGGCAGGAGCAACGTAGGGAAATCCAGCTTACTGAACGCGCTCGTGAAAGCGAAAGATTTGGCGTTCGTGAGCAGCCGGCCGGGTTGCACGCAACAAATCAATTTTTACCGGATCGGCGGCGAGTTTGTTTTCGCCGATCTGCCCGGCTATGGTTTCGCAAAGGTTCCCCCGAACATTCAGGCGGCCTGGAAGAAGTTAATCGACTTCTACCTTCTGAAACGGGAACCGCTCCGGCTGTGCATCATCCTGCTGGACGCCAGGCGGGGCTGGATGGAGAAGGATCTGGAACTCAAGCAATGGCTGGAGTTTCATGGGCGACCGTACCTGACGGTTGCGACGAAAGTAGACAAGTTGACGCAGCGGGAAGAGCGAAACGGCATCGCCGCCATGCGTCAGCACTGCCAGGAGAGTGAATTGGTGCCGTTCTCGGCTGTAACGGGCCGGGGAGTGAGGGAAATTTGGCAAGCGATCTGGAAAATCAAGGAAAACCGGGAATCAACCCCGCGGTAGCAGAGGGCGAATCGGAGCCCAAGCCGGAGACGAAGCCGGAACCCAGACCTGAGCCTAAACCGCAGAGCCGGGTGGCCGAGAAGGCCCCGGCCGAAGCCAAGGCGGACGGCCGGGAATCGCGGCCCGCCGAAAAGGCGGACGCCAAACCCGCCGAGGTCAAGACCGAGATGAAACCGGAGGCCAAAGCCGCCCTGTCCGCCGAGCCAAAGGGCGACCGCCCGGCCGGCGACGGGCAGCCGCGCGCCGGGCAGCCTCGCAAATCGCAGGGCGCCGCGGCGGCCCGCGAACAGAAGAACGGGACCCCCACCCTGGACCTGGTCGAGTTGAAGGACATGAGCATCCAGAAACTCAACCAGATCGCCAAGGACATGGGCGTGACGGGAACCGCCGGGTTGCGCAAGCAGGAGTTGATCTTCAAGATCCTGCAGATGCAGGCGGAAAAGAGCGGGCTCATCTTCTCCGAAGGCGTGCTCGAATGCCTGCCCGACGGCTTCGGCTTCCTGCGCGCGCCCGAGTATAACTACCTGCCCGGTCCCGACGACGTCTACGTGTCGCCGTCGCAGATCCGGCGCTTCGACCTGCGCACGGGCGACACCATCTCGGGCCAGATCCGTCCGCCCAAGGAAGGCGAGCGCTACTTCGCGCTCATCAAGGTCGACGCGATCAACTTCGAGCCACCCGAGGAAGCCCGCAACAAGATCTTCTTCGACAACCTGACGCCGCTCTATCCCGACGAGCGTCTGCGCCTCGAAACGGTGAAGGATAACTACTCAGGCCGCGTGATGGACCTGCTGACTCCGGTCGGCAAGGGACAGCGCGGGCTGATCGTAGCTGCCCCGCGCACCGGTAAGACGATGCTGCTGCAGTCGATTGCGAACTCGATCACGACGAATCATCCCGATGTGTCGCTGATTGTGCTGCTGATCGACGAACGTCCCGAAGAAGTCACCGACATGCAGCGTTCGGTGAAGGGCGAAGTGATCAGTTCGACGTTCGACGAACCGGCCTCGCGCCACGTGCAGGTGGCCGAGATGGTGATCGAAAAGGCCAAACGCCTGGTGGAGCACAAGCGCGACGTGGTGATTCTGCTCGACTCGATCACGCGTCTGGCGCGCGCCTACAATACCGTGGTTCCGCCGTCGGGAAAGGTGCTGTCGGGCGGCGTCGATTCGAACGCGCTGCAGCGTCCCAAGCGGTTTTTCGGCGCGGCGCGCAATATCGAAGAAGGCGGGTCGCTGACCATCATCGCAAGCGCGCTGATCGACACGGGCAGCCGCATGGACGACGTGATCTTCGAAGAGTTCAAGGGCACGGGCAACATGGAAGTCCACCTGGACCGCAAGCTGATGGACAAACGCGTGTTCCCGGCCATCGATATCTCGAAGAGCGGCACCCGCAAGGAAGAACTGCTGATCTCGAAGGAAGAGCTCAACCGTGTGTGGGTGCTGCGCAAGGTGCTGAACCCGCTGTCGCCCACCGAAAGCATGGAACTGCTGCTCGACAAGCTGAACCGGACCCGGAGCAATTCGGAGTTCCTGGCCGCCATGAGCGGCTGATCGTCGCGTAACCGGCAGAGCCAGGGGCCCACGGCCATCAGCGCCACGCCCCTGCACCCTACAACCTCCCTCCCGGCGCCAGCCGCTGGACATCCGGTGGCAGCGATGGGCTTCTGCTCAGTGGTACGATTCCTTCAATGATCAGGCTATTTCTTGTCGGCGCATTCGCCGCACTCGCTATTCACGCTGAACCCGGATTCACCCCATTGTTCAACGGCAAGGACCTCTCCGGCTGGAAGCTCATGGGCGGACGCGGCCCCGGCTACGTCGTCGAAAAAGGAACCATCGTCTGTCCCGCCGATGGCGGAGGCAACCTCTTCACCGAAGCCGAATACGACAACTTCGTGCTGCGGTTCGAATTCAAACTGGAGCCGGCCTCCAATAACGGCATCGGAATTCGCGCGCCATTTGAGGGGGACGCCGCCTATCAAGGGATGGAAATCCAGGTTCTTGACGACACCGCCGCAGTCTACAAAGATATCCAGCCGGCGCAGCATCACGGCTCCATTTACATGGTTTTTGCCGCCAAACAGGGACATCAGAAGCCGGTTGGAGAATGGAATCAGGAAGAAATCACTGCCCGCGGAAGGCACGTGACGGTGAAGCTGAACGGCGTGGTTATTGTGGACGCGAACCTGGATTCCATGAAGGATCCCGAGGTGCTGAAGGCGCACCCCGGCCTTGCGAGGAGCACCGGCCACATTGGCCTCCTGGGTCACGGATCGCGAGTGGAATTTCGCAACCTGCGAGTGCGAAAATTATAGAAATCCGCGCGCGGAAAAAACATATCGTTTCGGTTGCTAACGGCCGATATGAGTAGTACGGTGAATTTGCCCCGCCTGCGTGGGCCAATCAGCTAGTAGAAGGAACGACCGATGGCGAATCAGGATTCAATTCGTGGAGGGAGTGCGCTGGACCGGGAACTGGCATTGTCCCGGGTGGGAGGAGACCTGGAGCTCCTTCAGGAAATCGCACTGCTGTTCCTGAGCGATTCCGAAAGGATGGCTCGCGAAATTGAGAGCTCGGTGCAGGCTCGCGACCCCAAGGCGCTGGACCGCTCAGCCCACACGCTGAAAGGGTGTGTCTCGAACTTTGGCGCGCAGCGCCTCTATGAGCTTTCCCTCGCGCTCGAGCGCATGGGGCGAGCCGGCGACCTGACCAACGTTGATCCGGTCTTCAACCAGCTTAAGTCCGAGATCAACCAACTGGAAAGCGATCTGCGCCACCTGACGGCGGAGAAGTAGACCCGCGCCTGGACTCGGCATGGCGGCGCACGCGAGTGCGCCGCACAGAAATACTGCTTCGGGGAGCGCGCTTTGATATAGTGAGTATTCCCCGTATGAGCTCCACCCAGGAAACCGAGATCGTCTGCGCGCACAGTCCCGATTCAGATGACGCTTTCATGTTTTATGGACTGGCCACCAAGAAGGTCCGGTCCAGGATGGTCACCTTGCGGCACGTGCTCGAAGATATCGAGTCGCTGAACCGGAAGGCCTACGAAGGCGTTTACGAACTGACTGCCGTGTCGTATCACGCCTATCCCTACATTTCCGACAAATACGTGCTGATGGCGAGCGGATCGAGTGTTGGCGACGGCTATGGTCCCATGCTCGTCACCAAGCGCGCCATGCCGCCCGAGGATCTGAAGGGCAAGAAGATCGCCGTGCCCGGCAAGTGGACCACCGCCTACCTGGCGGCCCGCCTGTTCGAGCCGGATTTCGAGGCCGTCGTGACGCCCTTCGACCAAATTCTCGAAGCGGTGGAACTGGGCGCCGCCGACGCCGGCCTGGTGATTCACGAAGCTCAGTTGACCTACAGCAAGAGCGGCTTTCACAACGTTCTCGACCTGGGCCGCTGGTGGAAGAAGAAGTACAATCTCCCCTTGCCCCTGGGCGCCAACGTTCTGCGGCGCAACATCCCCGCCGACGTTCAGACCGAGTGCTGCCGCCTCATGCGCGACAGCATCCAGTACGCGCTCGACAACCACGAAGAGGCGCTCAATTACGCGCTGCAGTTTGCCCGCGACATGGAGCCCGCCCTCGCCGAAAAGTTCGTCGGCATGTACGTGAACCACTACACGGTCGATTGCGGCGACATCGTTCCCAAGGCGGCGCAGAAGCTGCTCGACATGGGCTACGAAGCGGGTTTCGTCACCAAGCGCGTCGAAGTCGAATTCGTCCGCTAGGCCGCCGCTGCCGCGTTTGTTACGCTCGGAGTATATGCAGTCTCTCCGTGCGTATCTTGTCCTATTCGCTGCGTGCGCCGCGATTGCCGGCGCCCAGACGGCCGACACAAAACAGCGGGTGAAGGCCGTCCGCGAACTCGGCAAACTGGGTTCCGAATCCATTCCGAAGATTGAGCCGTACCTGACAGACGCCGCCCCCGAGGTTCGCGCCGAAGCGGTGCGGTCGATCGTCGAGATCGGCACCGGACGCAGCATCGATCCCCTGATCAACGCCACGCGCGACAACGATCCGGAAGTGCAGATTCGCGCCACCGAAGGGCTGGTCAACTTCTACTCTCCCGGTTACGTGAAGCAGGGCGGCATTTCCGGGTCCCTGAAGCGTGCCGGCAGCGCGATCCGCTCGAAATTCACCGATACCAACGACCTGATCATCGATCCCTGGATTCAGGTCCGTCCGGAAGTGATCTCCGCTCTCGGCAAACTCGCTCGCGGCGGCGCCAGCATGGACTCCCGTGCGACGGCGGCCCGGGCCTTGGGCATCCTGCGCGGCCGAGCGGCGCTCGAAGACCTCTATTCCGCCCTCCGCACCAAGGATGATGCCGTGCTGCGGGAATCCCTGATCGCCATCCAGAAGATCCACGATGAGAGCGCCGGACCACGAGTTATCTTCCTCATCCGGGACCTGAACGAGAGCGTGCAGATTCCCGCCATCGAAACGGTGGGCGTGTTGCGCACCAAGGAGGCCATCCCGGACCTAAAGGACGTGTTGACGCGCGCGCGCTCGGCCAAGGTGCGGCGTTCGGCCCTCGGGGCCATGGCGATGATTCCCGATCCCTCCTGCCGCGAACTCTACGTCCAGTATCTGACCGACAAGGACGAAGGCCTGCGCGCCGGCGCCGCGGAAGGGTTCGCGCGGCTGAAGCAGACGGCCGATCTTCCGCTCGTCAACAAGGCGTTCGAATCGGAGACCAAGATGAGTCCGCGGCTCTCCATGGCGTTCGCCGCCGTCTCGCTGGGCCGCAACGATCTGGGCGAGTTCAGCCCGCTGCGTTACCTGGTCAACGCGCTCAATTCCAGCGGGTATCGCGGGGTCGCGCAGCCGTTTCTGACGGAGTTGTCGCGCGACGCGGGCGTCCGTCGCACGCTGTATCCGGTCCTTTCCGGAGCCACGCGCGACGAAAAGATCTACCTTGGGCAGGTGCTGGCGCGGACTGGCGACCAGGAAACCGTCCAATATCTGGACGCGATGACGAAGGATCCGGACACAGCCGTGGCGGAACAGGGGTTGCGATCGCTGAAGGCGCTGCGGGCGAGACTTTAGGGAAGGGGGCGGGAACGTGCCGCCCGGCCGGGAATCCAGCCGGGCGGACAAAACCCGGTAAAGAGAAGGACGATTACTTCGCCTTCTTCTGCTTCTGCTGACCGACGCGGACTTTGAAGTGCTGCTGCTTGGCTTCCTGGAACGCCTTGTGGTCATGGCGAGCCACGGCATCAGCCAAGTACGCGTCGGAATCCATCCCCTTCGGCAACACGGCCATCAACGTGAAAGTTTCGTTGCAGGTCGGGCAAAAGGGACGATACCGCTTAACATTGGGAATTGCCATGCTTACATCTTAGCAGGTTTGCCGTTCTGGCCCGCGTTCGTTCGATAATGTTACAAAGCAATGAAAAAGCTGTTTCTCGCCCTGTTGGCTGGTGGCCTCGCGTCCGCGCTTTCCGCCGCGCCCAAGCCGCCCAAGTTGGTTCTCACCGTCGTTATTGACCAGTTTCGCTTCGACTACCTGCGCCGTTTCCAGAAGGATTACAACTCTGGATTCGTGCGGATTATGACGCAAGGCGCCGTTTTCACCAACGCCCACCAAGTCCACTTTCCCACCGTCACCGCCGTCGGCCATTCGGCCGTGATGACCGGCGCCACGCCGTCGTCCAGCGGGATCGTGGGCAACGACTGGTACGACCGCGAAACCGGCAAATCCGTCACCAGCGTCTCCGACGCCTCCACCACGCTGCTCGGTGGAGGGCCCGGCAAAACCGGTTCCTCTCCACGCCGCCTGCTCGTCACCACCGTCGGCGACGAGTTGAAAATGCAGGGCCGCGAGGCGAAGGTGATCGGCGTGTCGATCAAGGATCGCAGCGCCATCCTGCCTGCCGGCCACGCGGCCGACGGCGCCTACTGGTTCGATTCCGCCTCCAAGCACTGGGTCACCAGCACCTACTACACGCCGGAGTTGCCCAAGTGGGTCTCGGACCTCAACGATTCCGATCTCTCCAAGCGGTTCCGTGACGCTCGCTGGCTGCCCTTCGACGCCCGGGACAAGACCGCCAAGCCGTTCTGCACCATGGCGAAGAACGATACGGAGGTGAAAGCCTGCCGCTCGCTCGAAGCCACGCCCTGGGGCAACGAACTGATCGAAGAGTTCGCCGAGAAGGCGCTGGTGGAGGAGAAACTCGGCAAGCACGGCGCCACCGACGTGTTGACCGTCAGCTTCTCCTCGAACGACTACGTCGGCCACGCCTACGGTCCCGACTCGCCCGAAGTGCGCGACATCTCCATCCGCACCGATCGCCTGCTGGGTAAACTGCTCGACTTCGTGGACCGCCAACTCGGTCCGGGCAACACCGTGATGGTGCTGACCGCCGACCACGGCGTCTCCCCCGTGCCGGAAGTGAATCAGTCCCGGAAACTGCCGGGCGGCCGGCTGTCGGAACCCGATCTGCTCGCCACCATGACGAAGGCTCTGACGGCGAAGTACGGAGAAGGCAAGTGGGTGGTGGGAATGTCGGGCCCGTCCCCATACCTGAACCGCGAATGGATCGCGGAGAAGAAACTGGACCAGGCCGAAGTCGAGCAGACCGCCGCGACCGCCCTTGCGGCCATGCCCCACATTCTCCGCGTCTACACGCGAACCCAGCTCATGAACGGGCAGATCGCCAACGACTATATCGGCCGCGCCGTCCAATTCGGCTTCAACGCGCAGCGTTCCGGCGACATCTTCATCGTGCCGGAACCGTACTATCTGTTCGAAAAGTCGGGCACATCGCACGGCATGCCGTACAACTACGATTCGCACGTCCCCGTGATCTTCATGGGACCCGGCTTCAAGCCCGGTGAATATCCCGGACGGGTCGGCGTCGTCGACATCGCGCCCACCCTCGCCTCGATACTTGGCGTCGAGTACCCCAGCGCGTCCATTGGCCGCGTGCTCAACGAAGCGCTGCGGTAGCGCCTACTCGATCCGCAGAACCACCGCCGGATCGGTCCGCATCGCCTTCCAGGCCGGTCCGGCGCACGCCGCCACGGCGACCGCCGCCAGCACCGCCGCGACCCAGACATAGGACCCGGCGTGCGTCCCATCCACCCCCGGATCGACCGCCCTCAACAGCGGCGCGACGCCGTAGGCCGCCGGAAGCCCGATCGCCAGCCCCAGCACCGCCAGGTTCAACCCGCTCCGCAGCATGCTCCCAAAGATCCCCTCACGCGACGCCCCCAGCGCCAGTCGGATGCCGATCTCGCGAATCCGCCGCGCGGTCAGGCAGGCCATCACGCCGTAGGTCCCCACCGCCGCCAGAATCAGCGCAATCCCCGCCAGCCCGCCCAGGACCTTCGTCGTCGCCAGGCCACCCGAATTCTGCTGGCTCAACTGATCCTCCACCGACTGCATCCGGAAGATGGGCTGTTCGCGATCCGCCTCATACACCGCAGCCCGTATCGCCGCCGCCGTGTCCGTCCCGCGCCCGCGAGCCACCACTGACATCCCCCTCGCCGCCGCCTGCGAGTGCGGCCGGTACACCTCGGGCCGCGGCGGCGTCAGCGGATTGGAATGCCGCACATCGCGCGCCACGCCGACCACCGTGCTCCATGGGCTGTCCGGTCCGCCGATCCGCACGCGGCTGCCCACCACGTCCGGCCGATTCGGCCAGTACACCTCGACGAACTTCTGGTTGACGATCGCCACCCGCTGCGACGCCGCGGTATCGGAATCCCGGAAGTCGCGCCCCGCCGCCAAACCGATGCGGAGCGTGTGAAAGTACCCGGGGCTGACGATCATGTCGCCGGCCGACCTTTCCCTTTGCGCCTGGGCATCTCCGTCGAAGGCCACCGCGGTGTAGTTGTCGGAACCGCCCAGCGGCATCGTATTCACAGCGGCGGCCGATTCCACCCGCCCGTCGCGCCCCAGCGTTTCGAGCACCCTCCGGTAGAAGTCCGCCGTCCGCGCCTCGTCCGGATAGCGTGCCTGCGGCAGCAGCGTCAAGCCGGAAACCAGCTTCGTTTTGTCGAATCCCGGATCGACGGTGGTCTGCCGGACGACGCTGCGGATCATCAGCGCGCTGGCCGCCACCAGCAGCATCGCCAGCGCCATCTCGGTCACCACCATCGCCTTCAGCGGCAGGAATCCGCCCGCCGTCGACCCGCGGCTGCCCTGTTGGAGGGAACTCGCCAGATCGCCCCGCGTCGCCACCCATGCGGGCGCGATGCCGAACGCAATGCCGGTCATGAGCGAAATGATGAACCCGAACGCAGCGGCCGCCCAATCGATTTGCGCCTGTTCGAAGATAGTCATCTCCGGCGGCGCGACATGCTTCAGAATCGGAACGGTCCAGATGGCCGACACCAGCCCAACCGCGCCGCCCAACAAGGAAAGCAGCACGCTCTCGATCAGTTGCAGCCGGATCAGCGCCCCGCGGCTCGCGCCGAGCGATGCCCGCAGCGCGAGTTCCCTCTGCCGGTGGGACCCGCGCGCAAGCAACAGGCTGGCGACGTTTGCGCAGGCGATCAGCAGGACAAACGCCATCGCGCCGAACATGCTCTTGGCCGCCGCCCGGGCGCCGATGCCCAGAAACATCTCGCGCGGGAAGACGACGGCCCGCCAGCCAGTCCCGGCGGCCGGATCCAGCTTCTCCGCCCGTTCCGAGATCGCACGAAGCTCCGCGGCAGCCGTCTCTGCCGGCGTCCCCGGCTTCAATCTCGCCACGGCCTTAACCGTACGCACGCCGCGCTCCCGCAGTTTCGCCGCGAGCGACAGCGGAACCCACACGTCCGCCGGGCGATAGACGAAGTGGAACCCCTTCGGCATCACGCCCACGATGGCGTAATTGCGTCCATCCAGGCGAATCTTGCCGCCCAGCGCATCCGGTTGGCCGCGAAACATCCCCTGCCAAAGCTCGTGCGAAATGACGGCGGTTCGGGACTCCGTCTCCGGCCCCTCGGCGGGGAGAAACACACGTCCCATCGCAGCCCCCACGCCGAGCGTAGGGAAGAACTCCGGCGCCACCTGCATCGCGGCGATCTGTTGCGGCTCGCCCTCGCCGGTCAGCGCCATCGGCCGGCTTTGATACGGGGCGATCGAGGCGATACTCGACGCCGCGGCCCAATCCCGGACCTCCGGCAGGCTGGCCGAGGCGGTCCGGAACCCCTTCTGGGCGTTCGACTGTAGAACGTAGGCCAACTCCTCCGGGTGCGGATACGGCAGAGGAATCCAGATCATCAGGCAGACAACGGAGAAGATGGCGACATTGGCGCCGATGCCGAGCGCGAGCGCGACGACGGCGATAGCGGTCCAACTGCGGTTCTTCAGCAGGGACCGGGCGGCGAAACGAAGTTCCTGCAACAGGTCCATTTGGCGGAGAATACGAGCCCCACGGCCCGTATGTTCCGCATGGGTTCAGACCGCTCGGCTCTGCGCGATCAGCGTGGCGATCGCGCGCCTTACGTCTTCGGAGGCGAGCCTTTCGCCAAGGGCCTTCTCGAACGACTCCTCGTCCGGGCATTCGACCCATCGATACTGCTTTCCTGAAGGAGTGATGGTCACTGGGTATATTGAGATGCCGTGACTTGCCCGGAAAACGTTGTACGAATAATTCCCCAAAGCTGGAGCAACGATATCGAGATCCAATACGAAGTTTCCGTCGGGTTCGGTCCCTACGCGGACTCGACCTTGGAGGCCCCCCCTCGTCATATTCTCCAACACGGCGGCCTGTTCCTTGAGGATCTGAGTAGGAGTCCGGACCTCAACGCTCTCGGGCAGCGGACCCCAAAGGTTCTTGGTCGCCATCGGCAACTCCCTCCAGATGTAAGGTTAACAATATGGGCAAGTGATCGGAGATCTCACGGCGAGGAACTCCGTGCCGCGTCAGCAGCGCTGTGTCCCCGCTCACATCCAGGACTCGGACATCTCCAGGGCGAAATCTGGTGGCCAAATCCGGCCGCAGCAGCACCTGATCGAACGTATTCCAGAACAAGGTCATCGGCGACGATCCGGCGTAGTAGTAAGTTCCTGGTGGACCGGCAGAGCAGTCCCCCATCAACGACCACATCGGATTGTAGAAAAAGTGGCGTCGCCCCCCGCTCACCACGCGGCTCCCCTTCTCCACAATGTCGCGCGACATCATGGCGTGGAACCCTTCAGAATTGACAAGGCCCGTCTCGAACGGATTCATGTTGAAATCGCCGATCACGACGGTTCGCTGATGATCGACCTCCTGCTCGCATCGTTCGATCTGCCGCATCACTCGCGACGCTAATAGCGATTGCTCTTCCGCCGACAAGTGCAGCTTGCTCGGGAGATGGAGCGCCGTCAACAGGACGCTATCGCCGAGTGGCGGCCTGAGATGCCGGATGGATACGCCCGGCGCATCGTAGAGTGGGCTAACACCGTCCAGCGGCAGCGCCGCGATGAGGATGAAACTCTGCGAAAGTCCGAACGGCAGGCGGTATAGCGCGATGCCCTCCGAATTCAACCTCTCGACGATTCGGACAGGCGGAATCACGCACTCGGCGAGAATTAGCACCTCTGGCCGAAACTCCGCCACGAGGCCCGCGATTTCATCGAGGGGCTCGCGCCTCCCAACATTCCAGAAAAGACACCGCATCGACGGCCAGAGCTCAGGATATCATCCGGAGGCCGCCCTGGCCTTACTCGCTGACCAGCGCCGGCTCCGGATGCGCCAGCTTCTTCGCCTTCCGCCCGCGGATCGCCCGCTGCGCCGCGCCCAGGTACAGATAGAACACCGGCGTCAGGAACAGCGTCACCGCCTGCGAGAAGATCAACCCGCCGACCACCGACAAGCCCAACGACTGCCGGGCCTCTCCGCCCGCGCCATAGCCGAACGCGATCGGCACCGCGCCCAGCAGCGCCGCCATGGTCGTCATCATAATCGGCCGGAAGCGGATCAGGCAGCCCTCATAAATGGCCTTCTCCGGACTCGCCCCCGCCCGCTCCGCCTCCAGCGCGAAGTCGATCTGCATGATGGCGTTCTTCTGCACGATGCCGATCAGCATGATCAACCCGACAAACGCGTAGATGTTCAACTCCATGTGGAACAGCCACAGCGTCACCAGCGCGCCGAAGCCCGCCGACGGCAGGCCCGACAGAATCGTCAGCGGGTGAATATAGCTCTCATACAGGATGCCGAGCACCAGGTACACCACCATCACGGCGATGAACAGCAGCGCCCACAAATTGCCGAGCGAACCCTGGAAAGCCTCCGCCATGCCGGAGAAGCTGGTGCTGATGGTGGCGGGAACAATCTCCTCCGCCCGCTTCTTCACGATGTCCAGCGCGGCCCCCAGCGAGTAGCCCGGCCGCACGGCGAACGAGATGGTCGCGGCCGGCAACTGGCCCGCGTGCGAGATCGCCTGCGGCCCGATCACCTGCGTGATATCGGCCAGCGAATCAAGCGGGATCAGCGCGCCGCTCGACGGCTTGAAGTACAGCATCGACAGCGCCCGAGGATCCGACTGGTACTGCGGCAGCAGTTCGAGCAGCACCTTGTACTCATTGACGCTCGAATAGATCGTGGACACCCAGCGCGGCCCGTAGGCGTCGTACAGCGTATTCTCGACGCCCTGCGCGTTCACCTGCAACGCGGCGGCCTTGTCGCGGTCGATGGTCACCTGCACCTGCGGCGTGCGAATCTGCAGGTCGCTCGCCACATCCATCAGCGGAGCCTCATCCTCGAGCTTAGCCGTCAACTTCTCCGCCGCCGCGTACAACTCCGGCTTATCCGGCGATTGCAGCGTGAACTGGTACAGGCTCTTGGTCAACTGGCCGCCGATGCGCAGCACCGGCGGATTCTCCAGGTACACGCGGACGCCCGGAACCGCCGCCAGTTGCGGCCGCAGGCGCTCCATGATCTCGCCCACCAGGATCTTCCGTTCGTTGCGAGGCTTCAGGTGCACCACCACCTGCCCGATGTTCGGCCCGCCCAGCACCGATGCATTCGGCCCGCCCACCGTGGCGGTCAGCGAGTCCACGTCGGGGTCGGCGTTGACGATCTCGGCCACCCGCTGCTGGTACTCGCTCATCTGCTGGAACGCGGTGCCCTGGATGGCTTCGGTCGTCACCGTCATCTGGTCGGTGTCCTGGTCGGGCACAAAGCCTTTCGGGATGGCGACGAAGAACCACCCGGTGCCGCCCAGCACCAGGAAGAAGATGGCCAGCATCGTCAGCCGATGGCGCAGCGCCCACACCAGCGCCACGTCGTACACCCGCAGCATGCCTTCGAAAAACGATTCCGTGACGCGGTAAAACCACGACTGCCGGCTCTCATGCGCGCTGCTCAGAAACCGGCTGCACATCATCGGCGTCAAGGTCACCGACACCACGCCCGATATCAGAATGGCGGCGCAGATGGTGACGGAAAACTCGCGGAACAGCCGGCCCAGCACGCCGCCCATGAACAGCACGGGGATGAACACGGCGGCCAGCGACAACGTCATCGACACGATGGTGAAGCCGATTTCCCTGGACCCGTCGAGCGCCGCCTGCATGGCCGTCTTGCCCATCTCCATGTGGCGCACGATGTTCTCGAGCATCACGATCGCATCGTCCACCACGAAGCCGATGGCCAGGATCAACGCCATCATCGACAGGTTGTCCAGCGAGAAGTTGAGCAGGTACATCACGGCGAACGTGCCGATCACGGAGAAGGGCAGCGCCAGGCTGGGGATGATGGTGGCCGACAGGTTCCTCAGGAACAGGAAGATCACCATGATGACCAGGCACAGCGTCAGCACCATGGTGAACTTCACGTCGTCGAACGATTCCTTGATGGTTTGCGAGCGGTCGTAGAACACGCTCATCTTCACCGACGGCGGCAGTTCGTTGCGGAACAGCGGCAGCAGTTTCTTGACGTTCTCGGCCACCTGCACGGTGTTGGTGCCGGGCTGGCGCTGGATGGACAGCACGATGGCGCGTTCGTGGCCCTGCTTGGTGTAATACCAGGAAGCGGTCTTGTCGTCCTCCACGCTGTCCACCAGTTGGCCCAGATCCTCGAGCCGCACCGGCGAATTGTTGCGATAGGAGACAATCACCGGCTTATACTGATCCGCCGTCATCAACTGGCCCGAGGCCTGTAGCGTGAACGCGCGCCGCGGACCGTTAATCGTTCCGGTCGGCAGGTTGACGTTCCAGTTCTTGAGCGCCGTCTCGATCTCGTTCAACCCGATCTGCCGGGCGGCCAGCTTGAACGGGTCCATCTGCGCCCGCACGGCGAACTTCTGCGCGCCGAGCACGGCCACCTGCGCCACGCCCGACACCATCGAGATCCGCTGCGCGATGCGCGTTTCCGCGTACTCGTCGAGCGTATAGAGCGGCAGTTGTTTCGAAGCGAGCGCCAGGTACAGGATGGGCTGATCGGCCGGGTTCACCTTGGCGAAAGTGGGCGGCGTCGGCATGCCCTGCGGCAACAGCCGGGAAGCCTGCGTGATGGCCGACTGCACGTCCACCGACGCGCCGTCCAGGTTGCGTTCGAGCGCGAACTCGAGCACCACCTGCGTGCTGCCGAGCGTATTGGTCGACGTCATCGACTGCAATCCGGCGATGGTGGAGAACTGGTTTTCGAGCGGCGTCGCCACCGAGGACGCCATTGTGTCCGGACTCGCGCCGGGCAGCGACGCGGTCACCAGCAAAGTCGGCAGATCGACGTTCGGCAGATCGCTCACCGGCAGCCCCTGGTAGGCGACGCTGCCGAAGAAAGCGATGGCCACCATCAGCAGGATGGTCGCCACCGGGCGTTGTATGAAGATCTCGGATAAATTCACGCTTGGACCTCGGAAGGGGCCGCCGGCACGGGGGCCGCCGCGTGCTTCGTCACCGAGCGGGTGAAACGGGCCATGTAGGTATAAACAACGGGCGTCAGATACAGCGTCAACATCTGGGAGAACACCAGGCCTCCCACCACCGCCATGCCGAGCGGCTTGCGAGCCTCGCCGCCGGAGCCGTAGCCCATGGCGATCGGCAGCGAGCCGAGCAGCGCGGCGTGCGTGGTCATCATGATCGGGCGGAAACGAATCAGGCAGCCTTCGACAATGGCCTCCTGCGGCGACTTGCCGTGCTTGCGCTCGGCCTCGAGCGCGAAGTCGATCTGCATGATGGCGTTCTTCTTCACGATGCCGATCAGCATGATCAGTCCGACAAACGCGTAGATGCTCAGGTCGATCTTGAAAATCAGCAGCGTCAGCAGCGCGCCGAAGCCCGCCGAAGGCAGTCCCGACAAAATCGTCAGCGGATGGATGAAGCTTTCATACAGCACGCCCAGCACGATATACACCACCGCGATCGCGATGGCCAGCAACAGGCCCATGTTGCGCAGCGAATCCTGGAAGGCCTTCGCCGTTCCGGAGAAGCTGCCGTTGATGGCCTGCGGCAGCGTGCGGTTGGCCAGATCCTGCACCGCGTCCACCGCGTTGCCCAGCGCCACGCCCGGCTTCAGGTTGAAGCTGACGGTCACTGACGGCAACTGGCCGGTGTGATTGATCGACTGCGGACCGGCGTCCTGCACCACTTTCGAAATGCTGCCCAGCGGCACCAGCGTGCGATTGGTGGGGCTGGCGAAGTACAGGTGCGACAGCATGTCGCCGTATTCCTGATACCGGTCCTCCACCTCCAGCATCACCTTGTACTGCGCCTGCGTGCCGTAAATCGTGGAGGCCCAGTTCGGCCCGTAGGCGTTATAGAGAGCGCCCTCGATCTGCGTGAAGTCCAGGCCCAGCGCGGCCGCCTGGTCGCGGTTCACCTGCACGGTCAGCCGCGGCGTGCGGATCTGCAGGTCGGAGTTCACCTCCTGCACAACCGGCAGGCGGGCCACCGCGCGTTCGAAGTTGGTCGCCTCCCGGTAGAGCATCTCCGTGTCCGGCGCCTGCAAGGTGAACTCGTAGGCGGCGCGCGATCCGCGGCCGCCGATGCGGATGGCCGGAGGCAGCGTCACCACGGCGCGGATGCCGGGGAAGGAAACCAGCTTCGGCCGCAGCCGGTTGGCGATCTCGGTGGCGGAGAATTTGCGGGTCTTCAACGGCTTCAGGTTGATGAAGATGTTGCCGTTGGTGGAACTGCCCATCATGCCGCCGCCCAGGTTCAGAAAGAAGCTTTCGATGTCGGGGTCCTGGGCCAGTACGGCGGTGACGCGCTCGTGCAGCCGCGTGTTCAGCGGGTAGGCGGTGCCCTGCGCCACCTCCGTCATGCACTGCAACTGGTCGATGTCGGTCTCGGGGATGAAGCCCTTCGGCACCACGCCATACAGGTACCCCGTCACGCCCAGCACGGCGAAGAAGATGATGATCATCACTCCCGCGTGCCGCACCGCCCACCGCAGCGACACGTCATACAGCCGGAAGGTGAAGTTGTAGAAGCCTTCGATGATGCGCGACAACAGATTCGGCCGGGTCTCCACGTTGTGCGAACGCAGGATGCGGCTGCACAGCATGGGCGTCAGGCTGATCGACACCATTCCGGAAATCAGCACGGCCACGCAGATGGTGACGGCGAATTCGCGGAACAGCTTCCCCAGGATGCCGCTCATGAACAGGATGGGGATGAACACGGCCGCGAGCGACACCGTCATCGACACGATGGTGAACCAGATCTCCTTCGATCCCTTGAGCGCCGCCTGCATCGGCGATTCTCCCAACTCCACGTGCCGCACGATGTTCTCGAGCATCACGATGGCGTCGTCCACCACGAAGCCCACCGACAGGATCAGCGCCATCATCGAGATGTTGTTCAGGCTGAAGCCCAGCGTGTAGATCACCGCCAGCGTGCCCAGCAGGGAGAACGGCAGCGCGAGCGAGGGGATGATGGTGGCCGAGGCGTTGCGCAGGAAAACCGCGATCACCATGATCACCAGGCCGATGGTCAGGACCATGGTGAACTGCACGTCGTTGAACGCCTCGCGGATGCTCTTGGACCGGTCGCTGCGGATGCCCAGCGTCACCGAAGGCGGAAGCTGCTTCTGGATCTGCGGCAGCACCTGCATGATCGCGTTGTTCACTTCGATGATGTTGGAGCCGGGCTGGCGCATCACCATCAGGCCCACGATGCGATTGCGGTCGCCGTTCTGGTAGAGCCAGGAGCCGGTGCGCTCGTCCTCGACGCTGTCCACCACGTTGGCGACTTCGTTCAGATGCACCGGAGCGCCGCCGCGCCAGGCCACCGTCATGTCGCGGAACGAATCGGCGTTGAACAACATGCCGTTGGCCTGTATGTTCATCACCTGTTTGTCGCCCCAGATGGTGCCCACCGGCAGGTTCACGTTCCAGCCCTGCAGCGCGCTCGCGATCTCGTTCATGCCGATGCGCCGGTTGGCCAGCTTGTCGGGATTCACTTTCACCCGCACGGCGAACTTCTGCGCGCCCATCACGTTCACCTGCGCCACGCCCGGAATCATGGAGATGCGCTGCGCGATGGTGGTTTCGGCGTACTCGTCCACCTTGTTCATCGGCAGCGTCTTTGAGGTGAGCGTCAGGAACAGGATGGGCGAGTCGGCCGGGTTCACCTTGCGGAAGGATGGCGGCGACGGCATGCCCGGAGGCAGCAGCGGCAGGCACGCCGCGATGGCCGTCTGCACGTCCACCGCCGCGCCGTCGATCTTGCGGTCCAGGTCGAACTGCAGCGTGATGCGCGTCGAACCTTGCGAGTTCGACGAGGTCATCGAATCGATGCCGGCGATGGTGGTGAATTGTCGCTCGAGCGGAGTGGCCACCGCGCTGGCCATGGTCGCCGGATCGGCGCCCGGAAGGCTCGCGCTGACCGACAGCGTCGGGAAGTCAACGTTGGGCAGATCGCTTACCGGAAGCGCCTGATACGCCATCAAGCCGAACACCGCAATGCCCACCATCAACAGACTGGTGGCAATGGGCCGGCGGATGAAGATCTCCGAAAAATTCACCGCGGTGCCGCCTTCCTCGCCAGCTTATTCGCTCGGCGGCCGCTTGCCGCCCTTCTTTTTGCCTTTCCAACCGGCTTCGCCGCCAGGCGCGCCCTTGCCTTCGGCCGGACCGGACTTCGCTTCCGGACCGCCGCCCTTGCCCTCGGCCGCGGCCGCCGCGCCCGCCGGAGCGCCCTTGCCCTCCGCGGCGCCCGCCGCGCCTGGAGCGCCCGCCGGACGTCCGCCGCGTCCGCCCGCCGCCCGTTCGGTGACGCGCGCGCCCGGAATGAGCCGCAACGTGCCTTCCGTCACCACCTTCTCGCCGACCGTGACGCCGCGCTCGATCACCGTTTCATCGCCCAGCCGCTGCGAAGCGACAATCGGACGCAACTCGACCCGCTGGTCCTCCTTGACGACGTAGGCGAAGGTGCCATCCTGGCCGGACTGCACCGCCTGGCTCGGAATCAGCACCGCGTTGGCCCGCTCGGACAGCTTCAACGTGACGCGGACGAACTGTCCGGGCCACAGCGTATGCCCCTTGTTGACGAACGTCGCCTTGGCCTTCACCGTGCCGGTCAGCGGGTCGACGGTGTTCTCGAAGAACGCGAGCGAGCCTTGCTGGGCGGCGCCGCCTTCCTCGGGAGTCGCCGTCACCGGCAGTTTCTGTCCGGCCGTCGTGCGCAGGGCGTTCAGGTGCATCTCCGGCAGCGCGAAGGTGACGTACACCGGCTCCACCTGGTTGATGGTGGCGAGTTCGGTGGTGTTCGCCGTGACGATGTTGCCGGGCTTCACCGTCATGGTGCCGGTGCGGCCGGAAATCGGCGCGTAGATCTTGGTGTAGCCCAACAGCACTTTCTGGTTTTCCACCGCCGCCTGGCTGGCGGCGATCTGCGCCTTGGAATTCTCGATGGCGGCCAGGTCGGCGCGGATGGTGGCGTCGTAGGTGGCCGCGGAGGTGGCGTAGGTGTCGTACTGCTCGTGCGAGATGATGCCCTGCTTGGACAGCTCCACGGCGCGGGTCAACTGCCGCTTGGCGTTGTCCTGCTGGGCCTGGTCGCGGGCCAGGTTCGCCTCGGCTTGCAACAGGGCCGCCTTGTCACGCGCCGCCTGGGCCTGCAGCTGGTTCAGTTGCGCCTCAAGCGCGCGGGGGTCGATCAGCACCAGCAACTGCCCCTTCTGCACGAAGTCGCCTTCATGGAACCGCGCCTCGATGATCTGCCCGCTGATCTGCGGCTTCAGGCTGACCATGGCGGAGGCTTCCACCGTGCCGATCACCTCGGCCTGGATCGGAACGTCCCGCTGCACCGCGTGTCCCACCGTGACCGGCGTCGCCATGTCGCGCCCGCCGCCCTTGCCGCCCTTCTTTCCCTCGGTAGCTCCGCCGGAACCTCCCGAACAGGCGGCCAGGAGAATTGTAAATGTAAGTAAAGAAAAGCCAAAAACGAGCTGGCGGGAGGCGGCCGGGCGAGCCGGTGAGACGGCGGATAACATTACTGAAGGGACTCCAGTTCTCATATGAATGGAAACACTCACCGGGATGGCGCCAGGGCCTGTTGCGGTGGTGAGCAACGTAACTATGTGGCTCTACACAAACCGCGCCAAAAACGGTCCGAAGGTTACACCTGCCCCCAAAAAACCCGGAACAACCAAGATACACCCGGCGCCTTCGGGGTGGGTGGTTACCCGAACAGGCGGTCGAAGACCTGCCGTGTCTTCTGCCGGATCTGGGCGACTTTGACACTAAGAGTCTCGTCGTGGAGCCGCCCGGGGATCCACCGCTCCACCAGTTCGTCGAGCGCCGCGAGTTTGGACTCCGAGTTGGGCAGGCTCCCCTCGGCGTGGCCCGAGAAAACGCGCAAAGCATGGTCCAAAGCGCGGTAAAAAGTGGCCGCATCCTCCAAAAAAGCGGCGTCTTCGCGCTCTAAATGACCCATTTTCTCCAGGATATCGATGCGTTCCGGCGTGTTCAGGACCTTGAAAAACAGCCCCGCGCCCTTTAGTCTCAAGTACATAAGGGCAAAATCGATATCGTAGTAGCCGCCCCGCCCCGCCTTGAGCGGGTTTCCCAGCCCCTGCTCCTTCTCAAGCCGCAGCCGCATGTGCCGCAGGTCGGTCCGCGACCGTCCGCTCTGCCCGTAACGCCGCCAGTCCACCTCCTGCAACTGGTGCAGGAACTCGGTGGCCGCCTCCATGTTCCCCACCACCGCCCGGGACTTCATGCAGGCCATGCCCTCCCAGGCCTCGGCCACCCGCGAGTAGTACTCCTTGTAGGCGCCCACCGTCTGGACCAGGTCCCCCTCGCGACCATTCGGCCGCAACCGCGTGTCCACCGCAAACAGGGTGCCTTCGCCCGTGTAGGCCGACAGCAGTTCGATGGTCCGCTCGGCCACCCGCGTCCAGAACTGCATCTCCCGCTGATCGTCGTCGGGCAGGACGAAGACCAGGTCGGCGTCCGAGGCCAGGTCGAACTCTCGCATGCCCAACCGCCCCATGGCGATCACCATCAGTTGGTCGGACGGCTGGTAGCCGGCCTCGGCCGGAGGTTTGGCCCCGGCGACATGCTTCACCGCCATCCGATAGGCGGCCGCGATCACCGCGTCGGCCAGGTCCGAGGTTCGCCCCAGCGTGTCGAAGATCGCCGCCTTCGCGCAGATGCTGTCGGTCTGGATGCGGACCATCTCCCGCCGGAAAAACCGCCGCAGCCCCGCCGGCTCCAGAATCCGGTGGGCCGAGGCCGTATAGTCCGGGAAGGGCAGCTTGCGGGAGACCACCTCCTGCGCCTCTACGATCAGGTCCGGCTCCCGGATGAACTCCTCGGCGAAGTACGGGCTATGCTCGAACATGTCCAGCAGGTGGCGGCTGAGCGTCGAATCCGTTTCGAGCGTCCGCACCAGCTCGGGCGCCGCCGTCGCCCTTTCGAGGAAGTGTTCGAAGGCGCGCAGCCCCCGCGCCAAGCTGACGTTGGAGATCTCGGCGGCGAGCGCCGGCGAGGTGTCGTCGAGCGACCGTATCAGGTTGCCAGGCGCTTCCACCAGGGGTTCGGGATCGGCGATGGAGTTCGCGACGTCCACGGTGTTTGTGTAATATATCGGCTTCTGGGCGTGAATGATTCGCTCATAAATCGTGATCACCTGCTCCAGGTGCACGTTGAGCTGGCGGAGCAACTGGTCCCGGGCGCCCCGCTCGCCCATCAACGCCGCGGGCATCTGTCGCGCCAGTAGATCCAGGGACTCCGGATCCTGCGGAAGCACGTGCGTTTGCCGGTCCTCGGCCACCTGCAGCCGGTGCTCCAGATGCCGCAGAAACTCGTAGGCCGAGGCCAGCCGCCAGTATTCGGTGGCCGACAGCAGGCTCTTGTCCTGCAACCGGATGAGCGACAGCAGGGTGCCGCCGTGCCGGATCCACTCCACCCGTCCGCCGTGCAGCCGCTGCAGGCACTGCACCAGGAACTCGATGTCGCGGATGCCTCCCCGGGCCAGTTTCACGTCGAAGGCCGCCGGCGCCCGTCCCCGTCCCGACAGCTTGTGGTCGATGCGGTCGCGTGTGGCCGACATCTGCTCCACCGCCGAGAAGTCCAACGTGGAGGAGTAGATCAGCGGCTCGACGAACTCGAGCAGCCCGCGTCCCGTCTCGACGTCGCCCGCGGCCAGGCGCGCCTTGATGAGCATTTGCAGCTCCCAGTCCCGGGCGCGCTTCTGGTAGTAGTTGCGGGCCCCGTCGAGCGAGATGCAGATCTCGCCGTAGCGGCCCTCCGGACGCAGCCGCAGGTCGACGCGATAGCACAGCCCCTCCGGCGTATAGGTGGACAGCGACTGCGTCAGTTGAGCGGCCAGCTTCTTGAAGAACTCCTTGTTCGAAATCCGTTGCGGACCCTCGGTCTGCCCATTGCCCGCGTACACGTACATCAGGTCGATGTCGGAGCTGTAGTTCAGCTCGCCGCCGCCCAGTTTGCCAAGCGCGATGATGGCGAAGCCGGACTCCACCGAGTCCTCGCCGAACGTCATCATGGGCCGGCCGTAGCGCCGCACCAACTCCGCGCGGATGCCCTGGTAGGCGGCTTCGAGAATCGCATCGGCGAGATTCGACAGCTCCTCGGTGATCTCCGACAGCGACCCCAGCCCCAGCACATCGCGCAGCAGGATCCGCAGAATCGACTCCCGCCGGAACTGCGACAACGTGCGGGCGTCCGGCGCGGGCTGGGCGCCTTGCACCGACAACAGGAAACGCAGCCGCTCCAGGTACTCATCGGTGCGGCACACCCGCTGCAGGTCGTTGCGGCTCATCAGGTCGAGAATCCATTTGGGATTCTCCACCAGTTCATCGGACAGGAACCGGCTGTAGGAAAAGATCGTGATCGCGTATTGCAGCGCCGTGCGGGACTCCGCCATCCGCTGAAACGCGGCCGGCTGGCGCTCCCTCAGCCGGCTCACGTAGGTGAGCGCGGTCAGCGGATCCGGCACGCTCATCGACAGGCGATCGATCTGCCGGGCGGCCTCCGGCGCGAGTCCCGAGGTGGTTTCGGCCAGGGCGGATTCGCGGCGGCCGCTGGATTCAGGCAGACGGGGCATGGCGTTGAAGCGGTCATCTCGATTGTATCGCGCGCCCCGCCGCGGCCCTCTCCGGATGCCGCCTGTAGGTCCCATTTCGCCGCGCGGCGGCATGCTTTACGATGGTCGATGCCGTCATGCGTAAACTGCTGCTCGTTTCCGCCGCTGTAGTAGCGGGCCTCGTGGCGCTCGGCGCCGCCGCCGTCCTGCTGATCGATGTCAACCAGTTCCGCGAGCCCATCCGCGCGCAAATCGAAAAGCGCCTGGGCCGCACCGTCGCCATCGGCAACCTGGGCTTGAAGCTGTTCCCGCTCGCCATCCGTCTCAACGACGTCTCCATCGGCGAATCGCCCAAGTTCCCCTCGCGCGAACCGTTCCTGTCGGCCCGCGAGACATACGTCCGCGTCAGCCTGGGCGCGCTGCTCGCCAAGCAGGTGAACGTCGAATCGGTGCGCGTCGTCGGACCCACGGTCGAGCTGATCCGCAACGCCGAAGGCGACTGGAACTTCTCCACCCTCGGCGGACCGCCCGCCGCCGACAAACCGGCCGCCGACAGTTCCTCCACGAAGGTGGAGATCGCCGACCTCGCCATTGAGGACGGCCGCGTCGCCCTCACCGACCTCCGCCAGCACCGCCCCCGCGCCGTTTACGACCACATCGACATCGCCCTGCGCGACTTCGCTCCCGGCAAGAAGTTCCAGTTGGACGCCGCCGTCCACCTGCCCGGCAAGGGCAAGGAGAAGGAGACCATCTCCGTCCGCCTCGCCGGCGACACGCCGGCCGGCGCGAAGACCATCGCTTCCTCCGATCTTGAAGGCGCCGTCACGCTGGACGCCGTGTCGCTCACCGGCCTCCAGGCCTTCACCGGATCCACGCCCAACCAGGCCGCCAAGGCCGTTTTCAGCGGCAAGGCCGACCTACGGTCCGCCGCCGGCGTGCTCACCGGCAAAGCCCACATCGAGATTGCCGAGCCGCGCCTGAAAACACCCGCCCGCATCGACTTCGACCTCCGCGACGAAACCGAAACCGGCAAGCTGGCGATCTCCAACTTCAAGCTGGCCCTCGGCGGCTTGACCGCTTCCGGCTCCGCCGCCGTCGACAGCAAGGCGGTTCCTTCCACCGTCATCGCCGACGTCCGCGCCGATAACGCCGCGCTCGCCGATGTGCTGGAGTTGGCCAACGCCTTCACGGGCGCCGAAGGCGTCGCCGGAACCGGGGTGTTGTCGCTCGCCGCGCACATCAGCGGCCCCACCGACGCGGTGGTCTACGACGCGTCCGGATCGTTGCGTGACGCCCGCCTGACGCTCGCCAGCCTGCGCAAGCCGCTGGAGATCCAGACTGTGTCCTTCAAGGCCGGCAAGAACGACGCCTCGCTCGAAAACCTGGCCGCCTCCATCGGATCGAGCCATCTCAAGGGGAACGCGACCATCCACGACTTCGCCCACCCCGACCTTCGCTTCACCGCCGACGTGGACCGCCTGGACACCAACGAACTCGAACAGATCACCGCCCCGTCCAAGCCCTCCGGCAAGTCCGCCGCGCCCGCTCAATCGGGCTCGTCCACGCTGAACGGCTCCGGCAACATAACGGTGGGTTCCATCCAGCGCGATCAACTGGTGCTGACCGCCGTCAAGGCCGCCTGTAAGATCGAAAAGGGCGTGATCCGCCTCGACCCGCTCACCGCCAACCTGTTTGGCGGCGCGGCCTCCGGCAGCATCGCTGTCGACACCCGCACCCAGCAGACGGCCTTCGACGTCCACTCGAAGATCCAGAAAGTGGACGCCGGAAAACTGCTCGCCTCCACCACCGCCATCGGGAAGATGTTGTCGGGCGTGCTGTCGGGCGACGTCGACATCCGCGCCAATCCGCAGCCCGGCCAGCCGCCCGCCCAATCGCTGAACGGGACGGTTAGGGTGATGCTCGCCGACGGCAAGTTGAGCGGCGTCCAGTTGATGAACGAAATGGCCGGCATCGCGAAGTTCCTCGGCTACAAGCCGTCCGGCGCCGGGTTCACCAACATCATCAAACTGGCCGGCACGCTGAACATCCAGAACGGCGTGGCCACCACCAACGATCTCCAGCTTCAGTTCGACGGAGGCACGCTGGGCGCCGCGGGCAGCCTGGGACTGGCCGACCAGCAGGTGAAACTGCGCGTCACCGCCGTGTTGCCCAAGGACGTCAGCCAGCGGGTGGGCGGCGGCCAGATCGCGGGCTTGATGAACACCGCGCTCGCCAATTCAAAGGGAGAACTGGTTATCCCCGCCGTCGTCACGGGCACGTTCGATAAGCCCCGCTTCGCCCCCGATACGGAGGGCATGGCGAAGATGAAGCTGCAGGGGCTCCTGCCCACCAAGGACAATCCGCTCGCCCCGGTCAGCAAGGTGCAGAGCATCCTGGGCGCGCTGGGCGGCGGCGCGAAGCCGGCGGCCGACCCCGCCAAGCCCGCGGATCCCAACGCTCCCGCCGCGCAGCAACAGCCCCAGAAGAAGAAGGGGATTTTCGACGTTATCGATTCGGTGCGGAAGGCGACCGAAAAGTAATCCGGCACAGCGGAGCCTGTGTTTCCGGTTGCGGCTCCGGCGTTTTCGGCCCCAGGGCGTAGGCCAGGGCGGCGTCCCATCCGGGTTCGTTCGGCTGGGCCGGCCGCGGCGGCTCGGGCGCGGTCTTGACGGCGGTCGCGACGGGCGGCGTCTCCGGCCGCGCCGCGCGCTCGGGCTTGACGGGAGCGTCCACCAGTTCGGGCTCCCAGTCCCGCGCATGGCCGAAGTACCGGTAAAAGCGCGCGCGGCAACGGCGGCAGCGGTACGGGCTCAATAGCATCGCCGACAAAAGGTGGTCGACGATGCCGGAAGGGACGGACGGCCGGATCTGATTATGGCCGCATCGTGGGCAGATCAAACGCATCGGTAACAGCTCTCAAAATCAGTGTACGGGCTGAAACCGAGGCTCAGGCAGTGCCTTTAGGACTGTTTTTGTACTGGTACCAAAGGCTCTACAGCGGCCTGCGGCGCAAGTCGCGTGGGACCGCGTGCGAGGACGAAATCGCCGCGGGCCGTCTCCGATCGCGGGCAACGAAGCTACGTCCTGGCTGCCCGAAGCGTTGCCGCGGCCCACGCGACTTCCGCTGGGGCTTAGGCTTGGATCAAGCGAATGACAGCGTTGGTGAATTCCGCGGTGCTGGCCGTGCCTCCCACGTCGCCGGGCAGGTGCTTGCCGTCCTGATACACCTGCGTGATGGCGTCGTGCATGCGGTCGGCGGCCTCGCGTTCGCCCAGGTGGCGCAGCATCATGACGGCCGAAAGCATCACCGCCGTCGGATTCGCGATTCCCTGTCCCGCGATGTCCGGCGCGCTGCCATGCACGGCTTCGAACACGGCGTGATGTTCGCCCACGTTCGCGCCGGGCACGATGCCCAGTCCGCCCACCAGGCCGGCCGTCAGGTCGCTGACAATGTCGCCGTAGAGGTTGGGCATCAGCAGGCAGTCGAACTTCTCGGGCCGCATCACCAACTGCATGGAGGCGTTGTCGACGATCAGCTCTTTGTACTCGATGTCCGGATACTGCAGCGCCGTTTCCCGCGCGCATCGCACAAACAACCCGTCGCTGAGCTTCATGATGTTGGCCTTGTGCACCGCGGTGACGCGCCGCCGCCCGTTCGCGCGCGCGTAGCGGAACGCGTATTCGGCGATCCGCAGGGAGGCCTTGCGGGTGATGATCTTGAGGCTCTCCACCACGTCCGGCACCACCTCATGCTCGAGCCCCGCGTACAGGTCCTCCGTGTTCTCGCGGAAGATGATCAGGTCGATGGCGACGTCCTGGTAGCGCGTCTTGACGCCCTTCAGCGTGTGTACGGGCCGGACGTTGGCGAACAGGTCCAGCGCCTTGCGCAGCGCCACGTTCACGCTGGGGAATCCGCCGGCGATGGGCGTGGTCACCGGGCCCTTCAGCCCGACCTTGGTCCGGTTCAGGGACGCCAGGATTTCCGGAGGCAGCACCTCGTTCTTGCGAAGGATGGTCTCTTCGTTCAACTCGCAACGCCGCCAGTCGATCTTGACGCCGGTGGCGTCCACCGCGCGTTGCGCCGCAAGCGTCACTTCGGGGCCGATGCCATCCCCGGGGATGAGGGTCACTTCGTAGCTCACGAGTTCATTGTAAGACGCCGGCCCCGCCGATGAACCCCCAGCCACTCACCGGGGCGGCCAAATCGGAGGATAATGTCTGCTTACCGCTCATGGACCGCTCCTACTACCTCGACCTCGCCCGCACCGGTCTTCGTATGCCGATCGGCGCGGACCTGGTTTTGCATGAACACGCCGACCCCGAAGGCATCGTGCTCGACGGCCGCTGCCTGGGCCAGGTGCTGGAACAGGCCGCCCGCCGCTACCGGACGCCGCTCGCCATCCCGCTGATGGACCTGCGCCTTGAGAAGGCCGACCTGCTCGGCGCCTTCCGGATCCCGGAGTCCGAGGTCGACACCCACCACCTCGACCAGCCGCGCGAACTCGATCTCGCCGCCTACCGCGACGCGCCCTTCGCCCGGCGCAATCAGGCTCATCTCGACTCCATCCGCTACATTGCGAGCGAAACGGATCTGTTCCCGGTGGGCATGGCCATCGGCCCCTTCTCGCTGATGACCAAGTTGATGGCCGACCCCATCACCGCCATCGCCATGGCCGGAACCGGCCTCACCGCCGAAGACGATCCCGGCATCGCGCTCGCCGAACACGCGTTGAAACTGGCCGAAGCCGCTGTCCATCGCTCCGTGCGCGCCCAGGCCCAGGCCGGCGCCAAGGCCATCCTCATCTGCGAGCCCGCCGCCAACATCGTCTACCTGTCTCCCAAGCAGATCGAACGCGGGTCCACCATCTTCGAGGACTTCGTGATGCAGCCCGACCTGCGCATGCTCGCCGTCTGCGACCAGGCGGGCGTCGACCTCATCTTCCACGATTGCGGCGAACTGAACGCCGCCATGGTGAAGGCCTTCGCCACGCGGCTCCATCCGGTGATCCTCAGCCTCGGCAGTTCGCGACGCCTGTGGGAGGACGCCGCCGTCGTGCCCCGCGACGTCGTGCTGTACGGCAATCTGCCCACCAAGAACTTCTATTCCGACGCCGTCGTTCCGCTCGGTCGCGTCGACGAACTCGCCGGCCGCCTGGCCGCCGAAATGCGCGCCTGCGGCCACCCCCACATCCTCGGCTCGGAGTGCGATGTGCTGCACGTTCCGGAAGCCGCGGAAACCATCCGCCGGAAAGTGGATCGAATGTTGTCCTTCGATCGGATCTGAGAGAATAAGACGCAATGTCTCGCCCGTTTTCCCTTGAACCACGAGCCGTGCCGCGCGTGGACACCCCCCTCCGGAAGATCGTCACTCCGATCCCCGCCCCTGAATCCGTCCCGGTGATCGAGCGCCTGCAGCGTGTCGAACCGGTGGCCATGCAGGGCCAGCCTCCCATCCTGTGGGATCGCGCCGACGGCTTCCAGGTCTACGATCGCTTCGGCAACTGCTGGATCGACTGGTCGAGCGGCGTGCTCGTCACCAACGCCGGCCACGGCCGGAAGCAGATCGTCGACGCCATCGTCGCCCAGGCCCAATCCGGCCTGCTGCACAACTACTGCTTCCCGAGCGAGATCCGCGCCCGGTTGGCCGAACGCATCGCCGGCCTTCTGCCGGACCCGCTCAAGAAGGTGTTCCTGCTGACCACGGGCTCGGAAACCGTGGAAGCCGCCATTAAGCTGTCGCGCATGCACGGCGTGAAGGTGGGCGGCCGTGGCAAACACGTCATCGTTTCGTTTGAGAAGGCGTTCCACGGACGCACGATGGGCGCGCAACAGGCCGGCGGCATTCCGGCGCTGAAGGACTGGATCGTCAACCTCGACAAGGGCTTCGTTCAGGCGCCGTTCCCCGATGGGTTCCGCACCACCGACACCTCCTTCGACGCCTTCCTGCGCGCGCTGTCGGAAGCCGGCTGCGCGGGGCCGAACGTAGCGGGCGTGATCCTTGAAACGTACCAGGGCGGCAGCGCCTCCTTCGCGCCCTCCGACTTCATGCAGAAGCTGCGCGCCTGGACCTCCAGCCACAAGACGCTGCTCACCTGCGACGAAGTGCAGGCCGGCTTCGGCCGCAACGGCGTGTTCTGGGGCTTTGAGCATTACGGCATCGTTCCGGACCTGGTCACCATGGGCAAGGGCGTGTCGAGTTCGCTGCCGCTGGGCGCCATCGCGGGCGCGGCGCACGTGATGGACCTGCCCGGTCCCGGTTCGATGACCTCCACACACACCGGCAACCCGATCTCCTGCGCCGCCGCGCTCGCCTCCATCGACCTGATCGTCAGCGAGGGGTTGACCGAAAACTCCCGCGTCATGGGTGCGCGCCTGCACGGTTATCTGCGCGCCATGATGAAGCGCTTCCCGCAGATCGGCTGGGTGGACGGCAAGGGTCTGGTGGCCGGCGTCGCCTGCGTCAAGCCGAACTCGAAGGAGCCCGACGCCGACTTGGCCTTCAACGTGGTGCGAGCTTCCATGGAGAAGGGCTTGCTGATGTTCAGCCCGGTCGGATTCGGCGGCGCCACGGTGAAAATCGCGCCTCCGCTCTCGATCACCCAGGAGGCGATCGACGAAAGCTGCGCCGTTCTCGAGGAAGCCTTCGCCGAGTCCGTCAAAACGGCATGACGAGCATGGATGTAGCCGTGGTCGGCGGCGGGATGATCGCCCACGATCAGATCCTGCCGTCGCTGTACCAACTCCAGCGGCTGGGCATGATCGGCGGCGTGGCGGTGTGCGCGCGCCGGCAGTCCACGCTCGATTCACTGGCCGCCAATCCCGCCATTCGCCGGGCCTTCCCGGGTCACGGGTTCCTGGCGACGACCGAACCTTACGCCGAACTCTACAAGAAGCTGCCGCCCCGCAGCATCGTGGTGATGGCGCTGCCCGACCATCTGCACTACGACGCGATCCTGGCGGCGCTAAGGGCCGATCATCACGTGCTGGCCGTCAAGCCCCTGGTGCTGAAGGCGGCCGAGTCCGTCGAAATCGAGCAGGAGGCCCGGTCGCGCGGGCTGATGGTGGGCATCGAGTATCACAAACGGTTCGACGACCGCAGCCTGATGGCGCGCATGCGCTACCGCGAGGGCCGCTTCGGCGAGTTCAAGCTGGGAACCGCGTGCCTGCTCGAGAAATGGCATTACCGAGGTTCTAACTTCCAAAACTGGTGCACGACGGAGAACTCCGACGCGTTCACTTATATCGGATGTCATTACGTGGACCTGGTGGCCTTCATCACCGGGCTGGTTCCCACGAGCGTCAGCGTGTATGGCCTCCGCGACCGCTTCCCGAACGGCAACGAGGGCTTTCTGTGGACCGACGCGCGGGTCATCTGGTCCAACGGCGCGTGCCTGAACGTGCAGAACGCGCTCGGGTTCCCGGATGCGGCGCCGGGCTCGAACACCCAGGGCATTACGATGTACTGCTCCACCGGCGAGCGCGGCGCCTGGATCTCCCACTCCGACCAATACCGTGGCCTGCAGTACGCCTACTCGGACGGGAGCTACTCGGAGCCCAGTCCCGATTATTTCCAGTACGTCGACCTGGGCGGATCGGGGCTGACTCCGGTCGGTTACGGCTACAAGTCGGTGAAGGCGATTGTCGAGGCCTGCATCCGTGTGGAAGCCTCGCCCGCCAGCATGCGTCCGTCGCTGCTGGAGGAAATCGACCGGACCGGCGTCATCGCGACGCCCGCCAACAGCCGTTACAACGAGTTCGTGATCGAGGCCGGTCGGCTGTCGATTCTGAACGGCGGGCGCGAGGCCGTGATCGACTACAAATCGGGCACGGTGTATCTGCGGTGACCGACGGGGAGATCCAGCGGTTCCTGGAGGACAACGGCTACCCGGCCCACGTGGTCGAGGGCGGCCGCGAGTTCCTGTTGCGCCGGTACCGCGAGTTTGTCGGCGAGGTTGAACACGGGTACCCCTACGGCCTGCACGAATACCGTCACGACCTGGACCTGCGGGCGGCCATCGCCATCCTCGAGCTGGACGCCGAAGTCGCCGCCGAAGACCAGCGCCTGGCGGCCATGCTGACCGAAACCGGCGTGCGGGTGTGGGAAAGCATGCCGGGAGACCCGTTTTGGGACTTCGGACGGCCTAAAAATGCGCGCGGACGGCTGGCGCGGGACCTGCGGGAGCTGTAAAAACGTGCATTTTTGAGCGCTAAACGGCTCATTTTGGCGCCGAAATTGTACGTTTTTGACAGCTTCTGCGACACTCTGTAGTGATGCGCTTGCTGATGGGGTTGGCGTTGACCGCCGGCGTCGCCTGCGCCGGCCCGGTAAAGGCCGTTTTCTCGTTCACCGTGGATGGCGCCGCGGGGCCGATCGCCGTGGAGGCCAAGGCCGTGCGGTCGCATGGCGGGCACGCGGTGGTTTCGATGACGGCCCACAACAATACCGGGATACAGTTCCGGCACGTCAGTTTCTGCGTCGATTTGACCGGCAACCTGGCCGAGTGCGGGGCGGTGTTCTGGACGGCGGGGTTGTGGCCGCCGGGCAAGGAGCTGAACTGGGTCTCGGCGCCCGTGCCGGATAAACCGTTCAAGGGGCTGAAGATCACGCTGCGGCGAGCGGACCGGGATCCCTACGCGAAGATCCGGCGAATCTGGGTGGCGCCGCTCGAGGGGACCAACGGCGAACTGGCGCGCGAGCAACTGATCGCGTCGGTGATCAATTCGAGGCGCTTCGTGGTGGTGGAGGCGCAGGACAAGGCGGATGCGGTGATTCGCGGGAGGGCGGAACTGGCGACGCGATCGAGCGTGGCCAAGGCGGAGAACCCGGATCCGGAGGCGGCCCCGCGCGCGGCGCCGAGGAGCGTGGAGACGGTGGAGACGAGCAAGCCCGAGGTCCTGATCCTGCGGCTGATCACCAAGGACGGCGACAACCTGTGGGCGTGGGACGATTCGGCCCCTTGCGCCGGGTTCAACAATCGGGCCCGGTGCGCCATCGATAGCCTGCGACAGTCCACGGCGCCGCCCACGACCAAGGACGGCAACTAACGCCCGTCCATCGGGTCGGAATCTCCGATATGCTGGGGGCGAAACGGAGATCTGACGATGTACGGCCGATTGTTCATTCTGGCGGCGCTTCCCGCCTTTGCGGCTTCCTACTACACGGTTCGGCCTGAGGACGGCAAGGCCGTCTACCTGACTCGCGAGGAGTTCGGCGTGCGCGCCGACGGCCTCGCCGACGATACGGCGGGCATACAAAAAGCCATCGACCGCGTGCAGGAGACGACGCGGCAGGGCGTTGTGTTCGTGCCGGAGGGCCGGTACCGGATCACCAAGACCGTGTATGTCTGGCCGAGCATCCGTGTGATCGGATACGGAGCGAAGCGGCCGGTTTTCGTGCTGGGCGCGAATACGGCGGGCTATGGCGACGCGGCGCACGAGAATTACGTTATCTTCTTCGCCGGGTCGAGGCCGGGAAGTGGGCGCGGCGGTCCGGCGCCGAGTCCAACCACGCGATACAGCGGACGGCACGGTGTGAACGTCAGCCAGCCCTACGACGCCACGCCGGGTACGTTTTATTCGGCGATGAGCAATATCGATATCGAGATCGAGGACGGCAATCCGGGGGCGGCGGCGGTGCGGGCGCGCTACGCGCAGCATTGCTACCTGGCGCATATGGAGTTCCGGTTGGGGTCCGCGCTGGCCGGGATCAGGGACGGCGGCAACTATGCCGAGGATCTGCGATTCGTCGGCGGCCAGTATGGCGTTTCGACTCGCAAGCCTTCGCCGGGGTGGCAGTTCACGCTGGTGGATGCGTCGTTCGAAGGACAAAAGACGGCCGCCATCCGCACGCATGAGGCGGGGATGACGCTGATTCATCCGAGCTTCAAGAATGTCCCGACGGCGATTTCGATCGATGCCGATTACGCCGAGGAACTGTGGGTGAAGAACGGCCGCATGGAAGACATTTCGGGGCCGGCGGTGGTGATCAGCCGGGAGCGGAGTCCGCGGACGGAGATCAACATGGAGGGCGTGGCGTGCCGGCGCGTGCCGGTGTTCGCCTCGTTCCGGGAGAGTGGGAAGCGGACGGCCGGGGTGGGCGAACAGTACGAGGTGAAGACGTTCTCGCACGGGCTGCATTTCGCCGATTTGGGCGCGGCGGGCGAGTTCCGCACGGCGTTCGACGCGGCGAGGCTGGCGAGTTGGCCGGCGGATCGGGCCGATCTGCCGGAGGCGCCGGCTCGGGAGACGTGGGTGAACGTGCGATCCTTCGGGGCCAAGGGCGATGGCGTTTCCGACGACACCGCGGCGCTGCGGGCGGCCATCGCGGCCGAGCGCAGCCTGTACTTCCCGATGGGCAAGTATCGGGTGACGGGCACGATCGCCCTGCGGCCCGACACCGTGCTGGTTGGGTTGCATCCGAGCATGACCGCGCTGGTGCTTGAGGATCTGACGGAAGCGTATCAGGGGACCGGGCCGGCTGTGCCGGTGCTTCTGGCGCCGAAGGGCGGGACCAACATCGTCGCCGGCATCGGGATCTATACGAACGGGATCAACCCGCGCGCCGTGGCGGCCAAGTGGATGGCGGGTGAGCGTTCCATGATGAACGACGTCCGGTTTCTGGGCGGGCATGGCACCTCTCGCATCGATGGCGGGCGCGAGGACATCTACAACAACACGCATACGGCCGATCCGAATTTGAACCGGCGGTGGGACAGCCAGTATCCGAGCTTGTGGGTGACCGATGGGGGCGGCGGGACGTTCGCCGATATCTGGACGCCCAGCACGTTCGCGCAAGCGGGGCTGCTGGTGTCGGATACGAAGACGCCGGGCCGCGTGTACCAGATGTCGAGCGAGCATCACGTGCGGTACGAACTGCTGTTCCGGAACGTTTCGAACTGGCAGGTGTATGCGCCGCAAACCGAGGAGGAACGGGGCGAGGGCGGGTTCGCTTCGGCGCTGGAGATCGACAACTCGAGCGACATTACGATTGCGAACTTCCACATGTATCGGGTGGTGAGCAGCTTTCAACCGTTTCCCTATGCGATCAAGGTGACGGGGTCGAAGAATATCCGGCTGCGGAATGTCCACTGCTATACGGACGCCAAGGCCTCCTTCGAAAAAACGGTTTATGACGCGGTCCACGGCGTTGAGGAACGGCAGCGCGAGTTTGCCTGGATGAATATTTCCGGCTCGGCAGCGGCGCGCGCCACGCAGCCCAGGGTGGAGAAACTGGCGGGCGGGTTCTACAACATTTCGGGCGGCGCTGTTTCAAACAATGGCGACTACTATTTCGTGGATGCGAAGTGGCAGCGGATCTGGCGGTGGGATGCGGCGGCTCGCGCGGTGGCGCTGGTCAGCGATTTTCCGCTGGAGCCGGTGAACCTGGCGTCGGATGGGGCGGGGAACCTGCTGGTGGTCTCGTATGCGGGCAAGGGCGTGGTGTATGCGCTGAAGGGCGGCGAGGCGACGCTGCTGAAGCCTGAGCCGGCGGCGCCGCGGCCCGGCGCGACGGCAGTGCTCCCGGTGGATTACTGGCGTTGGGAGAACGATTTCCTGGAGGCCGTGCCGGTGGCCAAACCGTATCACTACGTCTCGCCGGATGGGGGCACGTTCATCCCGGCGGGGCAGGACTTTGTTTCGGGGAGCTTGTACTACGGGTCGAAGATGCACGATGTCATCCGGGCGTTTGGGCTGGCGCGCGTGGCGCCGGGGAAGCCTTTCTATGTCTGCGATGAGAGTGAGCATCAGGTGTATGCGGCTTCGGTGGGGCCGGATGGGACGTTGAAGGATCTTCGGCTGTTTGTGGATCGGGCGGCCGAGGGCGTGGCCGTCGATGGGCAGGGGAATGTGTATCTCGCTTCGGGAAATGTGATGGTCTATAGCCCGGCGGGCAAGTTGATCGATGTCATCGAGGTCCCGGAGCGGCCCGTGCAGTTGGCCTTCGGCGGGAAGGATGGGAAGACGTTGTTTATCGCGGCCCGGACGGGCTTGTATGCGTATCGGGTGGGGCGGTGAGGCTAAGCCTTCGCGCGCAGTATTCTGACGGAGTCCCGGAACGAACAGAAGCTGGGTGAGGCGTTCTTGTCGACCTTCATGTGTGGCGAAATGCGATCCGCCCAGCGATGCTTTTCCGCTCCGACCGCTTGCCAGCCCTTGCGGATGAGCGCAGTACAGCCACCCGGGTAAACGGCGTCCGCCAAGACTTCCCAGGTTCCGCATATGCTGTCGTTGACATAATCGTCGAGGACGGCTTTCCTGGCGCCTGGATATGCGGTTCGGACGGCGTCAAGATCACCCAATAGCCACGCCTCGCCCTCCTCGATCGCGAGGCAGAATTGAGTGCGGGGCTTCGGGCTGCATTGGTCGAGCACCGCCTGAAGCTCGGCCAGGAACGCGGTTCGATCCCGGTCGTCCAGATCGCAAACGATGACCAGCGCGCACTCGTAGCCGCGTGGGTAGCCGTGGAACGTCCGGCCATAGCCCTTAAGCAACCGAAGCAAGTTGTGGAGCAGAATCCGCTTTGCCGGATCCTTTTCGTCCCTCATGTCTTTCGGCAGCCGTCCGAGTGCCTTTGTAGGCGATTACTTTGTATGTGTCTGAGTCGCCGAGAATGGCCGGTAGCACTTTGTCCAAGAATCGCTGGCCGGACATGTCCTCGACGAGTATCGCAAGGTGCATTCGGGTTTCACCGGGTCTCTAAGTAATCGCTGTACCACAGGCTTCCCAGGGGAAGGTCTTCCCTGACCAGGTTCTCAACGACGGAGTCATCGCTGGCCCTGCGGATAGTGGAGAATCCATCGCCTCCCTTTTCCAGGACCCAAACCTCTTTCGGCGATAGCGCGTCGACGAAGTATGGCTGATGCGTCGTGACGAAGACCTGCGATCCGGGCTTCTGATTGCTGGCGTGGTCGCGAAATTCCCGGGCGAGCGTCTCCACAAGCTTGTGATAGAGACCATTTTCGGGTTCCTCTACGCATAGAAACGGCGGCGGAGATGGGTCCTCAAGCAGTAGTAGATAGACAAACACCTTCAATGTTCTGTCGGACATTTGTTGGGCATAAAAAGGATCCTGGAAGCCCTTGTCGTTGAAACGCAGAAGGAGCCGCCCGTCAGGGGTTCGTTCGGTGTCGATCTTCTGAACGCCAGGGATCTTGTTCGCGATGCGATCCAATATCGCGCGGAATTTCCTGGAGTGTTCGCGCTCCATGAACTGCACGACATTGCCCAAGTTATCGCCGTGGACGTTGAGGTGCTTCTGAGGTCCGGCAAGTGGAAGACTCCGTGCGGCGTCGGGGCTGAAGTAACTGAGGCGCCAGCCCTCAATAAATCGCCGGAACGAGGAGATTCGAGGGTGCTGCTTCAGCGATCCTAATGTCGCGATTCCGAGTTTCCGCTTGTCGTCTAGCTCGACCACTTCCGTCTGCTTACTCTCTTCGCGATGCTCATCACGCTTTATTGTCTCCATCAGTTCGATCAGATCGAACTCAGGATCGGCCTCCTTGATTTGCCGGCCTTCGGTCTCGCCTTTCCAGGCGACGCCCTTGCCCTCATTGAGAATCAGGAAAGAGAAGGGCCACCCGCGGTCCTGGCCTTTGCGTCGCTGTCTCAGTCGCTCCTTCTGCACGTACGGCCGTCCGCTTTCGTCCTGATCGATGGACAGTTCGTAGGTGATCGGGCGAGCATTGCCCTCCTCCTTATAGTAAATTTCGAACTCAATCGGCCCTTGCTGTCCCTGCGACTTGACTCGTTCAATCCCGCCTCGTCCCCGGGCGTCGAAGGCTTCTTCGACCCCTGTTCGCAGACAGTCCGAGAGGAAACCGAAAGCGTCGAATAACGTACTCTTGCCGCTGCCATTCCGGCCAATAACGGCGGTCATCGGAGTGAGCGGTTCGGGCTTCTGCAGACTGAACACCCTGCCGAGAGTGACGTCCCGCAACGCACGAAAATTCCGTATCCGGATGCCTTCGATCCGCGCCATCGTTTGCTCTCCGGGAACTTGAATTGGGCGGCGCACCGCCACCCTCACATTACCGCATCACTGGGCGTCTTCCGGCAGAATGTTCGGTCATTATAGCCAGGGCCGGTGGCCTCCGCCTGATGCTTCACGCCAGTGTGATGTCCAGGCGCGTGACGGACGCCGGCGGGAAGCGGTAGACGCCGCTTGCCAGTTCGGCCGGGGCGGTGCGAGGTTCGAGGCGGCGCGGCGCTTCGAAGCTGTTGTGGGCGCGCAGGTCGGTTGATGCGAGGGTCGTCGACGACGCTGACGCGACCTTGTAGCCAGGGATGGCGATGGCCGCGGCGCATTCTTCCGTGGCGTGGCTGTTCACCGCGGTGAGCGTCAACTGGCGGCCCCGGATCGAGGCCGACCCGGCCAGCCGCCACATGCCCGCGGCTTGCGGGGCGGAGAAGTCCGCGCGCACCGACGTCGCGCCCGCGTGCGGCATGTACATGCGGAAGACGTGGTAGTTGGGGGTTTCGGTGAACTTGTCCTCGCGGGCGAGGAAGAGGGCGTGGAGGTTGTTCACCAACTGCGCTACGTTCGCCATCGCGACCTTGTCGGCGTGGCGCTGGAAGATGTCGAGCGTGAGGGCCGAGATCAGCGCGTCGCGCAGCGTGGGAGTTTGACCGAATAGATACGCCGGGTCGACTTCGGAGCCCGCGCGATGCCAGGCGCCCCACTCGTCGACCACGAGCTTCACTCTGTGCCTCGCGTCGATTTCGCCCATGGCGGCCCAGTGCTGGACGATCAGGTCTTCCATGCGGCTCGCCTTGCCGAGCAGCGCATACCAGTCGGCGACGTCGAAGTCGAGAGCCTGGCCTTTGCCGGCCGTTCCGCAATAGTAGTGCAGAGCCCAGCCCCAGACGCGGTTCAACAGGCCGGGACTCTTTTCGGCCAGGTTGGCGAAGAAGCGGCGGGTCCAGTTCAGATCGCCTCCATTGGGGCCGGCGGCGATCAGGTTCAACGGGGCGTCGAATTTTGGAATATAGGAGGTGAAGCGGCGGAACTCCATGGCGTACTCGTCGGGAGTCAGGTCGCCGCCGCAGCCCCAGCTTTCGTTACCGACGCCCCAGTAGCGGACCCGGTAGGGCTCGACGTCGCCCGAGGCGGCGCGCTGATCCGCAAGGGTCGTTTTGCCGGCGGGCGTGTTGCAGTAGTCGATCCACTCGTGGAAGTCGCGGGGGGTGAGGCTGCGGACGTTGGCGGCGAAATAGGGCTCGGCGCCGACGGCTCGCACGAAGCGCATGAACTCGGCGGTTCCGAATTCGTTCGGTTCGTACTTCTGGGGGCCGTCGGGGGCTTTGGCGAGTTGCGGATCGGTTTGCCAGAAATTGAGGCGGCGGGGGCGTTTGGCGCGGGGGCCGACGCCGTCGCGCCAGTCGTAGCTGTCGGCGAAACAGCCGCCGGGCCAGCGGATGACGGGCGGGCGCAGCAGGCGCAGGCTGTCGAGCAGGCGCTTGCGGAGGCCGTGTTCGTTGGGGATGGACGAGTTCTCGCCGACCCAGACGCCTCCATAGATGACTCCGCCGATGTGTTCGGTGAAGTGGCCGTAGAGGGCGGGCGCGATGGGGCCGATGGGTTCGTCGATCCGGATGTTGACGCTGGCTTCGGCGGCGCGCGAGGAGCGGGCGGCGAGGAGTCCGACGGCGAGTTGCCGGAGGGCGGTTCTGCGGGTTGTCATAGGGTTCGCCAGGACCCTTATTGTGTCAAAGGCGAAGTGATAGAGTGAGGGCGAAATGTTCCGCATTGCTATCACGATATTGCTTTCGGCCGCGGCGGGATTCGCGCAGACTCCCGGCGCCGCGCCGAAGATACAGGCGCTGATCATCACAGGGCAGAACGGCCACGACTGGCGCGGCACGACGCCGCTGTTACGGAAGGCGTTGGAGGACACCGGGCGGTTCGAGGTTCGCGTCACGGAGGAGTATCGGGGGGGCGGGCCGGAGACGCTTGCGCCGTATGACGTGGTGATCCTCAACTACTACGATTCGCGCAAGCCCGCGCTGCGTTGGGGCGATCGCGCGGACCAGGCCCTGGTGGATTACGTGAAGTCGGGCAAGGGGCTGGTGGTGTACCACTTTTCGACCGCCGCTTTCGATGGCTGGACCGAATACGAAACCATGTCGGCGGGCAACTGGCGTCCGAACAACGGGCATCATTCGGCCAAGCACGATTTTCGCGTGGACGTTCGCGACGCCGATCATCCGATTACGCGCGGGTTGAAGAAGAGCTTCGCGCAGCCGGCCGATGAGTTGTACGCGAATCTGAAATGGCGGCCGGAGGGGACCTTCCACGTGCTGGCCACGGCGTGGGACGATCATGCGCTGTATAACGGCAAGGCCAAGCAGCCGACGCCGGGAGCGGGGCTCGATCAACCGATGCTGTGGACGGTCGATTACGGCAAGGGGAGGGTGTTCACCACTGCGCTGGGGCACGATATTCCCGCCGTCGGCACTCCGGCGTTCGTTGGGACGTTCGTGCGCGGAACGGAGTGGGCGGCCACGGGCGCGGTGACCATCGCGGCTCCGCGGGAATTGCGGGCCGAGTAGGCGCGGCGTGCGATCATGGAGGGACGGGGCGACATCCTTCTTTGATCACGGACCTGGTACAGATTCGCCGCGCGGGCGAGAAGATGCGGGAAGAGAACGAACGCTTCCGCAAGCATCTGAAGACGCACGGCTACGTGGAGCGGCGGCTGCGCCACATCGGCGCGGAGATCGAGGAGCAGATCGATTGCACGGCGTGCGCGAACTGCTGCAAGGTGGCCGCGGTTCCGCTGCTGGAGCGCGACATCCTGAACCTGGCGAAGGCGATGCGGCTGCCGCTGGCGAAGTTCAAGGCGCAATACGTGGAACAGGGCGAGGACGGCGAGCCGGTGCTGCGGCGCACCCCCGAGGGTTGCGTGTTTCTGTCGGGCAATGAGTGCACCATCTACGATTCGCGCCCTTCCAATTGCGTCGATTTTCCGCATGTGGTGCGCGGCGAGGGCCGCATTGTGACGCGCATGTGGGAGTTCATCGACCGGGCCTGCTATTGCCCGATTGTGTTCAATGCGCTGGATGCCTTCAAGGCCGAAACCGGCTTCAGCGGAGCGTCTGGAAAAGCGACGCGCGGGCGCTGAAACATCCGTAATCATTCTTTGAATCGATTTCATAAAAACCTTTTGCTTCCACTTCCATAGGCCCGCGGTGGATGATGGTGTAAAGCCTGATCTTCGGCGCCCGGCGGTTCGCCGGCCCTGTCGCTCGGAAGCCCCACGAGAGCGCTTGCGCTCACGACGAAGTGGCACAGGCGGACTTTCCGATTAGACCCTAACAAGGTCGCAAGGAGACGAATTGAACGGACTGCAAGATTTTCTTACCCTCTCTTACGCAGAGTTAGAAGAGAAGAACCTGGCTGCCAAGGAACAGCGGATGAAGCGCGTTCCGATCGAGCAGATCCGGGAAGAGCGTCTGAAGTATCTGACCGACGAAAAGCGGATCAAGGCCGTCACCGTCATGTTCAGCGACCTTGAAGGCCGCCTGCACATGCTCGACTACGACAAGAAGTTCCTGCTGAAGAGCTGGGACAACCTGACGTTCGACGGATCCTCGATTCGCGGCTTTACGGCGCAGCGGGAGAGCGATCTCCGGCTGGGCATGGATTGGGCCGCGTTCTACTGGGGCCCGTCCGACATCTTTGGGCCTGGCAAGGTGCTGGTGTTTGGCGAAGTCATCGACAAGGACGGTTCGCCGTACGCCGCCGACATCCGCAGCGTGCTGAAGCACTACGCCAACGGGCTGTACAAGGAACAGGGCCTCACGCTGAACGCCGCCAACGAGATCGAGGGCTTCCTGTTTGCGGGCGTGGACGCCGAGCGCCGCTATCATGAAACGGGCAAGTTCGAGTATGTGAACACGGGCGGCTACTACCACTCGCTGCCGGGCGATCCGCTGCGCCAGTTCATCGACAAGTCGGCCGAAGTGCAGCGCGCGATGGGTTTCCAGAACGAGAAAGACCACCCCGAAGTCGCGCCGTCGCAGTTCGAAATCAACTACAGCTACGCCGAGACGGTGGCGGCGGGCGACCACATCCAGCTCTATAAGCTGATCTGCCGCCAGATCGCCAACAAGATGGGTTTCTCGGTCAGCTTCCTGCCGAAGCCGGTGGTGGGCGTGAACGGAAGCGGCATGCACACCAACGTGTCGGTGACCAAGGATGGCAAGAACATCTTCTGGGATCCGGAAGGCGAAGAGAAGATCAGCCCGTTCGCCTGGGATTTCGTGGACCGCATCCTCACCCACGGCAACGACATCTGCCTGATGCTGAATTCGAGCGTCAACGCCTATCGCCGCCTGGATCCGCACTTCGAGGCGCCGAACCAGATCAAGGCGTCGGCGGTGGACCGCGGTTCGATGATCCGCATCCCGCTGGGCAACGAGCGCAGCTCGCGCGTCGAAGTCCGCTCGGTGGGTCCGGACGCCAATCCGTACCTGGTGATGTTGTCGGTGTTCAAGACCGGCCTGGACGGCACGATCAGCACCATCGAGAACCTGCGCCAGGCGGAGCGGTACCTGCCGGACAACATCTACGATGCGCTGGAGAACTTCAAGAAGGCGGATTGGACGACGAAGCTGCTGGGCGCGGATGTGAAGGAGCGCTTCGCGGACCTGAAGCAGGCTTCGGCGGATCGCTGCCCGCGGCTGCTCGGCACGTTTGTGAAGCCGCAGGAAGTTCAGTATCACCACGAAGTCTACAACCAGTTCCTGTGGAACTTGTTCTAGAAAGAACGAAGCGGCAACAAGCAGCGGCCAGGCCCTTTTGCGGGGCGCTGGCCGCTTCGCTTTTTCAGGGGATGTATTTGGGCGGCTGGCCCTTCGACCAGGGGTCGTATTGCGAGGCGAAGCGCACGCGGTCGCTGATGGCGGGGTGGTTGTAGATCCAGATTTCGACGAAGGGGTTGGGGTTGGGATCGTCGAGGGAGATCTCGCCCAGAACCTGGAAGGCGTGCGCCGCCACTTCCGGCGCGTTCGGCACGATGCCGTGGATCGCTTCGAGGCCGTAGATGTCGGCGTTGTGTTCGAGCATGCGGCTGCAGGTGTTCATCAACGGTTCGGAGACGAAGCTGAAGATGGCGACGGCCAGCAGGAGGACGGGCATGGACGCCCAGTCCTCAACGCCCGCGATGGACCAGGCGCCGGCCCATCGGTCGAGGGCCCAGCGCATGGCGCGATAGCCGAGGTAGAGAAACAGCAGGATGACGAGGACCGCCACCCCGACGCCCATCCAGATGTGCTGGAGCACGTAGTGTCCCATCTCATGGCCGAACACGAACAGGATCTCCGGCGTGGTCATCTTCCGGATGGTGGTGTCCCAGACCACCACGCGCTTTGAGGCTCCGATGCCGGCGACGTAGGCGTTCAGCGAGTTCAGCTTCTCGCTCGCGTTCATCTCGAACATGCGCGAGGCGGGGATGTCGAGGCCGCCATGCCGGGTCACTTTCGCGATTTCGGAGACCAGGGCGGGATGCTTCTGCTCGAGCGGCTCGAACTTGAAGAACATGGGCTCGATGACCACGGGCTCGATGAGCATGATGAAGAGCACGATGGGCACGGCGACGAGCCAGAAGTGGAACCACCAGCGTCGCGGACTGCGGCGGATGGCGGCGTAGAGGATCCAGGCGAGCAGGCCGGCCAGGGCGCAGGCGAGCAGTTCTCCCTTGGTCCAGTCCCAGAACCATGAGCCCCACCCTTGGACGGATTGCTCGTACTTGAGGCCGATGTGGTGACGGTAGAGTTCAAAGGGCAGCGATGGGATGTCGGTGGCCGCGACGATCAACGGTGCGAAGACATAGGCCTGGACGATGCGGCGGCTGGAGGCGGCCTCCGCCCAATCGCGGAAGCGCGGGGCGATGCGTAGTTTGAGGATGGCGGCCAACACCGCGACGCCGTAAAAGAATTCGATGAAGTGGAGGCGATTGCGGATGTTGCCGTAGTCAATGGCCTTTTGTAACTTCTCGGGCGGGAGCGTGTAGGTCTTGGGCGCGGTATCCGGCGCCGGCCGAGGTGGTTGCGGAGTGGTCTGGGCGGTGAGCAGCAGCGAAGCGGTCACGAGCAGAAGGGCGAGTCGTTTTGGCATGGCGGGTGCGGGGATCCAGATAAGATGAATTATGCTCCGTTTGCTGCCGGCTTCGCTACCGCCCGCCTCCGCGCTCATTGTGATCGACCTGCAGAGGGCGATCGACCACCCGAGTTGGGGCGTGCGTAATAACGCCGGCGCGGAGGGGAATGTCGCGGCGCTGCTGGCGGCGTGGCGCGGTTCGGGGCGACCCATCTATCACGTCCGGCATGACTCGGTGGAGCCGCGGTCGCATTACCGGCCGGGTCAGCCTGGGCATGACTTCAAGCCGGAAGCGACGCCGGTTACCGGTGAGATGGTGGTCGCCAAGAGAACCAACAGCGCCTTTATCGGGACGGATTTCGAGTCGATATTGCGGGGGCGCGGGGTAAGTCTGCTGGTGGTGGCGGGAGTGATCACGAATAACTCCGTCGAGGCGACGGTCCGGATGGCGGGGAATCTCGGATTCGATGTCTTCCTGGTGGAGGACGCCTGCTTCACCTTCGGCCGGAAGGACTGGGCGGGGCGTGAGTGGACGGCCGATGAGGTTCACGCCCTGAGCCTGGCGAATATGGACGGGGAATATTGTACGGTGGTGCGGGCCGCGGATGTGCTGCGGGCGGCTAACTCACCAGAGTCCCACGAGACGTTGCCACCACGGTCCGATTCCTAGCCAGATCGCCAGATTCGCCACCGACAGGATGAAGCCGATGCGCCACCAGTCGCCTTGGGCGACATAACCTGCTCCGTAAAACAGCGGCGCGGAACCGGTGCCGTAATGCGTGATGCCCGCGTCGAGGTTCGAGAAATAGGCGAAAGACAGCGCCGCGAGCATCGGCGGGCAGCCGCAGGCCAACGCCGCGGCCAGGAACGCAGGATAGAGCGCCAGGGCGTGCGCCGTCATGCTGGCGAAGACGTAGTGGATGTAGAGATAGCCGATGACCAGGACCGCCAGCGCCAGCGGCCAGGGAACGCCGTGCAGGCGGGAAAAGAACGCGGAGGAGAGAGTCTTGATAACTCCTGTCTCGTTCAGCGAGTCCGACATCATCACCAGCGGCGCGAACCAGATGAGAGCGTCCCAGGCCTTTCGCTCGCCGAGTAACTCGTCCCATTCCATGACGTGAAACACCAGGATCGCGCAGACGCCGGCCAGCGCGACGAAGGTGTTCGGAACGCTGTGCCACGGGGAGGTAATCCAGCCGATCATAACTCCCAGCATGATGGCCATGAGTAACTTTTCCTGGCGCTTCGGCTTGCCCATCCTGGCGAGTTCCCGGCGGGCGAGGTCGCGGGCGGGCGCGGTGTCCCGCACTTCGGGCGGAGAGAGCCGCATCAGCAGCCACGGCACGAGCGTGAAGGTCAGAATAGCGGGCAGGATGGAGCCGCGCAGCCAGTTGACCCAGCTCAGGTTAACGTGCGCGATCCTGGCGGCGAACTCGGCCATCACGGGGTTCGACGCCATGCTGGTGAGAAACAACGCCGAGGCGGGGTAATTGGTATGAAAACCGGTCAGCATGAGATAGCTGCCGATGCGGCGGGCCGTGGGGCCGGGCTTGGAGTCGAACGCGTCGGCGATGCTCTGCGTCACCGGGTACATGATGCCGCCGCCCCGGCCGGTGTCGGAGGGAACGAAGGGCGCGAGCGCCACGCCGACGGCCGCGATGGAGTAACCCAGCGTGAGCGGCGTGCGCGCGAACCATTCGACGAACAGATAGCCCACTCGCATGCCGAAACCGGTGGAGGTGATGGCGCGGGCGAACAGGAACGCCGTGAAGATGAGCCAGACCGTGACGTTGGCGAAGCCGGACAGGATCTTGGCCGGTGGGAGCGTGCCGGTGAGTTGCAGCAGCGTGGTGGCGATCAGGACGCTTGCGCCCATGGGCGCCGGCTGTAGAACCAGGGCCACGATCGTGCCGGCGAAGATGGCGAGCAAGTGGCGCTGGGCGGGCGCGAGGCCGGCGAATGGCGTGAAATAAAGAATCGCGCCGGCGCCAAGGACGATCGCCCAGCGCATGGCGCGCGGCATGGACTTCGAGTTGGGCATCTGATTACTCGAGTGCGATAGGACGGTCGACGATGACGTCGAGAGTCGAGCCCTGGCGGAGTTCGACCTCCTGGCCGCGCGTCAACAGGACCCTCGCGAGGCCCACCGCGGAGCCCGCGCCCGCGCCGATGCCCGCGCCGCGGACGGTGCGGTCCACCATGGCGCCGAGCGCCGCGCCGGAGCCGGCCAGGATCGCCACCTGGGCGGCGTCCTGCCCTTTGCCGGAGGACTGCTGGATGTCGCCCTCGGGGTCTTTGACGCGCTGGCCGCTTTCGCCGCCGTCAACCGACGCGACTTTCGGCGCGAACTTCACCACCTGCCCGCTTGCGAGCGTCAGCGTCTCCAGCCGGATGGCGAGTTCCGCGCGTCCCGATACTTTGCCCGCTCGCTTCGATCGCACAACCACGCCTTGCACGTAGCTTTCGGGTGGAACGGCGACGCGGCCTCCGGCGACGATGGGCGTCGCGGTTCGCAGATACACGAAGTCGCCGGGTTGGGCGGTGCGCGTCGAAACGGAGTTCATCATCCGCAACAGCACGTGCGCGCCCCTGGGGACCTCCACGGGGTCGGCGGCGAGCGGCGCGGCCGCCAGGATTGCGAAACAAAGCGAGCTGCGCATGTTAGTCGAGCGTCTTCAGCGTGATGCTGCGGAAGGTGATTTCGTAGTACTCCCCTTCGAGGCCGATGTAGCCGCGGCGAAGCGCGATGCCGGAGATTTCGCTGACTTCGGCGCCGTTCACCGAAAGCGTCACCTTGTCGCCCTGCACGCGGATGTCGTAGGTGTTCCATTCGCCGGCGGGCTTCACGCGGTTCTCCTTCATTTCCTTGATCAGGTTGAAGCGTTTGATGGCGCCGTCGGACAGATTCTCGCCGAACAGATAGCCGCCGGTGGGGCCGGTCTGCGCCTGCGTCCACAACTCGCCCTGCTTGGACAGGCGGATGCCGATGCCGCTGTTGTACTTCTTGGGCTCTTCGGTTTTGGGAGTGAAGCGCCACTCGACATGCAGGATGTAGTCGCCGAGCTCCTTGTCGTAGCGGAGCCATTCGTGGCCGCCGTCGCCCGCGCAGATCAGGGCCTTCTGGCCGGCGTCGACGCGCCACTGGAGCTTGGGTTTCAGACCGTCGACGGCGGGAATGGGGATGCGGGTCCAGCCCTTGAGGCTCGAATCCGGCATGATGTCAACGAAGTCCGCCGCGACGGCGTGGATCTGGAACAGGGCCGCGCCGACGAGCGCCGCGCAGGCGATGCGCGCGAATGAGGATGATGGCATATCTGCATCCTATTACGATTGCGCGCCGGCCGCGTTACTTGCGGCGCTCCTTAATGATCTCGAGAACCTGCTCCTTGGCGACGGGGAGCTTGTCCTGGTTCTCCTCGAGCCAGGCGGTGAAATCCTTCTCGATCGGCTCGGACCAGCGGGTGTCGATCTGGCCGCTGGTGTACTTGCCTTCGCGCAGCCGCTGGTGTCCGAAGGCGTCCTGCAGGTGGATGAACTCGGCGGTCTTCACCACCTTTTCCGCCAACTGCGGCGGGATGAACAGCACGCCGCCGTCGCGCCCCAACACGACGTCGCCCGGCATCACCGTCGCCCCGCCGATGCGGATGGGGATATTGATGCCGATCAGCGTCGAGTTCAAACGCGGCCCCAGCGTGGAGAAGTGGTGCGAAGGGTCGTAGAAGCGGACGAACGAGACGAAATCGTCGAGCTCCTTCAGGCCGTTGATGTCGCGCACCGCGCCATTGTAGACGATGCCGTTGTGGCTTTTGGCGTAGATGGCGTTGCCCACGTTATCGCCGATGGACGGGCCGTCCTGCTTGAGGCCGAAGTGGTCGACGACATAGACGTCGGCCGGTTGCAGCATGTCCACCGCCCAGGCGTTCGGCGCGCCGATGCGGCCGTCCTTCTTGCCCTGCTCGGCGATCACCTTGTGGATGTCGGGGCGGCCGGGCAGCCACTGTGCGGTGAGCGCGCGGCCCACCAGCACCTTTTCCGGATGGATGCTCAGCCAGCCGTCTTCGTATTGATGCGAGAAGCCGGAATCGCGCAGCACCGCCCAACCTTCCTCGAGCGTGACCGCCTTCATGCGTTTGAGAATGCTGTCGGGGACTTTGGGGCGGCCGTCTTCGTAACGTTCGCCCTTCCAGTCCGGCGTGTATTTGATGAGGTCCTGTTTGGTGAGGACCCCGGGCTGTGCGAAGAGAGCGGCCCCGGACAGGGCCGCGGCTAACAATGTGGTCCGCATATTACGCTCCTTGAGCCGGTTCGAACCAGGGCGTTCCCTTCACCTGCGCCTTTTTGGCGGCGTCGTCGTTCATTTCCACTCCGATGCCGGCGCGCTCGGGCATGGGGATGAAGCCCTTTTGAATGATTTCGCCTTCCTTGACCCAGTTGCGCCAGAGTTCGGGCGAGTCGATCCAGTGCCATTCGAGGACCAGAAAGTTCGGCACGGCCGCGCAGACGTGGGCCACCGCCATGGTCCCCACCGGCGACACCACGCAATGGGGCGCGAAGGGGACGTAGTAGGCGTGCGCCATGTCGGCGATCTTGCGGCCTTCGAGCAATCCGCCGCACTTGTTGAGGTCGGGCATGACGATATCGGCGGCGCGCTTTTCAAACACCTCGCGGAAGCCGTGCCGCATGTAGATGTTTTCGCCGCAGCAGATGGGCGTCGACGTCGACTGGCGGATGTCCCGCATGGCGTCGATGTTCTCGGCGGGCACAGGCTCTTCCAGCCACAGCAGCTTGAACTTCTCCACCTCCTTGGCGACGCGCTTGCCGGTGGTGGCGTCGTAGCGGCCGTGCATGTCGACGGCGAGATCGATGTTCTTGGGATACAGATCGCGGGTGAATGCGATCTTGGCCAGCATGTGATCGATCTCGGCGTTGTTCGCGGTCCAGTTGACGCGGTCGAAGCGGGCCGGGTCCATGGCGTCGTCGATGTCGATCTTGGCGGCGGTGAAGCCGAGGTCCTTGATCTCGTTGATGCGGGCCTTGGACTTTTCGTCGCCGGGCTCCATCTCGCGCGCGCCGGAGTCGCAATAGACGCGCACTTTGTCGCGGACGCGTCCGCCCAATAGCTGATAGACGGGGAGTCCCGTGGCCTTGCCGGCCAGGTCCCACAGGGCGATCTCGACGCCGGTAAGCGCGGTGGTGTACTGGCCGCCCTGCGCGCCGGCGAAGATGCCGAAGGTGCGGAGCCGCTCCCACAGCGCTTCGACATTGAGCGGGTCCTGGCCGATGAGGGCGCGGCGGAACGAGCGGATGATGGGCACCGCGCCCTGGGCGGCGTCGGTGCATTCGCCCTGTCCGATGACGCCCTGGTCCGTGTAGATGCGAACGTGGACCTGGTAGCCGTGGACGCGCACTTCCGCGGTGCGGACGTCGGTGATCTTGAGCTTGGGGCGCTGGTACGGCGTGGTGGCGGCCTCGACGGCGGTGGAAAGCGCGGGTAACGCGAAGACGCCCGCGAACGGCGCGGCGGCCCCGATGAATTCTCGGCGACTACGTGGTTTCATTGGTTCTCCCGTCGGATACAGTTTTAAATACTATCCCGGCGGGGACCGTCGCACAACTGGCTGGCGGCTTCCGGAGAACCGCGTCTGAATCGTTTTTTCTGGCGGATTCGCTGGCTTGGAGGATGAGATCGCGATGAGTGGGGGGCGGATCGTTGATTGGAGGACTTTGCGCGGGGCTGAGCGCCTGGCCCAGCCCCGACGGACTTCGCTTACTGCGCCATCGGCTTCAGCGAACTGGGCGGAGGCGCCGGCTTGGCTGGAGCAGCGGGCGGCTCCGGCGGCTCGGCGACCTGGGCCGTTGCTTCCGACGCCTTGCGCACCGTGATCGAGCCATGGCTGGTGGACAAGGTGACGCGCGGACCGTCGCCGGTGGCGCCCTTGAGCGTCGCGCCGTGGCCTTCCGTGCGGGCGTCGAACGAGCCGTTGTAATCGTTGGTGATCTCGCCGCGGTCCGTGGTGGCCGATAGCTGGAGTTTCGCCTTATCCGGCAGCGCCACGTCGATGTCGCCCGAGCGCGTCTTGACGTCCATCTTCACCAGGGCGGCCTTGCCGGGGCGGATTTCGATGTCGCCGCGGTCGAGCGTCACTTCTAGGCCTTGCGTGAAGTCGGAGATCTGCACGTCCTTGGAGCGGGCGTTGATGCGCACCGGTCCCACCACGTTCGATGCGTTCAGATCCGACAGGCTCAGACGCGCCTGCCCGGGAATGCCCTCGGCGGCAAACTGGCTCCGTTCGGCCTCGTAGCGCACCGGTTTGGCAAGGCTGCGGAACTGCACCGTGCCGCTGTAACGGCCCGTGACGGTCACCTGTCCGGCGATGTCCTGCAACTCGATGTCCTGGCCGGCGCCCTTCAGCTCGACGTTGCCCTTCACGCCCGTGGCGCGGACGATGTCGCTTTTGCGGGTGTCCACGCGAACCGCGCCGCCCACGTTCTGCAGGCGCACGCCGGCGTTATCGCTGGTGATTTCGATGTTGCCCGCCAGGTCGTTGATGTCGAAGTCGCCGTAGCGGCCGTAGGCTTCCACCGAGAAGCCCTTGGGCACGGTGATTTCCAGATCCTCGCTGATGCGGGAAGGATTGTTCGACACGCGGTCCTGGTTGGTGCGCACGATCACCTGATCGCCGTTCACCACCAGTTCGAGCGGCGTCTGTTGATCGGCGGTGTTCGCCTCGTTCTGCTGCAGGGCGCGGATGCTCTTGCGGCCGGAAACCTTCACGGTGTCGCCGTCGACGCCGTTAATGCGCGCGTTGCCGCGGAAGCTTTCGATCACCAGTTTCGCGTTCTTGGGGGCGGTCTTCTGCTGTTCCTTCAGCGTATAGTCGAAGGATTCGCCGAACATCTCCAGGCCGCCGATGCGGATCCGCCCGTTGGGAAACCAACTGGAGTGCCGCGTGGCGTAGGCGCCCGATCCGATCAGGCACAGGAAGATCACCACCACCCACTCGCCGCCGGAAACGCCGTTCACCGGCAGCGGTTTTCCGTTCATCACCCAGAATAGAATCTCGGCCAGTCGCAACGTGCCCCAGGCGATCAGGATGAAGGGCCAGTTGCGCGCGAGGAAGTCCATCAGCGGCAACTCGGGATACAGGTTGCGCGCCAGGAACAGAAGGCCGATTCCGATCAGGATGATCGGTCCCACCACGGATGCGCGTCTCATGACCGGTAGCCCCCCTGCGGAGGTTCGGCCGGCGCCGGCGCCGAGGCCCGCTCGGCGAGCTTCAGCACGCCGAAAATGATGACCAGCAGCGGCCAGGTGCTTCCGAATCCGTAGCTTCCAAAATGGTCGATCACGAACAGCAGGCCCAGTGTGATCAGCATCACGGGGCCGCGGATGGCCTGAATCAGGTTAGCGCTGTTCATGGATTGCCTCCTCGGGCCCCGAGGGGAGAGGATTGGTCAGCCGCGAATAGAGCATGTAGGCGCCCAGCGCGATCAGGAACAGCGGCCAGAACTTTGCGATGTCGTAAAAATGAATCAGGTTGAAATTGTTCAACAGGAACAGGATGCCGATTCCGATCAACACCAGCGGGCCGACGGGAAGACGGCCGGCCTTGCCGCGCAGCGGAAAGACGCTCGAGAACTCGTCCACCGGTTGGCCGAACTGGCGGCGCTTGGCGGTGTGATAGGCCTCAAACGCCATGTAGGCGTACCAGCCGAACAACATCATCCCGAGCAGGGGTTCGCTGCCGCCGGCCCCCGCGTTCATGATGCTGATGATGCCGCCGAACACCATGATGTGAATCAGGCCCTTGGCGTACTGGCCGTTATAGATGGCGCCTACGCCGGGAATCAGGCCCAGGATGAAGGCCAGGCCCGGGGAGACGTTCGCATGAGGCTGCCATGCCGGCGGAGGCGGCGCTGTCGGCGGAACGGTGTAGGGCGAAGCGTTCGCCGCCGGGCCGCTTGGGTTGGCGGGCGCTTCGACAGGCGCGTGTTCCGCGCAAAACACCGTGCCCTGTGAGGTCCGCTGGCATGCCGGACACAGAGCCTTCCCGCACGCGCGGCAAAACGCTGCTGCCGCCACTTCTGGATGATTCGTGCAGTTCATCGCATGTTCCTTCCTGCTGGCCGCCCTTGACGGTCAGCGGTTGCCTCCTGCATCGCTCGGGTTCTGATTGCCCGATTGGTTCTTCTTTTCGCCGTCCGCTTTGGCGGAACGGTCGGCTTCCGCCTGATCGTTCCATTCATGCAGGCGGCTCTGAATTTCGTATACAACCCGCAGACTATCGTAGTACTTCACGGCGCGCGCCCAGGTTCGCAGGGCGCGGTCTTCCACCGACATCCAAACCTTCACGGGATTCAAATCGGCCGGCTTCAATTGCCGGACTTCGATTCCCGCGAACCGTCCCAGCATGGCGAACGACAACACCGTCATCGCCATACCCATGGCGAATCGGGGCTGCAGGACCGGCTCGAGCCATTTGGCCCTGAACCGCCGCCACGCCGAATCCGAGCTCTTGTGTTCGGCCCGGCGCACCGCCGGCAGCTCGAACAGAATCTTGGTGACCAGCGCGGCCGGTGGTTCCGGATCCGCCGCGCGCTGCATGAACTCCACCGCGCCCCGGGCGTCGGCGGCCATTTCGGCGCACGCGGCGCAGCTCGCCAGATGCTCGTCGACCAGCGTCTTCTGCTCGCCGTGCAGCGCGCCGTCGACGTAGTCGCAAAGCAGGATTTCGAGATCCGCGCAGTTCATATCGCCCGCCTGTACATCGCCGTCATACCGTTACGTTCTGGCGGCGCAGTACGCGCGCCAGCTCCGCCCGGCCACGGTTCAACCGGCTCTTTACGGTCCCTTCCGGAACGTTCAAGATCCGGGCGATCTCGCGATACTCCATTTCCTCGAGATCGCGGAGAATCACCGTTTCCCTTAGCTCCGGGGACAGCTTCTGTAAAGCCGTCTGGAGCACCTCACTCGCTTCCCGGCCCGCCAGCATCCCATCGGCGCGGGCCGACATCGCCGTACGCTCCTCGAGAACGGGCATCTGATCCTCGATGGAATCCGACATCCGCTCCATTTTGCTTCGGCGATAATGATCGATCAACAGGTTACGGGTGAGGCGCGTCAGCCACACCTGGAATGAACCCTCACCGGCCCGGAAACTCTTCAGGCTGCGGAAGATGCGGAGAAATACATCCTGCGTGAGATCCTGGGCTTCATGGTCCGAACCCGTGAACCGGTAACAAATAGAATACACGCGGCGGGTGTGGACCTTTACCAGATCCTCCCAGGCGGAATCCTCTCCGTCCAGGCACCGTTCAACAAGCTGGGCGTCAGCGTCCAAGCAATTCACCATTCCAGCGCCATAGCGGCTGTGGGTCAAGGTCGGATTGAATCCGCCCGCCGTCACCGGTATGACTGCTGTCGCCATGGGTTGCCTCGTTCCGCTGGAATCCGGAGCTTCGGGCATTTGCCGGCTCCTTTATTACCTTCTGGTAATGAGAACGAGGTCCACTCATCGAAAGTTCACAAAAAACACGGTTTGCCGGGTGCTCTGCGAGAACTCGCCGGTCCGTGTAGACTAACATTCTAGCCGCAGCTCAGGCAAAACCACGCTTCGGACCGGCGAACGCCAGCCGGAAACCGGCAGGTTCGCGCGTGCGGCGGCAAATGGAGGCACTAATCGCCCGTTCCTCGTCGAAGAAGACGATCGCCTTGCTGACGCTGGGCGCTCTCGGGGCCGTCGGCTTCATCTTATACCGTTGGCGGACCGCCGGCTTCCAATGGGCGTTGTTTATTTCCACATTTCGTGGCGTGGACTGGGCCTGGTTGGCGATCGGGATTGTGGTGATTCTCAGCACCTACCTCGGTCGGGCGCTCCGCTGGCAGGTGATGGTGCGCCCCATCCGGCCGGATTCGAGCCTGTGGCGGATTCTGGACGCCACCGCCATCGGATTCACCGCGATTGTGTTCTTCGGCCGAGCCGGCGAACTGGTGCGTCCGTATCTCATTTCCGTGCGCGAAAAGGCGCCATTTTCGTCACAAATGGCGGCCTGGCTGCTCGAACGCGTGATGGATCTGATGATGGTGATTTTCATCTTCGGGGTGGCCCTGGCGCTCGCCCCGCGCAGCGGCCTGAAGCCGGGCCCGCACGTCAAGGCGCTGCTTGAGGCGGGCGGCGTCATCATCGGTGTGGCGGGGCTCGCCTGTCTCGCTATGTTGTTTGCTTTCAGATACTTCTCCGATCAGATGCACGACCGTCTGATGTCCGCCATCGCCTTTCTGCCGGCCGCCACGCGGCACAAAATCGACCAGATCCTGGGCGCTTTCCGGCAGGGTTTCGGCTCGACGAAGTCCAACGGTTTCGTGCTCCAGCTGCTCGGATATTCCGTGCTTGAATGGCTGCTGATCACAGGTTGTTTTATCTCTATTTTCAGGGCTTTCCCCCTGACGGCGCGGTTCTCGGTGGCCGATATTGTCATTTTCATGGGCTTTGTGTCGCTCGGCTCGGCGGTCCAGATTCCGGGCGTGGGCGGGGGGATGCAGGTGGCCGCCGTGGTGGTGCTGACCGAGCTGTTCGGGCTGACGCTCGAAGCGGCCACGGGGTTCGCGGTGGCGCTGTGGCTGGTGACGTTTGTGACGATAGTGCCGCTGGGGGTCGTTTTGGCCTTCCGCGAGGGGCTGAACTGGCGTAGTCTCAGTCATGTACGGGAGGACATGCCGTCCCCGCCGGAGGATCTGCCGCAATGACCTGTCCGTTTTGCGGGCATCGAGAAGACAAAGTTATCGATTCCCGGGAGAGCAAGGAAGGCGACGTCATACGCCGCCGGCGTGAGTGCCTGGCCTGCCAGCGACGCTTCACCACCTACGAACGTAGTGATGAAATCCCCTACATGGTGGTGAAAAAAGATGGCCGTCGGGAGAAGTTTGACCGTCAGAAAGTACTGGGTGGTTTATTGAAGGCATGCGAGAAACGGCCCATCGGGATGGCGAAACTGGCGGAGATCGTGGACGAGGTGGAAACGCGGCTCGCCGACAGCGCGGACCGGGAATTGGCCACCACGGCGATCGGCGAATTGCTGATGGACCGGCTGCAGGGGCTCGACAAGATCGCCTACGTGCGGTTTGCGTCGGTTTACCGCGATTTCCAGGACGTCGAGGCGTTCCTGACGGAACTAAAAGTGCTCATGCTGAAGCGGGTGTGATTTTCCCGGCGCTTGGACCCCACGGGGGGCTGGTGGGCGTGTGCGAAACTGTGCTAAGCTACAGTATAACGTACCTACGGCCAAGCCTCGCGGGTGACTTTCCTGTAACCAAAATCCCCGAAAAACATCTTTCAAGTAGGGACTTAACTTCGATCAGCTTCAATGATATAATCGACCGGACTCATTGCGCGCGCGGTTTCGTCGCCTCCGAAGTCATTCACAGCGCGCCGGGGCCAAACATAAGAATACCCCAACGACAAGCGGTAGTCAGCGTTCCCACCAGAGATTGGGGAAGGTGAGTTTAACTGTGGACCATTTCGAAGATCAATTTCTAGCGGACAGCCACGAACCTCTGGGTCTTCCTTTTGACGAAGAGACTGCGTTCTTCCACCCAGAAGAAGTTCACGATGGCGAAGAATTCCCTTCGGGCCAGCAACCGGAAGAATCCATATACACCGACGACCCGGTGCGGGTGTACCTCCGCGAAATGGGCGCAGTGCCGCTCTTGACGCGCGAAGGCGAGGTGGACTTGGCCCGCCGGATGGAGCGCGGCAAACTCCGGATGCAGAAGGCGATCAGCCGGTCCGCGCTGGTCCAGCAAATGGTGGTGGAAATCGCCGAGCAGATCCGGAAGGGCGCCGAGGAACTCGACGCGTTCGTGGACCTGGGCGATGTGGAAGACGGCAGCGCGGCGGACGCCAAGAAGCGGAACGACATCAAGCAGCAGTTTGCCGATGTCGTCGTCCTGCAAAAGAAGCAGGCGCAGATTCTCGAGAAGTTCGAATCGATCGCTCCAGCCAACAAGAAGCTTCGCCGGAAGTGGATGGGCAAGCTCGCTCGCTGCAAGGTGGAAACCTCGCGGGCCATCCGGATTGTGCCGTGGCAGCTTCCGCGGTGGAAGCAGTTCACCAAGGAGATCGAGCGGACGGCGGACGAGCTGTTGCATCTGACCTCCGAACTGAGCCGGATCGACGACAAGAATCCCGCTAACCAGCCTCGCATCAAGGAGATCCGGAAGGAAATCAAGAAGCGGGAGCAACTGGCCGGGGCCTCGCTCGTCGACACCAAGCATTCGCTGGCGGTGATCCGGCAGGGTGAAATCGAAGCCGAGCGCGCCAAGAAGGACCTGGTGGAGGCCAACCTCCGCCTGGTGGTTTCGGTGGCCAAAAAGTACGTCAATCGCGGTCTGCACCTGCTGGACCTGATCCAGGAAGGCAACATCGGCCTGATGCGCGCGGCCGACAAGTTCGAATACCGCCGCGG
>JAFDVZ010000008.1:0-80235 GCA_018268715.1 Acidobacteriota bacterium | reverse complement strand
ACCTACGCCACCTGGTGGATCCGTCAGGCCATCACGCGCGCCATCGCCGACCAGAGCCGGACGATTCGCATCCCGGTGCACATGAACGAAAGCATGAACAAGTTCCTGCGCGCCACCCGCGAACTCGAGAAGGAATTGGGCCGCGCTCCGACCAACGAGGAAATCAGCCGCCGGATGGATATTCCGGTGGAAAAAGTGCAGAAATTGAAGACGATTTCGCGCGATCCGGTGTCGCTGGAAACGCCCGTGGGCCGCGACGGCGAATCCGCGCTGGGCGATCTGATCGAAGATCGCTGGGTGGGGTCGCCGGTGGACGCCGTCATCGATTCCAACGTGCGCGACGAGACCGCCAATATCCTCAAGACGCTGTCGCCGAAGGAGGAGAAGGTGATCCGGCTTCGTTTCGGAATCGGCTGCGAGCGGGAACACACGCTCGAGGAGATCGGGCAGGAGTTCGACGTCACCCGCGAGCGGATCCGCCAAATCGAGGCGAAAGCGCTGCGGCAGTTGCGCTCTCCCGAGCGCGCCCGTCACCTGCGGGCGCTGTTGGCCGCACGGTAAAGCTCACAACCACACTTCATCTAGTGGAAAGGCCGGGGTTCGTCCCCGGCCTTTCGTGCGTCTGGACTGTCCGCTGATCAGAACAGGAACAGGATGATGGCCGCGATCCCGATGGCCAGCACGCCTTCGATCAGCCCCGCGTTGACGTTCCGGTCGCGCACGATCTCCTCGGGAATGCTGGCGTTGGGCAGTAGCAGCAGGTCCGTCACCCACCTGAGCAGCCGCAGCAGAATGACGCCGGCCACGGTGTCGAAGGCGAAGAAGCTCAGGTTGCGTCCCCAATCGACGAATTCGCCGCTGGTGGCCTTCACCATCAGCAAAGCGATGGCGACCAGCGTCATCCCGAAGGCGAGTCCCGCCGCCAGATTCGCGCCGCGGATCTCCCCCGCCACGTCATAACCACTCATGCGTTGATACAGGCGCGCGATCAGGATCAGCGCGACCTCGCCCAACGCAAACAGCGCCGCCGTGGTGACGACGGTCCCTCCCGGTTGCCGGATGGCCGAGCCGAGCACCAGTCCGGCGGCGATGTACCCGCTCGCCTCCAGCACGCCCGCCGCGACGTTCCGATTCGCCACCACTTCATTCGAAGTGCGCAACTCCGACACCAGCGTCTGGTCCATCACCCAGCGCAGCAGGTTCAACAGCAGGATGCCCACCGTCGCCCAGGCGACGTTATAGCCGAGCGCGGCGAACACCGCGAAGCTGCCATCGTCCACCGGCAGAGGGTGTCCGACTCCCGCACCCAGGTACACGATGGTGACGGCGGCGTAATAACCCGCCACCGCCACGCCGAACGCCGGGTTGTCGTGCGAGGTCAGCTCCTGGTCGAGCGAGTAGGGCGACAGCCAGTCCTTCACGTACTTGGCCAGCACCAGCACCAGCACGCCCAGCACGACATGCGCCAGCGCGAGCGCCAGCGGCGCGTAACTGAATTGCGTTGCGTCCATGGCCTAACGCCGCCCGCCGCGACCGAACGAGCGTCCTCCTCCGCTGAATCCGCCGCCTCGCGAATAGGAGCGCGAGCCGAACGAACCATACCCTCCGCGCGACTGGTATTTTGAACCCGAGTACGAGCCCTGGCTCCGGTACTGCGACCCGCTATACCCGCCGCTGCCGCCGTACGTCTTCGGCCGTTCCTTGTAGAACCCGCCGCCCGTGCCGGACGACGACGGCGCTGTGACGCCGCCCGACCGCGAACTCGCCCAATCGCGAGCTCGGTTGAGCGCTCCGCCCCATCCGCCGCTGGTCGTGGGCGCCGTCCGCCGGCTATGCCACCAGCCGTACCCGCCATTGCCGTAGTAGACCTCGCCGCGCCGGCGCGCCGAATCCCACCCATGGTAATCGCCGTACGTAATCGGCCCGCGCGAGGCGTTGAGCAGCTCGCGAAGAATCAGGTACTGCGGAAGCCACGTCCAGACGCCGTTGTTCCACGACCCATAGTGATTGGCTTGCCCCGGCGGCGCGACATAGGCGATGGCTGGCGGTTGCACCGTCTTCTCCGCCTCGGAATCGTACCTGCCCGCGGCCTTGCGAGCCACCACCATGCCTTCCTGCTTCTCGGCGTCGCGCACGCGGCTCGCCTCGATATCCTCGGTGCGTTCCTCGTTGGTCACCTGCGGATTCGCCAGGGCCGCGTCCTGGTACTTCGTGCGGACGTAGCGGACCTTCTCCCGCCGGTCGCCCGAGTCGACGTCGAGCACCAGCTTGTCCCAACTCGTATAAAGCTGGGCCGCCAGTTGATTGGCCGAGTCCGAGTCCTGCTTCAACTGCCGGGAAGCCGAGTCGATGCGGTCGGCGGCGGCGAAAAACGCCGCATAGTCGAAATGATCCAGCCGGTTGGCCGCAGCCGCCGCGCGATGCGCCTCTGTCGACGTCCAGGCCTGTTCGCCCGCGGCCTTCAACGTCCGGATCTCGCCGATGCGCGCCTCCAGATCGTCCTTCTTGGCCGGCCAATCCGTCTCCGCCTTGCGCGCCTGCGCCGTGGCGGCGTCCACGTCGAAGGAGTGGAGCCCGTCGTAGGACGTCTTCATGGCGGCCAGCCGTTGCGGCAGTTCGCGCTTATAGCCGAGCCACCGGTCCACCTCCGCGCGCGTCGAGCGGGCGTCCTGACCACAGCGGGCGCGCGCCGTGTTGAAGCGCGACAACCCGGCTTCGGCGGCGTCCGCCTCCGCCCGCTGATTCCGCTTGCGGATCTGTTGGAGCGCGGCCAGCGACGTCGCTGCATTGGCGAAGCACGTCGCCCCCTGGTCGAGCAGGCTGTGATAGCCCGCCGCGCGGGCGCTGAACAACGCCGGTTCGGCCGTAAGCGCCCGGTCGATGGCGTTGCGGTCCTGCGCGAATTGTTGACGATCGCCTTCAAGCGCCGCCGCCGAACCATCGATGGCGGTCCGCACGTTGCGCGGCAGATTATCCAGGCCGGCGGTGGCTACGATCACCATCAACAGGATGATCACGATCGCTAATGCGCCTAATGCACGGCGGTTCATGGTTTAACTTCCTTCCGGCCGCCTCCCGGGCGACCGACCTAGCTGGCCTTGAACACCGTGATGTCCTGGGTGTTCAGCCGTTTTGCAATTCTCGCCTCGAACGGCTCGCCTTCCCACTTCTCGATCGAGATCAGGCGATCCCCGTTCTGTTCGCGAAACAGCCAGCGGTACAATCCTTCGCCCTGCTGGCCCTCGTTTTCGAAGTAGCCGATCTCGCGGCTGGAATCGAAATACCAGCGCTTGTTTTCATACTGGATGAAGGCGTTGGCGTCCTGCCTCGAGTCCATATCGGCCAGTTGCTGCTCGGTCAGTTGGACGTCCGGCAGAGAAAGCTTACGCCCGTCCAGAATCCCCATGGCGTCCGGCTCGGTCCGCCCCATCACTTCGAGATAGACCCGGCGCCCGCGATATTCGCCGCTCAGGTCTACCCAGCGGCGATTGCTCGATTCGTAAGCGCTGCGGCGGTCCACGGTGAAATCCAGGTCCGAAAAATCGTCGGCGGCCCCACGTATGGAGACGACATCGCCGCGCCGGGCGTTCCACGGGTGGGCGTCGACGGTGGCGCTCACCTGTCCAGGAGTCTTGGCGGGAGGCGGCACGGCTTTAGGTCCCTTGAACATGGCGACGAGCACAATGACAAGCACGACGCCCAGAACGGCGAGCAAAGTGGCGGTAATCATGATTGGCGGATGCGGGGGCGGCGAACCCGCCGCCCTGCCTCCATTTTACGGTGCGCCCGCCCTACTGCGGCTCGGGCGCGGCGATCTGCTTCGGCATGGTCGGCGGCAGCGCCTTCTGCTGGCGCGCGGCCTTGAGCGCCGCCAGTTCGCCGTCCACCGTGGAGCCCTGCAACTGCGCGAACTCCGCCTCCAGGCTGTCGTCCTTGCCCGCCGACGCGAGCTGGTCGAACGCCTTGGCCTTGGCCTCCTCGCGCGACACCGACTCTTCGAATCCCTTCAGCGCCGCGAAGGCGTTGTCCGCCTCGGCGACGCCAGACAGCGCCTCGGCCACCTTGCGCTGCGCCACCGCCGCGTTCTTGCGAGCCACCAGCGTGGTCGCCGTCCGGTCCGCCTCGTCGATGCGCCGCTTCAGCTCCGCCACCTTGGCCTTCAGCGACTCGCTCGCAGTGCGCGCCGCGTCGACGCCCGGCTTCATCGACGCCACCTGCTGGTCGGACTCCGCCTTCTTCGCCAGCGCCTTCTTCGCCAGGTCCTCATTGCCCGCGTCGAGCGCCTGGTTGGCGCGCGCCAGCCAATCGGCCGACTGCCGGACGTACTTGTCGTACTCCGCCTCCAGCCGGTTATGGTTGCTCATGGCCATCGCCGATGCGTTGATGGTCTTGGCCAGTTCCGCGCGCATGTCGCGAACGGTCTGTTTGACGGTCGCCTCGAAGGTGGCGTCCTCCACCGTATCCATGCCCTGGTTCATCTGACCGCGCACGACGCGGCCGCCCCGGCCGAACAATTCAGAAAAGAATCCCATGGTGCTGTTAGCTCCTATTGTCTCGCGGTTCGCTCGACTACGCGGCGAAGGCGTCCCCCAGCAGGTCGCGGGCGGCCAGAGTATCGGCCTTCAGATAGCCGGCTGAACTGAGCACGTCGTCCTCATCCTCCTCCCCCATGTTCTGGATGGTGCAGAAGTTGTTCAGCGCGATGGCGGTCTTGCCGTCCGGCAGTTCATAAAGCTGGAACGCGGAGGTCGAAATGCCATTGCTCGCCGAAAGCATCTTGCGCATGATCTCGGCCGTGATGGACGCCGTGGGCACGGTGGTCAGCGTCACGGACAGGTAAAGAACGTTGCCCTCGAGAACGGACTGATAAACGATGCCGGTCTCGAGGTCGCGCACCTGCAGCACGCCGTCGGAAGTCTGGGTGACCTCAAAGCCGTTGCGCGCCAGCAGGTCGGCGACTTGTGAAATCGAAAGGTGATCGCTACGCGTCATACCAGTCAAAGTATACGCCGTGCGGGCGGCGAAGTTCCCCTCGTGGTCGGCGGCCGCCGACGGCAATCGGCGGGCGGCGTCCGGGCGCCGGTGGGCGCCGTCGCGCGCCATTGCCCCTGGCGAAGCGTGTGCGAAACTGGCCTCAGATGCTCGTGGAACTCGTCGTTGAGAACTATGCCGTCATCGAAAGGATCCGCATCCGATTCCAGGCTGGCCTGAACGTGCTGACCGGCGAAACCGGCAGCGGCAAGTCGATGGTGGTGGACGCGCTGGCGCTGTTGTTCGGCGGACGCGCATCGGCCGAAATGGTCCGCACCGGATGCGATCGCGCCCGCATCTCCGCCATCGTGGAGTTGCCCGAACATCCGCGTCTCGGCCCCGTTCTCGAACAGGCGGGCATCGAGTGCGAGGACGGCGAACTGCTCATCGAGCGCGAGATTCTCAGCTCCGGCAAGTCCCGCGCCTTCGCCGGCAGCCGTCCCGTCGCCGTCGGCATCCTGCGGGAACTCGCCCCCTTCATCGGCGACATCCACGGCCAGCATGACCAGCAACTGCTGTTCGCCTCCGACGCCCAACGCGAAATGCTCGACCTGTTCGGCGCCGTCGACGCGGGCGCGGTCGGCGACCTCTACCGCCGCTGGCGCAAGGCCGCCGCCCAACTCGACGAGTTGGACCGCTCCGAGCAGGAGCGCCTCCGCATGGCCGACCTGTGGTCCTTCCAGAAGCGCGAAATCGAGGGCGCGGCGCTCGCCGCCGGCGAGGACGCGGAGCTTGAAAACGAACGCCGCGTGTTGAGCAACATGGCCCGCCTTCAGGAGGCGGCCAACACCGCCTACTCGGCCCTGTACGATTCGCCGGCCAGCGTCTACACGCAACTCAAGCTGGCCGCGCGGAAGCTTGAGGAGTTGGCCCGCATCGACGAGGCGGCCGGCCCCATGCTCGAATCGCTGAAGCCCGCCACGCTCGCCGTCGACGAGGCCTCCTGGGCCCTGCGCGACTACGTCGGCAAGCTCGAGGCCGATCCCGGCCGTCTCGACGAGGTCGAATCGCGCCTGGCCGCCATCGATAAACTGAAGCGCAAGTACGGCGGCTCGGTGGAGCAGATCCTCGCATTTCTGAAGGAGGTGAGCGCCCACCTGGCGAGCGCCGAGGATGCGAGCGCCCTCCGCGCGAAACTCGAACAGGAACGCGAGCGTCTGGCCCGCGCCTACGAAACGGCGGCCGCGAAACTGACCGCCCAGCGGGTCAGGGCGGGGGAGGAGTTATCGCGGCGCGTGGAGAAGGAGTTAGCCTCGCTCGCCATGGCCAAGACCAAGTTTCAGACGGCCGTGGGCCCGGCCACCTGGTCCGCCAACGGCGCCGACACGGTCGAGTTTCTCATCGCGCCCAACATCGGCGAGGAGCCGAAGCCGCTCGAGCGCATCGCGTCGGGCGGCGAGTTATCCCGCATCGCGCTCGCGTTGAAAACCTGCACCCAGGCCTCGGCGGCCCATGCCGGGCGCTCTCCCAGGACGCTGGTGTTCGACGAGGTCGACGCCGGCATCAGCGGCGGCGCGGCCGAATCGGTGGGACGCCGCCTGAAACGTCTGGCCGCCTCCAACCAGGTGTTATGCGTCACCCACCTGCCGCAGATCGCCGGTTTCGCCGACCATCATTTTCGAGTCGAGAAGCACGAAGAGAAGGGCCGCACCGTATCGAGCATCGAAGCCCTGCCATCGGCCGAACGCGCGCGCGAAATCGGCCGCATGATTTCGGGCGAACATCTAACTCCCGAGGCGTTAAGACATGCCGAGCAGTTATTGAAACTCGGCGCGACAGGGAAGTGACTTATGAAGTTGTCCCGGAGAAGCCTGCTGGCGGCTCCACTCGGCGCGGCCGCTCTCGCCGCCGATCCGCAACGCTGGACCGCCCGCTGGGACCGCGCCATTCTGACGGCGGCCGTCGAGCGGACCGATCCCGCCTTTGACCCGGCCGAGAATCTGCTCCGCCAGAAGCTCGGCCCCGAATACCACTACCACACCAATCTGCGCGACGCGTCCGTCCACCCCACCCGGGAATCGCTCGACTACGCTCTGCTGCTGCTTGAGACCAACGACGACGCCCGCCGCCAGCGCGCGCTCGCGATTCTCGACCGCGTCCTCGCGCTACAGGACGCCGGTCCCGACAGCCGTTGGCTCGGTCTCTGGGGTTATTACTCGGAGGAGCCCGCCTCGAAGATGTCGCCCGCCGACTGGAACTGGGCGGACTTCCTCGGCGCCCTGCTGCTCGAAGTGGAATTCCGTCACGGCGCGAAACTGCCGGCCGGGTTGCGCCAACTGGCGCTCGCGGCCATCCGCCTCGCGGCCGGATCGGTGCGCCAGCGCAACGTCGCGATGACTTACACCAACATCGCCGTGCAGGGGACATTTGTAACTCTCGCCGCCGCTGAGTTATTGAATGACTCGGACCTGAAGCAATACGCCCAGGACCGTCTGACTCGTCTCGCCCGCGCGATCGATGAAACCGGCGGCTTCTCCGAATACAACAGCCCGACTTATTCGAACGTCACCATCGCCAACCTCACCCGCATCCGTATGTACGTGAAGGATGCGGCGGCGCGCAAACTGGCCCTCGCCATCGAGGAGCGCGCCTGGCTGCATCTCAGCCGCCACTGGCATCCCCCCACGCGTCAGTTGGCCGGCCCCATGAGCCGCTGCTACTCCACCGACATCGGCTACCCTTTCTGGATCCAGAAGGCGCTCAGCGGCGCCATCGGATTCGCCAGCCTCGACGAACTCGCGGACCGCAATCCGCCGGGCGATGTCGCGCGCCTGGACTACCGCTGCTCCGAGGATTCGGCCGCCTGGTTCCTGTTGCTCGAAATGGACCGCGAGCATCGCGAGTTATTCGCCAACGCTCCCGCCGGCGTCGAGCCCTTGCAAGGCGCCACGTTCCTCGGCCTGGACCATTGTCTCGGGTCCGTCAATCGAGGCAGTTTCTGGGTGCAGAGCCGGCCGTTGGTCGGCTATTGGGGAGGACCGGACCGGCCGGGGCGTTACCTTCAGGCCCGCCTCCTGAAGGACGATTACGACTTCGCGAGCGGCCTGTTCTACTCGGTCCAGTCGAAGAACTTCGTGTTGGGCGCGGCCGCCTTCCGCTCTCCCGGCGGAGACCGTCATCCCTCCCTCGATCCGGTGAAGGACGGCGAATTCACCTGCGCGCGCCTGCGCCTGCGGCTCGACCTGGCCCAGGTTCCCTTCAACGCGCCGACGCTGGTGAACGGCCAGGACGCCGACCTGGGCGAGTATCCGGCCGGCAGCCGGTTCGTGGTCGACGTGGGCGGCGCGCTGTTGTACTTCAAGCCGGTGCGAGCCGCGTTCGGCGAGCCCGCCGGCCGTCTGACCCTCGCGCGAGAGCAGGGCCTGCTGACCGTTTCCGTGGATTTCCTGTCGAAGGGCGCCGCGCGCGCCGTCCGCTGGCCGGACGCCGCCTTCTGCGCCTTCGCGCTCGCCATGCACGCGGCCGAAGGCACGCTGGAGGACTACGACCAGTACATGGACGGCTTCCACCTGGCGCATCGCCTGGAGAGAGGGTCCGTGAAGCTTGTCTGGAAGACGGCCTGGTCCGACCTCGCGCTCGAATCCCCCACTGGCGTCGCCGCCGTCGATGCGATGGACCGCGCTTTCCGGTCGTCCATAAATGCGAAAGCCGTTCCCGTGGAACGGCTCAGCTCTCGCAAGTTGTTGTAGCGTTCTTACTGGCCGCCGGCCGCCGATCCCGCGTGGGCGGTGCGCATCCTGCGCGCGGGCGCCCTCTGGTTCAGCACCTTCGCCGGAACCCTGCGGACCGCAGTGTTGCGCACCGTGCTGTGGGTCGAAGCCTTCGCCACCGTGTGCGTCCGCGCGACCGTGGTTCGCGCCGCCGCCGTGCCCGTTGTGCGAGCGGCGGTGCGCTTCGGCGTGGCCGCCGCGCGGCGGACCGTCGGGACCGGCTCGCGATAGGAGGCGGGGATCAGCAGGACGTCGCCCGCTTCCGGCGCCGCGATGGCCCCGTTGTTGGCGGAAACGATCGCCGACGCCGGCGTTCCGTACCGTTTCGCGATCGCCGCCAGCGATTCGCCCTTCTCCACGCGGTGCATCCGCCAGCTATCCCGTTTCGTCGCGGGCACGTTCTCAAGCGCGGCCATCAGCGCATGGGTGGCGCCCTTGGGAACGCGCAACTCGGCGCCCGACGGAGCGATTCCGCGCAGCAGCGACGGATTCAACTCGCGGATCTCCGAAATCGGACGCTCCACCGCGTCGGCCACCAGCGCCAGGTTCGTCGTGGTGTCCAGTTTCACCGTGTCGTATTCGATGGGACGGTCCACCTCGATCCCTTCCAGACCGTAGTCCTTGGGGTTCTTGGCCATGATGGTGATGGCGAGAATGGCGGGGACGTAATTAGCGGTTTCTTTCGGCAGGACGTTCAGGTTGCGGAGAGTCCAGAAGTCGGCGTATCCGGTGCGCTGAACCGCGCGGTCCACGCAGCCCGGGCCGCAATTGTAGGCGGCCATCGCCAGATACCAGTCGCCCAACTGCTGATACAGGTCGCGCAGGTGGCGGGCCGCCGCGCGGGTCGCCTTCTCGGGATCCAGGCGGTCGTCGCCGTACTTGGTCACCTGCAGGCCGTACTCTTTGCCGCGCCAGGCCAGGAACTGCCACATGCCGGCGGCGGACTTATAGGATACCGCGCGAGGCAGGAAACCCGATTCCGCCTGGGCCAGGTAAATCAATTCCTGCGGCACGCCCTCTTCGCTCAACACGCGCTCGATCAGCGGCCGGTACCGTCCCGCGCGGCGCAGACCGGCGGTCAGGATCTTCTTGCCGCCCTCGGTCGAGAAGAAGTGGATGTAGCTCAGCACGGAGTCGCTTTCTTCCAATGGCAACTGCGACACCGTGGCGTGCACTTCCTCGCTCACCTTCGGCTTCAGGCCGGGATCGATCGGGAACGTCATCTCCAGAATGCCGTCCAGCGGGGCCTTGTCGAAGACCACTTTGTCCGCGTCTTCCGCCGCGCCCAGTCCGTTCATGTCATAGCGGTAGATGGCGTCCACCATCTGGTCCAGGCGCCGCTCCGCCTTTCCGCGATCCGCGGATTCCGGCGAGCTCAGCAGAACGTCGACGGCTTCATTGAACAGCCGCCGCGCCTCGACGATGTTGCCGGCCTGGTAGGCCTGCTTGCCCTCGTTGAACTTGTCTTCCGCCTTGCGCAACCGCAGGTCGGCGGCCGAATTCTTCGCGAGCGCCGGTTCGACGGGAAAGAGCTGGGGAAGCTCCTTTGCGAACTCTTTGGTTACCGGCGGAGGCTCTGAGAGGTATTCGGTGCTGGACTCTGCCACGGGGGCGGGAGGGAGAAAGGAAGAACGGAACTGCTGGTTTCTGACAGGACCACATCCATCCAGGATGGCGAAGGCTGCGAGGATGCAGCTGCTGGTAAGGACCGCGCGTACGCGAGGAGTTTGGGTCATCCGATTCCTCTACTTCCGTCGGAGTTAAATCCGGATGTTTCAATCCGATGATTTGTTCGCAAAGGCTTAATTTACAACGACCTACAAACTGCGGTCAAGCTGAGAATGCCGGCCCCGGCCGGGGTTTCTCCGAACCGCCGCCGCGAATGGGTGTGTCGCCGCGACACAAGCGCCACGTGTCAAAAGGCTTAGCTGTCCGGAGGGCCTCGTTCAGCCCGAAGATTAAAATTCTTTAATAAACTACCCTGAGGGTATCCACTTCCGGGATACCCATCAGGGTTTAGTACCTGGCTGCTACTCTTCTTCCTCTTCCTCTCCAGTTTTCGCCGCCTTGGCCGCCGCGACAATCTTCTCGGCCTGCTGCGCCGGCACGAAGTCGTAGTGGTCAAACTCCATGGAGAACGAGCCGCGGCCCTGCGTCATCGAGGTCAGCTCGTTCTGGTAGCTCAGCATCTCGGCCATCGGCACCTGCGCCCGGACGATCTGGGTGGCGCCTTTGGTCTCCATGCCGCTGATCCGTCCGCGCCGGCCGTTCATGTCGCCCATCAGGTCGCCCGCGTACTCCACAGGCGCCTGCACTTCGACGTTCATCACCGGTTCGAGCAGCGCCGGCTTGGCCGTCACCATGGCCGCCTTGAAGGCTTTGCGAGCCGCCAGCTTGAACGACATTTCCGACGAATCGACATCGTGGTAGGAGCCGTCGTAGACGATTACCTTGAAGTCCACCATCGGATATCCGGCCAGGAAACCCTTCTCGGCCGCCTCGACGATGCCTTTTTCCACCGCCGGGATGTACTGCCGCGGGATCGAGCCGCCGAAGATCTCGTTGGCGAACTCGAACTTGCCGCCGCGCGGCAGCGGCTCCATGCGAATCCAGCAGTCGCCGAACTGGCCGTGGCCGCCGGTCTGCTTCTTGTGGCGTCCCTGCACGTCGGCGTTCCCGCGAATCGTTTCGCGATACGGGATCTTCGGCGCGCTCAGGCTGACGTCGACGCCGTAGCGCCGCTTCAGGCGGCTGCAAATCACCTCGACGTGTTGCTGGCCGTTGCCGCCAAGCAGGAATTCCTTGGTCTGCGGATCGCGGTAGAAACGCAGCGACGGGTCCTCTTCGAGGATCTTCTGGATCGCGTTGCCCATGCGATCTTCATCGTTGCGGGTCTTGGCCGAAATCGCGTAGGCGATGGAGGGCTCGGCCACCTTCACCTGCGGATACGAGATCATCGTGGCTTTGTCGGCCAACGTGTCGCCCGTCAGGGTGTCCTTCAGCTTGGCCACCGCGCCGATGTCGCCCGCCCGCAGTTCGGTCGCCGGCGTCAGCGTCTTGCCCATCAGGCAGCCGATGTGCGACAGGCGTTCGCCGCCTCCGGTCCGGCTGTTGGTCAGGTTCGCGTCATTCTTCACGATGCCCGACATCACCTTGAAATAGGTGACGCGGCCGGCGAAGGGATCCGCCACCGTCTTGAAGACGTACGCGGATACGGGCTCGGAGTCGGACACCTTGCGGTCCTTCGGCTCGCCATTCACCATTCCGCTCACCACGCCGCGCGCCACGCCCGACGGCATGTAGTCGGACACGAAGTCGAGCAGCAGGTCCGTCCCCACGTTGTGGGACAGCGCCGCGCACAGCACCGGATACACGCGCCGTTCCGACATCTCTTCGCGCAGGCCGGCGACGATGTGTTCCTGGGAGATCGTGCCTTCGGCGAAGAACTCCTCCATCAACTCGTCCTTGCCCTCGGCGACAATTTCCACCAGCGCTTCGTGCGCCTTCTGGGCGGCTTCCGCCATGTCCGCCGGAATGTCGGACTCCTTACCCTTGCCGTCGCCGTCGGCCGTATAGGTGATCGCCTTCATGCGGATCAGGTCGATAACGCCCTTGAAGTCGCGCTCCGATCCGATCGGCAACTGGATGGGGACCGCCATGCGCCCGAACACGCTGTGGATGCTCTCGAGCGTCCGCGCGAAGCTTGAGCGCTCGCGATCGAGCTTATTGATGACAAAGGCGCGGGGCAGTTTGAATTCATCGGCGAATCCAAACGTCTTCTCCGTCTGGACTTCGACGCCGGCCACGCCGTCCACCAGGACCAGCGCCGAATCGGCCGCCGCCAGCGCCATCTTGGTGTCGTTCAGGAAGATGTTGAAGCCCGGCGTGTCCAGCAGGTTGATCTTCGTCTTCTTCCATTCCACGTAGGCGATTCCGGTGGAGATCGTCAGTTTGCGCGCGATTTCCTCGTCGTCAAAGTCCGTGATGGTGTTGCCTTCATCGGCGCGAGTCAGACGATTCGTTGCGCCGCTCGTGTACAGAAACGCAGCGGCGAGACTTGTCTTGCCGGAATGTCCGTGCCCGACCAGGCCGACATTCCTGATTTCCGCTCCTTCGTAGACTCTCAAGGGACGTTGCTCCTTACAATAAGATGAAAACTGGATTAAGCCAGCATCTTAACACAGGATGCTTTTATCCGATTCACCCCCCCCCGGCCGCGCTACACTGCTACCCATGCGGACATTCCTGCTGGCCGCCCTCGCGGCGCCGCTCTGCCTGGCATGGCAGCCGCCGGAGTTCGACGTGATCATCGCCGGGGGCCGTGTGGTGGACGGCTCCGGCGCTCCTTGGCGCTATGCCGACGTCGGTATTACGGGCGACCGGATTGCCGCCATCGGCCGGCTGGCCGGGCGGAAGGCGGCGCTCACCGTCGACGCCCGGGGTCGTGTTGTGGCGCCAGGCTTCATCGACATCCACACCCACGCCCGCCGCGGGATCTTCCTCGACCCGACCGCCCAGAACTACATCCGCCAGGGCGTCACAACGTTACTGGAAGGGAACGACGGCAGCTCGCCCATCCCCATCGCGCCGTTTCTCGCGAAACTCGCCGCCGCGCCGATGTCGGTGAATTTCGGGACCTTTGCCGGCCAGGGCTCCATCCGCCAGGAGGTGATGGGGCTGGTGAACCGTCCCGCCACGCCCGAGGAGATGGCCCGGATGCGGTCCATCATGGAGCAGGCCATGCGGGACGGCGCCTTCGGCCTGTCGAGCGGTCTGTTCTATGTGCCCGGAAACTTCACTCCGACGCCGGAAGTGGTCGAAATCGCGCGCATTGCGGGCAGTTTTGGCGGTATTTACATCTCTCACATGCGTGATGAGGCCGCTAGCGTCGAGGACGCCGTCCGCGAGACCATCCGCATCGGCGAGGAAGGCGGTCTGCCCACCCAGGTGACACATCATAAGATCATTGGCAAGGCGAACTGGGGCAAAAGCCGCGAAACCATCGCCCTGGTGGAGGCGGCGCGGGCTCGCGGCGTCGACGCCACCATCGACGCCTACCCCTACACGGCCTCGAGCACCGGCACGGCGGCCCTGTTCCCCCAGTGGGCGCTCGAAGGCGGCCAGAAAGCCCTGCTCGAGCGCCTCACGGTCCCCGATACGCGGGCCCGCATCAAATCCGTGATTATCGACAAGATCCTCAACGACCGCGGCGGCGGGAGCGCGGAAAATGTCGTGATGGCGGGGTGTTCGTGGGATCCGACGCTCGACGGGCAGAGCCTTTCGGCCATCAATCGTGCGCGAAAACGTGCAGAAAACGTCGAAAATGACGCCGAAACTGCTATCGAAATACAACAAAAAGGGGGTTGTTCGGCGGTTTATCACGCCATTAGTGAAGACGATGTGGAGAGGATCCTGCGCTATCCGTACACGATGATCGGCTCGGACGGGGAGATTCCGACCTTCGGCAAGGGGGCGCCGCATCCGCGCAGTTACGGGACGTTCGCCCGGGTGCTGGGCCGCTACGTCCGGGAACGGCGGACGCTGACGCTCGAAGACGCCGTGCGGCGGATGTCGGCCTACCCGGCGGCGCGGCTGGGGCTCGGTGATCGGGGGCTGATCCGGCCGGGAATGAAGGCCGATCTGGCGGTTTTCGACCCCGCGACGGTGGCCGACCGGTCCGACTTCGCCAAGCCACATCAGTACGCGGTGGGGTTCGACTGGGTGTTTGTGAACGGCAAGGCGGTGATTGAGGGCGGGGCAGTGTCGAAGAACCGGCCGGGAGTGGTGCTGTATGGCCCCGGTCGTCCCCCTAAAGGCCTATAGGGAATATGCCGATGCAGATAGGGCCTAGGGGCTCGACATGGAACAGCGAAGATTTCAGAGGAAGTCACCGTTTCGGACGCAGCCGGACCTGACGGTCATCGTCGGGCTGGAGTCGTTCCGCGCCAGGATCGTCGATTTGAGTGAAGAGGGATACGGGCTGGAGACGCCGCGGCGGCTGGAGGTGGGATGCCGGGTGCGGCTGAAGGGCGAGTTGCTGCACGGCACGGCGGTGCGGCGGCTGGATGTGGGCGGAGTGGTAAGGTGGTCGATCCCTTCGGCCAACGGAACATTCACCTGCGGGGTGATGGTGGAGAAGGCCGCCGGGGCGGAGACCTTCGACGCCTCCGAACCGGACTACTACGAGGTTCTGCAACTGAGCCCGAACGCCGATCCCGATACGGTGCATCGGGTGTTCCGGGTGCTGGCGCAGCGGTTCCATCCCGACAACAAGGAAACCGGCGATGAGGGGATTTTCAAATCCGTACTGCGCGCCTATGAGACGTTGAGCGATCCGGTGCAGCGCGCCGCCTACGACGCGCAGCGCCCGGCCCAGCAGCAGAAGCGATTCCGGATCTTCGAGGCGCCGGAGGCGGCGGTCGGTGTGGAGGGCGAGAAGCGGAAGCGGCAGGGCATTCTGCTGCTGCTCTACATGAGGAGAGTGCGCGAGCCGCGCGACCCGGGCATGGGGTTGCTGGAGTTCGAACAGATGCTGGGGTGTCCTCGGGAGCACCTGGACTTCGCGCTGTGGTTCCTGCGGGAGAGCGGTTGGGTGCTGCGTTCCGACAGCGGGCGCTTCTCGATCACGGCGCGGGGCGTGGAGCGCGCCGAGGAGATGGGGCCCGCTCCGTTGGCCGACCACAAACTGATCGCGGCGGCCGGCGCGGGGCGCGGTTAGGGCCCGCGGGGTGGAGCGCCTCCGAACTGATATATGTATCTGGCAGGAGGCTTGCGTTGGAACCTGATTGTGATACAACAAACGGCATGTCCGAAGAATCCGTGTCGCGCAGATCCTTTGTCGCCATGGCCGGCGCCGCCGCACCCGCGGCCGCGCAAGGCCAGTCCCGGAGCCCCGTCGCTCTATCCGAGCAGCACAACCAACCTCGCGCCGATGGCGGACCACTCCGCATTGCGACGATGTACCCGTTTGAGCCGCATGAGGTGCAAACGATCCAGGCCGCGGTTCCCGATGTCAAGGTGGAGATTCTCATCGCCAAGAATCGCGATGAGTTCAAGACGCTGTTGCGCGAGGCGGAGGCGGTGTACGGCGATATTCGCGGCGCCGAGTTCGACTATGCGCCGAAACTCAAGTGGGTGCAGGCGGGCGGCGCCGGCATGGAGGGCATGGACCAGGCCTTCCGCAACCACCCTTCCATCTGCACTAACTACGCGCGCACGTTCGCGCCGGGCATCTCCGAGACCGCCATCGGCATGCTGCTGTGCCTGACGCGCGGCATCACCACGCACTACATGCCGCAGTACTACAAACGGCAGATGAATCCGGTGGGGACGCCGAAATCGGCCGATCACACCGAACTGGTGGGACGGACGATGGGCATTGTGGGACTGGGCGGCATTGGGAGCGCCATCGCGCGGCGCGCCTACTTCGGCTTCGATATGAAAGTGATCGCCACCGACGCCAAACCGCTCCCGAAGCCCGAATACGTGGCCGAGCTGCACTCGCCCGAATACCTGATGGAGATGGTTCCCAAGGTGGACGTGCTGGTGGCGGCCGCTCCGCACACCCCGCAAACCGAGAAGATGTTCAACGAAACCGTCTTCCACTCGATGAAGAAGACGGCCTACTTCCTGGCCATGTCGCGCGGCAAACTGTACGACGATATGGCGCTGGTGAAGGCGCTGCGCGAAGGATGGCTCGCCGGCGCGGGGCTGGACGTGTTCCCGGTGGAGCCGCCGCCTTCGACGCACCCGATTTTCGACTTCCACAACGTGGTGATGACGGCCCACACCTCCGGCTGGAGTCCGGACCGGCAGGTTCGCCTGATCGACGTCTTCGCCGAGAACGTTCGGCGCTACGCCAAGGGCATTCCGCTGATGAACGTGGTGGATAAGAAGGCCGGTTACTGAGGGCAGTGGGCAACGCCGCCACATCGATGTAACCGGGCGCGAGCGGGTCGCGTACTTGAGATCAGGACTTCCGGCCAATATGATCCGACGTTCGTACCTGCTCGCGCTACCGTTCGCTCTGTTCGCTTCTTCCGATCAGCCTTGGAAGGACAAGCCGATCGCTCAATGGACCGAGGACGACGCAAAGATCGTCCTGACTGATTCGCCGTGGGCCCGACAGGCGTCGCTGACCATGAGCCAGCGTTCGCAACAGGGCGGCCGCGGCATGGGACGCGGCGGAGGGATGGGCCGGGGCGGCGGCATCGGGCTCGGCATTCCCGGCGTGGGCGGAGTCGGTTACCCGGGCGGCGGCGGACGGCGCGGCGGCGGATACCCGGGAGGCGGAGGATATCCGGGAGGAGGCGGCGGCTATCCGCAGGACGACGACCGGCGCTATCCCGACAGTCGCGGCGGCGAGGGCTCGTCCTCGTCCCGCGAACCGCAAACCGTGACGGTCCGCTGGGAGAGCGCGCTGCCCATTCAGGACGCTCACCTGAAGTTCAAGGGCGGCGTGGCGCCGACCATCGATTCATCGCACTACGCCATTGTGGTGACGGGGCTGCCATCGCGGATGGCGAATCGACAGGGGATGTCGGAGAAAGACCTGAAGGGACAGGCCGAACTCAAGAAAGACGGCAAGAAGTTCGCCAAGCCCTCCGAGGTGCGCGTGATATCCCGCGACGACAGCCTGACCATCGTGTACCTGTTCCCGCGCAGCAAGGAGATCGCCAAGAAAGATCGCGAGGTCTCCTTTTCGGCGCATTTCGGCCGCTTCGAGTTATATCAGACCTACTATCTCGACGAGATGACTTATCAGGGGAAACTTGAGTTATAGTGACCCTATAACTCGTGTATATCTCTGAAGAGCAAGTTCGATCCCGGCTTCGATACTCCGAGCTGATTCCGGCGCTCCGGCGCGCGCTGGCCGATTTCTCGGCGGGACGCGTCGACCAGCCCGTCCGCAATGTCCTCTCCATCGCCGCGCACCAGGGCTTTTATGCGCTGATGCCGGCGGTGTGCGGGGAGATCATGGGGGCGAAACTGGTGACCTTCTTCCCCGGCAACGCCGCGCTGGGCCTGGATACCCACCACGCGGTGATCCTCCTGTTCAAAACCTCGACGGGCGAACCGCTGGCGGTGATGGACGGACGGCTGATCACGGAAATGCGCACGGCGGCGGTGTCGGCGATCGCGACGGACCTGCTGGCGAAGCCGGGGGCGCGCTCGCTTGCGATCCTCGGCAGCGGCGTGCAGGCCGGTTCGCACCTGGAGGCGTTGCGCACGGTGCGCGAGTTCGACGATGTCCGGGTGTGGAGCCGAACCGCCGAGCACGCCGAACGGTTCGCGGCGGCGCACGGCGCGCGGGCCATGACGGCCGAGCAGGCGGTGCGTGGCGCGGATGTGGTGGTGACGGTGACGAGTTCGCGGACGCCGGTGCTGCGGGGAGAGTGGCTGGGCGAAGCGGCGCATGTGAACGCGATCGGCGCGGTTGGGCCCACGTTCCGCGAGCTGGACGATGAAGCGATGAGGGCGACGCTGGTGGTGGAGTCTCGGGCGGCGGCGGAACGGGAGTCGGGAGACGTGATTCTGTCGGGGACGCCGGTGTACGCAGAGATCGGCGAATTGATCGAGGGAACCAAGGCGGCTCCGGCGGGCGGGCGGACGGTCTACAAGTCCTTGGGAATCGCGGTGGAGGATCTGGCGGCGGCCCGGATTGTGCAGGAGGCGGCGGGCTGACAGGTCCCAAAAAAATCCGGCCCCAGGAGGGGGCCGGCCTAAGGAGGATGGGACTTGGGAAATTGGGAGACGGCCGCCTCGCCATGGCGCAAGGCGGCCTGAGAAGATTACTTATCGCCGTTGAGCACTGCGCTCGAGCTTTCGCTGACCAGCGCCGATCCCGTGGATGCGATGGCGGTTCCGGTTCCCCAGATCACCGAGGACGCGGAGTTCGTGTTCGTGCCCCACACCAGCGTCGTGCCCCAGACGATGGTGTTGCCCGACATCACCGTTGTGCCCCAGACCACGGTGGTTCCCCACACGATGGTCGTGCCCCACACCAGCGTCGAGCCGCTGACGAGGTTGACGGTCTTGGTGGTGGAGTTATACGTGACGGCCGGCGAGGCGGCGGTCAGGCTGGTGGAGACCTTGTCGGTGTTGGCGAGCGCGGCGGTGATGTCCAACTCGCCGGCGCCGATGGTGAACGCGTCATGGTAGACGGTGTAGGAGGTGTTGGTGGCCGCGTCCACCGCCGAGTAGGAGGCCGGGAAGTTGGTCTTTGAGGCCGTCTTCATGAGGCGCGCCTTCACCTGGTCGGGGGTGAGCGTGGAATCCTTCTGCAACATCAGCGCCACCGCGCCCGCCACCACCGGAGTGGCCATGCTGGTGCCCGAAAGGCGCAGATAGTAAGTGCTCTTGGCTGTGCCGGAGACGGTGGCGTAGTCGGTGTCGGGAATCGCGTTGGCCGGATAGCTGGCCGTCAGCGCGCACTCCTTGCACTGAGTGGCGTAGATGTTGTTGCCCGGGGCCACGAGGTCCGGCTTCACGATGTGGTCGATGGCGGTGGGGCCCTTGGAGGAGTAGCTGGCCACGCGATGCTTGGTGCGGTCGGTGCTGGCGAAGGTGTTCACGGCGCCGACGGTGATCACGTAAGGATCGTTGCCGGGGGCGGTGATGGTGCCATAGCCCTGGTTGCCGCTGCTGTTGTTGCGTCCGAAGTTGCCCGCCGCCACCACGACGACGATGCCCGCCTTCCAGGCTTTTTCCACCGCCTGGCAGAGCGGATCCTTCGTGTAGCTGACCGTCACCGGACGGCCCAGCGACAGGTTGATGATGCGGATGTTGTACTGGCTCTTGTTGGCGATGGCGTAATTAATCGCCGCGATTACCGAACTGTCCGTGCCCGTGCCGTCCGCCTTGAGCACCCGCATGGAGAAGACCTTCACGCCGGGGGCGACGCCGTGAATCCAGTACGTCGGATAGATGCTGTACTGGTTGGCGAACGAGGTGGAGTACAGGCCGATGCCGCCGATGATGCTGGCGACGTGGGTGCCGTGGCCGTAGGCGTCCTGACCGTCGTCGGGGGCCGAGTAGCTGCCGTTCAGATTGTTCACGAAGCTGACCTGAGCGGCGTAGCGGGGAGCCGCGCAGCCGGAGGTCAGGCTCTGGGCCCAATCGCAGTTCTGATAGCTCAGGCCCGAGTCGATGACGGCGACGCCGATGCCGGATCCGGTCCAGCCCTGGGAGTAGGCGGCGTAGGCGCCCACGGATTCGGGCCCCTTGTCGACGGCGAAGGCGCGGACTTCCTGGTCGGGCGCGATGTAGGCGACGTCCGGATCGGAGGCCAGACGTTCGATTTCAGAACGGGTCAGGCGGGCCACGGAAACGCCCACCGACTTCATGTGGCCTCGCATGGCGATTGAGTTGCGGCGGGCCATCAGGCGGCCAGCGTCCTCGGAAGCGCCCTCGCGGTGCATGACTATGACGTCGGCGACGTCGGAGTCGCCCAGTTGCTGAAGGTCCGGGTGAATGCGTTGATGGAGCCAGTTGAAACTTTCAACGTCACGCTCCTGCGCGACCATGGAGCCGGCAGCAAGGATTAGGGGAAGTAGCGTGAAGAATGCTTGTCTCACGCCTCCTACTGATGCAGGTGGGCTGCCAGCGGGGGTTTGGGGCCGATTTGTTGCATCGGAAGGCACTTGCGGAGGCGACGGAATATTGGCGGAGACAGATTGGCGCGCGCGGGGGCGTTGGACTGGGACAACGTGTCCATCGGGTTTGCCGATAATGGACTTCGACCATGTTCTTTCTGCTCAGCAAGCTGATTCCCCCGTTTCTCGACCCGCCGGGAGCGACGCTCCTGATGGCGCTGGCGGCGGCGCTGGTGTGGCGGTGGCGGCCGAGGGCGGCCGTGGCGGTGTTGGCGGCGGCGCTGGCCCACTTATACCTGCTGAGCACTCCGATCGTGTCGGGGATGCTGGGGGCGACGCTCGAACGGCGCTATCCGCCGCTGCCGATCGAGAGCGCGCCACAGGCGGACGCGGCCGTCCTGCTGGGCGGCGTGCTGCACATCCCCAGCCCGGCGCGGCCTTCCGTCGAGCTGACTGAATCGAGCGACCGGCTGTGGATGGGGGTGCGGCTGTACCGGGCGGGGAAGGCTCCGTTGCTGATCGTGTCGGGGTCGAATATACCGCTGTTCGGCGAGAACGGGATGTCGGAGGCGCGGGCCGCGCGGTCGCTGTTGCGCGATTGGGGCGTGCCGGAGGAGGCGATTCTCATGGAGGAGCGGGCCCGGAACACGTTCGAAAACGCGACGTTCAGCAAACCGCTGCTGGAGGCGCGGGGCGCGCGGCGGGTGCTGCTGGTGACCTCCGCGACGCACATGGCCCGGTCGGTGGCGATCTTCCGTCGCGCGGGGATGGAGGTGATCCCCGTGCCTACCGATTATCTGACGGGATGGATGGATCCGAATCCTCTGATGGGGCTGATTCCGGACGCCAAGGCGCTGGCCCTGTCGGGCGTGGCGACGCATGAGTGGATGGGGCTGCTGGTGTATCGGCTGCGCGGCTGGAGCTGAGAAGGGCCGCCTGGGTTCGTTTTGTACAATAAGAATGCGACCTCATCTATGAACAACGGCTGGCTGCGCTTTGCCTTGATGTGCGAGTTTCTGCTGGCCCTGGTCGCCGTATTCGCGACCTGGAGCCAGGTGGGCGGGCAGGGCCACCTGGACCTGATGATGTGGTGCTGGAAGCTGCTGCTGGGGGCGGGGCTGAGCCTGGCGATCACCGGAATGACGGCGGCGCTGATGCGGTCGGAAGGCGTGTTTTCCCGCGGCATGGTGCTGTGGGGCCTGACGGCGCTGGTGATCGCCGTGGCGATGGGGCTGGCCACCTATTACTACCACTTGCACGAGGTTGACGACGAGACCGATGAGGACACCACCACGGCGCGGCTGTCCATCGCCGTGGAAGGTCGGGTGTGACGGAGAGGGTGCGCGGGGCGGGTCCGCCGGTGATCAACTACGCTCCGGCTGTGCTCGATGACATCCGGGAGTATGTGACGGCGGGGTTCAACCGGGTGGCCGACGGCGGCGTGGAGACGGGCGGGGTGCTGTTCGGCAAGCGGGACGGCCGGGTGATCGCGGTGACGGCGATCCGGGCGGCGGCGCTTTCGCAGTCCGGCGGACCGGCGTTCGTGGTGGAAGGCGACGAAGACGTCGCCGAGTTCGAACGCACGATCGCGCTGCATCGGACCGACGCCGCGTTGGCGGGGACCGAGCCGGTTGGCTGGTTCCTTTCCCATGCTCGCGACAGCCTGGTGCTGCGGCCCGCCGATCGCGAGATCTTCCGGCGCTTCTTCCCGGAGCCGTGGCAGGTGGTGCTGGTGGTGCGGCCGGGCCTGATCGGGGCGTTGCGCGCAGCCACTATCGGACGCAGCGGCAAGGATCCGGAAGTCGTGCTGAACGCCTTCAATATCCGGCAGCTTCGCGCGGCGGCGGCGCATGCGCATGGGGGCGGAGGGTTTTGGCCGTCGGCGGGCGGCGTGACGCCGGTGAAGGTGATCTCTTCGGAACCCGCCACGGCGGCGCCGGTGCTGGCCTCATCGGCCGCGCTCGAGCCGTTGCCGAGACCGGTGGAGGCGGCGCTTGCGCCCGTACCGGGGGAATTGCAGCCGCGCACCCAGGCGGAAGCTGCGCCACGCCGGGCCAAGACCCAGGCGCTGCAGCAGGTGCTGGCGATTGTCGGCGTGCTGGGCGCGGCGGCGGCCGGGTTCCTGTATCTGCGCGCGCATGGATCCGACCCGATCGGGCTGCAGGCGTACCAGAAAGACGGCGTGCTGCGGATTGAGTGGAATGTGGGGTCGCGGAGCGTGGCGCGGGCCACGACGGCGAAGCTCGAGATCGCCGATGGAGAGACCGCGACGGTCCGCGACCTGAACAAGACGGACCTGAACCGGGGACTTTGGGCGGTGCTGTGCAAGCGGTCGGACTGCACGGCGCGGTTGTACCTGTACGACGGGTCCGGGTACGTCGGCGAGGAGATGGCGCGCTACGCCGGGAGGGGCAGCGCGCAGGAGCCCGCGGCGCAGGCTCCCGCGGCGGCCGGCGATCCGGGTGACGCCGAGACGGTGCGGCGGCTCGAGCGGGATAAGGTCCGGCTTCGCGAGGCGCTCGACCGGGAGCGCGAGCGGGCCAACGAGCTCGATACGCGGGTGAAGACGCTGCAAAAGATCATCAACCGCGGCGCCAAGTGAGCGGGCCTAGCGCTGCACGCGGCCCGATCCGCCGCCCTTGATGAGGGCGTGGACTTCGTCGGCGGTGAAGCGGTTGAAGTCGCCCGGGATGGAGTGCTTCAGGCACGACGCCGCCACGGCGAATTCGAGCGCTTCCTGGTGGGATTGGAGCGCGTTCAGGCCGTAGACGAGGCCTCCGGCGAAGCAGTCGCCGCCGCCCACGCGGTCCACGATGTGGGTGATCTCGTAGTGTCGGCTCAGCAGGAACTCCTTGCGGTCGTGCAGGCAGGCGGACCAGCCGTTGTGGGAGGCGCTCTTCGATTCTCGAAGGGTGATGGCCATCGACTTCAGGCGCGGATAGCTTTCGAGCACCGTTTCGGCGAGCTTGCGGTACTGGTCGCGCTCGAGCTTGCCGGAGTGGACGTCGACGTCCACCTGGATGCCCAGGGCCTTCTGGCAATCCTCTTCGTTGGCGATGCCGACGTCGACGTAACGGAACAGCTCCGACATCACTTCCTGGGAGGATTTGCCGTACTTCCAAAGGTTCTTGCGGTAGTTGAGGTCGCAGGAGACGGTGAGGCCCTTTTCGGTGGCCTTTTTGACGCTTTCGATGGCGAGATCCGCGGCGCTCTGGCTGAGGGCGGGGGTGATGCCGGTGATGTGGAACCAGGTGGCGCCGTCGAAGGTCTTGTCCCAGTCGATGTCGCCGGGCTTGGCCAGGGCGATGGCGGAATGGTCGCGGTCGTAGACGACTTTGGAGGGGCGCTGGTTGGCGCCGGGCTCGACGAAATAGATGCCGAAACGGCCCTTTTGACGCAAAATATGCGTCGGATCGACGTTAAAACGACGCATTTCGGCGATGAAGGCGTCGACGATGGGGTTGGCGGGCGGCAGTACGGTGACGTACCGGGCGGGGAGCCCGAAGCCGGCGACGGCCACCGCGACGTTCGCCTCTCCGCCGCCGAAGGTGGCGACGAACTGGGGCGACTGGAGGAAACGCTCGAAGCCCGGAGGCGCGAGCCGCAGCATGATTTCACCGAAGGTGACTACTAATGTGGACATGAACCTCCGATTCTATCGCGGTCGCCGCATGGGGGACGCCGGGCTTGGATATGATGGCTGGGTCATGATTATTCGACGCTCAGTATTGGCGGCCCTTACGCTCGCCGCCGCATGTCTCGCGGCCGATCCGAAGCCTGGCAAGGGCGGCTGGATCAGCATGTTCGACGGAAAGACGCTGGATGGCTGGAAGGCCGCCGATAACGCGGAGAGTTGGTCGGTGAAGAACGGCACGATCACCGGCGACGGCGAACGCAGCCACCTGTTCTGGATGGGACGCGAGTGCGAGAACTGCGAGTTCCAGGCCGAGGTGAAGTTGAATCACGCGGGCAACTCCGGCATGTACTTCCGGGCGGAGTTCGGTCCGGGCTGGCCCAAGGGCTATGAGGCGCAGGTGGACAATACGCATCCGGATCCCAAGCGCACGGGCAGCCTGTACAACTTCGCCAACGTCACCGAACAACTGGTGCCGGACGATACGTGGTGGACGCAACGGATTGTCGCCCAGGGCAACCACATCCAGATCTTCGTGAACGGGAAGAAGGTGGTGGATTACGTGGACGAGAAGAATTCGTTCATGAAGGGCTACCTCGCGCTCCAGCAGCACAACAAGGGCAGCGTGGTGGAGTATCGCAACCTGAAGATGAAGGTGTTGAAGTAGCCCTCGTGGCGGGGTTTAGCGGCGCCGGCGGTTCGTCGCTTCGTCGTACAGAGCGAGGAGTTGGCGCCCGTCCTCATAGCGGTGGATCAGATGCTCGGCGGCCCGTTCCGGCCATCCTTGTTCCTCGCACAGCCAGAGCAGGAGGCGCTCGGAGGTCAGGGGGCAGTTGCCGAGGTGGGCGAGCAGGATGAACGTGGTCCAGTCCTGGTCCTCAAGCAGGCGCTTGGGGGACGAGCGGGTAAAGCCGCTCAGGCTGCGCGCCGCATCCATGGAAAGGTCGCCTTCAATCCGGCGGGGCCGGTCCTGAAGCTCCACCGAGAAGCCCAGGGCCTCGGCGGCGGGGCGCGCGATCTCGTGGAAAGCGTCGAGGACGCGGTTGAAGTCGGCCTGATCCCAATTTTCCCGGGTGGTCGTGTATCCAATATGGTTCACGTAAAACTCGTCCTGGTCATTGGAGATCAGGATGATGTAACCCGGCGGCGTCGAGTTCATCTGGGGGTGGGCAAAACAGGTGGGATGGCGGGGCAGGCCAATGTATAGCTCCTCCTCGTCATGACAACGTCTCCAGCCGGCCGGCAATCGGGACTCGATCTCGGCGTTCAACTGAGGGATGGACGACAACGGTCCACGGAAGTACAGTTTGTTGTACACGCTCTCTCCAAAAATGAAAATGGAGGGAATTGCTTCCCCCCACTTTCATGTTGGCATGCGTGCCAATGAAATCAGGTTGTTCCGGCGGGCCAAATTCTTATTAAGTGATTCATTAAAATACAGATGGCAAAATTTTCCTTTCTTGTGAATGAGAATTTCGCCGGGCCGAAATCTTATGGGCGGCCCTTGACAGCGGCGTCGAACGATACGTTGTGACGATCGAGAATCGACCCCGTGGCGCGGTCGAGCGCGGCGCGCGCCTTCATGTAGGAGCTGCGCGCCACCACCTCGGTGGAACGCGCCTGGGCGAGCAGGCTGGCGTATTGGATGACGAAGAAACTGGTGGACGCGCCGGCTTCGAACTTGGCCCGCTCGGCTTCGAGCGACTGTTCCTCGAGAAGCCGCGACTGCACCGCCGCGTCGTAGGCCGCCCGCGCGCGCTTCATGGCGATGAGGGCGTCCTGCACCTCGAGCCGCGCCTGATTCTGCAACTGGCGCAGGCGGATCTCCGACTGCTTCACCTGCAATTCGTCGCGCGCTAGGTCGGCTTCGGCCACGCGGTTTCTGATGGGCAGGGTGACGTTCAACCCGATGCCGTAGGCCGGGTACTTGCGCGTGAAGATCTGGTCAAGCAGGCCGCCGTACCCGTTCAGGAACGTTCCATTGTTGAGCGGGCCATACTGATTGGCCGCCCCCGCGGCGCCGTTGTTCTGCACCGTTCCGACGATGTCGACCTGGGGCAGGGTGAGGTTCCTGGCGCCTACCAGGCCGATGCGCGAGTTCTCGATCTGCACGCCGGCCTGGGCCAGGTCGGGACGGTTCGAGATGGCGTCGGCCATCAGGTCCTGGACCGGGCGCACCTCCTCCGTCTCGGGAACGGCGAGGGTTCCGGTGGGGACGATGCGGGCCGCGCGAACCGCCGCGTCCTCGTGCCCCTGCCGCGTGATCACGTTCTTCAGGATGGCCTCCTGCTCCTCCCGCAGGCCGGATGCGTTGATCAGATCCTGCCGCGTGGAGGAGATCTGCGCGCTCGCCCGGGTCAGCTCCACCGGCGCCAGCGTGCCCTCTTCCACCTGCGCTTTCACGTCGCTGTACAGCTTTTCGGCCAGGCGCAGCGTTTCGGCTTTCACCTTCTCGTCCTCATACAGGGCCGCGAGATCCGTGTAGAGCCGGACCACGCCATAAACGGTGGCCATCAACTGCTGGCGGAAGATCAGGCTGCTGATGCGCTGTTCGTTGGCGGCGATGCGGATGAAACGACGGTTCAGGGCCGGGCCGAAGCCGCGCAGCAGGGGCTGAGTGACGGTGAAGCCGAGGCTCGATCCGGTGAACGGGTTGTAGTCCGTCTTGATGGAATTCAGCGACTGCCGGTTGTTGATGAAGCTGAGTCCCGCCGTGCCGCCGGTGAAGAACGACTGCTGGACGCCGGCGTTGGCGTTGGCGATGTTCGAAATCAGCGTGTTCGCGCCGACGTTCGAGAAGGCGGTTTGCGGGGCCGTCTGGTGGCTGAAGGCGAGCTGTCCGGTGACCGAGGGGTCAAACGAAGGCAGCGCCGGACCGAGCGACTGCGCCACCGTCCCTTGCACCGAATAATTCGTCGTCGTGCCGTTCAACACACTTAGGGCGACGGCGTTGGCCGCCACCGAGGAGTTAGCCGTGGCTCGGCCCAGCACGGCGGGCGTGGTTAGCAGGGAACTGAGCGGTCCACCGACTCCGGCCGGCGCTTCGGCCACGGTGAACAGGACGCCGCGGGTGACTCCTCCGCCGGCCGTGCGGCCTAACTCGGTGCGAGTCACTTTCAGCGCGTAACGCTGTAACTCGATGTCCAGGTTGTTTTCGAGCGCGAGGGCGATGGCGTCCTCAAGGGACAGATACATGTTGCCCGCGCGGATGAGTTCGCCGACTCGGGCGGAGTTGGAAAAGTCCACCGATTGAGCGACGACGCAGACGGCCGGGACCAGCCACAGCAAAGCCAGCCGCTTCACGAGCGCTTCCTCTTGTTGGGCCTCTCTTCGGAGAGCACGGGTTTCACCTTCACCCCTTCGCGGACGTCGTCGCTCGGGTTGACCGCCAGCATCTGGCCCTCGGTCAACCCCGAGAGGACCTCGATTTCCGTGCCGAAGTCGCGCCCGAGTTGGATCTTGGTGAAATGCACGCCGCCGTCGGAATCCACAACGGCCACCTGCGGACCGTCGGCCCGGACCACCAGCGTGTCGCCGGGGATGATGGCGGTCGCGCCGCGACGCTGGACCGAGAAGTTCACCTGGGCGTACATGCCGGGCAGCAGCGAGCCGTCCGAGTTCGCCACCTGCACTTCGGTGAGCAGCGTGCGCGTGGTCGGATCGAGGGCGTTCGCCGTGCGGGTGACCGCGCCATTGTAGGTCCTGCCGGGGATGTCGGCAAAGGCCAGTTTCGCCGGAAGTCCCGGTTTCACCGATGCGGAGTCGGCCTGCGGGACGTTGACGTACACGCGGAGCTGGCCCATCTGCGCGACGCGGAACAACAGCGTATTGCCTTCGTTCACCAGCGCGCCGGTGTCGACGTTGCGCAGCGTGATGACGCCGGCAAACGGCGCCTTGACGGTCTGGTAGGTCTTCAATTGACGCAGCCGGGCGAGGTTCGCCTCAGCGGCCAGGGTGTTGCTCTTCGCCGCGCCAATGGCCTTCTCGAGCGCCTCCACGTTGGCCTGCTGGGCGGCGTACTGCGCCTGGTAGGTGTCGTTCTCCTGCCGCGAGACGGCGCCGCGGGCGGTGAGATTGGACCAGCGCTGGGCGGTGACCCTGGCCAGGTTTTCCGTACTGCGCCCCTGTTTGAGAGCGGCCTCCGCTTGCAGCACGGCGGCGTTGGTCTGTTCGAGCGTGGCCGCGGCCTGGCGGATCTGCTGATCGAGTTCGGGCGCTTCGATTTCGGCGAGCAACTGGCCGGCGTTCACGCGATCGCCGATGTCGGCCAGACGCCGCCTGATGTAGCCGGTGGCGCGGGCGAGAATGGGCGCTTCCGTGACGGCCTGAATGTTGCCAGGCAGGCTCAATTCGCTTTGCGGCGGGGCGGATTTCACCTTGACGGCGGTGACGACGGGAAGGCTGGATACTTCGGCCTTCGTTTCCGCTGCGAGGATGTTTTCACGCTTCTGGCGGGGCAGGTATCCGGCGAAGAATCCCGCCACCACCAGCGCCAGAATCAGCAGCGCCAGCAGGACGAGCGTGCCGGCGCGGGGACCGGATCGCCGCGGCGGCGGATCCTGCTTCCGAGCTTCCGCCAGTTGCCGTTTCAGTTCATCGATCTCCGCGCGCAGTTGATCGGCGCCGTCGTTGACCTGGTTCATATCAGTTCCTCAGGCATCATCGCCGAGTGTTCCATTTCCTCACGCGACAGACGCTCGTCGAAGTCGACGGGCGGCTTCTTCCGCAGCAGCTTGTAGACCACCGGCACGATCATGAGCGTCGTGATGGTGGCCAGGGCGAGTCCGCCGATTACGGCGCGCCCAAGCGGGGCGTTCTGCTCTCCGCCCTCGCCGATGCCCAGCGCCATGGGCAGCATTCCGATGATCATCGCGCCGGCGGTCATCATCACCGGCCGGATGCGCGTGTGTCCGGCCGACAGCGCGGCGGCTCGCGCGTCCAGGCCCGTCAGGCGCTCGTCGTTGGCGAACACGACCAGCAGAATACTGTTGGCGGTGGCGACGCCAATGCACATGATGGATCCCATGAGCGACGGCACGCTGAAGGTGGTCTGCGTGACGAACAGGATCCACACGATGCCGGCCAGCGCGCCCGGCAGCGCCATCAGGATGATGAACGGGTCGAGCCAGGACTGGAAGTTCACCGCCATCACCAGATAGACCAGCACCACCGCGAAGATCATGCCGAGACCCAGGCGGTAGAACGAACTCTGCATGGTCTGGGCCTGGCCGCGCATTTCGATGCGGGTGGATAGCGGGAGCTTCTTCGACATGTCGTCGACGATCTTCTGTACGGCCGAGGAGACGCTGCCCAGATCGCGGCGGTCGATGTTGCAGTAGACGTCGAACACCGGCTGGACGTTGTAGTGATTGATCACCGCCGGCGCCTCGCCGCGGCGTGTGGTGGCCAGGTTGGCCAGGATCTGCGGGCCGCCGGCGAGCGTTCCGGGGTTGCCGTAGGCCGCGCTGTTCTGCGCGGGGGCGGCGCCGGTGAAGGACGCGTTGGCGTTGGACGCGCCGGCGAGCGAGGTGGAGGTGGTGGCGTTGATGCCGCCGGTGGGGACGCCGACCGGCGTGCGCATCAGGGCCTCGAGCGAATTGATGCGGTATTGCGGCGTCTGGATGGAGACGCTGTAGCTGATGCCGGTGGTCCAGTCGAGCCACTGCGTGGGGGAGAGCTGCGAGCTGGAACTCAGCGAGATCATGAGGCTGTTGGTGACGTCGCGCTGCATGAGTCCCACCGCGCCGGCCCGCGCGCGATTCACGTCGATGCGGATTTCCGGCGCGTCCACCACCTGGTGGATATGGACGTCGGCCGCGCCGGGGATGCGCTGGATGCGGCGTTCAAGCTCCTGCGCCAGTTTGAAGTTTCCGGCCTGGTTGCGCCCGATCACCTGCACGTCGATGGGGGCGGGCAGGCCGAAGTTCAGAATCTGGTTGGTGATGTTGGCCGGCTCGAAGAAGAAGGTCATGTCGGGGAACTTCTCGTTCAGCCGTTTGCGGATCTTTTCGGTGTAGGCGGAGACCGGCTCGTGTTCGACGTTGTCGCGCAGGGAGATGAGGATCTCGCCGTCGCTGACGCCGATGGTGGGCACGTCGCCCATGGCCAGGTTCACGCCGCTTTGCGGCAGGCCGATGTTGTCGATGATGGTGGCGATGGCCTCGGGCGGGATCACGTTGTGGATCTCGCGTTCGATGGCGGCGAAGATCTGTTCCGTAGTCTCGATGCGGGTGCCGGCGGGGGCGCGGGCGTGCAGACGGAGCTGGCCGGTGTCGACGCTGGGGAAGAAGTCGCGGCCCACCATGGGGGCGAGCGTCAGCGATCCGGCGACGAAGAGGGCGAATCCGGCCAGCGTCAGCACCGCATGGTCGAGCAGCCATTCGAGCATCGAGGCGTAGGATTCGCGCATGGCCTCGAAGCCGCGGTTGAAGATGCGGTGCGCGCTCCAGATGATCCCCTTGCCGCCTTCCGCTTCCCCGTCGTGGCCCGAGGCGTACAGCAGCGCTTCAGACTTCAACATGTGATGGGCCATGGTGGGCACCAGCGTCCGGCTGAGGAAGTAGCTGGCCATCATGGCGAACACGACGGCCATGGCGAGCGGCGTAAACAGGAATCGCGCCGCGCCGGTCAACAGCAGCACCGGCACGAAGACGATGCAGATGGACAGCGTCGAGACGAAGGCCGGCGTGGCGATCTGGTGCGCTCCGTCGAGCACGGCGCGAACCAGCGGCTTACCCCTCATGTTGCGGTGGATGTTCTCAATGGCCACCGTCGCGTCGTCCACCAGGATGCCGACGGCGAGCGCCATGCCTCCCAACGTCATGACGTTGATGGTCTGGCCGAGCAGGCTCAGGATCGAGAGCGACGCAAGGATCGACAGCGGAATGGAGATGCAGACGATCAGCGTGCTGCGCCAACTGCCGAGAAACAGCAGGATCATCAGGCCGGTGAGGCCGGCCGCCATCAACGCCTCACGCACCACGCCGTTCACCGCGGCGCGCACGAACAGCGACTGGTCGAACAGTTCGGTGACCTTCAGGGCCTTGGTGGGCAGTCCGTCGATGATGCGCGGCAGCTCCTTTTTCACCCCATTCACGATCGCGATGGTGGACGCCTTGCCGTTGCGCAGGACGGTGATCAACGCGCCGCGCTTGCCGTTGGCGCGGACGATGTTGCCCTGCACCGAATAGCCGTCGCGCACGTTGGCCACGTCGCCCAGGAAGACCGTGGCGCCGTTCACCACCTTGACGGGCAGGCGGTTCATTTCTTCGAGCATGCGCGGGCTGGAGTTCAGCTTGATCTGATAGTCGGTGTCGCCGAATTTGGCGGTGCCAGCCGGGAGGATCAGGTTCTGTTGTCCGAAGGCCAGGGATATGTCGGAGGCCGTCAGGCCGCGCGCGAACATCGCTTCGGGGTTCAGGTCGACCATCACCAGGCGGAACTTGCCGCCCAGCGGGGACGCCACCGCGGCGCCCTGAATGGTGGCGAGCTGCGTGCGGATATAGTTGTTGCCGAGGTCCGAGATTTCCTGTTCGGCGAGGGTGTTGCTTTCGAGCCCCAACTGGAGAATCGGGACGCTGGAGGCGTCGTACTTCAGCACGGACGGAGGGAATACGCCCGGCGGCAGGGGACGCAGGATGCTTTGGGAAAGCGCGGTGACCTGAGCGACCGCCATCTCCACCTTCACGTTCGGCTGGAAGTAGAGGCGGACCACCGAGACGCCGTTGATCGATTGGGATTCGATGTGTTCGATGTCGTTGACGGTGGTGGTGACGGCGCGTTCAAAAATGGTGACGATGCGCTTTTCCATCTCCTCCGGGGATAGGCCGGAGTATTGCCAGACCACGCTGACCACGGGGATATCGATGTACGGGAAGATATCCACGGGCATGGTGACGATGGCGGCGCCGCCCAGGATCGCGATCAGGAGGGAGATCACGACGAAGGTGTAGGGCCGGCTAAGGGCTAATCGAACTATCCACATGCTCGTTTGCTGTTCGCAGTGCTTCGGAGCGGACGTGGCGGCGGAGCGGGCGGTCGCCCTGTAGGCGTCTGCGGTTCTGTGTTCGGAACCTTCATCTTAACGCGGGCGCAGTACGGCCGTTAACGCTTTCGCTGCCTATGAAGATGTTGGCGTAGGGGAGTGGGCGATGGTTACTGGCGCTGCGGGGAAGGCGATGGTTTCTGAGGGGTGCGGGGCGCCGCTGATCTCGGTTCGCGCAACAGATCTGTTTACGTGGAGGCGAACGGCGTGCTAATTTGATGCCTGACGAGCCAGGAGCTCAAACGCTGGCTGGAGAAGCACGGCTGCACGTTCGAGCCGGGCCGCGGCGGGCACCTGGGAGTCAGGCTTGGCGACAAATCCACCGTCCTTCCGATGCACGGCAAGAACCACGAGGTCGCAACCGGAACGGTGAATCGGATCAAGAGGGATCTGGGCCTGAAAGGTGAAAAATAGGAGGCGGCAATGAAGTACCCTGCGACGCTGACCCGCGAAGGGCGCTACGTACTAGTCGATTTTCCCAACTTCCCCAACGCCCACACCTACGGCTTCGATGAAGAGGAAGCTCTCGCGCGCGCCGTTAGCGCACTCGAAACCGTGATGATCATGATGATGGACGACCGCGAGGATATCCCCGCCCCGCCGGCCCGCATCAAAGGCCACGCCGTCGAACTCCCCGCGCTGTCCGCCGCCAAAGTCGAACTGTACCGCGCGATGCGCGCCGCCGGAATCGGCAAAGCCGAACTTTCGCGGCGGTTGAACTGCCACCTTCCGCAGATCGACCGGCTGCTCGACCTGCGCCACGCCTCGAAGCTCAGCCTCATCGAGGCCGCCTTCTCAGCCCTCGGCAAACGTCTCGAGATCCACATCCGCGACGCCGCCTGACCTGCACGCGGAACTCGCGATATACTCCATCGGCATGAAGCCCATTGCCGTCCTCGCCCTGCTTGCGACCGGCGTCGCTATCGCACAGCCGCCTCCTCGCGACACGCTCGTGTCGCCTGAAATCCAATCTGACAAACGCGTCACGTTCCGCGTCCGCGCGCCCAACGCCCACCGCGTCACCCTGTTCGGCGCCTGGATGCCGATCGGCTCGGAAGAGCCTATGACCAAGGACACGGAAGGCGTTTGGAGCGTCACGGTGGGACCGCTCGCGCCCAACGGCTACCTGTACACGTTCAACATCGACGGCGTGACCGTCGCCGACCCTATCAATCCCGACGTCAAACTGCGGCAGCGGACCTCGGCCAGCCTGCTCGAAGTGCCCGCCTCGCCCGCCGCGCCATGGGACGTCGCCGATGTTCCGCACGGCAGTGTGGAAGTGAACTGGCTGAAATCGCGGGTCATCGGCGACACGCGCCAGGTTTTCGTCTACCTGCCGCCCGGCTACGATAAGCAGAAGTCCCGGTATCCGGTGTTGTACCTGTTCCACGGCAGCGGCGATGTCGCCGCCAGTTGGACGCAAGCGGGCAAGGCGAACCTCATCCTCGACAGCCTGATCGCGGCGAAGAAGGCCGTGCCGATGATCGTCGTCATGCCGCTCGGGCACGCCGTGCCTTTCGGGTCCGCGCCGGAGATCCAGGCGAAGAATCTGCCGCTGTTTGAGGAGTATCTGCTCAAAGAGATCCTGCCGTGGGCCGAATCGAAATACCGGGTCGCGCCGGGACGCCGCAACCGCGCCATCGCCGGACTGTCCATGGGCGGGGGCGAGTCCTCGAACATCGGCTTCGCGCATCTCGACCTGTTCAGCGCCATCGGCGTGTTCAGCTCCTCGGGCGGGGCGGATTTCGCCAACCGGCACAAGGCCGTTATCTCCGACGCCAAGGCCGTGAACGCGAAGCTCTCGCTGTTCTGGCTCGCCATGGGCAAGCAGGACGCGGGCTACGCGCGAGGCAAGCAGTTCGCCGATCTGCTCGAACAGAACGGCATCCGCCACGACTGGGTGGAAACCGAAGGCGGACACGTCTGGGCCGTCTGGCGTTGGTGCCTGGCCCAGTTCGCGCCCATGCTGTTCCATACGTAACGCTATTCGTGCCGCAGCGCTTCGATCGGGTCGAGCATCGCCGCCCGCCGCGCCGGCACGAAGCCGAACAACACCCCGACCATCGCCGAGAACACGAACGCGATGACGGCGATGTTCGGGTTGGGGATGAACGGCACGTCGAGCGCCCGCGCGCCTAGCACCGACACCAGGATCCCGATGGTGATGCCCATCAGTCCGCCCAACGACGACAACACCACCGCCTCCACCAGGAATTGCGTCATCACGTCGCGATCGAAGGCGCCGATCGCCAGCCGCACGCCGATCTCGCGGGTGCGCTCGGTGACGCTGACCAGCATGATGTTCATGATGCCGATGCCGCCCACCAGCAGACTGACGGCCGCCACCGCGCCCAACAGCATCGTCAGCAGCTTGGTGGTGCCGGTGAGGGTGCTGATCAACTCCTGCGGATCGCGGATGACGAAGTCGTTCTCCTTGCCCGGTTGGATGCGGCGACGCTGGCGCAGCAGGCGCTCCACTTGCGCGCTCACGGCGCTCGATTGCGAGTCCGACCGTACGCCGATCATGAGGCCGCTGATGTGCCGGTCGCCCGAGATGCGGCGTTGGTACATCTTGATGGGCGTCAACACCAGGTCGTCCTGATCCATGCCCATGCCGGCCTGACCCTTGGTCTGCAACACTCCAATCACCTGACACGAAATCGCCTGTAAACGGATGTTGGAGCCGATCGGATCGTGGTCGGCGAACAACTGCTTGCGGACCGTGTTCCCCAACACGCACACCGCCGAGCCCGCCGTCAGTTCGGCGTCGGTGAACTGCCGTCCCGACGCGAGCGCCCAACTTCGCACGGCGAAGTACGCGTTATCGACGCCGTTCACCGTGGTCGACCAGTTGCCGTTGCCGTAGATGGCCTGCATGGTCTTGGACGCCGACGGCGCCACGCCGCTGACGCCGGGCGCTTCATCGCGAATCGCCTCGACGTCGCTCGCCTCAAACAGCTTCGCCTCCTCGCGCTGGCCGCCGCCCATGCCGCGCCGCTCCTGTCCCGGCATCACCATCAGCACGTTCGCGCCGAGGCTCGAAATATCGGAGGTGACGCGCGCCGTGGCCCCGTTGCCAAGCGTCACCATGATGATCACCGCCGCCACGCCGATGATGATGCCGAGCACCGTCAGCGTCGATCGCATCAGGTTGCGCCGGATCGCCGCCAGCGCCAGCAGAATCGCATTCCACAACATGGTTGTCTCCTCCCTTTCACGCAGCCGAAGTGGCCACGTTGGTCGTGTCCGACGCCACCAACCCATCGCGGAACACGATGGTGCGGCTCGCGTATTCGGCCATATCGTGCTCGTGGGTCACCATCACGATGCTGATGCCGCGCTCGCGATTGAGAGTGGTGAGCAGCTCCATGATTTCCTTGCTGCGCGCCGTGTCCAGGTTGCCGGTGGGCTCATCGGCGAACAGCACCGAAGGATCCGTCACCATGGCGCGCGCGATGGCCACGCGCTGTTGCTGGCCGCCCGACAGTTGCGCGGGCGTATGATCCTCCCAGCCCTTCAGCCCCACCACGTCGAGCGCGTGCGCCGCCCTCCGGCGCCGCTCGGAAGCGCGCGCTCCACGGTAGACCAGCGGCAGTTCGACGTTCTCAATCGCCGAGGTCCGCGCGAGCAGGTTGAACCCCTGGAACACGAAGCCCAGGTAGTAGCGCCGCAGCCGCGCCCGCTGCGTCCGCGTCAGCTTGCCGACGTCAGCGCCCTTGAACAGGTACGCGCCGCCGGTGGGCGTATCCAGGCAGCCGAGGATGTTCATGCACGTCGACTTGCCCGAGCCGCTGGGCCCCATGATGGCCACGAACTCGCCCGCCGCGATCTTGAAATCGACGCCCTTCAGCGCCATCATCGCGCCGTCGCCTACGCCGTACACCTTGGTGACGTTGCGAAATTCGATCAATGACTCGTCCTCGTTGTTCATTTCTCCACCTTCAGCGTGTCCACCACCAACTGCGTTCCCGCCGCGATCCCGCCGGATTGGATCTCGGTCAGCTTGCCGTTGGTCATACCGGTTTTCACCGCCACTGGGACCGGCTCCTGACCGCGCAGCACCCACACGCGCGGGCCCGCGGCCGCGGCTTCGTCATCGTCGGTCTTGCGCGACGACATGGGCGGCGGTCCCGGCATCAGCTTGCGGATGAAGCTGCGATTGTCGGCCTGTTCGGAGCCGCTCGCCGCCGGCATGAAGCGCAGCGCGACGTTCGGAACCAGCAACGCCTTCTTCACGGACTTCACCGTGATCTCCGCGGTGGCCGTCATGCCGGGCCGCAGCAGGCGCTGGCCGTTGTCGACGGTGATCTCGGCCAGATAGGTCACCACGTTGTTGGTGGTCGTCGATTGATAGCGCAGTTGCGTGATCACGCCGGGGAATTTGCGCCCGGGGAAGGCGTCCACCGAGAAGGCGACCGTCTGTCCTTCGCGCACCTGTCCGACATCGGCCTCGTCGATGTTCACCTGCAGCTTCATGCGGCTCAGGTCCTCGGCCAGTTGGAACATGGTGGTGACGGAGAACTGCGCCGCGATGGTCTGTCCCGGTTGGACGTTGCGCGCCAGCACCACGCCGTTCACTGGCGATTTGATGACGGCCTTCGAGATGTTGGTCTGATCGATGGAGAGCGTCGCCTCGGCCTGCGTCACCGCCGCCTGCGTGCTCAGCACCGCGGCTTTGGCCCGTTCGAAGGCCGCCTTCGCCGTATCCAGGTCGTGTTGCGACGGCAGCAGCCCTTTCGACTTCTCACGCGCCGCCATGATGCGGCCGTATTCGGCCTGCGTCTCCTCGACGGTGACCTTGGCGTCCTGCACCTTGGCGCGCGCGGTCTCCACGGCGCCTTTGTCCTGTTGCACCTGCGCGTCCAGCTTTTCCGTGTTGATGCGCGCGAGCACCTGCCCGACTTTCACCGTATCGTTGTAGTTCACCTCGACGGTGTCGATGATGCCCGACACTTCGCTGCCGACATCCACCGTGCGGGTTGGCTGCAACTGGCCGGTGGCGGTAACGAGCACCGTGAGGTCGCCCGTGCGCGCCGCCTCCGTGCGGTAGCGGACCGGCGGCGCCGACGCCGCGACCTTCCACTTATTGAAGGCCATCATGCCCGCCACGCCGACCAGGATCAGCACGATCAGCATCGCCGCGCGCCTCCTCCAGCGGCCCTTCCGGGGAGCCGTGCCCAGCACTTCGCCAATATCATTCGCCGTGTTCGTCATGTTCGTTAGTCCTTTCGCGGGAGCCGCCGGCGCGGCTCAGTTCCAACCGCCTCCGAGAGATTTGTAGAGCCGGACCAGATCGGCCGCGATGGCGGCGTCGCACTGCACCAACTCGTTTTGTAACGTCAACTGCGAGCGCTGGGCGTCCAGCACCGTCAGGAAATCCTTCAAACCCGCCGAGTACAGCTCCCGCGACATCGCCGCCGCTCGCTCGGCCGCTTCATTGGCCTGGACCAGCGACTTCCGCCGCGCATGCTCCTTGCCGAACGCGTCGAGCGCGTTCTCGACATCCTGGAGCGCCGTGAGCACCGTGCTCTGATAGGCCGCGATGTACTCGTCCACCACGGCGTCCTGCGCGTTCACCTGCTCGTGCAGCTTGCGCCGGTTGAACACCGTCTGCGACACCGATCCCGCCAGCGAGGACGCGAGCGCGGCCGGCGTCACCAGATTCTGGATGGTGGTGGAGTTCAGCGACAGCGCTCCGCTCAGCGTGAACGCCGGGTTCAGATTGGCCATCGTGACGCCCAGCCGCGCCGTCTGCGCCGCCACCTGCCGTTCCGCGCTTCGTATGTCGGGGCGGCGACGCACCAGGTCCGCCGGCACGCCAACCGTGATCTGGGACGGAACCGCAGGAACCGGTTTCGCGGCCGCGAGCTCGGAGTCGATCGAACCCGGCCGCTCGCCCAGCAGTCCGGCGATCGCGTTCACCGCCTTCTGGCGCGCTGCTTCGAGCGTCGGGATGGACGCCGCCGTCGATTCCACCGTCAGCCGAGCCTGTTCGGCGTCCAACTGCGTGGCGAGCCCCGATTCGTACCGCGCGACGGTCAGATCATAGGTGTCGCGCTGGGATTTGAGGTTCGCCTGAGTGGTGGCCAGTTGCGCCTGGTAGGACCGAACGTCGACGTAATCCAGCGCCAGCTCAGCGGTAAGGCTGACGAGCGTATTCCTAAGATCTTCCTGGGCTGTGTCGATGTCGGCGTTGTAGGCGTCGATCGATTGCCGGATCCTGCCGAAAAAGTCCGGCTCCCAACTGGCGTCGAGCCCCGCCGAGTAGGACTGGCTGGTTTGGGCGAAGCCGGTCCGTCCGCTGCTGCGGCCTCCGTTGGCCGAGCCGCTGGCGTTCACCGTTGGCTTCAATTCGGTTTGTGCGGCGTTCCGCAGGGCCCGGGCCTGCCGGATGCGCGCCTCGGCCTTCCGCAGGTCTAGGTTACCTTTTAAGGCGCGTTGTTCCAGGCTGGTCAGGATCGGGTCGTTCAGGGCCTCCCACCACTGGGCCAGCGCCTTGTCGTCGGCGGGTTTCGCGTTCACACCACCCGGTAACGGTGTATTCCAGTCCGTGGCCGCGGTGAGCGGCGCGGAAACGGGCGGCTTATAACTAACCCGGTTTGCGCAGCCCGTCAGCGCCATTACGGAGAGGCCTAATAGAATCTGTCGTCGCATCGGTTCCACCTTGCGATCCCAGAATCGGGCCTACCCATCCACGTACGTGAGAGACAGTACGATACGGACAGGTGATGTCACGTAACATTGCTATTGTTTTTAATGCTTTGCGCTAAGGATGGGCGGGGAGCCCGATGGGGCGGAGAATCTCCGCAAACCGCCGATCTGAGCGCAGCGGATCGAACGCCGGATCCACTCCCACCTGGATCACTCCAGGAATATGCCGCTCTACTGCCAGGCGTAGCTGGCGGAAGGCCAGTTCCCGGTCGCCCAGTCCGACGCCCACCATGGCCACGGTCAATGGCGACACATATACACCCGCCTGAGGTTGTTCCAACTTCCCCAGGAGCGCCTTCGCCGCCCCGGATTCCCCGTTCTTGGCCTGGAGATAGCCCACCAGTCCTTGATGGGGAGATCCGTCCGGCGGCGTCCCTACCGCCGTAACCTCTTTCAATGCGCGAGCCCCCTGTCCCGACAAACTCAGCGACAGGAAATACGCGGGACTGCCCGGCGAGGCGCGCGACACCGGGCTGAATAGGTCCTCACACTCGGAGATAGCCCGGGCATACTCCCGGTTAAAGTAGAGCACCTGGGCGAGCATCACCCGGTTCATCCGGCTGGACGGGTCGATCTCGTGCGCCCGCAGCGCCTCGAATAGGGCGTCATGAAGCTGCCCGGTCGGGACCAGGTACATCAGCGAGTACATGATGTGACCCTGCGCCCACAACGGGTTCAGTTGGACCGCTCGCCGGAACTCCCTCTGGGTAGCCGTCCAGTCCCAGTCGAGCGCCGCATAGCTGCCCACCGCGGCATGCGCCTCCGACAGTTGATCGTCCAGCGACAGAGCCTTCGCGGCCGCCTGTCGGCCCCGCGCAATTAGCGACGCGTCCCGCCCCTCGTCATGCAGGATCTCGAGCAGGTAGCTGTTGGCGAGCCAGGCCCAGGCGGGCGAGTAATCCGGATCGCGTCGCGTGGCGTCCTCCAGCAGCGCGATGCTCTTGGCCACGCTGCCTGGTTCGCTCTGATACCAGTAATACTGTCCTTTTAAGAAGATGCCGTAGGCTTCGGGATTCGCCGGCCGCCGTCGCATCACCATGTCGCCCCCGCCCGGCGGCAACGGCACTCGCACGCGGGCGGCGATGGCGTTGGTCAGCCCGCGCTGCAACTCCATCAGACCCTTCTCGTCGGATTCGCGCGTATCCGCCAGGATCAGCGATTGGGCCCGCGTGTCGGTCATCTTCGCCGAAACCCGGAATCGCCCGGTCTTCTGCTCCACCGTGCCGCTGACCACGTAATCCGCCTTGAGATCCTGCGAAGATCCCGGCACGATCCGCAACCCGGAGACGTTGGCAAGCCCGGTGATGATGGCGTCCGTGATGGCGTTGCCGACCGAGCTCTGATCAGCCGACGCGGGCATGTTCTGGAACGGCAGCACGGCGATGGAGACGGTCTGCGGAGGAGCCGGGCGCAGGCGTCGCGTGGTCAGCAACACCGCCGCGGCGATCACGGCGATGGCGGCGACCGCGAGCCCCGCGTAGAGCGCCGTTCGTCGCCAGGTCCGCGCGGGCGCCGCGGCCACGGCAGCCTGCGCCGAGGGAGAATCGAACTGCGGCACGAAGCTGCGCGGCCGCAGCGTGATCACTATAGGATCGCCGAGCCCCTCGTCTTCGTAGTACTTCTTGAGCCGCTCGCGGAGCCGCCGCGCCTCCACCCGCACGATCGAATCGATGCGCGGATCGAACGAATCGCCCTTCTTGAAGACTTCGAAGCCGAGGACGAACTCGTTCAGCTTGTCGGTCTCGCCCTTGAGCGCCTGTTCGACGACGAAGCGCAGGAACTGGCGATGCCGGTCCGACCCGGCGAACGTCGCGCTCGCCAGGATCTTGTCGAGTTGTGCTTGGATGGCCTGACTGCGATCCTCGGGCAGTCCGTTCATGCGACAGGCGGACGCTCCGCTCGCGCCCGCAAGCCCAGTCTATCGAACCGTCAGCGTCGCTGCCGAACTGGTCGTCCCGCCGACGGCGACGGTGACCGCCCGCGTTCCGACGACCGTCGACGAGGGGACCTGCACGTTGATCTGCACCACTCCCACCGCCCAGCTCGGGACGCCCACGTACGTTGTCGTCGCGCTGACGCCGCCGATTGTGACCGTGACCGCACGCGACGGCGCCGGAGTCACTCCGCTGGCGGGCGTGGCGCCGGTGCCGGGAGAAGGCGTCACCGCGCCCGCGCCAGTGATGTACAGCACGATCGTGTCTCCCCGCGAGGCGCTCGACGCCGGCACGACGACGCCGCTCGAATCGACGAAGATCCCCGGCGCCGCGGCGCTCATCGCGATCTTCATGGAGGCCGTCTGACCGCCGTTTGAGACCACCAGGTCGACGCTGCCGCTGATCGGCGTCTCATACGGAATCTGCACGTTCAACTGTCCGGGCGAGGCGTAATAGAAGGGCGCGGCGACGCCGTTGATCGTCACCCAAGCGCCGCCAAGGGTGGTCGGCAGAGGCGCCGCCGCAGCCGTCTGTGTCGATGAAGCCAGCTCGCTTCCGAAGATCGCGAGGATCATGCCCGGCGCGTACGCCTGCTGATAAGACGCCGCGTTGGCGACGCCCGCGATTGCGGGGGACGCCGTCGATGAGTTAGCAACCGTCAGAACAACGGTCGAGTTAGCCGGTTCATATCCGCCATCTCCGCTATAGGACGCCGTGATCGTGTTAGCACCGCTCGCGAGAGCCGAGTTACTTCCCGAAACCGTCAACGTCGCCGTCGCGCCGCCGCCCGTGCCCGAGAGCGTGGCGGAGGCGAGGGCTGTTCCGCCTGTTGAAAGAGTCACAGTCCCGGTGGGGCTGGTGGATGATGCGCCCGTCACTGCCACCGTGAACGAAGCCGTGCCGGTGGTGGAGATGCTGGTGGCGTCCGCCGTCACTGTCACGGTCGGCGTGCTCTTTGCGAGCAAAGCGCCCGTGTGCCAGGCGGTGATGAAAGAGTATCCGTCAACGGATCCCAGTCCCGTCACCTGGTCGTAGCCGGTTGACGTCTTATAACCGACCGACAGAACACTCCCGGTGCATCGCGGGGTCGTGCAGGTGCTCGCACTAACAATGTTGTCGCCTGCAACAATGTCATGGAAAACGGCGGGCGCCGTGCTCGCCAGCGAATACAGGTGCGAGTTGATATTTCCCAGTCCCGCGCTCGATTGGAGGCCGTTCGCCGCTAGGTACTGGTTCAGCATGGCCAACACGCCCGCGAAAGCCGGAGCGCCCGCCGAAGTCCCGCCGAATACGTACCAGCCCGAAGTTCTGCCCGACGTGGTGTAGACCATGTAGCCGTCGTGCTGCGGCGACGCCGGGAAGGAGATGTCCGGCACGTCTCGCATGCCGTCGCTCGGCACGCCCGTCCCGGCTTGCCAACTCGGCTTTGCAAAGAACTGACTGACGCCGCCTCCGCTCGCCGCGGGATCGCCCGTGGCGCTGTCATTCCATGCCGTCTCCGGAATGTAAGACAGCGCGGACGCCTTGGTGGTCGAGTCATTCGTGCTTTTCCAGTAGGTCCCACTGCCCTCGGCCAATGTGGTGCCGCCTACGCCGGTGATCTCGGGAACGCTGGCCGGTAGGTCGGTGGCGAGACTCAGATTGCTGGCCGCCGGACCGAAGAATCCGCTGGAGGACTGATAACAACCTGCCGCGCCCGAATCGCCCGACGCCGCCACCCACGTGATCCCCTGGGCCGAGGCCTGCTGCGCCCACGTCCGCAGGGCGACCGCGTCGGACCGCGTGGCCGCGCTCTCGCACTCGCCGTAACTCATGCTCAACACCGGCGCCAGATTCTGGTCCACCGCGTACTGTACGGCGTTGAAAACGTCGTAGGAGTAGACAAAGATCAGACTGGCGCTTCTGGCCACCGCGGACGCCCACTCAAGATCCAGGTCCGACTCCTGCGCGTCGGCCTCGACGGAGCCCGGATCCCGTGTGTTCGGAACCAGCGTCGTCGTCAGGTTCGCCGTCGACAGCCCGAAGTAACTGCGAAACGTAGCCAGATTCGACGTGCTGATCCGCGATTGCCCGACGATCACGATCTTCTGCCCGGCGCCGTTGATCGAGGCGTTGTGGAGCGGCTTCAGGTCGAAGATGGTGGCGAAGTCGTCCGGGCCCAGGTAGTGGTTGCCGCTGGTCGACGACGTGTAATCGGGTTTCGCCCCCACCCCCAGGCTCGTGATCTTGCGGGCCCGGGCTTTCGGCCGGAAGTCGTGCAACCCGCGAATCGACTGTACGACGCCCTGGAGGGCCGCCGGTAGTGACGGGTCGGTCGAATTCGCATAATGGGTCTCGCCATTCACGACATACGTATGGATCTGAATGGCGAACGCGCTTTCGACTTGGCCGGCGCTCCCTTTTATCGACACCGCGTTGCGCGCACGGGCCAGGTCCGTCACCTTCAGTTGCCTCGCCTCAAGCCAGGCGCTGATCTGGTCGATGTCGGACTGGCTTGCGCCGAACCGGTTCGCATACTCCTCCGGCGTCAGCCACTGGTGATAGCTCTCCGACCGCGGGTCCTGCTGGTCGGCGAGCAGCCGGTCGAGCGCGGCCTGCTGGTCGGCCGAAGGCTGTAACACCAGCGTCACCCGATTCAACTGCTGCGAAGGGTCTACGCGTCCCTGATCGTAGTCGCTCACGGCGTACGGATGCACCTGGCCGGTGAGCGTGAATCGGCGCGAATTGTCGATTTTGGCGGCGATTCGGTTGGGCTGTCCCAGGGAACTCCCCGCGGACGCCGCGATGACCATTGCGATAACGGTTAAACGATAAGGGGCCAGATACATTGCAAAAATTCCCACCGTCACACAAACCGACGTGCGCTGCGCCGCGGGTCGAAAGGGAATTCCTGTTAAGAAAAGTAAACTCGCGGCCCACGCACCGCCACCGATTCCGCCGCATCCAGGATCAGCGTGCAGTCGGACACCGAATACCCGCGGCGATCGGTCTTCGGCCCCAGGGCGACCGCCCATACGGCAGTGCGAGTGACGCAGAATGCAATCAGGCTCGGCAACCGGCCGCCCCCGTCGACCTCGGACACATGCAACTGCCACTCTCCGCGGATGGCCAGGCGGCGCGCCACCGGCCGCACGTAAGCGGTTGTCGCGCGAATGTCGGGCGGGTTTCCGCAGGTGCGGATGTTCGCGACCCGCGCATCGCGGAATTCCAACAGGACAGCCCAGGCGATTCCCAGGCTCTTCACCATCCGGTCCATCGTCTCAGGCAGGCGGTCTTCGATGGCCGCGGCGCCCCCTGGCTCGTTCGCTAACGTTACACTTCCACTATCGGCCGCTAATGAGTCGAAATGGCTGCTGTTCATACTACCTAAGACGGATTCGCATGCCGCCGCGTTTGACTCGACCCTCCCGGGGGACGGTAAAAAACTGCTAACTACGGCAGCAGGATCACCGGCGCCCGCCAGACGGCGAACTTCTGCGCGGTCGGGTTCACCACGTTCACCTGGCACACGTACTTTCCCGGTTCGAACTTCGCGAGCGGAAAGCTGAACCGCAGGGGAACCGCCTTGGTCTTCGCCGACAGCCCGCTTGAAATCTGCAACGGCGCTGTCTCAAACGCCTTGACGTCGCCGCGATAGAAGCTGACGCTGGCCACCATGAACTGCGTCTCGACGGCGGCGGGCTGGTAGGCCTCCAGGAACACATACATCTCCTGGTCCTTGCGAAACACCCGCGTCACGCTCGGGGCCAACCTCATGTCTCCATCCACCAGGGGGTTCGCCGCGATCAGTTTCTTGTTCCGCTCCGCCGCGGCGATCGTGTCTCTCAGCATCTCGCGCTGGTGGCTCAGCACCACCGAACTGACCGGAAGACGGCGCTGATTCGTGGTGATGTCGGGCACAATGAATCGCGTTTCGAACGTGCCCATCTTGCCGGTTTCGTTCTCCCGCGCCAGAAACTTCAGCGTGTACGTGCCCGGCGGCAGCGTGAACCCCGTGTCATAGGCCAGATTGCGCGCCGCCATCTGGCCCGCGTTTTCGCCCTTCAGCCGGACGGTGATCTCGTCGCGCACGGTGCCTTGTGGAACGCCCTTGGCGTCCTTCACTTCTCCGATGAAATCGAGTCGCGTGCTCTCGGCGCCCTTCTTGCGCGCCAGTTCGATATCGCTGCCCGGAATCTTCACCGACACGGGAACGAAGTAGCGGTCCTTGGCCAGCCGGAAATAATTCACCTCGACGGCGAGCGACAGGTCCGTCACCGGATCGCCCAACATCAGCGCCTCTTGCAACTGCCTCTCGCGATCCGACGAGTTATACTGCTTGAACGACTTCGACGCGAAATAACCGCTGCGATAGTCGAGCTTCGCCATCAGCGACTTGGCCACTTGCACCTTGACTCGCCGGTATCGTCCATCCATCGCCGGATTCGTGCCGTAATAGCCAAGAATGTAATAACTCGAAACGCTCTTCTGCGCCTGCACGATCCCATCGGCCAGATCGTTGGCGTCCAGCAGCGCCTTGCCTCCGGTGTCGGCCGCCAGCGTGTACAGCGACTCCTGCTGCCCCTGGAAGTTGCTTTGCGCCGTACGTTGAGAATCGCCCGAATACATCCCCTGCCCGCCAGGAGACTCCTGCGTCGCGTCGCCCAGCGGCGCCGTCGCCGTCAGCCCTCGCGCGTCCACTGGATAGAACGCCACGCCGCCGCGAATCGCCGCGTTCACCGTGGCTCGGAGCTGGGCTTCGTTATCGATGCCCGTCTTGCTCATGCCGCTGGCGAAATAGACGAGCGCCTTCTTCTCCGGCAAACTCGCCAGCATGCGCGATGCGGACTCAAGCGCCGCCAGTTTCCGATCCGTGTTGAAAATGTTGAACTCGCTGTCATCGGCCGTGTAGGCGGAGCCGCTGTCTCCCTCGCTCGAGTCGCCGGTGCTTCCGTTCGACATTCCGGTGTCGCCGATGTTGAGCCCCTTGATGACTCGCGTCAACTCATCCCGGTCGTCGGTGAAATCGTGCAGCACGTTCAGCGAGGTCGAGTAAGACATCACGGCCACCAGGTCCGACTTGGTCATCTGCGAGCTGATGAACTTCAAGGCCGCCCGCTGGCTGCGCAGTTGATCGGCCACGGGCATGCCCGCCTGGTCGAAAAACAGCACCAGCAGACGCCGGTCTCTGTACTTGATCTCCTCGCGCTTGGCCGGCGCGATCTGCGCGGCCGTCTTAGCCGCCGTCACCGCCGTCGCCGCCGTCGCGGTCTCGGCGGCGCGCGTCTTCAGCGTCGGCGCGGGCGCCGCCTGCTCTTCAAGCCGCTGAAACTCGAAGACGCGAATCTGCTGGGATCGGCCATCCTCGGTCACCGTGAAGTCGGAGGCTTTCAGCCCTTCCACGGCGTTTCCCTTTTTGTCCGTCACCGCCACGTTGACGATCACTAACTGCGTCGTGGTCGCAAACTTCGCAATCGGCTCATCGGGCGGAGGGGGCGGCGGGCCCTCCTGGCCACTCAGAATCGCCGCGATCGAAAGCAACGCCAGTGTCGTGCGCATGGTTAGAATCGGAACCTCAGATTGATGGAGATGCGCCGCATGCCGGCGGCCCCGGTGGCGAGCCCGTAGTTGGCCGAGTCCAGCACCGTTCCCCAGTTCGTAATGACGACGTGATTCAGCAGGTTCTGCGCCTGCACCTGTAAGTCGGCGCTGCGCCGCTCGCCCAGCCGGAAGATGCGTCCCACCGACGCGTTCAGGTAGAACGTCGACGGCCCTGGAATCGTGTTGCGGCCCGCGTTGCCCCACATGCCGGACGCCGGGGTGGAGAACGCGGCGGTGTTGAACAGCACCCCGCTCGCGGCCACCGCGAGGCCGGTCGCGTCGGCGCGCAACGTATTGGACACCGCAGTCCCGCTGACTTGCGAGCCGCTTCCGCCCACCGTCGCCGTCATCGGCGTCCCGGACCTCGCATTGATGTTGCCGCTGATGTTCCAGTCTTTGAACAGCGCGCCCTTCCATCCGTTCATGAGCGTCCCGCCGGAGGTTCCCATGCCGGTCGAGTATTGCAGTTGCAAGCTCAGGTTGTGCCGCGAATCGAAACTCGAAAGCCCTCTTTCAGCGCTCAGGTCGAGCCAGTCCTGCGCCACCGGCGTGTTGCCCTGGCCACGGCCTCCCGTGCCGGCGTTGTCGATGGACCTGGAGAATTGATAGGATGCCCGGGCGCCGATTCCGGTCCGGAAACGGCGGTTCAACTGGAACTGGGCGGCGTGATAGATCGAGTTGCCGTTCGACGTCTCGTAGGTGTAGTTGTGCGTGAGCGTTGACTCGGTGGCGCCCGGCGCCACTGAGTTAGGCAGAAACTGCTGATCGAGCCGCGTGCCCTTGGTCCCCAGATAGCCGGCTGTCGCGAACATCCCGAGCGGCAAATCGTGCTGGAGCGTTAACGTCCAGGTTTGCGCGTATCCGATTCGGTAATTCGGATCGACGGCGTACGTGCTCGACGCGTTGGCGCTCGACGCCAGCAGGAATCCGCGTTCGATGGTCAGCGGCGTAGCGGTGGAATTCGAAGCGCTCAGCACCTGGGCGAACGGAGTCTGTTGCGCCATGTTGCTCGCGACGATGTTATACACCGACGTGTTGTAGTACATTCCAAAACCGGCCCGAATCACCAGGGACCGGTTCGATTGGGGCCGCCACGCCATGCCGATTCGCGGCGCGAAGTTGTTTCGGTCCGGCCGCACCAGCGACGCGGGGAGCGAATAATTGCCCGCCTGAGAAGCCTGCACCAGCGTCACGGAGCCGAATCCCGGAGCGATCACGAGATTCACCAGCCGGTTGTATAGCTCGGTCACTGGCGTCGCGTAATCCCAGCGGACGCCGCCGTTGATGCTGAACTTGGCGTTGATTCGCCAGTCGTCGTTCACGAAGATATTGACGTTCGAACCACGGAAGTACTTGTCGGGATTACCATAGCGGAGCGAGGCCGTTGACGGCGTGCCCAGTAGGAAGTCCGCCAGGTCGTAGCCGGTTGATGAGCCGTTGAAGGAATAACTCCCGCGCCCGTTCTGATCGGCGAATTGATTGAACTGCATCCGGCGGAATCCGCCGCCAAAGGAGAAGTTATGCGTTCCTTTCGTCCAACTCAGGCTCTCGCTCACCGACACGGTCTGATTCCGGCTCAACGAAGCGTTGCCGTCGGATAGACCCGTGTAGTTGGTGAAGCTCAGATTCGGCGGCCCCCAGTTCATCGGATTCTGAGACGTGCCCAGAATTCCTAACTGCTCGGCAATATTCTCGTTCCCCGCGAAGTACGGCGACGACTGCTGCCGCATGTGGCTGTAGGAAAGTTGCACGCTGTTCACCAGCGTCGTGCGGATCGTGCGCGACCATCCGAGATTGCTGTTAACGCCCGAGCCCGATCCCGTATCGAGGAATTGGAACAGGTTCGGCGTCTCGCTGTCGGAGGTCTGGTAGCCAATCCCGAAATTCAGCCGGTCTTTGCTGGTCAGCTTGATGTTGGAGAGCCGGGAGTTCAGATTGTAGGAGTTACTGTGTCCTGTCCAGGAGGTCTGATAATTCCGGGCCGAGTACGGCAGATTGGCCGTCGGATAGTAACTGAGCAAGGAGAGCGCGGCTGAGTTCAGCCGGTTGACGGGAATCCTGTTGCCCGGAAAGGCGGACCCGGTTAGTGGGTCCGTGATGGTGACGGCTGACCCTTGCAGCGTCGTCTGCGAAAAGTCCCCGATTCGTTCGAGCGCCGTCGGCACATTCACCGCGTCGGAAATCGTTCCCGTGCGGCTGCGCTGCATCTCGAAGTTGATGGTGAACATAATGCGCCGCTCGCGGGCGATCAGCTTCGGAATCCACAGCGGACCGCCGAACATGATGCCAGCGCGGGCGTTGGCGTAGGCCGGCTTGTCCACCGCCGCGCCGGTCACCGAGTAACTCCGCGCGTTGAGCGCTGAGTTATCCAGGCTGAACGATGCGCTGCCCATATAGAGATTGTTCGGGTTTCGGCGGTTGTTGCCGAACGCCGAGGCGTTGGGACGGCCCATCCAGTCCGGCCGGCCGCCTCCCGGACCGCGACCCATCATCATGCCGTCGGGGCCGCCGGGACCGCCCGGTCCACCCATCCCTCCGGGACCTCCGCCCATGCCACCGGGGCCTCCGCCGCCAGGGCCGCCTCCCATCCCAGGTCCTCCTCCGCCGGGTCCTCCGCCGCCAGGAGGTGGTCCGCCGCCGCCCGGCCCTCCGGCGAAGCCCGCGCCGGCCGCGCGTGCGCCGAGGCCGCCCTGTGGGCCCATGGGCGTGTCATCGCCAAGCCCGCCCGCCATGCCGGCTCCGCCCGGTCCCATGCCGCCCGGGCCCTCCATGCCTCCGCCGGGCGGCCCCCAGTCGTTCATTCGAGGCATGTTGAGGCCGGTGCTCAGGCTGCCTTGGACGATGAAGGCGTTTGCCGCCGACTGAGACAGGTCCGCCGCTTCCTCGGTCTTGATCGCCGTGTCCGTGCCAAAAGTGCCGGTGTTGGCCGCTTGGTTCACGGTCAACCGGCGGTAGTCGGCCGCCGCGCTGGTCTGAGGCCGTCCGGTCGGGCGTCCGCCTGTCGTCGCAGTCGCTGGGTTCGTTTCGTTACGCGCCGACGCCGGGGGCTGGGGATGCGTCACAGGGGATTCAGTGGTGCGAGTGGGGGCCAATGCGGCGATTAGTTCTGTTTCCGACAGCAGCCGCAGGTCCACGTCTGAAGCGATGGGTGTTGCTCCCACACTGAGCGTTCGGGAGGCGGCCGCAAAGCCTAGCATTTCGATCTTCACATCCCATGCGCCTTGACCCAGGTCAGCGAATCGGTATTGACCGGAGCCGTCGGTCGTGGTGACACGCCGCTCAGTCGCCTGAGAGGCCGTAACAGTGGCGCCAGGAACCGCGACACCGGAGGATTTGACCGTCCCTTTGACCTCGGCGGCGCGGATTAGGTCGCAAAGACTGGAATTCAGCAAAAAGATGAGAGGTATGAGGAGAAGTTTCGGCATCGACCGTAACCACATGCTTATAGGGGGAGGCGCTTCCGCAGGGTGCGCCGTTTCCCTTTGGGTTCTTGATTTTACGCTGCTTAACGTAGCGGACTCTATCAACTGGGGGCGGGACCAGCGTACTGTTAAGTCAGGGCCGTGAAAGGCGTCCGGGCGATGTTTCAGATCACCTCTTTTGCCGGGCTCGGCAAGTCATCCAGAGAGAGGCGCGAAGCCGTGTGGTCTCTCGCGTTCGTGGTGGCGATGCTGGCGCTGTGCGGAGTCCTCGCCATTCTGCAATACCGCTGGGTTGGCGAGGTCAGCGCAGCCGAACGCGACCGGCTGAGAAACAGCCTTCAGGCGAGCCTGAACCGGGTTGCGCGCGATCTGAATTCGGAACTCACCGCTTCCATCCGGCAGGTTATTCCCTTGACGCAACAGGCGGACGCCGGCGCTTTGGAAGTTGAGATCGCGACCCGATTTGCGCGCCTGCGGCAGGCAAGCCGCGCCGGTGCAATCTCTCGAATCGCGATTGCCACGCAGACCGGAGACGCCCCCGAAGTCCACGTCTTTGATCCACGGACAGCCAGGTTCACGGAACAGCCCTGGCCCGAAGCGTGGAATTCGATTCGCCAGCGTCTGGGTCCAAGACCCTGGCCGGAACGGGGCGGCCCCCCGGCTTTCGACAATCTCATCTTCGACCTTCCGCTCTTTGAACTGGTTGCGCCCCGTGAGCCCCATACTGACTTTCGGCCGCCGAGCCCCATCTGGCTGATTGTCGAATTGAGCGCCGAACACGTGCAGAATGTTCTGCTTCCGGAATTGCTCAACCGACATCTCAGCGACGGAAAGGCGCTCGAGTACCAGGTGGCGGTTTTCACCCAAACGAAGCCTCTCCGGTCGATTTACGAATCGGACGCCGGAATCTCGAAAGACATCGCGCAGCGGGCCGACGCCTCGGTCGGGCTGCTGGATATTGATTTCCGTTCGCTATGGCCCCGGTTCATGCCAGGCGGACAAGGAAACGGCAAAGCGGGGATTCCCGGAAGAGGGACTGGGCCGGGCGGACCGCGGCCGCCCATGGAAGGCGGCGCGAGTGCCGCGCGGGGTGGTCCCAATGGCGATGGCCCCGGGATGTTGCCCCCAGGCCCCGAGCGCATGTTGGGGCCCGGGCGGTGGCGTTTGTATGTGCGTCATCGGGCTGGCTCGCTGGAGGCTGTCGTGGCTCGTGCGCGTTGGCGCAACCTGGCGGTGGCGGGCGGCGTCTTAGGGTTGTTAATCGCCAGCCTCGCCGCGCTCATCCGCTTCACCCGGCGGGCGCAGAAGATGGCGCAATTGCAGATGGATTTCGTGGCGGGAGTATCACACGAACTTCGCACACCCCTGACGGTGATTCACACCGCGGGCTACAACTTGCAGGGCAAGCTGTCGCACAATCCCGCCCAGGTGGAGCGTTACGGCACGCTGATTCAACAGGAAAGCGCCCGTTTGAAGGAACTCGTCGAACAGATTCTCACCTTCGCTCGCATGCAGGCGGGCCATGTCACAGACCATCGCGAGCCGTTCTCGTTATCCGATGTCATCCGCGGCGTCCTCGATGGCCAGCGCGCCGCCATACTCGGCGCCGAGTGCAATGTAGATGTCACTATGGATCCCGATCTTCCGCTGATTGTAGGGGACGCGTTGTCGTTGCGCCACGCTGTCGAGAATCTGTTGAGCAATGCGCTCAAGTACGGTACGGAAGGGGCGAACTGGATCGGCATTCGCGTCTCGAAGATTGAACAGGACGGGCGGCCGTGGATTGAGATACGCGTCGCCGACCGCGGTCCCGGAATCCCCGAGGCCGAATTACCGCACATCTTCGATCCTTTCTTTCGCGGCCAGCGCGCCCGTGACGATCAGGTTCACGGCAGCGGCCTGGGCCTCAATCTGGTGGCCCGCATCGTCGACGCGCACGGCGGCGCGGTCGCTGTTCACAGTCAGCCGATGAAAGGCGCGGAGTTCGTGGTCCGGATTCCAGCCGCGGCTCCGGAGCTTCAAAATGAGTTTGCGAATACTACTGGTTGAAGATGAGCCAGGTCTTGTCCTGACGTTGACGGACCTGTTGAGCGCCGATGGCTACGAAGTTCAGAGCGCCCTCAACGGGCGAACCGGACTGGAGCGGGCGCAGGCCGAGCGCTTCGATCTCATCATCCTGGACGTCATGCTGCCGGAAAAGAGCGGGCTCGAAGTCTGCAGCGAATTGCGGCAGAACGGCTGCGACTCGCTGATTCTGATGCTGACCGCCAAGGCGCGCCTCTCGGATCGCGTGAATGGCCTGAAGATCGGCGCCGACGACTATCTCACCAAGCCTTTTGAACCGCCTGAGTTATTGGCTCGTATTCAGGCCCTGCTGCGGAGGGTGCGTAAAGGCGAGTTGGCGCCGGTGGTTCGCTATTCCTACGGCGCGGTGGAGATCGACTTCGACAAGGGCGAAGCTACGAAGAACGGCGCCCCCATTGTCCTGGCCGGCAAGGAACTCGAACTGTTGCGCTATCTGGTGACTCACCGCGGCAAAGTCGTTTCCCGCGACGAACTGCTGGAAGGCGTCTGGAAATATCAGCCTGGCGTCTCCTCGCGCACCGTGGATGTGCATGTCGCCTGGCTGCGGCACAAGCTGGAGGACAGCCCTCAGGCTCCGGTGAACATCCAGACCGTGCGAGGCGTGGGCTACCGGTTTGTGCCCTAACTGGGGCGCCCGCGATGGCTGGACGTAAACCTGTGTTAACTCTTCGTCCAGGCAATAATCGAACGATAGGCGCCGGCCGATCTGAAGAACATGACAGTAAGTTCTCTGAGCAGTTCGCTCTACATCGGCAATCAGTACTCTACCAGCCAGATCCGTCGCGCGTCGTCGGCCGCAGTGCAGGACGCCTCGGACCAGAACGGAGCGTCCGGCGTCTCAAAACTCGGCAGTTATATGAAGCAGTTGGAGGAGTTACAATCTTCCGATCCCACAAAGTTCAAGGAAGTTACCGCTGAAATCGCGCAGAAGTTGAAGGACGCGGCGCAGACCGCCACCGATAACGGAGATGACGGCCAGGCCGAGGCCTTATCGGACCTGGCGGATCAGTTCACAACCGCATCGGAGAATGGCTCGATGCCCGACCTCCGCCCGAAAGACGGCGCGCGCGCACAGGGTCCGATGGGTCCGCCGCCTCCTCCTCCGCCGGACGCGTCCAGCGCATCGTCGTCGTCCTCGTCCTCGGCCACCACCGACAGCGATTCCGACGCTTCGTCCGATATCACCACCTCCGCCGGAGTGGCCAAGTACACCGAGATGTTGAAGTTGTTCGCCAGTATGTCGAGCGACTCGAATCCCATGAATACGCTCGAAGACATTCTCGGGAACGTATTCTCCTCGTCGTCGTCCGGCTCTTCCAGTTCCGTCGCCAGTTCCTAATGTGTGTTGGCTGGATCTGAAGGCGGCTCCATCAACAGCGCCTCGACGTCGCGGAAGTCGCCGAGTGGAGTAGCTGTCCAACCAGTCAACTCCGGCCGCGCTGTGAACCAGTCGCGCCATGCGCGGACGGCATGGTCGCCGCCCAGGATGTAGAAACGCTGTGATCGCGCGAGGACGCTGCGAGTCAGCTTTGCCGCGGCCCGTTCCGCCTCCTCCGACTGCTCGAACGGGAACGGGTATTTAACGCCATCCACATTGTAGGTGTCGAGGTGCGAATACAGAAACGAATTGAGCGGATAATCCGGCCGCCAGACCGGCGGCTTCGCCTCGATGAACGGACTCGGGCAGATGACCGGCGCGCCCGTACGATTCGAGCGATTGATGGCAACCATCGCGCCGCGCCAGTCGGAGTTGTGATGCGCGACGGCGCGGTGGCCCCAATGACAACCGAAGACGAGAACGCATCCCGCCGCCACGGCGCTGATTCGGGGCAGGTGTCGTGGCGGCGTGAACAGCATCACGGCGGCGACGGCCGCCAGCGCCGCTGCCGGAGTTGAAACAAAGAGGTAGCGTCCCACAAAGACGCTGTGGCCGGTGATCCAGGAGAATGCGAACAGCCCGGCCGGTTGGCACAGCCACCAACAGAATATGAGCGCCCAATCCATCCGGAGGCGCGGCGTGATCCAACGATGGCGGCGAGCCATGAGCGCCGCCGCCGCGCACAACGGGGTGACCAGGTTCAACGCCAGCGCGCCGGTGAGATCCGACAGGCCAGGCTTGTCGGCAACGACATGCGCGGCGGCGTTGCGCTGTATCGCCATCGCGGTGGACGCGACGGGCGCCAGCGACACTCCGATAACGGCGAAGACGGCCGCTACCTCAAGGCGTGGAACGCGAGCGGAACGCGCCGCGAGTCGATAGCACGCATAGACGGCGAATCCGATGTACACGGGCCAATAGATCAGGTGTGTCCGCCACAACAGCGTCCCCGCCAGGGCGAAAGCGGCGCCAGGCCGCCACGAGCCGCGATCGAGCCACCGCGCCAGCATCCAGAACCCAAACGCCGCGAGCATCGTGCCGAGCGCGTAGGGGCGGGCATCCGCCGCCTGGTAGTTGAAGTTTCGGAGAGCGAGACAGGTGAAGACGGCGAACCATCCAGCCCGAGGATGGATGGAGCGCTTCGCAATGCTCGCCACGATCCACAGCGCCGCGCCCATAAAGATGAGCGACGGTAGCCGGTACACCGTCTCTGAGAAGCCGAACAGACGCTCCATCACTGCCGGCCAAACATAGTAGATCGACTCAGCCACTTGAGGAGCGACCTTGAGCGAGTTATCGCCCGCGCCGTGTCGCACCACGAATCGAGTGACTAACTCGTCCACCCAGAAGCTCGATCCAAGCGGCGCGACCCATAACCGCGCGAGGCAGACGGCCAGGATTGCGGGAAATGCGATGGGCCAACGGGCGAACCGTCGCGGTGGCGCGAGCACCGAAGTCGAAAGCGAGCGCGCCGGCAGGGCGGGGCTAACGGACACGCGTGAGGGCTCCCGCAGGCGCCGCCAAGGGCCGGACAGCGGGCGTCAGGCGGAGCACCCGTTCGAAGATCGGCGCGCGCGACAGACCCTGCTTGGCCAGACGAAATTCGAACGCGGTCCGGAGCACTCCGAAACCGTACCGGATGCTACGGGCCAGGTTGATGGACGACGCTTCCGGGAAGTAGCGGGTCGGGCAACTGATCTCACCGATCCGTGCGCCCGCGAGCATCGCCTGAGCCAGCATCTGGTTGTCGAACACGAAGTCGTCGGAGTTTGCGTCAAGCGGCAAGGCCTCGAGCAATTCGCGGCGGAAGGCGCGATAGCCGGTATGATACTCGGACAGGCTCGCGCCCTGCACCCGGTTTTGAACCCAGGTGAGGGCGCGATTGGCCACGAACTTATACATCGGCATGCCGCCCGACAGGGCCCCGCCCATCAACATGCGGGAGCCCAGCGCGACATCGTACACGCCGTAGGCGACCATGCCCGCGATCGATGTCACAAGCGACGGGGAATACTGATAGTCGGGGTGCAACATGACCACGACATCGGCCCCCACAGCGAGCGCGTGCCGATAGCACGTCTTCTGGTTTCCTCCATACCCGCGATTGCGATCATGGACGACTACCTTGACTCCTAACGCGCGGGCTACCTCCACCGTGCGGTCCGCGCTGAAGTCGTCCACCAGGATTACATCGTCGACTGTCTCGGGTAACTCCAGGACGGTGGAGCCGACGGTCCTTTCGGCGTTGTAAGCGGGCAGCACAACGACGATTCGCTTGTCATTGATCATGATCGGTTGCCGGGGATCGGCGCCCCATTGGTGAGAGGGGGCTCGAATCAGTCCGGTTTCCCGGCCGGAGTTAAGAAGCGTAAACCATTCAGTTACTTGACCCGCTTCAATGTCATCTTGGGCGGTCCGCCTCCGCCGGGACCGCCGGCTCCACCGGGTCCACCCGGCCCGCCAGGACCGCCCGGTCCGGGGCCGTCGTGCCCGTCTGCGCCGCCCTCCATCTTCGCGGTCAGCGTGATCGCGTCGCCGTTCACCATGCCGCTATGCGTCATGGTCATCTCGCGATCGCCGCGATTCATGGTGATCTTGAATGAGATCGACTCGCCGTCGACGCGCCCGTCCTTGATATCGAGCGTCTGGCCGTCCGGTCCGTCGACGGTTCCGCTCAACGTGGCCCCGTCCTGTTTGAAGTTGAAGGTGATCGAGCGATCCTGACCTCCGGGACCGCTCATCTGAGCCGTCCACTTGCCCGAGACGTCGGCGGCGAAGCCAATGCCTGCGGTGAGCGCTGCCAGCGCCGCGAGCCTTACTGAAATGAGTCCAATCATTGCCTGTTTCCTTTCTTGGGATGAAGCGGCGTCATGCCGCATATGTAACGATCCCGGCCGGCGCGGAGAGCCTGGCGTTCTCCTTCCAGAAACGCCACGCGGCGGAAAGCAGGTAGGTTGCTTCCCGCTCCACAAACGGCTGAGGGAGAAGGTCGTATGCGCCGAGGTTCAGGACCTCCGCCCACATAAATTCGTCGGCGGCGTGGTCGGTGACGACGATGGACGGCGGCGCCGGCAAACGCCGGGTCTGCTCGATCAAACTGCGCCAGGACTGTTGACCCTCGGACCGATAGGAGACGATCACCACCGCGGCAATGTCGCTCCGAAGGAAGTTCGCCGCCTCCTCCGGTCCGGCCACGATGTGAAGCCTCCACTTCGACCCAGCGAGAGCGCTCAGCAGCGCCTGTCTGACGTCCGGCTCCGAAATGGCGACCAATACCGGCGTCGCCGATTCCGGCCGCAGTCGAAAGTGTGAACTGTGTCGCATGCCTAGATGACGTTGGTAGGAAGTCGAACGCCAGGGCGTTTGCGGTAAACAGTTGTTAAGTTCGAGCCGGCGCCCGATTTAGCAAGATTTAACCCTGCGGTCGGGAATCGGCCGTAAACCACACGGCGGCGGCGCGCGTCCTTCTGACCGGCTACGGTAAGCGAGGCTCGGAGACGATGTTGTCGAATCCTGTTAGGCGTCTGGTTCTGGTTGCCGAAGATGATACGGCGGTCCGGGAATTGCTCTGCCTGCTGTTGACTTCGGAGGGCTTCGAAGTCCTATCCGCCGCGGACGGGCGGCGGGCTTTTGAACTGTTTCTGCGATTTTCCGACGAGGTGGCCTTTGTCGTGACTGACCTCAACATGCCCTATATGGATGGGCTGCAACTGGCCACGGCGGTGGGACAGGTGCGCGCGAACGTTCCGGTGTTGGTGGTCACCGGCAGCGGCGACCTGGCCGGATTGCGCACCAGCGGACGACCGTATCTGACCAAGCCGATCGCGATCGCGGACCTGCTGGCGCAGGTGACGGTGGCGATCCGTCCGGCGGCTACAGCCGCGCGCGAAGCTTCTCAATAAGCGGCGCCAGAGCGCCGGCGGCCGTTTCGGCCCGGCGCATCATCATCGCGTAGATGGGGAACGAGGTGCAGGCGGTGAAGTCCTCGGTGGGCGCCTCCCGCTGGGCGGCGATCGCTTTCACCAGACCCTCCAACGAAATCCTGGCGGGGCCCCGCGAACCGAGCAGGATGCCGGCAAAGGGGCCAGCATCGGCCGGCTTCACCCATCGCTCGAACACCTCGCAGCCGCCCTCGCCCATGCTGGCCGCAAGTTCGAAGAACAACGTCGTCCAGACCGGCTTGAACCCGAACAACCCGTCGAGCAGCAGGCCGGACTGACGGATGGCGAGTTCGATGTCGCCGCGGTTCTGCTGGAAGTACACGCCGAACTGCCCTAGCCAGGAACACACCGACCCACGCGGCCCCCACCACGGCGAAAGCGATTGCGCCAAGCCAAATAACGGCCGCGATTGGCCCGCCTGAACGCCGGAAAGCCAGGCCGGCCGCTTCATGGCGCCGTTATAGGCGTTGCCCAGGAAGGCGATCGTCTCGTCCTCATAGGCCGTCTCTCCGCGGACGTACTGCACGGTCTTGACGTCCGCGGAAAGCAGCATGCTGTCGCCGTCCCATATGGCTCCGGGTTCGAGGATCACCGAGTTCGGGATGACCGTCATCGACTTGCCGATCGATGCCGGAAGGACGTTTAGCGAATGGAGGAGTGCGGGCGGGCCCAGGGCGACTACGCGCATTCTCAAATTCTCCGGCGCCGAGAGCGGGACAATCAACCACGAGGCCCGCGATTTAGGGGAATTAATGGCCGAGCCTGTACACCAGCCGGAGCAGGGCAACGTTAGTGACCGTAGGAGGTCACCAAATGAAAGCAAAGTTGCTCGCGCTGATCCTTCTTGCTGGAGGCGCGCTGCTGGCCGGGCCACGAGTGTTCGTCGGCCTCAGCGCCGGTGGATACTATCCGGGCTACTACGCTCCGCCGCCCCCGCCGCCGACGGTGGTCTACCGGCCCTCGTATCCAGGACCGGGGTACACGTGGGTGGGCGGATATTGGTATCCGTCGGGTCCGCGTTACTACTGGCGGACCGGCTACTGGGCCAGGACGCCGTACGCTGGCGCATACTGGGTCGCGCCGTACTATCGGGATCACCGGTATTATCGCGGTTACTGGGGCCGGCGCTACTAAGCCGCGACGACCGGCGCCGGTCAGGACACGGTGAACCCGTTGAAGTTCCCGGCCAGCGCCGGCTCATAGGTCGAGAGCCGGATTTCCGAGATCAGGTCATCCTCAAAACACAACACCAGGGTTGCCGGGAACGCGACATGCGCCCGGTCGTGCCGTTCGCAATCGATATCCGCTTCGATGATCGAGAGATTGCGTTCACTCCAGACGGCCACCGGCGCCAGCCGGATCGAATACAGCGACCCAAGGGCGCGCCGCAACGCCCGCCGGACCCGCGATTTTCCCACAACCGAACCCCTGGTGCTGACCGTCAGCCGGGCGCCGTCGCTCAGTCCGGCGGCTGCTTCGTCCGCATCGTAATTGGTCAAGCCCAAAAGCAGCTTGCGCGCCGCGTCCGGCATCGGGGCGTTCTCACGGGGGTCCATGCTTTTTGGATTGTTCCTGGCCGAAAGTTCGTTCCCACTCCCCCCACGCATATTACGGAACTTTACATACTGAAATTCGCGGGAACTTTTCGCCGATCCGCATCAATGCATGTTTGAACGCCTGATGGACGCCACGGACGAGGAGCTGTTTCGCCGGATGAAATCGGGCGACCGTGTGGCGCTCGAGCGACTGTACGAGCGCCGCGAGCCCGGGCTGTTTCGGTATGCCCTGCACGTTTCGGGCGACCGGACGATCGCCGAGGAGACGACGCACGAGGCGTTCCTCGCCCTGTTGCAGCCAGGCGTGCGCTTCGACCCGGAGCGCGGCTGCCTGGAAGGGTACCTGTACGGGATGGTGCGGAACCTGGTGCGAGTCGCGATGCGGACCCGCCCGGCCGAGCCGTCGCGGGAACCCGCGACCGACAGCGGCGTGTTGCACGGATTGATCGGCGATGAACGGGCCGAGGCTCTGCATCACGCCATTCGCGAGTTGCCGGCCGCCTATCGGGACGCCGTGATCCTGTGCGATCTCGAGGAGCGCAGTTATGAGGATGCGGCCAAGGCGATGGAGTGCCCGGTAGGGACCGTGCGTTCGCGGCTGCATCGCGCGCGGTCGATGTTGGCCGCGAAGCTACAGGGGCTGAGAATGGCGGCCGCCGGGGAGGTGAGGTGACATGTTGAGCATGCCTGGACCCGATGAATTCGATACGATCGCCGCGCCCATGGAGCGGCTACGCGATGCGTTCCGGGGTGAACGATCGCCGCGGGGACGCAAGGCCGCGCTGCTGGCCGAATTCGACCGCATGCGGCGTCCGGCCCCGCACTTCCAATGGGCGTTCGCGGTTGCGGCGTCGGTGTTGGTGCTGGCGTCGGCCGGGTTGATGTGGAGAGGCGGAGCGCCTCCACCGGAGACTCGCGCCCAGGCGGCGGTTGTTGAGATGGCGGGGGTGGATGGCGACGATTTCGTGCCGGTGCCCTACGCGCCGCCGCTTGCCGCCGGCGAGATGGTTGAAGTGGTGCGCACTGAACTACAGGCATCGGCGTTGTACCGGATGGGTGTGTTGGCGCCCGGCATGAGCGGCGCCAGCTTCGACGCCGAGGTGATGGTGGGACAGGACGGGTTGCCGCGGGCCGTACGCGTGCTCGCGACGGACGGGTTCGAGAATTGAGGAGGTAAATCGATGAAACAAGTGTTATTTTGCACGCTGGTGGCCGCGGCCGTAGCGGTTGCTCAGGGACCGGGCGGTCCTCGATGGGGCGGCGGTCCCAGGATGGCGGGCGGCGGTCCAGGGATGGGCATGGGAGGCATGCTCATGGCCGGTCCGGGTTCCCGGACTCCGGTGACCGGCGCGCCGTACACGGGCGTCGAAACCGTTCAGATCGAACAGCGGCTGACCGACGGGAACACGCTCTCGCACCAGGAAGTGACGAAAGTGTCGCGGGACAGCCAGGGGCGCGTTCGGATGGAGCGCACCATGACGCCTCGGGCGGGCCAGACTGCCCAGACGCGGATCAGCATTTTCGACCCGGTGGCGGGATATTCGCACGTCCTGAATCCGGCCGATCAGACGGCGCGCAAGATGGCGCTGCCGCCGGTTCGAACCGGAGCCAGGGTGGAGGGGATGGGACGCGGCGGGCAGAGGCGGGGTGCGGCCGCCAACCCGGATGCGTCGACCAAGACCGAGGATCTGGGGACCAGGATGGTGAACGGCGTCAGCGCCACTGGCTCCCGCGTGACGACGACGATCGCGGCCGGCGCGATTGGCAATGCGCAGGCCATCGCGATCGTGCGGGAAACGTGGGTGTCGACGGCGCTGAAGGTTCCGGTGCAGATTATCTCCTCGGATCCGCGATTCGGCACGACCACCATGAACCTGACCGGCGTCACGATGGGTGAGCCCGATCCGACGCTGTTCCAGGTTCCGGCAAGCTACTCGGTGTCAAGCGCCGGTGGCCGTGGGGCAATGGGCGGACGAGGGGCGATGGGGCGCGGTCCGGCTCGGAACTAAGCGGGCGGGCTCTGGTTGAAGGCAGCCGCGCCGACGGTGGCATCCTATATCCAAGGGCCCGATGCTCATTCGAATCTTGCGCGATATCCGCTACTCCGAAATTACGCCGAGAGAAGTATATCTGAACCGTCGGAGATTCCTTGCCGCTTCGGGGGGCGCGCTTGCGGCGGCCATCGGCGGGCCTGCCGCTGGCGGTTCACTCGGCAGCGTCCGGAAGAGCCCGCTCAGCACGACGGGCGAACAGCTGACGCCGAAAGAGACTACCACCTCGTATAACAACTTCTACGAATTCGGAACCGGCAAGGAGGAGCCGTCACACAACGCGGCGAGGCTCAAGACCAAGCCGTGGAAGGTGAAGATCGACGGGCAATGCAATAAGCCCCGGACGTTCGACATTGGCGAACTTCTGGCGCTCGCTTCGATGGAGGAGCGGGTGTACCGGCATCGTTGCGTGGAGGCCTGGTCGATCGTCGTGCCCTGGAACGGATATTCGCTTGCCGCGCTGCTGAAGCAGGCGGAGCCGAATTCGAAGGCGAAGTACGTGGCTTTTGAAAGCTACTACGATTCGGGATCGATGCTGCCATCGCAGTTCGCCGGGGTGGATTTTCCCTATCGCGAGGGGCTGCGGCTGGACGAGGCCATGCATCCGCTGACGTTGCTGTGCTTCGGGATGTATGGGGACATACTTCCCAACCAGGACGGCGCGCCGGTCCGGCTGGTTGTTCCCGGAAATACGGCTACAAGAGCATCAAGTCCATAGTGCGGATCCGGCTGGTGGAGAATGAGCCGGCAACCACCTGGAACCTGACCAACCCGCGCGAGTATGGATTCTATTCGAACGTGAATCCGCAGGTCGACCACCCGCGCTGGAGCCAGGCGAGTGAGCGGCGGCTGGGGGAGTTCTTCAAACGCAAGACGCTGATGTTCAACGGATACGGCGAACAGGTGGCCGGAATGTACGGCGGGATGGATCTGAAGAAGTTTCATTAGCCGTCCATGAATATCTTGTTGCGCGGGCGTGCGGCCAAGCCGATCGCCTTTCTTCTGTGTCTGGTCCCGTTGGCGTTGTTGGCGGCGCGGGTGTTGCTTGGTGCGCTAGGCGCCAATCCGGTGGAGGCGGTGACGCACTTCACGGGCGATTGGACGTTGCGCTTTCTGTTGGCCACGCTGGCGATTACGCCGGCGCGGCGGTTGCTGGAGTGGCCGGATCTGATCCGGTTCCGGCGGATGCTCGGGCTGTGGGCATTCTTCTATGGAACGCTGCATTTAGCGACGTGGGTGTGTCTCGACAAGTTCTTCGATCCGGCGGACATGTGGGCCGACGTGACCAAACGGCGTTTTATCACGATGGGTATGGCGGGCTTCGCTTTGATGGTCCCGCTGGCGATTACGTCGACCAGCGGTTGGATTCGACGGCTGGGGAAGCGGTGGCGTTTGCTGCATCGGCTGGCGTATCTCAGCGCGGCGGCGGGCGTGGTTCACTACTGGTGGCTGGTGAAGTCGGACGTGCGGGCGCCGTTGCTGTACGGGGTTGTGCTCGCGACGCTGCTGGGAGCGCGGTTAATGCGCCGCGACGTCAGGCCCGCCTGACGGCCGAGCACGGCTTGCGGCCTTCGAAGCATTTCCAGTTTGCTGGAAAACCGCACGACTGTCCGATCGCAAACGACCGGTTCGTGGCTGCCCCTTCAGTACAATTGCGAATGGATGTTGATCCAGCTCTCCTATCACCTCTCGGAGCAGACGCCCTTCTACTCGATGCTGGCCAAACCCCGCATTGAGCGGCTGTATGACCTGGATCGCGGCGACGCCTGCAACTCGAGCTCCTTCACCACCAGCAATCACTGCGGAACACACGTCGACGCCCCGCGCCACTTCTGCGCCGATGGCCGCCCGATCACCAGCTATGCGCCGGATGAGCTGGCGTTTACCGCGCCCGCTCTTCTCGACGTCGCCGTCACGGACTGCGAGCTGATCACGCCCCAACACCTGACCGCGTGCTCCAGCCTTGCTCCGGAATCCGACCTTCTCCTTCTGCGCACCGGCTTCGGCGTCTTCCGCCACGAGGAACGACGCTACGTCGACCGCGCTCCGGGCTTCAGTGCCGCCGCCGCCCAATTCCTGATGGAGCGCTTCACTCGTCTGCGAGCCCTGGCCGTGGACTTCGTGTCGATCTCGGCGCTCGAGCACGAACAGGAAGGCGCGGCCGCCCACCGCGTGTTCCTCGGCTGTGGGCAATTCGCGGATCGCCCGATTCTACTCATCGAAGATGCGCGCATTCCGGACCCCGTCCCGGCGTTCAAGCGGGTGATCCTCGCGCCCTGGATGCTGGAGGGGCTCGATAGCGCTCCATGCACACTGTTAGGAGAGGTTGCCGATGCCTGAACTCATCTATGACTACGGCCGGATCGATTTCGACACGCCGGGCAAACGCCACTATCAACTGGCGGTCCATCTCGACTCCGCCTGGGGCTACTCGCTCGTGCCGCTCACAGTGGTGCGCGGATACCAGGGCGATGGCGACGGAGTCGCGGTCATCGGAGGCACGCACGGTAACGAGTACGAGGGACAGATCGCCGTCAAGGCGCTCTGCCAGTCGCTCGATCCCGCGGAAATGCGCGGCCTCGCGATCCTCATCCCGCAGTTGAGCGAGAGCGCCTGCCGAGCCGGCACGCGTGTGTCGCCGCTGGACGGCGTCAACATGAATCGCGCCTTCCCTGGCAACCCGCGCGGCACGGTCTCCTATCGCATCTCGAATTTCGTCAAGACCCTGGTCTTCCCCCGCGTTCGAGTAGTGATCGACATACACTCGGGCGGCCGCGAGGCGGTGTTCCCGCTCTGCGCGTCGTTCCACCGGCTGCCGGACCCCGCGCAGTTCGCCGAAATCGCCCAGGCATCGCGCCTGTTCGACACACCGTTCCTGTTCGTCTATTCCCGTCAGATGAGTTCCGGCCTGCTGACCGACGAAGCCGAGGACGACGGCAAGATCGCCATCGGCGGCGAGTTCGGCGCGGGCGAAGCCGTCAGCCCCGATGGAGTGCGCCACGCCTACCATGGCCCGCTCAATGTGATGCGACGCTATGGACTGCTCCCGGGCCCCATCGTTCCCATCGCCCGCGAGCCCCGGCGTCAGCGCCTGATCCAGGCGCCCGACCTGACCGACTACCGGCCGTGCCCGCGCGACGGCGTCTGGGAGCCGGCCACCGCTCCCGGCGACGATGTGGAACGCGACCAGTTGCTCGGCCGCCTTCACGATTTCTCCGACCACACCGCCGCGCCTCTCGAAATCCGCGCCCATCGCTCCGGCGTCCTGATCGCGCGCTACGCCACGGCCGTCTGCCCGAAAGGCATGACGTTATTCGTCATCGGAGAGGAGACGGAGTTCCCGGCATGAAGATCACCAATGTCGAGGTTCTGGTCCTGAAATCACCCGGCCTCTACCGTTCTCCGGAAGCCGATGAGGAGGCCGTTGGACCCACCTACATGGGCCTGGTGAAGGTCTCCACCGACGCCGGAATCACCGGCTGGTCCGACATGGAAACCTCCGCGCCGGTGGCCAAGGCCGCCGTCGAAGCGCCGCGCTGGAGCGAGCCCGGCATGGAGTGCTTCGACGGGCTCGCATCGCTGCTTGACGGCGAGAACCCGCTCGAAGTGGAGCGGCTCTGGTACAAGATGTATCGCGGCTCGATCTACTACGGACGACGCGGCGTCGCGATGCAGGCGATCTCCGCCATCGACATCGCGCTGTGGGACATCTGCGGCAAGTTCTACGGCCAGCCGGTGTGCACGCTGATGGGCGCCCGGTGGCGCGAAAGCGTCCGCGCCTACGCGAGCACCCTTTTCCGGCCCACGCCCGAAGGCATGCGCCTGGCGGCCGCGCGCTATCTGGATGCGGGCTTCACCGCCGTGAAGTTCGGCTGGGGCGTATTCGGCGAGGATCCGCGCCGCGACGTCGAACTGGTGACCGCCGCCCGCCAGGCGCTCGGCGACCGTCACGATCTGCTGGTGGACGCCGGCTGGTTCGTAGACCGCACACCGAAGCAGGCCATCGCCGTCGCGGAATCGCTTGCCCCCTACCGTCCCTTCTTCATTGAGGAGCTGCTGAATCCGGAAGATTACGACGGGTACCGCCGCGTGGCCGAAGCCGTGAACACGCCCATCGCCTGCGGCGAGCAGGAGTCCACCGAGTGGGGTTTCCGCGAACTCATCGAACGGGCCCGCGTCGACGTTCTGCAGCCCGACCTGACCCGCTGCGGCGGCCTCACCGTGGCGCGCAAAATCGTCCACATGGCGGAGCGCGCCAACGTGCTCGTCATCCCGCACTCCTGGTCGTCCGACCTGCTGACCGCAGCTTCGTTGCACTTGAACGCATTCCAGCGCCGCGCCGTGCTGGTGGAGTTCAACACCGCTTCCGGCCCGCTGAGCCGGACGCTATGCAAGGACCCGCTGCGCCTGTCCGACGGATGCCTCCGCGTGCCCGACGCTCCGGGCCTGGGCGTCGAAGTGGATCAGGCGATCGTTGACCGCTACCGCATCGCCTGACCGCGCCGCTTAGCGCTTCTCATAGAACCACAGTTCGACGCCATAGGGCTCAATCACCACTTCGCGCCGGGAGTCGGTCGGCGTCAACGTCGTCGCCGGCTGGAACTTCAACCGGGCGGTCTCATCGTTGCGCGGATCGCGAGCGTCCAGTTTCACGCGCTCCACCTTCACCTTCCCGCTCAGGCCCTGAAAATCGATCGCGGCGCGCACCGGCGTGGGCGAGAAGTTCCACACCAGCACGTTCTCCATCTCGTACTGCTTATCGTAGGCGGCCATCGCCCGCAGTCCGTCCGCCTCCACGCGAATCCGTTCACCGGTCACGCGCGACAGCAGCTTGAAGGCGAAGTAGGCCGGACGCACTTCGTCCTGAAAGTCGAACAGGCCATCGTACTGCGGCCGCCGGTTCCACCATCCCGCCATGAAGGCCACGCCGTGCGGCGACATGAACTTCGTAAACGTCGCCGGCTCCACGTGATAGTCGCGGATATGGTAGTAACACGAGTAATCGAGCCCGGCCTCCAGCATGTTCCAAACGGTCTCGAGCACGAAGGCCGGCTGAAACACCACGTTGTTGTCATCGGGCGCCATCAACGCCAGATTCCATTCGTTCAGCATGGTTTCCGGGTGCAGTTGCGGATACGCCGCAATCATCTTCTTCACGCTTTCGGTGGACTCGCGAAACCATTCCGGCTTGTTCGTGTAGCCGTGCCAGGAAACAAAGTGTAGCGGCGCCGCGCCCTTGGCGCAGAAGGCAAGCAGCGCCGGCAGAATCGGCGACTTCCAGTTGGCCAGCGCCGGCCCGCCCACCCTCGCCTCGGGATCCGCGCGAAGAATCGCCTCGGCGGTGTGCTTGTAGTAGGTGACGTAATTCTCCGGCCGGAAACGATACGGACATCCGCCGTCTTCGCCGATGTCGGGTTCGTTGGCGATCTCCCAATACCGGATGCCCGCGCCGCGGTTCCGGTAATGCCGCACCAGCGCCGTGATCAGCCGTTCCCACTCGCCCCAATCGTTGGGTTCGACAATGTCCATGTCGATCTTCGGGTACAGCGTGCGCGGCTTGAAATCGATGTTCATCAGCGGCTTCGCGCCGGTCTTGAGAATCAGGTCCACGGATTGGTCGAGCGTCGCGAAGTTGTACTTCCCACGCGCCGGCGCAAGATCGAAGTATTCCTGTATGAACAGCCGCACCAGCTTCGGCCGCAACGCGCGAATCTCCGCGGCGCGGGCATCCCACATCGGCTGTTCCGACAGCCCGCCCTGTCCGAGCGCCATGCGCCCCATATCGAGCGGCCCGGTCCGTTCCTCGGTATGGACCACCACGCGCCCGGCGCGCTCCTCGGCGCGGGCGAGCGTCATCAACAGACAAGCGGCGGTCAGCGCGGCTCCGAGTTTCATCCGATCCCCAATAAATCCAAAGTGTCCCGATGAATCATCGCCTCGATCGCCGCCACCGGGATGCGCGGCAGATTCGTGTTTTCCGCCATCCGGTTCACCGCGCGCAACGCATCCATGGTTTGCTGCGGCGTGGTGAACGGATAATCGGACCCCATCAGCAATTTATGCAGAACGCCATACTCCATCGCCGTAACCAGCGCGTTGTAGAACTGCCACGGCCGGTAAAACAGCGCCGAAATGTCCGAGTACAGATTGCGATGCTTGCGGATCAGCACCAGCGTTTCATTTATCCACGGATGACCCAGATGCGCGATCACCACGGGCAGCCGCGGAAACTCGATCGCGCAGGATTGCAGTTGGACCGGATTGGCGATTTCAAGCGACACATCGGCGCAGAACGTCGTCCCCTGATGGATCAGCATGGGGATGCGCAACTCCTCGGCGCGCTTCAGAATGCGCCGGAAGCGCGAATCCGTCGGCGCCACGTTCTGATAAATCGGCCCCATCTTGAGCCCGCGCAAGCCCAGCGTCTGCACCGCGTGGTCCAGCTGATCCACCGCGTCGAAGTCCTGCGGATCCACCGAGCAGAAGCCGATCAAACGGTCCGGGTGGCGCGCGACGTACTCAGCCACATACTCGTTCGGCACCAGCACGCCCACATGCCGCGCGCGAAAGCCGAGCACGATGGCGCGGTCCACCGGCTCCATCGCCTGACGGTGGCGCTCCAGGTCCACGTGAATGTCCTTGTAGCCGGCGCCGGCGGTGTAGCGGATGTCCTCCACGAAGCGGTCCGCGATATGGCACGGGCACTCCCAAACGTGAGTATGAACATCGACGATCACTAGAGCACCCCGTACTTCCGATAGACATCGCGCAGATAGCTGCCGCGCATAAGTTCGGCGCGGCTGTGATTCTCGCGAGTCACCTTCTCGGTGGCCATCCGCACCACTTCCCGCGTCACCGCCGCCGGAATCACCACCACGCCGTCGAAGTCGGCCGCCACCAGGTCGCCCGGCGTCACCACCACGCCGCAGCAGTTCACCGGCCGGTTGTAGTCGAGCACAATGCCCCGGCCCCTCGAATCCACGGGCTTGATCCCGGTGGCGAAGACCGGGAATCCGAGGCTCTCGATCTTCCTGACGTCCCGCACCAGGCCGTCAATCACAGCCCCGCGCGCCCCACGCGCCATGGCGGCGGTCGACAACAACTCGCCCCACGGCGCATTTCGTTTCGAATCCCCCGTGGCCACCACCGCGATTTCTCCCGGCAGCAGGCTGTCCACCGCCTCGATCTCCACCGCGTACGGATTGTCGCAGGTATAGAAGACATCGACGCAGGAGATCGTGCGGGCCCACCCCGCGAATACCGCGCCCGGCGACAGCGGCCGGATCGTCTCCCGCATCGCCTGCTCGCGGAATCCTAACTCATCGAGCGAGTCCGCCAGCACCGCAGTGTAGAGGTTCTTTTCAATATGTTCGAACAGCTCCAGGTCCGTACGATCGAGGACTTTGCCGGGAGCGCGTCCGTTCGTGCCATCAGCCAACTTACACCTTCCTTCCTGTCTTAGGAGATGCTCAACATCACTAACGCAACGATGCCTAACACGATTCCACACAGCCCATAAGGCCCCACCCGTTCCTTGAAGAACGCGATGCCGGCGATCGCCACCACCAGCAGCGATCCTCCGGTGGTCAGCGGGAACGCGACGTGCCCCGGCAGACCCTTCGCCAGCGCCATCGCCGTGAAGTTCTGACCCGCCAGGCTGCACAACCCCATCAGGGCGCCCAACAGCACTTCGCGGAAATTCACGCCGCCGCGTCCGGCCACAAGCGCCGCCACGGCGAACACCATCCCGCCGAGATACCAGAACAGCAGGTAATAGGATTGGTGTTCCGTCTGGCCGCGACTCGCCAGCACCTTCAGTCCGAACGGCCCCACGCCATTGGCGACAAACGCCGCCAGCATCAGACGGATCCACACATTCGAGTCGCGCGCCGACGGCGTCGACTCAGCCACGTCGCGCCTCCGCGTCCTTCTTATCCTTCCACAGCAACGCCATCGACACCGGTATCAGACACAGCGCCACCGCCCGTTTCCAACCCACCGGCTCGTCGTAGATCAGAATCGACGCGACGGTCGGGATGCCGGAGGAGAGATTGATGGCCAGCCAACTGGTGGCGATGTCGCCATGCCGGATTCCCGCCTGAAACGCCAGAATCGCCACCGATGCGCTGACGCCGAACGGAAGCGCGAGCAACGCCACGCTGCCCGATCCGTTCCAACTCTCGCCGCGCAACACGACGGCCACGGCCATGAACGCCAGTGACCATGCATACAGCAGCGCATTCACCGCGCTCGGGCGGCAGTTATAGGTATCGGCGAGTTTATGAAAAACTCCCAAGGCGCCGAATCCCACGAGCGCCAGCAGCGTGTAAATGTAGGCTTCCGTCATAAGTCCGTCAATAACTCGCGACGATGCGATACCGCTGGGCCGTTGGCCGGTCGATCCGGATCCATTCCTTGGCCGGATCGAAGGCGGTCCACTCGGCGCCGTTCACTTCCACTTTCCGGATGCGCGCGCCCGTCGGATGGCGAAGCCGCACCACCAGCGCCGCCGGAGTCGTCCGGTTCTGGAGTTCGATCGACGCCTCGATGCGGCGGGCGTTCTCGCCACAGGTCAGCGTCATCGTCAATTCGCCGAACCGCGTCGGCGCGCGCCGCACCGCGATCTTCCGCCCCGCCTCAAGCCACCGCCGCGGCGTGAATCCGCCCACCAGCAGCGTATCATCGTCGCGCTCCATCACCAGCATGTTGCGGTAGAGCTCAAACCACGCGCCGTCCGTCGATGGCGGCCCGAAGTACTGCCCATGCGTGAAGCGATGCTCCACCGGTTCGAACGTTGTGTGGCTGAACGCGCTCGCCATGTAGCTGTAGAAGGTCCGTATCACCGCCTCCGGCTCATCCCGCAGAAGGTACGCCGTGGCGTGCTGATTGTACACCGGCTCATTGGCGATCCCCCACCCGCGATAGAACAGGTTGTCCTCATGATCGTTGAGCAGCGCATCGGCCAGATCGCCGTGCGCCGGCGCCGCCTTCAGCCGCAGCAGATGCACGGGCCCGGTGTCCACATCGGCCGGATACCAATCGTCCAGCAACCGCCGCGCATGGTGAATCTCGCCTGGCACATAGGGGCTCCAGGTGTGATCGCGCAACTGCACCAGCGGCGAGTTCGCGCTCGCCAGATGGAAACCGCGGTCGATCGCCGCCTTCAGCCGCGACGCCGCCTGCCGCGCCTCCGCCGCCCGCGGATGGCCGATGCGCTCAAGCGCCTGGCCGAACGTGTCGAGCCCGGCGTACATGTAGGCCTGGTTGAAGGCCCACACGCCGTCGCCCGTCAGGTCGTTCAACGGTCCGCCCATCAGGCCTCGCGCGGGGCCCTCGCCGTCCGCGGCCCCATTCAACTCCCCGATGCACCAATCCATGGCCTTCAGGCTCTCGGGCAGCACCTTCTCAAAGGCCGCGCGATCGTCCGCAAGCAGATAGTCCTGCGCGACGGCGTACATCATGGCGGGCGTGTACACCAGCCAGTTCGCATAGCCGCTGACATGTCCGTTCAACTCCTGGTTGGTCCGATACTGCTCCCGTATCTCCTCGGCGGCGACAGCGCTGTAGCCGCGCAACCCGAACAGCGCGTAGTCGACATACACGGCCTGGTTCACCGGCCAGGGCGAACCCGTCTGGCTGTAGGCGAAGTTGGAGTAGGGCAGGTCGATGCTCCCGTCGCGATGGCGGCGCGGCAGGCGCAGCGCATGCCACAGGCTGGCGCGAAACAGGTCGTTCACGGCTTTCTCCGGCGTCTCGAACTGAGCGCCGCGCGCAACCCAGTCGCTCCAGAAACGAATCGCGCCCGCCCGCGCCCGCTCATAGTCGAGGCCCGCGAGCGTCGCTGCCCCGGCCGCGTCCAACACGGGCGATGGCAGCTTCACGATCAGATCGCGAGCGCCGTTCGCCGGCAGGTCCACGGGCACGGTGATGTTCACCCGCTTCATGCCTGACCGGTCATAGTCCGCCACTCCGAACCACGCGGCCGGCCCCGTCGCTCCGTCCACTTCCAGCAGAACATCGCCGAAGCCCGCGTTCTTCGCCACCAGCGTAGCGCCCGTCTGCCGCACCGACACATCGGAAACCAGGCCGCTCCGCTGCGCCCTCCGATGACTCAGCGTCACCGCCGCCCGCCGCGCCTTCCCGTCGGTCGACGACAGCCGCACCCGGCTCATCAGCACCATTCGACCTTCGCCCTCGCGGCCTCCTGCCGGCCCATTCAGCGGATAAGCGAACTGCTCCACCTCATAACGCACCTGATCGCGTTCGAAAACCGTCGTAATCAGCGGCAACCCATCCAACAGCCTCTGACTCTTCCAGGTGGAGGCGACGCCCTTGGCCAAATCGCCGAAGTCAAACCACAGTTGGAAATGGTCCGGATTACCGAGATCGTTCCGCACGCCCGCGCCGCGATCCACCCCAAACTTATGGATCGAGCCGTCCCACGACAAGCACACGACATGCCCATTGCCGGTTTGCTGCGGGTTCGTATACAACGGGCTGCCCATGTCCTCCCAGCGCGCCGTGTACTGTTCGTAGGACGCCTCCGGTTCCCTCGCCAGCCGCTCCAGCATCCGTTGTCCGCGATGCGGCTTCAGCGTCTCCATATGCTCGGCGAAGGCGACAAACGGTTCGCCGGCCGCAATGTAGAGCCCGAACGACGGCGTCCACATGGCGCGCTCCCGCCGCAGTTGGTCCACCGTCACGGCGAACCCGCGCGCGCCATCCTCGCCCACGCGAACGTACAGGCGCGGCGCTTGCGGAGTCATCGACGCATCCTCGCCCAGCCGGCGCGCTGTATCGGCGTCCGCCGCGGCGATCAGGTCGGCCCAGATAATGTGCACCTTCTGCAGTCTCGCCTCTTCGCGTACGGGAGCTTCGAGCACGAATTGAATCCCGTTAGGGATCTGGGTCAGCGCCTCCACCGTCGCGCCGCGGTCGGCATGAACCGCGATCTTCGACCCGCCGCCCTGCGCCCACGTGATCCGGACCGGCAGCTTCTGCGCCGTGGCGGAGACCGTAGCAATCAGCAGCATGGTCAGGGTGAAAACGGTTGGCCTCATCATCACCTGAATTATAGGAGCGGGTTCCCGCTCACTCATCCCTTCCATCGGCCCTGCGACGGCCCGATTTCCAGCTAATCGGAAATCGGCTAGTGCGCGGTCCAGCCGCCGTCCACCGGCAGATTCACGCCCGTGACAAACGACGACTCTTCCGAGGCGAGAAACAGCGCCGCATACGCGACCTCGCGCACATTGCCCACGCGCTTCAACAGCGTCTGCTCGCACTGCCACTGATAGCTGGCCTCGCCGGGCTTCGGCGAAATGCGCGTTTGAATCGGTCCCGGCGACAGCGAATTCACGCGTACGTTGTGCGGCCCGTAATCATAAGCGGCGCTCAGCGTGAAGCCCAACAGCGCGCTCTTGGCCGCCGTATAGGCCACCGAAGTCGGACATCCCACCATCGCCTGGATCGACACGATGTTCACCACGGATCCGCCGCCCTGCCGGATCATGTAAGGCAGCACCGCCCGCGTGCAGTTGTTCGTTCCCAGTAATTGGATGTGCAAGCAGCGCTCCCATTCGTCATCGGTGGCGTCCAGAACTCCGCGAAATTCGCCCAGGTAGGCGGCGTTATTGCACAGCACATCGATGCGCCCATGAAAGCCCGCCGCGCGTTCTACCGCCGCCGCCACGGATTCCTTCGACGACACATCGCACCGTTCGAACGCCGCCGCGCCGCCCCGCCCGCGGATCCCCGCCGCCGTCTCTTCACCCGCCTCGGCGTCGATGTCGGCCACCAACACGGCGGCGCCTTCGGCTGCGTACAACTCGGCGATGGCGCGCCCAATGCCGTGGGCCGCTCCGGTCACAATCGCGGTCTTGTCTTTCAGTCGCATAAGAAGCCTCATGGGACGGCGAGCGAAGGCGTCCACCCCAGCCGTCGCGACAGTTCGAACGCGGCCTCCTGCAGCAGCGCGCCGACGCGCGGCAGGTCCTCGGAGCGAATCTGGTCCACCGTGCCCGAAACACTCACGGCCGCCTCCACCTTGCCTGACGACCCGAGCACGGGCGCGCCCACACAGCGGATCCCGATCTCTTCCTCTTCATCGTCCACCGCATAGCCGACGCGTCGCGTTCGCATCAAATCTTCCTGCAGCCGCGCAAGCGTCGAGATCGTGTTCTCGTTATGCCGCAACATGCGCCGCTCCTTCACCAGCCGCCCGACTTCCTCATCCGGCAGCCAGGCGATTAACGCCTTGCCCAGGCTCGTGCAGTGATAGTCGATGCGCTTGCCCACCCACGTCGCCACCGGCGGCGTCACCGACGGCCCGACCTTCGCAATCAGCAGCGCCTCGTTGTTCTCCAGCACCGCCAGATGCACGGTCAGGTTGGTGCGCTGCGCCAGATCCGCCAGCAGCGGCCCGGCCTTCTGCCGCAGCGTGGCGCCATGCGACGCCATGGTCGCGATGCGCACCAGGCTCAGCCCCGCCACATACCGCCCGGAACTCTCCAGCCGCTGCAGATACCCGAGCCGCTCCAGCGTGATCAACAGGCAGTGAATCGAGCTTTTCGGGAAGTCCAGACGGCTCGACACCTGCGAGAACGTCAGTCCATTGCGCGACTTGGAGACCGTTTCGAGTATCGCAAGTCCGCGTTCCAGCGCGGGGACGGTAGGAGTCTTTTTGGCCGGCAGTCAACACCTCGTTTCCAGCAAATTGGATTCTAGCAGGGCCCTGCTCAGGCTGATAAGGCGTACACGGCAAAGATTCCAATAGGCCGGAATCCGGCCCTCGCATTGAATTGACTCACCGGCCCGCCCGCCGCAAGATTGTTCCGAAAGGAGCTCACTATGCGTATCAGTTGGGCCGCGATCATGTGCCTGGGCGTTGCTTGCCTGGCGCTGTTCGGACAGGCCGGCACCGAAGGCGCATTCTTCGGGACCGTGACCGACGCTACCGGTGGCTCCGTACCAGGGGCGGAAGTCGTAGCGACGCATCTGGCAACGGGCCTCTCAAAGCAGACCGTCACGGACGTTCAGGGCAGTTTCAACTTGTTGGCCATGCCGATCGGCAAATACACCGTCGTCGTCAAAGCCAAGGGATTCAAGAAGTGGCAGGTGACCGACGCCGAAATCACCGTCGGCGACCGCAACCGTCTCGCCCCCGTGTTGACCGTCGGAGAAACCACCGAGTCCGTGGAAGTCACTGCCAATGCAGAGCTACTGCAAACGGAAAAGAGCAGCGCGGAAACCGTCGTCCAGATGCAGCAGATTCGTGAACTGCCCCTGGACACTCGGAACTCGCTCGCGTTGGTGTCGCTCGTGCCCGGCATGCGCTGGGTCAGCAGTCAGTCCGGCGGCGAGCGCGCCACGTTCGTTCAAGGCCAGGGCCTGCGCAGCAACAAGACCGCGTTCACGCTCGATGGCGTCTCCTCGAACGCTCCCATGGATGAGGGCGGAACCGGTATCCCCAACGTCGACGCAGTGGCCGAGTTCAGCGTCGAAACTCTGAACTTCAGCGCCGAAAACGGGCGCGATCCATTGCAGGTGAGGGTGGTCACCAAATCGGGCTCCAACGAATTGCACGGCGCGGCCTGGGAGTTCAACCAGAACGACGCCTACAACGCCCGCAACACTTTCGCCCTCAGCGCCCCGCGCGTGCGCCGCAACCAGTTCGGCGGCGCCGTCGGAGGACCTATCCTCAAAAACCGCACCTTCTTCTTCGGCAACTTCGAAGGGACCGTCATCCACAACGCGCAGATCTGGAACACTCAGGCCGTCACCGCGGCCATGAAGCAGGGCGACTTCAGCGGAGTCTCGACCACCATCGTCGACCCGCTGTCCTCCCAACCCTTCGCCGGCAAAATCATCCCTGCCTCCCGCATCTCCAGCGCCTCCAAATACCTCGCCGGCAAACTGCTCGAGGCCAACTCGGCCGGCGGACTGTTCCGCGCCAACACCGGCACGGTGAACGACACCTGGGAAGGGACCGGCCGCATCGACCACCAGATCACCGCGTTACAGCGCATCTACGGCCGTTACGTCACCGTGCGACAGCCGAGCACTCAGCTTGGTTACGCCCCCACCGCGGTCACCGACGACACCGTCTCGCAGCACAACATCGGCGTCAACTACACCTGGACCATGTCCTCGGCCACCGTCTTCACCGCCGGCGGAGGCATGCTGCGAACGCGCGAAAGCTACACCAACTCCGCCCTCGGCAAAACCAACGACGCCCTTGAAGCCGGCATTCAGGGCTTCCCCACCGCCGGCCGCGAAAAGTGGCTCGGTCCGCCGAACCTCAACTTCGGCAGTGGCTACCAGGGCATCTATTGGTCCGGATGGGGCGTGCCCGGCCAGCTCTACGGCGGCGTCTACAACGGCCGCGCCGACGTCCACCACTTCCACGGAGGCCACACTCTCGCGGCCGGCATTGAGTACGCCGACGTTCACACCTACGGCGATCACGGCTCGGGCAACGTCCGCGGCACGTTCAACTTCGGCAACCTCTACACTGGTGACGGCTTTGCCGACTACCTGCTGGGCTATCCCTCCTCGAGCGCGCGCAACGCGCCGCTCGCGGCCTTCGGCACGGACCGCGCCCCTTACACCGGCTTGTACGTCAACGACAACTGGCGCCTGCGGTCCAACCTGACCGTCGATCTCGGCCTGCGTTATGAGCGCTGGTTCTCGCGGCACAATTCCCGCGACGCCGCCAGCACCTGGGATCCGCAATTACAGAAGGTGGTCGCCGCCAATGGGTCCGACGGCAACATCAACACGTCGGCCTTCCTCACCACCGCCAACGTAGCCGCGGCCACCTCCAGCCTGTGGACCACTGCCCGCAAGGCCGGTTATCCGGATGGCCTTTGGGATGGCAACGGCAACTGGGCTCCGCGCGTAGGCCTTGTCTACCGGCCGATGCCCAAGCGCAGCTTCGTCATTCGCGGCGCCTACGGCCTGTTCTACAACACCATGACCGGCAACCGCTCGGCCTCTGCCGCGGCCAACCTCCCCTTCTGGGGCGTGGAATCGGTCAGCTACGGCCTCAAACAGTTGCAGCCCTGGGAAACCGTCTGGAGCGCCGATCCCAACGCGTTCGGCATCTTCAGCATCGGCGAATCGCAGGACCCGCGCATTCGTCCTGCCCGCACGCAGGAATGGAACGCCACCATCCAGACCGCTCTCCCCTTCCAATCGGCCATGACCGTCAGCTACGTGGGCACCATCGTCGACCGTGAAGTGGTCCTCGTTCCTTACAACGCACCGGCCGTCGGCGCCCACACGAACCTTCAGGCCGATCGTCCCAATCCCCTGATCGGCAGCGTCTCACGCCTGGAAAACTACGGACGTAACTGGTATCACGGCCTGCAGGCCAAGGTCGAGCGCCGTTTCGCCGCGGGCCTCGCCTACACTTTCTCCTACTCGTTCTCCCGCAGCCTGGGGCAGAATTCGAACGGCGCCGACGAAGGAACCTCCGTCCTCGCCTTCTCGCCGGCCTGGTACAACCGCGGCCGCACTCCCTTCGACTACCGTCACGTGGAGTTCGCCACTCTGTTGTGGGAGATCCCCTTCGGACACGGCCGCAAGTTCCGTCCGGACGCGAACCGCGTTCTCGACGCAATCGCCGGCGGCTGGAACTTCACGCTCACCCAGCAGGCGCGTTCCGGCCAGCCGTTGTCCATCAGCGGCGGCTATTCCAACCTGGGCAACGGCGACGGCACGCGAGCCGACCTGATCGGCAGCCCGTCCATCTCCAACCCCAGCGCGGCCATGTGGTTCAATACCGCGGCATTCGCCCGGCCCGCACTCTACAGTTGGGGCAGTTCGCCGCTCGGCGTCCTGGAAGGCCCGGGCTTCCTGCAGTTCAACACAGCCCTTGCGAAACAATTCCGTGTCGCTGAGAAGAAGGAACTGCAGTTCCGTTGGGAGGCCTTCAACGCCTTCAACCGCGTCAATTACAACAACCCCAGCACCAACGTCGCCAGTTCACAGTTCGGCAAGATCACATCGGCCTCGTCCGCCCGATACATGCAGCTGGGACTGAAGTTCCTCTTCTGATCGGTTGTGGTGAATCTCCGGCCGGCTGGTCCGCGCGTCGGGCCAGCCGGCCTTTCGTATTTTTTTTGGACCTCAAACAGAAAGCGGTCGGGGCTCGCCACTCCCGCGTGTTATCCTAAGAATAGTCTTTGCCTCATCTCGCCGCGGTGCTTGCCATTCGCCTTCCTCGTCTTGCGGCCTTCAGCGCATATCTGACAGAGACAATTTGGCAAGGAGGCCTCTCATGACCAATATTTTCGTTGGCAATCTCAGCTACTCGACGACGCAGGACGACCTGCACGCCGCCTTCTCCCAATATGGGAACGTGGAGCGCGTGAACGTCGTAACCGACCGTGACACCGGTCAACCCCGCGGCTTCGCATTCGTGGAAATGTCGAACGCCGACGAGGCGCAGAACGCGATGTCCCAATTGAACGGCGCCGAACTGCACGGACGCGCCATCAATGTGAACGAAGCGCGCCCCAAGCCCACGGGTGGTGGTGGTGGCGGCCGCGGCGGCTTCCGTGGCCCCAACAAGGGCGGCGGCCGCGGACGCTGGTAAGCGGTTTTGAAGGCGGCCTCGCTACGGTGAGGTCGCCAAGGAGTTCAGCATCGCGAATAAATTCGGCGTAAGGAGTTGATATGGCGGGCCGTGGGCCGCAATCGTACCAGAAGCGGCTGAAGGAACAGCAACGCAAGGAAAAGCAACAGGAGAAGGCGGCGAAGCGATTGGAGCGAAAACGCCAGACCGAGCCGTCGTCCTCCGCGGAGACGCCGCCGGCGGAGATCACGACCTCGTGATGTAGAGGCGCCCGGAACAGGAGATGCCCAGCAACGTGCCTGCCAAGCCCAAGAACGCTCGAAGGTCCCCTCCTCCCGCCCCCACTCCACGGAGTGACGAGGCCCCACGCGCCTCGGGACAGCCCGCCGAGCGGGCTGCTGGCGCCAAATACCAGACATCTCCCCGTAGCTATTGTTTCCAGCGTTCGCTTACCGCCGGCGTCATCGAAGTACTGAACGAAAATTCATACGTGATGGCGGAATATCACGAGCGAACCGGGTCCGTACGTTGGCGCCGCGTGGTCCTCGCCTCGGAGCGGGACCAGATCGAGCACCGGCTGAAGGATCACTATCCACCGCGCAACCAGTGACTCGTCATCGCGGCGCGAGTAGGCTCATTCGGTCGCGGACTTCGCCTGATTTCCCTCACATCCCACAGCAGTTCCGCAAGCCGTACGGACGTTGGTATCGCTAGCCTTCCTCTGGCGGCGCGTCGCGGCGAGAGAGCCCCTTTCCGTGGGACTCGGATCCCAGCGGCTCACGGAACGGCTCCACCAGGATGCGCTCATACCGCACCTCCAGCACGGTCAGGTAAGTTGTGCCGCCCGGCGCTTCGAGCACCTTGCGATCGCCCGCCTCGGACCTCATCAATGCGCGACCCAGGGGCGACAGCCAACTGATGTGGTTGCGGTCCAGGTCGACTTCGTCCGCGCCCACAATGCTCACCACCCGTTCCACCCCCTCATCGTTGGCATAGCGCACCGTGGCGCTGAAGAACGCCTTGTTCGCCGCCGGCCCCCTTCTCGGCGTTTCCGGGTCAACCACCTCCGCCGCCTCGATTCGCTTCGTAAGGAAGCGAATCCGCCCGTCGATCTGGCGCAGTCTCCGCTTGCCGTATTGATAGTCGGCGTTTTCGCTGCGATCGCCGTTGCTTGCCGCCCACGCCACCACCTCAGTCACGGCCGGGCGTTCCCGGGTCAGCAGAAAGCGGTGCTCATCCCTCAGGCGCTCAAGGCCGCCTGGCGTTATATAGTTCTTCACCGGCGTCGCGGGCTCGTCACTCTGTGGCTTGCGGGTAAACCCTTTTTGCATATCGAAGTCAATCCATCGCGCATCGAACGGAGCCCAGGCTCCAGGGCCGTTCGCCTGCTGTAGCCGATTGTTTCACGTCTTCAGTTTCCCTCAGGACCGCCACGTGTTGAGCAGCCGTCCCGTGGCTCGATCGACGCCCTCAGCATGGCCACCGTGCTGTCAACGCTCCCGATCTTGACCCTCCGCCCGTTGCCAAGGCTCAGCCGGGAGCGGTTCCAGCGAATTCGGCCGGTGTGCGGCGCCTTCTCCAGGCTCGGCAAGGTCAATTCGAGCGCCGGGGACGCCCACCAACTTCTCGCCCGACGAGTACGTCCAATACGCTGCGATGGATCACGGTAAGCAGATTGCGCGAGAAAGGTCGACCAGTCGGCGAACCGGGCGCCGGAAAGTCCGGCTGGTGCTTCAAGGATTTGCCAAAGCCGCTCAGAAAGATCTTCTTGATGAGCAGCGCGCCGTCCAATCCCTGCGCGGGCCGCTTACGAAAGCAGACGTGCCCTATCCGGCCGCTGTCGAGACGGTAATCAGGTAAGTGCGAACGCATCATGACCTTCCACCGTCGTTTCAGGTCGAACCGCTTCCGGATGCCGTCCTGAACGTCGGACATCCTCTTTTCCAGAACGCGTCCACGTACGTGGAGCCGGTGACGTGCGCCTGGTTTTGATTCTCGATGCGAATACGTCGTTGCTGGCCAACCGCCCTACCTGGCGGAAGCGTCGTGAGGCGGAGGCTTGGGCGCGGCGAGCCCCGTATTCCAATTCCAGGCAGTGTCGCCGCCTGGCCTTCGCCTTGAGACTGTATCCTCGTGGAACTCGTACATTCCCGGCAACAGGTGATCCGACCCATGCGGAGCCTCCGTGAAGGCCATATAGGATTGCTTCGATCCGTACGGCGGCCAGTCGGGCTGATGCGTGGCTTGGGGTCTGCCCGTGCGCGCGAAACTTGTCCACTATCGAATCAAGGCTTCGCTCAGGCTGGTCTCGCGCTCGGTGTCGGGGATCTTCGGCCAATTGCGAGGCGTCGCCCCGAACACGCCGAACAAAAAGGGCAGTTCGCTGGTATGGAAGGCATGCAAACCGGCCGAATCGGAGGCCGGATATCCGTGGTCGAAGTAATAAAGAAACGATGGAACTCCGAGCGCGGTTTGCATGCGAACCAGCCGCTCGGCGGTCCAACCATACATGGCGTCGCGCGTCGTCGCGAGCACGCTCTCCTCTAGTTGCGAGCTCGGATACAGCCGCAGAAATTCGCCCGCTCGATCGGGATAACGTTCGCGAATCATGCGCTCGTACTCGGCGGCGTCCGTCGGAGGCCGGGGCGCCAGCCCGCAGGGTGCGGATCTCTCCGCTGTTGAATCCGGCGATCAACGGCGCGGACGCTTGCTCCCCTCGATCGAAGACATCCACCAACTGCCGAGGCAGAATCTTCCCATCCACCGCGCCGAAAGGAACAAAGCCGGTCGCTGGCGCAGCGTCCGTCAAGGCTTGCGCGTCCATGCCGCGCAACGCCGCCAGATTCGCCGCCTTGAGCGCGCGAGCCAGGCGGACGCCGTTCTCTTCGGCGGGCGCCGATCCGAAATGGCGCTGCTTCAACTCCGGCGTCGAGATCATATTGCTTAGTTGCGGTAGTACATTTCTGTATTAGAATGTTTGGGAGA
>JAFDVZ010000007.1:728105-1031164 GCA_018268715.1 Acidobacteriota bacterium | reverse complement strand
GCGCGGGGTGAAGTCACAGGCTAGAATAGCGGCCCTGCGCCCCTTGACGGAGACTGGGGCGGGAGCATATACAACGAAGTATGCTGCCCTTCGATCTGCCCCGGCGCGGATTTTTGAAGTCCTTGGCCGCCTTGCCTGCCGCCGCTTCGGCGCTTGCCGACAATGCCGCTGCGCCGGTTCGCCCGCTGCTGGAGAGTTTCGATTACTCGGGCGTGCGCCTGTTGCCGGGCCGTTTGCTGGATCAGTATCGTACGACTCGCGATTTCTATCTGAATCTGTCGGAGGATGACGCCGTCCACGGCTTCCGCGTTCAGGCCGGACTTCCCGCTCCTGGACGACATCCGGGTGGGTGGTGCTCGTCGAGCACCGGCCTGGTGTTCGGCCAGTGGCTGAGTGGGATGGCTCGGATCGCGCGCGCCACCGGGGATTCCGACTTGCGCGATAAGGCCGTTCGGATGATGCGGGCTTGGGCGCAGTGCTTCGACAAGACCGGCCAGGCGGGCGCGCATTATCCCTTCGACAAGACGCTGTGCGGGCTGCTCGACTTGCACCTTTACGCAAAAGTCCCCGAGGCGCTGCCGCTGGCCGAACGGCTGACCCAAGCGGCCGTGAAGAGCCTTTCGCGCACCCGCCAACTCGCTTCGCCCGCCGATCAGCAGGCGGCGGCCGGCGGGTGCGAGGAGTGGTACACGCTGAGCGAGAACCTGTACCGCGCTTATCTGGCGACGGGCGATACCCGGTTCCGCGAGTTCGGCGATGTGTGGCGCTATGACGCCTACTGGAGCCGCTTTCTCGAAACGTCCCGGCCGGCGGTGTTGCGCGTACACGCCTATAGCCATGTCAACTCGTTCTGCGGACTGCCGCTGGCCTACGCGGTGAGTGGAGACGCGCGGCGCCTGCAGATGGCTCGCAACGCCTTCGATTTCGTCCATGGCTCGCAGATGTTTTGCACGGGCGGCTTTGGGCCGGGCGAACGGTTGGTGGGCTATGCCGGCGATCTGGGCCGATCGCTCGAGTTGCACGCCGACACCGCCGAGGTTCCCTGCGGCTCCTGGGCGGGCTTCAAGCTTTCGCGGTATCTGCTGAATTACTCCGGAGAGGCTCGCTACGGCGATTGGATCGAGAGGTTGGTGTACAACGGCATCGGCGCCGCTTTGCCCATGCGCGGCGACGGCGAAACGTTCTATTACGGCGACTATCGCACCGGCAGCGGGACGCGATCCTATCTGTGGGACCGTTGGCCTTGCTGCTCCGGAAGCTACATCCAGGCCGTGGCCGATTACGTCAACCTGATCTATTTCCGGGACTCCGCGGGCCTGTTTGTGAACCTGTTCGTGCCTTCCGAAGTGAGTTGGACGCACAATGGACAGCCGGTCAAACTGACCCAGGAGACCGATTACCCCGAGACGGGCGAAGTCCGGATGCGAATCGAATCCAGTGCTCCGTTTACCGCGGCCATCCGCTTCCGTGTGCCCGATTGGGCGTCGGGATTGAGAGCGGAAGTGAACGGCGAACCGGCGGCGTTGAAGGCGCGGCCTTCCACGTGGGCCGCCATCGAGCGCGGCTGGCGCGACGGCGATCGAATCGTCTTGCGCGTGCCGCTGTCGCTTCGCGCCGAGCCCGTGGATGCGCGCCACCCTGACCGTGTGGCGATCCTGTACGGGCCCGTGGTTCTGGTCGAAGACCTACGGTTCAACCTGGGCCTGCAGATGACGCCGGGACGGCATTCCACGACCGACCTGGCCGCCCGGCTGCGTCCGGAAAAGGGCCATCCACTTCGTTTCGAAGTGATCGACCCGCCGAGCCAGGTGGTCCATTCGGGCCGCTTCTTCCCCTACTGGGACGCGGCGGCCGGCTTACCGTATCGCATGTATCACGATTTCACGCACAACGAACTGGCGTGAGCCGGTCACTTCACCATGCTCTGGATCATGCGCAGGTTCTGCCGCGCTGGTTGCAGGTCCGGCCTTAGTTGCAGGGCCCGCTCGAATTCGGCGCGAGCGCTTGGGTAGTCGCCCTTCTGCCCCAGCAGGATGCCCAGGCTGTTGTGCCCTTCGGCGGCGTACGCGGGATCGAGGGGCATCGCCAAGGCTGTCCGCCATGCCGCTTCGGCCTCCCTCGCGCGGCCCAGTTGAGTGAGCGTCGTCGCCCTCGCGTACTGCGCCTCGGCGTAGTCGGGCTTCTGCTCAACGGCCCGGTCAAACGCGGCCAGAGCCTCGTCGCGGCGCCCGAGGGCGGCCAGGGAGCGGCCCAGGTTGTAGGACCCTTGAAAGTACTCGGGCTTCAGGCGCACGGCCTCTCGAAGATGCGGGATCGCCGCCTGATGATCGCCACGCTCGGCCAGCGCGAAGCCCAGGTTGTGCTGAGCCAGGGCGTTATCCCGCGTCACCTCCACGGCGTGCGCAAACAGGGTGGCGCCGTCGCGCCAATAGCCGATTTGGATCCAGGAAACGGCGGCGAACGCGGTCAAGACGACGCCTGATACGGCGCCCATCGCTCGCGGGGACCACGGCAATTCGGCGGCCCACCACACGAGGGCCGTGAACAATCCGATGGAGGCGAGGTAGGAGCAACGGTCCGCCATGGACTGCGCGCCTACTTGCACGATGCCGATCGTTGGGACCAACATTCCGACGAACCAGAACCATCCGGTGAACAGATACGGCCGCCGGGTCCGCATCCACAGGGCGCCGGCGGACAGGACGGCTAGCGCCAGGGCGCTCGACAGGGCCCAGACCCACGGGATGTCTTCGCGGTAGGGATAGAACACCGCCAGCGGGTTGGGCCAGAACGTTTTGGCCAGGTAATGGATGTAGCTCACGGCCGCGTTCGCAAGCCGGGTGGCGATGGGCACGTGCGCCATCTCGCGCGCCGCCCCGAATTTCACCTGTCCGAAATAGGTGACGATGGAAACGCCCATGGCCATGGCGAAGAGCGGCGCTTTCTCGATCGTCCGGCGCCAGAGCGGCTCCGCGCGGCGGAGCGGCCACTCGTCCACCAGCATCAACACGAACGGCAGGGTCACTAGCATCGGCTTCGACATCAGGGCGAGGGCGCCGCATAGGAGCCAGGCCCAACGGGGGCCGCTACGCCTGGCCCAGCGTTCGTAGGCGATCAGCGTGAGGATGCAGAACAGGCCGCTCAGCACGTCCTTGCGCTCAGCGACCCACGCGACCGATTCCACTCGCAAGGGGTGCAGCGCAAACAGGGCCGCGACCGCGCCGCTGCGCCATAGGGCGCCGGTCATGCGGAACAGCGCGAGCAACAGGAGCGCGGAACTGGCGGCGTGCAGGAGGGCGCTGGTCAGATGGTGGAAGCCCGCGTCGAGCCCGAACAGGCTGACGTCCAGCATGTGCGAAAGGAATGCGAGGGGATGCCAGTAGATGTAGTCCCAGGCGCTGAAGGCCCAGGCGATCCCTTCCGGGGTCAGGCCGCGCCGAACCTGCTGGTTCGCCGTGACGTACAGGTCGTCGTCGAAGTTGACGAAGGCGAATCCGCCCACCTGCCAGTAGATCGCCAGAACCGCCAACGCCAGGGCCGCCGCCAGGTGCGGCGCTCCTATGCGCGCCGGCGCCGCCGGTTTGCGCTCCACCGTCTTCGCACGCCCCAACCACCAACCTCCCTGCCATCGCCAGCGTCTTGGATAGACTCAGTGTACATGAAGCGCCGATCCTTTCTTCTCACGGCCGCCGCGCCCGCTTTGGCTCCCGCCGAAGCTCAAACCAGCGGCGGACCCGATGTCGTACGGCCGCCCGATCGCGTCCGCGTTGATGGCGAAACGGGGTCCCATCGTTTGACTCGCGAGGGGGGACGCTGGAGCGCGGGCGGGGTGGAGGTTGAGACTGAACCGGGAGCGGGAGGGCTTGCCATCCGGCTGAGGGCTCCGCGGACGGCCGTCACGCGGATCTGGCTGCGGTGGAAGGGGGCGACGCCGGAGGGGATGCGATTCCTCGGCGATCATTGGGAGCGGTCCTATGGCGATCTGGAATGGCGCGGATTCGTGGCGGACCGGCCTATGCCGTGGTACTTCCTGGCTTCGAACGGCCGCGCGAGTTCGGGCTATGGCGTGAAGACCGGCGCGGGCTCCATCGCCAGTTGGCAGGTGGACCCGGACGGCGTCACGCTGTGCCTGGATGTGCATAACGGCGGGTCCGGCGTGGAACTTGGCGAGCGTCGTCTGGAGGCGGCCACGGTCGTGATGGTGAAGGGCGGCGGCGCGCTGGATACGGCTCGCCGATTGTGCCGAGCGATGTGTCCGAAGCCGAAGGCGCTCGCCGCGCCGGTCTACGGCGGCAATAACTGGTATTACACGTACGGCAAGGGCCTGACCGAGGAGGCCATGCTGCGCGATTCGGCCCTGATGTCGGATCTGGCGCCGGCGTCGGCGTCGAATCGGCCGTTCATGGTGCTGGACATGGGGTGGGCGGAACTCGCCGAAGGGGCGGGCCCCAGCCGCAATTCGAACGCGGGCTTTCCGGATATGCCGACGCTGGCCGAACGCATCCGCAAGCGCGGCGCGCGGCCCGGCATCTGGTTGCGGCCGCTGCTCACCACCGACCGGCTGTCGGAGGCGTGGCGGCTTCCGGGGCGTCAGGCGGGCGGCGGCGCCCGGTCGCCCTATTTCGTGCTGGATCCGAGCGTCGCGGAGGCGCTAGCCTATGTCGGCGAACAGGTGCGCGTGCTTCGCGAGTGGGGTTTCGACCTGATCAAGCACGATTACACCACCTTCGACATCACCGGCCGTTGGGGTTTCCAGATGCTGCCGGATCTGACCGAGCGCGGCTGGCGCTTCCACGACCGCACGCGCACCACCGCCGAGATCGTCTCGAAGCTGTACGCCGCCATCCGCGAGGCCGCCGGCGACGCGCTGCTGATCGGATGCAACACCATCGGGCATCTGGGCGCTGGTCTGTTCGAGATGCAGCGCATCGGCGACGATACGAGCGGGCGCGAGTGGAGCCGGACTCGCAAGATGGGCGTGAATACGCTCGCTTTCCGCCTTCCCCAGCATGGGACGTTGTTCGCCGCCGACGCCGATTGCGTCCCGGTGACGAAGGACATCCCGTGGGAGTTGACCCGCCAGTGGCTCGATCTGGTGGTGCGTAGCGCTACGCCGCTGTTTGTTTCGGCGGATCCGGCGGCGCTGGGCGATCGCGAGCGCGCCGCGCTCAAGGCGGCTTTCGCCGAAGCGGCGCGTCCGCATCCCGGCATCGAACCGCTCGACTGGTTTGAGACGACAATGCCATCCCGCTGGAGCGGTCCCGCCGGTCCGGTGCGCTTTGACTGGCACGCCGGCGACGTCGATTAAAGAAAGGGGGGCGCCTCGCCGATACCCCTTACATGGACTTTCGGCAGCACGAGCGATTCAGAACCCGTTTCGATGTACGAATCATCGACATGAAGCGGGATGAACCGGGCGTCGCGGGCGACATGGTGGACGTGTCCGCCGCGGGCGTGTGCGTCGTGACGGCTTCCCGGATGGATTTGGGAACGGTGGTTCGCGTGGAGTTCTCGGAAGGCTGCCTGTTTGGCCAGGTGATCCACGTCACGCCGGACGCGAATCGCTATCGCGTCGGCATCGAGATCTTCGACGTGCTGCTGGAGAAATCGGACCTCGCCAGGCTGGTGGAGAGCGCGTTGCACCCCGACGCCGAGGACGCGCCCACCGAAGAGGCGCGCCCGGTCCAGCTATAGCTAGAAGGGCGCCTGCGACAGCCGTTCGCTCAACTCATTGGCGACCGCCTCGGGTTCATCCTTCAGCCAGTCGTTGGCGGCTTCGGGGACAAAGGCCATCAATTCGTCGTAGCTCCATTCCCGGTCGCGCGCGAAGGCGGCGTGGCCCAGCGTGTCAGCGACCCGCCAACTGATCCTCGCCAGGTTGGCGGCGCTCCGTTCGCCCTCCACCGGATCGGCGTGGTGCGTCGAGATCGCCGACACCAGCAGGTCCGGAAAACACCACTCCCGCGCCAGATACTCGCCAGCGTCGCAATGATTGATGTCGAACAGATCGTGCTCGGCCTGCAACAGGTCGAACCCGAACTCGTCCGACACTTCGATCATGCGGTTGTAGGCTTCCGGGTGCGACGCCATGAGACAGAGCGTCCCCAGGTTGTGCAGCAGCCCGATGGTGTAAGCCGTGTCCTTGGGGACGCGGAACGCCCGTCCCGCCTGCTCGGCGATCAGCGCCGTCGCCAGGCTGTGGAGCCACACCTTTCGCAACGATTCGATGCGAAGCGCCGGCTGCACCATGCGATTCAAGACCACCAGAACGGCCATCGCCTTCACCCGGTCGGCGCCCACCAGCATCAAAGCATGGGGGATGCTGCGGACCTCCTGCCGGACGCGGAACATGGCGGAGTTGGCGAACCTCAACAAGTCGGCCGAAAAGGACGGATCGCGCTTCACCAGGGCGCCCACATCACTGAGAGCGGAATCCTCCCGGCTCACGGTCGTGATGATCCGTTGCGCCACGGACGGGAAGGGCGGCGCCAGCCGTAGCGCCCAGGGCACAGCTTGAACGGGCATACTCGCCATGGGAGGCTTATCGGCGCCTTCCGCGGAAATATTCACTGATTGCGTTTCACCGCCCGCTTCGTTGGGTCCGCGCGGTCAAGCCCACCAGGTACAACGCGAGCAACCCGCCGAACACGGCCGCCAGTGTGAATTTCATCCAAACCGGCGCGGCGGAGGGAGAGAAGAAACCCTCGATCAGGCCCGCCACGAGCAACATCGGAATCGCGCCGGCCAGCAATTTCGATGCGCGTCCTCCGGCCCGAGCGAGCGAAACCCGGCGCGGCAGCAGTCCTGGAAACAGCAACCCGCGGGCGATTTCCAGTCCGGCGCCGCCCGCGATGCAGATGGCGGGCAGTTCCAGGACGCCGTGCGGCGCGACGAAACTCCACAGAGAGAGAGCCATGCCCGCCTTCAGCGTCGCCTGGCCCACCACACCCAGCAACAGCCCGTTGAACAACATCAGCCACAACGGTCCGACGGCCGTCACGCCCAGGGCGAAAGCGAGAAACGTAACCGACAGGTTGTTGGTGGTGATGACCGACGCCGCCACGGGCTTCATCGCCACCACCGAGTGCGTCCACATCTCGCGATGGTCGATGCTGTCGATCATCCGCGGCCCCAGGATGCGATGGGCGAAGCCGGGGTCGTGCGCCGTGATGGCCCATCCCGCCGCCATGCCGAGGAGCATCGTCGCCGTCGCCAGCACGATGCAGGGAAGGGTCTCCCGAAATACGCGGGGCCAGGCGTCCCGGTAGAATCCGCCGAGCCAGGATGTCTTCGGCCGCTGCCCCAGATAGATGAGATTATGGCTCCGCGAGAGTAACTGGTTCAGGTACGCTTCCAATTGCGAACTCGATGGATCCTCCCGGACCGTGGGCAAGTCGGACGCCGTCTGACGGTACAATAACGCCAGTTGGCGAAGTTCGCTATGATCGAGGCCAGCCACTCCGTTGCCGGCCCGGCCCAGTATGGCCTCCAGGCGCTCCCAGTGCGGCTTGCGCTTCTCGATCCACTTGACCGATATCATGACGCCATTCCCTGATGACCAGCATATTATCGAAACACCCGAGCAGGCCAGGCTGGAATTCTCCATCGCCGGCATCGGAAGCCGTTTCCTCGCGCTGGCGATCGATTCGCTGATTCAGGCCGGCGTGGCGCTGCTGGCCGTCATTCTGTTCGCGATCATGGGTATGACTCTGACCAGCGCGCTGGCCCGGGCGAGTTCTGTGTGGACCACCGCCGCGCTGCTGTTTATCCTGTTTTCGGTCTACTACGGGTATTTCGCCGTCTTCGAGATCGCCTGGCGGGGACAGACGCCCGGCAAACGGGCCATCCAAATCCGCGTGGTGAAGGATACCGGCCGGCCGCTGACCCCCGCCGAAACAATCGCCCGCAACCTGCTGCGCATCGTCGACCAGATGCCCGGATTCTATGCGATCGGCATTATCGCCGCCGCTCTCAGTCCGAGAAATAAACGACTGGGCGATTACGTGGCGGGCTCCATGCTGGTGCGCGAAGGCTCGCTGAAGGATATCAAGCCGGTGTGGAGCCTGGCGAGTTCGGTGGATCCGGCGCCGGCCCCGCTAACTCCCACCGCCCGTCTGACGTCGGAGGAGTTAGCGCTGGTGGACGCATTCCTGAACCGCCGGTGGGAGTTACCGGCGGACGTGCGGGCGCGGCTGGCCGCCGACGTCGTATCGAAACTCGGCGATAAGCGGCCAGCCGGTTACGTGGGAACCGTGGAGGGACTGCTCGAAGCCCTGGCGTACGAGGCCCGGCAGTCCGGTTAGCGAGACTTCCCTAACTCCACAGACGATCGTTAATGCGTTCCTTGTTATCCCACTGCGGAGTCGGTTCGAAATAGCCCGGCTCGCGCAATTGCTTCTTGACCGCCTCCTCGTTCAGCGTGAAGCCGAGGCCCGGCCCGTCGGGCACCGTGATGAAACCCTTGTTGATGACGGGCTTTTCAACGCCGTCCACGATGTCGCCCCACGTCGGCACGTCCACCGAGTGGTTTTCGAGCACCAGGAAATTCTCCGTGGCGGCCGCCACATGCACGCTGGCGAAGGCGGACACCGGGGAGTTCGCCATGTGCAACGCCATCGGCACGCCGTACTCCTGGATGGCGTCGCCGATCTTGTGAGTCTCGAGGATTCCGCCGGAAGTGGCGATATCGGGATGCAGGATATCCACAGCGTGTTCGCGCGCCAGGTTAATGAAGCCTTCCTTGAGATAGATATCCTCTCCGGTGCAGGTGGGCACGTCGATGGCGTCGGTGATTTTCTTCAACAGCTCGGTGTTCTGCCACGGGATGAGGTCTTCCATCCAGGCCAGGTTGAACTTCTGGAAAGCCTTGCCCAGGCGGATGGCGGAGTTGATGCCGAAGTGGCCGAAGTGGTCAGTGGACAACGGGACGTCGTAGCCGATGGCCTCACGAACCTTGGCCAGATAGTCGCTCATCAGGCCCACCCCCTTGTCGGTCAGCTCGAGCCCGGTGAACATGTGCGGAACCGGAAGCGGCCGCGGCCCGGTTGGCATGGCGCCGCCCTGTCCAGGCCGCCAGCCGGCGGGGGGACGGAACACGCCGATGTCCGCGCCCGCCGGATAGCTGATCGCGCCCGGCACGTTGGCGATCATGGGAACGCCCACGTCGCACTTGAACCAGGTGAAGCCCTCTTCCTTGCGGATCTTGACGCGCTCGGCGAACACTTTGGGGTCCGCCGACTCCGGCGTGTCGCAATAGATGCGGATCTTGTCGCGGAACTTGCCTCCAAGCATCTGGTACACCGGCACGTTGTAGACCTTCCCAGCCAGATCCCACAACGCCATCTCCACACCGCACACGCCGCCGCCCTGGCGCGCGTGATAGCCGAATTGTTTGATCTTGCGGAAGACCTTGTCGATGGTGCAGGGGTTTTCGCCCACCAGCAACCGCTTCAACTCCATCACGTAATTGCGGCTGGCGCCGTCGCGATTTTCGCCAATGCCGTAGACGCCCTGATTGGTGTCCAGGCGGATCAGTCCACCACCGATCCGGGTCATCGCCATGCGGACATCGGTGATGCGTAGCTCGGACGGCTTCGACGCCGTTTGCACGTGCTGCTGGTACGCTTCGATCGTATCGTCGGCCCAGAAGGCCGCCCCTGCCAGGCCCGCGGCCTTGGCGATGAAGGATCGCCGGCCGAATCCCATGTTCATGCTAATCAGATCTCCTTATCTTCGGCAGAACTGCCTGAGAGCACTCTATCGCAGATAAGCGTGGGCGGAAAGCGGGCGAAGACCTTTAGAGCCTAAAGACCAGCGGCGCGCAGGAAGACTTCGGCGGCGGCAGGGTCCGGCGCGACGATGAACGGCTGCTTGCGGACATTCCACACGGGAGGATGGCGATCGGCGCCCCAGACCGTGAGCCCCGCCTCCTCGGCGATCACCTGGGGAGGAATGAGATCGAGGTCGTTGCCCGCGCCGAAGTTCGCGTAGACATCCTGACCGCCGAATATCGTCATCATGACGTTGCCCCCGGCGCCGCCGACGCCGGTGGTGACGGCGATCACGCCACTGTCATGAACCCGCTGCGCACGGGCGCGCTCGGCCCCCGTCATCTTCACGCTCATCGGAACGCAGGCAACGTAATCCGAGGTGGGCAAGCGGCGCCGCTTCTCCACGCGCCGCGCCTCCGACAGCACGAACGAGTCTCCGGCGAATTCCGTGCGCCGCACCCAGGCGCCGCCGCTCCGAGTTGCATACACCAGGCGTCCGAGACATCGCGGCGCCTCATCCAACGGCAAGAACGCCTCCGGCTGCAGCACGACGCCGATCAGCGGAAGACCGTCCTCGACATAATGGGCCTGAATCGAATAGAAATGTCCGCCCGCGGCGAAGTGGCTGGTTCCGTCAATAGGGTCGGCGCCGACGCGACAGCGCGCAGTGGGAAGGTCCGGACTCGACTCCTCCAACTGGAAGGCGACGCCGGGGACAAGGGCGGGAAGGCGGGACTCAAAAACGGCTCGGATCGCGACGTCGGAGGCTTCGTCGGCGGCGGTCACCAGTTCCTTGCCGGACTTATAACGAATGCCGACGTCGCCGGATCGCCGGGCGGCCAGCACGTGGACGGCGCCGCCGCAAACCGCATCCGTCAGGACTTCAAGGATCTGCTCCAGCACTCTACCAGTATGGCTCTGACGAGGGACCGCCATGGATGGCCACGGCGGCCCCCGCAAAACGCTACTTGCGGCTCGAGTACTTGTTCAGAATGGAGATCAGCTGGGCCGCCGTGGCGGGCGGCTGAACATTGCCCGACACGATGTCCTTGTTCGTGTAGGGTTGTCCGTACATCTCCTTGTTCGTGTCGCCGTCCTCGCGCAGCGTCGCGCCGGTCAGGGAGATGCCGGCGAACACGCCCCGTTGCCGCGACCAGGTCAGGATCTCGGCGTTCATCATCGCATCGGTCTGCGCGCTCGACTCGCGGCCCAGGGGACCGGCCGCCACCGAAGCGTCGCCACCCAGGGTGAACTTGCTGGTCAACAGTTTATTCACGCCGCCCTTGTTCATAACCAGCATGACGACGTCCGTCTCCGCGCCGCCAATCTGGAATCCGACGCTGCCGCCTTCGACGCGCACCGCGCCCGGCGCTCCCCAACCCACGCCATCCGCCTTACGGCACACCACAAAACCGCGGCCGTATTTTCCGCCGATAATGAAGGCGCCTTTCTTGAGTCCGGGCACCACCACGGCGCATTCCGATTTATTCAACAGATCCTGCGGGATCGATTTCTCCGGCGTCCCCATGATCTCGCTCATGGTGTCCGCCGCGGCGGCCAGGCGCTTCTCGGTGTCCTTCGGGGCGGCAAAGGCCGGGATCGCAATCGCGGCCACAATTGTTGCTGTCAATAGTTTCATGAATTTCACTCCACAGTTAGAACCGCTTTTCCCACCACTTTCCTGTCAGCTATGTCCCGCATTGCCATGGGCGCTTCGGAAAGGCGGTAGGCACTGCCTACGGATGGGCGAATCTTCCCTTCCGTATACAACGCTTCCAAACAATTCTGCGTTTCACGTATGTACCACGGGCGTGAATTCGCATAGTCTCCCCAAAACACGCCAACCACTGACATGTTCTTGAGCAGAATTCGATTCACCTGAATGTTCGGGATCCGGCCGCCGGCGAAACCGATGACCAGCAGTCGTCCCTCGGCCGCGACGCAGCGGGTCGAAAGATCGAAGATGTCGCCGCCCACCGGGTCGTAAATCACATCGGCGCCGCGGCGTTCGGTGAGTTCCTTCACACGGTCCACCCATCCCGGCTCGTGATAGTCCAGAACGAAGTCCGCGCCCTGGCTTCGCGCGAACCGGCGTTTTTCCGGCTCGCCCGCCGTGGCGATCACCTTCGCTCCCAGCGCCTTGCCGATCTGGATGGCGGACATCCCGACGCCGCTTGCTCCGGCGTGGACCAGCAGCGTTTCTCCCGCCCGGAGCGCGGCGCGTTTCACCAGCGCAAACCACGACGTGTGATACACGATCGGCATGCTGGCGGCCTCGTTCCAACTCAGGCCCTTCGGGATCGGAAACGCGCGATAGGCGTCCGCCAGGCTGTACTCGCCGTAGGAGCCGCCCACGGTCATGGCCATCACGCGATCGCCCTTGGCGAAGGCGGTGACGGCGCCGTCCACTGCGTCCACCACGCCCGACACTTCCGCTCCGGGCGTGAACGGGAATCCCGGCTTCACCTGGTACTTGCCCTGGATCTGCAGCAGGTCGAAGAAATTCACCGAGATCGCACGGTTCCGGATGCGAATCTGTCCGGGACCGGGTTCCGGAAGCGGAACTTCCCCCAGTTTCATGCCGTCGGGTTCGCACCAGTCGTTTACTTGCCAGACCTTCATGACGTTCACGTTTCCAGCCGCGGGCCGGAAAAGTCCTTTCAGTGTAGAGGCTGCGCCGGGCAAGCGCAACGAAAGTCAGAATCCGATGGCGGCCCCTCCGTCCACTGGAAGCACCACTCCATTGACGAAATTGGCGGCCTTTGAGCACAAATAAACCGCGGCCCACCCAATATCTTCCGGGTGGCCCATCCGGCCCAGGGGAGTCCGTTCGAGCACGCGCGCCCGCCGCCGCGGGTCGCTCTCCATCGCCTTGGCGAGCATGGGGGTCTCAATCCAGCCGGGCGCGATGGCGTTCACACGGATGCCATCGGGCGCCAGCTCCACGGCCAGGCTACGCACCAGTCCGAGATAAGCCGACTTGGCCGCCGAATAGGCCGCCACCTTCGGGATCCCCATGAACGACGCCATCGACGCCATGAACAGCAGATTGCCGCCGCCCCGTTCGCGCATGGCCCTGGCGGCCGCGCGGGACAAGGCAAACGCGGCGGTCACGTGCGTGGTCATCACGTGGTTGAACTCATCCTCGGTGGTCTCGACGGCGGCTTTCTTGAGATGCACCCCCGCGTTGTTCACGAGAATGGCGGGCGGTCCGACGTGTCGAATCACGCGATCGATCAACTCAGGAGCGCGCTCGGTGTGCGTGACGTCATGCGTTTCGTAACTCGCCCCGCCGCCCAACTCATTACAGGCCGATTCGAGCACATCGGCGCGCCGGCCCACCAACACCACGCGAGCCCCCGCCGCGATGAACGCCCGCGCCGCGCCCAATCCGATTCCGGTGCCGCCCCCAGTGATGATCGCAATCTCGCCGGCCAGCGAGAACGCCTCCGAATAACCCAGCATCAGTTACAGTATCGGCTACTTGCCCCCCAGCGCGCGTAACTCGGCCGGAGTCAGATCGCGATAGGCGCCGATCTGCAATCCTCCAATTTCGATCTGGCCGATCGCCGTGCGCACCAGTTTAAGCACCTTGCTGTCCACTGCTTCGATCATGCGCCGCACCTGGCGGTTCCTGCCTTCGGTGATGGTGATTTCCAGATGCGTGTACTTACCCGAGTCGCGCACGCGCCGCACTTCAGCCGGACGAGTGGGGCCGTCACTCAGCTCCACTCCGTTGCGAAGCCGGTCGAGCGCGTCGTCGCCCACCACGGTCGAGCACTTCACCAGGTATGTCTTCGGGACGTGAAATTCGGGGTTCATGATGCGCTCGGCAAACTGCGTGTCGTTGGTCATCAGCAGCAGTCCGCTGGTGTCCTGATCGAGCCGGCCCACCGGGACCACCCACGCTCCCAGCTCGCCGATCAGGTCGTAGACCGTGGCGCGCCCGTCCGGATCGCCGTTGGAGGTGATGTAGCCCTTCGGCTTGTAGAGCAGCAGATAGCGGCGCTCCTGCGCGCGCACCGGCTTGCCGTCCAGCGTCACGCGGTCCCGTTCGAGATCCACCCAGTAATCCGGCGTCTGGACCAGCTTGCCGTTCACCCTGACCCGCGCCGCGCCGATCCACTTTCGCGCGTCGGTGCGAGACCCGATGCCGGCCTTTGACAATACGCGCTCCAGCGTTTTCAACGGCCTCAACTGGCCGCCCTCTTGTTTCGGCGCCCGCATGTATTAACGATACAATCGATTCGAAACCATGCCTGTATTCGAGGGGATTCTCCCCGCCATTGTCACTCCACTCGACGCCAACGAGCGTTTCAACCGGACCGCCTTCGAACGGCTGGCGGCGCGCGTGTACGCCGCGGGTGTGGATGGACTCTACGTGTGCGGACAAACCGGCGAAGGCTGGGTGCAGTCGATTGAACAGCGCAAGGCGGTCGCGGAGGCCGCGGTCCACGCGTCGCCCGCCGGCAAGACCGTCATCATCCACATCGGCGCCGCGAGCACGGCCCAATCCATCGAACTGGCGCGGCACGCCGCGCGCGTCGGAGCCCACGCCGTCAGCAGCCTGCCGCCCCCCGGCGCGTACTCGTTCGAAGAAATCCGCGCCTACTATCGCGACGTCGCCGCCGCCTCGGAAACGCCCTTCCTGATCTACTATTTTCCATCGCTCGCGCCGGCGCTCAACACGACGGCGCGGATGCTGGAGCTGTGCTCTCTGCCGAACGTAGCCGGTTTGAAGTTCACTGACTCGAACCTGTTCCGGCTGTGGGAACTGCGGCGCTCGGGCGCGGTGGTCTTCAACGGGTCCGATGAGATGTTGGCTGCCGGACTGCTGATGGGCGCCAACGGAGGCATCGGCAGCATCTACAACCTGCTTCCCGCCGAGTTCGCCGGGCTCTATTCGAACGCCTCGGCCGGCCGTTGGGAGCAGGCTCGCCAACTGCAATCGGCCATCAACGAAGTGATCCGCGTCATCCTGCAATTCCCCGTGTTTCCGGCCGTCAAGGCGACGCTCGGCTTCACCGGCCTGGACTGCGGCCCGTGCATCGCGCCGCGCCGCGGGTTGACGGAAGAGGAGCTCGCCGAACTGCGTCGCGGACTGCTCGCCACGGCGGCCGGCGCGCGACTGCTCGCCTCATGAAGCGCTTCTATCCCTGGCTCCTGGTCGCGCTGCTGTGGGTGGTGGCCCTGCTCAACTACCTGGACCGCCAGGTGATCTTCTCCGTCTTCCCGCTGGTGAAGGCGGACCTGGCGGTGAGCGACATCCAGTTGGGGCTGCTCGGCACAGCCTTCCTGTGGGTCTATGGGATCCTGAGTCCGTTCGGCGGCTACCTGGCGGACCGCTTCGGCCGCCGCAACATCATCCTGGCGAGCCTCGGCGTATGGTCCGCCATCACGCTGCTGACTGGGTACGCGCGCTCGTACCCGGAACTGCTGACGGCGCGGGCCCTGATGGGGATCAGCGAGGCCTGCTATCTTCCGGCGGCGCTCGCCATGATCGCCGATTATCACGGCGAACGCACGCGGTCTCTCGCCACCGGCCTGCACCAGAGCGGGCTCTACATGGGCATTGTGCTGGGCGGGGCGGGCGGCGGCTGGATGGGCCAGCAATTCGGATGGCGGGCGGCGTTCGTCGTATTAGGCGGATTCGGCGTCGCCTACGCCGCCGTGTTGATTCCGCTGTTGCGCCGCTCGACGACCGCGGGGCAGGCGCAGCGACCCTCGGTGGGACGCCTGGCCGCCATGCCCTTCGCCATCTTCACCACGGCGAACACGTTCACCTCGATCGCCTATTGGTGCGTCTACACGTGGCTGCCCTACTACCTGTACGAGCGCTTCCGAATGTCGCTCGCCGAGGCGGGCTTCGCGGCCACTTTCTACATCCAGGCAGCCTCCTTCGCCGGCATCCTGGCCGGTGGAACGCTGGCCGACCGCTGGTCCCGCTCCAATCCACGCGCCCGCGTGCTGACCCAGGCCATCGGGTTGACCATCGCCGGACCGTTCCTGCTGCTGGTGGGCTACACGGACTCGTCCTGGATCCTGATCGCCGCGCTCATTCTGTTCGGGTTGGGCCGCGGCCTGTTCGACTGTAACGTGATGCCGGTGGTGTGCCAGGTGGTGGAGCCCGAACTGCGCGCCACCGCGTACGGCGTACTCAACTGCACCTCCTGCCTGGGGGGCGGCGCCATGGCCATGGCGGCGGGCCTGCTGAAATCGGCCATCGGGCTGGGTGGAACGTTGCAGATTTCCGGCGTTATCCTGGCGGCAGCGGCCGCGACGCTGGTCGTATCGCGGCGGAAGCTGGTCCACCCATGAACATTCCGACGGCGCTTCGTTTGATACAAGGGCGGCTGATTGTGTCGTGCCAGGCCTGGGAGGACGATCCGTTTCATGGATCGGAAAACATGGCGCTGTTTGCACGAGCGGCGGTGGAGGGCGGCGCGGCGGCGATCCGCGCCAACAGTCCCGCGGATGTCCGCGCCATCCGTCAGGCCGGCGTTACGGTTCCGATCCTGGCCATCCAGAAGCGGACGATGCCCGATGGACGCCTGCTGATCACGCCAACCTTCGAGGACGCCCGCCTGCTGATGGACGCGGGCGCGACGGCGATCGCGCTCGATTGCACCGCGCGCGGGCGCTCCTACGGCGCAATCGACCGTCTCCGCGCCATCCGCGAATCGCTAGGTGCGCCGGTGGCGGCCGACATCGCGACGGTGGAGGAGGCGGTGGCGGCGGCGGGCGCGGGCGCCGATTTCGTGCTGTCCACGCTGCGCGGCTACACCGACGACACCGTGCAATTCCGCGAGTTCGATTCGCCGTTCATCGCCGAGCTGGCGCGCGCGACGCCAGTCCCCGTCATCGCCGAGGGCCGCATTCAGACGCCGGAACAGGCTCGCGCCGCCATCGCGGCGGGCGCGTTCGCCGTCGTGGTGGGTTCGGCGATCACCCGTCCCCGCGACATCACGGCGCGATTCGCCGCGGCGCTTCAGACGCCCGCTAGCAACGCTGCCATCGTAGCGATCGACCTGGGTGGATCCGCGATCAAGGCCGGATTCGTCGTCGCGTCCACGGGCGAGTTGGTCGCCGAGGAGCCCGTGCGCACCGAGAAGTCGAGCCGCGACGCGCTGCTCGCCCAGTTGCGCGATGTGGCGGCGGCGGCGGCCCAAGGCGCGCGAGCGCGCGGTTTGTCGCCGACGGCGGCGGGCGTGGCGACAGCCGGATGGGTGGACGCCAAAAGCGGAACCATCGTGTACGGCACCGCGAATCTGCCGGATTGGAGCGGCGCCCCGGTGGGACCGGCGGTGGCCGAGGCGACCGGGCTGCGGACCTTCGTCGAAAACGACGCGCTCGCCTTCGCCCAGGCCGAAAAGCGTTTTGGCGCGGCGCGAGATCTGGACAATTTCCTGTGCATTACGTTGGGCACCGGCATCGGCGGAGGGGCTTACGTCAACGGACGGCTGGCGCGCGGCGCGGCGTCGATGGCGGGCGCATTCGGGCATCTGGTGGTGTCTCCCAACGGCGCTCAATGCACCTGCGGACAGCGCGGTTGCCTGGAGGCGCACGCCGGCGCGGGCGCGATGTTGCGGTATGCGAGGCCGGCGCGCTACCGTACAGCGCGGGTGCTGATCGCGACCGCCAACGGCGGCGAAAGCCGGGCCCGCGCGGCCATCCGATCAGCGGCACGGTTCCTCGCGCAAGGGTGCGCCGGCGCGATCCACCTGTTGGACCCGAAGGCGATCATACTGAGCGGAGGCGTCGCGCAGGACAACCCCATTCTCATCGACGAGCTGACGCGCGAGCTTTCGCAGAGGGTCATCGCCTGGGACCAACGCGGCATCTCCGTCAGCGTCTCGCGCCTCGGCTATCACGCGGGCGTACTGGGCGCGGCGGCGGTCGCGCTGGAGAGGATGTTCTGATGACTCGCCGGGATCTGCTGAAACTGGGCGCTCTCTCGCCCGCGGCCGCTCACATCAACGCGGCGCCGCGCCGCCGGCCAAACGTGCTGTTCCTGTTCGCCGACGACCAGCGCTTCGACACGCTGCACGGGCTGGGCAATCCACAGATCCACACGCCGAACCTGGACCGCCTCGCGCATCGCGGCACGGCCTTCACGGAAGCCGCCATCATGGGCGGAACCGTGGCCGCCGTGTGCGCTCCCAGCCGCGCCATGCTCATGACCGGGCAGACGCTGTTCCACGTCGACCGCAGCATCGTCCGGCCGGCGGCGTCGAAGCCCGCCGAACGTCGGCCGTTTCACCTGTTTCCGGAACTGTTCCGCCAACACGGCTACGAAACGTTCTCCACCGGCAAATGGCACAACGGCGAGCCTCTGTTCGCCCGCTGCTTCACGACCGGCGAAAACATTTTCTTCGGCGGCATGTCGGACCATCTCCACGTGCCCGTGGCCGACTTCGACCCGTCGGGCCGCTATCCGGCCGACCAACGCCACACCGGCGGCAAATTCTCGAGCGAGCTGTTCAGCGATTCCGCCATCCGCTTCCTCGCCGAGCGCCGGCGCGACCGTCCGTTTCTCGCCTACGTCTCCTACACCGCGCCGCACGATCCGCGCATGGCGCCGCGCGAATTCGCCCACCTGTATCCGCCTTCCAAGATCGTGCTGCCGCCGAACTTTCTCCCGCGTCATCCCTTCGACAACGGCGAACTGGAGATTCGCGACGAGACGCTCGCGCCCTGGCCCCGAACGCCCGAGATCGTGCGCGAACACATCGCCGCCTATTTCGCGATGATCACGCATCTGGACGCGCAGATCGGCCGCGTGATGTGTGCGCTGGAAGATAGCGGCGAGACGTCGAATACGATCGTGGTCTTTGCGGGCGACAATGGCCTGGCGCTCGGCCAGCACGGGCTTCTCGGCAAACAGAATCTGTACGAGGCCAGCGTGCGGGTGCCGCTCGTCATCGCCGGGCCGGGCTTGCCGAAAGGCGCCCGCTCCGACGCGCTGTGCTATCTGTACGACCTGTTCCCGACGCTCTGCGATCTGGCGTCGATCCCGGCGCCGGACACCGTCGAAGGGTCGAGCCTCGCCCCCCTGCTTCACGGGCGTTCGAAACAGGTCCGCGATTCGATGTTTTTCGCCTACAAGGACGTCCAACGCGCCGTGAAGAAGGACGGCTGGAAGCTGATCCGCTACCACGTCAAGGGACAGTCCACCACCCAGCTCTTCAATCTGCGGCGCGACCCGTGGGAGATGACGAACCTGGCCGACGACCCCGCCCAAGTCGGGCGCCTCCACGCGCTCGACGGCGAACTGCGGCGCTGGACCGCCGAGTGCGAACGCGCGTAGCCTACCGGTGGCTCGCGCGCTTCAGCAGCGCATCGGCTTTCTTGACCTCGGCGAGCCAGGCGTACTGGTTATCGCTCAGATCGGCGCGCTCCCGCATCAGCACGCTCAACCGCGCCAGCGCCTCGTCGTAGCCCGGATCCAACGCGAACGCCCGTTCAAGATGGTCCATGCCTTCCTGCACCACCGCGCCCCACTCGGCTTTCATCGACGCGCGCAGTTTCGAGTCCTTGAAAGGCCCGGCGTCCTCGGGCTTCAACCCCGCCCTGCGCCGCGCCGCCTGCCAGGCCGGATAGAAGCGCGTCCAGGCGATCACTCCAAGCGCGAAGTGCGCCTCCTTGGCGTCCGGCTGCAATTCGAGCAGTCTCAATTGCCACCGGCGAGCATCCTCGAGATCGGCGCCCGCGACGCCCACTTGCGCGAAGCTCAACGCCGCCATGGCGCCGGACGCCTTCAGGTTCTTCGGCTCCAGTTCGAGCACGCGCGCATACGTCTCCCGCCCCAGCCGGGCCTTCTCGCCATCCTCGGGCGTCGCCATGTACGCCGCCGCCAGATGCAAAAGCGCCGGAACCGACTTTGGCTCCAGCGCGATGGCTTGTTTGAAGTTGTCGATGGCCTCGTCGTATTGCGCGGCCTTGAAGGCGTTGACGCCCTCCTGAAGCCACTCCTGCGCGGTCTGGCCCGCAACCAGACCGCAGCAGACGAGCAGGGGGGCAAGAAACCGGATCATTCCCTAAGCATGCACCGGTTCCGGCGCGTAATGCTTCGGCTGGTACACGCAGCGCGGATCCTCAGCCAGATAGTCGCCCGTCAGGGCGTAAGCCCGCGAGCGCGAACCGCCGCACACGTGGACATACTCGCAGGCGCCGCACTTGCCTTCGCGCAGGTGCGGATCGCGCAGCATCTGGAACAACTGCGAATTCCGGTACACGTCCACCAGCGAATCGCGCCGGACGTTGCCGGCCGACAGCGCCAGGAAGCCGCTTGGGAAGACCTCGCCCTTGTGCGACACGAACACGAAGCCGCGCCCATCGCTGACGCCGGCCGTACGGAACGCCACGCGCTCGGCGGCGCCGTGATCGGCGTGGGGAGCCTCGTCCGCCCGCCGCTCGGCCTTCTGCCGCTCGATGATATAGCGGCGATAGTGCATGGCCTCGGTGGTCTTGATGTCGAAGGAGACCCGCTGGGAGATGTCGTACATCTTCGCGAAGACCTCTTCGTACTGCGCCGCGTCCAGATCGTCGCCCGCCAGCGCGCGGCCGGTCACGATCAGGAAGAACAGGCTCCACATCTTCGAGCCGACTTCGCCCACCAGGTCGGCGATGCGGTCCAACTGATGCATGTTGCGCCGCGTCACGGTGGTCTGGAACTGCGTGTCGAGCCCGATCTTCTGCGCGTGCTTAAGCGCCATCACGCAGCGGTCGAAGCTGCCCGGAACCTGCCGGAACGCGTCGTGCGTAACCGCATCCGCGCCGTCCACGCTGATGGCCATGCGAGTGACGCCGCATTCCTTGAAGCGGTCGATGGCGGAAGCGGTCAACAGCGGCGTCGAACTCGGCGTCACGTTTGTGCGCAGGCCCAGCTTCACGGAGTAGCGGATCAGTTCGTACAGGTCGGGCCGCTTCAGCGGATCGCCGCCGGTGAACACGAACAGCGGGCTTCCGAAGCCCTTGGCCTCGCCGAAAGCCTTCACCTGATCGAGCAGGCGATAGCCCTCCTCGGTACTCAATTCGTCGGAACTCCGGCCCGGCATCGCCGACGCGCGGCAATGAACGCAAGCCAAATCGCAAGCCTGGGTGACCTCCCAGATCACCAGTAACGGAGATTGACTGAAATCCAGCATGAATGCCCTCTCTGCTCTCGTCTATAGCATTGCAATTCGTGCGCCGAATGTAAGTGACTGAAATCACAATCGCACTTCGCCAGGGTGGGTGATAGTCCGCAACACCCGAACGGCATTTCGCCCGGCGAAACCCCTGGGGCAAATGCCCCCATCAGGCCGGAAGGCGATCCTCGGGCCAATGGCTGAGCACCCGTTCGCGGTTCACAACGGCCTTCCAACGTTGATCGAAGCGCTCCGCGATCTCGGGCCGCGCCGCCAGCACTCCGCCCAACCCCAGCTGTATGTGCGGCTGCGTGGCCACAGCCTCAAAGGACAGCCGGCCCTCGACTTCCGCCCACCGGTCGGTCAACCCGCCGGCATCGAGCAGCACCACGCGATCGCCCGTCACTCCGAAGTTCTTCAAGTGCGCATCCATCGAGAAAACGCCGAGTTTCCAGCCTTCCTGGCGCAATTCAAGCAGCCGGTCGAGCCACTTTTCGATCTCCCCGAATCGTCCTTCCCGCGCCAGTTCGACCAGCCGTTGATGCAGCGTCGCCTCCACCCGCTCCACCGCTTCCGACACCGTCAGCCAGCCGGGCCAGCCGCCGACGGCCACACGAACCGGAGGGAACTCGATGCGCAACGGTACGAAGGGCGTTCCACGCAGGTGCTGGGCGGCCAGTTTTTCCCCGCGGATATCGCGTCGCAGATACACGCGCCAGACATCGCCGGCGTGGCTGGCAAACCACAGTCCGCGCGGCACAATCAGCACCAGTGCTTGCATCAGGACGCGAAGAATTCGGATTTGGCGAGAAGGATGCGCCAGCAGACGGTCCGCCGCGCCGCCGGGAAGCACGCGTTCCAGCTTCCGGATCAGCTTCCAGACCACGATGAGCGCCATGATCTCGGTCCCCGACCGCTCACGCCGCACCACCCAGTGGTCGGAAGCGTACACCACCTTGCCGATGCCTTCGCCCAGCCGGCGCAGACGGCCGCGCGTCAACTCATCGGGCGCATGCGGAAGCAGCGTGGGTCTGTCCTTCGAACTCCCGTTGGCCGCTGCCCCCTGCTTCATAACGGCCCCTTTCGTGGACCGGTGGCCTACTTAATTTTGTACTTCCCGTTCTCGAGCTTCTCGCGATGCGCCGCGTGGCAGCCCTTGCAGGTCCCGCCCAGCGCCTGAAGCGCCTCGTTCGCCTTGGCCTCATCGCCCGCAAACGACGCCGAAGCGAGCGCCGTGGCCGCCGCCTTGCCCTGCTCGGCCAGCGCGACAGCGTCCTTGGCGTCGCGCTGACGGAAGAACGGAATCATCCCCTCATAGACGCCGGCGATGCGTTCGGCCGACCGCGTCACCTGCGGTCCGGACTTCTTCTCCGCCTTACTGAGAACGCCCATGGCGGCGCCGGTGGTCTTCATTCCCTCGATGAACTCCGAGTATTCCTCCGCCACGGCGATGGCGCCGGCGGCGACAAGCAGCGAGACAACCAGAATCGTCAATTTCATGTCGAGCTACCAAGAGTGTACTCGAACCGAACCAGTCCGGGAAGCCGTCAGCTTCGCTCCATCCGTTCGATCACGGCCAGCATGCGAGGCCCGGCCGTGGGCCGGTTACCAAAGCGAATCTCGTGGTACAGCGCCGTGGCGTCCTCCACCATCGGCGCAAGCACGGGATCCGCCACCAACCGTACGAATTCGTTCGCCGTCACCCAGGCCGGCTTCTCGATGCCGCGCCGTTCAAGCAGCCGCAGCATCCTGAGGTACAGCAGGCTTGCGTCGGACCGGTCCGCCTGCCCCCGCTGCACCCGCCCGAAGCGCCGCCGCACCGCCCACGCTTCCCGCACCCGGGGACCGTACACGATGGCCAGGCCGGCGAACACCACCGCTGCCGCCAACGGCGCCCCATAGCGCTTCGCCATCGCCACCACATCCTCGCGAAGCTGCGTCACGGCCCCGTTCAGCGATTCGAACCATCGTGGACCGCGGCTTGTCTGCTGCACCTTCGTCGCCAGCACCAGTTGATGCTCCAGATCGTAATTGAGCACCCACTCCTGCCAGAACGTCTCCGCCGCGTCCATATAGAGTGACAGCCGCGTGCCGAGCCCCATCTGGGCGAAGTTCGGGTCCGGCGGCGTCGGATCGAACGTGGTCCAGCCCGAACGCGGCAGATACGCCTCCACCCAACTGTGCGCGTCAGAGGCGCGAATCACCTGCCACCCGCTCACCGGATTGTAGATGCCGCTTTGAAACCCAGTGGCCACTCGCGCCGGAATCCCCAGAGTCCGCAACATAACCGCCATCGCGGAGGCGAAATACTCGCAATGCCCCGCCCTACGCTCAAACAGAAAGTGCGCCAGCGGATCGGCGACTTCCACCTTGAGAAGATCCAGCGAGTACGAATAGTCGCGCCGCAGGTGCTGTTCGATGGCCGCGGCGCGAGCCTCGGGGTCGGGCGCGCCCGCCGTCCATTGGTTGGCCAGCGCGGCGATGCGCGAATCCAGGCGGGGCAACTCCAAGTACTCGGCGCGCTCCACCGGCGGCAACTTCTCGGGGGCCAGTTCCGCGGCGCTCGCCGGCCCGCTCAGATAGGCATAGCCGATGTACTGGAGCCCGTTGGGCGACGAAAAAGGCGCCCGGAAACTCCCGCCCTGAACCCGCCGGATGAAGGCCGCGTTGATGTTGACATACTCGGGCGTTCCCGCAAAGAACAGCGTGCCCGTGCCGATGTCCTTGGCATGCACCTCGTACTCCAGCCGTTCGGTGCGCCGTGACGGCCGGGCGTCGATCAGCCGAGCCAACCCGCCGCGCTCCACCGTCAGCCGGTCCTCATGCTCGGGAATCGCGTTGAACCAGCCCCGCCCGTTGAAACGCGCCAGCGTCGCGCCGCGCCACTTCAGGCTCAGCGGCCGATCCGGCTTGATAAAGCGGACGTGCATCACCGGCGTCGACTGTTGCTTGATCTCGCCCAACTGTCCCAGCAGGATCTCGCCCGAAAATCCCGGCAGGTGGTAGCGCTCCGGAATCAGGTGGCGGAAGGCGACGCGCGCCGTTCGCGGCAGGAAGAAGAACAGCCCCAGCGTCATCGACAGGATGCCGCCGGTGATGAACAGCGTCATCAGGCTCAGCCGGATCGGCATCCGCCGCAACCCGGAACGCACCACGCGCACGGGCCCGTTGGCGGCGCGGCGCACCTCGGCGCTGGCGAAGGTGGCCACCGCGAACACCACATATAACGCCAGGAAGACGAAGAAATTCAGGAACCCGTTCAGCACCGACGCCGCCAGCAGTTCGAGAAACGCGATGATCTTGACGTACATGTAGTCGCGATCCGTGCGCGCCGTCACGATCTTCACGATGGCCAGGAAGAACACCAGGTGTACGGTGGCGGCGGTGAATTCGCGCGACACGAACAGATAATCGAGCGGGTAAAACGCCACATAGCAGAGCGTCGCCACATTCACCACGGTCTGCGAAAGTGACAGCCGGACCAATCCCAGCGTGGAGACGAATCGCAGCGCCAGCGCGCACGCGGTCAGCGCGATGGTGGGCGGATCGAGGTAGCCGGACCCGGCCACCGCCAGATAGCCGCACGTCACCATGCCCAGCAGCGAGTACTGAAACAGGCGTTCGACGCTCGCCGGAGCCGCCCCAGTGCCCGCCGATTGCGGAGTGGACTCCATGCCTTCAGTGTATCCGCCCACGACGGAACGGTAAGATCGTGTATGGATCCGAAACCCCACCCACCGCTATGGCCGAGCGTCGCCGCGTTCGCCATCCTGTACCTGGTGTGGGGATCGACGTTCCTGGCCATTCGCGTCGGCGTCGCCGAGGTCCCGCCCTTCCTGCTTGCCGGAATTCGTTTCGTAATCGCGGGCGCGATCATGTACGCGTGGATGGCCGCAAGAGGCGAGCCTTCGCCCACGCCTCGCCAATGGGCGTCGACGCTACTGCTCGGCGTGCTGATTTTCGTTGTCGATTACGGATTCGTCTTCTGGGCGGAACAACGCGTGCCGTCCGGCGTCACGGCGGTGATGATGGCCACCGCGCCGGTCTTCATGGCGCTGTTTGAAATTACGATTCTCCGCACCCGCCGCCTCACCGCGCGGCTCACGGCGGCGCTGCTGATCGGGCTGTCGGGCGTGGCGGCGCTGGCCGGCGTGGGAACCTCCGGCGCCATCGACCGGGTGGGAGCCCTGGCGCTCCTCATCGCCTCGGTCAGTTGGTCGTTCTCATCGGTGATGACGCGCAAGCTGCCGCTGCCCTCGTCCAAGCTGATGAGTTCGGCGTCGCAGATGCTCACCGGTGGCGTGCTGCTCACCGTCACTGCCGGGCTGCTGGGCGAATTCCGCGACTTCCGTCCGTTGAAGGTCTCCACCGGCGCCTGGCTGTCGCTCGCCTATCTGATCGTGGCGGGCTCCATCATGGCCTTCACCGCCTACCTGTGGCTGCTGCATCATTACTCGGTCACCGTGGTCGCCACGCACTCCTACGTGAACCCGGTGATCGCGGTGCTGCTCGGCTACTTCATGGGAGGCGAAGCGCTGGGAGTGCGAACCGCGGCCGGCACGGCCCTGGTGCTGTCGAGCATATTGTTGATCGCCAGGGCGCGCCAGCCCAAGTCAGCGGCCTGAAGACCGTGGCCTCACACGCCGGCCGCGCCCGTCGCCACCTTCACACGGTTCCGTATAAGATCCGTCAGGTCCTCGATCATGAACGGCTTCTGCAACAGCAGATACCCGTAGCGCCGGCATAACTCCTGTTCGTCGTTCGTTAACTGCCCTCCGGTCATGATGATCACCTGCGTCGACCGCACCATCGACCGCAACCGGCTGCTCAACTCCAGCCCATTGTTGTCCGGCAACCCATAGTCCACCAGCGCGACATCGGGCGCGCGCTCCAACACGGCGGCCCGCGCCGACGCGGCTGACTCGGCGGTGACGATTCGCCAACCCTTCGCCTCCAGGATCGTCTTCAGGAACCGCAGCAGGTCGGTATTGTCGTCGACAATCAGGATTTCGGGGTGGACCACCGGGGCCGGGACCGGCTCCGGCGCCCGTCCGGTCGCCGTCAGCGCAAGCTTCTCGCCGGAGCTTTCCGCCGTCACCACCACCGTGCTTCCGGCCGGCACCCGGCGCTCCACCACCAGCGTCGCAAGCGGCTGCATCAGGGACCGGTGAATGGTCCGCTTCAGTTCGCGCGCCCCGTACTCCAGGCTGGTGCCCCGATTCAGCAGGAACTCCCGCGCCGAATCGTCCACCTCGATCGAGAACCGGTGGTCGCCCAGCCGCGTCGCCACGTGATTCCGCAGGTCGTCGATCTGCTGATCCAGGATCTTGGCGAGCGACTCCTGCGCCAGCGGCTGATACGTCACCACCGCGTCGATGCGATTGATGAACTCGGGCGAGAAGCGTCGCCGCACGGCCCCCAGCGCGATCGCCTCCAGCTTCCCGGCCAACTGTTCGGGGTCGGGCTCCGATCCCGCGTCGAATCCAAACGTCGGCCGCATCTCCTTCATCATGTCGGCCGCGCCCAGGTTGCTGGTCAGGAAGATCACGCTATGTTCGAAGCCGACCGACGTGTTATCGCCCAGCTTCAACAACGCCTTGTCCAGCACGCCCAATAGCAGCCGGGTCAACGACGGCGCGGCTTTTTCGATCTCATCGAACAACACCAGCGAGATATCGCAATTCGACGTCGTCGCCTCTTCCAACCTCTTCGCCGACAGCGCGGGAGTCGTTTCGCGATGGCCCAGATAACCCGGCGGCGCGCCGATCAGCTTGGCGATCTCGTGCTCCATCTGATACTCGCCGCAGTCCACCTTCAGGTAGTGGTTATGGCTTCCGTGCAGGACCTCCGCCAGCACCTCCACCGTGCGCGTCTTGCCCGTGCCGGTGGGTCCCAACAGCAGGAACACTCCGATGGGCCTGCCCGGCGGCGCGAGTCCGGCCTGATACATCTGAATGTAAGGAGCGATCAGGCGTAGCGCGTGCGGTTGGCCTACGACCTTTCGAGACAGAACTGACACCAGTTCTTCCGGCAACCCAGGATCCGAAGAACTCACATCGTGGCCCTCGTAACGGCCTGCCTAATTATACTCGCGGCCGCCGGAAACAGGAATCACTGGCCCAGGTCGTGGCAGACGTTGCAGGCCGTCGACGCCTTCGCCGCGCGATGGCACGCCAGGCACGCCGCCATCCCGGTGGATACTTCCTTGGCCAACACATCGCGCGACGCCACCGGGCCATGACACTGCGCGCAAGCCGCGCCGGCGTGCCGGGCGTGGCTGAAATAGACGAAGTCGCGCACTTTGTACACCCGCACCCAATCGAACGCGCGGTTCATGTCAGTGTGGCACTGGACGCACTGCGACGCCGTCGGAAATCCCGCCCGAGGCTGGGTCGCAGCTCCCGCGTGGCACGCCAGGCACTGGGTCGCCGCATGCGTCTTATGACTGAATGCGACCGGTTGCGGCGCGACCGTCGCCGGCAGCGTCTCGCGCGACCCCGCATAATCGCCGCGAAACTTCGGCCGGTCCGCGGTCACCAGCGCCGGTTCCTCGGCGTCGCCCTTGCGCGGAATCGCGAACGCCACCAGCTTGCCCGCGAACGCCTTGTTGTACTTGTTCCCGCCGCCCGCCGCCACCACGACAAACTGCCGCCCGCTCTTCGGTCCGATGTAGGTCATGGGCGTGGCGTGGGCGCTCGCCGGCAGACGAGTCATCCACAACTCCGCCCCGGTGTCTTTATCGAACGCGCGGAACTTGCCATCGTTGGTGGCGCCGATGAACACCAGCCCGCCGGCCGTCACCATGGATCCGCCCAGGTTCGGCGCGCCTGTCTTTTCGACGCCCCGCGCGGTCAACTCGTCGAACTCGCCCAGCCGCGCCTGCCAGCGGAACGTCCCCCGATCCAGGTCAATCGCCGTCAGCGTGCCCCAGGGCGGCTGTTGGCAAGGATAGCCGTTCGAGTCCCAGAATCGCCCAAAGCCCTGGTTGCGATACGGAACCAGCGAACCTTCCGGCCGCTTCACCAGCTTGAGCAGCGACGCCACGTCCATCGAGTTCACATACAGCGTGCGGGTAGCCGGATCGAAGGATCCCCCGCCCCAGTTCGACCCGCCGTTGGTGCCCGGAAACATCACCGAAGGCTGCTCGGTGATCGGATCGAACATCCGCGTCTCGAGCTTCGCCCCGGCAATCATCGCCAGACATTCGGCGCGCGATTCGGGCGTCACCGTGGTGAGTTCGCTCCGCAGCATCCCCTGCCGCGCAAACGGCGGAGGCGCGGTCGGATACGGCTGCGTCGGCCACGACTGCTCGCCCGGTATCGGACTCGCCGGCACGGCCCGCTCCTCGATCGGAAACAGCGGCTTGCCCGTCTCCCGATCGAGCACAAACACAAAGCCCGTCTTGGTGGCCTGCGCCACGGCGTCGACGCGCTTCCCTTCGCGATCCACCGTCACCAGCACGGGCTGCGACGGCAGATCGTAATCCCACAAATTGTGATGGACGGTCTGAAAATGCCAGCGCCGCTCGCCCGTCGCGCAATCGAGCGCCACCACGCTGTCGCCGAACAGATTCGCGCCCACGCGATCGCCGCCGTAGAAGTCGGTGGAGGGCGAGGTGAGCGGCAGAAACACCATGCCCCGCTTCTCATCGACGCTCATCAGCGACCACACGTTGGTCCCGCCGCGATCCTTCCACGAATCGCCCTTCCAGGTGTCGGCGCCGAACTCGCCCGGATGCGGCACGGTGTGGAAGCGCCACAACTCGCGCCCAGTGCGGACGTCGAACCCGCGCACGTCTCCGCTCGGACCCAGCGGCTCGCCGTCGGAGACCCACGCGCCCGTGATCACCGTATCGCGGCAGACCGCGGCGGGCGACGTCAAACCATAGGAGCCGCCGGGAAACCGGTCGGCCATGCCCTTGCGCAGGTTCACCACGCCCTCATCGCCGAACCCCGGATCGAGCTTCCCCGTCCTCGCGTTCACCGAAAACAGCCGCGCCTGCTGATCCGCCAGCAGGATCCGTTTGTCCTGGCCGTGGCTCCAGTAGGCGACGCCCCGGCTCTGATACAGCGTGACGCGCGTCGATCGGTCGAACTTCGGGTCGAACTCCCACAGAATGCGGCCCGTCTCGGGATTCAGCGCAAAGAGCCGATGAAACGACGTGGATACGTACAGCACCCCGTCTACCATCAGAGGAGTCGTCTCGAAGGCCGACCGGCCCGGCAGCGTGGTTCCGTCGCTGAAGTCGCCGGTGTCGAAAATCCAGACCGGCTTCAGCCGCCGCACGTTCGAGCGGTCGATCTGCGCGAGCGCCGAGTACTTCGACCCGCCCGCATCCCCGCCCCAGTACCGCCACTCCTGGGCCGTAAGCACGGCCGCGACCATCAGCAGCCAGCCCAGGATGCGCATCAGGGCTTCCGCAGAGTCACGACGGCCTGCGCCTCGGCCGAGCGTCCCTCGCCCACCGGCCCCACCTTCTCGGCGGTCTTAAACTTCACCGAGACGCGGTCCAGTTCGAGCCCGAGAATCGCCGCCACGCGCTCCCGCATCGGCAGCCGGTAATCCTTCAGCTTGGGCCGTTCGAGAATCACCGTCGTATCGACGTTGATCAGCTCGAACCCCTTCTCGCGGACCAGCCCGAGCGCGTGCTCGAGAAAGCGGGCCGAATCGACGCCCTTCCACTGGGGATCGGAGTCCGGAAAGTGCATCCCGATATCGCCCAGCGCCGCCGCTCCCAGCAGCGCGTCCGTGATGGCGTGCAGCAGAACGTCGGCGTCCGAGTGCCCTTCCAGGCCAAAGTCAGCCGGAATGGTGATCCCGCCGATGATCATCGCCCGGTTCGGACCAATCCGGTGGACGTCCCACCCGAGCCCCGTCCGGTACTCGCTCAAGGGTGGGAGGTCTCCGCGTGTTCGGCCAGGAAGAGGGCGGCCACGTCCATGTCGCTCGGCCGCGTGATCTTGATGTTGCGCGTGCTGCCCTGCACCACGCTGACCTCGACGTCCTCCAGCCGCTCCACCAGGCTCGATTCGTCGGTGCCGATGAACCCGTCCTCGGCCGCCAGCGCGAAGGCTTTTTTCAACAGGTCGAAGCGGAACACCTGCGGCGTCTGCACCAGCACCAGGTGCTCGCGCGGCAGGGTGGCCCGAACTTTGTCCTTATGGACCCGCTTCACCGTATCCACCGGCACCACGCCGATGATCGCCGCTCCGGTCTGCGCCGCCACGGCGATGACGTGTTCGATGCGCTCGGTGTCGATGAACGGACGGACGGCGTCGTGCACGGCCACCAGCGTCGTATCGGCTGAAAGCGTCGCCAGGGCGTTCTGCACCGAGGCCTGCCGGCTGTCGCCGCCTTCCACCAGGCGCACCGGCTTGGTGAAACTTTCCTTCCCCACCAGGTCCGACACCCATTCGACGTCGTCGGCGCGCAAAGCCACAACAATTTCTGTCACCGACGGACACGCATCGAACTTCCGAATCGTGTGCAACAGGATCGGAGAGCCGTCAAGCAGCATGAACTGCTTCCGGCTGGTGCCGGTTTTCTCCGGCGCGGCCTTCATGCGGGTGCCGAGACCCGCGGCCGGCAGTATGACTGCGACTTTCATGTGGACCTTTATTGTAACCCCGGGCCCGTTTCTACTGGGGGCTGCTGGGGGCGGGAGCACTCTCGCGATGCTCGCGCTGGGCTCTGGGAGAAGCTTCGTGGACGTGGTGAATCCGGTCGTCGAAGCGCCCGAAGATCATCTTGCCGGCCGTGGTCTGAAGGACGCTCGTGACGCCGACGTCGATGGTCTTCGAGATCATGCGCTTGGCGTTGTCCACCACCACCATGGTGCCGTCGTCCAGATAGGCGACGCCCTGGTTGTATTCCTTCCCTTCCTTGAGAATGAACACCCGCATGGTTTCCCCGGGCAGCACCACCGGCTTCAGCGCGTTGGCCAGTTCGTTGATGTTCAACACCTCGACGCCGTGCAACTGCGCCACTTTGTTGAGGTTGAAGTCGTTGGTGACGATCTTGCAGTCGTACATCTTGGCCAGCTCGATCAGCTTCATGTCGACTTCCCGGATGTTCGGGAAATCGTCCTCGAGAATCTGCACGTTCAGGTGCGTCATCTTCTGGATGCGCTGCAGGATGTCCAGACCGCGCCGTCCGCGGTTGCGCTTCATCGAATCGGCCGAATCGGCCACCATCTGAAGCTCCCGGAGCACGAACTGGGGAATCACCAGCACCCCGTCCAGGAACCCGGTGTCGGAAATGTCGGCGATACGGCCGTCGATGATGACGCTGGTGTCGAGGATCTTGAACGCCGGCTTACCGGCCTTCTCGCCCCCGAACAGACCGCCCAGGGCGGCCAGGTTCAACATGTCACCCTTTTGCGCCCCCAGCACCAGACCGACATAGGCCATCAGCGCCAGCAACAGGACGTCCAGAAAGGGGACCGTGTTGTAGCTGTTAGGTAGCGCCTGTCCGAGCACCAGGGAAACCAGATAGGCTCCCAGGATTCCCAGGACGGATCCGAACGCCGCCCCGATCAGCCGTTTCAGGCTGACCTGGCGCAGGCGCAACTCGAAAATCACAATCGCACAGCCAAGCAGGGCGCCCGCTATTCCGGCGTAGGGGCCGTCCAGATTGAAGGGACGAAGGTAGAACCCGGCTGAACCGAGTATTAGAACGAAGATGATACGAAGGATTAAGAGATCGGGCATCGGGCCTCCCCACAAGTGGGTAGCGCGTCTCGAAAAGCAACATCAGCTTGTGCGAAGTATAGCACCAGCAATCAAGGAAGCGTATCGGGGGAAGACAGTATGCAAGCGAATGTCAGCGTTGGCTTTCGGGCGGGGCCCCGGAAGGCGAATCCAGGGTTCGAAAACGGGGGATGCCGGGGGCTCTCTCTAAGAGCCCGCAGATCTGACACGCAACCGGCCACGGAGAATTAAAGGAACAAACGGCCCTGAGCTATCGGCGGAGGGCCGCCCTCGACGATTACAGCGCCTTCGCGAGTTCCTCCGCAAATGCACTCTGCGGACCCTGGGCGCGCCTGGCCTTGCCGCTCTTCACGCCGCCTCCGCCGGTGGGACGACGCGCATCGCCGCCACGGTCGGTTGTCTTGGCTGCGGGAGGAGCTCCGGCAGGGGTCTTGGCGCCCTTCGGCTTCGGAGGTTGAGCGGGATTCGCGCGCAGCAGCCGTTCTTCGAGCGGCGCCCGGTCGAACCGGCGGATGATGGAGTTCATCTCCTCCTGGTTCGGCGCTTCAATGAATGCGAATCCTTTGGACTCCTGCGTTTCAGGGTTCCGGATTACTTTGACGTTATCGGCCACGAGATTGTCTGCGGCGAGCCACGACTTGATATCGTCGGCGGTCACCCACAGAGGGAGATTTCCGAGGAAAACGGTATAACTCATTCCGAGGTGCTATTTGCTCCGTTTGCGGATTTGGGGAATTGCTTCAGGGGGATGGACCATGGAAGCATCTTCATACTATCACAGCCGATGGCCCGGCACAATGCGGAAAATCGCTGTAACTGGCCGGTTTTTGGCGTTTTCCAGCCCAGTTTCGCTCACTTTTGGGAATACACTCCCCACGTCGCCGCCGGCCGTTGACCGCGGCGTATCCCGACAATGCGATAATCCGGGCGATGCGCTGGTTTCTTGGGTTCGTTTCGTCGATTTTGGCGTACTCCGCCGCACCGCCCGCCTTCCGGCTTCCGGACACGGCTCGCCCGACGCACTATGAACTGGAATTGACTATCGTACCGCGAGACGCCACGTTCCGGGGGATCGCGCGGATCCGCGCCGAAGTCACCAAACAAACCCAGTCACTCTGGCTCAACAGCCGCGGACTCACCATCGAAAGCGTCACTCTCGACGCCTCCCAACCCGCGCCGAAACACCCGGATTTCACCGCTTCCGGCGAATTTTTGGAGATTCGGACCGGCGATCTCCCGCCCGGCCCCGTGCGCCTGGAAATCGCCTGGCGCGGCGAGTTGAGCGACTCAGTCAACGAAGGCCTCTACCGCAAAAAGACCGGCGGCGACTGGTACGCCTACACCACCTTTACTCCCATCGAAGCCCGCCGGGCCTTCCCCTGCTTCGACGAGCCCGGTTACAAGGCCCCCTGGCGAGTCATCCTCCACGTGCCGGAGTCGGACCTGGCCGCGTCAAATTCGCCAATCAGGTCCGAAACCCTGGAACCGGGAGGCCTGAAACGGGTGGAGTTTGACGAAACCAGGCCGATTCCCTCCGAGGTCGTCGCGATGGTGGTCGGCCCCTTCGACGTCGTCGACGCGGGCGTCGCCGGCTCGCGCCGCATCCCGGTCCGCATCCTCGCCCCGCGCGGCCGGGCCCGCGAGGCCGAAGCCGCCCGCTCAGCCACCCCGGCCATCCTGGCTCGCCTGGAAGAATACTCCGGCATCCCCTACCCCTGGGAGAAGCTCGACCACGTCGCCATCGCCGATATGCCCTACGGCGCGGTCGAAAATCCCGGCCTGATCACCTACCGCGACCGCATCATCCTGACTCCGCCCGAGCGCGACACCCCCGAGCGTCGCCGGGCGATGCGCGGCACCATGGCCCACGAACTGGCCCACCAGTGGTTCGGCAACCTGGTCACCCAGGCCTGGTGGACCGACGTCTGGCTCAGCGAAGGCTTCGCCACCTGGTTCGGCGGCAAGGTCAGCGACATGGAGCTGCCCGACTTCGAGCGGTCGCTCGGCGCCATCGCCGGCCGCCCGCAGGTGGTCCGCATGGACAGCCGTCCCGTCCGCCTGGAGATGCACTCGCGCGAGGAGATGGCCAAGGTGTACGGAGGCCTCGTCTACCAGAAGGGGGCGGCCGTGCTCGCCATGTTGGAACAGTGGGTTGGGCCCGAGCCCTTCCAGCGCGGCCTCCGGCGCTATCTCAAGGAGCACTCGTTCTCGAACGCCACCGTCGACGACCTCGCCGAGGCCATCCGGACCGAATCCGGCGTCCACGTCTCCCCCGCCCTGCACTCGTTCCTCGACCAGCCGGGCATCCCCACCATCCGCGTCGATCGATGCGTCTTCGAGCAGGAAAGCCCTTCCAAGTGGACCATCCCGGTCTGCTTTCACGGCGACAGTTCGCCGTCCCAGTGCGTGGCGCTGGGCCGGGAACCGGCGCCCGCCGGCCTGGACGCCTGCCCAGCCTGGCTCTGGCCGAACCGCGGCGGGACCGGCTATTTCCACGTCCGCATGCCGGCCGCGACGCTCGAAATCCTGGTCAAGGACGGCTGGGAGCAACTCCCGTCGGCCGAACGCCTGAGCGTCATCGACGACATCGCCTCCATGGGTCTACCCCTCGAAACCGTGCTGAAGGTTCTGCCTGTCATGGCCGCCGACTCCCAACCCGTAGTGGCCAACGCCGCGTTGAAGCTGTGGGCGTCGCTGGTGCTGACCGCCTCGCCCGCCGACCGGGAGAAGCTGGAGTCGGTGGGCAAACAGATGGTGGAAGGCCGCCGGCGCAGGTAAAGGACCTCGATTTCCGCGCAACTCACTGTTAACCCAAAACCTATTACCGTCGTCATTCAAAGGGTGAGACTCCACCTGCTCGCGCCGCTCACCCTCCTCGCCGCCACCACGTTTCCCATCGCCGCTCAGACCTGGGACAACTCGGGCAACAGCATGCTCCAGGGAACCTACTACTTCCGGGAGGTCGCCTGGATCGTCGACACCTCCTACGACGTCTACGGCGAGTCCGCCGCCTTGTTCGGTAATATCACCTTCGACGGCGCCGGCAACTACACCATCACCAACACCCTGATCACCGACAACACCGCCGGCGCGCAGATCAACTTCGGGACCAAGTCCGGAACCTACGCCATCTCCTCGAGCGGCTTCGGCTACATCAGCAGCCCGTTGTCGACCGGCGACTCGATCTTCGGGCTCGTCTCCAAGGGAGTATTCATCGCCAGCAGCACCGAGGCCGGCTTCAACGACCTGTTCATCGCCGCGCCGCTCGCCTCCCCGGCGCCCACCCAAGCGTCGTTCAAGGGCACATACACATTCGTCCAGCTCGACACCCCCACCGTCTACCCCGAGGACAGCCGTAACTGCACCTTCCAGATGAGCCCGGACGGAACCGGCAACATCGGGACGGTCCGCGTCACCGGCAACATCGCCGGCTACTCGCAGATCACTCAGAACATCTCGGGCGTTCGCTACAGCTTCAGCAACGGCGCCGCAGTCGTGTATCTCGGCGGACAGCTCACCACCAGCAACCTGATCGCCGGCAACAAATACCTGTACTTTTCACCCGACGGTTCGTTCGTTTTCGGGGGATCCCCGAACGGTTTCGACATGATCATCGGAGTTCAATCGGCTACGACGTCGCCGACCTTCGATGGGCTCTACTATCAGGCGGGGGTCTATCAGGATAATTCCCAGATTTCCTCGGGCTACGAGGACCTGAACACATACTACGGGTCATTCAAAGCGACTTCGGGCAACCTGCTGGCGCACCAGCGTCTGTACTCGGTGTTCTCCAACAACGGAACCCCCTACGACTACATGTACTCGGCGGCCTATACGCTGTCGAACGGGAGTTATACGGATTCGTTCGGCCAATACTTCTTCGGCGCCGGCGGCGCGATCCGGATCGGAGTCGGCAACGCCGCCGCCACGGGAGTCAACGTCGCCATCCAGGCCCCGTCGTTCACCCCTTCGGGCGTCTACATCTACCCGACGGGCGTCGTGAACGCGGGCAGCTCCGCCTGGTTCACCTCGGGCGTCGCGCCGGGCGAACTGATCACGATCTACGGTTCGAACCTCGCGCCGACGGTGGCGAGCGACAGCACCTTCCCCTTCCAATTGAACGGCGTGCAGGTGATGGTGAACAACCGTCCCGCGCCGATCTACTACGTCAGCCCGGGCCAGGTCTCGGCGATGGTCCCCTTCGGAACCACGGAGATCGCCGCGTCGATCCAGGTCATCAATAACGGTGAGAAATCGAACACCGTCAGCTCCTGGGTGAACCTGACCTCCCCGGGCGCCTTCACCAACCCGCCAGGCGGGACCGGTTACACTGCGGCGCTGCATCCGGACTACTCCGTGGTGTCGCCCTCCAAACCCGCCCAGCCCGGTGAAACGGTCTCGGTCTACGTCACCGGCCTGGGCGACGTCAGTCCCGCGGTGGCCGACGGCGCACCCGGCCCGACCAGCCCCTTCAGCACCACCACCAACACCTTGACGATCTACATCGGCGGCACGGCGGCGGCCACCAGCTTCGTAGGCCTCGCGCCCGGGCTGGTCGGCCTGTACCAGATCAACGTGCAGATCCCGTCCACCCTCACCACCGGGAACCAGAGCTTCGCCATCGCCTCGCCCGATTTCTACATCACCGAGGCCTGGATTCCAGTCGGCGCGGCGGCTACCAGCAACGTCGCACCCGCGCCCCAGATCCACAAACCGATGACAATGGGCCGAGGCGTCAGCCGGCGACGGTTCCTATAGCCGGCTACATCCGGGCGATCTCGTCGAGAATCGCCGCCATCGCCTTGCGCAACTGCTCCGGCGTCGCGAAGTCGAACACCCGCGGCGCGGCCGGCTTCAGCACCGGTTCGATCTGATCGATGGGATTTTCCGACAGATATCCGAGCGATCTGCCGCCCGGCGAGCCTCCCATGCGACGCCCCCCACGGGGAACCGCCATCGGCGTCGACGGCCGTGCAATCGGCGGCCGGATCCGCACGTAGAACAGCCGGCATCCATCGCACCGCTTCACGCGTTCTGTGGAAACGTCCTGCCCGGATTCGAACTCGACCATATTGCTGATCAACACTACCGCGCGCGGCCCGCCATCGCCCGCCAGCCGCCGGTTCAGCTCCGAGATGAGGAACGCCAGGTCCCTCCGCCGGCCTTCGAGCGCCTTCAGGTCGATCGTCCCGGCGCTCGCTTCCACCAATGCCGGCCGAATCGCGTCCCAATCGAGCGCCTGCTCCGCCGATTGACGGAACAGCACCTTGCGCCGCAGAACGTCGACCAGCGTCGTATCCGTCGCCCCCGCCTCCACCCCGACCTGAGCGAACGCCTTGAACGCCGGGATCAGCATGCCTGGCCGCCACGATGGATTGCGCCGCCCGCGTACCTGTTGCTCCGAAGTGCTCACGTTCGCCACGATGTCGAGCCGCACCGGATGTTTCGGCTTCACCGTCAGATGCAGCCGTCCCCGCACTGCGGGCAGAAACCAGGTCTCCGGCGGCTGAGAGGCGCCGAGAAACTCCACAGGAGGCAGTTTGTACCAGCTTCCAGCCAGTGGATCGCCGCGTAACGGCTGGACTCTCAGCCGATCTTCCCGAGCGCCATGCTCGTTCGTCGACGGAAGGTGGAACGCGGCCGCGACGCGGTATTCCCCCGGCAGCACGAAGGCGTAGTCGGTGTAGACGATGTAGCTCGCCTTCACCCCCTCCTCCACCTTGGTCAGGTCGATCTCGCCGTGGCTCTGATACTTGCGCCCATCGGCGTCGGTCACCTGGAAGTAGATCTGGAGCTGGCCCTTCCCCCTGCGCGATTCGAGTTCGGCGCCGTCCAATCGCAACTCGAATTCCACGATCAGCCGCTGATGCATCGCAAGCACCGGGTGGGAGGCGTGCAGCCACCAGCGGATCTTCGGCTGAACGCTCTCCTTCAGCCAATCGTCGAACGGGATCTTCGCGAAAGCCGGATCGGGCGAACCGTCCTGTCCGGCCGCCCAGGGGAGCAACAGAAGACCGGCGAGCGCCAGGCGGGGGGTCACCACTCGATTGTACCCATGCCTCCGGGCGGCTCTAGCAGCCCGTGGCGCAAATCGCGTGGGACCGCGCAGCCAGGATTTGGCTCGAAAGCGAGGCGCGAGGAGGAAATCGACGCGGGCCGTCTCCGACGACGAGCAACGAAGCTAGCGGGCTAAATCCTGGCTGCGCGGTCCCACGCGACTTGCGCCACGCGCCTGCTAGGCGGCCGGACGGCGGCCCGGCGGGCAGCAGCCATCGCGGCAGAGGTACTGTCCGCTCGCAGCCATCCGCTCTTCGACCATCTCCCGGATCATGGCGATGAACAGAGGGTGAACGCCCGGCGTCGCCGCCCGTATCAGGCTCAGGTCCAGTTCGCGCGCCACCGCCGCCGCCTCCGTATCCAGGTCGTAGAGCACCTCCATGTGGTCGGAAACGAAGCCGATCGGAGACAGCACAACATCTGCGCCCGGCCCCCGGTCTTCACGAATCCGGCGGAGCAGCGGCAGGATGTCGGGCTCGAGCCACGGCTGCGTGGGGGGACCGCTCCGGCTCTGATAGGCGAGCGTCCACTCTGGCTTCCCCAGCCTCGCGGCCACAAGTCCACACGCTTCATGGAGTTGCGTGATATAAGGACTCGCCTCCGCCATCGCCCTGGGAACGCTGTGGGCCGTGAACACCAGTTGGGCCTGGGAACGCCGCTCCTGGGGAACCCGCGCCAGGGCGTCTTCGACACGCTCCGCCACCGTCGCGATGAAGCCGGGCCGGCTCGAAAACGAAGGCAGTTTGTCGAGTTCCGGAGCATCCTGCCCGACCTCCGCCCGCGCCCGGTCCATGTCCTCTATATATTGACGGCAGCCTGAATAGGAACTGAAGGCGGAAGTCACGTACACGGCCGCCCGCCGGACCCCATCGGCCCGCATCCGTCGCAGCGTGTCGTCGAGCAACGGGCGCCAGTTCCGATTACCCCAATAAACCGGCAAATTGAGGCCGCAACGTCGAAACTCGGCCTCAAGAGCCGCGATCAGCTCTCGATTTTGATCGTTGATGGGGCTCTTGCCGCCGAAATGATAGTAGTGCTCGGCCACCGCGAGCAGGCGTTCGCGAGGGACGTTTCGTCCTCGTAAAACGTTCTCGAGAAACGGGATGACGTCGTCGCGGTGCTCTGGTCCGCCGAACGACAGCACCAGCACGGCCTGATAGTCGGGCATTGCTTTATCTTAGATCGCCGCTATCGTTCAGAAGAGAACGGGCACCGTTGGATTACGGAATTTCCTTGGGGTTTTGACCCACGCTTATTCCCCTCATGCGGAGGCGAAGAAACGACGATCTACCGTGTGGAAGTAGGACTCTAATGGATTTGTTCACGACAAGCACGGCCGCCAGACGCGCGCTGCTTCTTTGCCTTTTCGCGACGCTGCTCGTGGTGGGTCAGACCAGCACCACGCCTTCGATCACCGCTACGCCCGCGGTTCTGAACTTCGCCTATCAGATCGGCGCCACCACCATGCCCGCGGCGCAGAGCGTGGCGTTCAAGAGCACTACGGCCGGCCTTGCGATCACCCTGTCGGTGGCGGGCGATCCGCCGAGCAACGGCAATTGGGTAACGACCTCGATCCGCGCGGGGGTGGCGGCGTCGCTGCCTGCGTCGGTGACCGTCACGGTGACGCCGACCGGGCTCGCCGCCGGCAACTACACCGCCGTGATCACCGCCTCGGCCAACACCCAGAGCGGCACGATCACGCAATCGGTGTCGGTGACGCTCAGCATCTCGCCGCCCGCGTCGACGCTCCACGTCAGCCCCTCGGCCTTGAGTTCGTTCAACTACACCACCGGGGGAACGCCGCCCACGTCGCAGCAGTTTCTGCTGTACAGCGACGGATCGCCCATGTCGGTGACTGTGTCGGTGGCCTCGGCTCCGTGGCTCAAACTGAGTCCAACCGGATCGATCCAGTTGGTGGGGTTGACCAAACCGATCCAGGTCAGCATCGATCCCATCGAGCTGTCGAAACTCGCGCCCAAGACCTACACCGCCAACGTCACCATCACCGCGCCGACGGCCACCAACAAGTCCATCACCTATCCGGTGACGCTGGTCGTCCGCGCCGCTCCCCCAGTGATCACGGGAACCTGGCCCGACGGGGTCGTAATGAGTTCGGCGAGTTCCGGAACCACCACCATCGTAGTCAATGGGACCAGCTTCTTTTCGACCTCGACCATCGCGGTTTCGGGCTTCACCAACTCGTCGACCATCAAGGTCGCCGATGGCTCCTCGCCCCCGATCACGGCGAGTGAAACGGTGTCCGTGCCGGTGTATTCGACAACCGCCACGGGCCTGAGGACGACTTTCGGATCGCCGTTGCCGACCGGCTTCACCACCCTGTCCTATTTCCAGGATTTGAGCCCCTATGTATCCGGCGGCACGGGGCCCTACACCTGGTCGGCCACCAATCTACCCTCCGGGTTTTCGATGGGTACCGACGGCCTTCTTTCCTGCATCATCCCGGTCGCCGGAAACTACACGTTCAACATAGCGGTGACGGACTCTGTCGGCGCCATGGCGTACCAACCGGTGAACCTGACCGTCTACCCGGGCGCGATGCCCAGCGCAAGCGAGATGTGGGTCACGGTGCCCGCCATCATTTCGGCCGCCACGGTCGGGACGGCGTACAACCTGACTTTGGTCGCCATTGGCGGATCGGGGACGTACGCGTGGTCGCTCGACAGCACCACTCCCCTGCCCACGGGTCTCACCATGGTTCCCTCGGGAAGCGCCGCCACGGTCAGCGGCACGCCGACCACCTCGGGCATCACCGGGATGCTCACGGCCAAACTCCTGAGCGACGGCGCGATGCAGGTGGGCGTGCCCAACTCGTACCTGAACAAGATCGGGATGTTGCGGTTGGCCGTCAGCACTCCCACGCCGGGTGGGGGCGTCTCCAACGACGGGCAGTTGCTGGTTTATGGGCCGGAACCCCGGATCCTCGGCGTCGCCAACGCCGCCAGCTATGCCGCCGGAACCGTTGCGCCGGGCGAGTTGATCACCATCTTCGGCACGGGGCTCGGACCCTCGGCCATGGCGATCTACGACCCGAATTCCGCCACCTTGCCCCAGAACCTCCCGAATCCGGCCCCGGTGAACGGCGGAACCCAGGTGCTTTTTAAGGTCGGGATAAACCAGGTTCCGGCGGCGCTGCTCTACGCCGCTTCAGGCCAGGTGGGCGCGATGGTTCCGTTCGAGGTCTCGGGACAGACTTCCGTCCAGATGACCGTCGTCAACGGCGCCCTCAGCTCGAAGACCTACACGCTGGCCGCGCAGGAGACCCAGCCCGGCATCTTCACGGTGGACGGGTCAGGCCGGGGCCAGGGCGCAATCCTCAACTACAACGCCACAACCGGCGATTATGTGGTCAATTCGAGCTCAAATACGGCCGCAAAAGGCTCAATTGTGGTGCTTTATATCACCGGTTTTGGCGTCACAAATCCCGTCAGCGGCTCATATCAGTGGGCGGCGAGCGGAATTGACACAGCGTCACCGGTTACTGTAACGATTGATGGGAAGACCGCGACCACTACCAGCGCCGTTCCACCCGGTTCTTTCCCCGGCGTCCTGCAAATCAACGCCACCGTCCCGACCGATTCGAGTACTGGAAAGTCCATTCCGGTGACCGTTTCCGTCGGCGGAGTGTCCGCCCAATCCGGCGTGACCATGGGTGTGAAGTAGCTTTCACTCGGAGGGCCGGAATTCCATTTTTACGGATTCCGGCCCTTCGACCCGGTCGTGGGAAGCACTTTCGCACAACCTGTGAAAATCTCGTTAAGTCAATATTTATCAATCGCTTACATGGGAAGTTAGCCGCTCCTCCGCTTCACAATTCGCAATCAGTTTGCGATACTGAAAACGGAAAGATCGATTTGACAATGGCGCAGTTGGGCGAGGCGATAGCCCGGTATCACAAGATCCTCGAAAGCGATCCTTACAAGGACCTGGAGTGGGCGAACGCCCTCCAGGAGCAGATGAAGGCTCGCCACCTCATTACGGGCACCAGACCCGTGACTCCGGTTCTGAGGCCGCACCTCATCACCAAACGGCAGTACGCAAACCTCGTCAAGGCGGCCGAATCGCTGTTTGGAGCGATCCGCCGAATCGAGAAAATGGCGCTGGGCACGCCCCAGTTGCTGTCCCGGATGCAGTTATTGCCGGCCGAGAAGATGCTGGCCGGCGTCGATCCCGGGTACTCTTTCGCCTCAGTCACTTCCCTGCTCGACACGAACCTGCACAACGGGTCGATGCGGTTTGTGGACTACAACGCCGAAACGCCGCTCGGCGTCGCTTTCGGGGAAGCGCTCGACAACCTGTTCTATGACGCGCCGCCGGTGAAGGAATTCCGTAAGAAATACCCTCTCACCAAAGTCGGAGGCACCCGCTACCTGCTGACGGCGCTGCTGAAGGCGTACAAAGAGTTCGGCAAAACCGAACAGCCGAATATCGCCATCGTCGAGTTCCGGCAGCCGTTCCAGACCGCCGAATCGCCCGAATTCCTGGTCCTTGCCGATTATTTCCGCAGCGAAGGCTATAACACCGAAGTGGTGTCGCCGGACCAGTTGGAGTACCGCAACGGCGTCCTCCGCAAGGGCGACTTCCGGATCGATCTGGTCTACCGGCGGGTCAAAGTCCACGAATTCCTGGTGCGTTTCGACCTCAGCCACCCGCTGATGCGCGCCTATCGCGACCACGCCGTCTGCGTGGTCAACAGTTTCCGGTCGGAACTGGGCCAGAAGAAGGCCATGTTCGACCTGCTGACCGACGAAACCATCACCGCGAGTTTCCCGGCCGCCGAGAGAAAGGTGATCCGCGAGTTCATTCCCTGGACGCGTGTGGTGGCCGCCACCAACGCCACCTACCAGGATCAGACCGTGGACCTGCCGGACTTCATTCTGAAGAACCGGACCAAATTGGTGCTGCGCCCCAACGACGATTCGGCCGACAACCACGCATTCCGCGGGTCGGAAACCGATGAAGCCAGTTGGGAGAAGGCGCTCAAGCAGGCCATGCGCACCCCCTACGTCGTCCAGGAAGAGACTGAGCCCACGCGGTTCCCCTTCCCGGTCTACCAGTACGGCTCGATGAGCATCCGCGATCTGCGGGTGGACGTTCACCCGCACTCGTTCCTGGGCAAGGTCCAGGGCTGCTCGAGCTACATTCGGGCCGAAACGCCGTCCGGGTTCACGACAATCGCCGGGCTCGCCCCCACCTTCATCCTCGACGCAAAATAGGCCGGCTCAGTGGTTGCCGTAGCGCAACTCGCCCGCCTCGATTCGCACCGGCAAACGGTTTTGCTTGGGCGGCAGCGGACAGGTCGCATAGGGCGTGAACGCGCAGGGCGGGTTGTAGGCCTTGTTGAAATCCAGCACAACCTTCCCTTCCTTGGGAAGATCGGCGTATAGAAAGCGGCCCGATCCATAGGTGGTCTTGGCTGCGGTCTGATCCCGAAAAATGAAAAAGAGCTGATCGCCTTCTAGAACCGGATCCAGACGATAGGCGTGTCCGGCCAACGTGAACTCCGCATAGCCCGGGCTTGGCTCATACTCGGTCTCGCCCAGGACGTTCGGCACCGCGATCTTCTGGGGCTGATGGTAAGCGCGCCACTTGGCCACCACCCGGTAGGATTCTTTGACCGGATACCAGTGCAGGCCGGTGAACTCCTGGCGCATCGGACTGTGCAGATCGCGCAGGCGGACGGCATAACGCCCGCCGCGCTTGATCACGAACATCGTAAAGTCGCCAAACTGGAGAATGTCGGGCTTACCCTCGGAATCGGGCTTCATGGCGGCCGTCAGCACCGGCTTCCCGTTCACCGTCACGTGGACCTTCGGCGCGATGCGGAACCCGACTTTGCCGGCCTTCAGGTCGAAGGCCCCCACCAGGGCGGGCGAGCGCTTCGGGGGCAACACCACCGTGTACGACGGGTCGGCGCCGATCGGGTTCTCGCCTTCCTTCAGCCAGAACAGTCCGGCGACGGAGAGCCAGCCGTCCGGGGCCTTGAGCTTCTGCTCACGGTCCTTGCGCCACGATTCGATGGAAGTCTGGTAGTTGCCGGCCGCCAGGCACACCGCCGCCAACGCCAAAGAGGGCCAAAAGCGCATGCCCTATTGTACAGAGGCGGACCGAAGCGGCACTCGCTTACTTCACCAGCTCGACGCGGCCGTTGTCGAGGTCGTAACGGGCGCCGACCACTTTCACTTTGCCTTCCTTGATGACAGGCCCGAGCGTCTCGTCATCGGCGATCAGCGAAACCATTCGAAGTACGTTGGCCCGCATGGCGTTCTCGACGGCGTCGCCCGGCTTACCCTTCGTCGCCTCGACCGAGGGCTGAATATCCTCGACCAGTTTGCCGACATGCCCGGCGGGTTTGCCGCCCTGAACAGCCGCCGACACGGCTCCGCACCGCTGGTGACCGAGCACGACGATCAGCCTTGTGCCTAAATGCTCGACGGCGTATTCGATGCTTCCCAGGTTCTCATCGTCCAAAATGTTCCCCGCCACGCGAACAATGAACACATCGCCCAGTCCCTGGTCGAAAAGCAGTTCAGGCGCCACGCGCGAATCCGCGCAACTCAGAATGACGGCCGAGGGGTGCTGTCCTTTGGACAGCTCTCGAAGCCGGGCCAGCGTCTGATGGGGATGGGTGGCGCGACCGGCGACAAAACGCCGGTTGCCGGTAAGCAGGACTTTGAGGGCGACGTCCGGATCGGGGCCGGCGGCAGGTTCAGCAGCGAATGAGAATGAGGCGGCGACAGCCGTGAGCAGCAGGGCCTTGAGCATGAGGATTCCTCTCTGAGCCGTTGATCTCGAATGGCGCACCCGGGCTAGGCAGCGTCTGGCGCGCACTTCGTCTCGCGTCGGAGAAAGGTTGCGGGTTGGGCCGCCCGTCGGGGGGCGGCCCGGGATCCTGAGGTGTTAGCGAACGCGTTCGAGGAACTGGCCCGTCGTGGCGTTCACAAAAACAGTGTAGGTGCTGGAGCTGACCGATTCGCCCCAGAAGACGCGCCACACCAGGCTGGGGAAGCGAGGAGTCTGTTCGAGCGTGAAGTTGACCGGCACGCCTTCCAACTTCTTCTCGAACTCCTTGCTCTTCTTCATCGCTTCCTGGTAAGCCTCGTCCGAATCAGCCTTGATCGCGGCGGTCAGGTAGGGCAGCATCTGGCGGTTGGGCGAATAGCTGTCTTCCTGCCCGGCGAATACGCCCTTATGCAGGTTGCCGGTGGATTCCTCGGCGGACCAGGTGTAGACCTTTGCGCGTCCGCGGCCCGGAGAAACGAAAGTGCACTGCCAGGCGCCGGCCTTGCCGGGCGCGGCCTTCACTTCCTGCAACTGCAGGCTCTTCAACTGCAATGGCTGAGCGTCCGGCGCCCATGCGCGTGCTGAAACGTACATCTGCTGGTAGGCCTGGCGCCCGGTGAGGGGTTCCAGCGCCTTCGGCGCCGCTTTCTTCTCTTCCGCGGCGGGCGCGGACTTCGGCGCGTCCGAACAACCGACCAGCGCGATCAGGACCAGGAGCGTCCCTACAAACTTCATTTTGCGTTCAATCCTCTTCAATCTATGATGTTGTTTGACCGGACCTGCGAGACGAGGAATTTCCAGAAGGAAATTCGTTGTGAGTCGATCAAGAAAAAACAGGTAATGCGCCCCGGGATGGAACCTCTGGCGCAATTCTGACGTCTCTTCAGATAAGAAAGCAGCTTGGCTCCGCTCGGCGACCCTTTCCCCAACAACCCATACCGAGCGGAGCCGCCTTTTTGTAGCGTTTCCCCCGCCACGTACTTACGTTTATTGTAGCATCCGGATCTCCCCACGCAGGACGTCTCCGTCCGCCCCATATAATTCAGTTGAATGCCGTTCGCACCCTTGTTGTCCCATGACCTCGCCGCCATCGCGGGCGTCGCCGCACTTCGCAACGAACCGCTAAGCCGGCACACCCGATTTGGAATCGGCGGGCCCGCCAGCCTGTACGTTGAATGCGCGAGCGAGGCGGGCTTCCTCGAGGCGCTGAGCCGGGTTCAGGCGAGTGGGTCGCCGCACGTCGTGATTGGGAATGGGACGAACCTGATCGTCGCCGACGCGGGCTACGACGGTGTCGTGCTGCGGCTGGCCGAGGCGCGCGTCGAAGGCGGCGAGGACGGGGCGGTTCGAGCGTCGGCCGGCGCGCTTTTGCAGGATCTGGTGGACTTCACCATCGCGCGGGGCCTTGCCGGACTTCACGTCATGACCGGAATTCCCGGATCGGTGGGCGCGGCGGTTTACGGTAACGCGGGCGCCTATGGACGGTCGATCGCCGCCGCCGTTGAACAGGTGCGGTTCTTTGACGGCGCGCGGGTCTTGGCGTGTTCTAACGCGGAATGCGGGTTCGGCTACCGTGAAAGCACTTTCAAACGTAATAAGCAGTGGATAATTCTTTCGGTCAGTCTGCGCCTGGAGTCGGGAGACGCTGGAGAACTGAAGGCCCGGGCCGACGGCATCCTCGAGATCCGCAACCGGAAATACCCGCCCACGATGAAGTGCGCCGGCAGCATCTTCAAGAACCTGCTGCTGGCCGATCTGCCACCGGCCGTCCAGGGACTGGTGCCGGAGAAGACCGTGATTGAGGGGAAGGTCCCGTCCGCCTGGTTCCTCGAACAGGTGGGCGCGAAGGGGATGTCGGACGGAGACATCCGAGTGGCGGACTACCACGCCAACCTCATCTACAACGAAGGCTCCGGAACCGCCGCACAGCTCCGGCGAATCATCGGCGAACTGAAGCGCCGGGTGGCGGAACGGTTCGGCTTCTCCATCGAAGAAGAAGTCCAATACATCGGGTTCTGAGTCGATCGCTGGGTTCGTTTTAGCGATTTCACTTGTTTTCCGCTTGACTTGTACCAGAACATTAGTACACTATAATACCAGATGAATGAGAGGTTCCAAGTCGTGTTGGATCTCAAAAGCGGTGTTCCAGTGTACCGGCAAGTAATCGATCAGGTTCTGGGGGCGATCGCCTCGGGAGCGTTACGGGCGGGAGACCAGTTGCCGACGGTGCGGCAGCTCGCCGTCGACCTGACCATCAACCCGAATACGGTGGTGCGCGCCTACCGCGAGCTGGAGATCCGCGGGGTCCTGCAGACGCAACAGGGAACCGGCACGTTCATCGCGGATCAAAGGGTGAAGCCGGACGAAGTCGAGCGCCATCGCCAACTGAACCAGATGATCGGTGAGTTCGTGGCGAGGGCCGGCGCCGGCGGCTTTACGGTCCGGGAAGTGTTGGATCGCATGGCGGAGCTGTATCCCGCCGGCAAAGGAGAAAACTCATGAGCGGGTGCAACACAATCGTCCAGGAGATTCGCGACCGTCGGGAACGGATCCGCGAGAAGAGGGCGCAGGCGAGCCCGGTCGGGGCGGCGGTCTTCGTATTGTGCATAGTGGCGGCGGTTCCGTTCACGGTGCTGTACGACCAGCCGGCCTTCATGATCGCCGGCATTCTGGCGGGCATGTACTTCCTGTTCGCCATCAAGGTGGCCAAACAGTGGGAGAAGGCGGTGCTGCTGCGGCTCGGCAGGTACAAGGGGCTCCGGGGACCCGGCCTGTTCATGATCGTGCCCGTGATCGATTCGATCGGGCGCTTCGTCGACCAGAGGGTGCGGGTCACCGATGTGACGGCGGAATCCGCGCTGACGCGCGACACGGTGCCGGTGAACGTGGACGCCATCGTGTTCTGGGTGGTGTGGAACGTCGAGAAGGCGCTGCTGGAGGTTGCCGACTTCGACAAGGCCATCACGCTGAGCGCACAGACGGCGCTACGGGAATCGATCGGACGTCATGAGTTGGCGCAGATGATCACCGAACGCGAGACGCTGGGGCATGAGTTGCAGCGGATCCTCGATGAGAAGACGAATCCGTGGGGGATCACGGTGCACTCGGTGGAGATCCGCGACGTGCACATTCCGCAGGCGCTTGAGGACGCCATGTCGCGGCAGGCGCAGGCCGAGCGAGAGCGGCAGGCGCGCATCATCCTGGGCACGGCGGAGACGGAGATCGCCGAGAAGTTCAACAAGGCTTCCGCGGTGTACGTGAACAATCCGACGGCGCTGCATCTGCGCGCCATGAACATGCTGTACGAGGCGATCAAGGAGAAGGGCTCCATGGTGATCGTGCCTTCGTCGGCGGTGGAGACGATGGGCTTGGGCGGTCTGCTGGGCACAACCTCCTTGAACCGCCCGCCGCAATAGGCTGGAGGCGGTGATGGGACTCCGATGGATCATGCCGGCGGCAGCGGTGATAGCCGCCATCGTGCTGGGATGGGACGCCGGGCCGGCGATCGGGCGTTCAGCGCTCGACTCCGTCAGCCATGGGGTGAGCTTGGAGCTGGGTGGGGTTCGCCTCACCTGGGCGCCGCCCGATAACGGCCGCGCCACCGCGCTCGTTCAGATCGAAGCAGGGGGCCGCCGATATACGGGCGTCATCGGCGACAGCGGCGGCGAGGCCCCCGTGAAAGGCCTCGTCGAGGCGCCCGGTTGCGTCGCGGGCATCCGTTGAAACACAGTGAAGAGGATGACCAAGCCGTTATTTGTCCTCCTCTTCACTTCCCTCCTTTCGATGGCTGAAATCCACAACAACCCCGGCAGCGCGACCCCGCTACCTCACGACAAGTACATCCGCGTGGTGAGCGAGACGGTTTCTCCGGTTCAGAAGCTCTACATCAAGACGCGCGACGGACTGTATGTCGCCGCCGCGCTGAGAAAGCCGAAGGGCGACGGGCCGTTCCCCGTCCTGCTGCATTTCCACGGCGCTCCCGGCGGCCGCGGCATGGATCAGATTGTGGGATGGGTGCTGGGAACCACCGGTGGGCCTGTGTGGGAGCGCTTCCTGCAGGAGGGCTTCGTGGTGGTGTCGGCCGACTACCGGGGCGGAGCGTTTCCGACCGGCTCCGGCGTCAAACGCGAGGACATCACCTACGTCGACGACGGGCTGGCGGTGCTCGAGTACGTGCGCTCGCTGCCGTATGTGGACAAGAACCGGATCACGCTGTACGGCGTCAGCCTGGGCGGCGACGTGGTGACGCACATGATCAGCCGCACCACGGTCCAGGGCGCGATTCTGGGCGCGCCGGCGCCGATCAATTTCATGGGCGCCACGTTCGGCAACGGGCCGGACCGTTGGAAGGACATGAAGATCAACGATGAGCTGGCGAAGCGGAATATCGCCACCATTCAGACTCCGATGCTGATTCTGGTCGGCACGGCGGACTCGCTGATCAACCTGGATCGTCCGCTGCACGAGATGCTGACCAAGGCGGGCAAGGACGTCACCATGGAAATCTACGAGAACGGATACCATGACTTCTGCATGGGCCCGCAGGGGCAGAACCGGCCGGAACCGCTGCTGGATTCGACGCTCGCGGCGCTGGAAGTTTCGGTGAAATTCGCCCAGCGAGGGGCCGCCGGGAAGGTCCAAACGGGGCGGTGAGGCGTTCTCCCGGGGCCCTCCGGCCGGATCTTAATCTCTGTTAACGATTCGTAACACTCGTTTTATCAGAACCTTACGGATTTCTGTTGTCACTCCTCGCCGGAGTGTGCTAATAATAGTCCTCGGAGCCCAATCCCGGGCTCGAAGGTTTCGAAAGTAACTCTTCCAATCAATACTTTGGAGGCAAGAAGTATGAACGTACGTCCGCTTTACGATCGAATCGTCGTAAAAAGACTCGAGGAGCAGGAAACCAAGATCGGTGGTCTGTACATCCCCGACACCGCGAAGGAAAAGCCGCAGGAAGGCGAAGTCGTTGCCGTTGGCAAGGGCAAGCGTCTGGATGACGGCACGGTGTCCGCGCTGGATGTGAAGCCCGGCGACCGCATCCTGTTCGGCAAGTACTCCGGCAGCGAGATTAAACTCGACGGCAACGAGTACCTGATCATGCGCGAGGACGAAGTCCTCGGGATTCTGGAAAAGTAGCGTAATTGAGGGAGGCTCACGAAAATGGCAGCCAAGCAGATTGTATATAGCGAAAATTCCCGTCAGGCCATTCTCCGCGGCGTGAACCAACTCGCCGATGCGGTGAAGGTCACGCTCGGCCCGAAGGGCCGTAACGTCGTTCTCGAGAAGAAGTTCGGCGGCCCCACGATCACCAAGGACGGCGTCACCGTCGCGAAGGAAATCGAGCTGAAGGATCCGCTCGAGAACATGGGCGCGCAGATGGTTCGCGAAGTCGCGTCGAAGACCAGCGACATCGCGGGCGACGGCACCACCACCGCCACGATTCTGGCCCAGTCGATTTTCCGCGAGGGCGTGAAGTCGGTGGCCGCGGGCGCGAACCCGATGGCGCTGAAGCGTGGCATCGAGAAGGCCGTTGAAGTGGTCGTCTCCGAAGTCAGCAAGATGTCCTCGAAGGTCGAAAACAACGAGAAGATCGCCCAGGTGGGCACCATCTCGGCCAACGGCGACCACACGATCGGCAACACGATCGCCGAGGCGATGCAGAAGGTCGGCAAGGACGGCGTCATCACGGTCGAAGAGTCGAAGACGATGGTGACCGAGCTGCAGACGGTCGACGGGATGCAGTTCGACCGCGGCTACNNGCTACCTGTCGCCCTACTTCATCACCGATCCGGATCGCATGGAAGTGGTGATCGAGGATCCCTACATCCTGATCCACGAGAAGAAGATCAGCAACATGAAGGACCTGCTGCCGGTGCTCGAGCAGATCGCCCGGTCCGGCAAGCCGCTGCTGGTCATCGCCGAGGAAGTGGAAGGCGAAGCGCTGGCCACGCTGGTGGTCAACAAGCTGCGCGGCACCCTGAACGCCTGCGCCGTGAAGGCTCCGGGCTTCGGCGACCGNNGACCGCCGCAAGGCGATGCTCGAAGACATCTCGATCCTGACGGGCGGCAAGGCCATCATGGAAGAGACGGGCATCAAGTTGGAAGGCGTCCGTTTGGATGACCTCGGCCGCGCCAAGCGCGTCACGGTGGACAAGGACAACACCACCATCGTGGACGGCAACGGCAGCCAGAAGGCCATCGAAGGCCGCATCAAGCAGTTGCGCGCGCAGATCGACGAGACCACCTCGGACTACGATCGCGAGAAGCTGCAGGAGCGGCTGGCGAAGCTGGCCGGCGGCGTGGCGGTGATCAAAGTCGGCGCCGCGACCGAGACCGAAATGAAGGAAAAGAAGGCCCGTGTCGAAGACGCGCTGCACGCCACCCGCGCGGCCGTCGAAGAGGGCATCGTTCCGGGCGGCGGCGTTGCGCTGCTGCGCGCGGCGAAGGCTCTGGCCGATTTGAAGGTGGCCGGCGACGAGCAGATCGGCGTCGACATCATCAAGCGCGCCTGCGAAGAGCCGGTCCGCCAGATCGTCGGCAACGCCGGCTATGAAGGCGCGATCGTGATCGAGAAGGTTCGCGTCACCGACGACGTGAACTTCGGCTTCAACGCCGCCACTCTCACCTACGAGAACATGGTGGCCGCGGGCGTGATCGATCCGGCCAAGGTGACCCGTTCGGCGCTGCAGAACGCCAGCTCGATCGCGGCTCTCATGCTGACCACCGAAGCGATGGTCTGCGAGATCCCCGAGAAGAAGCCGGCGGCTCCGGCAGGTCCCGGCGGCCACGGCCCCGAGATGGATTACTAAGAAGCAGGGTTAGTTAGAGAGAAGGCCGCTCCGGTGACGGGGCGGCCTTTTCGTTTTTGGGCGGCCGCCTACCGTTTCACCGCGAGGTACTGCTGGGTGGGCACGTTTTGCCCCCAGGCGCTCGCTTCCACCAGATACTCCCCGTCCGACAGGTTGGGAACCACCACGTTGAATTGATACAGTCCCGGAGCGCTGATTCCCGCGAACGCAACGTCCGCCGCGGCGCCTCCTATCTTCACCACGAGGTTCGCGCCGGAGGCGAGCGGGGCCGCGCCGGAGTAGGTGGCGCCCGCCGATACCGCCGGCGTCGTCGCGCCGAAGCCCGTGCCGAACAGGAGCACCGTCTCGCCCGGTTGCGCGGGGCGACTGGTCGCCGAACTTCCGAACAGGCTGACCGGCGCCGCAAGGGAACCGTCCGCGAACACCGCCGCCGCGTACTTCGCGCTCGACGGAGAAAACCGGAAAATCCCGGGGGCCGCGGAGCGAAGATCCGCCGTCACGGCGTCGCTGGTCCCGCCCGAGGTGGTCACATCCACGGCCACGGTTCCGGTCGACGTATCGTCCGGAGCCTGTACATTCAACTGCGATTCGCTGACGTAGGCGATCGCGGCGTACTTGCCGTTGATTCGCACCGCAGTCCCTTCCAAGGTGGTCGGCAGCTTGCCATTGACGATGTCGGCCGCGGTCCAGGCTCGGGAGACTCCCGCGGACGCCAGGTTCGTTCCGTAGATTGTCACCCATGAGCCGGCGGAGATGCCCGCCACATAGCTGGCTGCATTCACGACTCCGCCGGCGGAGATCGCGGGCCTCACGGCGGCTCGCGTCAAGGTGACGACCGAGGTGTACACGTTCGTCTGGCGTGTGCCGCTCGCCGCGGCGCCCGCCAGATAGACGGTTACGGAATCGCCCGATGACGGAGCTGTCCAGTCGAAGGTGTAGCTGGTGGCGGAATTCGAATGAGTCACGTACTGCTTGCCGCTGGTGGAGGTTATGACCGTGGTCGAGGTGGCCGCCTTGAGCGTTCCGGCAGTGGCGGTCAACTGAAAGCCGGTCCGGTAACTGGAGTTTGTGTCCGAAACGGTCACGGTCCATCGCTGCGTGGTGGACGCTGTGAAGGTATTTGCGCCCGGAAGGGCCAATTTGACGCTGCCCGCCGCGGGATTCAATGTAACGGAATGACACGACGCGCAGGGCGTTCCGGTTCCGGGTTCGCCGGCGTTGCCGGCAGGGATGCGCGATCCGGATGGATAAGCGAGAAGGGCGGTAGAGAATACGAACAGGCCCGTAATGGGTATGTAATTGAACCTCACAGCTCGAGCGACGCGCCGTGTGGCGCCATCGTTTCACCATGATCCATGGGGATTCGCCCTAGGGAATTAGTCCTACCAAATGGGAGGGGCAAACTCTTGGGAAAGCGGCGGCTGGCGGAAACTCCGCCGCCAACCCTCATCGAGACTACGTGATCACCCTCCTAAGTTCGCCGCATATCCCTCTTTCGAGGGCAATAACCACTCGTTTACAGTCCGCACTTCCGATATACTACACGCCGGAATCGGAAATACCTGAGGATGGGGCTGGTCCGAAAGGACGGTCCGCGGGCCGCTAGAGCGGATTGAGCGTTGGTTCCGGCCATGTCAGTGCATGTATTCTGATTAAGGAGTCCTGAAGATGCAGTCCAATCGTAGGGAATTCTTCACGAACGCGACGACTATTCTCCGCGGCGCCCCGTTATTCGCCCCGAGATCCGCGCGGGAAGCCAAGGACCGTGTCGTCAATGGGTCGATCGCAACCGGCGGAGGCGCCCGGCGCCCCAACCAGAAACTCTCGTCGCTCGGCGCACAATGGGCAGCGTGACCCACATCGATGAACCAAGCCGCTGAACGGAAGATTCTGCTGGTTGACGATTCGCCACGGATACGGCCGCTGGTGGTTGAGATCCTGTCGGACCTCAACTGCTCGATACTCGAGGCCGAGACGGCGGAGCAGGCCATGGAACTCGCCGGTTCGCAGACCGGCGACATTCATCTGCTGATCACCGACATCACCATGCCGGGCAAGAACGGCCTTGAACTGGCGACGCTGCTGCGGGAACGCTATCCCATGATGCAGGTGCTCTATATGTCGGGATACACGCTTCCCTCGGCGCCGGTGCAGGGGTTCCAGTTTATCGAAAAGCCCTTTCGACCCGAAACACTGGTGAAGAAGGTGCTGGAGATGCTCGGGGCCTGAGCGGTCAGCGCGAACCGGCCACTGTTCCCGTCATCGGACTGCTGGCGGAGGCGTACAGACGCTTCTGCATGCGCCCGGACAGGTAGGCCAGACGGCCCGCCTGGACGCCCAGGTTCATCGCCACAGCCATCTTCTCGGCGTCCTCGGCGGCGGCGATCGCGGTATTCATCAGCAGGCCTTCAAAACCCATTTCCATGGCCAGGGCGGCGTCCGAGGCGGTGCCGACCCCCGCGTCGACGATCAACGGGACCTCGGTGATCATCTCGCGCAGGATCCGCAGATTCGTGAAATTCTGGATCCCGAGACCGCTGCCGATCGGGGCCGCGAGGGGCATGACGGCGGCCGCTCCCGCATCCACCAGGCGGCGGGCGTTGATCAGGTCGTCGTTGGTGTAAGGAAGCACGACAAATCCTTCCTTGGCCAACACGCGGGTGGCTTCGAGCAGGCCCTGATTGTCGGGGAACAGCGTGCGCTCGTCGCCGATGACCTCCAGCTTGACCCAGTTCGACAGGCCGACTTCACGGGCCAGCCGCGCCGTCCGGATGGCGTCGTCGGCGGTGTAGCAGGCGGCCGTGTTCGGGAGGATGAACAGCTTCGAGCGATCAATGTAATCGAGCAGCGATTCCTTGGACTTATCGGTGAGGTTGACGCGCCGGACGGCTACCGTGACTACCTCAGCCCCGGAAGCCGCGTGGCAGCGCGCCATCTCCTGAAAGCTCCGGTATTTCCCCGTTCCCACAAACAATCGCGACTGAAATTCGCGATCGGCGATTCGTAGCGTGTCCGACATAAATCCATTCTATCGCCGGGGGACTAGGGTGGATTCGGTGTTCCGTCCAGTCTACTGGGGGCTCGGGTTCCGTCCGATGTAGCTGGGTGGAGGGCCTTGTCCAGGGTCTCACCGAACGATGCGAAAGAAACTCGTCCCGTTGATTGCGATCGCCTTCGTCGTGGCCGTCTTCTCGACGGCGATATTCTACTCGCTGTTTGCGGGACGTCTGAACGGCGCACCAGCCGCGACGTTGGCCCCTCACACCACGATCATCGTGGCGAGCCGGGATATTGCGGCTGGCTCGGTGTTGACGAGCCACGACCTGAGTTCCGTTGCCTGGGTCGGCGGCGCGGTTCCCAAGGGCTCCTATACGGCGGCCGATCTGGCGGTCGGCAAGACCGCTTTCACCGCCTTCCAACAGGGCGAACCGATCCTGGAATCGAGACTCGCGTCGCGCGATGGCGCCGGATCGGGGATTCCGGAAGGGATGCGGGCCGTCTCGGTTCACGTCTCCGACTCCTCGGGCGTTGTGGCGATGCTCAAGCCGGGTTTCAAGGTCGACGTCCAGGAGTTCGCGTCGAGGGCGGCGAGGGGACCCAAGGAAGAGGTGCGGACCCTGCTGCGGGGAGTCACCGTGCTGGCATCCAGTCCTCAGGCGGAACAGAGTTCACAAGGGTATTTCAACGCTCCCGTGGTGACGCTGCTGGTCAGCGCACGAGAAGCCGAGGAACTGGCGCAGGCGGACTCCTACGCGCGGTTGCGGCTGGCGCTGCGGAACCCGCTGGAGAAGCCGGCCGGAACTCCGGAACGCGTCGCTGGGCCGGCGGCTACAGCGACGGCGGCGCCGGTTAGGAGCGTTCCCATCGTGCGGTTTCGCGTGCGGGCCGTGGCGCTCACCGACGAAGGGCTGGCGGCCTTGGCCAATCGGGTGGATCCACGCCTCCGGGCCGACGGCATCAACGTGGTCGTGGCGGGCGCCGCCGAGGTGGTGAACGAACTGGTGCGATCGGGCGAGTTGGCGCGGGCCGGAACGGAATCGGTGGTTGCGGCCCCAGTACGGCAGTGGTCTGCTGTGGACGTCGCCAGGGACGGCGCGGGCAAAGTCAGATTGATGTTGGCGCCGGCGGAAGGGCCAGGGCGACTGCGAATCCGGCCGGAAGTGACGGGGGCTTGGGGCGGCCGCATTGAGACTCGAACGCTCGAAACCGAGGCGGAACCGGGGCGCGTGATCGTGATTTCCGGCGTAGACCGGGGAGAATCGTCCCACATCGACACGAAGTTTCGCCACATGGTGGTTGTGGTGATGCCCGGATCGATGTCATGAGTTGGTTGGTGGTGCTGTTTTTCGGCGGCGCGTTCGCGATCACGACGCTGGTGGCGCTGTTAATCGCGTTTGTGTCGGACCGACCCGGGCGGACGCCGATTCCCGAAGTAGACGAAGCAGGAGGAATGCTGCTTAAGACAGAGCAGCTCAGCACGATTTCAGTGTGGGATTCGTTGCTGGCGCGCTTTGATTTTGTCGAGATACTGAAACAGCGGATGGCGCAGGCTGACCTGAGTTGGTCGGTCGGACGGATCACGCTGTCGATGCTGTTGAACGCCGCCGTGGCGTTCGCGGCGCTGTCGAATCTCCGGTTTGTGCCGGGCTGGGCGGACCTGGCCGCCACCGTACTTGCGGCGCTGATCCCTTACTGGTACGTAATGCGCCGCCGCGCCAAACGCTTCGATGCCTTTGCAGCGCAGTTTCCCGACGCGATCGATTCGCTTGGCAGGGCCATGCGGGCCGGACATCCACTGCTGAGCGGGCTCGAGATGGTGGCGCGGGAGAGTACGCCGCCGGTCTCCACCGAGATCCGAAAGCTATTCGCCGAAACGAACCTGGGGCTGCCGATTTCGCGCGCGCTCGACAACTTGCGTACGCGTGTGCCGATCACCGAAGTGGATGTGTTCGCGATGGCCGTTCAACTCCACGCGCGGACGGGCGGCCGGTTGACCGATGTGATGAACGGGTTGTCGGAGAGCATGCGGGAGCAGAGCGCCCTGCGTGGGGAAATCCGCGCCATGGCCGCCCACGGCAAAGTCACCGGTCTCATCCTAACGATCATCCCCATCGCCATCGCGCTCATCATGAGCGTGGTGAGTCCGATGTATATCGGAGTGTTGCTGGCGCATCCGTATGGCAAACACATGATCGGAGGCGCCATCTTCTGCCTGGTGACAGCCCACTTTGTAATGCGCAGAATCGTGGACATCCGCATATGACAGGCATCTGGCTGGCCGCTTTCTTCTTCCTGTTCGTGATGGGCGTCATCGTAGCCGCGGGCTACTTCGTGGTGCTGCGAAAGCCAGAGCCGGCGGGCGCTCAAGACTTTCACGCCGGCGCGGTGCTCGAATCGGTTGGAGGATGGGTTGCGGACTCGGCCAAATCGAACGACACCGTGCGGAAGCGCCTGGCGGCCGCCGGATACACGCAAGCCTCGGCGTTGGGCGTATTTTACGGGATCCGGTGCGCCACGGCGGTGGTGCTGTTCTTCGCGGTGGCGATCGTGGCGCTCATTGTCCGCGGGGAGATCGACGCTGTGTTCCTGCCGGCGATGTGCGGAGCCGGAATGGGGTACTACCTTCCCGGGCGGCTGCTTGGAAGGCGGATTCAACAGCGCAGACTCGCGCTCCAGAGGGCGTTGCCGACGGCTCTCGAGTTGTACGTACTCTCGATTGAGGCGGGCCAGAGCCTGGATCAGGGCTTGATCGAAACCAGCCGGAGCCTGGCCCGATCGTTTCCGGAATTGAGCCAGGAACTCGAGAGGGTTTACCTGGAAGCGCGGGCCTCCAACAACCGCGCCGCCGCGCTGCGCGCCCTGGCCGATCGCACCGAGGAGCCGGAGGTGCGGAAAGTCGTTTCGCTACTCACCGACGCCGACCGCTTCGGCGCCAGCATCTCCCCGGCCCTGCGAACCCATTCCAGGTACCTTCGGACCCGGCTGCGGCAGAGTGCGCATGAGACCGCGCGCAAGATCGGCGTGAAACTGATCTTCCCGGTCTTCTTCCTGATTTTCCCGGCGGTGGTGCTGATCACGCTCGGGCCGGCGTGCATCATGGTGTTCACGCAACTCAGCACACTGCTCGGCAACTGACGCTTCAACGATAATGGTCGGTTGCCCCCGATTCCGGCTCCACTCGCCGCGCTGCTTGCCGCCACCGGACTGCTGGCCGCCTGGACGGACTGGCGCCGGCGGCGAATCCCTAACTGGTTGACGATTTCGGCGCTCGCCTTGGGGATCGCATTACAGATGGCGTTGAATGGCGTGAGCGGGGCAAAGGCGTCTCTCGCCGGGGCGGGTGTGGCGTTCCTCGTGTACCTGCCGCTCTATCTGCTGCGCGCGGTGGGCGGCGGCGATCTCAAGTTGATGACGGCCGCCGGCGCCATCGGGGGACCATCGGCGTGGCTATTCCTGTTTGTGCTCAGTTGCCTGGTCGGGGGCGTGGTGGCGATCACGATGGTCCTCGCACAGGGGCGTCTGAGACGGACGCTCGCCAACGTCTTTTTGATTCTGCGGGAACTCGCGGCGCTCCGGCCGCCCCACCGGGCCTCATCCGAACTGGACGTGAAGAGCGAGTCCGGCCTGCGCCTTCCACGGGGCGTGGTCATCGGACTATCGATCACGGTGTACGTGGCGGCGCTGGCGTTTGGACGCTAGCCCTGCCGTCCGCGGACCGCTTCCAGATCCGCGGGGTAGCCGATATCTCGCCATTCCTCGATGATGGGCGATATTCGCAACTCGAGGCCATCGGCCATCATGAGGTCGAAAATCGAGGTCAACTCGTACTCGCCGCGCGCCGATGGCGTCAGGCGGTCCAGGTAGGGAAACACCACCGGGTCCATCGAATAGAGCCCGGCGCTGTTCCAGCGAGTCGTGGAGGTCCCGATGGGCGGCTTCTCGATGATCCTGTGAATGACGCCTTCACCATTCACATACACGGCGGCGCCGCGCCAAGGGTCATCGACGTCCTTCACTCCGAGCACAGCCTTCGTGGCGGGGTTGTCGAGCAGCATACGGGCGCAACGGGTGTAGGCGGCCGGGCCGCAGAGTATGTCGCCGAAGGTCAGAAGAAAGGGGTCGGCGCCGACGAACTCGCGCGCCAGGCGAGTGGCTGAACCGGTGCCGTCCACGGTCTCCTGAAGGCGGAACTCGACCGGCAGCCGCCAGTCGCGGAAGTGCGCCTCCACGACCTCATGCAGGTACCCGACGACCACGAAGAACCGCTCGACGCCGACGCTCGCGAGTCCATCAAAAACGTGTTCGAGAATCGGACGTCCATGCACGGGTAACATGGGTTTCGGAAGATCGGCGGTGAGACCGCCCATGCGGGTGCCGCGCCCGGCCGCCAGGACGACCGCCTGTTTGATCTTAGACATGCAACGCCCCCGCGCTCGGTTCCGCGAAAATCAGGTGGCGTGAGGCGTCGAAGCCCTCGCGTTTCGAATAGAAGCGATCCACCAGCTCTCGGGCCACCTCCTCGCGATTCGCCGAATGGCAGGCGATCACGGCGCAGCCGCCGAAGCCGGCTCCGGTGAGACGGGCGCCGAACGCGCCGGCCTCGCGCGCGGCCTCCACCAATTCGTCCAACTCCGGGCAGCTGACGCCCAGCAGGTATCGGAGACTCTCGTGGGAGGCGTCGAGCAGGGCGCCAAAGGCCTCGATATCGTCCTGCATCATTGCCTCGACAGCGGCGCCGACGCGGCAGGATTCGCCGGTCACGTGAAGAAAGCACTTCAGCTCGTCGCCGTCGAGTTTCTCGGCGGCCAGACGCTTCAAGTCTTCGAAAGAATGGCGGCTGACCGCCTGTCCGTAGCTGTCGAAGCCGACAGTCTTAAGCGCGGTCGAGCCCGCTACTCGCCGCGAGTTGTACTTCTCGCGCACCTCGCCCGACTTCTCCGCCGCCACCATGCTGTGCGCCACCAGGAACGCCCAGTCCCGAGGCACCGGGATCGACTCGGCCGAAAGCGGGGAAAAATGCACCAGCAGGGCGCAGCCGGGGTCGGGCGCGAGCACCGCGGCGTGATCCATGCCGCCGCCGCGAGTACCGACGAAGTACTCGCCTTCCGGGAGCACCTCCATCAACTCCTCGAAGCTCGCCCGGATGCGGTTCGCGGCGAGCAGGGCGAGAGTGAAGGCAGTCAGCAGAGCCGAGGACGACGACAGGCCGGCAGCGGCCGGCAGGTCCGAAGCGACCGCCGCGTCGATACCGACCGACGTCTTCCACTTGCCGTCGACGGCCTGGGCGGCGGCCTTCACATAATTCACCCAATCGCCCGCGGCGCTGGGCTCCAGTGGACCGTTCCACTCGAACTCGCGCGAGCCGAACTGGCGGCTGACGGCGCGGATCCGGCGGTCCTTGCGGGGCCTGAAGGCGATGCGGATGTGGCGCTGGATCGCCATGGGCAACACGGGCAGGTTGTGATAGTCAATGTGCTCGCCAATCAGGTTCACCCGGCCCGGAACGGAGATGATCGACGGCGGCGAGAGCGAGTAGAAATGCTGCTGAAATAACGCGATGGGGTCCAACCCTGACGATAGCGGCTCTGGTTCCCTCGTGTCCAGTCCCCCGGCGTGATACCATCGCCAGACGCATGCGTCCTCACTGGCTGTTGGCCCTGTTCCCGCTCGCTCTATTCGCCCAAACCGACGCCCACGTCGTCGCCCCACACCTTGCGCCGCTGAATACGCCGGACGTCGTGGCGAGCGAGATCCGCCACTATCTGATCGCCAAGGCGCCGGCGCCGCCCGCCGCCGAAAGCGCCGCCGAATGGACCGCCGAAGCCAGGCGCCTGCGCGCCCGGTTCCTCGACGAGATCGTTTTTCACGGCTGGCCGGCGGATTGGCGAACGTCAGCGCCACGCTTTGAGGATCTGGGAGCGATCGAATCGAAGGGCTACCGCGCGCGCAAGTTGCGCTACGAAATCGCGCCGGGATTCTGGTCGACGGCGGTTCTGTACGAGCCCGCGCATCTTTCCGGGAAGGTCCCGGCGATCCTCAACGTGAACGGCCATGTCGGCGCGCCGGGCAAGAGCGTCGAGTACAAGCAGAAGCGATGCATCGAGCAGGCCCGCATGGGCGCGCTGGCGCTGAACCTCGAATGGATTAACCACGGCGAACTGGCGACGCGTTTCAACGACCACTGGAACCTGTCGCAGCTCGACCTGGTAGGGGCGAACGGCCTTGGGCTGATGTACCTGGCCATGCGCCGCGGGCTCGATTTTCTGTACGATCATCCGAACGCCGACCGGTCGCGCATCGGTGTGACGGGCCTGTCGGGCGGCGGGTGGCAGACCATCGTGCTCAGCGCGCTCGACGAACGCGTCACGCTGGCGGTTCCGGTGGCGGGTTACTCATCGTTCGCCTCGCGCGTCGAACGAACCGCCGACACGGGCGACTACGAGCAGAACGCCACCGACATGCTGCGCGTCGCCGATTATCCGGCCCTGACGGCCATGCGCGCGCCGCGGCCAACTCTGCTGGTCTTCAACGCGGAGGATGATTGTTGTTTTCGCGGGCCGTTGGTGAAGCCCGACATCTTCGACGCCGTCCGCCCCGTGTTTGCCCGCTACGCAGCGGCCGCGAAGTTCGACTGGCACGAGAATCGCGACCCGTCGGATCACAACTACCAGTTGGACAACCGCATGGCGGCCTACCGGTTCATCGCGGCGAATTTCGGACTGAAGGCGCCGGAACTCGAGGCGCCCGCGGAGTTGCTGAGCTTCGAGGAGATGGCGGCCGGGCTGCCCGAAGGCAACCTGACGATTGTGGATCTGGCGCGGCGGCTGGCGGCGAACCGGCAGGAGGGCGGCGATTTGCGGGCGATCCTGCGGCACCAGCCGGTCGCGATCCGCAGAGCATGGCCGCTCCACAACACCAAGAGCAAGGGGCTCGAGACGGAATCCTTCCGTATCGATTTCGCCAATGGCCTTAGCGCGACGGCGGTTTGGCTGCACGCGATCGCGGCGCCGCCCTACGCGCGGGCCACCATCGTACTGAACGACAAGGGCAAGCAGGCCGCCGGCGAGGAGGTAGCCGATCGCGTGAACCGCGGCGATAACGTCTTCGCGGTCGACCTGTTCCTGCACGGAGATGCAGCGCCCGCCAAGCCCGGTCCGCATCATTACGCACAGATGTTCACGGCGCTTGGCGAGCGTCCCTTGGCATTACAGGCGGCGCAACTGGCCGCGATCGCCGCGTGGGTGAAGGCCCGGACCAATGCGCCTGAGGTGCGCGTAGAGACCAAAGGCCCGCGGACACAGATGGCGGCGCTGGCCGCGGCGGCGATGTCGCCGGGCTTGTTTTCGGACGTCCTCATGAGCGAGGCGATCGGGTCGCTTCGGCGACTGCTCGACGCTCCGGTGGAATACACCGCCGCGCCCGAACTGTTCGTGCTCGACCTGTACCGGCACTTCGACGTCGAATCGATGCGGGCCATGGCGGCCCCGACTCGGATTGCGATCCACCAGGCGAAGTAACGGCGATCAGGGCTGGTCGTAGGGCCGCAGGCGGCGGATCCAAACGTTACGATAGCGTACGGTCTGGCCGTGATCCTGCAGGCTGAGCGACTCCTCGGCGCCGTGCGGCGTGTATTTGGCCACCTTGCGATGGACGGCCTGGCCCAGGATCTCCTGCCGGTGATGAACCATGACGCCGTTGTGCACCACGGTCACATAGGCGGGCTTCAGCAGTTTGTCGCCGTCGAACTTCGGAGCCTCGAAGAAGATGTCGTAGACGTTCCATTCGCCCTGCGGGCGCGAGGCGTTCACCAGCGGCGGATACTGGCCGTAGATGGACGCGGCCTGGCCGTCCGCGTAGGTCTGGTTTGCGAAGGACTCGAGCACCTGGATCTCATAGCGGCCCATGATCTCGACGCCGCTGTTGCCGCGGCCCTGTCCGGCGCCTTCCACTCCCGACGGAACCATCCACTCCAGATGGAGTTGGATATCGCCGAACTTCTCCTTGGTGACCAGGCGGCCGGTGCGCGGCGCGACTTCGAAGTAGCCGTCCCGCACCTTCCACTTGGGCTCCTCAGGCTGGCCGCCGCGGGCGACCGTGACCCACTTGGAAAGGTCCTTGCCATCGAACAGCACGATGGCGTCGGCGGGGGGCGCTTCCTGCAACAAGGGCAGGCCCGGCGTCACCTTGCGGGGGCGGGGCCGCGCCGCGTCGTGCACCTTCCACTTCTGTCCCGGGAGTTGAGGCGTGTCGGTATAACCGGTCCGGTCGTCGCCAGCCTCCTTGGGATGATCCGCCTGCTGCGCGAAAAGACTCGCAGCGAGCGCGAGTAGCCAAAACGTTTTCATAGGCTCTCGTATTATACTCGCGGACCTGCGCCGGACCGCGACACGCGCGCGCCGCGGCGGGCTATCGCTCGAGAGAACGGCGCTGTAGAATGCAGGCAGCATTATGGACAAGCGCATCCTAATAGCAACTGTTATCGCCGGAGCGGCGTTTCTTGGCGGATGTTCGGAAGCGCCAGCGCCGGTGGACAAGACGGCTGAGTTGAAGAAAGAGCCGCCGAAGCCCCCTGAGCCGGTGGCGGGACAATCGGCGTTCTTCGAGATGTACAAACCCGCCCGACAATGGGCGGCCGACGTCCAACCGTTGACGCTGGCAAGCAACGACGTTCCCGGCAGGACGGCCGAGGGCGGGAAGGCGTGGATGTGGACGGCGGTGTTCGTGTCGCCCTCCAAACGCGAGGCCCGCACGCTCTTCTACTCCGTGGTGGAACACGAAAAGGTGCTGCGCGGCGTAACCGTGGGAGGCGCACAAACCTGGAGCGGCGCCACTCCCAAGAGCAAACCATTCGGAGTGGCGGAATTCCAGGTGAACTCGGACGCCGCCTACGACACGGTGTATAAGAAAGCCGAAGCGTGGGTTAAAAAGCACCCCGGCAAGAAGCTTTCGATCTACCTGGCGAGCACCAACCGCTTCCCGGCGCCGGCCTGGTATGTCATGTGGGGCGACAGCAAGTCCGGTTATCTCGGGTTTGTGAACGCCACGACCGGCGTGGCGTTCAAGTAGCGGCTAGGAGTTCAGGAACATCCGGGCGCGGACATCCGGCCAGTCGGAATCCGGGTACTCGCCGGTGAGGTCGCGCACCAGCGCGCCGCCGTCGGCGAGAGCCGCCTCCGCGCCCATCGCCAACTGGAGCCGGTCCAGTTCGCTCGCCATCCAGGCAGCGGCCTCCGCGCCCTTCAGCAAGTGGTCGGGGCGGAAGGTCCTCGGGACACGGACCTTGAGGAACCAGCCGCGGTCGCCGGGTTCAGTGGCGACGACCTCGCCTTCGACCGGCGAGAGCACGCGGAACTTGTCCCCACTCGCCTTCATCACCCATCCAGTCCCGTTCACAAACACCGGGCTCCCCACCGGCGGCAGTTCGATGGCTTCCGGCTTGCCCGTCAGCCGCGCGCCGAGTTCATCCAGCCCAACCGTATAGGTGCCGTCGCCGTTGTCGGTCGCCCACGTGTGCCCGCGATGGTAGAGGCGGTCATGCGGCATCGGGATTCCGCTGACCACACTGTGGGTCTCCACTTCCGACATCGGTCCGCCGTGCATCCGCACGAACTTGGGATGGTCCTGGCAGAGGCGGCAATCGAGATCGTTCGGACATTGGCGGCTGTGAACCTCGCCGGTCAATTCGTGGCGGCAGCGCCGGTCCGCCGGCGACAAATCCTTAAAATCGGAATGCCAGCGCAAGGCCTGCGCGCGGGCGGGCGTTTGATCGCGAGCGCCGCGCAACAGGGCCATGATCAAGGTGGTCGCAATCATGGCGGCCACGGAAAAGAACGCGCCGAGGAAGATGATGTGCCCGGCGTCCCAATGAAATCCATCCACTCCAGGAAACATGATTGGCCTCTTATGATTTGCCCAACTCCCGCTCCTGCGGGAACAACGGCATGTAGCGGAACGACACCGAGTACAGCAGCACTCCGTAGGCGATCACGGCCAGGAACGTGCCGGTCTCCTGCCAACTCGGCAGATAGGTCATGAACTCGTCGAACGCCAGGCTTGGCGTCGAGAGCGTCTGGATGGTGAGCACGAAGCGGTTCAGCGTCACTCCGGCGCACACCAGGACGGCCGATGGGATCAGCCAGCGGCGGTCCGACCGCAGCTTCGGATTCAATAGGATCAGCGCGGGCAGGAGTCCGCACACCACAATCTCCACCACCAGCAGCCACGTTCCGAAGGGCGGATACGTGTAGAACTGGTGCGCGGAGACGCCGAACTTCGGCGAAGTGCTGTTGATCCAGACCAGCGTGTCGATGCTCTTCAGCAGCACGTAGCCAATCAGCAGCATGCCGGAAATCTTGCCGAGCAGCGTGTACACCTCGGCCTTCACGAGGCGTTTGCGAGACAGTTTCTCCACCGCCCATACGACCAGCGCCAGGAACGACGGTCCGGCGGCGACGGCCGAGAGGATGAAGAGGAAGAACGTGGTGGGCCAGATGGCGACGCCTTCGCGGAAGGCGAACGGCCGGCCGCGCAGCACGCCGTACAACCCGCCCAGCGAGCCCTGGTGGAAGAAGGAGAGGAACGTCCCCACCGCCGCGAACACCGGCATCACTTTATGCAGATGATGTTCGAAAACCAGAAATGAGGGCACTTCCTTCAGTTTCCGGTTACGCAGCACGATGGGGAGGTATTCGATCAGCAGCACCGTCAGATAGCAGGTGATGCAGAACGTCACCTCAGTCAGCATCGAGTGGACGTTGGGATGCCAGAAGGTGAACCACGCCCGCAGCGGTTGGCCGACGTCCACCATCAGCACGAGAATCGCGCCGCTATAGCAGGCGAAGCCGACGATCACCGCAGTGTTGATGACGGCGGACACTTCCTTGCGCTTCAGGATGTACAGCAGGAAGCCGCTGAAGAACGCGCCGGCGCCGAGGGCGATCACCGTCAGGTCCAGGAAGATCCACAGGCCGAAGGCGAACCGGTTGTCCATGTTGGTCTGGTTCAACCCTTTGATCAGGCACAACGCCGCGGCGTAGACGCCGAAAGCGAGCAGCAGAATCCAGGGCAGCGTCCAGGCTGCGAACCTCTTCAACGAACAGCGGCTGAGGCCGCGCGGAATCCACTGCTTATCCACGGCGGGCTCCTTTCTCGATCTGAACCAGCGGACCTTCCGCCAGAGTGCGGACCCATTCGCGCGAGGTGCGATAGTAGACCTTCGAATCGGTCTCCAGTTTCGCGAGCAGCCGGAAGGACTCCGGCTCGGCCGACCTGCGCTTCACCTCCGAGCCGTCATCGGCCAGGTCGCCGAACGTGATCGCCTTGGTGGGACATGCCGCGACACAGGCGGGGACGTAATCGGCGGGGTCGATCTCTTCCCTGCCCGCGGCGGCGGCCTTCAACTTCGCTTCGTGATAGCGGCCGTGACAGAAGTTGCACTTCTCCACGACGCCGCGCATTCTTGGCGAGACTTCCGGGTTCAGAGCCTTCTCCATACCCGCCGGCCACACCGGGTCCCACCAGTTGAAGTAACGCGCGTGATAGGGGCAGGCGGCCATGCAGTAACGGCATCCCAGGCAGCGCTGCGGCATCTGATCGACAATGCCCGTCGCCGCGTCCGATTCGACGGCGTTCTGCGGGCAGACCGTGGCGCACGGCGTATGATTGCCGCACTGCTGGCACAGCATGGGGATGAAGGCCGTGCGATTACCGGGGAACGCCGCTCCGTTATTGACGCGGTAGACGCGCAGCCAGGTGATCCCGGTGCGCGGCGTCGCCTGGGCCACGGCGGGCGGCACGTTGTTTTCCGCGGCGCAGGCCACCATGCAATCGCCGCATCCAGTGCAGCGGTCCAGGTCAATCACCATTCCGTATCGCGATTTCTTTCGTCCGATGGCCATCACGCCCTCCTCACATTCGCGGCCGCGACGCGCCAGTCGCTGCTCGATCCGTCGGTGGCGATCTCAGCGATGTCGGAGCAGGCGGCGCAGGCGGAAACCTCCACCACGCCCGGCATCACCGCGGGATCCACCAGCACTTCGCGCCACGCCGAGCCGTAGGCCGTGTCGATGACGGCGCGCGCGCCGCTCTTCAGCCCGGCCTGGGCCGCCGTCTCCGGATTGACTCGCGCCAGCGACGTGGGCGCGTAAAGCCCGGACTCCTGATATAACTTCGTCATTAACGGCAGTGAGTTATCCGGCGAGTTATGAACCAGCAGCGTGAACGGACGTTGCGGATCGCGCGGCGGAATTACCGGCTGTGGCATGGCGGCCTGTTTGACGATTAACTTCTCGGCGGAAGGCTCGCCCATCCAGCAGGCGCCTTCGGCCAATTTCTTCCATAAGTCATCGGCGGAAGCGATCTCACTGACCTGAGTCGCGGCGCCGTCGGCGAACTGGACCACCGACCCCTTCTTCGCCGCATGAATCGCGGCGGCGCGCTGCTTCAGGACGTCCGCAACGGCTCCGCTCTTGCCGAGGATCGCATGCAGGTGGTCGATTCCGGATTGCTTCACCACCGGCGAATCGATCAACGCGGGCGCGACCGCCAGTGCGGGAACCGTCGAACAGGGCGGCGTGCCGGCGTCTTCGAGCGATTCGAACGGCGCGGCGACCGGCAGAACATAATCGGCGTGGCGCGTGATGGCGTCCTGGCGGTAGGACAGGGCGACCACAACGCCCGAGGCGGACAATTTCCGCCGGATCGCCGGCCAGGGAACCGGGTCGTAGGCGCGGGAGGAATCCACAAAAAGAACGTCAATCGAGTGATCCGGCGTCTTCATGAAGTCCTGCGCCTCCGCCAACTTCCACGGGGCCGCCGGACGTGGAACGATGGTTCGCCCCACCGCTCCCAGTTGCAGATTCAATGCGGCGACGGCCTCTTCTTCCGGCCCGCCGGCGCCGATCGCCACGGCCGGGCCGTCCACCTTGATCTCGCCGCGGGCGATCCGCAACGCGACCAGCGACTCGCCGCCGGGCTCCACGGGGATCCACGTTTCCGCCGCCAGCGCGGAGCGCGATTGCCGCGTCTCCACCTGGATCAGGCGCAATTCGCCGCTGCGCCACCGCTCGGCCACGCGTCCGGGAACCGCCCAGCCTTCCATCACCGGAGCGCCGAAGGCGATCAACGTCTTCGTGTGTTCCAGGTCAATGCCCAGAGATCCTTCCGGACGGCCCAGCAGCCGGGCGACGGCGTTCAACGTCGCCTCCTGGCGATCCGGCATGCGCAGGTAGGCGCCGGCCTCGCGGTACAAGGCCGATAGCGCCCGCTCCGGTCCAAGGTCGAGGATGGCGTACTTCGCGCCGCCCGCGATGCGCTTGGAGAGGTCCGCGATCGCCGCGGCCGGCGGGTTGTGCAGACGGCGCGGATGCCAGGCGGCGGTATGCGCGTTCAGGCCGGCCGGGCACAACACGCCCCGGCTGACTGGATGCGCCGCCGCGCCTTCGATGGCCACCGCGCGGTCGCCCACGCACTCCGCCTTCACGCCGCAACCGGCCGGACACATCGTGCAAGCCGAGTACTTCACACGCGACTCGCCGCGAGGCGTCTTGGGAGTCCACGACCAATTCTGGCTCCAGTTAGCCGTATCATCCAATAACTTCCACGGCAGGGGAGTTAGCAGGGCTCCAAAAACTCCCCCGCCGGTGAACTTCATCAGATCTCTTCGATCAAGGGTCATGGCTTCCTCACTTGTGGCAGTCGATGCAGCCCGTCACGACGCCTTTTTCGTCGTGGCAATGCTCGCATTGCGACATCTTCAGGCCCGTCCGCGCGGTCGCCGGCTGAAGCGAAGCGCCCCAGAAGTCGCGACTGTAGCCGCTCACCCGGTTGCTTTCGTAGGCGCGCAGGGAATCGGTCTTGCCGTGTCCGCCGTGGCACTGTTCGCAGGCCAGTTTGGCCAGTTTCACGTGGTAGGCGTGGGGGAACCAGGCGTTATCGGGTTGCCTCGCGTAGACCTTCCAGGGGATCTCGCGATTGGGCGTGACATATCGGTCGACCAGCAACTTCTCGTCGGCCGTTGAGCCGACCGGGGCCGCGTGACAGCCCGCGCATTTGTCGACTTGCGGAATTCCGGTGAATGCTCCGTCCGCCCGAAGCGAGTGACAGTCCTCGCACTTCATCCCCGCCTTTTCGGCGTGCGTGCGATGACTGAACTGGATGGGCTGCGATGACTTCTGGTAGAGAGCTCGCGGAAACACGAGCCATCCCGCCGAAAGCATCACGGCGAACCCAGCGGCGAACCATATTGGACCACGTAACATTCGGTAACCTCGTGGACTTACCTTGTCGATGCCGGAGAGAAGAACGCGTGGTACAGACGCGCCGCCTGCTCGCGGTTCAGATACCGCAACAGGTCCGGCGCGAACGCGCCGCCATCGGCCATCAGGACATCTTCCCCGTTGCTGGTCGTCTCGGCATAAGTGTGGACGAACGCGCCCATGCGGTCGAACTCCGACTGCATCCAGCGCGTCGCCGCGGCGCCTCCCCGATGGAGGCCCGTGCGCGCGTCGGCGCTCTCAGGAGCCGGGCGGCACTCAAACAGCCATCCCGAACGGTACGGATCGGCCGTCAACTTCGCGGGGTTCGCCCGCAGATACGTGTTCGGCGCATGGATCAGCACGCGGTTCGGAAAGATCATGTGATAGTCGGCGGCGCCCGCGCTGAGCACCACCGCTGGATGGCAAACGCCGCGAGTGGTCAGGTAGACGATGCGGTCCACCGGTCCCAAGGCGCGCGCGAGAAAGGCGTCGATGCCGATGTGGAAGACGCCGTCGTCGGAAGCGTCAAGCCACATGTGGTTGGCGGCGTAATCGAGCCATGGCGGCACGGGGATCCCATCCACGTGCGGAACGTCCGCCTCCTCGGGATGCGCCATGGTGATGTACAAGTCGCAGTAGCGGAATGCAGCCGAACCGCAGCGGCTCAACACCGCTTCACTGAACGGGATGAACTTCTGCACCGGCGCCGCGGCGCAAAACTGGACAAGAGGCTCGTCCAGGTATGGGCAGCGGTCGGGATCGCCGAACTCCTGCGGAGACTCGGCGTAGAGCGGACACTCCACGTGAGCCTCCGACGAGCACCGCGCCGAAGCCAGGCTCTCTGGGTTGCGGACGATCAGCTTGCGAACCAACGCATGGCGGCAGCTTTGGACCTGCGTTTCCCGAAGAAATGGGCATTGCATGGCGGCCGCTCCCTACTTCTTTTCGGGATGGTCCTCGCCGATCGGTTCGCCGCCGTCGGCCATGGTGAATCCGAGATCGGGAACGTGCATCGAGTGCGAATCGTAAACGAAGTGCTGACGGCGCTGCCGGATTTTCGCCAGGACGTCGTGGAATACGGCGCCGCCAATGGCGATGACGGCGATGGCGGTGACAACGCCGAGCAGGGCGTTGGTCGCGTTCAGCCACGCTTCATCGGACAACAGGAATGCGAACATGGACTACCTCCGCCCACTGAAGTTGCAGGGCTCGGGCCAATCCCCTAAGTGATTGATCCGATTCAGAGATCGAAGATCAGGCGAAACCGGGCGTGGAGGAATCGCCGACGGGCCAGTCGGGAAATCCGACACGGAATCGGCGGCCTGGCCCTTGTACAATGAAACTAATGGGGTTATTCGCGCATGGATTCAGTGCGCGCTTCTGGGCCCTGGTGGGAGCAACTTTTTTAGGGTTCCTAGGCATTGGAACCGTGTTGCCGGGCCTGGCGCCACACATCCGGCACGATCTCGGCGGATCTGATCAGACAGTCGGTTTCGTGATCGGCATCTTCTCGTTCGTCGCCTTGGGCAGCCGCTTCTGCTCCGGGCCGTTGGCTGACCGGAAAGGACGCAAGGTCGCGTTTCTTTCGGGACTCGCCAGTTGCGGACTGGCGGGCGTATCCTACCTGTTGCCGTTAGGGATCGCCGGCGCCTATCTCGGCCGCATCCTGCAAGGCTTCGGCGAAGCCTGCCTGTACACGGGCGCGGCGGCCTGGGTGGTGGAACTTGGCGGCGTCGACCGCAGCGCCCAGTCGCTCGGCTATCTGAGCAGCGGCATCTGGGGCGGAATCTCGGCGGGTCCGGTTGTCGGCCACTGGCTGGGATCGTTCGAACGCGCCGCCATCATGCAGGTTGCGGCCGCCGCCATCGCCTTCGCCCTGCTGACGCGCATCCCGGAAGAGTACCGGCCGGATTCCACCGCCAGGCGTCGCGCCTGGATCCCCGCCGGCCTGATTCCGCCCGGCCTCGCCATTGGACTCGTCAACGTGCAGTATCCGGTGATCACCGGCTTCCTGATCCTGCACCTGGCGCGGCACGGAGGCTCGGGCCCGGCGGCGTTCTCGGCCTACGCGGGCGTTGTGCTGTTGTCGCGCTTCTTCCTCGGCGGATTGCCGGATCGGGTCGCCCCCGCCGTTACGTATTACGGAGGGCTTGTGGCGATGGCGGCGGGACTGACCATCATCGGCATGGGACCTTCGCCCGCCATGGCCATCCTCTCGACGGGATTGCTGGGCTTTGGATTCTCGTTCCCGTGGTCCTCGGTGGCGTCGAGCGTCATTAAGCAGACGCCCGAAAGAGACCGTGGCTCCGCGGTGGGAGTGCTCAGCGCGTTCTGTGACTTGTTCGTCGGACTCAGCTCCTTCGCCGCGGGCTCGGTGGCGAACCGTTTCGGGTATCCAGCGGCCTTCTTCATGGCGGCGGCCGCGATTGGCGCCGCGGCCGTCGCCGGACGCTACGTATTCCCCGCCGCCGAATCCGATCCCGGCGGGGGCATGGGCGAAACCGAATGCCTGGAGACCACCGCGTGACGGCCGGTCACTTCGACTTGACGGGATAGGGCGTGTCCCAACCCTTCGCATCCCACCATAGGATGCGGTTCAGGACGTCGCGGGGAACGTCGTCGATCTCCTTGAAGTTCATCGCCATCGATTGCCGGGCCGCCCACAATGCACGGCCCGACAGCGCCTTCACCGGCGGATTCATCTCATCGAGCGCCACTTTCGGCGCCAGGGCCTGATACGGCGCGGGCGCGGCGTCGGGCTGGAAGACGCTGGTCATGGCGCGAGCGCTCTTCAGGTAGCGGGTCCGCGCCGGGATCTCGAAGATGTCCTGAATGGTGCGGATCATGCTGGTGTGCGTGTAGTAGTTCGAATCGACGACGCCGCGCCGCACGTACGGCCCGACGGCGAGCGCCACGGTCCGGCGCCCATCGACGTGGTCCACTCCGTCCTGCGCGTCGTCCTCCACCACCAACACCAGCGTATTCGGCCAGAAACGCGACTTCGACAGGCCCTCCACGATCCGCCCCAACGCGAGATCGTTGTCGGCCACCATGGCGCGCGGCGTGGGGTAATCCGGGCGCTTTCCTTCGGTATGGTCCTGGTTGAGCGTCAGGATTGAGATATGCGGCATCGCGCCGGACTTCTCGCGCTCGGCCAGTTCCCGAAGAAACTCATCGGCCCGGATCTGATCCGTGATCGCCATCGAACTGTACGGGTAGCGCAGGCTCATCTGCGGACGAAGCGCCGGGACGCCGGGCTGGCAGCCCACCTCGCTCGGCCATTGCCCGGTCTGGTAGAGCGCCCAGTATTGGCGCCAGGGGAGATCGTCGTCCTCGTTCATGTCGACAACGCTGCGCGTTTGCGGATTCCACCGCGCCGGCAGGCAGAATTCGCCGTAGATGCGGATGTCCAGGGGCCGCGTGGCGCTCTGCCAGAAGAAGCCGGCGGGCGACACCGTCAGCGCGTCGGCCATATTCCACGCATAGCCGCGCGGCGACGCCGAGAAGGCTCGCTCCACGTAATCACTGACGAACGATTGCATCAGCCACTGATGGCCGTCGAAGCTGATGGCGCCGCCGGTGTAGAAGTTGTCGAGCAGCACGTACTGCTCGGCGAGGGCGTGATGATTGGGGGTCACATCGCGGCCGTACATCACCAGCTTCGGATCGCCGTTGCCCTTCGCGATGTCGCCGAACACCTGGTCGTAGGTGCGATTCTCCTTGATGATCAGCACCACGTGCTTGACGCCCAACGACGACAGCGTCTCCACGCCGCCCGCCGGATCGAAGCGCGGCTCGTTGGCGGCGCGGACCTCCCGCAGCCCCGCGGCGAGTTGCGGCGCGGTCGGCGGGGCGATCTTGAGCAGCGACCCCTCGAAGGATCGCGAATTGAAACCGCCCTTGGCGCGCGTCGTATTACCCAGCCCCTTGATGTTCAGCACACGCAGCGCCCCGCTCGCATCGAGCGCGATGGCCGATGGGAACCATCCCGTCGGAACCGCGCCCTGCACCGTCCAACGGCCGGCGGCGCGGCCCAACACGACGACCGCGTTCGTGCCGCCGCAGGCCACGTACAACCGGTCTCCGGAGGGCGCGAACGCCACCGCCGACGGCTGGCTTCCGAGCGTCTTCTCGGGCCACGCGGGGATCGCCACCGTCGTCACATTCAGCGACTTCGCATCAATCAAACTGACCGAATCCGAGTGGCTGTTGACCACCGCGACCAGCGCTCCGCCGGGCGAGGCCGCCATCATCGACGGCGCGAGTCCCACGGCGATCTCCCGCGTTTCGAACGTCTTCAGGTCGACAACGCTCACCGTGCCGGTTTTCGATGCGCCGGTGGCGGCGTCGGTGGCCACCTCGGTTCCGCTTGAAGGCGCCACGGCGTCGCCCGACACCGGCCGCCGTCCGCCTCGATTCGAAACGAACACTCGCCCCTGCTTCTCCGCGATAACCACGCCGAACGGCGCGATTCCCACCGGGATCTGGCGAATCACCTTGCGTTCGCGGGCGTCGAGCAGCGCCACCGCGTTGTCGCGGCTGAGCGCCACCCAGGCTCGCGCGCCATCGGAGGAGAAGGCCATGCCCGTCGGCACGGGATGCTCCTTCAATGCGATCCGCTCAGCCTCGCCGGGCCGTCCGGACGGCGAGACCGTCGTCACCAGAATCGATCCCGCCTGGCGCGTCGTCTCGCTCGCCCATAACTCGCGCGAGCCCGGCCGGAAGGCGATGCCCGCATACGACGTCCCCTTCGACTTGACGTGCGCCAGCGCCGCCCCGGACACGGCGTCGAGCACATCGACCCCGTCCCAGTTCAGCACGGCCAGGATGCGGCCCTCGGCATCGAACGCCATATCCACCGGCCGGCCGGCGAGCAGCGTCTGTTCGCCCCACGGCCTGAGAAGCTGATGGGTCGGGACAAGGTAGAAGCCTCCAGCCTGACGCCCCGACAGCACGGTGCTCTTCAGGACGGGGAATAGCGGCGATTGCCAGGCCACCAGTAAAGTCCCGGCCAGCGCCGCCCCGGCGATTCCAAGTGTACGCATCGAAGGCCAGCGTATCAGGACCAGCCGCGGCCGGGAATTACCTTCTTCTTAACTTTTCTTGTAGTCCTTGAAACCCGCGTATTCACCCGCCTGTAATCCTGATATACTCGCGGGAACGAACTTCGTCATTTGGTGGCTCCCACCGCCCCCCGGAAACGTCGGTCTTCGGTTCGCGGCGGGAGCTTGGAGAAGCCGGTGTGGTTTAGCCGGCAAGCGGAAGCGGACCGGCGAAAGCCGGATCGCTCATTGGGGAGGCTGCGCTGGGCCGGGAGCCCTTCGATCCAACAGCCTCGGTGCATCTGTATTTTCAGGGAACGAAAGGACAATCGTTAATGAGGTTAGCGAGACTCGCTCTTGCGATGTTGATCCTGTTGCTGAGTGCCTCAGTTGTCATGGCACAGGCGACCTCAGGTTCAATTGCCGGAACCATCACCGATCCGAACGGCGCGGTGGTTCCTGGCGTCAGTATTATCGCGGTCCACACTCCGACCGGCCGCGAGTATCCAGCTCAGTCGTCGGAGGCCGGGCTCTATGTGTTTCCGTCACTGCCCGCCGGACCCTACGAGGTCATGGTGACGCACCCGGGCTTCAAGAAATTGGTCCGAACCGGCATCGAAATCCGCATCGGAACCCGCACGGACCTGGACCTCAGCCTTCAGGTCGGCGACGTCCAGCAGCAGATCGAAGTCAAGGCCGAAGCGCCCTTGCTCGAAGTCACTAAGTCCGAGCGTGGCCAGAACCTCAGCCAGGAAGCGCTGTATACGTTGCCGATCTACGGCGGCGGCTTGCGCTCGGCTGAAGCGTTCATCAGCTACATGCCCGGCGTCAACAGCGGCCCGGAAATGAGCATCAACGGCTCCAACGGCCGCGCTCGCGAAATCCTGATCGACGGCGCGAGCATCACCATCCCGGAATCGGGCGGAACCAACTTCTACTTCCCCGGCTTTGAAGCCTACCAGGAAATGAAGCTGGTCACCTCCACCTTCAACGCCGAGTACGGCCGTCTGGGCGGCGGACTCGAAATGATCACCACCAAGTCGGGCAGCAACGCCTACCACGGCTCCGGCTTCTGGAACCTGCGCCGCGACATCTTCGAAGCGGCCGGCTGGTCCAGCAACCAGGTCGTGGGACGCACCCCCGGCTACCGCGCCAAGGTGCGCCTGAATGAGGAAGGCGGCACGGCGGGCGGTCCCGTGTGGATCCCCAAGGTCTACGACGGCCGGAACAAGACCTTCTTCTATTTCACTTACGCCAAGGACGTGCGTCCCGCGACGCCCGTCATCACCGCGGGTGAAACCGTCCCGACCCTCGCCATGAAGAACGGCGATTTCAGCGGCCTCGCCTACGGCATCTACGACCCCTCCACCACGCAGACCGCCGGCGGCGTCACCACTCGCACCATGTTCCCCGGCAACATCATTCCGAAGAGCCGTTGGAGCGCCATTTCCAGCAAGATCGTCCCGTACATCCCCGATCCCAACAGCGGCGGCGGCGTGACGGCGAACTACACCCTGGTCGGCAGCAGCACGCACGACGACACGCTGTGGACCATCAAGGCGGACCATTCGTTCTCGCCCAGCCAGCGCGTGTCGTTCTTCATGACGCGCCGCAACTATTTCGACCTCGCGCCCAGCCAGTTTTCCGGCGCCCTCTCCAACGGCCTCCAGAACGGCCAGTATCCGGAAGACTACCGCGGCAACTGGGACTGGATCATCAGCCCGACCAAGCTGCTGCACACCACCTTCGGCAACAGCCAGACCATTCAGCGCTGGAACAATCCGGAAGAACGCGGCTGGGGCTCCAAGTGGGGCTTCCCTGGACTCACCGGCAAGGCCGACGCGACGCCGTACATCTCCTTCTCCACCGACAACCTCACCAGCTGGGGCATGAACCAGGGCAAGGTGGACAACGGCGGACAGTTCAACTACACCTACCAGTGGTCACAGCAGCTGAGCTGGGTGAAGGGCAAGCACGAATACAAGATGGGTTGGGACATCCGCCGCCTGCAGACCACCGGCGACGACTGGGCCGGCACCAACGGCGCGTACGTCTTCAGCCGCTATCAGACCGCCGATCCCACCAACAAGAACGCCACCGGCAACGCCTTCGCCAGCATGCTGCTCGGCGCGGCCGACAGCGCCAGCCAGACCACGCTGCCCGTCATCATCGGTCAGACCCGTTACGGCTACCACGCCGGGTTCTTCCAGGATGACTGGCGCGTCACCCCTCGCCTGACCCTGAACGTCGGCGTCCGTTACGAGGTCCCGATCGGCTGGCACTCGCGCGACGGCTTGACCTCCACGGTCGACCTCACCCTGCCCAATCCCGGCGCGGGCGGCCTGCCCGGCGCCCTGGTATACGCCGGCTCGGGTTCGGGACGCTCGGGCGTCAAGCGCTTCTACCCCACCGACTACAAGGACATCGGTCCGCGCGCCGGCTTCGCCTACCGCCTGCGTGACAAGACCGTCCTGCGCGGCGGCTTCGGCATCTACTATCAAACCCTCGGCAACGGCGGTTGCGGTTGCACCGACGGCGTCGGCGGCGCGCCGCTGTCGGCCAGCTCCGACGGCATCAATCCCGCCCTGTTCTGGGACAACGGAATCCGCGCCACCGGAACCAGCACCGTCAAGAAGCCGTTCGACCCCACGGCCGACAACTTCAACAACATGGGCAACGAGTTCTACCAGGGGCAGCACTACGGCATGGCGCCTCGCATCTACAACTGGAGCTTCACCGTCCAGCATGAGGTTCAGCGCTTCGCCATTGAAGCCGCCTACGTCGGCAACCGCGGCTACGGCCTGAACTCTTCGGTGTACCTCAACCAGTTGAACCCGGCGTACTTCGCGCTCGGCTCCCTGCTCGGCAAGAACATCAACGATCCCGCGGTCGTCGCGGCTGGCTACAAGGAGCCGTTCGCCGGCTTCGCGGCCGGTTGGGGCGGCGGCGCGACGCTCGCCCAGGCGCTGCGTCCGTTCCCGCAGTACGGCGATCTTCGCGAAGGCAACGCCGGCGTCGGCAAGACCTGGTACGATTCGCTTCAGACCAAGGTCGAGCGCAAGTTCGGCGACCTCCAGTTGATCACCTCCTTCGTCTGGTCCAAGAGCCTGACGCTCATGACTTACCGCCAGATCTTCAGCCAGGGCGCGCAGGTCCAGACCGGCGACAGCTACAACATCGCCGACGCCAAGACCTATTCGCCGATGGATATCCCGAAGTCGCTGAACATCCTCATGGTGTACCAGTTGCCCTTCGGACGCGGCAAGAAGTTCCTGGGCGGTTCGAACCATCTGGTGAACCTCGCCACGGGCGGGTGGTCGATCTCGGCCGCCATGCAGTACCGCTCCAGCGTGCCGCTCGAGATCCTGACCGCCGGCAACCCGAACGGCGCCGGCGTGCTCTTCACGCCGATCACCAAGGCCGTCTACACCGGCAATGGCATCCGCACCGGCATGGGCGCGACGGATATGGATCCGAACAACCCCAACAGCCGCTACTTCAACTACGGAACCAACGCGCCGTTCGTGGCGGCCTCGGCCTACACGCTCGGCAGCACGTCGATTTACAACAACGCGGTCCGGAACCCGTACTTCCGCAACGAGAACATCTCCTTGCAGAAGGACTTCGCGATCTGGGAAAGCGTGAAGCTGCGTTACCGCGCCGACTTCATGAACGCCTTCAACCGCTCCGACCTGGGCAACGTCAACGTCACGGTCGGCAACGCCAACTTCGGCCGCCCGACGGGTCCGATGGACGGCCAGCGCTACATCTCGATGGGTCTGCGGCTGGACTTCTAGCCCCGTCTCACTCGTTTCAATCAACGGCCCGGAATCGCAAGGTTCCGGGCCGTTTTGTTTCTGTTAGTCAGCCATAATAAAGGCATGACTCGAGGAGCCGCCGCCCTGCTGCTGGCTGTTTCGATCGCCGCGCCGTCCGTCCTCGCCGCGCCGCCCGTCGCCCTCCGCATCTCGAACGAATCCGCGCCCGCGGGCGGATGGGCTCAAATCAGGATCTACGCGCAACAACCCACTGCAATCGCCGCCGGCCGCCTGGTTCTCAAGTTGGATCCCACCGCGTTCGGCCCGGACGTCCGGGTGGGATTATTCGGGGCGAACGCCGACTCCGTGGGCGTCGCCACCATCGACTGGCCTAACATCGACATACAATTCGCCTCGGGCACAGCCGGCATCGGCCAACTCGCCGGACTGCCGGTCATCGTGGTGTCGGTCCCCGTCTCACCGACGGCCTTCGGCCGCCTTCCCGTCGCCGCGACGTCTCCTGACTCGACCGTCACCGTCGAGCCTGGCTCAGTCACCGTCGGCGGTTCCCTATCCATACGCGACATCCCGGCCAACATGGGCGTGCTTGCCGCTGGCGCCACGGTCCCCGTATCCGGAACGGGCTTCACCGAAGCATCCCAACTCGTGATCGAAGGCGTCGCCCTAGCTTCCACTCACTACATATCTCCAACCGAAATCGACTTAGTCATCGGAGGCGACGCCGAGTTAGCAGGCAAGTTAGCCCGAGTTACGGACGGATCGCACAAATTCGAGTACTACTGCTTCCAGTCGGGAGCGCCGTCGTCCCAGGGCTCCACCTATGGCGCCCAATTTTCCAGCACGCAGCCGCTGTTTCCGCTCTTCGCATCCCCCAGCGTGACCGGCTACTCGTCCTATGCGGGAGGCGCCGTCGCCATCCAGAACCCGAGCGCCACGGCAGCGTCGATCGCCTACACATGGGCGCACTGCTGCTCCTGGGCGAACTCCTTCGGCGCGAGCTACGTCATCCCACCCGGTGGATGGGTCCTCGCCGACGGAATAAGCGACTCGAACTTCTCGCTCAACGCGGACCGCCCGGTCCGAGTCGTCGCGATGTCTCTCTGCGGCGGACCTGGGGGTCTGCCGGCCTGTCTGACATCCACGACGCCAGTCGACACCGCGGCCGTCCCATCCGCCCCCGCGATGTCGCTAACTCCAGCCTCGCTAGCCGTCGCCTGGCAGACCGGGGCGCCGGCGCCCGCCGACCGGACGGTCCTGGTCGCGCGCTCCGTGTCCGTCACGGCCACCGCTGCCTCGGGAGCAAGCTGGCTCTCGGTGAAAACGGCCCCCACCTATCTGAGCGGCGCGACGCTGACTGTCTCCTTCAACCCGTCCGGTCTCGCGCCCGGAGTCTACCAGGGGACGATCCAGGTTCGTGGCGCCGCGGCGAGCGAAGCAGCCCTCCCGGTCACCCTCACCGTCACCGCCGCGGCCGTGCCCATCCTATCCGCCAGCCCCGCGACGATCGCCTTCACCGCCCCGTCCACCACGGCGGCGCCCTACCAACAGACGGTGACGCTCGCCGCCAGCGCCGCTCCCACGCCGTTCTCGATCACCCTCGATGAAGGAACGTGGCTCAAGGTCTCCCCCATGAGCGGAACCACTCCCGCGACGCTCACCCTCACCTGGGACCCCGCCGTCACATCGCAGATCTACTATCAGCAGCGCACCACCGGGGCATCGATGACCATCTCCAGCCCGGGCAATGTCGTCGTCATTCCCGCGACCTTCACCTTCACCGGAGTCCAAACATTTCAGACGTTTCTTGGAGCCTCGGGAACCGGGCCGGACGGCCTCGTCTTCTCCGCCCTCACCGGCTCCGCGGCCCAGCGCCAGACCATCAACGTAGACCCTCAAGGAGTGATTACCGCAACCGTCGACCAACCCTGGATGACCGCGGAGGCCGACTCCAACCAGACGGTAGTCGTCACCGTAAATCCGGCCGGACTGACCCCAGCCGTTTACACCGGAGCGGTGACCATCTCCGAACCCGGCCAGGCCCCCATCGCGGTTCCGGTGAAGTTCGCAGTCTGGAGCAAGCCGCCGAAACTGACCATCTCCAAGCCCAGCTTCACCTTCGTGCAGACCGTGGGAGCCCCCCTCGTCGACTATCAAAGCGCGCTGCTCGACTCCGCCGGCATCCCTGTACCGGTGACCATCTTCACCAGCGGCGCCTGGCTCAACGTAGTCGACCGCTACAGCGCCCCGACACCCACAACCCTGTCCATTGGCATCGTGAACCCGCCCTTGAAGCCGGGCCAATACGACGGATCCTTCACCATCCAGTCCCCCGGCGACTCGCTCTACGTCCCCGTGACTCTCCTGGTGGAGCCCGGCCGCGCGACCCCGCCCGCGCTCGCCAGCGTGGTGAACGTGGCGTCCGGCATCGCGGGAGCCGTCGCCCCCGGAGAGATCGTCAGCCTTCGAGGCTACGCCGTCGGCGCCGCGGCGCCAAGCGGTCTGAAACTCGATCCCACGGGCAAGCTGGCGGCCGAACTGAACGGTCTTAGGGTCACCTTCGACGGCGTCCCCGCGCCGATCGTCTACACCTCGACGAACCAGACCAACCTGATCGTGCCTTATGAAGTCACCGGCCGCACCTCCACCGCGATGCGTGTCACCTACACGGCGCCTTCGGGCCTCGTGCAGGCGGTGGCATGGGTTCTTCCCGTCACGGCCGCGGCGCCGGCAATCTTCACCGTCGGCTCAACCGGCGTCGGCCAGGGCGTCATCCTCAACCAGGACAACAGCGTGAACAGCGCCGCAAACCCGGCCGCCCCCGGATCCACGATCGCAATCATAGCGACGGGGGAAGGACAAACGTCGCCCGCCGGAATCACGGGAGTTACGTCGCCGCCCTTCCTCGTGAAGCCGTTGCTCCCGGTTACAGCGTCCATCGGAGGCGTCGCCGCGGAAGTGTGGGCCGCGAGATCCGCGCCCGGGTATTTTGAAGGAGTCCTGCAAGTGGACATCGTTGTCCCAGCGGGCTTGCCGCCAGGCCCTCAGCCCATCACGATCTCGGTTGACGGAGTGTCCTCGCAGGCCGGGGTAACCGTCGCCGTTCAGTAGCCGGTCAACACGGGTTGGCATTTCCGGGAGGCTCACCGGTCGCGCAAGGGGGGGTTATCGGAGGGATCGGGGAGGTCGGCACAAGGAGGGAAGGGCCGCCGCAGCGGCCCTGGAGTTGGCAAATCGAGCCTAGTGGCGGCCCGGGGGATCCGGTTGCGGATTAAACCCAGCCTTCACGGGAGTCTGAACTTTCATCGCTCCTCCTATCAATCTGTTTCGATCTTGCTGACTCGCGCGGCGGCATTCCCAGCGCCACGCGATTCGGCTCCAGGGAGCCTTCGCACCCCCCCGTCGCAACGCGACTAGCGGCGGCCCGGGGGCTCGGGTTGCGGGTTGAAACCAGCCTTCACCTGAGTTTGAACTTTCATGACCATCTCCTCCATCGATCTGTTTTTGATTTTGCGGACACCGTCGACGAACCCGCGCGGCGGCATTCCCGGCGCCACGCGATTCGGTTCCAGGGAGCCACTCTCGCGCCCCCACTGCAACGCCCGATTAGCGGCGGCCCGGGGGATCCGGTTGCGGATTGAAACCAGCCTTCACCGAAGTCTGAACTTTCATGACCATCTCCTCCTTTCGATTCGAACTCGCTCACACCATGAAGTGCGCAGGACCTTCGCGAGATCGATCAATCGGACCAGATTTATTTAGAGGAAAGTCGCCAGCCTACTGTGGAGGAGGCGGAGGAGGCTCTGGGCGCTTCGTGTCGCCGCTCGTACTCCCGGATCCGGGAAGGCTTCCGCCCACGCGTCCGGTGCGCGTCAGGGCCGTGGACGCCGCGTCGATCAACGCCCGCAGCACGTGCTGGGCGATGGTCCCGCGGTCGATAACCCGCGCTTCAAGCGGCTGCGTCTTGTAAACGATCAGGGATTCGCCGTCGTTCAGGATCTTCGGATTGCCGCGCGGAAGCAGGGCGTGTTGGACCGCAACCGTCCCCTCCTCCACCGACACCTGGGTCGATTCGTCCTCGTCGCTCACATCGACGTCGAAGGTTGTGCCGCGCACGGAGATGACGGCGGTCGGCGTGTAAATCCGGTTCGGATTCGGTTGATTGCCCAGCTTTTGAATGTGGACCTTCACCCGTCCCACCAGGACATCCAGCAAGTCGCGCCAATTCGGGGGATTCTTCCGAAACGTCACATAGGAGTTCGGGAAAACTTCAAAGGTGCTGCCGTCCGACACCTGGAATACCGCGTGGCCGTCCGGACCGCTCACGATCACCTGACGCACCTGGACACTGTCGCCCATCGAAAGGGCCCACGGCTGGTTGTCTCGGAGTACGGATACGGACCCGGTCAGGTTGACCACTTTGGCGGCGGCTTCAGGAGCCGGCGGAAAGATCTGCCCAAGGCACACCACGGGCAGACTGGCTGCGATGAGCAGCCCGGCTATCGTCGTCCACCCCATTCTCCGCGGCATAAACTCCCCTGTACCCGGAATCGGCTGGATTCCGTTCTACAGCATAGTGCCTCACGCGCCTTGTAGACTCTCAGTCTAACACCAAAATTGCAAGAGCAATCCGGGAACCTGCCGGGGGCAAGGCGGGAAACCGAATAAAATAGGTGAACTGCCCAACATTGGTATGGGGGCAAAAGTCCGATCTCAGGATAAAATGGACTCGTCGATGTGTCGAGGGAACACAACGGGACGCCTGATTGCCGCGCTGGCCGCGGCGGTGCTGGCTTGGCCTGCCCTCGCCCAGACCCCGAAGCCGGATTGGCGTAAGATCGGCAACGCCGCCCTCGACCTGTCGCTGCCCGCCGTCGCCACCGGCCCTATCGAGCGCATCTGGTACTCGGAGGACGGCGAGCGTCTCTACGCCCGCGCCGCCGCCGACCGCACTTTCGTAACCCGCGACATGGAAGCCTGGGCCCCGGTTCCTCGCGAATTGGCCGGACCGCTTCCCGCGGTGGACGCCGTCGCGGCCGTTCTGCCTGAGGCTGGCGCCCGGGTGCGGGGAATACGGACAATTCCTACCAGGGCCTACGCGATCGGTCGATTCGTCTATCGCTCCGACGATGGAGGCGCACACTGGGCCAGCCTGACGAATTTCAAGGGCGTCTCGATCCTCGGCGACGGGCTACGGGATCTGGCGGTCTCGCCTCGCGACGCCGATGAGATCGTGGTCGCCACCGTCTCGGGCGTGTGGAGATCGCTCGACGGGGGCCAGTCCTGGACCGGTATGAACCAGGACCTGCCGAACCTGCCGGTCTGGCGAATTCTGGGGACTCCCGCCAACGGTCGCGGACTGCGCCTGTCGGTGCGTGTGCTCGAGTCCTCGGGCGCGTTTGAATGGCAGCCTGGAGAGAAGCTGGCCTGGCGTCCCGTGCAGGACGCGGATTTCGACCGTGACCGGCAATTGCGAACCGCCTGGACGGCAACCCTCGGCGCAACAATCACCGCCGTCGCCTCCAGCGGCGATTACGACTACGCGGGCTCGTCCGACGGCCGCCTGTGGGTTTCCGCCGATCGCGGCCGCTCCTGGACCCAGGGACCGGATCAGTTCGCCGCCCCGGTGGAGGCGATCTTCGTGGATTCCCGTAATCCGCACCTGGCGCTCGCCGCCCTCGGCGGCCGGTTCGCCAGCGCACCTGCCACGGCCCGCGCGCCGCATCTTTTGAGGACCATCAACGCCGGCGGTTTCTGGGACGACCTGACCGCGAATCTTCCCGACGTTCCCGCCTACGGCGTCGTCGCGGACCGCGCCACCGGAGCTGTCTACGTGGCCGGCGAACGCGGCGTTTTCATGGCTTTTGAAGATCTCGCCGGCGCTGGTTCCCCCGCCCAATGGAGCAGCCTGGCCGATGGGCTTCCGTCGGCTCGCGCCACCGATGTGCGGTTGGACGCCGCCGGGAATCAACTGTACGCCGCCTTCGAGGGTTACGGCGTATATGGCGCTTCCGCCCCTCATCGGGTCCGCTCGCCTCGCCTGGTGAGCGCCGCCGATCTATCCGACCGCGCCGCCGCGCCAGGCGCCCTGCTCACCGTCGTCGGCGCCAACGTCCGTTCGGCCCGAGCCGGCGCCATCAACACCCCGGTTCTCGCCCGCTCCGACGCCAAGTCCGAGATCCAGATCCCGTTTGAGGCCCGTGGCTCGATGCTCTCGCTCGCCCTGGACGCCGCCGGCGGCCCGTTGACCTTTGGAGTCCCCCTCCAGGCCGCGGCCCCGGCCATATTCGTCGATTCCGAGGGCGCCCCGATGGTGCTCGATGCCGACAACGGCGTTCTGCTCGATCCGATGCGGCCCGCCCGCTCGAACGCCCGCATTCAGATCCTGGCCACCGGACTCGGCGCCGTGAAACCCGAATGGACCACCGGCCTTCCGGCTCCGGTTGAAAACCCGCCCGCCGTGGTGGCCCCGGTGCGGGCCCTGCTCGATCGCGTTCCGGTGGAAGTCACCCGCGCCACCCTGGCGCCTGGCTACGTGGGCTTCTATCTGATTGAAATCCAGGTGCCTAAGCTCGTCAACTACGGTCCGGCCGAGTTGTATCTCGAAGTGAACGGCCAGGCGAGCAACCGCGTACGCATTTACGTCGAGCCATAACCCAAAGCTCTCCCCCGGCCTGCTAGTCTGAGATAGAACCTATGAAACTCGCGTTCCTGGCCGCCCTGGGCGTGTGCACCGTATTTGCGCAAAAGGAACCCGACAAGCTGGCGCCCTACTTCCCGACGCCGCTCACCGTCGTCGAACAGATGCTGAAACTCGGCGATCTGAAGCCCGGCGAGAAGATGTTCGACCTCGGCTCGGGCGACGGCCGCATCGTCATCATGGCCGCGCAGAAGTTCAAGGCCGACGCGACCGGCGTCGAGTTCGACGAAGCCCTGGTCAAACAGAGCCTGGTCAAGATCAAGAAACTCGGTCTGGCCGATCGCGCCCACGTCATCGAGGGCGACATCATGGCTCAGGACTACAGTTCCGCCTCCATGCTGACCGTCTATCTGCTGTCGGATTCCAACGAGAAGGTCCGTCCGATCCTGGAAAGGCAGCTCAAGAAGGGGACCCGCGTGGTCGCCCACGACTTCGAGTTCGCCGGCTGGAAACCCATCAAAACGGTCGACATCGACAACGACGGCGAAGGCCGCGGCCACCGGCTCTATCTGTACGTGAGGTAAGGCGTTGATGCTCCCGTACTCGTGGCGGCTGTCGTTCAGCATCGCCCGTACGGCGCTCGCGCTCGTGTGCCTGGCGCTCGAGGTTGTCTACGGAACAGCGCCCTTTTCCTGGTCCGCCCTCCCCCTGCTCGTCTTCATCGCCGGATCCTTGCGCCTTCTGCGCCGCAGCATGGAGGCGGGCGACAGTCCGCTGCTCCCCATCGCCATCGACGCGGCCGCCTTCGTCCTCTGGCTGGCCTTCGCCTCGCGATCGGACTACCCGGACGCGGCCTGGATGTCCCTGGCCCTGGCGATCTTCGTATACCTCCTGAGCGGTGCGGTGGTCACCCAATCGGCCCGGACCGTGGCGGGCGTCGCCGCCGTCGCCTTGGCCGGAATCCTCGCCGTCCCGGCGCCCCAACGGCTGTCGCTGGCGGTCCCGATGGCCTGTTCGACCCTTCTCGCCGCCGTCTGGGTCCTCAATCGCGACCATCTTGACTCCCGCCTCTTCCGCGCCTCCCGCCACAGCGTCCGCTATCGCCTGGAGGCCCTGCACGCCCGCGAAGACGAGCGCCAGCGCATCGCCGCCGATTTCCACGACGGCCCTATGCAGAGCTTCATCGGGTTCCAGATGCGCCTGGAGATCCTGAAAAAACTCCTCGCCCGCAGCCCGAACCTAGCCTCCGACGAACTGTCCCAACTGCAAAGGCTGTGCCACTCCCAGGTCAACGACCTGCGCCAATTCGTCCGCAACATGCGGCCGGCGGACCTGGCGGGGGAGAGCCTGGGGGCGTCGATAAGCCGGATGGTCGAGCAGTTTCAACGAGATACGGGGATTTCGGCAGCCTTCATGAGCCGCGAATATGTCGAGCCGGCGCAGACAGAACTGTCGCTGGAACTGCTCCAAGTGGTGCGAGAAGCGCTCAATAACGTGCAAAAACATGCAAATGCGAGCCGTGTTTCGGTCGCTTTGAACAAGTTTGGACAGTCCCTGGAGATCGCCGTCGACGACAACGGCACGGGATTTCCGTTCAGTGGCGCCTATTCGCTTGAAGAACTGGACCAGTTGCGGCTGGGACCGCGCAGCATCCGCCGACGCGTCCGCGCCATCCGCGGGGAACTGAACCTCGATTCGCGGCCGGGCCGTGGGACCGGCCTCAAGGTGCGCGTGGCGCTGGCATGACACGAGCAGTACTGCTGTGCGCCCTGGGACTGGCCGGTTGCGCACCCTACGCCGATTTCCGCCTCCCGCCGCCGCCCCCGGGGCCGGACATCCGGTTCCGGTGGCAGGTGAGGCCGGAACCGGTCCTGGACCGTGGCCCGGACGCCTGGGACTCGGTGGATCTGCTGAACCCGTCGGTGATCCGGATGGGCGGCGGCCTGCTGAACCTGTACTCCGGTTTCGACGGCAAAACCTGGCGCACCGGCGTCGCCGCCTCCTCCGACGGCGTACAGTGGCGGAAGACCGGCGCCATACTGTCGCCCCGGCCGGACTCCTGGGAAGGCCAATACATCGCCGCCAACGGGTCCGCCCTGGTCCGTGGCGGCCAGATACTGTACTGGTACCAGGCCGGCGATCCTCCGCGGATCGGTCTTGCGACCTCGTCCGACCAGGGCGCCCACTGGACCCGGGAACCCTCCCCGGTGCTCGGTTTCGGCCCCCTCCATTCCTGGGACGAGCGGGCGTCGGGCGACCCGTACGTGATCGAGACCGGCGGCGTGTTGTATCTGTTCTACACGGGCATGGACCGGGCCCGCCGGCAGCGGTTGGGCGTCGCCCGATCCGCCGACGGCGTCCATTGGACCCGGCTGCGATCGAACCCCGTGCTCGAGATCGGCCCGGACGGCGGCTTTGACGAGAACGGGCTCGGCGAGCCGGCGGTGTGGGCCTCCAACGGACACTACTGGATGCTCTACACGGGCCGCGACCGCGCCGAAAACCGCCGCATCGGCCTGGCCGAATCCTCTGACGGCCTCACCTGGACCCGATCGACACGCGCCGAGGTCCTGTCCGGCGCCCAACCGTGGAATTCGCGCGTCGTCTGCGACCCGACCGTGCTCGCGACCCCCGACGGCGCACACGTCTGGTTCGGCGGTGGAGACACGCCGCGTCCCGACGAGCGCATCCATGGCGCCGTGGGTTACGCCGTCCTCCAATCCATTCCCGCCGCACGCTAAGAACGCGCAATTAATACACGATTCTCTCTTTTGTGTGATCCAAAACACGGTCCCGTTCGCGCGTTACCCATTGCAGGAACAGATTTAGAAAATCCCAGAGGTTCCGCGTTTGACCCTCGGGAATACTTGGCACAAGGTGTGCCCAAACACGCTTTCATACATAGAACCGATTCAGACAGAGGACGTAGGCGCCCCATGAAAAGCCACAAGATCTATTTCCGATTGACCGAAGAGGAGTATGACAGGCTTCAGGAAGCATGCGAAGCGAGCGGAATTGAAACGATCTCGGAACTGATCCGAGCCGCCCTTGACAATCTCGTCGGCATCGACGAGGCGGCCGGCAACAGCCAACTCCACCGGCTGCGTTCCCGGGTCAGACTGCTTACCCTCGAAACGGAACTGCTCGCGCAGCACGTCAAGCAGGCGATTCCACCGGTCCAGCACAAAGTGCACCACGTTGGCGCACTGGCGAACGGCGACTGCCGGATGCCAGCGGCGCACGGGGAGCGGCGCTGCTCGCCCCGGCTCGAACTGGCCGCGAGCGCGTAGCGGGTCACGCTTGCATCACACCCTCGCCTTGTCCGAGCGCGGCGAGGAGTTTCTCCTTATTCTTCTCCGCGGCTTCCAGGGCCGATTCGAGGCTGACCCGATACACGACAGCTCCGATGGCGCCGGACGCGGCCAGCGCCGCGAAGAACGCCCACTCGCCTGAAAAGGCGTAGCGGGCCCCGAAAGCAAGCAGGACGGGAATCGAGGCCACCGGGTACAGCAGCAGCATCAGCGCCTGCAGCTTTCCGGGCGCCCCGGAGCGCATCGCTCGGGATGCGTTGAGCGGCCGGGCGTTGGTGGTCGAAGTCAGGTTGCCCAGCGCCATCACATACAGCGCCGTCGTCACGGTGGCCGCGTACGCCTCGGCGATGCGTACAGCGTCGAGCGGCGCCCGAATCACGGCGCAGCCGATGGCGATCAGCGTCACTTCCAGCAGGACGAAGAAGAGCGCCGTCAGGTTCTTGCCGATCAGCACCGTCGAGAATGGCGCCGGCATCGCCCAGTACAGTTGCGCCGCCAGGCGATCGAAGCCGAACACATTCCAAAAGCAAACATCGCCGAGCAACAACAGCGAATACAGGCTGGTGAAGGTGAGGAAATTCGAGCCCACCACGCCGCCGCGGGCGTGTCCCGCCGCCATCGGCAGCCAGATCACCAGCCCGAAGGTGAATCCCATGATGAAAACCAGCCGGAAGCGCGGCGCGCGGACGAGGAACCGGATTTCCTTCTCGACCAGCGCCGCCAACGGGTCACGCAGAATCCGGTTCGGCCAGGCCGACAAACGCTCCGCGATTCCACGCCGCGGCGCCGCGACGGGACTCTCGGAGGCATTGGCTTCCTCCGCGTCGAAACGCAGCGTACGGGCGTGCTGAAAGCGTCCGAAGGCGTATCCCGCCGCCGTCCACGCCGCCAACACCGCCGCCGCGGCCAGCGACGGCCGCTCGCCACATAGCAGGGCGGCGGCGCTCCACGGCCACACCGGCGCGCCCGGACCGCCCCGGAACAGCCCGGCCACCTTTTCGCCGTACCCCATGGCGATGATCAGTTGCGGAATCGCGCCCACCATCACGATCAGCAGCCCGGCGATCTCGCGCAGGCGTTTCCGCTCGAACATACGCACCATGAAGTCGCGCGTTCCGGCCGAAAGACAGATGTTGAAGGCAGCGAACCCCGCGAGCGCGAGCGGCCCCCACTTCGGCAGACGAGGATTCAGGGCAAGACCCACCGAGACGCCCGTCAAAACGATGGTCATCTCCGATGTCGTGGCCGCCCGCAGCGCCAGTTCGAGTCCAAACAAGCGCGACGGCTCGACCGGGTAGACCAGCAGCTTCCGCATCGAAAGCGACCCGCCCGTGGTGGCCAATAGCACCGGCACGATCTGCCAGAACAGGAATCCGAGCAACAGGCCCGGCGGCAGGACCGACTCCGTGAGACCCGCGTTGGCCGGCTCGCTGAACACCTGCGCGAGCAGCACGGCGAAGACCACGCAGCCGCCGTACCAAACCGCCGATAGTCCGGCGCTCACCGCGCTGACCGCCAGGTTCGAATGCGGGAAGTAGTTGACCAGGCTCCGCCACTGGGCCCAGACGATGGCGCGCACCTGGCCAGTCACAGCCAGTCCAGGGCGTCGGCGGTGCGGCCCACGCCCACCACGCGCACGAAGATGTCCTCCAGCGTTTCGGCGCCGGAGCGAAGCGCCGTCATCGAGTCCTCCACGATGATGCGGCCCTCGTTGATGATGGCCACGCGGTCGCAGAGGCGCTCGACCACCTCCAGAACGTGGGAGGTGAGAAAGACCGTGGCGCCGTGGCGGACCTGCTCGAGCAGCAGGTCCTTCATCAGGCGCGCGCCCACCGCGTCCACGCCCTCAAAGGGTTCGTCCATCAGATACAGTTCCGGCCGGTGGACCAGCGCGGCCGCCATCGCCACGCGCTTGCGCATGCCCTTGGAGTACTCGCCGATGAGCTTCCGCCCGGCGGAGTCGAGTTGGAACAGCTCGAGCAGTTCACGCGCGCGCTCCCGGGCGGTGGCTCGGGGGATCGAGTACATGCGAGCGACAAACTCGATGTACTCGGCGCCGGTGAGGTGGTCGAACAGCAGGCTTTCGTCGGGAACCAGGCCGATGCGTTTCTTGATCTCGATGGCGCCGTCGGGCAGCGAGAAGCCGAGTATCGAGATCTCTCCGGAAGTGGGCGGGGCAAGCCCCATCAGCATACGGATGGTGGTGGTCTTGCCGGCGCCGTTCGGGCCGAGGAATCCGAAAAAGGAGCCCCGCGGAACCGTCAGCGTCAGGCCGTCCACGGCGGCCTTCCCGCCGTAGACCTTACTTAGCTGGGATACCGCGATGGCAGGCTCGCCGGACACAGATCCATTGTAGACGGCGCCGGGCAAGGGTGTCGGAGGCGCCGTCCGATCAGGCGTGCAGGCCGCGGAAGCGGGCGGGCGTCAGGCCCACAGTGCGCTTGAACGCGGACGAGAAGTGGCTTTGATCGGCGAAGCCGCATACTTCGGCGATCTCCGCCAGCGGAGTCGCGGTGCTGGCGAGCAGGCGCGACGCATGGTCGATTCTCAGCCGCCGCGTGTACTCGCCCACGGTCGAATCGAAGTAGCGGCGGAACTCACGCGACAGGTGCACCGGATGCACGCCCACCGCGTCGGCAATGGCCGTGAGGCTGGGCGCTTCGAGGAAACGCGCGTCGATCATCGCCCGGGCGCGGGTCAGCCAACGCGGCGCGTGGCGCGGAGACGAGCCCCGCGAGCGCACGCCTTCGGCCAGGATCTCGAGCACCAATCCCGCGATCGCGATGCCGGCCGCGTCGTCCCGTTCACGGAACTCCGTCACCAGCCGCCGCGCCAGAATCAGCGCCTGCGGCGTGCGGATGTCGAAGGTGCTCTGAAGGACGGCCCCGCAGCCGGGCGCCATGCGCAACATCTCCTGCTCCAGCTCCACGACGAGCGCCCGCGTATCGACCGGGTACTCGATGGCGTGGGCGGCGCCGGCGGCGATGTACCGCAACGCGCCCGACTGCACACGCGCGCGACCCCCGTCGCACTCCTCGACGAAACATCCTTCAATGACGTACTCGAGAAAGGCCTTGCCGTGAGAGCGCCGAGGAAGACGCGAACCCGCCGGGTCCACACGCTCCCGCAACCTCATCCCGGGAAGCTCCCGCGATTCGCCGAGCCGTCCATCCGGCCTGTCGTTCACAGGCCCCTCAAACATGGGCGGCCGATCCTGCCGTACGATTTCACCAAGCTGCATAATGTGACGTCCTGCTGTACGGAACGTTAGGGCTCACTTTCTCGGTACGAAGGCGATGCACTCCGTGTTCCATCGGAAATCACGGAGTCTATTGACGCATCGCCGCGAACACTGTCCGCTTCCGGGAATCGTTTGTCCCAGGGGCGCGACAGACGCCGCCGCGCTTGGGGCGATTCGCCCCAAACCAGGGTCCCGGACAGCCGCCGGAGACGGCCCGCCCCAGCCCGAGTTAGCCTAACTCGATAACACATTGTGATAACTATAACTCGATCGTGGGCGAATGTCCTAACTCATTTCATCCTCCTCCGTCGGAGTGTTTGATTTCCTGGAGGACCCATGACCGTTCGCATCGCCCCATTCGCCGCGCTGCTCGCCGCGGCGACCATCGCCGCCGCCTTCGGGGAACCGAAGCCGGCAGGCGCGCTGGCCCTCAACGAAGCGGGCGTCCGGGAGTACCGCAACGGCGCGTACACGGAGGCGGAACGCCTGTTCCGCGAGGCTCTCGGCTCGGCGGACGCGCCCGCCGGGGTCACCGCCGCCGCGTTCAACGGACTGGCCGTCTCGCTTTACTCCCAGGCCCGTTTCACCGATGCCGCGGCGGCCTACGAGCGCGCGCTCGATACCTATCGGGGACACCCCGAGCTGAGCGTGGAACGGCTGCGAACGATGGTGAACTACTCGACGATGCTGCGCGACCAGGGTCGGCTCGACGCCGCCGGCAGACTGCTGGACGAGGTGCGCGCGGCCTTCGAGGCGGGCGACGCCCGAGGATCGCTGGCCGCGGCGTTCCTGAGTGAGCAGGGCCTGCTTGCCGGGGCGAAAGGAGACCTGGCCGGGGCGGAGCGGAATCTAACTCGCGCGGAGGCGATGTGGGAGCATATTCCCGACAGCCAGGCTAACTCGATCGTGGCCTGGACCTCGCTTGGCGACTTATATTTCGAACGGCGCGACTATTACTCCGCCGAGACCATGTTCCGCAAGGCCCTCGAAAGCTGCGAGCGCGCATGGGGGCCCGAGGATCGACGCTGTGCGCCGCCGTTGAACGGGGTCGCGCTCGCCATGGCCCGCCGCGGCGAGACCGCCGCCCCGCAACGGTTGTTCGAACGCGCGCTCGCCATCTTCGTGCGCGCCTATGGCCCGGCGAGCCCCAAGGCCGCCGCCGTCCTCAACAATCTGGGAACGCTCGCCGCGCACAAGCGGGACTTCAAGGCGTCGGACCGTTATCTGCTGCGCGCCGTCGAAACGTGGACGCGCGCCTACGGGCCCGACCATCCGAATGTCGCGAGCGCGTGGGGGAACCTGGGCGCGAACCAGTTGCAGCGGTCGCGCTGGACGGAAGCGGAGGCCGCCTTCGGCAAGGCCTACGACATCGACCGCAAGGCGCTGGGCCCGCGGCATCCGCAACTGGCCATCGACCTGAACAACCTGGCCGTGGTGTACTACCACATGAAGCGCACCGCCGATGCCGAGGCGAACTTCGAGCAGGCCATCCAAATTTACGAGCAGAACGGTGAGGCGTGCCAGCAATCGCTGGTGGGAACGCTGCTCAGCCTGGCCAATCTCGAACACGACCTGAAACGCTTCGACTCCGCGGCGAACCTGTACAAGCGCGCCCTGGAGATCCAGAGGAAGCGTCCGCCAGACCTTTCCGCCGACACCGCCGCCAGTTTCGACAACTACGCGCGGCTGGCCCGCAGGATGTCGAACTTCGCCGACGCCCAGGAGGCCGAAACGTTGGCCACGCGGTTGCGCGTGCGCAAGGCGATCCTCAACGAACGGCTTGAAACGAAGCGGTGAACCGGGGCTCTCCTGCTATCCTCAGGAGATCATGTCAGGGGTATCCTACTCGTCTCGCGACGACGGCTGGTTCGCCACACGCGTCCTGCGCCGCCACGCGAGGGTTCCGCATCTGTGGGCGATGGGCGTGGGCGCGGTGATCTCCGGCGATTTCTTCGGCTGGAACTTCGGGTTTCAGGCCGGCGGATTCGGCGGATTGATGGTCGCGCTGGGCGTGGTGACGCTGCTCTACATCGGCCTGTCGTTCAGCCTGGCGGAGATGTCGCCGGCGCTGCCGCACGCCGGCGGCGCGTACTCGTTCGCGCGCACGGCCATGGGTCCGATGGCGGGCTACGTCACGGGCCTGGCCGAGAACATGGAGTACATCTTCACGCCCGCCACCATCGTGGTGGGCGCGGGCGGATACCTGGGCGCGATTTTCGGCACGCCCGCCCAGTTCGCGCCGCTGTGGTGGCTGGCCTGCTACGTCGTGTTCGTGGGGCTGAATATTCACGGCGTCGAACTGTCCTTCCAGGTGTGCGTGTGGATCACGCTCTGCGCGCTGGCGGTGCTCGCGATCTTCTATGCCGGCGCGCTTCCGCTGGTCGACTTCGAGCGGTGGGCCCTGGCGGGCGGACCGTTCCTGCCCAAAGGCTCGAGCGGCGTGCTGGCGGCGCTGCCCTTCGCCATCTGGGTGTATCTGGGCATCGAACAGCTTCCGCTGTCGGCCGAGGAAACGCACGACCCGGGGCGCGACCTTCCCAAGGGCATCCTGCTGGCGCTCGCGACGCTGATCGTGTGCTCGTTCGCGACGCCCGCGCTGAGCGGCGCGATTGCTCCCGGCGCGGCGGCCATCGCGACCTCCACCGAACCGCTGCTCGCCGGCTTCCGCACCATCTTCGGCGCGAACGCCTGGTCGAAACTGCTGGCCGCCTTCGCCTGCACGGGCCTGATCGCGAGCTTCCACGCCATCATCTACGCCTACGGGCGGCAGATTTTTTCGCTGTCGCGGTCGGGCTACTTCCCGGAGTGGCTGTCGGCGATCCATCGCACGCGGCGCACGCCGGTGCGGGCGCTGGTGGTGGGCGCCGCCATCGGATACGGCGCGGCGCTGGTCATCTGGGCGGCGGGCGAAAACAGCGCGGTGGGCGCCGTGCTGCTGAACATGGCGGTGTTCGGCGCGGTGATCGCCTATGTGTTCCAGATGGTCTCGTTCATCATCCTGCGGGTGCGGTTTCCGAAGATCGCGCGGCCGTACCGGAGTCCCTTGGGCGTGGCTGGCGCGGCGATGGCGGCCGTGCTGTCGGCGGTGACGTTGGTCGCGCTGTTTCAGAATCCCGATTACCGCCGCGGGGTGTGGGGCGCGGCCGTGTGGTTCGCCTGCGGAGTGCTGTACTTTGTGGGCTACGCGCGCAAACGGCTGATTCTCGCGCCCGAGGAGGCTTTCGCCATCGCCGTCGAAAGCGAGGCGGAGGCCGCCGGCGAATGAGCTACCGGCACGCCGTGGGCGGGCGCGTCTACCGCTTCGACGATCTGCGAACGTTGCTCGGCAAGGCCGGGCCGGCGCGGTCGGGCGACGATCTGGCGGGGCTGTCGGCGGAAAGCGCCGAGGAGCGCGTGGCGGCTCGGATGGCGCTGGCCGATGTCGGGCTGAAGGCGTTCCTGAACGAGGCCTTCGCGCCGTATGAGACCGACGAGGTGACGCGGCTGATCGTCGATTCGCACGATGCGCGGGCGTTTGAGCCGGTGTCGAGCCTGACGGTGGGCGAGTTCCGCGACTGGCTGCTCGGCGAACAGGCGAGCGGGGAACGTCTGGCGGCGCTCGCCCCTGGGGTAACGCCCGAGATGGCGGCCGCCGTGTCGAAGATCATGCGGGCGCAGGATCTGATCGCCGTGGCGGCGAAGATTCGCGTGGTGACGCGGTTTCGGACGACGGTCGGGCTCGCCGGACGGCTGTCGACGCGGCTGCAGCCGAATCATCCCACCGACGATCCGGTGGGCGTCGCGGCTTCCATCATCGACGGGCTGATGCTCGAGAGCGGCGACGCGGTGATCGGGATCAATCCGGTGACCGATAGCGTCGACGTGACGGAGCGGTTGCTGCGGCTGATCGACGGGTTGCGGCTACGCTTTCAGATTCCGGTGCAGAGCTGCGTGCTGGCGCACGTGACCACCCAGATGGAGGCGCTCGGCCGCGGGGCGCCGGTGGACCTGGTGTTTCAATCGATCGCCGGGACCGAGGCGGCGAACGCGTCCTTCGGCGTGACGCTCGCCATGCTCGATGAGGCGCACCAGGCGGCGCGCGAGTTGGGGCGCGGCGAAAACATCATGTACTTTGAGACGGGCCAGGGCAGCGCGCTCTCAGCCGGCGCGCATCATGGCGTCGACCAGCAGACGTGCGAGGCTCGGGCGTACGCGGTGGCCCGGCGGTATCGGCCGATGCTGGTGAATACGGTGGTCGGCTTCATCGGGCCGGAGTATCTGTACGACGGCAAGCAGATCGTGCGGGCGGGCCTGGAGGATCACTTCTGCGGGAAGCTGCTGGGGCTGCCGATGGGCTGCGACGTCTGCTATACGAATCACGCCGAGGCCGATCAGGACGACATGGACCAACTGCTGACGCTGTTGGGCGTGGCGGGCGTGAATTACATCATGGGCGTGCCGGGGGCCGACGACGTCATGCTGCATTATCAGAGCACGTCGTTCCACGATGCGCTGTATCTGCGAAGCGCGCTCGGTTTGCGGCCGGCGCCGGAGTTCGAGGCTTGGTTGAATGCGAATGACAGAACTGCGCTCCTTCACGCCGGCCCGCGTAGCCTTGGGGCGATCGGGTAACGGGCTGCCGACGGCGGAGCTGCTCGATTTTCAACTGGCGCACGCGCGGGCTCGGGACGCGGTGCATGATCCGCTGGACGCTCGGGCGCTCGGACGGGAGTTGGCGCTGCGGGGATGGCCGAGCGTCGTGGTGAAAAGCGCGGCTCGGGATCGGGCGATGTACCTGCGGCGGCCCGATTTGGGGCGGCGGCTGGCGGATCCCGAGGCCTTGTCCGGGCTCGGGCGCTCGCGGCTGGCGGTGGTGCTGGCGGACGGCCTGTCGCCGCGGGCGGTGGCGACGCACGCCGTCCCGCTGCTTGAGGCGCTGATCCCGAGGCTCGATCGAACCCCCGCCCTCGTCATCGTCGAGCAGGGGCGCGTGGCCATCGGCGACGAGATCGGCGAACGGCTGGGGGCGGAACTGGTTGTCGTGCTGATCGGCGAGCGGCCGGGGTTGACCTCTCCCGACAGCCTGGGAGCCTACGTCACCTGGTCGCCCAAGCCGGGCCGCACCGACGCCGAGCGCAACTGCGTCTCGAACATCCGTGCGGAGGGCCTCGCGCCGGCGGCCGCCGCCGAGTTGCTGTACGTCCTGATCGAAGCGGCGCGCACGCGTCGACTGACCGGCGTCAACCTGAAGGTCGACGCCAAGGGTCTGCCCGGCGCCTAATACGCCAGCGTCCGCGTCCTGGGCGCTTCTTCCGGATTCGGCAGGTACAGCGTCTTGCAGTGCTCGCAGCGGTAGATTTCGGCGTCCTTGCCGTACTTCTCCGCCACCTCCCCGCCGAAGAAATACCAGCGCTTCAGGTGTCCCGCGCAGATTTTGCCCTTCTCGCCCGGCTCATTGCAGGCCCGCATCTTCAGCTTGCGGCGTTTCACTTTCGTGCCGTCGCTCAGCGTGGCCACCAGTTGCGGATCGGGCGGCTGCGGCTGCGCCTGCTCGGGCGCCGGACTTTCGCTTGGCGTCATAGTTTCAGATTATCCTGTCCGGGCCCGGTCCTACTGGCCGAGCCCGATTAAACCCTACTGGCCGAGGCCAATCAAACACTGATGCGCTTCCCTGGCCTTGCGCTCATGATCCAGATACGCGCGATTGCGGCGCACCAGCTCGTCGAAATCCACCGCGTGGGCGTCGAACTCCGGCCCGTCCACGCAGGCGAACAGCGACTTGCCGCCCACCGTCACGCGACATCCTCCGCACATGCCCGTGCCGTCCACCATGATCGGATTCAGGCTGGCCTGCGTCGGCACGCCCCACTCCCTGGTCAGATCGGCCGTATAGCGCATCATCGGAATCGGCCCGATCACGTGGACCGCCGCCGGCTGAATCCCGGTCCGAGCCTTCCAATCCCGCATCATCTGCACGACATTGCCGTGGAAACCGTAGGACCCGTCGTCGGTGCCCCACAGCACCTCGTCGGCGGCATGCTGCAACTCCTCGACCAGAATCATCTGCGCCGTCGACCGCGCGCCGCACATGGCGATCACGTGGTTGCCGGCCTCCTTGAACGCCCTCGCCACCGGCAGCAGCTCCGCGATGCCCACGCCGCCGCCCGCGCACACCACCGTGCCGAGCTTCGTAATGTGCGCCGCCTTGCCCAGCGGTCCCAGCAGGTCCGCCAGCGCATCCCCAACGTTCAGCGCCGCCAGTTGCTTGGTCGTCTTGCCGATAGCTTGCACCACCAGCCGGATGGTCCCGGCCTCGGCGTTACCCGCCACCAGCGTCAGCGGGATGCGCTCGCTGTCGGCGGTCGGCCGCAGGATGACGAATTGGCCCGGCTTCCAGCGCGAGGCGATGGCCGGCGCCTCCACGGTGAACGACACAATCTCCGGCGAAATCGCGATTTTCTCCACGATGCGGAACCGCACCGCCGGCATCGTGACATTGTGGTGATGCGCGAAATTAGACGGATGCTCGTCCCTCAGCGCCTTGTCGATGGCCTCGGCCGCGCGACGCCCGTCCTGCATGGCCAGGATCACGGTGGACCCGCCGCGCACCACGTCGCCGCCCGCGAACACGCGCAACATGCTGCTTTCGCCCTCATCGTTGACGACGATCTTGCCCCGCTTCGTCATCAGCTTCGGCGTAGCCTGCTGGAGCGTCGGATTGGGGCTCTGCCCGATGGCCATCACCACCGTATCCACCGGCACGCGATACTCCGAGCCCGGCACCGGAATCGGCGACGCACGGCCCGACTCATCCGGCGGCCCCAGCTCCATCTTGATGCACTCCATCTCCTTCAGAACGCCGTTCTCGTCGCCGATCAACTTCACCGGCACGGCCAGGAACTGGAACTCGACGCCCTCTTCTCCGGCGTGCTCGATCTCCTCCTCCCGCGCCCGCATCTCGACCCGGCCGCGGCGGAACATCACGATCGACTGGCTGCCCATGCGCTTGGCCCAACGCGCCGCGTCCATGGCGGAGTTGCCGCCGCCCACCACCACCGTCCGCTGGCCGAACCGCACCGGCGTATCGGCCGTCGCGTCGTAGGCGTGCATCAGGTTCAACCGCGTCAGGAACTCGTTGGCCGTGTACACGCCGATCAGGTTCTCGCCGGGGATGCCCATCATATGGGGCAAGCCCGCGCCGGTGCCGATGAACAGCGCCGCGTAGCCCTGCTCGAACAGCTCGTCCACGGTAATCGTCTTGCCGATGATGTAGTCGGTGTAGAACTCCACGCCGAAATAGCGCAGCCGCTCCACCTCCTCGGCGATGATCTCGCGCGGCAGGCGGAAGTTCGGGATGCCGTAGCTCAGCACGCCGCCCAACTGGTGCAGCGCCTCGAACACGGCCACCTTATACCCCTTGCGAGCCAAATCGTTGGCGCAGATCAAGGCCGCCGGACCGCTGCCCACCAGCGCCACCCGCAGCCCGTTCGGCTGGGGCAGCGGAGGCATCTCGCCGGTGTCGTGATCCCGGTGATAATCGGCCACGAACCGCTCGAGCGAACCAATCGCCACCGATTCGAACTTCTTATCCAGCAGGCAGGACTTCTCGCAATACAGCTCGTGCTGGCACACGCGCCCGCAGATGCCCGGAAACGGGTTGGTCTGCTCGATGACGCGGTAGGCCTCCTCGTAATCCCCCTTGGCCACCTCGGCGACGAACGCCCGGATATCGGTGTGAATGGGACACGAATGGGAGCATTTCGGATCGCGGCACTGCAGGCAGCGCAGCGCCTCGGTCTGGGCGGCGTCCAGCCCGAAGCCGAGCGCGACCTCCTGATGGTCCGCGGCTCGTTCAGACGGGTCGCGGACGGGTAACACCTGCCGGGGAACCTTGTGGTCCCGCTTGCGAGGCGTGGCGTTGGGATCGACGGACTGCGTATCGGACATAGACTCCAGCGAATCCCCCTCTCAGGAAACGGTCAGCAATTCGCATGCCATCCGTAAACGATTGATCCGTAACATATTCTCGACCGCCCCATCCCGCCCGGCGCCAAAATGGAACTGGGTGATACCGCCCCCTGCGGCATTTCCTCACACCCGCGTCGCCGCCGGATCCGCCTTCTCCAACCGTTGCTCCACGCTGCTCAGCACCGCATCCAGGTCCGCGTCGTATGTGGATTTATGCAACACCAGACCCTCCCGCGCCAGCTCCGCCTCAAAGCCTTCCGACAGCGCCACGAACGCCCCCACGCGGTCCCGCAGCCGGTCCCGGCACTCGGTCCAGGCGGCCCCGGGCAACGAAGTGGAGCACATCGCCGCGTCGAACCGGAAGCGATGCGCCAGGTCGATGGCCTCTTCCCCGGTCGCCACCGGCACCACCCGATAGAGCCGCGCCGACAGATCCAGCACCAGCCTCCGCCGCAGCCCCGGCTCCGGCTCCACCACCAGCATGGTCCGCACGCGCGTCCGTGGACGATCCGCCGCTTCCGGCGCCTCCCGTTCCGACAGCGGCAGCACCACCTCGAACCGGCACGCCTCGCCGGACGTGCTGAAGCGCAACTCCCCGCCCTGCGCCTCCAGCACACGCCGCCAGTCGGCCACCCCGGAAACAGGCGTCGAAGCGAGCGTGGCCTTGAATCCAACGCCCGCCATCGCCTGCCGACCCGCCGCCCGGACATCGATCTCGATCCGCTTGCGCCCGGCCCCGGTCTGACTCAGCTCGGCGAACTTCAGGATCTCGAGCATCATCTGTTCCAACTGCGCCGGCGCGCCCTCGGCCACCAGCGGCTGACCGGGCAGCGTCATCGCCGCCTCAATGCCCAGCGCCTTCCAATCCCGCTCGCGGAAACGCACCAGCGACGCCGCCAGCGCGCCCAGGTCCACCGGCTGGGTCCGCACCACCTCGGGACGTCCGAACGACAGCAGCCGATCCACCATCCCCGAAGCCCGCCGCGCCTGGTCGGCGATGGTCCGCAACCCCGTCGCGTAGGGCGCAGACCCGGCCGCCAGTTGCTCCGACAACGCCACAATCGCGTTCACCGGCGCCCGCAACTCGCCCGCCGCCTGCGACAGCAACTGCCCGGTCGCCGTCAGCTTCTCGGACCGCGAAAGCTGCTCATGCAACCGCTGCCGCTCCTCCATTTCGATCGCCGCCGCCGCGTGATTCGCCAGGTGCTGCACCGCATCCCGCTCATCGGCGCGAAAGCCGCCGGCGCGCTCGGAGCGATACACCGCCAGCACTCCCGTGGCCTCGCCCTGCACCACCATCGGCGCCAGCAGAATCGAGCGCGGCAGCCCCGCCCGATGCGTGCGCCGAGCGTCGGGAATCGCCAGCGCCGACCGTTCGCGCCAAACCCGGGCGGCCAGTTCCGCCACCCCCTCCGGCGGCGATTTCGGATCGAACGACAGCGGCGCGTCCGCCTCCGCCGAAGGCGTCTCCATCAGCCGCCCATTCTTGCGATTGGCCAGAAACATCCGCACGCCGCTAACGCCCAGAAGGGCCGGCAGCACGTCCTCGATCTTGCGTTGAATCCCGGACGCCTCGCCCGCGCCGAACAGATCCTCGGCCAGCGCGTTCACCCCCGCCGTCATCGCCCGCCGGGCCGCGTCCCGATGCTCCACCACCCGCACCAGCCCGTAGCCCAGGCAGAACAGCAGCAGCGCGGCCAGCCCGATGAGCGAGGGAATCGCCCCGGGACGGTCGAGCCCCGCCCACAGCACCGCCTGTGCATGTGCGCCCCAGCTCAGAGCGGCTCCTGGGTGGAAAGCCAGGCCTCCAGCCCGGCGTCGCGGAAATCGGAGATTCGAAAGCTCACATCGTCCAGCGCCTCGTGGGTTTCCACGCCCACCACACGCGCACCGGCCTCCCGAGCCGCCCGCACCCCCACCGGCGAGTCTTCAAATACGATGCAATTCGACGGCGCGATCCCCAACTCGGCGGCGGCCTTCAGATAAACGTCGGGAAACGGCTTCGGACGCTCCACTTGCATGCCGTCCACCACCGCCCGGAAGTAGCGCCGCAGGCCCGAATCCACCAGGACGAAGTCGATATTGGCGGGCTCCGCGTTCGACGCCACCGCCATGGGAACCCCCGCGTGCCGGGTCACGAAGTCCACCGCGCCGGGCGCCAGGTGCTCGGCCAGTTGCGGACGCATGATCTCCCGAAACAGCGCCTCCTTTTCGGCCCCATGCCGGAACACCTCCTCCGGCGTCAGGTGCGCGCCGAAGAAATCCCGCACGATGTCGTCGTTGCGCCGCCCGTGCATGCGCCGTTCCAGGTCGTCGCTCGGCACGTTGAAGCGCGCCAGATACCGCAGCCAGGTTTCGGTGTGAAGAGGCATGGAGTCGACGATCACGCCGTCCAGGTCGAAGATCAACCCCAGCCCCTGCGATAGTGACATTTTGTCGGGATCATAGCATAGTGGTTCTGTCCATTGCGATGAATCCACTACGCTTTTCCCGTTCGGACCGGAACTTCACGCTGGTGCTGGCGGCTCTCGTGCTGGCCTCGGCCGCCTACATCCGGCTCGAATACGACAAGGCGTTTCCCCAGGCGTCGTTGAAACTCGCCCGCTCGCGCGCCGAAATCACCTCGATCGCCGAAGGCTTCCTCGCCTCGCAAGGACTCCGGACCGCCGGCTTCCGCCAGCTCACCGTCTTCGACCCCGACGACGACGCCCGCCTTTACCTCGAGCGCGAGCTCGGCCTGGAGCGCGCCAACCAACTCATGCAGCGCGAAGCGCCGGTCTGGTCCTGGCGCGCCCGCTGGTATCGTCCGCCGGACAAGGAGGAGCTGGTCGCCGCCATCAGTCCGGACGGCCGCGTCACCGGCTTCGAACACGTCATCCCGGAAGCCGAAGCAGGGGCGCGCCTCACCCGCGACCAGGCCCTCGCCATCGCCGAAAAGTTCCGCCAGGGCCGCTCCTCCGCCGACATGCATCTGGTTGAGGATCGCCTGGAACAGCGCCCCAACCGCAACGACTTCGTCTTCACCTGGGAGCGCGACGGCTTCAAGGCCAAGGACGCGAGCCTGCGCCTGACCGTGTCCGTTCAGGGCGACCACATCGGCCACTTCCGCGAATTCCTCCACATCCCCGAAGGCTGGCAGCGCGACTTCTCCGCCATGCGCTCCCGCAATGAGATGCTGGCCGCCATCGCCGAAGCCTTCTGGTTGCCGTTGGCGCTGGCCGCGCTGGCGTTGCTCGTCCAGGGGTTGCGCCGCCGCCGCATCCCGTGGCGTCCCGTGCTCGCCATTTCCGCCGGCATCGGCGCCATGGCCATCCTCAGCCAGCTCAATATGATTCCGCTGCTGGTGGACGCCTTCCCCACCAGTTCGCCCTATCTGCAAACGCTCGCCCTGGTGATCCTCGAAGCGCTGGGCGCGGGCGTCGGCGTCTTTGTCTATATCGTGATCCCGGCCGCCGCGGGCGAACCCGGCTATCGCGAACGCACGGGCGACCGGCTCTCGTTAAGGACGCTGCTCACGCCCTCGGGCTTAGGCAGCCGCGCCTTCTACCGCGCCGTGATCGTCGGTTACGCCTTCGCCGCCCTCCACCTGGCCTTCATCGTAGCCTTCTATCTGGTGGGCCGCCGCTTCGGCGTATGGAGCCCGCAGGACGTCCAGTATTCGAACCTGCTGTCCACCGCGCTGCCGCTCATCTACCCCATCGCCCTGGCCAGCATGGCGGCGGCGTCGGAGGAGTTCTGGTTCCGCCTGCTCGCCATCCCCCTGCTCGAGCGCCTGTTGAAGCTCCGCTGGCTCGCCGTCGTGATTCCGGCCTTCGTGTGGGGCTTCCTGCACGCCAACTATCCGCAGCAGCCGGCCTACATCCGCGGCGTGGAAGTCGGCGTCATCGGCGTCGCCGCCGGATTCCTGATGTTGCGCTACGGCATCGCCGCCACCCTGGTCTGGCACTTCACCGTCGACGCCGGCCTGATGGGCGGATTCCTGTTCGAATCGCCCTCCTGGTATTTCCGCCTGAACGGGATCCTGGTGGCGCTCGCCATCCTGGCCCCGTTGATGGTCAACATCGTGCTCTATCGCCGTCAGGGCGCCTTCTCGACGCTCGATGACGCCGAAGCCGTCGCGGTCGCCGAACCCGCGCCGGAAGAGCCCGCGCCCGTCGCCGCGGAGCCGGTCCCACCCGTCCGCGCCCCCTGGGACATTCGTTGGCTGTACGCCCTCGCCATCGTCGCCGCCATCGGCGGAGCCCTCGCCGTTCCGCGCACCTTCGGCGATTGGATCCAGGTGCGCGTCGGCGCCCGCCAAGCCGAAGCCATCGCCCGCCGCGCGCTCCCCAACGGCGCGGCCTGGCGCGTCTCCACCGACTTCAACGCGAACCTCGACGCCGCCGAATTCGAATATCTGCGCCGCCAGTTGGGTCCCGAAGCCGCCCAGCGCATCGTACGGGAACGCCGCCTCAGCGCGGTCTGGCGCGTGCGCTTCTACCGGCCCCAGGTGAAGGAGGAATGGCGCGTCTACGTCGATCAATCCGGCGCCATCGTGCGCAAGGACCACCTGCTTGACGAACGCGCCCCCGGCGACCGCCTCACCGCCGCCCAGGCTCGCGACCGCGCCTCCGCCGCCCTGCCCTGGCCCGGCATGGTCGCCGTCGAATCGAATGAGGAGCGTCGCGACCAGCGCACCGATTGGGCCATCGTCTTTGAGGATTCCGACTTCCGGGTGGCCGACGCCCGCGCCCGCGTCTCCGTCGAAGTCCATGGCGGCGAGGTGTCGAACGTGCGCCGCTTCCTGAAGCTCCCGGAAGCCTGGCTGCGCGACTTTCAGAAGCCCACGTTGCGCAACTTCGCCATTCCCGCCCTGCTCGGGTCGCTCGGCATGCCGCTGCTCGTGCTGTTCATACGGCGTCTGGCCGCGCACGACATCGTATTCCACTGGCGCGTCTACCTGGCCGTGGCGGTCTGCGCGCTGGCCGTCGCGGCAGTCTCCGCCGTCAACGCCTCGGCCACGGCCATGACCGGTTACGACACCGCGAACCCGGAACAGAACTACGTGACGCAATTCGCCATCGGCCGCGCCGTGCTCACCGTGTTGCTCGCCGCCGGCGCCTTCGCCGTCATGCTGTCGCTCGACGTCTTCCGCCAGTCGGCGCTGGGCCCGGCCAGCCTGAATCCGCCCTCGCTCGGTCGCGCCGCGGCGGTGACGGCCGTCATCGCAGGCGTCAGTCGCCTGATGCAATGGGCGCTGCAGGCGGTTCCCGGACCGCGCGCGGCGCTGCCGGTTTGGAATCTCGCGGGTCTCGACAACTATCTGCCGGGCTACGCGGCGCTGTCGCAGGGCTTTCTCGCGGCCGTGTTTGGATTGGGGATCGGTGGAACGCTCGCCTTCGCCGTCATCCGTTACATGCACCCCAAGCGGCGTATGATCGCGGCCGGCGTCACCATCGCCGCGGTGGCCATCTCGCAATCGTTGACGGCGTCGCAGTTCGCCGCCCACGCCGTCTCGACGGCCGTTTGGATCGCCGTGGCGGTCGCCATCGCCCTCACCTGCTCGGCCGATCTGATCGCGTTGGGAGTAGCGCTGTTCTGGGCCGCCAGCCTGCGCCTAGCCTGGCAGATGTTCCGCCAGCCTCAACCCTTCATCCAGTGGAACGGCGCGGCGGCCATGGCGGCGGCCATCATCGGGGGAATCGTCCTGATCCGCGTGTGGGGCGTCGTCCAGCGCCCAAGGCCGGAGAACGTGGAATAGGCGGAGGCCCCGCGGAAGGCCTCCGTCCGCGTTAAGTTACATGCACCCCAGGCGGCGTATGATCGCGGCCGGCGTCACCATCGCCGCGGTGGCCATCTCGCAATCGTTGACAGCGGCGCAGTTCGCCGCGCACGCCGTCTCGACGGCCGTCTGGATCGCCGTGGCGGTGGTCATCGCCCTCACCTGCTCAGCCGATCTGATCGCGTTGGGAGTAGCGCTGTTCTGGGCCGCCAGCCTGCGCCTGGCCTGGCAGATGTTCCGCCAGCCTCAGCCCTTCATCCAGTGGAACGGCGCGGCGGCCATGGCGGCGGCCATCATCGGGGGAATCGTACTGATCCGCGTGTGGGGGTCGTCCAGCGCCGAACGCCGGAGAACGTGGACTAGGCGGAGGCCCGCGGAAGGCCTCCGCCCGCGTCAAAAAAACTAGCCCAACTTCTCCGGCACTTCCTCCATCGGACCCATCCAGCGCAACTCTCGCTCGATGTCCCGATGCAGCCGGTATTCCTTCTTCACCGCGGCCACCTTCTCGCCGCGAATGTCGATCTTCGTCATATCGTACTGGCCAAGCCCCGCCTCGGAGCAGAAGCGCAGGTAGCCCACCCAGGACGGGTTGATGCCCATGCACTCCAGGCCCACGCGATCGGCCGCCACGTAATCGGTCGATGCGATCGCCACCCGGGACTGGACCGGCGTTCCGCTCGACGGACCGTTGCCTTCCATGCCCTCGTAACCGTCAATCAGCGTCGCGCCCCAGGTCGGCTTCAGCCGCTGCGCCGCCAGCATGATGTCGATGTGGGACTGCCGCACGCCGCCGTGGAACTTGCGCTTGTCGTTCCAGTTCGGCTTCTCCCCCGGGGCCGCCCGCAAAGGAGCGCCCAGCGCCATGTTCTTAATGGACATCGTCGCCACCACGGTGTTGTGCGTCTTCAGAATCGCCGAGCACAGCACGAAGGCGTCCGGGTCCACCAGCCGCGCGGCCAGCCGGATCGGCGTCGGGTGCAGGTTGGCGTCCAGAATCGGATGCACCACGTACTTGCCTTCCTTGTTCAGGTCCACCAGCTTCACTTCGCGGTTCTTGAACTCGTTCACCACCGTCTGATACTTGAAGTTGTCGAACCCTTCCAGCGTGTTGCCGGCCGAAGATTCGGCAATGTACACCGGCCCCTTGAACCGCGGCGCCAGGTAATCCATGATGCCCATCAGCGCGTCGGCGTTGGTCGCCGCCAGCGGAATGACCGTCGATACGTTGTTCGGCTTGATGACGACGTACTTCCGGGACTTCAGAACCGGAAGGATCTGTTCGTCAATGGCCGTTAGCGCCTCGGCGACGTTCTTGCGTCGATTTTCGCCATGAATCAGCGAAACCGTCGATCGCTTCGCCGATTCAAACAGCTTGTCGCTTGCCTCCGCGGCTGGCGGGTTCTGGGCCATGGCCCGGCTGCGGGCGCCGATCGCGCCTGCGCCGAGGGCCATGCCCAACATGGTCCGGCGTGAAAAGGGATGGTTCATCGGGCGTCTCCCAAAACCAGTATAATCGAGTTGCAGGTCTGATAATACGCTGATAGGACTCCGTATGAACTCATCATCCTCGCGCCGCAACTTCCTGGCCGCCGCCGGACTCGCCATTCCCGCCGCCGGCCTGGCCAAACCCGCCGCCGAAAAACCGGCCGCCCCGAAATCCGAAGTGAAGGACGGGCCCAAGTTCACCTACCGCACCCTGGGCAAGACGGGCCTCAAGCCCACCGCCGTCGGCTTCGGCTGCATGATCACGTCCGATCAGAGCGTTATCGAGCGCGCCGCCGACATCGGAATCACCTATTTCGACACGGCCCGCGGTTATCAGGGCGGCAATAACGAGCGGATGGTGGGCGCGGCGCTGAAGTCCAAGCGGAACTCCCTCACCCTATCGAGCAAGAGCGCATCCCCGACCAAGGAACAGGCCCTCGCCGACCTCGACAAGAGCCTCCAGGAAATCGGAACTGATCACCTCGACATCTGGTACCTGCACGCCAAGAGCAAGCCCGAGCACCTCACCGACGGTCTGCTCGAAGCGCAGAACATCGCCAAGAGCCAGGGCAAGATCCGCTTCGCCGGCGTCAGCACCCACGCCGGACAGCCCGAACTGCTGCCCGCCGTCATCGCCAAAAAGCACTTCGACGTCGTGCTGACGTCTTATAACTTCACCATGGATCCCGGCATGGACCCGCTCATCCAGCAGGTGCGCCAGGCCGGCATCGGCATCGTCGCCATGAAGGTGATGGCCGGCGGATTCCGCCGCATCAAGGAAAACGATCCGAACTTCGGCGTCTTCAAGCGCGACGGCGCCATGCTGTCCATGCTCAAGTGGGTGCTGCGCAATAAGAACGTCGACACCACCATCCCCAGCATCACCGACCTCGACCAGCTCGACCAGAACCTGAAGGCCATGAGCGAGCCGTTCGCCTCCGGCGACGAAAAACTGCTCAAGGCGCGGCTGGAAATGCTGACCCCGCTCTATTGCCGCATGTGCGGCGCCTGCGAGGGCAAGTGCTCCAAGGGCCTGCCGGTGGCCGACCTGATCCGCTACGTCTCCTACGCCGACGGTTACGGCGAGTTCGCCATGGCCCGCGAGCAGTTCCTCGAAATGCCGGAGAACCTGCGCACGGTCCGCTGCGGCGATTGTGACGACTGCTCCATCCAGTGCCCCAACGGCGTCCGCGTGTTCGACCGCGTGTCCAGGGCGCAGGAGTTGTTCGCGTGAAAGCTCTGCTTTTGGCCGCCGCCGCATGTTCGGCGGCGGCCTTCGCCGCCGAAACTCCCCTGCCCCGTTGCGACGTGGCGCCCGGCTGGACTCAGGCCGGCGCCGCGCGGATGTATGAAGGCGACAACCTGTACGACTACATGGACGGGAACTCGGAAGGCTATCTGATCTACGGGTTCCAGAAGATGCACGGCGTCACCTGCAAGAAGGGCGAAACGCAGTTCGTCGTCGACGTCTCGGATTTCCCCGATCCCGAGATGGCCTACGGCATGTACGCCTCGAACCGGGATCCCCGGATGCCGGTGGAGGCGCTCGGTATGTCCGGCCAGATCGTGCCCCAGCGTGGCATCTTCGTCAAAGGCAGTAAGTTCGCCGAGATTTCGGCCAGCCCCACCTCCCTCGATCACTCGGCCGAGATCCGCAAGTTCCTGCAAGCCCTCGAAGCGAAGCTCGACGGCACGCGGGATCAGCCCGAGGCCCTCGGCTGGTTCCCCAAGGAAGGCCTGGACGGCGGCACCATCCGGCTGATCCCTCAAAGCGTCCTCGGCTTGAGCATCCTGAAGCGCGGCTACCTGGCCAAGTACGACTACGGCCGGGCGTTTATCGTCAAACAGCCGACCGGCGCGGACCAGGTGATCGCCAAGTTGAAAGCCCGTTTCGCCGAGGTTCAGCCTATCTCGATCGGAGATGAGGGGTTTCAGGCTACCGACAAATACCTGGGCCGGCTGATCGTGTTTCGTAAGGGCGCCTATGTGGCCGGGTTTGCGAATCTGAAGGACGGATTCGACGGCGCGCCGGCCGCCAAAGCCCTGGCGGCGGGCATCCGATAGCGAAAAACCGCGTCAAAACGTGTCGTTTTTGTGCGTTTTCGAAGCGTTTTTAGCGCATTTTTGACGCGTTTTTGACCTGTTTTTGGCGCCTTCGCGCGGCCCTCGATACACTGGGGGCATGATTCGCGGCACTTTTGCGTTGTTGCTGGCCGGCGCGGCGGGCGCGTGGGGCCAGGCGGAGATCGAAGCCTCCGCCATGGACCGTTCCGTCAGCCCGTGCACCGATTTCTACCGCTACGCCTGCGGGAACTGGATGAAACATAACCCGGTTCCGCCCGATCAATCGCGTTGGGGACGCTTCGATGAGCTGATGGAGCGGAACCGGAACGCGCTGCGGGAGATCCTGGAGGCCGCCCAGGCCGAAAAACCGGGCCGCTCCACCGAAGATCGCGAAATCGGGGACTTCTACGCCTCCTGCATGGACGAGGCCGCCATCAACGCCAAGGGCGTGGAGCCGCTGCGGCCGACGCTCGAGCGAATCGCCGCGATCAAGACCAAAATGGCGGTCACCGACGAGGTGATCGCGCTGCACCGGAGCGGCGTTCCCGTTTTCTTCACCTTCGGCTCCTCGCAGGACGCCAAGGACGCCTCCCGGATGATCGGCGAGATCGACCAGGGCGGACTGTCGCTGCCGGACCGCGACTACTACCTGAAAACCGACTCCAAGAGCGTCGAAATCCAGAAGACGTTCGTCGCGCACGTCGCGCGCATGTTCGAACTGGCGGGCGAGCCGGCGACGGCGGCCGCAGCCAAGGCGAAAGTGGTGATGCGGATGGAGACCGACCTGGCGAAAGGGTCGCTCGACCTGGTTTCGCGACGCGATCCGAACAAAACCTATCACCCCTACGCGGTGGCGCAACTGATTTCGCTCGAACCGGGGCTTGACTGGCGGAAGTTTTTCGCCGGGATGGGCGCCCAGGGACTGGAGACGCTGAATCTGACCTACCCGCCGTTTATGCGGACAGTGGAGTCGGTGACGGTGCAGAGTTCGCTCGACGATATCAAGGCGTACCTGGCATGGCACGCGATCGACGCGGCCGCCACCATGCTGGCCGAACCGTTCGAGAAGGCCACCTGGGAGTTCTACGATAAGACGCTCCAGGGCGCCGAGCAGCAGCGGCCGCGGTGGAAGCGCTGCGTGAGCCGGACCGACCGGCTGCTGGGCGACGCGCTGGGCCGGAAGTACGTGGAACGAACCTTCGGCGAGCAGGGCAAGCAGCGGACGCTCACGATGGTGAAGGAGATCGAAGGCGCCATGCAGCGGGACATCGAATCGCTGGGCTGGATGGGCGGGGACACCAAGAAGCAGGCGCTGATCAAGCTGGGCTCCATCGTGAACAAGATCGGATATCCGGACCAGTGGAAGGATTATTCGAGCGTCAAGATCGCGCGCGACGACGCATTGGGCAACTCGACGCGCCTGCGGCAGTGGGCCGTCGAGTTCGACATCCGCAAGATCGGCAAGCCGGTGGACAAGAAGGAATGGGGCATGTCTCCGCCGACGGTGAACGCCTACTACAACCCGCAGATGAACGACATCAACTTCCCGGCCGGGATCCTGCAGCCTCCGTTCTATTCGAACGCCTGGAGCGACGCGGCGAACTACGGGGCCATCGGGGCGGTGATCGGGCATGAACTCACGCACGGCTTCGACGACGAGGGCCGGCAGTTCGACGCGAGCGGCAACCTGCGCGACTGGTGGAGCGAGGCCGATGGGAAGGCCTTTGAGAAGCGCGCCGAGTGCATCGCCACGCAGTATGGCGGCTACACGGCGGTGGACGATACGAAGTTGAACGGGAAGCTGACCCTGGGCGAAAACGTGGCGGATAACGGCGGCGTGCGCATCGCGATGATGGCGCTCACGCACGTGATGGGCGACGTCGAGAAGAAGCAGGACGGGTTCACGGCGGCGCAGCGGTTCTTCATCGGCTACGCGCAGTTGTGGTGCGCCAACACGCGGCCCGAGTTTTCGCGGATGCTGGCGGCGGTGGATCCGCATTCGCCGGGCGAGTTCCGCGTGAACGGCGTGGTGGGCAACAGCCAGGAGTTCCAGAAGGCGTTTTCGTGCAAGGCCGGCCAGCCGATGGTGCGCCCGAACGCCTGCCGGATCTGGTGAGGGTCAGGCGCCCAGGACCAGGTTCAGCACCAGGACTCCGACGAGGCCCAGCAGGCCGATGACGACCTCCATGAGGGTCCAGGTGGCGAGGGTCTGGCGGACGTCGAGATCGATTGTGGCGCGCCAACACGCGGCCCGAGTTTTCGCGGATGCTGGCGGCGGTGGATCCGCATTCGCCGGGCGAGTTCCGCGTGAACGGCGTGGTGGGCAACAGCCAGGAGTTCCAGAAGGCGTTTTCGTGCAAGGCCGGCCAGCCGATGGTGCGCGCGAACGCCTGCCGGATCTGGTGAGGGTCAGGCGCCCAGGACCAGGTTCAGCACCAGGACTCCGACGAGGCCCAGCAGGCCGATGACAACCTCCATGAGGGTCCAGGTGGCGAGAGTCTGGCGGACGTCGAGATCGAAATACTCCTTGAAGATCCAGAAGCCCGAATCGCTGAAGTGAGACAGCGAGATGCTGCCCGCGCCGATGGCGAGCGTGATCAATTCGGGCCGCACTCCACTGGACGGCACGATGGGCAGCACGATGCCCGCGGCCGTGATGGCGGCCACCGTGGCGCTGCCTACAGCGCCGCGTAACAGCGCCGCCGCGCCCCAGGCCAGCAGGAGCGGGGAAACGTTCATCTGGCTGACCAGGGCGCGTACGGCTTCGCCCGTGCCGCCATCGAGCAGCACCTGCTTGAAGGCTCCGCCGCCCGCGACGACGAATAGCGCGGGGGAGACGGAGGCGATCGCTTCGGCCACCTGCTTCATCAGCGATTCGACGCTTTGACGGCGGCGGATGCCGAGCAGATAGAACGCCAGCAGAACGGCGAGGAAGAGCACTACGTTGGGTTCGCTCACGAAGCGTACGGCGGAGCCCAGGGCGTTGCCGCCGCTGGTGGTGAGGGCGATGGCGGAGCCGGCCAGCATGATGAGAATAGGCGCGAGCACGGCGGCCAGGCTGGGGCCGAGGCCGGGCAGATCCTCCGGCGCGAACTTACGCTCCCGGAACAGGCGGGCGGGAGGCTGGGTATGGATGCCGCGGACCAGGCGGGCGAGGATGGGTCCGGCCACCAGCATCGTCGGAACGCCGATGATCAGGCCGTAGAGCAACGTCCGATTCACGTCGGCGTGCAGGGTGACGGCGACGGCGGTGACGCCGGGGTGCGGCGGCAGGAAGCCGTGGGTGACCGAGAGCGCCGAGCAGAAGGGAATGGCCAACTGGATGAGCGGCAGACCGGTGGACGCCGATAGCGTGTAGATGAGCGGGATCAGCAGGAAGAACGCCGGCTGGAAGAACATGGCGAGACCGACCAGAAACGCCGTGATCAACACCGCGTGCTGGACGCGGCTGATTCCGAACTTGCCGGTGAGCCAGGTGGCGATGGCGTGCGCCGCCCCGCTCTCTTCAATCGTCTTGCCGAGAATGGCTCCGAATACGACGATGAGGCCGAGGCTTCCGATAGTGTCGCCCACGCCCTTCAACAGCGACTTCAGGGCCGCGTCGGGGCTCATGCCGTTCAGCACTCCGGCGAGGAAGGCCACCACCAGCAGGGCCAGGAAGGCGTCGATCTTCAGGCCGATCAGGATGAGCAGCAGAACGATCGCGACGGCGAGCACGGCCAGGGCCATAGCTGGGAGTTTATATCAACGCCCGGCCCCGCATGACATACTGATCGTTTCGTATGCGCATTGTGAAGATCTCCACGGCGGTGATGGAAGCCAACTTCGATTGGACCCTCATCAAGGTGGAGACCGATGAAAAGATCACGGGCTACGGCGAGGCCTTCATGGCGCCGGGCCTTACCGCGGTAATCCGCGAATTCTCCGGGCTGCTGGCCGGCGAGGATCCCACCTCCATCGATCGCGTGTTGCGGCGGATGCGGTCCGCGGTGACGCACGCGTCGGCGGGCGTGGCGTGGCACGCCATCGGAGGGATTGAGACGGCGCTGCTGGACGCCATCGGCAAGCGGCACGGCATGCCGGTGTGGCAACTGCTGGGCGGCAAGTATCGCGACAGCGTGACGGTGTACGCCGATTGCCACGCGGGCGAGGCGCTTTCGAGCATCACGCCGCTGCTGGTTCCCCGCACGCCCGGCTGGATGGCGGGCGAGGGGCCGGGTTCGGCGGGCGGGAGCGGCGCCGTCAGCCTGAAACATCATGGCTGGGACAAGGCCGAGGGCGGGCATCTGTCGGCCGACCAGTTCGCGGCGCAGGCGCAACATATGGCCGCGCAGGGGTTCCGGATTCTCAAGTTCGACGTGGACGTTCCCACGCCGTATGAGACCGATGAGTACAACCGCGACCTGAGTCCGGGCGAGGTGGATTACGCGGCGGGCCTGGTGCGAGCGGTGCGCGCGGCGGTGGGCGGAGGAGTCGGCCTGGCCATCGATTGTCATTGGAATTATGGGGTGGACGCCGCGATCCGGCTGGCTCGGGCGCTGGAGCCGTTCCGCTTGCTGTGGCTCGAGGATCCTGTCCCGCCGGCCAATGTTCGGGCCATCGGCGAGGTGCAGCGGGCGACCTCCGCGGTGATCGCAACCGGCGAGAATCATTACGAACGCGTGGACTTCGAACGATTGATGACGGAAGCCGGGCTGAGGGTGCTGGCCCCGGATGTGCAGAAGCTGGGGCTGTGGGAAGGGCGGAAGTTAGCCGATCTGGCGGACATGCACTATGTCAATCTGACCTGGCATAACATCAGCAGCCCGATTGGGACGATGGCGGGAGTCCACTTAGGCGCCTCGACGCCTAACTTGCTGGCGATTGAATGGCACGCCGCGTCCGTGCCCTTCTTCGATTCGCTGGTGAAAGGCGCGACGGAGCCGCTGATCCGCAATGGCCGGGTGAGGGTTCCCGATGCGCCGGGACTGGGCGTGGAGTTAGACGAAGATGCGGCTTACCGGTATCGTAAGTCGGGCGAACCTTTCTTTGAGTGAGTTATGAGCGAGAGATTACCTGAACCCTGGATGCGCGGGCCGGAGTTAGCCGTGCATCCGGCGGCCCGGCCGCTGGTGTATTCGTTGACGCAGGTGCGCGAGGACCTGGCGGAGTGGACCGAGGGGCTGACTCCGGAGCAACTGTGGGCGAGGCCGTTCGGGCTGGGTCCGGTGGGATTTCATATCCGGCATATTGGCCGGAGCGCGGACCGGTTGACGACTTATCTGCAAAACGCGCAGTTGACCGAGGAACAGTTGGCCGGGTTGCGAACGGAAATGGCGCCGGGAGCTTCCCGCGAGGAGTTGTTCAGCGAGTTGGAGTGGATGCTGAGGCGGTGTCTGGCCGTGGTGGAGGCGCTGGACCCGCGGACCTGGCATGAGGAACGGGGCGTGGGACGGAAGCGGCTGCCCACGACCGTGGGCGGGTTGGTGCACCACATCGCTGAACATAGCCAGCGGCATGTGGGGGCGGCGATTGTGACCGTGAAAGTGGCGAGGGCCCTCGGCCAGGCGAGTTGAAGGCTCGCCTGGTGACTTGTGGGCCGCCCACTTGATTTCGCGACTGGTCTAACTAGCTAGCTAGATGTGGCTGGCGTGGCGTTTCAGCAGCATCGGCAGATTCGTCGAAAATGCCGAGCGGGCCAGTACGATGTCGCAACCGGCGTCGTGCGCCTTCTGCTTCAGCTCGCCCTGCACGTGCGAGACATAGCCGATCAGACTGATCTTCTTCGTGTCGTCGTCTTCCTTGAGCCGGTGGATCAGCTTCAACGGCTGAACCGCGTTCGCATTCAGATCCAGAATGATGAGCGCCGGTTTGTGTTTGGCCTTTTCGAGCGCGTCTTTCTCCGACTTGACGAACTCTACGTCGAGCCCCGTCCTTTTCGCGAGATCGTTGATTTTGACCGTAAACAACAGGTCTTCCAGTACTGCCAGGATCTTCTTCTTTTCGTTCTTCCCCATAGAGGTATAAAGCGGTGACCGTAAACGCCGGCTGTGCGCCGATTGCTTGACCAGGAGCGAGTTAAACGGGAGGGGTAATCTCCAGTAGATTACTGATCGCTAGCATAACACACGACTGAAGCGCCAGGTTTGCTACTCGGGCCGCTCAGGCCAGGAGTGCCTTGGATAGCGCCTGGACAATTCGCGCCGGACCTGCGGATAAAGCCGCTCCCAGAATCCCGCAAGATCCGTGGTCATCTGAACCGGACGGTGGTTCGGAGCTAATAGATGGATGACCAGCGGGGTTCCGGCGATGCGCGGAGTTTCACGCATTCCGAAGAAATCCTGAAGGCGGGAGGCGATCCAGGGGGCCTTGTCGAGTTCGTAGTTGACGCGCACCTGACGGCCGCCGGGCAGGCGGATGCGGGCCGGGGCCACTTCCTCAAGACGCGCGAGGGCGGGCGCGCGGCCCCGCAACGCGCCGATCAGATCCTGTTTTTCGAGTTCCGCGAAACAACGGCGGCCTTCGCAGAGATCGCGGAGGGCGGCCTGGAGGTCGGCCTCAGCGATGGCGGGCATGGCGGCGTTGCGCGCGGCGAAGGCGGCGCGGGCGAGGAAGGCGTTCAGCTCATCGGCGTCGAAGAAGCGCTGAAGACCCGCGGCTTGCGCCTTGTCGTAGAGCAGGGCCGAGGCCGCGGCCGGATCGGGCATGGCGCCGCGGGTTTCGTCGATGGCGAGGCCGTCGTAGAGGAGCGCGTCCACGGCTTCGACGCGTTCGGCGGCGCGGTTCCATTCGACGGCGCTCGATTCGACGATGCGGTGGGGGTAGAGATCGAGCAGCCAATCCGGGCGGATGGCGCTGGCGATGCGGATGAGCGGCAGCCCTCGCTCGCGGCGCGATTCGATGTCGACGGCGACCAGGAACTGTTCGCCGCGAACGGCGCTCGATTCCGAAAGCAGGGCCGAGCCGCCGCCCGCGAGCACGTATTCGTCGGCTTTCTGGCGGCGCGCCACGCGGTCGGGGAAGGCGCTGAGGACGGCCATCAACAGGCCCTGTTCGTCGCTCCCGCGCGGGTTCCCGGCGGCGCGCCGCACCTGGTCGTAGACGCGGCGGGTGAGCGGCGGCCAATCGCGTTCGATCATCAGCAGGAGGTCGGATGGGGCGGGGTGGGTGGAACGGTCGGCGGGACGGTCTCCGGCGCTGAGCGCGGCGGCGGCGGCGCAGGCGGATTCTCCCGCCCGGCGGCGCTTGCCTTCAACGACCATGCGGGCAAGGCGCGGGTGCAAGGGCAGGCGGGCCATCTCGCGGCCGGCGGCGGTGAGTCCGGTGGGGCCCGTCGCGCCGAGGCGGTCAAGCAGAGTTCGCGCGGCCGAGAGCGCCGCTTCGGGGGGCGGATCGAACCAGACGAGATCGCCGGCGCCCATGGCCTCCAGATCGAGCAACACCTGCGATAACTCGCGGCGGTGGATCTCGGGGGTGTCGTGTTCGGGGCGGCGCGCGAAGTCGTCCTCCGAATAGAGACGAATCACGCGGCCGGGGCGGATGCGGCCGGCGCGGCCCGCGCGCTGACGGGCCGAGGCCTTGCTGATGCGGGAGACGTTGAGCGAGGGCAGACCGGTCCAGGGCGAGTTGACGGCGATGCGGGCGAGGCCGCTGTCGATGACGGTGGTGACGCCTTCGATGGTGATGGAGCTTTCGGCGACGTTGGTGGAGAGGATGAGCTTGGGGCGCGGGCCGGGGGAAACGGCGCGGTCCTGCTCGGCGGGCGAGAGGTCGCCGTGGAGGGGAACGACGGCGAGTCCGGCGCGGTCGGCGAGGCGTTCGCAGGCGCGCTGGGCGCGGCGGATTTCGGCGGCGCCGGGCAGGAAGGCGAGGATGTCGCCGTCGACGCCCTGGACGGTGAGGCGCTCGAGAGCGGCGGCGAGTTGGTCTTCGAGGGACTGGGCGGAGTGGGGCGTGTGTTCGATGGCGAGGGGATACAGGCGGCCTTCGGATTCGAGGATGGCGGCGCCGCCGAGGTAGTCGGCGACGGGCTGAGGCGCCATGGTGGCGGACATGACGACGATGCGGAGATCGGGGCGCGAGACGCGCTGGAGACGGCGGAGCAGGGCGATGGCGAGGTCCGTATCGATGTGACGTTCGTGGAATTCGTCGAGCACGACCACGCTGACGCCGGCGAGCGAAGGATCGGCGAGGAGCTTGCGCGTGAGGACGCCTTCGGTCCAATACCAGAGCCGGGTGTTGGGGCCGCCGCATTCTTCAAAGCGCACCTGGTAACCGACGGTGGCGCCGGGGGATTCGCCGAGTTCGTGGGCGACGCGGCGGGCGGCCATGCGGGCGGCGAGACGTCGCGGTTCGAGCACGATGACGGCGCCGTCGAGGCCGAGCGCCAGCAGGGCGCGGGGGATGCGCGTGGTCTTGCCAGCGCCGGGGGGCGCGAGGATCACGAGGTTCGGATGCGATCGGAGAACCGCCAAAGTATCGGAAACGATTGCATCGACGGGTAGGGGTTGCCGCACTCAATCGGATGGTAGCAGGGGCGGGGGCCGGCGGAACGGCTTTAGCGCTTTCTTTCGGGCAAACGAGGAGTGGTCTTCCACAAAAACACGATTTGGTTATAGACTAATCACCAGCCCGAAATCGAAACCGAGGTCTCGTTCAGGAGGTCGCAAGTTTCCATGATGGTTTCGTCGCTCGCGAGACGGTCAACGAGGACTGTCGGACACCGCGGGATGCTGTCGGCTCCCGCGGCGACGCCGCCGTATTCGGGTCGTATTGTCCTTCCACCCAGCGCCAGACCGCAGGGCGCCGCGCGGAGGGCTTGCCTCACCATTCAACGCCACTGTCCGGCCGCACAGCCGGATGCGTGCGTTCAGGCTTCGGCGGGATGTTGGCCACCCGCGGAGCCGCTTCACACACGAATCGGAGCCGGGAACCGGGATGATGTTGTTCCGGCTCCGCGATTCGACGCCGCGAGAGTACCTGGCTCTCGCGGACAGCACGATCGCCTCAATCTTGCAAAAGGGGTCTGCAATGAAAAGATCACTGCTGCTCATTGGGCTCATGTGCCTTTTTACAGCCATGGCGCTGGGCCAGACTGCCGGATCGATTACCGGCGAAGTAAAGGATCAGAGCGGAGCTTTGGTCCCCAACGCGACTATCACGGTCACCAACACGGCGACCAACGTGGCGCGAACCACAGAAACGAACACTTCGGGAATCTACGCATTCCCCTCATTGGTGCCTGGCGTTTACCAGGTGAAAGCGACCGCCTCGGGTTTTGAGACGGTCATCACGAACGGGATCGAGTTACAGGTTCAACAGACTGCTCGCGTCGATTTCTCGCTCAAGCTCGGCCAAGCGACGCAAACCGTCGAGGTGGCGGCGAGCGCGGCCCAGTTAAGCACGGAAGACGCGACGGTGGGCACGGTCATCGAGCAGACGCGCATCATGGAGCTGCCGCTGAATGGGCGCAGTTACTTCAGCCTGGTGGGGCTGAGTCCCAACGTGACGACCGGATTCACGGCCGCCGCGCAGGCGGGCGGACGACTGGGCGGGTCCCGCGGGAACCTGACCATCGCGGTGACGGGCGGGCGGTCGACGTGGGAGAACTACACGCTCGACGGCGTCACGAACACCGATATCGACTTCAACACGTACATCCTGCAGCCTTCGGTGGACGCTTTACAGGAGTTTAAGGTGCAATCCGGCATTTATCCGGCGGAGTTCGGGCGCGAACTCGGCCAGGTGAACGCCATGACCAAACCGGGGACGAACGAATATCACGGGACGGCTTCGGAGTTCCTGCGCAACGATCTGCTGGACGCCAAGGATTATGATTTCGCGTCGGCCTCGCGCAGCGCGACGAATCCGCCGCCGAAGAAGGCGCCGTACCGGCAGAATCAATACGGGTTCACGCTGGCCGGTCCGGTGCAGATTCCCAAGATCTTCAACGGGAAGAACCGGATGTTCTTCATGTCGAACTTCGAGGGTTATAAGTCGAGGAAGACGACTCCGCAGCTGGCGAGCGTGATGACTCAGGCGATGCGGAACGGGGACTTTTCGGCGTTGCTTCCGACTTATCCGCTGGCGGACCCGGATTCGCGCGGCGGCACTTATCCGAATATCACGCAGTCGCTGTTTCCCGGCAATATTATCCCCACCAGCCGGCTGAGCGCCGGATCGGTGTATCTGCTCAAGTACATGCCGCTGCCGAATATTCCGGGAGGGAGCGGGCTGCCGTACCAGAATCACCAGTGGAACCTGGGCGTGCCGGTGGACAAGGACACGTTCACGGCGCGCATCGATTTGAACGAGAGCGCGAAATCGCAGTGGTTCGGACGGTATAGCTGGAACGACGAGTCGACCTTCGCCGCCAATCCGACCATGGCGCAGGTGGACGGCAACGTCCTGTATACAAAGGCCAGCCAATGGGTGCTGTCGAACGTGCGGACGTTCTCGGCGACCAAGGTGAACGAGGCGCGCTTCGGGTATAACGCGCTGTTCAATAATATTACGCAGCAGTTAGCCGGCGTCGAGGATGTCAGCGGCAAGGTCGGCATCCCGGTGAAGGTGACGGATAAGAACTCCTGGGGCATTCCGAACATCAACTTCACGTCGCAGAACCTGACGACGTTCGGCAATCCCACCAGCAGCCCGTTCCAGATCGATGACAAGTACTTCCAGTTCATCGATAACTTCTCCTGGATCCGGGGGAAGCACTCGCTGCGGTTCGGCGGCGAGTACCGCATCAATCATTTCCCGCAGTACGGCAACGAATTCCCGCGTGGACAGTTCTACTTCGACAACCGGTTCACGCAGGTGTACACGCCCACCGGCGCCACCACGGCGCAGGCGTCGGGCGGGTATACGGGGGCCGATTTCCTGCTGGGCGACACCTACAACGCGATCATCGCGGTGGCGCTCGCTTCGGGCGACTTCGTCAATCATGAGTGGGCCACCTACATCGACGACACGTGGAGGGTGAACCGCAAGGTGACGGTGAGCCTGGGCTTCCGGTGGGAGGTCGCGCAGCCGCTGCTCGACAAGTCCGGCAACCAGGTGAACGTGCAGATCAACCAGGCGCTTCCGTACCTGGCCAGTGAGCAGGACATGAGCAAGCATCCGGTGTATGTGCGAACCGGATCGGGCAGCTTCTACGACGGCATCAACTTCCGGTATCAACCGTACTGGCAGGGTCAGGGCGCGACGGTGGCGGGATCGCCGGCGCTGCAGACGGTGCGCGACGGTCGGCTGGGCTCGCGGCTGATCGAAACGGACTACCTGAACTTCGCTCCTCGCATCGGAATCGCGTACAGTCCGAACGAGAAGTGGTCGATCCGGACGGGCGTCGGCATGTTCTACTCGCAGGAGAGCAAGAACTCGATCTTCGACATGAACCGGGGCTTGGGCGGACGGACGGGCCAGGTGGTGCAGACCAACTACCAGAAGCCGACGTTCACCTATACGAACTTCATCAACACGGCGTCGCTGCCGGTGACCGTCCCCATCGGACTGACGTGGGGCGCGAATCCGCACCTGCCGAATAGCTACTCGATGCAGTACATCCTGAATGTCCAGCGGACGCTGGGCAAGTCGATGACGGCGGAGGTCGGGTACGTCGGGTCGCAAAGCCGGCACCTGCTGTACCTGGCCAACCAGAACCAGGGCATCCTCAACCCGGCGCTGCCGGCGGTGCAGAGGATCCCGTATCCGGAGTGGGGCGCGTCGGGGATTCAGTGGGTGAACGCGGACGGGGTCGGCCATTACGATTCGCTGGCGGCGAAGTTCACGCAGCGGCTCGGGTCGAACCTGAATACGCTGATCGGCTATACGTGGTCGAAGTCGATCGACACCACGAGCAACATTCGCGGCACGGTGGGCAGCAACTTCTCGCCGCAGGACGCCCGTTGTCCGAACAAGTGCGAGAAGGGGCCGTCGGACTTCAACATTCCGCATCGCCTGGTGGCATCCATCATCGCCGGACTTCCGTTTGGCAAGGGCCAGAAGTTCCTCAACCAGGGCGGCGTGATGAACCAGGTGGTGGGCGGCTGGCAGTTGAGCACCATCACTACGCTGCAGAGCGGCAGCGTGGTCAGCACGGGGTCCTGGGATTCGGGCGGCACGAACTTCATCTCCAACGCCACGCGGCTGAATTGCGCGGCGGGGGTGAGCACGACGCTCGCGAATAACAACCAGAACGGCTGGTACAATCCGGCGGCGTTCTATAACACCGTGGCGGGCACGTTCGGCAATTGCGGACGCAACCCGTTGCGCGGGCCGTGGATGGGCAACCAGGACTTTTCGGTGTTCAAGTTCTTCCCAATCACCGAGAAGCAGAACCTGGAGTTCCGCATGGAGATGTTCAACGCTCCGAATCACGTGCAGTTGAACCTGACCGAACTGACGTGGGGTAACGGTTCGAACCCGAATCCGAGCTCGTCGTTCGGCAAGATCACCTCCGCACGGACCATGCGTCAGATTCAGTTTGCCTTGAAGTTCAACTTCTGAGGTTGGATGGGGCGCGACGGCCCGCCGCCGCGCCCCTTGCTTAGTCCGGAATCCCCGCCAGGCGCTTCGCCAACTGTTTCTTCTCCTCCAGTCCCATCTGCCGAGCGATCTGGATCCGCTGCGCCTGCGGGCTGCCGGCGCCGTGCATCGATTCGGTCAGGTAGCCGACCGCGTTGCGGCCGAGCGTCATGTTCTCGATCAGGCGCGTGATGCGGGCGCGGGCCTCGGCGGGCACGCCTTCCCGGGCCTTCAGGTACTTGCGCAACAGGGGACCGGTTTCGGGGTTGTCGAAATCCTTCTCCGACGGCAGGGTGGCCACCACGCCGCCCGCCAGATCCTGCGCCAGGCGGGCCATTTCGTAGGGGAATCGGGTGACGTTGTGCTTGCAGACGTTGGCGAGCAGATCGTCGGGCTCGAAGTTTCCGGCGGCGGTGGCGTGGGATTCGTGCGAGGAGGCGATGCCCGCGCCGTAAATGGTCTCGTTCAAGTGCGCCATTTCGACCAGTTTGTCGCGCACGTGGGAGGCGCCGGCGACGCCGCTATAGTCCGCCGCCAACGCCGCCGCTCCGATCAGCACGTCGCCGAGGCCGGTTTTGCAGACGTAGGAACGCCGGTGGTAGGCGGTGAATCGCTCCACCAGCGTCGCGGCGAATTCGGTCTCGCCATCCATGAACAGGCGCTCGGTGGGGACGAAAACGTCGTCGATCAGGATCATCGCCTCCTGGCCGGAGTACCGGGCGTTGCCCTGGTCGATGTCGCCGCCTTCAAGCGCGCGGGTGTCGCAGGACTGGCGTCCATATATGAACGTCAGGCCGGGGGCGTCCACCGGGATGGCCCCCACCACCGCGTAGTCCCGATCGGCCGGGCCAAGGCGCATGGTGGGCATCACGACGATCCAATGGGAGTTGATGCAACCGGTCTGGTGCATCTTGGCGCCGCGCAGCACGACGCCGTCCGGGCGGCGCTCCACCACGCGGACAAACAGGTCGGGATCGGCCTGTTCGGAGGGGCCCTGGGAGCGGTCGCCCTTGGGGTCGGTCATGGCGCCCCCCACGACGAAGTTCTCCTGCTGCATGTTCGCGATGAAGCGCCTGAAACGGCCGTGGTAGGGGGTCGCGTGGGCCTGGTCCATCTCAAAAGTCACAGAGAACAGTGAGTTGATGGCGTCCATGCCGACGCAGCGCTGGAAGCACGTGCCGGTCAACTGGCCGAGACGGCGCTGCATGCGGTTCTGCGCCACCACGTCGGCGACGCTCTCGGTGACGTGGAGGAAACGGTTCACCGGGCGGCCGGAGAGCGTCGACCAGGCGGTGGCGAGTTCGGGATGCTCGACAGCCAGGTCGTAGGTGCGGGCGACGGCGTTGATGGAGGGGCGGATGATGGGGTGGTCCACCGGCTCGGCGACCCGCTCTCCCAGGAGGAAAACACGCAGGTTTCGCCCGCGCAGGCTGGCGACGTAGTCGGCCCCGGTGACGATCATGATGATGGAGTGTAGCAGAGCTTCCGGCGGCGCGCCTGTCCCGCTCCGTACAAGAGCGTCCCACAAACGGACACCGTGTTCCGGCGGGCACGGCGGGTTGCGGGGCGAAGACTACCGTTTTCAACCACATGAAAGTCGAAACCCGAGTGGCACGGGATTTGCGAACCTAGAGCCGGACTACTGCCATGGATATCCAACGAAAGGGCGCGGGGCGACGGAAGCTGATACGGCGCATCGGCATCGGCGCCGCCGTGTTGATCATTGTCCCGCTCATAACCTGGGGCCTCTCCCGCCTGAAACCCGCCGCTCCCACCGTGGAACGCTCCACCGTCTGGGTGGACCAGGTGAAACGGGGGCCGATGCTTCGCCAGGTTCGCGGGCTCGGCTCGCTGGTGGCCGAGGAGCCGCTCCAGATCGCGTCGCAGTTTGAAGGACGCGTGGAGAAGCGCCTGCTGCCGGGCGTCGACGTGACGCCTGAAACCGTTCTGCTTGTGCTCAGTAATCCTGACTTGGAGCTGTCGGCGAACGATTACGAGTGGCAGGTGAAGCAGGCGAAGGCCGCCTACGAGGACCTGAAGGTGAAGCTGGAGAGCCAGAAGCTCGACCAGGAGAGCCTTGTCGCGCAGCAGCAGTCGGCGTTCACACAGGCCAAACTCACGCTCGACCGGGACCGGGAACTGGAAAAGCTGGACCTGAAGCCGGCCCTGGAAGTGAAGCTCTCCGAGGCGAAATTCGAGGAGTCCAAGGGGCGGCTGGCGAACGAGCAGAAGCGGTTGGCGATCCTCAGCGACTCGGTGAAAGCGCAGTTGGACTCCCAAACCGTCCAGATCCAGAAGTTGCAGGCGACCTTTCAGCTCAAGAAGAAGCAGTACGAGCAGATGACCATCCGGGCCGGCACGCGCGGCGTCCTCAAGGAAGTAAACGTCGAGGTCGGCCAGCGTGTGGCTCCGGGCGCCGTGCTCGCCAAAGTGGTGCAGCCGTGGCGGTTGAAGGCCGAGCTGAAGATCCCGGAAACCCAGGTGAAGGACATCGTGCTGAACCAGGACGCCGACATCGACACCCGCAACGGCCACATCCAGGGCAAGGTGATGCGAATCGACCCGGCGGCGGTGAACGGCACGGTGACTGTCGACGTCAAGCTGATTGGAGAGCTGCCGCATGACGCGCGCCCCGACCTGAGCGTCGACGGAACCATCGAAATCGAACGGCTGGCCGATGTCGTCTACGTCGGCCGCCCGGTGTTCGGACAGCCCAACAGTCAGATAACGCTGTTCAAACTGGAAGCCGACGGCAAGAACGCGGACCGCGTGCCCGTGAAATTAGGGCGCAGTTCCGTAAACACCATTGAGATCGTCGACGGTCTAAAGGTTGGGGACCAGGTTATCCTCTCCGATATGTCCACCTGGGACGCCCAGAATCGAATTCGGTTGAACTAAGCCGGCCCGTTGATCGTATGCATAGCTTACAGCTGCCACGAGGAGACAGTAAATGAACCCTAACGGATCTTTAATTCACCTGGACGGCGTCACGAAGGTATTCATGACGGACGAAGTCGAGACTCATGCTCTCGCCGGAATCCACCTTGACATCCAGAAGGGTGAGTACATTTCGATCGCCGGACCGTCCGGTTGCGGCAAATCCACGTTGCTCGCCATCCTCGGGCTGCTGGATTCGCCCTCCGATGGGACTTACATCCTGAACAACAAGCCGGTTCAGAACCTGAAGCTGAGCGAACGCGCCCGCATCCGCAACCGCGAGATCGGGTTCATCTTCCAGGCGTTCAACCTGATCGGCGATCTGACGGTGTATGAGAATGTCGAGTTGCCGCTGACCTACCGCGGCATGCCCGGGTCGGAGCGCAAGAAGAAGGTGCACGAGGCGCTGGAACGGGTCGGCATGTCGCACCGCGTGAAGCACTATCCCTCGCAGTTATCGGGCGGTCAACAGCAGCGCGTCGCCGTGGCGCGCGCTCTGGGCGGCGATCCGTCGATTCTGCTGGCTGACGAACCTACCGGAAACCTCGACTCCGCAAACGGCGAAGCCGTGATGGACCTGTTGCGCGAACTGCACCGCGGCGGCGCCACCATCTGCATGGTGACGCACGACCCGCGTTACGCCCGTTACGCCGACAGGAACATCCACCTGTTTGACGGCCGCATCGTCGAGGAGAACGTGGAGGCGGCCTGATGACCCGCCGCAATCCCGACGCGATCGCAATCTGCGTCCTCGGGCTGCTGTTGTTTCTTGGGAGCGTTCCGCGGATGATCGTCGAGCGGGCCCGTTGGCAGGTGACGCCGCTGCGGGTGGAGTTGCCGGTCCAGCACCAGGAGTTGCGCGAACTGCGCAAGGAACTGCTGGAACAGAAAGACGAGATCCGGAAGCAGGCGGACGAGCTTCGCAGGAACCTGCGGGTCCAGTAGCCGGGGCGTCAGAAGAAGGACAGATCATCCATCGGGTAGTGCTTCCGGTTGCGAGTCCAGAGTCGGGCGCGCCTGGCCACTGCGGTTGCGGCGATCAGGGCGTCGCCCAACTCTACGCCGTGGCTCTTATGGAAGCGTCTGAGATATGAGCCCGCATTCCGGCCGATTACCGCATCGGCCGGAACGCACGTCAGCGTTTGGAACAAATACTCAAGCCCTTTCGATTCGTGGGGACGTGCGCCAGCCCACAGCTCCGCGACCGAAACGGCTGAGCACAGAATGGCTGCGTCCGACGCGGCCAGTTCCTCCCACCGGCTGACGATCCCGGCATCCCTCCCGCGAGATACTTCGATCAGGATATCGGAGTCCACCAGCAGTGTCATTCCGTCTCAAGCCGGTCCAGCCGGCTTCCCCGCCTCAGTTCGCGTACCTCCTCCACCGCATCCGCATCTACCCCGCCGAGACGGCTTCCAATGAATTGACGCATGGCTTGTTCGCGCTCTTGCAGGCTGCCCAGGTAACGGTCTCGAACCGCCTCCCGAACCAGTTCGGACACCGTGGTCCGCCGCGTTTTCGCCTGCGCGTGCAGAGCGTTCCAGAGCTGCTCATCCAGGTAGAGTTGAGTTCGCCTCACGATGTATAGTATACATCGCACGGAATCGCTATTGAAACACGCCCGCCGCCTTGAAATCCCCGGCCTTCACGATGGTCAACGCGGCGGCGTCCACGCACCTACGGAACGCCGCGCTGATCTGGTCGGGCGTCAGCGACTGGATCCGGCTTTCCACTTGCTCTTCCCACTTCATCGTTCGGCCGCGGTATTCGTTGGCCACGAGCAGCGCCGGCAACGCCGCGTCCTGCGATCGCGACACGGCGCGGGAATCGAGAAACGCCTTCTTCGCGTCCGCCACCTCTTTCGCCGTGAAGCCGCCTTTCAACGCCTTCGACAACTCGTCGAGAAACGCCGCCTCCACCTTCGGGCCATTCACCGGATTCAGGCTGACGGTGGCCGAAAGCAGGGACGCATCGCCCTCCGCCGGGACCGTAACGCGCGCGTTCGCGCCATAGCTCAGGCCTTCGCGATTGCGGATGCGGTCGGAAACGCGCGACGTGATGGGTCCGCCGAACATGTAACCGGCCAGAACCATCGCCGCATAATCGGGATCGGTGTCGGCCAGCTTGAAGCGGAGTCCCGCTTCGAACTGCGCGTTGGCCTTGTCCGGAGTTTCGATCTTCCGGTTGATCGGCCCAACCGCGTGGTAGGAGGGCGCGACCGGCTGGTAGGACATCGCGGTGTTCCACGATCCGATCAGTTCTTCGGCCGCGGCCTGCACGGTCTTCTGATCCACGGGGCCGACGATGGCGAGCACCGCCGCGTTCGCGCCGTAGAACTGGGCGTGGAACTTCTTCACAGCGTCCAGTGTGACCGCCTTCATCGCCGCCAGTTGCTCCTCACGAGTGTACGGGTACAGCACATCGCCGGGCTTCCACGGGCTCAAGTGGCGCTGGAGCGTTTCGGCCGATAGCTGCACCGGCTCGGTCTGCGGGTTCTCGAGCGCCTTCACTCGCGTCTGGAAAATCCGTTCGAACTCCTCGGGCGCGAAGCCGGGCTCTTTCAGAATCTCGACGGCCAGGCGCAGGGCGGGAATGAACGAACTCGACGGCGCCGTAACGTTCGCGATGGCGCCGTTCACCGAACTCGTGGGACCGAATCCGCCGCGGCCGCCCCGTCCGCCGCCACCGGCCGGACCGCCGCCCGCGCTTACCTGGATGCGGGCGTTCAGCTTCCGCATCTCATCGGCCAACTGCTCCCGGTTCTTCGTGCGAGTTCCGGTGCTGAGCAGCGCGCCCGCAATCTGCGCCACGGCGTTCTTGCCGGCAAGCGTCGAGGCGTCGCCGAAGCGAAGCTCAAGCGTCGCCGTCACCATGCCCGCTTCGGTCTTCTTCGGCATCAGCACGATCCTTGCCCCGTTGGACAACTTCGCTCGCACCAGGCGGCTTTCGATGTTGGCCGGCGTGGGATCGAACACCTCGGCGTGGGAGATGGTCATCGTGCTCTTGTAGTCCTTAAACAGCGCCGTGAGATCGGGCGCGTCCGGAACCACCGTGCGGTCGGGCGCGGGATCGGGCCGGTAGTAGCCGACCGTCCGGTTCGACGCCTTCAAATACGCCTTGGCGACGCGCACGACGTCCATCGGACCTACGTCCTTCAGACGGTCGTGTTCGAGGAACATCAGCCGCCAGTCGCCCTGCGCAATTGCCGAATTCAACGCTCCCATGGCGAGCGATTGGGGATCGGACAGGCTGTTTTCGAGGTTCCGGAGCAGGTTCGTGGTGACGCGCTCCACCTCCTGCTTCGAGGGCGGATTGGCGACGACTCCTTCCACCGTATCGATGAGGACTTTGCGGACTTCGTCGAGCGACTGGTCCTTGTTCAAACCGGCGCTCAGCATGATGAGGCCGGGGTCGTGCAGCATCTCCACCGACATGTTCGCCGAGTCGGCCTTGCGCGTGTCCACCAGCGCCTTGGCCAACCGCCCGGTGGCGCCGCCGAAGCCTCCGCCTCCACCGAAGCGGCCGCCGCGACCGCCGCCGCTCATCACGCCCGCCAGCACCTCGAGCGCGGCCGAATCGGGATGCGCCGCCGCGGGGCCGTGATAGGCGATAACCACGTCCTGCCCTTCGCCGACACGCCGTAGTTCGACGAACCGTTCGCCGTCCTGCGGGGGCTCAACGGTGTAGGTTTGATCGAGCACTCGCGCGGGCCGCGGCAGCTTGCCCATGCTGTCGGCGACGGCCTGCAATGTCCGGATCTCATCCAGGCGGCCGGTCAGCACCAGCACCGCGTTGTCGGGCTGGTAGTACTTCTTGTAGAACGCCTCCAGCCGGTCGACGGGAACCTTTTCGAGATCGGCCTTCGAGCCGATGGTCGACTTGCCGTAGTTATGCCACAGGTAGGCGGTCGCCTCCACGCGCTCACGCAGGATGCTCTGCGGGCTGTTCTCGCCGCGCTCGAACTCGTTCCGGACCACGGTCATCTCGGTGTCGAGAATCTTCTTGGTGAACTTCACATGCGCCATGCGATCCGTTTCGAGGCCCAGCGCCCACTTCAGATTTTCGTCGGTGGCGGGGACGGTTTCGAAGTAGTTGGTGCGGTCATAGGAAGTCGTGCCGTTCCAGGCCGCGCCCCGTCCCACGATCTCGTTCTTGATCTGGCGGCCGGTGGTGGTCTCGATGAAGTTCATGTGCTCGAGCAGGTGGGCCATGCCGGTTTCGCCATAGCCCTCGTGCCGCGAGCCCACCAGATAGGTGACGTTCACCGTGATCTTGGGGCTGGCCGGGTTCGGATAGAGCAGCACCCTCAACCCGTTGGGGAACTCGTACTCCGTGATCCCCGCCATCGACGTCGTCCTTCGCGCGCCGCCCGGAAGATTCTGCGCGCCCACAACCGCCATGAACGCCAGCGATAAGAAGAGAAGTCTGGAACGCATGTTGAGACCCTTTCGGAATTCAGCGTTTCTCGGGCTGATCGTAGCCCTTCAGTTTGCGGACCCAGATGTTGCGATACCGGACCGGGTGGTTGTGATCCTGCAGCAGCAGCGGCTCCTCGGTTTCGTGCGGAGCGTACGTGCCCACCTGGCGGTACACCATCCGTCCGATGATCTCCTTGCGGTTGTGAACCACGATGCCGTTGAAGAACACGGTGACGAAGGCGGGCTTTTTCAGCGCGCCGTTTTCGAACACCGGCGCTTCAAAGACGATGTCGTACGTATTCCATTCGCCCTGCTTCCGCGCCGGGTTCACCAAGGGCGGCCACTGGCCGTAGATCGCGCCGGCCTGGCCGTCGGCGTAGGTCAGGTTATTGAAGGAGTCGAGCACCTGGATTTCGTAACGGCTCATGATGATGAAACCGCTGTTGCCGCGGTCCTGGCTTTCGCCTTTGATGGACTCCGGCTCGCACCATTCCACGTGGTACTGCGCGTCGCCGAACTTCTCCCTGGAGATCAGGTCGCCCGAGCCGGGCGCGGCTTCGAAATAGCCATCCGTCACCTTCCACTTGGGCGCCACCATCTTGCCGCGATCGGCGCCACGCCCGCGCTGTTCCCAGTGGGACAGGTCCTTGCCGTCGAACAGCACGATGGCGTCCCAAGGCGGCTGGCCGATGGCGGCCGCGGGCGTGACGACGGCCGGATGCGGCCGGTCGATGTCGTGGACGCGCCACGGCAGGCCGGGCAGCATCGGGGTGTCTTTGAATCCAACCGATTCGTGATGCTGCTGCGCGAATAGCGCCGCAGCAGCAAGCGACGCCAGCAGAAGTAAGGGTTTCATAGAACCATTCAAGTTATCACGAGAGGTCGCGCTGCATGTTCATTTTGGTGTAAGCGACGCGGAATCCGCACCGCTCGTAATTGCGCTGCGAGACGGTTCCGGGCATGGTGGCCGCTGTCGCGAGCACAGCGCCGCGCGAGGCGGCGTCCGCCAACCGAGCCTGGATGAGCGCCTGCTGCAAACCGCAGCCGCGATGCGCCTTCAGGGTCGCGTCGGCGCACAGCGTGGCGACGCCATCCGCGCCCAGCGTCAACGCTCCGCCCGCCGCCGCGACGCCGTCCACGCGGGCGAACCAGGCGCTCGACCCGTGCATATGAAACAGGTACAGGCCGATCTCCAGTTCCGCCGGCGTCGGCTCATGCTCGAAGAAGCCCTCGGCCAGCGTGCGGGACCACAAGGCGGCATCCTCGGGCGCGGCCCGCCGGACGCGGGCATCGGCGAATTCGAGGGGAGCGGTGCGGCGCACCAGGACGTTGTTGAACTCGACGCAACGGTAGCCGCGGCGCGCAAGCAACTCGGCGAGCGACAGGTCGGCCAGGGGACACAGGTCGATGTTCACCTGCGCCCCTCGCTCGAAATAGAAGGACTCAATCCGGTCCAGATCCGCTTCCGTCACCGGACCGTTCATGCCCACGCCGATCGCGTGGGTGAGCGGGGAACCCACGCCCGCAAAGGCGGCGGATCCCCCGGCAATGGCGAGCACCGCCGCGCCGGCTTCGGGCTTCAACCGAGCCTGCGCTTCGGCCGATAGCGCGGCGTTGCGGGCGTCAGCCGCCTCCAACTGCCGCGCCAGCGAGAAGTACCCGGTTACTAACTCCACAGACGGTCGTTCGTGCGATCCCGGTCCCACTGCGGGGTGGGCTCAAAGTAGCCCGGCTCCAGCAGGTGCTGCTTCATGACGTCGTCGTTCAACGTGATGCCCAGGCCCGGCTTCTCGGGAACCTTGATGAAGCCCTTGTTGACGATCGGCTTCTCGATGCCTTCGACCAGGTTGTCCCACCACGGCACGTCCACCGAGTGGTTTTCGAGCACCAGGAAGTTCTCCGTCGCCGCGGCGCAGTGCACGTTCGCCATGCACGAGACGGGCGAACCGGCGAAGTGCATCGCCATGGGCACGCCGTACTCCCACGCCATGTCGCCGATCTTCTTGGTTTCGAGGATGCCGCCCGAGGTGGCCAGGTCAGGGTGGATGATGTCGACGGCGTGCTCGCGGCACAGTTCGGCGAAACCTTCTTTCAAATAGATGTCCTCACCGGTGCACAGCGGGATGTCGATGGCGTCGGCGATCTTCTTGAGCAACTCCGTGTTCTGCCACGGAATCATGTCCTCGAGCCAGGCCAGGTTGTACTTCTGAAGCGCCTTGCCCAGCTTGATGCAGGAGTTCACGCCTATATGGCCGAAGTGGTCGGACGAAAGCGGCACATCCCAACCCACTAACTCGCGCACCACGCCGACGTAATCGGCCATCACCTGGGCGCCCTTGTCGGTGATTTCGATGCCGGTGAACATATGGGGAACACGGCCGCCCATGGAGATCTGCGAGCCGGCGGGAGCGGTGATGCAGCCGGGGGTGTGCTCCATCAGGTCGATGCCCAGGTCCATCTTGAGCCACGTGAAGCCCTGGTCCTTGCGGGCCTTCAGGCGCTGGCCGTAGATCTTCGGATCGTGCGATTCCGTGGTGTCGGCATAGCAGCGGATGCTATCGCGGAACTTTCCGCCCATCATCTGGTACACAGGCGCGTTATACGCCTTGCCGGCCAGATCCCACAAAGCCATCTCAATGCCGCACACGCCGCCGCCCTGGCGCGCGTGTCCGCCGAACTGCTTGATCTTCCGGAAGATCTTGTCGACGTTGCACGGATTCTCGCCGAGGATCCGGCTCTTCAGCATCAACGCATACGTCTTGGTCGCGCCGTCGCGGACCTCGCCCAGGCCGTAGATTCCCTGGTTGGTGTCGATGCGAATGATGGGATCGATCATCGGCGCGCCCTTGAGGGTTGCGACGCGCAGGTCGGTGATCTTCAGTTCGGAGGGCTTCGAATTGGTGTTGACGTTATTCTGGTAAGCCTCGATCGTCTCGTCGGCCCAAAATCCAGCCGCCGCGACGCCCGCTGCTCCGCGCAAGAATCCACGCCGGCCCAGTCGAGATCCGGAAAAAGGTTTCATGGTTGCTCCTTGAATCGAACGAAACCATATCTTATCAGCGACAGATCTTATCAGCAGCAGGGGCGGGCGGATGAACGGCGTCGCACGGATACCGCCGCGGTAATACGATGAGGATCAATGATCCGGACAACTCGAGTGCTGATGACGCTGGCCACGTCGGTCCTGCTGATCCAGGCCGCCGAGCCTCCCCGAACTTTGAAGGATCCGCGGGTCGAATATAGGACCGCGCCGCTCGGTATCGACGTGGCGAAGCCGCGATTCAGTTGGAGGATGGAGGCGAACGAGCGGGGCGCCCGCCAGATCGCCTACCAGATCGCGGTGACGGATCCCAAAGGCGTCGTTGTCTGGAATTCCCAACGGGTGGAAAGCGCCAACTCTCTGGCCGTGGCGTATGAGGGCGCCGCCCTCCGGCCGGCTACCCGCTACGGCTGGACGTTGACGGTGTGGGATCAGACCGGGGCGAAGCTGACCACCGGATCATGGTTTGAGACGGGGCTGATGGACTCGTCGCCAGATTCCAAGGCGTGGGCCGGGGCTCAGTGGATCGGCGGCGGTGAGGAGGATCTGACGCTGTACTCTCCGTATCTCGCCATCTTCGACCTCGGCTATTCGGTGACCATCGCGCCGGGAAGCACGCGGGCGAGTTTCGTATACGGGGCGAACGACTCGCGTTTGATGGATCGCAACAAGAACATCCTGCAGTTGGAGAATCGCCGGGATGAAAGCTACATCAAACTGGAACTCGATGTGAGCGGGGTGGACGGCTCCGCCGACGGCCGGGCGAAGCTGCATGTCTACCGCGTGGGTTACGCCAAAGGCGACAGCGCGGAACGGCCGTTCAAGACTTTCGATGTCGCGTCGCGCATGATCGACGCCGGAAACAAGAACGCCGAGCATCGCATCGAATTCCGCAGCGCGTTCGGCCAGATCACGATCATGATCGACGGGAACGCGGCGTTCATGGGCGCACAGCCGACAATGGCGGCGAGTAGTCCAGGCGCCTTCGCGGGACGTCGTAACGCGCCGAACGCGGTGAATCTGAACCCCATGGGATCGGGTGGCGACTACCTGCCGTTCGGACTGTTGTGCGACCTCGGTTTCGAGGCGGGGCCGGGGCAGCGCGCGACGTTCCGCGACGTTACGGTGCGAAACAACCGAGCCCCGCGCAACATACTGTTCCGCGAGAGGCTGGAGACAGCGCCGTATCGTGGCATTTTCGCGGACGCAGCCAGTTCCGGATTGTCGGTAGCGGGCGGCGGCTACTCGATTGACGGAGGCCCGAACGGCGCGTTTGTCGTGAGGAATCCCAGCCGGAATTCCGCGCCGATGCTGCGCGCCACGTTCCAGACAGCGGCGAAGGTGGTTGACCGGGCGAGGTTGTATGTCACGGCGCGGGGCGTCTATGAGGTGTTTCTGAATGGCCACCGGGTTAGTGAGGATCGGCTGAATCCCGGGCTCACTCAATACAACGTCACGCACCTTTATCAGACCTATGACGTCACATCACTGGTGAAGAGTGGCCGGAACGCACTGGGGGCGATGTTGGCCGAAGGGTGGTGGAGCGGGCTGTTGAGTTATGGTTCGGTGTGGAATCACTTCGGAGACCGGCAATCCCTGCTGGCGAAGCTGGAAGTGACTTACAAGGACGGCTCGTCGGATATCGTCACGACAAACGGCCGGGATTGGAAGTACTTCGGCCAGGGCCCGGTGCGGTATGCGAGCCTGGACTTCGGCGAAATTTACGACGCCTCGCGCGAAGCGGACGTGGAGGGTTGGTCGACGCAGGCCTACGACGATCGAAAGTGGAAACCCGCGAAGGTCACGCCGCTGGAAGGGACGGCCTTTTCGGGGACCGAAGCGGGAGGCTTCGGGCCGCCCGCGCCGCCGTTCCAGTGGAACAAGCTGTCGCTGGTGGGGCAGATCGGGGACAACGCCGGAATCTTCCGCACGCTGCGCGCAAAATCGGTGAAAGAGGTCAGGCCGGGCGTTTTCGTGTACGACCTGGGACAGAACATCGTCGGGGCGCCGCGAATCCGGATCGCCAATGGAAGTCCGGGCGCACGAATGACTGTGCGGTATGCGGAAATGCTGTACCCGAACCTGAAAGAGTCCGGTGCGAACGCGGGCATGATCATGACCGAGAACTATCGCGCCGCGTTGAGCACGGACGTCTACACAATGAAAGCGGGCCCGCAGACCTTTGAGCCCCGCTTCACCTCGCACGGGTTCCAATATGTCGAGATCACGGGGATCGAGAAAGCGCCGCCGCTCGAGGCGGTGGAGGGCGTGGTGGTCAGTTCCGTACGGGAATTGACGGCGGAGTACAGGACGTCGAATGCGAAGGTGAATCAGCTGTGGTCGAACCTGGTCTGGTCGAATATCGACAACTTCCTGACGATTCCGACCGATTGTCCGCAGCGTAATGAGCGGATGGGCTGGTCCGGCGACATCAACGTGTTTTCCGCGACGGCGACGTATGTGTCGAACGCTGACCAGTTCCTGACGCGGCACATGCGGGCAATGCGGGATGTGCAGTCGCCGGCGGGGCGGTTCACCGACGTGGCGCCGGTGGGCGGCGGGTTCGGAGGCGTATTGTGGGGCAGCGCCGGAATTGTCGTCCCCTGGGAGGCGTATCGGCAATACAAGGACGTGACGCTGCTCGAGCAACATTATCCGGCCATGACGGCCTATCTCGACTATCTCGAAAGCACGGTGGATCCCAAGACCGGGCTGACGTCGGATGCGCAGTTGGGCGACTGGCTGGGCCCCCAGAATAACGCGCTGGGGTCGGCGTATCTGGCGGCTGCGTATCACGCCTACGATCTAGCCATCATGGCGAAGGCGGCCGCGGTGCTGGGTAAGCACGCCGACGCGGCCAGATACGTGGCGTTGTATGAGAAGCGACGCGCGGCGTTCAACTCGACCTTCGTCAACGCCGACCATCAGACCATGGGGATCCCGAGCCGGGGTTTCGGACCCAGAAATCCATCGGATCCACCGCCGGCGCTACGGTTGGCCGACACGCAGACGTCTTATGCGGTGGGCCTGGGCATGGTGCTGTTCAATAGCGAGCAGGCGCCCTATATGGCGAAGCGACTGGCTGAGGCGGTGGCGCGGGAGAACAAGGACGACGGCGGCGTGTTGCGTCCGAGCTATGCGCTGATGACGGGGTTCATCGGCACGGCGTGGATCGGCCGGGCGCTGTCTGAGAACGGGCTCGTCGAAGCCGCTTACCGGCTGTTGCTGAACGAGCGGTATCCTTCGTGGCTGTATGCGGTCGACCAGGGCGCAACCACCATTTGGGAGCGGCTGAACGGCTACACCGTAGAGAACGGATTTGGCGGCAACAACAGCATGAACTCGTTCAATCATTATTCGTTCGGGGCGGTGGGGCAGTGGATGCTCGCGTATTCGCTGGGGATTCAGCGGGATGAGCCGGGGTTCCAGAAGTTCATCCTGCAGCCGGAGCCGGACCCGACCGGCCGCATGAGTTGGGCCGAAGGTCACTACGATTCGATGTACGGACGGATTCGCAGTTCCTGGAAGGTGGAGGGCGGAGTGTTGACCTATCGCGCGACGGTTCCCGCCAATACGTCGGCGACGCTCTACTTGCCGACGTCGAAGCCCGAGTCGGTGAAGGAGCGCGGCGGCATGATCGGCGGCCGGTTTGTGAAGTACGCGATGGGCAGAGCGGTGTACACGCTCGGGCCGGGCGACTATGAGTTCACCGCGCCTTCGCGAGACTGAAGGCGCGGGCCGGGTAACGGCTTAGCCATCTACCCGCGAGGCACGCGGACGCGCAACCGATTGTCGATGTTGCCGGTGCCGGCGAAGTTGATCAGGCGCCGGATCCACACCGGGTTCAGCACCGATCCTTCGCTCATGATGACCGCTTTGTACTGACGGGTTACGACGTCGCAATCGAGCACCATTCCGGGCTGCAGGTCGCGCACTCCGATTTCGCACAGCTCATAGGCGGCTCTCGACGGCGCGTATTCCTCCAGGGCGGCCAGGCACCTCGGATCGAACGTTCCGGCGCGGCGCATTTCAGCCAGCGCGTCCTTAGGCCGGCGGATGTCCGCCATCTTTCGGTCGAAGGCGATGACCGCCTGCAACAACCCGATTTCTGACGCCAACTCCTTGTCGGACGGCAAGGCGGAGGTCGGATCGCCTAACTGGTGGCGGATGATGATCCCGACGCCCTCCAACCGAGGTATTTTCGACACCATTTCCGCGCCCACCCTGGGGTGTCCGCGGAACGACGCTTCCTCAATATCGGTGATTGCGTCCTCGCGATAGGCGCGCTGGAACAACTCCACCGGGATGGTGATGCATCCAAGCAGGGCCAACTGCGCGGCGAGTTCGATTCGCCACCGTCCAGGTATGGCCAGGCTGCCAGCGACGTGCGAGGCGACATCACGAATGGCGTTGGACCGCCCCGTCAGAATCGGCGAAGTAAGTTGCAGGAGATCGAACAATGTCGAGACGATGCCGTTCAGCGTCTTTTCGAGCAAATCCCGTTCGGCCTGGCGTGCGCGAGCGAGTTTCAACTGCATCTCCACGCGCGCGTTCACTTCCTCCAGTTGGAAGGGTTTGCAGACGAAGTCGGCCCCGCCGACCCGGAAGCCCTTCACCTTGTCCTCGGCGGCGCTCAAGCCGCTCAGGAAGATGACTGGCGTTTCAGCCAGGGTGGGATCCGCCTTCAGGCGCTCGCACATGCGGTAGCCATCCATCTCAGGCATATTGATGTCGAGCAGGATCGCGTCCGGCCGCTGTTGGGCGGCCGCGGCCAACGCCAGGCGCGCGCGGGTGAACGAACGCACTGTATAGCGCTGTTCCCGCAACATTTCCTCAAGCAACCGCAGGTTTGCCGGCGTGTCATCCACGATCATGATGTTGCCGTGCGCCAGGGCCGGCTCCTGCGACGTAAATTGTGGCGTGATTGTTTCTAGCTCTGACATACCGCCTCCAAGGCGTTGGTGATGGATTCGTATTCGTAGTTTTCCGCCAGCCGGAGCAAACCGGCGGCAAGGTCCGGTCCGGCGACGGCGCCGACCTGGCGGATGATCTCCTCCAGGCGGAAACGGTCGCCATTGACCGCCGAGGCATACAGTTCCGCGCGCAAGGGGTTGGGTAGGGCCACAAGCATGGCCGAATCCACTGTCACAGAACCGTGCGACTTCGCGATATCGCTGGCGTGCGAACCGTCGCTAAACAGAAATTCCAGATTGAGCATCTGCCCCAGAACGGCAAACAGATCCCGCTCCTGACAGGGCTTGGGCAGGAAGCCGTCGGCGCCCGCCTGGGTCACCGCCTCGCGCTCCACTTCGAACGTGCTCGCCGACAGAGCGATGATCAGGGTGCCGGCGGTTCGCGGATCGGCCTTGATCCGTCGGGTCGCCTCCAGCCCGTCCATCCCGGGCATGTGAATGTCCATCAGGATGACGTGCGGCAACCAGGAATGGCACTCCGCGATCGCCTCTTCCCCGCTCTCGGCGCAGCGGGCCTCGAAACCGACGTGACAGAGCAACTCCTCGAGCCAGTGGCTGTTGACGGGCCTGTCGTCGACCACAAGAATACGCGGAGAACGCTGTCCCGGTTTGAGTCCCAACACCAACCGGGAACGCGGACTTCTCGACACCGGGTCGCCTTGGCAGGGTTTCGTCGGAATGCGAAGGCGGAAGGTCGTCCCCATGCCGGGCGTGCTCTCGACGGTGATGTCGCCGCCGAGCAACCGGGCGAAGTCCCGGCTGAGCGCCAGTCCCAGGCCGGTGCCCTCGCGAGTGTTAAGTCCGGCGTGAGTTTGAGTGAACGGGCGAAACAACTGATTCAATTCAGACGCGCTCATGCCAATGCCCGTGTCGGTGACCGACGCCAGGAACCAAAGCTGGCCGTCCTCTTCCGGTTCGAGCGAGCCGAACAGGCTGATGCGCCCCTGGTCGGTGAACTTGACGGCGTTCGAAAGCAGATTCACCAGAATCTGGCGAACCTTGCCGACATCCGACATCACCGTCGAATTCTCCACTTCGGTCAGGCGAACGTCCAGCCTCAGATTCTTGGCCGCGGCGCGCAGCCGGAACATAGCCTCCAGCGTTTCAAACAGTTCGAGCAGCGAGAACTGGCGCTGCTGCACTTCCACGCGTCCGGCTTCGATCTTCGACATGTCCAGCACGTTGTCGATGAGCCCGAGCAAATGTTCGCCGCTCTGGTTGATGACTCGGAGACTGGCCTTGGCCCCATCGCCCAGAGCGCGGTCGCGCAGCATCAGCTGCGAATAGCCGAGGATGGCGTTCATCGGCGTGCGGATTTCGTGCGACATGTTAGCAAGAAACCGGCTCTTCGCCTGGCTGGCGGAATCGGCCTTGAGCTTGGCCTCCTCCAACGCGCGATTGGATTGCTGAAGCAGCGCTTCGGCTTCCTTGCTGGCGGTGATGTCGGCCCGAATGGCGATGTACTGCGTCGGCCGGCCTGCGGCGTCCAGGAAGGGGACGATGGTGGTGTCCACCCAATAATACGAGCCGTCCTTGGCGCGGTTCTTCATTTCTCCGCGCCACACGCGCCCGGCCTTGATGGTGCGCCAGAGGTTCCGGATGAATTCCTTCGAGTGATATCCGGAACTGATGATGCGGTGGTCCTTGCCGATCAGTTCCTCTCGGGAGAACTTGGAGATGGCGCAGAACCGGTCATTGACGTAAGTGATGCGCCCGCGGGGATCCGTAATCGCGACGATGCCGTGTTCGTCGAGCGCCGCCTTGAAGTCTTCGAGGACCTTCTCGGCGGTCTTCTGGCGCGTGATGTTGGTGTGGGAGACCACCGCGCCGCCGGATTCACGCCTCAAGCGGTTGACGTCGAACTTCCACCATTGGCGTTCGTTGTCCACCACCACCGGATACTCGCAGGAGAAGCTCTCCGCGCCGCCGGTCAGCACTTTGCCCAAGCCGTCGCGGATCTGTTCACCGCGCTGGCTCGATGCGCCGACGGGCCGACGGCAAAGGTCATAGTAGTCGCCGCCCGGGAGTCCGAGTCCCCCCTCTCCGTCGAGAGTCGCCGGGAACTCCGCCCAGGGCCGACTGTTCGCGGCCAACCTGCCGTTGCGGTCGACGACCCCGATGCAGGCAGGCAGGGAGTCGATCACATCGCGAAACAGCGTCTCCGACTCCTTCAACGCCGACTCGACGAGCAGGCGGTCCGTGATGTCGCGGACAATGTTGACGAAGCGCGGCTCCCGGCCCACTCCAACCACCAGTTGCAGGCACACTTCCACCGGGATGTCGTGCCCGTCCTTGTGCCGGTGTGTGGTGCGGAAGGTGATGGACGACTGTTTGCCGTCAAACAGCGGCCGGACCATCTCGCGGAACGCGGTGGCCGTGAACTGGCGCTTGAGGTCGAGCACGGTCATGTTCAGAAGTTCCTCTTCCGAATACCCGACCTGACGCCGCCCACCCGCGTTCACGTAGATGAACCTCAGATCGGCGGCCCTATACATGAACACGCAGTCGAGGGTCAGGTCCAGAGTCCGGGTGAACTCGGACAAGCGGGCCTCCCGCTCATACTGCTGGCTGCGATCCCGAATCCCGATGAACACGCCGCCGTCGAGCGCAACAGCTCTGACGGTTACCGGCTTGTCCGCGCCGTTCGGAAGCAGGGCCCAGGCCCCCGCCTCTTTCCCGAGCAGCGACGCAACCGACAATCTCGAGCGTCTGGCTTCATCTCGCAGCACCACAAGATTTTCAAAGCGCAAGCCGCTCTCCAGCTCGCTCTCGCCAGTCAACGCCCTTGCTTCGCGATTTCCCAGTTTGACCACGCCATTAACGTCCAGCATGAACGCCGCCTCGCCCAGGGCGTCAAACAACAGCCCAACCTGGCGGCTCGCCGGCGCGCTAATGGCGCAGCCGGCGCAGTCAAACATACGGGACTTATCGGTTACCTGGTGCAGAGCTTCACTCGTGGACGGGGGAAAGTGCGTAATCTGGTCGAAATTGACTCAAACAAGGCGCCAATGAACAGCCTCGCACGTTACTGAAACGTTTACTGCCACGGCCTGCCATCGCGTTCAACCCCGGGGGCACGCCACGCCGGCTTCGGTATTCTTGAGCCATGAGCCGAGCGTTGGTCTTCCTGCTGGGGATGTTTCCGCTGTTTGCCGCTGACTTCCTGCCCATGGCGGTGTGGTACGGAGGCGGAAAGGCCCGCGCCCCAATGCTCGAGAAGAACGCTCGGGCGAAGAAGGAGCTCTGGCGGAAAGACGTGCGGCAGATCAAGGCCCTCGGCTTCAACGCGATTCGCACCTGGATCGACTGGGCGTCGGGCGAACCTCGCCAGCGCCAGTACGACTTCGAGAATCTGGACGTGATCCTCGAACTGGCGAGAGAAGAGGGTCTGCGAGTGTTCCTGCAGGTATATATGGACTCGGCGCCGCAATGGGTCGGGGCGAAGTACCCGGACTCGCTCTTCGTGTCGTCGAACGGCCAGACGGTCCAGCCCGAATCCTCGCCGGGCTACTGCATGGACCATCCGGGGGTGCGTTCGGCCGATCTGGCCTTCTACCAGGCGCTCGCCGAGCACGTTCGCGGGAACCCGGCGTTTGCCGGATGGGACCTGTGGAGCGAACCGCACGTCATCAACTGGGCCACGCCAACCTACATTTCGAATCCGGAGTTCTGCTACTGCCGCAATACGGTGGCGAAGTTCCGGTCCTGGCTCAGGAACAAGTACGGCGATCTGGACAGGCTGAACGAGGCCTGGTACCGGCGCTTCGATTCGTGGGATCAGGTGGAGCCGAGCCGGTTGAGCACCATCCTCTCCTACGCCGATTACATCGACTGGAAGATGTTCATCGCCGACAAGCTGGGCGGCGACCTGCATGATCGCACGGCGGCGGTAAAGGCGGCGGCGCCCACGGCGATCGTCACCAGTCACGCCGCCGGAGTCGGCCTGTTCGCCTCGCCTCATCACTGGGAGGGCCAGTCCGACGACTGGACCATGGCGGCGCAGGTGGATTACTACGGCACGTCGTTCTACCCGAAACATTCGGCCTTCGTCGACCGCGATAGCGTCTGGCGCGCGGCCCTGCTCGACTTCACGCGATCGTTCGGCTTCGCCAACGGTCGCGGCGGATTCTACATCGGCGAGTTGCAAGGCGGATTCGGAACCATCGCGTTGAACGTCAGCCCCACCGTCACACCCGAGGATATCCGCGTCTGGACGTGGTCGGCGATCGCGCGCGGGGCGAAGGGCGTCAACTACTACGCCTGGTATCCGATGAGTTCCGGCTACGAAAGCGGCGGTTTTGGCCTGAATCAACTGGACGGAACCATCACGGAGCGCGCCCGCGCCGCCGGAGCGATCGCGCAGACCGTGAATCGGAACCAGAAGCTATTCCTCGAGGCGCGCCCGCCGAAAGCGCAGGTGGCGATCGTATACAACCCACTCGCGCATTTTGTCGGAGGTCGGCAGCGCGCCACTGTTTACGCGGGGCCGCAAGGCGAGGTGGCGGGCATCGAGCGGGATTCGCTGCTCGGAATCTACCGAGCGTTGTTTGAGACCAACGTGCCGATCGACTACATCCACATCGATCATCTGACGCCCGGCGACATGCGCCAGTACCGGCTGGTGTTCCTACCCTATCCGGTGATGTTGCCCGAGGCGTCCGCCGCGGTGCTTCGCGCCTATGTTCAAAGCGGCGGAGCGCTGGTGGCCGAGGCGCGCCTCGGATGGAACAACGAATCCGGGCGCGCGTCCGAGCGCATCCCCGGAATGGGTTTGTGGGAAGTGATGGGTTGCCGCGAGACGGACGTGCAGACGGGCGACAAGGGCCGTACCGCCTTGAAGTGGCTCGCCAACGGCGATGAGTTGGCGGCGCGCTGGTATGAGGAGACGCTGGAGCCGATGTCGCCCTCCGCGCGAGTGAGCGCCCGATTCGCGGACGGGCGGGCGGCGGCGGTGACGTCGACCTACGGAAGAGGCAGGACGTTGATGTTAGGGTCCTTCATAAGCGCGGCCTATCAATCGGGGCCGACTCCGGCCGTGGCGCGCTTCTACCGGAGTCTGCTCGAATGGGCGGGCGTTGAGCTTCCGGTCGTGACGGAACGCGGCCAGGTGGAGGTGCGCTATCTCGAATCCGGCTCGACCACGCTCGTGTTCGCCATCAATCACTCGAAACAGCCCGTGGATGCGGCATTCCGCTTGAAGGGCCGCCGATTCGAGCATCGCCTGGAGGCGCAGGACGCGTGGTTCACGACGTCGCGGGACTAGTCGGGGCATGGACCAGCGCCACGGTCTTGTCCAATAGCCGCGACTTCACTTCATAGCGCTGCGGCGCGCGCGTTATGTAGCGCACGCGGACCTCCAGCCCGCCGACCGTCGGCCGCAGATCGACCGCTGGTTTCGCCGAGAATGCACGCGATCCGTACTGCCGCGTGACCCGTTCCCACTCCTGCTCCGCCACACGCGCGTCCGCCTCGGTCTCGGCTTCCACCATGTCGCGGATTTGCGTCGCCATCTGGTAGGCCGTGCTCGTGTCGGCAAGAGTCATGCGCAGCTCATCCCACAGCCACTGCCCGGCGGTCGAGAAATTGAAGTAGTGATTCTCAATGGCGTACTTGTTCACAAATGAGACGCGGCGACCGGTGGGGTGCCCGGAGTTCGTCCAGTCACCCATTTCGAGCAGCACCGTCTTGAGCAATCCGACTTCGATCACCTCGCCGCCCACGCCCTCGATTTCCACCCAATCCCCGACACGAATTCCGTTCTTACCGATCAGCGCGAACCAGCCGCAAAAGCCGACGATGAAATCCTTGAGCGCCACGGTGAGACCGGCCGTGGTGAGGCCGATGATGGTGGACGTCTGGCTGGGCATGCCGAACACGATGAAGACGGCGACCGCGGAGCCCAGCAACTGCACCACGATGGACGCGAGCATCCGCGCTTGATGGGTTCCGCGGGGATCGCCCTTTCGGCGGTACGCCAGGCGGATGGCCCGTTCCAGCGCGAAAACCGCCATCAGCACGGCCAGAATCGCGGCGGTGGAAATCAACAACAGGTGCAGGATGGCCTTCAGGCGCAGGTCGAGAGCCGCCTCCCAACGACCGTACCCGGCGGCGATTTGCTGCGCATCGTCGATCCGTTTGTCGAGCTCGGCGAGCGTCTTGCGCTGGTCGGAGAGCTGTTTGAGACGGGCCAGCATCTCCTCCGGATCCTCTTCTTCGTCCTCGTCACTGGACGGCGCGGCGGACACCACCGCCACGGGATTCTTCGCCAATAGCCGTTCGAGGGCGTCATGTTCGCGCCCGAGCGTGGCCGCGCGCGTCGCCGCCTGCTGCCGGGCCGCCTCGATCCGCCCCCGTCTGCCGTACAACGCAAGCCAGGCCGCGGCCTGCTCCCACATCGTGCGGGTGGGCGGCGGCGAGCCGAGCTTGGCGACGGCGGGCACATGCTCGGCGGTCTCGTGCGCCTTCTTCATACGCTCGAGCGTGGCGTGACGGTCGCCGCCCCGTCGCGCGAGTTCCTGCCGGACGTCTTCGAGTTCGTCCTGGTCGAGCGCGATCTGCGCGTTGATCAATTCCAGCCGGGTCGCCGCGTCGTCGTCGGATTCGGCCGGTTTGGCGAGTTTGGCGGCTGCCTCCTGCGCCTTGGCGATACGCGACTTGATCGCGGAGACGCGGTCGCCGAGTTGTTTGAGAGGTCCGGCGGGAGGCGGTGCGGAGGCGGCCGCCTCGCGCAGAGCGCTCGCGAAAGCTTGATCGAACTCATGATCGGCGTCGTGCAGGATCTCCTGCGCGATCGCCTCGTCGTCGGCCGTATCGGCCTCGGTGGAAAGCGCCCGCGCGGTGTCGAGCAGGCGACTGTCGATCGTCTGAACGGCGGCCTTCTTGTTTTCCGGCCGGTTCGACGCAGGCCCGCGTGTGAGAAAGACGCCCGCCGCGCACGCCGCCAGCAGCACGCCGATCAGGATGAACGGCAGTTGGCGTTTCACCGCGGGCCCTCCGCCGGGCTACACACAGTTCAGCGCCTGTTCGAAATCACCCAGCAGATCGCGCCAATCCTCGATCCCGATCGAGGCGCGGACCAACCCGTCGGTGACGCCCGCGACGCGGAACTCCTCTTCGGTGAATCCCGAATGCGTGGTGGTCTTCGGATGGCAGACCAGCGTCTCCACGCCGCCGAGCGACACGGCGTTCCGGGCGATTCGCAGGCTTCGAAGAAAGTCGAACGCGCCGCGCTTGCTGTCGCGCACTTCCATCGAAAACATCGCGCCGGGATAGTCGCACTGCGACCGGAAAATCGACCGCTGCTCCTCATCGGCAAACAACGTCGGGTAGTTCATCTTCAGCACGTTCGGATGCCGCGCCAGTTGCTCGGCGATGCGTTGCGCGTTCTTGCTCGCGCGGTTCATGCGCAGCGACACTGTGGGCAGGCGCCCGTCGAGCATCCAGCACTCGTCCGGCTGCAGGATGTTGCCGAAGAGATTGCGCTTGGCCCTCACCTGGCGCATCACCTCGGGGTCCGCCGATAGCGCGACGCCCGCGATCATGTCGCTGAAGCCCGACAGGTATTTCGTAGCCGAATAGACCACCATGTCGGCGCCGCAGACCAGCGGATGCTGGAAGGATGGGCCGAGCAGCGTGTTGTCCACGATCACCAGCGGCCGCCCGCGCCCGTTCTCCGCGGGCAGCGCGGAAGCGGTCCGGCAAGCGCGGCGGATATCGGTCATGGTGAGCGTCGGGTTGGCGGGGGTCTCAATCAGCACCACCGTTGGGCTCGCCGCGCGGATCACCTCGTCCAGGCGCGCCCCCGCGCCGGCCGGGACAGGGATTCCGGTTACGCCCCACAGGGGCAGGAAGTCGCGGATCAAGTGCTGCGTTCCGCCGTAGATCGGCACCGTGTAGACGACCGTGGATCCCGGCCGCAGGAAAGTGAACATCGCCGTCATGATGGCGGCCATGCCGGAATTGAACACCAGCGCCGAGCCCGCCCCGTGTTCGAGCGGCGTCACCTGATCCTCCAGGATCTCGGCGTTCGGGTGGTTCAGGCGCGAATAGACGAGATCGATATGCTCGCCGGGCAGCGGCTGCGCCCGATCGCTGACGACGTCGAAGGCCCGTTCGGCGGCCTCGGGGCTCGAGAACACGTAGGTGGAACTGCGGAAGACGGCGGGCCGGGCCGAACCCACGGAAAGCTTCGGGTCGAAGCCGCGCGTCAGGACTTCGGTAGGCGGCCGAAGGTTCGATTTATGCTCGGACATTTTCCCCTCCCTGCCTCGATTCTAAGCAAAATCGGCCTCGGTGAACGGGCCGCCCGCGACGGATTCGCGCCGCACTTTACGCCGCGCGAGACTTTGTTTTACCATCGTTCAACGCGGGGGCGCGGGGCGTAGGGCAGTGGTGCGTCCGTCCAGCCTGCGTTGCAGGTTCAAAAAGGGGATTCCATGTCTCGCTATCTCTTGATCGCGCTGGCAATCGTGTCGCCGGCGTTCGCTCAAACCAAAGGGGCCATAAACGGAGACGTCATGGACGCCACCGGGGCCGCGGTCCCAAACGCCTCGGTTAAGGTCCGCTCCGCCGCGATCGGTTTCGAGCGTTCCACCGCCACCAATGAGAGCGGTTCGTTTAGCGTTCCTTCCCTCGGCCGCGGCAATTATGAGGTCACCGTGGAATCGGCCGGTTTCAAGACGCTAATCCGGTCGGGCGTCGAACTCGACACCGACCAGGTTGTGACGCTCAAGCTGCAGCTCGATGTCGGCCAGGTGTCCGAGCGGGTCTCAGTGCAGGCCGAAGCCCCGCTGGTGGACACCTCCACCGCCGAGGTCAGCCGGCTGATCACCGCCAACAATCTCCAGAATTACGCGCTGCCCGGGCGGAACCCATACTATATGTTGGGAATTCTGCCGGGAGTTATCTCCCGCTACGGCAACTTCACCACCGATTTTCGCGCCACCAGTTACTCGATGGGTGGACTGATGGTGAACGGCAATCGTAAGGACACCAACTTCGTGACGCTCGACGGCGTCAACAACGGCCGCGTGCGCGACGGCGTCCAGGTCAACAATATTCTCGGCGTCGACTTCGTGGACGAGGTGAACGTTTACACCAGCCGCTACGCGCCGGAGTATGGGCGCAGCACCGGCGGACAGATCAGCTTCACCACGCGGCGGGGAAGCCAGGATTACCACCTGTCGGCCTACGAGTTCTTCTTCAGCGACCAGTTCGCCGCCACCCAGGCCATCACCAACGCAAAACCCCGCACGCGGTATCACAACTACGGATTCACGGGCGGCGGCCCGGTGTATCTGCCCAAGGTCTGGAATACCGAAAAGAACAAGCTGTTCTTCTTCTTCGGACTCGAGGGACGCTGGCAGGCCGGATTCAATCAGAAGCTGTCGATTGTGCCCACCACGCTCGAGCGCGCGGGCGACTTCAGCCAGTCGAAGACCGCGCCGGTGGATCCCGACACGAAGTCGCCATTCCCGGGCAACGTCATCCCCACCACGCGGATCAGCGGTCTCGGCAAGGCGCTGCAGAAGATCTATCCCGATCCTAACTTCCCTGGACCGGGCGGCAACTACCTGGCCATCCGCTCCCAGCCCACCGACAACCAGGACATCATCTTCCGAACCGATTACAACATCCGCCAGAACTGGCAGCTCACCGTCCGCGGCCTGCACGGCGACCAGAACTTCACCTCGCCGTTCGACAACACGGGCAATAACATTCCTTTGTTCGAGGTGTACCGCCATCGCCGCGGCAACAACTTCGCCGTCTCACTCACCACCACCATCAGTCCGACGCTGATCAACGAATTCAGCGCCGGAGAGTCGGACTACCGCGAGGACTTCTCGCTGCTCGGCAATGGCTACCGGCGCGACGCCTATGGCGTGACCTTCCCGTTACTGTTCGGCGCGAATAATGGCAACCGCATCCCGGCGGTGAGTTTCTCAAACATGACCGGCATCACCGGATCGGGCCAGCCGAGCAAAGCGGCCACGCCCACCTTCGTCTTCCAGGACAACCTGACCAAGATCCTGGGCGCGCACAGCCTCAAGGCGGGTGTGTATCTCGAAAACATGAACATGAACGAGCTGAACCAGGCGAACGACAACGGCACGTTCAGCTTCGGCAGTTCGACTTCGAATCCGCGCAACACCGGCGTGCCGTGGGCCAACGGCCTGCTCGGGTACTTCGACTCCTACAGCGAAACCGGACCGTCGGTCCAGACGGTCTACCGCGCCTACGCCCGCGAAGGCTACGTCCAGGACAGTTGGCGGGCCCGCCGCAACCTGACGCTGGAGTTCGGCATGCGCTACGGCCTGATTTCGCCCTGGTCGTCCAAGTGGAACAACGAAGTCGTCTTCATGCAGCAGTTCTGGGATCCGACGAAGGCGCCGCAGGTGGCCGCCAACGGCTCCATCGTGGCCGGAACCGGCGATCCGTATAACGGCTTGACCCTGCCCGGCAGCGGTTTCCCCGACTCGGCGAACGGCCGCGTGCTGGCCGCCAGCGACCCGGCCATCAAGGCCTTGTTCCGGGGCGTTCCCACGGGATTCAATCCGCTTCGCAAAACGAACTTCCAACCGCGCCTGAGCGTTGCCTGGGACGTGTTGGGCACCGGGCGGATCGTGGTCCGCAGCGGCGCGGGCATTTTCCAGGGCGTCACCGGCATCGCATATTCCGGCTGGTATCTGGGCGCCAAGGCGCCGCTCGTGAAGTCGTCCACCGTCACCAACGGCAACGCGGACAATCCGGGCAGCGGCGTGCCGAACACCACCACATTCCCAATCGACGCCAGCGCGCTTCCGGCCGACTACAAGATCCCGACGATGTATCAGTACAGCTTCGGCGTCCAGAGCCAGTTGCCCTTCAAGATGCTGCTCGACCTGAGTTACGTCGGCAGCAGCGGGCGGCATCTGTCGTTCTCGCGCCCGCTCAACTTCCTGACGCCCGATCAGGCCGCCGCCCACCAGGGCGTCGACACGCGCCAGTTCCTGCCGTACCGCGGCTTGAACGGCATCAGCCTGGTGGAGCCTTCGGCGACCTCGGAATACAACTCGATGCAGTTGCTGGTGAAGCGTCGCGCCAAGGACCTGACCTACAGCTTCGCCTACACGCTCGGCAAGAACATCGGCTACGGCATTGAGGGCATCGCCGGCGGCGTCCAGAATCCGCTGAACATTCGCGCGGAACGGTCCGAACTCGAAGAGAGCCGCCGCCACAACATCGTAGCCACGCACACCTACGAGCCGCAGTGGTTCGCCAACCAGAAGGGCCTGCTCGGCCGCATCCTGGGCGGCTGGAGTCTTAACGGGATGTGGACCTGGACCACCGGCCGGCTCTACGCGCCCGGCGTCACCAGCGTCGCGCGCGGCGTCGCCACCCGGCCGAACGTGGTCGGCGATTGGCAGTTGCCGTCGGATCAGCGCACCATCTTCCGCTACTTCAACACGGCCGCATTCGCCCGTCCCGCCGACTTCACCTACGGCAACGCCGGCAAGTGGGTGTTGCGCGGACCGGGAACCTTCGACCTCAGCGCCTTCGCGCTGAAGAACATCCGCGTGGTGGAGCGCGGCACTCTGCAACTGCGTGTGGAGGCCTTCAACGCGATCAACCACTGGTATCCCACCGACATCAACACGACGCTCGGCCAGTCCAGCTTCGGCCAGGTGGGCGGGATCGCCAGTCCGCGGTACCTGCAGTTAGGCGCTAAATTCCTGTTCTGATCGCCAGGCATACCCGATGGGGCGGGCCCAAGCGGTCCGCCCCATCGTCTGTGCAACGATAGGCAGTATGGTTTCCCGTCGTGCACTTCTTCAGTCCGCGGCCCTGGCGCCTGCTTTGGCAAGCGCCGCTCCGGCTGCTCCCCTTACTCAACCCCGGCAGCGATTCGCGGTGTCGACGTACTCCTACTGGCACTTCAAACCGGTGAAGTATCCCCTTGAGAAGGTGATTGACCACGCCGCAACGCTCGGCTTCGACGGAGTGGAGTTGCTGCACCGGCAATTCGAGAGTGAATCCACCGCGTATCTCAACAAGCTGAAGCGTCAGGCGCTCTCGCGGGCGCTGGACCTGGTGATGCTCTCGATCCACCAGGATTTCGTATCGCCCGACTCCGCCGAGCGCAAGAAGATGGTGGATCACACGGTCCACTGCATCGACCTGGCCGTGCAACTCGGCATCCCGGTGGTCCGCCTGAATTCAGGTCGCTGGAAGACCATCAAGTCCTTCGACGACCTGATGAAGGTTAAGGGCGACGAGCCGCCGCTGCCCGGCTACAAGAAAACCGATGCGATGAAATGGTGCGTGGACTCGATCCGCGAGTGTCTGCCGGCGGCCGAGAAAGCCGGCGTCGTGCTCGCGCTCGAAAATCACTGGGGTCTCACCACCGATATCAATACGCTGCTCGAGATCCATCGCGAAGTGAATTCGCCGTGGCTCGGCATCAATCTCGACACCGGCAACTTCCCGGACGACCCATACTCGGGCCTGGAGAAGGTGGCGCCCCACGCCATCATTGTGCAGGCCAAAACCTATTACGGCGGCGGGGAATGGTACACCTTGGACCTGGACTATAAGCGGATCGCCAACATCTTCCGTAAAGCCAACTACCGCGGCTACGTCTCGCTGGAGATGGAAGGCAAGGAGACGCCGGAACTGGCCGTCGCCAAGAGCCTGGAGATGCTGCGGAAGTCGTTCGCCTGAGAGAGGATCCGCGCGCATGTCCATCTCGATCGTCCGGCTTGGTTCGCCACGCAGTCCGGATGAAGGTCTGCGGATAGGAACGGTGCGGCGTCCGCCACGGGGAGTCCCCAAGGCTGAATTCGGCCGGCGGGACTTCTACGATGTCTGGCTGCCGAACCTTTCGCCGACCGCCGACCTGGTGAAGGAAGCGCTGAACGCCGCCGACGACAAGTCGTGGGCGGCGTTCCGAAAGAAGTACCGCGCCGAGATGGATCAGCCGGACGCGAGCCGTGTGCTGGACCTGCTGGCGGCGCTGTCTCATCAAAGCGACTTCTCGGTCGGCTGTTATTGCGAAAACGAGTCGCGCTGCCACAGGTCGCTGCTGCGGGAGTTATTGGCGGAGCGCGGCGCCGCCATCCGTGGTTAGAAGGTCCCCAGGGTGACTCGCAGCACCTGCGGCGCCGAAGTGAAGTTCAATCCCCAGTCCGTTTGATCGCCGTTCCATAGTCGCGAGGGTTTGAAGACGCCATTGGCGTACGCACCCTCTTCCACACGCAGGAATTCGCGCTGCTTGCCGCTATCGGCGTTCCTGAAGTCGACGCGGCAAAACAACCCCGTCACCAGAAACTCATTTGGGCCCAGTCGCGCCACCAGCGCGCGGCCGGTCGGTTCGGCGTTCCCGCGCGGGTTGTCGCCGCGTCCGAAGCCGGGCGTTCCATAGGAAACAACCGCCGTCCAGTCGCCGAAATCGAGCGTCCGGGAGTGGGTCTCCTTCTCCTCGGCCACCGCCTGCACCTTGCCCTCGAAGCTGAGTTTCGCGATCTCGCGCATCATCGGCCCGACGACTTTGTAGTTCAGCGCGAATTGGGCCAGCGTCTCCTCGTTCATCCGCGCGGCGCCCAACGGCGCATTCGAGAATCCCGTGTAGTCGACGCCGAAAGGCGAAAATCCGATGCCTTGATTGCCCAGCACGGAGAAGAAGTAGCGCGCATAGGCCGGACTGCTCCCCGTCTCTGGAACGAACAGCGCGTTATCGGGTCTGTGGTAAAGCTCCAGCACCTTCAAATACCGCGCGCTGTCACTCATGTAGATATCCGGCGCGACTAAGTCGAGCGCGGGCGCCGCCGCCTTCCAGATCCCGATAACGTTATCGGTCGGCCCGCCGCTCTCATAACTCCCGGGAGGCCCCGGCTTCAGCGGATCGCGCAACGCGGCGTTCGCATACATGGGGAGCGGGTACTCCGCCTTGCCCGCCGCCGCCACCTGCCCGACAAAGCGCGCCACCGACCAGGCATGGAAGAACTCATCGGCGTCGGCCCCGAAGACCTGCGCCCACGATCCGGGTTGTTTGCCCAGTGCGCTCAGCAATTCCCCAGGCACGGGACCGTCGAACAACTTCTGCGCCGCCGGCGAGTAATCGCGGATGCTCCCCCACGAGCCAGGCTCGTTCTCCACCTGAACCATGATCACCGTGCGCTGCGGGTCCACCGCCTTCAGATGGCGCATGAAGGCGGCGAAGGCGCGCTTGTCCGCCTCGAGCGTCGCGGGCGCGTGCGGCGAAGGCGAATCCACGGTCCGGCCCTTGGCGCCCACGATCAGCGGATACCTGTCCCGCTGCCGCTTCATCCACATCGGCGTGTAGTGCGAACTGCCGTTCTTCCACGTGCCGAACCACAGGAACACCAGCCGGACCTTGTGTTCGCGCGCCTGCTTGAGCAGCAGGTCGACCGTTGACGTGTCGAAGCGGCCAGGCTCGGGCTCGAACTGTTCCCAGTAGATGGGAATCTCCAGCGTGTTGGCGTTCAGCGCGTGAATCGCGGGCCACACCTTCGGCATCATGGCGGGCCAGGCGCTGGAGTTGTTCGCCTGCGCCCCCAGCATGAGAAACGGCGCGCCATCCACCATCAGCGCATGCCGTCCATCCTTGGCCACGATGCGGGGAACCGGCGCGGTTTGGGCGGCAAGGCAACCGGCGAAAAGCAGGGCGGCGGCGACGGCGCGAATCATGTCGCCTTCATTCAATCACGATTCGGACCTCGGCGTCCGATGGCGCCCTTCCCCACCCTGGCTTCATTGGCATATGCTATCCACAGCAACATTCCCCCAAGAAGGAGATTCAAGACCCCCATGAAATCCGGCTGGTCTCGAAGAAACATGATGCAGGCGCTCGGATTGGCGGCGGCGGCGCCCGGACTCGCTCCGGCGGCTGCTTCCAAACAGTGGCCGATCACGGAAGGACCGGACACCCCGAAGCTCGCCATGCCCTATCCAATGGATGAGGCAGGCGCCCGCCGCGTCAAACAGATCGGCGTCACGCATCTCATTGGCGGCGGTTCGCCGCGCCTCCCATGGACCGAAGAGGACCTGCGTGCGCGTGTTCAGAAAGCGAAAGACTTCGGACTCACGCTGTACAACCTGATGATCGGCGGCTTCAACCGCGCGATCTACAACCGTCCCGGCCGCGACGAAGACATCGAAAACGTCATCAAGTCGATCCGCGCGGCGGGCAAGGCGGGCCTGCCCGTCATCGAATACAACTGGTACGCGCACCGCGCCATGGAAGGCTATTACGAAGAGCCAGGCCGCGCGGGCTCCGGGCGCACGGCCTTTGACTACGCGAAGATGAAGGGCCTTCCGCCGCTTGAAAGCGAGGGCGCCCACACGCTCGACGAGATGTGGACCAACATCAGCTACTTCCTGAAGGCGATCGTCCCCGTGGCGGTTGAATCAGGCGTGCGCCTTGCGCTGCACCCCAACGATCCGCCCGCCCCCGAAAGCCGCGGATCCCAGCAGATCATGGGCACGGTGGCCGGCTGGAAAAAACTCGTCAGCATCGTCGACAGCCCCGCCAACGGCATCACCTTCGATTGCGGCGTCACCCGCGAAATGGGCGAGGATCCCGTCGAAACGGCGCGCTACTTCGCCAGCCGCAAGAAGATCAACCACATGCATTTCCGCAACGTGCTCGTGCGTAAACCGTACGAAAGCTACGCTGAAGTATTCATCGACGAAGGCGTAGTGGACATGTTCGGCGTCATGAAGGAACTGGTGAAGAACAAATACAGTTCCACGATCTATCCCGAACACCCGCGCGCCCTCGACTACGACCGCGAACGCGGACCCATCCGGGGCTATCCGGGCGGCGGCGGCTACACGGGCGACGTGTTCGACGTAGCATACGCCCGCGCGATGCTGCAGGCAGCGCTCAGCAGCATGTAAAGCCATGCGGCGCATACTGCTGCTTCTTACAACCTTGACGGCAATGGGCGCCCTTGCGGCGCCCTTGCACGTTTGGGAGAAACATGAGATCACGCTCGAGTCGGCGCGTGCGTACGGCAACCCCTACACCGACGTCACCGTGTGGGTGGAGCTGACCGGCCCCAACTTCCGGAAGCGCGTCTACGGCTTCTGGGACGGCGGCTCGACATTTCGCGTCCGCGTCACCGCCACGGCCCCCGGACGTTGGACCTGGCGTAGCGGGTCCACCCCGCCGGATCCCGGCCTTGCGGGAAAGAGCGGCGCCTTCGACGCAATCGCCTGGACCGAAGCGGACAAGAACGCCAATCCGCTCCGCCGCGGATTCCTTCGCGCGACCGCGAACGGCCATGCCCTCGAACAAGCCGACGGAACTCCGTTCCTGGTGATCGGCGACACCTGGTATGCCACCGGCGCGAATCGCTTCAAGTGGTACGACGACGATCGGGAGCGTCCCCTTGGCCCCGAAGCCGGCTTTAAGGACTACGTCCGTTACCGCAAGGCCCAGGGCTATAACTGGGTGAATATCATCGCCGCCTTTCCCAACTGGATGACCGACGGCAAGCCCTGGCGAGTAGTGATGGACGACGCCGACAAGACCACCGTGCGCTCGGCCTGGCTCGAGTTCGGCGCCAACAGCGCGAAGAACATGGACAACGAGGGCGGCCGCCCGTTCGTCTTCCCGGGCAAAGTCCCCGGCTACGAGCAGATGTTCCCGGATGTCGACCGCGTCAATCCGGCCTATTTCCGATACGTCGACCGCAAGATCGACTACCTCAACGCCCAGGGGTTCGTGCCGTTCATCGAAGTCTCCCGGAGAGACGCCAGCCTGTGCTGGAAGAAGTACTACCAGTGGCCCGATTCATACTCCCGATTCATTCAGTACATCTGGTCGAGATACCAGGCCAATAACGTCGTCCTTAGCCCGATCCACCTGGACATCATCGCCGAAAGCGTCGGGCCCTCCGATTTCCTCGACGCCATCGAGTTAGTGAAGCAAACATACGGTTATCCCCCATTCGGCACGTTGTTATCCGCCAACGCCAATCCCTCCACGCTCGAAAATTGGGGCGAAGACTCCTGGGTGACTCTCCACCAGACCGGCAACATGCGGGAACACTACAATTACTGGTACCTGACCGAAATCTTCAACCTCCCGCATCCGAAACCCGCCCTGAATGGCGAGCCCTACTACTCCGGTTACTTCGACGCCCGCGGGCTGAACGGCGGCTATAAGTATGGCGCGCCCGGCGGCACGGAGCGCGACGACCTGTTCGTACGGTCCGGCATCTACGGCAGTTTCCTGTCCGGCGGATTCGCCGGCCACGTCTACGGCGCCGAAGGCATCTGGGGCGCCGACATCGAACCGGAAGCGCCAGTGAAGATGTGGGAGGCTTTCCAATGGAGTTCCGGAAGCCAGATGCGCTATCTGCGCGACTTCGCGTTTTCGATCGGCAAGCGTTACCAGGAGTTGGTTCCCATTGCTGACCTGGTGACTCCCAACAAGACACACAATTACCGCGCGTACGAAGGTTGGGCCTACGCGGCGCGCACGCCCGACAAGCGGGTCTTCCTCGGCTACTTCGAGAAAGGTTGCCCGAAAAGCCAGGTGCGAGGCGCCCAACTCAACAGCGTGTACCGCGCGCAATGGTTCGACCCGCGCAACGGAAGCTGGCAAGACGCCGGCGCCGGGAGACTGCAATCCAGCCGAATCGGCATCATCCTGTTACCCGACTTTCCCACGGACAACGACTGGGGGCTTCGCCTGGAATACGAAGGTCCCGTCCCGCGGGGTAAGCCATAGGGAGGGCGCATGCCCGAATACGAAGAAGACTTCCAGGCCGCGGCGGAACTGGAACGCCAAGGCGACGCGGCGCCCGGCGCGCAGGCGTCGCCATTCTACCGCGCCGCCCAGACCCGACTGTTGCCATGTGGCCGCAGGTGGGCGGACCCGGACGAATACGGCCGGCACATGGCGGCCTTTGAACGCTTGCAGGAAAAGCTCTGCCAGTTGGACGTCGCCGCCACCGCACAGCCGGACGACTTGGAGGACGAGTGGCTCCGGCTCGCCCGGAAGGGCAGCTACCAGGAGGCGGCGCAACGCCTGGCGTCGGGAGTTTCACGGCTGGTTGGGGCGGGCTATTACGAGAAGCGGGGTCGCCGCACGGAGGCGCTCGCCGATCGATCGTCCGAAAGCGGCGACCCTTGGGGCGCCCGCATCTCATATATCGAGGCGCTCGAAAACTACCTCATGCAATCGCTCTGTCAGCCTGATCCCGCCTTCGAAACGGCGGAGCGGGTGCGCGACAAGCTGGCGCGGCTCGAAAGGAGCTAAGTCAGCGCGCCGCCAGAAACTCGTCCGTCTCCTTGCGAGTCGGAATCGACGCCTGCGCGCCCATCCGGGTCACCGATAGCCCGGCCGCCGCGTTGGCGAAGCGCAACGCCTCGGCCACCGGCTGCCCCTCCGCCATGGCCACGGCGAACGCGCCGTTGAAGGTGTCGCCCGCGGCCGTGGTGTCCACCGCCTGCACGGCGAACGCCGGCGCCGAATGCGTCTCGGCCCCGTCATCGTAGTAGCACCCGCGGGAGCCGAGTTTCAGAATCACCGCGCGCGGCCCTAAACTCCGAAGCGCCGCGGCCGTCTCGGCGGGATTGACGACTGCCGCCGCCGGATCACCGCCCAACAGGATCATCGCCTCGCTCTCGTTCGGCGTCAGCACGTCCACCTGCGCAAGCAAATCAGCCGGCAGCGCGCACGCGGGGGCCGGATCGAGTATCGTTTTCGCGCCCTCTTCGCGAGCCGTCTTCATCGCCGCGGCCACCGCCGCCAACGGCGTCTCCAACTGGAACAAGGCGTAGGACGCCCCACGGAACGCCGCGCGCACACCCTCGACGTCACTCGCCGCGATGGCGTGATTGGCGCCCGAAGCCACGATAATCGAGTTCTGCCCGTTGCGGTCCACCCAGATCAGGGCGATTCCAGTCGGCTGGGACCGCGTGGCATGCACGTACGCCACATCCACTCCGGCCGCCGCCAGGCTCGCCTTCAGATGGTCGGCGAACACGTCGTAGCCCACCCGCCCCACCATTCGCGTCCCCACCGCCCGGCTGGACAACCGTCCGGCGGCACAGGCCTGGTTGGCGCCCTTTCCCCCGGGAATCATCTGAAAACCGCTGCCGAGCACGGTTTCACCGGCCGCGGGCAGGTGCTCCACGCGGACCACAAAGTCCATGTTGAGACTTCCGAGCACAACAATCTGGGCGGGCATGTGAGGGAATCAGTGACTCAGGTCGATGCCGAACTTCTTGAGTTCCTCGGCGTAGTAGCGCTTGAGCAACAGATCGTACTCTTCGGTGCCCTCGCCAATTTCCCGCTTCTGCGTGCGAATCTTGGCGCGAGCCGCGCGGTCGATCTTGTCCTCCAGGCTGAGCAACTCGGTCATGTACTTCACAATCTCGAGCCGCACGTCGTTGGGCGCTTTCTTGAGGCGAAATTCGCGCGATTTGCGCAACTCCGCGACGATTTTGTGCGACAAATCGTTCACTTTGTCGCGAGAAAGCTTCATGTGATCGCCGGTATCGCGTCCCGCCGCCCGAATCACCTTCCGCTGGGTGATCAATGTGTTCTTAATCCGGCGGAACATCTCCTGATAGGAGACGTTATTTTCGCGCATGTAATCGGCGTACTGGCTGAGCAGATCGCGAACTTCGTCGTTCAGGCGGTCTTCCACCGCGAGTTCTTCTTCAATAATTCCGGACACGATCTGCGCCGCCGATGACGCGTCTGAGGTCTCAATTATCCGTGGCGTTAACCGGGTGACAAGCTGCCTGGATAAGTAGCCGATGAACTCTCGTGGGAGAAGCATCGTTTCAATTACGAACCGAACTGGCCTTTCCTGAACTTCAGTGTATCAGATGACTTTCCTTGCGGAGAGCCGTAACCCGGACGAAGTTGGCGGCCCATCGCGACCACCGCATGCGCGGCCGGAACCACGCCCCCGAAAACCCGACGGCGCTTGTGACACCCTGTAACTAGTGAACCGTCGCGACTTCCTGGCAGCGTTCGCCGCAACCACCTTCTTCGCATCGAAGGGCCACGCGTCCGCCCCGTTCCCCGTCAAATTCCGACAACAGCCGGCCTGGGCGCCGTTGATGGACCTGGTTCCGCCCGCCTCCGACGAATTCGCCGGCGAGAAGGTCGCCATGGAGATCGAAACCGGCCTGCGCGCGGCCCTATCCCGGTCCGCCACGCCCATCGCCGCCGGTTGCGCCGGGGTTTCTCCCGCGCCGGTCGAATACCGTGAAATCGCTCCCGGCGTCGCGAAAGCGGTGTTCGGAAAAGACGCCGCCGTGGCCGAAGGCTGGACCAAATGGCGAGCCTCGCTCGGCGAGATCCGGGACGCTCGTTTCTTCTCACTGCCCGGCGATCAACTCCGCTATGTGATCCGCAGCCGCAACCAGGGCCGCCTGGAATACCGCGTCGGGTATTGGAAGATCACCTGGCGCAACGGCGCGATCGCGAGCCTTGAACCCGTCGAGGAGATCCTGACCCACGCCGACCGGCCCTGGTTTCGCGACGTCACCGGCCACGCCTTCGACGGCGAGCCCTCCTTCCACGACCAATTGACGCGCGGCGTCCCCTACTGGCGCGCCCGTCTCGACCCGGCCTGCGGCATCGACGTTTACGGCGAAAACGGCGTGGCCGCCGCCGACATCGACGGAGACGGCCGCGACGAGATCTTCGTTTGCCAGCCCGGAGGCCTCCCGAACCGCCTGTATAAATTCGACGACTCCGGGCGCCTGCGCGACATCTCGAAGCAGGCCGGCCTCGATATGTTGGACGACACCGCAGGCGCCCTCTTCGCCGATTTTCGTAACTCCGGCCGCCAGGACCTGGTTCTGATCCGAACCAATCAGGTCCTCCTGTTTCTGAACGACGGCGCCGGAAAGTTCACCCCGCAGCCGGACGCTTTCCGATTCGCCACGCCGCCACAAGGCTCCTTCACCAGCGCCGCGGCAGCCGATTACGACCGCGACGGCCGACTGGACCTCTATCTCTGCTGTTACGTCTATTACCAGAGCGAGGCCCAATATCGCTATCCGGTCCCTTACCACGACGCGCGCAACGGCCCGCCGAATTTCCTGTTCCGCAACCGTCTGAACGAATCGCCGGGCTATTTTGAAGACGTCACCGCCGCCACCGGCATGGACCATAACAACAACCGGTTCAGTTTCGCGGCGGCCTGGTGCGACTACAACAACGACGGCTGGCCCGACGTCTACGTCACCAACGACTTTGGCAGCAAGAACCTGTATAAGAACGTAAACGGCCATTTCCGCGACGTCGCCGAGGAGGCCGGCGTGGTCGACCTCGGCCCCGGCATGAGCGCCGCCTGGCTCGATTACGACGGCGACGGCCGTCCGGACCTGCTCGTCTCCAACATGTGGAGCGCATGCGGACAGCGCGTCGTCAACGACCCCGCTTTCGGCCCGGTGGCGAAGGACCCCTCGCTCAAGGCCAAGTACCAACACCACGTCAAGGGCAACTCGCTCTATCACAACAACGGCGACGGCACATTCGGTTATACGGGCGACGTCGAAGGCATCGAAATCTGCCCCTGGTCCTGGTCCTGCGACGGCGCCGATTTCGACAACGACGGCACGCCCGAGTTATATATCGCCACCGGCATGCTGACGAACAACGGCAAGACCGACCTGATGAGTTATTTCTACCGCCAGGTGGTCTCTAAGTCGCCAGTCAAACAATCGCCCGCGCCGGAGTACGAAAACGGCTGGAACGCCATCAACCAGTTAGTCCGCCAGGAGCACAGTTGGGCCGGCCCCGAGCCCAATTTCTTCTTCGTCCGCAAGGCCGGCCGTTACTGGGACCATTCGGGAGTCAGCGGCATCGACGTCCCCGAAGACAGCCGCTCGTTCGCCTTCACGGACTTCGATGGCGACGGCAATCTGGACATCGTTCTAAAGAGCAGGCTCGGCCCGCAGGTCCGCGTCTTCCAGAACGCCCGCGGCGTCGATCGCAACAAGATCGTCATCGCCCTTCGGGGCGTGAAATCGAATCGCGACGCCATCGGCGCGCGTGTCGAGGCGGGCGGCCGGACGCGCTGGCTGGCCGCCGGGTCGGCCTACCTGTCGCAGCACACCAAACGCCTGTATTTCGGCCTCGGCGATGAGACCGTCGCCCGTGACGTCAGAGTCCGCTGGCCCTCCGGCGACACCCAGACGTTCCCGCCCCTCAAGGCCGGGTTCCTTTATGAGATCACCGAAGGCGTCGCCGAACCCAAGGCGACGCCCCTTCGCCCCCGCAAGGACCTGCCCGACAACATCTCCTTCACGGTGGACAATCTCGCCCGCCTGCATTCGACATGGTTCTGGGAGCCTGTCCCATTACCCGAAAAGCGCCGCGGCCCGGCCCTGCTCTACATTCACGCGGGCGAACCCGCTCCCAACATCGCGACACCCTTCGACTCACTCGACTTACGAAAGGCGAGCGACGAGTTAGCCGCGGGTTACGCGATCTTCCGCCGCTATCTCTTCGATTACCGCGTCGACTTACAGACGCCCATCTGGCTCCTGATCGACGCCGAGAGCCGCGCCCGCAAGATCTACGCCGAGCCGCCGTCCGCCGCGGTCGCGCAGGCCGACCTGCACTCGCTCGACGGCCCGCTCCCGGATCCGCGCGGCGTCCCGCTCGAAGGCCGTTTCACCGGCCATCCGCGCCGCGACTACTACAAATTCGGCGGCGCCCTGCTGATGGCGGGCTACAACGAACAGGCCCTGCCCTATCTCGAGGAGATGCTCCGACGCACGCCCGACAACCCGAAAGCGCTGTTCGCCGTGGGCCGCATCCACCTCCAGGCCCGCCGCCTCAACCAGGCCCGCCAGGCCCTTCAGCGGGCCGTCGCCATCGATCCCAAATTGACCGGCGGCTGGAACGAGTTAGGAGGCGTGGAAGTCGAAGCCGGCAACCTGAAGGAAGCGCTCAGCCTGTACGAACGCGCCCTCTCCATCGAGCCTGAGTCGATCTACATCCTGCTGAACATCGGCGAGACCCAGGAGAAGTCAGGCGCCGCCGCCGAGGCCGAACGCACCTACCGCCACGCGCTCGAACTCGACCCCAGGAGCGGCGACGCCGCCAACGCCCTGGGACTCCTATTAGCCAAGCAAGGCCACACCGCCGAGGCGCGCAAGTTATTCGAAACCGCCATCTCACTCAAGCGCGACGACTCATCGGCCATCAACAACCTGGGCGTTCTGTTCCTGAACATCGGCCAACCGAACGACGCCATCGCGGCCTTCCAGTACGGGATCCGGATGGCGCCGAACGACGACGCCCTCTATCTCAACCTCGCCCGTGTGTGGGTCCGGCTGGGCAATCGCGAAAAGGCGAAGGACGTCATGCGCGACTTGCTTGAGCGCAAGCCGGGACACCCGGTAGCTCAGCGCGCCCTCCGCGAACTCGACACACAACCGTAACCGCCGACGGAGTTACGCTTAAGGCATGCCACGTCGTATCCTGGCGGCCATCATCCTTCTTTCGGCGGCCGCGGCTCACGCCGCCGTCGAACTCCGATTTCTGCCGGAAGGCGCAAAGGCGTCCGCCATCGCCACGGACTCCGCCGGAAACCTGTGCGTCGCCGGCGCGACCTCATCGAAGACCGACGCGGCCGACGCCTTCGTGGCCCGCCTCTCGCCCGACGGCTCGCGGATCCTCGCCTGGACCGCGCTCCACGGCTCCGGCTCAGAATACGCGAGCGCCATCGCCGTCGGCGCCGACGACTCCATCTACGTCACCGGCTGGACCTCCTCGCCGGACTTCCCCGTCAGCGCCGGCGCGATGAAGACCGCCTACGAAGGCGACAATCAGGGCTTTGCGGCGAAGGTGGACACGGCCGGCGGCGTCGTCTGGTCGACGTACTTCGGCGGAGCAAAAGCCGGCAGCGGCGCGAGCATCGCCGTCAATGACGCGGGAGAGGCGCTGATCAGCGGCAACGCCGACACGACCTTCGCCGCCACGGGGTCCTACTCCGCCTCGGGCCAAGCGATCCTGCTGAAGCTGAACGCGCAGGGGACGAAGGCCCTTTTCGCGCTCCAGGGTCTTGGAGGCAACCTGGCGGCCTACGATCAATCGGGCGCCATTATCGTCACTGGTTACGACATCTACGGCTACCCCAGTTCCAGCCTGCCGACGCCCGGCGCCCTCCAGACCACTCACGAATTCCGCGCCTGCGGCGGAACCGGCATGGTGGGATTCGCCTGCGCCTACCCCTACGTGGCAAAGCTGAGCGCCGACGGCGCCAACCTGCTTTGGGCCACCTTCGTTACAGGAACCTGGGGATCGAGCGTTCGCGCCCTGAACGTGGACGCCGAAGGCGCGGTTCTGCTCGCCGGATCCACAAACTCCTCCGACTATCCGGTGACTTCCGGCGCGTTCCAAACCGCCTACACCGTCACCGCCCAGCCTCCCATCCAGGCCTACTCGGGCCCCCATCCGGCGATTTATCCGCCCCCATCCACGGGCTTCGTGACGAAGCTGAACTCCACGGGGACCGCCCTGATCTGGTCGACCTTGCTGAGCGGAACGTCCATCGAAACCCTCACGGGCATGGCGGTCGACCGCGCGGGCGCGATCCACGTGACTGGCATCGCCGGGTCGCACGACTTCCCCGGACTCGCCGACGTTCCCAGCGCCTGCCGGCCCGCCCTTTCGCACGCCGCCGTTTATCTGGCCACGCTCGACCCCTCCGGCGCGAAGCTGGTCAGTTCGCAGCCCGTCAACGGATTCGCTACCTGCTATTTCTGCGAACTCGCCTACACGGTGACGCCCCAGATCGCCGCGCGGCCGGATGGTTCGCTCGCGCTCGCCTCGGCCACCGACGTCCTGGCGGATGTCCACCTGGACGACCCCGCAACGCAAGCCTGTCTGGTGGATGGCGCGGACGGCATGCAGATTTCGCGGGCCGCCCCCGGTCAACTGATCTCGATGTTCGGCTCGAAGCTGGCGGCGGACACGGCGTCATTCACGGGGGACCGCGCGCCCGCCGAACTGGCCGGCGCGTCCATCTCGATCGGCGCCCAGCCGGCCGCGATGCTCTACGCCTCGCCGGGCCAGATCAACTTCCAGGTCCCCTATGAGGTGGCCGGCTCGACCCAACTGCGCCTCGCCACGAGCGCCGACGCGGCCTCCGGACCGGCGCGCAATCTGGCGATCGTCGCCCGCCAGCCCACGTTGTTCGCCATGCCCGAGGAGTCCTGCGCCGCTACTCCGCCGACTCTCGGTGCGCACGCTTTCGCCCTGAATGCCGACGGCACGGTAAACTCCTGCGCCAATCCGGCCGTCATCGGCGCCACCGTGTCGCTGTTCCTGAACGGCGTCGGCGTCACCGACGCGCCGCTCGCCACCGGCGTCGTCAACACCGTCGCGCTCGAATCAGTCACGCTGCCGGTCTCGGTGTCCTATCTGGCCAGCCGCCCGCCGGCCACTCCCGACGCTGGCTCGATTTCGAGCGTCTGGCGGGTGAAGCTCGCGCCCGGCGCCTCCGGCTATCAACTGTTCTCGATCGCCGTCGACGGTGTCCCCGGCCGCCAGCAGGCCTACATCTGGACTAAGTCGCCGGCCGCGCAATAGGCGGAGTCGCATCCACCGGACCGCCGTGTTCGTCATCGTCGGAGGATTCGCTCCAGCGGCGCACCCTGTGCGGCTGGGCCACACGGCGTAGCTCCACGAACTGGCCAAGGGCGGCGCACCCGAGGTGATCGAGACGGGGTTCGAGCCGTTGCCGCAATTCTCGCGTCGCCCACGAGGGACGTCTACAGGATTGGCCGGGTTGACCCGCGAGGTGAACCGAGTTGTTGTTCGACGATTAGCCCGCGCAGGCGGTCACCAGCCTGGATCTCTACCGGGATGGCGACCTGCCGGCTGAGGCGTCCGGGGGCGAGCAGGCACGGTCGGGCCACGCATTCCAAGGCTAGGCGGGGGAATCCTGCCGGATGTTGCGGACGCCGGGGCCTGGGGCGTGGTTTGGGGGGCTGCTGGGTTCGTTTGGTCGATTTCCGGCGCGAGTTCCGGGGCCGAACCCGCCGTGGCGGTCATTACTTTCGGGGACGGTTCGGGCGGCTGAGGGGGAGGCGCGGCGGGCCTGGGTTCGTTTGGTTCGGCGGCCTTCGGGGTGGCGGTCCCGGCATCCAACTTGAAACGGCGGACGAAGATCTGCATCCACGCCGCGACGCGGGCTTCCTTTTCAGGGTCCTGCTGCTCGGCGGGAGGGACAACCGGGGGATAGGTCAACAGTGGAACGTAATCCCTCTGGCCCGGGGGGCCCGGGTGAGGGCCGATGACTCCGGGATGGGGTTGGCCCGGGGGCAGGCTGTCGTTGCGCAGCATCCGGAACTCCTTGAGAGCGCGGGCGGCCTGCGAGCCGAGTTGGCGAATGTAGCGTTCGAGATTGGGAAGGAGATTGCTTTGCGCCAGGGAGTGGCGGTAGGCGAGGCTCTCGCGGCCGAGGTGGTCGAGGCCGGGGTAACAGACGTCCACGTCCGACATGTCCTCAGTGACCTGGATGGCTACCGAGATATCGTGAAGCACCTCGGCTTTGCGGCGGCGCCAGGTGGTGGAGTAGGCTTCCTCGATGAGGTCGTATTCGTGGCGGTCGCGAGGGTCGTGACGATAGAGATAGCACTGGAAGCCGGTGGAGAACTCGGGCCGATCCTCTTCGGGGATGAGTCCGGTGCGGGACAGAACGCCGTGAAAGGTGGCGTTCTTTGAAGATCGCTCTTTGCCTTCGGGCGTGACGGGCCCCTTGGACTTGGCGCCGTTGATGCGGGCGGCCTCACTGCGGGCCTCGCTGACAGGTTTCTTTTCGTTCGTGTTATCCATTTGCCGACACCGGTATCCTGGCCGGCGGGCAGGGCTCCGCCAGCGTGATGTGTTACCGCCTTTCCTGTGCGTTTACGATTTTCCGACCGGTGGACACCGGTTGCGGGGGATGCTCTCTACGAGCGTGGAGCGCGTGGATGAGGCTTGGCGCTCCCTCCTACTTTCAGCTTAGCGTGGGTGTCTAGAGACTCGGGGTGAGTGAATTTCGGAAGTTGTTGATAAGGTGACGGATATTTCGGTAGTGAGTGGTGTGAACGGCGATTTTCGGGGTATCGAAAACAGCGGCCAGCGGTCGAGTGCTTCCAGGGTGGCATTGGCGTTTTCGAGGCGTTCTCGGAGGTCGTCTTCGGTGTGCCGTCGGAGGTTGGTGATGGTGCGCTGCGTGGTCGTGTCATTGATCTGTGCGCGTTCTTGGTCGAACGCTGCGAGTTTGGCGGTGTACGCGTGCTGGTAGTCCTCGATGTCCTTCCGGAGTCGCTCGCGCAGGCTCGTGAGGCGTTGGGTGCTGCGCGTGAAGCTCTCCAGCTCCTCTGGGAGCGTGCCGTTCTTCGCCGGGCCCTTCGGTGTCTTTCGCAAGTTGCGTGGCTTGCGCTCGCGTTACGGTGGCCGTCTCGCGCAGGTCCGCACCGTTTTCCGCACCGTTTCGCACGTGCTTGCCCGACGCCCTGCGCCCGCCTGCGGAGTATCGAATAGTATCTTGGAACAAGCGTTCACGTTTTGCCAACAACGCTCCACAGGGCCGAATCAGCAAATCCGCAATCAGGCAACCGATGGCATCCGCCCCCTTTATGACATCTTGCAAAGCGCCGGGGTCCAAACGCGCGAGATCAACCAGTGGCCACCAGAAGAGGTATCACTAGCAACCCACCGCATAGCTTAGCGTGCGCTTTCAAAGCTGATGTCTTGGGCGTAGCTGGTATGCGCGAAGCGCCGTCCTTTCTTGTTAGGGTAGGGTCTTTGCTGTGATCACTTTGCCCTCCTCGACCGTGACGAGGAATTCTCGCATCTCGTTGGGGATCTCATTGGCCTGGAAGGCTTTGGCAATCGCCATCCCGCCCACGCTGGTTTTGAACTCTTCTTGCGTCCACGTGTTGAGGTGGGAGACGAGCGCTTTGCCGCTGACCATCTCAAGCTTGTGATCCTGCCATCGGGCGTCAAGGAGTTTTCTTGCCGCTTTGTTCGCGCCGCCCGTGTCGAGGCTTTTGTCGCGGTGGGCGAGATGGTTTGCGATGGCATCAAAGACTGTGTCCTTTTCCTGCTGGCAAGCCTTGAGCAAGAACGCAGTAACGTCTGCCGGGGTTGGTGGACTCTGTTTTGTGCGTTGCTTGATCAGGCGCGCGATCACAGTCGGATTGAGGAGATAGTTTTCGATCTCTTTGCGCAGCCAGATGTGTAGGCTTATCCCGCGCTCCTGTGCTTGGTCGTACCGATCCGATAACTCTTCGCTGGTGTGGTAATCGCGATCAAAGATGCAGTACGTCGTGATTCGATCCCCCACGGCGTTTTTTAATGCCATGCTGCCGCCGATGGCGTGCTCCCACCCGCCCCATCCCCCGATGCTGAGGTTGGGTATGGCATCAAGGGGTGTGTCGGTATTGGGGAAGAGTTTGCCGTGAAACGTCTTGAGGATGCCGAGGTCTTTGCCTTCAAGGAGCAGGACTTTTTTCGCGTTCCAAAGCCGCGCGAGGTGCACGTTGTGGATGCCCCCGAGCTGGTCCACGAGTACTTGTACGCCGGGCTCGGTGTTCGCGTACACGGAGCGCTTGCGTTTGTTATTAATCACAAGAATGTCCGCGGGATCGGCTTCGGCCATGATCTCCACGCTATGTGTGGCGATGATGCTTTGCGAAAAGCGCGCTCGCACGAGGCGGTAGAGTTTGCGCTGCAGATCCGGGTGCATGTACACATCGGGCTCATCGAGGACGACCGTGGAGGTCGTTGGTGTTTTGGCGACGAACCAGATGGTCTGCAGCCACATCTGCAGGCCGTGGCCCATCCACGCAGCTTCGGCGGCGAAATCTCCATCCGTGACCAGCATGCTGAGATTATTCCCGCTGTTTTGGACGGTCTCCACGCGCAGCCCGCGCCAGGTCTCCTCGGCGAGACTTTTGAAGTGCGCGAAGTATTCCGGGTTGCGCAGGATTTGATTGCGAAAGTGGCGTGAGGAGAGGCGCGTGTAGTAGTGCTCATTGATGTACTCATCGCGAAGATTGGTCTCCTCAGTTTGCAGTGGCGCGACTTGCGGCAAGATGTTGATGTGTGGGATGTCAAGCGCAAGAAAGCCGCTGCTGGTGCTCACCCATCCCTTTGGTCCGGCAATCGTGGCGTGGATCCCTTCGCGGCCGACGTAAATCGTCACCGTCGCGTTCCCGGTAAAGTTGGCCGTCAATACCGCCGGCGGGTCGCCGTACCGGTGAAAGGCGGTGCGCAGATTCAGCCCAAGATGCGAGATGCGCGGGATGATGCAACGTTGAAATCCGGGCAACTCGGAGTCGGCGGGCGGTTGGGTAAACGTCGCGCTTTTGCGGTTGACGACGGCGGCGACGAGGTGCAACGCCTCAACGATCGTGCTTTTGCCGGCATTGTTTCGCCCCACCACGACCGTGCCGGGGTGGAACGTGACGGTATGATCATCAAAACAACGGTAGTCTTGCAGACGGAGCGTACGCAACATGGAAGGTCTTCGGGCGTGTGGTGACGAGTTCCCATTTTTGTAGGGCGTCGTTATTATTTATAGCTTTACCGGAGGGACCGCGTGACGCCATCATGACGCCGCTCGCTGGCATTGGGTGGAAACTGCGGAAACCGCGTGGCCTTCAGGACTGCTTAGAACACCGTATCCTCTTTAGTACACGATCTTTGAGCGTTTTCCCAAGCTGGACGTCGCAGGTTCGAGTCCCGTCTCCCGCTCCAAATCTTCCTAGTAGCATAGCCATCAACAGTTTACCGCGACTCCTCGAAAACTCCTCATGAGAAAAAAACCGTAGAAAATACCCTAGGTTAGGCGTCGGCGGCGCGGCCTACGGACGTACAATCGGGCATGGAAGTCGGTTGGAACGATCCTCGTTGTCTCGTATGCAAGAGCGAAGCTCCCTTCAGCGCCGAACACATCATTCCCGAAGCCTTGGGAGGTCGGTTATGGGCGCGGTTCCTTTGTGCTCCCTGTAATAGTGGCCTCGGCGAAGTCGAAGGAGGCTGGAAGAGCGATCCGGCGGTTCGATTCGCGTTCAACAGGTTGAGCGAACAGATCCCGGAACTCGCGCGAAGGTTGGAAGAAGGGCAACCGTACATCTTCGATAGCCCATTGGGCATTCTGGACGGTCGGCTCAGAAAGGGCGAGGTTACACTCGACTCGCAACGTCTTCGCGATGGTTCAATCGTTGTTCCGAGCAAGGACGGACCCAAGAAGGTCGAAACGATGCTCCGCCGCGAAGGCAAGGATAACGCCGAGATCGCCGAAGCCTTGGCGCGACTCGACGCGGCTACCGAAGGCCAATACATCCAGCTTTCGGACCGTACCGCTATCAAGAAAGACGCGGCCATCGCGCCTCGCCTCAAGCTGAACAGCCCGGATGTCAAGCCCCTACTCGTCATCAAGATCGCCTACGAGTTCCTCGCTCTCCATGTTGGATCAGGCATCTTCCATCCGTCGCTGGACAGAGTTCGAGACAGTCTCCGATTGAGGGACTTGTCCCCTGACTGTTGCCTTTTTGAGGAACTCCATGCGTCGAGCTACGGTCCGTTTCATGGTCTTCTCATTTCGCAAAGAGAGCCTGTCGTCGTCGTAGTAAGGCTGTTCGGATATCTCGTCTATCGCGTCAGCTTTCCGAGCGTCGGCGTACCCGTCGGAACGCCTCTCGCTGGATATACGCTTTGCTTGGATTCCGGAGAAGAGGATCTGTCCCCGGTCGGAGATTCAATCGGGATCAATGCGGTCGAGATGAGACCATGTCCTCCTGAGGAGGATCTTCCGAATGGTTGACTCGGAGACGCGAAAGGCGCGGGCGAAGTGACGCGCACAGCGGCCAGGCATGCGATCGCCGGGATGCCTTCGTACACGAATGATGAAGAGCCAGTTGACCAATGTCAGCTCGAACCGACGCGACGACTCTGAATTTAGCCATCACCGGAACGAGCCGGAAGAGGGGCGGCGATGAAATTCTGTATTGCCCCAGACGAGATGGACAGCGCAGTGGGAATAAGTCGCTTCATTGAATCACGCCGCAGTCTGTAAGTCAACGAGGGAATCTCGTCTTGCCTGAGTTGGAGTGCGGTAGCCCATCCGCCCGATAATCCAGTGTTGGTTGTAGCGATCGCGGAAGTCGGCGACCGCGGTTTGCAGTTCGGCGAGATCATGAAACCGCTGGACCCAGAGTAGCTGCTCTTTCAAGGTGCGAAAGAAGCGCTCAATGCATCCGTTTCCTTCCGGCTGCCGAACGAAAGCGGGCGACGATTGGATGCCGACGAACTGGATCTCATTCTGAAAATCATCGCTCATGTATACGCTTCCGTGGTCGTGACGCAAGCACAGGCCGGAGGCGCTTGCGGCGGAGAAGGCTCCGAACCGTTCTCGCACGCCCTGACGGATTGGCTCGAGCGCCTCGAAGCGCGTGGCCTTCTTCACAGCGTGAATGCCCACACACTCCGCCGTGAAGTGATCGATCGCGGCAAAGACGGTGACGGCGCCCTCCTGCTCGGTGCAGGTGGCGGTCGCATCAGTGCCCCACATCGGGTCGGGCGCTTCCGTGACGATCGTGCCGTCGTGCGGGTTGGCCTGGCTTGGCTGCGGTTGGCGCGCCGGGGACAGGAGTTGGTTTTCACGGAGCAGCCGCAGCACCCGGTCTTTCGACGTGCGCACGCTGTTGTGCCGCAGGCGCGCCCAGATTTTGCGATACCCTTCTCCAGCGAACACGGGCGCGGCCAGAAGCTCCCGAATGGCAGCCACCAACTCGGCATCCGATAGAACACGGGGACCTCGCTTGCCGGGCTGCCGCGGACGCAACTGCCTGAGGCGCGCTGCGTAGAAACTGGATCGCGCCACCTGCCAAACCCCGGCCACGCGCGCCACCCCGTACGGCTTGTTGGTGGAAGGCGAAACGGTGCGGCTCATCGCTTCGACCTCCCCGCTGGAAAAGGGCGGCCATTCTCCAGACGAGCGATCTTCTCGCGCAACAGCTCGTTGTCGACGCTGATGGTGGCCACCACGGCCTTCAAGCGCCGCTTTTCCTCATCCTCCAGGTCCACTTCGCGACTCTTGATTCCGCTCTCGCCAGCCGTCAGGAAACGATCCCGCCACTGCGTCAGAGTGGCGACCGTCACCCGGTATTTTCGGGACGTGCTCTCCAGGTCCGCTCCCCGCAACAATTCGAGGATGACGGAAACCTTGCGTTGCGCCGACCATCGGCCAGTCCCGGTGGGGCCGGCCGATTCCGGGGCCTGCTCAGTCGCCCTCCGGGCTCCTTCCGCAGCCCCGGAATCCTTCTTCGTTCCACTTGCCATGCTCTTCCTCCTTCGGAACATTTCTGCTCAATTATGTCCCCAAAGAGCTGTCCATAGAATTTCCGGGGCGGGGGAGCCGGTCCTCAACTACAAGGGCACGTGAGCACGGAATCAGGCGTGCTTGAAGCGGCACTCTCCAGAAAGAGCGCCGCAGGGCCTTCGTATAGCAGTCGAATCGAGCGCCGGCAACAGAAGGGTCCAACCCGATCAGTCAATTATGACCGGGGAAACTGTCTCATCAACGTTGGCACGGAGGGGGCGACCGCGGAGCCGTGGGCAAGGGAATCCGTCAGCTCTCGAATGGGCCCTGGCAGGAGATCATCGGCGTTGTGGCCGATATCAAAAGCAGTTCCCTTGAGGAACAGCCCCTGGGCGAAATCTACCGGATGCTGGACAAGGAACCACCCTCGTCAATGTATCTGGCGGTGCGCACAAGGACCCGCAGTTCGGGGAGGCTCGTGGGCGCGGCGGTGCGTGGCAGCGAACCTGGCGTTGCGTTTGGCGAGTTCGAGACCATGCACGACCGGATCTGGTCCGCCGGCGCCAAGCGGCGCTTCCACACATCCATCGTGTCGAGCTTCGCGAGCCTCTCACTGGTTCTCGATATGGTTGGTTTGTTTGGACTGGCGATGCACTGGGTTCGCACGCGTACGCCGGAGATCGGCCTGCGGATGGCGCTCGGTGCTACCGGGCCACAAGTCTTCGCACTTGTCTTGGAGCAGGCGCTGCGTCCACTGATTGCGGGAGGCATCTTGGGACTTGGGCTCTCGTGGGTGGTGACAAAAACGATTGCCGGGTTCGTGTACGAAATCCCAGCCAACGATCCTCTCCCGCTGGTCGCTGCGCCGACGCTACTGCTCATCGCGGGTGTGCCGGCGGTGCTGGTTCCATGCTGGAAGGCAACCCAGGTGGACCCGGCAGTATCCCTGCGCGCGGAGTCGACCGAGTAGCCCTACAGCGCGGTAGGCGCGGGTATTGACCCCGTACGGAAAGCCCCGTTGCCACCGAGCGCGATCAATCGCGGAGGAAAACACCCTTCCTGGTTCCGTCGGGTGAGGTGAGAACCAGTTTCTGGCCGTCAGGCGCCAGATCGACCTTGAGGACGAGGCCTGGCTTCGCTGCGGCCGGCTGCGACGGATTCTGTGCGGCCGACTTCCCGCCGGTGAAGATTTCCTTCCGAATCCTAAGCCCGCCATTTTGCACGCCGGGTAGTTTGGCAGCGTCGGGAGACGATTGCGCCGCATTGAGTCGCCACGCGCCCGCGACCGGATTGTCTTCAGCGAGGCTCACCGATGTGAGCGCGATTCCAAGGGCGATTATCCTGGCAAGAATCATCTGATTCCCCCCCCCCGCATGAGTTTAACACTGAGAGAAGATGCCCCACACGCAAATACCATCTGTTGGCCGCCGAAGAGGCGGGCGATTCGGCAGAGGCGCAAGGGATCAGGAAGCAACTGGAGGCGAAGCCCTGAACCGGTTCCCGGATGGGAACCACAGTGGGCTCAGCCGTGTAGAGCGGCGCCATCCTAACGCCGCGCCAAGCCGGAAGCCCCCATCGCGCCGGTGCAACTCACTCGAATATCGGCGCCAGCCTGGCCAGCACTTCGTCGATGATCGCGTCGGGGACGCTTTCCAGTTTTTTGCCGCCGCGTGCGGCGAGATCGAGGGCGCGGGGTTGATCGCAGCGGACAACGCCGGTGGTTTGGGTTCCGGCGCCCGCCAGCGGCACGGCGAAGCCGGCGGTTCGCGCGACACTCCCACCGCTCGTGATGGGAAGAACCACGGGCACTTTGGTCACGCGGTTGAAGGCGTCCGGCGAGACGATCAGGACGGGACGGCGGCCCTTTTGCTCGTGCCCTTCGGTGCGATCGAGCCCAACCAGCCAAATGTCACCGCGCTTCATCAGATGAGTTCACCGCCGACCCGCTTGCCGCGGAGCCACTCGCGATCTTCTTTACTGCGCGCCGCCTTGGGATCGCATTGAGCGAGGAGTTCATCGAGTGTGTAGCGGGGCCGCGGTTGCGGTTTGACGACCAGTTGGCCGCCTTCAACCGCGATGCCGACCTTCACTCCCGGCCGCAGGCGCAGGAGGTCGAGCAGCGCGGGTGGAACGGCCAGCATGATCGAGCCGCCGACCTTGCGCAGACTCGTGGTGTGCATTGCAGTTGTTCTCCAGTTATATTTTAGTATAACTGCTTAAGAGCCTAGAGGTCACTCCGGCCGCGGGACCTTTCCGGCGCCGCGGGCGGCGGGTGGACGGATGGCTGTGTGCAGCCAAAACACCGCGAAGCTGACCGGGCGAGGTGGGGGGTTACGTTAAGCCTGAGTCTTTAGCGGTCGGTTTCGATGCGGATGGCTTTGAAGGCGGACCGAGGATCGGGAGAGATAGCCGAGCGGAGGTGACTGATAATTGGGGCGAAGGAGGTATAGCCGCACCGTCGTTTTGCACGCGTGTGCCGGTGCTGCGAACAAGGGGGCGTGACGATGGCTCCGCTGGCGCCGCGGATCGCGATATGCTCGCTTACAGGGAACGCCCGATCTCCATTACACGCTGAACCAGCACAGGCCCGACGTTCAGATGTCTACGTCTTTGGATGATCGATGACATGGCTCGCCGACGGCGAGCCTCGATCGAACTGAGACTGTTCAAGACCCGCCGACTTCGCCTGATCCAGGTCAGGCAGCCGCAATACTGTTTTCGGGACGTGCAGCTTTGCTTTCCTCGCCTGCTTCGCCATCGTCCCGCCCCGCTTTTGGCCGCCGACCGATGACCGATGATGATGGCCCGCAAAGGGACGAGCTACCCGTCACTTTCCCGCAATTCGAGCCAACCAGACAAGCGATCACATTCCGGAAACGTGTTCTTCATCCTGTTTGGCTGTTTCGAAGGGGCGCAGAAGCGTTCCCAAGCCTGGGCGAGTACAGGAGTCGGAGGCGTCAGCGTTCTTCGTGGCAGGCGGCACAGTCATTGCGAGCCTTCGACGCGGTATGACACGTCATGCAGAATCGCATGTCGTTCGCCACCTGTTTGGTGATGACGTCGCGCTCACGAACCGGCCCATGGCAGGTCTCGCAGGCCGCGCGGGCCTCGGCATGCACCCGATGGCTGAAATACACGAACGGCGGGAGCCGGTAGACGCGGACCCAGGGGATCGGCTTCTTTTCTGTGGCGGCGGCAGCGAGTTTCTTTATGTGCGGGCTGTCGGTCTTGATGGCTCGGTGACAGGACATGCAAAGACTTTCCGGCGGGTACTCCATAAGTTCTCCCGGATCGGGGTTCTTGTGACACGTCTTGCACTCGAGTCCTAGGGCCAGGTGTGTCTTGTGGCTGTAGGGAAGCGGCTGCTGCTGGCCGCACAACTCAAAGGCCAGCAGCAACAGTCCGGAGAATCGAAGGACCACTGGCGTCACTTCGGCGTCACGTGAATCAAAGCGCCGGGGTTGGCGTCTTCGAGTATCCACAAGGAGCCGTCCGGCGCTTCTTCGACGTCGCGGACGCGCTTGCCGATATCCCAGCGCTCGGACGCCTTGGCTCCGCCTTTGCCGTCAAACACGATGCGAACGAGCGCACGGCTGGCGAGGCCGCTGACGAAGCCGCTGCCGTCCCACTGGGGGAAGGTCCTGCCGCCGCGGTAGAACATCAGGTTGCCGGGCGCGATCACGGGCACCCAATAGAGCACGGGCTTGGCAAACTCGGGCCGGGTGTCGTGGCTGGGGATGGGGACCTCGTCATAGTTCATGCCATAGGAGACCAGCGGCCAACCGTAGTTCTTTCCTTTCTCGATCAGGTTCAACTCGTCGCCGCCGCGCGGGCCATGCTCGACCTCCCATAGCTCGCCGGTGGGGGAGAATGCCAGGCCATAGGGCGCGCGGAAGCCGCTAGCCCAGGTTTCGGCCGGCGTGAGGTTGGGTCCGGGGAAGGTGTACGTGCTTACGGTCTTGGCTGTCTTAGCTGCTTCGGTGTTGCGCGGCGGATCGATCAAGGAGACGGTGGCGTCGCCCGTCTTGCCGAAATTGGGATTGCCGGGCGCGGGTTTGCCATCGAGCGTCAGGCGGAGGATCTTGCCCACGGGCTGGTTCGGGTCCTGAGCGGGGGTCATGCGCTGGCGGTCGCCAACGGTCATGAACAGGTATTGGCCGTCGGGGGAAAAGGCAATCTGGCCACCGGCCTGGCCGCCCTTACCGCGGGGCATCTGGCGCCACAGCACTTCGAAATTTTCGAGGCGGGGATTACGCCCGGCGTTCAGCTTTGCGCGGGCCAGGCACTGGCCCCCGCCATAGTCGCCCGGCTCGATATAGGTGATGTAGATGTTCTGGTCAGTGGCGAAACGCGGCGAGAGGAATACGCCCAGCATTCCGTTCTGGCCCTGCCAATAGACGGGTGGCGTGCCCCCAAGCGGCGCGATCTTCTCTCCCTGCGGGGATACCAACCAGATCGGCCCGATCTTTTCGGTGACCAACATGCGGCCATCGGGCAGGAAGGCTATCCGCCAGGGCAGTTCAAAGGTGGCCGTTGTCGTCATGGTAAAGGGCAGGGTGGCCGCAGGTTTCTGATCTCCCACATTGACCTGGGCCCAAGCCGTCGCCACCAGGGTGAGCAGCAGCGCCGCTCTCGCCGATTTCATCGTGATCCTCCTCCATTACCAGAGTGTAAGCGTTCCGGGGGGATCGTCGTCTACCCCGAAGGCGGCGTAGATCTTTCGGACGATCACTACCGCGAAATCCCTTTCGCACCAGCAAGCGCCCGCGGACGCCGTGACAGCCGCTGTTCCGGAGGTCCAACACTCGCGTCGATGTGTTCGGTGGCCGTGGCTGGCCGCAGACGTCGTATGCGGATTATTGGGATTTGTGGCTGTGCGCGGATGGCACACGCAAGTGAGGTCAGCCCGTCAGACTACTGGCGCCAGACCGCCGAGGGCCCTTCAGATCCGATGTAGCCGGCTCTCCGAACAGCGGTATGATATTGGTATGACCAAGGCGAAGATTGCTATCACCCTGCCGAAGCAGCAACTCGCCAGAGTCCACCGGGAAGTCCGCGCCGGAAGAGCGGATTCGGTTTCGGGCTATATCGCAAGCGTCCTGGCGGAACAGGAAAAGCGTGACTCCCTCCGAACGATTCTTCGCGATCTGATCGAACAACATGGTGAGCCAGGGCCGGAGGACATCAAATGGGCAGAACGCATGCTGCCGCGGCGCGGGCGGGGATAACACTGGACGCCGGAGCGTTGATCGCCTTGGATCGGGGCGACAAGAGACTGATCGCTCTGCTCGATCGGGCCTTGGCGCAGCGCTTTGTATTTCGAGTACCTGCGGGTGTGGTCGGACAAGCTTGGCGGGATGGCCGTGTTCAGGTCACACTGGCGCGGTTCTTGAGGATCGACGAAGTCGAGATTGTCCCTCTCGATCAACAACTTGCCCGCGCCTGCGGAGAACTCTGCGGGGCCACGGACACCGCTGACATCATCGACGCCTCGGTCGTGATTCTGGCCAGAGAGCGCGGAGACCGCGTCGTCACCAGCGATCCGCACGACCTCAGGCGATTGGACCCGACCTGCCCAATCATCCCCCTCTGAACGTACGCGCGGCGGCAACGGGCATCCCAAGGCCGGCGTTTCGGCGAGGCAGGGCTGACGTGGCTGCGCCTTAGCGCCTTGCCACGCACGAGTCCGTATCGTTGACTGGAACGTCTCGCGCCGCCACGGGCGGTTGACTGGAACGTCTCGCGCCGCCACGGGCGGATGACGCGCCAACTCGGAGACTGCGCCAGTCTCGGCGTCGCCGGACTTGGCCTAGGCCGGAATTGCCGCCCATCCGCCCGGAGGAGGGCGACGCTTCCAAGAACCGCAGTTCCTCCACTGGCGCAGGGCGGCCAGCTAGACCTCGCGCAGGCTGGCGGAGAGACCAGGCCCTACCAGTTGAGCGCCAGATCCACCAGGCTACGCACCGCCACGCCCGCCGCACCTTTGGCCGCGAACGGCCGCCCGTCGTCGTAGGACGCCGTTCCCGCGATATCCAGGTGAATCCACGGCGTATCCTCGGCGAATTCCCTTAGGAACAGCGCCGCCGTGATGGACCCGCCGGCGCGCCCACCGACGTTGGCGACATCGGCGAACGGCGTCTTGATCTGGTCCTTGAATTCATCATCGAGCGGCATCGGCCACATCTTCTCGCCCTGCCGCGCCGCCGAGGCCAGAAACTTGTCCTGGAACGCGCCGTTATTCGAAAAGACGCCCGTATAATGATGACCCAGCGCCACCACGATGGCCCCGGTCAGCGTCGCCGCGTCCACCAGATGGGTGCAGCCGAGCCGTTTGGCGTAAGTAATGGCGTCGTTCAGGATCATGCGACCCTCGGCGTCCGTGTTCAGCACCTCCACGGTCTTGCCGGACAGCGAGGTTACAATGTCGCCCGGCCGCTGCGCCTTGCCGCCCGGCATATTCTCCACTGTCGGAGCGAACGCCGTCACCGCGATCGCCGGCTTCAATTGCGCGATGGCCCGCATCGCCCCGATCATCGCCGCCGCGCCCGACATGTCGTACTTCATCTTGTCCATGTTGTCGGACGGCTTGATGGAAATACCGCCGGTGTCGAAGGTGACGCCCTTGCCCACCAACCCCAGGTGGTCGCCCGCGCCGCCGCCGGCCGGCTTGTACCGCAGCACGATCAGCGCCGGAGGCTGCACGCTTCCCTGCGCCACCGCGAGCAGCGACCCCATCCCCAACTGCCGCATCTGGTCCTGGTCGAGGATCTCGCATTCCAGGCCCTGCTCGGCCGCCATGGCCCGCGCGCGTTCGGCCAACGCCAGCGGACCCAGCACATTCGGCGGCTCGTTCTGCAAATCGCGCGCGAAGTTCTGCGATTCGGCCACGATGCGCCCGCGCTCGATGGCCGCCGCCACGTCCCCGGACGCCAGAATCGCGCAGCTCTCGATGGGATGCCGGTCATTGCCGGTCTTGTAGCGGTCGCTATCCCAATCGCCCAATACCACGCCTTCCGCCACGGCTTGCGCCACCGCCGCGCCGCCCTCCGGGACAACCACGGCGAGTTTCGCCGCGCCAATCCGCTTGGCCGCCCGAATAGCGGCGCCCACCGCCCGGCGGATTTCGGCGGCGTTGGCCGTCTTCCCCGCCCCAGCCACGATCAGGCGCCTGGCGGCGATGCCAGCCGGCCGGTGCAGAACCGCGGCGTCATAGGCCTTTCCGCGAAATTCGCCCGTGGCGTGGATCTCCGCGATCCAGCCTCCACAAGCCCTGTCGACATCCTCCAGCCCGGCCGCCGGCGCCTGGGCAGAGCCCTCCGGCGCCACCGCGATCAACGCATCGGCCTCCACCGTTTCAAACGGCGCTTGAACCAACTTCAATTCCATGCTCGTGTCGTCCCCTATTGGCGGCTTCGCCGGATGGCGGCGCGCGCCTCGTTGGCGTCTTCGCGCGCCCGCTCCGCCTCTCGTTTATCGTGCAGCTTCTTGCCCTTCCCCACCGCGATCTCTACTTTGATGAGACTGCCCTTCAAATAGATCTTCGTGGGAATCACGGTCAGACCTTTCTCTCGGGTCTTTTGCTGAAGTTTGTCGATTTCCGTACGGTGCAGCAGCAGTTTCCGCTTCCGCACCGGCTCATGGTTCTCGCGGTTGCCGTGCGAATACTGGCTGATATGCGCGTTTACCAGCCAGGCTTCGGAGCCGGTAACCTCCGCATACGCGTCTTTCAGCTGAATCCGGCCGGTCTTGGCGGCTTTCACTTCGGTGCCGGTTAATTCAATTCCGGCTTCCAGCCGATCAGAAAGGTGATAGTTGTGCGACGCCTGCCGATTGTCGCTCAGAACTTTGAATCGTGGTTCGGACAAATTTAGGCCTCAACGCCAGCTCGGCTTGGAGCGTCAGTTGCTTATAGGACCGGCCCGCGTTCGCGCGGCCGCGTAGACCGGAAAGTCCAAGTGTACCATGGCGCTTGAAAGATGATGAAAAAGAATAACTTACGCCGCCTGATCGGGTTTGTGGCGATCGCGGTCGCGATGGCGGCGCCCATCCAGGCAAGAACGAAAAAAGGCGACAAGTACATTAAGGAGGGCCAGTCCTACGAAGCGCGCAAGCAGTGGGACGAGGCGGTCGACCTGTACGAAAAGGCGCTCGCCAGCGATCCGCGCGATCCCGGCTACATGATGTATGTCAAGCGCGGCCGCTTTCAGGCCTCGCAGATTCACGTCGACGCCGGGCAGAAACTCCGCGAGCAGGGCAAGCTCGAGGAAGCGCTCAAGGAATTCCAGACGGGCATCCTCCGCGACCCCGGCTCGGCCATCGCGTTGCAGGAATGGCGCCGCACGACGGAAATGGTGGAGGCCGAAAAGAACGGCAAGAAGCTGGAAGGCGCCGAGCGCGGCGTCACCCCCGCCGAGCGCGCCCGCAAGGAGATGGACGAACGCGCCGCCTCCATCCTGCCGCCGCCCGAACTGAAGCCCATCAGCCAGTTGCCGGCGACGCTGAAGATCAACAACCAGCCGCCCAAGGTCCTTTATGAGACGGTCGGCAAGCTGGCCGGCATCAACGTCGTGTTCGACCCGCAGTTTCAGTCCCAGTCCCAGGGCAAGGGCTTCAACCTCGATCTGAACAACGCCTCGCTCGACCAGGCGCTCGACTATCTGGCCATTCTCACCAAGACGTTCTGGAAGCCGATCAGCTCGAACACCATCTTCGTCACCGAAGACAACATCACCAAGCGCCGCGACTACGAAGACAACGTGGTGAAAGTGTTCTACGTGCAGAACGCCACCAGCGTGCAGGAGTTCCAGGAAATCGCCACCGCCGTCCGCTCGCTCACCGAAATTCGACGCGTGTTCACCTACAACGCCCAGCGCGCCATCCTGATGCGCGGAACGCCGGATCAGATCGCGCTCGCCGAAAAGCTCATCCACGATCTCGATAAGCCGAAGGCGGAGGTGATCGTGGACGTGATCGTCATGGAGGCCAACAGCTCAAAGACCCGCACGCTCGCCGCGCAGTTGTCCAGCACCGGGCTCAATCTTCCTATCGGTTTCACGCCCCGCAGCAGCATCAGCCAGACCACCTCGACCACGGGCACCACGTCGACCACCTCCACCTCCACCACCTCCAGTTCCTCCACGGTGGTCAACCTGACGAACCTGAAGCGGATCAGCATGGCGGACTTCTCGACGACGCTGCCGGGCGCGCTGCTGAACCTTGTCATGTCGGACCGCGAGACCCGTGTGCTGCAATCGCCGCAGGTGCGCGCCTCCGACGGCCAGAAGGTGACGCTCCGCATCGGCAACAAGATCCCCTACGCCACCGGTTCGTTCAACAGCGGCATCGGCAGCGTGGCGGGCATGGCCTACGCCAACACGCAGTTCAACTTCGCCGAAGTCGGCGTGAACGTCGACCTGACGCCCACCGTTCACGGCAAGGACGAAGTCACGCTGAAGGTGGCCATCGAGGTGTCGAACGTGAGCGATCACGTCACCATCGGCGGCGTCGAGCAGCCCATCATCGGCCAGCGCAAGAGTGAAACGGAAATCCGGCTGCGGGAGGGCGAGGTGAACATCCTCGGCGGCCTCTCCCAGGATCAGAACACGCGGAGCCTCAACGGCGTGCCCGGGCTGGTGAACATCCCGATTCTCGGGCGCCTGCTCGGCGGCGAGGCCACCGACAAGGAGCGCGGAGACCTGCTCATCGCCCTGGTGCCCCACATTGTGCGCACGCCCAGCCTGACCGATGTCGACGTCAAGGGCGTGCTGTCCGGCTCCGACCAGGTGGTGCGGGTATCCTACGCGCCGCGCGCCTCCGCGCCGGCCCCCGCTCCGGGACCCGCGCAGAACCAACCGGCGGCCGCCGCGCCTCCGCCGACCCCGGCGCCGGCCGTCGTTACGCCGCCGCCCCCCACCGCCCAGCCCTCCATCCCGGGCGTCCCTTCCGCCGCGCCGGCCGCCGGCCCCCGGCTGATCTTCATGCCGGGACGGGCCCAAACGCAGCTCGGCGGACAGCTCAACCTGACCCTCCAGGGGGAATTGATGCAGGACCTGTTCACGGCCTCGCCAATCCGCCTCAAATGGGACCCGAAGGTGCTCCGTCTGAATGAGATCACGCCTGGCGAACTGCTTTCCCGGGACAACCAGCGCATCACCAGCGCCAAGGACATCCGCAACGACTCGGGCGAAGCCTGGATCACCATGAACCGGCTGCCCGGCGCGGGCGGCGTCAACGGATCCGGCGGATTGGCCACGCTCTCGTTCACCGCCATCGGCAAGGGCGCGACAGTGGTGGTGGTCTCCGAGTTCGGCCTCCGCAACGCCCAACTGCAACCGATCGCCGTCACGGCCCCCGCCGTGGAGGTCACCGTCCAATAGCCATGGCCGGACGTAAACATAGCGAGTTGGGGCTGACCCTGGTGGAGCTGATCGTGGCCTTCACCATCCTGTCGCTGCTGTGCGGGATGGTGGTGCCGCTCGCCCGCTACAAGGTCCGCCGAGACCGCGAGCGCGAACTGCGCTGGGCGCTCCACGAGATGCGCCAGGCTGTCGACAAGTACAAGGACATGTGCGATCAGAACAAGCTCGGCATGGTCAAGCAGGGCACCGAATGCTATCCCGAATCGCTCGACATCCTGGTGGAGGGCGTCAAGCAGTCCGGCAAGATCGACACCAAAATCCGACTGCTGCGCCGGATCCCGAAGGACCCCATGACGAACTCCTTCGACTGGGGCAAGCGCAGCATGCAGGACGACCCGAAGTCCAACAGTTGGGGTGGACAGAACGTATTCGACGTCTACACCAAGAGCACCGCGAAGGCAGGCGATGGAACGCAATATAACGAGTGGTAAAACGCGCCGCGCAGCGGGCTTCACGATGATCGAGCTGATGATCGTGATGGCGATCGTCGCCATCATTGTCTCGATCGCCGTCCCGCTCTACCAGAAATCCATCGTGCGCTCGAAGGAAAGCGTGCTCCGCAACAACCTGTTCACCCTGCGCACGGTGATCGACGAGTACACCTACGACAAACAGAAGGCCCCGCAGGCGCTCCAGGACCTGGTCACCGAAGGCTACCTGCGCGCGGTCCCCATCGATCCCATCACCAACTCGGACTCGAGCTGGCGCATTGTCATGGAGGACGCCATGAGCGCCACCAGCCAGAACGAACCGGGCATCTGGGACGTGAAATGCGGCTCGGACCAGAAGAGCCTAGAGGGTACGCCGTACTCGGAGTGGTGATTCCTTCAGCCGCAGCACCCGGGCGAGTTCAGAAGCCTTGAGATCCCTCCACTCGCCCGGTTGAAGCCCATCCACCCGCAAGTCCCCGATCGCCGTCCGCACCAGGCGGAGCGTGGGAAACCCGACCTTGGCGGTCATCCGCCGCACCTGCCGGTTCCGCCCCTCCTGCAATTCGATCTCGATCCACGCCGTCGGAATCTTCGCCCGAAACCGGATCGGCGGATTCCGCTCCCACAACTCGGGCGCGGGATCCATCACGCGAGCCTTGGCCGGCCGCGTCCGGTATTTCGTCTTGAACCCCTTCAGCAGCACCCCATTGCGCAGCGTATCGAGAGCCTCGGGCGTCGGCAAACCCTCCACCTGCGCCCAATAGGTCTTCGCGTGCCCGAAACTGGGATCGGTCAACATATGTTGCAACTGCCCGTCATCGGTCAGCAGCACCAGCCCCTCGCTATCGGCGTCCAGCCGCCCCACCGGATACACGTCCGGCACGGGCACGAAGTCCGCCAGCGTCCGCTCCGCCTCCTCGCCCTTCGAGAACTGGCAGACCACCTCATACGGCTTATTCAACAGAATGTACTTCATCCAATCGGCAGCACCAGCCGAGCCTCCACCCCAGCGCTCTCCCCGCGATTCGCCAACGTCAACGACCCACCATGCGCCTCCGCGATCTGCCGGCACAACACCAGCCCGATCCCCGATCCGCCCGGCTTGGTCGTAAAGAACGGCACAAACAGATTCGAAGGATTCGAAATCCCCGGCCCCTCATCCCGCACCGTAATCTCCAACTGCCCGCCGCTCCGCGTCCATCCGACCTCGACGCCCCCGCCTGTCTCGAGCGCGGCGTCCACGCCATTGCGTATCAGGTTGATCAACAGTTGCTCCAGCTGATCCCCATCGGCCTGAATCACCAGCTCCGGCCCCAACCGCAGCACCGGCCGGATGCGCGTCTCAAGCCCCACCACCTGCTCCACCAGCCGCGTCACGTGCACCGGCCGGCAAGCGGGCCGAGGCAGCTTCGCCAGCCGCGCATACGCTCCCATGAACCGGCTCAACGCCTCCGACCGGCTCGCGATCACGGCCAACCCCCGCCGCATATCGTCTTCCCAATCCTCGGGCTTGGGATCCCGCGCCACGATGCTGCTCAAACTCCCGGCAATCGACTTAATCGGCGTCAGCGAGTTGTTCAGCTCATGCCCCAACACGCGCACCAGCCGTTGCCAGGCCTGCAACTCCTCCTCGCGCAACGGCCGCGTCAAATCTGAAATCACCAGCAACTGGTGCGGCAGCCCGCCCTCCCGGAACGAACTCCGCGAGATTCCCCACCGCCCCATCGCCCCCGGAAACGACCGTTGCACCGTCCGGTTCGCCTCCCCCTCCAGAAACTCCGCCAGATGCAGCGAATCCGCGTCGGAGGCGAGCATCCGTTCGCTCGGCTGCCCCATCAACCGCTCGGCGGCCCGATTCACCAGCCGCAGCCGATGCGCGCCATCGAAGGCGAACACCGCGACATCGATCTCCTCCATCACCTTGCGCAGCAGCGTCGTCGCCTCCAGCGCCCCCAGCCGTTGCGCCCGCAGCGTCACGCCCATGGCGTTCACCTGCTGCATGACATCGCCCAGCGCGTCCTCATGATCGGCCGACCGCGCGCGGATCGAGTAATCGCCCTCCCGCATCGCCTCCAGCAGATTCGCCAGCGTGCGCAGCGGCGACGCCACCCGTTCATAAATGGAGGCCGAAAATCCCCACCAGAACCCCAGAATCAGCAGCGTCAGCGTCCACTGGACCTTGGGCGTCGGATGCCCCGGCCCCCAGATGATCACCATCGACACCACCACCGCCGGCAATCCCGCCACGATCGCCAGCAGCGACATCCGCTGCTCGTGCACCACCCGCGGCGCCTTGAACCATCCCACGGCGTTACAGCCCGTAGCGCTGCAGGCGGCGGTACAGCGCGCTGCGGCTCAGCCCCAGCGCATTGGCCGCCTGGCTGACGTTTCCGTTATACCGGGCCAGGGCTTTCTTGATGAGGAACGCCTCCACCTCTTCGATGCTCATATCCTCCAGCCGCGTCGGCGCGTGCGAGCTCGTCCGCAAGGCCAGGTCGCCCATCCGCACCAGCGGATCCTGCGCCATCAGCACCGCGCGCTCCACCACGTGATTCAACTCCCGCACGTTGCCCTGCCACGGATTCTCAAGCAGCGCCTGCATCGCCGCCGCGTCGAACCCATGCAGGGCCTTCCGGTACCGCTTGGCATGCACGCCCAGAAAGTGCGACGCGAGCAGCGGAATATCCTCCCGCCGCTCCCGCATCGCCGGCAAATGGATCTCGATCGTATTCAGCCGGAACAGCAGATCCTCGCGAAACCGGTTGTTCGCCACCTCCTCCGGCAGATTCGCGTTCGTCGCCGAAATGATCCGCACATCCACCCGCCGCGTCTTCGACGACCCCACCCGCTCCATCTCGCCGGTCTCGAGCACCCGCAGCATCTTCGACTGCAAATTCATCGGGACATTGGCGATCTCATCCAGAAACAGCGTGCCGCCGTCGGCCAGTTCGAACCGCCCCACGCGATCCATCTTGGCGTCGGTGAAAGCGCCCTTGATATGACCGAACAGCTCGCTCTCGAACACCCCCTCGGCCAACCCGCCGGCGTTCACCGTCACCATCGGTTTCGCCGACCGTCCCGAGATCGCGTGCAGCGTCCGCGCCACCACCTCTTTGCCGCTCCCGGGCTCGCCGGTAATCAGCACATTCGCATCCGACGGCCCGACCCGCGATATCAGTTGCAGCACCGGCTGCATCGCCGGCGACTCGGCGATAAACGTCGGCCGTCCATCGGAGCGCAGCAGCCGGTTCTCGGCCTCCAGCCTCTGCCCCTGCCGCAGCGCCTTGGCCAACTCCACCTGCGTCCGCACGATGGCGATCAGCCGCGCGTTATCCCAGGGCTTCTGGATAAAATCCCGAGCCCCGCGCCGCATGGCCTCCACCGCCAGCTCCACGCTCCCCCAGGCCGTCATCACCACAATCGGCAGCATGGAATCCATCGACTGGATCTTGCCCAACAGGTCCAGCCCCTCCTGCCCCGACGTCGTATCGCGCGTGTAATTCAGGTCCATCAGCACGACATCGAAGTCGCGCGCCTCGATGGCGCTCACAATCCCGGCGGGCGAGTTCGCCGATTCGATCTGATAGCCCTCGGCCTTCAGCATCAGCCGCAGCGCCTCAAGCACATCCGGCTGATCGTCGGCGATCAGAATCCGCGTGGAACCGACATTCTTCAAGGTGGACATGATCCTGTTTACAAGTATCGTGTCCTCAGCACGCGCCATGCCACGCGCATCCCCTGGCAGGCGAGCATCCGCCTCGCAGAAAGTGTCCGAAAATGGGACGCGCCGTCCTGCCCGCGCCGCTCAGGCCTCTCCGTACCACGCCGAATGCGGCGACCACGCCTTGCACTTCAGGCACTGCGTATCTTTCCATTCCCGCATGCACCCGGGACACACCCCGCCGGTGTCGAACGTATTCCACGAATGCCCGCACTCGCACTGCCACCGGTCCCGCTTCCTGGGCCGCCACCCGCACTTCGGACACCGTATCCCATTCCCGCAGAAGCTGTCGCTATGGCTCTCGGCGAACCCCACCTCCGGCGGCGCCTGCTCGGCGACGCTGGCCCGTTCCCGCCCGTGATGCTCGAACCGGATCACCGGCAACTCCGGCAACCCCGCCCGCGCCGCCTCCATCGCCACCGCCGCCAGCAGGCGCACCTCGGCGTTGGGGATACGCTCCACCCAGCCCGCCCCGAGCCTCGCCCCGGCGACATGCGCCACGCTCCGCAGCGCGCTCGTCGACATCCAGAACTCCTTCGGCGCGGGATTCGGATCCTCCGGCGACAAATCCCGCCGCAGCAACTCCATCGCCTCCTGGAACGCCGGCCGGAAATCCCCGCTCGCCTGGCCCGACTCGAGCGCCCGTTGAAACGCCGCCTCGGTCGCCAGCATCACCGTCAATCGCCCCACCGGACGTCCCTGCCCCGCCGCCCGCTCCTCCCGCACCGACTCCATCCCATCCGGGTACCGCCGCACCGCCTCCGCCAGGTCTGGATGCCGTTCGGCCAACTCCCCGGCCAGCGCCGGATCCAGCCGCCGCAGCACGTGAAACACCTGGAACAGCGCGTTCGCCGCCGCCGGCAGCGACAGCGTCACCCCATTCGGCCCATACGACGCCGCCACCCTGCCCGGCCCCGCCGGCCGAGCCTCGCCCGCCACCGCCCGAGCCATCTCCAGCGCCTCGGCCTCCGGCAACGCCCGCCAATACTCCGCAAACGCCGTCACGAAATACTCCCGCATCGGCCCCGACTCACCCTTCCCCCAAGCCTCAAAGTCCCGCCGCAGCAACGCCGCCCGATCCCCGTCGCTCCCACACCGCTGCATCAACTCAGACACCGCCTGAAACGGAAACATCCGCTCCTCGCGCGACCCGAGCACATAGGCCACCGCCTCCGCCACCCGCCCATGATCGAGCATGATCCCCACCAGCGCGTCCGGCCCGGCATGGAACATCGCCGCCCCCATCACCGCCAGCCCGTCCAGCCGTTCCGGCGCGATCGCCGCCGCCACCCACCGGGCCAGGCTCATCAGCACCTGCCCGTAGCCGCTCATCACGCTCCGCGCCGCCTCCACTCCCTGCTCGAAAATCCGCAGCGCATCCTCCTGATCCTCCACCGCCCGCACCCGCGCGATCCGCAAAAGCGCCGCCGCCCTCACCGTTTCGCTCGCTCCTTCGGCCTCCCGCAGCAATTGACCCAACCGATGCTCAGGCATACCAGCCAGAGTAGCGGAAAATCGACTACCCCGATAATCGCCGTTCACAAACCTTTAAAACTGGGCTAAACTCAACAAACCACTGAGAATGCCACGATCGTCAAATCACCTGTCTCTTGCGCTCGCCGCTATCCTGGGATCGGAAATGAGTAAGTCGACATGGCTTTGATGAACGACATCGGCGGAATTCTACGCACCTTCCCCATCGGCAAGGGGCTCTCCGTCTCCGGCTCGAACATCGACCTGGCTTTGCGGGCGTCTGACAACATTCCCGCCTTGGCCGCCCTCGTCAGCGGAACCGCCCCGTTCCCCGCCTCCACCAACACCATCGCCACCATCACGTTTGAAGCGAGCACCGGCGCCGTCGTCCCCATTGGCGGCCCCTCGGACACCGTCCGCTTCTCCGCCCGCGATTCCGCCGGCTTCACCATGCGCCTCTACCCCGACGCTCCCTCGGCGTCAAAGGCCGCCGGTCCCTGCGCCGAACTCGCCTGCTCCAACGGCGAGCGCTTCCTCATCCTGGATCTCTGTTACGACGCCTCGGTGAACTCCAAGGGCTCGGTGGCCTTCGCCGCCGGCGCCACCGCCATCTTCGACGCCTCCGCCAAGCGCCAGCGCTCCTGGCGCGTCATCCACCGCTTCGGCGCCATCCCCGCCGCCCAGGCCGTCGAACAAACCATTGCGGCCTGGACACTCCCGCGCCTCATTGAGACCCCGGCCGACCTCCCGCCCGCCTCCTGGATCGTCACGCAGGTGGAAGGATCGCTTTCCCTGTCCCTCGGGGCCGACGCCGGCTTCGACTTCTCCTGGATCCGCGAACTCCCCGGCGCCCAGTTGATCGGCGATCTCGGCCTCAAGATCAAGGCCGCCAGCGCGCAATTATCCGCCTCGGTCGGCGGCGCCTGCACCCTGGTGATCGGCCGCGAATCCGACGCGCCCGTCCTGCGCCTGTCCATCTTCAAGAACGACACGGAATCGCTCGGCTTCAACGCCTCCCTCGGCGTCTCCTCCATCGGCGACACCCGCCCCGGAGACCTGGCCGCCGCCATCTTCGGCATCCATCCCACCCAGTTGATCGAGGATCTCCGCCACATCGCCCCCGGCTTCAAGGCCTTCTTCGCCCTCTGGGACAAACTCGGCGCCAAGGCCGGCGACACCCTGCTTTCGCTGATCGCCTCGCGCCAACCCGCCGAACTCGACCGCCTCAAGTCCATCCTCGACGAGATCTCCGCCGTCGCCACCAACCCCCTCAAAATCACCAAGCTCCTCGAGCGCGAAATCTCGAACCCGGCCTTCTTCGCCACCCCCTTCGGCCAGTTGCTCTCAAGCCAGGTCCAGGGGCTCGCCCAGTCGCTCCAGGACCTCAACCTGGTCCGCCGCATCGGCGACTTCGCCTGCTCGGCCCGCGACCTGCTGAAGGGCGACATCCCCCCTCTGCTCGTCCAGTCGCTCAATAAACTCCCGGCCCTCGGCGAACTCGACAACCTCATCAAGGCCAAGCTCGCCGCCTTGCTCGGCAAGACGCCCGACCGCTACACCGCCTCCGACCACAAGGCCGTCCAAAGCGCCTTTGCGAAAGTCGTCGACAACTCCGCCGCCTTCGCCTCGGCCGGCGTCGCCGCCGCGCGCAAGAACCTGGAGGCGAAGTTCGTCGCCTGCCTCCAGACCACCGACTCCGACACGGCCTTAATCGACGTTGAATTCGACTTCGCCGCCAATCCCGCCCTGCTCCCCGTCCTGCGCCGGGCCATCGACGGAGACTTCATCCGCCTGCTCGGCGAATCCATCCCCGGCGTCCGCCTCCGCAAGGGCATGCTCACTCACGGCGTCGAGCGCCAGGTGCACACCCAGCTCAACCTCCCGTTCTACGATCGCCAGTCCACCCAACTGCTGTCCTCGCTCGCCCGCATGACGGTCTCCTGCGACAACGGCCGCCTCTTCGTCTACGACCTGAACGCTTTCGACGACTGGAAGACCCAGGCCAAGTCCAACTTCGTCCGCGATAGCAAGCTCTCGGTGGCCGCCTCCTTCGCCGATCGCATCCCCGGCGTCCGCGTTTTCAGCCCGCCCACCGGCGCCATCGGCTACTCGCTCACCGCCGGCGTCCTCGGCCTCCAGGCCGCCGCGCTCGATCGCTACTTCGCCCCCGTGGGCCGCGAATACTTCCCCGACCTGCACCACCGTTCCATGGTCTGGCCCTCCGACGGCGCAATCGGCGACAGCCGCATCTCGCTCGACATCGAACTGCCCGCCTCTGTCCTCACCGAATGGTTCGCCGCGCCCCCCGACCCGCGCGACCCCGTCTACTTCCGCTTCTCCCGCCTCCTGCAGGGCCGCCTGAAATCCCTCATCACGGCGCTTTACTTCGGAGACTCCTCCCGTTACGGAACCCTCGGCGTCGCCGGCCCCATGCTCGTCTGGGCCGCCATCCCGCCGATGAACTCCTTCGACGGCCACGACATCCTCTGGGACGCCAGCGACCTCGCCAGCTACCAGCGCGCCGTCTCCGATCTCCGCACCCGCGAAAACCTCCGCGACCTCTGCGCCGCCATCAGCCCCCTGCTCACCGGCAACCCCAAAACCCGCGGCGTGGCCCAGTTCTATGAGGTGGACGATCCCGGCGCGGCGCCCATGACCCTGTCCAACTTCCTGTCCTCGGCCCTCAGCCGCCCCTCGCCCTCCTGCCGTGTCCCGGTCCTTCTGGGAGCCCTCGTCGCCTTCGAACAGAAGGTGGTGCGCGCCGCCGTCGCCGCCGCCGTGGAAGCGGCCCGTTTCACCCAGGACGCCTCCTCGAACCCCTCCGAAGCGATCCGCCATCTCTCCAAATTCGGAGAGCAGGTGGTGGATACGTTCCACGCGAACCTCCGCGGCGCCGTCGCGGTTCCCGGCAATCTGCTGGTGCCCCTCGGCACGGGCCTGTTCGCCGAAGCCAGCCGCGCGCTCGGCATCGCGCGCACCGGCGACGACTCCGGCGTCACGCCCGCCGCCCTGTTTTCCCTCACCGTCCTGAAGCCCGGCGTCAACATCACCGCCGAACAGCTTCGCACCGGACAGTTCAAGCTCGACTCGGTCGCCGCCGAGCGCCGCGTCGCAAGCTGATCCGAAAAGCCCCCCAAAGGAATTGTTATGACCACCACCCGTCAGATGCGGGCGAATCGCGAGAACGCGAAGCGCTCCACCGGCCCGAAGACGCCGGAAGGCAAGGCCTCCTCCGCGAAGAACGCCACCACCCACGGCCTCAGCTCCGGCTTCACCGTCCTCCCCCACGAGGACGGCGTAGCCTTTGCCGAGCTGAACGACGAACTCACCCTGGAATTCAAGCCCGTCACCTGCCACCAGAAGTTCCTGTTGAAGCAGATGGTGGAGAACCGCTGGCGTCTCGATCGTGTCCGCCGCTACGAAACCATCGCCCTCGAGCTGCTTCTGGGCGCGGTGGACGAAACAAACCCGGAAGCGGTCATCGTCGAGCGTATGTCCGCGAAAACCAACAACATCTTCGACCTGCTGCGCCGCTACGCCAACGACGCGGAGCGCTCCTATTACCGCGCCCACTCGGCGCTCGTGAAGGATCTGGCGCTCCAGGCGCAAAACCAAGCCGATGCAGTGGCCGCCAAATGGATGGGCCGCCTCCACGAATCCCAGCAGATGTTCCGCGACACCCCTTCCGTCGACCCAACCCCCGTCCCGGACCAGTCCCGGCGCCCCCTCCGGCGCTGAAACTCATTCGCGGCGCACCGTGAGACGAACCCGTAGTGCGCCCCTGCGAGGCGAATTTTCGATGACGCGCGACCCCGCGTCACTTGCCTGTAACTCCTGGCCGGTACAATCGCCAAACGCCACATTAAATCCTCTGGAGAAACCAACGATGGCCACCGCAGCTACCGCGCCAGCCAAGAACGCCGCCGTACACGCGAAGTTGTCCAAACAGCCCGGCATGACCGGGATGTTGATCTTCGGCGCCGTCCTGCTCGCCGGACTCGCCTACATCGGCGTGAACCTCTCAACCGATCTCGCGAGCGTCCGCGCCACCTCCGCGTTCCCGTTCATCCTGCTGGGAGTCGCCCTCTTGATCGCTCTCGGCTTTGAGTTCGTGAACGGCTTTCACGACACCGCCAACGCCGTCGCGACCGTCATTTACACCCATTCGCTCGAACCCCACATCGCCGTGGTCTGGTCGGGCTTCTGGAACTTCCTCGGCGTCGTCACCTCGAGCGGCGCCGTAGCCTTCGGCATCGTCTCGCTGCTGCCGGTCGAACTGATCCTGCAGGTGGGCGCGGGCGCCGGCTTCGCCATGGTGTTCGCCCTGCTGGTGGCCGCCATCATCTGGAATCTCGGCACCTGGTGGTTCGGCCTGCCGGCGTCCAGTTCCCATACCCTGATCGGATCCATCATCGGCGTCGGCATCGCCAATCAGTTGATGTCGCCTAAAACCGGCACCAGCGGCGTCGATTGGGCCCAGGCCGCCAACATCGGCCGCAGCCTCCTGTTGTCGCCCATCTTCGGCTTCATGGTGGCGGCCCTGCTGCTGCTCGCCATGCGCATGCTGATCCCCGACAAGCGCCTCTACCAGGCCCCCGAAGGCGAGGAGCCGCCACCGTTCTGGATCCGCGGCCTGCTGATGCTCACCTGCACCGGCGTCAGCTTCTTCCACGGCTCCAACGACGGCCAGAAGGGCATGGGGCTCATCATGCTGATCCTGATCGGCACCGTCCCCACCACCTACGCCCTCAACCACGCCGTCAGCTATGAGGAGACCCAGACCTTCATCGCCGTCTCCACCCAGACCGCCGGCGTCCTCACCAACCACATCGACGCCGGCGCCGTCTCCGGCGACCCCCGCGAGGACGTCACCGAATACGTCCGCACCCGCGAGTTCAAGGGCGGAACCATGATCGCCCTGCGCCAGTTGGTCGGCGACATCGGCAACGAACTGCGCCTGTTCAAGGACCTCAAGAACGTCCCCAACGATCGCACCCGCAACTTCCGCAACGACCTCTACCTGGTCAGCGAAGCCCTCCGCCTGATGCAGAAGTCCGGCAAACCCGCCTTCTCCGACGACGAGAAGAAGGAGCTCGCCAACTACAAGAAAATGGTGGACCGCGCCACCCGCTTCATCCCCACCTGGGTGAAAGTGGCCGTGGCGCTGGCCCTGGGCCTCGGCACCATGGTCGGCTGGAAGCGCATCGTGGTCACCGTCGGCGAAAAGATCGGCAAGGACCACCTCACCTACGCCCAGGGCGCGGCGGCGGAGATCACCGCCATGGCCACCATCGGAGCGGCCGACGGCCTGGGCCTGCCGGTCAGCACCACCCACGTGCTCTCGTCGGGCATCGCCGGAACCATGGCGGCCAACCGCTCCGGCCTCCAGATGTCCACCATCCGAAACCTGCTGATGGCGTGGGTGCTGACCCTGCCCATCTCCATGCTTCTCGCCGGATTCCTGTTCTGGGGCTTCAGCGCGATGAAGATCTGACCCCTGCGTCTACTGCGTCGCCAGGGCGTCGGTCAGCACGTCGCCCTTCGCGCCGCTCGGCTCGGTGATTCCCAGGATCTCGCACAGGGTGGGCGCGATGTCGTTCACGGCCACCCGGCGAGCCGGCCGGACATGCTCGATCCCGGCGCCCCAGAAGATCAGCGGAACATGGGTGTCATAGGCGTAGGGCGTGCCATGCGACGTTCCAGTCCCCTCCGACAGGTAATACGGATCGGGCACGATGTAGAGATCCCCCGACCGCCGCTCGAAGAACCCGACGCTGACCGCCCGCGCCACCTCGTCCTGTGACGCCTGGCCGGTCATCAGCTCGGTCCGTGTATAGACGCGGGCGATGTGCGGCAGCGCGCGCACCGCTTCGGCCGCCACCCGCTCCACCTCGGCCCGGTCGGCGGCCTTGGCCTTCACGGTCTCCAGGTTGAAGTACAGCATGGAGGACGACGCCGGCAGCAGCCACTTACCCGCGCCGAACCGCTTGGTCAGCGCCTCGGTGACGGCCTGCGGCGCCGCGCCGTCGGCCAGCCGGCCGCCCGGCATCTTGCGGGCGATGTTGACCTCGGGAACCGGCGCGACGCCATGGTCGGCGGTCAGCACCACCAGGGAGTTGCCGGCCCCCACCTTCCGGTCGATCAGGTCGAGCAGCTTGCCCAGCAGCCGGTCGGTCCGGATCGAGATATCGCGCACGGCGGGATCATCGGGCCCCACGGCGTGGCCCACGTAGTCGTTTGAGGAGAAGCTGATAGCGAGCAGGTCCACGCTGCCCCGCCCGCCCAGGTTCTCGGCCTCGATGGCCCGCTCGGCCAGGTCCTCGATCAGTTCGTTGCCCCACGGCGTGGCCTCCAGCCCGCCGCAGAAGCGGATGTCGGAGCCGGCCACCATGGTGCAGAACGGCTTGGCGGATTCCGGCCCGTCCAGCGGCCGCCACTCCGCCCCCAGCAGTTTCCGGGACGGGTGGGAGTCGTTGACGGCCTTCACCCACGCCGGCAGCTCGTCGCGGTAGTAGCTGCTGGTCACCCAGCCGTTGGTGTCGGGGTCGTACCAGTAGGCGCCGTCGGCCCGGTGTCCGGCGGGCAGGATGGCGCTGCGGTCCTTGAGAGAGATGCCGATCACCTTGGAGTTCGGATCGGCGATCTTCAGCTCGTCGCCGACGGTGCTTACCAGCATCCGCCGGGGCGAGGATCCAGTGGCGCCATACGGTCCGCCGACCAGCCTGGTATCGGCGTCGGAGACGCTGGTGACGGTCTGCGAGGACTCGCGGTCGTACCACTCGTTGGCGATGATGCCGCTCACCGACGGCGTCGCGCCGCTCATCACCGTGGAATGGCCCACGGCGGTGACGGTAGCGGCATGGCGGTAGTGGGCGTTGGTGTAGACGGCGCCTTCGTTGAGGAGCCGGGCCAGGCCGGCCTTGTACTCGCTCCGGAACCGGAGCAGGTAGTCGTACCGGAATTGGTCGACCACGATGGCCACCACCAGCTTCGGTTTGGGCGCGGGCGCGGCCTGCGCCAGCATGCATGCAAGGCTCGCCGCGTAAGCGAGCCGGAGTGGGAGTCTCATGGGTAAGCCCAATGATAGCTTTCGGATTTTGACAGTATCGTGAATCGCCGGTTCGCCAACCCGTAACACGGCCTACACGGGAACGAAACGCCAATGGCGTAGTCTGTTTGCAACAGTGGCAACGTTGCAGATTATGTACTTTGCGGCGGGGGGTGGGCACCGCAGCGCGGCGATCGCCCTGGCCGATGTCATCCGGTCGCAGGGCCGCCCATGGGACGTGGAGTTGGTCAATCTGGATGACCTGCTCGAGCCGATCGACCTGGTTCAGAAGGCCACCGGCGTCCGCTGTTTCGAGTTTTACAATTGGGCGCTGCGCCTCGGCTGGACCTACCTGCCGAGCCGGCTGCTCCCGCTGACGCATCGCATGATCCGGATCCTGCACACCCGGCAGGTGGAGTTGCTCGGCGAGTTCTGGCGCCGCACCAGCCCGGACCTGGTCGTCTCGGTCGTGCCGCACTTCGGCCGGGCGATTTTCGAGGGGTTGGGCGCCAGTTGCCCAAAGGCCCGTCTGGTCACCATCCTGACGGACCTGGCCGACTGTCCGCCGAACTTCTGGATCGAGCGTCAAAACCAGCACTTCGTCTGCGGATCGGCGAAAGCGGTGGAGCAGGCCCGCCAGATGGGCGTGCCGGAGGCCCAGATCTGGCGGGTGTCGGGCATGATCGTGCACCCCCGGTTCTACCAGCCGGCGAGCGGCCGCCGCATCGAGCGGTTGCGTCGCCTGGGCCTGTCGCCGGAGCTGCCGGTGGCCCTGGTGATGTTCGGCGGTTATGGGTCGAACCGGATGACGCAGATCGTCCGTCGCCTGGCCGCTCGGGCGACGCCGGTCCAACTGATATTGATGTGCGGGCACAACGCGGGTCTCGCGCGGCGCCTGGAAAAGATGGAGACTCCCTACCCGAAGGCGGTGGTGGGGTTCACCTCCGACGTGGTCGGGTACATGGCCGTCAGCGACGTTTTCATCGGCAAACCGGGCCCCGGCAGCGTCAGTGAGGCCCTGGCCACCGGCCTGCCGGTGATCGTCGAGCGTAGCGCGGGCACCATGGTCCAGGAGCGCTATAACGTGGATTGGATCGAGCAGCACGGCGTGGGCGTCGGGATACCCGGCCTGCGCGAGTTGCCGGCGGCCCTCGGCCACATGCTGAGGCCGGCCGTCCACGCGCGGCTGCGATCGAACATTGAGCGGCTCCAGAACCGGGCTGTGTTTGAAATACCGGCGATTCTCGAGCAGGTGCTGGCGCTCGGGGCCGCCCGCCTGTCTCCAGCCGGCGGCCCCGGCGCCCGGACTTCAGAGTTCCGAGTTTAGGCCAGTTTTCGCACTGGAAGGATGCCGCTGGCGATGCGGCGGTCGAGTTCGTTGTCGAGCACGATCTTGCCCGCGAGTTCCGTGACGGTGCACTGGCGGCTGACGGCCTCGGTGCGGATCCAGGCGCGCGCGCGTTCGAGCGAGATGTTCCGGCGCGCCGCCACGATGCCGCCCGCCCGGGCCAACAGCTTCAGGTCGGATGTCTCCGACATGGATTGGGCCAGTTGGTCGGACAGGCGGTCCCGCTTGTCCTCCAGTTCCTGCTGCCTCCGCCAGTTGGCGAGAAGCTGAGCCGCGGCCCGCAAGGCCTCGCTGGTCGTCGATTCAGGGTAGGTTGCCGCGCCCGCCACCTCGAGGGTCCCGAGTTGGAGCCTGCGGAAGCGGATCGGGATGTTCCGGACGGCTTCCGGAAGCGGGGTCGCGCCGAGACAGACCTCAGGTCCGCGCCTGAACACGATCCTCGTGTGCGAGGCCCGAACCGAGGCGTGGATGGTGGCCGCCGCTTCGTTGAGCGCTGCCTGCGTCGGCTGATCCGACGCGAGCAGATTGGAAACAACCTGAATCATCGATGTCAGTGGGCCGCTGCCGTCGGCCGCGGTGCTGATGGATTGCATGAAAAGAAAAATCTCCTCCTTCTCTTTGTCGAACGGAGTCGGTTACGGCGCGATTACAGTTCTGGAACAAGAACGGCAATCGGCGGATCTTCTGGCGAGCGTCACGGAAAATTCATCGTTCTGAACCATTTTCGCAATTTGCGAGGAGTGTTTGCTTAACACCGTACAGTGACCTGAATTCATGGAAGTTTCACTTGTAAGATATGCTTCGTTAAACGCATCCGGGCGATTGTTAAGCATGGAGACACCGCAAGGAAGCGGCCGCCGCCAATGGCTGCGGTTCGCTGTTGTGGCGCCTGTCCTGCGCGCTTTCAACGCCGTGGCCGCCGGGGCCGCGGGAGAAGATGTCAAGACCTGGAGCCGGACGTTTGAGGTTCACGCCAGAATCAGCCTGTTCAACATGCCGCTGTTTTCCAAAAGCGGCGTGGGGGGCGGCGTGATCATGGTCGAAGAGTCCCGATGTGGCGCCGAACGCCGCACCGCCCTCCAGTTGTGCGCCGGCTCGTGGCCTGGCCGGCTGAAGGGGTTCAACCGGTTCGGCCTGACCCAGGAGCTGGTCCGAGAGCTACAGCCTCGAACCGTCGAATCGAGCTACCTGAGTTTCATGACCACGTCCACGGAGAAGAGCTTCTCCGAGGCCCGGCGCTCGTACCTGGAAACGGCCGAGGCGTCGACCTTCAGCGTGGCCCACGGGCATTCGACGCCGGGCCGGTCGGAGGCCGGCCTCGAAAGGCTGAACGCCGACCGTAAGCTCGACTGGCGGCGTTCGGCGGAGTTGGCGGCGGAATTCCGCCGGCGGCTCGCGCCGATGCGGCCGGTGGAACATGGGGGAGGTCCGGAGAGCGCCGCGGGCACGTTCCTGCACGCGGTCCGGACGGCGGTGCTCGCGGACCGGGCGGAGACCCGGCAGCCCTTCCTGCACCTGGGCAAACAGTACACGCTCGACGCCCGCAAACGCGTCAGCGGGCCCACGGTGGAGTTGACCGGACAGATCCACGAGCGGACCGGCGCCGGCCGCTCGGAGTTCCGCATCTGGTGTGACGCCGGGGATCCCAGCGCCATACCCTACCGGATCGAGTTTCGAGCCAAGAGTTACCTGCATCTCGTGTTTGAGTCAGCCACGCCGATTGCTGCTTCGGCGATCCATCCCATCCTGCGTGAGGGCGTTTAATTGAAACACATCCATGTTGAAGGAAACGGACTCGACGTCCGGAGGTTCCGGACCGGCGTGTCGCTACACAGCCACACGCTGCATTCGCGGGAGCCGTTGTCATTCATTTACCGGTATGCGCGGAAGATCGCGCCGATCCGCGCGGCGTTGGTGCTCGGCGAACGCCGGTTCGCGGAGACCAACGGCCGGAAACTGGACCTGTCGCGGGCGTATTGGACGCCGCCGCTCGCCGCGCACGACGCCTGGCGGCTGGAAGCGAGCCAGATTCAGGGCCGTTTTGGCCTGAACGCCCTGGTTTCGCTCACCGATCACGACAATATCGACGCAGGAATGACGCTGCGAGTGCTCGAGGAGTTCAGCGATCTGCCGGTTTCGCTCGAATGGACCGTGCCGTACCGCGCCACCATGTTCCACCTGGGCGTCCACAACCTGCCGGGGGACCGCGCCCGCCGCGCCATGGACGAGTTCGCCGAATTCACCGCCAACCCTGGGGAGGACCGGTTGCGGGAACTGCTGGAACAGACCGCCTCCGAGCCGGCGACGTTGGTGGTGCTGAACCACCCCTGCTGGGACGAGACCGAGATCGGGCATAAGGAGCACGTCGCCTTCGCCGCCGAGTTCTGCGGCCGGTTCGGAGAGTGGATCCATGCGCTCGAACTGAACGGTCTGCGGCCCATGAAGGAGAATCGGGAGACCATGCAGTTGGCCGAGGCCGTCGGAAAACCGCTGATTTCGGGCGGCGACCGGCATGGCCTGGAGCCCAACGCCACGTTGAACCTGACCAACGCCGCCAGTTTCGACGAATTTGTGTCGGAAATCCGCGCTGGAATGAGCGAAGTGCTGTTCACCGAGCATTATTTTGAGGCCTTTCCGTCGCGGATCCTGCAAAACGTCCAGGATGTGATGGCCGATCATGAGAACCACGGTCACGGCTGGGTGCGGTGGAGCGATCGCGTATTCTACGTGGGCGATGACGGCGAGGCGCGAGCGCTGCGCTCATTGTGGAAGCACACGCCGCCGGCGATTCAGATTTTCGAGACTGGACTACGGGCGCTGCGGCATCCGGGTCTGAAAATGGCCTTCCGGGCGCTGGTGCGCGAGGAGGCGGCGTCCTGAACCCGAGCGCCGGGAGCGTTTGGCGCGACATCGCAGGCCGGCCGTATGAGTATTTCGTGCGCCGCTGGAACTGGAAGTCCGGCGTCACCAGCGCGCTGATCCGGGGCGGGATCTACTTTGCGACGAACCTGCGGGCCGGCGCGGCGCAGGCGGCGGGCGCGATGCTGGCGGAGTTCGGCTATCGCACGCTGCTGTCCGGGGCGAACGGCTCGGTGACGGAAGCGCTGCGGCGGACCGAACCCGCTTGGGCGGCGACGCTATCGGCCGCGGTGATTCTGCCGCTCGCGAGCCACGCTATCGAGTTCATGGTGCATTATTTGCGGGGCACGCCCCGGCTGGGCGCGAGCCTGATCGCTTCGGTCACGTTCACCGTGCTGTCGACGTTGTTCAACCTGTATGCCATGCGCCATGGGGTGCTGGTGGTAGGGGAGGGCCGGCGGAGCCTGGCCGACGATTTTCGGGCGATGCCCCGGATCGTCGTGGGTTTCCTGACGGCGGGGCTCGCGGGCCGTGGACTCAGATGAAGCCAAAGACAGTCCACCTGACGAACTTCTTCCATGCCAGTTCGGGCGGCATCAGCGCCTTCTACCGGGCCCTGTTCCGGCACGCCAATGAGCGCGGGCGCGAGATGCGGCTGGTGGCGCCCGGGGAGCAGAACGGGGTCCAGAGAGAGGGCGATTTCGGCAGGATCTACCTGGTGAAGGCGCCGCGGTCTCCGTGGATCGATCCGCGCTACCGGCTGCTGATGCCGCTCGGCCGGGGAGGGCGGGAGATACAACGGATCCTGGCCGAGGAGCGGCCGGACATCCTGGAGGTTTCCGATAAGTACTCCTTGCCCTATATCTCGGGACTGATCCGGAAGGGACTGATGCGCGGTGCGCCGCGGCCGACCGAGATCGCCACGAGTCATGAGCGGATGGACGATAACTTCGCGGTCCATGTTAGCTCGGGACGGCTGGGAGGGCTGTTCTCTCGGCTATACATGCGCTATATCTATTTCGCGCAATTCGACCATCATATTGCTAACTCGAGTTATACGGCGGCTGAGTTGGCGCCGGCCTCGCGGGGGCATACCACGCGGCGCGGGATCTGGGTGTGTCCGATGGGAGTCGACACGGAGTTATTCCGGCCGGCGGCGGACTTAGGGCGTCGGCGGCGGGGCTCACTGCTGTATGCGGGGCGGCTGGCCAGGGAGAAGAACGTCTCGCTGCTGCTCGACGTGCTGGCGCTGCTGCCTGGGGAGTTTACGCTGGACATCGCGGGTGACGGGCCGGAGCGGGAGGCGATCGAGGCTCGGGCGCGGGCGGAGTTTCCGGGGCGGGTGCGGATGCTCGGGTTCCTGAAAGACCGGGCGGCGTATGCGGCGCGGCTGCGGGAGGCCGGGGTGTTTCTGCACCCGAATCCTCGGGAGCCGTTCGGGATCGGTCCGCTGGAGGCGATGGCGAGCGGCGCCGCGACGGTCGTGCCCAATAGCGGCGGCGTGCTGTCGTATGCGAACGCCGATAACGCGTGGCTGTGTCCGGCCGATGCGGCGGCCTTTGCGAGCGCGGTGCTCGAGATCGAAGCGGACGGGGCGGAGCGGCGGCGGCGGTCGGCCAATGCGCTCGCGACGGCGGCGGCGCATGACTGGCGGCTGATCGCGGAGCGTTACTTCACGCTGCTTGACAGCCTGTGTTTGCGGGGGTTCGCTGGCATGGCGGATCCGCCGATGGGGGCGGCCATCGACGCTTGGATACGGGCTCGGGCGGCGGCCAGTCAGCCGGCCTGACTGGGGTCTCCCGAGTGGTTTGCGAACGGCTGCCATTTGCGCCGGGGCTTCCGCCAGGAGTCCTGGCCGGCGAGCTTGGTCCTGCCGGTCACAGGGGAGCTCCTATCGAGGTTTGGACGCCGACTTGAGCAGTTCCCGCACGGCGGTCACAATTGCGCCGGGGGCTTCCGCCGGGACGTCGTGGCCGCTGCTGGGAAGGATAATTCGCTGGCCGCGACTGGATAGGTTCGCCAGACGCATTTGCAGTACGTTGATCCAGACGCCGGCGTACGCCTTCTGGTCCGAGGCGCTCAGGGCGGCGCGAAGCGCCGCGTCGATGGTTTGACCGGCTGTCAATACGATGAGCGGTTTGTCCTCCATGTGGCCAGCCGCGCGGGCCTGCTCCGCACTTGCCTGGATGTTCAGGAGTTCGCTGGCCCTGGCCCGCAGGTACTTGGATTGGAGCAACAGAGGCGGCGGGTCCTGTCCCTTCAGGCGGAATTCGAGGCGGGCGATGCCCAGACCGATATAGAACGGCGCCCAGAATGACTGGCGTCGCGCGCGGCGGCGCGTGGCCTCGCCCAGGTCGGACCACGCCTTCGGAAGCAGGCGGTACTGGTCTTCCTGCGTCGCGTCCACGAGCACCAGGCCAGCTACTTCGCCGGGATAGGCTCCGTTGAAGACGCGGACCAGATAGCCGCCGAAGGAGTGGCCGGCCAGGATGTACGGCGGGCGCTCGCCGGCGTTGCTCAACGCTTGGTGCAGCTCGCGGGCGATCTTGTCAGCCGTCCGGGGCGCCGGGCCGGGGTCGCTGTAGCCGTAACCGGCGCGGTCGTAGGAGCAGACGCGGGTGAAGCGGGCGATTTCGGGCTGGACTCGGCGCCAGGATTCCAGCGAGTCGGCGAATCCTGCTTCGAGAAGGACCGTGGGACTGCCCTGTCCCGTGCAATACACGTTGAGCCGGAAGCCGCCCGCGTCGACCAGCCGCTTCGGGTGTGCGGAGCTGTGCGCCTCGGCCCGGAAGGCCAGGGCCTGATAGGTCGCGCCGGCGATCGCCAACAGGCAGAGTGCGGCCGCGGCGATCGACAGTCCTCTCCTCATCCGCATTGACGCAGGCTGGCGATGGCTTGGGCCAGGGCGGCGACGTTCGCGAAGGGGAAGCCGCGGTCGATTTCGACGTAGAACCAGGTGCCGCCACGATCCACCTGAAATGTTTCGGCGAGCATGGCGACGTAGCGGCGGACGGCGTCGGGAGTGGAACGGATCATGAGCTCTCCACGGTCCGGGTGGAGCGCGATGGCAAGCTTCGACTGGCGGGAGAAACGGGCGAGCCAGTCGAGATCGTACGTGTTCAACTGCGGCCATACGGCGTCGACGCCCAACGCGGCGATGTCTTCGAGCAGTCCGCCGGCCGCGCCGCAGGTGTGGAAGAACACCTTCGCTCCCGCCGCCTTGATGGGGCGCATCAGTTCGAGGTAGCGGGGCGCGAAGAAGTCTCGCCACAGCTTCGGCGAGAGCATCAGGCCGGATTGCGTGCCGAAGTCGTCGCCAAATTGGATGGCGTCGACGCCTCGGGCTAACAGGTAGCGGATGTGGGCGAGGTGGTGTTCGGTGAGGACGTCCGCCAGGCGGCCGATTTCCGGGGCGTCCGAGGCGATGTCCATCAGCACGTCCTCAAAGGGGCGCAGGGCGTGCATCAGCTCGAACAGGCTGATCCAGGCGGTCTTCTGAAAGTACTGCTGGCGGTGGATCTGGGAACGGGCGCGCTCCGATTCGAAGGCCTCGCCGTAGGGTTCGGGGACGGGCGGCGTGCGGAAGTGCTCGAAGGCGCTCCAGTCGGCCAACGGGCGCCTGGTCGGCAGGCCTCCTGCGCCGTAGCTCTTTTCGGCCCATTCGATGCCCCAGGCGTCACGCCAGGCGCGCGGGCCGGGGTCGACATCAGGGATGGCGAAGCGGTGGGGAGGCCCGAAATCGTCGGGGTTCCGGTCCCAGAGATCGCGCAGGGCGGCGCCGTGGTCGACGAAGCCGGCGGGCGAGGCGTGGTATTCGAGCGGAACGATATCCGGTGGCTGGAAGCTGAGCGCGGCGAGCACTCGTTCACGTGGAAGCATGTCGCTAACTGGATTCTATGACTGGCCGAGGGCGCGGTAGGGCTTGGGGAACCAGGCCCAGTGATCGTCGAGCCAGACCAGACCGTCGTAGGCCATGCCGGCCGATTCGCCGGGACGTAGACATTTCCAGCGGACCCAGACGCGGTGGGGGTCGAGTTTCGGCGCGATGGCGCGGTAGCCGCCGGGGAACTGGCGCGAGAGTTCGTTGTCTTCGGCCAGCATGCCGGCGGGCGCGATGTCGCTGCGGATGATGGTTTGGGCGGGGTCAGCGTAACGCATCGGCGGCAATTGGGACTCGTCGGCGGTCCAGATGGCCGCGTAGTGGCGGCGGGCGGCTTCGGCGGCTTCGCCCAGGAAGGCTTTTGCGTAGTCTTCCGGGCGTGGGCGGACGGATTGCAGGGCGCGGCCGGTGCGGTCGTGCGAGAGGGATTCGAGCAATGGCTGGACCTGGGCTCGCAGGATTTCGATGATGCCGAGGGCTTGATCGCGGGCGCTGGGGGCCGGGTTGTCCGATAGGGCGAAGGCGGCTTCGCTGGGCGGGAGTCCGGGAGCGCCGCTGGCCCGGTAGCGGGCTTCGAGGACGCCCTGGTTGTCGACGATTTCGTGGGTGCGGCCGGCGCGCGGGAAGCCCTGGGAGTCGAGGAACCAGTGGGCTTCGAGGTCGTCGACGATGGGCTGGCGGGGGAAGCGGTAGAGAATCTTGCAGGGCGGGGCCTGGCGGGCGGCGCGCAGGGGCGCGAGCAGCGGGTGGTCCATGTCGAGGCCGGCGGCGGCGCAGATGCCGCCGATTTCGAAGGCCAGCAGACCCGTGCGGTCGCCTTTGCCGGGGCCTGCGCCGTAGTATTCCGAGTGCGCGTCGAGGGCGGCTGACAGCGCCTGGCCGGCTTCGGGATCACGCTGGGCGGACGCCAGCAGAAGGCGCAGGATCGGGGCGCGGGTGTCGCGCACAAATTGCGGATCGGCGATTTTGAGGTAGCGCTCCGCCAGCGCGTCGAGGGCGTGCTCGATGAGTTCGCCGGTGGCTGGATCGCCGCTATAGAAGGCCGCTAGCGCGATGGTGTAGGGCGCCCAGAAGGCGTCGGCTGCTTCAGGGGGCTCCTGGATGGCGAGCACGTTCGACGGATGACAGAGCACGCCGAACGAGGCGGCTTCGCCGGCGATGCTGGCCAGCGCGGCGGCGAGCGCCCATCGGGGGCCGTTCATTCCGGCGCCGCCTCCCGCTGGGAAGGCGCGACGAACGCCGCCGGGACATTCGAGAGAGACCGTTCCGAATGCGCGGGCGGCGCAGACGACAGCGGCGACTCCGCAGGCGGCCGCTTCCTGGAGCAGAGACGCGGTGAGGTCCTTCCGCGCGGGGTCCAGCGAGGCCAGGGCGGCCGTGGAGGCGTCGTGGGCCAGCAGAAACGCCGCGTCGTCATCGCGGCCCGCCGCAAGGACAACGGCGCGCAGTTCGGCGGCGGCTTTCAGGCTGCCGGCGATGCCGGTCCACAGTGCGGGGTCTCGCGGGTCGGGCGTCAATGGGCTCCTCTATTTCTATTTCCTGCTCAGGTCGAACTTCTGGGCTTCGAGCGCGGTGGGACGCCCCTGCGCGTCCACGGGCTGCCGCACAACATAATAGTCCACCTTCGGCGGTGGGTTGCGCATGGCGATCAGCAGGCGTTCTCCCAGTTTGCGCACGGACTCCGGGTTGGTGGGGCGCATCATGTCGATGGCCAGGCTTTCCAGATATTCGGGCGTGCCTTGATAGGCCCGGCGGCCGTCGGGGGTGGCGCGATCGACCAGGCCCGCCTTTGGACCCTTGGCCTCAATGATGATGAGACGGCCGTCGGGGCCTTCGTAGGCGAGGTCGGGGACGCCGGCGCCTTCCTTGCCTATGGGGATCGCCTTGGGGTTGCCGAGTTCGTGCGCGGCGAAGTGCTCGCCCGCTTTGGAGCCCATGGTTTCGGCGGACTTCTTGATGGTTTCGAGGACCGTGGTGAGTTCCGCCTTCAGCGCGGCGGCGTCGGTGGTGGGAGTGGGCGATTTCAGCTCCGTCTCGATGGCGTTGCGGCGATTGATGGCGGTGGCGCGACCGGTGGCGAGTTGTTCCTGGGCGGCGGCGTCGCGGAGGGTCAGGCCGTGGGTTTCGACTTCGATGGCGACCGATTTGACCTCTCCGATGGAGATCGCCACGCGGCTGCCGGCGGGCGTGACGGCGGAGCCTTTGGTCCAGTATTCGAACAGGCGGCGGGTGGTTTCGGGGTCGCTGGCGTCGATGGTGGGGTTCTTGGCCAGGTAGAGCTTGCGGAACTGGTTGAATTCCTGGAAGAGCGGGTTGTCGCCGAAGCGCTGGCGGGTGATTTCCGAGGCCAGGCGGCTGTCCACGGTGGCCTGGAGACGGCGATTGGCCTGCGCGTGGGCGAGAGCGAGGTCGAACATGGCGCGCGCTTCCTCAGTGGGCAGGAGGCTGCGTACGCCGTCGAGCTGGCTGGGGGGTGTATTGAGGACGTTTTCGGCGATCAGGAGGGCCGCGGCGCGATTCAGGACGCCGTCGCCGGAGCGGTCGAGCGTGGCCAGGTAGGCCGACTGCCGGGCCAGCACGGCCAGATCGTCGAGGCCGAAGCCGGTGGGCTCGAGCATCGGGTTGGCGCGGCCCGCCGCGACGAAATCGGCCAGCAGGCGGCGTCCGGCGGAGGTGGGTTCGAGGGCGGCCAGGGCGAGGGCGGCGCGGGCCTTGGCGGGGTCGCCGCCGTGGACCAGTCCGAGGTGGGCGGTGAGGCGGCCGGCTTCATCCATGAGTTCGGCGGCGGTCTTGGAGTCGCCCTTGAGGCGGGCGGACTCGATGGCGCGGGCGAGGTGCTCGATTTCGGCGATGCGGCCGCGGTCGTGACGGGAGAGTTGGGATACGGGGTCGGGGGGCGGCGTGGGGGTCTTGCCGGGGGCGAGCATGTCGCCCTGCGCGCGGCTGCCGAAGCGGAGTTCGTTGAATTCGTGGGCGAGGGCGCGCTGAACCTGCGAGGCGGGCGCCTTTTCGGACACCGTGATGGTGACCTTGTTGCCCTGCTTTTCGTAACGCGCCACCGGGACGGTTTCGTCGGGGTTGGCCATGAGGGCGCCGACCTTGATGGTGACCTGGAGGTCGCCCGAGTCGCTGGGGATGCGGACGGTCCCCGGGGTTTCCGTGGCGTGGACCGCGCCGTGGAATTGGCCGCCTTCCTGGATCAGGCGTCCGATGGCGGCGGCGGATTCGGTTTCGACTACGTTGACGCCGCCTTTCGAACGGGTGGCGCCCAGGTCGCCGTGGAAGGCGGAACCGGCGATGCCGGCGGCGGTGGTGGAGGGCTCCTCAACCTTGGGCGCCGTGCTGGGGAGGCGCAGCGGAGGGTCGGGCTCGACGGGGCCGGGGCCGCCGCCGGTTCCGGGCGGGCGGGACGTGGGGGCCGGCAGTTCATGGACTACGCCACTGCCGGGGACGATGAAGCGGTTGAGTTCGCCGATCAGGCCGGGGGGGACTTCGAACTGGTCGTCGGCGAAACGGACGTCGACCAGGCGCGGCTGGCGGCCGGCGAGGGCGGCGGTTTCGTGCTCCGGGATGGCGGCCGAGCGCATGGAGCGCACCCAGGACTCGTCGACTTCGAAGCGGATGATGCGGGCCGCGCCGAGGCTGTTTTCCGTGACGAATTCCACGGCGCGTTCGAAGGAGCCGAAGTTCAGGTGGATGGATGCTCCACCTTGCACTACGACGTTGCCTTGGGCGTCGACGGTGACGAGCGACCGGCTGCGTTCGCTTTCCACGCGGAAGACGAGACGGCCGCCGCCTTCGCCTTCGAGCATGGGGCGGATGAGGCGCGGGATGGCCGATGGGTCGCGCTCGACGGGCGAGGGCGGGGGGCTGATGAGATTCGGCAGTTCGCGGACGAGGTTGCCGAAGTTGGCTTCCAGGTCCTCGGGGCCGGGCAGGTCGGCGACGGCGGATTTGCGGCCGCTGGCGAAGTCGGCGGCTTCGGCGCGGAGGTTATTGGCCTGGCGTTCGAGGTCCACCGCTTCGTCGAGCAGGCGGTTCGATTCTTCACGCAGGGCGCGGGCGCGGCGGGGGTTGTAGCTGTCGGCGAGGTTCGCTTCGGCTTCGCGCTGGATGGCTCGGTCCAGGCGCTCGCGCGCGGTGGTCATGACGCCGTCCGCTTGTTCTTCGAGTGCGCCGGCTCGCTGGCGCTGGCGCATGTTGGAGGCGGCGTTTTCGGGGAGCGGGCGGAGGTCGGCGCCGGGCTGGCCTTCTTCGATGCGGCCGTGGAGGCGGGCTTGGGCGTTGTCGACGGCTCGGGAGATGTCTTCGCCGGTGAAGGTGGGGGGACGGCGCGAGGGGTCGCCGGCGTCGTGGTCCGCGCTGGGCGTGGCCGGAGGCGGTCCGCTGGGGTCCTGCTCGGCGGGATGCTGGGCGGCGATCCGGGCGGCTGGGGTTTCATCGGGAGCCGGCGGGTGTTGGGCCGTCGCGTCGACTTCGGCCACCTGGTTGGCGGCGGCGGGCGGGCGGGAGGCGACGGGCTCTTCGGCCGGGGCGGCGGACGGCGGTGGGGGCGGGGGCGTTGTGTCTTCGGGCGCGGGGCGTCCGGACGGGGGCGGGGGCGGGGTGTGTTCGTCCGGCGCGGGACCGGGCGGCGGCGTTTGCGGCGGGGCCTGCATGGCGGGCAGCGGCTCCAGGCCGCCGTTCGTCGCGACGTGATCGAGGTGGACGGCGCGGCTCAGATCGTCGGATCCGCCGACGTGGTTCATGAACGTCAGGTCGTGGGCGGCGGCTTCGAGCTGTTTGTCCGAGAGCTTGGGCAGGCCCAGGCTTTCGCGCTCCTTGGCGATGGCGGCTTCCGCCTGCTTCAACTTCACCGTGTGCGTCTGCTGGGCTCGCGCTTCGGCCGCGCCTTCGCCGATGCCTTGCACGAAGGAGTGAAGGCCGGTCTGGCCGATGTCGAGCAGGGCGTCGCCCGCGTCGCCCTTGAACTCGCCGCGGGAGGCGTCGAAGGCGATGTCGACGGCGCGGCCGGTCATGCCGCTGAGCGCCGACATGGTTCCCTTGGTGAGCCCTCGGGCGGCGACGGCTCCGGCGGACTTCAGGACTCCGCCGCCGGTCTGCGCGCTCATCGCCCAGCCGATGCCCTTGCCCAGCCCGCCCACGCCGCGGCCGGCGAGTCCCACGGCGCCCTTCAACAGGCCGCCCTGGGCCGCCAGCGCCTTGGCGCTATCGGCGATGGCCGCGCCGTTGCGTCCCAGCGCTTCGATGCCCTGCGTGACGGTGGCTGTCGCCGCGCCTGATAGAGCTCCTTTGATGAGTCCGGCGAACAGTTCGCCCACCGCGTCGGCGCCGCCGTGCTCCCAGGTCTTTTCGTTCAGCGCGGTGCGGCCCAGACCGCTGATGGAGCCGGTGATGGCGCCAATGATGATCTGGTCCACCACCGGGTTGCCGGTGAAGATTTTCGCGAGCGAGGCGATGGACCGGCTGGCGATGCTGGCCGCCGCCGCGCCCTTCGACGCCACCTGCGCCGCCGCGCCCAACTGCGCGCCGACGCCCGCGGTGACGGCTTGCACGGCGGTCATGCCGAGGTCGATGGCGGCTTGCTCCCAACCGTAACGGCCGCCCTTGATGGCGTAGTTCGCGCCCATCGAGGCAAGGCCCGCGATCACCGCCGCGGCGATGAGCGGTCCGGCGGCGCCTCCGGTGGCCACCGTGATGACGGCCGCCGCGATGGCGCCGAGGATGGCGATGCCGGTGGTGGCGATGTCGGCGAAAGCGTCGATGCGCTTCGAGTAGTTCTCGGCGACGCTTTGCGAGACCGCGGTGGTGGAGAGGAAGGTGTCGCGGTCGGGGCCGGTGTAGCGGCCCTTGCCGTCGAAGTTGGGGAGCTTCGAGACGATCTCGCCGCGGCGGCTGATGGCGATGGGGCCGCCCGCCAGCGCTTCGAGTTGGGCGCTGGTGTTGTCCATGACGCGCTCGGCGAGCGTGCCCTGGGCGAGGAATTTGCCGAACGAGCCGGTTTCGCGGCGTTGCTGTTCGATGGCGAAGGCGGCGTTGCGGAGCTTTTCGGCGTCGGTGCGGGCGACGCCGAGCAGGGCGCGCTCCATGCGGAGACGGTCGTCGCCGGAGAGTTCGGTGAACGTGCCGCCTTCGCCGAAGGTGCCGAGTTCGGCGTCGAGCGAGTCGCCGGTGTCCTGCTTGAACTGGGCGCGCATGTCGGCGATTTCGTCGCTGGTCATGCGCTCGGTGAAGCGGAACAGGAGTTCCTCGTCGGTGCCGAGGTGCGAGTACATCGCGTGCTGCATGGCAAGCGATGCGGTCTTGGGGCTGGGGCGGTCGTCGGTGAGGAGGCCTTCGGCGAGATCGGCGCCCAGGGTGTCGCTGCCGAAGCGGCCGCGCAGGCCGGCGATCAGGGAGCTGCGCGCGGCGTCCACCTGTTTGGAGTCCGGCTGGAAGGCCGGGTCCATCACCGTTTTGTGGTCGGCGGCGGGGGGCGCGGCCTGCCCTTCGGGATGCGCGTATTGGGCCGCCAACAGCAGCATGCGCGCCTTGTCCTTGCGGGCTTCCTTACGCGCCTCTTCGTTGGCGGCGCGCTGTTCGGGAGTGGCGTCGGGGCTGTCGGGGGTGAAGCGGTCGTCAAAGACGGCGCGGTCGATGTTCTTAGCGCTGGGCGGGTCGCCGGTGCGCTGCATCTCAACGCCGAGACGGGCGGCTCGGGCTTCGACGCTGTTTTCGCCGTGCTGGAGGAGGGCCACGGCGAGGTCCTTGTTGGCGCCGGTGATGGAGCGGGTCACCGTCTCGCCTTCGCCGACGTAGACCTCTATGTCGCGGGTGACGTAGGCGATGGCGCGGTCCTGGTCACTCATCTCGGGTACGGGGCCGCCGTGCTTGGCCTGCTCTTCGCGGATGACGCCGCCGAGCGCTTTCACGACGGCTTCGCGGCGCTGGTCGGCGGTCATCTCCTGGGTGGAGCGCCAGTCGTCTTCGCCGGGAGCGGCGGTGTACTCTTCGATGGCCTGGTGGACGGCGTCGGCGTTGCCGTCGACGCGGGCCTCGTCGATTTTGTCGCGCATGCGGAGCGCGTCGGCCTTGGCGTGGTCGCCGGCGAGGAGGGCGTCGAACACCTCCTTGTCGGTCCCGCCGAGGGCGTCGCCAACGTCGTCCCTGATGGCGGGGTCGGCAGCGAGCGACTTCAGGTCGTCGGGGGAGAGGGCGCGGAGGGTGGCCTCGATGCGGGCTTCGTCGTCGTTAAAGAAACCGACCGAGTCCTGGAGTTCGATGCGGGCGCCTTCGCGGGGGTTGCCGCTCAGGTAGGCGCTGGCGGCGGCGTAGTCGGTGCTGCCGGCGCCCAGGTACTTACGGAGGTCGGAGTCGAGCGAGGCGGACCGGGTGCGGCGAGGATAAACGACGGTGTCGAGCGCGATCGCTTTCAGTTTGGTGAGGCCGCGGAGTTGGGCGATGACGCCTTCCTCGTCGACGGTGCCCGCGAAGCCGCCGGCGAACTTCTGGGTGATGTTGACGGCCTTCTGGTCGAGCTTGGTCTGGATGCCAGAGCCGATTTCGGTGACCTGGGGCTTGAAGAGCTTGCCGGGATCGGCGCGTTCCTTGCAGAAGGCGACTTCTTCGGCGGCTTGGGCGGTGAGGCCCTTCGGAGCGCCTCCGCCTCCGCCTTCGCCGGAGCCTGTGGCGGCGGGCGCGGCGCCCGATTTGCCGGCCGCGCTGTCGCATTCGCCGCAGGAGGGTTGCGCGGCGCCGTCGCCCTTCGCGGTATCGCCGCCGCCTTTCTTGGGCTCCGCGCCGGTGAGCAGGCTGGTGAGCGCTTCCTGCGCTTCTCCGCTTTTCTTTGCGATGAAGGCGGCCATGCGCTTGGCAAGAGGCTGGCTCCAGCTTTCGGCCGCCTTCGATACGGTGGCGGCGAGTCCACCGAAGGCTTCGGCGAAGCGGCCCACGGACTCGTCGAATTGCGTGGAGGACTGGGTGTCGAGCGCGCCGAGGGCGGCCTGGTAGGCGAGTGTCTGTTCGGTGTTGCGAGCCAGGAATGTCTCGCGCTGGCCCGCCAGAGTTCCGGCGAGGCGCGATTTATTTTCGTCGAGGCGGGCGTCCACCTGGCTGGCGGCGCGGCGCGTTCCTTCAAGGATGCCCGCGGGGACGCGGCGGGCGGCGTCCGCGAGCGCCTGGGGGCCATTGGCGGCGGCGTCTCGCAGGGCCTTTTCGAGGCTTTGGGCGGAGCGCCAGTAGCTGGGCAGGGCGGCCCGGGTGGAGCTTTCGACGCCGCCGATGGCGCGTTGGGCTTCGCGCTGGAGTCCGGCGACGGCGGCTCGGGCCTGGCTGACCAGGCGGCTGCGGATGGAACGGTGCTGGGCGCGGATCTGGGACTCGAAACTGGCGCGGAGTCCGGCGATGGCGGTGGTTCCCGATTGCGTCTGCTCGCGCAGGGAGCGGCGGGCGCGGGTGAGGGCGGCGGCGACCGATTGGCGGCCCTGCGTGTTGGTGCGGACGCGTTCGGCGTCGAGCGCGCCGCGGTAGCTGCAGGAGAGGCTGCAAACGGTGGAGTCGCGCTTCTTGCCCCACTCCTCCTTCTGGCGGTCGACACGCTTCTGAAGGCCGGTGAGGCCGGTTTCGGCCATCTTCGGGACCTTCAACTGCACCGCCTCGTACTTGGCGTTTTGAAGGGCGTCGGGCGCGTTGGTGGGGTAGTTGGTCTTGGCGTTGTCGCGCCAGTCGTTGAGCGCCTGGGTGGCTTTGTCGCTAGCGGTGGTGAGTTCCGCAATTTTGCCGTTGAAGGCGCCCAGGTGGCCGCTGACCAGCGTCGAAACGACTTCCGCAATGCGGCCGGCGGCGGTTGTGTCGTCGGCGGCGATCAGACCGTAGGCGCTGCGGCCGGCGGCTTCAATGGCCTGGAGGGCGGCCGCCGAGGATGCGTCAAGGGAGGCTTGGGCGGCGAAGGCGGCGTTGCCGACGGCGTCGGTGGCGTCGCGGGCGGCGCCGTCCACGGATTGGAGATCGCGCTCGTGCGTTTCGAGCAAGGCCTCGGCTTCGCTGTCGTAAGTCTGGGCCATCTCGGCGGCCAGGGCGTTGGCGCGGGTGGCGAACGAAGCTTCCAGTTGGCGCGTGTCGCGGGCCAGGTCGTAGTAGGCGCGCTGGGCTTCGCGGATGGCGTCGCGGTCGATGGAAGGGTCGGGGTCGACGGCGGCGCCGGGCTGCGGAGGCGCCGAGGGCTTGGGGGTGGTCTTCTTGGGGACCAGGTCGGTGGGGAGGGAATCCGGGGCTTGCCAATCGGCGCCGATGGACTGGCGGTCGAGGGTGGGTTTTGCGACGGGGATGGCGGCTTCGCGGTCTAGTTCGGAGAGTCCGGGATCGGCTTGCGGTTGGGCGGCGGGGGCGGGTTCGGGCGCCGGGGAGGCTGTCTTGGCGTCGGATTTCGCTTTGGGGCCGGCCTTGGCCTTGGCGCCTCCTGTTTGTTCGGCGGCGGTGGCGGGACGTTTCGGCTGCGCTTTCGCCGCGGCGGCGGGCTTGGCCGTGGTGACGACCGCGGCGGCGGATGGCGGCTTGCGGTCGGCGTCGGACTTCTTGAGGAAGGCCGGCATGCCCGCGGCGGCGCCGGGGTGGCCGTGGGCCGGCGGTTTGCGGCCGGGCGCGGCAGGGTGCTGGGGGGCACGCTTGGCGCGGGGTTCGGCTACCGTCGGTCCTGCCATGGCGGCCTAGGGGCGGATCAGTTCCGCGGGGCGCTGTTTGCCGAGCTTGCGGAATTCGGCGTCGAGCGCACCGGCGATGTCGGCGAAGGCGATTTTGCGGGCGGCGCGTTGGGCGGGGGCGGCCGCGGCCAGCACTACGTTGCGGATGTTGCCGCCTCCGATATCGGCGAGTACGGCTAGCTGGTTGAGCTGCGTTTCGGTGAGGGTGTGCATCGCGCCCAGGTGCGATTGCCACAGGCGGCGGCGCTCCTCGGGACCGGGCAGCGGGAAGTCGATGACCATGTCGAGGCGGCGGGAGAAGGCGGAATCGAAACGGGAGCGGCTGTTGCTGGTGAGCAGCGTGATGCCGTCGAAGGATTCCATGCGCTGGAGCAGGTAGTTGGTTTGGGCGTTGGCGAAACGGTCGTTGGAATCGCGGATGTCGGTGCGTTTGCCGAACAGGGAGTCGGCTTCGTCGAATAGCAGGACGACTTCGGCGTGCTCGGCGCGGGCTAGGAGTTGGGCGAGGTTCTTTTCGGTCTCGCCGATGTATTTGCTGGTGACCGAGGCCAGGTCGACGCGGTAGAGCGGCATGCCGAGTCGGCCGGCGATCCATCCGGCGGCGAGGGTTTTGCCGGTTCCCGAGGGGCCGACGAACAGGGCTCGCACGCCTGGCTGGTAGCGGGCTTGCGCGGAGGCGCCGAGTCCGTGGACCAGACCGTCGCGGGCGCGGCAGCGGAGCACCAGGGCGTCGAGTTCCTTGCGCAAGGCGGGCGTGGTGACGAGCGCTTCGCCGGTGATGACGTGGGGCAGGGCTTGGGCCAGGGCGTCGAGACCGCTGGCGCCTCGGGCCGCGGCGGCGGCCGCAACGTCCTCCGGGCCGGGGCTGTCGGCGTCGCGCAGGCTGGCGCGGTGGATGGCGATATGGCCCAGTTGTGCGATACGGCCGGCGCGGTGGCGATGGTCGGCGGCGAGCTGGGCGGCGAGCGGGTGGCCCGGCGGTGTGTTGAGGGCCTGGCGCCAGAGCTCGAGACGCTCTTCCCGCGTGGGGGCGTCGAGCTGCCAGTTCCAGGTGGATCCGGCGGCGGTTTCGACGCTGCCGTCCGGTCCGCAGAGGGCGACGACGGGGCCTTGGCGGCCGGGGATGGCGGGGAGTTCCTTGCGGTCGCCGGGGGCGAGGTCGAGGCAGAAGACGGGGAGCAGGCCGAGTAGGGAAAGCCAGGGTTCGAGGCCGTGCGTGGCGGGGTTTTCGAGGAAGGCCGGGCGGAGTCCCATGGATGCGGCGATGCGCGCGGCGACCGAGCGGCCTTCGGGCGCAGAGGCGGTGCGGATGACCAGGGCCCGGCTGGTTCCGGTGAGGGCGGTGGCCTGGCGGGCCGCTTCCTCCGTGACGGAGGCGGGCAGCGGGACTTCGGCGTGCGGGCCGAGGCCGATGGTGGAGCCGGGCCAGGGCGTGGCGACGCCTCGGAGCGCGAAGCAGGTGGGCGCCGGGATGGAGACGACTCGCTCCGGCAGGGGCGGACCTTCGGCGGGGAGGGTGAGCAGGCCCGTTGTGATGGCCGCGCCGCTGGCGAGGTCGCGGATCGGGCAGTGGAATGCCTCCGCCAGCAGGCCGAGCGTGGGGCGGGAGCCGCCCAACGGGGCTTGCAGGCGGGCGATGGCCCGGCCCGCCATAACTTCTTCTTCGACGGCGGCGGCGACGGTGACGGCGAGCAGGTCCGGGATGGTGAGGTTCAGTTCGTCGCGCAGGCGTAGCAGGGGCTGGTCGGCGGGGTCGGGGTTGTGGAGATAGCCGTCGAGCGTGGCGCCTGCGGCGGCTTGACGGCGCTCCTGGAGGTAGCCGGATTCGGGAGCGTCGCCGGCCGCCAATGCGGCGAGGGCGAAGTCTCTGAGGGTCATGGCGTGGGGGCCTCGTCGCCGTAATGGAAGTGGATGGCCTTGCCGAGCCAGGGGACCCAGCCGGGGTCGATGTCCAGGCCCTCGCGACGGATGCGAATGTCGGCGCCGGTGAGGTCGAAGAACAGGTCGATGTGGGTGGGCGAGTGGTGGATGCGGCCTCGGCGGCGCACCAGGTTGTAGAGGCCGATCTGCGCCTGCTTGCGGGAATAGCGGCGGATGTCGCGGATCCAGGGGCGCACTTCCGGATGGTTGGGGTCGGCTTCCGGCATGGCGGCCAGGACGGGCTCGTCGTCCTGCGCCTTGAGCTTGAGGGCGATGGCTCGCAGGATGGCGTAGGGGAGGTGCGCTTCGATCCACGCGGGCGTTGCGGCGAGCGCCTGCTCCATGCCCAGGCGGGCCAGGATCGGGATGACGAAGAAGAGTCCCGCGAAGCCTGTGGAGAGGGTGTCGGAAGTTGGGCGGGGCGGTGGTTCGATGGTCGTGTCTCGCGCCGCGGGGGCAATGGACTGGGCCGCTGGTTCGGGGCGGGCTGGTTCAGTTGGCGTAGGGGAATCGGCGGCGGTGGGCGCTGGCGGGTCCGGCGGAGGGTTCGAGATCAGGCGTGGCTTGGGCGTTAGCGGCGCTGCGGCGGGCGGCGGCGTGGCGGCGACGATCGAGCGGATGAGGGCGGCGGCGCTCGATGGGAGACGCGTGTCCAGCATCGATGCGGGGCGGCGTACGATCAGCGGCTGCGCCGCGAACCACGTTGTTCGATGGTCCGTCGGGCTCCACTGGCGGATGGCGGCGGCGAGGGCCTGGGTCCAGCGGATTGGGATAGACGGGGCGGAGGGCTCGGGGTGCGGCGGCGGGGCTTCGGCTTGGATCGGCGCCCAGCCCGAGGCCTGCAACAATGCGGGGCCGTCCTGTGGTTCGAGCGCCTCGATGAACGGCTGTTCGAGCGTACGGCACACCAGCGCATCCACTACGAGCGCCACGGTTACCGGGCCGGCTTCCGTTTCGATGGCGCGCGCGAGGATTGCGCGGATCGCCTGTTTGCGATCGAGCGATGGCGTCCAGCCGGGGACGGCCAGCGGCCAATACCATTCGACGGGCGTTTCGCCCCGGCAGATGCGGATGGCGAGCGCGATGTACGGGTCCGCGGCGCTTTCAAAATAGACGGCGGGCGCATCGGCTGCGCCCTCGCTTTCGGCGGGAATCGCGATGGCGGGCAGCAGGCGCATCCGCTGTTCGATGCGCAGGGCGATGGAGGCGGGGCTCTGGCTGCCTCGGATGCGGCCGATGTTCAGCTTGCGCACGAACCAGCGGCGGCCGCCTTCTGCGAAGGGCATCGACGCGGTGTGCAGCGCGTCCTCCACCAGGATGGCGCCGCGGCGGACCAGCGCGTCCTGGGGGGCGCGGAGTTTCAGTTTGCGCACGCGGCGCTCGATCATGCGAAGGCCTTGGCGGCGGCGAATTGCACGCGCGCGCCCTGGGTGAGGGTCACGTTTCTGGCGGCCGCCGTGACGATGCGCACCGCGGCCTGGCCGGTTCCGACGTTGTCCACGACGGCTCGGCCCACGACCTCCGTTCCCTGATAGAGAATCGCGGCCATGCCCACGGCGACTTGGAGATGGTCGACGTTCACTTGCAGGATGCCGCCGGGGACGACGGGTGCGGGGCGGGCCAGCGCGCCGTTCACCAACTGGTTGACGGGTGAGTGGCTGGCCAGCAGGACGCAGACGCGGATCAGGCTGTTGAAGAAGGTCAGCGCGTCGGTTTGATTTGTGTGGATGCGTTGGAACAGCCAGTCCGCCATGGCTTGCAGATGCTTCGCGTCGAGGTGGGGGACCTCGTTCCAGCGGGGCAGGTTGGTGAGTTGGCGCAGGTCCACGGGGCCGTCGAACTGGCTGAGACCTTCGGCCCAGGCCAGGCGCACGGCCGGCTGTACGGCGGCGAAGTGGGCGTAGAGGCACGACGCAACGCCGTGGATGTCCTTGAGCGAGGACGCGGCCAGGCGGTTCACTTCGGCGCGGATGTCGGGGAAGTCGATCAGGTCGCCGAGCGAGACGATTTCGGGGGCGCGGGCGCGGAGGTCGGTCCAGGCGCCGGCGGTGGCGGCGGCGAGGTCGAGATTGGCGGTGGCGATGCGGGCTTGCGTGGCGATATCGGCGTGCGCGCCGAGGATGCTCGAGATGGCGGGCTGCAGGGCGCCGGCGCGGACCGCCACCTGCGGCGCAGGCAGCGCGAGTTGGAAGCTGGCGCGGTTGCGGGCGTGGGTGATGACGGCCGACAGGTGCTGGATGCGGTCGATGCGGTCGAGCAGCACGGGCGGTTCGGAGAACCAGCGCACCGGGGCGTCGCGCAGCAGGTTCACCATCGTGCGCAGCTCGTCGGGCTCCTCCGATTCTTCATCGAAGCAGGCGGGGATGACCGCCGCTGTGTCGCCAGGGTCGAGCGAGCGCGCGGGCGGGATCCACGATTCGTCGTCGATGGGGCTGAGCGAGGCAAAGCGCGGGCGGTGGTAGGCGAGGAACGTGACCGTGGTGGCGATGATCGTGTCACGGCGGGCGTTCACCGAGTCCACGCGGGCCTGCTCTTCGGCGAACAGGGCCTTGGCCACGGTGATGTCGTGGCGGGTTTCGGCGAGTTCGTTGTCGATCGCCTGGAGGCGCTTTCGGGCGGCGGCGAGCAGGTCGAGCAGGTCCTGGCGGACGTCGCGGCAACGTTCGATGGCCCGGCGGTAGGTGCGGATGCGGCTCTCCACCAGCGTGTAGATGTGAACCGAATGCTCCATGGCGCGGATGGCGGCGGAGAAGAAGCCGCCTTCGTCGGCGTTGTCGGGGGGCGCGTCGTGGTCGCCGTTGAGGAGTTGGATGAGGCGGTCGTTGGTGATCACCTTCGGGTCGAAGTTGAGGGTGACGTCGTCGCGTTCGACGCGGAAACCAGGGATCTTGAAGTCGGCCACCGATACCGTTTCTGTCTGGTCGGGCGTGAGGAAGGCGGTGATGGCCTGATATTTGTCGGCGACGGCGTAGTTGCGCGCTTCGATCGAGGGAGAGATGTCGAGGCGCTTGGCCACGCTGAGGGTGCGCACGTCGGTCACGGCGCCGGAGACGGGCGCCTGCTGCTGGACCTGCTGCGGTGGGGAGGCGAGCTGCGCCAGGGTGCGTTCAGCGCTCGACGATTTCTTCGCGAAGAGGGTGGCGTCGACGGGCGTGGAGGCGATGTCGAACGAGATCGGCGAGAAGTCGCGGACGGCCAGCAGTTCGGCCTGGCGGCCTCGGCCGGAGGGGACGGAGACGTCGCCCGGCTGGGTGCGCTTCGGCGAACCCTTCACGATGTCCGCCGGCGCGGTGACGTTGGCCGGGGTTTGCTGCGTGCTCTTGCCGGCGACGTAGTTGAGCAGGTTGTCGCGCGTGGCGATGGCGCTTGCGCCCTGGGCGATTTCGGCGAGCACCGGAGAGGCGGCCAGGCGCGTGGCCGTCGATTTGTCGAGGATCAACTGGCGGATGCGGTAGATGCCGGTCTGCGCGCGCAGGTAGCCGAGGTCGATCCGGTTGTCGGTGTTGTTGGCGCGGCGCTCCAGGCGGGCAATCAGGTCGTCGAGCGGGAGCGTGTTCACCTGTTCGTTCTGCACGCCGGGCATTTGCAGGAGCTCCTGGCGGAGGGCGGCGAGCGGACCGGGGATTCCGTTGGCGACGGTGAACGTGTCCTCGGCGGTGGCGAATTCGGCGATGCCGAGCGTTGTATCGGTCTGGGTGTTGGCCGGGTTTTCGGGCGAGTCGACGGCGTCCGGGTCGGGATCGGGGAAGCTCAGCGCCGTGCCGGTGACGCCGGCCGCCAGAGCCGAGGCGGCGGCGCGGACCGCTCCGCGACGGGAGAGCCAGATGCCGCGGATCTGGCGGGAGCGGGCGAGTTCTTCGGCAAATTCGGGGCTGGGTTGTTCGATGTCGAGCAGGTCGGGCTCAAACCACTGTTGGGGAACGGGAACGAGCAGGTTCACTTCGTCGGCCTTGACGAGGTGATAGGGCGCGAGGCCCGCCGACGCCTGGATTACGGCGTCGAGCTGTTCAAGAGCCACGGGCGCGGCGTGGATCCGGTAGGCGCCCGGGAAGAAGTTCGTCGCGCCGACGCGGGAGCCGATGCCGGGGCCGGTCTGCAGATCGACGGCGTCCCGTGGAAGCACGCCGGCCGGCGGGATGCGGACGAACTGCTGCGAGAGGATTTCCGACGGGGCGGATTGCTCGAACAATTGCGCTTCGAATTGTTGGAGCCGCGCCTGCCACAGAATCGATGGGCCGAGCTTGCCGATGCGGCGGCGCGGCTTGCCGCCATCGCGCGCGACGGCGTGACGGTCGAGGAAGGAGAGGGTCAGGCCGCCGCCGGTGGCTGGGTCGAAGCCGGCGAGCGCGATGGGCAGGCCGGATTCGGCCCAGACGGGCGGCTGATCGGCGGCCAGGGCTTCTTCGGTGTTGAACAGGGTCCAGGCAAGGCGGTTGCGCCACACCTTGCGATGCGCGGGGATGGGGCCCAACGTGGCGGGCCAGGCCACCAGGAGCAGGCGGCAGGCGTCCACCAGTTGCTGGTCGTCGAAGGGGTCGCTCGACGGGTCGGCTTCGCAGGGATCGGCGGGGTCCGGATTGCCGATGGCCTGGACGGTGACGGGCTGTAACACCAGAATGGCGGCGCTAGGCAGGGGCTTCGCGGCCTTGATGAAATTGCCCAACGTGTCGTCGAGCACGCCGTTCAGCACTACGCGCGCTTCGTTCAGGTTGATGGCGGCGGGCGTGGGAAGGTAGATCTCTTCGCCCGACGCCGTGAAGCCGAGACCGGCTGACAGGGTGATGGAGAGAGGGCCGGATTTCGCCACTTCGAGACCGCTGACGATGCCCGGCGAGAACGCCTGGCCGCGTAGGGCGAGACGGCCCGCGCGGCCTTCCTGCTCCGCGGTGAGCGCGAGGTCGGAGAGCGTGCGCCCGGAGAAGAGATTCAGGCGGCGGTTCCAGTCCTCGACGCGGCTGGCGAGCAGTGGCGAGGAACCGGCTACGCGCTCGCCCGCGTTCGGTTGGAGGATGGGTTTCACCTGCATGCGCTGGCCTCCTTCAGGCGTTCTTGAGGGCCGCGTCGATGGCGGCGGCGACCTTCTGCGGAGCGTCGGCCGCGCCCGCCTTGGCGATCGTGGCCAGGTTCACGAGCAGGGCGGCCAGCGCCGCGTCGGTCAGCTTGCGGCCCAGCGTGTCGAGTTGCACGACGCGGTGCGACGCCACCAGCACCGTGCGCACGGCGGCCAGTTTCATGTCGCCGTTGAGCGCTTCGATGCGGACGACGCCGTTGCCGAGCGATTTATCCTTGTAGGTCTTGGCGACCGCGCGGACGGGCGCGAGGTCGAGCTTCGCGAGCGCGTTCAGGTCGGCGATGACGGCGCCCAGCACCAGCGGCAACAGCGAGAATCGGGCCAGCAGCGGGGCTGTCTCCGCTACGCCTGAAAACGTGGCCGCGCCAAGTTTCGCTTGTAGCGTGGCGAACTGCGCGGCCCAACCCGCCGCATTCACGCGATTCTTCAACTCCGTGTCGTCGAGCGCGACCGTGGAGGCGAATCCGGCGGCGTCCAGGCGGACGTTCAGGTTGCGGCGGCGGGCGTACCACAGCAGCGGCGTGCGCGCCAGCAGGTTGCGCCAGGCGCCGTCGGCTACCGTGGTGGGCGGTGGGACCGGCGCCGTCGGGCGAGCGACGCGGAGCAGGCGCAGGGATTCGAGCGGGCTGCGCTGCGCCACCAGGCCGGGGACGGCGGTGCGGATGGCGCGGGTCATGTCGGTGAGTTGGCTGCGCAGGGCGACGAGATCGCCGCGCTCCACGGGCACAAGGGCCAGGATGGACGTCGATTCGAGATCGGCGCCGTCCGCTTCGAGATCGATGGGCGGCATCTCCAGGCTCTCTTCGAGGAGGGCGGGGACTTCGTCGCGCGGAACGATGGAGAGGTCGACGCGAACCTGCGGGGGGAAGTAGATCTGCGTGAAGTCGACGGAGTTGATGGCGGCCGAGGGCATGAGTCCGGCCGAGGGCAGGGCGCGGAAATGGTCCGTGGCGGCGAAGCGCTGGCCGGCGCCTGAGTGCGCGCGCTGGTCGAGCACTTCCTGGAACTGTTCCAGGTACTGCATGAGGTGCGCTTCGCGCAGGGCCCGGGGCGCGAAACCCAGACCGAGGATGTTGCCGTGCTCCGCGCCGATCTCGCGGCGCACCATGTTCGTGTCGACCCACTGTAGGATGGCGCGGTCGAGCGCGATCATGGCAAGCGGCAGCAGTCCGCTGGGGATGCCCTTGGTGACGCCTTCGGTGAAGATCGAACGGGCGATGATGGAGCGGCGGGTATCGTAATCAGTGCGCGCGCCGCCGTCGTCGTAGGGCACGAGCGTGATGGCCGCGCCTTCGATGATGTCGCCGTCCTGGAGGCTGCGGCGATCGCTGAGCGTGGTGGGGTAGGACGCAATGGGATTGGCCGAGAACTCCACCGGCCGCAGGCCGACGATGAAGACGCCGGAACGCGTGCGCAGCGGTTCGTTGGGGATGCGGAGCAGGCCGAAGGCGGCGTTGAGGCGCTGGAGTTCGGCGGCGTCCGAAAGGTCGATGGAGGCGGCCTGGGTGAGCACGACGAGTTCGCCTTCGGCGGTGACGCCCTGCCCTCGCGAGATGCCGATGGTCGCCTGGCCGGCGCCTTGAGTGACGTTCAGGCCCGCGACGACGCCCGCGCCGCCCGCTTTTCCGAGATCGGCCTGGCGCGCCAGGAAGTAGGTCTGTTCGCGCGTCATGTCGCGGGCGGTGAGGAAGCGTCCGTCGAAGTAGAGCGGGCGCTTCAGCCGGTTGTCGGCGATGACGGTGGAGACGCTTTTCGCGTCCTCGAAACGGATCGTTTCGCGTGCGGAACCTCGAACGGGGTTGAACATGGTCACTCCTTCACAACGCTCCCGCCCAGACGGCGAGAGCTCCGGCGGGGATGGCGAACAGACGCTTGTCATTGAATGCGACGACCTTGCGGCCGGCGTCGCGGACCGGGCGCGCGGCGTGGTCGGTGGGGATGGCGATGCGAGCAAGGAACAACACCGCGGGATCGGCGCCTTGCGGCTGGCCGGCGAGCGGGCGCAGCTTTCCGTCGCTGTCGCGCTCGCGCTGGTCGAGCGGCAGGTCGGGATCGTCATGCCAGGCGTTGAAGATGGCGGTGCGCAGTTTGGCGGGGTCGGCGCCGAAGGCCTGCCAGGGGTTCGCGGGCAGGGGCGGAGGATCGGCGGGCTCCGTGCGGACGAACAGCTTCAGCTCCCAGGCGTCGCGCAGGCGCGAGGGGACTACGCCGTCGGTGGCGTCAAACGGTCCGGTAGAGAGGGCGGGCGTCTTGCCGGTTTCGCAGGCGACGAAGCGGATGTAAACGTCGGCGATGACGCCTCCCGATCCGGCGGCGACGGCGTTGGGCTTGAAGGCCTGGAACAGATCGCCGGTGGTTTGATTTTTGTACCAGGGGTCGAGCCGGATGCAGGCTTTGCGCGGCAGCTCGATGAGGCGGCCCAGGCGATCGATCGCCAGGCCCGGACGGACCACGATCTCCTCTTCGATTTTGTTGACTGCGTCGGCTTCCTGATAGCGAACTTCGAGTCCCGCCACGGTGCCGTATCCGTTGAGGCCGGCCAGTGCGCGGGCCAGGCGTCCGCGATGGTAGGTCTGCTCGGCGCGGAAGTCGGCCTCGTCCAGCAGGACGCCGTTGGCGTAGTTCAGCCGGTCCGGCGTGGTCCGGTTGAGCAAGGGATCGGACGTTGCGGTGATGCTCATGTCGATTTCCTTTTCCTGGCGGCCTTCTTCGCCGGCGCCTTCTTCGCCGCCGACGCTTTCTTTGGCGCCCGCTTGGCCGACGCCGGGCGTACGGGCAACGGCGTCGGAACCGGCGTGGGGATGATTCGGCCGGGCGGGACCGTGACCACTACTTCGCCGCGGCCGATTTCCGCGCCTGAGCGGTCCGTCACCACCAGCGTGAATCGCCGCTGACCCGCGCCGATTGGCGGCTCCACCACCACTTCCGGCTTGTCGGTGACTTGCGCTGCTCCCACGGTGAAGACGGGCATCGCCGATCCTAACTGCTCAGGGTCCAGTTGAATTTCACGTTGTCGTACTGCGCGCCCGAGGCGCTCTTCGCGGTCAGCGTGAAAGGCTGGCCAAAAGCGATGGCCGCGGGCGCGGAGATGGAGAACCGGTCCCGCACCACGATGTCGATGGTCACCGGATCGGACGAGATCCCGTCGTTGCCCGTAACGATCAACTGGAACTGATGCTTGCCCGGCTTGAGCGGCGCCTGCGTGTTGGTGACTTCGACTTCCGCCTTGTCCGTGGGGACCCTGTCCCCTACCTTGAATTCCGGCATGCGTTACTCCTTTTCCTCCCAGATGTACTTTTCGATGCTCTTGCCCGGCGCGGGCGTGGATCCGACGCCGGAGAGTTTGAACGGCTTCCCGTAGTCGACGTAGTGCGGTCCGCCGATGGCGGCCTTCGGCGCGTGCGAGCCGGCGCTTGCGCCTTCCATGCGATAGTCGAGCACGGGCGGGCGCAGCAGCAGGTCTCCTCGCGCAAGCTGGCTCACATTAACGCGTACAGGGTACGCATCGTGATGCGGCGTGGGATCGGTGTCGAGCCCGACGAGCGACGCCACGCCGACGATCAGCGGCCGGCTGGCGCGCACCACCTGCGTGGCTACGTGCGCGGGCGCTTCCAGGCCGACAATGCGGCGGATCAGCTTGAAGTCGTCGTCGCTTACGTCCTTGTGCACCAGCACCGTCAGGCGATGGGCCAGGCGCAGCAGGAACTCTTCGACGGCCTGTTCGCCGGCGGCGGTGATTTCGGCGTCCGGGCGGAAGAGGGCCAGGAACTCCTGGTTCAGGTCTTCGCCAATGAACAGCGTGTCGCCGACGAAGGAGTTGCCGCTTTGGACGATGCCGGCGAGCAGCGGATCGTCGTCGTCCGACAGGTCCGCGCCCAGAATCGTGGCGAAGGTGCGGCGCAGGCGGTACTCTTCGACGGGAATCACGTCGCGGCTGGCCACTTTGCCGCCGGTGGCGACGTCAAGCGCCAGACGCAGACCGCGCAGCGTGCCTCGCGTGGAGGAGAGGCGCGGGGCAGCCTTCAACATGTCGCGGCGGCGGGCGGTGGGATAGGCGGGATCGAAGGTGACGCCGATCCAACTGGCCAGCCATTCGATGGCGTCGTCCGGCGTGGTGGAGGGGTCGGTGACGAGCCAGGAAGCGGCGACGCGGTCCTCGAGCGGAGTCAGGACGCCTTCGAAGTTGTCGAGGAACCGCTCGAGGAAGTCGCTGGGAGTGGCGTCGCCGGAATCGTTGGCCTCGGGCTCGAAGACCGTTTCGTGGTAGAGCGCGGGCAGGTACTTGTTCAGGTAGGAAAAGCGCGACCCGTAGGCGCGCAGGGCGGCCAGTTCGGGCGTGCCGCGGCCGTCGCCCGTGAGATCGGCTCGCACCCACAGATAGCGCCCTTCGAGCGAACGGACGCGCAGGCCGGAGCGTTGGATGAGCGCCGTGAAGAGTCCCGCGCGGTCCCGTTCGGGCGGGCAGCAGAGCTTCGGCTTCTGGAACGGCAGTTCCGTTGGATAGCGCATCCAGACGCCGCGCGGAGAGCCGTTGTTGACGGCGGCGTAGCGTTCGCCGAAACGGTGCGGGAACCAGGCGCTGTCGTCCACCGGCGGGCGCGCGTCGTTGGTGGCCGCAAGCCAGATGGTGAGGCCGCAGTGCGGCGGGATCGACGCTTCAAGGTATAGCCGATGCCAGACCGTCTGCGTCGAACCGCTGTCGATCAATCCGGCCGGGCGGCCGTCGCCGGGCATGCGGTTGGACGCGCGCCCCGACGGCGCGAAGGAGGCGGTCGAGAGCGGGAACAGCGGGCTGAGTCCCGTGGCCGCCGGGTAGCGCGCGGGCAGGGCGAGGGTGTGCGCGAAGGGCTCCCCGGTGGCCTCCATCAATGGGTAGAAGCGGCCTACGGGCGGCGCGGGATCGGGACGCGCGTCGACGGCGTACACGGGCGCTTCCACCATCGGGCGGCCCAGTCCCGCGAGCATCACCGCCACCTGTGTTTCCGAGATCCAGGCGAGGCTGTAGGGGAACCGCGAGGCCGCAAGCGTCACTGGGGCGGCCAGTGCGCCGTCGTCCTGAAGGATGCGGATCTGCGCGCCGGCGGGCGCCCAGGTGACCAGCGCGAGTTGACCGGCGGGGCTGGACGCGATGGCCGCGACGGTTTCTCCCGCGGGCCACACGGCCTGATCGATGACCGTGAGATGCGGCGGATTGGGGTTCTCCTGGCAGGGGCGCATCGTGCCGGGCGCGAATCCGGCCGCGGGTTTCTCTCGTAACGGCAGGCCGCTAACTCGCGCGAGTTTCCGGTTCGTGCGGTCAAGCGCCCACACGCCGCCGCCAGGACAGGCCGCCAGACGCCACGCCGCGAAGCCGTTCACGCGCAGCGTGACGGGCGACCAGCGATCGCGACGGTCCATGAGCACCACCGCTCCGCCGACCGCCATATACAGAACGCCGTCGTGCCCCATGGCGAGGCTGGTCACCTTGCCCTCGGCCAGCGGATCGTAGAGCGGGACCGGATCCTCGCCTTCGGTGGCAGCTTGCACCAGGCCGCCCGGGTCGACGAAGGCGAAGGTCTCGAACAGGTCGATGGTGCGCGGGGTGGTTTCGAGCCGTTGCGTTGCGGCGGCTTGATCCTCCTGCCAATCGGGAGCGATGCGCTGGCTCGCCAGGCGGAGCGCGCCCCGCTCGTCGTCGAATTCCAGGCCTTCCTGCGCGCGCCACTGCTCGCGCGTGGAGAGCATCCAGAATCGCTGCCCGTTGGCGTCCATGTCAGCAAACCTCCGGAACCACGGGCACGCCAATGCCCTGGTCGTCGCCGAATGCGCTTTGCGGGTCGAGCTTGGCAGGCGCGTCCTGATCGGCCACGACCAGCACTTGCAGCAGTTCAGGAAGCTGCCAGAGGTCGAGCGCGATTTCGGCGCCGGCCGGGATCCACTGTTTGCCGTTCAGCTTGAACAGGCGCAGGCTGAGCACGCTGTCCACGCCCGCCACTCGCGCCACGGCCACTTCGATTTCTCGATCCTTCACCGGACGGCGCAGTTTCCAGCCCGCTCCGTCGGAGCCGCCCGGCGGCAGCGGCCACAGGTACTTGCGAATAGCGTCCGTCACCGCGGCCAGCACGCCCTCACGGCCGTAGCCATCTTCGATCGTCACGCCGACGGTCACCGAAAGCGGCACGTATTCGCAGCCGATGACGTAGAGCTCCGTGGTGACGGGGCAGCGCACGGACAGATACGCGTGCACGGCTTCGAGCAGCGGACGGTCCGGGCGCGGGTTCGGAGGAACCGCCGCCGCCTTCGAAGGAAGCGCCATCACGGAGACGACTCCGGGCACGCCGGAACGGCGCTGCTGCGGCTTGAATCGCGCCAGCACTTCGACGCGGCCCAGCAATACGCCGGGCGTTTCGGCGGCCAGGCGGCGGTAGTCGTCTTCGGTGACGGCGCGGTCGCGATGGCGGATCAGCGCGGGGATGCGGCGCTCGGCGGCGTCCAGCGTTTCGGCGTCGTCGCCGCCCGTGGCAGCCAGCATCTGGACCACCTTCAGGTTGGCCGCCTTCGTGCTGGCAAGGTCCTTGGCGGATATCGACGCGAGCGAACCTGGCGGAACGTTGCCCGCTTTTCCTCCGCCCGCGCGCATCCGGGCGATGTTCACGCGGCGGCCCGCTTCGGGGATGATGGCGTTGACGCCGTCGCCGAATTGGATGACGCCCGCTTCGCTGTCGAGCGAGTAGGCGCGGGCGCCGCCCGCAAGCGCCAGATCGTCGACGCGCGGCCAGTGCTGGAAGCCGCGGCCCGCCTCCTCCACCTGGACCACCAGCGTGGAGGCTTCGACGGACGTTCCAGGCAGTTGCATGCGCTGATCGGCCGAGCCGTCGCTTTGCCCCGCCACGCGATTGACCACCGTTTGACGCTGGTCGATTTCGACCGCGTTGATGCCCACCCAGCTCAGCGCCAGCTTGTCCATGCGAACGGCGGGCCGCAGCCGCAGCCATGCGATCAACCGGTTCGCCTTTTCGGGGTCGTCCAGGCGCGGCGGCAGATCGCCAACGCCGGCCTTCACGTTGCCGCGCACGTCGTTTACCGGCACGCCGATGACGCCCGGCAGGGCAAGTCGCTCGACGCCGCGGCGGATGAGTCCGCCGCTCGAGTCAGCGACGGGTTCGCAGCGCAGATACACGGGCGCGACAGCGGGGTCCGAACTGCCGGTGGTGATCAGCCATTCGTGCGGGATGCGGCCGCGCGGACCGATATCCTCAAACAGCGCCGGAACTTCGATGAGCGGCAACACGCCGACGCTGATGAGTTGCGGACGGCCGTCCGCGCCGGACTGGAGCGACTTCGTGACTTCGTCCTTGAACGCCGCGTCCGGCTTGGCCGCGAGCAGCGCGATCCACAGGCTCTTGTCCACTGCGGAGATCAGGTCGAAGCCGGCCGACAACGGCTGCCCGCCCGCGAATACGGGCGTCGTGACATAGGGCTTGCCCGCGCCGTTCAGGTGCAGGATGCGGTCGAGCCCATCCAGCACGTTCGCCAGTGACGCCGCCTCCGCCTTGGTGATGGCCCGCTTGTAGTAGGCTTCGCCCGCGACGGGCAGCACGGTGATTTCCGATAGCGTCTCAAACGGGACCGGGTCGGGGATGGAGGCGAACGCCTGCAGCGTCTTCGCGGCGCTGATGTCGTCGTTTGAATACTGAATCTGCACGACGCCCGAAGCCGGGATGGCGGGACGCATCTGCTCGCCCAGCAGCCGCAGGAACGCGAGGCGCTGGCGTTCGGGGATCAGGTTGACGCGATAAAGCAGAGTGTCGCCGAGCCAGGCGAACAGGTCGATCAACGTGCGGCCGGGGTCGCCGAGCTGCGGATTCGTCCACTCCGGCGTGTGGGCGGGAATCCGCGCGACCAGTTCCTGCACCAGGTCGTCGAAGCTTCGGTCGTCGAGAGATGGCGGACGGATCGGCATGCGTCTACTCCTCCAACTGCAGCGTCAGGCCCATCTGCCTGACCGCGCCGGTGCGGCGCAGACGGTAGGCGATTTCGGCTCGGATCGATGAGGGCGAGGCGGGATCCTCCGAGACGTCCACGCGGTCCACCAGGATGCGCGGCTCCCAGGCCGCCAGCGATTCGAGGATCGCGTCGCGGATGCGGCGGCGCGTCAGGATCGTGTTCGGCTCGTGCAGGAAGTTCTCGAGGCCTGCGCCGAATTCCGGATGCATCAACTGCTCGCCCGGGCGCGTTTGCAGGATGACGCGGATGGACTGGCGCACGCTCTCGTCGAGCGACGGGTACCGCAGACGGCCCTTGGCGTCCGGGCGGCCCAGCAGGGGCCAGCCGATGGGAACAGGTGGGATCGCTGGATTCGCCATATCAGTTCCTCACTTCCTTTTCGGGATCGGGATGCACAGCTTGACGAACAGCATCCAGCCGAAGATGATGTCGAACAGCGACAGGAAGATGTTCAGCACGAAGAAGGCGCAGAAGGTGATGGTCGGGATGTTGAAGGAACACAGCCATGCGATGTCGAGTCCTCCGCCTCCGGGGAAGTTGCCCTTCAGCATCTCCTTGGCGTCGCCGTTCATCTTTTGGAAGGTCGACTGCGACATGCCGAACGATACGTCGGGCTTCAGCGCTTTCAGAAAACCGTTGCTCAGGTCCGGCAACTGGATGCGCACGGGCGGCTGTCCGCCCGATTCGTACCAGGCCGCGATGGTGAACGCCTCAGTGGGGTCGCTCCAGTAGATCTGGGTGGGGCACGCGCCCTGCTTCACTCGCACGAAGGCTCGCAGTTGGTAGAGCGCGCCCGGATTGTCGAAGCGGCCTTCACGGGTGGCCAGCGTGGCGATGCGCCCTTGAATGGCGGATTGGATCGCCGAGAGGATGCTGGCGGAGAGCGCGGCGCTGACCGCCGGCCAGTGGGGCGGCATGGTCACCGAGACGCCCGGCATGCGTTCCACCAGCACCTGGAGCGCGCGATCGAAGAAATCGCCCGCGTTCGATGGATTCGCCGGAGAGGGTAGCGCGACCTGCCGCAACGTCTGGTACAGAGCGCCGTTGGGAATCGCCGAGTCGCGGAATCCGAACTCCATCACCAACTGGCGCAGCATCAGGATGAAATCCGCCAGGTTCGCGTCATCGGCGTTGGAGGCCGTCAGCGTCTCACCGGCGCGGGCGATGGCGCGCTGTCCTCCCGCTCGGAAGTAGGCGGGCAAGTGGCTGCTCACCACGCTGACGTCGTAAGGCGGAGGTGGCGTGGCCGTCTCCACCTGTTCCGAACTCGCCAGTGGAATCACGCCATAGAGGAACGTACGGCCCGCGGCTTGGCAGACGGCCGGCAGCGCGACGAATAGCGGCGAGGCCGATTCGTTGTAGGGCTGCGCCTTGCGCCAGTGGAACGGCGCGAGTTGGCGGTCGAGGGCGGGCTGTCCGCTGTGCAGCGGCGGCGGGCGGCGCGACAGGTCGGGGTCGGCGCGCTCGTCGTCTTCCGTGGAAAAGTCCTTCCAGCCGACGATGGTCTTGCCGTCGTTGCGCCAGCCCTGCAATCGCGACGGGTTGTCCGGATTGATGCGGCGCAGCACCAGGCCCGCCGAATCTACGCGCGCCGGATCGAGTCGCGGGTTCATGAAACCGTCGCAGGCGATGTCGATCAGCGCCACGTGCTGGATGCGGTGCATCGGCAGGTGCAGCTTCAGGACGCCCTTGGCGTCGCGGCGGGAGGCGATGGTGGCGGCGATCTCCTCGCGGCCGTCTGGCGTCGAAAGGCCGTCGAGGATGGCCTGAAGGAACTGCCGATCCGGCCGCGCCAGGATCACCGGCGCCTTCGAGAAGGTCCGGCCGAGGGAGGCGCCGCGCACGAGTACGGCATGCCCGGCTACCATACGTTCCCTGCCCCCGGCGTGTAGGTGGCGGAGACCACCGTGTTGGCGATCAGCGTGTCGCACTGCACGACGCCCGAAAACGTGGAGACGGCGGCGCTCACCTGCACCTGTCCCGACGTGACGTTCACCTGGCTGGCGTTCACTTCCACCTTGCCTCCCGTCTTCACGGAGACGCCGGAAGGGTCGATGGTGATGGTGGACCCGGCCGCGCTGAATTCCACCTTGCCGCCGCCCTTGTCGGTAAGCGTGCCGCTGACGTTGCCCGGCGTGGTGAAGCGGATCTCTGCCTGGCCGGGAGATTCCTCGACGATCGCGATGCGCGTGCCTTCCTTACCGGTGATGGTCCAGCGGTCCACGCGATCGCCCGATCCGCCCAGCGTTTCGTGCGGCTTTGCAGCGCCGTTCCACAGGCCTCCGAGCACGATGGGATAGCGCGCGTCGCCGCCCGCGAAGGTCACCAGCACCTCGTCGTCCACGTCGGGGATGAAGAACGCGCCGCGGTCCGAGCCCGCGAATGGAGCCGCCACGCGCGCCCAGATGGCGGCGTCCTGGTCGTCCACGCCGTCGAAGTTGTACAGCCGCACCTGGACTCGCGAAAGGCCTTCCGGATCCTTCACCGAAACAACTTTCGCGAGCCATGTTCCGGCGACGGAGCGGGCGCTGGCGTGATCCCAGGGGGCCGCGGGACGCGTCATGCAGTCCTTCATGGCGCCCCCAGGTACGCGCATTGCGCTTCGAATTCGGTGCGATAGCCGTTCGAGAGGTCGTAGCAGTGCTGCGCGCGCATCACGTAGTAGGTGTTGGTGAAGCGCGGCCCCAGGCCGGTGAGCTTCACGTGCGTGCCGGCGCGCAACGCGGGGTTGCCCTGCGCCACGCCCTCCACGCGCACGAACGACCGCGCGCGCTGATCGAAGGCCGTGGCGGCGAGCGCCTGCGCTTCGTCCGAATCGCCGACGGGAGGTCCCGCCACGTGCTCCTTGCGGGCGCCCAGGGCGCTCTGGAGTAGTTCGGATCCCTTCTTGCCGGCGCCGGGGCCGAAGTTCGAACCGGAGGAGGAAGCGCTGACCGGCGATCCGTCCTTGGCGTTCCATCCCGTGGCCGTGGAGGCCGTCACCTGGCAGCTCAAGTCCGCGATGCAGCGCGCGCGGATGAGTTGGCTGTTGAGCGCCAGCTCCACCAGTCCACGCTGGACGTTCTGAACCGGCGACACGTGCAGATCCTTGCCCACCACCTGGATGTCCGCGTCGTAGCGCCGCAGCAGCCGCCGCAGGAACGCGAGGTCGGACTCGTCCAACTGCACCTCGGCTTCGATGGGATCCGTCAGCCCCGTGACAACGGGCGTCAGGCTCAACTGCGACGCCAGGTCTCGCGCCAGGTTCGCGATCGACGTGTTGTTGTGGATCTTTGTGCGGCGGTGCATGCGGGCCTGCTGCAACGCGTCCTCGGCCAGCACCACCAACTCCGGCGGAGCGCCTTCGGGGAACTCGGCTTCGAGTCCCGTGATGACGCCCTGGAAGATCTCCTGGGGCGATCCGGTGGCCCCGCTATAGACGGCGATCGTCGCGCCCAGCTTCAGGATGGTCCCATCTTCGAACGCGAAATCGGCCCCGCCCGACGGGTCGCTCGCGAAGTTGCTCAGGCGCAGTTCGAGCGAGGAAAGGCCGCCTTCGCCTTCCGTCATCTCCATGGCCAGCAGCAACTGGTCCAGCTTGGCGAATTCCTGGTTATCCACTCGCAGCGTGGGGCGCGAGTTGGTGACCGCCAGCGGACTCAGACTCGATTCGGGCAACTCGGTTCTCCTCGATTCAATCCGCAAACAGGCGCGCGCACCGCGCCGACATCCGCCGCAATTCGGCCCGTAGTTCCTTCAATGGAAGCTGTGGGGGCCGTTGCTGCGCGTGCGGCTCCGCCTCCACGTTCGGCTCCCCGCGCGGGGCCTCGGGCTCCACCTCGCCTTGCACTTCGTCGAAAACAACGGGCATCGTCTAATCTCCCTCGAAGCTGATGCGCGCCTTCAGGTCGGCGTTCACTCCGACGTCCGCGCGCAGTCCGGCCGCCCCTTCCGACGCGATTCCGCCCACCTTGAAACTGGCCCCGTCGCCCGCCGACAGGCTCAACGACGGCGCGGGCGGGATGAAGGCGGAAGTGTCCAGGCTGAAGCTCGGAGGCGACGAGGAAACGCGCAGTCCGGCGAATGCGCCTTCGGAGGCGGAGACTCCCGCCGATATCGATCCGCCGATGCCGAAGCCGCCGCTAATTCCGGCGCCGAAGCCCGCGCCGCCGCTCGCAAACGCCGCCGGTCCACCCAACTGCACCGACCCGGTCACCGTCAGCGGACCATTCGAAAACCGCACGCTCTCCAGCCGGTTCAGCGCCGCCACCGCGCGCCCCGCCGCCGGAGCGCCGGCCTGCTGCGCGGCCTTGGCGGCGTCGGCCGAGGCGCCCCCCGGCACGTCGATGGCGTCGGCGGGAGGCTTCGCGCCCGACGTGTCGGCCTTGGCGAAGATCTTGTCTTGCTGCGCCATCGACAGGTTCACGGTCGAACGCAGCGGCACGCCCTCGGGCGAAAAGAAATCGATGGTCTCCTTGAAAGACTCGATCATCCCCTGGAACTTGTAGGAGCCCCACTCGAAGCGCACCACCTTCGCCACGTCCTTGCCCTGCTGCTGCTCGGGGTCCATGAACGCGGCGATCTGCTGCGTGGCCAGGCGCACGTCGCTGCCGTCGCCGGTGGTGTCGAACACCAGGTCGAGCGTCAGCTTCGCCGTGGTCTGCGTGATGAACTGCTTCTTGTTCTTGCCCTGCCCTTCCTCTTTCAGCGAATTCGACACGCTGTACTGCAAGCTGACCGGGTTGAAGTGGACCTTCACCTCGGCGCCGGCCGGCTGCACGGGCGTGAACTTGGCGGGCTCTGGATTCTTGCCTTTCATGATGCGTTGGGGATCTTCTGCCGGGCCGGCGCGCTCAGCCTGGACAGGCCTTCGTGAGCCAGGTGCAGTTCCTCAATCCCCACCTCCGTGCTTCTGGCGTTCAGGTCCGCCGCCTTGAACTTCACCGGCAGCGCTCGATCGAGCTTCCACGAAAAGACACCCTCGCCCGCCGGGTTGAACAACGTGATGGTGACGGCCAGACGGTAAGCGTATCCTCCGCCGCCCACCAGTTCGAACCACGTCCACAGGTCCTTGGAGTTCGTCAGGCCGCGCTTCAGGATCACCGTCGAGTAGGTCACCGGTCCGACGCGCTGGTGCGGTCCGTGATTGCGCCCGCCCTCCTTGATCACCTTGGGCTCCATGGTGGCGTCGAGCCCCGTGCATTCTGAGAACGCGCCGCCGCACAACGCCACGTCCTGCCCGCCGCCGCTCGCGCCGGCCAGCGGATCGGTCTTGAACTCCACCCAGAAGCGGAACGTGTGGAGCAGTTGCTCGTTCATGCCGCCTCCCGGAACAGGGAGATGCGTCCGCCGTCTTCGAGCGCCAGCACCACGCGAATGCTTTCGATCGGAGCCGCCGGCGAGATCTCACACACCACGATCACGCGGCCTTCGTCGATGTCGTTCTGGCTCATCGTGCTCCGGTCGCAGCGGATCGAGAACGCCTCCGTCTCGAGTTCGCCGCGCAACGCGCCCGCCTCGAACAACCCACGCAGCAGCACGGTGAGCCGGCCCTTCAACTGGCTCCACAGGAATTCGTTCGATGGTTCGAACACCGACGCCTCGCCGATCACGCGCGCCGCCCGCACGATGGCCGCGATCAGCCGGTTCACGTTCGCCGGACGGTAATTCTCGTCGCGGCTGGCGGTGACGTCGGAGAGCAGGCGCAATCCGGCTGGCGTATCTCCGCTCATCGTGACGCGCGCGGTAAGCGCCTCCAGGCGGTCGCGCCGGAGCCTCGGCGAAACATCATACACATCGGCCATGGCGAGATTCGCCACGCTACGATACGACCCGCGGGTTAACGCGTTGCGCGCCAATATGCCGGTCAACACGGCGTCCGGACTTTCGAGATCCTCCGGCAGGCCCACCGATCCCGCCGTGCGCACCCACGGAAACGCCAGTTGTACGAACGCCGAGCCGACTCCGCCGCCGTCCAGGTCCCGGTCCAGATACTTGCCGAGGAACTCCGGCAGGTTCCGCTGGGCTCGCGAACCGGCCGCCGGCAGGGGAACCGCCGCCACCAGTTGCGCCTCTCGCGCGTTCTGCTTCAACGCCGTTCCCAACAGGTTTACGGCCAGCGCCCAGTCGCGATAGCCGTTCTCGTCCGCCCGCGGCGCCTCCAGGTCGCGCACCGATTTCGGACCGCCCTGCGCGCCCGTCCCCTCCACACACTCGGTGAACTCGGGAACAGGCGGAGGAGGATCGTCAGGGACGGCCACCCTCCCCCTCGCCGTCGAGACTGCGTCGGCAAGGTCGGGAAGGCAGAGAAACGACACGTCGGGCAGCCCGAAAACGTGACCCGCGCCTTTCCAGCTACGCCGGTCACCAGGTGCGGGTTCGAAGCGTGACGGATACCCGGGAACGAGCGCCGCCAGGCGCGCCGCTGGATTTGGTGGCTCGAGCGGAGACCACGAATCGCCCACACGCACCACGTAGCACTTGCGCCCGCCCTGCGCGAAAAACGACCGCACCGCCGCGCCCAGGTACGACGATCCTTCGGCCGCGACGGCGCTACGCGTCTCCCACGCAAACAGCGCATCGAAGACGTCCCAGTTGTCGATCGGAACCGGCGTTTCGGTCAGCGCCGCCGGCCATCCGCGCGCAACCAGCCACGACGCAACCGGCTGGGGCGGCGCCGCGCCGTCGCGCAGGCGCACATAGCCCACGAAACAGGCGATATCCGCCCTCTCCGGCGCGCTGGCGATCACCGGCGCGGCGTTTTCAAACGACAACCCAGACACTTGGCGCGCTCCCTTACTGGCCGGTCTTGAAGCCGAAGCCTTCGGCCGACAGCACCAGTTCCTCCATGGCCACGTCTCCGCCGCCCTTGGCCGCAAGCGTCGGCGCCGTGTACTTGAGCGGAATCACGCGTTGCAGCGTCCAGGTCTGCACGGGCTTGCCCGCCTCGTCGCGCAGCGTGATGGAGACGTCCTTCTTCGCGTCCGGCCCCAGCGTGCGCGTGTCGTTGATCCAGGCCCACAGCGACTGCGAATTCACCACGCCGCGCTTCAGCGTGACGTCGCCGACCTTGTGCACGCCCTGCACCTTCACGACATGGTTCTCCGCGAAGTTGCCGGCCCGGTACTCGGAAACCGTGATCTCGGTTTGCAGGCCGGAGACGTCGGAGAATCCGCCGAAGGCCTCGGTGCCGCCTACCGTCACGATGAAGTTGAATGCCCCGTAAGGGGTTGTGCGCGCCATATGATTCTCCTCGAATGACTAGCTGCGGGCCTCGGCGGTCTTCTGGCCGATGCGGAAGATCACGAACTCGGCCGGCTTCACCACGGCGACGCCGATCAGGCAGATCAGGCGGCCGTTGTCGAGATCGTTCTGCGTCATCGTGCTGCGGTCGCATCGCACGAAGAACGCCTGCTCCGGCGTCGTCCCGAGCAGCGCGCCCGACAGCCACTCCGTGTACAGGAACGAGCCGATGGTCTCGCGGATGTTGGCCCACAGGTTCTCGCCGTTGGGTTCGAACACCGCCCACTGCGTGCCGCGATCGATGGACGCCTCCAGGTAGTTGAAGTAGCGGCGGACGTTCACATACTTCCACTCGGGATCGCTCGAGGCCGTCCGCGCGCCCCACAGCTTGTAGCCGCGTCCGCTCAGGTAGCGCAGGCAGTTCACGCCGATCGGATTCAACGCGCCCTGCTCGGTGAAGGTGATGTCCTTTTCGAAGCGGAGCGCTCCCCGCACCGTCTCGTTCGCCGGCGCCTTGAACACGCCGCGCTCGATGTCGTTGCGCGCGTAGATGCCGCAGACAAAGCCCGAAGGCGGCAGCTTGATCTCGCGCGGAATCTGGTCCTGCCCCGGCCGGAACAGCGGATTCGACACAACGACCCACGGGTAGTAGAAGGCCGCGTACTTCGAATCGATCGTGCCTCGGGTCGCGCGCGCTTCCGAAAGCTCCTGCCCGGGCCGCGCGTCGAGCACGGCGATGCGATACGCCCGCTGGCGCTCGGCGTGGCTCACGATCGCGCCCTGGATGCCCTGCGAATCCTTGTACGCCGAATAGCCGGGCCCGGCGACGATAGAAACGTCCTCCAGCTTTTCGAACTCGGCGAGCGCCGTCTCATAGGCCTTCTGCGTGGGCTCGGTTCCGTCGTCGCCGCTCGTCATCGAGACGACGCGCGACGTGCCGTTCTTCATCAACCCGGCGAGCAGCGAAAACCCCGTCACCTTGGATCCGATGGCGACCGCGTACAGGTTTTCGAGATCCACCGACCGGTACTTGGGCTTCGCGGGCAACAGGTTCGCGAGATATCGCGGATGGTCCGCGCCGAAGCCGGCGTCCTCATACGTGATCGCGCCGCCCGCCGCGTCCTCGGCTGTCACCGTCAGGCTGAGGAGGTCGGAGCCGTTGGCGTCGGCCGGATCCGCGGCCTTCTTGTTGCTCAGGTCGAGTTTCGCGGCGCCGCTGTCGGCCCAATCGCCGTTAGCGCTCTTCAGGTAGAACTTCACCGCCGCGCCATCCTTGCCCGTCGCCGGCGTAGCGGCTGGCAACCCGAGCGCGGCGTGCGCCGACAGCGGGTCCGCCTTCACCTCGAGCCCCGACGCCGCGCCGGCCTTGTCGTCGGCCGTCAGCACCAGTTTCCCCGTACCGTCGACGGTCGCCTTCACCTTGATCGCGGCGCCTTGCAGCAAGGTCTTGATGTCGGCCAGCGTCACCGCGGCCAGGTCGCCTACCGTATTCGCCGGAACGGCCGGACTGTCGGTGTCGGCGGCAAAGCCCAGGTCGGCGTTGGCGAACACCTTCACGGATGCAGCCGATCCGCGCCGGTCGCTGCCGATGGTGATCTTGTTGGCGCCCTCCAGGCGGCAGTATCCGCCGCGCAGCTTCTGATTGATGTCGTCGCTGATGTCGGCCAGCGCCACCGCCGCGCCGCCCGCCAGGTGCAGCGTCTGGTCGACGCCGTCCACCACGACATGTAGCGTCTGCTTGGCCGCCGTGTCGAGCGCCACCGGTCCGCCGAGCGCCGCCCCTTGCGCTTCCGCCGCCACGCCATGGAACGTGATGCTCTGGTTCGCCCCGCCGTCGACGCTCAGCACCAGCTTGGTGTTGTCCGCTACGTTGAACGTCGGAGCGCCGCCCGTGATGGACGCGTTCGTGATCGGGCTCCCGGCGCCGCCGGTGCGCAGTAGAGATCCCGTAGGCGCTTTCGAAAGCGTCACCACCGTGGCCGGCGACTCCGCCAGCCGGAACGTCAGCCGCCCATTGCCGATCTTGCCGGGAACGCGCGATGAGATCGTCATCTGCGCGTCAGGGTCGGCCACACCCAGCACGTCGCCGGACGTCGCCGTCCCCGCGCTGTTCCCGTTCTTCGAAAACACCCGCGACACGTACAGCCGCGCGCCGCCGTTGTCGAAGTAGGCGCGTACAGCGTGCGCAATGTAGTTGACGTTGCCGAGTTCGACGTCGGTCGCCGCGTCCAACTTCATCGCGAGATCATCCAGGCCCCCGTAGATGCGCTCAAAGTCGCCGAAGCTGGTGATCAGTTCCGGCGTGCCCGAAACGGGACCTTTGAGTGTCGGGCCGGCGAACGCGGTGGTGCTGGTGCTGACGCCCTCAATCGACCGCGCGCGAAAACTGGTTTCCTCCACGTACACGCCGGGAGCCAGGTATTCAGGCATTTGTCATCTCCTCAAGTACTCGAATCGAATCCGCCGCCCGCTCACGGCGCAGGGACCACCAGACTGGTCGTCACCACGCGTCCGGAAGCGAGTTTCACATCCGCCGCCGTGCTTGTCGGCAGCAGAGCCTTCCGTTGCACAATGCTGTCGGGGTCGGGCCACGCGCCCGCCGCCGCGTCGTAGATCGTCTCCAAGTCCACGCTGACTTCCGAGGTCGTCACGGGATCTCCCGGCTCCGCGCCGAACGTTGTCACCGGAATGCCCGGCACCGCCACCAGCGCTTCTCCCCGTCCGTCGGCCAATCCCATCGCCATCACCGCTCCGCCCGTATGCGCCAGTACGCGCACCAACGCGCCCGGCGCCGCCGCCCCGCCCGCCTTCGTCACCGACGCGCGGATCAGAGCCCATCCCGGCGACACATCGGCGGTCGACGATGGGAACAGCGCGACATCCAGCGGATGGAACAACGACGCGCCATCGGCCGGGTCGAGCGTCGGGTCCCGCGGCAGCTCCAGCGTGAACGTCCGCCCCAGAAACCGACCCGCCGGATCGGAAACCTGCGCCGGCGTCTTCACGCTTCCCACCGCCGGCGCCGCGGGCGGTTGATCGAACGCGTCCACGTGCTTTTCAAGCCCCACCGCCGACGCGATCACATACAGGCTCGCCCGGTTCCTCACAAAGCGGACGCCGTCGGCGCGCACATCCAGCGGATCCTGGATCTTCTGCCGCGTCGTCGCGTCGACAAAACGAACCGCCCCGAGGATCCGCCGGTCCAGCAGTTCCGTCATCGGCCCTTCTCGCTGAATCCCAGCCGCGTCGCCGCCACCGGCCGCGCGGTGATGTCGTCCTGGTTGTCGATGCGCACGACGCGCGCCGTATACGGCATGCTCAACCGGTAATCCGGCGCGAGCGTGTCCCAGATGCGAAACACCTCCTCGGTGGACAGCTCCGAAGGCACGATGTGCACGATATCGGCCGGATCCCACTCCCCCGCGCTCGACAGCGCCGAAGCGTCCAGCACCGGATGCTCGTGAAGCTGCCGCATGGCCCAGGTCATGATCGTGTGCTCGGCCAACGCGCTGTCGTTCCACACCGTCAGCAGGTAGTGCAGGTCGATGGAGAGCGGCGGCCGCGCGTCGCTCGCGCCGTTGACGGTGCGCACGTTTCGCATATGCTCGTTCATCGTGATCCGGTAAAGGTACAGCGTCAGCGCGTTCTGCACGGGCGCCGATTCGTCGGCCAGTTCGCCGGCCGAGATCGCGCGGAATTCGCAGGCGAAGTCGTGGCGTAACGGATCCGGGAACGAATTCCGCAGAAACGTCATCAGCGAATCCGCAACCGAGTAGGTGGCCCGCAGCCCCGCCATGCGTTATCCCAGTTCTCCTTTCGCCAGCGAATCGTTCGCCTCCCGCGCGCGCTCCGGTTTGAAGGCGTACAGCGTGGGCGACGACGAGGCGGCGATTTCCCTGACCCATCCCCGCAAAACCAGCAGCCCCACGGCGTCCTTCAACTCGTCGCGCGACCAGCCGGAACGCTTCCCAGGGAGCCACCATCCGATGCCGTCAAGCGTATCGGTGGCGTCCGGATGCATCAGCCAGTACCGGAGTATCCTCGAGGCTAATGTCCCCTCCGCCACGGTGTTCCCTGTCATGCACGCGCGATGCCGTCCGCGCCCGCATTGAAAAGAAAGGGGACCGAAACACCGCCGCGGCGTCCGTGCCGCGGGCTGGCGGCGCGAAACCTTGACAACGCGGTGCGGCGCGAATGGCCCCGAAGTGCGGCGTTTTCGCCGCACCGTTCATCCGCGCATCAGCGACGGCTGCAGGTGATGCTTGCGAATCAGGCGCTGAAACGCCCGCCGTTCCTTGCCTGCCGACTTGGCGGCGTGGCTGATGTTGCCGCCGCACCGCACCAGAAGGTTGGTCAGGAATCCGCGCTCGAACTCCGCGATGGCGCGATCCTTGGCCTCCTTCATCGATATCTCGCCGGAGGTTTCAGCGCGTGGAGGCGCGATCTCGATGGCGCGTTCGTCGATATTGCCCGACTCGGAAAAGACCACCGCCCGATGGATCATGCACTCCAACTCCCGCACGTTGCCGGGCCAGGAGTAGGAGACCAGTTTCTCGATCACCGCGGCGCTCAGCGTCGCCGGCTTGTAGCGGTATAGCTCCGCGAACCGGTCGGCGAAGTGCTGGGCGAGCAAGACGATATCCTCGGACCGTTCGCGTAGCGGCGGCGCCGCGAGCGACAGCACGTTGAGCCGATGGTACAGATCCTCGCGGAACAGGCGCGCTTCCACCCGCGCTCGCAGGTCGGCGTTCGTGGCCGCCAGCACTCGCACGTCCGCGCTGTAGGTCTGCGAGGAGCCAAGCGGCCGGTACTGCTTCTCCTGCAGGAATCGCAACAGCTTGGCCTGCGCCGCCAGGCTGAGCGTGTCCACTTCGTCGAGCAACAGCGTTCCGCCGTCGGCCACCGCCAGCAGTCCCGCCTGCGGCGCGGAGGCGTCGGTATAGGCGCCCTTGGCGTGGCCGAACAGCTCGTTTTCAAACAAATGGTCGGGCAGCGCGCCGCAGTTCACCGGCACGAACGGCTTGTTTTGACGCTGGCTTTTGTAGTGGATGGCGCGGGCGAACAGTTCCTTACCGGTGCCGGTTTCGCCGTAAATCACCACCGTCGCGAGCGATTTCGCGATGCGAGGAATACGCAGCACGGCGTCGAGGAACTTGGGGCTCGCGCCCACCAGCCCGTCGAGTTGAAGCTCGTGCTGCAGCGTCGGCCGGGCGGCGCGTGGGGCGGCGTCGGCCTTCCTGCCGATCTGGCGTTCGACGCGCAACAGCAGGTCCGGGCCGCGGGCCGGACAGGAAATGAAATCGTCGAGATGCCGCTCTACCAGGCTCAGCGTGCTTCGCGGATCCTCCCAGTGGCCGCACAGGATCCCCACCAGCGCCGACGTGGGAAACCGGTGGCGCAGGCCCTCCAGCGCGCGCGTGCTGGCGTCGGACGGCGAAAATCGGACAACGATGACCGCGGGATTCCGGCTGGACTCGCTTTGATAACGTGCGCCTTCCGTCTCAGCTCGGCCCCGAACCAACTCCTCCATACTCCGGCAATTACCGGTCGAGCATGGGGACTCCTCCAAATCGAGAAACAGTACTGCGGTGGGCTTGGTTTCTGACTTCCCCATTTTTCACCCAGGCTGGAAAGCCATTTGTGATTCTACGGCACAAATCGTTGCTTCGTATCCCCAGGATTTAATGCGATATGCCGAGAAAAGCGCGCTCATAGCCGAAGGATATGGAAGACATATCGCCCGGCCAAACCTCCTCGGGCCGTCCGGAGCGCCATTCCACGGGCGCCGTCGACGTTGATAGAAGTAGTGGGAGCCATGCTCACCCGTCGCGACTTCTCTTCACTCGCCATCGCCGCCCTGCCCCCCACCAGGCGCGCCACGCACATCCTGCTGCGTTCATCCTGGCAGAGCGTCAATATCGGCGACATCGGCCACACTCCCGGCGCCCTGGAGATCCTGTGGAGGCACATCCCGCAAGCGGAAATCACATTGTGGCCGGGAAAGCTGGGGCACGGCTCCCGCGAGTTCCTGCTCAAAGCCTTTCCGCGGTTGCGGATCGCCGAAGGCTCGTTGGACGCCCAGGATCAGCCATCCACGCCGGAGCTTGCCCGGGCCTGGCGCGAGGCCGACCTGTATCTCAGCGGATCGGGTTCCGGATTTCCGGCCAGCCATCATGCCGTCGCCTTTCGCCGCGCCACCGGCAAACCGGTCGGGGTCTTCGGCGTCAGCACCGATCCGATTTCAGGCTTCGGCGCGGGCCGCCAGCCGGAAGGAGGAACGTTGGCAAGCCTACGCGCTCAGGCCCTCGCGCTGCCTCCGGATCATCTGACGCCGGAGTTGCGCTACATCATCGATGGCGCGGCGTTCTTCTTCTGCCGCGACACGATTTCCCGCGACTACCTGAAGGCGCAGCGGGTGAAATGTCCGGTGGTGGAGTTCGGCCCCGACGCCCAGTTGGGAATGACCTTACGCGACGACGCCCGTGGCTTCGCCTGGCTCGCCGCGCATGGCCTGGAGGCCGGCAGGTTCATCTGCGTAATCCCGCGCTTGCGCTACACGCCCTATTACCGCGTGGACGGGCGCGCCCGCACTCCCGAGGACGACGTGCGCGACGCCATCAACAACCGCACCACCGAAAAGGACCATGCGAAGTTGCGCGACGCGATCGTACGCTATGTCCGCAACACCGGAAACAAGGTCATGACGTGCGCCGAAATGACCTATCAGGTGGAGATGGCGAAACAAGTCCTGGTGGACCCGCTGCCGGACGACGTGAAGCCCAAGGTGGTGTGGCGCGATGCGTACTGGCTCCCGGACGAGGCGGCGTCCATCTATTCGAAAGCGGAAGCGGTGTTGAGCGTCGAGTGCCACTCGCCACTGATCGCGCTCACCAACGGCGTGCCGGCCATGTACGTCCGGCAACCCACCGACACCTGTAAGGGCCAGATGTACCGCGATTTTGGCGCCGGCGACTGGCTGATGGAAGTGGACGGGGTCGACGGCGCCGGGATCTGGTCGCGGCTCGAGTCGATCCACCGGCGGCCATCCCAGGCCAAGGCGCGGGCGGCGTCCATCCAGCGGGATGTGGCCTCGCGCCAGAAGCGGATGGCCGAAGTGGTCATCCAGGCCACCCGCGCATAGCCGGCGGCATCACTGAATCACCACCTTGATCGACGACTTCGGCTGGCTCACGTCGTAATTGCCGGCCGACAATTGCAGCGTCGCGGAACCCACCCCGACGCCTTTCGCCTTTACCGCCACTTCGCTCATCCCCGGGCTCAGCACCACTTGTGGAGTCAGCACCGACAGCACCGCCGGATTCGAGGACGTGACGTTGACGACGATCGGATTTGCGCCGCCGCGCACGGTCAACGGAGACAGCGTAGTCGTAGCCGGCGGCGTCAGGACCGGAGTCACGGTGAGGATGGAGATCGCCCCGTTGCTCAGCGTCTGGCCTTCCTCCTTGAACACGATCGAAGTGTTCGAGACCGTCGCGCTGGCGCGCTCGTAGGTGTAAGAACTGCCATACCCCAGGTATAGCGATCCCGACCCGACATAAAGACCCTGAACGTAGAACGTGTCCGACACATGCTGTCCGGCCCGGATCTTCACCGGCAGGGATCTGGTCCCGTCTGCGTCCGCCGCCCCCGACAACGCAATCTGGTATTCAGCGCCGATGTTCAAGGTGAGGTCCGACGAAGGCGCGGGGAGCGCCGCGTTCAACACCGCATGCACCGGCGCTTCCAGGTCGCGGCCAATCGCAACCACTGGCAGCGTAATGTCGGGTTCCGCCACGTTAAACACAAGTTGTCCGCCTGAGGATGCCGTCGCGCTGCTTCCGGGAAGCGCCCCCAGGGACACGATGGCGGTTCCCGGGTGCGATGGCCGGAGTTCCACCGTCCCCAGACCGCCTGCATCGAAGGTGACCGCCGGCGTCGCGACCGAAATCGCATCCGGGTTGGTTGAGGTCACCTGCACCGAGAGATTCGCGCCCGGCCGCGGCGCCTGTTGCTGCAGGCGCCGGAATGTCGCCGGATCCAGCGAGGTCAGCCAGATCGACGCTTTCTGGGCGCCTGCTGTGGTGAGCACGTTCTGCGTATCGGTTGTCGCGAACACAGCCGCCGACGGGGTCGGGGTTACTTTGGCCGCCCCGCTCTGGTAACCGTCCGCGGTCACCGTGACAGTCGCCGTTCCGTCGCCGGCGAGCGATTGCAGCCACAGGTTGGCTCCGCCGGAACCGGGCGTGATAGTGATCTGCCCCGACCCGGGCGTGGTGGCGTCCGGTGAGAGGAGCAACGCCGATGGGTCGCTCGAAGTCACCGTCAGCACGGTCGAACGGGACCATCCCCCGGAACTGGTGATACTCCCCGAAACTTGCAGGTCGCGCCCGATGCTCCCACCGTTCGCCAGGGAGAAGTTGAGGGCGGCCGGCGTCGAGTGAATCGAAACCTGCGCTCGCGCCGCCGGCGCTACATAGCCGGATGGAGCCGCGAGCGTCAGCGTGGCCGTCCCCGGACTCACCGGCGTGTACTTGATGTCCATGCGGGCCGACCCGGCTTTGAAAACCACCGCCGCGGGGTCGACCGTCACTACCGACGGATCCGATGACTGGACATTCACCGCGATGTCCGGGGCGCCCGGCCGGATCTCGAAGCCCCCCGTCGTGAAGTTCGTCGCGGATTGCACAATCGCCGGGATGATTCCCAGCGTCTTCGCCCCGGCCTGAATCGGCGCCTCGATCGTGCCGGAATATATGTCGGAGAAGACAAATCCCAAGTCCGCCAGCGTTACTTTGAGCGTAGCGGTGGCAAACCCGGGAGCGCTGATCGTCACCGGCACGACCCCGCTCGCGCCCAGGGCGTGAATCAGCACGGGCCCGGCGGAGGAACTGCGCGCCACCAGCGTCAGCGTGACGGACGGGCCGGGCGGAGAATTGCGGTCCAGGCTCAACAACACCCGCGTGGGGTCGGAACTCGTGATCGTGACCGGAAGATTCGCCTGCTGCGGCGAAACCGTCTGCCCCAGCGTCACCGCGGCGGACGTCATCGTATCCTTGGCCGCCACGACGTCGTTGACCTGGAACCCCGGCAGGCTGACCTCGAACTGGACTCTGGCGGCGACGCCGGGCGCGGTGTACCCCGGCGGCTGAGTCACTGTAACCGTCGTGGAGCCCGCGCCGGCGGGGACGAAGTCCACCGAAGCCGGGTTGTAGTTATAGTTGGGCGAACTTGGCTGGATGGTGATCGGGCTTCCGGTGATCACCCCCACGTTGCTGTCGGAACTGTCCACCGAAAGCGTCACGGAGCCGAGCCCGGGCCGTGGCGTCACCTGAGAAACGCCGCTGCCTTGCACCGAGTACAGAAACAGGCGCAGTTTGGTCTTGGCCGATTGAGTCGTGGTCAGATAGCGTCCCTTGTCCGCGACCGCCGGCGGCGGGTATCCTTCGGTGCTAACGGATACTCCGAACCCGCTGGGAGTCAGGGTGAACACCGCCGATCCGTCGTCGAACGTCGGCGCCGACGCGACCACTCTCACGGAACCATCGCCGGCCAGCGCCTGCGCGTAGACCGCCGAGTTCACGGAAGTGACCGTGACAGACGCGCCCCCTAACACATTCGGATCACTCGACAGCACCAGGCGGGAGGGATCGGTGCTGGTGACCGTCAACGGCTGGTTGACGTTGTACAGGGAGTTGTCGAACCGCACAAGCGCCTGGCTTCCGTTCGCCACCGAAAGGCCGGAAACCGTGAGGACCGGTTTCGACACTGTCACCGTCAATTGGCGACGGGCCGCGGGGGTAGTGAATCCCTCGGGTTCCGTGAGTGTGAGCACTGCGGTCCCCGAACTCTTCGCGGTCACTGAAAAGGTCGTGGTCGAGTAGCTCGACGGAGCCACCGTGATGATGCCCGGATCCGAACTCACCGCCTGGGGGGCTGCCGTGACGCCGGCGCGCAGGGACTGTGCCGCAATCGGAAGCAGCGTGGCGCGGTCGAGGACGAACGGCGTCACGGACACGGTCCCGGCGGACGGCGTATACAACGCTGCCTGGTAAGTGTCCACAGTCCAGCCAAAGCCCGACGGACCGAGAGTAACGGTCGCCCTGACAGCGTCGTAGCCGTCCACCTCGGCGGTGATCGTCGCCTGGCCATCCGCCGCCAGACCCTGGACCCAGAATGAGTACTTGTTCACCCCCTGGGACGTCTTGCCGGAGAGCGTTGCCTGTCCCTGGACCGAAGCGACCTCCGACAGCAGGACAAGGTCCGGGTTGCTGCTGGACAACTTCACGTTGGCGGCAGCGGCAGCGGGAAGGTAGATCCTCATCTGGGCTGCCAGGTCCTTGCCCAGGTCGACGCCATCCATGCGCACCGCCTTCTTTACCACTGTCACCGGAATCTGGCTGGCGGCGTTCGAGAGCGCCAGCCCGTCCGGCGCGTGAAGAGCCAGTGACGTGCTGCCTTCGGCGGCGCCGGTCACTGCGAAACTCGGGAACACAGAATTCCAGTCCACGTGAACCACATCGGGGCTCACCGTCGCAATCGCCGGGTTCGCGGAGGTAAGCGATAAGTCGAAGACCGTTCCGGGATTTGGCAGGAAGCTGCCGCTGACGCCGTCCACCGTGAACAGGACCCTGACGCTGCCGGATTGCCCGGCCTCCAGGCTTCGCAGGACTCCATAGGCGGGGAGACTCACTGTCGTTCCCGGCGTCCCCACATGAACGCTCATCTGGGCGGCGGGTTGGTCCTGGATGGCGAAGGTGACCTGTGAATCGCCCATTGCGATCCCCTGCAGGTACACGCCGTTGTTGCCAGAAAGCGCAAGGGACACGCTGGCTGCTCCCGCCTGCGTGGAGTTCGTGGAGATCAGCAGCTTGGACGGGTCCTGGCTGGTGACGGTGACCACTGCGCCGGCCGGCGGAATAAAATATCCCAGGCTCCATCCGGCCTGAAACCCCACCGGGACCGAGGTCCCGGCCTGGAGATTCAATGCCCCCTTCACCGCAATCGACATCGTCGCGGGACGGATCGTGAAGCCCGGCGCGGAGAACGACAACTCGGCTGTCCCCACGGAGACCCCCGTAATCGCGGCGTAGCCGTTCACGTTGACCATGTCGCTCGACACAGCCGCCACCGCCGGAGTAGCGTTCGAGATTGTCACAACCGGCGCCGTCACACCCGGCCGCAACATGGCCGTCCATGACTTCGCCGGATCGCGTGGATCCACCGCGCCGGCCTGGAAGGACAGTTGGCCCTGACCGGCCCAGAGACGGAGTGTGGGCGGATTGCCCGGACCGTAGGAGAAGATGACGGCGGGAGCGCAGTCCACACGGATGGTTCGCGCCGGATAGCCCGGCGCCGAAATCGATACATCGGCGCCTGAAGTATCCGACAGACAATCGGCGTAAAATCCGCTGGCGTGCGCTGGAAGCTGGGTCGAGGCTTGACCGGCGTCGGAATCGCCGGCCGCGACTTGAACCACCGAAGGATCGCTACTGGCGACCGTCACGACCGGGGCGGAGGAACCGCTGCGCCCGGTCGACACCGGCGTCCAGACGCGCAGGTCCTTACCGGTGTAAGCGCGCGCGGCGGTGATGACGGTGGTCGCGATTTTGGCGGTGAATCCATCGCTCGCCCCTTTGAGCGTATCTTGCGACGGAGATTCAAGCGGCAGGTTGGCGGAAGTGGTCTGGCCCACAACCACGGCGCTAGGTCCAGAGGGGGCGTACACCGAGAGGATGCGATCGCTGCCCGTTCCCCCGAAATACGTGGACTGCAACACCCCGCCGCCGGCGTCGAGATGCACCAGAAAGCCGTCATCGGGGCCGCCCCCATACTGGGGCTGAAACGCGTCGCGAACCGGGAAGTCGGTGGACGACGTCCAACCGGCCAGGAACAGGTTTCCGAGGGTGTCGCCCGCCAACCCCGTCGCCTCGTCCGCCGCCGATCCGCCAATATAAGTGGCGGCAAGCGTCCGGGAGAGATCCAGCGGAAACTTCGCGAGAAACGCGTCCGATGGTCCGCCGCCGAACTTCGCCTGTACCGGGTTCACCGTGGGCAGGTCCCCCGAGGATGTAACTCCCGCGACGTACAGAGCCGGATCGGCTGTCAGTAATAGCCCGGTCGCGCGATCCTCGCCGCCGCCGCCGAACAACGTGCCCGCCATCTCCGCCAATCCCGGCGCACCAAGCCCCAGTTTGATCACAAATGCATCCGAGGCGCCCGATCTCCCGGAATTCGCGGCGTTCACCAGCGGGAAGTCGGAGGACTGCGTCGCGCCAGCGACATAGAACCCGTCGTAAGTCGCCGCCACGGCCAATGCAACATCGTCGCCGGAGCCTCCAAAGCGCGTCACATATTGCACGCTCGGGTTCGAGAAAGAGCTGAGACCGCACCAGACGGCGAACCCGTCGAGTCCCCCGCCCGGCCCTACCAGGCGGTCATCGTTAAGCGACGACGGCAACCCTGTCCCATTCGTCGAACCAGCCAGAGCGAATGCGGAGCCGTAGGAGAAGCCGGCGACCGCGTTGATCCGGTCGTCCCCCGCCGTGCCGTAGTAGGAAATCCACGGCTGCAGACTGTTGCCTTGCGTCTGGACGGGACGGACCACGATGACGAATCCATCGGTGGCCCCGCCGGCGTAGTCGGGCTGCCAGACGCTCGCTGGCGAGTACCCGTTGGTCAAAACGCTCGCATTCGTCGGCAGGTCGGTAGAGTTGGTGAAGCCGGCTACCACTACGCCCCCGCCGTACTGCGAATTGAAATAGGCGCCTGTGGCCTGGTCGTCGCCGGAGCCTCCGTAGATGAACGTCTGGTAGCCGAAGCGTATGAACACGTCGGCCCCTTGGGACCGTCTGAATCCGCCCGGCGGGTCAATGGAGGTCGTGACGCCAACCACGTTCGTTCCATCGGTAGCCACAATCTTGTCGTCTCCACTGCCGCCGTAATACGTCGACGAATCGAGCACGGGGTCGATCGAAAGCGGCAGGCTCCGGTCGTATGCGCCTACCGTAAAGCCGGCCTCATGCGCGCTGGTCAACCGGAACGCGCCGTCCACGCTACGCCGTCCCCCGTCCCGCCTCGTCTGAAAGAGGACGGGCCTGTGCTGCCGCACCGCGCCGTTCGCGGTCTCGACCATCAACTCGCCCTCTCGCGTAATGCTCAGCCTCCGTGCGCCCTGCACGCGGATCCGGATGCGCGAGGGATCGGCGCCGGGCGCCACGATGAAGTCGTATTCAAGCTGGTTCGAGGCGCCGTAGAAGGTTAGATCGATGCCCGGATAGACGCCCCGGCGCGTCAACCGCCGGTAACGCGGTACATCGCGGACCCACTTCTCCGGATCGCGCCCCACGAAGTACGACACCGTGCTCTCGCGCGCATCTTCCGGAATCCACTCACCGCCCGGGTTGCCGCCCGCCAGTTCGAAGCGGAGGGTGGAGCCCCCACGCGTCAACGCGAACCCGCGGGCGTCGAGGAACACGATCCCGTTCGCGGTCCGCGAGAAGTAGCGGGTCTCGCCCGCCAACTGGCCCCGGTTCGGCTCGAAGGCCAGCCCTTCGGCCGTCCTCCACAGGTCGGCTTTCTGCGGACCGGCGGCGAACGCGCCGGCAGCCGCCAGGGTGAGAAGTAGAAACGAAGAAAAGCGCATGAATTGGTGATCCTTCATCGGACCGTAATCGAGAGAGACGCCCTGCTGGAGGGCGCTGTAAAGCCCGGTGGCTGCGTTAGCGTGAGCGTGGCGCTTCCCGCCGCCGCTGGGGTGACCGGCAGCCCGCGCACGCTGTCCCCGCCGGTCCAGTTAACGGACGCCGGTGCGGGAACGATGGCGGTATTGGACGAAACCGCGCCCACGGCGACCGGAGTCATGCCGCGGCGCAAGGACTGATCCGTATCCGGCGCGAGGGTCACCGGATCCAGTGAGCAACTGATCACGTTCACCGAAGTCTGTCCGTTCACCAGGGCGGACAAAGTGCTGGAGTTGAAGCGAAAACCGGAGGGCTCGAGGGTAACCGGAACCGTGGAGGCGGATGCCCCCGCGGCGGAGGCCGTCACCGATACCGGGCCCTGCGAGTCGAGCCCGTGAATCCAGAACTGAGCGCCGCCGCCCGAACCGGCGGGCAGGTTCACGGTGACCGACTGCGCCCCCACGTCCGCGGACGCCGCCGAAAGCAACAACCGCGCCGGGTCCGACGAACTCAACGTCACTCGAAGATCCTTCGCCAGCGGCCCGCTGGGGCTGATGGTGACCGCCCGCATCAGGTTCTTCCCCACCGTAAGACCGGTTCCGAACACCAACCGGAGCGGCGAGACGGTGATCAACTGCTGGCGGCCGGACAGAGGATCGGCGAATCCCGCGGGCACGCTCAGGGAAAGCAGGGTGAAGCCCGCCGCCAGGGGCTGGAATGAGAGCGCCTGCGCGGAGTCGCCCGGCTGGAAGGTCAACTGCGACGGCGCCGCCGCTCCCACCGCCGCATCGCTGACCATTGCCTGCACGACCACCGGCGCCGCGCCCGCGCGTAACGGTTGGACGGAGTTCGAGCCGTTGAGCGCCAACTGCGCGGTGAACTGGACAGGCGCGGACAGCGGGGTCAACGTCAATGACGACGACTGAACCGGCGACAACCTGACCACCGTGCGCGATAGCTCCACCTGCACGGTCGCGTCCTGATAGCCATCGGCCGATAGGGTCACCGGTACGGTCCCGCCCTCCCCCAGCGCCTGCACGTAGATTCGCGGCGTCTGGCCGGCCGGATTCACTATCGTGATGGAGGCCTTGCCGGCAGCCGCGCCGGAAGCGGAAACCAGCAGCGCCGACGGATTCCCGCTGGCGGCGGTGAGCGTCACACTCTCGCGGCTGAAGCTGTCTCCCCAAACGGTGAAGCTGTCCTGAAGGTCTTTGCCGAGGCGGAGTCCCGAACTCACGATGAACTGTCCGCCCCTGATCCGGACCGGCAGATCCGGCGGCGCAACGTAGGGCGCCGGCGGTTTCAGGCTGACGGACGCAACTCCGGCGCCGACCGGCCGCACGGTGAAGGACAACTCGCGCGTTCCCGGCGCCCACCGCAACGCGGCGGGGCTGACCGTCGCCACGGAGGCGTCGCTGCTTGTCAGCGCCAGGTCGAAGGGCGCGAGCCCGGGCCGGATCGGGTAATCGGGGGTTCCATAGAAACTCCCCGCCTTGGCGGCCGGAGCGGCCCGCACCGTCTGGGTTCCATCCTTAAGGAGCCCCTCCACAGCCTGCTGGTCCAGCACCCACGTCAAGGGCGCCAGCGTCACCGTCGCCGTTGCGTCCGAATAGCCCGGCGCCGTGATGCTGATGGGAACCACGCCCGCCGAATCGAGCGCCTGCACGTAGATCGGCCGCGAAACGGACTGGCCTCGCGAGAAGTGCAGGGGCAACGTGCCGGCTCCCGGACTTGCGCCATCCGCGCTCAGCAGCACCTTGGAGGCGTCGCCGCTCGCAAGCGTCACATCCACGTCGGCCGGAATGCTCGTCGCGCCCCGGATCACCGAAAGCGCCGCCGGCGCCTGCAGGTCCTGCGCGACTGTAACCGGCGCCAGAGCGAACGACGGACCCGCGACGTTGATCGTGACGCTGCGCCCGGATCCCGGCCGGACCAGGCCGAAACCGGGCGGAGGTGTGATCGTCAATTTCGCCTGGCCCGCCGCGCGAGGCTTCACCTGGAACTGCGCGGAGCTGGTCTGGCTGTACAGGACCGGCCCCGTCACGACGCTGACGACATCCGGGTTGGAACTCAGGATAACCACTGGGATTGGATCGAGGCCCGGCCGGAGCGTCATCTCGCTGTAGCCGTTGGAGCCTTGCAGCTTGGGCGACAATGTCACGGTGACGGAGTCCTGCTGGGTATTGGCGTCGACCGTCGGGTCCCCGCCATAACTACTCGTGGGAGCTGAAAGCCCCAGCGCCACCGGCACGATGTTCACGATGGCGGAACTCTCCGCGGCGCCTGCGGCGGACGCTGTCACCTTCACGTCCGCCGGCCCGCCGGCCGCGTTCATATAGATCGGCCCGTATGTCCCATCCACCCTGTTGACCGTTACCGCCGCCGACCCGGCGTCGGCTTTGCTGGTCGCAAGCAACAGCCGCGCGGGGTCGGTGGAGGTGAACGTCACAGGCGTAGCGAATCCCGTGGGGACCTCGAACCGGAGCACGCCCTGCCCGTCGCTTCCCAGCGGCTGCGGATAGATGGTGATGGACGGGCGCGACGCCGACACATGCAGCGCTCCTCTGCCCACCGGCGCCGTAAAACCGGCCGGTTGCACGATCGTCAATTCCGCGCTGCCTTCGCCGGACGCCGACATCGAAACCGGCAGGGAACCGTCCGTGGCCGCCGAAAGCGGAAGCGTGTCCTGGTCCAAGGTGACCAGCGACGGGGCCGAGTTCCGGATCGGCACAGCGCCCTCAACGCCGGGCCGCAATCCTTGCCGGGCCAACGCCGTCAGAGCCGTGGGATCGAGGATGTACGACCCGATTGCCGGCCCGTTGCTGTACGGCTGCCGTGGGAGACTGGCGACGGAAGTGGTCCAGGCCAGTCCGGACGGCGCCAGGGTAATCGACGTCTTTCCCCTGGCGTATTGGTCCGTGTCGGCGATCACATCCACCGCGCCCGCGCTCGCCAGCCCGTGTACGTAGAAGGCCGTTTGGGGGTATGTCATCGACAGCGAGATCGCGGGCGCCCCCGCGCTCTTATCGTCCGCGCTGAGCAGCAGCTTCGAAGGATCCGCGCTGGTCAGCTTGACGTTCACCGGACCCGTCAGATCCCGCCCCGTCAGCCGCAGGGCCACGGGCGCCATCAGATTGAAGCCCACCATCGCGGGCTTCATGGAAACGCCAACCCCCAGCGTCGAAATCGTCAGCGGGCCAAGATCCCTGACCTGGGCGGCGGCCGTCACCGCACCGCGTAACTGCGCCTTGCCGGGGTGTGCCCCCTTGATGTCGAACTGGAACGGGTTCAGCGCGGAGCCTGGCTCCAGGCTGAAAGATGCGTGCTCGGGCGTGGCGGCCTGCGGATTCGAATTCCCGATGCTCGCCTGAATCGCCGAATCCGGCGCTACGAGAATCCGGGAGTCCGGAAGCGATCCGGTCGCACGGGGGATGACGTACACGCCGAAGGCCACCGTTTGCGTCTCGTCCTCTTTCAACTCCACCGGACCCGGCAACAGGTTCCTGAAGGCATAAGCCGAGTTATAGAAGAACCCAGCCGCCAGCCGGCCGAACTGCAAAGGCGCTGCTCCAGGCTGATAGCCGGGAGCCGTCACGGTGATCGCGACGGGCGATGAGTCGTCCAGCACCTCAACCCACACTGGCGGATAATACGAATTCGAAACAGTCGCCGTCACCGACTCCTGGCCGTGGCTGAACGGATTGGTCGTAACGGTCGCCTTCGACGGATCCGAGCTGGTCACCGTGATCGGGCCGCTGTATCCGTTCCCGGTGTTCCCGAGCCACATCTGCCCCACCAGCCCCTTCGCGAGCGCCGGGAAATAGGGCGTCAGCACCGCGGCGGACGGTGTCACTCGCACCGTGTTCGTTGGCGCGAAATCATACGAAGGAGACGCCGTCAAAGTAACCGTGACCGGGCCTCCGGTGATGGAGGTCACCTCAAAGGACGGCTGTGCGCCGTACGCGGCGGTGGAGTCGATCAGTATCGAACTCCGGTCTAACTTGAGGACGTCCGGCGACGGATTCGATATGTCGACGCGGATCGGCTCCGCCCCCGCCCGCGGATACTGGACGGCCAGGATCCGGCTATCCGGATCGGCCGCGGCCGGCGCCACGATCACCTGGGCGCCCGCCTGAGCCAGCAGTTCGGTGGGCGACACGGAGATCACCGGCGGGACGCATCTCACCTGAATGGTCCTCGTGGAGTAGCCTGGCGCAGTCAGCGTAACCGGAATCGCGCCGTCGCCGGTCAGGCAGCCAATCCGGAAACTCCGCTCCGCTGGCTGTGCGGTGCTCCCGTTCCCAACCGTGATGGTCTCCGCGCCCGCATCGTCGGGGTCCCGCGCCAGCAGCACCCGCGCCGCATCGGAAGAGGTCGCGGTGAGAACCACGCCTACGTAGTTCGATGGATCGCCAAGAAGCGCCGTCAGCGGCGCGGACAGATCCTTCCCCACGACGATGTCGCTGGCGTGGATGATCGGAAGCGCCAGCGTGGCGAAAAACCCGTTCACCGGTCCCGCCGGCGCCGCCTGAACCGGTTGCCGCAGCGGCAGGCCGGGCGAATCCGAATAGCCCCCCGCAAACAACTTCTGGGCGCCGTCGGAACGAAAGGACGTGATGCGGTCGCCGCCCGATCCCCCATAACAGGACGAATAGAGCGGCGCGCCCGCTGAGTCGAGCAGAACCACGGCGCCGTCGGAGGAGCCTTGTCCGCAAGGCGACAGGGAGTCTCCAAGGGCCGGGAAATCGGACGAGTTCGTCCACCCGGCAACCAGCAGTTCATTAAACGCATCGGTTGCGAGCGCAACGGCCTCATCCGCTCCGGCCCCGCCCACGAAGGTTCCGAACACCCGGGTCCTCAGGTCCGGCGAATAACGCGCCGCGAAAATGTCCGTCTCTCCGCCCGCGTACGCCGTCTTGGGCGCTGAGTCCGCGAACAGATCCGCCGAGGAGGTCGATCCCGCCACCGCCAACAGGCCGTTGGGCTGCAGCACGGCGCCGGCCACCCGATCGTCCCCCGAACCTCCGAAAATCACCGACTGCCCGGCGGCCGCTTGGCTGAGCCACTTGGTCGCGGATGTCAGGTGGATCAGGAAGGCGTCGATGCCGCCCTTGCGCGTCCCTGAAAACGCCCCCGGCGGCCGCCAGTCGTCCGAACGCGTCTCGCCGGCGATATAGATGTCCGTCCAGTCGGAACTGGCTGTGACTGCGGTGGCGCGATCGTCCCCCGATCCCCCCAGGTAAGACGAAAGAACGACCCCGTAGTAGTTGATAAGAGTGACAAACCCGTCCGTGCCTCCTCCCGCTGTCGCCTGCCAGGGAGATACGGTGGGGAAGTCGGGGGAAGTCGTCGAACCCACCACCGCGATGGGCCCTGGAAAGTAGCTCCCCATTTGGATGCCCAGGACGCGGTCGTCGCCCGATCCTCCGATGTAGGTGGAAAAGCCGATCGCGGATCCGTATAAGTAGATCAGGAAGCCGTCCGCGTCGCCGCCGCCATACGCCGGCTGGGTTGGGTACGGCGGAGTCGCCGGATCTCCCGTGTAGCTCGTGCTCAGCGGAAAGTCTCTTGAGTTCGTGTAGCCGCCGATGGCGACATAACTTCCGGACCGGGCGTCGGCGCACGTCGCCACATCGTCGCCGGTCCCGCCGATAATCAGGGTGGATTGCTGCTGAGGGAGATAGACGAAGATATCGGACCCACTGTGCCGGCCCACCTCCACACCGGGAAAATCGGCTGACGTAGTCGTGCCGACGACGGCGTTGGAGTCCGCCAGAATGACGCGGTCCGCTCCGGATCCGCCAAGCCATGTAGCCGATTGCAGCACCGGATCGATGATCAGCGGGAGCGTGCGATCATACCGGCCAATCGCGAACGAGACGCGATCGCGTCCCCGTATGACATAGGAGGCTGGAACCGCCTGCCGTGCCCCGTCCGCCAGAGTCTGGTAAACTCGCGGGCGCCCTTGCACCAGAGTCCCGGAAGGCGTCGCGACCAGAAGGTCGCCCGCATCGCTCACACTCAGCCCCGTCGAATCGGGAAACCGCATCCGGATCTGTCCCGGATGCGCCCCTGGCCGGACGGCAAAGTCGAACTCGAGTTTCTCCCCGGCGCCGTAGAGCACCCAGTCGACGCCGGAATAGACGTCGCCGCGCGTCACTCCCGAGTAATGAGGAATGTCACGGATCCAACGCTCCCGGTTATTTCCCAGCAGATAGGATGTGGAGCCGGGCGCCGCTCCGCCGTTTCGCCAACTCGCGGATCGGTTCGCCCCATCCAGTTCCATCCGGACGGCCGCCGTCGAGCCGCCCGGCCGCTTGCGGATCAGGGTGACGCCCGCGTCGCGAACCAGCGCCAGCCCCGTCGCGGTGCGGGCGATATAACGGGTCTCAGGGCCTGTTTGTCCGTAATTGGGCTCGAAACTGAGCCTGGATTGGACCCCGCCAACAGCAAGGAACGGCAGGAAGGCTGCGAGAAACATCTTCCGCATATCCGAATTCAGTCTATAGGGACCGGCCCGCGACCGTCTAGTGACTTAGTTCGTGCAAGGGAGTAGGTAATATGCCTGTCAACCGGCTGTAACACAGCGGGTTACACCATCAGTTGGTCTTTCTCGCTTCACGCCTTCCGGCTCGGCCGGTCTTGCCTTGAGGACACCGTCAGGCGCTTCGTTTCGCATCGTCCGGTAGCCGGGCACTGCCCGTCGATCCACCGCATCAGCCGCGGGCGCTCCTCGCATCCCCTCGATCGCCACCGCGTTTTTGAACTTCCGACCGTCGTCTCCCTCGGCTCCATCCCCTGGTCAGTGACTCCGGCCGAACCCTGAGCTGCGTCCCTCGTCCACCGTCCTGGGACCGCTGTGGACGCCGATAGATCAATCGTGGCCCGTATCTTTGTGGCGATCGGAGACCAGCAGCCTTTGGAAGAATGGCAGAGCATCGGTGTAGAATCGTCCATCGACGCCCCAGTCCGCTCCAAACGCGCCGTTGTATTCTTCCGCCTCGTGACGAACCCCGAATTCATTCAACTTACGCGTGAAGGACTGATTGGCGTACACGTGGTCGAAATTTGCGTCAGTTCGCGTCCAGTCAAACTTGAAGCCCCGCAGGGAGTTGAGGTTGTCGGCATATTGGGGAATCATCGTTTCCAGATAGAAGTTATTGCGAAAGCGTTCCATGAGTTTGGCGTCGATGATCAGCCGGTCCCCATCCTGGCGCGCCAGCAGATCAACGAAGAGAGGCGCCTTCTCTGGATTGGGCAAATGAGCCTGAAACATGGTGGCGAAGATCCGCGTGACTCCGTCCTTCTTCGCGTCATCCATGGATTTGGCGTTGGCCAGGATATCCCACTTGGGTATCGCGGCGCTGGTCCTGACGCCTGTCCCAGTCCCCACCGGGTGCATTGCATACACAGAGCCAAAGACGTCGGGGCGCCGCATGCCGAAGCGGATAGCGCCATATCCTCCTATGAATATCCCGGCGATGCCTCGGGAGTCCCTATGAGGTATGGTTTTGAAATTCGCATCGATGTACGGCACAAGTTCCTGAATCATGAAGTCTTCCCAGTTGCCGGTGGCCGAAGAGTTCACGTACCAGGAACTTCCGAGCGGCGTGTTCATATCGACGGCGACGAGGATAAACCTGTTGATCACACCCTTCGCGATAGCCCGGTCAAACAGGCCCTGAGCATCCCTGTGGTCAAAATCGAAACGGTAACTAGCTTCGAAGGGGTTGGGAAGGAAGTAGATCACCGGGTAACGCTGCGATGACGACTTGTCATAACCGGCGGGGAGATAAACCAGCATCTTCCTCACGGGATCGACGCCCGCCTTGTTATTTTCAATGTTCTTCGAGCGCAGTTCCCGCTCTACAACTTGGCTCCTGGCGGAATCCGAAGAAGCCGGAACCGCGCTCATCCCCGCGAGTCCACAGGATAGCGCCAGAAATAGTGACACGCGCATCCGTTTTGAGATCATGACGTTGTAACCGCCTTTGTGCTTCCAGTCTCAGGTTGGTTCGGCTTGTCGCCATATTCGCGTGACAGGGCAGCGAGATACCATATTGGCCATAGGAGCGCCCAACTGGGGATCCACGAACCTCCTCCGTTCAACCTGCCGGCCATCAGTGTGGTTATCGCCAGTGCAAGCGCGATGGCGAAACTCAGCTTGACCCGAGCGAACCGGATGCCCCGGCGAACTCCCAGAATCGCGGGCGGCAGGAAGATCAGCAGTGAGACCCTGGATAGAGATTCGGTCCGGAACGTGGCCAGACAAAGAAGGCACGGCAACGCACACAAGGATGCACTCACCCAAAGCGTCCTCCGTGACACCGACGCCGCTACAAAACCACCCGCCCATGAGCATGCGAGCAGCAGGAACACCTGGCATGGCAGGTCCACAAGATCGTGGGACGTCGTCAGCCGTCCGCCATCTGGAACCTTCTGCCCGGTGAGCCCCAGAACAGCTTGGCTGACGGAAACGGAGGCGCCCATCAGTAGGAAGCTGTTGGGCGCCGTCAACCCGAACGCCGCGAGCCAAGGCCGCCAACTCTTCCACAGGACCGCCTGTCTGTAGAGGACTAAGCTAAGCACATCGAGCAGCCCTTGCCATGCGCTTTCGGTGGCTTCCACCAGGTCTCCCAACGCCGCCTCGCGCTCGTGCGGCTGCAGCAGTTGGGCCGCAACCGCCACGAAGGACCAACCGAGGCTCGTCACGATGGGCTCTCCGTTCCGTTCACCGCCCACGACGCGCCGCGGCTGACCCGGCTCACGGCGTCGTAGAAATCGCTAGCCGCCCGCACACCCTTGGGCGTCACCCGGACCATCCGCTTCGCGCGTCCCCCGCGCTGAGGCGTAGCGTCGCCCATCCACGTTTCAAGCAGGCCCTTGGTTTCCAAACGATCGATGGTGGTGTAAAGCGCCCCAAGCGAACATCTTCGTCCGGTCGCAACGGCGAGTTCCTCGCGAATGGACGCGCCATAAGCGCTATCGCCCAATCCGGCCGCGACGGTGATCAATAGGTATTCGAACTCACCCAACATGATTAGAACTACATTGTGATTCTAATCCTCGGCGGCGTCAAGTCATATTCGCGGCCAAACAGGCGGGCCAACTCGATCTACATCAACAGCGTGTCCGTCCCCCATCGATGGCGCACAAGCTCAAGATGGTGGGCCTGAAAGCCCTACGTCCTTGCGGGCGAATCGCCGAAGGGGATCCTCATCGCGCATTGACGGCTTTGCTTACAGAAATACTTGATAGGTGCTTCATGAGGCAGACGGCCTGACAACAACGATATCCCTTTGAAAACTACCTCGCCTGTGCCTTGCGGAGTGCCACGCACCACATCCGCTTCGATCAGACATTCGATATCGTCCAACGCCTCAACTCGATGCCTCTCCGGTAATGGAACAGAGTGCACGAAACGGGCTGCCGCCGAGGGTGAGCATCGGGGCGAAACGGCGCCAGGACGCCGTCTGCTCGACCGCATCGAGACCGGCGTGCGCCCTGCCACCCGGCGCCGCCGCGTCGTCGCCATCATTCGGCCGCCTCGCCGTGAAGACCGCAACCACCAGTTTCTAAACTCCTGCATGCGCACGGCCCCGCGGCGGCGATATGATCGACGCCTTGCGCCAACCGCTCTTGCTCTCGCGGACGGAACACTCTTCGTTCACGGTGATCCTGTTGGATGACCGCGACACGCACCGCGTCTATCGACACCATGACTTCATCCGAGCCCAGCTCATCCAGCCCATCGTGGCCTATCGCGGAGCGGGCAGGGTCAAGGGCGTCGACAGACTGCACCTCGTGCTCGACTCGGTCAGCCCTTTCACCAACCACGCCGGGCGTTCCACTGTTCCTGCTCTTGCCGACGGCGCGGCAGGGTCGGCTATCGGCTAATCCGACGGTTTCCCCGAACTTCGCTACGACAGGCGCCGGCTTCATCGTCCCGGCGTTGTCGTTGGGGTGTGTCCGATTACCGAAAGCGACGACCTCGACAACACTCTGCCACATCACCGATGAACTCACGGCCACCGGCCGCCACCCCACCCGCCACGAGCCATGAAAGCAACCCAGCGCCAGAATCCGCATCTCGCCCACCCCACCCAGAATGCAATCCCTACGGACCACCGCCACTAAACCCGCGACTACCAGCGGCAACGCCGAGCATCAGTTGAATACCCTGCCCAAACAGCTCGCCGCCGCCGGTCACATCCCGTTCGCGGAAGCCTACGTCCATACGCTCATGGTCCATGGCGGGGTGCGCGCCGAGGCGACCCAATTAACCTACTTGCCAAACATAACCAAATAGGTTAATCTGAACCGTGGAGAAGCAGACGCCGCACTGCAAGCTGGTGGCTGTCAAGAACCTGCTTGCGGCCGGCAAGGTTCGCGCCACGGTTTCGGCGCTCGCTGGCGGCGCGGCGCTGGGCTTTGGCTTCGAAGAGATCGTCGGCGTCGTCGCCGCGCTTACCCCGCGCGACTTCTACAAAAGCATGACCACCCACGCCGATCACCGCATTTTGGCAGGACGTCTACCGCCCGAAGACGCCGGTCGGCGACATCTACCTGAAGCTCACGGTCATTGACGATGTTCTGATCGTGTCGTTCAAGGCGCTATGAAGGGAGGAACAACCGCCATGAAGTGCCCATCCTGCGGAGGGGCGAAACTGGTGCGCGACACACGCGATATCCAGTACGTCTACAAAGGCGAAACCACCACGATTTCGGATGTGCGCGGCGAGTTCTGCCCGGCCTGCGGGGAAAGCGTCCTGGCCGCGGCGGAATCGAAACGGGTCAGCGCGGCGATGCTGGAGTTCAACAAGCAGGTGAACGCCTCCATCGTCGATCCCGGCTTCATCGCGCGTGTCCGCAAGAAACTCGCGCTCGACCAGCGTCAGGCGGCCGCGATCTTCGGCGGCGGCGCCAACGCCTTTTCGCGTTACGAGAACGGCAAGACCAAGCCCCCGCTCGCCCTGGTGAAACTCCTTATCCTGCTCGACCGTCACCCCAACCTGCTGAATGAGGTCCGCTCCGGGCAATAGCCCAGCACAGACTGGCGGTGCTTGAAGGCCGTGAGCGGACAGCGACGCGAAAGGCCTCACCGCTCGCGCGACGCTACACGGCTGATCCCGCGTGGTCTCCATGCGGAACCGCACTCAGTGCGCGGCGGAAGGAATGAACTCCCCAACGTTGGCGCCCAGAGCGGCTGATCGATGAAACGAGTGGCCAAGGAACAGAACCGTGGCGCCTTCGATCTTAGCGGTATCCTCTTTCAACGGCCCGGGCAACTGTTCGCCGACACCCTGGACGGTTCGACTGACCAAACGGTACTTCACCGTGACAGTCTTCTCGGCCAGTTCCCAGGATCCCGTGTAAACAGCCTGACCACAGCCGTTACAGATCAGGTCGCCTTCTCGTGGCACACGATTCACCGTCGCGTAGATCAAAGGCGAACATGTGGTCCGGACCGAAGTATGCGATCGCGGCCCGGCCGGAACCCAACTTTGGATTGATCTCCTTGGGCGCCGAGGGCGGCTTGTACGGCGGCTTCGGCCAACGCCACGCTGAGATGGGTTTTGCCGACGCCGGTCGGCCCGAGCAGGATCACGTTGCTGGCCTCGTGCACGAACCGCAGCGTTCGCAACTCCCGGACCTGGCGTTCGTCGATGGAGGGTTGGACGCTGAAGTCGAACCGATCGAACGTCTTCACAAACGGCAGATGCGCCAACTGCAGCCGGACCCGCGAGTACCGGGTGTGGCGGGCATCCAACTCCGAGGCGACCACCTCATCGAGGAAGTCCGCCTAGCTGGGCGCTATCTTCTCCGCCTCTTCCAACACCCCGTCCAGGCGGGCTTGCACCGCCTTCAATCCCAATGTCGTGAGGGTCGTTCCCAGGCGCTCCATCGCGGTCATTGCGCGCCTCCCATGCCGAGGTTTCCGTAGGCGGCCAGCGATCGGGATTCCACTGCCGGCGCCGCCTCTCGCAGGGGCGCCAGAATCTTGCTGCCCGCGCCGTCAGAGCCGAAAGGGAATGCCCGCGTGATGCGCCGGCTCGGTGATGAGTTTGTGTTTGCGCCTGCCGCGGGCGTGCACGGCAATCCGGTCGCTGCCGCCGCGCACCTCGATGTGATCCCCCTGCGGCCGAACCCTCACCGGTTTGCCTCGATCCACCGCAACAGCCGCATCAGCATCGGGCGCTCGTCGCGCTCCCCCAGTGGCTCGAAATGGCTCCGTTGACCGCCCTCAATCAGTACGGAAACTAGTCGACCGCCAGCTCCCGCACTTGACGATTTGCATAAGATGGCGCTGGAAGCGCGAGGCTCATTGTACGTCTTCATCGGCGCCGTCATCACCCCCGTCACTGACTCCTTCCGAACCTTAGCTGATTCCTTGGACCGACTTCCTCGGACCACTATTGACCCGAATGGGTCAATAGTGGTCCGTATCTTTGTTGCTATCGGAGACCAAGAGCCTTTGGAAGAACGGTAGAGTATCGGTGAAGAATCGTACCAGTTCGGATTGTTCTGTCGTACCATCAGCCGTTGACAGGAGCGCGAACGAGCGGTCGTGATCGTGTGCAACAGGGCCAAGCGCGACGCTTCGGATGGTCGGTGGCGATATGCGAGAAGCTTCTGGGCCCGGATATCAACCCCACGTGGCGTAGCCTTCAGGTGAGGTTCTGCTCGATTTCTCGCGGTTGCAGCCGGCCGAGGATATCCAGGGTCGCGAGGACCGGCCTTTCAGACTCGCGCCGGGTTTTCTCCCATGCGCACGGCTGCGCCGCACGCACCCAATCGGTGGCGCGGTGGATTCATACCGAAGTCCCCAACCGGCTTCTCGCTGGCGATCGGATACTTCCGCGAAGAAGATGGCCGCTGGATGGCTGACATCGCGGCGCTCCCGGGCGTGACGGCATACGGGCGCACCCGGCAGCAGGCGACGGTGGCCGTGCAGGCGGCGGCGTTGCGATTGATCGCAGATCGACTGGAGCACGGGGAGGCCGTTCCGGGCCCCTGGCACGGCCAGGTTGGCCGGATGTTTGTTCGCCTACCACGACCGAGTTACAGTTGGCCCCACCGCGATGAAGGTCCTGGCCAAGAAGACAGGTCCGACACTCGGGGTTCTTTAGCCAGTGGGACTACCCCGGAAATCACCGTTCACACGACTCACTACCGAAATATCCGTCACCTTATCAACAACTTCCGAAATTCACTCACCCCGAGTCTCTAGACACCCACGCTAATCTGAAAGTAGGAGGGAGCGCCAAGCCCCATCCACGCGCTCCACGCTCGTAGCGAGCATCCCCGCAACCGGTGTCCACCGGTCCGAAAATCGTAAACGCACAGGAAAGGCGGTAACACATCACGCTGGCGGAGCCTTGCCCGCCGGCCAGGATATCGGTGTCGGCAAATGGATAACACGAACGAAAAGAAACCTGTCAGCGAGGCCCGCAGTGAGGCCGCGCGCATCAACGGCGCCAAGTCCAAGGGCCCTGTCACGCCCGAAGGCAAAGAGCGCTCTTCAAAGAACGCCACCTTTCACGGCGTTCTGTCCCGCACCGGACTCATCCCCGAAGAGGATCGGCCCGAGTTCTCCACCGGCTTCCAGTGCTATCTCTATCGTCACGACCCTCGCGACCGCCACGAATACGACCTCATCGAGGAAGCCTACTCCACCACCTGGCGCCGCCGCAAAGCCGAGGTGCTTCACGACATCTCGGTAGCCATCCAGGTCACGGAGGACATGTCCGACGTGGACGTCTGTTACCCCGGCCTCGACTACCTCGGCCGCGAGAGTCTCGCCTACCGCCACTCCCTGGCGCAAAGCAATCTCCTTCCCAATCTCGAACGCTACATTCGCCAACTCGGCTCGCAGGCCGCCCGCGCTCTCAAGGAGTTCCGGATGCTGCGCAACGACAGCCTGCCCCCAGGCCAACCCCATCCCGGAGTGACCGGTCCTCACCCGGGCCCCCCGGGCCAGAGGGATTACGTTCCACTCCTGACCTATCCCCCGGTTGTCCCTCCCGCCGAGCAGCAGGACCCTGAAAAGGAAGCCCGCGTCGCGGCGTGGATGCAGATCTTCGCCCGCCGTTTCAAGTTGGATGCCGGGACCTCCACCCCGAAGGCCGCCGAACCAAACGAACCCAGGCCCCCCGCGCCTCCCCCTCAGCCGCCCGAACCGCAGCCCGAGCCGCCCCCGAAAGTAATGACCGCTACGGCGGGTTCGGCCCCGGAACTCGCGCCTGAGATCGACCAAACGAACCCAGCAGCCCCCCAAACCACGCCCCAGCCCCCGGCGTCCGCAACAACCGCCGGCATTCGCCCGCCCGGCCGTGAATCGCAGGGCCCGCAAGCGCCTACACTCCCCCTGATGTCTGCGCCGGCAAATACCCATCCCGGTAGAGACCCAAACTGGTGACCGCCGGCGCCGGCTCCTCCTCGAATAACAACTCCGTCTCCGCCTCCGCGGCGCGTTGAGCCATGCGGCGGGCGCCGAACGCGGCGGCGGCCAGAACGGCGGCAGTGGCCGTGTACCTGCCCGCGTCCGCCAGCGCGCGGCGCTCGGCTTCCGACCCAAGACAGAGGATATTCATCCCCAGCAGCAGGCACAGACAAACCGTAATATGCAGATTCGACTTACCCGGTAGAAAGGAGCACGTGAACGGAACCTTGCGGAACCCGCGCAGGCAGAGTTCGATCAGGACCGCGTTCACCAGCGCATACACGGCGAGATGGCCGGACGCCACACGCGCGGGCCACAGCGAGAACAGACAGACCGCTAATCCGGTCCACAGCGGCGCCAGCACAAGCGCGTACATCGCACGCCGGGTCGCCGGCAGGAGTCCGGCCGGCCCGGGCAGCGGCAGAATCCGGAACACCCAATGCGCCTTCAATTCCATCGGCATCGCCATCGCAACCCGGACGCCGAGCGTCCAGAACACGAGCATCACAAAGGTGGATGCAATCACCGGAACACTGGCCTGCCGCCAGGGATCGGCGCCTGAAATCGCGTAAATCCGCTGGGCGAACGGCGCCTTCAGGAAAAGGATCAGGATGGCGAATCCCATGCCCGCGTAGAAGGCCAGGATCACCCGGTGCTGGCGGCTCCGCAGCAGCGTGCGGATGCTGAAGTGGGCGATCGCCGTCGGAGCCTGCCCGCCGAACCGGGGCAGCCACAAAACACGCCGGCTGACGGGAGCGATGTCGGGCTGTTCGACAATCTTGCGGAGAGTGCGGTAATAGGACAGCAGAAAGGCGCCGCAGCCGCCCACCGCCGAAATCGCGAGTGCGATCCAGGCCCGCCCCGCCAGCATCCGGAGCGTGGGCGCCGCGGATCCTTCGATGCCGCCGTTGAGCTGTTGGAAGAGCCCGAGAAACCAGTAGGACGGCAGCCAGTGAAGCGCCGTCTGATGGTCCGGATTAGTCAACGCGGCGGGAGTGGTCAGCGTGGGTTCGAGGAAATACACGCCCATCGACAGGCAGAACGTCCCAATCTGCAGGCCGGACGACAGCCGCAGGAAGATGGCGCGGGGCAGTTGCGCAACGACGCCTTGAATGCACAGCACGCTCGTCAGGATGAACGCCCCGGCGGCCAGCACGGTGAACCAGTAGGCGGCGAAGCCGCGGTAGAGATGGATGGACAGCGCCATGTCCACGAAGTTCCAGCCGGGCGGCGTCAAGGCGATCGGCGTGGCGATGCCGGGCAGTCCGTTGAAGACCGCCACCGTCAGTCCAAGGGCCGCCGCCAGCGATGCGGCCTTCGCCGCGAACAGCGTGGCCGGGCGCACGGGCAGCGGGCTGAGCACCAGCACGTCGCGGCGCTCGGGGAACATGCCGTCCCAGCTCAGCACCGCGAACAGGCTGACGATCAGCATCGTGGTGGCGATGATGGCGTGCTCGGGCCCCCATGCGCGTTCGAGTATCAGTTGCCGCGGGCCGTTGCCGCCGCCGAACGCCATACCGGCGAACGGGACGGAGATCCAGATGAGAATGGCGGCGAAGCGGCCCAGCAGTCGGTTCGCGTCGCCTTGCGCCTGGCTGGCCAGCAGTTCGCGGTCGATCATGCGGAACAGGAACTCGCGGTAGAGGACGGGAAATTGTTTCTTCGGCATGGCTCAGGCCTCGATGAGATCGGCGATTTCGCGGGAGAGCGCGGCGGTGTCCTGCTCGACGGCCAGTTGGGAGAAGATCTCTTCGAGCGTCGGTAGGACCATCAACGAGCGGAGGCTTTCGATAGAGTCGTCGGCGACGATCCTGCCCCGATGCAGAATGACGACGTGCGAGCAGACCCGCTCCACCGTCTCGAGTTCGTGCGAGCTGAACAGGATCACCTTGCCTCGGCGGGCCAGTTCCTGAATGAGGCTGCGCAGCACGAGTCCGGTGGCGACGTCGAGTCCGGAGAACGGCTCGTCGAGCAGAAGCAGATCGGGATTGTGCAGCAGCGCCGCCGAAAGCAGCACCTTCTGGCGCATGCCCTTCGAGTAGGAGGAGATGGCCACGTGCCGGTCGCCGTGCAGGGAGAACAGCCGCAGCAGCCCGTCGATGCGGCCGGTGGTCTCCCGGGCCGGCAGATCGCGTAGCTGGCCCACCATCGTCAGGTACTCGAGCCCGCTCAGGTGCGAGTAGAGGTGCGGCTCTTCGGGGACGTAGCCCATGCGCTGCTTGTAAGCAATCAGGTCCTGGTGGATCGGCGCGCCGGCGAAATGGATCGACCCGGCGCTCATCTCCAGCAGCCCGGTGATCATCTTCATCGTGGTCGATTTGCCCGAGCCGTTGGGTCCCAGGTAGCCGGTGACCTCGCCCGGGCGGGCGGTGAAACTGACATCGTCGACGGCGGCGATGCCGGAGAAGCGCTTCGAAACTTCGCGCAGTTCGAGCATGACCCTATGTAGCACACTACTGTCATTGGTTGTCAAGTAGTGAGCTACATAGGGTACAATGCGGATGATGGCGGACGATGCCAAGCTTACCCACACCGCGACCATGATCCTGCAGGCGATCGGGGCCGGCTACGTCTACGGATTGAGCGTGATGGATGCCACCGGATTGCCGAGCGGCACCGTGTACCCGGCGCTGCGGCGGCTTGAGGAGGCGAGTCTCATCCGCTCGTCCTGGGAGTCGCGGAAGACAGCGGACGCGGAGAAGCGCCCGCCCCGCAAGTACTACAAGCTGACGGCGGCGGGAAAGGCGCGCCTCGAAGCGGCCCAGAAGCGGTATCCGCTGCTGGCGGCCCTGGTGAAGGGAGCCGCGGGATGAGCCGCCTCCACCGGGCGATACTGGGGACCGCTGCGCTGCTGGTTCGAATGGCTCGGTGAGGTCTGGACCTTGGAGCACGCGGGCGGACCATGCGGCGTCACGCGGTTCTGCCTGGGGGCATTTCGGGACGCAGCTTGGATGTGGGCCCATCGGACGTCTCCTCGCCGGGCCTTCCTGCGGTCGCCGGTGCGGTGCTTGGCCCTGCTGGCCGTGGCCGCCGGATGCGCCGGCCTGGCAGCCCTGAGTACGCCGGCCATCATGGCGCGGATCCACTCCGCGCAGTTCTCCCTGCACGCGCTCATGCTGCTGCTGTCGATGGCGATCCTGCCCGTGGCTGCTGACCTCGCCATCCTCGCGCAGGGGGTGCGAGGCTGGCTGTTTCTGGCGTCGAAGACCGCACTCGCCGTGGCCACCGCGTTCTTCGGCGCATACGATCTGGCGCCCCTGATCGGCCCCGTGCAGCCGCACGCCACGATGGTCGGATATGTGCTCGCGGTGCGGTGGGCGTTGAACGATCAACGCCGCCGGTGTCCCGAGTGCCTGCGCTTGTGCGGCGCTCCGGTGCGTCTGGGACAGCCGTCCCACGTGCTGCTCGATTGGTATGGAACCGAGCTCATGTGCCCCGAAGGCCATGGGCTGCTGCAGGCGCCGGCGCTAGCGGGCTCCTCCTATGCGAAACACCGGTGGCAACCGCTCGACGCGGCCTGGCGCGGTCTGTTCTCGTGAGGGCTCAGCCGTGGCCGAGGTACATCAGCCAACTCAGGCCGAATAGCGCCGCGACGAAATAGCCGAAGCACTGCAGGCCGTAGCGCAGCCGTTCGCGGTCGGTCCGCTTGGACACAATGCCGAGCACCACCGACGTGAGCAGCGCAAACAGGACCGCCGCCTCGAAGTGGGACAGGTTCATCTTCATGGTCAGTCCTTCCTTCCGGTGGCGATTTCGAACGCGTCCACCATGGCCAGGATGTTCAGCAGGCCGGCCGCCACCAGGAACTTCGTACCGTAATCATGCACGTGACCCGCGACGTCCGGCTGGTTGTAGCCGAGCCAAGTGGCGAGGAAGTAGAACAGTCCGCTGGCCAGATCGCCGATAAAGCCGCCGACGTAGATGACCGTGGTCAGCAGGTCGCCGGTCTGCGGCTGGAACATCGTGCCGCGCATCAGCAGGCCCACCAGGAACATCACCGCGACCGCTCCCAGCAGCGCGGCCCCGCGCCCGTTGCGGCGCAGAAGGAAGTGGCCGCCGCCGGGGATCAACCATCCGACGGCGAGAACCGGAGCCCATTTGGCCGGGGATGGGAGGGGCGTCGCCGACGCTGCCTTTGTTTCAGCCATTCCCTTCGATTTTAGCAGGCAAGGCCGGCCATCATGCTCCAAGCTCCGGGTTCGGCTTCCAATACGAGCCCGGAATGTAAGGGAACTTCGCCGCGACGCCCGGCTTCAGCTCCATTCCGAAGCCGGGCCGGTCGGGCAGATCCATGTAGCCCTTGCGCACGACGAGCGGGTCCTTGAACAGCTCCTGCTTGAAGGGGTTGAAGGTCTGGTTCAGTTCGAGCATCAGCCGGTTGGGGATGGCCGCCACGAGCGCCGCGTTCGCCATGGTGGTCAGGCCGCCGTGCCAGTTGTGCGGGCAACACGGTTTGCCGCGCAGGCGCGCCATGCCGGCGATGTGGAGCGCTTCGGTGAGGCCGGTGACGTTCGAGTCCGGCTGGACGATGTCGTAGGCGTCGCGGTCGATCCACTCCTTGAAGTCGAACCGCGTGCCCCGGCTCTCCCCGCCGGAGACCTTCACCTTCTTGAGCGCGGCCCGGATCTTCAGGTGGTTTTCGAGCGCGCCCGGCTCGTACGCCTTCACGGGTTCCTCGAACCACAGGAAGCCAAGTTCGTCGAGCACCGGGCACAGTTCCAGGCACTCGGCGAGCGTCAGGCGCATGTTGCTCTCCTGCATCAGGTCCATGCCCGGCCCGACGGCTTTGCGCAGTTTGTAGACCCACGGGATGTACTTCTGGATGGTCATCCCGCTGTTCTTCCACTCGGTTCCGATGCGGAACTTGAAGGCCGTGTAGCCTTCCTCTTTGTGGCGGACCGCTTCGTCGATCAGGTCGTCGGGGCGCTTGTACCACGCGTATTCGACGCCTCCGGAGGCGTACATGCGCAGCCGGCCGGCGGGCGGTCCATCGTTGGCGAGCAGCCGGTAAACAGGCGTGTTGGCCGCTTTGCCGATGATGTCCCAGAGCGCGGCGTCCACTCCGGCCCAGGCGGCGTAGGTGGGCCGCTGGCCGGCCCACGCGGTGGTGAGATGCTCGACGTCGAACGGGTTCTTGCCCATGAGGACGGGCTTGATCGACTGCTCGATAGTCGCCTTCAGGAACTCGGGTCCGCCGTACGGGCTCGATTCGCCGATGCCCACCAGGCCCTTGTCGGTGAAGACCTCGACCAGCACGCAGTCCGACTTCCAGATAAGCTGCGTGGCCGTCACCCAGGCCTTATCCTTGAGCTCGTAGGACATCAGGGTCACCTTGATGTCGGTGATCTTCAGGTTCTCGCGCTTGCGGGGCGGCGCCGCTTGAACAGCGAGCGGCAGGGCGGCGCCGCTGGCCAGAATCTGCCTGCGCGAAGGCGCGGTCATGAGTGCCTCCTGCTACATGCCTAGGATGGGACGGAGCTGCTCCACCTCCGGCATGCCGGTGACCATGATATTGAAAAACAGCCCGCGAGGGTCGAGCGAGTCGACCAGAAACCGTAGTTCGTCAGGCTTGAAGGACCCGCGAACCAGCAGCGGGCGGCCGCGCTCCTGCACGCGCTGGAAGTAGCGCACCATGCGTGACAGCGGCGGTCCGCCCACGTCGTTGTTGATCTCCACGCAGCGGATCTCCTCGATCTCGAGGATCGCTTCGAGCAGGAACATCGAGGTCGAATGCAGATGGATGAAGCTCGATTCGAAGCTGCGCGCAATCATGCGGTCGACGGGCTGGACGAAGCGGCGGTAGAGCGCCGGGGAGTAGACGGCGGTCGCGTCCTCCTGCATGCGGACGATCGAGCCCGGCGACCACAGCGAGTACTGCGCGTCGTAGTAGCCGTCATGCCAGCGCGGCAGCCCGCGCCAGATGGTCTGCATCAGCTCGCGGAAGATCTCGGCGGTGCGCACGAGCAGCGCGGCGGACTGTTCCGGTTCGTCGGAAAGGTCGAGGATGCTCTCGTTGTGGCCGCGCAGGACGGCGTGCAGATCCGTAGGGCCGAGTTCCGGCGAGTGGCTGACGGGGAACCGTCCGTCGGCCTCGCGCACCAGCATCCCGGCGAACTGCATGAACCTGCGGAACCAGGGGTGATCGGGGTCGAAGCGGGTCTGGAGCGCCTCGCCCCAATCCAGCCGCCGCTCCTCGCCGAGGATGTTCTGCGGCAGCAGGCGCAAACGGCAATCAAGCATGGCGGGCAGCCATGGCAGCGCCACCAGCAACGGGCTCGCGCCGCGAATGAGATCGTCGTCCATCGTCTCGCCTTCGCGAAGAGCGCGGAGGTGGTCTTCAAGGAACGCCTCCGGCTCGATCATGTCGAGCGTGATGTAGCCGTCGTCGCCCCAGGCGCGGGCGGCGGAGAACTCCTCGAGCGGATACCAGCCGATCATGGTGAATCCAACCAGCGGACGGCGTGCTTCGCCGCGCGCCCAGAAGGCGCGGTAACGGTCGAGTTTGGCGGGGTCGTTTCCGTAAGGATGCATTGGAGATCTCTCTATAACTGGAGCAGCAGCCAGACTGCGGCCACCATGACTAGAGCGAGCAGCGACCCGGTGGCGAGTCCCGTCAGGTCGATGCGGTAGTTAGCGAGAAAAGGACGTTGCAGATGGAGCAGGTCCGGGATCAGCAGGCGCGAGCCGGGCCCGGGCGTGATGGGCGTCTGGAGGTTTTCGGCGAAGGCTTCGACGGCTTCCGCCGGCTCCGGTCGCGTGAGGAGGCTCACGATGACGAGCGCCGCCACGCCGGCTGCGAGCGAGGCGCCGAACACGGCCGGGTCCCAGTGATCGAGCCGCTCGCCGCGCAACCGGTACATGCCGAAGTTGACGGCCATCGACACGGCCAGGCTCGCGATCGCGCCCCAGCGATTGGCGCGCTTCCAGATGATGCCGCCCAGCAGGCTGATCCCGACGTAGGTGGCCATCGTCTCAGTCAGCAGGAACGAGTACAGAACGCGCTTGATGAGGAAGATCGAATAGAGCACGCCCAACATCGTCACGCCCAGACCGCTCAGCCGTCCGACCAGCAGATAGTGGCTGTCGGCCGCGTTGCGGACCAGATAGCGCCGGTAGAAATTACGGGTGAAAAGGGCGCCGCTGTTCACCATGAAAGCCGAGCAGGCCGCCATGTTCGCGGCCAGCACGCTCGCCACCAGAAGCCCGACTCCGCCCGGAAACAGCAGTTGCCGGCAGGCGTAACCGAAGGCGTCCTCGGGGTCGTGCAACGGGACGCCGCGCGCCGCCATGGCGGAGACCATCAGGCCGACCATCACCCATCCGATGGTGCAGAAGCGTTTCAGATAGGTGCCGTACATGAAGCCCGTGCGGCAGGCGTACTCGTCCTTGCCCGTGCCCGTGGCGGCCAGGATGTGGGGCTGCGCCATGATGCCGATCAGGCCGTTCAGCGTCAGCATGAAGATGAACCACGGCCCGATGCCGGAGGGAGTGGCGAGCGAGAAGCGGCTCGGTTCAAGAACGTGGCGCATGCCGCTGAGTCCGCCCACGCCGGACCAGCCGAGCGGGATGAGCAGAAACGACAGCACGATGATGAGTCCGCCCTGAACGAAGTCGGTCCAGGCGGCCGCCATCAGGCCTCCGATGAAGCTGTAGAGGATGAAGACGACCGTCATGCCGATGACGATCTCGTTCACCGGGACGTCGCCGCCCGTGGCCTGGCTGATCACCTTGCCCGCACCCTTCAACATGCTGGCGGTGTTGATGGTGAAGAAACCGAGGGCGAAGACCGTGTAGATCGCGCCGAGCCAGGGACCGTAGCGATCCTCGAAGATCTCGCCGGTGGTGGTGCGGCGCATGCGGCGGAACATCGGCGCAAAAAGCCAGTAAAACGGCGTCGCGAACAGGTTCTTCCACTGGTACCAGATGCCGGAAACGCCGATGGTGTACACGGCGCCGGCCAGCGACACGGGCATTTCGGCGTGCGTCCCCGTACCGAACGCCTGCCCGATCATGAGCCACTTGTTAAAACTGCGTTTGCCGAGAAAATAGCTGTCGGTGTCCTTGACGCGGCGGCCCGCCATGACGCCGATCGCGGCGATGGCGACAAGATAGAAAATGGTGACTACCCAGTCCAGCAGTGTGAGATGAATGGTATTCATCGAGTTATAGTGACCAGGGCGTAGGTGGATAAGCGAGGAATCCGGAAGGATAACTCATTGTTGTGGGCGGTGACGGCCAGCGTCTGCTTGCCCGGCTCGTCGGGCGATTCGATCGTGATTCGAACGGCGCCCGAGCCGGCGATCGCCACCGGGACATTCGCCAACGGATGACGAAAGTCGTAGTTCACCAGGTGCAGGAGGCGGCGGCCCGTCGCTGGCTGATCGACGAGTTCAAGGGCGACCGACGGCGGCGCATCGACTTGAACCGGCATCGGGCCGGGAGCGGCGCTCCGCACAGCCGCGATCAGTTCCGAGTGGTTGCGCGGCGTCTGCCAGCAGCGGTTTTCGAAGCGGTAGTTCAACCGCGCGGGCGGCGGCTCCACCGACGGGACGATCGCCGGAATCCGCGACACGCGGCCTTGCAGCGCGTCGAAAGCGGACTTGCCCCGCCGCACCCGCCACTCCGTCATGGTTGCGACGTTGCCGGCCAACACCAACCCGCCGCCGTCCGCTACAAACCGGCGGATTCGTTCGACGTTCGCGTCGCTCAGCGCGTCCTGCCCCGCCAGCACCAGGACCTTGTAACGGCTGAGGTCCTGAAGGTGGCGCTCCAGGATGATATGGAACGGGATATGAGCCTGGATCAGGCTCTGTTCGAAGAGCACCGTATCCACCAGCGCCTTCGACGGATTGAACTCCACCGCCGGGTATGAATGCAACACCGCGACATCGGCCAGGGAGTTGGTTCCGGCTAACTCGGATTGGTGGGAGTTGAAGAAATCGATGTAGGCGCGCGCCTGGGGAGTCAGATCGACGCCGTCGGGAGTTACGTCGCCCACCATGCCCAGGTTATTGTCATTGAAAGCCATCGCCTCAGCCAGCCGCAGGTGAGGCGGGCTATCCGGCGAGGCTGCCCCGTAACGGCCACCCGTATAGACGAACAACGACTTCCCCATGATGCGGGCGAGCTTGAACGACCGGATCTTCGAGATCAGCCGGCCGTCGGAGGTCCAGGAAGCCTGCTGCGGCTCCTCGCTCCACACGATGTCGCCATGTTCGAGCAGGCGGCCGGCGTCGACGGCGTTGCGGACGGCCTTGTTCAGCGACGGGTCCAGGTTCGGATTGCCCTCCAGCGCCACCTCCGGATTCAGCCGTGCAAGGAAGGCGTCGTATTCGGCGTAACGCTTCGCGTAGGATGCGGCGCGGAACTCGACCCAGTCCTGCATGAGCGGGTTCACGAGTTCGGCCGCGCCTGAGGCTACGAAGGGACCGAAGGCGGGGGGCGTCATGCGGTCGACGCGGTCGAACCCGAACCGGGCCACGCGCTCGTCCGAAGTGTACTTAGCGCGCAGGAAGTCCAGGAACTGGGCTCGGCAGAATCGGCACCGGCACGTGTCCGGCTCTGGCCAGGACTCCATCTGGTCGAAATGGATCAGGTCCAGTTTGAGGTCCTCGACGCCCATGCGCATCAGCTTTTCGAGAAACGCATGATAGCCGGGGTTGTTCCGGCAGGCCATGTAACGGTAGGGCTGCGACGGGTGGTAAAACACCGGGCCGCCGCGCTCGTCCACCTGCTTCCAATCCTCGGCGGCGGGCTCTTCGTCGAAGAAGGACTCGTACATCATCGACGCGCCGATATAGCCGCCCACTCGCAGCCCGTGGCGATGGGCGTATTCGACAAACCGCCGAGTCGCGTCGATGTCGGACGCCTCGGTCTTGAGTCCGAAGCCTTTGTAGAAGTTCGTCACCACCAGGTTCACGCCTTGCGCCTTCAGTTTTCGCGCGGCCGCTTCGGAGCGCTCAAGCGCCCAGTTCGCCTCGTCCAGTTGGGACTGGCCCCCGCGGCGGCGTATGAACGTCAAGGGCTCCCAATTACCGGCCATCACGATGCCCTGTTTCACCCATGCGGGCCGCGGCCGCGGGGACGTCTGGGCGGAAACCGGCATCGCCGCGGCCAATAGCGCGGCGAGCGCGAGGAAGGAAATACGTATTGCCAAACGTTTACGTTATCAAGTGTGCGAGGCCGCCCGGAAACGGCGACAATGGATGAATTGTCCATGAGCGCGGCCATTCAAGTCACCGGCTTGGTCAAACGGTATGCGCAGGCGTCCAGCAACGCCGTGGACGGCGTGTCGTTCAGCGTCGAACGCGGCGAGATCTTCGGCCTGCTCGGACCGAACGGAGCCGGTAAAACCACCACCATCGGAGTGCTGACCACCTCCGTCGTCCCCACCGGCGGCAGCGCGAGCATCGCGGGATTCGACGTCGCCGGCGACCAGATCCGCGTGAAGCAACGCATCGCCGTCGTCCCGCAGCGCAGCAACCTCGACCGCAGCCTGCGCGTGCGCGAGATCCTGACGTTTCACGCCGCCTACCACGGCGTCGCCAGGCGCGAACGCGAAGCGCTCGCCGATTCTCTGCTCACCGAACTGGGGCTGGCTGACCGGCAGAAGGAGAAGGTCGACAAGTACTCGGGCGGCATGGCGCAGCGCCTCATGATCGCCAGGGCGCTGATGCATGAGCCGGAGGTCCTGTTTCTCGACGAGCCGACCAACAACCTGGATCCGCAGTCGCGCCTCTATTTATGGGAGCGCATCCAGGCGCTGAACTCGCGCGGGCTGACGATCCTGCTGACCACGCACGACATGGATGAGGCGGACCGGTTGTGCCACCGGATCGCCATCATGGATCACGGCAAGATCCTGGTGAACGACACCCCCGCTGCGTTGAAGCGCCTGATCCCCGGCGGCAGCGCGCTCGAACTGCACGTACAGGCGGAGGCGCCCGCCCGCCTGGCGTTGGTCGAGCAGTTGAAGGCCATGCCGGGGGTCACCAAGGTGGACGACATCACCGCCGCCGAAGCCATCGATGGCGTGGCCAGCTACCGGCTCTACTCGGCGGAGGCCGGCGCGCTGGCGGGTCCCGCGGCGCAGGCCGTCGTGAGCGCCGGCGTGCGGCTGCGCGACATCAGCGTGAAGAACGCGACGCTCGAAGAAGTCTTCATCTATCTGACCGGGAGGCACCTCCGATGAGTACTCCAGCGATGGCCGCGCCCTCCGGCGAGCGCTACTCCACCAGCCAGTTCCAACTGGCCATGACCGCCTTCACCGCGATCCTGCGGCGCGATCTGGTGGTGACCGGCCGCGAGTTGGTCGCGTTCCTGCTGCAAGCCATGATGCAGCCGCTGTTCTTTCTATTCATCTTCGGCAAGGTGCTTCCGGGCATCGGCCTGGCCGCCAGCGGCTTCGCGGGACTCCTGCTGCCAGGCATCGTGAGCCTGTCCGGCATGCTGGCCGCAATCCAGGGCGTGACGTTGCCCCTGGTGCTCGACTTGGGCTTCGCGCGCGAAATCGACGACCGGCTGCTCGCGCCCCTGCCGGTATGGATGGTGTCCGCCGAGAAGGTCTTGTTCGGAACAGTGCGCGGAGCGTTCGCCGCGGCCTGCATCTTCCCGATGGCCGTGCTGATCCTCGGGCCGAGTTACGAGGTGAGGACGGACCGCATCGGATGGCTGATCCTGATGGTCGTGCTGACCGGCGCCACCGGCGCGAACATCGGCATGCTGATCGGGACGCTGGTGCGCGCTGAGTACGTGAGCCTGATGTTCGCGCTCATCTTCACGCCGTTGATCTTCACCGGCTGCACCTACTATCCATGGGCCGCGCTGGACCGCATCAAGTGGTTCCAGGTGCTGACGCTGTTCAACCCGCTGACCTACTGCTCGGAAGGGTTGCGGTACGCCATGGTGCGAAGCGTTCAGGGGCGCGAACTGGCGACGCTCGACATCCACGTCACGGTGGCGGCGCTCGTGGTCGGCATCGCGGGATGCTTCTGGGCGGGCGCGCGGATGTTCCGCAAGCGAGTGGTGAGTTAGAAGAACTTAACGCCGCGTTAATCGGCGCTTCATCAACCTTTTCTTCGCAGTCTCGTTTATGTGGACAGAGGCCGGCAGAGGCCTCAGCGAAAACGAACAGGAGGAAGGATCGCCATGAAGACCATCGGAATCGCGGCGCTGGGTCTGGCGCTCGCCAGCGGAGCGTTCGCTCAGTACAACAAACGGGCGGACAACCAGCAGGGTCGCATCGCCCAAGGCGTGGGATCGGGACAACTTACGGCCCATGAGACGGCGCACATCGAACGTCAGGAAGCCGCGCTGAACCGGCGCGTGAACGTAGAGCGCACGGCCAACGGCGGCCACCTGACGCCGGCCGAACGCAGGGCGGTGAATCAGCGGCAGAACACGCTGAGCCGCGAGATCTATCGGGACAAGCACAACGCCAGAGCGCAGCGCTAACTACACGGTGACGACGGGGCAGGGCGAGTCCCGGATGATCGAATAGGCATGGGAGGCCAGGCGGCCGGTTGCTCCAGCCGCGCCGCCACGCCCGGTCACCAACAGGTCCGCGTGAGAGTCGCGCGCCGTGTCGCAGATCGCCTGGCGGATGTCGCCCGATTCAACGTGGACCTCGCAATGAGTCCCGGCCTCGGCCTGAAGCTCTTCGATGCGCGACCTGGCGGCTTCGATGGTGCGGCCCCGCCACTCCGGCGACAGATAGTACGCCTCCGTCCTTGGATCGAGCGGAGCGACGTGCACGATGGCCAGCGTGGAGTTGAGCCGTTCAGAGAATCCCGCCGCCCAGTCCAGGGTGGCTGTGCTTGAAGGACCCAGGTCGAGGGCGCAGAGCACCCGGCCCACCGCCAGGCGGCCGTCGTCGGGCGTCGTATGGGTATGTACACTCGTCCATACCGGGCAGGCGGCGTCATGGAGCACCTTGGCCGTCACGGATCCGACCAGCAGACGACGGAACGACCCGCGGCCGTGAGTGGGCATCACGATCAGATCGAACGAACCGGCGGCGGCCGTCTCAGCGATCTGGCGGGCGGCGTCGCCTTCGAGCAGCAACCGCGTCAGATGCGGGTAGGTGACTTCGCCGTTCAGGAAATTGGCGAGATCGCGGCTCGATCGCGCGCGTCGCTCAGCGACGATCTCCACCGGCGCGGCGCCGACGTACATCTCCGGATATTCGTGGGGCGGCGGGACCAGCGCCGGCAACACGTGCAGCAGAGTTATTTGAGATTGGAAGAAACCGGCCAGGTCGATCGCACAACGCACGGCGCTCGCGCTTCGTTCAGAGAAATCCACCGGCGCCAGGATCTTCGAAAGTGACAACATGGATCCTCCTCCTGACTCCGGACTCTATGTCCAACTTACACCGGAGTCAAGGGAGGCGCGGGCTATAGCCGCACGATCTTGGGCGACTTGAGCGTCTTCATCGCGTTGCGCGTGTCGACAATCAGCTTCGATGCGTCGAGCAACGCCTGGTAGTCGAAAGTCGTATGGTCGGTGACGATCACAACGCAATCGGCCGCGGCGGCGGCGCCCAGCAACTCGACGCCTTGCATGTCCCGCCCGTCCAACTTGATTGAAGGAATGAAGGGATCGCTATAGCTCACCTTCGCGCCGAGTTTCTCGAGCAGCAGGATCACGTCGAGCGCCGGCGACTCCCGCACGTCGTCGATGTTCTTCTTATAGGCGACGCCCGCCACGTGGATATGCGAACCATTCACCGGCTTGGCGGCGTTGTTCAACGCGTCCTGCACCTTGTCGACGACGAAGTGCGGCATGGAGCCGTTGATGTACCCCGCCAGTTCGATGAACCGCGCTTCGATGCCGGCCTGTTTCGTCTTCCATGACAGGTAGAACGGATCGATCGGGATGCAATGACCGCCCAGCCCGGGCCCAGGATAGAACGGCATGAAGCCGAACGGCTTGGTGGCGGCGGCGTCAATCACTTCCCAAACGTTCACGCCCATGCGATCGCACATCATGGCGAGTTCATTCACCAGGCCGATGTTGATCATGCGAAACGTGTTTTCAAGCAGCTTCACCATCTCGGCCACCGTGGTGCTCGACACCGGCACCACCGTCTCGAGCGCCTGCGCGTAGAAGAGCGCGCCCAGTTCCGTGCATGCGGGCGTGATGCCGCCGACGACCTTGGGGATGTTGATGGTCTGGTATTTCGGGTTGCCGGGATCGACGCGTTCGGGCGAGAAACACAGGAAAATGTCGCGTCCCACCTTCAAGCCCCGCTCCTCAAACATCGGCAACAGCAGTTCGTCGGTGGTGCCTGGGTAAGTGGTGGACTCAAGGATGATCAGCAAACCGGGATGCGCGTACTTGGCGATCTCCTGCGCCGCCGACACCACGAAGCTCATGTCCGGGTCCTTGGTCTTGCGCAACGGCGTCGGGACCGCGATGTTCACCGTGTCGAGTTCGGCGATGACGGAGAAGTCGGTGGTGGCTTTGAACAGCCCTTTTTCGACAAAGGGACGGAACACCTCGGTCGGCACGTCCTGAACATAGGAGACGCCGGCGTTGAGTTGCTCCACCTTCCGGGCGATCACGTCGATGCCCGTCACCGACAACCCGGCGCGTGCAAACTCCACCGCAAGCGGCAGGCCGACATAGCCAAGACCCACGATGCCTACGCGCGCAGTCTTGCCGCGGATCTTCTCCCGCAGTTTCTCCTCAACCGAAACGGCCACAGAGTCCATTACGATCTCCTCACGTAGAATTCACCGTCGCAGATCAATTCAGCGGGCCCGGTGAGATATCCCGCTCCGTTCTCCATCCTGAGATTGAGAGGGCCCGCGGCGGTATCGATTCGGACCGGCGCATCCACCAGCCCACGCAGCATCGCCGCGAACGCCGCACCCGTCGATCCCGTTCCCGAACTCATTGTCTCTCCCGCGCCTCGCTCCCAGAACCGCACGTCGATCGAATGCCGGTCGAGCGCCCGCACGAACGACACGTTGGTGCGATTCGGAAACATCGCGTGATGCTCGATCCCCAGGCCGATCCGGCGCCAGTCCAGCTCGAAGTTCTCCACGAAGACGGCGCATTGCGGGTTTCCCATGTTGAGTATGGTCGCATCGAAGTCCTCGCCACCCACCGTGACTGCGCGCCGCAGATCGCTCTCATTATAAGACGGCGCGCCCATGTTCATTTCGAATCTGTAGGCGACGTCCGCGCTATCTATCAGTCGAAGGGTCTTCAAGCCCGCGCCCGTCGTGATACGGACGTCCGACGGCGCGAGTCCTAAGTGCACCAACAACGCCGCCACGCAGCGCGTCCCATTTCCCGATATCTCGGACTTACTGCCGTCGGAGTTATACAACTGAATGGCGGCGTGAGCGTCCGCGACGTCGCGGCGCATCAGCATCCAACCGTCGGCGCCGACGCCAATATGACGGTCGCAGATGAGTTTCGCCAACTCGCCCAACCCGCTCGATGGCGCATTGTCGGCCCAGGTGAGCAGGAAATCGTTGTGGGCGCCGTGCGCCTTGGTGAAGGGGATCTTCATTGTTCTTCTCCTGAATCCTCCGGCGACTTACCGGCAGGTTCGCAGTTAGCGATCAAACCCTGTTTGCACAACCGCCCGATCGCGCCGTCTCCGCCCACGCGCCGGTAAATCTCCACGACATCGGCCCAGGGCGCAAACACCCGCGCGACCAGTTCGTAGGACGGACGCACGCGGTTGGCGCGCTGGACCGCGGTGGCCACGGCGTCGCCCGAAAACGCCACCGCCCAGCCTTCCTTGAGGAACAAGGCCGGACGCCGCTCGGTCACCATCCACTGCGGGTTGTTGCCCTCATGAAGCGTGTCCCGCTGGTGGACTCCGGCGGCGCGGATGATGCCCGTCAGATCGCCGAACTCCGTGAAAACACCGTCGCCCGGCTTGTATCTCGACTTCAGCACCTCGGCCGCGCCGGCGGTCCAGGCGCGGCGCGAGTCCGAATTCACCTTGGACTCTTTCCAACAGATCCACTCTTCATGGCTCGGGTGCATGAGCCACGGCGCGCTCGCCGCCAGCACCGCGGCGCCCGCCGCCACGGCTCGCAGCCGCCCCGGCGCAACCGACACCAGAGCGGCGACGCCGAAGGCGAGCAGGGGCGCGAGCGTGGTGCCGTAGCGGGTGTTGTAGTAGCTGTGCGGCCACAGCGTCGGCACGTGGATCTCGGCGCCGGAGCCGTACATGCTCCACACGTAGAACGCTGGCGGCGCAGCCAGCAACAGGACCGGCCACCAACGCCTGCGCCACGCCGCCAACCCGGCGCCGCCCAGCCCCATGAGGATCAACGGAAGCCCCAGTGTGAGCCGCGCCGCCTCCCAGAAGTAATGCGCCGACGCAATCCAATGATGCTCGCCCGGAAAGTCCTTGCGGCCGCGCTCGTAAATCGCCTTGGCCGAATAAGGACCGTTATAGAACTCGAGCGGATTCCGATAATTCCACCAGTTGAAGCCCAGCCACAATAGCGGACCGATCGACGCCACAGCTCCAAACAGGAAGGCCGCCCACCAGCGCCGCCGCCCGCCGGCCCACAGCAGATAGAGGGCGACGAACGGGATCAGGAACCAGCCCTCGTAACGAGTCATCGACGCGATGTTAGAAAACGCGGCGGCGGCGAGCGCGGCCCACACGGAGCGCGTCTGGTGAAACCAGACGCTGGTGAACAGCAACCCCAACAGCGCCGCGAAAAATGCGCATTCGGTCATCGGGATCGATTGCAGATACAGGATGTTCGGATTCAGCGCGAACACAGCTACCGCGGAAGCCGCGGCGATCGCCTGATCGAACAATCGGCGGGTGGTGGCGTAGATCAGCAGGCTGGCCGCGACAAAGGCGATGGCGGAAGCGATGCCGCCGGCCAGGCCCGTGCGCCACAGCTCATCGTTCCAAACAAACGGCAGCATCAACAGGTGCGGAACCGGCAGCCAGACCGTCCCGAACTGGTCAACGCCGGGCGTTCGCGAGTCGATGATCCGCCGCGCGATGTTGAGATGCGCCTCCGCGTCGCCGAAGTACAACGTGAAGCCGTGGCGGCTTACCCAGACGAGTGATGTGACGCTCAGCGCGATGACGCAGACCGCCACCCCCGCCCATTCCAGGATGCGGGTTCGACGCGATGCCTCCGCCTCGATCACCTCAGAACTCGGTGGCCCGATGGAACTCTGCAAATCGCGCGTCGATGTCGGCGCGGGTCAGCGTGCGGAACCTCTCCACGCCGAACTGTTCGCAGCAGAAGCTGCCCATCACCGACCCGTAAATCACGGCCCGGCTCAAATGTTTCGGGTCGATGCTCTTGTCCTTCAGGTCGTAGCCGCACTGCGCCAGGTATCCGATGAAGCCGCCCGCAAAGCAATCGCCCGCGCCGGTCGGATCGAAGACGCTCTCGAGCAGGTAGCCCGGAACCATGAAGTAACCGTCCTCGCGGAACAGGATCGCGCCGTACTCGCCCCGCTTGATCACGACGGCCTTCGGGCCCATCGCCAGGATCGCCGCGGCGGCGCGCTTCAGGTTGGTCTCGCCCGAAAGCAGCCGCGCCTCGCTGTCGTTGATCAACAGGAAGTCCCAGGTCTGGATCGTGGCGAGCAACTGGTCACGGAAGCCGGTGATCCAGTAGTTCATCGTGTCGCCGCCGGTGATCCGCAGGCCGGACATCTGCCCCTGCACACTCTTCTGCAATCCGGGCTGGATGTTGCCGAGCAGCAGGTAGGGCATGGAGCGGTACCGCTGGGGCATCTTCGGATCGAAGTCCGCAAAGACGTTGAGGTCCGTGGCGAGGGTGGTCCGGTCGTTCATGTCCTCGGAATAAACACCGGACCAAAAGAACGTTTTGCCAGGGACGCGTTCCAACCCTTCCAGGTCGATATTGTGGCCGCGCAGGAAATCCTCGTCCGCAGGATCGAAATCCTCGCCAACCACTCCCACGATATTCACGCCGGTGAAGTAGCTCGCCGACAACGCGATGTACGTGCACGCCCCGCCCAACATGCGGTCGCGCCGTCCATGCGGCGTCTCAACGCAATCGTAGGCTACTGAACCGACCACTACAAGCGACATGACTCGATTGTAGCGAGCCCGCGCCCTTCGCCGTAACTATTCACGGCCGCCACGCTAAGATGGAAGCAGGATTCATGCGGATTTTCCCCAACCGTTGGTCAGATTACGCTGTCGTATTTCTGGCCATTTCCGCTTTGGTCTACGCCGTTCGACGCCTCCACGCTTCGAAGTGGACGTCCAGACTCCTGCTGGCGGCGGGTTCGGGAATGCTGCTGGTCGGACTTATGCTGCGGTCGCTCACCTTCGCCGCCATGCTGCCCGTCCGCCTGGCCGAAATGCTCCGGATGACCAGCTTCCTTGCGTTGGTGGGCGCACTGGGAGGCGCGGCGGTGGCGTTCATCTGGAGAATCCTCCCGCGGCCCAAGCCGGACCACAGCCCGGAGCGCCGGCGCGTTCTGCTGGCCGCCCGCGCGGCGATTCTGACATCGCCCGTCGTCGCCACCGGATACGGCGTCTTCATCCAGCGGGACAACTTCAAGATGCGCGAAGTCAACGTCCCGATCAAGGGTCTCAGCAAGGAGTTGGACGGGCTCCGATTGGTGCAACTCAGCGACATCCACCTGAGTCCTTTCCTCAGCGAACGGGAATTCGCGCGCGCCATCGACATGGCCAACGAAGCGCGAGCCGACCTGGCCGTGGTCACCGGCGACCTCATCACCAGTTCGAAGGATCCGGTGGACGCCTGCATCCAGCAACTGGCGCGATTGAAGGCCCCCGGCGGCGTCATCGGCTGTCTGGGGAATCACGAAGTGTACGCCAAGCGCGAGGAGTACGTTCAATTCCGCGGCGCCCGCCACGGCATCCGCATCCTTCGCGACCAATCGGAAATCCTGACCTTCCGTGGACAGCCGCTCTGCTTCACCGGCGTCGACTACCAGTACATGAGCAGCGATTACCTGGCCGGAACCGAGCGCCACGTCCGTCCTGGAATGCCGAACATTCTCCTGTCGCACAACCCCGACGTGTTTCGCGCGGCGGCCGCGAAGGGCTTCGACTTCACCTTGTCCGGACACACCCACGGGGGCCAGATCACCTTCGAAATTCTGCACCAGAACGTGAGCATCGCGCGCTTCTACACTCCATACGTCTACGGCCTCTACCGCGAGGGCGACGCGTCGATCTATGTCACTCGCGGCATCGGCACGGTGGGCGTGCCGGCTCGACTGGGCGCTCCGCCCGAAGTGGCACTCATCCGCCTGTGCGCTATCTGATCCTCAGCGACATTCACGCCAATCGCCAAGCCCTGGAGGCGGTGGCCGAACATGCGTCCGGCGGCTACGACGCGGTGGCCTGCCTGGGCGACGTCGTGGGATACGGCGCCGACCCGGCCTTCGCGGCGGACTGGGTGCGCGCCAACGCGAAGTGGACCGTACGCGGCAATCACGACAAGGCCTCCGTCGGCCTGGAGGACATCGAGTGGTTCAATCCGGCCGCCCGCCAGGCCACTCTGTGGACGCGCAGCCAGTTGAGCGCCGACGAGCAGGACTGGCTGCGGTCCCTGCCGCGCGGCCCGGTTCCGGTGGACGATTTCATCCTGACGCACGGTTCCCCGATCGACGAGGACGAATACCTGATGGGACCCCGCGAGGCCTCCGAGGCCGCCGAATATCTCGATCAGCAGACGTGCTTCTTCGGTCACACCCATCTGCAGGGCGGATTCGTGGTGCACCGCAACGGCATCCGCCGCATCGCCCGCCCGGACTTCGATCAGGAGGAGTACGCGGTCGAACTCGAGGATGCGTGGTATCTGCTGAATCCCGGCTCGGTGGGACAGCCTCGCGACGGCGACCCGCGCGCCGCCTACGCTATCTTCGATCCCCAACACAAGCGGCTGTTGCTGCGCCGCGTCCTGTACGACATCGCCGAAGCGCAACGCCGCATCCGCGCCGCGGGACTGCCGGCGATCCTGGCCGACCGCCTGGCGTTCGGGTCGTGACTACCGCAGGTCCAGCCGGTAGATGTTCCCCTTCACCTGCGAGTACTCGAAGACGATCTCCTCGGTCCCGGGCCGCCACATGGGCGTGCGGACGAAGGCCCCGTACGTGGTGTAGTGAGTCAACTGCCGCTGCTCGCCGGTCACCCGATCCACCCACCAGACATTCCACACGCCGGCCCGATACGCCGCATAGGCGATGCGCCGGGCGTCGGCCGAAAACGAGTACGGCCAGTGCAACCCGTTATCATCCGTCAGCATCTGGCGCGAGCGGCCGGCGCGATCGGTGACCACCAGTTGGACCGAGTCCCCACGATGCAGGCCGTAGGCGATCCACTCACCGTCGTGCGAGATGACCGGATATGAGGCGTTGGATCGCTCCAGGGTGATCTGCCGCCGGGAGGCGCCGTCGAGCGAACTCAGACAGATATTGAAGGGCGTCGAGCACGCCCCCAGGATCTCCTTCTCATCCGGCGTCAACACCGGGTGGAAGAACCGGCCCACCGGCCAGGACGCCACGGTCTGGTTGGTGTTGCGCGCCGGATCGTAGCGGCGAAACTCGTTACGGTCGCCGTTCACGTAGGAATACAGCAGCGCCGTGCCCGCCAGATTCCATCCGGCGCTGCCTTCCTTCGGGCCCGGATCGAGCGAAACCGGTGCCACCCGGCGCGTGGCCGTGTCCATGATCCACAGATCGCGGTTCCGGCCCGCCGTCTCCACCAGAAACGACAGCCACTTCCCGTCCGGCGAAAACACCGGCAGGTACGCGCGCAACACCGACTCCTGGAACACGGGCGCCGGATCCTCGGGCGGCGTCACGCCCCATAGCTGGCTGACGTTGGCGAATCGCGTAAACAGCAGGCGCTTGCCGGCGGGATCCAGCGAAATCCCCGCCGGCACATCCGTTTGGGTCGAATAGAAAAGGACCGGACGCCGGTTCAAAGCGGACAGATAGTAGATGGCGTACTCTCCGGGGCCGCTCATGGCCGAAAAGTAGAGGCTCCGGCCATCGGTCCCCCATCGCGGATCCCACAGCCGAGTCAGCCACGTGCCCGGCTGCAGCGGGATATCCCGCCCCACCCGCACCACCAACTGGCGCTGGCCAGACTCCAGGTCGAGCACCTCGATGCCCCCGTCCTGGCCCGTGGCGACAAACGCAATCCGCCGCCCGTCCGGATTCCAGGCGGGCTTCCCATGCCCGCCGCCCGAGTTCGACGGAAAGGTGACCTGCCGGAGTTGCGTCCCATCCACCGCCACCACCCATATAAAGGATGGCCCCGTGCCCGCGGTGTCGAACCAGGCGTAGGAGATCGGCTCGGAGGATCGAAAAGCGATCTGACGGCTATCGGGCGACCAGGCTGGCGTCGAGCCGAAGCTGGTCAGCCGGCGGGGAGCGCCTCCCGTCGCCGGGACGACCCACACCCCGTGCTGGGCGACGGAATGGTACGCGATCCATTGGCCGTCCGGCGACCAAGCCGGGTCGATATTCTGCTGTCCGTCGGCGGTCAACTGGACCGCCTCCCGCCCGTCGCCCGAACTGCGATAGATCTCGAACGCGCCGGACCGGTTGGAGGTGAAAGCGAACGCCCGGCCATCCGGACTGAAGCAGGCCCCGATGTCGAGGCCGGACGATGTGGTCACCTGCACCGACGCGCCAGCCGCCGGAGGCAGGGACATGCGCCACCGGACCATCAACCAGGCGGCGACGGCGACCAGGGCCATCCCGGCGACCGCGACCGCCAGGCGTCCCATCGGCCGGCGGCGGGGCGAGGTTTTCGGCGGCTCGGAAACGGGCGCCGCGACGGAGCCGCCGGGAGAGGACACCTCCGCGATGAAGCGGTAGCCGGTGGTGGGCAGCGTCTGTATGTAGCGCGGCTGCCGGGCGTCGTCGCCGATCTCCCGCCGGATCTGGGCGATGATGCGGGTCAGCGCGTTGTCGGTGACGGCGGCGCCCTCCCAAACCGCCTGGATCAACTCGTCCTTGCCTACCGCGCGGGCCCGGTGTTCGATCAGGTAAATCAGCACGCGCAGCGCCTTGGGCTCGAGCGAAACGGGTTGCCCGTCGCGCAGGACCGCCAGCGCATCCGGCTGAACCTCGATCGTATCGAATTGAAAACGCAGCGGTTCCGATTCCATCACAATTCCATCACACCGCTCGGCGGCACGCCGGGGAACAAATCAGACCCGCGTCACGACTCGCGCCGCCCCTGGCCCGTAGGCTCACTGCATGACACGAACGATCTGGGCGGCGATGCTGGCGGCGATGGCGGTTCAGGCGGGCGAAACGGCGATGAAGACTGACCGAGCGGCCCACCTGATGATCCTTAAGGAAGTGTACCTGAACGGTCAAGGGCCGTTCCGAATGATGGTGGACACGGGCGCGGCCACCTGCTCCCTTCGGCCTCGGACGGCCCGGCGGGCGGGCGTCGCGATCCTCGCGACGGTGGAGCGGGTTACCGCCACCGGCGTCGACCGGGTCCCGCTGGCCCGGGTGACGGAGATCCGGGTGGGTTCATTTCGTCAAAGCGGAATGGAGGCCATGGTGACGGACCTGGCGGTGGCCGGAGTCGACGGCGTGCTGGGGCAGAACTGGCTGGTCCAACACGACTACCTGCTGGACTATCGAGTTCAGCGGCTGATCATCGATCCAGCACCACCAGAACATGGTGTGAAAGCAGCATTACATATGGAAGACGGCCGCCCGGAGATCACGGCCGAAGTCGACGGAAGGCGCCAGCTACTGGTGGTGGATTCCGGCGCCTCGGCGCTGGTTCTGTTCGGAAAGCGCGGGACCGGGACCTCGGCGACGCTAACCACCCACGACGGCTCGGCGTCGGTCGAAATGGCCCACGCGAGGGTGCGGATCGAGGGCGGATTCAGCCGCATCATGGCGGCCGCCGCGGTCGAATCGGCACAGGGGCCGGGCCTGTTGCCGACCTCGGCGTTCGCCTCCGTCTATGTCTCGAATCGCGACGGAGTGGTGGTCCTGACGCCGCGCTAGCTACTCGACGATGGCCTGCATGACGGCGTTCTCAAAGTCCCGCTGCACCTCGGCCACCTGGGTCTGGATCATCAACAGCGACACCATCTTCTCCTTGGGGTCGATCCAGACCTGGGTGCCGAACGCGCCATCCCAGCCAAAACTGCCGTTGGAAAGCCGGAGCCCGGCGGCAACGGCGTCCTCGATGACGCAGACGCTCAACCCGAAGCCCATGCCGTGCGCCGGGCGGCCCGCTTTCCCGTTGAACATGTCGCCGACGTGGTTCGACGCCATCCATTCCACCGTCCGCGGACTCAGCAGGCGCTTTCCGTTCAGGACACCCCCGTTCACCAACATCTGCGCGAACTGGAGGTAGTCCTCGGCGGTGCTCATCAGGCCGCCGGCGCCCGAAAAGTACTTCGCGCTCGCCAACAGGTTCTGGTTTTCGGCCTTCATGAGCCCCTGCGGAGTGCGCCGATACAGTGTGACCCGCCGCGCCAGTTTCTCCTCGGGCTGCCAGAAGCCGGTGTCCTTCATCCCGAGCGGGTCGAAGATGCGCTGCTTCAGGAACTGGTCGTAGGCGAGGCCCGACACGACCTCCACCACCCGTCCCAGCGTGTCGAAGGCGGCCAGGCCGCTGTAGGCCCACTGCGTTCCAGGCTGAAAATCAAGCGGCACGCCGGCCAGCCGAGGAATGTAGTCGGCGAGCGTATCGTTGGGACCACGCGGCGCGAGTTTCGCCGCCTGCCGCGCCCCAATGCCGCCGCTCACCAGCCCGGACGTGTGCGTCAGCAGGTCGCGAATCGTAATCTCGCGGTTCGCCGGAGCCAGGTAAAACTGGGGCTCCGGGACTGTCTGTCCAGGCTGAGCGGGCCGGCCCTCCTTCGCCACAACCACCTTCATGTCCTTGAACTCCGGAATGAACTTCGAGACCGGATCGGACGGGCGGATCTTCCCTTCCTCGATCAGCATGAGGATGGCGACGCCGGTGACGGGCTTGGACATCGACGCCATGCGGAAGATGGCGTTGCTGGCCATGGGCTTTTTCGACTCGATGTCCATCAGGCCGTGCGCCTCAAAGTGGGTGATCCGGCCGCGGCGCGACACCATCGTGACGGCGCCCGAGATGTCTCCCGCCTCGACGTGGCGCCGGATCGAGTCGCCGATGCGCGCCAGCCGTTCGCTCGACATGCCGGCGTCTTCGGGTTTCGCGGAGGGGATGGCGCCGGCGAACAGCGCTCCGGCGAATACGGCGATGAAAAGAAGGTTCCTGCGGACCATGGCGCGAATCATCGTATCACCAAAGGTTCGCGGGCGGGCCGGCTACTTCTCGATGTCGCGGTGCGATTCCTTCACCCGGTAGCCCGCCTTGCCCAGCCGCTTCCGGATCTCCGCCGCCATCATGACGGAACGGTGGTGTCCGCCCGTGCACCCGAACGAAATGGTGAGATAGCTCTTGCCCTCGCCGATGTAGTGCGGCAGCAGGTAGACCAGCAGTTGCGAGATCCGGTCGATGAACTCGACGGTTTGCGGGAACGACCGTATGTAGCGCGCCACGCGCGGATGCCGGCCGGTCAGGTTCTTGAACTCCGGGATGTAGTTCGGATTGGGCAGGAAGCGAACGTCGAACACCAGGTCGCTGTCGGTGGGAATGCCGTGTTTGAAGCCGAAGCTGGTGACGTAGACGCCGATGCTCTGGGCGTCGCGCCCGCCATGGAACTTCTCGCCGATGATCTCGCGCAACTCATGCACGTTGAACTTGGAGGTGTTGATGACGTGGTCGGCGAGCGGCCGGATCGGCTCCAGTTCCTTGCGCTCGGCCTGAATGCTCTTCACCACGGAGCGGTGCGTGCCGAGCGGATGCGGCCGGCGCGTTTCGCTGAAGCGCCGGACCAGCGTTTCGTCCTCCGCCTCGAGAAACAGCAGGTGCGTCGGGACCTGCCGCTTCAACTGGCGGTAAATCGAGGGGAAGTCCTGCAACGACTCCCCCTCGCGGATATCGATCACAATCGCGCAAAACCGGTTCGCCGACGCCCCGATCAGATCGGCGAACGTCGGAATCAGCTTGATCGGCAGATTGTCGACCGCGTAATAACCGAGATCCTCGAACGCCTTCAGAACGGTGCCCTTTCCGGACCCGCTCATGCCGGTGATGATCACCAGTTCAGAACTCTTGGAGTCACCGGCTTTGGGACCGGATTTTCGGGCTGTCATCCGCTCTATCAGGCTTCGACCAGATCGAAATCGCCGTCAGAACGGCGGATCAGCACCGAAACGCAGTCCTTTTCGGAATCGCGGTACACCAGGTACTGCCGGCCGTCGATTTCGAGCATCGCCTCGTCGAGCGTCATCGGTTTCCGGCGCTCGTGATGGTTCACGCGGTGGATGCGGACAATCGGCTCCGCCGCTTCGTGCTCCTCCACTTCGACGGCGGTCGCCACCGCGGACTCCACTCCGTCGGCGGACTTGTCCTTCGGGGCGCGCTTGGTGTCGCGGAACTTCGACCGCACCTTGATGGCCTGCTTCTCGAGCTTCTCCAACGCGGTCTGCGCCGCGATGAAATAGTCGTCGCTCGACCCGGCGCCAACCAGGGGATGATCGTAGAAGTTGCACGTGATTTCCACGTTGATCAAATGTCGTTCCGACGTGATCACCACGTGGGCCTCGCGTTGCCCCTTCCACTCGATCAGTTTGGCGATTTTGTCCCACCTTGAGTCGAGCTTGCGCTGTAGGTCCGGCTTAAGCTCCGGACGCTTGCCTGTGTAGCTGATGTTCATGACGCCTCCGTTCTGGAGATCAATGACGAGAACCGGATACGAGAAACCGCCGCGCGCCGCGCAACGGGATTCCCGGTCGGCGCGGATGGCGAGCGCGGCAGTCAGTCAGTTTCGCACACGGCGTTGGTGCGTGGAGGGAATTTTCATGTCTTCCCTGTACTTGGCTACCGTGCGGCGGGTGACCTGGATCCCTTCGGCTTGCAGCCTTTCGGTGATCTGTTCGTCGGTCAATGGATGGCGGGAGTCTTCTTCCTCGATCATCTTCTTCACCTTCCGTTTGAGGATCAGCAGCGGCGTGGCGCTGCCGGACGGCCCTTGCACTGCTTCCGAGAAGAAGTATCGCAGCTCAAAAACGCCCTGGGGGGTGTGGGCGTACTTACTGGCCACCGCGCGGCTGACCGTCGATGGGTGGACGCCGATTTCCTCGGCTACCTCCTTGATCATCATCGGCTTCAGCTGGTCGATCCCGTATTCGAGAAACGCCGCCTGCCGGCGCACGATGGACTGGCAGACCTTGAGGATGGTCTGCTTGCGCTGCTCGATGTTTTTCATCAGTTGCAGCGCCGACGCATAGCGCTCCTTGACGTAGTTGCGGATCTCCTTGCTCGGCTCCTGATCGCGGTCGAGCATGCGGCGATACTGCGGGTTCAGCCGCAATTGGGGGATCTCTTCGTCATTGAGCTGGATGAGGTAATCGTCCCCATCCTTGGAGATGTAAACGTCCGGCTCCACCACCCGCGCGCCCGGGCCCGAATAGCGGATGCCGGGACGGGGATCGAGCGTCTTGATGACGTTCACGGCGATCTGGATATGTTCGAGCGGACGGCCCAGCGCCTTGGCCAGTTCGCGGTACTGCCGCAACTCCACCATCTTCAGGTGGTTGGAGACGATCTGCCACGCCACGCTGCCCTTGGCGTTCCGCCCTTCCAACTGGATCAGCAGGCATTCGTGCAGGTCCCGCGCGCCCACGCCCGACGGATCGAGCGTCTGCACGGTGCCGAGCGCTTCCTGAACGTCCTCCAGGCGGTGCTCGCCGGCCGCGGCGATTTCCTCCACCGTGGCGGTCAGATACCCGTTGTCGTCCAGGTTGCCGATCACGCTGTCGGCGGCGTCCCGCACGGCTTCGGCGAGCACCAGCACGCTCAACTGGCTGTGCAGGTGGTCGGCCAGGGTGACCGGCGAGGAAAGAAATGTCTCAAATGAGGGCTTTTCGACGCTTTCCGACGCCGGACTCTTGTAGCCCGGATCCAGATATTCGTCGAAATAACTGCCGAAATCGATCTCATCAAAAGGATCCGATTCGGTTTTCGCTTCCGGCGCGGGCGCTTCGGAGGACTCGCCATCGGCCGTCTCCGCCACACCGCTGACCGCCGACGCCATGACGTTGGCGCCGTCGACATCCGTGTCGGTCGACGATGTCACCACGTCCGGCCCGTCCAAGGCTTCCCGGATGGACTGGTCGGCCGGGTCGGCCACGCGCTCGGCTTCAAGCAGCGCCTGGACTTCCTCCGGGGTCATCTCCTCGCCGCCTTCAGCCGCTTCCTCGAGCACCGGGTTCTGGGCGATCTCTGAAACGATCATGTCCTTCAGCTCAAGACGGTTGAGCTGGAGCACCGTGACCATCTGGACAAGGCCCGGCGTGAGGATCTGCTTCTGCGCGACCCGAAGCTGCAGTCTGGGCGAAAGCGAACTCATCTGGCACCATGATACACCTAGTCGGCGCAAAGGGTCGATTAGTTAAACCAGCTGGTATTTCTCGGGTTTCGTGCTTATCCTCGCCCATTCGCGTGCGATAAGCTGTTCGGCAGGATGGCCCGGCGCACGACCCCGGCGCCCGCCTACATTCCCTCCATGAGCAACTCGAACAAGACCAGCCGCCGCGGATTTGTCGGTTCCGTGGCGTGGGGCGCCGCCGCGCCCGCCCTCAGCGCCGGCCAGCCGCCCAGCGCCTCCGCGACGAGCGCCGCGCGCGACATCGCCTACCCGCGCGTGTTCACCGGATCCGAACTCGCCATGATCTCGTTCCCGTTGGGGGGCGTTGGCGCGGGCAGCATCGGATTGGGGGGGCGCGGCCAGCTCCGCGACTGGGAGATCTTCAATCGCCCCGACAAAGGCGCAGCGCCGGCCTACGCCTTCCCGAGCATCTGGGTGCGGCCCCAGGGCGCGAAACCCGTGGCCCGCGTGCTCGAGGCCCGCATCGCCCCGCCCTACGAAGGGCAGGACGGGCTGGGATCGCGCAACGCTCCGGGCCTTTCGCGGCTCGAAGGCGCTACCTTCACGGGCGAGTTCCCCCTGGCCTCGATCGAGTTCCACGACCGCCGCCTGCCGGTGGAGGTGCGCCTCGAGGCCGGCTCGCCGTTCATCCCGCTCGACGCGGAGGAGTCCGGTCTGCCGGTGGCCGTGCTGCGCTATCGCGTGAAGAACCGCGGCCGGAGAGCCGCCGCGGTGTCGATCGCCTGGTCCATCGAGAATCCGGTGGCCTCGGCCGCGCCGCGCAAGGCCGCCGACGAGACGCGCGTCAACACCCTGCGCACCGGCGCCGGGATGACCGGCTTCAACATGACCAACCCGTCGCTCGACGCCGCGCATCCCATGGCCGGCAGCTTCGCGCTGGCCGTGTTGACGGGCGGCTCGGGCCGCGTCACCGCGCTGCGCGGATGGCCGGCGGGTCCCTGGTGGAACAGCCCGCTGCTGTTTTGGGACGATTTCTCCGACGACGGCGAACTGGGGCCCGAGGCGGCGAAAATCGGACCGGTGGGCGCGCTGTGCCTCCATCGCGACATCGCCGCGGGCGCCGAGGCGGAATACACGTTCCTGCTCGGCTGGCGCTTTCCGAACCGGACGCCGGCGCGGTGCGGGTGGTCGGCGCCCAAGGGCCACGGCGACGACATCATCGGCAACTGGTGCGCCCAACGCTTCCCGGACGCCTGGGCCGCGGCCGAATATGCAGCCTCGAACCTCGACGCGCTGCAGGCCCGCACCCGGCGCTTCGCCCAGGCGTTGCGCGAGACCACCCTGCCCGCGGCGGTGAAGGAGGCGGCCTCGGCGAACCTATCGACGCTGGTTTCCCCCACCTGTTTCCGCACCGCCGACGGCGAGTTCCACGGCTTTGAAGGCGTCAACGATCATGTGGGCTGCTGCCCGGGCAACTGCACCCACGTGTGGAACTACGAGACCGCCACGTCCCATCTGTTCCCGACGCTTGCCCGCTCATTGCGCCGCGCCGCCTTCGGCTATTCCATGGATGAACGCGGTGCGATCTCCTTCCGCCAACTGTTGCCCGACGGCGTCGAGCGCACCGGCGCGGCGGCCGCCGACGGACAGATGGGGCAGATCGTGAAGGCCTATCTCGACTGGCGCCTTTCGGGCGACCCGGCCCTGCTGGGCGACTACTGGCCGAAAGTAAAGAAGGCGCTCGAATTCGCCTGGGTCCCCGGCGGCTGGGACGCTGACCGCGACGGCGTCATGGAGGGCGTCCAGCACAACACCTACGACGTGGAGTTCTACGGGCCCAACCCGCTCTGCGGCGTCTACTATCTGGCCGCGTTGCGCGCCGCGGCGGAAATGGCCCGCGCCGCCGGCGACCCTCGCTCGGCGGCCGAATACACCCGGCTGTTCGACAACGGCGCCCAGTGGATCGACCGCAACCTGTTCAACGGCGAATACTACGTACAGCGCGTGCGCGGGTTCGCGGCCGACCGCATCGCCAAAGGGCTGCGCCTGGGCGCCGGGGCCGAGGATCCCGAACACCCGGAATACCAGTTGGGCGACGGCTGCCTGGTGGACCAACTGGTGGGGCAGTATCTGGCCGACGCGGCGGGTCTGGGCCCGCTGCTTGCGGCCGGCAACATCCGCAAGGCGCTCGAATCCATCTACCGCTACAACCGCAAGGGGAATCTCGCCGAGCACGACTCCGTGCAACGAACCTTCGCGCTGAACGACGAAGCCGCCCTGGTCATCTGCGACTACGGCCGCGGCAGCCGCCCCAGGATTCCCTTCCCCTACTTCGCCGAAGTGATGACCGGCTTTGAGTACTCGGCCGCGGCCCTGATGCTCTACCACGGCATGGTGGACCGCGGCGTCGAATGCATCGCCGAAATCCGCCGCCGCTACGACGGCCTGCGCCGCAATCCCTGGGACGAGGCCGAATGCGGCCGCCATTACGCCCGCGCCATGGCGTCGTGGACCGGCTTGCTGGCGTTGAGCGGGTTCCGCTACGACGGCCCACAACGGCGCGTATCCATCGCTCCGCCGGTGGCTCCAGCGCGGTTCCGCTCCTTCTGGTCCGCGGCGACGGCCTGGGGCAGTTTCACGCTTGAGACCTCCGCCGGCCGGACGCGCCTGACGCTCGAACCCGCCGAAGGCTCGCTCGAAATCCACGCCGTCGAACTGGCGGCCGCCGGAGGGCGGGTCACCGCGGAATGCGCCGGCGCGGGGCTGAAGGCGGCCCTGTCGCGCCAGGGTCAGCGGGCGTCGGTCTCTTTGGAGTCGGATTTCCGTTTAGAGCCGGGCCGCGGCCTGTCACTAGTACTTTTTTAGTCAAGGATCCATGAATCGCTAACACATCCTCCAGCGACGCCGATGAAATCTTACAGATAGCTGGGCTCGATTTCCGAGAATCTCACGATATAGAGGGTGTCATTGGATGTCCGCACTTACGGTAGGGAAGAAGTTTGCGCTCACAGTCGGTGGACTGTTGGCTGGATTTGTCGCGTTGGGAGCGGTGTCGCTCTACGACGTCGGAAAGATGAATGACATCACGAACCTGATCGTGTCCGATCCGATGCCGGGCATTGGTTCGATCGTGAAAGTTCGCGGAACCGTGGTGAAGATCCGCGGCGATGTCTGGCGCCACCTCGCCTTCCCTGACGCGGCCATGAAGTCGAAGGTGCAACAGGAGATTGAGGACGGCAAGGGGAAGTTGTACGAGCAATTGAAGGCCTACGAGACGACCATCCATGAGCCGGAGGACACCGCTTTGTTCGCCCAGTTGCGGCAGGCTATGAATCGTTACCTCGAGGCGTATCCCGCGGTGGTGAAGCTCAGCCAGGACGGCAAGGTGTCGGACGCGTTGGCGAGGAACTCAGCCGAGGCCGAGCCCGCCTTCGATGCGCTGTACAAGGCAGTCGCCACGCAGATCAGTTGGAATGAGCGGCGCGGCAACGAACTGGCCGCCGAATCGGCGCAACGCTATTCCGAGGCTTCCCTGACCATTTACGTGGTTCTTGCCTTGTGCCTGCTCGTGGGCGGCAGCGCCGCGTTCGTCATGATCCGCCATGTGAACAAAGTGCTGCGCCTGGCGGTCCGCGAACTCATGACAGGCGCTGGGCAGGTGGCGTCTGGAGTGTCGCAGCTATCGGCGGCCAGCCAGTCGCTCGCCCAGGGCTCCTCCGAACAGGCGGCGGCGCTTGAGGAGACTTCCGCCACCAGCGAACAGATCAACTCCATGTCGCACCGCAACGCCGACAACGTGGTCATGATCTCCGAGGAGATGAAGCGGGCCACCGAGGCCATGTCGGATTCGAGCCAGCGGCTGGATCAGATGATGGTGTCCATGCGCGAAATCACCGATTCGAGCGGCAGGATCTCGCGGATCATCAAGGCCATCGATGAGATCGCCTTCCAGACCAACATCCTGGCCTTGAACGCGGCGGTGGAGGCGGCGCGCGCCGGCGAGGCCGGCATGGGTTTCGCCGTCGTTGCCGAGGAAGTCCGGAACCTGGCCCAACGCTCCGCCCAGGCCGCCAGCGACACCGCCAAGCTGATTGAAGAGATGATCGAGAAATCGTCGATGGGCAGCCGCCACCTGGATCTGGTGGCCGAGGGAGTCCGGAACCTGGTGAACAGCGCGAGTTCCGTGAAGACGATGGTGGAACTGGTGAACAGCGGCACGCAGGAACAGACGCGGGGCGTCGATCACGTGGCCCGTTCCATCGCGCAGATCGAGCAGGTGACGCAGAATAACGCCGCGATCGCGGAGCAGAGTTCGTCCGCGGTGGCGCAACTGAGCGCCGCGGCGAACACGGTCCGCGAGGTGGTGGGACAGTTGACCGCCCTGGTCGACTCCGAGCGAGCCATGGCGCCGGCCCGGTAGCCGGCCTCGCCAGCAAACCGCCCGCGCGGTCGGCTATCTTCGTTATTAGGACGTCGTTCTAATAATGCTGAAGAAGCTTGTGCTCCTGGCGGCTCTCGCCGCCTCCTGTTTCGCCGTCACCGTGCCTCGCCCGTCGGGGGAAGTCGATTTCACGGTGCCTGGCAAAGGGCCGATGAAACTCTCCTCCTACCAGGGGAAGATCGTCGTCGTGATGGTGTTCATCACCACCTGCCCGCACTGCCAGCGGACCACGAAGTTGATGTCGAAGATACAGAACGAATACCGCGCCAAGGGTGTGCAGGTGATCCAACTCGCCTTCCGCGACGACGACAACAAGGCGGCCATCGAGAAATTCGTCCAGGAATACAAGCCCACCTACCCGGTGGGGATGATCGACGCCAACCTGCTCGCCAAGTGGGGACAGTTGACCGCCGAGATGCGGCCCACGGTGCCAATGCTGTTCTTCATCGACCGCCACGGCTACATCGTGGGCCAGTACATGGGCGCTGAGCCTTTCATGATCGAGGAGAACCAGCCCAATACGATCCGCGCCAAGCTGAACGACATGGTGCAGAAGCAGCCGCCGGCCGGCGCGAAGAAGGCCGCGCCCGCGCCCGCCGCAAAGAAGTAGTCAGGCGCCGATCGAATCGCCCGGCTCGGGCATGATCGCCTTCACCGCCGCCGCCTTCATGGCGTCGTCAATCCTGGCCCGCGCCAGTCGGACTTTTCGCTGGACGTGGGTCAGCGCCAGTCGCCCAACTCCCGCGCCCGCCGCCATGGCCAGCAACGCGTCGATGTCGGTATGTACGGGCGAGGCTTCGAATGAGAACGCTTCGTGGAAAACCAGGTCGGCCCCGGCAAACAGCGCCGCGCTCTCGTCGGTGAACATGCCGTCTCCCGACAGGCACACGACCTTGCCCGCCGCCTCGACGCGAATCGCCAGGTTCGTCACCGAGTGGCGCGTCGCGGCAAAGCGGAATCGCGCCCCGTGCGATTCCAGCGTCTCACCGGCCCGCGCGGCGACGTAGTCGATCGGGTGCTTGAACCGCGCCGGAAGCGTGCGATAGCCGTATTCGAGGATGTCCTTGATCTGGTCGATCACCGCGGGCTGGCTCAGGATCGTCAACGGCTTCGTGCGGCCATCCTCCCACCAGCGTCCGAGCACCGCCGGCAGGCCAAAGTAGTGATCGGCGTGCGCGTGGCTGATGTAGATGAGGTCGATATCCTCGGGCCCCGCGCTCGCAAACACGCGCGGCGGCGCGCTATAGCCGCAATCGAGCAGGGCTGCGAGTCCCGGCGCGCGCAACAGAATCGAAGTATTCGGGAGGCGCTCGTCGAACGCCTCTCCGCAGCCAAGCACCAGTGCTTCCATCATCACAGTTCGAATTGGATTCCCTGCGCCAGCGGCAGCTCCGGCGACCAGTTGATCGTCACCGTCTGGCGCCGCATGTAGGCCTTCCAGGAGTCGCTGCCCGATTCGCGGCCGCCGCCAGTGTCCTTCTCGCCGCCGAAGGCCCCGCCGATCTCCGCGCCGCTGGTCCCGATGTTGACATTGGCGATGCCGCAATCGCTGCCGCGCGCGCTGAGAAACGTCTCCGCGGCGATCACGTTGGTGGTGAACATCGCCGAAGAAAGCCCCTGCGGCACGCCGTTGTGCCATTCGATCACCTGGTTCAGATCGTCGAACTCGATCAGGTAGAGGATGGGGGCGAAGATCTCCTCCTGCACGATCGGCATGTCGGCGCGGGCCCGCACCAGCACCGGCTCCACGTAGCAGCCGCCCTCGCGTTCGAGCACCCGGCCTCCGCACAGAATCTCGCCGCCCTGGCGGCGCACCGCATCCAGCCCGTCCATCATCGTCCGCACCGCGTCGCGATCCACCAGCGGGCCCATCAACGTGTGCGGATCGAGCGGATCTCCGATGGGAACCTGCGCGTAGGCCTTCTTCATGCGCTCGACGAAGCCCGCCGCGATCCCTCGGTGCAGGAACACGCGGCGCGTGGTGGTGCAGCGTTGTCCCGCCGTCCCCACGGCGCCGAACAGCACGGCCCGCAACGTCAGGTCGAGGTTCGCGTCCTCCATCACGACGATGCCGTTATTGCCGCCCAGTTCGAGCAGCGTGCGGCCCAGCCGGTCGCCCACAATGCGCGCGCACTCGCGGCCAACCGCCGTGGATCCGGTCAGGCTGATCAACGGCAGACGGCGGTCGCGCAACATGCGGTCCCCCACCGTGCGGCCGGAGCCGATCACCAGCGTGCACACGCCCAGCCAGCCATGCCGCTCGAGCACCTGGTTGACGATATGCTGCACGGCGATGGCCGTCAGCGGCGTCTTGCTCGACGGCTTCCACACCACCGTATCGCCGCAGGCAAGCGCGATCAGCGCGTTCCAGGACCACACGGCCACCGGGAAATTGAACGCCGTGATCACGCCGACAGCGCCCAGGGGATGCCACTGCTCGTACATGCGATGCAGCGGGCGCTCGCTGTGCATGGTAAGCCCGTAGAGCTGGCGCGACAATCCGACGGCGAAATCGGCGACGTCGATCATCTCCTGCACCTCGCCCTTCCCTTCGGCCAGGATCTTGCCCATCTCAAGCGTCACCAGCGCGCCCAGATCGTCCTTGCGCACACGCAACGCATCGCCGATCTCGCGAACGATCAGGCCGCGCTTGGGCGCGGGCAGCATCCGCCACCGCAGGAAGGTCTCGTGCGCCCGGCTGACGATCGCCTCGTAATCCGCCTCGCCCGCCATGCGCACGCGCGCCAGTTCCGCTCCGTCGATCGGACTGTAGGAGACGAGTTCGGCGCCCGACGGCCGCTCGATCCACTCGCCCGCGCAGGCGCCCGAGTTCTCCGGCCGGATCCCAAGCCGGTCCAGTATGCCGGTAATCGCTGTCATCTGCTCTGTGCTAGCCATGAAAAAGCCTCCGGTCCCGTGGCGAACCGCCGGTTGGCCGATTCCGCCACTCTTTCGATTGTGCGCACGATTTCCGCCTGAAATCGAGGTTCGAACCAGGCCGTGTGCCCGTGCTTGACTGCGATGCGGCGCGCGACGTCCCGCGTGGTGGCGCCGTGGCGCTTCACCTCGCGCACATGCAGCGGATCGCCGATCAGGTTCTCGCAAGTCGCCTCGATGGCGGCGGAGGCCAGCGCCTCGGGGTCCGACGGCAGCAGCGGCGCAAGCGTCGCATAAGTGGCCACACCCGCGCGCCGCAGGACGGCGATGGTCTCCAGCCGCTGTGCGAACGGGGCGCAGTGCGGCTCATAGAGGCGGCGGATGTCCTCGCGGTTGGTGGGCAACGAGAAACTGACGCCGACGGTGGTTCGTTGCGCGAGCCTGCGAATCAGCTCGAGATCGCGCAGGATCAGCGCGCCGCGGGTCTGAATCGCGAAGACGCGGGGCGGCCGCTCGATCAGCGTTTCAAGCAGCCGAGGCATCATTCGGGCGGCGGCCTCGGCCGGCTGGTACGGGTCCACCAGCGGCGAGCAGTAGATCGCCATGTGCGGCCTCAACTCACGGGCGAGCAACGCGGCGGCGTTGGTCTTGAAGGTGGTGAACTGGCCCCACCGCCGCCAGTCCTCCGGCTTCAGCCCGCCGTAGATGCCCATGGTGGGCACGTAGCAGTAGGTGCAGGCGAAGGTGCAGTTGCGCGCAGGACTCAGCGAGTGGCTGAACCCGGCCTCGGCGATGAAGCCCGAGGTGGCGGCGAGGATGCTTCGCGCCTCGGTCTCGAGGATGCGGAAGCGCTCGCTCACTTGACCCCGTCGAGGATGGCGCGGATCTGGGACCGCTGGAGGTAGCGGCCACGAACCGCCACGCCCGACACCTTCGAGACGTTACGGATGTCGGCGAGCGGATTCGCGTCGAGCACCACCAGGTCGGCCACCATGCCCGCCTTCAGCGTGCCCATCGATTCCTCCCAACCGAGGAATCGGGCCGGAATCACGGTGGCGGTTTCAAGCGCCTGGGCCGGCGTCAGGCCCGCCTTCACCAGCAGTTCCAGTTCGCGTTGAAGCGTGACGCCGGGGACCGTGTAAGGATCACCCGTGTCCGTGCCGGCCATGATTTCGACGCCCGTTTCCTTCATCAGCCGGACCATGCGATAGGCCACGTCCACCTGCGCCCGCATCGCCGCGGCCTCGTCGTCGGGAAGCGGCTTTAGCTCCTCTTCGGCTTTCGGCCACGTAGCCCGGATGGCCTGCGGGACGTAGCGCAGCCTGGGGTCGTGTACGCGCGCGGCCGCCTCGGTGCGGCTCATGCGCTCCCACAGGGTCAGCGTCGGGGTCTGGCGGGTTTCGAACAGCGCGGACTGTTTGAACAATTCCCGGGCTTTCTCCTCGTCGAAGGTCTTCACGGCCATGGCGGCGTCCGCCTGGCCCGCGCGGACACGCTCCTCCATCGACGAGCACGCAACGAACAGTCCGAACAGGTGCTCGACGCTGGCCTGCCGGGCATTGATCGCCTCGCGCGCCGTCACGGCCGCCGGGATGTGCCCGGCCACGGTTCCGCGCCATTTCCGCGCGCGCTCGGCCAACGCGAAGTAGGACTGACGCGGCAGGTCGGTGAGCACCTTCACGAAGTCGACGCCCATATCGTCCAGTTGGTCGAAGGCGCGGCGGGCGGCTTCCGCGTCGACGGCCACGATCACCGGCAGTTTGTCGTCATCGGGCTTCTTTCCCGCCACCGCCGGCCCGGACGTGACGACATGCGGGCCGATTGCCTTGCCGGCTTCGACGGCCTCCCGCCAGGCGTTCGTCCGGACGAAATCGCTGCCCATGTCGCGCACGCCCGTGACGCCGTTGGCGACGTACACTGGCAGTTGGTTTTGCGAATGCCACAGGTGGACATGCATGTCCCACAGACCGGGAATTACATATCGGCCGGCGCCTTCGATGACACGGGCGCCGGGCGGAGTCGCGACCTTAGCCACGGGGCCCAGCGTGACGATCCGCTCGTCCTTGATGACAATAGTGGAATGAGGAACGGGGCCCGCGCCTGTTCCGTCGATGACGTTGACGTCGCGGATAACGGTGACAACGGCCGCGTTCACAGGAATAAGAGCCAGGCCCAGTCCCAGAAACAGAGGGATGCCAAACTGCACTTACCCATGATGCCATTTGCCGGCGACCGTACCCTGGCGCGGTCCGCCGCGCATCTCACTTTCGGGAACGCGATGCGCAAGATTTGTTTAACTGTGCTTCTGTGTGGGACGGCGTTCGGCGCCGACATCTCCGTGGGCGTCGGGGCCGGGTTCTCGACGTCGTCGGTAAATACGCCGGGCGGACTCTTTACGGGCTCGAGCGGGTCGGTCGCCACGCTGGTGGACGGAGGTTTCAAGATCGCCGGATTCGGCCCGATCTCGGTGAATGGCGACGTCCCGCTGCTGTTCGGCGGCCCGGCGCACGCCTCTGTGGCGGCCAGCAAGACCGGCGCCGCGGCGTATGTCGAACACATCGGTTTCGTGATGACGCCAGGCCTGAAGGCGCGGCTCAACCTGGGCCTTATCGCGCCGTGGGCGTCGTTCGGTTTGGGCGTCGGCCGGCTGGACGGTTCGGCCGTGGGCTACGCGCTGGGCTCAACCGGGGTCGCCACCGCGCAGGACCGTTGGAGCTTCGCCTTTTCGCCCGCCGGGGGCGTCGACTTCAAGCCGCTGCCCTTTCTGTTCTTCCGCGGGGAGGTCCGCCGATACACCTTCCGCACGCCGGACACGATTGCCGGATTGACTCCCCTTCAGGATCCGAACTGGCGCAGCAACATGCTGTTTATCGCCAGTGTAGGCGTGCGTTTCTAACCGCCCGGCAAGGCTCGTTATAATTGTGGTGTAAATGACCACTCAGACCCGCTTCCGGGTCCGCTATGCGGAAACGGATCAGATGGGAATCGTTCACCACTCCAACTACTATGTTTGGATGGAGATGGGCCGCTCCGACTATTGCCGCGCGACGGGAGTCCGCTACTCCGACATGGAGCAAGGGGACGGAGTCTACCTGGCGGTGGCGAAGTCCGAATGCCGTTACGTATTTCCCGCACACTACGACGAGGAGCTAATCGTCGAGACAGAAATCTCCAAGGCGCACACCCGACTGGTGGAGTTCACATACCGGATTCTGCGGGTTGAAGACGGCCGCCTGTTAGCCGAAGGGCACACCACGCATGTATTCTGCGATCGGGAGATGCAGCGCCGCAAACTGCCCGAGAAATATTGGGCGCTGTTCGGAATCGAGAGCGCGCCGGTACGTTGACTGTCGGAAGCCGGGCGCTCGCGTCAATCGGCGCGCAGGCCGGCCTTCTCCAACATCCTTCGCAACGAAGCTTCGCCGCCCGACCCTGTCTGAGTCGTCGCCAGCTTGCCGTCGCGATCGATGAGAACGTACAACGGATAGCTCCGGGCGGCAAAGACAGCCGACAGGTTCGTGTCTTCGGTCAACACGATGCGGCACGATCGCGGGGAATCTTCGAGATAGCGCCGGACCTTCTTTCTCGCCTCGCCTACATTGACGGCCAGAACGACAAGCCCCTTGCCCGCGAAGTCGTTCACCAGGTTGTCCACCGCTTCCTGATCCCGGCGGCAGACGGGGCACCAAGTGGTCCAAAACTGGATCAGTACAACCTGTCCCTGCAACGACTGATTGTCGAACTTACCACCGTCGATTGTCTTACCCGAAAAGCGCGGCGCGGCGTCACGCATGTCGATGCCGCTTAGGATCCCGGCGGGGCCGAACATGGACAGCGCGGTCCGTCGATCGACGAGAGCCATGTCTGGATTGTAACAGCTATCCTCGAAGAGTCAACGGAGTTATTACGTCCGCGGATTGAATTAGCTGACTGTGTTCCAGCTTACGCAATTTCCATTCGACTTTGCCGGCTGTTCGCCGGGTAGCGGCGGCGGGCGACGCTCACCTTCACGACTAACCCGAAAGTCGTAATAGAATCCGTCGCCGGTCGCGATAACTCGTCGGCTCAGACCTTACGCTTGTAATATTCGAGCGTCGGCCCGTTGGGCACATCGAACCGCCCGCTTTTCGCTCTCGCCCTCAGCGCGTCCATCTGGGCCGCCGACAGAGGCTCGAAGTTCTGCGCGATGCGCACGTCGTCCTCCAACTGCCCCTGGGTGGTGAAGCCGAGAGTCACCGCGTGGACCGGCAGCGTCAGCGTGTAACTCAGGCACTCGCGAACGTTGAAGCCTCGCAAGTTGAAGGCGTTCGCGAAGATCTTCATTCCCAGCATTCCAATGCCCCGCTCGCGGGCGGCGGGCAGCGCTCCCAACTCGAAACTCAGGTAGGCGGTGTCGGCCACGTGCAAGGGCATCAACATCGTGTCGAAACCGTCGTGACTGCGCAGCATCTCCAGGTTGAAGGCCGGATCGGCGTGTCCGGTGAAGCCGATGAAACGGCACTTACCGGCTTTCTTCGCGGCGACGAACGCCTCCAAGGCGCCGCCCGGCGCGAGGATCTTCGAGATATCCTCCTTCGTGTTGACGCCGTGGATCTGCCACAGGTCGAGATAGTCCGTCTTCATCGTCTTGAGAGACAGATCCAACTCGGTCTCGGCGCCCTTGCGCGTCCGCTGGCCCGACTTCGAGGTCAGGAAGATCTCCTTGCGGAAGGGCGGAATCGCCGCGCCGTAGACCTCCTCGCCGAACCCGTTGGCGTAGCTCCGGGCCATGTCGAAGTAATTCACGCCGAGCCCGCGCGCCCGCCGCACCAGCGCCGCGCCGTCCTCGAGCGTGTTCAGGTGGAACCGCGCTCCACCCATTCCGATGATGGTGAGTTGCTCGCCCGTGCGTCCCAGCGCGCGCGTGGGAATCGCCCCGGACTTCGGCTTGGGCGGCTGAGCGCCGGCCGCGCCGCCCAGACCCGCGAATATCGACCCGAAAAACGACCGTCGCCGCATATTTACGCCCTCATTTCACGAAGACATTGATCGTAGACCGAACGCACCAGCTCGGCCCCATACTTACGCTCCAGCCTGCGCACGGTGAAGTGGCCGTGCGCCATGTCCTGAAAATGATCCATGAACAGCGCGTTGACGGTTGCGCTGCCCAACGCGCCGATGACCGGCACGGCGCCGGCCGCCGCCTTTTCCGACACCACGACGCCGAAGCGCGCCGCGATGGTCTCGATGAGGCGGATCAGCACGGGGGCCGTTTCACGGCTGGCCGACCGGGTGGCCAAATGCCGCAGGGCCTCACTGACCTCGCGGGCCAGCACGGCGCGGATGCCGAAATAGCCCATCTTCGACGGATCGTCGGAGGGGTTGCCGCCGCCGAGGGCGAGCACCTCCAGGCAAGCCAGCCGGCCCTCGTCGGCCTGCAGATCCTCACCCTCCGCGCGGCCGATCTCCGCGATGGAGCGCAGCATGACGGCGGTGGTGACCGGCAGCTCCAGCGTCAACGCGCTGAGGCCGAAGGCGCCGCCGGCGGCTCCGGTGGCGGCCACGGTGATCTTCATCGCACGCTCAGACCGGAACCAGCCCCAGCCGCGGTCCACGCGGAACAGCGCCACCTCCAGGCACTTTTCGAGGGCGCCGGTCACGGCGCGGTTCACGATCTCGGTGGCCGAGGCGGGCAGCCGCTTCATGATGGTCTCCATCGGGACGCCCACCCAGTTGGCCAACCGGGCGACGAAGCCCGGCGTTTCCAGCAAGCGGACCGCGTTCATCAGCGCTTCGCGGTCGTCGTTGTTCATCATCATCGTCACCTTATCAGACGCCCTCCCGGATCAGGCCAAGGGCTGCGCACGTTCCAGAAGATGCAGGTAGTTGCCTTCCGGATCCATGAAGAAAACCACCTTGTTGCCCTTGCTTTCCTGCGGCTCCGAGACGAACTGGACGCCCTTTGCCTTCAGGCCGGCGTACACCGAGTCGAACTCGTTCACGGCGATCGCCAGGTGGCGATGACCGGGCGTCCGCAGGGTCTGGTCGGGACGATCGCCGTCGGCCCGGATGATCTCGATCATGGCGCCGTTGGGGGCGCGCACGAACAAGGCGTTGGCGGACCGATAGACGATGTCGAATCCGAGGACGGACGAATACCATTCGGCGAGGGCTTCGGGGCCGGTCGCCGCAATCGCGGAGTGTTCAATACCGGTAATCACGGTCCTATTATCGACCGAAGCGCCGGGCTCGCGGCGAGCCGCCGATCGCATAGGACGCCGCCAGCGCCCCCAGGCTGACGGCGAAGCCGGCGACGGCGTCCGCGGCGTAGTGGTAGCGGCCGTAGACCGTCGCGACGGAGACGGTCGCCGCGTAGATGACGGCGACGCGCCCTACCCATTTGCGCTCCGGCAGGAAGCGTACGACGCCCCAGGCCGCCGAGAACGCCGATGAGACGTGCGCGCTCGGGAACACGCTCGAATGGATGCCGTAGCCGCCCACCAGCCACAGGTTCAACCGCCGCATGGCGGTGACGACGTTCGGCAGGTCCATCCCCGGAAACAACACACGCGGCGGATCGGACGGGAAGTAGGGGAACATCGCGTAGGCGAGCAGCGTTCCGACCAGATAGGTGGTCAGATACGCGTTCGCCCGATCCTGGCGCTTCGCCACATACAACGCCGCCAGAAGAAACACGCCGATCCCGTAGACCAGCAGGTACGACAATTCGAGAACCGCCGGCAGCGGCGCGCCCGCCGCCTCGATCCACTCGCGAAAACCGCGGTCGAATAAATAACGATGATCCCAGCCGAGCCACAACTGCTCGAGCCGCCGCGCTTTGTAGGTGTGGCTGAACCAGTCCATCTCGCGATAGGCGAGCAGGACCAGCCCGAGTACCACCCAGTCGCGGGCCGGCTGGAGTGCGGCCGACGATAGCAACAGGAACAGCAGGGCTACCCCGGCGGGGACCAGCCATGCGCGCGCAACCACGCCCGCGCCCAGACCGAAAGCGGTCGCCGACGCCGCGACGTAGCCGTAGTAGGCGAGCAGGACCCACTCGCACAACCTGAAACGGTTTCGTAACACGTCCACCGCCGCCAGTGTAGCAGCGGCGGCGAGCACCGGAAAACCTCGTCGGGTCGCCGGAGGCAACACCTGCACGAGTGGCGCCGGCGGACCGAGTGGCTTCGTTTCGTAATCGCCGCTTTGGGCGAGCCATTCGGCTTCGCGGTTCTATTTCTTTTCAATGACTTATGAGACAGGCCAATTTGGAGACTGGCTTCGTAGAATTACTCTACAGAGCACCTTTGACAGGTGGCAAGCGCTTTGGCCGAGATCTGGTCGAGCCTTCGCGCCGGCCGGCCGCGCGCCGCTTGTGACACGGCGGGGCCAACTCCCACCTTCAGCTTACCTTGGGAGTCGAGTGAGTCAGGGGGATCGGTTTTCCGATGTGATTGATTAAATGGGAGAAATAGTCCGGGATTTTTTGTGAACGGCGAAAATCGGGGTATTGATTTTGGGATATTTGGATTGTTCCCGGGTGGTCTCCCTGATAGACTCGTTGGTCTGACATGCCTGTGCGCGTGTTCCTCTCTCATGCTGCCGCCGACAGCGCCCTCGTGGAGACAGTTAGAGTGTCTCTCGAAGACGGCCGTGACATAGAGTGCTGGTTCGATGAAGACAAGATCGCTCCCGGCGATGATATCGTCGTCCAGATTAACGGGGGCCTGGCCAACTGCGACCTGGTGGTGGTGTTTCTGTCGGAGACATCGGTAAGGTCTCGCTGGGTCGAACAGGAGCTTGGCGCGGCGTTCTGGGATCAGGTTAACTCCGGCAAGACCCGTCTCATCCCGGTGCTGATCGATGACTGCGTGTTGCCGCCGTTGCTCAAGACCAAGAAGTATGTCGACCTGCGCACCAATCAACTCGACGGCATGGGCAAACTGAAGTCGGCCATCCTGCGGGCGGGGCCGCAGACGCCCGCGCCAGCGATGTCCTACGCGTCGCTGCCCAATTTCGTCGGCCGCGAGAGGGAACTGGCGGAGTTGAAGGAGCGGCTGAGTCAGCCTGGCGCGGTTGTGCCTGTGACCGGGATGGCGGGCATTGGAAAGACGTGGCTGGCGCGAGAGATGATCCGCCGTCACGGCGGGCTTTTCGAAGCTGTTTACGAGTTGGACTGCCAGAGCAGGAACCTGCCGGCTTTCGTGGCGGATCTGGCGGCGCAGGTTGGCCTGCGAATGGAAGGCTCGGCGGAGCAGGCGGCGGCGGAGTTGCGGCTGTATCTCAAGCGGAAGCGCTGTCTGCTGTTGCTTGACAACGTGGAGGATGACCAACCCGGGCAACTTGTGCCGGAGGGCCGGGCTTCGGTGCTGGCCACATCGCGTAGGGGCGACATCCCGTTTCTGGCGGAGCACATCGAGGTGAAGCCCGAACTCTTCCGCGAATCCGAGGCGTTCGACCTTTTCCGGCGGGTGCTGGGCGAGGTGGATGAGACCGCGGCGCGGGACCTGTTCCCGAAGCTCGGGTATCTGCCGGTGGCGCTGGCGGTGGCCGCTGGGCTGATTAAGAAGGATGTGCGTTACACGGTGGCGTCGCTGGCGGCGAAACTGCCGCCGCTCGAGAATCTTGCGCATGGCAGGAACAATGTCGGCCGTCTGCTGAAGTCCGCCATTGCATCGGTGGGGGAGACGGAGCGGGCGCTGTTGGCGGCGATGGCGGCGTGCGCGCCCGCGGGCGTGCGGCTGGACTTCGCCGCGAAGGTGGCGGGGTTCGAGGAGATGGCGGCGTTGGAGGCTCTGCAAGAGCTGTTCGCGCGATCGCTGGTGGTGGAGTTGGATCGCGAGACTCGACGTTACCGTCTTCATCCGCTGGTTCGGGAGGCGGCGGCGCCGACGGAGGCAGTGCGGAAGCGGCAGGCGGAGGAGACGTTGCAGGCGCTGGAGGGGTGGGAACGGTCCCCTTTGTCGGCGGCTGAATACCTGGAGGAGGCGGATCAAGCCGTCGGGTCGGGGGCTGGTGGGCCATTGACGTGTGTCAGCGTTGCTACACGGGCTGGAAACCTGGCGAGTGCGTTGGGACGGCTGAGCCTTGGGTACGATTTTCATCAGCGTGGGGAGCAGATCAGCGCGAAGGCTGGACGGCAGGACTGGCTTCAGGCGAACTATGGCAACCAGGCGCTCATCCT
>JAFDVZ010000007.1:727544-728038 GCA_018268715.1 Acidobacteriota bacterium | reverse complement strand
GGACTGGGGACGGCTCGACGAGGCCATGGCCCTGCACAAGAAGCAAGAGGCGATCTGCGACCAACTCGGCGACCGCGCCGGCCTGCAGGCCTCCTATGGCAACCAGGCGCTCATCCTCCAGGCCTGGGGACGGCTCGACGAGGCCATGGCCCTGCACAAGAAGAAAGAGGAGATCTGCGAACAACTCGGCGACCGCGCCGGCCTGCAGCGCTCCTATGGCAACCAGGCGCTCATCCTCAAGGACTGGGGACGGCTCGACGAGGCCATGGCCCTCCTCCAGAAGGTAGAGGCCATCTGCGAAAAACTCGGCGACCGCGCCGGACTGGGAGCCTCCTATGGCAACCAGGCGGTCATCCTCCAGGCCTGGGGACGGCTCGACGAGGCCATGGCCCTGCACAAGAAGAAAGAGGCGATCTGCGAACAACTCGGCGACCGCGCCGGCCTGCAGCGCTCCTATGGCAACCAGGCGGTCATCCTCCAGGACTGGGGACGGC
>JAFDVZ010000007.1:0-727498 GCA_018268715.1 Acidobacteriota bacterium | reverse complement strand
GGCTCGACGAGGCCATGGCCCTGCACAAGAAGGAAGAGGCGATCTGCGACCAACTCGGCGACCGCGCCGGACTGCAGGCCTCCTATGGCAACCAGGCGCTCATCCTCAAGGCCTGGGGACGGCTCGACGAGGCCATGGCCCTGCTCCAGAAGCAAGAGGCGATCTGCCAACAACTCGGCGACCGCGCCGGCCTAGCCCGAAGCTATGCAAATCAGGGTGCCTTGCATGCAGCCCAGGCGCAGAACACAGAGGCACGGAAGATGTACGAGTTCGCGCTCGCCATCTTCACCGAACTCCGCATGCCCCGCGAACGCGATATTGTTCAAGGGCGCCTCGATAGCCTCCCGCCGCGGGCTGACTCCGCCTCGTCCGGCGAGTGACCGGCCAGAGTGGTTGGAAAGACCGTAGCGGGTTGCCGCCTCAGAAGCGCTGGCTTGCTGACTCTGAGGGGGACGACCGAGGTTCGTCGCCAGTTCTGGCGGCGTCTCCGCAACGACGTCACGGTGACTCCGGCGATGTGCTGCTGAGACGGCGTGCCCCGGTCCAAGGTCTTGTCTCACCCACGGACCGGCGTGGCCGCATCCTGTGGTTCTGACGGCGTGAGCACACCAACGGTGAAGATTCCCACGGCTTGGCATGTCGTGCGAGTCGGAGTGCGCATCGGCAAGACGTTAAGCCCCGACGAGGCCGCATGCGGCGGAGCTGTCTCGAAGGCGGGTACGGGCCTGCTCCCTGCTTCAGCAACTCGGCGAACCGCGCCAATTCCGCCTCCATGATTTCGGGATCACACTGGCGGGCGCTGCCGCTGGTCTTTCTAGACAACGGTCAACCGACCGCTTGTCCCGCACCGTCGGGCGCCGATGCTCGCGACGGCGTCGGGGGGGTGGGGCGGACGCGCCAGGAAACGGCTCAAAGGTCCCTGTCCGACCTCACGGGATATACTGCGACTGGGACTGAACGGCCCGTCGCTCGACGAAGGCGCCCTGGCACAGACCCATCCGACGAACGGCTGGTCCACGTACGATGATCTTTTCCGCATTCCTGGCGCCCAACGGCGGCGAACCGATGAACCTCGCGGTGATGATGCTGATCATCTTCGGATCCGCGAAGCTGTTGGCCGAACTGTTCGAGCGCATGCGCCTGCCTGGAGTGGCGGGCGAAATCCTGGCCGGCATCCTGATCGGGCCTAGCGTGCTCGGCTGGATCTCGCCGAGCGAATTCACCACCACCATGGCGGAGTTGGGCGTCCTGTTTCTGCTGTTCAAGGTCGGGCTGGAGGTGGATGCTTCCGAGTTGGTGAAGGTGGGTGGGACGGCCGCCATCGTCGGCACGCTGGGCGTCATCGCTCCGTTTGTGGGCGGCTGGGGCCTGTTCCAGCTTTGGGGCAAGGGGCAAACCGAGTCCATCTTCCTGGGGACCGCCCTGACCGCCACCAGCGTGGGGATCACCGCGCAGGTGCTGGCGTCCAAAGGGCTGCTGAATCGGACCGCGAGCCGGATTATTTTGGGCGCCGCCGTTATCGACGATATTCTGGCGCTGCTGCTGTTGGGCTTGGTGACCAGCGTCGCCGAGGGACGCCTGAATTGGCTCGAATTGGGACTGACCGCGCTGTCCGCGATTCTGTTCATCGCGATTGTGGCCCGGTGGGGCGGCAAGACCATGGGCAAGTTGATCCCCCGGCTGCAGGCTGAGTTGCGGTTGGGCGAAGCGCATTTCGCGCTGGCCATGATCCTGCTGTTCGGCCTTGCCGCCGCGTCCACCAAAGTCGGGGTGGCCGCGATCATCGGCGCGTTCCTGGCCGGCATGGCTCTGACTGAAGCGCTGCCGCCGCGCGTTCACGACCTGGCTCACGGGGTGACGGAACTGCTGGTCCCTTTCTTTCTGGCGAATATCGGGTTGCACTTCCGCGTGTCGATCTTCGCGGACCGGCAGTTGTTGATGCTGGCGCTGCTGGTTGTGCCCGTTGCGATGCTTACGAAGGTGCTGGGTTGCGGTTTGGGCGCGTCGCGGTATGGGCGCACGGTGGCGATCCGGGTGGGCGCGGGAATGATTCCACGCGGGGAGTTTTGCATGGTGGTCGCCCAGACGGGTCTGGAGATGAAGGCGATTTCTCCGGAGACGTATAGTCTCATCGTCTTCATGGCGATTACGGTGGCGGTGCTGACTCCGCCTTTGCTGAAGATTGTGTTTCGGGGAGTGCTGGCGAACTCCGGGCCGGAGGAGGAGCGGTTCCGGCTGGGCTGATGCGTTTGGGGGCCTCGTTCGATCCGTCCGAACGCCGTGGACTTCAGGCGGCGTCGCGGACTTCGATGATCATCTGCTTGCCCAGGACGGCGAGGGCGGCTTGGATCTTCTCGGCCTTGGTGGCGTGATCCGGATCGAGCATGCGGCGAATAACTCGCTCGTGGACGCCCAGGCGGCGGGCTAACTCGGAGTTGCTGACGCTCTGGTCGCGCATAGCCAGGTAGAGCGCGAGCTTCGGCGCAAGCCAGAGCGGCGCCGGGACCAGGCGCTGGCCACGCTTCACCGGCGAAGGCGCTGGGATCTCCTCCCGGCGGGACAGGCGGATGGAGAGATCAGAGCCGAGAGCATCGATGGCTTCTTCCATGGCCTCGCGGCCGTCCTTACCGTCGGTGGCCACACGGGGCAGATCGATGAATTCGACCAGCACGCGGCCGTCGCCGCCGGTCTTGAACTTAGCGGGGTAGCTGAACGAGAACATGCGTTTGCCTCCTACAGGTCATGGGGATCGATCTTCAGGTCGGCGCACATCTTGGCCAGCAGGTCGCGGCCGATTTCTTTCCTGCGATCCTTGAGCGTGGTGAACTCGTCGCCGAGATAGAGGCGGCCGTGGCTTCCTTTTCCTTTGCCCGCCACAAACTGGCAGGCGAGTTCCCGGCTGCGCGCCAGTTTCCGGACCCTCCGCTCGAACTCCGCCCCCTTCACCTTACCAGTCTCGGACAGTAGTGTCCGAGTGTCAACTGGCGGTCTTCGCGATAGGACGGCCTGAGAATCGAAAAGCGCGACCGAAGGGGTTCCCCCGGTCGCGCCTTGGTTGAGAGTGTAACTCCCTTTACAGGATGTCTTCGGACCAGTTTTCCAGAATGCGCTTTAACGCGGCGGTGAACTGATCGCCCAGCGCGCCGTCGATCAGACGGTGGTCGAAGGTCAGCGCCAGGTAGCAGACCGAACGGATGGCGATCGCGTCGTCGATCACCATCGGGGTCTTTTCCATCGAGCCGACGCGAACCTGATTTTCGCCGCGACGTGGGCAAATCTCACCGGCGCAGAGACCTCGCCTGTGTGCTAACGGGAGAAAGCAACAGCGGAGTGGCGCCTCACTCTCTGCTCGCCGCGACCATCTGAATTCCGTCGATCGTAATGATGCTGATATGGCTGGCCCATGCGGCGCCGGCTGCGGCGAGAGCATCCACGAGCGGCGCGAGTCTCTCGGGAGTCGCGGGATGAGCTCGGAACAGAACGACACCGGATTGCGCCAGTGGGCTGCGGCGCTGAACCGCAATCTGCCAGAAGTCCTTGTCGAGCGTCAGCACGATGCGTGCTTCGGACTCCGCGAGATCCAACAGGGTGACGTCACTTGCTCCGGCGAGATCCGTGCGGGCCCACAGAACGTCGTGGCCACCGGCTCGAAGCGCATCTACAATCGGCTTCGGAAAGTCCTCATCGGCGAGGAGGCGCATCTAGGCTGGAATCGGGAACGCCTTGTACTCGTGGGCGAGATAGCTGGCGTATGACAGACAGGCGAGGATGTCGTCTCGCGTCAGGCCAGGGTAGTTGGTGAGGATGTCGCTCTCAGACTGGCCAGCCGCCAGGAGTTCCAGGATGAACTCGACGGCCAGACGCGTCCCACGGATCACCGGCTTCCCAGCCAGGATCTTGGGGTCGACCACGATGCGCTCCGACGGCGGCATAACCACAGTCTACCGTGTCCCTGGCCGGTTCCGTAGCTGCAGCTCTGCGCGGCCGCGACCAGGCTGGTCGTGGTCGGGCAGGCAACCCGGCCAACGAAACCGGTGCGGCGAAAAGAGTTCCTCGCGGGCCGGCAAAAGTTATACGCCGCGAGAGTTCGAGTGGTCCGGGCCGAGTTCGGACAATCGGAGCGGAGCCGTTAAGCACCACCTGGAATCGCGCCGGAGACGGGGAGAAACGGCCTCCGGCAAACGCGGCTGGCGCGCATCATCATTGGCGGTTCAGGCGGGAATCGGCTCGAAACGAAGAGACGGGGAAGTGCCGAAATTGCGGCCAGTTGCGGAGTTGGGCGTGGAGAGAGACGCTAACGGGTGGGCTGGGGGAAGTGCTTGAGAATAGTCTGGCTCGCCATTGGAGCGTAGCGGCCTGAGAATCGAAAAGCGCGACCGGAGGGGTTCCCCGGTCGCGCCTTGGTTGAGAGTGTAACTCCCTTTACAGGATGTCTTCGGACCAGTTTTCCAGAATGCGCTTCACCGCGCCGGTGAACTGATCGCCCAGCGCGCCGTCGATCAGACGGTGGTCGAAGGTCAGCGCCAGGTAGCAGACCGAACGGATCGCGATCGCGTCGTCGATCACCACCGGGGTCTTTTCCACCGAACCGACGCCCAGGATCGCCACCTGCGGCTGGTTGATGACCGGCGTCGCAAAGAGGCTCCCGAAACTGCCGAAGTTGGTGATCGAGAAGGTCCCGCCCTGCACTTCGTCGGGTTTCAACTGGCGAGAACGGGCGCGGGTCGAAAGGTCGACGATGGAACGCTGCAAGCCGACGATGTTCTTTTCGTCGGCGTTGCGGACCACCGGGACGATCAGGCCGTTTTCGAGCGCCACCGCGATGCCGACGTTCACATCGTTGTGGTAGATGATGTTGGTCCCCTCGATCGAGGCGTTCACGATCGGGAACTGGCGCAACGCCGCCGAGGCCGCGCGGATGACGAACGGCAGATAGGTCAGCGAGAAGCCGTAACGCTGCTGGAAGGCGGCCTTGTTGCGGTCGCGGATCTTGGCGATGCGCGTCATGTCCACCTTGTGCACCGTGGTGACGTGGGCCGAGGTGCGCTTGCTGATGACCATGTGCTCGGCGATCTTCTGGCGCATCGTGCTCATCGGCTCCACACGGTTGCGGGCCGCTTCGGCGCGCGGCAACGGAGGCAGATCGGCCTGGACCGGCGGGGGCGGCGGCAACATCGGCGCGGGGGCCGGCGGAGGCGGAGGCGTGTAGGCCGGAGGCGCATAACTACTTTCCGGCTTAAAATTAGGCGGCGCAACGCTCGCCACGGTGCGCGCGGCCTGGGCCGCCATGTAGTTTTCAACGTCCTGCTTGGTGATGCGGCCGCCAGCGCCGGTGCCGCGCACCTGCTTCAGGTCGATGTTGTATTCGCGCGCCATCTTCCGCACCAGCGGCGATAGCGGTCCGGCGGGCTCTTCCTCCACCGGAGGCGGGGGCGGCGCGGCGGCTTCCACCACCGGCGCGGGCGCGGGGGCCGGCGTGGGGGCGGGAGCGGGCGGCGCGGGCGCTTCGGCGGCGGCCGGCGCGGGCGGCGCGGCGGCGCCTCCATCGTCGATGCGTCCGACGACGCTGTTCACGCCAACGGTCTTGCCTTCCTCCACCAGGATCTCCGTCACTACGCCAGCGGCCGGCGACGGGATTTCGGTGTCCACCTTGTCGGTGGAGATCTCAAACAGCGGCTCGTCGCGTTCGACGCGGTCGCCGGGCTTCTTCAGCCACTTGGTCAGCGTTCCTTCGACAATGCTTTCGCCCATCTGGGGCATCACTACATCGATCATGTATTTCTCCGTTTTCAGATCACCGCGCACAGGCCGCCCGGGTGGCCGTCAGACGAACGCCCCGACTCAGCGGACCCCGGCCCCCCGGGCGAGTCCGTCACGTGCGAATCAGAGTTCGTGGGCCGCCGGATCTCCAGCCCGAACTCGCGGGCAAAATGGCCGGTCAGCCTGGTTACGACATCCGCCCGGCCGGCTTCGCAGCCCAACTGCCGCAGCGATGTGACGGGCTTGGTCAGCCCGCAGGGAACAATGTACTGGAAATACCGCAAATCCGTATCAACGTTCAACGCGAAACCGTGCGACGTCACCCAGCGGCTGATATGGACGCCGATGGCGCAGACTTTCGCGTCTCCGACCCAAACGCCGGTCGCCCCCGGGACCCGGCCGCCTTCGATTCCATATTCGCCGAGCAGATCGATGACGGCCTGCTCGATGGCGCGGACGTAGGCCACCACGTCGCGTTTCCATTCTCGCAAATCCAGGATCGGGTAGCCGACGATCTGGCCCGGACCGTGGTAGGTGACGTCGCCGCCGCGGTCGGTCAGGTGGAAGGAAACGCCGGCGCGTTCGAGCATCTCCTCGCTGGCCAGCATGTTCTCACGATGGCCGTTGCGGCCCATGGTGATGACGTGCGGATGCTCGACGATCAGCAACTGATCGGGGATTTCGCCGCGCTTGCGTTTCTCCGCCAGCTCGCGCTGCAACGCGAAGGCGTCGTCGTACGCGATGCGGCCGAGGTCGCGGAATTCACACACGCGCCCGGCCGGCATCAGACGTTGATCGCGAGCCCCTTGACGGCGTTGAAGGCGTCGCCCAGGGCTTCATACAGCGTGGGGTGGGCGTGAATGGTGCTCATGAGCGTGTCGACGGTGGCTTCGGCCTCCATGGCGGCGACGCCTTCGGCGATCAGTTCGAACGCCTCCGGGCCGATGATGTGCACGCCCAGGATCTCTCCGAACTTCTCGTCGGCGACGATCTTGACGAAGCCTTCGTGCTTGCCCAGAATGCTGGCCTTGCTGTTGGCGGCGAAGGGGAACTTGCCGACCTTCACCTGGAAGCCCTGGGCCTTGGCCTGCGCCTCCGTGAGTCCGACGCTGCCGATGCCGGGGTCGGTGTAGGTGGCGCCGGGGATGCGGTTGCGGCGGATGGGGGTGACGGGCTTTCCGGCGATGGCGCCGACGGCCACCATGCCCTCGGCGGTGGCGACGTGCGCAAGCTGCGGGGTGCCCGCGACGATGTCGCCGATGGCGTAGACGCCCGGCTCGGCGGTCTGCTGCCAGGCGTTCACCTTGACGAAGCCGCGGTCGAGCTCGATTTTGGTGTTCTCGACGCCGATGTTGTCGGTGCGGGGACGGCGTCCCACGGCCACCAGCAGGCAATCGGCCTCCATGGCTTCGGTTTTGCCGTTGGCGAGGGTGGCGTTCAGCTTCACGCCGGTTTCAGTCCGCTGGATGTCGCCGGCCTTGGCGCCGGTTTCGCAGCGGATGCCGAACTTCTTGAAGGAGCGCTCCAGTTCCTTGGAGACGTCCTCATCCTCGACGGGAACCAGCCGCGGCAGCATCTCAAGGACGGTGACTTTCGTGCCGAAACGATTGAAAACGGAGGCGAATTCGACGCCCACGGCGCCCGCGCCGATGATGATCATGGACTTCGGCACGGTGGTGAGGTTCAGGATTTCGATATTGGTCAGAATGCGTTCGGCGTCGGGCTCAAGACCGGGGAGCATGCGGGCTTCCGAACCGGTGGCGAGGATGATGTTCTTCGCCGTCAGGATTTCGGTCCCTTTTTCGCCCGTGAGTTCGATCCTGCCGCCGCCCAGCAGCTTCGCGTAGCCCTTGATGAGGTCGACTTTGTTCTTCTTGAGCAACATGCCGACGCCTTTGGAGTGCTTGTCGACGATCTTGTTCTTGCGATCGTTGACGGCCTTGAAGTCGAGCGTCGGGTTGTCGCACCGCATGCCCTGCGGTCCGGGGTTCTTCAGATAGTCCCAAACGTCGGCCGAGTGCAACAGGGCCTTCGTGGGGATGCAACCGACCAGGAGACAGGTCCCACCCAGTCTGGGATCCTTTTCGATAAGCGCGGTCTTGAGCCCGTACTGGCCGGCGCGTACAGCGGCGGCGTACCCTCCGGGACCGCTCCCGATAACGATCAGGTCGTAGGTCATTGTTCTCTTTCAGTTTAGCAAGGGGGCGGCGGAGCAGCCGGAATGCGCGGCGCGGCGGGGCGGGGACGAGTGAACGGCCACTCAATTGCGGGAGGAAGATCGGGTGCGGGTTTGCGCTCGCGCCACCGATTAGAACCTTATGAGTACAGTCAGCTCAACAAACTCATCGAACCCGATGCTGTCGAGCCTGCTCGAAACGCTCTCGAACGTCAAATCGCCGGTGTTGTCGTCGCCCAAGGCCATGGCCGCGCTGGAGAGCGCATCGCCGGAAGACATCGTCAAACTCAGCGTATCGGCCACGCAACTGGAGTCGGTAAGCCTGTTGTTCGGGGACAGTTCGGGGGATGGCGGATCGACGGACCTGAGCAGCACGCTGGCCGCCATTGCGGCTTCGCTGACGAAATCGGGGGGAAGCGCGGATGGGACGACGGACGCCTCGACGTCCGGCGACGCCTCTTCGACGGCGGCTTCCACCAGTGCATCGGACCTGAAGACCGCGGCGCTCCGGGCGTTGCTCGGTTCCAATTCGGGAGATTCGAGTTCCGATTCGATACTGAGCATGCTCGGCTGAGACGCGTCCCCGGGCCTTCCCCGCCCCGGTCCTGGGAGGGGTATGAACGGGCCGGATCGGGGAGATACCGGTTATTTGCGTTACACTTGCAAGCGATGCATTTGCGTCGCGTGGCAGCATTCCTGCTGGGAGCCTGGATTGTCGGTTGCCTGTTCATGGCGTTCATCGACCTTCGCAGCTCGCAGAGCGCCGAGACGATTCTGACCCGCCCGCCCGGCGAGATCGCCAAGCTGATCAAAGCGGCCGGTTACGAGCCGGTGGCGCAGTTGCTGGCCCATCACCAGGCGGAGTTGACCAACCAGTACATGTGGGCCTGGGGTGTCACGCAACTGCTGATTGGGGCTTCGTTGATCGTGGTGCTGGTGTATGCGACGCACATCAGCCGCCTGGGGATCGGGTTGGGCGGCGCAATGATGATCCTGGCGGTGTTCGGGTATTTTGTGCTGGCACCGGAGATTACGTTCCTGCGGCGCGGCATCGAGTTCGCGCAGGGCTGGTCCGCCGACCGGGCCCGCTACCTGGCGTTGCGGGGCGCGTTTCTGATGGTGGAAGCGGTGAAACTGGCGTTGGGATGCGTGCTCGCCGGCTATCTGTTCCTGTTCAAGACGCCGCGACTCCGGCGACGCACCGACGTCGAGGCGGAAGAGGCGGCCGGCGAGGCGCGACTGAGCTAAACGGCGCTAGCGCCGACGGGCCGACGCTTCGTGGGCGCGCAAGGCCTCGTCGACGATCGACGCAATTTCGTCGCGCGTCAGACGGTAGCGCGGCTGCGAGTCTTCGAGATCCTCGGCCACCACCGGGAAACCCGGCTCGAAGGTGGTGTGGCTGCGGATGCCGTAGCGGGTTCGAGCTTCGAACAACCGGCGCACGTCGGCGCGGCCCAGCACCCTGGGGCCTCCGAGCATTTCCGCCACCAGCGTGATGTGGGCGGTCTGCTCCACCTTCTCCATGCGGGCGTAGGCTTTCCAGACGGTCTCGCCGTAGCAGACCACGCCGTGATTTTCGAGCAGCATGGCGTCGCACTTGGCGATGTAGGGGAGCATGCCTTCAGTCAATTCAGGAGTGCCCGGCAGACCGTAGGCGGCGAGCGGAATGCATCCCAGCGAGACGATCACCTCAGGCAGCACGGCCAGATCGAGGGCGCGGCCGGCCGCCGCGAAACCCGTCGAATAGGGCGGATGGGCGTGGACCACGGCCGTCACGTCCGGGCGGCGCGCGTAGATCGCCGTGTGCATGGCGATTTCCGACGTGCATTCCCGGTCGCCGCTGATGCGCCGGCCATCCAGATCGCAGATGATGAGATCCTCGGGCCGCATGGCGCCCTTACACACGCCGGACGGCGTGCACAAGATGCGGCCATCGTCCAGCCGGATACTGATGTTGCCGTCGCTTGCGGCTACCCAGTTCTTCTGCAGGACGAGCCGTCCCACCTCGACGATACTCTGTCGATGCCCCTGCTCGGTTCCCCCCATTGGAATTTTGATTGTAACAGGCCAAGGGCCGAAATCGGCCATAACGGCCCAAAGATACTAATGTCGATGGGGCCGGTACGTCCGGGCGAACTCCATCCGTTCGGCCACCGGGGGATGATCGTAGCGCCAGAAGCGGATGAAGGGGCCGGGTTCGGGGTCCTCCCGGTCGATGGCGGAGAGGATCTGATCGGTTTCCGCCGAGTTCCGGCCGGGGTCGGGGACCAGCCCCTGCATGGCCTCGAGCTCGTAGATGTCGGCCTGGCGCTCCATCCACCGGCTGGCGCTGTTGGCGACCGGCTCGGAGAGGAAGCCCAGCGCCGAAAGCAGCAGCAGGATCAGCGGGATCGGCTGGCCGGAACGTCGACGGAGCAGGAGCCGGGCGAGCCAGGCCGCCAGCAGCATTCCGGCCGACGCCGCCGCGATTCCGAGCGCGATGTGGCCCTGGGCGTAGTGTCCGACCTCGTGCGCGAAGACGGTCTGGATCTGAGGGACGGTGAGGACCTGGATGGCGGTGTCCCAGATGACGATGCGGCGGGAGGCTCCCAATCCGGTCATATAAGCGTTCACGGCGCGGGAGGTCTGGCTGGCGTCCATTTCGAACATCCTTGACGGGGGCACGGGGTAGCCGGCCCTGCGGCATACTTCGGCGAGCGGGGCCACCAGGGCCGGGCGCGATTCGGCGAGCGGCCGGAAGTTGGAGAACAGCGGGTCGAAGTAGACCGGCGCGGCCCATGCTCCGGCGATGGCGAGCAGCGTCGCGACCGCCCACGCCGCAATCCAACCGAGCCTCCAGCGGCGCACCAACGTAATGCCCGCGGGCAGCAAGACCACGGCCAAGGCGCCGGTAACGGCCGCCGATTTCAGGGTGTCGGCGAACCAGTCCGGCCAGCCCTGGGTAGACATTCCGTAGCGGAGCAACACCCAATGCCGCGCCGCGTCCACCGGGAGGCCGGCTGCGAACACAACGCCAAGCACCATGGCGGCGACCCGCGGCGCGCGCAGGCGGGCGGCGAGTCGCGGCCCGGCGCGGAGGGCCACAAGCGCGGCCAACACGGCCAACTGCAGCGCCGCTCCGGCGAAGTGGAGACCGTTGAGCCAGCGATGATAATCGACGGCCTCGCGATATTGGTCCGGCGGCAGGGTGTAGACGAACGGCGAGGCAGCCGCCGTCGCGGTCAGAATCAGGCCGGTGGAGAGGCCTCGCATGAACCGGATTGTACAATGGCATCAGTGGACAAACGCCGCATGTGCCCGCACTGCCGGGCCTTCATCACCACCGACGACCGGGTATGCCCCTACTGCAACTCGCCCGTCGGTCCCCGCGCCATCGACCGCCGGCAACCGGCCGACATCATGGGCGGACTCATCCCGCAGGCCCGCTTCACCACCACGCTGCTGCTGTTGATCAACGGCGGCCTGTACGTGGCCATGATGATCTACAGCTCGAAATCGGGGCGCGGCGGCATCCAGGGGCTGGACGGCTATACGCTGGTGAACTTCGGCGCCATGTACCCTCCGCTGATCCAGGCCGGGCAATGGTGGCGGCTGATTACGGCCGGCTTCCTGCACGGCGGGATCATGCACATCCTGATGAACTCCTGGGTGCTGTTCGACCTGGGCGCGCAGACCGAGGAATTCTTCGGAACCAGCCGGATGTTGTTCATCTACTTCATGTCGACGGTGGTGGGATTCTGGGCGAGCGCCCATTTCGCGCACCTGTCGGTGGGGGCGTCGGCGGGCATTTTCGGGCTGATCGGGGCGATGATCGCGTTCGGGGTGAAGGAGCGGTCGAGCTACGGGTCGGCGCTGCGGAGCTTCTATATGCGCTGGGCGATGTACGGGCTGGTGCTCGGATTCATCGTGCCGAATATCGACATGGCGGCGCATATCGGCGGCCTGGCGGCGGGCTTCGGAGCGGGGTTTGTCGCGGGCACGCCGCGGATTGCGTCGCGAACCGAGCGGGTTTGGCAGGGCATCGCCGCGCTGTGCGTGATCATCACCGTGCTGGCGTTCCTGAATATGTTCATGGGGTTGGCGCGGGTGGTGAGCCAACCGGGGTTCTAGCTAGCTGGCCCGGCGGCGGAGCGGCAATCGAATCTTAATAACTCCGTGATCTGATAGTAACAGTCGTCTGCTACCTTCGGCTAATAACTTCAGCCGAAAGGATAGCTACAACTATGGGTTTGTCGCCCCATCGGCCGATCCGCGCGATCGGGTTCGCCACTCTTTGGTTTGTACTCATGTCCGGCGTTGTGTGTCTTCAAGCGCAACAGGGAGGCGCCGCGTTGGGCGGCACCGTATTGGACGCCTCCGGCAAGATCTTCCCCAACGCCGTCGTAAAGATCAAGAACGAGTCGAGCGACTACGTCCGCATGGTGATCACAGACGGAGAGGGCCGCTTCTCCGCCGCGGGATTGCCGGCCGGGACTTACACGATCGAAGCCTCCGCGCCCGGATTCGTCACGACGGTGCGCACCGGCCAGCACCCCGGCACGGGCGGCGCCGATAATATCGCGCTGTATCTCAGCGTGGCCGGCATGTCGGACACCGTTACGGTGGAAGCCGTGGTCTCCACCGCCGCCGATCTCGCGCCTTCGGGCAACACCCTGGACGCGCGCTCGGCCGCCACCATCATCAGCGCTCCGTTCATCCAGAACTTCACGTCGCCGGTCTCCGATTACGTCGAGGTGCTGAACATGGCGCCCGGCACGTTCGGCGTGAATCCCAACGGCATCGGGCTGGGCGACAGCAAGATCTTCTTCCGGGGTTTCCAGGACGGCCTGTATACGATGACCTACGACGGCATCCCGTTTGAAGACACCAACACGCCGACGCATCACTCCTGGGTGTTCTTCCCCGGACAGTGGATTGGCGGGGTGAACTTCGACCGCAGTCCGGGCACCGCCTCGACGATCGGGCCCACGAACTTCGGCGGCTCGGTGAACCTGCTGTCTCGCGAGGTGCGTCCCGATCCCGACATCCGCGCGTCCATCTCCTATGGGTCGTTCAACACGCGGATGCTCGACCTGGGGATCGATTCGGGGATGTTCGGCTTCGGAAAGTCGAAGAAATCGAACCTGCTGATCGACGTCCACCAACTGCTGTCGGACGGATACCAGACGTATAACCACCAGAAGCGCATCGCGGGATCGGGCAAGTATCAGTATCAGGTGACTCCCAACACCACCATCACGCTGTTCACGGGCATCGTGGACCTGTGGACCAACACGCCAAACACGAAGGGTCCGACGCGGGCGCAGGTGGATCAGTTCGGCCCGAATTACCTGATGACCGGAGATCCCAGCATGCCGAATTATTACGGCTATAACTTCTATCATGTCCAATCCGAGTTCTCCTATATCGGAGTGACTTCGAATCTCGGACACGGGTGGAGGCTGGATAACAAGACCTATCAATACCGTTACTGGAACAAGCAGAATTACAACGGAACCACCATCACGGCCACCTCCGGCGTCGATAAGCTGAACGGCTATAACAAATTCGGCGACGTGCTGTCGGCGGTGAAGGACCTGAGGTGGGGAACCTTCCGCACCGGCGTCTGGTATGAGTGGGCCTACACGGACCGCTACCAGATTCCCAGCGACCCGCGCACCTGGGTGAACACGCCGTTCGGCAACTTCCACGAGCATTTCATCACGCAGAGCTGGCAGCCGTTCGCCGAGTACGAGTTCCGCGCCACCTCGCGGTTGAGCATCACCGCCGGCGTCAAATACGCGCAGTACAACATGCACCTGAACCAGTTCGCCGACAACGGCAAGACCATCGGCTGTCCGGGCGGCAAGATCGTGAGCAGCGTGTGCGTGGGAGGCGTGGCGTTTGTCACCCACGACGGCATCTATCATTCCTGGCTGCCGTCGATCGACGCGCGCTACCGGCTGAAGCGCAACTGGACGGCGTACGCGCAGTTCGGAGAAGGCAGCGTCGTGCCGCCGAGCAGCGTGTTCGACGTGAAGAACGCCGAAGTCTCCGTGCTGCCCAGGCCGACCATGGCCAAGACCTACCAGATGGGATCGGTGCTGAAGTTCAGCCGCTGGACCCTGGATCTGGACGCCTACTACATCCACTTCCAGAATCCCTATGTCTCGACGCCGGATCCGAACAACGGCAATGAGCCGATCTATTACCTGCCGGGCCCGTCGAACACGAAGGGCATAGAAGCGGAGAGCAACTTCGTGGTGGGCCATGGACTCAGCCTGTACCTGAACGGCACCATGGGAGCGGCGAAATACCAGAACACGAGCTGGTGGGTGGCCAGCGCGCCTCGCAACACGGCGACGGTGGGCGTGTCGTACCAGCGCAAGTCGTGGGACCTGGGGTTCTTCAACAAGCGCATCGGCTCGATGTGGAATGACAACGGGGGCCGGAACCAGGCCATCCCGATCGATGCGTTCAACGTGACCAACGCGTTCATCAACTACACGATGAAGGACCGCTCCCTATTCCGCGGCAGTAAGCTCGCCCTCAGCGTGAACAACCTGTTCGACCAGCACAGCATCTACGGAGTGACGGCCGCCACCGCCGCCACGGCGGGCGTGGCCTACGCGCAGAGCCCCAACGACCAGTTGCTGATGCTGCCGGGCCGCAGCGTGATGCTCACGCTGACCGCCGGCTTCGCGCCCCGCCGCTAAAACCTCTCCTTGACAGACTAGGAGAACCGGCGTACGATTCTCCTAGTCGCCCTAGGAGAGACTTGTTCGAATGAAAAAGCCCGACCTGCTGCCCGGCACCCTGGACATGCTCATCCTGAAGGCCGTATCGCTCGGCCCGCTGCATGGGTATGGAGTGCTGCTGCGCATCCAGCAGATCTCGAAGAACCTGCTCGAGATCGAACAGGGCTCGCTGTACCCCGCCCTTTACCGACTGGAGCACCAGGGCCTGATCGGCTCCGAATGGGGCGTGTCGGACAACAACCGCCGCGCCAAATTCTACAGCCTGACCACGGCGGGCGTGAAGCGCCTGCGCGAAGAGACCCGGCAGTGGGCCACGCTCACCACCGCCATCACCAACGTTCTGAGCGCGACCGCCGAGGAGGCCTGACATGCTCTCGCGCCTTCGCTCGCTGTTATCCGCGCTCACCGGCCGCGGCCGTTTCGAACACGGCATGTCCGATGAACTCCGCTTCCACATCGACGCCTGCGAACGGGACCTGATCCGCTCCGGCTCCACGCCCGAGGAAGCCCGCCGGCGCGCCGCCATCGCGTTCGGGACGATGGAGCGCGTCAAGCAGGAGTGCCGCGAGCAGCGCGGATTGCGGCTGCCCGACGAGTTCGCCCGCAACCTTCGCTACGCCGCGCGCACGCTGGCCCATAGCCCAGGCTTCACCGCCTCGGCGACGCTCACCCTGGCGCTGTGCATCGGCGCGAACACGGCGATGTTCAGCGTCATCGACGCAGCCCTGCTGCGCCCGCTGCCCTATCGCGAGCCGAACAAGCTGGCCGAAGCGGTCACCGTCATCTCCAAGGGCGGAGCGGAGGTCGAGAAGGATAATTCGCAGGACGGCGCGGCGTGGGAGATGCTGCACGCGCACGCTTCCAAGGCGACGTACGCGGCCTCGAGCGGCGGCTGGACCGGCGTCAATATCGCCGCCAACGGCCAGGCGCAGTATGTGTCGCAAAGCCGGGTGACGGCGGGATATTTCGACGTTCTCGGCACGGCGCCGGCCCTCGGACGCGAGTTCAGCGCCGAAGAGGACCGCGAGGGCGGACCGGCGGCCGTCATCCTCTCGCACGGCCTGTGGATGCGGCTGTTCAACGGCGCCCCTACAGCGATCGGCTCGCCGGTGCTGCTCGCCGGCGAACCCCACATCGTGGTTGGCGTTATGCCCGAACGCCTGCGGCCGATGTTCAAGGCCGACCTGTGGACTCCACTGCGCCCGACCACGCACGGCGAGGGAAGCGGAAACAACTTCATGGTGCTCGCCCGCGTGCGGCCGGGCGCCACGTTGACCCAGGCCGGCACGGAGTTCGAGGCGCTGGGGGAGCGGCTGAACGAGGGCCTTCATATCCCGGCCGGAATCACGGTCCGCCGGACGCTCGAACCGGTCCAGAGCGTCATGTCCTTCGGCATCGGCAAACTGCTTTACCTGCTGTGGGCCGCCGTGGGGATCGTGCTGCTGATCGGCTGCCTGAACGTGGCGGGGTTGCTGATCGTGCGCTCCAACGGGAGGACGCGCGAGATGGCGATCCGCATGGCGCTCGGCGGAGGCAAGGGTCCGGTGGTGCGCCAACTTCTGACCGAAAGCCTGGTGATCGCCATGCTGGGCGGAGCGGCGGGCGCGGCGGTGGGCTATGCGGGCATCCGCGCACTCTCGGGGTTCGCCGACCAGGCGCTCGGCGTCTGGCAGGAGTTGCGGCTGGATGGACGCGTGCTGTTTGCGACCTCCGCGGTGGCGATTCTGACCAGCGTCCTGTTCGGACTGCTGCCCGCGTTCCGGGCGGCGCGGACCGATATCCGCGCGGGGCTCACCGAAGGCGGCGGGAGGGGCGTCGCGGGAGGCTCGGCGCGCTGGCCTCGGCGGTTGCTGGTGGCCGGTGAGATCGCCATGAGCATGGTCCTGCTGGTGGGCGCCGGACTGCTGATCCGCACCTTCCAGCACCTGCGCAACCTGACGCCGGGCTTTGACGGCGCCGGCGTGCTGGCCGCCAGCCTGTCGCTGCAGGACGCGCGCTACGCCACAACGGCGGCGGGGAACCGCCTGTTCAACGAGACGCTCGACCGCATCCGCGAACTGCCGGGCGTCGAGTCGGCGGCGGTCGGCTTGCATGTGCCCTACGAACGCTGGCTGAACAACGGGTTCCGCTGGCCCGCAAGCGACGGCGCGGAGGGGAAATCCACGATCGTCTCCATGAGCTATGTGACGCCGGGCTACTTCCGCACGCTGAGAATCCCGATGATCGCGGGGCGCGATTTCGACGGACATGACACGGCGGGAGCGCCCGGCGCGGCGATCGTGAATCAGGAATTCGCGCGGCGCTACATGGACGGGCGCACCCCGATGGGCGCCACGGTGATTACCGGTAAAGAGCGGAGAACCATCGTGGGCGTGGTGGGAGACATACAGCAGCGGCCCAGTTGGGGCGACGCCGGACCGCTGGCGCCGATGCCCACGATGTACGTGCCGGCGGCGCAGATGGAGGACGGATTCTTCCGGCTGATCCACACCTGGTTCGCTCCCAAATGGCTGGTGCGGGCGTCGGGCGCGCGGCAGCAGTTGGTGGAGGGCATGCGCCGCGCGGTGGAGCAGAGCGATCCGTCGCTTCCGTTCGCGGCGTTCCAGGCGCTCGACGAAGTGCGGGACGAGACGCTGCTCTCGCAACGCGTGCAGACCGGGATCCTGGGAGCGTTGGCCGCATTGGCGCTGACGCTCGCCACGGTGGGCGTTTACGGGCTGGTGGCGAACTCAGTGGCGCAGCGGGCGCGCGAAATCGGCATCCGCATGGCGCTGGGCTCGACGGCGGCGCGGGCCGCAGCCACGGTGGCGGTCCCCGTGGTCGCGCTGGCGGCGGTCAGCACCGTGGCGGGAGGCGCCATCGCGGCGGCGTGTTCGCGCATTCTGAGCGGCTCCGTACACGGCGTGGGCACGCTCGATCCGGCCACCTACGCCGCCGTGGGAGCGTTGTTGCTGGCCGTGTCCGCGGCGGCCTGCGTTCTGCCGGCGCTGCGCATCGCGCGCATCAGCGCCGCGGACACGTTGCGGGATGAGTGACGGCTACAGCCGCTCGAGCAGCGCCTTCAGGAACTTCCAGAAGGGGGCCACCGAGGAAATCTTCAGCCGCTCGCTGGGGCTGTGCACGTCGATGATGTGCGGGCCGAAGGAAATCATCTCCATGCCGGAATGTTTTTCGCCGATGACGCCGCATTCCAGGCCCGCGTGCATGGCCACCAGCCGCGGCGTTTCGCCCAGCACGTCGGCGTGGACGGCCTGCGAGAGCTTCACGATGCCGCTTTCCGGCTCGGGCTTCCATCCCGGATAGCCGCCGCCCTGCTCGGTGTCGAAGCCGGCCAGGTGGAAAATGGCGGAGACCATGCGTCCGGCCGCCTGCTTGCTCGCTTCGATGGCGCTACGCTGGCTGGTGGCGATCTCCACCGCGCCGCCCACGGTGTCGATGGTGGCCAGGTTCGTCGACGTCTGCACCAAGCCCGGAACGTCGGGACTCATGGCCAGCACGCCGTGATGCTGGCAGGCGAGCAGGCGGGCGATGGCGGCGCCGCCGTCCAGCACCTGGGCGGGACGGTCCGCCGTTTGTAACTCGATGCGCACGCGGGGGTCGAAGGCGCCTAACTCGGCCTTTACTTCGGCTTCGAGCGCGGCGATCTTCCCGGCTAACTCCGACTCACTCACGATCACCGCCCAAGCCTCGCGAGGAATCGCGTTGCGCTTGCTGCCGCCGTGGATTTCGGCGATCTCGGCGCCCAGCGCCTCCAGCACGCGGCCCAGGATGCGCAGCGCATTGCCGCGCCCCTTTTCGATGTCGATGCCCGAATGTCCGCCGGCCAGCCCGGCCACCTTCACACGCCACGCCGCGCCAGCGCCGGCCGGCTTCAACGCGAAGGTCCTCCGAGCCACCGTGTTCAGGCCGCCCGCGCAGCCGATGCACAGGGTCCCTTCCTCCTCGCCGTCCAGGTTGAGGAAGTATTTCGACCGGAGCAGACCCGGCGTGAAGTCCGACGCGCCGGCCAACCCCACCTCTTCGTCGATGGTGAAGACGAATTCGAGCGGCCCGTGCGCGATATCGGCGCTCTCCAACACCGCCAGCGCCGACGCCACTCCGACGCCGTTATCGGCCCCGAGCGTGGTGCCCGCGGCCTTCAGCCAGTCGCCGTCGACCACCAACTGGATGGGATCGACGTCGAAGTCGTGCGCCGTGCCTTCGTTCTTCTCGCACACCATGTCGAGGTGCGATTGCAGCGCCGCCATGGGAGCACTCTCGCGCCCGGGGCTCGCGGGCTTGCGGATCACCACGTTGCCTGCCGAATCCTGAATCGCCTCGAGTCCCAATCGGGAGGCCTGTTCCAGGACGTAGGCCCGGGCGGCCGCTTCCTTGCCCGAAGCGCGTGGGATCGCCGCGAGCGCCGCGAAGTGGCGGAAGATGGCTTTCGGTTCGAGCGTGTCGATGGTCATACGAGTTCGATGGTATCAGCCCACCCGCACCGAGAGCATGGAGATGGATCCGCCATCAACTCCCTCCACGGGAAAGGCCAGCGGTTCGCCGGTCCGCGCCGCCGCCAGCACATAGAGCAACGGCAGGTAGTGATCGGGAGTCGGCGAGGCGAGCAACGCATCGCGGCCGAGTTTCTCATATTCCACCAACTCGCGGAACCGGCCCGCCAGCATCAGTTCCCGAGCCGTACGTTCAAACCGCAGCGCCCAGTCATAGGGCTCCGCATCCTGGCGGCCCCAGGCGTAGGCGCGCAGGTTGTGCACCAGGTTGCCGCTGCCCAGAATCAGCACGCCTTCCTCGCGCAATGGCGCCAGGCGCTCGCCCACCTCGTAGTGAAACGTCGCGGCCCGCCGGCGATCCAGGCTCAACTGCACCACCGGAATGTCGGCCGACGGGTAGACGTGCTTCAGCACCGACCACGTTCCATGATCCAGCCCCCACGATTCATCGAGCGTCACCTCGAGCGGCGCAAGTAATCCCGCCACTCGGCGCGCCAGGGCCGGATCGCCCGGCGCCGGATATCGCACCGCGTATAATTCGGGCGGAAATCCGCCGAAATCATGAATCGTACGCGGCGCCGTTGACACCGTTACTCCCGTCTCCGGCACATACCAATGCGCCGAAATCGCAAGGATCGCCCGGGGCCGTTCGAAGGACTCTCCGACGCCGCTCCAGGCGCGCGTATACTCGTTATCGTCGATGGCGTGCATCGGATTTCCGTGACCAAGGAATATCGCGGGCAACATATCTCCAATTATCCAGTTCTTTCAGCGGCCGCCGGGGGGTCACAGGTTACAATTCAACTGTTGGCCACGCCGCCCTCGGCGTATGAAACTCGAAATGCAACATCAACCAGTCTCACGCCGGGCGCAAACCGCCCTGTTCCGCGCCTCGGTTCTGTCGTGGATTCTCGTCGCTGGAGCCGCCGCGCAAAGCGGAACTTACTTTGTCGAAACAGTGGCCGGAGCGCCGCGCCTGTTGGGCGACAACGGCCCGGGAACGTCCGCCCTGCTGTGGTCGCCGCAGGGCGTTTCGGTGGATAACTCGGGGACTCTCTACCTCGCCGACTCAGGCGACGGCCGCATCCGCAAGCTGACTCCTTCGGGAACCATCACCACCATCGCCGGCTCCACGGTGGGCTTCGGCGGAGACAACGGTCCGGCAGGTTCCGCGCAACTGGCCTACCCATCCAAGGCCGTGTTGGGACCCAACGGCGATCTCCTCATCGTCGACACCTCGAACCAGCGCGTTCGCCGCGTATCCACCACCGGAACGATCACCACCATCGCGGGAACCGGAACTCCGGGCGCGGCGGGCGACGGAGACCTGGCCGCCAACGCGCAGTTGAACGACCCGCGCGACATCGCTGTCGACCGCACCGGCGCCATCCTGGTGCTCGATTCCAACAACGCCCGCCTGCGCCGCTTCACCGTGGGCGGCAAGATCTCGACGGTGGCGGGCTCCGGCGTACTCGGCTATTTCGGGGATCAGGGACCCGCCGTGCAGGCGCAACTGGCGTCGCCCAAGGCCTTCGCGCTGGACGCCGCGGGCAACATCTATATCGCGGACACGGGCAATAACCGGATCCGCAAGGTGACCACCGACGGCTCCATCTACACGGTGGCGGGAGTCGGCAGCCCCGGTTTCACGGGCGACGGCGGATCGGCCTCGCTCGCCAGCGTGCGCGCGCCCGCCGGAGTAGCGGCCGACGGGTTGGGTAACGTGTTCATCGCCGACACCGGCAACCACCGCATCCGGAAGATCGCCTCGAACGGCGTCATCTCCACCATCGCGGGCGGCGCATCGGCGGGATTTGCGGGCGACAACGGCCCAGCCTCGGCGGCCCTGCTGAACGGCCCGACCTCCATTTCGGTGGACCTTTCCGGCGCGGTCTACTTCGCCGATTCGGGCAATCACCGCATCCGCCGCATCTCCCCGCAAGGCGTCATCGCGACGGTGGCCGGCTCCGACCCGGCCGCGGGCGACGGCGGGCCCTCGGCGAAGGCGCTGCTGTTTCAGCCCTCGGGCGTGGCCTTCGACTCGAGCGGCAACCTGTACATCGCCGACACTTCAAACCACCGCGTCCGCCGCGTGGCCACCGATGGAACCATCACCACCGCCGCCGGCAACGGCGTGGCGGGATACTCAGGCGACAACGCCTACGCCAACCGCGCGCAGCTGAGCAGCCCGGACGGCCTCGCCTTCGATTCGGCCGGAAACCTGTACATCGCCGATTCGGGCAACCACGTCGTCCGCCGCATCACCGCCGGCATCATCTCCACCTACGCCGGGTCAGGGACGCCCGGCAACACCGGCGACGGCGGCATGGCCACGCTCGCCACTTTTTATCAGCCCAACGCCGTCGCCGTCGACCGCGCCGGCAACGTCTACATCGTCGATTCCGGCAACAACCGGATCCGCGTGGTCGACCGCGCCGGCAACATCGGCCCCTTCGCCGGCGACGCCAACGGAACGCCCGGCTACGCGGGAGACAACCAGCCTGCCCGCTACGCCCGGTTCGACTACCCGCGCGGCATCGCCATCGACGCGTCGAACAACGTCTACATCGCCGACTACTTCAACAACCGCATCCGCCGCGTGGAGGCAGGCACGCTGAACATCACCACCTACGCCGGCACGGGCGCCAGCGGATTTTCGGGCGACGGCGGACCCGCCTCGCAGGCGCGGCTGTTCCTGCCCGCGGGGCTCGCCTTCGACGCGAGCAACAACCTTTTTGTCGCCGACCTGCTGAACGACCGCATCCGCGCCATCGCCCCGAACGGCTACATCCGCACCATCGCCGGCGCGGGCGACCTGGGGGATCCCGGCGAAGGCGTCTCCGCCCTGGGCGCCATGCTCAACAGCCCCCGCGCCGTCGCCGCCGACGTGCAGGGCAACGTGTACTTCTCCGATCAGGACGCCAACCGCGTCCGCCGCCTGACCGCCCAGTCCATCTCCATTCGCACCATTCAGAACGCGGCCAGCCAGGTGGCCGGACCCATCGCGCCCGGCGAAGCGGTCAGCATCTTCGGAAGCCGGCTGGGTCCGGTGACGGGCGTCTCGGGCACGGTGATCAACGGCGTGATCGGCTCCGCGCTGTCGGGGACCCGGGTTCTGTTCGACGGCGTGGCCGCCCCGCTGCTCTACGCCGGCCTTTCGCAGATCAACGCCATCGTGCCCTACAGCGTGGCCGGAAAGTCCATCGTGCGGGTGCAGGTGGAGGTGCAGGGCCTGATCGGCGACTCCTTCGACATCGCCGTGCGAGACGCCGCGCCCGGCTTGTTCACCGCCGATCAGAGCGGCGTGGGCCAGGCCGCCGCGGTGAACCAGGCGGGCTCCATCAACAGCGCCGCCGCACCGGCTCCTGTCGGCTCCATCGTGTCGCTGTACCTGACCGGCGAAGGCCAGACGATTCCCTCCGGCGCCTCCGGCCAGTTGATCGGCTCCACCGTGCTGCCGAAGCCCGTGCTGCCGGTCTCGGTATCGATTCAGGGGATCGCCGCCGAAATCCTGTACGCGGGGGCCGCGCCGCAGGCGGCCGGTCTGATGCAGATTAACGTGCGAATTCCGTCCGGCGTCACGGCTAGCGACCGCGCGCCGGTCAGCGTCGTGATCGGCTCATTCCCGGCTCAGCCGGCTGTGACGCTGGCCGTCCGTTGACGCCGCGCCCTGGGCGCGGTTAGAGGTTAATTCGTTAATATTAGGACGTATTTCCGCCACAATTGCCGCAAAATGCTCTTGCGCGGGGCCCAAATCTGCGACATGATGCGGTCGTGCGCGTCGCTTCGAACTGCGCTGGAGCCGACCGGTGATCCCTAGCCGGGCGCCCCGGACGGCGGCGGTGCTGGCGGCCCTGTCGATCCTGACAAGCTGCCCGCGCCCTCCCCGGAACTCCGCGCCGATCCGGTCCGTATCGGAGTTGACCCGCCTGTCGGAATCGGAGCTCAGCAGCGGCCACCGGGTCGCGCTTCGGGGCGTGGTGACGCTGCTCGACCCCGACTGGCGGTTGCTGGCCGTGCAGGACGCCTCCGGCGGCGTACTCGTCGAATGGCCCGGCTCACCACTGAATCTCCGTCTCGGCGCCAGCGTCGAGGTGATCGGCGCCAGCGCCGTCGACAACTATGTCCCCTCCGTCGTCCACGCTTCGGTTCGCCGGATCGGGGAGGGTGAACAACCTCCCACGCCGGTGCGCACGGAGCCGTCATCGCTCGCCTGCGGCGGCGGCCTCTACCGGCTGGTGGAAGTGGAGTTCCGTCCCGAGGAGGCCTCCTTCGGCGATGGCTCGCACACCGCGACCTTTGCGACGCGCGGCCCCTGCGGCGGTCTCGCCGCCATCGGCCAGGTGTTCCGCAAGTACTCGCCGTCCAGCCTCGCCGGCAAACGCCTTCGGGTTCGCGGAGTGCCGCTCGCCTCGTACTCCCCTTCGGGAGAACTGACCCAGGTCCGGCTGATGTTTGAAAGCGACGCCGATGTGGACGTGCTCGAACCTCCCACCCAAGAGAAGCCCGCCGCCGGCGGGGCCCCGCTGCATGTACTCGGCTCCATCCAGGCCGTGAAGGCGTTGCCGCGCGAGGAGGCGGCCCGCGGATACACGGCTCGCGTCGAAGGCGTCGTCACCGCCATCAACTCCCGTCACGACGGCTTTTTCATTCAGGATGGCGACACCGGCATGTGCGTGTTCCTGACCGAGGGCCGATCGCCTCCGCCCCTCGGCCACCGCGTGCGGCTCACCGGCCGGACCGAAAAGGGCGGCTTCGCCCCGGTGGTGCGGCAGGAAGCCATTGAGGTGCTGGGCCCGGCGCCGCTGCCCATCCCCGCCAAGGTCGTTCCTGGGGACATCTTCCACGGTTGGGAAGAGAACCGCTGGGTGGAGATCGAAGGCGTCGGCGTCTCGGTGGCCTCCGAGGGAACGTCCCACCAATTGGAGCTGTTTTCCGGCTGCGGCCGCGTGCTCGTGTGGTTTTCCGACGACAACGCCCCCCAGCGCCTGCTCTCCCTGCTCGACGCCAAAGTGGTGATCCACGGCGTCTACAGCCCGCTGTTCACCGCGCAGGGCGCGCTGCTCGGTTTCCGGATCTTTTCCACTTCGCCCGCCGCCATCCGCATCGTCACTCCGCCCCAGCGGGACGCACTGCCCCGCACCATCGCCTCGCTGTCCCATTTCGATCCCGCCGGACATCCGGAGCAGCGCATCCGCGTCACCGGATCAGTCACCTATCGCGACACCCACGGGCGGGTGAACCTGCAGGATGGGGGCGTCTCGCTCGGCGTCATCGGCGGAGCGCTGCCTCCTCCGCCGGTGAACTCCCGCGCCACCGTGGAAGGCTTTCTTTCCCCCGACAGCCGCGCGCCCCAACTCGAGCAGATCCGATGGCTAGACGCGTCGCCGGGCGATCCGGTCCAGCCCGTGCGCATCCTCGCCGATTCGCTGGCCTCCGGCGGCTACGACGGGCGCCTGGTTTCGGTGGAAGGCTTCCTGGAGAACCGCCAGACCTCGGCCGGCGAACTCCAGTTACACCTGGCCGCCGGACGCTTCCGCTTCATGGCGTCGCTCGACGCGCCCGACTCGCGATCCGGATTCCCCGACCTCCGCCCCGGCGCCCTGCTGCGCCTGTCCGGCGTCTGCGCGACCAGCTACGCCGGCGACTTGGCCGAGATCCGCACGTCGCGCCTGTGGATGCGCGACGCGCGCGACATCGTCATCCTCCGCCCGGCCCCGTGGCTCGACCTCCGGCGCGCGCTCTACCTGGCCTCCGCCGCGTCGCTGATGCTGGTGCTCGCCCTGGCCTGGGTGGCCTGGCTGCGCCACCGCATTGTCGTCCAGATGGAGATCCGCTCGCGGCTCGAGGAGCAACTGGTGCACGCTCAGCGCCTGGAAGGCATCGGACGCCTGGCCGGCGGCATCGCGCACGACTTCAACAACTACCTGACCGTCATCCTCGGCTACTCGTCGCTGCTGCTCGACATTCCCTCGTTACAGGGTTCGGTGCGCCGCCACCTCAGCGCCATCCGCGACGTCGGAGAGAAGGCCGCCGCGCTCACCCACCAGTTGCTCGCCTTCAGCCGGAAGCAGGTGCTGCAACCGGTGCCCTGCGACCTCAACGAGATCATCGTCCAGGCCAAGGGCACGCTGCTGCCCCTCATCGGCGAACACATCGAAATCGAGATCCGCGAAGGCCTCATCGAACTCGTCAGCATCGATCCCGCCCAGTTCCTGCGCGTGCTGGTGAACCTCGCCGTCAACGCCCGCGACGCCATGCCCAACGGAGGCCGCCTGATCTTTGAAACCAGCGGCCGGCAGATCGGCGCCGGCCACCCCGCCCTCGCCGACGGCCTTCGCCCCGGCCGCTACGTTTGCGTCTCGGTGACCGACACGGGCGTCGGCATGGACGCGCAGACCGCCAGCCACATCTTCGACCCCTTCTTCACCACCAAGGGTCCGGGACGTGGCACGGGCCTGGGACTCGCCGCCGTCTTCGGCATCGTCAAACAGAGCCATGGACACATCGAAGTCCAAAGCAGCCCCGGACACGGCGCGTGTTTCATCATCCATCTCCCGGTGGTTGGCCCGCTCGAGCCCCGTCGCGATCCGGAGGCCCTCTCCACCCACCAGCCCGGCTGTGAGAGAATCCTCGTCGTCGAGGACCAGGAAAGCGTCCGCTCACTGGTGCGCGAGGGACTCGAACTGAACGGCTACCAAGTCACCGAGGCGCGCACCCCCCAGGATGCCCTCGATCTGCTGGCCGACCCGGCCAACCGGTTCCACCTGTTGCTCACCGACGTGGTCATGCCCGAGATGTCGGGCCCCGAACTGGCCGATCAGGCCAAGGCCCGGCGCCCCGATCTCCGGGTTCTCTTCATGTCCGGATACCTGGCCGACGATTCCCGCGGCGTCCCCGGCAACGCCGTCTATCTCGAGAAACCATTTACCGCGGCGCAGGTCACCGTGGCCGTCCGCCGGGCCCTCGCCTCGAAGTGACCCTCAGTCACGCCTTCAGCACCGTGCACACCGACGCGCAAATCGGCCCGCCGATGTTGAAGGTGGCCGCCGCCCGCGGGTTCGGAACCTGCAAGCCCTCCGGCGCCTTGCCCAGCAGTTGCCACGCCGCCCAGCCCACCATGGCGATGCCCGTCGCCCCAATGGGATGGCCCTTGGCGATCAGCCCGCCCGACGTGTTCACGCCGCACTCGCCATCCGGCAGCGCCTTGCCGTCGGCCCAATAACGCGCGCCTTCCCCGTAGCCCGCCTTGCCGATCACCTCGGTCCCAATGGCCCCCATCACGGTGAAGCAATCGTGCACCTCCGCCACGTTGACGTCAGCCGGCGCGAGCCCCGCCATCGTGTAGGCGCGCGACATCGCACACCGCGCACCGGCGGCCCGCAGCACCTCGCGGCCCTCTTTCTTCAACGGATCGGTGGCCTGCGCGTAACCCGCGATCTCCACGCAGTCCTTCGCCTGAAGTCCCAGCTTGCGCAGCCCGTCCTCCGTCGCCACGATCATCGCCGCGTAGCCGTCGGTGATCTGCGAGCAATCGTAGGTCTTCAACGGCAGCCCCTCGACGACATACCGGTTGATCCCCTCGATCTTCATGGCCTGTTCGAGCGTCAGCGTCGCCTTCCGCATCTGAGCATAGGGATTGCGATTCGCCATGGCGTACTCCTGCACCGCGATCGCCGCCAGGTCCTGCTCGCTCACGCCATGCGCGGCCATGTAGTCGCGCATGATCTCCGCGAAGATATGCGGAAAGACGAAGGTCTTGCCCACCCGCTCGTCCGGATAGGAGAAGTAACCGAGCGCCTTGCCGATCAGCTTGCCGTCCATCTTGCCCTCGGCGTCGCGCATCTTCTCGTAGCCGATGGCCACGCCCGTCTCGCCCCACCCCATCTGGATCTTCGCGATCACCGAAAGGATGGCCTGCCCGCCGCTCGCGCACGCGTTTTCCACCGACTCGATCGGCTTCCCCGCCATGCCCGGCGTCATCGCCAGCAATCCGGACAGCAGGCCCTGTTCATTCAGAGAGATGTTACAAGCCGCCCCGATCGACGCCACATCCAGCGCCGCCGCGTCCACCCCGATCTCGCCGCACACGTCCTTCACCGCCGCCGCCACAATCTCCGGCGCCGTCATCGCCATCAGCTTGCCGAACTTCGACTGGTGATAGGCCGCAATAAAGATCCGTTTCATCCCAACCCTCCTTGTACACGCACGTTCCCATCTTGTCCCGCGCCGCCGCGCTCGGCAAGCGGGCTTCCCGCAACGCGAAAAACCCGGCGCCCCCTTCCGCAAGGGGATGCCGGGCCAGTTTGTCCCGCTGGTAGGCCGCCGCGTCCTAGAAAGTCAGCCGCAGCCCGAACTGCAACTGCCGCGGACTGTTGCTCTGATTCGTCACCTTGCCGAAATTCGCGCCCCCGTTGACGTTCGTGTTCGGCGAGGAGAACCGCACCCGGTTGAGCGCGTTGAACGCCTCCGCCCGGAACTGCAGTTGCAGCCGTTCGAGCAACTGGAACTGCTTGAACAGCGACAGGTCCATGTTATTGGTGTGGTGGTTACGCAGGTTCGTGACCAGCGGACTCAGGTTGCCCAGCGTATAAGGAGCCGGCTGGCTGAACACGCTGGTGTCGAACCAGCGATTCAACCGGCTGTGCGCGTCGGCGTCCAGCAGCGGACTCCCGCCGTTCGTATTCGCCCGCGACGCCTCGCTAAACAGCGCCGCCGTCCCACTCGCGCTGATCCCCAAAGGATCGCCCGACTGCAGCGTCCAGATCCCGTTGGCCTGCCAGCCTCCGATCACCAGATCGGCGGCCCGCGTCAGGCCCGCGCCGAACCGGCGGCCGCGGCCTACCGGCAACTCGTACACTCCGCTGAACACCAGCCGGTGGCGGTAATCCACGCTCGAAACGCCCCGCGCCCCCAGCACGTTGTAACTGTCCTGATAACTCGTCCCCGTGTCGAGAGCCTTGGCCCACGTATAGTTGCCTTCGAAAGTAACTCCCTTCGAATACCGCTTCCGGAACGTGGTCTGCAACGCGTTGTAGTCCGACGTCGCCCCTTGGGAAAACAGCGGATGGATGGCGTCGTACTGCGGGTACGGCCGCAGCAGTTGCGCCCGGCTGACCTGCTTCTGCCCGATAACTCCGCCCACGTTGGCCTGCCCGTAAAACGGATTGTCCACCAACTGGTTCAATTGCGATCCCAGGCTGAGATAGGCCGGATTGAGCTGATTCGCCGTGTAACCGCCCTCGCCGCCCCGCGAAAGCTGGCGTCCGCGGTTGCCCACATACGCCGCCTCCATCAGCACCTTACCCGGCAGTTCGCGTTGCACCGTCAGGTTGTACTGCAGCGTGTACGGCGTGTTGGTGTTGCGCAACGGCGCCTCGATCAGGCTGCCCAGCGCGGTGCGCGCGCCGAGCGAACTGCCGGGCACCGGCGGAAACCCGCCGGGAAACGGATTGTTCAGCGTGTTCAGCGGCGTGAACCCGTCGAGCGAGGTCAGCCAGGTCGTCTCCACGCGGAACCCGTACGGCCCCACCGTGCCCTGGCCGGCCATCGTGCTCGGTCCGAACAACTGCGCGAACCCCGCGCGTACACTGGTCTTCGAGTTCACCTCGTAGGCCAGGCCCAGCCGCGGCGCGAAGTTGTTCCAATCCCCGTCAAACTGCGACCGAGGATTGCCATCCACGCCGACAAACTTCAGCGCGCCCTTCAAATTGCTGTAACCCGCCACGTTGGCCAACGCCGCCGTCGCCGAGGGATCGAACCAGCTCAACCGGTTATAGCGCTCCGTGCGAGGCACGTCAAAGTCGTAGCGCACGCCGATGTTCAGCGTCAGCTTGCGCGTGATGCGATAGTCGTCCTGGATGTAGAACGCGTCGTAGAAGCTCTGCGATGCGACGTTCTTCCAGTTTTGGTAGAAGTTGCCCGACGTCCCCGCGCCCAGCAGGAACGAAGCGAACCCGAAGCCCGAACCTGAGCTGCTCACCGCCGGATTGGGCCCCTGCGTCATGGCCGACGTGAAGCTGAACGTGCCCGCCGCCCGAGCCTCCCACACGTTGATCCGCAGCATCCGGCCCTCGTATCCAGCCTTGATCGTATGCTTGCCGGTGAGTTTCGTATAACTCGCCGACAACCCGTAGTTATTGAACCCGCTCTGGCGGTGGTCGCCGCCGCCCAGGCTAACCTGGTCGCTGACATTGAAAGCCGGGAACATAAACCGGTCGACGGCGGTGTCCAGCGACTTCGGCAGACCCAGGCTCGACGGCACGAACCCGAGACCCTGGTTGGCGTACAGGAAGCGGTTGCGCGCAAACGACAGGCGCACGTTCAGAATCGAGCTCGCCGACAGCGAGTTGGTGTAATCCGCCACCGCGTTGCGACCGAAGTCGTTGTTGTTGATGCGCCCCTCGGCGATGCCCGTGTCTCCCGGAAACAACTGCGGAGGCCCATTGAAATACCGCCGGTAGGAGAACCTCCCGAACAACCGCTGCCGGTCCGTGATGTTATCGTCCACCCGCAGGTCCCAGTTATCGGTGTTATTCTTCGCCGAACCGACGTTATAGAAGTTATTGCGGCCGATGCTGTCGCCCGGCTGATTCGCCGTGGGCCAGTATTTGATGACGTTGCGAGCCACCGCATCCCAGCGCGACTGCGGAATCACGTTGCCGGGAATCGGATCGCGGACAAAGCCCGAACCGCTCGCGCGCGTCGTGAACGGGTCGAAAAGCGAAATGGCCTGCGTGGCCGACGAACGCGTCTGGCTGAAGTCGCCCGTCCGTTCGAGCGCCGTCGGAACCGTGGTGGTGGTGGACGAAAAGCTCCGCTCCCGCAGGCTTTCGTACGCAAACAGGAAAAACAGCTTGTTATGCCGGATCGGACCGCTCACCGACCCGCCAAACTGGTTGCGCTTGAAACTCGCCAGCGCCACTCCCCGCTGATTGGAGAAGAAGTTATTGGCGTCCAGCACCGAATTGCGCAGGAACTCGAAGGCGCTGCCGTGATACTCGTTGGCCCCCGACTTATAAACCAGGTTCAGCACCGGCCCCATGCTGCGTCCAAACTCGGCCGGGAAGTTCTGCGCCTGCAGCTTGAACTCCGCCACCGCGTCCACTGACGGGAACACGCTCACGCCCGTGAATCCGTTCACGGTGGGGAACGCCCCGCTCGATCCGTCCACCAGCACGTCGAACGTGCCGCCGCGAGTGCCATTCACGGAAAAGCTGACCCCGTTGTGCGCGTTGCCGATGCTGCCCGCCAGCCCCGGCGTCAGGTTCACCAGCGTGTAGACGTTGCGCGTGTTCAGCGGAAGTTCGGCGATGCGCTTGTTGTCCACCACCTTGCCAATCGACGAACTGGTGGCTTCCACCACCGCCGCGTCCGCCGTCACCTGGACGCTCTCGCTGACCGCGCCCACCTGCAGCGCCACGTCGATGCGAGCCTGCTGCTGCACTTCCAGGCGGATGCCGGTTTGGTCCACCGCCTTGAACCCGGCCGCCTCCACATGCAGGCTGTAGGCGCCCGGCGGCAGCAAGGGAGCGGTATAGCCGCCCTCCGCATTGGTCGACACCTGGATTCGCGCCGCGGTGCCGGAGTTGGTCACCGTCACCTTCGCGCCCGCGACGACCGCGCCGCTCGTGTCGGTGATGGTCCCCACGATCGTCCCCGTGGAGGTCTGCGACCACCCCGCCGTGGCGCCCATCGCCAGTATTGCAACAACGATCTTAAGCAGAATGTTTCTCATGAAGTTCCCGCCCTACATGGTGCGGCGCCCGTTCGCCGCAACGGGAGTAAGACTGGTGTAAGTTTGCGCGTTGACATTGCCGGATCAGCAGCTTGGCGGCGGGGTAAAACGCGGGGTAAAATGAGGAGCACTACGCGCCTAAGTTGTTGCAAATATGTCAGTTACAAAACAGACGGATGACGAAGCCGTAACCCCCGCCCCGGGCCCCTGCCCGCCGGCATCCGTCCGCGGCGCCCTGGAGACGATCCTCGCCAGCCCGGGCTTCGCCGGCTCCCCGCAGCTCTCCCGGTTCCTCCGCTACCTGGTCGACAACACCATCGCCGGCGACCGCGAGGCCCTCAAGGAAACCGGCATCGCGCTCGGCGTATTCAATCGCGGCCCGAACTATCACCCGAAAGCCGACCCGATCGTCCGCGTCGAAGCCCGCCGCCTGCGCCTCCGCCTCGACGCCTTCTATGCCGCCGAAGGCCTTGAGGAGCCGGTGAAGATCACCCTCCCCAAAGGCGGCTACATGCCGGTGTTCGAGGCCGCCCCTTCCCTGCCCGCGCCCCCGGAAAACCCAGCGCCGGGCCCTCAGCGCCCCCGGCGTCTCTATTGGATTCTCGCCGCCGCGTTACTGGCCGTATTGGCCGCGGCCTGGCTACTCCACCGCGCCGGTGAAAGCGGCCCCGCCCCACGCTTCTGGCGTTCGCTGCTCGATGGCGAGCAACCGGCGCTGGTGGTGGTGGCCGATAGCGGCCTGGTGATGTTGCAGGACATGGCCGGCCGCGAGGCCACCCTTCAGGACTACCTATCGGGCCGCTACGTGGACCAGTTGGCCGCCGGTCCCGTGGCCGGAGACGATCCGCGTTACGCCTTCGGCCGCCGCCGCTACACCGCCATCGCCGACCTCACCTTCGCCCTCCGCCTGGACCGCCGCCCCGAAGCCTCGCGCCACGGCGTCGACGTCCGCTACGCCCGCGACCTGCGCATGCACGACCTCACCGGCCGCTGTCTCATCCTGCTAGGCGCGCGCCAAAGCAACCCCTGGGTGGAGCTGTTTGAGGAACAGGCGGCCTTCCGTCTGCTGCACGATTCAGCGAGCGGCGACTTCCGCATCGTGATTCCCCATCCAGCCCCTGGCGAACCCTCCGAAATCCGCGTGACGCCATCCATGGGACAGCGCGAAGTCTACGGCGTCATCAGCTACCATCGCAATCCCCGGACCACCGGCTGGGTCCTGATGGTGCGCGGGACCTCCCTGACAGGCACCGAATCCGCGGCCAATCTGCTGTTTGACGACGCCCGTCTGTCGGAGCTGCTGCGCCAGGCGACGGGTCCCGCCGGCCCACGCGGTTTCGACATATTGACGCGCGACCGCAACCTGGCTGGCATCCCCTCCCACGCCGAAGTGGCCGCGGTGCGCATCGACGCCCGCTAGCAGCCCGTGGCGCAAGTCCCGTGGGCCGCGTTGCGAGCGTCGCCGGAGCGAGGGCGAGGAGCAGCGACGCAGGCGACGCCGGACATCGGACAGGAGCGGCGACAAAGCCGGCGCNNAGCCAGGATTTAGCCCGCTAGCTTCGTTGCTCGTCGTCGGAGACGGCCCCGTCGATTTCCTCCTCACGCCTCGCTTTCGAGCCAAATCCTGGCTGCGCGGTCCCACGCGACTTGCGCCACGGGCTGCTCGCCCCGACAGCCTGCCCCGGTATGTGACAAAAGTCCTTTCGCCCCACCGCCCACCCACGCTACCTTTTTGACAAGGAAGGCGGAAGTAAACCTTGAGCGAATTGATCGACAACCGCGCCCAGCGCATTCGAACCCTGAAGTCCATCATTGAGGAGCTGCACGCGGGCGCGCCCGCCGGCCAGGTGAAAGCCCGCCTGCGCGAGCTCGTCCGCCAGACCGATTACTCCGAAATCTTCTCCATGGAGCAGGAGCTGATCGCCGGCGGCATGCCCGCCTCCGAAGTCCAGGGCATGTGCGACCTGCACTCCCAGGTGACCCGCGACGTCCTCGTCCAACTCCCCATCAAGACCCTCCCGCCCGGCCACCCCATCGACACACTCCGCCGCGAGAACGAAGCGCTGCGCGAAGCCATCAAACGTTTCAACGCCCACATGTGCGACGTGCTCGGCGATGGCGGCGAGCCCGCCATCATCGCCATGCGCCAGTCTCTCAACGAGCTGATGGACGTCGACAAGCACTACCAGCGCAAGGAGCACCTGCTGTTCACCTGCCTGGAACGCCACGGCTTCACCGGCCCCTCGAAGGTGATGTGGGGCAAGGACGACGAGGTCCGTGACCAGCTCAAGGACCTGTCCGCCTCGCTCCACGCCGCGTCCGTCGAAGAGGCGAAGCTGCTGGCCGCCACCGCCGGCGAAGCCCTCTCCCGCGCCATCGACGAGATGATCTACAAGGAGGAGAACATCCTCTTCAAGGTAAGCCTCGACCTGTTCACCGAAGACGAGTGGGCCGAAATCTGGACCGCCTCCCCGCGCTACGGCTGGTGTCTGGTGGAGCCGCGCCAGGGCTACCGTCCCCCCGCCCCGTCGATCGCCAACGCCTCGCCCATCGCCGCGGACGACGCCGTGGCGCTCCCGTCGGGGCGTCTGAGCGTGAAGCAACTCACCGCGCTGTTCAGCGCCCTGCCGGTGGATCTGACTTTCGTCGACGCCGATGACCGCGTGGCGTTCTTTTCGGAAGGTCCGGACCGCATCTTCGCCCGCAGCAAGGCGATCCTCGGCCGCAAGGTGCAGCACTGCCATCCGCCCAAGAGCGTCGACATCGTCGACCGCATACTCGGGGACTTCCGCGCCGGCCGCCAGAGCGTCGCTGCGTTCTGGATCGAATTCGGCGGGCGCATGGTGCACATCCGCTACTTCGCCGTGCGCGGCGAAGACGGCGCATACATGGGCACGCTCGAAGTGACGCAGAACGTCACGCCGATCCGCGAACTCACGGGCGAGCGCCGTCTGCTCGAATACGACGCCGCGGAGGCGCGATGAGCCATCTGGCCATCTGCCCCGACACAAAGGTAGGAGCGTTGCTTGAAGCCTACCCCGCGCTCGAGCCGGCGCTGATCGCCATCGCGCCGGCGTTCGAGAAACTGCGGAATCCGATGCTGCGCCGCACGGTGGCGAAGGTGGCGACGCTTTCGCAAGCGGCGAAAATCGGCGGACTGCCGGTGAACGAACTGGTCCGCCGCCTGCGCGAGGCCGCGGGTCAGGTGGAGCCCGGCGTGCCCCAACCGGCGCCGCAGGCGGAGTCCGTAGAAGCGGAACCGGCGTGGGTGGCGACGGTGATGGTGGCGCATGAGATAGATGGCGACAGCATGCTCGAAGCAGGCGTCCATCCGATCGGCGCGGTGCGCACGCAAGCGGCGCGACTGGGGCCGGGCGAAGCCGTGCGGCTGGCGACGTCGTTCCGCCCGGAGCCGTTGATCGAAGCAATGCGCCAGGCCGGCCTCACCGTTCACAGCCAGCCGACGCCGGCGGGCCGTTGGGTCACCTGGTTTGCGAAATAGCGATCAGCTATTGCGCGATGCCGAATGGGTGAAATAACACGGCCATGCGGTGTTGTTCGAATTCAACCCAAGGAAGGCGTTTGACGTTCCATCCCCGCCAGGATGGCCGCTGGGCGATGGGAAGCCCGCGCCAGCCGGCCTGCGATTGACCCTGAAACAAAGTTGAAGGCGGTTCGGCGCGGCGCCGGGTATTCGTTCTCCTCCGCTGACGCGGATCAGATGCTGAGCGAAATCGAGCGAGGGTATCAGGGTTGATCTTCGTCGACTCCAACATCCCAAGGTACTTGATCGGAGCCGCACATCCACATAAGGCGGAGGCGCAATTGCTGCCGGAACGGCTGATTGCGGCGGGACAGCGATCTGAGTAGAAAGCTCGCGAATGCCCTTCGCCGGGAAGGGCCGCGAACACTTAGCCAGTCACCAGCCTCCGCGTTCACACGGCCATAACAGAGTTACCAACAATTCGCTCCCACCTCCGCCTATGCCCCCAGGAAATCATCGGCCTCAATTCCTTCCTTCTTGAGAATTGCGCGGAGCGTGCCCTCAGGCACTCACCCGGATGATTGGGAATCGTCGTATAGCGGTTTTCGGAAGGGCTGTACCAGATTTCGTGGCTCTCCGCGGCCTGCCGGTCAAACTCAAACCCCAGTAGTCTCAGTTTCCGGCAATCTCGCGATAACGAAAATCCCGAAAGCCTCCCCATCACGCCGCGACCACGATCGTGTGGTCGCGGCGTCCACTGGTAGTCGGCAGGTCAAGGACGCCGCCTGCCCGCCGCGCACAACGTCCATGCTGTCCACTGCAAAGGCCCCGAGCCAGACGGCGGACGTATGTCCCCGAAATAGCACGCTGCCTGGAGCAATCAACGATAGTTATGCTGGTGAGTCCCTCAGTCAGAAAGCGTTCCACAGACTTGTCTCCCCGTGGCTCATCACTCGAATTCGCCCACTCGACGGACACGTCCGACACCCGGGTAATCACAAGGCGGTAACAGGACAAGCCGAGGTGGCCGAACCCCGCATAGCAGCACGATCCATTTCGACCCGGACAAGGCTGCGATTCCGCCATGTCGAACCGCCCAGTCAGAGTTGCAGTCACGCGATATTGGTAGCACTGGCCGTCATAGCAGCGCCCCCGCCGCCGCGCTGTAAGGTAGCGGTGAAACACCCGGAAATCGCGATTCTCCACAACGGACAACGGGTCTCGCGGAACGACGTCCCCGCAACACTAAGCCGCCGGTCGACAAGCGAAAGTCCTCGAATGCGAGTTGGACGAGACCCCGGACCGTGACTATCCGCCCGCTGAATCGCGGCCGCCTTCGGCGGCAGGATAGCAGCGCCGATCATCCAGGTCACGTTGGCCGTAAGCATCGGTTTCATTGTCGCTCTCCCATCCGTAACACCATCCGCCCACCCAGATAGACCCCGAAAGCGGCGGCGTAGCAAGGCATCAGCCACCAGCTTTCGAGTCCCACCGCATAATCCGGCGCCATCAGCCACCGGGCGCCCAATCCGCAAACCAGCGAAACCACCGCCAACCACTCAACGCGGCGCTGTGGTTCGCACCCACGAGGCCCCGCAACAAACCGCGCCGTGATGACAGCGCCGGCCACAACCAAACACGCCACCGCGAAGCCCGAAATCGTCTCCGCAAGATCCTCACGCAAGTAGACTGTCAGGGGCGTCACGATGACGACGGCCGCCGCCATCGACAACCATCGCCGTCTCCAAGACAAACCGGACACATCCCACAACGACCTCACTCCGAACCGGATCGCCCCAAACGTCGTGATGGCGGCGATCAGCACCCGGCCCCCCGCGCCACTGGCGGCGACGCCGGAGAACAGCGCCATGTAGATAGTCGGCTCAAGGCTCGGCCGGTACAGTGAGGATCGCCCGGTCGCCACTCCGATAATGACCGATAACACCAAGGCTGAAAACATAGGCGCCGCCAGACCCCAGAGGCCAGCCTTCATAACCTCCCTACGTCCCGCGCACCGGCCACCCATCCCCGAGGCCGCCAACATCAACGGTGCGGCATAGAACGCCAGATTGGATCCGCCGCGCAATATCCAGCCGAACCGGCGGCGAAACTCGCGTTCTTCACCAACAGACTGTTCATCGCCCTCCTGATTGCTGGTCTGATACGCGTGCGCGATGGGTGGATGGCGGTTCCGGCAGCCTTTCATCCTGATCCCGGCGAGAACACAGCAATACCCGCGGCGATCACAATGGTTTGCCACAAGGGCCGCTCGTGGCCGGGAAGGTAGGCAAGCGCCCAAAGCGCCGTCACCACAATCAGCCGGCCAATCCAAAGCGACAGGAACACCGCAAGGCAAATCCGCAGCGCCAGCCCTGGAATTGCGCCAAACGTGCGCTCCAACAATTCGCGTAACCCACCCGGGCAGCTCTGCGCAGCCAGCGCGGGTCCCAGAAAGAACAGAGCGGTTATCAACAGGGCCGTCACGGCCATCCATCCAATGTCAGCGGCCAGCGACCCGGAGCCGGTCAACCGAAGGCCGTAGCGGGCGCAGAATTCCACATTCAGGAACAGCGTCGCCACGATCGCGGCGGCCATCCGCCAATCGAGAGGCGCGGAAGCCTCGCCCGGATCGCCGTCGGTCCACCGCGGACGAATCACCACCGGTTAGACACCCGCTCCGCCCCCGGTGTTCCCACACGCACCTCAAGCGCCGCCATCGCGATGATATAGTGCCCCTCGTGAATCCCTCGCGTCGAGACATGCTCCGTCTGCTGGCCGCGGGCGCCGCCGGCCCGCTGGTCGTCCCCGCCCAACCCCGCAAACCGAATCTGCTCATGATCCTCGTGGACGACATGGGCTGGGCCGATCCCGGCTTCAACGGCCGCAAGGAGTGGACCACTCCGAACCTCGACCGCCTGGCCCGCGAAGGCACGGTCTTCGACCGCTGGTACACCTCCATGCCCCTGTGCGCCCCTTCGCGCGCCTGCCTGCTCACCGGCAAATACACCATCCACAACGGGGTCCGCAACAACGCGACGGACATCCCGAAGTCCGAAACCACCATCGCCGAGGCCGTCAAGCCCCTCGGCTACACCACCGCCCTGATCGGCAAATGGCACCGCGGCAAGCTGCCCGACGGATCTTTCACCCACCCCCTCGACCAGGGCTTCGACTCCACCTTCGGCTATCTCGACGCCCGCCACGCCTGGGAACATTTCCCCAAACAATTGTGGCGGGGCCGCGAGTCCGTCCCAGTCGAAGGCTACAGCTCCGACATCCTCTCCGATGAGGCCGCCAAGTTCATCCGCGGCCATCGCGCCGACCCATTCTTCCTCTACCTCGCCTTCATCGAGCCGCACTTCCTGATCGAAGCGCCCGCCGAGGACGTCGGCAAATTCCGCGGCCGCTTCCGCGAGAAGGATCCCGCCGAACCCTACAACGCCCGTTACGCCGCCATGATCCACCGCCTCGACGCCGGCATCGGGCGCGTGCTCGACTCGCTCGACGAAACCGGCCTGGCGCGCGACACCCTGATCGTGTTCTCGAGCGACAACGGCGCCACCTTCGAGGCCGGCAACAAGGGCGCGTCCAACTATCACGACAGCAACCACCCCTTCCGCGGCCAGAAGCGCAGCCTGGAAGAGGGCGGACTCCGCATGCCCGCCGTCGTCCGCTGGCCCGGCCGCGTCCCCTCCGGCCGCCGCAGCCCGGAGATCACCCACATGACCGACGTCATGCCCTCCATGCTGGCCGCCGCCGGAGGCAAACCCGACCCGGCCTGGAAAGTGGATGGCCGCAACATGCTCGACGTCTGGTCCGGCAAGGTCAAGGCGCCCGAACGCACCCTGTTCTGGGAGTGGCAGACCGAAGGCGGAACCATGCTCGCCGCCATGCGTGGCGACTATAAGTACCTCGACATCGGCGGCAACAAGTTCCTCTACAACGTGCGCACCGACCCGGGCGAACGCCGCTCTCTCATCGGGGAGTACCCCGAAATCATGAAACAGCTCGAAGCGGAGACCACCGCCTGGCTCGCCACCGCCGTCACCAAATGACATCGTGAAGGCGATGGTGAACGGATCACCGTCTGTGATATGTATGGAGCCGTTATGAACCGACGCACGTTTCTCGGCGGCGCAGCCGCGGCGTTAGCCGGATCCGCGCCCCTGGCCGCCGCGCATCCGAAGCTCGAAATCGGCGTGACGGACTGGAATCTCGGCCTCACCGGCAAGGTGGAGGCTGTGGCGCTAGCCAGGAAGCTGGGGTTCGAGGGCGTCCAGATCAGCCTCGGCCGCAAGATCGAGAACAACCAGCTACCCCTGGCCTCGGCGGAAGTGCAGGCGCGGTATCTGGAGGCGGCCAAGACCCAGGGCGTCGCACTCGTCAGCACCTGCCTCGACATCCTGCACACCAACTACCTGAAGAACGACCCGCTCGGCAGGAAGTGGGTCGCCGACAGCATCCCCATCACAAAGAAGCTGAACGCCAAGGTCATCCTGCTGCCCTTCTTCGGGAAAGGCGCCCTCTCGACGCCCGCCGAAATGGACTACGTGGGCGACGTGCTCCGTGAACTGGGGCCGGAGGCCGAGAAGGCCGGCGTCGTCCTGGCGCTCGAAAACACCATCTCCGCCCCGGACAACATGCGCATCATGGACCGGTCCCGTTCCAAATCGGTCCTGGTCTACTACGACATCGGCAACTCCACCAACGGCGGCTTCGATATTGCAAAGGAGATCCGGCTGCTCGGCAAGAAGCGCATCTGCCAGCTCCACTTCAAGGACAACCCCCACTACCTGGGGGAGGGCAAGATCGACATGGTCGCCGTTTTGCATGCGATTGCAGACATTGAGTACCGCGGATACGCCGTTTTGGAGACCGACTCCCCGTCCAAGGCGATCGAGGCGGACATGAAGCGGAACCTCACCTACGTGAAGCGCCTGATGTCGCAAAACGGGATGTGAACGTCCGATTTGGCCATACACCTGCTCAAGGTGCACGGACTGTCCGAAAGATAGGATACACTTACCGGCCGACGGGGCCGAAATTGCGGTGTTTTATTCCTCGCAACCCGATTTATATCTAAGGGTTAACGGTAATCGTAAGCGTCCCTATTGACAAAGTATTTTCTACAGCTTACCATTCTGTTTCACGTATTCTGAATAGCTCGAAACCAAACTCCTTGGAAGTGTACGGTCCGCGCATGACCTTTACCATTGGTGAGAAAGTTGTCTATCCCAACCATGGGGTAGCCACTGTCGAGAATATCAGCACTCGTTCTTTCGGCGTACGTTTCGAACGGTTCTACCTGCTCCGTCTCAGCTGCAACAACATGACGGTGATGGTGCCGTTCTCGCACGTCGATGACGTCGGACTCAGAAAGGTGACAAAGAACGGCGAGATCGCCCGCGTTCTTTGCTATCTTGCTACCGGCGAATGCAAACCTTTGCAAGACTGGAAAGACAGATACAAGGAGAATTGCGAAAAGATGCGAAGCGGCAGCCTCCTGGAGATCGCGGAGGTCTTCAAGTCGCTTCTCATCGTTCAGGCCGAGCGCCCGTTGTCATTTCGGGAGAAGAAGATGCTCGACCGCGCCAGACAGATGGTGTTGACCGAAATCTGCATTTCTCGCGCCATCCGGGAACCTGAGGCCATCACGTTGCTCGACGATGTCCTCGCCAAATCCTCTCTCAAGATGCCGGCGGCCCTCTAGGGGCTGCCGGTTCCCCTGAAATTCCCTCCCCCTCCTCCCATCAAGGTAGTGAAATCCTGGGTTCTACACCCTAAGTCACAAGTAGGTGCTTTACGCCCTTATGATTCCGCGGGATAACGACGATCCCTAATACGCATGTCTACAGGACGCGGTCAGTGCCTTCAATGCGGAGACCGCTTGCCGCTGCTTCTCCGGCTCCGGAATGCCGAGTTCTGCTCGGCCGACCACAGCGACGCCTATATAAAGGAGCAGCAGCGGCTCGCCCTCGAGCGACTGGTGGAGACCGAGAAGGTCCTCGCGATGGCGTTCGCCACCCGTCCGGACCTTCCCGAACCGCTCGGTCCTCCGCCGGAGGAGATCGGAAGGCATCGCCGGATCCGGCCGGGTCGGGCGACCAAAGTAGCCAGGGAGCCGAAACGGGCGGAATCCGTCGCCCCCGATCGGCCGGCCCCAATCCGTCTTCCGATCGTGTTCGTGGCGAACCCGCCAGCCCCGGAGTCATTCCCGAAAGTGGCTCTAAACCTGCCAAAAACGGCGCCAAATGCGACGTTTTCGATGCATTTTCGACGCATTTTGAGCACGTTTGAGCCCCTAGGAATGCCCCTCGGATTGCCCCTGGGTGGGCCTGTCGATTGCGCACCAACGGTCTTCCCTCCGCGCTGTATCTCCTTTAAACACATAGTCTTACGTCTCCCAACCACCACCCCGCCCCCCCGCGCCATGGCCGCCGCGGCCGCCTCCGGAACCGCCACAACAGTACTCTCCCGCCGAGAAAAACCCGCCTTTTCCCATTTTCCCGTCACGATCCCGATGTTTTTGGCCGATATAAGAAACGTGTGCCCGTCGGCCACCGAGGAACTGCAACTCGAACTGCGTAGCGCGCTGCCAGCGCACGCGGGTGCTGCGCCGATTGCGCATCCGCCGCGCGCCGCTGGGCTAATGCCCCTGGCGTCAGCCGTTTGCGCGAAACCCAGCCCGGACGCCCCGCGCCAGTGGGGTCCCGTGAGCGGGCCGGCCCCCAGCGCCACGCTGTCGCCGCCCCACATCGCGCTGCCTGAACGCACGGTGCCGCCACCCTGCACAGAACTCTTCGAGATCGACTTTCACGTCGACGCCCAGGATCCGAGCGACTCCCAGATCCGGCCCGGGGGGCCGCCGGTAGCGGTGCTGCCGGCGCTGATCACGCCGCGCCACACGCCGGGCGAGGTTCCACCGGCGTTCCCGCCTCCGGCCGACACGGCCAGTTTCCCGGTATTGGATTCGTCGCTCCGAGCGAGGGTGACCCAGGCCGTCTCGAGCGCGTGGCTGCGGATCGATCGCCGGCGCCTGCTGGTGATGATCGTGGCGGCGGCGGCGCTGGTCGCGCTGGCCCCGACCGTCTCATCGTGGCTGCGTCCGGCCGAACCCCGGCGCGCCGAGGCGACGCCTCAGCCGATCGGAAGCGTTTCGGGCAGCCGAACCCCGACCGATTCGGGCGCCGACGAGCGCCGGTGGGCGGCCCTCGAACAGTGGGTGGCGCACCGGGCGGGCGTCCTGTGGACTGAAGATTTCCGATCGGGATTCGAGAATTGGCAAAGCCGAGGCGACATCTCCCGTTCCTGGAGGTTTGACGAAACGGGATTCGTGCTGCCAACGGAACTGGCGGTGTATCGGCCGTCGGCCGATATGACCGACTACACGATGGAATTTCTCGGGGAAGCCGACCGACGGGCGTTGTCGTGGGCGTTTCGCGTACGGGACTTGAAGAATTACTACGCAGCGAAACTGATCGTGACTCGGCCCGGGCCGCTGCCGCTGATCAGCCTGAGGCGCTACATGGTGATCAACGGACGCGAGACGGCGGCGCGGGAGACGGTGCTGCCGATCACGGTGCGGGGTGGATCGATGTTCCAGGTGCGCATGGAAGTGAAGGGCTCGGATTTCGCGGTCCACGTTCAAGACCGGTTGGTCGGATTCTGGAGCGACTCCCGGATTCCCGCGGGTGGAGTCGGTTTTTTCAGCAATAAGGGCGAAATCAGCCGGATAAGATGGCTGCACGTCGCCCACCAATATGATGTGCTCGGCAGAATCTGCGCCTATCTGTCGCCATCGGTGAATGCGAGCAACAGTAATCGTCCTTTTGGAGTCGGAAATCATGGCCAACGTTAATCAGACTATTTCGGCACGCCCGCAGTCGGCGCCGCCCGTTCAAGCAGACAAGCACGCCTCGGCGGCGCTGGCCCGCGCCGCCGCCTTGCACCTGGAAGACCGGCGCGAGGAGGCTCTGAGCGTATTGAACGGCGCGATCGACGCGGGAGAATCAGAAGCCGAACTGTTTTCGGCGCGGGCGCTGCTCCAATACGAACTGGGACAGTTCGCCGAAGCGGCCTCCGGCTACGAGCAGGTGCTGTCGCTCCACCCGCAACATCCGACGGCGCCTTACAATCTGGCGGTATGTTACGAACGCCTGGGACGGTGGCAGGACGCGGCGGCGGCCTTCAGCAAGGCCGTGCAGAGGGAGCCGAACCGGCTGGACGCGCGACTGGGGCTCGGCATCGCGTTGCTGCATCTCGAGAAGGCGCAACCGGCGCTCGAGGCCTTCGAGAAGGTGCTCGCGGAGGCGCCCGACCAGGAGACGGCGCAGTTCGGAAAGGGCGTGGCCCTGCAACTGATGGCCAAGCTCGACGAGGCGGCCGCGATCTACGCGCGGCTGTTTGAGAAGAATCCACACTCGGAAGAATGCGCCACAAACATGGTGGTGATCGCCATGGCCCGCAAGGACGACGCGCTGCTGCGGGAGTGGTCCGAGCGGCTGTTGACGATCCGGCCGAACTCGCAGACGGCGCTCGAGGGCCTGGCGGCCCACGCCTTCGCGAGCGGCGACTACGAGGCCGCCGCCACCTATTGCTCCAAGCTGGTGGAGAGCGCGCCCGCCCAGTTTGAGCGTTGGTTCAACCTGGGGGTGGCCTATCAACGTCTGCAACGGTTCGACCAGGCCGCCGAGGCCTACCAGGAAGCCCTCCGGCTGCGCCCGGACGCCAAACAGGCCTACGTCAACCTGGGTGTCGTGTTCCAGGAAAAGGGCGATCTTCAGGCCGCGCGGGAGTGCTATGAGCGCGCGTTGCAGATTGCGCCGGACCTGGCCGATGTCCAGTTCAACCTAGCCTCCGTCTTCGAGAAAGAAGGCCGGAAGGAAGAGGCCGAGCGGTTGTATGTGAAGCTTCTGGCGCGCGATCCGGAGTGGGAGGACGCCTGGTTCCGCCTGGGCTATCTGCGGCTCGAACGGCAGGCCTGGCGCGAGGCGGTGGACGGGTTCGAGGCCTGCGTCCGCAAGCGCAGGGACTGGCCCGAGGCGCAGTTGAACCTGGCGCTGGCCTATTGGAACTCCGGCGACCGCGATGCCGCGGCCCGGGCGTTCCATACCGTTCTCGAACTGCAAGAGAATTCAACCGATGCGCTGAGGGGTCTGGCCGCGCTCGCCATCGAGCGGCAGGATTACGAGCAGGCGCTCGACCTGCAAGCTCGGTTGATCGAGGCCGGCGAGCGGTCGCCTGAGCTGTTCTACAACACGGGCCTGCTGCTTCAGAAGTCGGGGCAGTTGGATGACGCGGTGCGGCTGTACAACGAGGCTCTGGCCGAGAAACCGGACTTCCCGGAGGCGCTGCTGAACCTGGGCCATGCCCTCAAGGCGCAGGGCCACGAGGACGAGGCGCGCAAGTACTGGCGTCAGGCGCTCGAGGCTCGACCGCAGTTGGCGCAGGGGTATTTCGACAAGGCCTAGTTGGCCGGGGCCGGGATGGCCGGGTGGGCGCTGGCTTAGGGCCGAGGTGGTTCCTGCCGGGACTGCCAGCCGGGTTCGAAGCCGATAGGGGCGAGTCGCCGGCATCACCGGGTGGATTAGTGAGCCCGCGTCGAGGACTGCGCCTTGGCGCTTGGGTACACTGGGTCTTGTCCTTGCAGATTGAGCGCGTGCGCCAGATCCTGGAGGCGGCCCGCGGGAAACGGATCCTGGTCGCCGGCGACCTCATGCTCGATGAGTACCTTTGGGGCGAGGTCCAGCGGATTTCCCCCGAAGCACCCGTGCCTGTCGTGCGCATAACCGGCGAATCGCGGTACCCGGGTGGGGCCGCCAACGTGGCTCGCAACGTCCGCGCCTTCACCGATTGGACCGGCGTGCTGGGACTGGCCGGCCAGGACGAGGGCGGCGCCGGCCTCGCGGCGGCGCTCGGCGAGGCGGGCATCGACGTCAGTGGGCTGGTGACCGACGCCGGGTGCGCCACCACCGTAAAAACTCGGATCATCGCCAAACGTCAACAGGTGGTCCGGGTGGATCGCGAGCGCACGACTCCGCCCTCGCCGGCGGCTGTCGCGGCGGCTTTCGAGGCCGTCGAGCGTCTGGTTCCCACCGCCGATGGAGTGATCGTTTCCGACTACGCCAAAGGCTTCCTGACGCAGGAGCTGGCCAACCACATTCTGCGCATCGCCAATGCCCATGGAAAGATAGTCACCGTGGATCCGAGTCCCGCCAATCCAGTGGACTGGGCGGGCGTGACCGCGATCAAACCAAACCGCGTCGAGGCGCTGCGGGCGGCGGGCCTGCATGAGATGGCGAGCGGCGCGCCGGATATGACCAAGGTCGGAACGCGGCTGCTCGGACAGTGGCGGACGCGGATGGTGCTGCTGACGCTCGGCGAGGAAGGGATGCTGCTGCTCGATCGCGACCGCCCCGTGGTGAGAACTCCGGCTCGGGCGCGCGAGGTGTTCGATGTGTCGGGCGCGGGCGACACCGCCATCTCCGTGTTTACCCTGGCGCTGTGCGCTGGGGCGGCGCCGGAGGAGGCAGCCTGGCTCGCCACTTCGGCCAGCGGAATCGTGGTGGGCAAGCTGGGCACCGCGACGGTGACGCCGTCAGAACTGATCGCCGATTTCGAAGGGAACCGTTGACGGCCGTTATTGGACGTCCCCCGGTACGGGCCGCTGGGGATGCTGCTGCTCGACCGCGGTCGCGGGCGCGCGACGTGTTCGTGTTTACCCTGGCCCGGTGTGCTGGGGCGGCGCCGAAGGACGCTGCGTGGCTCGCCACTTCGGCCAGCGGGATCGTGGTGCGCCAGTTGGGCACGGCGACGCCATCGGAACTGATCGCCGATTTCGAAGGGAACGGTTGACCGCCGTTATTGCATCTCCCCCGGTTCGGATTGCTGGGGATGTTGCTGATCGAGAGCGACCGGCCGGTGGTGGGAACCGCGGCGCGGGCCCGCGATGTGTTCATGGGGCGGAGCCGGAGGAGACCGCCTGGCCCGCCACCGCGGTAAGTGGGATCCTGGTGGGAAAGCTGGGCGCGGCGACGGACCGCCGTTATTGCATCGCCCTGATTCGTTTTGCTGGGAGTGCTGCGGCTCGAGGCGATCGTTCGGTGGCATGAACTTCGGCGCGGGAGCGCGAGGTGTTTGTGTTTACGCCTGGCGCTGTGCGCTGGCGCGGCGGCGGCGGAGGCCGCCGACGTGGTGGGAAAGCTGAGCGCGGCGACGGACTGACGTTATTGGATCGCCCCGGTTCGGGTTGCCGGGGATGCTGCGGCTCGACCGCGACCGTTCGGGGGGGTGAACTCTGGCGCGTGCGAGGTGTTCGTGCTTACCCTGACTGGGGCGGCGCCGCGGTGGAACGCCGCTATTGGATCTCTCCGGGTTCGGAATGCTCCGAAGCCCCGGGTTTGCGCCGGCGCCAGGGACGCCGCGCGACGCGGGCGAAACGGATGGGGCCCAGCGAATCGGCTGAGATGGCCGCCGAGGCCAGCGCCCCTGGCCAGACTGGCGGTGTGTAGGACGACTTCAGACCATGCATGAGCTGCTCGAAAAGCGAATCGGCCAGCGGACGACGACGACGCTCCGCATCAAGGTGATCCCGAAGAGTCCGAAAACCGAAATCACGGGCGAGCTGGCGGACGGATCCCTGAAGATCCGCGTGGCAGCCGTGCCGGAGCGCGGCAAAGCAAATGCCGAGCTGTGTGCGTTCCTTGCGCGCGAAATCGGGATTCCGTCGTCCCATGTGGAAGTGATCAGCGGGCATACTTCTCCCCTGAAACTGGTGCGAATCTCACGGTAGGCGGGGCGCCTTCCGAACCCGGTCGAAATCGGCGGTCAACTGGCGGGCGATCCGCGCGGCTACATCCGCGCTCGCGCCCAGGAATTTGCCGCCCCGGCTTTCCTGCGTGGTGGACCAGATGACGTCTCCATCCTTCGTAACCAGGCGAACCGTGGCCATCGCCTCATGCTTGCGCTCCTCGATGTGGGTCGATTCGGAGTCGCTGATGCTGAGGCCGCCGTACTGGCCGCCGCGAGTGATTCCCTTGGTGGTCTTGGAGCGCTGCCCCGAGTTGGAGCGCTCGCTGATGCGATCGTTGCTGATGAACTTGTCGGTGAACACCAGGTCCTCGGCCGCTCCGCGCAAGGTGGCGTCGGCCCGCTCCTCATTCTCGGTTATGACCAGGACGCCGGAGCTTTCGATGGCGCTGATGATCAAGTCGCGCAGTTGAGCGGCGGTGGCGCCGCCGGTGAGACGGTCGACAAAGACGCGCCGGACGCCGGCGAGGGCGGGCGATACGGGCCGGACGACGGCCGGAGCGGGGGGCGGCGGCTCCACCTTCCGGTCGATGCCGGCGGCGGCCGCCATGAGGAGAATCGACGCGACGATCATCCGCGTCCCGCCTTGCGGGCCTCCTCATCCTGGAACTCGACCTTCCGGCCGGTGCGCACCTCAAGCGAAGCCAGCATGGCGCGGATGTGCTCCTTCTCCACCTTGAATATGAGGGCCTGCTCGCGGCCGGCTTCGTCGGTGTAGCCCACCGTCAAAAAGTGTTGCCGCGATTTGCTGAGGGCGAAGACGGGGGAGATGAGCACGGCCATGGCGAGCCGGCGATTCACCTTCTGGCCGTATTCGAGGAGATTGATGCGGTCATACGCCACACGGAAGTTGGCCTTGCCGGAGTAGAACACCAGGTACTGCTCGTCGACGGCCTGAAGATTGCCGGTGGCGCGGTTGGGCAGATCCGCGCGGGTTCCACCGATGTATTCGACGCGCGCCCCGTGCTCGCCGGCGCGGCAAGGGCCAACTGTCGGAACGAGGACCGAAGCCGCCAAACTCGCGTACAGGACTATGTTCCTCATACTCGAAACATCTAGTCGCAGGTGTGTTAGTTTCCTCTCAGAAGCGGGGCCCAAGGATATCCTGAAAGGAAAATGCCTATCTTCCGTTTTGAAGAGATCATCAACCCCGGCTCCAGCGAGGTCTACGATATTCGCAGCCGTGTGCCGGGGCCCGCGGGGCAGATTCCACTGACTCCGGAGATGCTGCGTGAGCGGCCTTCGGGCGATCTTTTCGGCCTGACGCACGATGTCGGGATGGGGTGGGACCCTAACCAGCTCGGCGGGCCGGAAGTGCTGATTCTATCGACACATGGGGGCATACGGCGGCCGGATGGGACGCCCGTGGCCCTGGGCTATCACACGGGTCATTGGGAGGTATCCCTGCTGATGGAGGCGGCGGCCGCGGAGTTGAAGGCGGCTGGGGCGGTTCCGTTCGCGGGCTACTGCACGGACCCATGTGACGGGCGGACGCAGGGCACGCCGGGGATGTTCGATTCGCTGCCCTATCGTAATGACGCGGCTACGGTGTTCCGGCGGCTGATACGGTCGCTGCCGACGCGCCGGGCGGTGGTGGGGGTGGCCACCTGCGATAAAGGGTTGCCAGCAATGATGATGGCGCTGGCGGGGACGCCGGATCTTGCGACGGTGCTGGTGCCCGGCGGGGTGACGCTCGCGCCGTCGGATGGCGAGGACGCGGGGAGGATTCAATCGATCGGGGCTCGGTATGCGCATGGAGAGGTGACGCTCGATTACGCGCGGGATATGAGCTGCCGGGCTTGCGCTTCGCCGGGGGGCGGGTGCCAGTTTCTAGGCACGGCGGCGACGTCGCAGGTGGTGGGCGAGGCGTTGGGGCTTTCGTTGACGCATGCGGCGCTTGCGCCTTCGGGGCATCCGATTTGGACGGATATGGCGCGGCGGTCGGCGCGGGCGGTGCTGACGATGGAGGCTCGCGGGATCCGGACGCGGGATCTGCTGAGTGAAGCCTCGCTGCGCAATGCGATGGTGGTGCATGCGGCTTGCGGGGGGTCGACGAACCTGATTCTGCATCTGGCGGCGATTGCGCATGCGGCGGGGTTGAGGCGGCCGACGGCGGCGGATTGGACGGCGACGAACCGGCGGGTTCCCCGGATTGTGGACGCGCTGCCGAATGGGCCGAAGTACTTCCCGACGGTGCAGGTTTTCCTGGCGGGAGGGGTTCCCGAAGTGATGCTGCATTTGCGGCGGGCGGGGCTGCTCGAGACCGGGGTGCTGACGGCTAGCGGGGAGACGTTGGGGCGGATGCTGGATTGGTGGGAGGGCTCGGAGCGGCGGGCTCGGCTGCGGGAGGTCCTGCGGGAGCGGGATGGGGTGGATCCGGATGAGGTGATTATGGATCCGCAGACGGCGGCGGGGCGGGGATTGACGTCGACGGTGTGCTTTCCGACGGGGAACCTGGCGCCCGAGGGGTCGGTGATCAAGAGCACGGCGATCGATCCGACGGTGGTGGATGCGGATGGGGTGTTTCGCAAGCGGGGTCCGGCGAAGGTGTTCACCACGGAGCCGGCGGCCATGGAAGCGATCAAAGACGGCACGATCCGGCCGGGCGATGTGATTGTACTGATGTGCCGGGGGCCGATGGGGGCGGGCATGGAGGAGACCTTCCAGATGACTTCCGCCCTGAAACACCTGAGCTTCGGCAAGCATGTGGCGGTGCTGACCGATGCCCGGTTCAGCGGGGTGTCGGCGGGGGCTTGCATCGGGCATGTGTCGCCGGAAGCGCTGGCTGGGGGGCCGATTGGCAAAGTCCGGACAGGGGATACGATTGAGATCGTCATCGATCGGAATCGGCTGGATGGGTCGGTGAACCTGGTGGGGCCCGACGGGGGCGGCGTGGCGGAGGGGGATCGGATATTGGCCGAGCGGCCGGCGCCGGAGGGTCTTCAGCGCGATGCGGCCCTGCCCGATGATACGCGGCTGTGGGCGGCGCTTCAGGATGTGAGCGGGGGGCCTTGGGGCGGGTCGATTTACGATGTCGAGGCGATTCTGCGGGTGCTGGAGGCCGGCAGGAAGGCGCTGGGGTTATAGGAGCGGCAGGGGGTCGCCTTTGATGAAGGCTATCCCTTTGAATAAGGCGATCGGCTCGCCTTGCTCGTTGGCCACCTTCACGAGACAGGTGGACAGGCTGCGGGTGCGGGCGATCTCGTCGGCGGTGGCGGTCAGATGGCCGGATTTGACGGGTTTGAAGAAGCTGATGTCGGCCTGGCAGGCTACCGCGACGACGCCGTGGGAGTTGCAGGCGGCGGCGAAGGCGAGATCGGCCAGGGTGAAGACGGCTCCGCCTTGGAGTATTCCTACGGCGTTCATGTGGGAGGGGGTGACGGTCATCTCCGCGCGGGCGTAGCCGGGACGGACTTCGACGACGCGCATGCAGTTGCCGGCGGCGAATTGGTCGCGGTTGAACAGGGCGGCGATCTGGGCGTTGTCGAGGGGCGGCATGATTTGAGGTTATACCGGCGGCGGGGCGCTATATACTGCTTACAGATCGGGGTTGCGCCGTGAATCGAAGAGAGTTTCTGGCTACGGTGGCGGCGGCTCCGCAATTGCGGAGGCCGAGGCGGCCTAGGGTCGCTATTGGACGTTGCGCCGCTTATGATGCGCGGGTGATTGACACGCTGCGGACGATGTTCGATCAGTTGGGCGGGTTGGGCCGGCTGGTGCGGAATCGGACGGTAACGGTGAAGGTGAACCTGACGGGTCCGCCGGAGTTGCACCTGGACGGGGCGCCGGTGGGGTCGGCGCAATGGGTCCACTGGGGCGTGATTGGGTGTACGTTGGCGTTACTGGGGGAAGCCGGGGCTTCGCGGATCCAGTTGTGCGAGTCGGCGGGGGATACGAGTGGGCCGCTGGGGGATTACTTCGTCCGGGCGGGGTGGGATCCTTCGTATTTTCTCAATGCGGCGGGGGATGTACGGCTGATCAATACGAATCTGGCGGGTGATTATAGATATTACTCGCGGTTCGTCGTGCCTTCCGGCGGGTATCTGTTTCCCGGGTTCGATCTGTCGCCGGCTTATCGCGAGTGCGATGTGTTCGTGTCGCTCACCAAGCTGAAACAGCACGTCAAAGCCGGCATCACGCTATCGATGAAGAATATCTTCGGCATGCTGCCGCTGACCATCTACGGGACCAATGCGGGGGTGGATGAGCCGGGGTTGTCGACGGCGGGGTATCGGGGCGAGGTGATGCATCTGGGGCAGCGCGCGCCTTCGAAATCGGCTCCGCAGGAGGTGGATCCCAATTCGCCTCGGGACGCGGGGTACCGGTTGCCTCGGGTGGTGACGGATTTGTGCGGGGCCCGGCCGATTGACCTGGCGATTATCGATGGCGTCGAGACCATGACGGGCGGCGAGGGGCCGTGGACTACGGGTCTCGCGCTGGCTAAGCCCGGGGTGCTGATCGCGGGGCTGAATCCGGTGTCGACGGACGCGGTTTGTACGGCGATCATGGGGTTCGATCCGATGGCGGCCGGGGGGACTTCGACGTTCCGCGCCGTGGATAATATGCTCGAGTTGGCCGAGCGAGCGGGGTTGGGGACGCGGCGGCTGGGCGAGATCGAGGTAGCCGGCGCGGCGATTGCCGATGTGACGTATCCCTTTGGACCGCTGGGAGCTCCCACGGCGGTTTGAGAGGCTGCCACTAACCTGATTCGTTCTAAAATCGTCTATACAAGCGATGGACGCCGTGCCGAGCCGCTCCGCAGTCCTTCGTGTCCGCTCCCGGACAGATTCGAGGATTGAACTACGCCTCCGTTAACCGACCGATCACAGGCCCTGGCCCAATTGCTGGACGCCGCGCGCCGCCGCCACCTGGCTCAGGTGACCGTGGAGCAATTGGCGGTGGCCGCCGGCGCCGCTTTCGCCGGAGTGATCCTGCTGCTGCTGGTTGGGACGCAGATCCTTGAATGGTACTGGCTGGCGCTGTTGTTTGTGGGGAGCTTTGGCATCGGATTGTGGCGGACGTGGAAGCGGACGCCTTCCCGGTATCGGCTGGCGCAGATGGTGGACGCGCGGCTGGATCTGCACGATACCCTGTCGACGGCGTTTGTCTACGAGTCGACGGAGCGCAAGGCCGCGCCGGAGCTGGTGGAATGGCAGGCGGGCCAGGCGGCGGCGATGGCCCAGGGCGTGGATGCGGCGCGGGCGTTCCCGATGCGGATGCCGAAGACGATCTATGCGGCGGGGGCGATGGCGCTGGCGGCGTTCGGCATGTTCGCCATCCGCTATGGGATGACGCGGAGCCTGGATCTGAAACCGTCGCTGGTGCGGATCGCGTTCGATACGTTCTGGAAGCAGGGGTCGCAGCAGGGGAACAAGTCGCCGGTGGAGCAGGCGATCGAGGATCAGCTCAAGAAGCTTGGGGTGAACCTGAATGTGCCGGACGCGCAGACCAAGGGGCAGGACGTGCGGCAGGAGTCGGCGATGGAGACCGTGGACGGGCCGGACGTGCGGAGCGCCGAGCCGGGCGATAATGCTCAGGCCAAGGCGGAGAGCGCGTCGCGGGATGAGGCTCCGGGCGAGGGCGAGCCCGACGCCAAGTCGGAGCGGGCGAGCGGGGATCCGGATACGAATCCGTCCGGAGAGCCGCCGAATAATACGGGTGCGGCGAGCGAGAAGTATCAGCCAAAGGATGAGAAATCGAGCCTGCTCGATAAGATGAAGGACGCCATGGCGAACCTGCTGAACAAATTGAAGATTCAGCAGAAGGGCGGCGAGACCCGGCAACAGCAGGCGGCGCAGGATTCCAAGAGCGGGGCCAAGGGGCAACAGTCGCAGAAGGGCCAACAGGCGCAGGGTAAGCCCGATTCGAATGGATCGGAGTCGCAGGATCCGCAGGGCGATCAGAAGGGGCAGAGTGAACGGGCCCAGAACGCCCAGGGCAAGACGGGCGACAAGGGCGACCGCCAACCTTCCCAGGACTCCAAGAGCGGCATCGGCAAGGACGACGGCGATAAATCCGCCAAGGAAGCCGAGCAGTTGAAGGCCATGGGTAAGCTGAGCGAACTGTTGGGTAAGCGGGCGCAGAATATGAGCGGCGAGCTGATGGTGGAAGTGCTGGGCGGGAATCAGCAGCTCAAGACGGCCTATTCGAGCGCGGCCGGCAAGCATGCCGAGGCGGGCGGCGAGATCAACCGCGACGAGGTGCCGCTGATGTACCGCGACTTCGTGCAGCAGTACTTCGAGCAGATCCGGAAGGCTCCCGCGGCGGGCAAGAAGAGCGGCAAAGCGGGCGAATAGGCCCGCGGCCCGCATCCATAGAGTCAATCCAACTCCCCACTGAACCGTCCGGTTCGAGGGCGCCGGCGCCAGCCGCGCCTCAAAATGCCACGATAAAGCTATGTGGAAGGAAACCGATTGCCAGGCGCTTGCCGGGTTTTTGAATCGTGACTGGCCGTGGGCGGGATTCGCCTTGGGCGATCTGGAGCCGGCATGGATGGCGCACTGCGAATGGTGGCGCGAGGCGGGCTCGCTGGTGCTGCTCTATGACGGGTTGTCGCCGAGGCTGATGTGCCATTACGGGGACTCGTCGGGGTTGGCGACGATTCTCGAGGCGGTGGGGGACCAGCGGGTGTGGGCCAACATTCACCCGGATCACAGCGAGGCGTTCCAGAGCCGGTATAAGCCCGCGAGCTGCGTCACCATGCGCCGAATGTACTGCGAACGGCCGGTGGGGGCCATCGGGGTGGCCGAGCCGTTGAACCGCAGCCACCTTCCGGAGATCGAGGAGTTGCTGCGGCAGGGCGAGTGGGTGCTGTTTCTACCGGAGGCGCTCGAGTCCGGACATTACTACGGGGTGCGGGACGAGGGGCGGCTGATCGCGATGGCGGGGACGCATACGTCGAGCGTGGGGTACAACATCGGAGCGCTGGGGAGCGTATTCACGCATCCGGATTATCGGGGCAAGGGGTTGGCGGCGATCTCGAGCAGTCATGTGCTGGCGAGTTTGGGGCGGGCGGGGATCCGGCGGGTGGTGTTGAATGTTCGGGAAGACAACGAGGTGGCGCAGAGGGTGTACGAGAGGTTGGGGTTCCGGACGCACTGTGTGTATTTAGATGGAGAATGCGCGAAGGTGGGGGGTGGGGCAGAGTGACGAGAGAAATATGATGATACTGCGCTAAGATTATTGCAGTCCACAAAGCTAATGTGATAGCATCGGACCAGTTGAGGTACGCATGGATTTCAATAAACTGACGGAGAAGGTCCAGGAAGGGCTGCGGGACGCCCAGTCCAAGGCGATCCGCCATGGGAATCAACAGGTCGACGTCGAGCATCTGCTGGGAGCGCTGCTCGAGCAGGAAGGCGGCCTGGCGCCGTCGATCCTGCGTAAGGCCGATATTCAGGTAGACGCCCTGCGGCGACGCATCGATCAGGAGATCGAGCGGATGCCGAAGGTCTCCGGGCCGGCCGGGGCGCCGGATCAGATCTACGTCACCACACGGCTGACCAAGCTGTTCACCGACGCCGAGGACGAGGCCAAGCGCCTGAAGGACGACTACCTGTCGGTGGAGCACGTGCTGCTCGCCGCCAGCCAGGACGGGGGCGCGGCCGGACGGCTGCTGAAGGAATTCGGCCTGACGCGAGACCGTCTGATGCGCGCGCTGCAGGAGGTGCGGGGCAATCAGAGGGTGACCAACCAGAGCCCCGAGGCGAGCTACGAGGCGCTCGAGAAGTACGGGCGGGATCTGACGCAACTGGCGGCGCAGGGCAAGCTCGATCCGGTGATCGGGCGCGACGATGAGATTCGGCGGGTGATCCAGGTGCTGTCGCGCCGGACCAAGAACAACCCGGTGCTGNNGATCGGCGAGCCGGGCGTCGGCAAAACGGCCATCGTCGAGGGACTGGCGCAGCGCATCGTGCGCGGCGATGTCCCGGAGGGGTTGAAGGACAAGCGCGTGGTGTCGCTCGACATGGGCGCGCTGATTGCGGGCGCGAAGTTTCGCGGCGAGTTCGAGGAGCGGCTGAAGGCGGTGCTCAAGGAAGTGCAGAGCTCGGCCGGACAGATCGTGCTGTTCATCGACGAACTGCACACGGTGGTGGGCGCGGGCAAGGCAGAGGGCGCCATGGACGCCGGCAACCTGCTGAAGCCGATGCTCGCGCGCGGCGAGTTGCACTGCATCGGGGCGACGACGCTCGACGAATATCGCAAGCACATCGAAAAAGACGCGGCGCTCGAACGACGTTTCCAGACCGTGCTGGTGGATCAGCCGAATGTCGAGGACACGATTTCGATCCTGCGCGGGCTGAGGGAGCGCTACGAAGTGCACCACGGCGTCCGCATCAAGGATTCGGCAATGGTGGCGGCGGCGGTGCTGTCGCAACGCTACATCTCGGACCGCTTTTTGCCGGACAAGGCGATCGACCTGGTGGACGAGGCGGCGGCCAAGCTGCGGACCGAGATCGATTCGATGCCGGCGGAACTGGACGAGAAGCTGCGGCGCATCATGCAGCTTGAAATCGAGCGGCAGGCGCTCAAGAAGGAGACCGACGTCGCCTCGAAGGACCGGCTGGCGAAGATCGAAAAGGAAATCGCGGAGCTGAAAACCGAGTCGAACGCTTTGAAGGCGCAGTGGCAGGCCGAAAAAGACGGCGTGCAGAAGCTGCGCACGATTCGCGAACGGATCGAGCAGGTGAAGGTGGACATCGAGAAGGCCGAGCGGTCCTATGACCTGAATCGCGCCGCCGAGTTGAAGTACGGGCAGCTTTCCCAACTCGAGCGCGAACTGGCGGCCGAACAGGGCCGATTGTCGGAGAAGCAGGGGGCCAGCCGCCTGTTGAAGGAAGAGGTGGACGAAGAGGATATCGCCGAGGTGGTCAGCCGCTGGACCGGCATTCCGGTGTCGAAGCTGCTGGAAGGCGAGATGCGGAAGCTGCTGCAACTGGAAGACGAGCTGCACAAACGGGTGGTGGGGCAGGACGAGGCGGTGACGGCGGTGGCCGAGAGCGTGATGCGCGCGCGGTCGGGGTTGAAGGATCCCAAGCGGCCGATCGGCAGTTTCATCTTCCTGGGTCCGACCGGCGTGGGCAAGACGGAGTTGGGCAAGGCGCTGGCGGAGTTTCTGTTCGACGACGAGCGGGCCATGATCCGTATCGATATGTCGGAGTATCAGGAGAAGCACACCGTGGCGCGGTTGATTGGAGCGCCTCCGGGCTACGTGGGTTACGAGGAAGGGGGCCAGCTAACGGAATCCGTGCGGCGCCGTCCTTACTCAGTAGTGCTGTTCGATGAGATCGAGAAAGCGCACCACGATGTTTTCAACGTGCTGCTGCAAATTCTCGACGACGGCCGGCTGACCGATGGACAGGGACGCACCGTCGACTTCAAGAACACGATCGTGATCATGACCTCGAATATTGGGAGCCACCGGATCCTGGATTACCGGGGATCGTTCGAGGGATCCGATTACGAGCGCATGAAGGAAGCCGTGCTCGAGGAATTGCGGCGGAATTTCCGGCCGGAGTTCCTGAATCGGGTGGATGAGACGATTGTGTTCCACTCACTCGACGTCGAGCATCTCAAGAAGATCGTGGAGATTCAGCTCAGTGGGCTGCGGGCGCGTTTGGCCGAGCGGCGCATCGGGCTGGAACTCACCGACTCGGCGAAGACTCATCTGGTGGTGAACGGCTACGACTCCAACTATGGCGCGCGGCCGCTGAAACGGTCGATTCAGCGCGAAGTGGAGACTCCGTTGGCCCGCAGGATTTTGGCCGGCGACGTCCGCGACGGGCAACTGGTGCACGTGGATGCGGCCCAGGGCGCGCTCACTTTCGAGACGGCGGGCGAGCCGGCTGCAACTGGAATTTGATTTCATTCGTCGGAATAACAGAAGGTTCTGGAGGAAATGACAGTGTTGAAAGCTAGATTCGAGATCCGCCGCTGGGTGGCGGTGACTGCCGTGACAATCGCGCTGATCGGCGGCGGCCTGATCGCGTCCGTGGTGGGCGGCAAACGCTCCACCGTGCCGATATTCGTGGCGACCGCGCAGGCGGCCGGCGAGCCGGGACAGTTTGTGAGTTTCGCGCCGATCGTGAAGAAATCGGCTCCGTCGGTGGTGAATATCTCGTCGACCAAGGTGATCAAGGCGGCAAGCAACTTGCAGCAACGCAATCGTCGCGGGCAGCAGCAACAACAGCAGAATCCGTTCCTCGACGATCCGTTCTTCCGCCAGTTCTTCGGCGAAGGGCCGTTCAATACGGTTCCGCGCGACCGGCGGGAATCGGCGCTCGGCTCCGGTGTGATTGTCAGCCCGGACGGCTATATCCTGACGAACAACCATGTCGTGGAAGGCGCCACGAGCGTGAAGGTGACGCTGTCGGACCGGCGCGAGTTCACCGCCAAGACCATCGGAACCGATCCGCAATCGGATCTGGCGGTGATCAAGATCGACGCGTCGAACCTGACCGCGCTGCCACTGAGCGGCGTGAAGCCGGAAGTGGGCGACATCTGCCTGGCGATCGGTAATCCGTTTGGCGTCGGCCAGACGGTGACGATGGGAATCGTAGGGGCGACGGGCCGGAACCTGGGCGGCTCGATTGAGGCCTTTGAGGATTTCATTCAGACCGACGCCTCTATCAATCCGGGTAACTCGGGCGGCGCACTGATCAGCACACGCGGCGAGTTAATCGGGATCAACACGGCGATCCTGTCGGGCTCCGGCGGCAACCAGGGCATCGGCTTCGCGATCCCGGTGGCCATGGCGCGCAACATCATGGACCAGTTGATCAAGAGCGGCAAGGTGACTCGCGGATATCTGGGCGCCTATCTTCAGGATGTGGATCCGAACCTGGCCAAGGCGTTCAAGATTCCGAATAACAGCGGCGTGGTGATCACCAAGGTCGACCCGAAGACTCCGGCGGACAAGGCGGGCGTAAAGGAAGGCGACGTTGTGACCCAGGTGAACGGCGACACGGTGGTGGACACGCAGTCGCTGCGGAACCGCATTGCCTCCATGAGCCCGGGCTCGGACGTGAAGCTGCACCTGTACCGCAATGGCGCTCCGAGCGATGTCACGGTGACGCTGGGAGAGCGGCCGGCTGAGCTGGATGCGCGCAGTTCGCGGCAGGGCCGCGGCGGCGACCGCGACAGCGGACAGGCGAGCGGCCTTGAAGGCGTGTCGGTGGAGGACGTGACGGCGGACGTCGCGCGGCAATTGAACCTGGGACGCGATGCGACGGGCGTGGTGGTGACCGATGTGGAGGAGTCGAGCGTGGCGGCCGACGCCGGGTTGCAGCGCGGCGACGTGATCGAACAGGTGAACCGGCAGCCGGTGAAGAACGCGGCCGAGTTCGACAAGATGGTCCGCGCCGGCAAGGGCGGGACGACCTTGTTACTAGTGAATCGCGGCGGAGTTAGAAATTACGTCGCGATTGAATCCAAGTGACGGTTCACTGAATCGAACTAAGTGAACTTGAGTAGAGCCGGCTAAAGGCGCCAGCCCAAGTCGGCTCTTTTCTTTTTTGCCAGGAGTCCGTTTTGCATATCTGGTCGATCTATCTGAGTCCGGAGAGCGCCTCGGCGCCCACGCAGGCATGGCGTCCGCCCGTGGATGTCTATCGTAAAGGCAACGACTGGCTGCTGAAGTTCGATTTGGCGGGCGTGCGGCCGAGCGACGTTCGGGTTCGCGTGGGCGGATCGAAGGTGACGGTGAGCGGGGTTCGGCGAGATTGGGTGGTTGAGGCGGGTTACAGCTACCACTCGATGGAAATATCCTATAACCGTTTCGAGCGAACCGTGGAATTGCCAGGCGACTTGTCGGACGCTGAGTTCAGCCTGGAAACGCGCGACGGGTTGCTATTTGTGAAAGTGGAATCGGGTCAGCAAGGGTGAACACAATGACGGAACACGAACACATACAATCACTGCCGTTGGTGCCGCTGAAGAATTCGGTGCTCTTCCCGAACCTTCTGATGCCCTTATCGGTGGGCCGGCCGGCGTCGCTTGCGGCGATCGAGGCCGCGCTTTCGACCGAGGAAAAAGAGATCGTCATTGTGGCGCAGCGGGACTCGTCGGTGGACAGCCCCGGACCCGGCGACCTGTACACGATCGGGACGAAGGCGGTAATCCGCAAGATGACTCGTCCGAACGAGGATCTGGTGGAAGTGCTGGTGCTCGGCGTGGAGCGCGTGGTGGTGTTGAAGGTGGAGGAGTTGGAGCCCTTCATCCGGGCGCGGGTGCTGCCGCTGCCGGTTCCCGGCGAGACCAGCGCGGAGGTGGAAGCGCTGACGCGCGCCCTGCTGGAGCTAGGCGCGAAAGCGATTGGCCTGGCGCAGGGTGGACAGGGCCCGCAGAACCCGGGCGAGTTGGGCAAGTTGCTCGGTTTCACGGACGAGCCGCTGCGGCTGGTGTACATGCTGGCGTCGATGTTCAATCTCGACCTGAAGAAAGAGCAGTCGTTGCTTGAAGCGCAGAGCCGGTTGGAGGCGCTGCGGCTGATGCACGGCTACCTTTCGCACGAAGTGCAGGTGCTGGAGCTGCGCGCCAAGATCGCCACCGACGCCCGGACGGAGATGAGCAAGGAGCAGCGGGACTATCTGCTGCGTCAGCAGATGCGCGCCATCCAGCAGGAGTTAGGCGAAAAGAACTCGGACCAGGCCGACGTCGATATCCTTCGGGAGCAGATTGAGAAGGCCGAGTTACCCGAAGACGTCCGCAAGGAAGCAAATCGCGAACTGCAACGCTTGGAGCGCATGCCCACGGGCCAGCCCGAGCACCAGGTGATTCGCACCTATCTCGAGCTGATCCTCGAGTTGCCGTGGAACAAGCGAACCGAGGACAACCTGGACATCGCGCGTGCGAGGCAGGTGCTCGATGAAGATCACTACAACCTGAAGGAAGTGAAGGAGCGAATCCTGGAGCACTTGGGAGTGCTGAAGCTGAATCCTGAGGCGAAGGCTCCGATTCTGTGCTTCGTGGGCCCCCCGGGAGTCGGCAAGACCTCGCTGGGACAGTCGATCGCGCGGGCGCTTGGCCGCAAGTTCGAGAGGATGAGCCTGGGCGGGCTGCACGATGAGTCGGAGTTGCGGGGGCACAGGCGCACTTATATCGGAGCGCTGCCGGGCCGCCTGATCCAGGCGATGCGACGGGCCGGCGCGAATAATCCGGTGTTAATGCTGGATGAAGTGGATAAGCTGGGGCGCGACTTTCGGGGCGACCCCGCGGCGGCGCTGCTCGAAGTGCTGGATCCGGAGCAGAACAAGACGTTCCGCGATAACTACCTGGACTTGCCGTTCGACTTATCCAAGGCGTTGTTTGTAACTACGGCCAACACGCTGGACACGATCCCGCGGCCACTGCTGGACCGCATGGAAATACTGCGGCTGTCGGGCTACAGCGAGGAGGAGAAGACGCACATTGCACGGCGCTATCTCATCCCCCGGCAGTTAAAGCAGACTGGACTGACCGTCGAACAACTGCGCATCACCGATGAGGGATTGCGCAAGCTGATTTCGGGCTACACGCGAGAGGCCGGGCTGAGGCGGCTCGAGCAGGCGGTGGGCCGCGTGGCGCGCAAGGCCGCGCTCAAGTTCGCCGAGGGCCAGACGGAGGCAGTGGTGGTGGGGCCGGACGAACTCGCGGACATGCTGGGTCCGGAGGTGTTCCAACCGGAGCCGGCGCGGAGAGACGCGGCGCCGGGAGTGGCGACGGGCCTGGCGTGGACCGAAGCGGGCGGCGACGTCCTGTACATCGAGGCCACGTTGTTGCCCGATGGCAAGAGTCTGACGATCACCGGCCAGCTTGGCGAGGTGATGCAGGAGTCGGCGAAGACCGCGCAGAGCTACGTGTGGTCGCACGCCGATCTACTGGGCATCGACGCCGCGGAGTTCCGAAGCAACGGACTGCACATCCACGTGCCGGCGGGGGCCATTCCAAAGGATGGGCCCTCGGCGGGCGTAACGATGGTGACGGCGCTCGCATCGGCTTACTCGAGAACTCCGGCGCGGAGCGACACCGCGATGACCGGCGAGGTGACGCTGACCGGCCTGGTGCTGCCCATTGGAGGCGTGAAGGAGAAGGTGCTGGCCGCCCGGCGCACCGGCATCAAGCGCGTGATCCTTCCGCGCGCCAATCAGAAAGATCTGCGCGATTTGCCTGAATCGGTGCGTAGCGAGATGGAGTTCATCTTCGCCGACCGCGTGGAGGATGTGCTGATCGCGATGATCCCAACGCTCGCTGAAAGACTGACGTTGACTCGGAAGGTGGCCTGAGAAGGGCCACCCCGGGTCGCTAAAGCGACGACTCTAGAACGGCGGTCAATTCCGCGCCAGTCAGCACGATTGGATTCGCCTTCATGCTGCTGGCGCGGGCCGCCTTTTCCACAAGGCCCGGCACGTCCTGACGGCGCACCCCCAGCGCGCTGAGGCTGAGAACGCCCGCCTCCCGGCACAGTTCGCGGATGCATGGGACTGCGGCTTCGGCAGACACGGACGGATCGCCCGTTAGAATCCGTGCGACTCCGGCGTACCGCTGGAGAGCCGCGGATTCAGGGGCGCGTTCGCGCAATGCCCGGATGTTGGCCTCCATGCCGTGCGGCAGGACAGCGGCGCAAACCGCGCCGTGGGCAGCGTCGATCATTCCTCCGATCGGCGCGGCGAATCCGTGGACAACCCCCAATCCCGCGTTCGCAAGCGACAGTCCGCCGAGGAGGCTGGCGAAGGACATCGACTCGCGCGCGGCGATGTCGGAGCCGTCGGCCAACACCCGGGGCAAGGCGGCCGCCACGCGGCGAATGCCGTCCAAACAAAACATGTCCACCATGGCGTTGGCGCGGGCCGAAACGTAAGGTTCGATGAGTTGCGTCAGCGCGTCGAGCCCGGTGCTGGCGGTGACCGCTCGGGGCAGGGTGAGAGTAAGTTCGGGATCCACAACGGCGGCGCGGGCGAGCATCCATGGGCTGCGCAGACTGGCCTTCACGCCGTGTTCCGGCGATCCTATGACGGCGTTGCGGGTGACTTCGGACCCCGTGCCGGCGGTGGTGGGCACGGCGATATATGGCAAACCCGGGCGGTCGAAACTCCGCCCTCGGCCAACTACTTCGAGATAGTCGAGAGGCTCGCCCGAGTTAGCGGCTAGGATGGCGATGGCCTTGCCCGCGTCGATGGCGCTTCCGCCGCCGATGCTGATGACTAACTCGGCCTGTGATTGGCGGGCTTGGGCGACTCCCTCGCGTATTAACTGTACGGTTGGTTCGCCTGTGACAGAGAACCAATGGCAATCGAGCAATTGAACAGCGCCCTCGGCGCGCGAACGGTCGCGACCCGTGACAACGAGCGCGCGGGAGCCGAACTCCCGCGCGATTTTGACCAGTCCCGAGGCCGCTCCCCGGCCGAAGACGATGCGGGCGGCGGTGGCGAATTCGAACATCGCTACCAGCCCTCATCCAACGGAAACCTGTTCAGGTATTTTGTGCTCGACCGGGGTTCGGCCATCATACCAACCACCGCGTCGCGCCAGGTGGCGTAGTGGGCGGTCTGTTTGTGGAGGCCCGGGGCTTCCGGCGTCCGGTAGACCTCCACGAGTACGAACCGACTTCGATCGTCGGCTTGTTGGATGACGTCGAACCGCGCCACGCCAGGCTCCTGGACGCTTCTGCGAGCGTTTTCGAGAGTAGCGGCGACGAAGGCCTCGATGTGCTCGGGCTTTACGTGAACGTGGACGTGAACCACCTGCATGTTAGTAACTCATCCCATAACCGAAGGCGAAGGCCTTCTTATAGCCCGCGTCGCTGATCTTGTAACTCGTCGAGGCGGCGCTGGGCCAGGTGAATGCGAGCTTACCCGTCGGCTTATACGCGCCCAGCAGGACGTCGGCAACGCCATCGCCTTCCGTTCCGGGCAGCCACGCCGCGACAATCGCGTCCGCCTTGCCAAGGATCGCGTCGATGGCGAGCGGACGGCCTGACACAATGACCGCTACAACGGGCAGACCGTCAGCCTTCATCCTGTCCACCACCGCGACATCCTCAGGCGCGAGTTTCAACTGGTCGCGATCGCCCATCATCTCCGCGTACGGAGTTTCGCCGATGACCGCGACGCCCACCTTGGCGCCCTTGCCGCCACTACCGTCGAGGGCGAAAGTCACCTGCGCGCCGGACTTCTTCAGCCCCGCCAGGATGGTTGTTCCGGTCTGGTCGCCCGGGCTCTTGCCCTGCCACTGGATGGTCCAACCGCCACACTGGTTGCCGATGTTGTCGGCGCACTTGCCGCCAACGTGGATGCGGCCGGCGGCCTTGGCGATGGGCAGCAGCTTCCGATCGTTCTTCAGCAGCACGATCGACTCGCGAACGGCCTGGCGCGCGATGGCGCGATGCTCCGCCGATCCGAAACTTTTGTGCAGCGTACGATCGGCGAGCGGCGACTTTTTCGGATCCATCAGGCCCATCGCCAGCTTCACCTTGAGAATGCGCGTCACGGCGTCGTCGATGCGAGCCATCGGAACCTTGCCGACCTGAGTAAGCTGCTTCAGAGTATTGAAGAAGCCGACGTAATCCTCCGGCACCATCACCATATCCATGCCGGCGTTGATCGACTTCTCCACCTGCTGGGCGTAATTGCCGGGCAACTGGTTGATGGCCTTGTAGTCGGAGATCAAGAAACCTTCAAAGCCCATCTCGACCTTCAGGATGTCCGTCAACAGGCGCTTGTGCCCGGAGCACTTCTCCCCGTTCCAACTGCTGTAGGACGGCATGATCGAGCCGACTCCCGCGGCGACGGTCGTGAAGTAGCCCTGCAGGTGAATCCGCCGCAACGTCGCTTCGTCCATGCGCGTGTCGCCCTGGTCGAGCGGAGCCCGCTTCCCCTTGCCCGTGGGAACGCCGGTTCCGAAGCTGGTCCCGCCGTCGCCGGCGTAGTGCTTGGAGCAGGCGAGCACGGCGAGTGGATGGTCGAGAGCGAACCCGCGCTGCAAGCCGCGCGTCGCTGCTTCGCCCAACACCTTCACGACATCCGGCGATTCGCTATAGCCTTCATAGGTGCGGCCCCAGCGAACATCCTGCGGCGTCGCCACGCACGGCGCGAAAGCCCAATTGGCCCCGATTGCCCGAGTTTCGGCGGCGGTCACCTCCGAGGTGCGCTCCACCAGTTTCGCGTTGCGCGTGCAGCCCAGTCCCACGTTGTGTGGGATCACCGTGGCGCCGATGACGTTGTTGTTGCCGTGAACGGAGTCGATGCCGTAGACCAGCGGAATCCGGAGCCGCGTCTTCAGGGCGCGAGCCTGGTAGCGATCGATCATCTCAGTCCACGAGTTGAGGTCGTTGCCCGATTTCGGATCGGAGTCTCCGCCGCTCAACAAGGACCCAAGGTGGTATTTTTCGATGTCGTCGAGGCTCTTGAGATACATCTGGTCGGGCTGGGTCATCTGACCGACCTTCTCATCGAGTGACATTTTTGCAAGCAACGCCTTGGCCGGGGCTTCGTACTTCGTGAAGAGGGCGGGTTTGGCGGCGGCAGCGGAACGGCTCCCAAGATAAGCAGCGATGGAGCCGGCGAGGAAATGACGGCGGGACGTGGGCATTATAATGACTCCGCATCCAGTTTATGACAAGTCCGCCGCGCCGCTATTTGCCGCGCGACACGAATGGGCTGTCCTTGATATAGAAGCGAAGCGGCAAGTCCACGGACTTGGTGACGCCGATGCGAGCGGAGGTCGCGACCGAGATCGGGCGGGATCCCGCAAGCGCCCGCACCGTGAATCCGCCGTGAGTGACGTCGCAACCGTTTTGCGCTCGCGTGACGCCCATGGCGACCGTCAGCTTTCCCGGACCGGAGCAGAGGTCTTCAAGGCGCCTGGCGGCGGGCCGGCGCCGCCGCATCAACTTGACGCCGCAGACCGGCTCGAGCGCCCGAATCAGCACGCAACCGGCGCTGCCCTCGGGTTCCGCGACAAAGTTCAGACACTCGTGAATCCCGTAGATCAGATAGACGTACGCGCGCCCAGGCGGGCCGAACAGGACGCGCGTACGAGCCGTCAACCCGGCTGCCGCGTGGGCCGCCGCGTCTCCTTCGCCGAGGTAAGCTTCCACTTCGACAATTCGCCCGGCAGCCTCCCGGTGGACGATAATCTTGCCCAGCAGGTCCCGGGCGACCTGCACGGCCGGCCGCGCGTAAAATTCCGCGTCGAGGATGACCGACGAGCGCCGCAAATCGGCCAAGGGCATCGTGTCGCTCCACATGCGGTACGCTAGGAGGTTACCACGACCCGCGATATGCGCCTCTTCATCGGCATCGATCTTCCGAAACCCACGAAGGAGCGCCTGGACCAACTCGTCACGCGGTTTCGCCCGCTGGCGCCGCTCAAGTGGAGTCCGGCGAATAACCTGCACATCACTACAAAATTCATCGGTGAGTGGCCGGAGGATCGCCTCGAGCAGTTGATTATGAAGGTGAAGTCCGTGCCGACGCCGGATCGTGTGGAGATCGCGGTGCGGGGCCTTGGCTGGTTTCCGAATCCGCACCGGCCGCGAGTGTTCTGGGCCGGCGTCAGCGCGACGCCATCGCTGTACGAGCTTGCGCGCTCCACCGATCGGGCATGCGCGGAACTCGGGACCGCGCCGGAGGACCGGCCGTATTCGCCGCATCTGACGCTCGCCCGCATCAAAGATCCGGTCCCCTTGCAGGCGTTGCGACAGGCCATCGCCGATCTCGAATCAGTGGAATTCGGCGCGTTCACAGCGCCGTCGCACAAGTTGTATTTGAGCAAACCCGGACCTTCCGGGTCGATTTATACTCCGCTTGCGGAGTTTCCATTACCGGCATGAGCCCGTTTCTCATCCTCCTTGCCGACTATCTGATCGGCGGCGTTCCATTCGGTTATCTGATCGTCAAGCTGACCACCGGACAAGATGTTCGTGCGTCCGGCAGCGGAAACATCGGCGCCACGAATGTTCTGCGGACCACCGGTCGAGCCGCCGGCGTTCTGACGCTGGCGCTGGACGTCTTGAAAGGACTGTTCGCGGTGTGGCTGATGGCGCGATTCACCTCCGACAGTCCACTGTGGACGTCGCTGGCGGCGTTGGCAGTGATGGCGGGTCACGCATTCCCGCTGTTTCTCGGTTTCAAGGGCGGCAAGGCCGTGGCGAGTTTTATCGGCGCGTTCCTCTATGTCGCGCCGCTGCCATTGTTCGCGGTGTTGCTGGTCTTCGTCGTTGTCGTAGCCGTCTCCAAGTACATTTCGCTGGGATCCGTTATCGCCGCCGGAGTCTTCCCGCTAGGCGTCTGGCTGATCATGCATCCGCCAGCCCCGGTCTGGATCGCCGCCACGGTCGCCGGCGCGTTCATCGTCTACCGTCATCGGGCGAACATCGAGCGCATCCGGGAGGGCAACGAAAACGTCTTCTCGTTCAAGGGCAAGAAGGCGCGCTGATGAACACACTGGCGATTATCGGCGGCGGAAGCTGGGGGACCGCGCTGGCCATTGTGCTGGCGCCGCGCTTTGACTCGATCCGCCTGTGGTTTCATGAAACCGACCTGGCCGAGCGCGCCGCGCTGACGCGCGTGAACGATGTATTTCTGCCTGGCTTCGAACTGCCCGCGAACATCGAGCCGACGGCCAGCCTGGAGCGCGCGCTGGCGGGCGCCGATATCGTGTTGGGCGTCATGCCGTCCCACCATGCGCGGGCGCTCTACGGCCGCATGCTCGACTACCTGGTTCCTTCCATGCGATTCGCCAGCGCCACCAAGGGAATCGAAAATGGAACATTGCAGCGCATGAGCAGCGTGATTCACGAGGTGGTCGGCCGCAAGTTCACTCCCCGAGTCGCGGTGCTGTCCGGCCCCACCTTCGCTCGCGAGATCGCGCGCGGCGAGCCCGCCGCCATCGTCATCTCGTCGCACGACGGGGAGCTGGCGCGCGACATCCAATCGCGATTCTCCGGACCTACGCTTCGGCTCTACACGAACGACGACCCGGTCGGCGTCGAACTGGGCGCGGCCCTGAAGAATGTCATCGCGGTCGGCGCGGGCGTGTGCGCCGGCTTGCGGCTGGGGTCGAACTCGACGGCCGCCCTGATCACGCGCGGACTGGCGGAGATCACACGGCTGGCGGTGGCCATGGGAGGGCAGCCTCGGACGCTTGCCGGGTTGGCCGGGCTTGGCGATCTGGTGCTCACCTGCAACGGCGAGTTGAGCCGGAACCGGCAGGTCGGTATTGAGCTAGGAAAGGGCCGCAAGCTCGAGGAGATCGTCGGCGCCATGCGGATGGTCGCCGAAGGTGTGCATACCACCGAAGCCGCCTACGATCTTTCGCGGCGCGAGGGAATTGAGATGCCGATCGTCGAGCAGATGTACGGCATCCTCAAGCTGGGGAAATCGCCGCGCGAGACGATTCGCGAACTCATGGAACGGCGATTGCGCGCGGAATAGCTGTAAACCTCGGCCTTTCTTTGTACGTCCCAGGTGTTGTCATATGCAACCGGGCGTGTGCATACAGCCTGCGGCGCGGCTCGCCGCTCGCCCCCAATACCATGCTGTCCTGGCCGTGGAGTGGGATGCGCAGTTAATGCTGCGGGTCCGCGACGGCGACGTTTCCAGCTTCGCGCTGCTGTTGGAGCGCCATCGCGGGCCGGTGATTCAATTTCTCTACCGCATGTTGCAGGACCACGCCATCTCTGAGGAGTTGGCTCAGGAAGTGTTTCTGCGCGTGTACCGGTCGCGCGCCACCTATGAACCGGCGGCGAAATTCACAACGTGGCTTTTCCGGATCGCAACCCACCTGGCGTTGAACCACATTCGCGACCGCAAGGGCGAGAAAGGGGTGCAAAGTCTCGACCGGGAGTTGACCGACGGACTGGCGCGGCAGGTGATGGACCATACGCCCACCGTCGAGCAACGGCTGCTGTTCGAGGCGCGAATGCAGGAGATCCGCGACGCGATCGACCAGTTGCCGGCCAAACAACGCGCCGCGGTGCTGATGCATAAGTACAAGGAGATGGATTACGTCGGGATCGCGGCCACACTAGGCTGTTCGGAATCCGCGATCAAATCGTTGTTGTTCCGCGCCTACGAAGCGCTGCGCGCCCGGTTGGCGCACTTTGCCTGACGTCATTCTTTGACCGGTTAGGGAGCCACCGCGCAACGAGCGCTCGAGACCCAGCTACTTGACCGCCTCGATCCTCTCCACCTTGATGACGCCGGTCTTCTCAAACAACGTCCCGGTGATGCGAACTTTCTGCGCGGCGAATTTCTCCGGCGTTTGCTGATCGCTGAGCTTATACACCTTGGCGCCGTCCAACAGCACATATTTGGCTCCGGCCTTGACGCAGCCTTTGATGCAATCGGCATCCGGGCCCATGTTCATCGACTTATGATCCTTGACGCACATCGAGTCAGAGATCACGCCCGTGAATGTGGCGGCGCTCGCAAACGCGGCGGAAAGAGCAAGAACGGAAATCAGTTTAATCATGATGAGTCTCCTGTAGAGTCATAAAGTTCTTCAGGCCTGGGGCCTTGCTAAAGAGCCGCCAGAGTTCGTTGTAGCGATCCTCCGGAAGCTGCTGCTTCAGTTGAAATCGAGTCTCACCGTCCAGCGAGGTGAGTGAGAGTTCGAATGGACCGGCGCTTGAGAAGTTGTCGACATCCGCGATCCGCCAAGTGCGCGACCCGCGATCCCCTTCGAAAACAACCCGATCCTCGGTAATCCGTAGCGTGCCGTTCGATCCGCTGGCGAGTCGCAGCATCTTGGCGGGCGACTCCCACCGAACGCGCCCGGCGGCGAGGGTAGCTACGTCGGCGACGAATCGCTGATCCAGTTTCGATTCGAGCATCGCGTACAGGCTACCCGCGGCGCCATCCGGCAGTTCGTCAAACAGAAACACCCGGTCGCGCCCCGCCTGCCAACGGATGTCTTCATAGGTGATCACGCGGATGTGTTCGGGCGCCAGGTCGAAGCGCTCGATGTCGGAGTATTTCCACTCGCGCGAATGCGCGGCTCTCTTGCCTTCTTCGACGAATTTCATACCGTGCTCTTCGAAGGTCAGCGTTCCATCGGCGCCTTTGCGCAGATGACGATGCCTCACTTCGATAGTGACGGGCGTGGCGCCCCACGCCGCCAGAGCTAACATCGCTATGCAGCCAACTCGCGTTTCAATTCGAAATGCCATTTCCAAACCTCGTACACCGCCGGATAGACAACCAGTTCCAATAAGAATGAAGTGAAGATGCCGCCGATCATCGGCGCCGCTATGCGCTTCATCACATCCGCCCCCGCGCCCGCCGACCACATGATGGGAACCAGCCCCGTAAACATGCACGCCACGGTCATGAACTTCGGTCGGATCCGTTTCACGGCGCCATCGAGGATCGCCTCCTGCAGGTCGCCGAGGCTGCGCAGTCGGCCTTCCCCCCGCGCCCGGTCGTAGGCGATGTCGAGATAGAGCAACATGAAAACCCCCGTCTCAGCGTCGACGCCCATCAGCGCGATCAAGCCCACCCACACGCCGATGCTGGTGTTGTAGCCCAACGCGTAGAGCAGCCAGATTGCGCCGACAGCCGAGAAGGGCACAGCCAGGATGATGATGGCCGTCTTCGCGACCGACTTCGTGTTGACGTAGAGCAGCATGAGAATCAGGAACAGCGTCAGCGGCAGGACGAGCTTCAACTTTTCCCGCACGCGTTCCATGGATTCATACTGGCCGCTCCAAACGATCGAGTATCCCGCCGGCAGTTGCACGCTTTCGCGAACCAGTCGCTTCGCCTCGGCGACGTAGCTTCCGACGTCGCGTCCCGCAACGTCCACGTAGACGTAGCCGCTCAGCAGACCGTTCTCGTCGCGAAGCATCGACGGGCCGGACCGCACCTTGATGGCCGCCAGTTCCGAGATCGGTATCTGCGCCACGGCTCCCATCGCGCTCACCGCCGGCATTCCCGCCGCGGGCGGCGGTTGCGGCAGGTTCACCGGAACCAGCACGCGCCCCAACTGCGAGGGATCGCTGCGAAAGTCGCGCATGTACCGGACATTCACCGGATAGCGTTCGCGACCCTCGACCGTCGTGGTGACATTCTCGCCGCCCACCGCGTTCATCACAATCGACTGCGCGTCGTCCACCGACAAGCCATAGCGCGCCAACGATTCGCGATTCCAGTCGAAATCGAGGAAATACCCGCCGCCCGTGCGCTCGGCGAAAACGTTTCGCGTCCCGGACACCTTGGGCAGCAGTTGCTCCATCTTCGTGCCCAGTTTCTCGATCTCGTCGATGTTAGCGCCGTAGATCTTAATGCCGACCGGCGTCCGCACACCCGTCGTCAACATGTCGATGCGCGCCTTCACGGGCATGGTCCAAGCGTTCGATACGCCGGGCAATTTCAGCGCCTCGTTCATCTCATCGACAAGCTGGTCGGTGGAAATCGTGTCGGGAGTGAACCGCCGCAGAGCGGGCAGCGCCCACTCCGGGGCCGCGCCGGTGTACCACGTTTCCACCCTCCGCCACTGGTCCCGAGGCTTGAGCACCACAACGGTCTCCATCATCGACAGCGGGGCCGGGTCGGTGGACGTCTCCGCCCGCCCGGCTTTGCCGAGCACGGTCTCGACTTCGGGAAAGCGACGGATGATACGGTCCTGGATCTGCATCAGACGCTGCGCTTCAGTGAGCGAGATGCCGGGCAGAGTCGACGGCATGTAGAGCAGCGTGCCCTCATCAAGAGGCGGCATGAACTCCGATCCGAGGCGTTGGTACACCGGTATTGTGGCGGCCACAAGCGCCAGCGCGCCAACGATGACAGCCCACTTCCAACGCAAGGCCCACCCGCAAACGGGCTCGTACAGATGGATCAGGATGCGACTGATCGGGTGATTCTCCTCCGAATGGATTTTGCCCACCAGAATCGCGTTGGTTACGCGCGCCAGCCATCGCGGGCGGAAATCGAAGTTCCTCATGTGAGTGAACAGGAGGCGCATCGCCGGATCCAGCGTGATCGCGAGCAACGCCGCGACGATCATCGAGATGTTCTTTGTGTAGGCGAGAGGTTTGAATAGGCGGCCTTCCTGCGCCTCCAGTGTCAGAACCGGCAGGAACGACGCCGCGATCACCAACAGAGCGAAGAAGCTGGCTCCGCCGACCTCCTTGACAGCGTCGAGCACCACGCGGTGATAGTCGCCGGGACGCCCGTTGCGTTCCCATTCCTCGAGTTTCTTGTGCGTCTGCTCCACCACCACGATGGCGGCGTCCACCATCGCGCCGATCGCGATCGCGATGCCGCCAAGCGACATGATGTTGGACGTCAGACCCATGGCGCGCATCGGGATGAACGAAATCACGATGGCGATCGGAATAGTAAACACAGGGATGATCGCGCTGGGAACGTGCCACAGAAAGATCAGGATCACGATGGACACGATCACGATCTCTTCGATCAGGGTGTGCTCCAGGTTTTCAATCGACCGATGAATCAGGTCTGACCGATCGTAGGCGGTGACGATTTTGACTCCCTTCGGCAGCCCAGGCTCGATCTCCCGCAGTTTCGTCTTCACCCGGTCGATTACGCTGAGCGCGTTCTCTCCCTGTCGCATCACCACGATGCCTGCCGCGACCTCGCCCTCGCCGTTCCAGTCGGACACACCCCGGCGCAGGTCGGGACCCAACGAGACTTCCCCGATGTCTCCAACGCGGACCGGCGTGCCGCCCGGAGTCGTGGAAAGCACTACCTTCCGGATGTCGTCGGACGACTTCGCATAGCCGCGTCCGCGCACCATGTACTCGGCGCCGGCCGATTCGATCAGGCGTCCACCCACGTCGTTGTTGCCGGCCCGCACGGCTTCGACCACTTTCATAATGGGAACGTTGTACGCCTGAAGCTTCTGCGGGTCGACGTTCACCTGATACTGCCGGACGAATCCACCGACTGGGGCCACCTCCGCCACTCCCGGCACGGCGCGCAGCTGGTATTGGACGAACCAGTCCTGCACCGATCGCAGTTCAGCCAGGTTGTGCCGGCGTGAGGTATCCACCAACGCATACTGGAACACCCAGCCGACTCCGGTCGCATCCGGCCCCAGTTCGGTCTTGACGCCCTGCGGCAGTCGCGGCAGCACGCCCTGCAGGTACTCCATCGTCCGCGACCGGGCCCAGTAGATGTCCGTGCCTTCTTCGAAGATGATGTAGACGTAAGAGAATCCGAAGTCCGAGAATCCGCGCACATCCTTCACCCGCGGCGCGCCGAGCATGGCCGTCACCAGCGGGTAGGTGACCTGGTCCTCCATGATGTCGGGGCTCCGGTCCCAGCGAGAATAGACAATCACCTGGGTATCGCTCAGGTCCGGGATCGCGTCGAGCGGGATGCTGCGCAGCGACCACACGCCAGCCGCCACCGCAAAGCCGACCAGGATGAGGACGACCACCCGGTTACGGCCGGAGAACTCGATGATGCGGTCAATCATGCGAGCCTCCAGGACTTTTCAACTGCGCTTCCGAATCGATCAGAAACGCGCCGGAACTGACAACGCGCTCGCCGGCGCGCAATCCACTGTTGACCTGGACACGCTCACCGATCCGCTCGCCCGTCTCGACCCCGCGTGGTTCCAGGTATCCATTGCCCCGATCCACGAACACGGTCTTGCGCAGCCCCGTGTTGACGACGGCGTCGGCGGGAACAGTTAGCCGCCCATCCAGGGCCAGCCGGAACTCGACCACAACAAACATGTCTGGCTTCAGTCTTGTGTTGGCGTTCGCCGCCTCCAGGCGCACCTTCAGCGTGCGCGTCGCCGGGTCCACTTGCGGCTGAATGTACGTCACTTTGGCCGGAATGCTGATGCCGCCCGCGAACGCTTGCGTGATCGTGGCCGCCTGACCCAGCCGCACTTTCGGAATGTCCGACTCAAACACGTCGGCCATGATCCACACCCGGCTCAAATCGCTGATGGCGTACAACTCGGTTTCAGGCGTCACGCGCTGGCTGGGAAACGCATTTCTGGACATGACGTAGCCCGCCGCCGGGGAATAGAGCGTCACGGTACGAATCGGCTTGCGCGTGCGCTCGAGTTCGGAGATCTGGGCGGCGCTCAGATCCCACAGTTCGAGCCGCCGCCGAGCCGCCTCGATCAGAATCTCGCTGTTTTCGTACGCTTCTGGGCTCGGGCTCGATTTCATCGAATCGCGTGCCCGCAGCGCCAGTAGAAATTCCTGCTCGCTCGCCAGCATGTCGGGGCTGTAAATGGTCAGAAGCGGATCGCCGGCCTTCACCAGTTGGCCGGTGAAGTCGACATCCACCTTGTGGATCCAGCCGTCGACCTTCGGATGCACTCGCGTAACCTTCGTCTCGTCCTGCGCCACACGACCATTGGCCCGGATCGTCTCGGCGCCCGCGGCGCCTTCCACGGTGGCGAATTTGACTCCGATCGTCTGCTGCTTCTCCACGCTCACGTTGATCGTTCCCGCGGGCATGCTCTCCGCCGATCCCTCATACACCGGGACCAGATCGTTGCCAGTCTCCGGATTGATGCCCGGCTTTTCCGATGTGTACTTGGGATCCTGCGGATCCTGATATCGCAGCACCTTCCGGCTCTCAGCGGCCGGCGCCGGGCCCTCTTCATACACCGGCTCGAGTTTCATGCCGCAGTCCGGCGCTATGCCCGGCTTGTCGGATTTGTAGGCCGGATGCATTGGATCCATCCAATACAGCACCTTTCGCCCATTCTTCGCCGCGCCGGTAACCCCTCGGCGTGCGTACCAAATTCCCGAAATGAACCCACCGGCCAGCACGGCCGCGACGACAATTGCTCCCAGAAGCGTTTTCATTGGATCAGTTGCACTCCTGTCATCTCTTCCAGCCGCACAAGCGTTTGATGATGCTCCTCCATCTGCTCGTGGTAGTTCATCTCGTACTCGAACACCGCCATCTGGTTCATCAGAACCGACAGGAAGTCCGCCGTCCCAGCCTGATACGAAGCAAGCGACGACTCAACGGCCAGTTTCGCCTGCGGTATCAGGACCTTCTCATACAGATCCATCAGCTTCTGAGCTGTCTCCAGCCCCAGATACTCATCGCGAATCTTGTAGTCGAGCGTCTGCGCCGTCGCCGTATAGGCGTGGCGCGCCTGTGACAGGTCATAACTCCGCTCCGCCACTTCCGCGCGGATCCGGGCCTTTCGCAGCGGCGCCTTGACATCGGCTCGCACCATGAACATTGGGGGCATCGACCCCATGTAGTAATACCCGCCGCTCAGCGTGACATCGGGTATGTAGTCCTTCCGCGCTAGATTCAGCGCCGCGCCGGCTCGCTCAATCATCTTCTGGTCTCGAGCCAGCATCGGCGCCTCGCCGCGCGCCTTGTCGAGCAGTTGTTTGAGTGAAAACTCGTGCGCCTCCCGCGGTTCCTCGGGCTGCCCGTACTCCGCCCCTCCGGAACGCCCCAGCAAGCTATCGAGTTCAGCCTCGCGAGCCTTCCGTTCCCGTTGGTTCTGGATCATCCGCGTTTCCAGCAGCGTGATTTGCGCCTGAGCTTTGAAAACATCGGCCTGGGGCGCCTTCGCCACCGAATAACGGGCCTCGGTCACGCGCAGCAGCGACCGCAAAAGGTCCAAATTGCGCCGATAAATGCCGTCCATGACCCAGGCGTGATGAAGCCGGTAAAACGCCGCCTTCACACGCGCCACAATGTTCAACTGCACCGCGCGAAACTGCTGCGACTCAACGTCAGCCTCTTTCGCCGCCACCAGCCCGCGCAGCCGCAACTTACCGGGACCCGGCAGTTCCTGCGACGCCATCACCCCAACATTCGCAACGGGCTCGCGGCCGACACCGGCGAAAGGCAGAGGATTACCGCTCGAGTTCCATCCCGCCGAAAACATGGGATCCGGCAAGGACCGCTCCTGGGCCGGCTTCTGCCGCGCAGCCTCGTACTTCTTCTGCGCGGCCAACACTTCGGGATTGAGCCGCAGAGCCTCTCCAATGAGATCGTCCAAACGGACCTGTTCACCCGCGGCCAAGGCTGAAGCCGCGGCAATGAAAAGTGCGGGAATCCGCACAGCGCCTCCTATGTGAAAACCGAAAACTAGAATTGAAACCAGAGAATCTGGGCGGATAACCACCCATGCGGGACATCAATCCCGTTCAGTAGGAGCGCGCTTGACTTAGATGGTGAGCGAAGAGTTCAGAATACGGAGATCGGGAGGTGAGTAACAACTGACGACGCTAAAGCTGACGGGCGACGCGGAGACGGCCGGCGCTACCGCGATCGCCGGAGCGGGCGCCGCGGCGTCTTCCGCAACGGTTACCTTCTCCACAGTGAATGGGTCGGAAGTTGCGGCGCCGCACTCGGAATGGGCCTTCGTCGATGCCTGCGCCGGGCACCGTCCATGCCCCTTGCAGCAATCGCCCTTCATCGGAGCGGGCGAAGGGGAGCACCCGAAGCAGGCCTCGCCCATCACCGCCGAAAGCAGCAGCAACGCGAGACCCATGCTAATAAATGCCCGAGTCACTTTCACTCTAATGAAACCACTCAACATGTCGCTCTGTCAATCCAGAACACCGAATCCAACCGTTATCATGAATTTCGATGTCCTGGACAGCGAATTGGTTTCGACGCGGCGGACGGCTCGATGCACCCGGCGAGGAGCGCCATGCACACCGGTGGTGGCTGGTAATTTGGCTCACCGGCGTCGACTACTTTTCGACACTCGGCTATCAACCCGGCATCGCCCTCCTGGCTGCAGGCGCGCTTTCGCCGCTCGCGACATTGATCCTGGTGGCCGTTACGCTCGGCTGCGCGCTGCCCATCTACGGACAGGTGGCTAGCCGATCCTACGTCGGACAGGGCTCGATCGCCATGCTCGAGAACATCCTCTCGGGTTGGAACGGCAAGGTGTTTGTACTCGTGTTGCTCGGATTCGCCGCCACTGACTTCGTCATCACCATGACGTTGTCCGCGGCCGACGCCACGCAGCACATCATCGAGAATCCACTTCTGCACCAGTACGTCGACGAGGGCGTTCGCATCCCGCTCACCATCGGACTGCTCGCCCTCCTGGCCTTGATCTTCATTCGCGGATTCAACGAGGCGATCGAACTCGCCACCGCCGTTTGTGTGCCCTACCTGTCATTGAACGCAGTGGTGCTGGCCCGCGCCCTCTTCGAGGTGTCGCGCCACCCCTCCGCATATCCCAACTGGCGCGCCGCTGTGTCCACACACGGCGATTGGACATCGCTCGCCATCGCCTCCGCGCTCATCTTCCCGCGCCTTGCGCTCGGCCTCAGCGGCTTTGAGACCGGCGTATCCGTAATGCCTCTGATCGCGGGCGGATCCCATGACGAAGATCCTCCGAAGACACGCGTCGCCAACACACGGAAACTGCTGGCGACCGCAGCTGTCATCATGAGCGTCGCGCTCATCGCCTCGAGTTTCGTCACCACCCTGCTGATCCCGGAGCAGGCCTATCGGCCAGGCGGACGCGCCTCCGGTCGCGCCATCGCCTACCTGGCCCACTCTCTGCTGGGACCGACCTTCGGCACCGTGTACGATATCGCCACCATCCTGATCCTATGGTTCGCGGGCGCCTCCGCGATGGCTGGCCTGCTGCACCTCATCCCCCGCTATCTCCCTCGTCTCGGCCTCGCCCCGGAATGGACCGCCTACTCGCGGCCACTTGTCGTCATCTTGTTCATCGCGGACCTGCTCGTCACCGTCGCCTTTCAAGCGAACGTCGACGCCCAGGGGGGCGCATACGCCACCGGCGTGCTGGTTCTGATGCTGTCGGCCGCCATCGCATCCACGCTCGCTCTCCGAGCCGAAAAGCGCACCGCAATGATGCTCTACTCCGGCGCGGTGGCCATCATCTTCGCCTACACGCTGATCGACAACATCATCGAGCGGCCCGACGGGCTGATCATCGCCAGCATCTTCATCCTGATCATCCTCGTCGTAAGCGCCTTGAGCCGCTACCAGCGCGCCACGGAACTGCGCGTGTCCGGCGTGGCGTACGCCGACGCTGAATCGGAGCGCCTCTTCGCGAGAATGCGAGGCAAGAAAGTTCAACTGATACCGGTCCGCTCATTGACGGCCCAAATACGCAAACGCAAGACCGACGAAATCGTAAAGCACTACAAGATCGAGGGCCGAATGGCGTTCATTCGCGTCTCCCTGCTCGACAACCGCAGCGACTTCCTGTCCCCCATTCGCATCTCGGTCCGCGAGGACGAGGGCGCCTACGTGATCGACGTAACACAGGCCCTCGCCATCGCCAACACCATCGCCTACGTCAGCGAAATGCTGGATCCCATCAGCATTTTCCTCGACCTTAGCCGCAAGAATCTGATGAGCCAGTCCCTTCGGTTCGTTTTGTTCGGCGAAGGCGAGACGGGATTGATGGTGTACACAATTCTCCTGCGCTACTGGGAGTGGACGCCCGAGGAAGACGTGCGCCCCTGCATCTACCTGATGAGCACGTGACGTGAAGTGCGACAATGTCCGGAATGACCATCCTCTGCATCGCGAGTTACGAGAAGGGCCATGAGTTCATCCAGGAAGCGAAGCGGCAGGGCGCCACCGTGCTCCTGCTCACGTCGCTCGGCCTGAAGGACAAGGCGCGCTGGCCTATGGAATCGATCGACGATCTCTTCTACATGCCCGATGTCGAGGGCCGGTGGAATCTGAATGACACGATCAACGCCGTGAGCTATCTCGCGCGCACTCACGACATCCAGCGAATTGTGCCGCTCGACGACTTCGATCTCGAACTCGCGGCGACGTTGCGTGAGCACTTGCGCGTGCCCGGCATGGGTGAAACCACCACGCGCTATTACCGCGACAAACTCGCCATGCGGATGAAGGCCGCCGAGACCGGGCTAAATGTTCCTGAGTTCGTTCACGCGTTGAATGATCAGCGGCTGACGGATTTCATGGCGCGTGTCCCGGCGCCCTGGGTGTTGAAGCCGCGCATGCTCGCCGGGTCGATTGGCGTCAAGAAGGTGAACTCGGCCGACGAAGCCTGGTCGTTGATTCACTCGCTCGGGGACCAGCGCTCCTACTACCTGTTGGAGCGGTACATTCCCGGCGACGTGTTCCACGTCGACTCCATCGTCTACGAACGTGAAATCCTGTTCGCGCAAGGCAGCGCCTACGGCCGTCCCCCCATGGACGTCTCACAGGGCGGCGGCATCTTCACAACCAGGCTGGTCGAACACGGCTCCCCGATCGAGCGGGCCCTGCTTGAAAAGAACAAGCTGGTGCTGGCCGGACTCGGCCTGTTGCGAGGCGTGTCACACACCGAGTACATCATCAGCCGGGAAGACGGCAAGGCCTACTTCCTGGAAACGGCCGCTCGCGTCGGCGGCGCGCATATCGCCGACCTGATTGAGGCGGGAACCGGCCTGAACATGTGGCGCGAATGGGCCAAGGTCGAGCTCGCCGGCGGGAAAGCGCCGTACTCGGCGCGCCCCGATCGCGACGAATACGCGGGGCTGTTGATCTCGCTGGCGCGCCAGGAATGGCCGGACACTTCCGCCTACGTGGATCCCGAAATCGTCTGGCGAATGAACCGCGACCACCATGTCGGCGTGATCGTCCGCTCCCCGAGTTATGCGCGAGTCACCGAGTTACTGACGAGTTATTCGGCCCGCTTCCAGCAGGACTTCAGCGCCGTCCTTCCGGCGCGGGACCGGCCGACAAACTAAACGGCCGCCGTCTTACCGCACCGGGCGCATGATCACGGAATCGGCGCGGCAGTTATCCCGGATGTCCGCCGCACAGGCCATGCCCTTGAGATCGGCGGACAGGCAGATCCGGACTTCCGATAGATACCGCGCCGAACAGCGCAATCGGAACGCATCGGGCGGGAAGGCCGGGTTCGCGCGCGCGAACTTGGCCCGCACATCCGGCGGCTTCACTTCGACCTGAGCCTGAGGCTGCCGGAAATCGTCCGGGATCTTCACGGCCGCGAACGCCCGTTGCACCTGGTCGAAATACGCTTTTACATCCAACCCTGAACAGGTTCCATGCGCCGTCCACTCATGTTGGATCAGCCCCGCGCTCGGCATCATCGGCAACATCGCGTCGATCACCGGCTTCGGCACTCGTGACGCCGGACCGCAGTCCTGCGGATTCCCGGCGGCCGCCTGTGGCCACAATCCATGGACCACGAATCCAAAACGCCGTCCCTCTCCGCACTGCAACCCGTCGCGCGAAGCCTTCGGCCCGGAGCAATACTCGGGCGACCACGACAGGCTCAGCAGATAGTAGTCGAAAGGCGCCGCGGACTTTGGCGGCTCAGGAGCCGGTTGGGCCGGGCGCGCGGCGCTGGACTGCGTCGGAGCCTCGCCGCCGCTCTTGCCGCACCCCGGCGTGAGCACTGAAACAAGCAGGAAAGCCGCCGACAGATAGGGACGCATCGTTGAGATGATAGCGCACACCCTCACAGGGTCGGCAGAATGATCGAACTGGCGCGCCGGTCCGAATGGTAAACACGCTGAGTGGCTTTCCGGTAGTCTGACTCGGCGGCCTCGAAGATATTCGGCGCGAACCGTTGCGGATTCCGGTCGTACAACGGGAACCAGGTGCTCTGCACCTGCACCATCACCCGATGCCCTTTCTTGAAAACGTGATCGGCGGCATGCAGGTCGATCCGGTACTCCACTGGCGTCGACGCCGGCACGGCCTCCGGCATCTCGAAACTGTTCCGGTAGCGGGCCCGTAGGATCTCGTCGGCCACGATCAACTGGAAGCCGTCCTCCGCAACGTCAATCAGTTTGACCACCCAATCACTGTCTGTTCCCGAGGTCGACGCCCACAAATTCGCGACGATGTTCCCAACCACGCGCAGGTCATCCGCAAGCGGCGTAGTCCTCCAGGAAACGACGTCCTTGCGCTTGGCGAGAAACCGCTGATCCTGCACCAGCCACACCGGCCACTCCGGTCCGGGATAGGTCGGCGACACCGGTCGCGGCCGGTACGGGACCGGGTTTGCGGGGTCGCTCACATATTTCGTGAACGCCTTCCCGAGGTCCGTGGGGCGTTCGAAACTGAGCGCGCCCCCCGCCTGCAAGTACAGTTTCCGCGTCGCCACCCCATCCACCGGAGGCCACTTGGCGTACTCGCGCCAGACATTCGACCCCGTCTCGAACACTGTCGCCTCCGCGAGTTCGCCACTTCCCTCGCCGCGCAACCAGTAGTCGAGCCAGGGCAGCGCGATCCGCTCGCGATAGTGCAGCGCCGTGTCGGAGCCAAATTCGAGGTCTCCCAACCTGCCGCCGTAGCCACTCCACTGTCCGTGGTTCCACGGCCCCGCGACGAAGTGGTTCCAACGCCGCACATCATGCCGCTCCAGCGCCTCGTAGATCTTCTGAGGACCGTAGAAGTCCTCCTGATCCCACCAGCCGGCGACGTTCAAAGTCGGAACCTTCACATCGTTAATCAGCGGCACAACCGTCTGCCGCCGCCAGAATTCGTCGTAATCCGGATGCGCCACGAAGTCCCGCCACGTCGGAATCCTGCCGTGAAAGTATCGCGCATCGGCGTTGCGAAGCGGGCCCAGGGCCAGATACCAGTCATAGGTATCGGGCCGGTCGAACACGAAGTGGTGATTCTCCTCCGCGGCGCTCTCCAGCAGGGCCGCGTACTCGAAACCGTAGCTGAGCCGGAAGGCCCCGTTGTGGTGAAAATCGTCCCCCAACCACATATCCGCGGGAGAAGCCTGCTCGACAATCGCCTTCACCGCGGGATGTGGATCCAGCGCGGCCTGCACCGCCGTCCACGCATCGTACGAGGTGCCGATGAAGCCGGCCCGGCCATTGTTGCCCGCGACATTCTTCACCAGCCAATCCACGGTGTCCCAGGCATCGGTGGTTTCATCCACCCCGCGCGGATTTCGCGGCCGTTGCATCACGAACGTCCCTTCGGACTTGAAGCGTCCGCGAATGTTCTGGATCACCACGATGTATCGGTCGAGGATCGCCCGCTGCGATTCAGGTAGTCCCCGCGCTACGCTATCTTCGGCGGGCACTCCGTACGGCGTGCGCGTAATCAGAAACGGAAGGGGCCCGTTCTGTTGTTTCGGACGCATGACGACGGTCTGCAGGCGGACGCCGTCACGCATCGGGATCATCGCCGCTTGGTAGTCCGGATGGACCTCGCCGGCCAGCGGCAGAACCGCCAGCAGCAGGCTCAGGCGCATGATCGCCAATTCGGCGCGCCGCCGCACGCGCCATCGCGGCGCTAGAACCATTGCGTGCCTGGCAATTGGGACTTTCGAGCCGCCTCCTCGTTCATCTCGACGCCGATCCCAGGACGGTCCGGAATCGTCACAAATCCCTTCTCGATGATCTCGCCTTCCTTCACAAAATTCTTCCACAGCGCCAGCCGCGAGATCCAATGCCACTCAAGCGCCAGGAAATTCGGGATCGCCGCGCATACCTGGCAGGACGCCATGTAGCCGATGGGCGACACCACGCAGTGCGGCGCCACCGGGACATAGTAGGCATGCGCCATGTCCGCGATCTTGCGCGCTTCGAGCAGCCCGCCGCACTTCTGGATATCGGGCATGATGATGTCGGCCGCGCGCTTCTCGAAGACCTCCCTGAAACCGTGCCTCAGGAAAATGTTTTCGCCGCAGCAGATGGGCGTTTTGGTCGATTCGCGAATGTCGCGCATGGCGTCGATGTTCTCCGGCGGAACCGGCTCTTCCAGCCACAGCAGTTTGAAAGGCTCCAATTCCTTCGCCATCCGTTTGCCCGTGGTCATGGGATAGCGCCCGTGCATATCCACGGCGACGTCAACCTTCTTGTTCACGGTCTCGCGCACGAACGCGACTTCCTTCACCATGCGGTCGATCTCGTCGTTGCTCGCGGTCCAGTCCACACGGAACGGCGCTCCCTCGTCGATATCGATTTTGAGCGCCGTAAAGCCCATGTCCTCGATTTCCTTGAGCTTCTGCTTCGCCAGCGGGTCATCCGGGTGGTGATTCGCCGAATCGCAATAGACGCGGATCTTCTCGCGAACCTTGCCGCCCAACAGTTGATACACCGGCAATCCAAGCGCCTTGCCCGCCACGTCCCACAGCGCGATCTCAAGTCCGCTGAGCGCCGTGACATACTGGCCCGATTGCGCGCCCGCGAAGATTCCCGATGTGCGGATGCGCTCCCACACCGCCTCCACGTTCAACGGGTCCTGTCCCACCAGCATCCGCCGCCAACTGGCGATGATGGCGGCCCCGCCGGTCGCGGCGTCGGTCGCCTCCCCCTGCCCGACAACGCCTTGGTCGGTCAACACCCGCACATGCAACTGCGGGCCGTGCGCCCCGACATAGGCCGTCCTGACATCGGTGATCTTGAGCTTCGGCCTGCGATATGGCGAGGCGGCGGCTTGGACCGCGTGAGATAGTTGCGGCAGGCTGAGCGCTCCCGCCGCGGTGAAGAAAGATCGACGTGATAGTCCGGACATGATTCAACTCCCCTGATCAGCCGAGTTCGTGAACCGCCTCATACATCGCCACAATGTTCTCCGTCGGTGTATTTGGCTGAATGTTATGACATGGCGCGACAATGTAGCCTCTCGCGCTCCGGAACATTTCCAGGTTTTCCCGCACTTGCGCGCGCACCTCGTCGGGCGAACCGAAAGGCAGCGTGTGTTGATTGTCGACGCCCCCGTGGAACGTCAGCGAAGCGCCAAAATCGCGCGCCAGCGCCTCTCGCTCCATGCCCCTGCAACGCCACTGTATCGGATTCAGCAGGTCGACGCCCGCCTCGATGAGGTCGGCGATCACGTTGCGGATCGCGCCGTCGTCGTGATGGAACACGCGTACACCGTACCCGTGGATCATCTCGATCAGCTTCGTCATTCGAGGTTTCAGAAACCGGCGGAACGTGCGCGGGCTCATCAGCAGCGAGTTCTGCGTACCCAGGTCTTCCGCTACATACACCAGGTCCACCAACCCGCGGCATTCCTCCAGGATTCGCCGGATGATGCCGTAGTCGAATCGCCCGATGCGCTCGAGAATCGCGTCCGCGATCGTCGGGTTGACGACCAGGTCTTCCAGCGCCCGCTCCATTCCGCGCAAGCGGCAGTACAGATAGAACGGTTCTGACGAACCGGCCAATATCGGATACCCTTTCCACTCCAGGATCCGCTCGCGTAGTCCGGCGACATCGAAATCCGCCGGGTCGGGCCATGAGAAGCGATCCACCTCCGCCACGGTCTCGATATCCGCCAGCGGATGATGCGCGTCTTCCTCGTACTCCCCGATTCCCTCCCCGTACTCGATGTTCCGGGTCCGGACGTTCCAGATGCTGAACAGCGACTGCATGTGCCATCCGGATTCGCGCGCGCCCGGATGGACCGGCGCCAGGTGGATGCACTTGTCGATTCCCAGCCGCGTCCACAACTCGCGCTCGGAAGCGCAGCCGAGATCCCTCAACAGGCGCGCCGTCACTTCGCCTGTGCCCCAATAGTCGCAAGGCGCGCGATCCGGACGTGCGCCCTCAAGCGCGGCCAGCCATCGTTCGCGTGGAAGCATCACGGATATGATAACGGACCACGAGGCCCGCTTATCCCGTGGGCGTCCGCTACCACTCCACGGGTTCGCCCGGAGTGAGCGGCCAGACTTCGGTGTCCGGCATGTCGGTTTTGAGCAGCGTAGCGAGTTGTTCGGGCGTCCCCACCAACGGAGGAAACGTCCCGAAATGCGTGGGGATGATCCTCTTTACGTTGAGCAGTTTCGCCGCCATCGACGCCTCATGCGGGCTCATCGTGAACAGGTCGCCGATCGGAAGAAACGCAAGCTCCGGCCGATACAATTCGCGGATCAGCTCCATGTCGGTGAACACGTTCGTGTCGCCCGCGAAGTAAATGCACCGGTTGTTCGGCAGGCGCAGGACATAGCCGCACGCCTCGCCGCCGTAGATGATCTTGCCGTCGTCGATGATGCCGCAGCTGTGCACGGCGTGCACCATCGTCACCTTCACCGGCCCCACCATTTGCGAGCCGCCCTTGTTCATCGCGCTTGTATTGACGACGCCTTTCGTCTCCAACCAATGCGCTGTTTCGTAAATCGCCACCACCTTGGGAGAAAACCGTTTCGCCAGCGGGACCGCGTCGTGTATGTGATCGAAGTGTCCATGAGAGATAAGAATGCCGTCAACGCGTTCGATCTTGTGGCCCTTCGGATAAGCGGGGTTGCCGTCGGTCCAGGGGTCCAGGATCAACACCTCGCCGGTGGCGAGCTTCAACTGAACCGTAGCGTGTCCGAGCCATGTAATTTCCACCATGGATATTGAGTATCCTCCGTGTATTCAGCTTGGCACACCCACACGGCGCGATCACTCCACGGGCTTCGTCGCCGCCGTTGGAATTCCGTCCCCGATCTTCGCGAATCCCGGGATCGAGACCGGCATCCGTCCGGTGATGGCGATCTCCCCGGCCAGCGCCTTCGCCATCGCAATCTCCGCCGGTGGAGCGGTGGAGAAGGCCGCCAAGTAAGCCGCCGCCTTCGGGAATGCGCGCAGCAGGTAAGGATTCCCGAATGATAGCAACGCCACCGGCCGGGGCCCTTCCGTAAGCGCCGTCACGAAGGCCGCCAGTCCTCCAGGAAGCGCCGCATTGCCGCGATACGCGCTCGCGGAAGAGAACGCGGCTACGGCCACCGCGTCGCATCCCGCCGCCCCCGCCAGCGCGTCCTTCAACTCCGTTTCAGGCGTCGTCGAATCGAACGTCATCGCCCGCATACCCTGCGCCCGCCTCTTCATCTCGGTGGAAAACAGCCGCCCCGACTGCGAATAGCGGCTGTCCACCAACACGAACACGCACGACTCGCCGAGCTTCCGCAACGGCGCGACCGAGCCCTCGTTCCGCACCAGCGTGATCGCGCGATCCGCGACGCTCTGCGCGCTCTGCTCCGCGTCGCCATCTTCGATCACGTCCCCGATATCGTCCACATCCACCAGGCGCTTCTTCGCCAATCCCAGCCGGACCTTCGCCGACAGGATCTTCATCACGCTTTGATCGATCCGCTTCCGTGTCAGCCGGCCCTCGGCCACAGCCTGCGCCACCGCACGGATGGCCTCATCGGCGTCCTTCGGCATCAGCAGCACGTCCGCACCGGCCTCCAGTGCCCGCACGCTCGCCTCTCCCGCGCCGAACTGATTGGTCAGGCCCTGCATGTCCATCGCATCGGTAACCACGATGCCCTTGAAGCCCAGTTCATCGCGCAGAACTCCCGTCAGCACCTTCTCCGACACCGTTGACGGAATCTCTCGCGGCTCCACCGCCGGCAGCGCGATGTGCGCGCTCATCACCGCATCCACGCCCTTTGCGATCGCCGCGCGAAACGGAACCCACTCCACCGCGGCCAGCCGCTCGCGCGACGCATCCAGTTTCGCCAGCCCGAAATGCGTATCCACGGCCGTGTCGCCGTGCCCGGGAAAGTGCTTCACGGTCACCATCACCGTGTGCTTGGGATCCGATCGCGCGCCGTCGATGTATTCCGCCACGTGTTTCGCCACCTCTTCGGGGTCCTCCCCATAGGAGCGAATATTGATGATCGGATTGTCGGGGTTATTGTTCACATCGGCGTCCGGAGCAAAGACCCAATGCACGCCCAACGCCCGCGACTCCCGCGCCGTCTGGGCGCCCTCAAAGCGCGACGCCTCATACGCGCGAGCCGCGCCGTACGCCATATTGTGGGGGAACTTCGTCGTGTTGGCCACCCGCATCGACGCGCCCCGTTCGAAATCACCCGAAATCAGCAGCGGCAATCGCGAAAGCCTCTGCATGCGGTTCAAAAACACCGCCATCGCATACGGATCGGCGTTCCGCGCCGACCCCGCCACCACCCGGTTCAGCACGATCATTCCGCCGATGTGAAGATCCTGCACCCAGTGCCGGAACTTGCGAAAATCCTTGGAGCGCGTGTTGGGATTCTCCCCATAGCAAGGCATCGTGATCAACTGTGCGACGCGATCGCGCAACGACAGGCGGGCCAGCCATTGTTGCGCCAGCGCCGGCGCGGCGACCGTCTTCGCGGGCTGCGCGGCGCGCGACTTCTTGGCGATGCGGGACGTTGCGGAGGGAGTGATGACCGGCAGAAAGACGAAGGCGGCGGTCAGAAGAAATGCGCGCATGACATTTCAATGTAACCCGGCCGCCGCCTTGAAGTTGGAACAGGATCTGAGGCTGCTATCGCTGCGCGGCTGCGACCCGTCGGGCCTGGAAAACCTGCGAACGGAGAGGTTTTCGCTGAGGCCGGCGATTCAGGAGCCGCTCCACCGCGCGCGTCAGCGCCGTAATCTCGTGATAGTTCTTCTGTATCACGATGTCCGCGCCCGTATTGGCGTCGGTAAGGCCAAGCGCTTCCGCGAACCCTGAGATCAATACAATTGGCACAGCAGGCTGAACTTCCCTGATCTTGGCGATCAGTTCGATGCCGTCGAGACGCGGCATTTTATAATCCGTGATGACCAGGTCGAAGGTTTGCGTCTGAAACCGTTCAAGCGCCTGGACACTGCAGCAAACGGCAGTCACGTGATAACCGAGTTCTTCGAGTACAATCATCCGCGCCTTCAGCCCGAGATCGTTATCGTCCACGAGGAGGACTCTCTCCGGCGTTTGGCGTTTGGGATTTGAACCAGTAGACATTGTGAACCGCGGGACCAACGTGAAGTTACCAGCTGGATTCATGGAGTGTCAACGCTTTTGTAATAGACTGCAAAACCGCAACATAAAGCTCTTGACTTTTTTTTCCACGGTCTTCCAAACAGAATCGCCTCACTTTGGTGTAGCGGTGGCGTCAACGTCGGATTTGTGCTATCCCCGCGAGGCCAGCCGCACGCTCCCGCCCACCTCGCTTCCGGAGCCCGATTTACGCGGTCTCCGCGGCATCTGGCGCGTACGACTTTGGTCCCTCTCGCGGGCGTCCGCCCCCATCCACGCACGTTGCGCCCGTCACCCCCACTTGGCGCCAGAGATCCCCCCCAGTGCGAGTTACCGTACCGCCGAATCCGTCCAACGAGTTAGCGCGAATGGACCACACGCCCGCCAAGCAGCGTATGAACAGGATGCTCCACGCCGAACAAATAGGCTAACTCGCGATAATCCCGGCAATCGTGAATAACGATGTCCGCCAACTTTCCAGGTTCAATCGATCCAATTTGGCCGCCCCTGCCCAAGCTGTAGGCCGCATTCACGGTCGCCGCGGTGATGCTCTCAGCCGGCGTCATTCGCATTTCATTCGCCGCCAGCGATATCACCATGGGCATCGATGGAGTCGACGGTGATAAAGGATTGAAATCGGTGGCGAGCACAATCGCCAGTTCGGCCTCGATCATGCCCCGGGCGTCCGCGTAATTCTGCGATCGAATTCCATAAACGGAAGCCGGCAGCAACACTGGCTGCACCCTGGCGGCGCACAGGCTCGCGATGCCGGCCGAATCGGTGCACTCCAGGTGGTCCGCCGTCACCGCTCCCATTTCGGCCGCCAGCGCAGCGCCGTTGGAATCCGAAAGTTGATCGACGTGCATGCGAATCCCCAACCCCGCCGTCCGCGCGGCCTGCAGGATTTGCCGGCTCTCCAATATTCCGAACACGCCAGGTTCACAGAACACGTCGCAGTACTCGGCCAGCTTCTGCGCCGCTGCTTTCGGGATCATCTCGCGGATCACCAGGTCCGTGTACTCGCGCGGGCGGCCTCGGTATTCGTCGGGCGCCTCGCTTGCGCCAAAGAACGTGGGAACCGTGCGTATGATTCCCTCCGTATCCAGCCTTCGAATCACCTTCAACTGCTTTAATTCGTCCGCCACCGTCAGGCCGAAACCGGACTTCGCCTCGATCGTCGTGGTTCCGCACCGCAGAAACCACTGGGCGTGACGCCTTGCAATCTCGAACAACTGCTGCTCGCTCGCCGCGCGCGTCCGCCGCACCGTCGCCCGCATCCCGCTCCAGCGCGCCGACATGTCGAAGGCTTCGCCGTCCGCGCCGCGCTCCTCAAAACCGGCGGCACGCAGGCCCGCGAACACCGGATGGGTGTGTGCGTCCACGAACCCGGGAGTCACCACCCGCCCGCTCGCGTCCATCGTTTCGCACGCCGCGGGAATCTTCACCCCGTTCGACGGGCCGACCGCCACAATCCGCTCCCCGTCAATGAGCACCGTGGCGTTCTCTATCACCCCCAACTCCCGCAACTCGGCGCCGATCCTTGGGCGAGCGGGACCTCGAAGGGTCAACAGTTGGGAACAACCAGTAATTGCGAGCATCGGCGCATAACTCCCGAAGCGAATGATAGCAAGCGGCGGCTATCTGCCATCGAGCGCGTAGGGAGCCAGCCGCGGCGGACGCGCGTCCGGCTCCAACAGCCAGACGCCCCGGCCGGCGTAATACTCGATCAGCCTGCGGTTCTCGTCCGGTCCCCGGTCGCGCGCCCACACAATTCGCGACGAGTCGATGTCCGCCGCGTTGTGCACCCACTCACTGAAGGTGTGCCGAGGCCAATAACGCACGAAGACAAGCTGCCGCCCCGGCGCCTCCGTCAACCGCCGCCGCACCGCCAAACGGCCCTCCGGATCGCCCTGGTTGATCGCGTCCCAGGTCTCGAACTGCCGGAGCTCGGCCGAATACGCCCGGCTAGACAGCACATGCAATCCATACCAGAACACGAAGTGGGCCAGGCAGGCCGCGACGAGAACCGCCCCCGCCGCCTCGTTCAGGCGCGTGAGGCGAGCCAGGCCAGTCACAGCCATCAACACAAACAGGCAGGTTGCGGCCGCGACATAGTGGGAATAGAAGTAAGGATAGAAATTCGTTCCCAGCACAAACAGAGCGATTGTCGCGACCGCTAGTTGAAAGCGCCTCTCACGCAGCGCAGGCGCGATGAAAGGCAGCGCCAGATACAAGGGTGGCAGAAAGAAGAACCGGTAATAACGAAGGCGAAACCCCAACCTGGCGAGATAACTCTCCGCAGTCTCACCATCACCGCCGTGCACGGCTGACTGAGCCTCGTAGTTGAGCTGTTGCTCGCGGGTCAGTTCGCGGTGCGGAGTCGGGCTCGTCTCGAAAACGAACGCGGCAGGCACTCCGTATTGGTGACGGCTCGATTGGTATGGCAACTCGACCCAACTTCCGGTCACCGCACGGTTGTGTACAGCCGTGATAGCCAGCGCCGCGACGATGAACACCGCCGGGATACGCTGTTTCCTCCACCCCAGGAACAATAGGGCGCCCGCCGCCAGGAAAAGAGACTCGAGAGGTCGAGTCAACATCTGCAGGAACAGTCCAAGCCCCAGCAGACAACTGACTCGACGGCTGTATCGCTCTCTTAATCTCGCCGCGGCGCCGAATACCAGGCAGCCGGCAAAAGCCGAAACGCCGCCGCCCCAGTAGCTATTCGTCCACTGACTGAGGGGACCGAACTGAATCGCCGCCAGAACGCCGCCGACAAACGCCCATCCCGGCGTCGTCCACCCCCTCAGCATCCAGTAACACCCCGCCGACAGCGCGGCGATAGGCAGCAACACGCCAGCCCATGGATGACCGAACAAGGTCCAGCCGATGGCGATCGCCGCGCCCTGGCCGATCGGAAAAATGGAACTATAACTCGGCTCCTGCAGCACGAAGAACGTTTCAAAGAACGCGTGCATCGGGTGAACCGGATTGGCCAGGCGCAAGTGCCTCAGAGTATCGGCCAGCAAGACATAGCTGAAATCGTCCGAAACGGCGGGATCGGGAGCGGGAAAGCGCGCCAGCAGCGCCAGGCGCAACGCCACCGGAAGCATCGCAAGCACCGCCATCGACCACGGCATGCTCCCTGCTAACCGCATCAACAACCCGCGCAATCTTCCCCGCCACGCGATGATCGCGGCCGCCAGAATTCCAGCGATCGCGATCGTCACCAGATCAGCCGGACTCACCGGACCTCCTCGAAGCGCAGCACCGGTTTCCTCGCCGGGTCATCAGGAGTCTTCACCGGAGCCACCGGGACAGACACCGGCTCCACCGCATACTCGCTAAGCCTCGGCGGCGCCGAGTCTGGCTCGAGCAGCCACGCCTTTCGGTCTTTGTAGTAACTCCGAAGCCTTTCGTTCTCCACCGCCCCCAGGTCTCGCGCCCACACGATCCGCGCGGAGTCGATGTCAGCCGCGTTATACACCCACTCATCCTGAAATCTGTGGCGGTCCGAGTACCGTACAAACACCAACTGCCTTCCAGATTGCTCCGCCATCCGCCGCCCGATCTCGATCCGTCGTTCGGGATTCCCGTGATTCAACACATCGCCCACCTCAAACCGGAGCACGGGCAAAGGCGCCTCGGGATCCTCGAACAAATGCACGCCATACCAAAGGCAGAAGGGCGCAATCGCCAGCCACCCAACCACCGCCGCCGCGGAGCTCGAGACCCTCGACAACCGTTCCAACCCGGCCACTCCCATCAGCACCGCAAGGCCGGCGGTGGCGGCCACGTAATGCGGGAAGAAGAACGGGTAGAAGTTAGACCCGCACCAGAACAGGACCGTCGCTCCAGCAGCCCAGGCGAACCTGCGCTCCCTAAGTCGCATAAGAAAGAAAGGCAGCGCCAGATAACACGCAGCCGGCAGGAAGAAGCGAAAGGACCGTGCTCGGTGCTCAAGCCGCGACACATACGATTGGACGGTCTCCGCCGCGTCGCCATGAAACGAAGCCTGCTGCCGGTACGCCATCTGTTGTTGCGGAGTCAGCGTACGTTCGGGCGATGGGTTGGCTTGAAACACGAACGTAGTCGGCACGCCGTATTGCCGTTGACTCTCCACCAGCGGCAAAGTCAGCCACTTTCCTGTCACCGCACGATTCTGCAACGCCATGGCCCCCACCGCCGGCAACGCCACAATAGCCGCTGCCAACAGCAGTTTGATCCGCACTGGCCGCACCAAAGAGTAGCCAGCCACGGCGGCCAGCAGGAAGATCGACTCAAACGGCCGGATCAACAGCTGCGCCCCCAGCCCAAGCCCCAGCCACAACGCATCGCGGGCGCGTCCGCGCTCAGCCAGGCGTGGCAGCGCGCCGAACACCGCGCAACCGGCCGCGGCCGAAGCCGCGCCGCCCCAGTAGGTATTGGTCCAATAACTCAGCGGCCCAAACAAAGTGACCGAAATGAGTCCGCCGAGCAACGCCCACTCCGGCGACACCCAGGCCCTCAACATCCAGTAGCACAAGGCGCACAGCGCGCCAACACAGACCAGAACCCCGGCCCACGGCGTCCCGAACAACATCCATCCAACGGCGAGCGTCGCCCCCTGTCCAATCGGATAGATCGCGCTGTAACTCGGCTCTTGCAGCACGAAGAACGTCTCAAAGAACGCATGAAAAGGGTGAACCGGATTCGCCAGCCGGAGATGCCGCAGGGTGTCGGCGACTAACAGGTGGGTGAACTCGTCATACAGGTCCGGCGTGGGAACCGGATGATGCGCCAGCAGCGCAACGCGTAAGGCCACCGGCAGAACGCCAAGCCCCAACAGGCCCAGAGCCGGGCGCGCCGCCAACCACCCAGCCAACTTCGCCACGCGACCGCGAAACAGAATCAGCAGCAGCGCCGGCGCGACAATCAGCAGTTCCAGATAGTCGCTAGCTCCGAAGCCGATTGGATTGAGAAAAGGCTGGAACAAGCGCCTGCCCGGACCTTACATGTACATTCCGCCGTTGACGTTGATCACCTGTCCGGTGATATAGGCAGCCTCGTCGCTAGCCAGAAACCGCACTGCCCAGGCCACGTCCTCGGGTCTGCCGAACCGCTTCAGCGGAATCATCGCGAGCATCGACTTCTTCAGATCCTCGGAAAGCGGCGCGGTCATGTCGGTGTCGATGAATCCCGGCGCCACCGCGTTCACGGTGATGTTACGGCTCGCCATCTCCTGCGCCAGCGTCTTCGTCAAACCCAGCAGTCCCGCCTTGGAAGCCGCGTAATTGGCCTGCCCGGCGTTGCCCGTGGCGCCGACAATCGACGAAAGGTTGATGATCCGGCCCCACCGCTCACGCATCATCGTGGGCAGCACCTGCTGGATGCACACGAAGGCGCCGGTCAGGTTGGTTTGCAGCACGGACTCCCAATCGTCCACCTTCATCCGCAGCGCCAGGTTGTCCTTGGTGATCGCGGCGTTGTTCACCAGGATGTCGATCCGGCCCTGCTCCTTGATGGTCTTGCTGAAGGCTTCCTTGATCGATTCGGTCGACGACAAATCGACCGTCACCGGCACAGCCTCGCCGCCATTGGCGCGGATCTCGCCCGCCGCTTCCTCCAACTTCTCGATCCCGCGCGCCGCCAGGACGACCTTTGCTCCGGCGCGCGCCAGCGTCAGGGCGCAGGCCTTCCCGATCCCACGGCTGGCGCCGGTGACAAGAGCGATCTTACCTTGCATATGAAGTTCTATGATATCGCCGCGCCCCGGCTACATGTGCATTCCACCGTTCACGTCCAGGACGTGTCCGGTGATGTAGCTGGCGTCCTCGCTGGCCAGAAAGCGCACCGCCGCCGCGATGTCACGTGGTTTTCCCAGCCTCCGCAGCGGAATCAACGACTGCAGTTTCTGTTTCACCTCGGCGGGCAGCCCCGCCGTCATGTCCGTCTCGATATAGCCGGGCGCCACGGCATTTACGGTGATATCGTTCTCGGCCAACTCGTGCGCCAGCGCCTTGGTCAGACCGATCAACCCGGCCTTCGCCGCCGAATAGTTGGCCTGGCCCGCGTTGCCCATCTCGCCCACCACGGAAGCGATGTTGATGATGCGGCCCCACTTCTGCGCGATCATCGCCGGCAGCGCCTGCTGGATGCAGTAGAACGCCCCATTCAGGTCGATCTGCAGCACCTTCTGCCAATCATCGGCCTTCATCCGAGGCGCCAGGGCGTCCTTCGTGATGCCGGCGTTGTTCACCAGCACGTCGATGCGGCCATACACCTTCTTCACCTGTTCGAACGACGCCTGTATCGATTCGAGCGACATCAGGTCCAGGTTCAACGTCAGCGCCTGTCCGCTACACTCGCGGATCCGTTCGGCGACTTCTTCGTTCCGTTCCAATTCAGGGGACGCGACGACGACGGCGAACCCGGCCCGGCACAAGGTCAATGCGATTTCCCTGCCGATCCCGCGGCTCCCGCCGGTCACAAATGCTACGCGGCTTAACATGTTCGCCTCTCGCGATGTATTGAACCTAGATCATATCCCAACGCGAGGGCCGCCCGGCTGCCCCCAATCACTCAATCACAACCAGCAGATCCTTGGCCTCCACGGTCTCGCCCAGATCCGCCAGTTTTTCCCGCACCGTCCCATCCACCGGGGCATAAATCGTCGTCTGCATCTTCATCGCCTCCAGCACCATCAGCGGCTCGCCCTTGGTCACCTTCTGGTTCACGGCGAACGACACGGTCGTCACGGACCCTGGAATCGGCGCCGCGACATGCCCCGGCTTCGACGGATCGGCTTTCGTCCGCGCCGCCACCTGCGGCTTCAGCGCCTTATCCCGAACCACCACCTCTCTAGGCTGCCCGTTCAACTCAAAAAACACGGTCCGCGTGCCATCCGGATGCGGCTCGCTCACCGTCGTGAACTTGACGATCAACGTTTTGCCCGGCTCCAGCTCGATCGTGACCTCCTGCCCCTTCTCGAGCCCATAGAAGAACTCCGGAGTCGGCAACACATCCACGTCGGAGTAAGCCGACCGAGCCTTGGCGAACTTGGTGAACACATCCGGGTACATCAGGTAGCTCATCAAATCGGTGCGCGAGATCTTATGCCCCAGCTTCTTCTCGACGCCCGCCTTCGCCGCCGCCAGATCCACTGCCGCCAGGTGCGCCCCCGGCCGTCCCGGCCTCGCTTCGCCCCCTCGCAGAATCACGCGCTCCAGACCCTTCGGCCACCCGCCCTCCGGCGCCCCGAGCGCCCCCGAGAACATCTCCACCACCGAATTCGGCAGATGCAGGTGGTGATCCACCGGCAACCGCTCCAGGTCGGCGACCGTCATGTTATGACTCACCAGGAACAACGCCATGTCCCCGACAACCTTGCTCGAAGGAGTCACCTTGACAATATCTCCGAAGGCCATGTTGACATCCGCGTAAGTCCGCGCGATCTGATGCCACTTAGCCCCCAATCCCATCGAATCTGCCTGTTCCTTCAGATTCGTATACTGCCCGCCCGGCATCTCGTGCTCATAAACCTCGGCCGTACCCGCCGGAGGAGCGCTATCAAAGGGCAGGTAGTAAGTCCGCACCGTCTCCCAATAATCCGCGCAGGTATTCAGCGCCGCCAGGTCCAGCCCGCTATCCCTGTCCGTATTCGCCAGCGCCGCGACAATCGAATTCAGATTCGGCTGGCTCGTCGTCCCGCTCATGGACGCCACGGCGGCGTCGGCCACATCCACGCCCGCCTCGCAGGCCTTCAGGATTGAGGCGGCATTCAACCCGCTGGTGTCGTGCGTGTGGAAGTGGATCGGAATCCCGACCTCCTCCCGCAGCGTCTTCACCAGCTTCTCGGCCGCATAGGGCTTGCACAATCCGGCCATATCCTTGATAGCCAGGACGTGCGCGCCCATCTTTTCTAACTCCTTGGCCAACCGCACATAATATTGCAGCGAGTACTTATCCCGCTTCGGATCCAGAATATCGCCGGTATAACAGACCGCCGCCTCGCAGACGCTCTTGGTCTTGCGCACGGCCTCCATGGCCGGCCCCATATTCGGCAGCCAGTTCAACGAATCGAAGATGCGGAAGATATCGATCCCCTGAGCCGAAGCCTCCAGGATAAACTCCTCCACGACGTTATCCGGATAAGCCGTATACCCCACCGCATTCGAAGCCCGCAGCAGCATCTGGAAGCAGATATTCGGAATCGCCTCCCGCAGATGCTTCAACCGCATCCACGGATCTTCCAGCAGGAACCGCAGCGCGACGTCGAACGTGGCCCCGCCCCACATCTCCATGCTGTACAAGTTATGCAGCCGGTGCGACACGAAGTTAGCAATCCGCAACATGTCGTAAGTCCGCACCCGCGTCGCCATCAACGACTGATGCGCGTCGCGGAACGTCGTATCGGTGACAAGCAGCCGCCCCTGCCGCCGTGTCCACTCGGCGAACCCCTCCGGCCCTAACTCCTCGAGCAACTGTTTGGTCCCCGCCGGCGGCGCCGACCGGTCCGGCGCCGGCACGGGAGCCCCCACAATCGCCTTTGGCCGCCGCTTCCCCGCCACCTCCGGATTCCCATTCACAATCGTCTCGCCCAGATACGACAGCAGCTTCGTCGCCCGATCCCGCCGAGGCGTAAACCGGAACAGGTGCGCATTCTCATCCAGGAACGACGTCGCTGGCTGCCCGGCCTGGAACGACGCATCGTTGACGACATTCTCCAAGAACGGAATATTCGTCTTCACGCCGCGAATTCGAAACTCCCGCAGCGCGCGATCCATCCGCTGGCAGGCGTCCGGGAACCGCCGCCCCCAAGACGTCACCTTCACCAGCAGCGAATCATAATAAGGAGTAATCACCGCCCCGCTATAAGCCGACGCTCCATCCAGCCGGATCCCCATCCCCGCCGGCGACCGGTACGTAATCAGCCGCCCATAATCCGGCGTAAACCCGTTGGCCGGATCCTCCGTCGTCACCCGGCATTGCAGCGCATACCCATGCACCGGTATCTGATCCTGCTGGGGCATCGCGATCTCCCGCCCGAACAGCGAGTGCCCCTGCGCAATCTGTATCTGCGTCCGCACGATGTCAATGCCCGTCACCATTTCGGTCACGGTATGCTCCACCTGCACTCGCGGATTCACCTCGATGAAGTACCACTCGCCCGAATCCATATCGACGAGAAACTCCACCGTACCCGCGTTGTAGTAGTTGGCCTCGCGAGCCAGCGCCACCGCCGCATCGGCCAGCGCCTTGCGAATCTCCGGCGCCACTCCGAACGCCGGCGCGACCTCCACCACCTTCTGGTGCCGCCGCTGCACCGAACAATCCCGCTCGTACAAATGCAGGATATTGCCATGCCGGTCGCCGAGTATCTGCACCTCGACATGCTTAGCCCGCCGTATGTACCGCTCCAGGAACACCGCGTCATTGCCGAACGCCGCGGCCGCCTCGCGTCGCGCCTCGCCCACCCTCGCCAGCAGGTCCTCGGCCTGGTTCACCACGCGCATTCCGCGCCCGCCGCCGCCAAACGCCGCCTTCACAATCAGCGGATACCCGATCCGCTCGGCCGCCGCCGCGATGCTCTCGTCATCGGCCAGCGGATCCTCCGTCCCCGGAACCACCGGGATGCCCGCGCGCTCGGCCAATCGCCGGGCCGCCGTCTTATCACCCAGCGTCTCCAACAACTCCGCGCTCGGCCCGATGAACGTGATCCCGGCCTTCTCGCAAGCCCGCGGCAGCGCGGCGTTCTCCGACAGAAACCCATAGCCGGGATGGATCGCGTCGACCTCTTTCTCGCGCGCCAGCGCCACAATCCCATCCACGTCCAGATACGCCTGCACCGGGCCCTTGCCCTGGCCGATGAGATACGCTTCATCGGCCTTGAACCGGTGCAAGCTCAAGCGATCCTGATCCGAATACACCGCGACGGTGCGGAGCTTCAATTCATTGGCGGCGCGCAGGATGCGAATAGCGATCTCGCCGCGATTCAGTGCAAGCAGTTTCTTCATGTCGAGGAACGGTTTTCAGAAGGGAGTGCGCCGGACGCCCAGACGCCCGTCGCTATAAATCCAAAGTATCACGGAACTTTCCGGAGGCAGTTGTCGTAAACTCCATTTGCGTAAACCAGATAGGAGGTTTCCCATGCGTCTCGCCCTGTGCGCCGCCGCCGTCGCGGCGCCCATGTTATTCCTCGCCGCCTGCGACGATTTCGACTTCGTCGGCGGCCCCTTCGATCGGTACAAGGAAGACTTCCACCTCACCTACGCCCTGTCCGCCGGCGGCCGCCTCAGCGTCGAAAACCTGAACGGCGCCATCGAGATCTCCAGTTGGGAGAAGGACTCCGTCGAAATCAACGGCACGAAATACGCCGCCTCTCCCCAAGCCCTCAAGGAAATCAAGATCGACGTCTCCTCCTCGCCTGGCGTGCTTCAGATCCGCACCATCCCGCCGGTCGGCGCCCGCAACACCGGCGCCCGCTACTCCATCCGCGTGCCCCGTCGCGTCCAGCTCGACCGCATCGTCAGCTCGAACGGCGGCATCCGCGTCGACGACGTCGAAGGTCTCGCCAACCTCCGCAGCTCCAACGGAAGCATCCGCGTCTGGCGTCTCAAGGGCACGCTCGAAGCCCGCACCTCCAACGGCGGCATCGACGCGGTCAACAACACGGGCGACGCCACGCTCCACACCACCAACGGCGGCATCAAGGTCGAAATGAACAAGGGCGCGCTCGACGCCAGCACCTCCAACGGAGGCATCAACGCCCGCCTGCTCGAACCCGACGCCAGCCGCCCGGTGCGCCTGGAAAGCTCCAACGGCCACATCGAACTCGCCATGGACGCCGTCCGCGACGTCCGCGCCAACACCTCGAATTCGTCCATCGTCGTGCGCATGCCCAGTTCCGCCAACGCCCGTGTCCGCGCCCGCACGTCGAACTCGCCCGTCACCACGGACTTCGACGTTCTCACCCGCGGGACCATCGGCAAGCACTCGCTCGAAGGCACGCTCGGCAGCGGCGGACCGCTCATCGATCTCACCACCAGCAACGGCGGCATCAAGCTTCTCAAGATGTAGCCGAAACCGCGAAGCGGCCACGGTATAATGGCGCTTCCTATGTTTCCGCGGTTGTTGTTAATGTTGGCCGCTGTTTGCGCGTGCCTCGCACAGAAGCCTGCCTCCAGCGCTCGCCCCGCCCCACCCACTTATGCCGAACGTCTCGGTTGGGGCCGGGGCGAGCGTATTTTGATCCTCCACATGGACGACGCCGGCATGTCCTACGACTCCAACGCCGGCATTCAGAACGTGATCGAAAACGGCGCCGCCCGCTCGTTCAGCGTCATGATGCCTTGTCCCTGGGTCTCGCAAATCGTCCGCTACATAAGGGCCCACCCGGAAGCCGACGCCGGCCTCCACCTCACCTTGACCTCGGAATGGAAGGACTACCGCTGGAGCCCGCTCGCCGGCGCCAGCGTCGTCCCCGGCCTCATCGACATCGAAGGCGCCATGTGGAGCTCGGTCGCCTCGGTCGCCGCCCGCGCCACCGCCGACGAAGTCGACCGTGAAATCCGCGCCCAGCTCGATCGCGCCGAGCGCATGGGCTTCCACCCCACCCACCTCGACTCCCACATGGGCACGCTCTTCGCCAGCCCGGCGTTTCTCGAACGCTACGTCCGCCTGGGCATGGAAAACCGCATCCCCGTGATGCTGCCCGGCGGCCACAATTCCTACATCAAGCAGGATCTCGACGCTGAAGAGATCGCCAGCCTCCGGGCCGAAGGCCGCTACACGCAAGGCATGACGCTCTCCACCGAAGCCCGCGTCGACGCCATGCGCAAGATCGGCGACCAGCTCTGGCGCGCCGGCCTCCCCGTTCTCGACGACCTCCACAACACCAGCTACGGCTGGAAGATCCCGCCCGGCATCGACCCCACCGACGACGAACAACTCCGCCGCTGGCGCACGAATCTCTATAAGACGACGCTCTCCCAACTCAAGCCCGGCGTCACGATGGTGATCATGCACTGCACCTCCACCACCGAAACATTCGCCCGCATTTCTGATTCGGGCCTGATCCGCCGCGCCGACATGCTCGCCATGACCGATCCCGCCTTTGCCCGCTTCCTCCACGAAGGAGGTTACGTGCTCACCACCTGGCGCGAGCTCATGGAGCGCCGCCAGCGCATCCGCGGCACGGGCTTCAATCAGTGACCGACGCCGCCGCGGCTTTCTCCTGTTTGCCGTCCGGCGCCCCATACTTCGACTTGATCTTGTCCCACTGCGGCTGGAACAGCTTCACCGTCGAAGGCGCCAGGGAGTCCGTCATGAACTTCTCGAACGACGCTACGAAGTCAGTGTTCTTGCTCGCGTAGAGTTCCAGGTTCTTGATCGTCTCGCCCTGCCACGCCGTGCACAACGCATCCAGGCACTGGCACAGCGTGCAGAACTGACTCAGCGGCAGAATGTTCCCGTCATTCACCGGACACCCGCCCGCTCCGATCGAAACTAGGTGGCATAACTCGGCGTCCGGTTTCTTCGTGCAGTTCTTGTACTCGGTGACCTTCCCCGTGTTGCCCTGCGACACTTGGATCGCCTTCACGATCCCCTCGCGCTTGTTCTCGAACATCCCGCGAGCGTTGTCATGCACCGAACTCCGGTAGAACTGCGCGCCTTTCGGAACCGCCTTCAAACCGCACTCGCACTTGCCGTTCACCTCCAGCAGCGCCTCCAGCATCCGCTTCCTGTGCGTTCCCACCACCGAACCGTCCAGGTGATAATACGCCGCGAACGAAAGCGCCTCGCCCGAACCGTGGTTCGGCCCCTTGCAGTGGGCGCACGTCTCCGGCTTGGCGTTCGAAAAGCCATCCTTCGCCCGGTCGAGAATCTGATCGAGCGTCGTATGCGTGCTCGCGTCGATCTTGACCGGCTTGTACTCGAAGGCGACAAACTTCAGAACAAACGGGGCGCCCTCCTGCCAGAAAGTCGTCGTATCGTCGGCGATCTGCTTCGGCTTTTTGCAACTCTGGCACTGAGTCAGCTTGAGATACAAATCCTGCTGATGTCCGCACCCGGTGCACTCCCACATCACGGCCTTGAAGCGGTAAGTCCGGATCGTGCCCTCGTCGTCCGGCAGCCACTTCCCAAGTGGAACCTCGCCCTCCAGGTGCGGTCTCGGTCCGCTGCAATACAGACACTTCGGGGCCTTCTCATTGGGGAACCACAGTGAGTTGATCCTGCCGCAGCCGGGATAAGGGCACAGCCACTGCTGCTCGCACGGCTTCTTCACCTCGCCCAACGCCCCGCTGAGCCCGGTCTTCCCCTTGTTCGCCGGCAGGTCGGGAAGCCACATCGTGCCCGGCGCGATGGCGCGCTTGTTCCCGGTGAGTTCGAACTCCACCACCATTCCGGCTTTCAAGGTGTCGAATTGCGCGGGATCTTTGAAGAAGCCTCTCTCCAGCGTGACAATCGAGTTGCCCTTCTTCTCCGGAACTTTGATTTGATAAGGTCCGCTGCCGGACACAAGGGCGCTAGGCATCGCGCGCCCCCGGGCTCAGCTCCCGGTCGATCCGGTCCAGCTTATCGGTCCCGTCCAGCACCGGGTGGCGGAGGATGGCCCACAGCCAGTCCAGGGCTTCCTCGGATTCATTGAAATGAGGCCAATAGTAGATGGAGTACTCGAGCAGCCGCAGCACATCGCTCTTCATGCGGATGTCCTGCCGCTCGGCGAATCGCACCCACTCGGAAACGTACTCGCCCAGCGCCGCGCCGATCTCGGCGGTCTTCTCCGGAAATCGCGATCGTAGGTGCGCCGCGGCTTCGCATTCGAACTCGGCGATCAGGGAAAGGCGCATTGCATCCAATTGCGCCTGCCGGATTTTCATCATTAGATGATAAACCGGCTGAGTATTTCCTGAGCGGCTAACTGCAATTCGCTTCTAATTCCACGTGCTCGCCCACCCTCACCCGGACGCCCGTATAGTCCCGCACCCAAGGCGCCGCCAACTTCTCCCGGGCCACTGTCGTCCCCACCGCCAGCACCGCCATCCCGGCCGCCGCGCCCGCCGCCACGCCCGCCGGCGTGTCTTCAATCACCAGGCACTGCTCCGCCGGAAGCCCCAGCTTCGCCGCCCCCAGCAGATACCCCTCGGGATCCGGCTTGCCCCTGGTCACCAATTCGGAAGTCACCCTCAAGTCAGGCAACGGCAACCTCGCAAACCCGAACCGCCGGGTCATTAACGGAACCGGCGCCGACGTCACCACCGCCCACCGTTCCCTGGGCACCTGCGCCAGCAGCGCGCCCGCCCCCGGAACTTCCACCACGCCCTCGCCGTCCTCGGCCTCCGCCTCGACAAACCGCCGCGCGGCGTCTTCTAACTCCGGACCATACGGCGCAAACTCCCGCATCGTATCGATGGTGCGCCGCCCATGCGACACCGCCAGAATATCCTCGACATCCAGCCCGTGCAGCGCGGCCCATTTCCTCCAATGCCGCACCACCACCGCCGTCGAATCCACCAGCGTCCCATCCATGTCAAACAGAATCGCGCTGCAACGAAAGACCCTCCGCGAACCATTCACAGCCATTTATCCACAGTCTATCGAATTAATTCCAAACAAAAACCTCCATTTTGTCCCCGCCGCAAATTTGGAGCCGTCCGCTACGTTCAAAGTAGGAGAGCCAATGACGTCCACCTCCAGAGTTCAGGCGAATCGCGAGAACGCGAAACGCTCCACCGGCCCGAAGACGCCGGAAGGCAAAGCCGCCTCATCGAAGAACGCCACCACACACGGCCTGTCGTCCACCTTCCGTGTGCTCGCCCACGAAGACGCCGCCGCCTTCGCCGCGTTGAACGACGAGCTCAAGGCCGAATTCAAACCAGCCACCACGCACCAGAAGTTCCTGGTCGAACAGATGGCGCAAAACCGTTGGCGTCTCGAGCGCACGCGCCGCTACGAATCCATCGCCCTCGAACAGCTCTTGGGAGAAATCGACGAAACGAACCCGGAGGCGGTCATCGTCTCGAACATGTCGCGGAAGGTCGCAAACATATTCGACCTTCTCCGTCGTTACGCCAACGACGCCGAACGGTCCTATTTCAAGGCTCACGCCGCCCTGGTGAAGGACCTCCAGGCGACTCAACAAAACAAAGCCGACGCCGTCGCCGACTACTGGTACGGTCGCCTCGCCGAATCCAAGGCCGCTTACCCCGAAGCCCGTCCCTGCCAACCCGAAACCGCCGCCAAGGCTCCTACAATGGAAAGGACGTGTCAAGCCCGATAGCGCGGACCCTGGCCGCGGCTCTGTTATTCGCCTGCGCCGCCCCAGCCGCCGAACTCCAGCTCTATTTCAGCGCGTTACAACGCATCCTGGGGGACCAGATCTTCACCCAGGAAGGGCGTCTCTACGTCAAAAACGACGCCAGGAACAAGTGCAACTTCGCGTTCCTGGAAAAGCCCTTCGTGTCGGCCGACAAGGGCCGTCTGCTTGTGCGGGCGCGCTTCAGCGGTAAGGCCGCCGGAGCCTTCTTCGGTCGTTGCGTCGGTCTCGGCGACTCGTTCGACGTCGTCATCGGCGCCATCCCGCAGTACCGCGACGGCGCGTTGGCTCTACAGGACGTCCGCGTCGACACGCCCGGCCGCGACGGCTTCTACATCCGCCGTGTCCGCTCCGTCATGGCCGAAAGCCTGGCGCGCAACTTCAAATACAACATGGCGGCCGACGCCAAACGCATCCTGGAGGAGCCCAAGCCGAACTCGCCCCTCCGCCAGGAACTCCGCCGCTTCGACGTGCGCGAAATCCGCGTCCTCGCCGACTCGCTGGTGGTCGTGCTCGACTTCCAACTGGCCGTAAAATGAGCCAAAACACGCCATTGTGCTATAGTTTGCTCATCGGAAAGGTGAAACGGGGACACGTGTAGTGTGCGGAATCGTTGGCTTCACACATCTGGACCGGAGCGTTGATCCGTCGCGTATCCGGCGCGCCACCCGTTCGCTCATCCACCGCGGGCCCGACCAGCAAGGCGTATTCGAAACCACGACGGTCTCCTTGGGCGCCGTCCGCCTGAAGATCATCGATCTCGAACACGGCCAGCAGCCCATGCACGCCGGCCCGGTGACCATCGTCTTCAACGGCGAAGTCTACAACCACGCCGAAGTCCGTCAGGAGCTCGAAGCCCTAGGCCACCAATTCGACTCCCGCTGCGACACCGAAGTGGTCCTCAGGGCCTTCGTCCAATGGGATGTGGAGTGCTTCAAACGCCTCCGCGGCATGTTCGGCGTGGCGCTGTGGAACGAAGCCGCCCGCCGCCTGGTCCTCGCCCGGGACCGCCTCGGCATCAAGCCCCTTTACATCGCCTTCCGCAACCGCGACATCTACTTCGCCTCGGAACTCAAAGGCATCCTCGAGCACCCGGAAATCGACCGTCATCTCAGCGCCCAGGGCCTGCATCACTATCTGTCGCTGAACTACGTCCCCTGCCCCTACACGCTGATCGATGGCGTCGAAAAGCTCCGCCCCGGCTACTGGCTCGAATGGCGTGAAGGCGAGGTCCGCAGCGAACCCTACTGGCGCCTGAACCTCCAGCCCGACGCGAAAATCACCCTCGACGCCGCCAAGGAGGAACTCGACTCCCTCCTCTACGACTCGGTGAAGGAGCACCTGGTCTCCGACGTTCCCCTGGGCGTCTGGGCCAGCGGCGGACTCGATTCATCCACCATCGTCCACTACGCCCGCCAGACCGGCGCCACGCGTCTCAAGACCTTCTCGGTGTCCTTCAAGGGCCGTAAGTTCGACGAAAGCGAGTATTTCCGCGAGATCGCCGCCGCCTACGACACCGATCACCACGAATTCGACCTGAGCCCCAACGAAACCCTCCCCGGCGTAGTCGAGCAGTTATCGTATTATTCCGACGAGCCCAGCGCCGACGCGGGCGCGGTCCCCGTCTGGTATCTCAGTGAGATGACTCGCCGCCAGGTCACCGTGGCTCTCAGCGGCGAAGGCGCCGACGAGTTATTCGGCGGCTACGTAACCTATCTCGCCGACCGTTACGCCCGCTCCTTCCGGTGCGTCCCGCGCGCGGCCCGCCGCCTCGCCGGAGCCCTCACCCGCTTCCTCCCGGTGTCCGACGAAAAGGCCGGTCTCGAGTACAAGCTGCGCCGTTTCATCCAGGGCTCCCTGCTGCCCGAGTTGGAATCCCACGTCTTCTGGAACGGGACATTCTCCGAAATGGAGAAGGAGCGCCTCCACCTGCGCAACGGACACCGTCCCACCAGCGAACTGCTCGATTCGATCTTTGAAGGCGGCGCGAAACCCGGCTATCTGAACCGTTATCTCTGGCTCGACCAGTCCTTCTATCTCCCGGACGACATCTTATATAAGTGCGACCGCATGAGCATGGCCCACTCGCTCGAAGTCCGGCCGCCGTTCCTCGATCACAGAATCGTGGAATTCGCCGGACGCCTGCCCGAATCGCTGAAGGTGCAGGGCCAGAAGCTGAAGTACGTGCTGCGTTCGCTCATGAACGACAAACTGCCGCAGTCGATCCTGACCCGCCGTAAGGAAGGGTTCGACATCCCGGCCCACCAGTGGCTCCGCACTTGTCTGAAGCCGCTGCTCATGGATACGATCAACCGCCGCACCGTCGAAGACGCCGGCGTGTTCCATTGGTCCGAGGTCGAGTCCATCCTTCGTGCGCACATGGACCGGCGTGCCAACTTCGGGTATCACCTATGGGGTCTCCTGGTGCTCTTCCTCTGGATGAAGAGATGGAACGTAATTCCGTCTCCCACTCAGGGCGAACCGGAAACAATTCTTACTACAGCCTGAAATATGAACTGATCGTGGTGCTCGTGGCGGCCCTGATTTTCGTGGGCTGCATGGTGAGCCCGCCCTCGCTCATGGACGACGTGGACGCCGTCCAGGCTCAGATCGCCCGTAACATGCTCGATTCGGGCGACTGGGTTTCGGCCCGTCTCGACGGCGTTTTGTATCTCGAAAAATCGCCGTTGAAATATTGGATGATAGCCGTCTGCTACTGGCTATTCGGAGTACATGACTGGGTGGCTCGCATCCCTGTGGTGTTATCCATCATAGTGCTGGCGTGGCTGATCGCCCGCATCGGCGCCTGGGCGTTTTCGGCCCGGACCGGCCTCTACTCCGGCCTGGTCTTTTCGACGTCTATCGGCCTGTTCCTGTTCACCCGGATCCTGATCCCGGACATCGTCCTGACGCTGACCATCACGCTCGCCATGTGGGCCTTCCTGCGGGCGCTCGACGACGCCGAACCGCGCCCCCGCCTGTGGGCCGCAGTCATGGCCGCGGCCATCGGCACAGGACTGTTGCTGAAGGGGTTGATCGCCGCCGTCTTCCCGGTGGCCGGCGCCCTGCTGTATCTGGCCTTCCGCCGCGAACTATTCTCGTGGCCAGTCTGGCGGCGCCTGCACGTCTTCAGCGGCCTGGCGATCGCCTTCCTGATCGCGGCCCCCTGGCACATCCTGGCCACCCTGCGGAATCCGCCCTACTTCGCGTGGACGATGCACTCGGGTCCCGGCGCCTGGCACGGCTTCTTCTGGTTCTACTTCATGAACGAGCACGTGCTCCGGTTCCTGAACCTGCGCTTCCCGCGCGACTACAACACGGTGCCCAGGCCGTACTTCTGGCTGTTCCACCTGCTGTGGCTGTTCCCCTGGAGCGTCTTCTTCCCGGCCGCCATCCACCGGATCCGCCGCGCCGGCTTCGCGGATAACCGGGCCGGCCGCATGCGCCTGCTCGCCCTGTGCTGGACCGGCTTCCTGCTGGTTTTCTTCACCTTTTCTTCGACTCAGGAATATTATTCGATGCCGTGTTACCCGGCCCTGGCCCTGTTGTTAGGCAGCGCCCTGACCGGCGACGACAAGTGGATCACCGGCGGCCGCCGTGTGTTAGCGGTCATTGCTGGACTGGCGGCCGTCGCCATCGCAGCCATCCTGATCAAGGTACAGAGATTGCCGACTCCCGGCGATATCTCAAACGCCCTAACTCAGAACCCCGACTTATACACACTCTCGTTGGGCCACATGGGCGACCTGACATTGAACTCGTTCGCCTATCTCCGCCCGCCGCTCATCCTTGCGGGCATCGCGTTTCTGGTGGGCGCCATCGTAGCCTGGCGCATGACTTCGACCCGTCTGGTCATCGGCGTCAGCGTGATGATGATCCTGTTCTTCCACGCCGCCCGCCTGGCGATGGTCGTTTTTGACCCGTACCTGGCCTCCCGTCCCCTCGCCAGAGCGCTCGAAGCCGCCCCGCCGGGCCAACTGATCCTGGACGATCAGTATTACACGTGGTCTTCGGTGATCTTTTACACTAACCGCCGGGCCCTGCTGCTGAACGGCCGGGTCAACAACCTGGAGTACGGCTCGAACGCCCCGGACGCCCCCAAGGACGTCTTCATCGGCGACGCCGATTTCCAACGGTTCTGGCAGTCCAGGGACCGCTACTACATCCTGGTCGAGAAGCCGTCGTTGCCTCGTATCCAGAAACGGGTCGGCCCCGAGGCGCTGAAGCAGGTGGCCGAAAGCGGCGGCAAGTACCTGCTGACGAACATCCAGTGAAAGTCCTGATCGACGCCACCTCGCTCCTGCTCCGCAGCGCCGGAGTCAAGAGTTATACGTGGCATTTGCTCCGGGAGTTAGCCAAATCCGGCGCCGTTTCGGCCTTTCCGGGCATTCCGGCGGACCGTCCGCTCAACCACGACGCCTCGGTTCTGGCGCCCTGGGCCACCTGGCCGAGGCTCGCCGCCGTGTTCGCGATCAACCACCTGGGTAGCACGGCCCTCGACGCCGTCTGCCGGGGTTACGACGTGTTCCACTCCTCGAACATGGTCCGTGTCCCGCCCCGTCGCGCCCGCCTGACGGCGACGCTGCACGACATGACCAGCTACCTGATGCCCGAACTCCATACCCCGGGCAACATCGCCGCCGACCGTTACTTCGCCGATCGCATCCTGAAACGGGCCGCCGGCCTGATCGCGGTGTCCGAAAACACCCGCCAGGACGCCATTAATGTACTGGGAATCGACCCAAAACGCATCGAAACGATCCATTCAGGCGTCGATGAGCGCTTTTTCAACGCCGTACCGCTGCGTCGAGCCAAGCCCTACGTCCTGTTCCTTGGGACCATCGAGCCTCGCAAGAACCTGGACACCTTGCTCGACGCCTGGCGCCAGTTACCCGACGAGTTGCGCCATGAATACGAATTTGTGGTCGCTGGATCCGCCGGTTGGAAGTCGGAACAGACGCTGGAGCGGCTGAAATCGGTCACTTATCTTGGCTATGTGCCGGAATCCGACATCCCGTCGCTGACTGCCGGCGCCGCCGTTTTCGCCTATGTTTCGCTGTACGAGGGGTTCGGGTTCCCGGTGGCTCAGGCGATGGCCACCAGTGTACCAGTGGTGACTTCAAACGCCTCCTGCCTGCCCGAGATCGCCGGCGACGGCGCCCTCTACGCCGACCCGCGCAGCCCCGCCGAGATCCGGTCGGCGCTGGAACGGCTATTGACGGACGCCGGCCTGCGCTCCCGCCTTGGACAGGCCGGCCGCGAGCGCGCCCAGCGCTACCGCTGGCGCGAGTGCGCCCGCCGTTCGATGGCCTTTTTCGAAAAGGTCACCAGTTGAGACTTGCTTGGCAGGGCGCCCGCTCAAAAGTGCTTCCGAAGAAGACCAGGTTGCCCGTAGTCCAATCGGTTGGGCCGGTGACGGCGCCCAGGAGGTCGCCGCCATGCGGTAGGCCCTCGATATGGAGTTATTCGGGGTTAGAGTTCGTGGAACTCAGGGTTTCGCGGGCATGGCGGGAGAAATCGGCATTTCCCGCGGACGCGGGTCAACCGGCCGCTAACTCGTCGGCGCGACGCTTCACTTCGACGTCCCAGGCAGTGAGCAATGGTTCGGGGGCGGCGGTCTGGAACCAAGCCACACCGGCAACGCGGGCGGCTTCGGCGGCTTCCAGGGTTTCGGGCAGCGTCGTGGAGACTTTGGCCAACTCGCCCAGCTTCGACACCAGCAACTGGACGTCTTCAGCGCTTGCCGGAGGGCCATAGAGGCTGGCCGCGCGCACCACGTCGACCTCAGTGCGACGGGCGAGTTTGCAGGCGATCGCCTGGAGATCCGGCGGGAGCCACCCGATTTCGAAGTCCAGGATGAACTCGACGCCGGAACGGTGGCACTCCTGAGTCATCTGCATAATTTCCGACTCGAGATGACGGAATTGGCGCGAAATCATGCGGCCGGGACTCAGGATGGTCTCAATGGCCCGGGCCCCGCGGTTGATGGCGTCGCGGACGGCGTATAACTTCACGGCCGTGGTGTCGGCGCCATGCGGGTAACTCACGGCCGCGCAGATGGAAATTCCGCTACCGCCCATCCAGCGGGTGACCAGATCGAGCGAGGACGGGCGCACGGTAAGGCGGCCCACGCGGCGGGCCTTGGCCTGTTCGCAGGTCTGGGCGATGCGATCGTCCGAGGCCTCGGGGCCGACAATGGCGAAGTCCACGGAGCGGGACAGGTCCTCATAACTCGTAAAGACAGGAGTTGGGTTCGTTTCGGCGGGAGTCATCAATCCTCTTATTCGCGGCCGGCCACTTCCATGACGATTTGCCAGAGAAGTTCGACGCCGTCCTCGAGGTTTTTCGGAGATATGCGTTCGTCGTTGCCGTGGATGCGGGCGTCGCCGCCCTCCTTGGCGAACAACGGGACGCCGTAGACCGGCATTCCGCGGGCGCGCAGGAATGAACTGTCGGAGGCGCCGCGCGACATGTAGGGTAGCACGACGTCCTCGGAGTGGATCTTGAACACGCGCTCCATGGCGCGATACAGGGGTGTGATCAGCGGGCTGGGCTCGGTGGCGGGCATGCCGGGCGCGGCAGCGACGGTAACGTCGATGGAAGGATCGTTGATCGTCTGGCGGAAACGGGCGACGATCTCCTCGCGGGTTTCGCTGGGCAGGCGGCGGACGTCCAACTGGGCTTCGGCGGTGTTGGGAATCACGTTCACCTTATTGCTAGCCCTCAGCATGGTGGGTGTGACGCTGGTGCGCAGCATGGCCTCGATCTCCGGCTCGCGGGAACGGATCTGGTTGGCGACGGCGCCGGCGAGGGCGGGGTTATCGAGTTTGGGGAGCATGGGCGCGAGCCAGGTGAAATCAGGGAGGCGGGACAGTTCGCGCAGGTAGCGGCGCGTCACGCTGTTCACATGGACGGGCTGATCGGAATCGGCCAGACGCGCCACGGCGCGGGACAGCCGCAGGACGGGATTGTCGGGCCGGGGCAGCGAACCGTGACCGGCGGCGCCGTGCGCGGTGAGAATGACGCGGGTGGGCACCTTTTCGGCGGTTTGAATGTTGAAGGCGCGGTCGCCGTCGGAGGTTTCGAAGATGTAGCCGCCTTCGTTGAGGGCGAACTCGGCGTCGATTTTCGCCCAGGCCTTGTCCACGATCCACTGAATCCCGGTGGCGCCGGCTTCCTCGTCGGCTTCCGACAGCAGAATGATGTCGCGGTTCAGACGAATGTTGCGGCGGCGGAGTTCGACCAGAACGGCCAATTCGGCGGCGAGCAGGCTCTTGTCGTCGACAGCGCCGCGGCCGAAGATGAACCCGCCGCGGGTTTCGCCGCGGAACGGGTCGACGGTCCACTGGCCGCGGTCGACGGGGACAACGTCGCTGTGGGCGATTAACAGGAGAGGACGGCGGCGGACTCCGCCCTTGAGACGGGCCACAAAGTTGAGGCGGCGCGCGTCCGGGCCGAGCAGTTCGCAAGAAATGCCGTGGGTGTCGGCGACCTGCCGGAGGTATTCGGCAACCCGGGTTTCGTTACCCGGAGGGTTGGTGGTATCGAGCTTAAGCAGGTCGATGAGATACTGCCGGGCGCGGTCGGGCAGAGGAATGTTATCGTCCAGGGCGACCGCGGGAAGCGCCAGCAGCAAGCACAGGGCAAAAACCCGCATTCGATCACGATCTTAACAAGTGGGCCGGGGCGATGTCGCGCCCGAGGGCGGCGGACGGATTTGGCCGCCGCCCCGGGGACGTCCGTATGGAGGGTTACGATCGCAGGACGAAGAACAGCACAACCAGCACGGCGAGCACGAACAGCGAGCTCAATATGATGATGAGCAGCAGGTTCGATTTGGGCTTGGCGGGCTCCTCCATGGCCTTGGCGGGACGTTTCGCGGCGCCGCCGGCCGCGGCGGGCGGTTGAGCGGCCGGCGCTTCGAACATGCGCGTGTATTCGCCGGGTCCTTGGGGCTGTGAGGGAGCGGCGGCGCCTCCGCCGTGGGTGGGTGTGTGAAAGGCGCCGGTGGCGCCCATCCCGGAGGATGAGGCCGGCATGCCTCCGCCCGCGCCGGGGCCGAACATTCGTGTGAAGTCGCCGGGCGCGCCGGAGGAGGGCGGCGGAGGCGCCGGCTGGGCCGGGCCGAAGGGCGTGGGTCCAGCGTTGCCCTGGGCGTTGAACGGGTCGAGCATGCGGGTGAATTCGCCGACCGGTTTGGGCGTGGAGGGCGTGGCCGCATATGGGGTGGACGGCTGCTGTTGCTGGGGCTGCTGGAAGATCTTCTCAAAATCGCCGCCGGGGGCGGCGGATGCGGGCGGGCGCTGGGGCGGGGGCGCGAACATCGCGTCGGAGCCGAAAGCGGGCGTGCGCGGCTCCACCGGGGTTTGGAAGAGCTTGGTGAACTCGCCGGCGTCGCTGGAAGGAGGCGGAGGCGGCGGGGCGGGAGGGGCGGCGCCGGGCGTTCCGAACATGCGGGTGAATTCGCCGGGCTCCTTCGATGCGGGCGGAGCGCTGGAGGGCTGGGCCGGCGATTGGAACTGGCGTGTGAATTCGCCGGGTTCCTTGGAGGCGGGCGGAGGAGCGGCGGGTGGAGGAGCGGGAGGCGCCGGGGGACGGGCGGCCTTTTCGGCCGGCGTCTGGAAGAGCCGGGTGAACTCGCCGGGTTCGCTGGATTTCGGGGGACGCTGGACCGCGATTTTCCGCGGGGCGCCGGGGACCGCAATGACTCCGCCTGCTGGTTTCGGCTTCTGCTGCTTGGATGGTTCGGGCGGCGGCGTCTGGAACATGCGGGTGAACTCGCCCGCTTCCGCGGCGGCTGGCGCTGGGGGCGGCGACGGCGGGGTGGGCGCCGCTGGGGACGGTGTTGTGGTCCCGGTCTGGAACATGCGGGTGAACTCGCCCGCTCCGGTGGCGGGTTGCGGCTGGACGACCGGAGGCGCGGGCGGCTTGGGGGTCGCGGGTGGCGGCGGCGCAGCGGCGGTAGGCGCGGGGGGCTGGGCCGAAGACGGCGGCTCCGGGGGCGCCTGGAACATGCGGGTGAATTCTCCCGGTTCGGCGGCAGGCGGCGGGGCGGCCGGAGGCGCGGGCGGCTTGAGGGCCGCGGGTGGCGGCGGTGCAGCGGCGGTGGGCGCGGGGGGCGGCGTCGTGGGCCCGGTCTGGAACATGCGGGTGAATTCTCCCGCTTCGGCGGCGGGCGGCGGCGGGGCGGCCGGAGGCGCGGGCGGCGGGGCGGCTGCGGACGGCGGCGGTGCAGCGGCGGTGGGCCCGGTCTGGAACATGCGGGTGAACTCGCCCGCTTCGGCGGCAGGCGGCGGCTGGACGGCCGGAGGCGCGGGCGGCTTGGCGGCTGGGGGCGGCGGCGGGGGCGGCGCGGTCGGTTTGGGTGCTGCCGGAGCCATGAACTGGCGCGTGAATTCGCCTGGTTCAGCGGCGGGCGGCGGCGGGGCGGCCGGAGGCGCGGGCGGCTTGGGGGCCGCAGGTGGCGGCGGTACAGCGGCGGTGGGCCCGGTCTGGAACATGCGGGTGAACTCGCCCGCTTCGGCGGCAGGCGGCGGCGGGGCGGCCGCTGGCGCGGTCGGTTTGGCTGCTGCCGGAGCCATGAACTGACGCGTGAATTCGCCGGGTTCGGCGGCGGGCGGCGGCGGGGCGTCCGGGGGCGCGGGGGCCGCCGGGGCCTTGAATTGACGGGAGAAATCGCCGGGGTCGCCAGCCGCCTGCACGGGGGGGGCGGAGGGTTTGGGCGCGGCCGGGCTCATGAACTGCCGCGTGAATTCCCCGGGTTCGGTGGCCGCTGGCGCGGGCGGCGGGGCGGCGGGGGGCGGCGGCGCTGGAGCGGGCGGCGGCGGTGGCGCGGATGGTTTGGGCGCGGCGGGCGCCATGAACTGGCGTGTAAATTCGCCGGGCTCCCGGGTGGGCGGCGGCTCGGGCGCCGGCGGCGGGGCGGAGGGCTGGGAGAACTTCGACGGGTTGAACGCCTCCATCGGCTGGGTTGCGTCCGGATCAAACGCCGGGCTCGATGGCGAAGTGGCGGGAGGGGCCGGGGCCATGAACATGCGAGTGAATTCGCCCGGCTCCGACTTGGATTCGGCGGGCGGCGGCGCAATGTTCACCGGCAGTTTGAAGGAGCCCAACCGGTCGATGGTGGGCGGCGCTTTCGGCTCCGGGGCGACCGTGGTCATCCATGTCCGGAATGCGGCGGCTCCCGGGAGTACGCGGGTGACTACAAATGTATAACCCTGGTACTCGCCGGTGTCGAGCACCTGCACCCGATCCGCGGTGTTCAGCGCCAGGATCCGGCGCACCAACGAGTCATTGTCCGCCTTGCGACCCTTCGCCAATAAATGGACAGTGACCGGCTGTCCAGTGGCGATCTCGCGGGCGAACAACTCCTGATCCTCAGACGGACCCACGTTGGACGCGGGCTCCAAAAGTTTGTAGTTTTTGTCCAGACTCACGGCTGCCCCCTCCCCTGCTTCTCGACGCAGCGCTTCATGCTTGTGACGACGCAAGGCGCCGTGTTAATTACGACGCAACCCGTCGTGTTTATAACGACGCAACGCGTCGTGCTATGATGGACCGCGCTTAATTTGCGCCGGGGTCCATGATACAGTATCCAATACCACGGCGCGTGGCGGTGGGCGCCAGCTAGCATAGTCCTACATGAGATTTCTGTCCAGAGTCGTGTGGTCTGAGGGGATGTACCTGGGCCCGCACCAATTTCAGGTACAGAGCCGCTACTTCGAAGACTCGATCACGTTCGCGACGTCCGCTCTGTGGTACCAGAGTTTCGGATTGACCGGAATCCAGCTGGATGCCGAGGCGCTACGGAATGGCACGGTCAGCATCCTGCATGCCCGAGGGGTGCTGCCCGACGGTTTGCCGTTCCACATGCCGGAGTGCGACGAGATCCCGAAGGCTCGCTCGGTCACCGACGTGTTTCCTCCAACCGCGGACGGCGTGGTGGTGTATGTCGCCATTCCGGAGCGGCGGCCTCAGGGGCCTAACTGCGCGCTTACCGAAGACTCCGCCGCGGCGCGGTATGTCGCCGAAACCCGCACGTTCGGCGATGAGAATACGGGCGCCGATGAACGGCCGGTGCGGGTGGGGCGGAAAAACATCCGGCTGCTGTTTGAAATGGAGCCTCGCGAGGGGTTCGTGACGCTCCCGGTGGCGCGGGTGAAGCGGGATGGCTCGGGGCAGTTCATCTACGACCCGGAGTTCGTGCCGCCTTGCCTCCAAATCGCCGCGAGCGAGTACCTGATGCTGCTGCTGAGGCGGCTGATCGAGATCCTCGAGTCCAAGAGCGCGTCCATCGGACGGTCGGCCGGCGGGGCCGATTTTTCCTCTCGCGAGATTGCGAGCTTCTGGCTGGTGCATACGGTGAACGCCGCGCTGGGACCGCTGCGGCACCAGTTCATGGCCAAGCGCGGACACCCGGAGGAACTGTTCCTCGAGATGTCGCGGCTGGGCGGGGCGCTGTGCACGTTCGCGCTCGAGTCGAGCCCTTCGACGCTGCCCAAGTACGACCACCTGAACCTGAGCGAGTGCTTCGACGCGCTTGACCGGCATATCCGCGCGCACCTGGAAACGATTGTTCCCACCAACTGCATCTCCATACCGTTGCGCAAGACCGCCGATTATTTCTATGAAGGCGATGTGACGGACACGCGGGTGCTGGGACGCGCGCGCTGGGTGTTCGGGATACGGTCGGCCATGGGCGAGGCGGAGTTGATCACGCGGGCGCCGCAGTTGATCAAGATCTGCTCGAGCAAGTTCGTCGGCGAACTGGTGAAACGCGCCATGGCGGGGCTTGCATTAACGCATTTGCCGGTTCCCCCTTCGGCGATTTCGGCGCGGGTCGAAAGCCAGTACTTCGGCGTTTCGCGGGAGGGGCCGTTCTGGGATCATATCGTCCAGACGCGGCGGGTCGGCATTTACGTGCCCGGCGATTTTCCCGACGCCGAGCTCGAACTCCTGGTAGTTCTCGATAGATGATTCAGGGAGAGGTCGCATGACACCCACTAGCACAGCCGTTGCACGGCCGGACAATCTCGCTTTGCTGTTTCAGGAAGTGTTGACCGCCATTGTGCGGCTGCGGTCGAACCGCCAGAATCTGACGGACGCGGAGTCGTTCCGTTATTACATGCGGGAGGGGCTGAAGTCGGCGGCGCAGGAGGCTCGGAACCGGGCGGGGTACACGAGCGACGACATTCGCATGGCCACGCTGGCGGTGTGCGGGTTCCTGGACGAATCCGTGCTGAATACGCGGAATCCGATCTTTGCGGACTGGCCTCGCAAGCCGCTGCAGGAAGAGCTGTTCGGCACGCACATGGCCGGCGAGGTGTTCTTCCAGAACCTGGACCAACTGCTGGGGCGGAACGATTCGGCGGACCTGGCCGATGTGCTGGAGGTCCACTACCTGTGCATGCTGTTGGGCTACATGGGGCGTTATTCGGGCAGCCGCAGCGGCGAGTTGCAGAACTACATGAACGCGTGCGCGGAGAAGATCCGGCGCATCCGGGGCGGCATCGGCGAGTTGTCGCCGGCGTGGCTGCCGCAGGGCGAGACGGTGCGGGTGGCCAAGGACACGTGGGTGAAGTCGTTGATGATTGGCGCCATCGCCTGCTTTGTGCTGCTGCTCCTGTTGTTCGTCGTTTTCAAATTCACGCTGGGGTCCGGCGCCTCGGACGTGCACGCGATCGCTACCGGCCGGGTGTAAGTGGGGGAGGAACCAGATGAAGAAGACTCTGATCCTGTGCGCGGCCCTGTTTCCGATCTTCGTCATGACGGTGTACCTGCTGGGGCCGAAGCTGGGCCTGACAGGATCGAAGCTGACGATTTTCACGGTGGCGCTGAGCCTGATCGCGCTGGCGGCCGCCGCCGTCGCCATCGTGTTCGCGCATAGCAAGGACAAGCAGGAGAAGGCCGCCAAAGCGCCGGAAGAGCAGGAAGTGGACGCCGGGACCGATGATGTTTCCGTGCTGATCCGCGAGGCCGACGGGAAGCTGGCGGCGGCGCAAAAGGGACAGAAGATCGCCGCTGTGCCGGCGGTGTTCGTCATGGGCGACACGGGCGCGTCGAAGACCAGCGTGATGGTGAGTTCGGGACTGGATCCCGAGCTGCTGGCCGGGCACGTGTACCAGGAGACGAGCATCATTCCGACGCGCGGGGCGAATGTCTGGTTCGCCAAGAACGCGGTGTTTGTGGAAGCGGCCGGGTCGAGCGTGAATGAGCCGGGCGTGTGGGCGCGGGTGGCGAAACGGCTGCAGGGCGGACGGATCGGATCGGCGGTGGGGTCGGGCGGACAGGCTCCGCGGGCGGCGCTGGTGATGATCGAGGCGGAGAGCCTGATCCGGCAGGGCGCGCAGGAGGCGTTGGGCGCGACGGCGCGGACGCTGCGGGCGCGGCTGGGGGAGATCTCGCAGACGCTGGGCATCAATCTGCCGGTGTATGTGATGTTCACCAAGATGGACCGCGTGCCGTTCTTCCTGGAGTATGTCCGCAACCTCACCAATGAGGAAGCGGCGCAGGTGTTTGGCGCGACGCTGCCGCTGGCCGATGGCCGGCAGGGCGTGTACGGGGATCAGGAGGCGGCGCGCTGCACGGAGGCGTTCGATACGCTGTACCGGTCGCTGGCGAACTATCGTCCGCCGTTCCTGTCGCGCGAGCATGAGGCGCCGAAACTGCCCGGAATTTACGAATTTCCGCGCGAATTTCGCAAATTGCGGGCCATGGGCGTGCAGTTTCTGGTGGATTTGTGCCGTCCCAGCCAGTTGACCGTGGGGCCGTTCCTGCGGGGCTTCTACTTCACCGGCGTGCGTCCGGTGGTGGTGAATGAGATGGCGGCGGTTCCGCAGCGCAAGAAGGCCGATGCGAATATGGCCGCGACCGGCATGTTCCGCGCCGATATGGTGGCGCAGGGCGGACAGCCGGCGCAGCAGCAGGTGGTGGGCAGCAAGCGCGTGCCGCAGTGGGTGTTCCTGCCGCGGTTTTTTAACGAGCTGTTGTTGGGCGATCGGGCCGCCATGGGCGCGAGCGGGTCGAGCACGAAGGTCAGCCTGATGCGGCGGGTGCTGTTCGCCACGGCCGCGGGGTTGTGCCTGCTGTATTCGATCCTGCTGCTGGTTTCGTTCTTCAAGAACCATGCGCTGGAGAGCACCGTGAAGGAGGCCGCGCAGGGGATTCAGAGCGTCGAGCCGGCGGGGGTGAAGCTGGCCACGGTGGATTCGCTGAAGAGGCTCGAGACGCTGCGGCAGTCGCTGGCCACGCTGACCGATTATCAGCGCAATGGGTCGCCGTGGAGTTATCACTGGGGGTTGTATGTCGGCGACGACTTATACCCGAATGTCCGGAAGATTTATTTCGATAGTTTCAAGAAAGTCATGTTCGGGCAGACGCAGGCCAAGCTGGTGGATATCCTGCGGGCGCTGCCGGCGACTCCCGATGGCGGCCCTGAGTACGGCGCGACTTATGACACGCTGAAGGCCTATCTCATAACGACATCGAATCATGACAAGAGCACGCGGGAGTTTCTGTCTCCGGTGCTGATGAATCGCTGGAGCGCGGGGCAGACGGTGGATCCCGAACGGGTGGCGCTCGCGCAGAAGCAGTTCGATTTCTACTCCGATGAATTGAAGGTCGAGAATCCGTATACGCCGGCCAACGACGCGGCCGCGGTGGCGCAGGGACGCCGTTATCTGAACCAGTTCGCGGGCGTTGAGCGCGTGTACGCGGCGATGCTGGCCGATGCGGCCAAGAACTCCACGCCGGTGAATTTCAACCGGCAGTTCCCGGGTTCCTCGGAGACGGTGATTGACGGGTATGAGGTCGGCGGTCCTTTCACCAAGAAGGGATGGGACTTCATGCGGAATTCGTTCAAGAATCCGGATAAGTACTTCGCGGGCGAGGAGTGGGTGCTGGGGCCGCAGGGCGCGGCGAATGTGGATCGCGCGAGTCTGGCGAAGCAGTTAGCCGACCGGTATTACTCGGACTTCATTAAACAGTGGCGGAATTACCTGAAGTCCGCCCAGGTGGTGAAGTACGCCAATATCCAGGACGCTTCCAAGAAGCTGAACGTGTTATCCGGGAATACTTCCACGCTGCTGGCGATGTTTTCGCTGGCTTCCACCAATACGGCCGTGGACGAGCCGGATGTCGCCAAGGCGTTTCAGCCGGTGCAGGCCGTGGTGCAGCCGGGCGCGGACCGCTTCATCGGGCCGGGCAACCAGGCTTACATGAACGCGCTGCTGTCGTTGCAGACTTCGGTGGACAAGGCGGCCAATGCTCCGCAGTTGAATGAGACGGTGGCTGCGCCGGTGTTGAACGACGCCTCGACGGCGCGGGTGACCACCAAGCAGGTGGCGCAGAACTTCCGCGTGGATCCCGAAGGGCACGTGGACGCGACGGTCCAGAAGCTGATGGAGGATCCGATTACGAGCGTCGAGGCGATGCTGAAACGGCTGGGGCCGGATGAGTTGAACGCCAAGGGCAAGGACGTTTGCGCGCAGTACCGGCGGCTGTCGGCGAAGTATCCGTTCAATCCGAACACGAACGCTCCGCCGGCGAGCATCGCGGAGGTGAATTCGATTTTCGCGAAGCCGGATGGGGCGATCTGGAAGTTCTACAACGAGAGTCTGGCGAAGATTCTGCCCAAGCAGGGCGACCGCTATGTGGCGGCCTCGTCGCCGGGCATCACGCTGACGCCCTCCTTTGTGAACTTCTGGAACCAGGCGGCCTCGGTGTCGGAGATGTTCTATGCGGGCGGGACGCCGGATCCGCATGTGAATTATTCGCTGAAGCCGATTCCGGCCGAGGGCGTGAAGGGCATCGGGCTGCGGCTGGATGGGCAGGCCTTTACGTATGCGGGCGGCGAGGCGGCGGCCAAGCAGTTTGTCTGGCAGGCGGCCGGGTCGCACGGCGCGCAGGCTACGGTGAATCTGGGTGGACCGGATTTGACGTGGTCGGGCAACGACGGGCTGTGGGCCACCTGGCAGTTCTTCGCGGAGGCTGAGACGTGGCAGGCGGCGGGCGCGGGCTGGAACCTGGAATGGGTGGTGCGGACGGGCGGCAAGCCGCTTACGCTGCCCAATGGCAAGGCCCTGACGGTGAAGTTCCAACTGGACATGGGCGGCGGGCCGCCGGTGTTCCAGAAGGGCTATCTGTCGAAGATGGTGTGTATCGCCGACGTGGCGAGGTGACGCGCACGGGGCTGTAGACGCAGCCCCGCGTGATAAAATCGGGGTTCACACTCCTTCTTTCTAAGCCGAACAATGTACTGGAGTAAACTCTTTATCCCCACGTTGCGGGAGAATCCCGCCGAAGCCGAAGTCGTCAGCCACCAGTTGCTGCTCAGAGCTGGATATATCCGCCAGCTCGCTGCGGGCGTGTATAACTACCTGTTTCTCGCCCAGCGCTCCATTCTCAAGATCACGGCGATTGTCCGCGAGGAGATGGACGCCATCGGGGCGCAGGAGATGTTGTTGCCCGCGCTGAATCCCGCCGAGGTGTGGCAGGAGTCCGGACGCTGGACCATCATGGGCGATAACATGTTCCGCCTGAAGGATCGTTTCGGGCGCGATATGTGTCTGGGCATGACGCACGAGGAAGTGATGACGTCCATCGCGCGCGGCGAATTGCGGAGTTATAAGCAGATGCCGCAGATCTGGTATCAGATCCAGACGAAGTTCCGCGATGAGCCGCGTCCCAAGAGCGGACTGCTGCGGGTGCGGCAGTTCATCATGAAGGATTCCTACTCCTTCGATATGGGGCCGGAGGGGTTGGACGTCGCCTACAACAAGCATCGCGACGCCTACTGCCGGATTTTCGAGCGCTGCGGCCTGCAGTTTGTGATCGTCGAGGCCGATTCGGGGGCGATGGGCGGCAGTAAGTCCAACGAGTTCATGGTGCGGTCCGAGGCGGGCGAGGATTTCGTCGTCGAGTGCAAGGGCTGCGGCTATGCGGCGAACCTGGAGAAGGCCGTCGGGAAGCCGTCGGCGCCGCTGGCCTCCGATCCTGAAGGCGACCTGGCGCCCGAGGAGTTTCATACGCCGGGGCAGAAGACCATCGCCGAAATCGCCGCGTTCACGGGGCTGCCCGAGACGTCGCAGATGAAGAGCCTGGTGATGGCGGCCGACGGGACGCTGGTGCTGGCGCTGGTGCGCGGCGATCATCAGTTGAGCGAGACGAAGTTCGCTTCGGCGGTGGGCGCGGTGGAGGTGCGGCCGGCGCATCCCGAAGAGATCCGGCAGGCCTTCGGCGCCGACGCGGGATCGCTGGGGCCGGTGGGCGTCAGTAAGATTCGCGTGATCGCGGACCTGGCGCTGCAAGGGCGCAAGAACATGATCGCGGGGGCGAACAAGAACGACTACCACCTGCGGAATGTCACGCCGGGCGAGGACTTCAAGCCGGAGTTCTTCGACCTGCGACAGGTGGTGACGGGCGACGCCTGCCTGCAGTGCGGCAAGCCAGTGGAGATGTACAAGACCGTCGAGATCGGGCATATCTTCAAGCTCGGGTATAAGTACTCGAAGTCGATGGGGCTGCATGTGACCAATGAGGGCGGCGAGGAGATTACGCCGATCATGGGCAGCTACGGCATCGGCGTCGAACGCATTCTGAGTTCGGCGGTGGAGTTGTACGCCGATAAAGACGGCATGTCGCTGCCGCCGGCCATCGCGCCGTTCTTTGTCGTGGTGACGCCGGTGAACATCAAAGCCGGCCCGCAGATGGAGATGTCCCAGAAGATCTACCAGGCGTGCAAGGCGGCCGGGTTGGATGCGCTGTTCGACGATCGCGACGAGCGGCCGGGCGTGAAGTTCAAGGACGCGGACCTGATCGGCGCGCCGTGGCGCGTGACGGTGGGCAAGAAGCTGGCGCAGGGCAAGGTCGAGGTGGTGAACCGGCGGACCAAGCAATCGACGGATGTCGCGATCGAGGATGTGGTCACGTTCCTGAAGGGCCAATGACGATCGATTGGGAGCGGGTGCGCGGCGAGTTTCCCGCTCTTGAGAATTGGACCTATCTCAATTCGGCGACTTATGGCCAGATGCCGAGGTGCGCGACTCAGGCGATGATGAATCACCTGGCGCGGCGGGATCGGCTGGCGTGCACCGACTTTCTGAGCTGGTTCGACGACGCGGACCGGTTGCGGGCGGCGATCGGGCGGCTGATTCACTGCGAGGCCGATGACGTGGGGTTTGTCCCGAATGCGTCAACGGCGCTGGGCATCCTGTTGGGCGGCGTCGACTGGCGCGCCGGCGATCGCATTGTGACGCTGGCGGGCGAGTTCCCGAATAACCTGTACGCGCCGCACTTCGCCGGGCCGGATGTGGAGTTCGTCGAAACCACTTGGGAGCGGTTCTACGAGGCCATTACGCCCCGGACGCGGCTGGTGGCGGTCAGCCTTCTGAACTACGCTTCGGGATTCCGGACGCCGGTGGAGGAGATTGCGCCGTACCTGCGGGAGCGCGGCGTGATGCTGTACCTGGACGGGACGCAGGGGCTGGGGGCGTTGCAGCTGGACGTTTCCGCCGTGCGGCCGACGATGTTCGCCGTGCATGGCTACAAATGGATGCTGTCGCCGACCGGGGCGGGGTTCTTCTACATCGACCCGGAGGTTCGCGAGAGGATTCAGCCGAGCGTCGTCGGCTGGCGGAGCGACAAGCGGTGGCGAGGGGTGGACGACCTGCACCTGGGCAAGCCCGAGTTCCGGGCGGCCGCCGAGCGATTCGAGGGCGGCATGATCCCGTTCAGCCTGCTCGCGGCGCTGGAGGCCGTGGTGGGGATGATGCTCGAGTTAGGGCCCGAGAACATCGAGCGGCGCGTGCTGGGACTGGCCGACACGCTGCGCGGCGAGTTGCGGGCGCTGGGCGCGACGGTGGCCGACGGGGCGACGCCGATTGTTTCGGCGCGGTTCAGTGACCGCGATGTTTCCGCGCTTTCGCGGATGCTGAAAGAACGCCGGATCGTCGTTTCCGCGCGGCATGGCTACCTTCGGGTTTCGCCTCACCTTTACAACAACGAGCAGGATCTTCGTACTTTGTCAGCTGCGCTCCGGGATTCGTCTTGCTGAAGACGCGGTCCTGAATCCAGTGGGCGTCGAACCATTCGAGCGGGTTGATCTGCACGCCGTCGAGTTGCATGGAAAAGTGCAGGTGATCGCCGCCGGCCAGGCCCGTGGCGCCGCTTTGTCCCATCTCCTGGCCGCGCTTCACCGCGTCGCCCGCCTTTACTGAGATCGCCGACAGGTGCCCGTAGATCGATTGCAGGCCGTAGCCGTGGTCGACGACGATGCAGTTGCCGTAGATTCCCAGGCGCTCCGCAAAAACGACTTTGCCGTCGTTGGCGGCGACCACCGGCGCGTGCGCGGTGGATGACAGGTCGTAGCCCAGGTGAACCTGCTCGTCCACCTTCTTGCCGTTGTAGATGTAGCTGCGGACGTCGGCGAAGTGGGACTCCACCTTGGTCTTCGACATTTGCAGGAAGGGGCCGGTCCAGAGGAATTTCTGTTCGGTCTTGAGGCGCAGGTCGGCGAGGGTCTGGTTGTTGGCCCGGCGGGTTTCGTTATTGATGCGGACGAAGCGGGTGACCAGGTCGCCCTGACCGCCGGGATCGATCTCGTTGACCACCTTGTCCAGGAACTTGTCGGTGAGCTCCATGTCGCGGTGGCGGAACTCCTTGGGGAACACCTTGTACCAGAACTTGCCCTCTGTTTCGACGCCGGCGACGTTGCGGACGTAGACGACGGGAGCGGTGTCCGGCGGAAGGTCCCAGGGATAGCCGAACAGGGCGAAGCGTTCGCCGGAGGCAGCGCCGGGCATGGGGAAACTGCGGAAGCTATACTTGCCTGCCCGCACGCCGGCTTCGGTGAAATTGCCGCCCGGGGTGAAGGCGACCAGTTCGGAGCCGCCCTGGTGGATGTAGTGCTGGGCGCCGTCGGCGACCACGGTGGGCGGGCGCAGGCTGACTTCGACGTCGACGGCGACGGTGTCCACGGCGCCGGCGAAATCGTTGGACGTCACTTCGGCGACCAGGCGCGCCTTGCCCTCCTTCTTCGACGATGCGTTGAAGGAGAAAGTCCGGGGCGCCTCGTGATTCCGGAAGAAGAGGACGCGGCTGGAGGTTGGGCTGGCCGTCTCGAACACCTTGGTCCGGGCGCCGTCCTGTTCGAGGAACACCTCCACGGCGCGGACGCCGTGCGGGTTGGCAACGGAAAGGGCCACGGGCGTGGCGGAGCCGAGGACCTTCGGAGCAGGCTCGAACCGCGCCTGCGAGTGGCCCGACAATGCGAACAGGCCTACGAGCGGAAGAACGATTACAGAGGAAAGAACAACCGCAAGAACTACTTTGAATGACATCTTATACGGCGATGTTACCGCAACCGGGCGAACGGAACTACGGCCACTTCAAATAATCCGCCGTTAACCGTTGCGGCGCGCGGGTCCAGTACCGGAGCCCGCTAATCCTTGTCCCGCAACTCGCTCGAAACGCGCTTCCAGGCGTCGGCGACGGAGCCGCGCAGGATGAGCATGGTGACGCCGTGGCTCGCTCGGCCATCCTGGACCGATAGCGATATCGGGTCGGCGTGGTGGCAGGTTCGCGCGGGGTTCGTGAAGACGGAATTGGCGGTCGGCGAAAAGGTGCAAGCGGTCCAACCGGCTGGATCCGACGCGGTGGCGATGAACGGGGCGTCGGCGGGGCGGGGCCGGAAATACCGCGTCACGCCGTCCAGCTTTTCCACCTTGTACGGGGTGGCGCGGCCTCCGACGTTCGAGATGTAGCGGCAGGGCAGCCACTCCTCGGCGTTTTCGGCGAGCCGCTCGGGGGTGGCGACGGCGATAGGCTGCAGGCCCAGTTCGTCGTGGACGAATGTCCGTTCCAGGAAGACGTCGGTGAAGGGGCGGTAGAGCCGCACGCAGGTGACGGCCTGGACCGCGGCCAGCCGGGGTTCGGAGGCGCTGAGAATCTCGTATTGGATGGCGATCCTGTCGCCGGTGAGCCGCGCGCCGCCGTTCAGTGTGAACCCCGCCGCGGCCTCCATCCTGAACGACAGCGTGTCGGGGGTTGAGGCCCAGGTGACCTTGATTTCCTTCGAATCCGGACCGTACATCTTGTAGAACCATGCCTGGCTGTCGTTCTCGCGGACTCTCCGCCAGGCGTGCTCCGGCATCTCGATCACCGCCGCCGGGGCGGACTGGGAGGGGAGGAAAACGGCGATGGCCGGGCGGGTGGGGTCGCCATGCTGCTCCATGCGCAGGCCGGACCGGCTTGTGATTTGCGGCCGGCCGCTCGCGATGGCCGCTCCCGCAGCCGCCAGGACCGCTCTCCGCGTCAAGTTCATAGGGCAATTGTAGCCGCCCGGAATCAGCGCAGAAGCGAATAGTCCGCGGCCGCCGGTTCGCGGGTTTGGGCCCAATACGAAATGGTGGATCCGGGCCAGAGGGTGGTGTTTGCGCCGCGGGCGTCGAGGTACCAGCTCTTGCAGCCCGACGCCCAGACGGTGCGGCGCAGGCGCTGTTGTATGTCGAGGTTGTAGCGCCGCTGGGCGGCGGGCTTCACATCGATGGCGCGGACGCCGCGCAGCTCCATCAGTCGAAGGCATTCGAGCACGTAGTGAATCTGCGCCTCGATGATGAAGACGATCGAGTTGTGGCCGAGGCCGGTGTTGGGGCCGACCAGAATGAACAGGTTCGGGAAGCCGGTGACAGTGACGCCATGGTAGGCCTCGAGGCCGCCGCGCCAGGCGTCGTTCAGGTCCACGCCGCCGCGGCCGATGATGCGCAGGGGAGTGAGCAGGTCGGTGGCGCGGAAACCGGTGCCGTAGATGAGCGCATCGGCCGGCCGTTCGCCGCCATCGGCGGTGACGACGCCGGACGGGGTGATGCGATCGATAGGAGCGGTGATCAGCTCCACGTTGGGGCGGGCGAGGGCCGGGTAGTAGTCGTTCGACAGCAGGATGCGCTTGCAGCCCATGCGGTAAGTGGGCGTGAGTTTACGGCGGAGTTCCGGATCGGCGACGGCGGCGGCCAGGTGCGCGCGGGCCATGCGGGCGGCGGGCGCCATCAGCGCGGGGCTGAGGGTGAAGGCCGGAGCGAGCGCTTCCTGACGCCAGTACAGGGCCGCGCGGAACAGGCGCATGACCGCGGGGAGACGGCGGAACAGCCCGCGCCAGAATGGTCCCAACGCAGGATCGCGCTTCGGCAGGATCCACGGCGGCGTTCGTTGGTAGAGGGTCAGGCGTTCGACGTGGGGCGCTATTTGGGGCACGAATTGAATCGCGCTGGCGCCTGTGCCGATGACGGCGACGCGTTTGCCGGCCAGGTTGAGGGAGTGGTCCCAGCGGGCCGAATGGAAGGCGGGTCCGGCGAAGGAGGTCGCGCCGGGGATGTCGGGGTAAGCGGGACGGCTGAGTCCGCCCATGCCCGCCACCAGGATGTGGGCGGTGAAGGTTTCCCCGGAGGCCGTGGCGACGCGCCATTGGCGGGCAGCTTCGTCCCAGACGGCGTCGCGCACCTGGCAGTTCAACCGAATGAGGGGACGCAGGCCGCGATGTTCGATGGCGCGCAGCAGGTAGGCCTGGATTTCGGGCTGCGTGGGATACATGCGGGTCCATTCGGGATTCGGCTCGAAGGACCAGGAGTAGAGGTGCGAGGGGATGTCGCAGGCGCAGCCGGGATAGGTGTTGTCGCGCCACGTGCCGCCGATTTCCGAGGCCTGTTCGAGAATCGCAAGGCGCGTCACGCCGGCCTGGAGCAGACGGATGGCCATGCCGAGACCAGCGAATCCGGCGCCGATGATGAGGGCGTCCAGATCGGACTTCACGCAAGCATCGCCTTCAGGAACTCCACGGCTTCGGCGATGCTGCGGCCGCCTTCGGGAATCACGTGATGGAACAGTTGCCAGACGTGCGGGACCGAGGACCAGATCTTCAGACTGACGTCGACTCCGGCGGCGCGGGCGCGCTCGGCCAGACGGGTGGAATCGTCCAGCAGAGTTTCGTCGGCGCCTGCGTGAATCAGCAGGGGCGGCAGTCCGGCGAGGTCGGCGAACAGGGGAGAGACGAGAGGATTGCGGAGCTCGGACTCGCTACCCGCGTAGCCGAGCACCACCCACTCCATACCCACGCCGCGAAACATGGCGCAGCGGCCGTCGTTGGCCTGGCGCGAGGGGCCGGAGCCGGTGAGGTCGGTGAACGGAGAGAACAGGACGGCGCGGGCGGGGAGCGGCTCGCCGAGTTCGCGAAGCTTCAGCATGGTGGCGAGGGAGAGGCCTCCGCCGGCCGAATCGCCGCCAATGGCGAGGGGTCCGCCGGCGGCCTCCCGCACGGAACGAAACGAAGCCACGGCGTCGTCGAGGGCGGCCGGGAAAGGATGCTCGGGCGCCAGGCGGTAGGATGGCGCGAAGACGCGCAGGCCGGCCTTGGCGAAGGCCGTGGTGATGGCGCGGTGGGTGCGCGGGGAACAGGTGAAGTAGCCGCCGCCGTGCAGGTAAAGAAGATGGCCCCAGGCGGGGCGTTTGGAGGGCTCCACCCATTCGCCGCGAATCCCGCCTTCGACGGCGGTGCGAATACGCACTCCGAACGGCGTGGGGGGCGTGAGTTCGACGTTCATGACGCGGCGGGCGCTCTTCGCGCCACCGGCTCGCGCGAGCAGGGGTTTGAACGTCTGGCGGAGAATTGAGCTAGTTAGGCGCGCCTGCCAACTTCCCATGTGGGCCTCACCCGGGGCGACGGCTCGAAATCGCGATCGCGCGCCGGATGCCGCCGCCCAGGGTGGCCGACGTGAAGGGTTTTGCGACAAACACGGCGCCGTGCTCGGCTTGAGCGTTTTGCACCATCGCATTCTCAGTGTAGCCGGACATGAACACGACGCCCACCGCCGGGCGGAGCGCCCGCAGTTGGGAAGCGAGCGTCCAACCCTGCATGCCGGGCATGACGACATCGGTCAACAGGCAATCGATGGGGCCCGAGTGGTCGGCGGCGACGGCGAGCGCATCCCTGCCGTTGGAGGCCTTGAGAACACGGTATCCCAACTCCTCCAGCAAGGTGACGGCGAACTGGAGAACTTCGGCCTGGTCTTCGGCGACAAGAATGGTCTCGTGGCCTCGGATGGCGCCTTCACCCGGGCCGGCCGCACCCGCGCCGGACGCTTCTCTGGCGACGCGCGGCAGCAGGATCCGGAAGGTGGCGCCTTGGCCCGGCTGGCTGTCCACGGTAACGGCGCCGCCGGCCTGATTCACGATGCCGTAGACGGTGGACAGGCCGAGCCCGGTGCCGCTGCCGGGAGGCTTGGTGGTGAAAAACGGCTCAAAGATGTGGCGGCGGGCCTGTTCGTCGATGCCGACGCCGTTGTCGCGCACAGTCAGTTCGACGAAGTCGCCGGGCTCCACGCGCACTCCGCGTTGTTGCACCTCCGCCCAGGCGGCGTTGGCGGTGCGGATCTCGAGAATGCCGCCGTCGGGCATGGCGTCCTTGGCGTTCACCGAGAGATTCATCACCACCTGGTTGATCTGGCCCATGTCGGCGTTGATCGGCCAGAGGTCGGGATCGAGGCGGATCTCCAGGCGGATATCCTCGCTTAGCAGGCGCCGGAGCATGCGCTCGGTGTCCGCGATGACGGCGTTCAGGTCGAGCACGCGGGGTTGCACGATCCCCCGCCGGCTGAAGGCGAGCAACTGGCTGGTGAGGGAGACCGCCCGTTCCCCCGCGCGGCGGATCTCACTGACGCTGCGCCGCAATGGATCGTCCGGAGGGAGCCGCAGCAACACGATCTCGCTGTAACCGTTGATGACCGTCAGCAGGTTGTTGAAGTCGTGCGCGACGCCGCCCGCCAGACGGCCGATCGACTCCATCTTCTGGGCCTGGAGCAGTTGCTCCTCCATGGCCTTGCGTTCGGTGATGTCCTGAATGGTGCCCACCATGGAGGTGGGCCGGCCGTCGGGCCCGCAATACAACATGCCGCGACCGAGGACCCAGATGGTCCTGCCGTCGGAGCGCCGGCGAATCATGTACTCGCGGTTGAACGGCAGCCTGGCGCCGAGGACCTGCTCGAACAGATAGTGGGACATGTCGTCACGGTGATCGGGATGAATCAGCGTGAGCCAACCTTCGACGTCATGCGGATCGTCCGCGCCAATGCCGAAGATGTCCTCCAGCGTTTCCGACGCCTTCCAAAGCCCGGAGCCGATGTCCAGCGCGTAGGTGCCGATCCGCGACACGCGCTGAGACTCGCGGAGCCAGCGTTCGCTGTCGCGCAGGGCCTGTTCGGCGTGACGATGCTCCGTGATGTCGCGACCCGCGCCGTAGATCAGGTCGCCGACCGGGTAGGCTCGCCATTCGATGTAGCGGTAAGACCCGCCGCGGGTGCGATAGCGATTCACGATGGCGGCCGTTGTCTGCTCGGCGCTGAAGCCCAGGAAGGCCTCGCGGGTGAGCGCCACGTCGTCGGGATGCAGGAGGTCGAAGACGGAGCCGCGCATGAGCTCGGCCACCGGTACTCCCAAGGCGCGCTCCCATTCGGGATTGGCTCGACGGAAGCGCCCTTCGGCGTCAACGATGAACAGCAGGTCCATGCTGTGTTCGAAGTAGCGGTCCAGTTCGAGCGACTTGCGGGCCAGTTCGAGTTCGGCGCGGCGCTTACCGTCGATGTCCCGGCCGACGCCCTGAATTTCGACGAAGCGGCCGTCCTGGTCGAAGATCTTACGGATGACGAATTGCACCCAGCAGGGGCTTCCGTCGGGCCGCAGCAACTGCACGTCGGAGACGGTCTCCGGGTGGGCGGGCGTGAGCGCATCCACGGCCGCCACCACCTCGGCCCGGGAATTCGGCTCGATGCGTTCGTTCCAGGGTTTGCCGATGATGGACTCGCAAGGAAGCTGGAGGAAGCGGCAGAACGCCTCATTCACGAAGGTGAAGGCGCCGTCCGGGGCCAGGCGGGCGATCAGGTCGGTCTGTTCGCGAAGAACGGCGCGGTAACGCTCGTCCATCTGACGCAATGCGTCCTCGGCTTCACGCTGCTGGGTGATGTCGCTGTGGGCGCCGACGAAACGGACGGCGCGGCCATCGGTGGCCCTTTCGATGACCCGGCCACGGGCAAGGACCCAACGATGGCTGCCGTCCTTGGCCCTCATCCGATACTCGGCGCGATAGGACGAAGTCCGGCCCGCCAGATGGTCCCCCACCAGCTTCAGGACGCCGGCGCGATGGTCCGGGTGGACGGCGGCAACCCAGTCGGACACAGTCCAGGGGGGATCCTCGTCGCCATAGCCAAGGATGGCCTTCCACTGACGCGACACGTAGAGTTCGCCGTTTTCGCAGTCGCAATCCCAGATGCCGTCGCCGGCGCCTTCGAGCGCGGCCTGCCACCGTGCCTCCGCCTTGTGCAGGGCCTGATCGGAAAGGCGCTGGGCGAGGCCGAGCGCGACGTCCGCCGCCAGACGTTCAAACAGGTCCACCTTGCGAGCGTCGAAGCGGCCCGGGCGGCCGTCGGCCAGATAGAGCAGCCCGTAAGTGCGCGACACGGCTCGCAGCGGGATTAGCGCCACCGATTTCTTGCTGAGGAATTCGCAGGAGGGTTCGGCGCACCCGGAGGACTCGAGGCTGCTCGACCAAAACGTTCCGAGGACGGTGACGTTTCCCTGATCGGAGGCGGTGCTGCGGTCAAACACCTGGCCGCACAGGCAGCCCGAGGTGGGACCGGCGCCGCAGGGCGCCCTCAATCCGCCGAGTCCCGCATGGGCGCGCCAGGGGCTCGACCGGTGGCCCGGCTCGGCGAGCAAGGCTACGCCCGCCACCTCGCAGCGGCCCCATTCCTTCATCCGGCGCGAGATTTCTCCGATGAGTTCGCTTTCACTGTGAGGAGCCGTCACCAGGGCGAGGGCGTCAAACAGAATCTGGCGTTCGTGTTCGATGTCGCGGCGTTCGGACACGTCCTCGAAGATCACGTGGCAGCGGCGCGGTTCGGATCGCTGATCCGGGATGACGGTGACGTTCAGCCACCAGTCGTCGCCCGTGCGCGATTGGACGACATAAAGGGTCGCGCCGCAAACGGGAGCGCCGGTGGCCATGGCGCGGCGGCTCGGCAGTTCTTCCCCCAACAGTTCTCGCCCGTTCTCGTCGAAGCACTGAAACTCGAGTTCGCTCAGCGTCCCCGGGGAGAGGTGGAGGGCGGCGCGCGCGGCTGCGTTCGCATACAACAACGCGCCATTGGCGTCGAGCGTCACTACTCCCTGCGTCAAGCCGTCCAGAAGACGTCGGAACCGGTTTTCAGGCATGGCGGTCCTCATCCAACACCGACGTTCGACCATCGGCGACGGGATGGCCCGCGGCGAAGCTCCAATATCGTGAGCGGACGATCAACTCCACCAGGGCTCGCCATCCGCGCGGTTCGCCTTGAGGTATTCCGAATCGAGTTCGACGCCCAAGCCAGGCAGACGCCCGACCTTCATCCGCCCACCTTTGATCACCAGGGGATTGGGGCGAGCCCAGGGGATCTCGTCGGCGGTTCGCTGCGATTCGATCCGAGGGCAATCGAAGATGGATGCCGCCAGTTGCTGCGACGCAAGGGCCAGCAGCAGTCCGCTCACGTTATGCAGCGCGACCGGAGTGCGGTAACGAGCGGCCAGTTCGGCGATCATCTTCGCGCCGGTGACGCCTCCTGAATTGACGATGTCGGGCTGCAGGATGTCCACCGCCTGACGATCCAGGAAGGGCGCCGCCTGTTCCGGCAGCTCGATGTTTTCACCGGTCATCAGCGCCAGCCGGGTGGACCGGCGCAGCGCCATCCAGGATTCGGAGAACATGGGCGCGAGCGGATCCTCCAGGTACATGGGCGCGATGGGCTCCACGGCCTGCGCGACACGGATGGCGCTGGTGGTGTCGAGTTCGCAATGGCAGTGCACGATGATGTCGATGGCCGGGCCGAAGGCTTCCCGCGCGAGTTCGTAGGCGCGGCCCAGCCTGGCCGCTTCGCGCGGACCAATGGAGGGGGAGAACTCCTGCATGTTCAGGCCGAGCGCGTGGTGGATGTCCACCTTGAAGGCCTCAAACCCGCGCGGATCCGCCTTGAGCATGGCCGCGCGGTCGCGCCATTCCGACTTACTTTGAAAGTCGCCGCCCGGGCAGTGCGAGTATAGTTGGATTTCCTCGCGGAACGCGCCGCCGAGCAGTGTGGAAACGGGCGCGTTGAGGATCTTGCCCGCCAGGTCCCACAGCGCCATGTCCACGCCGCTATACACCTTCATCTGCCGCCCGCGCTGGGCGTAGGCGTAGAACATGTTGTGATGGTGGACCCGGATATTCAACGGATCCTTGCCGATCAGCCCAAGATGCGGCAGCCGCGGCCCTTCGAGAGTCGCGATGGCGTGGCGAACGTAGGGGCCGGAGCCGGCGCATTCGCCATAGCCGGAGATGCCCGCGTCGGTGTCGACGCGGATCAGCGTGCCGCGATGCTTCAGTTCGAGCGCCTGGATGGCGGTGATGCGCACCTGCCGGCGGACGGGAGCGGCGAGCGCTTCAAATCTCGTCAGGAAGGAGACGGCGGGAGGCGTCGCGAGCAGGCGGAGCAGTTCGCGGCGCGTCAACCTCATCTCGCCTATCTTACTCCGGATTTCGGATAATGCAATCCTGCAATATTCCTTAAAATGCGCGACGATTTCCGATAGAGGTCCGCCGCGAGCCGGCGTTTCACGCCTTCAGGACGGGCCTGACCACTTCTCCGCGCACGTCGGTGAGGCGAAAATAGCGGCCCTGGAATTTGTACGTCAGGCGCGTGTGATCGATGCCGAGGCAGTGCAGGATGGTGGCCTGCAGGTCGTGCACGTGGACCGGGTCCTTGACGGTGTTGTAACAGAAATCGTCCGTTTCCCCGTGCGTAACGCCGGGCTGTACACCGCCGCCCGCAAGCCAGACGGTGAAGCACCGCGGATGGTGATCGCGGCCGTAGTCGTCGGCGGTCAGGCGGCCCTGACAGTACACCGTGCGGCCGAATTCGCCGCCCCAGACCACCAGCGTGTCGTCCAGCATGCCGCGCTGCTTCAGGTCCGTCACCAGCGCGGCGGCGGCCTGGTCGGTTTCCTTGCAGCGCTTGGGCAGGTCCTTCGGCAGGTTGCCGTGATGGTCCCAGTCGCGGTGAAAGAGCTGGATGAAGCGGACGCCGCGTTCGGCCAGGCGGCGGGCGAGCAGGCAGTTGGCGGCGAATGTGCCGGGCTTGCGCGCGTCCTCGCCGTAGAGTTCGAACGTGCCGGCGGGCTCCTTGGAAAGGTCGGTGAGCTCCGGAACGGAGGATTGCATCCGAAACGCCATTTCGTACTGCGCGATGCGCGTGGAGACCTCGGGATCGCCGGTCTCGTCCAGCTTCATGCGGTTCAGCGATTCGAGCGAATCGAGGTATTCACGGCGCAGGTCGCGCGAGACGCCGGGCGGGTCCGTGAGGTAGAGCACGGGGTCGCCGACGGATCGGAATTTCACGCCCTGAAAGCGCGTGGGCAGGAAGCCCGAGCCCCACAGGCGATCGTACAAGGGCTGTCCGCCGCCGCCCTGCCCGGGAGAGATCATCACGACGAACGCCGGCAATTCCTTGGTTTCCGCGCCGAGCCCGTAAGCGAGCCATGCACCGATGGACGGACGTCCCGCGATCTGGAATCCGGTCTGCAATAGCGTGACGGCGGGGTCGTGATTGATCGCCTCCGTGTTCATCGACTTGATGAAGGTGAGTTCGTCGGCGATCTTCGCAGTGTGCGGCAGGAGTTCGCTGACCCAGGCGCCCGATTGGCCGTGCTGGCGGAACGCGTACTTCGACGGCGCCATCGGAAATTTCGACTGCGAGGCGGACATCGAGGTGAGCCGCTGGCCCATGCGCACGGATTCGGGCAGGTCGACGCCCGCCACGTCCTTGATCTTCGGCTTGTAGTCGAACAGCTCCATCTGCGACGGGCCGCCCGACTGGAACAGATAGATGACCCGCTTCGCCTTCGGCGCGAAGTGCGGCACGCCATCCAGCCCGCCCGTGCGTTCGGCCCGCGCCTCGCCGCCCAGCAAAGACGCGAGCGCCGCCACGCCGATGCCGTTGGCGGTCTTCGAGAAGAAATATCGGCGAGTGATGGGGTTCATTCCTTGGTCACCATTTCGTCCAGGTTCAACAGCAGGCTGGCGACGCCCGTGTAGGCCGCGAGCGTGGGCGCGTCAAGCGACCGGTTCCACAGCGAATCGCCTTCGTTCAGCAGGGCGACGGCGCCTTGCGGGTCGCGGGCGAATCGCGCTTCGAATTTGCGCAGCGCGGCGAGTGCGACGCCGGCCTCGCGAGCGCGCGGCGGGCGGGCCAGCGCCAGACGCCAGCCGTAGCCGATGCGCGATTCCTCGCTCGCGCCGCCCTCGGTCATCATGCGCTCGGCCAGGCGGCGGGCGGCTTCCACATAAGCGATGTCGTTCATCAGGTCGAGCGCCTGCAGCGGCGTGTTGGTGCGCGTCTCGCGGACCGTGCAGGTTTCGCGGGTCGGCGCGTCGAAGTTCACCATGGAGGGCGGCGCCACCGTCCGCTTCCAATAGGTGTACAGGCTGCGGCGGTACAGACCTTCGCCGTGGTCCTGACGGTAGCCGCCTCCGCCCGAAAGCTCCTGCCAGAGCCCGGGCGGCTGATAGGGCCGCACCGATGGGCCGCCGGTCTTTTCCACCAGCAGGCCCGACACCGCGAGCGCCTGGTCGCGAATCATTTCCGCGGGCAGGCGGAAGCGAGGTCCGCGGGCCAACAGGCGGTTTTCGGGATCGCGCTGTAGCAGGTCCGGAGTGACCTTCGAGTCCTGGCGGTAGGCCGCGCTCATCACGATGGTCTTCATGATGTGCTGGACGTTCCAACCGCTGTCCATGAACTCCACGGCCAGCCAGTCGAGCAGTTCCTGGTTCGACGGCGGGTCGCCCTGGGAGCCGAAGTCCTGAACGGTTTTGACGATGCCTGTTCCAAACATCATCTGCCAGAAACGGTTTACCGTGACGCGCGCCGTCAGGGGATTCGACCGGTCGACCAGCCACCTCGCCAAGCCCAGGCGGTCGGCCGGCCAGCCGGACTTCATGGCCGGCAGCACTTCGGGCGTGCCGGGCGAGACGGGGTCGCCATGCGCGTCATAAGCGCCGCGCTTGAGGATGTAGGCCTGTCGCGGCGGACCTTCCTGCATCACCATCACGGTGGGGATCGAGTCGTAATAGAGGCGGCGGGCCTTCTCGGCGGCCAGCAGGTGGTTGCGGGCTTCGCGCAGTTCGGTGGGAGCGAAACGGTCCAGGTAGCAGAAAGTCAGCTTGTCGCGTTGCGCCTCCGTGCGGTTGGGCGGCGGGATGCGCGCCAGCTCGTTGATCGATTCGAGGATCGGCAGCGTGGCGACTTCCCGCGCCGTAAGGGGTACATTGTACGCACGGACATCGTCGATCCGTCCCTTGAACCGCAGGCCGCCGCCGGCGCCGACCTTGAACGGCCTGTCGGCGGACCCGAAGCCGTACGTCAGCTCGTCGAAGTCGACCTTGAACTTCTGCTCGACGCCGTTGAAGTAGATATGGACGCCCTTGGCCTTGCGGTATCCGTCGAAGGTCAACGCCACGTGCGTCCATTGGTTCATGGGGACGGCGTTTTCGGTCTCCAGGCGCAAGTAGATGTCGGTGAAGCGTAGCCCTTCGTGCAATCGCACGCGGCCGTTCTTCAACAGCAGCATGTAGCCCGCGCCCTCCCAGTAGTCTTCCGCGCGAGACAGGATCGCGCCGTCGGGCGCTTCGGGCTTGATCCACGCCGAGACCGTGTAGGCGTCGCGATAGTCGAAGTTCGCGCCCTTGCCCGCGTCGTAGCCGTCCTTGCCGTCGAAGGCGCGGCCCGTGCGCTCGCCGTCCTTCGAAAGCGCGGCGTGCAGCACCTGGCCGCCTTCGATGTTCCAATCAAGCTTCGGCGATTTCGCCAGCGACTTCTCCCACGCGTGTTGCGCTTTCGCCAACGCGGGCTGCAGGGCGTCCCAATGCGTGCGCGCCGCCTTCACCTTCTCGTCGTATTCGGCCAGCGCGCGTTCATGCTCGGGGAGCGGAGCCTTGATCATCGGCTCTTCGTTGCCGAAGTTGTAGACCAGGCCGCGCTCCGGCACGTTATTGTAGAAGGCGAACATGCGGTAGAAATCACGCTGCTTGAAGGGATCGTACTTGTGATCGTGGCAGCGCGCGCAGCCGAGCGTGACGCCCAACCAGACCGTGGCGGTGGTTTCGGCGCGATCCGCCACGTACTCCACGCGGAACTCCTCCTCGACGATGCCGCCTTCGGCGCTGGTGCGATGATTGCGCTGGAACCCGGTGGCGATCCGCTGGTCGCGCGTGGCGTTGGGCAGCAGGTCGCCGGCAAGTTGCTCGATGGTGAAGCGGTCGAAGGGCATGTTGCGGTGGAAGGCGTCGATCACCCAATCGCGCCAGCGCCACATGTCGCGCGGACCGTCGGACTGGTAGCCGTTGGTGTCGGAGTACCGCGCCGCGTCGAGCCAACGCATGGCCATGCGTTCGGCGTAGCGCGGAGAGGCGAGCAGGCGATCGACGGCGCGTTCGTAGGCGGCGGGCGAGGCGTCTCGGAGGAACGCGGCGGCGTCTTCGGGCGTGGGCGGAAGGCCGGTCAGGTCGAGCGAAACGCGACGGAGCAAGGTCGCCCGATCGGCTTCCGGCGCGGGGTTGAGCCCCTCCTGTTCAAGGCGCGTCCGCACCAGGTAGTCGATCGCGTTCTGGCCGGCAGGGACGGCGGGGCGCACGGGCGGAATGAAGGCCCAATGCTGCTGCCACTTCGCGCCCTGTTCGATCCAACGGCGAATGACGGCGATATCCTTATCCGACAGCTTCGACTTGCCCGCATAGGCCGGCGGCATCCGCATGCCCCGGTTGTCGGAGCTGATGCGCTTGTACAGCGGACTGGCTGCGGGATCGCCCGCCACGATCGCCTTGCGCGCGCTCTCTTCGACGTCGAACCGCACTGGCGACTTGCGGTTGGCGGCGTCCGGACCGTGGCAGGTGAAGCAGTTATCGGAGAGGATCGGCCGGACGTCGCGATTGAATTCGACATCGGCCGCGCGGACGGCGAGCGCGGTGAATAAACAGACGGCGAGAATTTTCATTGGCCCAGTTGGCTGATAGGGTCGATTGTAACTCGCCGGGGCAGCCACGGGCTTCGCGTTGGGATGGGGGCCCGACGCCCAGGCCCCCGCGGCTCCTACGGCCGATTCATGTACTTCTCAAACAGCTTGGTGTGACGGTTCGTCAACTCCACCTGCTTGCCCTTGATGTACAGCGCCTTGATCTGCGTGCGGGCTTCCAGCGGGTCGCCGTCGGTCAACATCAGGTCCGCCCACTTGCCCTTGTCGATCGATCCAATCTGGTCGCTGACGCCCCAGATTTCGGCGGGATTCACCGTCAGCGCCTTCAGCGCCTCCTGGTACGGAAGCCCGAATGCCACGGCGGTCGCCGCCTGATAGGGCAGGTTCCGCGCGAACTGTACGTTGAAGGTGGCGAAGGCGAATTTCACCCCCGCCTTGTATAGCTCGGCGGGTACAGTGTACGCGGAATCGTACGGGTCGTCTTCATTCAGCGGCAATTCGAGCGTCGGCGAGGCCACCACGGGGATGCCCTTCGCCTTCAAATCGGCGAGCGTCTTGCCGTACTCGCGGGCGCCCGCGATCACGATGCGAATCTTCTGCTTGTCGGCGAACTGAATCGCATCGCGGATGGCCCGCTCGCGCGCGGCCAGCACCATCACGGGCATCTTGCCTTCGAGCACCGGCAGCATCGCCTCGAACTTCAGATCCGGCTGAAATCCGGGCGCGCCGCCCTTCTTGGCCTGCTGGTAGCGGCGAGCTTCCTCAAAGAACTCGGTCAGATCCTTCAGGCGCTTCTCGTAGGCAGCCTTGACCTCCGCGAACGGCGTCCGCGCCATGCTCATCGATTCCATGCGAAACGACCGCGTCTCGAGCGACGGGAACACCAACTGCATGGCCGCTCCGCGGCGAACCTCCAGGTCCTCCCACGTCCAGCCGTCCAGATGAATCAGCGCGCCCTGTCCCGCGATGAGCGTGGTGCTCGCGCCGCCGCGCATGCCGCCTCCGCCCGCCTGGAAGGGCAGAGTCATCACCGTGGTGATGCCGTTGGCGCGCACCACCGGCAGATGCTCGCTTTCGGGATTCACCGCCACCAGCGCGCGCAGTTGCGGGTTGAAGTCGCCGAGTTCGTTCGTATCCACCGTCTCGCGCACGGAGCTGATCTCCGCCAGGCCCACCTGCGTGGCCGAATCGATCATGCCCGGGTATGCGTGCAGACCCTTGCCGTCCACCACGCGCGCGCCCTTGGCCGCCACCTTCGGCCCCACCTCCGCGATGCGGCCGTTCTCCACCAGGATCATTCCGTTGGCGATATCCGGCCCGGTCACCGGATGCACCGTAACATTCTTCAGCAGAAATGTATCGTTCGAGGCGGCGAGCAAAGGCCACGCCAGCATCAACGCCACAGCGAATCGGTTCATGACGGCCTCCTTGCGGCGCCGGGCCTGCGCGGCGATTCCTGCTGCTGTTGCTGCTTTTCCTTGTCGATCAGCGCCTTCTTGCGCGCGTCCTTCTTGCTCAACTCGCTCTGCTCCTTGTCGCGATCGAAGTACACTGTCCCGTCGATCAACACCTTCTGCACCTTCGCGTAGTTCGACAGGGGATGCTTGTCGAAGATCACCAGGTCGGCGTCCTTGCCGGCCTCGATCGATCCCACCTGCTTGTCCACGCCCAACTGTTTGGCGGGATTGATGGTGACCAGCGACAGCGCCTCCGTCTCCGTCAGTCCGCCGTACTTCACCGTCTTCGCCGCCTCCTGATTCATGTGGCGCATCAGTTCGGCGTCGTCGCTGTTCAGCGACACCAACACGCCTTTCTTCATCAACAGCGCCGCGTTGTACGGGATCGCGTCGTAGGCTTCCACCTTGTACGACCACCAGTCGCTGAACGTCGACACGCCGACGTCGTGCGCGGCCAGTTCCTTCGCGATCTTGTAGCCTTCCAGCCCGTGCACGAAGAAGCGGATCTTGAAGCCGAACTCGTCGGACACCTTCAGCAGCATCAGCATCTCGTCGGAACGGTAGCCATGCGCGTGGACGTAGCGCTTGCCTTCGAGCACCTCCACCAGCGGCTCCAGTTTCAAGTCGCGGTGCGGAGCGATCGCGTTCTCGCCGCGCTTGATCTTCTCGTTGTACTCGCGCCACTCGGCCTGGTAATTTTTGGCCTCGGTGAACGCCTCGCGGAACACGTCCTCGACGCCCATGCGCGTGGCCGGATAGCGGCCGCGCCCACCCTGCGCGACGGGCGTCCCGCCGGACCGTTTGGGATTCTCGCCGAGGGCGAACTTGATCACCGGCATCGCGCCTTCAAACACGATGCCAGGCGCGTCCTTGCCCCAGCGGGCCTTGATCACGATGCACTTGCCGCCGATGGCGTTGGCGCTGCCGTGCATGATGCTCAACGTCGTAACGCCCCCGGCCAGCGCCCGATAGAGGGCGATGTCCTCGGGGTTCAGAACATCGTCGACGCCCACCATCGAGGACACCGACACGCTCCCCTCGTTCACGCTCTCGGCCGTGATGTGCGAGTGCGCGTCGATCATGCCGGGCATCACGAACTGCCCAGCCGCGTCGATCACCTGCGCGCCCTCGGGCACGCTGACGTTCTCTCCCACTTCGGCGATCTTGCCGTCGCGGATGACAATCGACCCGTTCTTCACCACGCCTTTGGTGATGGTGAGAATCGTCGCGTTCCGGATCACCGTGGGCGGCGCGGCGATGGCCGCCACCGAAAACAAAATGGCGCAAAGATGTTTCATTGCGTCTCCCTCTGCCGCGACGGTGGCGCCGGGGTTTCCTCCGCCGGTTCAAACTTCTGGCCGTCGACGAACACGTACTTTACTTCCGTCTTGTCCTGGAAAAGGTCGCCCTTGGTGACCACCAGATTCGCGATCTTGCCCTTCTCGACGCTTCCCAAACGGTCCTCGAGGCCGTAGATCTTCGCCGCGCTCAGCGTCATGGCCCGCACGGCGTCGTCCTGCGTCAAACCCGCGTCGATCGCCTTCCGGACGGCCTTCATCACGTCGCGCGGCGTGGCCACGCCATCGGTGTAAAAGGCGAACATGACGCCCGCCCTGGCGAGCGCCGCCGGAGTTCCGGGCGCGCTGGCCCTGGTCTCCAGCGCTCGCAGCGTCTCCACCTCCTCCGGGTCCCCGTCACGAGTCTTTTCGGGCCACTTCAGACTGACTAGCACGGGCGCCCCGGCCTGCTTCAACAGATCCGCCGAACGATACCCCTCATTGAGCCCATACAGGATAAACGGCTGCTTCAACTCCTCGCCGAAGCGGATCATGCGCGCAATCTCCACCGCGCGGGAAGCCGGCAGCAGCGCCCGCGGCGATTCGAGCACGCCTTCAAGCGCGCGGTCGTAATCGGGGCGCGTCAGCCCTCGCGGATTCTTCGCATACAGCGCCTTGGCCGCCTTGTACTGATCGGCGTCGATATAAACTTGCCGGATATAGGCGATGGCGCCCATCAGCGAACCTGGAAATCCGCCGGAAAAGCCGGAACTCGCCAGCGTGATGTACTGCCCCAGCGGCGAGGCGATCACCATCTGCCCCGCCTTGTCGCCCGCCAGGTTCAGCAGCGCCCCCTGGCCGGCGAAAATGCCCCGCATCGGGAACGCGCCCACTGAGGTGAACCCGCCGTTGCGGAACGTCTCGATGCGGCGGTCCGTGGGCTGCGCGAGGTCGGCCGCGTTCTGCCAGCTGGTGGTGGAGGGCCGGTCCTCGGGACCGCGAGCGGGCGGCGTGGCGGCGGCGCCCGGAGCACCGGTCGCGGGCGCGATCGCGGTGGGCCGGCCCGCCCCAGCGCGTCCCGCCGGAGCAGCGGCCGGAGCGGCGTCCGGCAGGCCGATAGTGCTCAGAGCATCGATGAGTCCGGGGTAAACGGTTAGTCCCTGACCGTCGATGGTCCACACATCGGCTGGAATTGAGAGGTCTGCGCCGACCTGTTCGATCAGGCCGCCGCGAACGATGACGACGCCCTTTTCAATCGTTGGGCCCGCCACTGTGACGATGCGCGCGTTGCGTATGGCCACGCCGGACGGGGGCGCTGCCGCCGCAATGCCCGCGTAAAGGAGTGCAAAGCGGATGAGCTTAGACATGGTGAACCGCTATTATAGAGGTTCGCGCCCGAATTTCGCGCGCCGATACCCCATGGCCCGTAAGAAGACCAACGCCACAACAAAAGATAAACAGATCGGATACAAGGATGCCGGAGTCGATATAGACGAGGCAGACCGCGCCGTAGCGCGCATCCGCACGCTTGCCAAAAAGACTTTCAGCTCCTCTGTGCTGACCGATATCGGCAGCTTCGGAGGTGGATACCTGTTAAAGGGCTGGAAGAACCCGGTGCTGGTTAGTTCGGCCGACGGCGTCGGCACGAAACTGAAGTTGGCGTTCGCCACCGGCCGGCACGACACCATCGGCGAAGACCTGGTGAACCATTGCGTCAACGACATCGCGGTCCAAGGCGCCGTGCCGTTGTTTTTCCTCGACTATTTCGCCGTGGGTAAGCTGGATGCGCACGTGGCGGCCCAGGTGGTGGCCGGCATAGCCCGCGGGTGCGAACGTAACGGTTGCGCGCTCATCGGCGGCGAGACGGCCGAAATGCCGGGCCTCTACCAACAGGGCGAATACGACCTGGCCGGCTTCATCGTGGGCGCCGTCGAGCGCAAGAAGATGATCACCGGCAAGAAGGTGAAAAAGGGAGACCGGCTCATCGGTCTGCCCTCCACCGGCCTGCACACAAACGGTTACTCGCTCGCGCGCAAGCTGCTGTTCGACGTGGCCGGGCACGCGCCCAGCGACAAGGTCGCTGAGTTGGAAGGCAGCATCGCCGACGAGTTGCTGAAAACGCACCGCAGCTACCTGAAGCCGCTCCGCAAGGTGCACAATGAGGGTCTGCTGAAGGCCGCGGCGCATATCACCGGCGGCGGCATTACGGAGAACACGCCGCGCGTGCTGCCCAAGGGCCTCGGCGTGCGGGTGGATCCGGAAGCCTGGCCCGTGCTGCCCGTCTTTGAGCTGATGCGCAAGATCGGCAATATCTCGGATGAGGACTACCGCCGCACGTTCAACCTGGGCGTCGGCATGATCTTCGTCGTCGACAAGTACGACGTGCTGCGGGTGGAGAAACTGCTCGCCTGCATGCAGGAGCCGCATTACGTGATCGGCGAAGTGGTGGAGTGCGGCAACGGTCCGCGGGTCGTCTACAAATGAGGCGGCTCGGGATTCTGCTATCCGGCCGCGGGTCCAACTTCGAGGCGATCGCCGCGAGCATCGCCGAAAAGCGACTGGACGCGGAGATCGCCGTGGTAGTGTCCAACCGCCCGGAAGCCCGGGGCCTTGAACGCGCCCGTGAATTGGGCCTCACCGCGGTCTGCGTGCCGTCCAAGGGCGTGGAGCGCCAGGAATACGATCGCCGCGTCGTCGAGGTTCTGCGCGAACACAACGTCGAGCTGGTGTGCCTGGCGGGATTCATGCGGCTGTTGAGCGGCTACTTCATCCGCGAGTTTCCGATGCGGATCCTCAACATCCACCCATCACTGCTGCCGTCGTTTCCGGGCCTCGACGCCCAGCACCAGGCGCTCGACTACGGCGTGAAGGTGAGTGGCTGCACGGTGCACTTTGTCGACGAAAACCTCGATTCCGGCCCGATCCTGATACAGGCCGTGGCGCCCGTACTCGATGGGGACACGGCCGACACGCTATCAGCGCGCATCCTCAAGGAGGAGCACCGCATTTACACCGAAGCGATTCGGCTCGTGCTGGCGGGAGGCTGGAAGCTCGAAGGACGGCGCGTCACGCAACCCGACTTGCCGCCCTCGCGCGGATAACCGCCGGTTCAGCGGCCGTTCGGTCATAATTGCGGGCATGAGGATCCTCGCCGCCCTCGCATTGCTCGCCCCCGGCCTCGCGCTGGCCGAATTCCGAGCCTCCGCCGTCAAGCTCGACATCACGCCACCCAGCCCTCAATGGCTCATGGGATACGCGGCGCGTCAATCCACCGGAGTCCACGACCGCATCTATCACCGGATCGCCGCCCTCTCCGACGGCGCAACCGAGGTCTACCTGATCTCCTCCGACCTATGCGTGTTCTCCCCCGGCGTGTACGACGACTTCACCGCCGCGCTCGAAAAGCGGACCGGCATCCACCCGAAGCAGGTCTGGTGGATGGCGACCCACACTCACTCGGCCCCCGAAGTCGGCCCGCCCGGCATGTACGACGCGTTGCTGCACGGCCGCTCCGATCACGATTGGAGCCGCGACTACCTGGCGTTCGTCACCTCATCGCTCGAAGAAGGAATCCTGAAGGCGCGCGCCGCGCTCGAACCCGCCCGCGTGGCGATCGGCGTGGGTACGGCGCGAGCCAACATCAACCGCCGGGCCCGCGACCTGGACGGGACCATCTCCCTCGGCCTCAACCCGGATGGCCCGGTGGACCGCCAGATCGGACTCATTCGTCTGGAGCGACCCGACGGCGCGCCCATCGCGCTGATCGCCAACTACGCCATGCACGGAACCGCGCTCGGCGGCCGCTCCACCCAGATCAGCGCCGACGCGCCCGGCGCCGCGGCCGCTTACGTTGAAGAAAAGTTCGGCGCACCCGTGCTCTACGTCAATGGGGCCGCCGGCGACATCGCGCCCATCTACAGCGTCTACGACACGCCCCGCGCGGCCCACCTCGGCGAATTCCGCATCCTGTTGGGCGATCGCATCCTCGAAGCGAACCGCGCCCTTCGCGGAGCCGCCCAACCCGCCCTCGAACTGGCTGAGGCCACCGTCGAAACGCCGCGGAAGTCCGGCCTGGGATGGCCCGCCGAACTGGGCCGTTACGCCGCGCGCACCGCCGGCGGCGAGGATCTGGTGCGACTCCCCATCCGCTATCTGCGAATCGGCGACGCCGCCATCTGGAGCGCGCCGGTCGAACTATTCTGTGAAATCGCCCTGCGCGTCCGCGCCGAATCGCCCTTTCGACAGACGTTCTATTTCGGCTACGCCAACGGCTGGCTCGGCTATCTGCCCACCGCCGCCGCATTCCGCGAAGGCGGATATGAGCCTCGCACCTCGCCCTTCACTCCGGACGCCGAACGCGACCTGGGAAACGCCGTCTCCGCCTTCCTCGCCGGATGGGTCCGATAAGGGCTTTTCAAGCCCGAACGCCTGGAGTAGTCTATGCGTGGAGCATTTTGATCCGAAAGGAGGGAATGATGCAATCCACGCTGACTCAATCGCCCATCCTGACTTCGGAGGAGATCGACCTGCTCGCCGAACTCCTTCGACGCGAAGCCCGCACCCTGCCCGTGGAAATCCGACACACCGACAAGCGCGCCGCCAGGGAGGCGCTCCACCGCCGTCTGCTGGCCTGCGAAGCGCTGCTGTCCAAATTCCATCTGGAGTCGGCCTGACATGGAACGCGGACATCACCCGAATGTGGTTCGCACCTGGGCGGTGGACCGTATTCGCCAATCGCAACCGCCCGTGAAGCCGATCCCCACTCCGGCCGCTCCGCGCAAGGTTCGCAAGCCCACCATCAAGCCGGCGCCGAAGCCAAAGGAAGCGTGATCGTCACCCGCAGCCCCGGATTTTCGTTGTCCGCGCTGATCGCCCCGTGATGCAGCAACACGGCCCGTTGCGCGATCGCCAGCCCCAGGCCGACGCCGCCCGTCGCCGTGTCGCGCGATGAGTCGACGCGGAAAAACGGCGTGAAGATCTTGGCCAGCATCTCTTCCGGCACGCCCGGACCGTGGTCCCGCACGGAGATGCTCGCCGATGCCCCGTTCCTTTCCACATTCACCACCACCGCGGACTCCTCGGGCGAATAGCGGATGGCGTTGCGGACTACGTTCTCCACCGCCCGGCGCAGCAGTTCCGGATCGCCACGCAGCGTGACGTCGCCGGAGCTGGCGGCCTCGATCTTGCAGCGCCTGGCGGCGGCCTCCAACTCGCAGCTCGAGCACACCTCCTGGACTAACTCGTTCACGGATAACTCCTCCAGGTTCCGCTCCGGAAACTCGCCTTCGGCCCGAGTCACCTGAATCAGCCCCGAAATCAAATCCGCCAACCGGTCGATCTCTTTCCTGAGCCGCGCCACCGCGGCGTTCCGGTCTGTGGCCGTGCGGGTCAGCTCCGCCGCGAAACTCAGACGCGCCAGCGGCGACCGTAACTCGTGCGAGATATCCTGCAACAGACGCCGCTCCGCGTTCAGCAGCGTCTGGATCCGGTCCGCCATCTGGTTGAACGCGCCGGCTAACTCGCCCAACTCATCGCGCCGCCTCAACCTCACGCGCGCGTCCAGGTCTCCCGCGCCGAAGCGCTCCACCGTCCGCGACAATTGCCGCAGCGGCGCGGCGATGTTCACCGCCAGCAGCCAGCACAGCCCCGCCACCGCCAGCAGAATCAGGATGTAATACGGGATCATCGGCCGCATGTCGAACGGCGCCTCCGGAAGGTAGACCACCAGCCGGTATCTGCCGGAACGGTCCGGCATGGCGAACACCAGCCGCCCGCCCACCTTGCGCGGCGGCTCGCCCACCTTCGGGATCGCCGCCGACCGATCCTCTCCTGTCACCAGATCCTTGCCGGCGGCGTTGGTCAGGTGCAGCTCCAGCCGGAAGTACAGCCCCTGCTTCTTCAATAACGGCGCGGCTTTCGCGGCTCCCCCTGACTCATACGCCTCGATCGCCTCATCCAGCAGATACATGTTCACGCGGAACGGCAGACTGCCGCGGATGTCCCTCCGCGCCACGAAAAATCCGATCGCAAACAGCGCCGCCAGCGAGAACACCAAGGTGCCGAAGCTCCACAGCAGCACCTTCGTGTAAACCGACCTCATCGCGACTCCGCCTGCGCCGCCGACATGAGATAACCCACGCCGCGAACCGTGTGAATCAGCGGACGGCCATTCGCCTCCAGCTTCTTTCGCAGGTGGCTGATGTGCACATCCAATGCCCGCTCATAGGGCGACGCCTGCCGCTGATACAGCACCGTGGTGAACTCATCGCGAGACACCACCCGCCCCGCCGACCTCATCAGATGCTCCAATATCTCGAACTCGATGGAAGTCAACTCCATCGGCTCCCCGTTCTGCGTCACCTCGCGGGTCTGTGGATTCAACCGCAAATTCGCGCACTCCAGCGGCGCCGCCGCCGTCTGCAACTTCCCCGCCCTGCGCAACACCGCGCGAATTCGCGCCAGCAACTCCTCCGGCCCAAACGGCTTCGGCAGATAGTCGTCGGCGCCGGCGTTGAGCCCCGCCACTCGATCCCGCTCTTCGATGCGCGCCGTCAACATGATCACCGGCACCGCGCTGCGCCGGCGGATCTGGTCGAGCACCTGAAACCCGCTCATAAAGGGCAGCATCACGTCGAGCAACACCAGGTCGAACGGTTCGTTCAACGCGCGCGAAAGTCCCGAACGGCCGTCGTTGGCGAATTCGACGTCCAGTTCGTTCTGCTTGAAGAAGTCCGCCATCAGCGCGCACAAGTCGGCGTCGTCATCAATTAGAAGTATCCGATTCGAGGCCACTGCTCTGTTTGTAACTCATCCGTCGCGGCCGCACCAACCTGCAAGTGATTGAAAACCGCCCGCCATTACGAACATTTACACGCCCCGGCGCACGGTTTACAAATCTTAAAGGGCGCCCTGCCGCGATTCGTTCGTTAATGAAAGAGATGGTTAGAGCTCACCGCCTCGGATGTATCGCCCTACTCGCATTCGCCGCAATCCTTGATGCGCAAACGCCCTCCCGATTCGTGGGAACCGTGCACGCCGTTCGTCCCGATAAAGGCGAGATCGAAGTGAAGCCGGACCAAGGCGACGTTGCCATCATGAAGCTGATCCCGGAGACAGTCTTCCAGCGTGTGGCCCCTGGCGTCAAGGACCTGAAGCAGGCCGCGCCGATCCAACTGGAGGAGGTGAACATCGGCGATCGCGTGCTGGTCGCCCTCGAGCCCGGCACACGGGATCTTCGACGACTGGTGGTGATGGCGGCCTCCGACATCGCCCGACGCAACCAGGAGGATCATCTGGATTGGCAGAAGCGAGGCGTCTCGGGCGTCGTTTCCGCGAAAAAGGACAATGAGATCACCGTGAAAATGCGCTCTTTCATGAGTGAGACTCAGGCGGTCATCACGGTGACTCCCAAGACGACTTACCGCCGCTATGCGCCGGATTCAGTCAAGTTCGCCGACGCCAAAGTCAGCAACATTGGCGAGGTGGCCGTCGGCGACCAACTGCGCGCGCGAGGAGTCAAGAGCGAAGATGGCCTCCGCGTCGCCGCCGACGAGGTGGTTTTCGGGACCTTTCTCACCAAAGCGGGCAAGGTGACCGAGGTAAACCTGGAAGCCAGACAGATCAGGATTCTCGAAGCCGGCACGAATAAGCCCTTACTGGTGAAAATCGCCGCGGACTCACAACTCAAGAAGATGCCGAACTTTCCCGCCATGGGGGCCATGCCCGCCGGCGCGCCCGGGGGAGCAATGGCGGGTGGAGCCAGGCCCGGCGGCATGCAGGGAGCGCCCGGCGCCGGCATGGGCGGCGGCATGCGCCCGCCCGACATGTCCCAGATGCTCGACCGCATGCCCGCGCTGAAGCTCGACGAGCTGAAGGCCGGCGAGACCATCGTGATTTCCAGCACCAAGGGCCAGACGGCCGGAGAAGTCACCGCCATCATGCTGCTGGCCAACGCCGAGATGCTGTTGCGGATGGCGTCCATGCAAAACGCCTCCCGCGGCGGCCAGGCGCAAGGCATGCAGGGCGGAATGGGAATGATGGGCGGCGGTGGAATGATGGGCGGCGGCATGTCCGGCGGCCTCGAAGGGATGCAGTTGCCCGGCATCATGCCCTAACTCGCAACGAGCGGGCACAAGAAGAAACATAACCTATGCGGATTCGAATTATTAGTATCATCGCAGTTATCGTGCTGTTATCCGCCGGCCTGGCCGCCCAGGCGCCTGCGCCGGCCAGCTTGAAGGGAACGGTCACGGATCCTTCCGGCGCATCCACGCCGGGCGCCCTGGTGCAGGTGCGCGGCCAGCGCGGAGAATACCGGGCCCGCACCGACGCGGCCGGCCAGTATTCCATCAACGGAATTCCGCCGGGCGCATACATGGTTCGAGTCATCGCCAAGGGCTTCACCGTCACCCAGCGACAGGACTTCAACATCGACGGCGCCGTGACGCTCGACGTCCAACTCACCATTGAAGCGGAATCGCAGGTGGTGAACGTCGAAGCCGAGGCCAACAAGGTAACCACCGACCCCACTCAGAACGGCGGCGCATTGGTGCTCGGCCAGAAGGAGTTATCGGCCTTGTCGGACGATCCCGACGAGTTGGAGCAGCAGTTACAGGCGATGGCCGGCCCCTCCGGCGGACCCAACGGCGGGCAGATCTACATCGACGGCTTCACCGGCGGCAATCTGCCCCCGAAATCGTCGATCCGCGAGGTTCGCATCAACTCCAACCCGTTCTCGCCGGAATACGACCGCCCCGGCTTCGGCCGCATCGAGATTCTCACCAAGCCCGGTACGGACATTATCCGCGGCCAGGCCTTTTTCCAATTCAATAACGAGAAACTGAACTCGCGCAGCCCGCTGCTCGCCTCGAGTTTGCCTCCCTACAGCCAGAAGTTCTTCGGCGTCAACCTCAGCGGCCCCATCAGGAAGCAGAAGGCGTCGTTCGGACTCGACGTGGAGCGTCGCAGCATCAATGAGAACGCGTTCATCATCGCCACCACGCTCGATAGCAATCTCAACGCCGCCACTGTGAATCAGACCGTCGAACAACCTCAAACGCGCACTAACATTTCGCCGCGTCTCGACTATTCGATCAACGACAAAAACACCCTGGTCGTCCGCTATCAGAACACGCGCAGCGCTTTTGAGAATGAAGGCGTCGGCGGTTACAGCCTGCTGTCCAAGGCGTTCAGCCAGAACCGCTCGGAAAACACCGTGCAGGCCACTGAAACGGCCATCCTGAGTGCGCGCGCCATCAATGAGACGCGCTTTCAGTTCATGCGCGCGGTCTCCAACAGCAAGGGCGACAACACCGTGCCCGCCATCAGCGTCCAGGGCGCCTTTGATGGCGGAGGAGCGCAGGTCGGCCTTTCCGGCAACACCTCCAAACACTGGGAGGTGAATAACATCACCACGTACACCCACGGCGCCCACACCCTCAAGTGGGGAGGCCGTCTCCGCCAGGTTTTCGTCGACGACACCTCGGTAAGCAACTTCGGAGGCAGTTACTACTTCTTCGGCGGCGCCGGCCCCCAGTTGGACGCTTCGAACGCCGCCATCGCCGGCTCGTCCATTCAGTTGACGGCGCTTGAACGCTACCGCCGCACCCTGTTCTTTCAGAACCTCGGCTATTCCGCCGATCAGATCGCCGCGCTCGGCGGAGGCGCCTCCCAGTTCGCTATCTCGGGAGGAACTCCGACCACTTCCGTCAGCCAGTTCGACGCCGGACTCTTTCTCAACGATGACTGGCGCTGGAAGCCCAACGTGACCTTGAGTTACGGCTTGCGGTATGAAGCGCAGACGAACATCGGCGACTTATCGAATTGGTCTCCTCGCGTGGGACTCGCCTGGGGCGTCGACGCTCGGGGCGGCAGGGCGGCGAAGACCGTGCTTCGGCTCGGCTTCGGCACGTTCTACGATCGCATCAGCGAAAGTTCGACGTTGTCGGCCGAACGCTACAACGGCGTCACCCAGCAGTCGTACATGATTCTGAACCCGACGTTCTACCCGTCCATTCCCAGTGTTTCATCGCTCGCCGCCGGCAAGCTCCCGCAGCAGTTGATGCTGCTGTACGACGGCATCGACGCGCCCCGGAACTATCAATGGAGCACCAGCGTCGAACGTCAGGTCAACAAGTACTTCCGCTTCAGCGCCAACTACATCGGAAGCCGCGGAGTGCACGTCAGCCGGTCGCGCAACATCAATACTCCCATCAACGGCGTCTACCCGTTCGGCGACAAGCAGCTTCGTCTGCTGACTGAGTCCACCGGCTTCAGCCGCAGCAACATGCTGGTGCTGAGTCCTAACTTGAATTACAAGAAGCTGTTTCTGTTCGGATTCTATGGCCTGTCCTACGGACGGACTGACGCCGAGGGCCAACCGGCCAATCCCTATGACTTGCGCGCCGAATGGGGCCCCTCGTCGTTTTCCGACGTCCGCCACCGCGGAGTCATCGGCACTAACATCCCGTTGCCGTGGAAGTTCAGCGTCAGTCCGTTCATGATGCTGAGTTCCGGCTCTCCGTATAACATCACCACCGGGCGGGACACGCTGTCGTCTGGTTTCACCACCCAGCGGCCCTCGCTGGTGGCTACCGCGGCGTCTCAATGCACGGGCGCGGATCTGATCTATGAAGCCGGCTACGGCTGCTTCAATCTCAATCCCGCCGCGGGGACGGCCATCGAGCGCAACTACGCTCGCGGCCCCGGCAACATCAGCCTGAACCTGCGCCTGGCGCGCACCTGGTCGTTCGGACGGCGCGGCGAATCCGGCATGCGGGACAACGGTGGACCGCCTACGGGCGGCGGACCTGGCGGCGGCATGCGGGGCGGCGGCGGACCCGGCGGTGGTGGACCCGGCGGAGGTGGACCTCCTCCCGGCGGCGGCGGCCCCGGCGGGCCGGGCGGCATGTTCGGCGGCGCGCAGAGCGGCAAGAAATATAACTTGACCCTCAGCATTCAGGCGCGCAATTTCATCAATCACGCAAGTTACGCCGCTCCCAGCGGAGACCTTTCGTCGCCTTACTTCGGTCAATACCGGAGCCTGGCCGGATTCGGCCCCTTCGGCGGCAATAGCACCTACAATCGCAAGGTTGACTTACAATTGAGGTTCCAGTTCTGACAGGAGGCAGTGATGGTCACGCGACGAAACCTGATGATCGCGGGAATCGGAGCCCTGCCGTTGTTTGGCGCGTCCGATTTCTGGAACAAGAAGAAACCGTCGGAGTGGTCTGACAAGGAAATTCAGACGCTTCTTACCAAGTCGCCTTGGGCCAAGGAGGCGACAGCCGAATTCAACATGCAAGGCATGGGCGGCGGCATGGGTGGCCCGGGCGGCGGCATGGGTGGCCCGGGCGGCGGCATGGGTGGAGCCGGTGGCGGTATGGGCGGACCCGGCGGTGGCATGGGCGGACCCGGTGGCGGCATGGGTGGCGGCGGTGGAATGGGTGGACCCGGCGGTGGCGGCATGGGTGGCGGCGGTGGAATGGGTGGGCCCGGCGGTGGCGGCATGGGCGGAGGCGGCGGCATGGGCGGCGGTATGCCCGAGATGCATCCCACCGTCCGTTGGGAAAGCGCCGCGCCGATTCGCGCCGCCGCCAAGACCGAGGGCTCCGAACCGGCGGCCAACACCTACATCATCAGCCTCAGCGGCATGCCCATGATGGGCGGCCGGCGCCGGCGGAATCCCGAAGGCGCGCAACAGTTCGCTCCGGAACAGGAGGGACAAGGCGGACCTCCGCGCTTCGACCCCGCTCAAATGCAGGCTCAGATGCAGGCCCGTATGAAGGAGGCCACCAAACTCGAGCGAAAGGGCAAGGATCCCATCTCGCCCGTCAAGGTCGAAATGAAGGAGATCGAAAACGCCCGCGTCACCTGGTTCTACTTCGAGGGCGGCGGCCAGCCCATCGACGCACAGGATAAGGAAGTCACCTTCACCACGCGCATGGGCCCGATGCAGATCAAGGCGAAGTTCAGCCTCAAGGACATGTCCTACCAGGGTAAGTTAGCGCTCTGACGCTGGTTACACGGTCCCGTCGCCGTTGGATCAAGGCGCCCTCCGGCGGCGGGACCTGCGTACCACGAATGCCGCGCCGCATTCCCCAGAAATCCGTTATACTCACGAGAGTTACTCGGAGCATGTATGTTTGAGCTTCGGCTAGGTGACGTCATTGACGACTATTGCGTCAAGTGCAGGCGCGTCACTAACCATTCCATCGTCTCTATCGTAAATGGCGAAGCCGCCAAGGTTCGGTGCCGGACGTGCTATCACGACCATGATTACCGGCACGAACAGGCCCCTCCCTCCAAGAAGGACCTGAAGAAGGCGGAATTGTTCAACGAGGTCCTTGCCAGCGGCCAGCCGGGCGAAGCGGCGACGACCGAGCCCGCCTCGGGAGGTCCCGCCGAGGACCAGAAGAAGGCGCGTAAACCGGTCAAGAAGTAGGGGGCCGGTCCGTCGACACCTGCCGTTGCAGGTCGTTGAACACTTCGTCGCGCCGCATGCCGTCCAGATCGTGCTCGAGCCTCCTCAGCGCGACGCCGACCACATCGCGGTGGTGCAGTTTCGCGCCCAGCCCATCTTTCTCCGTAAGCTTCAGCCACAACCCGTGCAGCCGGTCGACGTCCTCGGGCCACAACCTCGGGGGATGCGGCCCCAGGTTCACAAATAGCGACGGCCGCTCCGGCCGGAAGACCTCGAGCGAGAAGGCGTGACGAGGCTCCGGCAGCCGCTCCCACGCCAGGCCGATCAGGCGCGCCAGGTCCTCCGAGGGCATCTGCGCGGAGACTCCCGTCACCAGCTTGGAGGCTCGCAGAGTGGCCGCCGACTGCACCATGGCGTCAAACGGATTCACGGCCGGCACCACCAGCAACTCCACCGTCTTACCCTGTTTTTCGGCCATCTCCACCACGTGGCTGAACAGTTCCTTTTCGTACTTGCTGAAGATCTGCTCGTCGGTAAGGTCGTACTCGCCGGTTCCCGGTGAAATCGGACGCACCGTCATCACCACAATGTCGTGCCGGCGCATGTTCGTCTTCTCCAGCGTCCGTTTCAGGTGCGCCATGTGGTTATAGTCCCGCACCGCCACCAGAATCCCGCCCGGCCGCGCGTGAATACTCGACGAATCCACTCGCGCGCGATGGTCCAGGTTAAACTCCTCGAGCGCCTTCTCCCGAGCCCGTTTCCGGTTATTCACCCAATTCGAAATCTGGAAGATCACGAACAGCAGCACCGTGAACGCCAGCCCGTAGATCGTGGCGATCTGCTTGGTGAACAGGTTCGCGACCGCGACAAAGCCCAGCACCAGCGTGGTCGCGCCCAGCCCGATCGGAATCTCCACGCCCGCCACTCGCAGGTTGATCGGGAACTTGTACTCCTGGTCCTTGCGTTGAAACCGCAGCGCCAGCACGCCCAGCGATTTCAGGAAGAAACTCCACACCACGCCGAACGCGTACGCTTCGCCCAGCAGGTACATGTTGCCGCGGCTCGCCGCGATGGTGGCGATCTGCAGCAGCGCCACCGCGTTGATCATGCGATAGGTGGTGCCGAAACGTTTGTGCGGCTTGCGGAACCAGTCCAGCAGCACCCCGTCTTCCGCCACGCGGTTCAGGATGCCATTCGCGCCGATCATGGCGGTGTTCACCGCCCCGGACAGGATCAGCACGCCCACCACCACCACGAACATATGGAAGACGAGCCGCAGCAGGTAGGGGCCGCTCAGGTTCATGGCGAGCCCGCCCAGCAGATTATCGACGTATTCCTTCCGGATGTGGTCCGGGATGATGTAGCCCGCCAACACCGTGATGAACCCCGTGAAAACCACCGCGTACCAGCACACGATATTGGCGGTCCGCTTCAGGTTCTTCATCTTCGGGTAGCCGATTTCGCGGTACACCTGGGCCAGCGTCTCGAATCCGCTCATCGATAGCAGCGCGTGCCCGAAGGCCACCGTCATCGCGATGGCAGGAATTTGTATGTAGACGGTGTCGCGCAGCCATCCCAGGGCGTCGTCGCCGAAGCTCAGGTTCGAGGGCAGCGGCGGCAACGGATACGCCTGCGGCCCCCGTATGAAGAGGGTCAGCACGCACCAGGCCAGCATCACCACCGCCATCACGGTGGTTATCTGCATGATGCGCAGCGCCTTCCCGCTCGATTCGTGGATGCCCTTGATGTTATTCCACCAGAAATAACAGGTGAAAATGACGCCGAAAACCGCCGCGAAGTAGTTCGGATCCACGCGATACGGCTGGTGGCCCAGTTCGCTGATTTCGTTGAGCAGCCGGCCCAGGTATTGCCCGGCGGTGACGATGCTGATGGGCCCCGTCAGCACATAATCGAACACCAGGGCCGACACCGACAGCCGCGCCATGAAATGGCCCATGCTGTCGCGAACCACCACATAAACGCCGCCACGGACGAACATTCCGCAGCTTTCCATGTACACGCTGCGGACCGCGAAACTGAACAGCATCACGCCCAGCACAAACCAGGGCGCCGATTTCCCGATCGCCTGCTCCGCGATGCCGCCGGCGTAAAACGCCGACGACGCCAGGTCGCTCAGCACGATCGCCGCTCCGCGCCAGAAACTGATAAACGCCAACGCTACAGTGGTGGCTACGACGATCTTCGGCGCGGGGCCTGACGGCGAGGAAGACATGGTTTCGCCTTCATGTTCTACGATCGGAGAGATGATTGGGGACGGCGCGCGCGATCTCGCCTTAAAGATAGCCAGAACCATCCGGAAAGCTGGCTTTCAGGCCTATCTGGTAGGCGGTTGCGTCCGCGACATGATCCTCAACCGCACCCCAAAGGACTTCGACATCGCCACGGACGCGATTCCGGGCGATATCCTCCGGCTGTTTCCCGGGGCAATCCTGGTTGGGGCGCAGTTTGGCGTGGTTTTGGTGCGCGAAAACGGCGTTCAGGTGGAAATTGCGACGTTTCGCAGCGATTTCGCGTACGAGGATGGGCGGCGACCGCGCCAGGTGGCGTTCGAAAATGACCCAAAACAGGACGTTTTGCGCCGGGATTTCACGATTAACGCACTTTTATACGACATCGAAAACGATACAGTAATCGATTTCGTGAACGGAAAACGTGACGTTTTTGAGGGTATCGTTCGGGCAATCGGCGATCCGGAGCGGAGATTCGGCGAGGATCACCTCCGGATGCTGCGCGCGGTCCGGTTCGCGGCTAGGCTCGGCTTTTCGATCGAGCCGGGGACGATGGCGGCGATACAGAAGCTCCATGCCTCGATCGGGCGGGTCTCCGCGGAGCGGGTGCGCGACGAATTGACGCGAATCCTGACCGAGGGAGGCGCTCGGAGGGGGCTGGAACTGCTCGAGGAGAGCCGGCTGCTGGGGGACGTTCTGCCGGAGGTCCGGGCGCTGCGAGAGGTCGAACAGCCGCCGGAATTCCACCCGGAGGGCGACGTCTGGACACACACGCTCATGATGCTCGACGGGCTGCGGCCGCCGGTCACGACAGAACTAGCGTGGGGAGTCCTGCTGCACGACATCGGCAAGCCCGGCACGTTCCGCCGGGCGCCGGATCGCATACGCTTCGACGGCCATGTGGAGCTGGGGCTCGAACTGGCGCGGGGCATCCTCGGGCGGCTGCGGTTCAGCAACGAGGAGACGGAACGGGTGCTGGCGCTGATCGCCAACCACATGCGCTTCATGGACGCGCCACGGATGCGGGAAAGCACGCTGAAGCGATTCCTGCGCATGGAGCGGTTCGACGAGCACCTGGAGTTGCACCGGCTTGATTGCCAGAGCAGTAACGGCAACCTCACGACCTACGACTTCGCCCGGGAGCGGCTGGGGGCGCTCGCTCCGGAACAACTGAAGCCGACGCGGCTGATCGATGGCGCCGATTTGATCGCGCTGGGGTATCGGCCAGGGCCGTTGTTCAAGCAGATGCTCGGCGCGGTGGAAGATGCGCAGTTGGAGGGCTCGGTCGCCACCAGGGACACGGCGATCGAGTTTGTCAAAAACCGGTTCGGGACGCCCTGAGGCGGGCGATATAATAATCCCAACATGCGTCTGGCGCTACTGGGCTGGGTCACCGCTATATCCCTATTGGCAGCTCCCTCCGTCGATTTCTCCCGCGACGTGCAGCCGATCTTTTCGAAACGATGTCTTGCCTGCCACGGCCCTGCTCAGCAGATGGCCGGCCTGCGGTTCGACGATCGCGACTCCGCGATGAAGGCGATTGTCGCCGGCAAGAGCGCCGACAGCAAGCTGATCGCGCGGGTGAGCAGCACGAAGAAGGGCTTTCAGATGCCTCCGGTGGGCGCCCCTCTGACCGCCTCCGAGATCGCCTCGCTCAAGGCCTGGGTGGACGGGGGCGCCAAGTGGACCGCCGCGGCGAAATCGAGCGAGCCTTCGCACTGGAGCTTCCGGCCGGTTCACAAGCCGGCCCTGCCCGACGTCCAGCGGCGGGCCTGGGTGCGCAATCCGATCGACGCTTTCGTGCTGGCGCGCCTCGAATCCGAGCACATCGCTCCTTCGCCCGAAGCCGACCGGCGCACGTTGCTGCGTCGCCTTGCGCTCGATTTGACCGGGCTGCCGCCGACCTCCGGCGACATGCAGGCGTTTCTCGACGATAACCGGGCCGACGCCTACGAACGCGCGGTGGACCGGCTGCTGGCTTCGCCGCACTATGGCGAGAAGTGGGCGCGGCATTGGCTCGACCTGGCGCATTACGCCGATAGCGACGGTTATGAAAAAGACCGGTCGCGGCCCTGGGCATGGCGCTACCGGCAGTGGGTGATCGATGCGCTGAACAACGACATGCCGTTCGATGAATTCACCATCGAACAACTGGCCGGGGATTTGATTCCGGGGGCCACGGTGGAGCAGAAGGTGGGCACCGGCTTCCTGCGTAACACGCTGACCAATCGCGAGGCGGGCGTCGACCGGGCCGAGACGCGGTTCGAACAGATCGTGAACCGCACGAACACGGTAGCCACGACGTGGATGGGGCTCACCATGGGCTGCGCACAGTGCCACAGCCACAAGTTCGACCCGATCAGCCACAAAGACTACTACTCGATGTTCGCCTTCTTCGAGAACGCGGGGGAACGCGACATCGACGCTCCGATGCCGGGCGAGGCGGGGCCGTACCTGCGGGCGCTGCCCGAGTACAAGGCCAAGCGGGAGCAGATTCTGGCCGAGTACAAGATCCGCGAGCTCGAAGAGAAGTGGGAAGGCCGGCTGATTGAAGCCTACCGGAACCCGGGCAAGGACCTGGAGTGGGACTTCGCCGTGACCGAGATCCGCGCGGGCTACGACGGCGAGCGCGAGGTGCTGAACGGCGACCGGTCGAAGCGTCCCGTCCGCGAGCAGGAGCGTCTGATCGACTGGTTCCTGGGCAGCGTCAATCCCGATATCAATAAAGACAAGGCCCTGGCCGCACAGGTGAAGGCCGCGCGCGAAAAGCTGCGGGCGCTGGCCGAAACGCTGCCGCAGTATTCCGAGGCGCCGGTGATGGCCTTTGACCCCACCATCGCGCAAAGCCACATACACCTGGGCGGCGACTACAAGAACCTGGGCGACGCCGTGGAGCCGAATACGCCGGCCGTGCTGCCGCCGCTCGCGGGCGGGGCGCGGGACCGGCTGGCGCTGGCGCGGTGGCTCGTGTCGCGGTCGAATCCGCTGACGGCGCGCGTGGCGGTGAACCGGCGGTGGCAGGAATACTTCGGCATTGGCCTGGTGCGCACCTCGGAGGACTTCGGCACGCAGGGCGAGGCGCCTTCGCATCCGGAGCTGCTCGACTGGCTGGCGGCGGAATTCGTCGATCGCGGCTGGAGCATGAAGCAGATCGACCGGCTGATTGTGACGTCGGCGGCGTACCGGCAGTCCTCGCACACGCGCAAGGAACTGGAGGCGAAGGACCCGGAGAACCGGCTGCTGGCGCGGCAATCGAGGCTGCGGCTGCCGGCGGAGCTGGTTCGCGATGAGGCGCTGGCGGTGTCCGGATTGCTGAATCCGGAGATCGGCGGCAAGAGCATCAAGCCGCCGCAGCCGGCGGGCGTGGCCGAACTGGCCTACGCCAACAGCGTGAAGTGGGTGGAGAGCCCCGGCAAGGACCGCTATCGCCGCGGCTTGTACATACACTACCAGCGGACGACGCCGTATCCGCTGTTGAGCAACTTCGACGCTCCGGATTCGACCACGGCCTGTTCGCGGCGACGGCGCTCCGACACGCCGCTGCAATCGCTGAACCTGTTGAACGACCCGGTGTTCTTCGAAGCCGCGCAGGCGCTGGCGGTGCGCGTGTTGAATGAAGCTCCGGAAGACAAGATCGGCTATGCGTTCGAGTTGTGCCTGAACCGCCCGCCGGCGGCCCGCGAGCGGGAACGACTGGGGCGGTATCTGGATTCCGAGTCGACGGCGTTCCGCGCCGACGTCAAATCGAGCGACGCGATGCTGCCGGTGGACGCCGCCGGCGCGCCGGCCGATCAACGGGCGGCCTGGGTGGCGCTGAGCCGCGTGCTGCTTAACCTGGACGAGTTCATCACGAGGGAATAGGCCATGGACATTCGTAACTTCGGCGAGATTCAAACGCGACGGTCGTTCTTCCGTTCGACCGGACTGGGCCTGGAGGCCATGGCGCTGGCGCATCTGCTGGAACGCGAGGGCCGTGGGGCGACGCAACCGCGCACCGATCCGCTTGCGCCCAGGAAGCCGCACTTTCCGGCCAAGGCGAAGAACGTCATCTTCATGTTCCAGGAAGGCGCGCCGAGCCAGATGGACCTGTTCGACCCGAAGCCCGAGCTACAAAAGTGGCACGGCAAGTCGCTTCCGGAGTCGATGACCAAGGACCTGAAGCTAGCCTTCATCAAGCCGACCGCGGCGGTGCTGGCGAGCCCCCGCAAGTTCACCCGGCACGGGCAGAGCGGCATCGAGATGTCGGACTACATTCCGAACATCGCCAGTTGCGCCGATGACATCTGCCTGGTGCGCTCCATGTACACGGAGGCGTTCAACCACCATCCCGGCCAGTTGATGCTGATGTCGGGCTCGATCCAGACCGGGCGGCCCACTTTCGGCGCGTGGACGCTGTATGGGTTGGGCAGCGAGTCGGAGAACCTGCCGGGCTTTGTCGTGCTGAGTTCGGGAGTGGGCACGAGCGGCGGGGCCTCCAACTTTTCGAGCGGCTTTCTGCCTTCCACCTATCAGGGCGTGACGTTCCGCGGGTCGGGCGATCCGATTCTCTATCTGTCGAATCCGGCCGCTGTTACTCGCGACCGGCAGCGGGCGGCGCTCGACGCCTTGCGCGACTTGAACCAGGAGCACCAGGCCGACACCGGGGACTTGGAAATCGCTTCCCGCATCAACGCCTACGAGCTGGCTTATCGCATGCAGATGGCGGGGCCGGAGTTACTGGATTTCTCCAAGGAGTCGAAAGAGACGCTGGAGATGTATGGCGTCGGCAAGGCTCCCATGGCGCCGTATGCGACCAACTGCCTGCTGGCCCGGCGGATGGTGGAGCGCGGCGTGCGATTCATCATGCTGATGCACGCCAGTTGGGATCAGCATACCTATCTCAACCGCGACCTGAAGAAGAACTGCGACATCACGGACCAGCCGACCGCGGCCTTGATCAAGGATTTGAAGCAGCGCGGGCTGCTCGATTCGACACTGATTGTGTGGGGCGGCGAGTTCGGACGCACGCCGATGGTGGAGATCCGCAAGACCAGCGATCCGGATAACGCCGGGCGCGACCATCATCCGTTGGGCTACAGCATGTTCCTGGCCGGTGGCGGCGTGAAGGGCGGACAGGTGATCGGCAAGACCGACGATCTGGGTTTCAGCATTGTCGAGGACAAGGTCCACATACACGACCTGCAGGCCACCATGCTGAAGTGCCTGGGGTTCGAACACACGCGGTTAACCTATCACTATATGGGCCGTGATTTCCGCCTGACCGACCTGGGGGGCAATGTGGTCGAGAAGATGCTGGCCTGAACGGCGCATGCGCGAACTGGTCCGATTCATTGAGCCGCCCAGGACGTGCTCGTATCTGCCGCGCGAGACCGAGTCGCTGGAGATTCGCGCCATCGAGGAGATGGACTCCTTCGAGTATGGCGATCTGCTGGCGCGCGGGTACCGGCGCTTCGGCTGGCAGGTGTTCCGGCCGGCGTGCGCGGCCTGCACACAGTGCCGCAGCCTGCGCATTGTGACGAGCGAGTTCGAGCCGACGGCCAGCGAGCGGCGCATTCTGCGGAAGAACGCGGGGATTCGCGCCGTGCTTCAGCCGCTGTATGTGACCCGAGAGCACATCGAACTCTATAACCGTTACCACGAGTTCATGCGCGGGCATCGGCATTGGCCGCAACGGATCACCGATCCGCAGGAGTACGCCGAGAGCTTCCTGGTGAGTTCGGGCACGTTCGGGTTCCAGTGGCTGTACATGGACGGCGACCGGCTGGTGGGCGTCTCCCTGATGGACGAGGTTCCGGGGGCGATCTCCTTAATCTATGCGTTCTACGACCCGGACTGGCGGCCGCTGTCGCCGGGCACGTTCTCGATTCTGAACCAATTGCAGTACGCGCGGGAGCGGGGATTGCGGTACGCGTACCTGGGTTATTGGGTGGAGGCGTGCGAGTCGCTGTCTTATAAGGGCAGGTTCCGGCCCCGGGAAGTGCTGCGGGAGCATCCCGATGACGGGGTGGAGCCGGTGTGGGAACGGCTGGAGTGAACTTCGGCCAGCGCGGCTGCGTATCTGTGAACGTGGCGAATCTGGTGAACTGGTTCGATCTGACGTTGGCTTTCTTCGTGCTGTTCTATGTCATTGCCGGCATCGCGAAGGGTTTCGGACGGTCGGCGATCGGGTTTCTCACCTTTCTTACCGCGCTGGGGTGCGCGCTGTGGTTCTACGGACCGCTGGGTTTCTGGCTGCGCTCCTACATTCAACCTCCGGTGACGGCGCACGCGGTGGGGTTCGTGGCGGTGTTCTTCGGCGTGCTGGTGCTGGGCGGCGTGCTGGAGAAGAACGTCGGCCACGTGGTGCGGGAGGCGCACCTGGGGGCGCTGGACCGGTTCCTGGGCGGGTGCTTCGGCGTGGCGCAAGGCGCGCTGACGGCGGGAGTGATCGCGCTGGGGATACTGGCGTTTGGGCCGAAACCGCTGCCGCAGATGGTGATGCGGTCGCGATTCGCGCCGGAGATGGCGAATGCGGCGGTGATTGCGGCCCGGTCGGCGCCGGACGAGGTCCGCGAGGGCTTCGACCGGGCGCGGCGGGATTTGAAGAAAGTACTGCCGGAGAAGGTCCAGACGCAGTTGGACCAGTTGGGCTCCTCCAGCATTTAGCCGGCGCTGTAATCTGAAAGCATGCTTCTGGCGCTCGCCGCGGTTGCGGCGCTTCCCGCTCTGGTGCCGGCGCGCTGGGCGTCCTCCGATCCGGCCACGCTCGACCTGGTCAAAATGACGCCGGTCAACTGCCTGTTGATCGAACAGGGCGAGTGGTCAAAGGCGTTCAACGCCGAGGCCGCCCGGAAAGGCGTCGCCACGTTCGCCGTGCTGCGCCCGGGTTCGACCGCCGCGGTTCCGCTCGACCTGCAATTCGACGGCTTCGTGCTCCAGGGCGAGTTCGACGCCGCGAAACGGACGGCGCTGGTTGAACGGATCGTCGCGGCCAAACTGCCCGCCATCGAGATCGGACTGCGCAGCCGCATGCGGATGGATGGGTCGGCGCCGGTGATCGGGACCGATCAGGGCGTGTGGCCGGGCATTCAGGTGGAGCAGGACGGCAAGCACCAGGCCGCCCCGAGCGGCGCGGCCTGGATCGACACGAATACCGGATTCCTGCGCTTTGTCGCCGCCTCCACGCAATCCACCATGTGGATGGCCAATCAGCCGCCCAAGGGGCTGGCGTTTTCCGCCGAACGATACATGCAGGCGATATCGGACGCGGCCATGACCGGCGCCCGGTGGGTGATCTCTTTCGACGACTCGTTCACGCGAAAGCTGCTGGCTCGAGATCCGAAGACGGTGGAGGGGTGGAGGAGTATCGGCAGGCTGCTCGAGTATTTCGAAGCCCACCCGGAGTGGCGCAAGGCGGAGCCCTTCGCGCGCATGGCGATTGTGGAGGACGCCGACAGCGGGGCCCTGCTGTCGGGCGGCATTCTGGACATGATCGCCACCAAGCACACGCCGGTGCGGCCGGTGCCGAAGCGGGGGCTGAGCGCGACCTCGCTGGGCGCCTCGAATATGGCGGTGAACGTGGATCCGGAATCGCTGACGGCGGAGCAGAAGGAAGTGCTGCGGGCGTTCACGCGGGCGGGCGGGACGCTGCTGACGGGTCCGCCGGGATGGCGCTTTCCGCACCTGCGCGACGATCAGATCACGCTCGAAAAAGATGACTTGAAGAAGCTGGACGATATCTGGAGGGAGTTAAACGCGCTGACCGGCCGCAAGAACCTGGGCGCGCGGTTGTTCAATGTCTCCAGCATGTTGTCGAACGTGGTGGAGTTACCGGCGCGGAATGAGATTGTGACGCAGTTGGTGAACTACTCCGATTACCCGGTGGAGAATGTCACGGTTCACGTGCTTGGCGCCTATAAATCAGCCGTGCTGATGCGGCCGGATGGCCCGCCTATCGCGTTAACAGGATACGAGATCGAGGAAGGGACCGGGTATGACGTGGACCGCATCGGAACACTCGCAACCATCGTCTTAAAGAAGTAATATATGGGGTAACGCTGACCAGCCCTGCAACGGGCCTCCGGTTCACGCCTGGCAATTCGGTTCATCCGCGAACGCACGTCATCTGCGCAGCCAGAGTCGGTCCATCAGCAGATGTTTCGTCAGGTTCCGATGATTGAACGAATTCTGGTAATCGAGGACAATCCGGCGGATTTCCGGCAGTTACAACTCGCGATTGCCGAAATCGGAGCCTTCCACATCCAATTCACAGGTGTGCCGACATTGGCCGAGGCGATGGATCGCCTGGGCAAGACGGCGTTTCAGGTTGCCCTGCTCGACCTTTCGCTGCCCGACACGGATGGGTTGGATGGGCTGAAGATTCTGCGCGAGGCGGCGCCGGAACTGCCGGTGCTGGTGTTGACCGGACGCGACGACGCGGAGTTGGCCGTGGAGGCGGTGCGGCAGGGCGCGCAGGATTACCTGGTGAAGGGCCAGGTGAGCGGACCGCTGCTGCTGCGCGCCATGCGCTACGCCGAGGAACGGCTGCGCTCGACGCTCCAACTGAAGCGGAGCGAGGAGCGGCTGCGGTCCCTGCTCGAAAACGCGCTGGATATCGTGGCCATCGTGGACGGGGACCGGCGAATCTCGTATGCGAGCGAATCGGTGGAGCGGGTGCTGGGCTACCGCGCCGAGGAGATGGTCGGCAGGCCGGTGTGCGACTTCGTGCATCCGGCGGAGCTGGGGCGCATGGAGGAATCGCTGGGGGACGCCTTCCGCGAACGGGCCACTCGGACGATGGAGTTTCGCGTGCGGGCTCGCGATGGACAGTGGCGCGTGCTGGAGACGATGACGCGGAACCTGCTGGATAATCCGCACATCGGGGGCGTGGTGGTGAACGCTCGGGATGTGACCGAGCGCAAGGAATACGAGGAACGGCTGCGGCAGGCCAAGGAGCATCTGTCGGCGGTGATCGAGACGTCGCCCCTGGCCATCTACGTGCTGGACCTTGATGGGGTTGTGCTGAGTTGGAGCCGCGCCGCCGAGAGGATTTTCGGGTGGAGCGAGGAGGAGGTGCTGAGCTCGGAACTGCCGGTGGCGGGGCGGACGGGACGAGCGGGGTTGGTCGAGATCCTGGAGCAGGCGCGGTCCGGCCTGGGCGTGGGGCCGGTGGAGGCTCGCTATGTCCGCAAGGACGGCCAGCGGGTGGAAGTCTCCTATTGGACAGCGCCGTTACGGGACGACAAGCAGCGGCCTACCGCCGTGGTGGTGGTGGTGGCCGATGTCACCGAGCAGCGGAGGCTGGAGGATCAGTTCCGGCAGGCGCAGAAGATGGAGGCCATTGGACGCCTGGCGGGCGGCGTGGCGCATGATTTCAACAATCTGCTGACGGTGATTACGGGATATTCGCGGTTGGCGACGACGCGGCTGCCCAAGGGGTCGCCGGCGGATTCCGATCTGCGGGAGGTGTTGCGGGCGGCCGATCGCGCGGCGAGCCTGACCAAGCAGTTGCTGGCGCTGAGCCGGCGTAAGGTGCTGGAGCCGGCGCTGCTCGACCTGAACCTGATCGTGACGGAGATGGAGAGCATGCTCCATCGGGTGTTGGGCGAGGATATCCGGCTGATCGCGAGGCTGGAACCGGCGTTGCGGCCGATTCGGGCGGATCGCGCGCAGATGGAGATGGTGCTGCTGAACCTGGCGATCAACGCGCGCGACGCCATGCCTCGGGGCGGGGTGCTGAGCATCGCGACGTCGAACCTGGAGGGCCCGTCCGGGGACCTGCAGGCCGGCGGTCATACCGGGCCGTTCGTGGTGGTGGAGATTCGCGACACCGGCTGCGGGATGGACGCTCAAACGCGGGCCCGCATCTTCGAGCCGTTTTTCACCACGAAGGAGGCGGGAAAAGGGTCGGGGCTCGGGCTGTCGACCAGTTATGGGATCGTCCGGCAGCACGGCGGCGATATTTGGGTGGAGTCCGAACCGGGGGGTGGGGCGCTGTTCCGGATCTACTTCCCGTCGGCGGAGGCGGGAGAACGCCGGGAACCGTACCTGGCGGCGGCAACGCCGGAACCGGTGTCGGGATCGGAGACGATTCTGGTGGTGGAGGACGAACCGGCCGTCGCCAGCATGATGCGGGAGTCGCTGCGGCTGCACGGCTACCAGGTGCTGGAGGCCGAGGGGCCGGAACGGGCGCTCGAGATTGTGAGCTGCTATCCGCAACCGATCCACCTGCTGATTTCCGACATGGTGTTGCATTCCGGGCACGGTGTGGACCTGGCGCGGCAGATACGCCGCCTGCGTCCCGGCATCCCGGTGCTGTTCGTGTCCGGATACACCGGCGCCGGCCAGCCCGGTCAATCATTTATCGAGACCGGAGAGGCTTTCCTGCCCAAACCTTTTTCGCCGGAGGTGCTGGCGGCAAAGGCCCGTGAAGTGCTAAACCAGAAGAGTCGCGCGGCCGCGAGCACTCATGGAAGCGATAAATCCGGGCTTGGCCGGGGAACATAACGCTGTCGTCACGCCAGATCTGGCGGTGAGCTTCCTGGGGCTCGATTCGGCGCGGGTGCTCGGAACGCCCTACCTGATCCTGCTGATCGAGATGACTGCCCGGAACTCCATCAAGCCGCTGTTGGACGAGGGGTTCGACTCGGTGGGGTTGGAGGTGAACGTCCGGCATCTGGCGGCGACTCCGCTTGGCATGCGGGTGCGGATCCGCACCGAGACGTTGGAAGCGGACGGGCGGCGCGTGCGGCTCAAGGTGGAAGCTTGGGACGATAGAGAGAAGATCGCCGAGGGCGTGCACGAGCGGTTTATCATAAATGTTGCGCGCTTTGCCGAGCGAGTTGCGGCGAAGCGGACGGGAGCTTGACGGATCCGCCTCTGTCCAACGGAACCTCCGACTGCCGGGGCTCGTGGCCTTGGCTTGCTATACTGATGGTATCTACTACAAAACAAAGCGTGTCATGAAGTATTTCGCGGCTATTTCGCTACTTGCGGCGTCGAGCGCCGTCCACATGTTCGGGGCGCCCCCGGTTTCGGGCCAATACTTCACAGGGCAAGGCGCGCGTCTCATTATTGGTCAGGCCACCTTCACCGATGCGTTGCCTGGCGCGTCAAATCGCTTATTGGGAGCCGCCGGCGGGGTCGCCTACGCCAACGACACGTTGTTCGTGGCCGATTCCTCGCGCTTCAGCGACACGACACCACAGAACCGTCGCGTCGTGATGTACCGGCAGATCACCACCAAATTGCCGGGTCCCACGACGCCGATTGCGCCGGCCGTTTCGCGCTGTCCGGTGTGCACGGGCCGCAACGACTTCCCGTTCACATTCGACACCGTGGTCGGCCAGGCCGATTTCGACGTCACCGATCCGACGCCGGCCATCACGCGTTCTGGAATGCGGCTGCCTACCGCCGTCGCATCGGACGGCCAGATCCTGGCGGTGGCGGACACCGAGAACAATCGCGTCCTGATCTGGAACTCCATTCCGACGTCGAACAACGCCCCGGCTGACATTGTGCTGGGCCAGACCGGTTTCGACGCGATCCAGTTGCCTATCGTCGTTTCGGCCAGCAGCTTTCGCGGACCGCAGGGCCTGTGGATCCAGCATGGCCGCCTTTACGTGGCCGATACGCAGAATCACCGGATCCTGATCTGGAAGACCATCCCGACCAAGAATAACCAGCCGGCCGACATTGTGCTGGGCCAATCGAACTTCACCACCGCTCCGGAACCGGATCTGACGCGCCTGAGTACGTCGGCGAGCGCCACCGCGCTGCTGAATCCGGTGTCGGTGACGAGCGACGGACAGCGCCTGTTCGTTACCGATTTGGGATTCCAGCGTGTTCTGATCTGGAACAAACTGCCCGATTCGAACCAGGCGGCGGCCGATGTCGTGGTGGGTGAGCCGGATATGACCTCGTTCAGCGAGGGCGGCAATCATAGCTCGAAGCTGTGCCCGCAGAACGGGACCGACGACAACGGGGATCCGATCTACCCGCTGATGTGCGAGGCGACGTTGAGCTACCCCCGCTTCGCGCTGTCGGACGGCACGCGCCTGTACGTCGCCGACGGCGGCAACGATCGCGTGCTGGTTTACAACACGATCCCGACCACTAACGGCGCGAAGGCGGACGTGGTGCTCGGCCAAAAGGACTTCTACGCCGACACGGTGACCGACGCCGAGGATCTGTTCACACCGAACCTCCAGCGTTCGGCTTCCGACCGCATCCGCACCCCCACTTCGCTGGCCTGGGACGGGCAGAATCTGTACGTGGCCGATCCGTATGACCGGCGCGTGCTGGTGTTCACTCCGATGCAGGCGGCGGTGCCGATCAATGGCGTTCGCAACGCGGCGAGCCTTGAGGTGTTCGCCGTCGGATCGGTGACTTTTACGGCCGCGCCGGCCGAAAACGACCAGATCACCCTGACGCTCGGAAAGACCGACGACACCACCGACTACATCTACAAGGCGTCCAAGGGAGATACGATCTCGAGCGTCATCACGGGCCTGGTGACTGCGATCAACGCCAACGGCGGTGATAAGTACGTTTTCGCGATCGCCAACAGCGCTTTCAACACCATCTCACTGACGGCGAAGGAAGCGGGTCTGGGCGGCGACGACATCACCATCACCTACACGCTGTCGGACAACGCGACGCTGGCGCTGACCACGTCGAATCCCTCGGGCGGCGGCGACGCGGCGAAGATCGCGCCTGGAACGATCGTGAATATTATCGGCTCGAACCTGGCGGACACGACGGTGAGCGCGCCGGCCAACGCCACCACGCTGCCGCTCGAACTGGGCGGCGTGCAGGTGTACTTTGACGGCATCCGCGCCCCGCTGCTGATGGTGGCGCCGGATCAGATCAACGCCCAGATGCCGTATGAGGTCGGCGACAGCACGAGCGTCACTTCGTGGGTCCGGACCCGCCACAACGACGGCACGATTTCCGTGACGACCGCCGTCGGCATCCCGATCACGGGGCAGAATCCGGGCATCTTCGCGCAGCCGGGCGACGATCCGCGCACCGCCATCGCCTACCACTACTCGAGTTCGGCCACGTTGAGCATCCTGGTGGACGGCACCATTAAGGGCGGCGACACGGCCACGATCACCATTGAAGACCGCTCCTACACCTACACGGTTCAGGGCACCGATACGCTGTACGCGGTGCGCGACGCGCTGATCGCCCAGATCAACGCCAACTCCGAAGAGCGGGTGCGGGCCGAGATCGGCGGGTCCTTCTCACGCATCATCCTCAGGGCCAAGGAGCCGGGGCTGAGCGGCAACGGCATCGCCGTCACGACCTCCACCAGCACCGACGCCGTCATCACGGTGAGCGCGTCGAGCGGAGCGCTGTGCTGCGGCAATATCGCGGGCGCGCTGGTGACGCCGGATAATCCGGCCATCCCGGGCGAGATGATCTACGTCTACGCCACGGGCGTCGGCTTCATCACTCCGGACGTCGCGCAGCAGGGCCTGCATACCGGTTCGGTGTACGACGGTCCGACGGTGAACAATCCGGCGTCGTTCATGTCGTCGCTCGCCGGCGGCAAGACGGCCAACGTGATCACGGCCGGCGCGGAGCCGGGCACGATCGGGCTGTACAAGGTGGTGCTCGAGTTGAATTCGAGCCTGCCGTCCAACCCATCGACGCACCTGACCATCGCGCAGGATATCTACGTCAGTAATATCGTCACGATTCCGGTGGTGCAGCCGAATCCGGCGGCCGCCAGCAACTGATACCTACGAATGCCCGCGGATCCGCTGTCCCGGCTCGAGGCGTGGAAACGCTCGTTCGGGACCGCGGATCCTGGCGATCTCGAAGATCTGCTCGAAACGTTGGCGGCGGCTGAGTTCTTCGACGCCGATTCCCTGATCCGACTGCATGAGACGCTGCTGTTTCTGCGCGCCTATCCCCCTTCACTTGAAGCCGCCCGCCGCGCCGACGTCCTATTGAACGCCTTCGATCAGAGGCTGGCGCGGTTTTCCGGCGACACGGCGGCGTTTGAGGAGGGCGAGGCTTCTGGCATCGCCGGCACGACGTTTTCCGCGGTGTTCTCCTTTGAAGCCGCGCGCTCCCTGGTGCGGCGACACCCCCGCGACATCGAAATCAACTACGACGCCTGGGATTCGTCAAACGCCGGGGCGGTGCTTCGCCGCCTGATTCCGCTGATGGGCGAGGATTGGCCAGTGGAGGCCCATGTCCCCTATTCACGGTGGATCGAGGCGTCCCGGCGGAAGGGTGAATCCGGTGCACGGTGGCTGATCGAGGCGATCGCCAGGCTGTCCATTCCGGCGCGGGAACAGGCAGAACTGTACGATTCCTTACGGTTGCCGCTACTGTGGAGCCTGGGCGCCTCCGAAGCGACGCGCTCGCGGATGCGGGCGCCTTCGGGGGAACTGTTTCCGCACAACGAGCCGCTGATCCGCCGCGCGGCGGTGAGCGTCGCCGCGGAACTGGCCGGTCCTCCGCTCGAGGTGGCGCGGGTCCCGAGGCGGGTGGCGGACCGCCTGCTCGACGCGATCATGGACACCTCGGCGGTCCGGTATCGCGAACTGTACGGGTTCAATCACCCCGATCCGCAGACCATGCTCAAGGCGGAGTTGGGGCGCGGGATGACGGCGTACCTGTTCGGCGTAGCGGCGGAGGACCGTCTTCCGCTGCGCGCCTACCATTCCGGCATGTACTTCAAGAACGGCGTTCCCTGCGGCTACATCGAGGTCCTGTCGCTGTTTGAGCGGGCCGAGGTGGGATTCAACCTCTACTATACGTTTCGCGAGGGCGAATCGGCATGGTTGTACGCCCGATTGATGAAGCTGCTTCATCAGTCGCTGGGCGTGACGTGCTTTTCGGTGGATCCCTATCAGATCGGGGATGAGAACCCGGAAGCGATCGATTCGGGGGCCTTCTGGTTCTATCGAAAACTGGGTTTTCGCCCGCTGGATGGTGAGGTGCGGCGGTTGCTCGCTCGCGAGGAACGGCGCATGGCGCGGGAGCCCGGTCGGCGAAGCGGTCCGCCGACGCTGAAACGGTTGGCGCGGGGCTATATCCTGTGGGACGGACGGGGGGATGAGCCGGGCGAGATGGACGGCTTCCGGGTGCGCAATATCGGCCTGCGGGCCGCCGCCGCGGGACTGCCGGTGAAGGGCGGAATCGACACAGTGGCGCGGCTGATTCCCGAAATTGGCCAGTGGCCGGAGGCGGACCGCGCGGCGCTCCGGGCCATCCGCGACGCCAAACAGGGTCCTGACGAGACACGCTATCTGCGTCTCACCCAGCGGCATCGACGTCTGCGGGCGGCGGTCCTGACGCTGGGCGCGGAGCGCTGACGGCGGATTCGCCGATGGCCCTCCACCTGCACTGTTATTTTGCATGTGGAACCGATGGTTCGCGCCGCTGTGCCTGGCCCTGGTTTGGACGGCATACGCGCAGGACACCGACGCAACCCGCAAGCGATTCGCGGGCGACTGGCAAGCCAAGTTCAACGGCGCGCCCTTCCTGACGTTGCACGTGGAAGCCGGCGCGAAGGTGGAGGGCACGATCTCGACGGGGCGAATCACAGTGGACGACAACGGCGAGTTGACCGACGCCGAAGCGCAGCCGGAAGGCAAGGAACTGGACCTGATGAAGGTCCGGGTGGACGGCGACCGCATGACGTTCGAAGTGGACGCCAACGGCGAGCTGATGCGTTTTGAGATGCGCCTGACGGGAGAGGGCAAGGGCGAGTTGCGATTCTCCGGCACGGAGGTGAAGATCAAGCCGATCCGGCTCGACCGTAAGTAGTTAGCGCGGCTGGAGCAGGACCCGCTCCAGGGCCGCCACCAGGTCGGCCAGCAGCACGGGCTTGGCGATGTGGTCGTCCATTCCGGCGGCCAAGCAGCGCTCGCGATCGCCCTTCATGGCGTTCGCCGTCAGGGCAAGAATCGGCGTTCGGGCGGACGAACCCGCCTCCAGGGCGCGAATCGCCATGGTGGCGTCGTAGCCGTCCATTTCGGGCATCTGGACATCCATCAGAACGACGTCGAAGGCGCCGCCTTTCCAGGCTTCCACGGCGGCCACGCCGTTCGCCACCGCGACCACGGTTAAGCCGAGTTTGCCAAGCATCTTCGAAACCACCATCTGGTTCACCGGGTTGTCCTCGGCGAGCAGAATCCGGTGGCCGCTCACATCGGGGGCAGAAAGGTCCCGGCGCGACGGCGAAGGCGACAGCTCCCCGTCAACGCATTCTCCGAAAACGGCGGTGAAATGGAACCGGCTGCCGGCGCCCTCCTCGCTTTCGAGCCACAGACGCCCACCCATCAACTCCACAAGTTTCCGGCAGATGGCGAGCCCCAGGCCCGATCCGCCGTACTTCCTGGTGTGCGAGCCATCGGCCTGCTGGAAGGCGTCGAAGATCAGCGCCTGCTTGTCGGGCGGGATGCCGATGCCGGTGTCCTCCACGGTGAACCACAGCGCCACCCGGCCGGGCGCATCACCGTCGCGCCGGCCTGAGCCGGGGTCGTCGGCGACCGGCCGGATGCGGATGCGGACGTGGCCGTGGCTTGTGAACTTCAGGGCGTTGCCCACCAGATTCGTGAGGATCTGCCGCAGCCGGCCGGAGTCTCCCAGCACCAGTTTCGGCATTCGGGGATCCACGTCGCAGTTCAGCTCGAGCCCCTTCTCGTGGGCCCGGAAGCCGAGCAGGGCCACCACCTCTCCGGCGCACTGGCGCACCGAGAAGCGCTCCGTGTCGATGGTGAGCCGGCCGGCCTCGATCTTGGAGAAGTCCAGAATGTCATTCAGCAGACGGAGCAATCCGCTAGCCGACGATTGGGAGGTTTCAAGATACAACCGCTGCTCGTCATCGAGTTCGGTGGCGAGCGCAAGTTGCGTCATGCCAATGATGCCGTTCATCGGGGTGCGGATCTCGTGGCTCATGTTGGCCAGAAATTCGCTCTTGAAGGCGCTGACGCGCTCGGCCCTGTCCTTGGCCTCTGCCAGTTCGGAGGTGCGCTGCCGGATGGCCGATTCGAGCACGCGCTGGCGCGCCAGGATAACGCCCACGCGCCACCTCCAGGCCAGAACCGCGAGCGCCATGCATAACAACAAGCCGCCCGCGACGGCCAGAGGCGTTTTCCACCACGGCGGGTCGACCCGGAAGCGGAACACGGCCTTTTCGGCGCCGACGCTCGCGTTGGAATCGATGGGCTGGACCTCGAAGCGGAAACGGCCCGAAGGGAGATGACCATACTGCACTTGCCGCTGGTTGGCCACCTGCCACTCGTCCTGCACGCCCACCAGCCGGTAACGGAACCGGACCGACTCTTCGTGCACGAAACTCAGCGAGCTGAACATTACCGTCAGCGAACCATCCCGGTAGGGAACGTGGGCCTCCCAGGCGGGATCCCAGGGACGCCCCCCCAGCAGCACTTTGGTGAGGATGGGTTGCAGTCGGATCGGCTTTCGCGGATGCGGCGATTCGATGTGATGCGCCAACCCGCGGCTGGTGCCGATCCACACGCTGCCGTCGGAATCGGCCAGGATGCCGTTGGTGTCGCAGTCCTCCCAGATCAGTCCCGTGGCCTGCCCGAAGTGGCTCCAGACGCCCTGGTCGTACAGGTCGACGCCCGCATCGGCGCCCACCCACAGCCGGTCGCTCCGGTCGACGCCGAGCGAATAGACCTTCTGCGACTTCATGCCGTTCGACGCATCGAAGTGATCGATGCGGAGCTTTCCGCCGCTTTCGCAGACGCGCGAAACACCGAGCGGCTCGGCGTATCCCACCCACCAACAGCCCTTGCCGTAGGCCACCGCCAGCAGGTGGTTGTCGCGCAGGCCATCCGCCTTCGTGATGAGGCGCCAGGCGCCATGGTCCCAGCCGAGCAGCCCCTGATAGCTGGGCGTCCAGAATCGCCCCAGTTCATCCAGCACTCCCTGGTAATACTTGTGGCCAGAGCGTTCTCCGGGCGGCTTCATCTTCTCGAAGCGCCAGGTAGCAGTGCGTACCCCGCGGAATAGGCCCCCGGCCGAAGCGACCCAGACGATGCCGCCCGGCTCCTCCACGATGCCCTGAATCAGGGGATCGGAAATGCCGGATTCCTCGCCATAGGAGGCCAAAATACGCCCGTCCGCGCTGAGGCGGACCAGGCGTCCGGGACTGGCGCCGACCCACACGCCGCCTTCGCGGCTGGCGGCGATGGCTCGCACCCGCGAACCCGGAAAACCCTGCTTCGGCCCGATGGTGATCCAGTCGGAAGCGCCCGCCTTCAACAGGCTGACGCCGCCCGACGAGCCCACCCAAAGCCCGCCCGTGCTGTCCCGCCGCACCGCCCAAATCGTGTCGTTCGGCAGGCCGCCGGTGCGCGTCCACGCCTCCCATTTCCGGTATCCCAGCCAGCGCTGCACGCCCGCGCCCCGCACCGCCAGCCACACCGAGTTCTCGTGATCCACCAGCGTCGCCGCCACCGCCTCCCCCGCCAGGCCTGACTCGCGCCCGATCATCTGGCGCTTGCCGTCGTGGAGGATCATCAGTCCGTCGTCGGTGGGCACCGCCAGCTCGCCATGGGGCAGGATGCCGAGCGTGGAAGCGGTGGGAGTGGAGAACGGCAGATCCTGGTCCTGCCGCTCGGCCTTTCCCGCGCCGTGGCGGAGCACGTACAACCGACGCACGCTGCGCACCCAGAGATCGCCGGCCAGATCGCTGATCATGGAGTCCCAGTTGTCGCGGGGCAAGCCGGCGCTGGCCCCCACCTGCTCCACCTGGCGCCCATCGTACCGGCACAGGTCCGTCGCGCAGCCGAACCACACGATGCCGGCCGCGTCCACGTGGACTCCGAACGAGGGCGCCCGGCTGATCCACTGGATCGACGGATGCCCGGGGCTGCTTCCGTCCACGCGCACCAGTCCCACCGAGGAGGCGGCGTACAAACGGCCCTGCCGGTCGAGAGAGAAGCTGCCGTTGTAGGTGATCGAGAAATCCTGCCCGACGTCGATCGTCTCGATCTGCTCCCCCCGGGCGATGGAGATGCTGCGGCTGGAGCCGATCCAGACCTCTCCGTTCGGACCCGCGGCAAGCGCCGCGATATCCAGGCTCGCCAGAACCCCCAATTCGCCGATCTGACGAAACGAAGTGCCGTCGTAGCGGTACAGGCCGGATTGCGTGCCCACCCAAATGTAGTGGCGCGTGTCCTGCACGATGGCGCTGGTGGCGACGTTCGCCAGGCCCTGGCCCGGCCCATACTCCCTGAAGGAATAGCGCAACGTCCCGCCCTGCAACGTGGCCGCGGCCGCCGCCAGGCAGGCGATCCACCGGAGGCTCGCGGGCGGGCGACGATGATTAGGGATTTTGCAGGGCGGACGCCAAACTGCCACGATTACGTTATCGGATCGAACGAGGCTGTATTTAATTCATAGTGGCGTTAAGTTGCTGTCCGATCGGCCAGAACCGGGCGATCCGGTTCGAACGGGTGATAGCATAACCACGTGCGACGCCGTTCGTTTCTCGGATCGGCCGCCCTGGCGCCGGGGGTTCCGGCGGCGGCGGCCGCGCCCGCGCTCTCCTCCATGCGACTCGCCGGACTCACCCTTCCACAACTCCGACAGCGGTTTCACGCCGACCTGTTCGACCGCCTGCTGCCCTTCTGGGACCGCGCGGGAGTGGATCATCAGTACGGCGGCGTGCTCCACAGCCTGGATTATGACGGGACCGCCGTGGCCACCAACAAGGTCAGCTGGTTTCAGGGCCGGGCCATGTGGGTGTACAGCTTTCTCTACAACCGTTTCGGGCGGAATCCGGCCCACCTCGAAATCGCCCGGCGGGCCAAGGAGTTCCTGTTGGCGCACGCGCCCCAGCCGGATGGCTGGTGGGGGGAGGAGTTCACCCGCGAGGGCAAGGTCGTACGGCCCTTTTCGGGCGACCTGTACGGTATGTACTTCGCCGCCGAAGGGCTCCAGGAGTACGCCTGGGCCGCTAAGGACGATTCGGCGCGGGAGGCCGCGTTCGCGCTGATGCGCAAGCTCCACCGCCGCATTAACGAGCCGGATTTCCTTTGCATGGACACGGCGACGCCCGGCCAACGCACCCAGGGCCTGTGGATGGTGAACTTCAACACCGCCCGGCAAATGAACGCCCGCTGGCCGGACGCCGAGATGCGCGCGCTCGTCGACGAAGCCATCGACAACGTCATCCGGCGCCACTTCAATCCCGATATCGGGCTCAACAACGAGGTGCTGAACCGCGACTTTTCACGTCCGTCGGACCACGCCTCCAAGTGCCTGCTGGGGCATTCCATCGAGACCCTGTGGATGATCGCCGAGGAGGCGCTCGCCCGCGGCGACCGCAAGCTGTGGGATACGTGCGCCGAACGCATCCGGCGTCACCTGGACGTGGGGTGGGATCACGTGTTCGGCGGTCTCGCGGAGTGGATCAACGTCGACCAGAGCGGCTACGAATGGCCGCCCTATACTCCGGTGGGGACGAAGTTGGTGTTCCGCTCCACCGGCGAGTTCTTCTGGGTGAAGCCGTTGTGGGCGCTGAACGAAATCCTGGTGGCCACGCTGAATATTGTCGAGCAGACCGGAGCCGAGTGGGCCGCGCGTTACTTCGAGCTGGCGTTTCGCCTGATCGACGATAAGTTCTCCGCGGTGAAGCACGGGCAGCCGGGCTTCATGCTGTTTGCCGACCGGCGCATGAACTGGATTCCCCACACCGCCCGCCAGGACAACTACCATCCGCCGCGTCAACTCATGCTGTGCCTGCTGACGCTCGATCGGATGCTGGGGCTCAAGCCCCCCGCGTGACGTAGGCGCGGATCCGCTCGACGGCGTTCAACAGGTTCTCCAGGGAGTTGGCGATGCTGAAACGGAGGTAGCCCTCCCCGTGGGGGCCGAAGCCCGCCCCGTTGAGGCACGCCACGCCCGCTTCGTTCAACAGCGCGTCGGCCAGATCCTTCGACGTGCGGCCCGTGCCCTCGATGTTCGGGAAGGCGTAGAATGCGCCCTCGGGGATGGGGCATCGGAAGCCGGGGATGGAGTTCAATCCCGCAACGAAAGCGTCCCGGCGGCGGCGGAACTCGGCCACCATGCCGTCGACGGCCTCCTGCGGACCGCGCAGGGCGGCGATGCCCGCTTTCTGCGTGAACCCGGCCGTGCAGGAGTTGGAATTCACCATCAGTTTGTTGACCGCCGTCACCAGTTCGGCCGTGGGCATTACGCCGTAGCCCAGACGCCAGCCGGTCATGGCGTAGGTCTTCGACATCCCGTCGAGGATCACCGTTTTGTCCAGCATGCCGGGGATCGAGGCGATCGACTCCGGCCGTTCGCCGTAGTAGATGCGGGAGTAGATCTCGTCGGCGAGCACCACCAGGTCGCGGTCGCGGACCAGTTCCGCGATGGCGCGGATGTCGGCGGCTGGAATCACGCCGCCGGTGGGGTTTTGCGGCGAGTTCAGGATCAACAGGCGCGTGCGGGGGCTCAGGCGGCCGGCAAGTGCGTCGAGGTCGAAGGAAAAGCCGCGCTGCTCCACCAGGGGCACGGGCGCCGGCACAGCCTCGCAGAAGCGGATCACGGACTCGTAGATAGGGAAGCCCGGATCCGGGCAGATCACCTCGTCGCCCGGCTCGAGCAGGGCGAGCATCGTGAAGTAGAGAATGGGTTTCGCGCCCGGGGTGATGCAGACGCGCGCCGGGTCGATGGGAACTCCGCGGGTGGAGCTGATGTATTCGGCCACGACCTCGCGCGTTTCGGGCAACCCCTGCGGCGGACCGTAGTGCGTCGCGCCTTCGTCGATGGCGCGCTTGCCGGCCTCCGCCACATGGGCCGGCGTTTCGAAGTCCGGCTCTCCGATTTCAAGGTGGATGATGTCACGGCCCCGCGCCTCCAGGGCTCGCGCCCGGACGAGTACGTCGAAGGCGCTTTCGACGCCCAGGCGTCCGATTCGTTGAGCGATCCGCATTGCTGTGAACAGTTTCTCACGACTCGGCGGGCGCAACGTCCTGGCCGCCGAGCGCGGGCTGGGCAGCCTGACGGTGGGCCCGCGGCGAGCGGCCATGGACGCGCTTGAAAGCGGTGCTGAAGGCGGCCTCCGATTCGTAGCCGACCTCGTCCGCCACCATGGCCACGGTGCGGTCGGAGCCGCACAGACGGTCCCCCGCCACCTGCATCCTCCAGCGGGTCAGATAGTCGGCCGGAGTGCTGCCTAACACTCGCCGGAACTTCTCCGCGAAGGCCGAGCGGGACATCCCCGCCGTCCTGGCCATGCTGTCGAGCGTCCAGCGGCGCCGGATGTCGCCATGCAGAGCGCCCAGCACCGCGCTCAGTTGGGCGTCGCCCAGCGCCGCGAGCCAGCCCATCGGCAACGTTTCACGGGACGCCATGTGCAAGCGCAACGTCTGGATCAGCATAATATGCGCCAGGTGTTCGGCCGCAAGTTGTCCTCCCGGCCTGCCATCGCGCATTTCGGCGGCGAACAGTTCGAGCGCCCAGCGCAGCACCGCCGCCTCCGACGAGGCCGCGTCCGCGGGAACCACCGGGGGCAGGCTGCCGAACAGCAGACCGGCATGATCGCCCGAGAAAGCGTAATGGACGCCCACCAGCAGGCACTCGCCGCCTGCTCCGCAACGCGTGACGCCGTCTTCGTGACGCACCAGCGCTTCGCTGGCGTCGCGCGGGGGCAGGGTGGGGTCGCTGGCGAGGACAAACGGATGGCCGTTGGTCAGCAGAAAGCAGTCGCCTTCCACCAGGCGATGAGGCTCCGGCATGCCGTCGACCATCAGCCAACATTCCCCTTTGCGCACCGCGTCGAACTTGACGGCGCGGTAGGCAGGGAACTGGACGGACCATTCTCTGCCGGCCTCGAAATAGTGCAGCCCGTAGGCGCTCGGTTTGAGCAGGCCGAGCATGTCGGAAAGTGGCTCCATACGCAATCTGGATGATCGACAAAGTATATCGGATTCTCCAGCATGGTTCGTCCAGCCGCGGACCGCTACGCTGGCAATCAGGAGGAGCGAATTCGAATGCGTGTCTTTTTGACGGGAGCGACCGGATTCATCGGCTCGGCGATCGTGCGCGAACTGCTGGAGGCCGGGCACACGGTGCTAGGGCTGGCCCGCGGCGACGAGTCGGCCGCGAAGCTCACGGCGTGGGGCGCGGAGGTCCAACGCGGTGAGTTGACCGACGTCGATAGCCTTTCGGCCGGCGCGCGAGTCTGCGACGGAGTCATCCACACCGCCTTCATCCACGACTTCACGCGGTTCGCCGACAACGCCGAGATCGACCGGCGGGCGATCGCCGCCATGGCCGGGGCACTGTCGGGAACCGGCAAGGCGCTTGTGACGGCGTCCGGCACGGCGCTGCTGCCGCCCAGCCGCCTGGCGACGGAACGGGACGCCGCATCCACCGAGGGCGCCGCTGGGCTCCGCGCGGGCGCCGAAGCCATCGTCCTGGGCGCCGCCGCCAACGGAGTACGATCGAGCATTGTGCGGCTGCCCCCGACCGTCCACGGCGCCGGCGACAAGGGATTTGTCCCGACCCTGATCGCGGTGGCGCGCAAGGCGGGCTTCGCGGCCCATCCCGGAGACGGATCGAATCGCTGGCCGGCAGTCCATCGCCTGGACGCGGCGCGGCTGTTCCGGTTAGCGGTCGAAAAAGCGGCGCCGGGCGCCCGTCTGCACAGCGTCGGCGAGGAGGGCATCGCCATGCGGACGATCACCGAAACCATCGGCGCCGGGTTGGGCGTCCCCGTTCGCGCGCTGACTTCGCCGGACCAGGTCCAAGCCCATTTCGGATGGTTTGGAACCATCATCGGCATGGATAACCCTTCCTCGAGCGCCATCACGCGGGAGACCCTGGGCTGGCGGCCGACGGGGCCCGATCTGATCACCGACCTGCGCGAAAACGGGTACTTCGCATGACGTTCTTCGTGGCGGGAATCACCGGGCGCGTGGGCGGCGCCACCGCCCGCGGCCTGCTGGAACGCGGCCACGGGGTGCGGGCGCTGGTCCGCGATCTGGCGAGAGCGTCCGCTTGGGCACAGTCGGGTGTCGACTTGCGGAAGGGCGATCTGACCGACGCCTCCGCCGTAGCCGCCGCGCTTGAGGGCGCGGAGGGGGCGTTTCTGATGCTGCCGCCGGTCCTGGCGCCAAAGCCCGGCTTTCCGGAAGCGAAAGCCATCATCTCAAGCCTGGTGGAGGCGCTCGGCCAGTGGCCGCCCGAACGGGTGGTCGCGCTATCCTCGTTCGGCTCAGAGCAGGCGAGCGGGCTCGGACTGATCACCGCCACCCACCTGCTCGAGCGGGCGCTGGATGGCCTTCCCTGCCCCACGGCTTTTCTGCGCGCCGGATCGTTCCTGGAGAACTACCTGGCCGGCCTCGACGGCGCGGCTCACACGGGAGTTTTGCACAGCTTTGTGGTCCCCGTCGACCGGCCTGAGCCGATGATCGCCACGGCGGACATCGGAAAGGAGGCGGCGCGTCTGTTGGACGAGGGTTGGAGCGGACGCAGAATCGTCGAAATCGGAACCCCGTACAGCCCGAACGACGTGGCTCGCGCCATGGGAGAGGTTCTGGGGCGGGCCGTCGAGGCCAGGGCCATCCCTCGGGAGCGATGGACGGCCACCCTCGAGGCGTTCGGCATCGCTCCGGGCTTCACCGCGGCCTATGAGGAGATGATGGACGGCGTCAACTCCGGTTGGATCGCCTTCGGCGCGTCCGACGCGGTGCGCGTGGACGGCTCCACGCTCCCGGTCCAGCTGTTTCGCCGGGTGCGCGAGGCGGCGGGCTAGGACGCCGTCCGCGGCCGAACGGCCCTTTCACGGTCAAACCCTGGATGGGGTTGGTGGGACGCCCCTACGACATCCGGCTTCGACCGTATTACGCTATCGTGCGACGGTCATCCTTTGATAAATGCCAGCAGGTCGTCATTGATCTGGCTGGCGTTGACGGTGCACATTCCATGCGACAGCCCGGGATAGACCTTCAGCTTCGAATTCCGGACCAGTTTCGCGGAGAGGAGAGCGGACGCGCCGATGGGGACGATCTGATCGTCATCGCCATGGAGGATCAGTGTGGGCGCCTCGATGCGCTTCAGGTCCTCGGTGAAATCGGTCTCGGAAAAGGCTTTGATGCAGTCGAAGGCGCCCTTGATCGAACACTGCATCCCTTGGAGCCAGAATGAGTCGCACACCCCCTGCGACGGTTTCGCGCCGGGCCTGTTGTAGCCGTAGAATGGCGTTGGCAGATCCTTGAAGAACTGCGAGCGGTCGCTAACCACACCGCTGCGAATGGCGTCGAACGCCGACATCGGCAGACCGCCGGGGTTGTTCCCGGTCTTCAACATGATGGGCGGGACGGCGCCGATCAGAACGGCCTTGGCGACGCGGCCCGAGCCATGGCGGCCGATATAGCGCGTCACCTCGCCACCGCCGGTGGAGTGGCCCACCAGAGTGGCGCCGCTCAGGTCCAATGCGTCCATGAGGGCCGCCAGATCATCGGCGTAGGTGTCCATATCGTTGCCGTTCCAGGGTTGGCTGGACCGGCCGTGGCCCCGGCGGTCATGCGCGATGACACGATAGCCCTGCTGGCCGAGGAACAGCATCTGCGCGTCCCATGCGTCGGCGCTGAGAGGCCAACCATGGCTGAACACCACGGGTTGTCCAGCGCCCCAATCCTTGTAGTAGATGTCAACGCCGTCTTTGGTCTTGAGAATGCTCATTCGTTACTCCCCTCGCTTGTTGGATATGTCAAACGCGACGGCGCGTAATCCCGGACCAGACGCACTGAATGGCCGCGGCGAAATCGCCGGCCGCGAGTTCGGCCGAAGACAGCATTGCGGACCAGAATCCTTCCAGATCGGATCGTGAGTCCAGATGCGGTGCGGTCCCGCATTAGAGGGTAGTCGTCAACTGACAGGGTTCGAATCGGCTCAATCATCCCAGAACACTCACCAGAGCCCACTCCGCGTCATCGCTCAATGCAACATAGCACGTTCCGCGCGGCTCTGAACCCGTGCGTGCGATCGACGGACGGCGCAGAAGCCGTGAGGGGTGGGAGATCAAATGACGCCTTGCTCCAAGCAGCCTATTCTCAACGATGGCCATCGCCTGCGCCGGATACCGGGTTGCAGGCCAGCGCCATCACCAGCGCGTCGGGTCGCCCTGCCGCTCAGCCTCCGCTCCCTGCAGGCAGCCTGGTGTGGGGTACCGCGAACCGCGCCGCCACGCCGGCGGACCCGCCCTCGGCAACGCTGTCGCAGACCTACGACCACACCAGTCGACATTGCGCCCAAACGCGGCAACTCGATGCATCGAGAGCGGGTATGAGTTGTTGCACAACGATCCGTTCCCGCGGCATCTCGGTTTGCGGGTCGTCGCCCGAGACCCAGACGCTGGAATCGACGAGGATCAACCGTTTGGTCTTTAAGCCCGTCGCCCGGAGCGTGGCCGCAACTGCCCTCCGCGACTGGATGACGAACCGGCGCCCAAGCCGAGTCACGTAGCGCGCAATAGCGAGGCGCGCCGCGCGCGAGACCGGATGATTCGACCAGCGCCCAGGTGGCCGACGGCATCGTCGATAGCCAGTACTTGGCGGGTTCGCAGTCCGTCTGGAACTCGATCTCCTTGGGACCTCCGCCCTTTCCACGCCACAATCGGTCCCTGCTTCCGCATGGCAGGCAGGACATGCTTGCGCACCGGACCGAGTATCGCCTCGACGTTCCACGGCGCTCTTCCGCTCACCCGGCGATAACAGCCCTTTGCTGTAGCTCTTCAGCGGCGTTTGCCGGTCTTCGCGCCCCAGCGGTGCTCTCTTGTAATCGGATAGCCAACACTTTCATTACATCGCGCAACTGCTCGCGTGGTGGGAGGAAAACATGAGCACGTCCAAATGAGTCCGACACGCCGGCCGTTTTGGCGATTGCCTCTTAGCCGGTCGGCCCGGCGGGCCCGAGAATCGGCGCCGCACCGGCGACCTATATCGTCATCGACAGGAAACCGCCGTCGACTCGCAGAATCGTCCCGGTTACGAATGAGGCTGCCTTGTCCGAAGCCAGATAGATCGCGGCGCCCACTAACTCGCTGGCCTCGCCGAAGCGCTTCATCGGCGTGTGATTCATGATCTGCGCCACGCGGTCCTCAGTCAACAGTTTGCGATTCTGCTCGGCCGGAAAAAACCCCGGCACGATAGCGTTCACACGCACCCGCGCCGGCGCGAATTCGCGAGCCAGAAACTGCGTAATCTGGTTGACTCCGCCCTTGGACACCGCATAAGTGAACACCTTCGACAGCGGTGGGCCCGACGACACCGAACTGATATTGATAATCGAGCCGCCCTTGCCCGCCTCCACCATCTGCTTGCCGAACACCTGACAGGCCAGGAACACGCTCTTCAGATCGACATCGACAATCCGCTGCCACTCCGTTTCCTCGATCTCGAAGAACGGAGTGCCCGAATTGATGCCCGCCGCGTTCAGCACGATGTCCACGCGCCCGAACGTATCGAGCGTCGCCTTCAGCGCATCCTGAATGTCGGCCTTCCTGGAAACGTCCGCCTTGCAGGCCAGCGCCTTGCGGCCGACCGCCCGCACTTCCTCGGCGCGCGCGTTCGCCGCGTCGGGATTCAAATCGACGATGACGACATCGGCGCCGGCTTTCGCGAATCCGCGGGACATCTCACCCGCCAGCACGCCGCCCGCGCCCACGGCCACGGCGACTTTGCCCTCAAGGGAAAACAGTTCGTTCAGAAACATAGGATGTGAAACTCCATTATGTCAGTTGACTGGCGGCGTGAGCGGCGTCTTTCGCTGGCCCCACGTCGGCGGCGCGGGCTCGGTCGCCATCCGCTCAACCGGCTTATCCTTCAACATCCGCAAAGCCTCGGCCACGGCGCGCTCCAATTGCGGATCGCGCCCGGCGATCATGTCCTTGGGCCAGTTCTCGACGTCGATGTCCGGCGCCGTGCCCTCGTTCTCCACCGCCCACCTGCCTTCCCGCGTGAAGAAACCGCCGCGCGGCGCGATCATCGTCCCGCCGTCGACCAGCACGGGCGTATCGGCCGTATGCACCAGGCCGCCCCACGTGCGCTTGCCAACCAGAAGACCGATCTTGCGATGCTTGAACATCCACGGCATCAGGTCGCCGCCCGAACCGGCCATTTCATTCACGATCATGACCTTCGGGCCCCAGATGCCGCCCGACGGACTGGTGAACGGATAGCGGTCGCCAGCCACGTTGTTGAAGTACCCGTCGAAATCGCGCTGGAGCACGTCGATGATGTAATCGGCCGCCGATCCGCCGCCATTGAACCGCTCGTCGATGATCGCGCCCTGCTTGTCCTGCTGCGAGAAGTAATAACGGTTGAAACTCGTGTAGCCGGGCTGACCCGTGTTGGGCAGGTAGACGTAGGCGAGCTTGCCCCCCGATAGCTTGTCGACCATCCGACGGTTCGCCTCCACCCAGGCGCGCGTGCGCAGCGTCTGCTCGCTCGGCACTGGCGTCACCGTCACGTTCCGCGCTCCTTCGAGCGCCGGCCGGTTGTTCACGCTGATCTGGATCTGCCGGTTCGCCGTGCCGTCGAGCAGACGGTAGATATTGTCCGGCGCCCGCAGTTCGACGCCGTTGATGGCGACAACGTAATCGCCCACCGCCACATCGATGCCGGGGCCGGCGAGCGGCGCGCGCAGATCCGGATTCCAGCTCTCGTTGTCATAGATGCGGGCGATGCGATACCGTCCGTTTTCGATCGTGAAATCCGCGCCCAGCAGGCCGGTTGGCGAGGTGGGAACCGACGGCATGTCGCCGCCGCGAACGTAGGAATGGCCGATGGCGATTTCCGCGCCCATCATGTCGAGCAGGTAGTTCAAATCGGCCCGATGGTTCACCGAAGGGAGCATCGCGCCGTAGGCTTCCCGCATCCGGGGCCAGTCAGCGCCGTGCATGTTCTTCACGTACAGGTAATCGCGCTGATTACGCCAACCTTCGTTGAAGATCTGCTTGAACTCCTCCTTCGGCTCCAGGTACATGCGAAGCGAGAAATTCAGCCTTCCCTGCCCGGCTGTCGGCGGCTGTTTGTCGGCGTCCACCAGGAACAGCGCAGTCGTGGGAGACTCGCCGCGCCCCGCAGTGCGGTAGACCAGTTTATGGCCGTCGGCGCTGACATCGTAGGTCACCACGCCGTTGGCGAAAACCGCGGTCTTACGGTCGCTCGTGCGATACCGGTGTAGCGTGCCGGTTGTGGGGCCTCCGCGGCCGCGCTGAGGCTCCGATTCGATGAAGTACACGGTCCCGGCGGCGCCGGTCTTCAGTTGCGAATACTGCCGTTCTGGGACGCCGGGCACGGAGACGATGCGCTGCTCAATCCCGTCGAAATCGATTCGGACCGGCTCGACCGGGCGGGCGGCGGCGGGACGCTCCGGACGGGCGGGCGAGGCGCTGACGCCGGGATCTTCGTCGCTTTCCGGAGGCAGCGGGCTCGCATCGCCTTTCTTCATCACCGCCGCGTACAGCCCGAACGTTTCGTCGTGGTCGTAGGAGGTCATATCGAGCCACTGCGACCGCAGACCGAAGTCCGTAGATGCAAGAAACCAAAGGTACTTACCGCTTGCGTCCCAAGCCGGCCAGACGGCGTCCGCCAGGCCATCAGTGATCTGATGGGACTCGCCCGTTTCCGCGTCGGCGACGAAAATCGCATGGTACAACGACTTCAGACGGGACGAGTAGGCCACCCATTTCGAGTCGGGGCTCCAGACCGGATTCAGGGTGCGAGTTGGCACCATCCAGGGGTCATTTCCGACGATTTTGGCCCTTCCAGACGCGATATCGAGCACCAAAACGTGCAGATTCGTGTCGGTGTAGAGCAGTTTCTTCGAGTCGGGCGACCAGGACGGCGTGTAGTAGTGGCCGGCGTTGGCGAGGGCGATGCCACGGGGGGCGGAAAGGCCGTCCTGGGACTCGATTACGAGCTGATATTCGCCGCTTTTATCGCTAAAGTAGGACACCCACTTGCCGTCCGGCGACCAGGCTGGGTCGTGTTCGGCGGAACTGCTGGAATGGCTGAGGTTGCGGACGTCGCCCTTCTCGGCGGGAATGGTGAAGATTTCGCCTCTAGACTCCACTAATACGCGTTTTCCGGTGGGCGAAATCGATAAAGTAGACATCCGGCTGGTTACGTCCTGCCAGCGGGGCATCATCCACGGGAAATCGCCATTAACTGTAATGTTTACAACATGTTGGGAGGATTTCTGGTCGAGTTCGTGGATGTATCCGGCCTGCTCAAAAACGACGATTCCGGCGCCGGAACCGAGCGATTTGACGTCAAAATCGGTGAATTTTGTGCACTGAACGAGCCGTTTTGTGCGCGTTTCGTAGCTCCAAACGTTGGCTACGCCGTCGCGGTCGGAGATGAAGTAAACGGTTTCGCCGACCCAGACCGGGTCGACGTCCTTGGAGTCGGTCCAGGGCGGGGAGACCAGGTCGAAGGACTTCAGGTCGACGATCCAGATGGGGCGGTTCTGGCCGCCGCGGTAGTTGCGGCGCTCCTCGTCCCAGGAAGTGTTCATACGGTAGGCGATGCGGGTTCCGTCGGGCGAGAGTTTGCCCTGATAGCCGCGGGGCAGGGGGAGGGGCTCTTCGACGCCGCCTTCGGCCGGGACGGTCCAGAAGCGGGGGGACGGGGAGGGGGCGGCGGTGGCGCGGGTGGAGGCGAACAGGATGCGCTTGCCGTCGGGGGTCCAGCCTTGCACGAGGTCGGGGCCGGGATGCCAGGTGAGGCGCACGGGCTCGCCGCCCTCGGCCGGGATGACGTAGACGTCGACGTTGCCGGCGTATTCGGCGCTGAAGGCGATCCGCTTGCCGTCGGGGGAGAACTGGGGATTGGAGGTCTGGCCCTGGAAGCTGGTGAGACGCCGGGCGGCGCCGCCGGCGCGGGGAACCGTCCAAATATTGTTTGCGTAGGCGAAGGCGATGCTGGTGGAACTGACGGTGGGCGTGCGCAACAGGCGCGTGCCGGCCGCGTGGAGGCTGGGCGACATCCAGGCGGACGCGGCGATCGTAAGGATGAAGAGGAAAAGGTTTTTGCGCACGGGAAACACCTCGCTTTGGTGGAGACTCTTACAATTTACACCCAGGGCGGCTGGAATAATCGCGACGGATGGGGCATTTTAGAAGCAGAGAGGGAACCGTGCGACAATCGTCCATCACACGGAGGTCGGCTCTGGGCGCCGGTCTTCGTTCCGTAATAGCGTTCGCGGGATTCGCGAGCGGAGCGCCGCGCCTGATGGCGGCGGCCAAGACGGTGAAAATCGCGGCGTTCGACCCGTTCGGCCGCCGCCTGGGAGTCAACGAAGTGGAAAAGATCAAGAAGAGCGACGCGGAGTGGAAGTCGCAGTTGAGTGCGGCTGAATTCGAAGTGACGCGCCACAAGGGCACCGAGCGAGCCTTTACCGGCCGCTATGCCAACAACCACGACGACGGCGTCTACTACTGTATCTGCTGTGGCACGCCGTTGTTCGATTCGAAGACCAAGTACGAATCGGGCTCAGGGTGGCCGAGTTTCTGGCAGCCGATCGCCAAGGAGAACGTGGCGGTGGGGACGGACAGCTCCTACGGGATGGTGCGCGACGAAGTGACCTGCGCGCGCTGCGACGCGCACCTGGGGCACGTGTTCAACGACGGGCCGAAGCCGACCGGTTTGCGCTACTGCATGAACTCGGTGTCGCTGAACTTCAAGAAGCGTGGGGAGCAGTCCTGAGAGGGGCCTGGTGATGAACAGAATCAACAAGATGGCAATGGCGGCCGTGCTGGGAGCGGCCGCCGCGCTGGCGGCGATGAATCCGCTGCCGGCGCCGGTGGTGGACGCGCCGAGAGCGTCCGGCGAACAGACGGCGGTGCTGGCGGGGGGCTGCTTCTGGTGTACGGAAGCCGTTTTCGAGCATGTGGCCGGCGTCAAAAAGGTGATCTCCGGCTACGCCGGGGGCAGCAGGGAGACGGCCCATTACGAGATGGTGGGCAGCGGCCGGGCGGGACACGCCGAATCGATCCAGGTGACGTTCGACCCGGCGAAGATCTCCTACGGGACGATCCTCAAGGTCTTCTTCGGGGTGGCGCACGATCCGACCACCCTGAACCGGCAGGGGCCGGATTGGGGGACGCAGTATCGCTCCGCCATCTTCTACGCCAACGAGGACCAGAAGCGGGTGGCCGAAGCCTACATCAAACAACTGGACGGTGCGGGCGTCTTCAAGAAGCCGATTGTGACGCAGGTGGCGGAACTGAAAGCCTTCTATCCAGCCGAGGACTATCACCAGGACTTTGTCGCACACCATCCGGATCATCCCTACGTGGTGGCGAACTCGCTTCCGAAGCTGCATAAGCTGGAAAAAACGTTTCCGGAGCTGTTCCGGAAATAAACAGTACTGGACAGATCGCGTGAAACGCGATATACGGGAGCGATGGCCAAGTTCGACATTATCGACGTCACCGAGTCCAATGTCGACGAAACCGGTTTCTTCTGCGCGGCGACCAAGCGGGGCACGCTGGGCTACGAGGCGAAACTGGCGTGGCTGAAGGACCGCTTCCGCGAAGGCCTGCGGATCAAGATGGCGGTGGGCGGCGGGAACGGGTTCATCGAGTACATCCCCGGGGAGTACGCCTGGAGGGCCGTCGAAGCGCCCGGCTACATGGTGGTCCACTGCCTGTGGGTGGTGGGGCGTGAAAAGGGGCGCGGATGCGGGACGGCGCTGCTCGAGGAGTGTGTCCGGGAGGCGCGCGACCGGAAGATGCACGGGGTGGCGGCGGTGACCGCCATCGGCGAGACCGGGTTATGCGACACCGGCTTCTATTTGAAAAACGGGTTCCAACTGCTGAATACGTGTCCGCCGGGGGTGGACCTGGTGACGCTGAAGTTTCACCGGCGCGCTCCGGATCCCCGATTTACCGGGGGCGGCGCGGCGCCGGATGCCGCGCCCGGGAACGACGTCACCGTGTTCTACACGCATCAGTGCCCGTACGTATACGACGGCCTGGAGCAGTTGGGCCAGATGGGCGACGAGCGGGGAATGCGGGTGGCGGCGAGGAACCTGGCGTCGGCCGAGGAGGTGCGGCGGGAGGCGCCTTCGCCGTTCGGCACGTTCGTGGTGTGCCGCGGCGACAACGTGCTGACGCACCTGGTTCATCACTCGGCGACCGGAAAGCTGAGGCGGCGGCTGCAACGAGCCGACCCGGTGGTCCAGAACAAGCTGCGCGTGATCAGTTGATCTGGGAGCTGGCGACCTTGGAGGCCTCCGTACGCTCCCGCACCATGCGCCGCGGATCGAGCAGATGCTGTGGGCGGTAATCGTTCATCGACCAGCGGCAGTCGGCGTCGAACTCGACCCCCAGAAAGTACCCGATCTCCCGAAAAACGCAGTATCGAATGACGCCGGTGAGTTCGCCCTTCGGATGCGTCAGCCGGACCTTTGCGCCCAGGGCGAGCGGCTTGTCAAGCTGGACGCAGGCGCCGGACGCCGAGATGTCTTCCAGATTGGCGACGACGCGACGAGACTTGCCGGATTGGTCCTTCCAATGGAGGTCGACCAAATCCGCGCAGAGCATTCTCGTTTCTATGCGCCGATCAAGCATACACCCTCAAGTATCGGTTAGCTGACAGAAAAGGATTAGCGGCAAGGGCGGTCACAAATAGCCTTACGGCAAAAGTAAGTCTAGTACCTGGGGTCCGCAACCCGTCCTTCGCCACCCCTCATCGGCTCCTACGGTATCACGCCTTCGCGCTCGCCGGGCGTCCGGAAGAGCCGGGAATCGAGTACTACTCCCCGCCGTTGGCGGCGGCGGTCCGGGGACCCTTCTCGAGCGTGATCCGAACGACCGAGGACGCGGCCATGTAGCGGACGGCTTCATTGTCGGAGGCAAGCAGGCGCATGAGCTTGTCCACCGAGCTGAGATTGCCGCAGCGGCCCAGCGCCTTGGCGGCGGCGGCCTTGGCGAAGTTGTTCTTGTCGGCGGTGAGGGCCCACTCCATGAGCTGGGCGGCGCGGGCGTCGCAATCCTGGGACAGCGAGGTGAACGACAGCGCGCGGGTGGGGGCTCCGCTATCCTTCATCATGTCCCGGGCCAGCGTGATGCCCATGGAGAAGGGCCCTAGCAGGGCGCCGGAGGCTTCCATCACCCCCATGCCCACCAGCGATTTCGGATTGCGGATCTTGGACTTGGCGTCGCGGATGGCGCCTTCGAAAAATCCCGTGGTGTCCTTGAGCTCGTGGGTGACCACTTCCTGGAAGATCTCGCGACCGCTACGATCGCCCATGTCCCACAGCGCGCGGGCGGCGGTGAAGGCGACCTCGCCCGTGTCGCTGAGGGCGGCCTGAAGGGCGGGAATGCACTGGCGGATTTTCGCGTCGCCGATTTCGGCCGCGGCGGTCTGGCGGATGGTGACGTCCTTGTCGCGCAGGGCGAGGGTGAGCAGCTCCACGACCTCCGGCGCGGGACCGATGGCGCCGATGGCCAAAACGGCCTGCTTCCGGCGGTCCGGATTCGTGTCGGCAAGGCCTTTCTTAAGCACGTCCCAGGCGGCTACGTTCGGTTGGGCGAGCAGCGGCGTCGCGCAGAGGGCCACGATCCAGAGAATGCTTCGATTCATGGGGTTCCTCCCGGCTTCCACCCCGCATTATAGCGGTTCGGCCAAATGGACAGCGGCGCCCGCTCAGGCCGGCGGATATCCCGGAGCGGCCTTGATTTCAAGGATCTGGAGGACGTGGCGGTCCATGTGCGCCGCCGCGGCCAGGATCCATTCGACCCCGTCCATCACTTTGTACTGCCCGTTGGTGATGGCGATGAGGGGGCGGGAGTCCGAGATGTGGTCGCGCAGACCGGGCGCGGTTTCGAGGCGGTGTTTCAGAGCGGCGCAGTTGCGCTCCAGGCGTTCGACGGATTCGGCCGGCGTCCAGCGGGAGGCGGGCAGGGCCGGCTCGGGTGAGGAGCGGGGAGCAGCGCGGTCCGTGAAGCGGGTCATGATGATTTCGTCCACGAGCGCGGCGTCCGGATTCCGGGCGATGGGGGCGGCGTCGAGTTGGGCCGCCCCGGGGCCAAGGATGAGTTCGTGGACGACGTTGACGTGTTCGAGGACCTCGGCGATGGACCAACGGTCGGGAGAGGGCTTGAAGGCCCACTGGGCGGGGGATAGGCCGGCCAGGGCGGCGAGGGCTCGGGCGCGGGTTGCGTCGAGGTAGAGGCTGCCGCGCGATTGGGTCTGGGCACGGGGTTTCCTTGGTCTGCTTGCGGGGGTTTACTTGCGGGGCTCGCTCGAGGGCGGCACCAGGTTCTTCAGGCGCATGTAGGTGACGATGTTGCCGTAGTGCTCGTTCATGTGGGTGCTGTTGGAGACCAGGATGCCGAGCCGGGCAACCTCATTGTTCCCGCGTTTGACGAGTTCGGCGCCCTTGGCGTCGGTCATGCCGTCGTAGACGGTGTCGCAGAAGGCGAAGGCGTCCTTGAGAGCCTGGGAGAGGTCGGCCTTGGAGGTCTTCTCCTTCTCGATGTTGATGGTGTTGGGGTTCTTTTCGCCGGCGGCGGCGGCGCAGTAGGAGTAGGCCGCGTTGGCGACGTGGCCGATCAACTGGCCGAAGCCGCGCACGTCGGCGGTGGCCTTGAAGGAGTAGAGCTCTTCCGGCATCTTGTCGGCGGACTTGACGAGGTTGTTCTTGATGCCGGTGTAGTTGGCCTTGACGGCGGTGCTGATCGGATTGCTTTGCGCCATCAGGGACAGCGCGAGAGGGGCGAGGATCAGGAGTTTTTTCATCGGGATTGGCCTTCTGGAATGATCGCACAGGCGGGTTCGGATTGGGCCGCCTCGACGACGGGCATTTCGTCGTAGGTCCGTCCGCGAAGCAGGCGTCCCGACGCTTTCTTGTTGACGCCGCCCCATTGTTTGAAGAAGAACGGGACGCCCTGGAGGCGGCAGGCCGATTGTATTTCGAGCACCCATTCCTCCTGGATCGGGCGGGCGCCGGGGCCGGATTCGCCTCCGACGATGACCCAATGGAGACCGGTGAGGTCCAGGGAGGGGATTGGGCCGAGCAGGGGCTCGATGGACAGGAATTTCACGCGCGCTGGGGTTTGGCGGAGGTGATCGGCGCGGTGGCGGTAACGGTCGTTCTCGATGCTGACGCCCATCCAGACGTTGGCGGGCCAGTCGAGTTCAGCGGACAGCTCAGCCAGGCGCTCGGAGCGTTTGGTGAGCACCTGGAAGCGATGCCAGTGGGCCTGGCGCATGACCTCGAAGGTCCGGCGGATGAAGGAGAGGGGGACGTCCTTATGGAACAGGTCGCTCATGGAGTTGACGAAGATGCGCTGGGGTTTTCGCCAGCGCAGGGGGAGTTCCAGGGCGCCTTCGTGGAGGGCCAGTTCGAAGCCGTTCACGTAGTTGGGCTGTCCCATGGCCTTGAGACGACGCGCCATCCGTTCGGCGTAGCAGTTGGCGCAGCCGGGGCTGATTTTGTCGCAGCCCGTGACGGGATTCCAGGTGGATTCGGTCCATTCGATCGACGATTTCAGTCCCATGCGCCCTCTATTCTTATTGTGCCTGGAGATGGGCGCGGTGCTATGGTGGGGGATCCCTATGAAACAGCACACCTATCGGATGGAGGTGGAGTGGACGGGCAACGACGGCGATGGGACGCGGAGTTATACGGGATACCGGCGCGACCATCGGATCAGCGCGCCGGGCAAGGCGGCGATCAACGGGTCGAGCGATCCGGCCTTTCGCGGGGATCCGTCGCGGTATAACCCGGAAGAGTTGCTGGTGGCGAGCCTTTCGGCCTGCCATATGCTCTGGTACCTGCACCTGGCGAGCGCGCGGGGCGTCAGCGTGCTCGATTACCGCGATGAGGCGCGCGGGGTGATGGCGGAACAGGCCGATGGGGCGGGCGAGTTCGTGGAGGTGACGCTGGCGCCGGTGGTCCGCGTGCGGGCCGGGGATGACCGGGCGCTGGCGCTGGCGCTGCACGAGGAGGCGCATCGGTTCTGCTTTATCGCGCGGTCGGTGAAGTTCGAGGTGAAGGTGGAGGCTCGCGTCGAGGGGTAGGGCGGGAGGACGGGCGCGTGGAGGGTTCGGCGAGGAATCCGAAACAGTCGCGCCAGGGCTGGTGCAGCAGCAGGGCTACGGCGAAGGGTCCGGCGAAGGGGGCCACCAGGTAGATCAGGTGGTAGATGTATTTCAATAGCCACAGATACTCGCCGCCGCCGGGCGTGTTGATGACGGAGCCGTATCCGTTGATGTAGGCGAAGGCGGCGAGCGACAGGATGTTCAGCGCGGTGACGATGGACAGGCCCTTGGCGACGCTATTGAGTTGGGCCCGGGTGAGGGCGTTCGACGCGGCGGCCAGGGCCAGGTAGGCGAACCAACCGCACGCAAAGAGCGCCACGCTGTCCTGGTCGGCGGTGAACTCCAGGGAACTGACGAACATCATCTCGTGGGTCTGCGGGTTGCGCCCGTAGGTGTTCACGGAGACGTTGAAGGTCCAGTCTCCGTTGACGGGCGCCACCTGGATGGCGGGTAGGCCGGCCGGCGCCACCAGGACTCCCAGCGGGATGTAGGCCAGCTTTTCGAGCAGCCATAGCGACGGCCGCTTCAAGAGAAACCACCAGGCCGCCATCGCCGACGGCAGAAAGATCGCCGCTTTGAGAAGGACGGAGGTGAAAGGGCGCTTCACCTCGCCTCCGCCCGTCGCACCCAGAGCGCGAATACCGCCATGGCGTCCATGATGATCAGCATCTCCCAAAGGTAGAGATGGGCGAACTCGAAGACGGAGGGGTGGTATTGGCCCAGGTAGAACAGGGTGATCAGACGGAGCAGGTTCAGCGGCATGATGGCGGCCAGGCCCGCGCCCAGGCCGACGGCCTTCCAGCGGCGTCCAGTGGGGTAGGCGAGCATCGCCGCCCACAGAAGGATGACGACGTTCGCTCCGTTGCAGCCGTCGCGGACTTCCATGGTGAAGCCTCGGGCGGGGTTACTGAGGAAGGCCGCTTGCTGGAGGCAGGCGCCGCCGCAGGCTCGGATCAGCCAGCCCGCGGCGAACGCCAGGTTTCCGGAGAAGCCCTCCACCAGGGGCCGCATGGGCGGCGCCAGCAGGAGGGCGAACATACACAGCGCCGACAGGACGAAGGCGAGTAGAAACTTTCCCGATCGCCGTTGGCGCGGCATCTGACGTCAGGCGACTCCTTCGTTGTCGCGGCGACGCAGGCTCCACCATGCGTAGAAGATCAACAAGGCGGCCAGGCCGATCATGCCCCATTGTCCTAGCGTGGGCACCGCCAACAGGTATTGGAACAACGTATTGGCGGAATTGGAGCCGTCGATCGTGGTGACGACTACGCTGGCCGTCGAGCCCGGCGTTCCGGCAGGGGTGACCGCCGTGATGGTGGTGTCGTTCACCACGCTAAACGACTGCACCGCCGTTCCGCCGATGGTGACGGCGGTGGCGCCGGTGAAACGCGAGCCGGTAATGGTGACGGCCGTGCCGCCGGTGGGGATGCCGGACGTGGGACTGATGGATGTGACCTGCGGCCAAGGGTCGAGCAGGGTCGACGGGCCGGTGACGGCCGAGGTGTTCACCTGGCCCCCGTAGTTGAACAGCGATACGGAGGAGGACGTGCCCGCCGCGCCGTTGTGATTGGAAAGGCCCGTGCCGGCCGCGCCGGCAGTGGACGTGGAGCCGGTGGCGAAAGCGTTGGTGATGGTCAGGCTGCCCAGGTTGACGAAGACCGCCGGGCCGGCCGCCGCTCCACCGCCGCCGCCCGCGCCGGACAGGGATCCGCCATTGCCGCCGTGCACGCCGGATCCGAGGGATCCGCCCGCGCCGCCCGTGGCGCCGTCGGAGCCGCCGCCGCCTCCGCCGGGACCTCCCACGCCGCCGGCGGTTGAGGATCCCGTGCCGCCTCCGCCACCGCCGAATCCGCCCGCGCCGCCTGTGCCGATGGGTGCGCCGCCACCGCCTCCGCCGAATCCGCCGGCGCCACCGTTGTTGGCGGAGCCTGCCGCTCCGGCCGTATTGGTGGCGTAGGCTGAACCGCCGGCGCCCGGAGTGCCGGCACCGAGACGGCCGCCTCCGCCGCCGCCGCCATCGCCGCCGTTGGTTCCGTTAGTGCCGGAGCTGATGTCGACGCCCTGGGCGAGGACGCCGCCTCCGCCGGGAGCGCCGGTGTTGGCTGTGGCGCCTCCGCCACGAAAGGCCATGCCGCCGCCTCCGCCGCCGGGGTAGGCGGTGCTTACGTAGATGGCTCCGGCGCCGCCGATGGCCGAACAATTCTGGAATCGGACGTTGGTGAGCGAGACGGCGGCGCCGATCTGGTTCACGAAGAGACCGCCGCCCAGGCCCGCTCCGCCACCGCCTCCGCCGTCGCCCGTGCCGCCCGCTCCGCCCTGGGCGCGGCCGTTACGGACGATGAGGTTCTGAAGGGCGACTGTGCCGGTGTCGACGAAGAAGACGCGGTAGGAGGAAGCTCCGTCGATGATGATGTTGCCCATGGTCCCGCCGTCGATGGTGAGACTTTCGGTGATGGGCGGCAGGGGGCCGCTGAGAGTGATGGTGCAGGGCGGCGCGCCGCAGGTGAAGTTGATGACGTCGGCGCCGCCCGCGGCGTTCGCCGCCAGGATCTGGGAGCGGAGGTCGCCGGCGATACCCGCTCCTGTACCGGCGGCTCCGCCGGAGGCCGTGTCGGTGAACACCGTCACGGTGAAGGTTGCGGCTTGGCCCACCATGATGCTGAGGCCGAACAGGAGAGCGGTCGAAAACAACCCTGAGGCGCCGTGTGGGAGGCGCAGGCTGGTCTTCATGGTCAGAATTCTCTCTGAGTTTTGGACTATTACTTTGACTTTTGAGAAGTATATTCCACGGAAGTTCAACAAAACAAGGGTAAATTTCCGCGATTCGGCTTGGGTTTATTTGTCGTGGCGCCGCTGTGATATTAGTCGTGTCGTCACCAAATTAACTGCCATGACATTTATATCTGAGGGTCGCCGGCGCGGTGGACAGGGGTTTGGCGAGGGTCGGAGGGAGGAGGAAGGCGGGGGAGCAGCGGGCGGGAGAAAAAGTCCCGCCCGCGAGGGTATTTGAACCGTTAAAACGTGAAGCGGAGGCTCAGGTCGATGCGGCGGTTGGTGGCCGCGTTGCCGCGGTCGCCGCCGAAACCGCCGCTGGCGAGGGCGTTCGAGGTTCCAAAATAGGTGGAGCTCAAGTTGCCGTTGTACTGGCCCTGGTTGGTGGTGTTCAGCAGGTTGCGGGCGTTGACGCTGACCACCAGGTTGTATCGTTTGCTGCTGCTCGAATCGCCGAACATGCCGCCCATTCCGCCGCGTCCGCCGCCGCCCATGCGCATGCCGCCGCCGCCCATGCCGCCGCGTCCGCCGCCGCCGTGCGCTCCGCCTCCACCGCCGCCGCCCGGGCCGCCCATGCCGCCTCCGGCAGCCGGGTTCTGAGCGGCGCCGCCACGCTCGGGGCCGAAGCCGAAGGTCTTGCTCAACCGGAGATTCACGCTGAAGAACGAGGGGCCAGTGCCGAGATTGCGGGTGATGATCTTATCTCCCGCGCCGGGCTTGGTGTTGAAGATGCCCCAGGGCGTCGAGACGATGTTCGGCTGGCCCACCTGCGAGGCGGAGGCGAAGGCCGGCCGGTCGTTGATGATCAGGTCGCCGTTGAAATCGCGGCCGGCGACGATGTTGAAGGGCGCGCCGGAGTGGGCGGTGATGAAGGGGCTGAGACGGATGCCCCAGCGGGTGGCCACCGATCCGCCGAGGAAGAAGCGGTGGCGGATGTCCTGCGCGGCGCGGCCGTATTCGGCGCCCAGGTTGTTCTGGTCGACCGGGTAGCTGCCGGCGCCGTCGGAGTCGCTCTTCACGAAATTCAGGCCGTAGCCCGTGAACAGGGTCAACGTGCGCGAGGCGCGGATGTTGAAGTTCACGTTCATCTGGTTCTGGTTGTAGATGCCATTGGATTCGTAGAGGCTCAACACGCCCAGGTTCGGGTAGGGTTTCACGCCGTTGGCGTCGGGGAAGTTGATGTTGCGCGAGTCGAGTTCGTGCAGGCCGTGCGAATTGGTGTAGGTGACGGCCATCGAGGAGTTCCAGGGTAACTGGCGCTCCACGCCAATGGCGCTCTGCACGATGTAGGGGGCGCGCAGGTCCTTGTACATCTCGCGCCGGGTTTGGGGCAGGGCCTGGGCCACCAGGTTCGCGATCGCGGGCACGGTGGGGTAGAAGTCCGGATTGGCGATGGTGAACTGCTGCTGGTTCACGCCGTTGTAGCGGATGGTGTTCAGCGTGAGGGATTCGCTGAAGCGGTCGTAGAAGATGCCCGCGCCGCCGCGGACGACGGTCTTGCCGGGGCGGGCGCCCTTGGCGCCGGGGGCCCAGGCGAAGCCGAGGCGGGGCGCGAAGTCGGTCCAGTCGTGGATGTTGGTCTGGGTTTCGTAGCGCAGGCCCATGCTGAGGGTGAAGTTGGGCTTCAGACGCCAGTCGTCCTGGGCGAAGATGCCGAGGTCGGTTTGGGTGACGTCGGCCAGCGGCTGTCCGCCGGACAGGGTGAACTGGGTGGGCTCGCCGCCCAGGGCGCGGATCTGGGTGGGGGTGTAGCCCAGGCCCTGGAACAGGAGCGTGCGGCGATAGGCCTCGATCGAGGAGATCTGGGCCGTGACGCCGGTGGGCTGGTTGGCGGCGTCGAGCGCGGGGGCCAGGCCACCGGTGAAGGTGAACGTCCCGTTGAAGTTCTGCACCGAGGAGGTGGAGAGCTGCGCTACGCGGACGCGGCCGCCGAAACGGATGGTGTGCGTGCTGTGGGTGATGGAGGTGTAGTTCTGCAGCTCGTAGCGGTTGTCGTTGTTGTAGCCGCCCAGACCGACCGCCGATCCGCCGCCGGTGAAGGCGTCGAGCACGTTGATCAGCGGGGCGTTGTTGATCGCCTTCTGATTGCTCGCGTCGCGCAGATACTGGAAGCGCGTCTCGTTCACCGCCTTGCCGCCGATGATCTGGGTCTCCGTCATCTGCAGGCTGTGCATGGTGGAGTCCGTGTTATTGCCGGTGGAGGGCAACACGAAGCCGCCCACGCCGGTGTTCTGGCTGCTCGAATCGGTGAAGCTGTAGCGGCCCATCAGGGTGATGTTCTGGGTGAGCTGGTAGTCCAGGCGGGGGCTGAAGGTGGTGCGGCGATTGGGCGTCAGGATCGCCTGCGCAAGCGGCGTGATGTTCAGGTTGGAATCGAGCGTGGTGGCGTTCACCACCGCGTTCTCATCGGTGTCGCGCTTCTCGAAATCCAGGAAGAAGGACGACTTCTTGGTGACCGGGCCGCTGAGGTTGCCGCCGTAGTTGCGGTACTGGAAGGGGGCCTTGTTCTGCGCGTAGGGGTTGCGCCCGTCGAACACGCCGTCGCTGAAATTGAAGAACGCCATGCCGCGCATTTTGTCGGCGCCGGGTTTGGTGAAGATCTCGATGCGGCCGAAACCGAGACGGTCGTATTCGGCCGAGAACGGGTTCTGGTTGATGCGGACTTCGCGGATCGATTCCTTGGGAGGCAGACGGCCGCCGGTGAAACCGTCGATGAACATCTGGCTGCCGTTGGGACCGGCCGAGGGTCCGGCGAGGGCTTGCAGGTCTTCGGCCAGGTCGTCGGGGTCGTCGGAAAGCGCGGCCAGGTCGTCGGCCTTGAGCACGAGCGCGCCGACGTTGGCCGAGGGATCCGTGCTCACCTGGTTCTGGTTGGAGTCCTGAACCGTCACCTGCTGGGTCTCCATCTGGACCTTGAGCTGGATGTTGAGGGTGGCCGTGCCGCCGGAAGCGATGGCGACGTTCACGTTCTGGTATCTGGCGAGACCGGCGGCTTCCGCCGTGAACGTGTACGTTCCGGTGGGCAGGCCCGCCAGCACGTAGGACCCATCCGCGCCCGATTGCACCGTGCGGACGGTGCGGCCCGCGGCCAGTGTGATCTTCGTGTTCGGCACCACCGCCCCGGACTCATCGGTGATGACGCCCTTGAGCGATCCCAGCGTGGCCTGGGCGAGGGCGAACGACGCAATCAAAGCGAATAACGACAACACTACGCACAAACGTTTTCCCGGCATATGATTCCTGTTCCTGATTCCTTAGTCTTTTACTGCGCGGGCATGTTCAGATCGAGGCTCCAGGAGCCCAGATTCATGGAGCCGGCGGGCGCGGCGCGCAAAATCGGCTCGACGCCGGAAAGTACGGTGATGGCGTGCGCGGAGGCGGCTCCGGGTCGCGCCGTGGTGGAAACGATGAGCGGTTCGTTCGGCTGGAGGTCGGCCAGCGTGAAGGGCTCCAGGCGCTCGAGCATCTGGTCGAGGTTGCCTCCCCGGCCGCCGCCTGCTCCTCCCGGTCCGCCCCCGCCCGGTCCGCCCTGGCCCGCGCCGCGCTGCCAACCGCCCGCGCCGGCGCCCGCGCCTCCGGGTCCGCCTTGTCCGCCTTGACCGCCCTGGCGCATGCCCTGTCCGCCTGGCCCGGCGGCGCCGGCCGCGGCCTGGTAGGTCGGATTCAGGCGGCGCGCAAGCACGTTGGCCATCATCGGCGAGAGCTTGCGGAGCTGGACCTCGTTGGTCAGCATGATGGTGATGGGTTTCTTGGTGTCGACGTCCTTCAGATTGATTTCGTTCTTGGCGGCGTCCACCGAGATCACCGTGCCGGCGATGGCGCGGAACGTTCCCACCACGATCTCTTCGGCCTCGATCCGCGTCCCCTCCGCGTTTTTGTTGCCGAGCACGCGAGCCTGGTCGCCGGCCAGAATATCGGCCACCCCGGCGGGCTTGGCGTCGGAAAAGCGCACCGAATCGGGCGCGTAGCGGCGGATTTTGGTGTTGGGGCCGACGCCGATGGTGGTGAGGCTGGTGACGCCGTCGCGGGCGCGGGTGGCCACCATGAGATCGGGCGTCACGGATTTCACTTCGCCCGAAATGCCGCGGGTTTGCCATTCGGCCTGCTCGCGCTTGTTCTTTTCGGCCAGATCCTCCTTCGTCATGACGATGAGGGAGATGGCGGGCACGGTTTTCTGCTCTTCCGAGACGGCGCCGCGCGCGATGACGCGGTCGCCCACCTTCACTTCGGCGGCGTCGATGCGGGCGGCGTTCTTGAGATCCTTTTCACCAGGAGGGACGCGCAGAAACCGCGTCTTTTCATCGAGTAGAACCGTATAGGAGACGCCGGCGTCGGACTTGACGGTGAGTTGCTTGCCGCCGGCATCCTTCGCCGTGACAGCGCCGATCACGCGCCCTACGGCGGCTTTCGGTGCGTCGGTCTGACCAAAAAGGGCGAACGAAAATACCAGCAGGCTGAGGAGTTTCATTCCTAAAAAAGGGCGAACCGCCCGCAGCCGCCGGTTACAACGAAAGTGTCAAGCTTTGTAAGCGCTCTCGAACCGCTTCGAATGGAACGCTTTACGGGTATTCGACGCGCAGATTATTGACCACTCCGGTGACGCCTTTCACCTTTTTCGCCAGATGTTCGGCCTTTTGTTTGTGTTTGTCGGAACGGACTTTGCCCGCCAGTGTGACCTCTCCGCTCTTGACGGCGACTTCGATCGCGCCGCGGCCGACCATGGGATCGGCGGCGAGTTTCATGCGGACCTGGTCGTATATCTTGTCGTCCTGCGGAGTGCCCTGCGCGAATAGAAACGAGACGCTCAGAGCGAAAACCGCGAGCGCTTTCCTGAAGTGCATGGCTTCAATATAACGCTGTTGGATTTCCGAGGACTCCTAGTTTTTCGTTTCTTCACACAACCCGGGGGCGCTGCGCTCGAATAACGGGCTGGGTTTCATGCCGAGTTCCTCGAGCTTCATGCGGCCCACCATGCCGTCGGTCCCCTGGGCGCAGGCGGCCTTGGCGCGGGTGCGGAGGGTGGCGAGGGTGACGCGCCACTGGGCGAGGTCGGCCCTTTTCGAAACGGCCCCGTGCCCGGGAATGACGGTGTCGAAGTCGGCCTTGAGGGCGGCGGCCAGGGTTTGATCCCAGGCGGTGAGGCTGCCGCCGCTCGAATAATCGATGAACGGGGCGCCGCGCACGAACAGGTCGCCGGTGTGGACGATGCGTTCGGAGGGGAAGAACACCATGACGTCGCCGGAGGTGTGGCCCCGGCCAAAGTACTGGACGCGGACTTCCTTGCCGCCGAGGAAGATCTGGGTTTCATCGCTGAAGGTGATGCGGGGCAGGCCGGGCATCTTCTGACTCACCATGTTGGCGCGGGCGTTCTTGTGGGCGATGATTTCGGCCGAGCCTTCCAGGAAGGCCTTGTTGCCGCCGGTATGGTCGCCGTGTTGGTGGGTGTTGACGATGTATTTGATGGGCTGGTCCGTGATGGACTTCACCTTGGCGCGGATTTCCGGGCCGTCCTGGTCGAATTTGTCGTCGACCAGCAGGACGCCTTCGCTGGTGGGCATGACGGCGACGTTGCCGCCGTTGCCGATGATGACCCAGAGACCGTCGGTCACCTTTTCCATGGTGAGCGGCTGGCGGGCTACCTGCGACCAGGCGAGCCATAGTCCGGCGGCGGCGACGATTCCGGCCGCGGCGCGAACGACAGGGGTTTTCGTCATAGGGAGGATTATGGCAGATGGTAGACTGGCGCGCATGACGGAGCTGATGGTTCGGACCGCGGACGGCGTCGAATTGTATGTCCGGGATCTTGGAGAGGGCGAGGCGGTGGTGATCCCGCTGGCGTGCTGGTGCGAGGAGTTCGAGGCGCTGGCGGCGGGGCGGCGAGTAGCGCTGTACGATCCGAGAGGACGGGGACGGTCGAGCACGGTGGCGCCGGCGCAGGTCTCGTTTGAAAACGACATCGCCGATCTGGACGCCGTGCGGGAGGCCTTGGGGCTGGAGCGGATGTCGGTGATCGGGTGGTCGTACTTCGGAGGGGTGGCGGCGCGGTACGCGATGCTCCATCCGGAACGCGTGCGGCGGCTGGTGTGGGTGGGGGGTACGCCGGTGCGCGGCGGAGAGTTCATGAAGGCCGTGCAAGCCGAGGTGACGGCACGCTTGCGCCAAACCGATGGAGCGCTGATGGAACAGATCGCCTCTGGCGCTCCGGTGACGCCGGACCTGATCCGGCGCTATTGGGAGGCGTTTTCCAAGGTGCGGTCCGGCGACGTGAAACCGCCGTGGCCGCTACAGCGCAGCCGGCCCGCCCAGCACCCCAACGAACGGCCGGAGCGTATCTTCCCGCTGGTGACGCGGGCGATGCAGACGCTGGGGGATTGGGACTGGCGGGAGGAGGCGGGGCGGATCACGGCCGCCGTGCTGTTGATCGACGGGGGCGCGGACATCCTTCCGGAGCAGGCGATGGCGGAGTGGGCGGCGGCGTTACCGAACTCGGAGACGGTGCTGCTCGAGGGGGTAGGGCACTTTCCCGCCTACGAGGCGCCGGAGCGGTTCTTCCCTATTCTCGAGGCGTTTCTGTCGCGCGGATGACGTACTCTTCGAGCGCGAGGCCGGTGATCTTCACCGACCCGGCGGAGAGTTCGACGACGTTCACCAGCGGGATTTCGCCGTTGGGTTGGGCGAGTTCGGCGGCGAGTTCGTCGGTCGGGATGTCGCCCTCAACGAGGGCGGCGCGGGCGCCGTTCCAGCCGTGCAATACCCTGCGGCCGCGGGCGGCGAGGAAGTTCAGGATCCGGCAGGCGGTGCGGCGGCCAGCCGTGGCGCGATCGGCGGGCAGCAGGCCGAGCCATTCGGTGATCAGCCGGTAGGTGAAGCCCCACAGCGGCATGTGCTCGAATTCGAGCCCGGGAAAGAGCATGCCGGGCGGCAGGGCGGGAATCGGCAGCAGGCGGTGTTCGGACGGGTCGGCGAGGCGCGCGATGGGGATCCAGCGGGCTTCCACCGCCTCGTTGAGGTCGAGTATGGTGGGCGTCTGGCGCTCGATTTGGAACACGTAGGGAGCGACCTTCAGGAAACGGCCGGCGCGGCGGCGTGCGGCGGCGGGGGCGAGGGCGGCGTCCAACTGGGAATGGTGGAGGGCCACGCCGCATTCTTCGTCGAGTTCGCGGAGAGCGGTGTCGAGCAGGTTCGATTCGCCGGGCTCGCGGCGGCCGCCGGGAAAGGACCAGTGGCCGGACCATGGGTCGCCTTCCCGCTCGGTGCGGCGCATGAGTAAGACGGAGTCCTCGGGACGGCTGGCGCGGACGATGGCGACGGCCGCATCACAATCCTGCATGGGTCTATTTCCAGCTTCGCACGACCGGCCACTGTGATAGGTTTGTCCTGAACATGGGACGCCATCTCCTGACCCGGCGCGAGGCGCTACAAAGCGTGGCCGCGCTGGCAGCCGCACCGCTCGCGGTCCCGGCTGTGTCCGCCGCTCCTCTTACGGCCGCCCGCGAACAGGCGTTTTCAAGCGGGTGGCGATTCCTGCGCGGCGACGCCAAAGGCGCCGAACAGCCGGAGTTCAACGATACGCGCTGGCGCGCGCTGGACGTTCCGCACGATTGGAGCATCGAGGATCCGCCGGGGCGCGACTCTCCGTTCGACCACGAGGCGAGCGGCGGCAAGGCGTCGACGGGCTGGGTGGTGGGCGGCGCCGGCTGGTACCGCAAGCGCTTCAGCGCCCAGGGCATCCCGCAGGACCGGCGCGTCGAACTCCGCTTCGATGGCGTCTACATGCTGGCCGATGTGTGGGTGAACGGCAAGCAGGCGGCGAGCCACAGCTATGGCTATACGCCGTTCGCCTTCGACATCACCGACTACCTGACGCGCGAGAACGACAACGTGGTGGCCGTGCGGGTCCGCAACGAGGGGCGCAACAGCCGCTGGTATTCGGGCTCCGGCGTCTACCGGCATGTGTGGATCACGGTGACGGGCGATGTGCGGGTTCCGCGGCACGGCGTGTATGTCACGACGCCCGAGGTTTCGCGCGGCACGGCCACGGTGCGGGCCGCGGTGAAGGTGGAGAACCTGGGCCGGGTGAAGCGCGACGTGACGGTGCGCCTGCGGCTGAACGACGGCGGGAAGGCGGAGACGGTCCAGGCGGTGGCGGGCGGCGCCACCGAAGAGGCGTCGCTGACCGTCGCCGTCGCCTCGCCCAGGTTGTGGTCGGCGGCGTCGCCCGCGCTGTATACGGCGACCGTCGAACTGTTGATCGGCGGGCGGGTGGTGGATCAGACCGCGACCCCGTTCGGGATCCGCAAGGTGGAGATCGACGCGGCGCGCGGGCTGCGGGTGAATGGCGAACCGGTGAAGCTGAAGGGCGGCTGCGTACACCACGACAACGGCGTCCTGGGCGCCGCCGCCATCGACCGGGCCGAGGAGCGCCGCGTTGAACTGCTGAAGGCGTCGGGCTTCAACGCCATCCGCACGTCGCACAATCCGCCGTCGCCCGCGTTTCTGGACGCCTGCGACCGGTTGGGCATGTACGTGATCGACGAAGCCTTCGACATGTGGCGCGAGCCGAAGAATCCGGAAGATTACCACCTTTACTTCGATCGCGACTGGCAGGCGGACCTGGACGCCATGGTGCTGCGCGACCGCAACCGTCCCAGCGTGATCCTGTGGAGCATCGGCAACGAGATCCGCGAGCGGGCCGATCCGCCGGGCGTCGAGATCGCGAAGAAGCTGGCGGCGGAAGTGAAGCGGCTGGATTCCACGCGTCCGGTGACGGCGGCGATCTGCCATTTCTGGGAGTTTCCGAACCGGCCGTGGCCGGAGAGCACGCCCGCGTTCGCATCGCTCGACGTGGGCGGCTACAACTACGAGTGGCGCGAATACGAGCCGGACCACGCGAAGTTCCCCGAGCGTGTGATGGCGGGCACGGAGTCCTTCCCCATCGAGGCGTTCGAGAATTGGCGCATGGTGGAGAAGCACCCCTACGTTATCGGCGATTTCGTTTGGACGGCCATCGATTACCTGGGCGAGAGCGGCATCGGGCACACGTCGCTGAGCGGCGATCCGCCCGAGCAGTTGAAGGACTACCCGTGGTTCAACGCTTGGTGCGGCGATATCGACCTGATCGGCGAGAAGAAGCCGCAGTCCTACTATCGGGATGTCGTGTGGGGCGTGAGCCAGCTCGAGATGGCGGTGCACCGGCCGCTGCCGGCGGGCCGCACCGACCAGATCAGCAAGTGGGGCTGGCCCGATGAGACGCGCAGTTGGACGTGGCCGGGCGCTGAAGGCAAACCGCTGCGGGTGCGCGTGTTCACTTCGGGCGACGAGGTCCGGCTGAGCCTGAACGGCAAGGAGATCGGGCGGAAGCCGGCGTCCGCCGATACAAAGCTGACGGCTGAATTCGACGTTCCTTATGCGCCGGGCGAGTTACGGGCGCAGGCTTTCGCCGCCGGCAAGCCGATCGCTTCCATGGCCCTGCAGACGGCGGGTGCGCCGGCCCGGTTGCGGCTGCGGGCGGATCGCAGCGCCTTGACCGCCAGCCGGGCCGAGTTGTCCTACGTGATCGTGGAAGTGGTGGATGAACGGGGCGTGGTGGTTCCGGACGCGGTGGCGCCGGTGTTATTCAAGGTGAGCGGCTCCGGCGAACTGGCCGCCGTCGGCAACGCGAGCCCGAACGAGATGGCGAGCTACCGAAAGCCCAAGCGGAACACGTTCCAGGGCAAGTGCCTGGCGGTGCTGCGGCCGACCCGCGTTTCGGGCGCGATCACGCTGCGGGCGGAATCCCCGTCGCTGGCCGCGGCGGAGCTGACCGTCGAGTTGAAGGCGAGGTGACGGGTAACCCCGGAACGGAATCGACGCCTTATCAGGAAAGGGAGCCTATGGACAGACGGAGTTGCCTCATCATCGGCGCGGCCTCGGTGGTGCGCGCGTTCGGATTCGCGCCGGCTGAATTCTGGACGAACAAGGATTCGGCGGAGTGGTCGGAGAAGGACGTCGAGCGGATGCTGCACCATTCGCCCTGGGCCAAGGAAACGCCCGTTTCCATGCAAGTGGACCTGATGGAGGGCGGCGCGGGCGGGGGCGGACGTCGCGGCGGGCGCGGAGGCGGCGGCGGATCGATGGACGCCAGCAGCGATTCCGGCATGGGCGGCGGAGGCGGCGGAGGGATGGGCGGCGGTGGCGGCATGGGCGGAGGCGGCGGGCGCGGCCGGGGCGGCGGCGGCGAAGGCCTCGACTCGACCACGAACCGCCAGGAGATGAAGGTGACGGTGCGGTGGGAGAGCGCCCGGCCGATCCGCGACGCGGTGAAGAAGGAACTGCCCAAGGAGCTCGGCGACGCTTACCTGGTCAGCGTGTCCGGATTGCGGATGGGTGGCGGCCGGCAGGGCCGCGAGGCGCCGCAGGGAGAAGGCGGCCGGGCATTCAGCGAGCGGCTGAAGGCCGGCGCGTCGCTCGAACGCAAGGGCGCGGATCCGATCGCGCCGGCGCAGGTGCAATCCGGCCAACTGCCCTCGGGGCCGATCAGCTACTTCATCTTTCCGCGCGGGTCGCAGCCGATCCAGGAATCCGACAAGGACGTCACCTTCCACCTGAAGCTGGGCCGCATGGAAGTGAAGGCCAGGTTCAGCTTGAAGGACATGGTGTACAAGGGCGCGCTGGCTGTGTAGGCCACCTCAGGCCAGGCTCGCCTTGCAGAAGGCGACGCACTTAGCAATCTCCTTCAGCACGGTGGAGCCGGCGGGCACGGGGTACTCGAACTCGATGGTCGCCTGGAAAGGGTATTTCTCCCGCTTCATGAGTTGCAGCACCTCGCGGACCGGCGTGTCGCCCTCGCCCCATGGCATGTTGGGACCGTTGTTCAGCTTGCGGTCCTTCAGGTGGAGGTGCGTGATGCGGTCGGCGTGCTTCTTGATGAACGGCATGGGCGAGAAGCCGTTCCCGGCGGTGAAGTGCCCGATGTCGAGATTGATCCCGTTGTACTTGGAGTAGCTCATGGCGCGCTCCCAGCTTTCGGGAGTCGCGAAGGCTTCCGGATTGTGCACCTGGCCGTGGCCGTGATAGCCCACCATCATCTTGTGCTTCGCCGCGAACTGCCCCAGCCACTCCGTCTTGCTGACGGGAATCTCGCAGGAAATCGCCTTCGCGCCGGCGGCTTTCGCCAGGTGGAACGCATAGTCCACAACTTCGTCCTTCATGCGGTCGACGCCGTCGAACTTTACGATTTCGATGGCGACGCCCGCGTCCTGCCACTTCTTGCGGAACTGCTTGAAGCTGTCCATCGAGGCGGCCAGGCGCCATTTCTCCAACGCCTCCGCGCCGGCCGGATCCGCGATGGGGAGCCGTCCGTTCGCCGGGATCGGGGCGCCGAAGGCCCTCTCGATGGGCTGCGAGCGCAACTCCACTGTGCTCAGCCCCAGCTCGAGCAGGTAGTTCAGCACGTCGTCCGCCCCGGCGGGCATTCCGTGAAAGCTATAGGGAGCGTTGATGCCGACGCGCACTCCCCCAAAGTTCGAATCCGGCTTGGCCGCCAATGCCGGGACGGCCGCGATCAGCGAGGCTCCGAACGTCCTTCGTGTGATTTGCATAACCTCTGAGTTCATTCAGACGGGACCGACGCCGGCCACCTGGCTGCGCCGCTCCATGAATACGATGTCGCGCCATTGGCCGCTGTCGTAGCCGATGCGCTCGCGCTTGCCGACGATGCGGAATCCGGCGCGTTCGTGCAGCGCGATGCTGGCGGTGTTCTCCGGGAAGATGCCGGCCTGGAGCGTCCAGATCTCCGCCTTCTCGGACTCCTCCACCAGCCGCGTCATCAGGGTCCGGCCGTAGCCTCGGCCCCGCGCGCGCTCGGAGATGTAGATGCTGACTTCGGCCACGCCTCGGTACACCCACCTTCTGGAGACCGGACTCAGCGCGGCCCAACCGACCACCTCGCCGTCGAGCAGCGCCACCAGGCGCGCGCAGGGAAAGTGATCGTAGTCCCAACCGCCCCAATCCGGCGCGATGGTCTCAAACGTCGCGTTCTTGCTGGCGATTCCTTCCAGGTAGATTTCCCGCACCGCGTCCCAGTGCTTCGGGAGCAACGGCGCGATGGCGAACTCCGCGTTCATGCGACCAGTGTATGGCATACGGGGTCCGGCCGCCCGCCGCTATTCGAGGATCGGCGAACAGCAGGGCTTCTCGACGGGTTTCGGCTCCATCAACTCGGCGCGCGTCAGGTTGTCGTCGTACAGGTTCAACTGCCACTTACCGTCGCGGCCGATTTTCGGAGGCTGGGATGGCGTCATGCCGCGGCTCAGCACTGTCTTGTAGCCGTCGGCGACACTGGGAACGCCGAGCGCCATGTGGTTCATCACGCCGAGGGTCTTGGCGGAGGGAGCCTTGACGTTCAGCATGTACTCGAACCAGTCCGTGCCGTCGGGAACGCGCATATCCACCCAGTCCACGCGATCGTCCTTCATGCCGCCGTGCCAGATGTCGCGGAAGCCGAGCACGTCGCGGTACAGCTTGTCGTAGGCGGCCCGGTCCGACGTCGTATTGCCCACGTGGATGATGCGCTCGGAGACGCGCGTGGCGGCCAGTCCCTTGCCGAAGTTGCGGGAGTGCAGCGAGCCCGGCAGGTATTGGACGAACTCCACGTCGTGACCGTCCGGGTCCTGAATCATGAAGCTCAGGTTGCCCTGGCGGTCCTTGGCCACTTTGCCGGGGACCTTCACGTCCTTGGCCGCCATGTAGTCCCGCAGTTGGCGGGCGTTGTCCGTTTCAAAGGCGATGTGCGCCAGCACGAGTTGCGACGAACCCTTCCAATCCGCGTAGACCTCAATGTACTGGTGGTCGTTCACCTTGAAGCAGGCGACCGCGTCCGGCTTGCCCAACCGGAACGCTTCCTCATAGCCCAGTTGCTTGCCGTAGAATTTGCGGGCGGCCTCCAGATTGTCGGTGTGGAGAGCGATGTGCGCCACTCCCACGATGCGCGGACGCGCCGGCTCAGCCATGGCGCCGACCGCGAACAGGGCGATTAGGGTTGCGACTCCGGTTGGCATGACCTGCCCAGTATATGGCATATACTGGCCGGAGAGATTCCCGCCCATGCGCGCCAACCGATTCGCCATTCTTCTGTTGTTGCCCGGTCTGTTCGCCGCCGACGCTTTGCAGGACAAGGTGAAGTCCGCCGTAGCCCGGGTCGACGCCACCATCGCCAAAGGGCCGTTCCAGCCCAACTGGCCGTCGCTTGAGAAGTACGAAGTCCCCGAATGGTACAAGGACGCCAAGTTCGGCATCTTCATCCATTGGGGGGTCTACTCGGTTCCGGCGTTCGCCAACGAGTGGTATCCGCGCAACATGTACAACGCCAAGGACCCGGTGTTCGCGCACCACGTGGCGGCGTTCGGTCCGCAGTCGAAGTTCGGCTACAAGGACTTCATCCCGCGCTTCAAGGCCGAGAAGTACAATCCCGACGCGTGGGCCGACCTGTTCCGCCGCGCCGGGGCGAAGTTCGTCGTGCCGGTGGCCGAACATCACGACGGATTCGCCATGTACGATTCGAGCTTCAGCGACTGGTGCGCCGCGAAGATGGGGCCGAAGCGGGACCTGATCGGCGATCTGGCGAAGTCCGTGCGCAAGTCGGGGCTGCACTTCGGGGTGTCGTCGCATCGCGCCGAACACTTCTGGTTCTTCGACCAGGGCAGGACGTTCGACTCCGACGTCCGCGATCCGAAATACGCCGCCTTCTACGGGCCCGCGAAGCCGCAGAAGACGCCCGACGGCAAAGCCGAGAACCAGCCCGATACCGAATATCTGAACGACTGGCTGGCGCGCACTTCCGAGATCGTCGACAAGTATCAGCCGGAGCTCGTGTGGTTCGACTGGTGGATCGAGCAGAAGACCTTTGAGCCGTACCGCCAGCGGTTCGCCGCCTACTACTACGACAAGGGCGCCGAGTGGAAGCGCGGCGTGGTGCTCAACTACAAAAACAAGTCGTACCCCGACAAGGCCGCCGTGCTCGACATCGAGCGGGGCAAGCTGGACGCCATGCGCAAGGAGGTCTGGCAGACCGACACGTCGATCGGCCTGAAGTCGTGGGGCTACATCGATGGCGAGGAGTTCCGCACGCCCGATTCGCTGGTCGACGACCTGGTGGACATCGTCAGCAAGAACGGCGTCCTGCTGTTGAACATCGGGCCGCGCTCGGACGGCGTCATCCCCGAACAGGCGCAGAGGATCCTCGTCGAAATGGGCGACTGGCTGAAGGTGAACGGCGAGGCGATCTACGGCACACGCCCGTGGAAGACGTTCGGCGAGGGTCCGACGCAGGTGCTCACCGGCGGCTTCACGGATCGAAAGCAGAAGCCGTTCACGGGCCAGGACATCCGCTTCACGTCGAAGGGGAACACCGTGTACGCCATCGCGCTCGATTGGCCGGGCGCCCAGCTCAAGGTGAAATCAGTGACGGCGAAGCCCAAGTCGGTGGAGTTGCTCGGTTACGGCGGGAAGCTGACGTGGAAGCAAACGGCGGAGGGGTTGGCGGTGGATCTGCCGGCGAAGAATCCCGGCAAGTTCGCCTACGCCTTCCGCATCACGATGTAGCGGCCAGGCGAAGGAGATCCGCGCGGGACCGGCGTGAACCGGCCCCGCGCGAGGTGTCGCGGGCTAGAACATCAGCCGCGCAGCAAGCTGAATGATGCGCGGATCCGCCGTGTTCGAGATCTGTCCGAACGTGCCGGACGTGAACGTCGTACTCGGGTTGCTGAATTCCGCGTGGTTGAAGATGTTGAAGAACTCGAACCGGAACTGCATGTTCAGCCGTTCTCGGATCGGAACCGCCTTCACCAGCGACATATCGAGGTTGACGCGGTGCGGTCCGCGGATGGCGTTGCGGCCCAGCGTCCCGTAGGTGCGCTGCGACGCATTGTTCACCGGATCGAAGCCGGACGCCGAGAACGCGGCCGTCGAGAACGCCGACGGATTCAGGTAGAAGTTGCCCGACGTCCCGTTCAACGCCTGGACCGAGTGCGGGTCGAAGTAGCTGACCGAGTTCACCAGGTTCACGCGAACCAGGTTCGGATCGCCGGCGGCCGAGGGGCCCGTGCGGGTGCGCGACCGGCTGATGCCCGCGTAGATGTCGAGCGGTTGGCCGGTGCGGAAGGTCATGATGGGCGACAGGGTCCAGCCCGTGGTGAGGCGCTTCGGACCGCTGGTCCACATGCGGTCGAACGGCAGGTCCCAGCCGCCGCTGAACACCACGTAGTGGGTCAGGTCGAAGTTCGACACGGCCCGGAAGCGGTTCCAGTCGTAGTAGGGGACGCGCGCCGCGCCGGTGCGGAAGCCCGATACGTTATCGATCGACTTGCCGTAGGTCCAGGACAGCGTGAAGTACGCCGTGCCCATGAACTTCACCTCGCCCGGACGCTTGGTGAGGCTGGCCTGCATGCTGTTGTAGTTGGCCGCGCCCACGTTGGAGAACGTGTCCAGGTAGCTGAAGGCGTAGGACGCGTAGTCCGGATTCAGCCCCTTTTGAGCGTTGAAAACGCGCTTTGTGGCGCCCAAAACGAACGGATTCGAGTCATACAGGCCCGTGAGCTTGTGCGAATCGGAACCGACGTAGGCCACCTCGGCCACCAGGTTCCGCGCCAGTTCGCGCTGGACGCTGAGGTTGTACTGGTAAATGTACGGCGTCTTCAGGTGCGGGTCGACGAAATACACGCCGCCGCCGCCGAACGGCAGGAAGCCGTTGGCGTCGAAATCGAGGTTCTTGGCCGGGGGCTTGGACGGGAACGGATTCGTCTGGCCCACCGCGCCGAACGGGTCGGAGAAGTACTTCGTCGCGCCGCCGGGAGCATCCAGCGGATCGAAGAACAGGTCGGCGAATCCGTAGAACGGCGCCTGGCCGTTGAACTGGAGGTTATCCTCGGCCTTCAGCACGTCGTTGAACATGCCGAATCCGCCGCGGATGCTGGTCTTGCCCTGCTTGCCGGGCGTCCAGGCGAAGCCGAAGCGCGGACCGATGTTCTTCTTGTCCGGGAAGTTCGAGCCATCGGGAGCGCCCGAATCGCCGGGGAACAGCAGGCCGAGCGGCGCGTTGGTGAACCGCGTCGACTGCTGGCCAAGGGCGAGCGAGAAGGAGCGGCCCTGCAAATCGCGCTTGGGCGAGCTGTATTCGTAGCGCAGGCCGAAGGTCAGCGTGAGGTTCGGCTTCACGCGCCATTCATCCTGCCAGAAAGCGCCCAGGTTGTAGGTGCGGATGTTGCTCGGCGCGGCGCCGAACTGGAGCATTTCGTCGGGCAGGCCCAGCAGGAAGTCCGCGCGGTCATTCGACGAGCCGATGCCGCCGTTGGCCGGCGAACCGCTGAAGAAGTAGTCGCCGTTGACGTAGAAGTCGTAGACCGTGTTGTTCTGGTAGGGCGTGTAGTTGAAGCCCATCTTCTGGGTGTGCTTGCCCTTCACCCAGGTGACCACGTCGCTCCAGTTGTAGGTGTTGTCGATCAGGTTGGTGGGACCCTGCACGCTGAAGCCGATGTCCAGCCCGCTGGCGAACTCGATGTTCGGCGGACCAGTGGGATTATCCGGCGTGAGGCCGACGCCCAACTGCGCCGCCGTCGGCAGCTTCGTGCCCGGCACCGACTGCAGGTTGTTGTTGCGCTGGGCGGTGAACCGGAATTCGTTGATCAGCGTGGGGCTGAACGTCTTGGTGTAGGTCGCGCCGCCGAAGTAGCGATTGCGGGAGCCGGTGTTCGGATACCCCGGAACCGTGGCGAAGCGGAAGGGCGTCAGCGACTCGCCGATGCTCGCGCTGGTGGTCACCGACAGCACGTCCTTCTGTGTGATATGCAGGTCGAACTTGCTGTCGTACTCGTTGTAGTTGTCCTTGGCGCTGCCCTGCGACACCAGGCTGCCGGTCGGAGAAGTGGGAATCAGGCCCGCCTTGATGTAGTTGGCCGCCACCGCGTTAATGCGCGACGGATCGATGATGGCCTGAGCGGCGAGCGTCGGATTCGGCTGGAAGTAGGGGTTCGCGAGCAGGTACGCCGCCACGTTCGGGTCGGGGCCGCCGTTCTTCGACTTCGAGAAGTCGCCCTGGAGTTCGGCGGGGGTGTACGTAGTGGTCTTCGAGGTGGTCTGCAACTGCGACAGCCGCTGGCCCTGGTAGCCGAACAGGAAGAAGAAACGGTCCTTGCCCTTGACGAGCTTCGGCAAGTCGACCGGTCCGCTGAACGTGCCGCCGAACTGGTTGCGCTTCAGCACGTCGATGGGAAGCCGGTTGGCGTTGTTGAAGAACGAATTCGCGTTGAAGGCGTCGTTGCGGATGTAATCGTACAGCGAGCCGTGGAAATCGTTGGAGCCCGACTTGGTCACCACGCTCACCACGCCGCCCGCGTTACGGCCGTATTCGGCGTTGTAGTTGCTGGTGAGGATGCGGAATTCGGCCACCGTATCGGGGTTCGGATCCACCACCACGCCGTTGTCCAGCAGGTTGTTGTTGACGCCGCCGTCCAGAAGGTAGGTGACCGAGTCCTGCCGGCCGCCGGCGATGCTGAAAGAGCCGGTTCCGCCGACGCTCGAGGGAACTACGCCAGGCTGCAAGAGCGCCAATTGGAGCACATCGCGGCCGTTCAACGGCATTTCCGTGATCGGCCGGCTGGTGACGGAGCTGCCCAAGGTGGCGTTCACCGTTTCGACGCCCACCACAGCGGCCTCCACCTGCACCGTTTCGGTTGTCGCGCCGACTTCGAGCTTCACATCGATGCGCAATGTTTCGTTGATTCGAAGGGCGGAGTCACTGGTGACCACACGGCGGAATCCGGGGGCCTCCACGGCGACGTTGTAATTACCGATTGGAACCTGGAGAACCTGATAAGCTCCCTGGTTGTCGGTGACGGTTTCCCGGCTCACGCCGGTCTTGACTTCCTTCACGATGACCTTGGCGCCCACAACCACCGCGCCGGTCGGATCCGTGACCGTGCCGGCCACGCGGCCCGACGCGTCCTGAGAGAACGCCATCGAACCGGCAAGCAGCGCCAACACTGCTCCGTAAAGCAGAATCCTGTTCATTGATTACTCCCTGGTAAAGCAGCCCGGAAAGGCTATTTCAACTGATGCCAAGGATTGTTGCAGATGTGCAAATTGGGAGTCAATCGAAGTATCGGATCGAACCTATCACCGGTAACTTAATTACCGGTCGACGGGGCCGCCACTTCGATTTCGCGGTGGATGGCGGCCAGCGCTGCCGCCGGATCCGACGCCCGCGTCACCTGCCGCCCGATCACCAGGTAATTGGCGCCCGACGCCAGCGCTTCGGCGGGCGTGGCCACGCGCTTCTGGTCGCCCTTGGACGCGCCGGCGCTGCGCACGCCCGGCGTCACCAGCGTCATGGCGGAACCCGCCAGTTTCCGAACGGTTCGCACTTCGAGCGGGCTCGACACCAGCCCGTCCACCTTCGCCTCCACCGCCGTCCGCACGCGCATGCCCACCAGTTCGGGCACCGTGCAGGTGTAGCCCATCTCGTGCAGGTCGTCCTGGTCGAAGCTGGTGAGCACGGTCACCGCCAGCAGCCTCAGTTTCGAATCTCCACGGCCATCCACCGCCGCGCGCATCACCTGCCCCACCGCGTGCACGGTCAACAGGTCGACGCCTACCCTCGCCACTTGCGCCACGGCGCGACGAACCGTCTCCCCGATGTCGTAATACTTCATGTCGAGAAAGACCCGCTTGCCTTCGCCGATCAGTTCCCGGACGAACTCCATCCCGGCGGATGCGTACAGCTCCATGCCGACCTTGTAAAACCCGGCCTCGGGTCCCAGCGCGCGCACGAGCGCACGTGCCTCCTCCGTCGATTCGACGTCGAGAGCGATGATGACTGGCGATTCGTTCATAAGATGCGGATCCTGAAATGTTCGGGCGCAAGCACCCGACCGATGCGATAGGCCGCCGGATGGACGCGTTCGAGCGCCGCGGCGTCGGCCTCCGGAAGGCTGATCAGCAGACCGCCCGAGGTCTGCGGATCGTACAGCAGATCGTCGACGACGGAAACGCCCTCGACCACGCACGAGGCGAAGTCGCGATTGTTGCGCAGGCCTCCGGGGACTGCGCCCTGGCGCGCGTAGTCGACGGCGCCCGGCAGAAACCGGATGCTCGAAGCGTCGATTTCGAGCGTTACGTTGCTCGCCAGCGCCAGTTCCCGCGCATGTCCGATGAGCCCGAACCCCGTGACGTCGGTGCAGCCGTGCACGTCGAAGGCGAGCATCGCCTGGCAGGCCGCCCGGTTCAGCGTCATCATCGATTCGATGGCGGCGGCCACGTGAGCCGGATCGGCGATGCCGCGCTTCAACGCCGTCGAGATCACGCCCGTGCCAATGCGCTTGGTGAACACCAGCGCGTCGCCCGGCCGCGCCCCGGCGTTGGCCTTCACACGATCCGGGTGGACGGTTCCTGTCACCGCGTAGCCGAACTTGATCTCCTCATCGTTCACGCTGTGCCCGCCGAGCACGACACAGCCCGCCTCCCGCATCTTCTCCGCCCCACCCGCCAGGATCTCCGACAGGTCGTCCAGGTCACCCTTGACCGGATAGCAGAGCACCGACAGCGACGTCAGCGGACGGCCGCCCATGGCGTACACGTCGCTGAGGGAATTGGCGGCGGCGATGGCTCCGAAAGTGAACGGATCGTCCACGATGGGAGTGAAAAAGTCCACCGTCTGAACCAGGGCGCACTCCGGCGTCAGCCTGTACACGCCGGCGTCGTCGGCAGTGTCAAAGCCCACCAGAACGTTGCTGTCAGTCACGCGCGGTATGCGCGCGAGCACCTGGTCCAAAACCTTTGGACTGAGCTTGGACGCTCAACCCGCGGCTTTGACGTGCGCCGTCAGTTTGCGATCGGACACAACTCTCCCTTCCCCGGACCCTTCCGCCGCCGCGCGCCTACACCACGGCCGCTTCGGGCAGCGCCGAATAGGTCCTTTCCACGTACTTGTTCAGAATCTCGATGAACTCGGCGACGATGTGATCGCCGCGCAAGGTGATGGACAGCTTGCCGTCCACATACACCGGCGCCACCGGTTCCTCGAAGGTGCCCGGCAGCGAGATGCCGATGTTGGCGTGCTTCGACTCGCCGGGGCCGTTCACGATGCAGCCCATGACGGCCACCCGCATCTCCTCGACGCCCGTGTGCCGGGTCTTCCACACCGGCATCTGCTCGCGCAGGTAGGTCTGGATCTGGTCCGCCATGTCCTGGAAGAAGGTGCTGGTGGTGCGCCCGCAACCCGGACAGGCCGTCACCTGAGGCGTGAAGCTGCGCAGTTCGAGCGACTGCAGGATCTGCTGGCAGACCACCACCTCCTCGGTGCGGTCGCCGTTCGGGAGCGGCGTCAGCGACGCTCGGATCGTATCGCCGATGCCCTCCTGCAGCAGCACCGCCAGGCCCGCCGTGGTGGCCACAATGCCCTTGGCGCCGAGACCCGCCTCCGTCAGCCCGACGTGCAGCGCGTAGTCGCACTCGCGCGCCAGCTTCCGGTAGACATAGATCAGGTCCTGCACGCCGCTCACCTTGGCGCTGATGATGATCTTGTCACGACCCAACCCGTAGCGCTCAGCCGCCGCGGCGCTTTCGAGCGCGCTGACCACGATCGCGTTCATCGTCACGGTCTTGGCGTCCAGCGGCTCGGCGGCCTGGTTGTTCTCGTCCATCATGCGGGTCAACAACTGGCTGTCGAGCGAGCCCCAGTTCACGCCGATCCGCACCGGCCGGTCGTAATGGACCGCCGTCTCGATCATGGTGCGGAAGTTGTCGTCGTGCTTCTTGCCGATATTTACGTTGCCCGGATTGATGCGGTACTTGGCGAGCGCCCTGGCGCAGTCGGGATACTTCTTGAGCAGCAGGTGGCCGTTGTAATGGAAGTCGCCGACAATCGGGACGCGGACGCCGAACTTGTACAGGGTTTCGCAGATTTTGGGGACGGCGACGGCCGCCTCGTCGTTGTTGACGGTGACGCGCACCAGCTCCGAACCGGCCTGTGCGAGCGCCATCACCTGGTTCACCGTGGACGGGGTGTCCGCGGTGTCCGTGTTGGTCATGGACTGGACCACAATGGGGTTGTCGCCCCCGACCTTCACGCCTCCGACATCGACCGCCACGCTACGGCGGCGCGCTAAAGCTGCCATCGATCCTCCGAGCCTCCATTTTACCAGCCGCACTCACGAATCCCGCTCGTAGAGGCGGCGCAGATCCTCGGCCGTGGGCGTGTTCTCGACGGCGGGCCGGACGTCGTGGGCCAGCCGGCGCATCGCCTCCAGCAGTTCGAGCTCGCGCCCCACCGCGACAAACAGGTCCACACCGGCCAGCAGCGCCGCCAGACACTCGTCCCCGCGTTGGGAGGCGCGATCGCGCAACTCGCGCAGTTGGCGGATGGATTCGGCGGAGGCGGGGTCACAGGCCATGCAGCCATGCTAACAGGCGTCGCGCCCCGCTCAGCCTACTAGGCGAAACGCTCGAACTGGTCTCGCCGCAGGTAGGCCACCGCCAGGCATCCGATCAGCAGGATATTCGGCGCGAAGGGAAAGCCGCCCGCCATCCGCACCGACCACAACCAGACGGAGGCGGAAACATACCCCACGCCGAGGATGGCCGCCGTCAGCGCAACGGCGCCGACCGCGCTCCAGGCGCGCGTCACCAAAGCGGCGGCGCCGCGGACAACTTCGCGTAGGCCGCCATCAGAAAAATGGAGGCCAGAACGATCTGGGCGACGAAAATCAGCACGTCGACGGATTTTGAGCGCCGGTAGGACACAACACACCTCCCTCAACCTGCGACCGAAGCGTACTTCCGGCCGCCGTCGACGGCAAGGGGTGTGTTTTGCTCGTCCGGAGGGTGGATGGGAGCCGGGGCGCCCGGCCGAACCGATCGCCCTTCTCCGCTGCCGTGCTAGACCGCTAGGCCATGTGGGCGACTTCTTCGCGGGCTTGCGCAACCACTTCCCGCGCCTCGTCGAGGTGGGATTCATCGCCGATCAGCGACAAAGCCCGGCTCACGTGGATCAGGGCGGCGTCGGCCGCGGGAACTCGGACACGGATCGAACGTCCATCCGCGGCGGTCGTCCGTTTGAAGCGCCGGGTGACCAATTCGCTTTCGCAGCGCCGCAGCCCCGTCACCGCGTCGTCGAAGCTCGTACCCGCCAGGTGGCATTCAAGCACGGAGGCCACACGGGTGAGCGTAGCCTCCACCAGTTCTGTTTCCATATTTTCATAATAGCTCCTGATCGGCCGTTCGGATGCAAAATCAGGCCGATCGGTGAGATTTTGGCGACGCCAGGCGCACAACTGTGCAGGCGCCTGGAGATTTGCTAAAGGATCGAAAAGCCGCGCCGATAAGGACCTGAAATGCAGAACACGACCACTTGCAGGACGGCGTTTGGACCGACAGCCGGCGCGCAACGGGCAACCGACATGGATGACGCCCGCATTCGTCGCCTCATCCTGACGGATTGGAAAGCCAACCTTCCCGCGGCGGTGCGAGCGGTGGAAGACCTGAAGGTCCTGCAAGCGGCCCTGGCGGCCGTGGACTGAGCCCCGCCTAGCAGCAGCGCATATTCACCTGTCCCGACGAGTTCACCGGCGGACCGAACGCCTCCGGGGGAGCGGGCGCGCCCTTCAGCACGGCGATCCACCGGCGAATCGCATCGATCAGCACCAGCACCACCCCGACAATGAAGATCGACATCAGGGTGGAATCCAGGTAGCCGGTCAACTCCATCCCCGGCCGGGAGGTCATCGGCCAGAAGATGTCGCGAATGGACAGGACTCCGGCGGTCACCGTGGTGGCGCCCACAAAACACATCGGGATAGCGGTGATGGCGGCGTAACGTCCTTTGCCCATGTTGACCAGGAACGTGGTCGACACCGCCAGCGCGATGGTGGCGAGCAACTGGTTTCCGGTCCCAAACAGCGGCCAGATGGTGGAAATCGAGCCCGTATAGATCAGGTAGCCCCATCCAAGCACCACCAGGAACGTCGCGATCAGGTTGCCCGGCAGCCAGGCCGTATCGGCGAACTTCGGCTTCACCTTCCCAAGCAGTTCCTGCAGGACATAGCGCGCCACGCGGGTGCCGGCGTCCACGGTGGTGAGGATGAACAGGGCCTCGAACATGATGGCGTAGTGATACCAGTAGGCCACCAGGCGGTCCATGCCGGGGATACCCTTGAAAATCTGCGCCATTCCCACCGCCAGCGAGACCGCCCCGCCGGTGCGTCCGGCGAGTTTCTCTCCCACCTCGCTCGAAATGAGGTCCAGGTTCACCGTCGTTAGGCCCAGCGTCTGGAACACGGCGGGCGGCGTGTTGATGGCGAAATAGTCGCCCGGACTCATGGACGTGGCGGCGATCAGCGCCAGGATGCCCACCAGCGATTCGGCCGCCATCGCTCCATAGCCGATGAAGCGGGCGTCGGTCTCCTTGTCGAGCATCTTGGGCGTGGTGCCGGAGGAGACCAGCGAGTGGAAGCCCGAGATGGCGCCGCAGGCGATGGTCACAAACAGGAACGGGAACAGCTTGCCCTTGATGATGGGTCCGCCGCCGTTCACATACTGCGTGAAGGCGGGAAACTGGATATCCGGCCGGACGATGAAGATGCCGATGATCAACACGGCGATAGTGCCCAGTTTCACGTAGGTGGACAGGTAATCCCGCGGCGCCAGCAGCAGCCACACGGGCAGCACGGAGGCGACAAAACCATAGACGGCCATCAGGATGGTGATCTGATGGGGGGTGAAGGTCAGCAGGTGCGCGGAGCCGCTCTGGGAGAACCAGTGGCCGCCGATGACGCTGGCGAACAGGAACGCCACGCCGAACACGCTGGGACCGGTCATCCGGACATGGCCGGCGCCGCCCTTGAACATCCACACGCCCATCACCAGGGCGATGGGAATGGTCATGCCGATGGTGAACACGCCCCATGGGCTCCCGGCCAACGCGTTCACGACGACGATGCCCAGTCCCGCCAGCGTCACCAGCAGGATGAACAGCACGGCGATCATGGCCGCCAGTCCGGCGAACGGGCTGATCTCGGTGCGCGCGACATCGGACAGCGAACGCCCCTTGTGGCGCACCGACGCAACCAAAACCACGAAATCCTGGACGCAGCCGGCGACCACCGCGCCGATCAGCAGCCACAGGAACCCGGGGGCGAAACCGAACTGCGCGGCAAGCGTCGGCCCCACCAGCGGCCCGGCGCCGGCGATGGCGGCGAAGTGGTGGCCGAACAGCACCCACTTGGGCGACGGCACATAGTTATGCCCGTCGTTGATCGTGTGCGCCGGAGTGACGCGGCGGTCGTCCAGCATCAGCGCCCGCGTGGCGATGAAGGCGCTGTAGTAACGGTAGGCGATCGCGTAAATGCACAGGGCCCCCAGGATGATGGGGAAAGCGTTCATTCCGACTCCTTAAACGCCGATGGAATTTTGTGGCAATTATATCCCCGGCGTCAGGGTCGACGTTGTGCGTTTCCGGCGCGCGGCCTAATCGGAGTCCGGCTCCTCGTGCAATTTGCGGAGCCGGTGTTCGAGGCGCTCGATGCGAGTCTGCCAGTGCCTGGAGGTCTCGTCAATCTGCTCGCGCAGACGGCTCAACTCGCGGTCGAGATCCGTCAGGCGCTGGTTGCGTTCTCCGGCCAGCGTCGGCGGACTGTCGAAGCCGTGCTCACGCAGGGCGGTGACCACCTCGTCGCGCGTGATCGGCCCCAGCCTTCGCACCGCGCGGCTGAAGTCCTTCTCAAGCAGGTGACGGATCGTCTCGCAGCCCGCTTTACGCAGGGCGTTGCGGGCTCTTCCGGAAAGCGCCAGGTCCTCAATGGGAGAGTCGAGCGACATCCGCCCTTCGCCGTGTCCCGGCGGCCGCGGGACTTCCAGTTCACGCTCGACGCGAGCGACGATCATGCCGACCTTGGAGGTGGACAACCCCAACTCCTGCCCGATCTCGCGAATTGTGCGCCCATCGCGGACATAGGCCTGGAAAACGCTCCAGGACTGTTCATCGATGAAATACGGCCGGCCGCCTTCAAAAATTGGGAGATGTTTCTCTCGCAGAGTCACGGTTCGTTGCCCCCTCATCGCAAGACGACGCCCCGAATGCGGAGCGGCGCGGGCGCGGCCGTCCGAAGTGGCCCAACCAGCGGCGAATTCGGGGTTCGGAAATGACGGGTGGCAAGGGACAAGTTCATGAACGTTCGATTCGCCATGTTACGGCAGAGCCTCGTTACGTGCGTGTTCGATGTCTGTGCGTGCCAACGCGGGCAAGATAATACGATGCCTGGCGTTCCCAGGATTACGAAGGTTGGCTGCAATTAGCCAAACTGGGTCAAGATTAGCGTTTCAAAGGCATGGAGTCCAATAACTTTTGCGATGATTTCGCATTCAAATTTTGGATTCGCCTTTGCGCCCGCTTCGGGCTACGCTATTTCAAAGCCACGACGCGCTTTGCCACCCCAGCCCAGATCAGCTGAGCGTTTCTCATTCTTCTGAAACACATAACCCTGGAGGTTAGCTTTGTACTCGATCAGCGGACGTTTGTGTATTCTCTCCGCCATGCTTGCCGTGGCGGGAATTGGACAGACCGCCCCTCCCGCTCAAACCCCGGACGCCACACAGACCGCCGCTCCCACCGCAGCGCCCGCGGCCCCCGCGCCGTCGCCCTGGACCAAGAAGGGAGTCGACTTCTATGTATTGGGCGACCTGTACTACACGAACAACTTCAACGACCCATCCACCGGATACAACGATCTATATAACTTCAACTTCAGATCGGACATGCCGCACCTGAACTTTGCGAAGTTCGCCATGGAGAAGGCGAGCGGCGTGGTCGGATTCCGAGTGGACGTCGGCGCGGGACAGACCGTTAACTGGATGGCCTCGACTGACCGCGCTCCCGAAGGCATGAAGTATCTCGAGCAGGTATTCCTCGAATTCCGGCCGAATCACATGCATGGAATTCAGTTCGACGTCGGTAAGTTCGTCACCAGCGCCGGCGCGGAAGTCATCGAATCGAACGCCAACTGGAATTACAGCCGGTCGTTGCTGTTCGGTTGGGCGATTCCGTATTACCACCTGGGCCTGCGCACCACCATCCCCGTCACCAAGTCCTTCACCGCCGGCGTACAGATTGTCAACGGCTGGAATAACGTAAAGGACAACAACAGCGGAAAGACGGTTGGACTGGTGGCTAACTACGCCTGGAAGAAAGTGACGTGGTCGAATAACTTCTACAGCGGCCCGGAAAAGAACGACACCAACAAGGGCTTCCGCAATCTGTACGACACCACCGTGCTGATTACTCCGAACGACAAGACCAACGTCTATCTGAACTTCGACTACGGCTCCGACAAGAACATCGATACCGGCCGCAGCACCTGGGTGGGCTTCGCCGCCGCCGCCCGCTACCAGTTGACCAAGCGCATCGCCTTCGCGCCGCGCGCTGAAGTCTTCTCGGATCGCAACGGGTTCTCGACGGGCACCGCGCAGACCATCAAGGAAGTGACGCTGACCGGCGAATACAAACTGGTCGACGGTCTGGTGAGCCGCATTGAGTTCCGGCACGACCAGTCGGATCAGCCGTTCTTCAACAAGCGCGCCGGCGACCCGCTGGCCAAGGGTCAGAGCACGTTCACCATCGGCCTGATCGCTTTCTTCGGTCCGAAAAAGTAAGGCTGCCATCGGATTTCCCGGGCGGCGCCGCGGTCAACCCGCGGCCCCGCCCGATTTTTCGTTGGGGGCCCGCCCTGCGCCGAGTCCTCCTCATTAGCTATTTACAGATCTTCAAATCTTATTTATACTGACCGTTATATGCCTGTACCCACGGCTGGCCAGAAGTTGGTCCCCGCGGAGCACCGGCGGCGGGGAGTTCGTTGCGCGACGGCGGAGCGGGCGGCATCGGCGCAGTGGTATTCCTGGGATGCTCACCGTTCAGAATGGGCGGGCCCATGCGATCTTGTCCTGAGATCGGCGAACGCCAGACGCCTTGCCTCCGAATTACGCCGGTCCACCGGCCCTTCATGGTTCGGCCCGTTTACGGGCAGAACGCTCGAAGGGCCTGACCACCGCATGTTCGCGCTCATCCACGACGTCGGCGACTGCGCGATTTCGCTGCTGTACTGCGATGAGTCCAAGACCGGTCCGACTGAGATTGTCATCGTCCTGCCTCCATCGCGGCGCGATCAGTTGCGCACCGACTTCGGCTTTGAAGCGCTCGCTTTCATGACGTTCCTGCGCGCGGTGCCCAAGGGCGCCGAACTGACGCTGCACGACGGGATCAACGCCGCTGTCAAAGAGGGTCCCGCCGACGCTTCGCTGGTCTTCGCCATCGGGACCGGCGTGTGGCCGGCCGACTGCGACTTCGTCCTGTCGCAATGCGCCGAGGACCTGGCGGCGGCCACCATCGACTGGCTGTCGCGCTAAACGCTACTCCGAACGCAGGGCCCTCGCCGGGTCAACCGAGGTGGCTCGTCGCGCTGGCACATAGCTCGCCGCCATCGCGGCGATCAGAAGAGTCAGCGGCGCCGCGATGTAGGTCAACGGGTCCAGCGGCCCGACGCCAAAGAGTAGCGCCTGCATGGCGCGCGTGAGTCCCGCCGCGGCGGCGAGCCCGACAACGACGCCAGCCCCGGTCATCGCGAGGCCGCGCCGCACGAACAGACCGCGGACATCGGCCTGAGCCGCTCCAAGGGCCATGCGGATGCCGATTTCGCGGGTCCTCCGCGACACCGAGTAAGCGATGACGCCGTAGATTCCCACCAGGCTCAACAGCAGGGCCATGCCGGACGCGATCGCGAGCATGACCAGCGTGAACGAAGTCCGCGCCATCGAGCGCTCGTAGATGCGTTCGAGCGTGCGCATCCGGGCGATGGGCAGGTTTCCGTTCACCGACCACACCGCGTTGCGGACCTCGTTGCCAAACGCCTCCGTGCCGACCCGCGGGCTGCGCACGGCGTAGGCCAGGCTGCGCTGCGCGAAATCCTTGAACTGCCAGAAATCCTTGATCAGGATCGGCCAGTACATGATGGTCGGCGCCGGACGATCCGCTCCCGCGTCGTGCTCGTTGGCGACGACCCCGATGACCTCGCGCCAGGTCCCGTTGGGACGCTCGCGGATGCGCTTGCCCAGCGCCGCGCCGGGCGTCTTCCAGTACTCGCGGGCCAGGTTCTCCGAAATCATGATGACGGGCGCCCGAGTGTAAAGGTCGTTCCAGGTGAAATCGCGGCCGGCTACCAGCGGGTTGCCGAGGGTCTTGAACATGCCGGGCCCCATCCACTTGTAATTGCGCATCGGGGGCATCTGGCCGTCGGGTATCGGGTGATCCTCGACGAAGCTTGGATCGTGGCTGTCGTATCCGTCCATGGTCAGAGAGGCGCCGGCGGCCACCGACGTCACTCCGGGGATCTGTTCGAGCTTTCGAATGATGGCCTCGTGAGTCCGGACAGCCTTTTCGTCGTCCTTGATTTCGGCGTCCGGGATGGAGATGCGCATTGTCAAAACGTGCGCGGGATCGACGAAGCCGGGGCTGACGCGGCGGATCTCGACGAACGACCGCATCATGAGGACCGACCCGATGAGCAGCACCAGCGCCATGGCCACCTGTGAGGCCACCAGGAAGCCGCGCGCCCGGTTGCGCTCCCGGCTGTCGCTGCCTCCGCGGCCGCCTTCCTTGAGCGCCGTTCCGAATGTGCCGCGCGCGTACTTGAGCACGGCGACGAAGCCGAACACCAGGCCCGCCAGCACGGAGACGCCAGCGGCGTAGGCGACCACCGGACCGTCCAGGGCGATCTCGCCCAAACGCGGCAGGCTCGACGGTTCGAGCGTCACCAGAAGCTGGATGCAGCCGTAGGCGGCAAGCAGGCCGAGAGCGCCGCCAACGACGCCGAGCAGCAGGCTTTCGGCCAACAGCTCGCCGGCAAGACGGCTCCAACTGGCGCCCAGCGCGGCGCGTACGGCAAGCTCCCGCTGGCGGCCTTCGGCGCGCACCAGGAAGAGGTTGGCCGCGTTGGCGCAGGCGATCAACAGAACGATGCCGACCGTCGCCATCAGGATCCACAACACCTTGCCGACGTCGCCGACAGCGTCGTCCTTGAAGGGGTGCAGGTTGGGGCCGATGCGGGCGTCGCGAAACATCGCCATGTTGAAGCCCGGCGGCGCCGGGAACTTGTTGGTCATCAGCGGCAGCATCCGCTCGACGTCGGCGTTGGCCTGCTGGAGGGTGACTCCGGGCTTCAGGCGGGCCACCGAGTCGAAGGAGAAGTTGCCGACAAAGACCTTCGCGCGATCGTACCGCATGGGCAGCAACAACGCAGGATCGGCGTCCAGGAAGCGGAACGACTTCGGCATGACGCCGACGATCTGGTAGGGCTCGGCGTCGAGCAGCAGCTTCTGGCCGAGGGCGTTTGGCGCTCCGCCGAATCGTTGCTGCCAGTAGGCGTAGGTGAGGATGACGGCCTTCGGACCGTTGGGCGAATCCTCGTCAGAGGTGAAGGAGCGGCCGAGAACCGGCTGCGCGCGCAACAGCGGCAAGACGGACTGAGTGACCTCGAGCACGCGCGCCTGCTGCGGTTCGGCGAGCCCGGTCACGGTCACCGAACTGCTGCGGTAGTTGCCGATGTCCTCAAAGACGTGGTTCTCCTCGCGGTAGGTGAAGTAGGTGGACGGCGAGGCGTTCAGCACCTTGATGCCCAGGCCCGGCGCGGTGTGCCAGACGCCCACCAGACGGTCGGGGTCCGGAAAGGGCAGGGGACGCAGCAGAACCCCATTGATGACGCTGAAGATGGCCGTGTTGGCGCCGATGCCGAGCGCCAGGGTGATCAGCGTGACGGCCGTGAACAGGGGAGCGCGGGCCAGACGGCGTGCGATCCTTCGGAGCTCGCTCATCAACGGGGGCATATCCAGCAATACGGCCGGAGCCGGGCGAAGTTCGCAGAATATTTTTCATTGACTGCAGTGTACTTTGTTGTGTAGAGTTCTTTCATGTCGTCCTTATTCCTTCCGTCCGAAATGACGGAGGCCCCGTTTCTCGACCATGGGGCGTGCGGCGGAACCATCCGCCCGCGTTGTGCGTTGTTGATCAATCCGTTCTATGCGAAGGACCCGCATGCCAGTTTCGGCAAGCATGTGCTGACGCCCAGCCTGGCGCTGACCACTATCGCCGCCGTCACGCCGTCGCACTGGCAGGTCCGCTACTGGGACGAGAACCTGCTTGTCGGACGGCCGCCCGCCGATCCCTTGCCCGAAGTCGCGGGCATCAGCGTGCACCTGACCTTCGCCGAACGGGCCTTCGAGCTGGCCCGCTGGCATCGCGAGCGCGGCGTGAAGGTCGTGCTGGGCGGACTGCACGTGCTGTCGTGCCCGGAGGAGTGCGCGCCGCACGCCGACGCGCTCGCCATCGGCGACGGCGTTCCGCTGTGGCCGAAGATACTCGCCGATGTCGAGGCCGGGCGCCTCCAGCGGGTTTACCGGGCCAACTACGATTCCGACTACCGGCTCGACCCCGCGCCGAAGCGCTCCATCCTGCCGCGAAGCAGCTTTCTGACCACCACCAGCCTGATCGCCACCCGCGGATGCCACAACCGGTGCGGCTTCTGCTACCTGGCCACCGACGGCCTCCATATTCCCTACCGGATGCGAGAACCCCGCCAGATCGCCGAGGAGTTCGAGGCCAACGGCGAGCCGTACGGCGTCTTTGTCGACAACAACCTCGGGTCCAACCGGCCCTACCTGCGCGCGCTGTGCCGGGCGATTGCGCCGCTGGGTAAGATCTGGAGCGCCGCCGTTTCCATCGACGTCACCGACGACCCTTCGCTGATCCGCGAAATGGCGCTGGCCGGATGCACGGGCGTCTTTGTCGGCTTCGAATCGCTGGCCGACCAGAATCTTGCCGATGCTCGCAAGAAGACTCCCAAGGCCGCCGACTACGCCCGGCGGACCCGGATGCTGCACGACCACGGCATCCAGGTGAACGGGTCGTTCGTGCTCGGCTTCGACCATGACGAGGCGGAGGTGTTCGCCCGCACCGCCGACTGGATCGAGGAGAATCGGCTCGAATGCGCGACGCTCCATATCCTGACTCCCTACCCCGGCACTCCATTGTTCCGGCAATTCGAGGCCGAGGGCCGTTTGCTGCACCGCGACTGGCGGCTGTACGACACCGCCCACGCCGTCTTCCGGCCGCGCAACATGACGGCCGAGGAACTCGAAGCGGGCTACGCGGGGACCTATCGGCGGCTGTTTTCGCACGCCTCCATCTGGCGCCGCCGGCCTGACGACTGGCGGTCCCTTGCGCCGTACCTGGCTATGTCCTATCTCTACAAACGCTCGAACCGGCTGTGGCGGTTCCTGATCCGCCATCAACTGACACACGCGGCATGGCGGCCGTTGGTCGAACTCACGCGGCTACGGCACCTGCGCTTCAGGCGCGATTTGGCCGGAGCGGGCTGCAGCGTCGTCGCCGCCGGCGTCTGATTACTTTGCGGCTGGGGGAAGCGACTCCACGACGACGTCCGAGAAGATCACGGTAAGCTCGGCCTTGTCATCGTGCGCGCACACGCCGAGGCCCGCGTAGAACGGGTTGAACGGGGCAATCTCCGTGTTGCCCATCTCTGAGAGCGGCGCTCCGTCCTTGCCGGCGAACAGCGTCACTACGTTGCGCCGCCGCTCGAGCCGGAGCTTCACCGGTCCGTCGATGGGGAAGTGCACCGTGCGCGTCACGTCGTCGGCCTTTTCGCGCCATTGCAGCGCGGTCAGGCCCGAACCGTGCACCACGGCGTCGGCGTAGACCGAGCCGGGCTCCAGATCCTTACGGATCACCAGGGCCGCTTTGCGGTGCGCGTTGCCGCCGTCCAGGATCTTCACCGTGGCGGAGATCGCGACGTCGCCCGTCATCTTCCGGTAGACGAAAGAGAAGTCGTCCCGGCCGGCCCACATGTTCGCGCCGCCGCCGGTGACGCGGTAGGTCTTCGTCGCGGCGTCGTACTTCACCGCGCCTTTGTGCGAAGGCGCTCCGATGTCGGAGGCGCCTTCGAAGATTCCGAGCGCGCTGTCCTGTCCCAGAGCAGCCAAGGCGAGGCCGGCGAGGAGTAATGCGGCTTTCTTCATCGCGGCCATCGTATCACCTGCTCAGAAGCTGAACCGGGCGGCCAGTTGCACCAGTCGCGGGGCCATGGCCGATTCGATGCGCCCGAAGTTGGCGCTGGTGATGTTGCCATCCACCGAGGCCGCGCCGAAGAACTGCGCGTGGTTGAGGGCGTTGAAGGTTTCAAAGCGAAGCTGGAGGACGCCGCGCTCGGCGAGGTGGACGTCCTTGGCCAGGGCGATGTCAAAGTTCGCCATGCCGGGTCCTGAGAACATGCGGCGGGACGCTGTGCCGATCGTCCCGAGTTCGGGCAATGAGAACAGGGCTGTGTTGAAGGCGGGGCGGCCGTTGCGCGGGTCGAGGTTCAGAGCAAGCGCGCCGGGCGTGTAGCTGGGCGTGTCGACGCCGTTGTTGTTGATGCCGTTGGGCATGGTCCCGAGCAGCGAGGTGTCGTTGTTATTGAAGAATGTCACGGGCAGGCCGGTGGCGAAGCGCGCGATGCCGGACAACGTCCAGCCGGAGAACAGCCGCGCGCGGCCAGGCAGCTTCCAACTGTAAGCGGCGACGAAGTTGTGCCGAAGGTCGAAGGCGGAGACGGCGCGGCTGAGGCTGGCGTTCACGGGGTTGACGGGCTCGGCGAGGCTCGAGGATTGGTCGATGGATTTTCCGTAGGTGTAGGACAGGGATAAGTCGCGGTTCGCCGCCGAGTGGCGGAGGGATAACTCCAGAGAGTTGTAGTTCGAGTTACCGATGGTCTTCTGATAAGTCACGGCGGCGAAGTCGGGGCCGAACAGGGGGCGGGTTCCGACGACGGTCCCGCCGGCCGCGGTCGTGTAGACGCCGCTTTCGCCGAAGGCGCCGCAGGTGGGGCTGCCGGGCGCTACGTCCGAGGCGCGGCTGAGCGCGAGACAGGCGGCGGGATCGCCCGGGTTCGCCGACACCAGCACGAGCAGATGGTGAGCCTGCGATCCGACATAGCCGGCCGTGACGACGGTGGATGGCGCGATCTCGCGCTGGATGCTGAAGGAGTATTTCTCCGTGTAGGGCGTCGAGTTACGCGAATAGAACGCGGGCACGCCGGTTATGGGCAGGTAGGAGGTCCAATCCACAGTTGAGTTAGGGCGGGCGGCCGTGGCGCCGGAGGCGGGGATCGGTTCAGGGAACTTCTGGCCTACGTTTTCGCCGCTCGCGGCGGTGACGAAGGGGTTGGTGAACAGCGGGGGAGCGGTGCTCGTGTAGTCGTAGCCGTAGGGCGGGTTGGCGCTCATGATGCCCGCCGAGAGTCCTTCGATGGCCGTGAAATAGAGGCCGAAGCCGGCGCGGACGACCACCTTCCCCGGCGCGCCGAGCAACGCCCGGCCGAGGGGGTTGGCGAAGTTGGGCGACCAGGCGAGACCGGCGCGGGGCGCGAAGTTGCGATGACTGGCCGGCGATAGCGTGGACGGGATGCCGGGGTCGCCGGGGAAGACGAGTCCGGCGGGCGCGTTGGGATAGACGCGGCTTTGGACGCCGGGCAACAGGGTCTGCAACTGGTTCAGCTTCTCGCGCCAGGGGGGCAGCAGGTCCCAGCGGAGTCCGTATGACAGGGTGAGAGTCGGACGGAGCTTCCACTGATCCTGCGCGAACAGGCCAACGTAGTGATTGCGGAGATAGAAGGCGTGTGAGTCGCCCTGAGAGTAGCTGCTGGCGACGCCGAGCAGGAAGTCGGCGAAGTCGGAGCCGGTTTCCGTGCCCTGAAACAGGAACGATCCGTTATAGATCGCGTTGGGATTGATGTTGACCTGATCGAGGTGGAGCGAGACGCCGAACTTAGCGAGGTGGGCGCCACGAGTTAGCGAGAAATGATCGGTGACCTGGTAGGTGTTATTCGCCTGGCGGGCGCCGGTGGTGTCGACGCCGATGGTGAAGTCGTTGAACGAGACGTTTTCGACGCCCTCGATGGAGGGGGAGAGGGCGACGATGCTCGATTTGCCGTTGTCGTCGACGAAGCCCTGGGAAAGGAGACTTTGGCCGACTCCGCCGACCGGCTGTCCGATGTTGTTGGCGCTGCGGGTGTAGCCGATGTGGAGTTCGTTAACTCGCGTGGCGCCGAACACGGAGACGAGACTCGCGGCGGCCAACTGACTGCGGCCTTCGGAGATGGCGTTGAAGCCGGGAACGTTGGCGCCGCCTTGCGCGGTCGGGTAGGGGTTGTCGAGGCGGTAGTCGTCGACGAAGTAGTAGGCCGATAGCTGGCCGGCGCGGGTGGAGGCGTCGATGCGGACGGCGCCTTTGTCGTCGCGGAGGGTCTGGTTTTCCGCCGATGTGGCGAACACGCCGTCGCCGTGGTTGGGCGAGGGGATGTAGGGCAACAGGGCGCGCGATGGAGCGGACCAGACTCGGGCGGGGATCTTCGCTCCGGGGAATACGCACTGTGCAATCGAGTTGCAGTTGGCGGTGTAGTATGGCTCACCGGGAGTGACCGCGTAGCCGAGCTTGCGGGAGAGTTGGTCGGCCCAGTAGCCGCCGTTCACGGTTCCGGAGAGCGCGGAGGGTTGCGCCGAGAAATCGCCCAGCCGGTTGGCGGCGGTGGGGACGGCGATCAGGCCGGTTTCGACGCCCTGCTGCAGGCGGGTGTCCTGGTAGTCGGCGAAGAAGAAGACGCGGTCTCGGCGGATGGGGCCGCCGAAGGTCCCGCCGGGCTGCTGTCGGCGGTAGGCGGCGCGTTCGGAGGCGAAGAAGTTGCGTGCGTCGAGACTGGTGTTGCGTGTGAAGTTGAACAGGCTGCCGTGGAATTCGTTGGAGCCCGAGCGGGTGGCCACCAGGACCTGGCCTCCGCTGAAGTTGCCGTATTCGGCCGTGTAGGCTCCGGTGAGGACCTGGAGATCCTCAATGGAATCGAGATTCGGGACGATGGAGGCGCCCATGTTGAAGTCCTCCTGGGCGGAGGCGCCGTTGATGCGGAAGCCGTTGGCGGTTTCGCGCTGGCCGCTGACCGACAGGTTGCCGGGGTTCAGGTCGCCCGAGGGCGGGGCGTTGGTGCAGCCGGACATGACGACCGCGTTGGGCTGCTGGGCGCTGGCGGGGGCGACGCCGGGCAGGATGGCGAGCAGATCCGTGAAACTGCGCCCATTCACCGGGATGGAGCGGGCGCTCGAGGAGGCGACGTGCCCGCCGAGTTCGGAGGCGCCGGTTTCGACGGCATTGGCCTGTTCGGTGACGGTGACCATCTCGCGACGGCTTTCGAGTTGAAGGACGATGTTCGCGGTGACGCTCGCGCCCGGGCCAAGCTGGATGCCGGGCTGCCGGTAGGGGGCGAATCCGGGCTCGTCCAGTTGCAACTGATATGCCCCTGGGGTTACGACGGGGAAGCTCCAGGCGCCGGCTTGATCGGAGCGAGTGGAGGCGATTCGGGCGCCGTCGGGGGTGAGTAGCGTGACGGCGGCGTTGGGAATCGCGGCTCTGGCGGGATCGGCGACGGTTCCGGAGAGCGTGGCGCTGGACTGGCCGACGAGTTGGCCGACGACGATGGCGAAGAGGATTGCGAAGAGGATTGCGAAGCTGCGGATGATGGGTCTCACGCTATCCTCTTATGCAATTGGGTTGCAATTCTCGCGTAGTTGCAAGTCGGTTGCAAGTTATTGAAGGAACAGCGGCGGCTACCCCTTGCGCATTCCGATTGGCGGCCTTGGAGGGCGTTTTCGCCCAAGCGGGTGCGCGAGATGGCTCTTTGATGGCGGTCTTTGTAGTGCAAACGGATTGCAACGGCATCCCCCGACGGCCCGCATCTGGCGGGGGCGTTCTCGGGTTCGCCTTTTCGGTTGATATCCGATTTCGTTTCAACAGGTTAGATCGTGGTCTCAGGTTCGTTTCGTAATTTGACCTAGTGCGGAGGATTCGTCCCGAACAGGCGATAGCTCCGGGCGCAGTTCGACCGCTCTCACCTTGTTCTCGGCTGCCTGACTCGATCTTCATAGGACGATCCTGTCTCCTTCCACTTCCAGGTTACCGGGCAGTTTGGCGAAGTCAGGGGATACGTTTTCCGTAAGGCACTGATAAGTTGGGAGATATAGATTTTGAATTCGTGTGAACGGTCAAAATCGGGGCGCCCACTTTTGGCTAAACCAGTTGCCAGCCCAGAAGGTCCGATACGGTAGCATCAGTGTGTGCGGACCACACTTACCCTTGACGACGACGTCGCCGTTCTTTTGCGGCAAGAGATGCGCCGCTCCGGGGATTCGCTGAAGGGAACAGTCAACCACTTCCTGCGCTTGGGTCTGATGCCGGCCAGCCAGCAACGGAGCAAGCCGTTTGTCGTTGCGCCGCGAAACTTGCGATTGCCTGCCGGCCTTAGCTACGACAGGGTCTCCGAATTGTTGGAAGAGTTGGAAGAGCCCACTCGCCCGTGATCATCCTGGACGCCAACATCCTGTTATACGCCTACGACAGCAGTTCGGCTTTCCACGCACGGGCGCGGGCTTGGATCGAATCCGCCTTCTCCGCCGGGGATATTCTTGGGGCGCCGTGGCAGACGGTGGCGGCATTCTTGCGAGTGGTGACCAATCCCAGGCTTCGAGGCGACCGATTCACGGTGGAAGAGGCCACAGCGATTGTGGACCAGTGGCTTGAGCAGCCGAACGTTCGGCTTCTGGCGCCCGGGGACCGCCATTGGCCGATCCTCCGACACGCCATGGTTGAGGGTCAGGCCCGGGGCCCCCTGATTACAAACGCTCAGCTAGCCGCCCTGACCATAGAGCACGGAGGAGTGCTCCACCCCACGGACCGTGACTTTGCTCGTTTCCGGCAGTTGCGCTGGCGGAATCCGCTACAGGATTGATTGGACGCGTGACGCCGCAGCGCCCTCGGATGGGTCTTGTGCCTCACCCACTCCGAGATCAGCGAGTCGTGAGGACGTTGTTCGCCGACCGCGTCGCGCGCAGGGCCCTGAATTCCGGTGTAGAATCAACCAACCGGTGGGTAGGAACATGCGCGCACGACTTTGGAAAGCTCGGATCAACCATGAGGCTGGCTTGTCTGGTCCTGCTGGCGAGACCCCTGAAGGCCAACATCATCCAAACCTTTGTTATTTCTGGAACCTACCAGGTTGGTTCGATGAGCGGGACCACCACCTTTGACGAAACCACGAACACCATGGTCTCGGTAAATATCAATTACGCCGGCGTCGCCTTCACGTCGCCTGGCGGCTTCGGGAGTCAGGATCATTGACGCCGGTTCCCGAGCCTGCAGCGATTACGCTGTTGACGCTCGGCCTGCTCGGATTCTACGCCCGCTGGCGTTTGCGTCGAACATAGCGAGGGAAGCGGTCACCATATCGAAGGCAGTGACCGACAGGCCGGAGATGTGTCCGCTCACGTCATCCTCAGTTTGCCCGGAATGCCCAACGCGCCCCATTGGCCGTGTCGACAACGTGAGCGTGGCGCGATGACGGAGTTACCCGAGGAGTGTGGCGCCGTCGTGCACCGCGGCCAGGGCCTGGTCCATAGTGGCTACTGAACCACCGTGTTTCCGAGCCAACAACACAAGGTAAGCGTCGGTGACCTGTCTGTGGCCGATGATTCCCGTTGTCGGCATTTCGAGGTAAGAAGCGTCGTCCGGCCAGAATTCGTGTCGCGGGAGCGAGGCAATGGACTTCAGCAGCAGCTTTGCGGATTCCGCCGTCGCTTCCACGCCAGCGCGCAGATGGAAGCGGAGAAGCGCACCTTGCGTGATGGGGCATGTCGCAAACCGATGCCCTTTGCGGAACCATGCCGCCGCGCGCGCGTTCTGGCTGTGTTCGGGCGTCGCTAGTGCGATCAGGACATTGGAGTCGAGCAGGTAGACCTTACTCTTCGTCATCGAGAGCCTTGACGTCCTCGGTGGTCACGGGCCGGGAGCAACGGAAAGTGGGAAAGCCGTAATCACTCATCTCGATGGATGCGCCTTTCGCCCCTCTCGCGGATTGCATAATGAGGTCGCCAACCACTCGTCCAAGGCTGCGGTTCTGATCCCTGGCGATGGCCTTGGCGATGTGGTAAGCCTCATCGGCAATGTCGAGAGTGGTCCGCACAATGGCATAATAGCACAAGAGCATGAAGCTGCGATGGGTTGGACGTTGCCGCCGCCCCGCCGCGCGTCGCGGTTGATCTTGCCCTGCGCTTGGTTCCACGTCGCCTCTTCGATGGTGGCCGGATACTCGCCCGCCTAGACCTCACCGCGCTATCGCACCTTCCCGGCGTAGACCATGTTGCCCTGGGGTTCAGTGTTGGACTCCCGGCAACCCGAGTCTCCAACTGGAGAAAACCGGATCGCCAAGTGCTCGCGAAATGTTGGGGATAACGGCGGTACGCGGAAGGGATACGGCCAACGAAAACGGCGAGGCAATACCGGACCGAGGGATGGTGGCTCAATTCCCACCTGCCGCGCAGTCCACAGGCACCTGTAAGCAACTGAAACCACAAGCCCAGCCAGCCACTTGCGTCTCTGCCAGGCGCCGCAGCAGGTCACGCTCGCGGGCACGGTGGCCGGTCTAGCACAGCGCTCGTCGGGCCTCCGGCAGTCTGCTCTTGCGCGGAGGTTACCGTTTTGGTAACCTCCTGGTGGTGCGGATCATCAGCAGGGCGGCAATCAATGAGTTCTGCAAGGCACACAAGGACGCGTTGGAGTCGCTGCTGCACTGGCATGGCGTCACCAAACGGGCCAGGTGGAGACATTTGGCCGATGTCCGCGCCGATTTTCCGCAGGCTGATGCCGTGGATGCTTCCACGGCGTTCAACATCAGCGGCAACAAGTACAGGCTGGTCTCGGTGATCAAGTACCGGTGGCAGATCTTCTACATCCGGCATATCCTTACCCATGCCGAATACGATAGGGGGAAATGGAAATTATGAGCACGACGATTCTCGACGAAGGCCGATATCGGGAACTTCTCGATGTGACCCTGCCCGTCGCCATCCGCACTGAGATGGAGCACCATCGCTTGCTCACCGCGGCGGCAGCCCTTATGGACAGGCCGGACAATGAGATTTCTGAGGAGGAGGGCAGGCTCCTGGAAATGCTTAGTATCCTGATCGACGAATACGAGAACCGGGCACACCCGCTTCCGAAGGCGGAACCGCACAAGATGTTGGCTTATATCCTCGAAGAGAGGAACATGAAGCCGAGCGACCTCTGGACGATCTTGCCCAAGAGCCGTGTGTCGGAAATCCTCAGCGGCAAACGCAGCATCAGTAAAGTGCAGGCGGGGCAACTCGCCGATCTTCTCCGTGTGCCTGTCGATCTGTTCCTGTAGCCGGTGTCACTTTTCCTGCGCGTGTTCTGCCTGAACGGGCAGGAGCAGCCGCAGACGCACACTGCTGTCGCGGTAGTCCCAGAAAACAACTTCAATCCGATCCCAAATCGGTGCTCGCTGCCCAAGCTGCTGCACGGCGTTGGCCTCGACGGCATTCTCAATCGCCTGAGCCGAAGCTTGGTGACCGCACGGCTTCCGGCCGCCGGCTGTAGATCTGCACCGGTAGCAGCGATAGATGAAATTCCGATACCGGATCGTGCGGGGGCTCATGGGCTGATTGGCGACAATTAGAATTCCCGTATTGCCTCAGGAAAATATGTTACCCGATCGTAGATGTCATGGCGCTTGAATTCCCCTGTTTTATCGGCTTGTGACTCTGGACAACGGAAAGAGTCCGTGGTTACGCTGGTGTCAACTGAGCGGAGGATAGGGCTCTCCAGGGATGGAACCCGAGCGCCGACTCAGCCGCGGGCATGATTGACTGGAACTTGTCGTAGACGATCCTGCATTGCGGCGCCCATTTCGCAATGCTCGCCCGAAACGGCTCCCACATGTCCACGCAGGCGGCCTCGATCCGTTTCCGCTGCCCGCTGTTCAACTCGGTTCGGAAGAACTCATCCAAGCTCTCCTGTTTGCGTTCCGGCCCGAACCAGAGCGGCTCGCCGGTTTCCAGATTGCATACCACGGTGAGGAACTTGTCCTTCTTGCCCCGATAGATTTCGTCCACGCCCATCTGCCGTAACGCCGGCTTGCGCCGCTGGGCTTCGCACCGCTCCAGGTATCGCAAGTCGATGCCTCGAACCGTGCTTTCCGGCAGGCCCATACGCCGGGCCACCTGCGCCGCTGCCGCACTTTCAGGCCTTTCCCACTTCATCCTCGAATCGCTTGGTGTAGGGAGCCTTGCCCGGCAGTTGCGGAAGTTGCTCGGTTTTCACGCCGCAGTCCGGGCATCGTAGCCGGTACAGTTCCACGATCACCGTGGCGGTGTAGCCGAAGCACGGCAGATCGCGCGCCGCGCGCTCGATCGCCTCGTGGATGCCCTCCACCTTTCGGCCGCACGCCGGGCATCGAAAGCTCCGATTCCCCCGCTTGCGCCGGATCCACAGCGTCACGTGTTTCTTCTTTTCATCGATCTCGCGCCGGTACACCCGGTAGCCGGGGAAGTCCAAGACCTTGGTCCAATCGTTCTCCATCATCCGCGATGTAGTCTATCGGAAACGCTTATCTATTGTTGAAGGCGAAGCGGATGGCGGTGACCGACGTCGGTTTCTTGCGGTCAGGCGGATTTCCCAGGCTGCGTGAAAACGGGCATGTTGTCAGATTCTCGCGGAGAGCCGTTTGTTCCAAGAGACGCCTTTGTATTCGGATGAGCCATTCTTCGATGGCGCTTGATTCGTGTGGTTCCGGTGAGTGCGTATTCCAGCGATGCTGATCACCATTCACCGGGTCCAGAAAGCGGCAGTAGCCTCAGTCGAGATGGTTCTTCAGCATGGATTCGATGTTGTGGAACGAGTAGGTGCGGTGGAGATAATTTCAGGGATTAACCGGCTGTCTCAAAAGTGGGGTCAGAAGACTCCGCGCTATTTCACGGGCGCCAGCGAGTAGCTTGTGCTGCGTCCGCCTTCGGGGTTCTGAACGAGAACGCCGCGTTCGACCAGCGCCTGAATGTCACGGTGGGCAGTGTCTTGCGAGCACTTGGCGAGTTGTGCGTATTTGGAACTCGTGAGTTTGCCTTCGAACCCATCCAGCAGCCGGTTGATCAACGAGCGCTGGCGCTCGTTGAGTTGTACACCCTTGATGCGCTCCCAGAATCGCGCTTTGTCAATGACCGCCTTCAAGGTAAGCTGAGCGCCGTCTATGGCGCGGCCCAGGCAGTCCAAAAACCAGCGCATCCACTCGGTTACATCCGTGGAGCCTCTCTGTGTGCTTTCCAGGATCTCGTAGTACTCTCTGTGCTCCAGCTTGATCTGCGCCGACATGCTATAGAAGCGCTGCGAGCTGCTCTCCGAACGCGCGAGCACCATATCGGTGATTGCGCGCGCGATGCGGCCGTTGCCGTCTTCAAACGGGTGGATGGTCACGAACCACAGGTGCGCATGGCCGGCTTTCAGGACAGGATCGGTCGCGCACTCGCCTTCGAACCATTTCAGGTATGCGGCCATCTCCTTTTTGAGGCGCTCCGCCTTCGGCGCTTCGAAATGCACTCTCTCTCTTCCGATGGCGCCTGAGACGACCTGCATGGGTTCGGCTCTTTCGTCGCGCCAAGTCCCCGTTTTGATCCTCGTCATGCCGCTGCGCCCAGTCGGGAACAGCGCGGCATGCCAGCCGAACAGCCGCTCATCCGTCAAAGGCCGATCATAGTGGCTTGTGGCGTCGAGCATCATCTCGACGACGCCCTCGACGTTGCGATCCGCAGATTTGAGGCCACCAATGTCCAGGCCCAAACGTCGCGCCACAGAGGAGCGCACCTGTTCGGCGTCGAGCTTCTCGCCTTCGATCTCGCTGGTTTTCAGAACGTCTTTGGTCAGGGTTTCGAGGACGGCTTCCTGCCGAAGGCGAAAACCGAGGCCTTGCATCTGCCCGATCAAGCTGCCCTGCCGGTAACGGACAGAGGCAAGGGGCTCCACGAGCTTCTCGATGTTCCAATGGACGTCTGGCCAATCCTCGCGCTCGTGGATATACATTCTCCGCACCTCATGCGGAGATTATACCTCGCAATCTCCGCGCCTGATAGATAGCGCCTCCTCGCCGGAATGGTCCCGGAGTGACGTGATCCGCGAAGCCGGAAACTTCAGGCGCTCGCCCGGCGCCATCCGCGAAACGGTCCTGTAATGTCGTGTTCCGGTAGGCTGGTAAGTGCCGCGGTCAGGAGGCGGCCACAGCGTTCCATGACACCACGATCTTCGACGGACTGTTTCGCGATCTGTATCCTTTCCATGGCCGGGTTTGCCGCGTACGCGCAACCCTACTTGCATCCGCCATCGGTGGATACTTATGCGACCCACGATCCGGCCGGGACCACCATCCTTCCCAATGGCCGGTTTCTGCGGCCGGCCGGCAGGAGCTTTCCCCTGGTCCGCTTTCCCCATGGACTCGCCATGAGCCGCGACGGGAAACGGCTATTCGCACCGAGCGATGGGACCGGGCAGATCCTGACCGACTGGCAGTCCGGCGCGCCGAAGATCGTCGAAATCAACCTTCCCAAGCCGCCCGGTAAGAAGAAAGGCCACCTGAACGCGGGCGGCGCCGAGTTCTCGCCGGATGGCTCGCTGCTGTATTGGAGCAGCGGGGACAAGGGTACGGTCTACGTCTTCGACACCGCCTCGACCCAAATGCTGGCCGAAATCCCGCTCAACCAGGAAACCGGCGGCAGGAAGTTCGAAGACAGCTACGCCGCCGATCTGAAGCTTTCCGACGACGGACGCTTTCTCTACTGCGCCGATGTCACGAACTTCCGGCTGGCGGTGGTGGATACGGCGGAGCGGCGAGTGGTCGGGTCGACGCCGGTGGGACGGTATCCGTATGCGCTCGCGGTGGCCGGAAACCGCGTGTTTGTGGCCAATATCGGGCTGTTCGAATATAGCGCCGTGCCCGCGCCCTCGGACGGGAAGTCCGATCCGCGCGGACTCAGCCGGCCCGCCTTCGGCTATCCGAGTAAAGAGGCTCGCGACGGCGTCGAGTTCGAAGGCCGCAAGGTGCCCGGGTTGGGCGACGATAATGGTCCGCAGTCGTTTTCCGTCACGGGCGTGGACGTGACGGATCCTCGGGCGCCGAAGTCGGTCAGCCAGTGGAAGACGGGATTGCTGATCCGCGCTCCATCGGACAACGGCGCGACGGTGGGCGGCAGCGCTCCGAACTTCGTGGCGGCGAGCGGCGGGAATCTATTCGTCTCGAACGGGAACAACGACCTGATCGAACGCCTGGAACTGGCCACCGGCAAGGTGCTGGCCAAGCGGCGGATTGTGCCGTCGCCCCTGATGACCCGACTGCGCGGCGTGGGGCCGGCCGGGATGGCGACGTCGCCCGACGGCGCGAAGTTGTACGTCGCAGAAAGCGGCATCAACGCCATCGGCGTGTTCGACGCCCGTACGCTCGAGCCGCTGGGACATATCCCGACCGCCTGGTATCCGTATCGCGTCGCGGTCTCGCCAGACGGGCGGCGCCTGGCTTCCATTGCGTTCAAGGGTTTCGGGAACGGCCCGAATGCGGGCCAGCATATTCCCAAGAGCGAGTTTTTGGGGCTGCGGGGCGCGATCACGCTGGTGGACGTTCCGGCCGACGCCGAACTGCGGACCATGACCGAACGGGTGCTTGAAAACAACGGCATGGTGGATCGCCAGGCCGACCGCGCGGCCATGTCGACGCCCGTCATCCCCGGCATCCCGGGGCGGGCCTCGAAAGAGATCAAGTACGTCGTCTTCATCACCAAGGAAAACCACACCTACGATGCGATTTTCGACCGTGTGCCGGGCGCACGGCATGACCCCTCGCTGTTGCGCTGGGGGCTGCACCAGACGCTGAAAGAGGACGGTCAACCGACTTTGGACGACGTGGGCGTGATGCTGAATCACAACGCGCTGGCCCGGGCGTTCACGGTGAGCGACAACTTCTACATGGAGCCCGAGGCTTCCGGCGTGGGGCACCGCTGGCTGGTGGGCGTACAGCCGAACAACCTGATGCAGATGACCTACTCTCTGGGGTGGGGGTTCAAGAAGAACAGCACCGCGCCGGGGCGGCGGTATTCGATGGGGTCCAACGGATCGTTGATTCCGGAGGATTACCCGGAAGCCGGGTCGATGTGGGAGCATCTGGGGCGCAACCGCGTCGCGTTCCGCAATTACGGCGAAGGGTTCGAATTCCCGGGCGTGATCGAGGATGCGGACGAGCATCCCACGGGGGCTCGGGAGACGGTGAACGTGCCGATGCCAAAGGTGCTGTTCGACAACACCGATTTCGGCTATCCGATCTTCAACATGAACATCCCGGATCAATACCGGGCGCACTGGTTCATGCAGGATGTGGAGAAGCGGTTTCTGAAGGGCGGCAAGCGGCTGCCCTCCTTCCTGAACATCGCCATTTGCAACGATCATGGTTCGGATCCGAAGCCGGAGAAGGGATATCCGTACGTGGCGTCCTGGATGGCGGACAACGACCTGGCGCTGGGGCGCATCGTTGAGTTTCTGTCGCACACGCCGTATTGGAAGAACATGGCGATCTTTGTGACCGAGGACGACGCGGGGGGCGAGAAGGACCACGTGGACGCGCAGCGCAGCGTGCTACTGGTGATCAGTCCGTGGGCCAAACGCGGCTATGTGTCGCACCGGCACACCACGATTCTCAGCATGCATCGCACGATGTATGAGATCTTCGGGCTGCCGTCGCTGAACATGTTCGACGCGCTGGCCAACGACTTCGCGGATTGCTTCACGACGAAGCCGGATTTCCGGCCGTACCAGGCCGTGGCGGTGGACCGGCGGATTTTCGATCCGGAGAAGGCGAAGGACCCGAAGGATCCCGACTACGGGCAGGCTCGGAAAGCTCCGTCGATTCCCATGGACGATGACGATGAAGTGGAGAAGATCCTGAAGCGGGGCGATAAAGAGGCGTCGCCCCGCAAGCGGTAGGCCATCGGCGTGACTAGCGCGGGTGGCGGTCCGCGGCGTGACAGCCTTCAAACGAGATCATGGGCATCCCGCTCGGAACCGAGCGTGGAATCATCGAGCACAAGTTCCCGGCGGAGGCTCGCTCATCCAGCAGGCCGGTTCGCAGGAACTCGACCAGGTCCGCGAAGTCTTCCCTGGAGAGGTCGACCGGCTGGGCAAGCAGAGGATCCAGCCGCTCCAGCACCGGCTCAATCGGGCCCAGGCGGTGCGTGAGATCAGCAGCGACTCCTGCGGCCGCGGCGATATAACCTGACGCCGCTTTCCGCGCGTCCAGATGATAGCGGACGGCGTCGTCCAGTCTCATATAAGAACCGTTGTGGAAGAAGGCGGGCTGCAGCGCGAGGTTCCGCAGCGGCGCAGTACGGAACTTGTAGCGATCGGCGGGGTCACCCGAGATCTGTTCCGCGCCATAATCCTCATCCTGGCCCGGGCCGTCGAAGATCACGTTGCCCTTCCCCGCCCCGAACAGCGGCGCGATCTGGGGCGCGCCGATAACGTGGTTCTGGAAGTCGCTGAACATCTCGTTGGCGTTTCCGGCCACTGCGTGACAACCGTCGCACCGCGCTCGTCCGAAGAAGACGATGGCGCCGCGCTTCTGCGACTCCGTCATCGCGCCGGTTTGCCCGCGCGCGAAGCGGTCGAGCGGAGCGTCGGCAAAAACCAGCGTCAACTCGAACTCGGCAATCGCCCGCCCGAACATCGTGAAGTCGATGGTCCCGCCGGCCGCCACTTGAGGAAAGCTGAGTCCGAAAAGACGCCGATAGGCGGGGGAGTGGTTCAGCCGGTCCAGGACGGCCTGGCGGATTGGATCGTTGCGGTAGCCGCTCGAGTCGGGTGGCGGCACTGCCGAGCCCTTCCCGTCATCGAACTGGTCGAAGAGCGGATCGATGGCGCCGCGTGTGCCCGTATAGCCGGCGGCCTCGGTCAACTCCGTAGGCGGCATTTCACCCTGCGCCATTAGCAGGTGCGGATGAGCTGGATCAAATGGAGGGAACCGCGTAACGCCTTCCGGCGGAGGGAACAGGAATCCCTTCGAGTTGTCGAAAGGATCCCCGGATGGCGCGTTAAAGCGACCGTTCCACATCAGCGCCGGATAAAACGCGGCGTTGATCACCATGGGCGTGCGGCGTTGGTTGCGCGGGCCGGCTCGGTGCGGCCCGGCCACATTGCTGTTCTGAATGCCAATGGCGATGGACTGCGTGTCGCCAAATCCGTTGATCGGGACGTGGCAGCCCGCGCAGGTGTTGTCGGAGTGCAGCCCGGTCAGTTTGTCGAACCAGAGAAGGCGCCCCAGATCGGCGAGGCCCGTATCCACGGGCCGTCCCAGCCGCGCGGTCAGCGTCGATTCGATGCGCCCCGTGAAGCCGGCGCGCCGCAGTAGAGCCGCGAGGTCCCCATCGAGAGAATCTCCGCCCCACGCGGCCCGGGCGAGGAGGACGGCTGTCAAAGCCGATAGCCTCAAAATCGTGCGGTTCATCGCCGGCGTCCTATGCCCGGCGGGTCCGGCGCCTTCTGGCGATCCATGTTGCCGCCACCAGGCCGAGCCCCGTCATCAAACAGGTGGACGGTTCGGGGACGGGAACTTCGGCGACGCCGTTGATGCCGTTTAGAACCGCGGACAAATCATATAACTGGGTGGTGGCGCCGGTGACCAGATTGGCCGTCTGGATTTGCCCGGTGTAATCGAACAGGTACAACGTGCCACTGAAAATCGCCGCGCAGGCCGCGTTATCGTCGTCCAGGTCGGTGATGAAAGTCGCCGCACCGCTGGCCCGGTCCAGTTGATACAACTTCGCGTGGGCGATGATCGACTGAGTGTTGGGATCGAACGACTCCACGATGGAGTACAGATTATTCGTGTCGCCAGCCACCAGCGTGACGATGGTGAACCCGTTTGCGGGGTCCGTGAAACCGGTCGGGCCGACCGCTGTCGCAAGGCCGCTTGTGGGGTCGATCCTGTACAGAATGTGCGTCGCAACGTCGGACACGTACATGCTTCCATCGGCCAGGCCGGCTGGTTCGTCTGCGATGAAACCCAGATTGCCGATGGTTGTCGTCACGCCGTTCGAGGCTGACACCTTAAGCAGGTTGCCGCTTTCATCGATCGCGTAGAGGCTCTTCCCGGGGCCATTGAGGAACTCCCCGGCCGCTACCGTTCCGATGGGGTTGAACACTCCGCTACCGAGATCGAGCAACCCGTAGTTGTGAGGATCGCTGAAGTCGGCGACGTAGATGATAGGTCCCGCAAGCGCGGCGATCCCGGCGGCCGCAAAGACGGTGAGAATTGTTGCGATGCGCATCGGCACGCTCCTCTGGAGTGAACTCGTTCGACTACTGGAGTGGTACGTGCGACGAATGGATCGCGGATTTCCGAACGCGGAGTATTTTTCAGGTCAAATACCCGATTGCGGCCGCCGAGGACGGCTACTTGCGTTCCGCGGGCTTGGGGGCGTTTTGACGGCTCTTGTAATCGGCCTGGAGCAGGTGCGTCAGCGTATGCACGTAGCGGATTTTGCCGTTGTTGAGACGGAACAGGTGCGTGTCGGGAGCGCCGGCGGGGCCGTTGGGCGAATTGGGACCGAAGGTGCAGAAGACGACCACCGAGCCCATGGTTTCGTCGACGACGAAGTGCCGGTTGGTGATGTTGACGCCGGCCGGGACGCCCTCCTCGCAGGTGTCGGTGGGGAGGCCTTTACCGGTGTGCATGCCGCCCTCGGTTCGATGGCACGGGTAGCCCCAGGGGACGAGGTCGGTCTTCTTTTCGAGGAAGGCGTCGAGGTAGGCGCCAGCGGCGGAGACCAATGTCGCGCGCGTGTCGCGCTGGGCGGCGGGGACGACGCTCCAGTCCTCTGAAGTCGCGTACTTCAGGTAATCGTCGGCGTTGAACAGCCAATAGCCGGTGGTGGTCCACAGGGTTTCGATTTCGGCGATCAGGCTGTGATTGACGCGGAGGCGGACGCCGAGCACGTAAGGTTTGGCTTTGTCGGCAACAATGATTTCGGTGAACGTCTGGCAGGTGGCGGGGTCGAGCAGGCTGCGATGGTGGTCGATCTTCATCGCCTTCTGGATGAGGCCGTCCTTGATGTCGATGGGCTTGAAATTCTCGATGTAGCTGACTCCGCGGGCGAGCGGCAGACCGGCAGAGTCGCCTTTGGCCTGCGCGGCGACGTAGAGTTCGGCGGCGGCGTTCAGGCCTTCGCGGGTGCAGGAGATTTCCGCGCGGCAGACGGCCGGCGCGAGCATCGCAATCGAGGCGGCCAGCGTAGATAGACGGGTCATTGTGAGGGGTCCTTCCTGGGTGGCGTCCGGCGGGACGCACCGCGACCAGCGTATCCCAACCGCGGCCCCGCCGTATTCGCCGCTATCCGCCCAGCGATCAACCTCGATCAGCGGCTTGCTGTCCATGGAGATTGAGAAACTTGTGGGCGCCGAGGAGGCCTGGGAGTGTTCCGAACGCTCGGCTTTGGCCCTGCTGGAGAAAGAGTTTCGTCTCGGGGGGCGAATGACGGCAAACCGGGATGAGTTACATGAGCGGTAAGACCTTCATGGATACGAATGTCCTGATTGATGCGCACGACTCGGATGCGGGAGTGAAGCGTGAGATTGCCCGGGACCGGCTTCGCGACCTCTGGGCCGGGCGCTCCGGAGTTCTGAGCACGCAGGTTCTGCACGAGTTCTACGTGAACGCTACCAGAAAGATCGCGACGCCGCTGTCGAAGCTCGCCGCGCGGGCCATAGTGGATAGTTACGCCATCTGGTGCTTCAACACAACCTACGCCGAGACAGCCGCGGCGTTTCGCATTGAAGACGAAGCAGGTATCGACTTCTGGGATGCGTTGATCGTGGCGGCTGCGCAAAAGGCCGGCGCTACACGGATTCTGTCGGAAGATCTCAACGCGGGCCAGACGATTGCGGGAGTACGCATCGAAAACCCATTCGTCGGACACTGAACCCGGGGGTTCGCTCAGATAGCTTCCAGTTCCTCTTCGAGCAACTGCTTCTGGTGGAGGTCGGCGTAATAGCCTCCGTTGGCGAGCAGTTGTTCGTGCGAGCCGGACTCCACCACCGCGCCGTGTTCGAGCACGAAGATGTGGTCGGCGTTGCGGATGGTGGAGACGCGGTGCGACACCAGAATCGTGGTGCGGCCCTTCATGACGCCCGATAGCGCCGTCAAAATGCGCTCTTCGGTGAGCGTGTCCACGCTCGACAGCGCGTCGTCGAGGATCAGGATGCGCGGGTCCCGCAACAGGGCGCGGGCGATGGCCGTGCGCTGCTTCTGGCCTCCCGATAGCGTCAGCCCGCGCTCGCCCACCATGGTCTTGAAGCCTTCCGGGAAACCCGAGATGTCTGTCATCAGGCCGGCGATTTCGGCGGCCCGACGAATCTGTTCCTCGGTGGCGTCCGGCACGCCGAAGGCGATGTTTTCGCCGAGCGTGGCGCTGAACAGGAAGGTCTCCTGCGGAACAAAGCCGATATGCCGGCGCAGGTCGGCCGGCGATAGATGGCGCAGGTCGACGCCGTCGAGGGACACGCGGCCTTCGGTGGGATCGATGAGGCGCGGGATCAGGTTCAACAGCGTGCTCTTGCCGCTGCCGGTATGTCCGACGATGGCCACCGTGGAGCCGCCGCGGATGCGCAGGCTGACGCCGTCGAGCGCCGTGCCGGAGGGGTTGCGGACCGCCACGTTCTCGAGTTCGATGTCGCCCGCAAGGGGCTGCGGCAACGTCCGGGCGCCGGCGCCGGCGGCGATGGCGGGTTCGGCCCGCAGCAGTTCGTTGATCCGGCCCAGCGAGGCCGTGCCGCGTTGCACCAGGTTCACCACCCAGCCCATGGCGATCATGGGCCAGACCAGCATGCCCATGTAGGAGTTGAACATCACGAAACTGCCGAGCGTGATCTTGCCGTTCAACAGGCGGTAGCCGCCGGCCCACAGCACGATCAGGAACGTCACGCCGATCAATGCCTGCAACAGCGGCATGAACAGACCGGAGAGCTTGGCGAGCTTGATGTTGTGGGCGATGTAGTCGCGGTTCAGCGTCTCAAACTGGCGCAGTTCCGCCTCCTCCTGCACGTAGGCGCGGACGACGCGGACGCCCGAAAGGTTCTCCTGGACGCGGCTGCTGATGTCGCTGAACATCTTCTGGATGGACTCAAAGCGGTCATGGATGCGGCCGCCGAAGTAGATGACGGCGACGGAAACCAGGGGGGCGGGCATGAGCGAGAGCAGGGTCAGACGCCAGTCCACCGACAGCATCACGAAGATGGCGAGGATCAGCGTGAGGCCGGTCTCGCACAGGTACATGACGGCGGGCCCGAGCATCATGCGGACGGCGTTCAGGTCGTTGGTGGAACGGGCCATCAGGTCGCCCGTGCGGTATTTGCCGTAGAAATCCCAGGAGAGGCGGACGAGGTTCGCGAACAGGTCGTTGCGGAGGTCGAATTCGATGTCGCGCGAGATGCCGATCAGGATGACGCGCATCCAGTACTGGAAGATCCCCTTCAAAGCGGAGACGCCGACCAGTGCGGCGGCGAACCAGAGGACGGTTTCCAGGCGAAAGCCTCGGGTGAGCGAGTCGATGCCGGCGCGCATGAGCAGCGGCATGACGGCGCCCAGCAGGTCCTTGAGGACCAGGGCGCCCATGCCCAGCGCGAATCCGCGGCGATAGCGCCAGAGGTAGGGGCCCAGGGTGTGGAAGGCCTGCTTCATATTCCGAATGGCTCCGTGACGGTTTTGATCCACTCCAATAGGACGGTTTTGCGGCCTTCCCTGCTCTTCCACCAATCGGCGGGGTCGAAGGCGGCGGCGGGGGAGGCGACGGCGGCGAATTCGAGGTCGGGCGCGGCGCGGCGGAACAGCCGGACGGCGCGGGCGGTGTGGAAATCGCTGGTGATCAGCAGGACGCGCCGGGCGCCGAGACGGCGGAGGATGGGCGTGAGCGCGGCGGCCTCCTCACGCGTGGAGCGGGCGAGGTTGGTGGCCGGGATGAAGATCGACTCGGGGTGGCCTTTGCGGACGGCGAAGGCGATGGCGAGGTTGGCCTCCTGTCCGTCGAAGGGTCCGTTCTGTCCGCTGATGAGCACGCGGGGGACGTAACCGGCGGCGACCAGATTGGCGGCGCGGAGGATGCGTTCGCCCGAGAAGTCGCCGGCCAGGACCACGGCGATGTCGGCCTTGGCGGGAGGTTGGGCGGTGATGAGGGCCGCGCCGATCACGGTCAGCCAGGGTTTGCGGAGCAGGAACGCGAGGGCGCCAAGGACAATCGCCGCGACTGCGGGCTTCGCCCAACGGGGCCGGTGGGCGCTCACCGGCTACTTCTCGTCAGAGGACTTTTTCGGATCGATGTGCCCAACCGTCTTCAAGCGCTGGAACATGCGCTCCACTTCGGCTTCGTCATCGGGACGCAGCAGTTGGTATTTGGGCGAAGGCAGACGGCGGCGTTCGGCGGGCGCGGCCAGCGCCTCACCCCAGAACTGCCGATAGGGGATGCCGTCGATCAGGGCTTCCCGGGAGTGGCGGCGCAAATGACGCAACAGGCTGTTGGCGGAATCGAGGTCGCCGGGATAGATCAGCAGGATCCGTTCGTCGTCGACCAGCGTCAGGTGGACCACCAGCGGAGAGACCCAGCCGGTGCGGTCCAGGCGGCGGACCTGGCTCCAGGGTATGGAGCGTTTGCTGATTTTCAGGTGCGTTTCGTGAATCTCGATGGGCGGTTGGAACGCTACAAAGAGGACGAGCGCGGAGCTGACGAGAAACAGGAACGCGGGGAAGAAGGCGGGAGTCCAGCGAAACCCGAACCAGACCGAAAACGCGGCGAGCCCGAGCGCGACCAATCCCGCCGATAAATAATGGCGGGACGGCATGTATCGCGAGACAGGAACAGCCACAATCTCAGCGTACCCCGGTCCACAGGCCGCGTCAATGCGTCGTGAGGCGTAGATGCGGACGGGCCAGAGACACTTTTCGGGACACGATAGCACCTTGCAGTGTCCACAAATGGATGAAAAATAGGAAGGTTACAGGTGGTGGCCAGGGACGGAATCGAACCGCCGACGCCAGCCTTTTTCAGGGCTGACGACTCCCGCACCCAACCTCTTGGAAATGCGAGGCGAAAACCGCGTCCAGCACGCGAATCCTGCCGGTTTATTGGAACGGCTCTGGAACAGCATACGGAAACGCGACGAACCGCCCAGCTCCTGGAGCTGGGGCGACCTGTCGTTGGAGTGGCGCAGACGGTACGGGGCGCAGAGTGAGGCCCCGCCAGAAGTGGCAAGTGATGGGCTTCTGTGCAGTAATGTTGACAGGTTGCAATGGAATATGCAGCGTTTGAGACCGTGACGCGACGGTGTGACTTGGTCGCCGCAATCGCGTACCTGCATGAGGAACTGAAGTATAAGTTTTGATGGGGTATCGAGACGCGACACCCCATTGAGGCGGTGAAGATGGTGCTCAACACATCCACGTACGTCTTCGACACATACGGGCAACAGCACTGCCTTGAGCCGGGAGACGATGGCTTACCGATTGACGGGCGGTTGGTCGCGGCGTTTGGAACGACAAAGCCACCCATTGGCAAGCGGGAGTCAGCGCGGCTTCGGTCGTGGATTGGCGCCACCGAGCGGTTCCTGGGCAGTGGACGCGACAAAGGGCACTTCGTCGCGCACTCCATCGGCGGGCGCATCGACGGCTTCGAAATCAACATCTTCTCGCAGCAACGTCACGTCAGCAGAGGCTGGTCGGAGCAGGGCCAGATGTACCGCCAGATGGAGCGGTACTGCGCGGCCAACCCAGGGACGTTTTGCTTCACTCGTCCGTTCTACAAAGACCATGACCTGCCGACCGGCCGCGCTGGAGTTTGGCATCCTGCTCCCCGACCGGAATTTGTGGGTTGAGCGATTCGACAACTGACGCGGGGCGGCCAAGCACAGGGCCCACATCGGCTTACGGGTGTCTTGTCAGCATGTGGACGTCACCAGGAACGCTTTGAGCGAACACTTCACAAGAAACGGTGCTCCACAGGGCAACAAGACGGCGGAGCACCTGTTTGAACGAATCCGGCCGCGATTCGTGGACTGCTTGGTCGGAGTGTTCGGCACACGAGCGGCTACCACGCTTGCCGTCAATGCCAGCGGAGTGTTTCGATGAAACGGATATGACAAGCGAGGAGTATCGAGAGATGCGGGAAGGGTCGCTTGATGAGTTGGCGACAATTCATCCCACAGTCACGGACACCGAAACGTTGTTCGAAACGCTCGACTCGTTCCGTGGCGCCCGATGGGCGTTTCGCGGCCAACGCCAGGACTGGCCGCTTACGGCAACAATTGAGCGATATTCCTGTCGGCCCGGCGTTGCTGAGGATTACGTGATGCGAGAATTTCGGCGCCGGTTCCACCGCTACGCGCAAAACGCGCCAGGGCGCGATGACGACCTGGAGTGGCTCGCGCTCATGCAGCATCACGGCGCACCCACGCGGCTATTGGACTGGACTCGTTCCGCCCAGATTGCCGCTTTCTTCGCCGCGCAAGCATCGAGTACAGCCCACCCGTTCGTGAACGACGGAGTCCCAACGGCTCCGCCCTTTATCATCTGGGCCGTGGACACGGACAGCATCAACGCGCACGCGAAGGCGATGCTGCGCATCGCTGAAGATGCCGACCTGTCCTGCGGTGAAACGTTCCGCCGGGTATTCTGGTCGCAGCCCGCGGAGGGTCTGTACGTCGTCGTCGCGGTGGAACCCTACCGACTCAACGAACGGTTGACTGTCCAGCACGGCTTGTTTCTGTTCGCGAACCACGCGCTGTTTCCTTTCCATAACTGCTTGGCGAGGCTGTTACTCCACGCGAAGGGGGAGGGGCAACCGAGTGCGCAGTGGCTTCACAAGGTCGTCGTGTCACCTGGAGCGCGGGCCGACGTGCTGCGTGCTCTGGAGCAGGTCAACATCACCGCGACGACGCTATTCCCTGGGCTGGATGGGTTCTGCCAATCGTTGCAGGTCGCCGTTCAGTTGCGGGATCACGATGGCTGGCCCGGCGTCTCGCTCACCAGCGACAGAGAGCATTGGGTCAAAGGGCGCTGATGCCCCTGGGTTGAGTCTTGCGAGGGACGGCGCGTTCCGGCCTTGGGGGTGGCAGAATGGAAGGAGATCGTGCATGCGTAAGCGCTACACAAGTAAAGCGCTTCTGCGGTTGGCGGAAGAGGCGGGGTGGAAAGTGACCAGCATCAAAGGGGACCACTACAACCTCAAGCATCCAGATAGCCGTTTCATCGTAACGATCGTCCATCCGCAGAAGGATGTTCCGGTCGGACGAGCAGCGGACACTGTTAAGAAGATCCGATTGGAGGTCAGATGAAGCGCTACCTCATCGTGCTGGAGCAGACCGAAGCAGGGTTCGCGGTTCAAGTACCAGACCTTGCCATCGTTACCACCGGGGAGAATATCGATGCCGCGAAGCGCGCGGCCTTGGTGGCCATACGGACGAATCTGGAAGCCTACCAGGAAGCGGACCAACCCGTGCCGGAGCCGCTGCCCGTACTCGAACACATCGACAATCCCGATTTCCGCGATCTGCTATTCGCCTACGTGGAGTTGGAGCCGGCCGGAAAGATAGCAGCTTGAGTCGCCCTTACCGCGCCCCCCGCAGCATCCGCACCGCCACCCAGGCGTAGTGGATAGCGCTCCAGCCCGTTCCGAGAACGGTCGCGCCGATCGCCGGCCAAACCAGCGGCTGGATGGCGGGCCCCCAGCGAGTCTCCGAAATCAGCAGGATCAACGCCGTCAGCACCTGGATGATCGTGCTCAGCTTTCCCCACACAGTCGGGGCGAAGTCGCGGATGCGCGTGAACAGCATCGCGGCCGCGACGAACAGCAGGATCAGGGCGTCGCGGCCGAACACCAGCGCCGTCAGCCACCACGGCGTCACGCCGTTCAGCCAGAACACCAGAAAAGCCCCGCTCAGCAGGAGCTTGTCGCCGATCGGGTCCAGGTACGCCCCCAGGCGCGATTCGGCGTGCAGGCGCCGCGCCAGATAGCCGTCCAATGCGTCGGAGGCGCCGGCGATCGTTCCAAACAGGAGCGCCCGCTCGTACTCCCCGGCGCGGATCAGCCAGAGAATGAACGGCGCAAGGATCAGCCGCGCAAGGCTGATCAGGTTCGGCAGCAGGCGGATCAACCGATCAGGATACCAGCGCCGCCACCACACGGTTCGCCATCTGATCGAAACTGAGGACCTCGTACAGGGCGGGATCCGACATAATCTTCGCCACCAGCGCCACATGCATCGCGTGGCCGGCGCGCTCGGCGATCACGTGCCCAAGCAACGGGCGGCCGATCAGCGCGAGGTCGCCGATCAGGTCCAGCGCCTTGTGGCGGCAACACTCGTCGGGGAAACGCAGTCCCCCGTCGTTCAACACCTGGGTCTGGTTGAAGCAGACGGCGTTTTCGAGGCTCGCGCCGCGGATCAGCCCCATGTCGCGAAGCTGGTTCAGATCGTTCTCAAAGCCGAACGTGCGCGCCGGGGCGATGTCGGAGGCGTACCGTTCGGGGGTGACTTCCATGTCAAGGGTCTGTCGGCCTACCAGGGGATGGGGGAAGTATACGTCGCAGGTGAGCAGGAAGTGGTCGGAGGGGAGAATCGTGATGCGCTTGCCATTGCCTTCCACCGAAACCGTCTCCTTAATCCTAAGGAAGCGTTTCTTGCGGCGGTAGGTTTTGACGCCGGCCTCCCGCAGCAGTTCGATGAACGGCGCCCCGCTGCCGTCGAGGATGGGGACTTCCAGATTGTCGATGTCGATAAAGGCGTTGTCGATCCCCATGCTGTAAAGCGTGCTGAGCAGGTGCTCTGTGGTGGAAATCAACACTCCCTGACGCATCAGGCTGGTGGCGTAGCTGACTCGGGCGACGTTCCTGTAACTGGCGGGGATGGCGAAGTTGTCCAGATCCGTACGAAGGAAAACGATGCCGGTGGAAGGAGGAGCAGGACGGATCCGGATCCGTACCGGGACTCCGCTGTGCAATCCGACGCCGCTGGTTTCCACAGCCTTTTGAATGGTGGTTTCAAAACGCAAGCGCTTTCCTCCAACCGGCCCGGACAAGTAGGGGCCGGGTTCACCCGACTACCAATAGCATAGCAATCCAGGCGCCTCTTGTTTGTGATTGTTAGTAAAGGACTTGCACCTTTCTGGTGTGGCCGAATCGCAACACTTTGCCTAAGCGCGTGTGGCAGGAAGCCCACAACTTGACACAATTCAGGCATCCGGCCACGGGACCGGGGCGGGCAACCGATTGCGGAGTCACGAGTCTGAAAATCGCGATATAGTAGTTGCTTCCGGAGGCCGAATGAGAAGGCGCGCGTTTCTGGCCGGCGCGGCGGTTGCGGGAGTGGCGGGCACTGCCTGCCGCCGGGAGTCCTCCTCCTGGCGAACCCTGACCGACGCCGAAGCCCGGACTCTACAGGCCCTGTGCGGGCGGATTATTCCCACCGACGATCAGCCCGGAGCCGATCAGGCCGGTGCGGTGAATTTCATCGATATTCAGTTGACGAAGCGGTACAAGGTCCACCGGGCGAAGTACCGGGGTGGACTGGCGAAGGCGGAGTCGATCGCCGACAGCCGGTTTCATAAGCCGCTGGCCGAACTGGGCGCCGACGACCAGTTGCGCTGCGCCGAAGAGCTCGAAAAGGCGGCCCCGGATTTCTTCAGCCTGGTGGTGGCGCACACCATGCAGTCCTATTATGGTTCGCCCCGGCATGGCGGCAACCGGGACGCGGTGAGCTGGCGGATGCTCGGGCTGTCCGCGGTGCAGGTGCGCGGGCGGAATCAGTACGAGCTTCCGAAGGGCGGCAAGGCATGAAGGCGGTGGTGATCGGCGCGGGCGCGGGCGGCGGCGTCGCGGCGAAGGAATTGGCGGTGGCGGGGTTCCAGGTGGTCCTGCTCGAGCGGGGGCTGTGGTACTCGGCGGCCGATTGCCGCAAGGACGACCTGCATAACCAGCGCACCACCGTGCTCGGAAACGCCTTTGGGCCGGAGGATGAGGGGAATCCCCGGGTGCTGGTGGCCATCGACGGCAAGGAGCGGCTGATTGCGCCGAGCGAGGGGGCGTACAACAACAACGCCGCCTGCGTGGGCGGCGGAACGCTCAGCTACGGCGCGATGGCGTGGCGGTTCATGGCGCAGGACTTCCGGATGCGGTCGACCTATGGCGCGCCGGACGGCAGCACGCTCGAGGACTGGCCGATCTCCTACGACGACCTGGAGCCCTACTACGAGAAGGCCGAGCGCGAAATCGGCGTGTCGGGCGATGTGTCCACCGATCCGTTCAAGGCGCCCAGGAAGAATCCGCTGCCGATGCCTCCGCTGCCGCCCACCCGCGAGGAGGACATCCTGGAAGCGGGCGCGAAACGGCTGAAACTGCATCCGTTCCGCATCCCGATGCTGCGCAACAGCGTCCCCTACAACGGCCGCGGCCCCTGCATGCGCTGCCGCTGGTGCGTGGGTTTCGCCTGCGAGGTGGACGCGAAGAACGGATCGCAGAACACGGTGATCCCGACGGCGCTCGCCACCGGGAATTGCACGCTGCGGACGGGCGCGATGGTCAGCAAGATCGTCACCGACGACAAGGGGCGCGCGACCGGCGTCGAATATTTCGATTCGAACGGCCGGCGGAAGACCGAACCGGCGGACCTGGTGGTGGTGTCCTGCTGCGCGGTGGAATCGGCGCGGCTGCTGCTGAATTCGACCGGCAAGCTGTATCCCAGCGGACTGGGGAATCGCTACGACTGGGTGGGGCGTAACCTGCAAGGCCACACCTACACCGGCGCGTTCGGCTACTTCGAGCAGGAAACCTACGACGACGTCGGGCCGGGCGCGGGCATCGCCATCTGCGATTACAACCACGGGAACGCGGGGCTGCGCGGCGGGGCGATGCTCGCCAACGAGTTCATCCGCCTGCCCATCCACTTCATGACCATGCTGCCGCCCGATACGCCCAAGTGGGGCAAGGCGCACAAGGACACGATGCGCAAGATGTACCGCCATACGATCGCGGTGCAGGGTCCCACGCAGGAGATGCCGGTGTTCACGGCGCGCGTCCAACTGGACCCGAAGGTGCGCGACAAGTGGGGGATTCCGGTGGCCCGCATGTCGGGCGAGCGGCACGCGCATACGCTGGAGATTTCGGCGGTGATGGCCGGTAAGGCGGAGGCGTGGCTGAAGGAGTCCGGCGCGGTGAAGACCTGGAAGAAGCTGGCCGGCCGCGGCTTGAGCGGCGGGCAGCACCAGGCGGGCACCTGCCGCATGGGCGCCGATCCGAAGACAAGCGTGGTGGACCGGAACTGCCGGGTGCACGACGTCGACAACGTGTTCGTCGTCGATTCGAGCGTCCACGTCACCAACGGCGGCTTCAACCCGGTGCTGACGATTCTCGCCAACGCCTACCGGGTCTCCGATTACATGGTGAAGAGTTGGAGGAAGGCATGAGGTACGCCCTGGTTCTCCTGCTCGCCGCGCCGGCGGCGTTCGCGCTGGGCCCGGATTTCTGCGCCAACTGCCACGAGATACGGCCCCAGGTGGAGTTGTGGAGGAAGTCGACGCATCGCAGCGTCACCTGCACAACCTGCCATGAGTACAACCTGATGCGGAATGTGCAGCGCACCACGGCCCATCTGCGCGACCGCGTTCCGGAACAGCCCAAGCTCGGCACGGAGCAGGCGCTCGCGATGGTGGAAAAGTGCCGTTCCTGCCACCAGCAGCAGTACGACGACTGGAAGGCCGGTCCGCACAGCGCCACCTACGCGCGCCTGTTCACCAACCAGGCCCACAACACCAAGCGCAAGCTGATGGACGACTGCCTGCGCTGCCACGGCATGCATTTCGACGGCGGCATCAACGACCTGGTGACGCCCATCAACACGCAGGGGCCCTGGAAGATCGCCAAAGCCGGGATGGCGGACCGGCCCACCATGCCGTGCCTGACCTGCCACACGGTCCACCGTGCGGGCGAGCCGGTGCACAAGCCCGAGCAACGGTCCGGCCTGGCGCAAAGCAAGGTGCGGCCGTCGCTCGGCATGTTCGACCGCCGCAGCCGCATGAACATCGCCGCCGCGATGCTGCCGATTCCGGCGGTGTTCGACGGGCAGCGCCCGGTGAAGATGAGTCCCGACGAGCGCCAGGGACTCTGCTACCAGTGCCACGCGGCGCTCGCGCAAGGCAACATCGCTTCCGGCGACGACCGGACTCCGGTGGGAGTCCACGAAGGTCTGAGCTGTTTCGCCTGCCACCAGGGTCACCAGCAGAACACGCGCGCCTCGTGCGGAACCTGCCATCCGCGGCTTTCCAACTGCGGCATCGACGTCGAGAAGATGGACACCACCTTCAAGGACGCCAAGAGCCGCCACAACGTCCACACGGTCAAGTGTCTTGACTGCCATCCGTCCGGCGTGCCGCGCCGGCCTGCCAGGAGCATCCAATGAATACACGACGCGAGTTTCTCGGGGCCGCCGCGTTGACGGCCGCCGCCGTGAAGGCCGAACCGCCGGTGACCGATCCGCTGCCGGCCATGCCCACGGTGAAGTTCCGCGAGCACGAGATCACGAAGCTGATCATCGGGTCGAACCCCTTCTACGGCTATTCGCACTTCAACCCGCTGCTCGACAAGTTCATGCGCGAGTACTACACGCAGGACAAGCGCGTGGAGGTGCTGAAGTCGGCCGAGCGGGCGGGCATCAACACGTGGCAGGTCCACTACAACGAGCCGACCGTCGAGGATTGGAAGCGCTATCGGGCCGAAGGCGGCAAGATGAAGGTGCTGCTGCTGGCCGACTTCGCGCTGATGAAGGACTGGACGCTGCTCAAGGAAGTGGAGAAGCTGAAGCCGATCGGCGTGGGGCATCACGGCAACCGCACCGACGAGCGGTTCCGCGCCGGCCAGATGAACATCGTGCACGATTTCACCAAGGCGGTGCACGACGCCGGGATGCCGGCGGGCGTATCGATGCACAATCCGGCGGTGATGGCCTACTGCGAAGAGCACGGCTGGGAGCTCGAGTATTACCAGACGTGCCTGTATCGCGTAAGCCGGACGGCGGAGGAAGCCCGGGCGGAGTTCGGCGGGGAGTCGCCGTTGCTCGAGACCTACATGGAGAAGGATCCGGCGCGGATGACGGCGATGGTTCGGCAGACCAAGAAGACGTGCTTCGTGTTCAAGCTGTTCGGCGCCGGCCGGACGGTAGGCAACGCGCAGCAGGTGGAGAACGCGTTCCGCTTCGCGCTGCGCAACATCAAGCCGCAGGATCCGGTGATCGTGGGCATGTGCCCGAAGTTCAACGATCAGGTGACCGAGAACGTCACGTTCGTGAAGAAGATCTCGGCCGAACGGGCCTAGGTAAGCGGCGTGCGCCCGATTTCGGTCGGACTACTGCCGCTCATTCTGCTCGCAGCGGTTGCGGCATGCGCGCAGGATCCCCTGCTCGAACGCTTGAAACGCGAATCGGCGCGGGCCGGGGCCCGGTCCGGTGAGACCGGCATGCAGAATCAGGTCGGCGCCACGAAGCCGCTGCGGGAGGCGTTCGTCGATTGGATCGAAGCGCGGCTGCCAGCCGACAAGTCCGGGCTGTCGGTTGGCGCCCCATTTCTCGAGTCGGTGATGTTGGCCGAGCTGAAGTCGGCCGGCCTCACGGCTCCCGATGACGATGCCGAGGCGCGTTTCGGCAGCCTCGGACTGGCTCTGACCTGGCTCGAGGAACTGCCGGATGTCCTGTTCGTCACCGCGGGGGTCGGCGTCCATTGCGGAGAGGATGACGCCGTGTACATGTACCGCTTCGATCCTCGCGGACGAGTGCGGCTGCTCGCCGACCACCCCAAGAGCGAGTGGGGATACTATGGCGCCGACATCCAGATCTCTGAACCGGACACAGACCGGAGGCGGCTGCTCCTGCTCCGCTACCAGTCGGTACAGTGCGCATCCGCTCGGAACCAGGGATTCTATCTCAGACCGGACGGCAACCTGTTTGTGCTGGAGCCGAACCGCCTGACCATCGAGTTCGCCAATCGAAGCGTGGACATGTTTGTTCACAACCGCACGTTTCTCCAGCGATTCGACTTTTCGCACGGCGCCGAACGGATCGCGCCCTTGGCTCTCAATCCGCGGGATTTCGCCGAAGAGTGGCTGACCAACCCGTGGAAGGACGTGCGGGCGTGGTCAACCCCTGACACCCGGGACGCGCACTCGAAGTTCTCCAACGACTACGTCGGGGGCGAATTCTCCACCATGGGGCCGTGCGGACGCACCCCAGGGCGTTGGCTCATCGGCCTGAATCTTCGGCAGGTGGGTGAGAAGGAACTCCCCGCTCCACAGCCTATCTACCTGATCGTACGCGACTTAGGCGCCTATCGCTACCGCATGGAATACGCCGGTCCGGCGCCCCCGAAAGCCTGTCCGGCGGGCGCCGAGCCGGATGTGTCGCCCGGCGCCGACCTATGGCTCGACCGGGCGGCGATCAAGGCCCTTCCCTAACCGCCCAGTACGATTCCGGCCGAATGCTACTGTTAAGGTTGGTAAAATGTTGTCCATGCGCTCCACGGGGAGCGTGTGTCCACTTTCCGAAACCATGCATATCAACGCCCGGATCGCCCTGACCTGCCTCTGCCTTGCAAGCGCGCCCCTGTTCGCGCAGGGATCTTCGTCGTCCTCCTCCTCTTCGAGCAACGCTCCCAAGAGCGGGTACGTCCGCCGTTTCTCCATCGGCGCGACGCTCGGAGTCCTGGGATTGCCCGCCGTGCCCGCCGGCTCGACCACGGCCACCTCAGGATCCACCACGAACATCTACGACACGACGAACGCCTCGCAGCGGATCGGTGGCGGCCTGACCGGACAGATCGCCATCACCAACCACATCGCCGTCACCGCCAGCGCCATCTACCGCAAAGCCGGATTCAAGCTGGACACAACGACGTCCACCTCCACCACCTCGGCCGGCGTCACCACCATCACGGTGACCGGCAAGCACGAGGATACCCGCGCGGTCACCTACGAGATCCCCGTGATGGTCCGCTACTACGTGAAGAGCCGCTTCTCGAAGCCGCCCCTGTTTTTCGCCGAGGCGGGCTACGACTTCATGAAGGCGAGCAATGTGCACACCTCCTTCAGCACCATCGACAGCAAGGGCGCCAACGCCTGTTGCACGGCCGGCGATCCGGACGTGGCCAACCGCATGGCCCGGGGCGTAGTGGCCGGCCTCGGGGTGCTGTTCGTCGATCCCATCGGCATCCGTGTGGTCCCCGAGGTCCGCTACACCCGCTGGCAGAAGGACATGTTCCACAACCTGTCGGCCGTCTCGCAGAAGAACCAGATCGAGGCCGTTATTTCGCTGTGCTGGTGACGGGCGGACGCGCCAATCTGTCCCAATTTTCGGGACAAAATGTCCCCGCCACTGGGCCGGCGCACCCGGCGGAGGCCGCCGTCCCTTTCTCTTCAACCAGTTACAGGTATCCTGACGTGGAAGCCGAATTGCCCATACCAGGGCATGCAGTTGCCGTCTTTGGCGTTGGTTCTGGCGGGCGCGGTGCTGACCGCGACTGGCCAAACGAAGATCGACTCTGAGCTGGCGTCCGTGGCCCCATCCGAATCGACGCGGGTGATGGTGGTTTACCGGTCCGCGCCGTCGGCTGAGCATGCCCGTCGCGCGACCGATCGCGGCGCACGGATGCGTCACGTCCTGCCGGAGGCCCGCATCGCCGCCATGGAAGTGGAAGGGCGCGAGCTCCAAGAACTGGCCGGCGATCCCGACGTCGAGGCGATCGTGCCGGATCGCGTGGTCACTTCGACCGCGGCCGCCTACTCGATTCCGGTGCAAACCGCCGGCGCGCCGACGGCCTGGAACAGTGGCTACACGGGTTCCGGCGTGGGGATCGCGGTGATCGACAGCGGCATCGTCGATCATCAGGATTTCTCCGGCCGCATCGTCTACCGCGAAAGCTTCGTCAACTACTCGACCAACCGCAATTGGGTGCAGACCGACGTGTACGGCCACGGAACGCACGTCGCCGGCGCGATTCTCGGCAGCGGCGCGTCCTCGACGACGCAGGCCTCCAAGGTGGATCTGCGCGGCATCGCCCCGGGCGCCCGGCTGATCGCGTTCCGCGTGCTCGACGATTCGGGAACGGGGCACGACAGCGATGTGATCGCCGCCATCGACCGCGCGGTCGCGCTCAAGGCCTCCTATAACATCCGGGTGATGAACCTCTCGCTGGGACGTCCCGTCTACGGCTCCTACACCACGGATCCGTTGTGCCAGGCGGTGGAACGGGCGTGGAAGGCGGGCATTGTCGTGGTGGTGTCGGCCGGCAATCTCGGCCGCGACAACTCCTGGGGCAACCTCGGCTACTCCACCATCACGGCGCCGGGCAACGATCCTTACGTGATCACCGTGGGCGCCATGCGCGACATGGGCACTGCCACGCGCTCCGACGACCGGGTGGCCAGCTACAGCTCCAAGGGGCCGACGCTCATCGACCACATCGTCAAGCCGGACCTGGTGGCGCCGGGCAACGTCACGGTCTCCACCGCGAGCACCTCCGCGTATCTCACCACCCACTACCCCGGAAATTGGGTGCCTTACTCCTACTACTTGGTGAACGGACCCTCCGCGGCCTCTGCGACCTACTTCAAACTGAGCGGCACCAGCATGGCGGCGCCGATCGTCAGCGGCGCGGCCGCCCTGCTGATCCAGAAGGATCCCAAGGCCACTCCGGACGACATCAAGGCGCGCCTGATGAAGACCGCGTCCAAGAGCTTTCCCACCACCAGCAACGCCACCGATCCCGCGACCGGCACGGTCTACACCAGCCAATACGACATCTTCACCGTGGGCGCGGGCTACCTGGACATCGCGGCCGCGCTGCAATGCACGGACAAAGCGGCGCTGTCCACCCGATCGCCGGCCGTCGCCAGGGATGCGGCGGGAAACGTCAGCATGGTGGATTCGACGTCGGTGGTCTGGGGCACGACCATCGTTTGGGGAACCACTATCGTTTGGGGCACGAACGTCTTCGCCTCCGGTTCGAGCGCCACCCTGTGGGGCGGATCCGTGGTGTGGGGCACAACCGTCGGCCCCGCGACGATCGTATGGGGCACGACCTCGCCGAATGCGACCTCAGCCGCCTGGGGCGCGGCCAGCACCATCGCCAGCCAGAACGTCCTGATCTCCGGCGACCGATAGAACCAGCCAACTCAGACAGACCAGGGACCGGGATCTTCCCGGTCCCGTTTCATTTTGGGGAAAGCAAGCGGCTAGCCGATGGTCGACAAAGCGGTGGACAACCGGCCGGCGTCGCCCGCGATGTCCTCAATCGACGCCATCCCGACACAATCGAGCGCGCCCCGCAGCCGCGACGGGACCTCAATGTCCTCCGCCGACAGCGCGACGCGCTCGGCCAGATAGAGGATCGAAGGCATGGGTGAGTGACCCAGCTCCGGGCGGTGGTGATGCCGAATCGCCTCAATCAGGCTATCCGGCATTTTCCAGATGGAGAGGATGGAGGCGCCGATCTGGCCGTGATCCTGGCCATTCAGCACAAAATCGGCCAGAATCGGGCATCCGGAAGCGTCCGTCAGGCGGTGACGGATCTCCAGGAACCCGGCGTCATCGATCATCTCGATGGCGAGCAGGCCCAGATCGTGGGTGAGCCCCGCCACAAAGGCTTCGGAAGGATCGGCTTTTTCGGTAAGACCGGCGATCTGCTGCGCGATGCTCGCGACATCCACGGAATGGCGCCACAGGGCGTTCAAGGCGGTGGAATCGAACAGCGGACGGGCCGAAGCGGCCACTATCACGCTGCGCGCGGCCGTGAAGCCGATTCGCGCGATCGCGGCCTTGATGGTGCGAGCCGGCGTGCCGCGATCGTACATCGCCGAATTGGCGTAGCGCAGCAGGGAGGTCACCAACACCGGATCGCAACCGGCCACGCCTTCAACCTCCGCCAGGGTGACGTCTTCGCGGGAAAACAACTCGAGCGCCTTGGCCATCACCGCCGGACACACGCCCAGCTTCGGAGGCGTTTTATACACCAGCGGACTGTAACGCTCGTACAACCGTTCGAGAGCGGTCAGGCATTCATACCCGACGCCGCCCTCCTCGGCGCTCCAGCAATCGGCCAGCAACGCCGGAAAGGACCGCTCGTCGTTGCCTGCGCCCGCGAGCGCGGCGTCGACGCGACCCGCGATCTCGATCACCGCCGGAAGGCGGTCATCGGGCGACAACAGCTCCTCGGGGGCCGCAAGCGTCGCAAGCAGCGCCGGCTCCAGACCCATCTCCCGGCCGATCTCCGCCGAAAGCGCCACAATCCGCCGTCGGCGAGCCGAAACGGCGGGGTCGGCGGCGTGATCGATCTGGGGGATCGCAGGCATTCTATCGGTCTTATCGGCCGGCCGGCTGGGGATAGTGAGCGGCCTACGGCGTCAGGGATCTCCGTGGGCCTTACGCCAGGGTGAGGTTGGCCTGCGCGCGCAGGGCGAAGTCGTCGAACTCGCCGCGACGAAACTTGCGGAACGCCGCGGCGGCGATCATGGCGGCGTTATCGGTGGAAAGGCCCGGCGTGGGAAACAGCACGGGATAGGGCAGCCGCGCCGCCTGGGCGGCCTTCCGCAACCCGGCGTTGCACGCCACGCCGCCCGAAACGATCACCGTTTGCGCGTCGATATCGCCCGCCGAGCGTTCGATCCGCCGCAACAGTTCCTCGATCACCGTCTGCTGAAAGGCGGCCAGCAGATCCAGCGTGGATTGCGGCGTGACGGCCAGCCACTGGTCCCGGGTGGGCCGCGGCGTCCGCCGGAGCAGCGCGCGGCGCTCGGCCAGCTCCCCGTCGAGCTCCCGCGCTTCGGTCCATCGGAGAACGGCCGTCTTCAGCCCGCTAAAGCTGAAGTCGAGCGGATTGCCCTTCATGCGGGCCAGCGAGAAGCGGACCTTGCGCGGGTCGCCGTAAGGGGCCAGTTGGTCGATCACCGGTCCGCCGGGATAGCCGAAGCCGAGCAGCTTCCCCACCTTGTCGAAAGCCTCGCCCGCCGCGTCGTCGCGGGTCTTGCCCAGCAGGCGATACTCAAACCGCTCGGAGACTTCAAACAGGTGCGTGTGCCCGCCGCTCACCACCAGCGCCAGCGCCGGATACCCGATCTCCTGACCGCCCGACCGCGCCTCGAGCACCACCGCGTGGATATGCCCTTCGATGTGGTTCACCCCGATCAGCGGCTTGCGGGCGACAAAGGCGAGCGCCTTCGCATACGTGACGCCCACCAGCAGGGACCCCACCAGCCCCGGCCCCGACGTCACGCCGATCGCGTCCAGATCCTCGAGCGCCGCCCCCGCCTGCTCGACGGCCGACCGCACCACCGGCACAACCGCCCGCAGATGCTCCCGCGAGGCCAGTTCCGGCACCACTCCGCCATACTTTCCGTGCGTGTCCAACTGCGAGGCCACCACCGTGGATAACACGCGGCTTTCGTCTTCCACGACGGCGGCGGCGGTCTCATCGCAGGAGGATTCGATGCCGAGAATCTTCAAAGGCGGGTCCTACAATTAGTTTACAGTGGCAGTGAGTGCTGGTTTCCGATTTCGACTACCACCTGCCCGAAGAGCTGATCGCCCAACAGCCCCCCGCCGACCGCGCCGGCGCCCGCATGCTCGTCGTGCATCGCGCCCAGGGCCGTTGGGAGGATCGCCGCTTCACCGAACTGCCCGAGTTCCTGTCGCCCGGCGACTGCCTGGTGCTCAACGACTCCCGCGTCTTCCCCTCCCGCCTGTTCGGCCATCGCGAAGGGACGCACTCCCTGCCAGTGGGAAAGAACAACCCGAAGCGGCTGGAAAACCTCTCGGGACGCGTGGAAGTGTTCCTCACCGCCCCCGTCTCGGAAGACCGCCTGAGCTGGGAGGCGCTGGTGCGCCCCGGCCGTAAGATGCGCACTGGCGAGCGCGTCCGCTTTGACGAAGGCCTCGCGGCCGAGATCGTGGGACGCGGCGAGTTCGGCGAACGCACCATCCGGTTTGAGTGCGAGGGCGACATCTACCAGGCCCTCGATCGGATCGGGCGCGTGCCCCTGCCGCCCTACATCCGTCGCGCCGACGACGCGGCCGATCGCGAGCGTTACCAGACCGTCTTCGCCGACCGTGTGGGTTCCGTGGCGGCGCCCACCGCCGGTCTGCACTTCACGCCGGACGTACTCGAGCGTTGCCGCGCGGCCGGCGCGGACGTAGCCAGGGTGACCCTGCACGTGGGACTAGGCACGTTCCAGCCCCTGCATACGGAGGTGGTGGAGGAAGCGAAACTGCACTCCGAGCGCTATGAAATCGGCCCCGACGCTGCCGCCCGCATCCGGACCGCCCGCCGGCGGATCGCCGTGGGCACCACCAGCACGCGGACGGTCGAGTCCGCCTCCTCCGGGCCGGGCGTGGTCCAGGAGCGCTCGGGCTCAACGAATATCTTTATCTATCCGGGCTACCGTTTCCGCGTCGTCGACGCCCTGCTGACAAATTTCCACCTGCCGCAATCGAGCCTGCTGATGCTGGTCGCCGCCTTCGCCGGGCGCGAACTGACGCTCTCGGCCTATCGCCACGCCGTCGCCGAGCGCTACCGTTTCTTCAGCTACGGCGATTGCATGCTGATCCTGTAATACTGGAATCGTGATCTCCCGGAGAGCCCTGTTCGGGGCTGGATTGGCGCTGGCCGGCTGCCGCAGGAAGCGCAGCTCCGGCTTTCCCGGTTACGCCTTCGTGGCCAACCAGGAAGGCCAGGCGGTGGCCGCGGTCGATCTCACCGCCTTCGCCGTCATCCGCCATATCCGTTTGAACGCCCAGCCCACCGAGGTGGCGAGCGCCGCCGGCGTGCGGTCCGTCTTCGCCCTGACCCCCGACACCGGCACGATTCACGAGATCCCCATCGACAAGCTCGAGGTGACCCGGAAAGCGCAGCGTGGCGCGGCGGCCCTGTCGATGCGTGTGCGAGGAAAGACGTTGATGGCGCTCTACCGGTCTCCGCGCAAGCTGTCGGCGCTGCGGATTGCGGACCTGCAGCCGGCCTGGGAGGCTCCGCTGCCGGGCGAAGCGCGCGATTTCGACGTCAGCCCGGACGGGGAGACCGCGGCGGTCAGCTTCGGGGCCGAAGGCCGGATCGCACTGGTCGACGCGACCACGCGGAAAGTGCGTTCCATCGTCACGGACACGGAGGTGGGGGCGGTGCGCTTCCAATCGGATGGGCGTGCGCTGATCGCGGCCGACCTGGGCCGGCGGATGCTGCTGATTTACGACGTGGAGACGGCCCGGCTGATTGTGCGCCTGCCGCTCGCGGTCCGGCCCGACAACCTGTGTTTCAACCCCGACGGCGGCCAGTTATTCGTCACCGGCGACGGACTGGACGCGGCGGTAGTAGTGTATCCGTACCACACGCCGCAAGTGGCCGAAACGGTGTTGGCGGGGCGGGGTCCGGCGGCGATGGCGGCCTCCGACACGCGGCCGCCGTACCTGTTCATCACAAATCCGCCCAGCGGCGAGGTAAGCATCCTGAACATCACCACGCGGCGCGTAATCTCGGTGGCGGCGGTCGGCGCCGAGCCGGGCTATGTGACAGTGACTCCCGATCAGCAGTTCGCGCTGGTGTTGAACCGCAAGTCCGGCGACATGGCGGTGTTGCGGATCCACGCCGACATGGCGAACCGGGCCAAGACAGCGGCGCTGTTCACGATGATTCCAGTGGGTTCGAAGCCCGTGAGCGCGGTAGTTCGCGAGGCCTGAGCGTTTCAGCGAACCGCCGGTCGCTCCCTGGGACATGCGGACGGTCGTCAAGTCCGCGGCGGCGCTGAGCCGCGAGTCGGGCAACAGGGCGAACCGGCGAAGACAGCGGCGCCGTCCGCCATCATTCCAGCGGAGCCGAGTCCAGTAAGGCTCTGGTTCGCGAGGCCTGAGCAGCTATCCGACCGTCCCGCACAGCCCGTCGACATCGGAATGTCTCAGCGCCCCGCCGGCCGCTCCCTGGGACGTGATGCGGACGTTCGCCAGCGTAATCCCTCTGGCATGCCTCGCCCAAACGCCCCAGGCCGGGGATTGCTCGCCCACCATGTGCGCGTCGGGATATTCGTTGCGCATCTCCCCGAGCGCGCTTTCGGTAGGCGGCGCGCCACGGGGCGCTTCGACGGAAAATGAGACGTCGCTCAGCACGACGTCCTCGATCTTGCGCTCCGGAATGCCCAGGATCATCGACCCTCGCGAGCCGATCTCCGCTCCGGTGATCTTCTCAAAGACGATGCGCCGCAGCCGGCCCGGACCCGGTTTCGGATCGCCCGGCTTGACGCGCCCCCGGTCGGAAAGGCGCAGGAAGAGCGGGCTCTTGGCGCGCACGATATGGGCGTCGTGCACGTAGAGGTTCTCCACGGTCCCCCCATCCACGCACTCCCAGGAGACGCCGGAATCCGCCTTGCGGCGCTGCAAGGCCGGCAGGTGGTCCGGCGTGCCTCCGGCCTCGACATGGCGGATCAGGACATCGCGGAAATCGCCCTGGGAATCGGTCCCGAATTTGACGCCGTTGCAGCTCGTGTAGAACTTGCAATGTTCCACCAGCACGCGCTCGGTGGGACGCTGGGAGGCCCCTTTGAAGCACAGGGCGTCGTCCTCGGCGTTGATGAAGCACCCACGCACGATCACGCGGCGGCAGCCGTCGATGTCGAGGCCGTCGTTGTTGAAGTTGACTTCGTTGCTGACGGTGATATTCTCCACCAGCAGGTCCTCGCAGTTCAGGTAGACCTGCATCCAGCAGGCGGCGTCGCGCAGCGTGATCCGGGAGACATGGACGTTGCGGGAATCGAGGACACGGATCAGGAAGGGGCGGCCCGGCGTAGCCCCCTGCGTCTCCTTGCCGGGGAAATTGGCGCGGGAGCCCCGGCCATCGATCACGCCATCGCCGGTGATAGCGATATTCGTGCACCCCTCGGCGAAAATCAGGGACTGGTTCTGCCCCATATTGGCATCCATCACGGTTCGGCGCGACGCCACATGATCCGGATAATCGGCGAGGTCCGTACTCGCCAGAAGCCGCGCCCCCTCGGCCACCTCGAGCGCCACGTTGGACCGGAGCATGATCGTGCCGGACACGAAGTCCCCGCCGGCGAGCCGCACGACTCCGCCGCCCGCGCCCGCGGCTTCGTCGACGGCCTTCTGGATGGCGCGGGTGGCGATGGGAGCGGCGGCCGCGGGCGTAAACACGCGGTTCGGACCGCTCCAAGGGCGGACAGTCCGGACCAACTCCCGCGCCATGTCCTCCAGGCGTTCGCGCAACTCGCGCACCCAGGCGGGCGGCGCCGCGGGACAGGCCGATTGCGAGCGAAGCACGACCGCCGGCGCGCCGAGGACAGCGGCGGCCATTTTCAGAGTTTCGCGTCTGTTGAGCATATTGGAAGCGCCTGACAGATATCCTACCCGCACTCAGGCGCTTCGAGGGAACCGCTGGGTTAAGCGGCGCGTATCGCGCGGCATCAACCGGAGCACAAGGCCTTGGAGCAATGAACCGTGGCGTCAGCCAGCGCTAGACCACGGCGTCAGCACCGTAGAAGACTGTGGCGCCAGCCGGCTCGCAACGTGCGGTGTGAGCGGTGCGCGTGACCGTCGCGTCACCCGGAGCACAACGGCCGTAGCATCAGCCGGCACATAGGGCACAGCATCAGGCGGCACGCAGCGCACGGCATCAGGCGGCACGCAGCGCACCGCGTCAGGCGGCGCGCGGGGTGCGGGGTCAGTCGGAGCACAAGACCACGGCGTCATCCAGCACGCAGGACACGGCGTCGGCCGGCCCTCAGGACCGTGGCGTCAAGCGGCGCGCAGGACGGTAGCATCAGCCGGCACGCAACGCGCGGTGTCGACCGGGTGAGCGCGTCACCTGAGAACAAGACCACGGCGTCAGCCGGCACGCAGAACACCGCGTCAGCCGGAGCACGAGACTGCGGCGTCACCCGGCACGCAGAACACCGCGTCAGCCGGAGCACGAGACTGCGGCGTCAGTCGGCACGCAGGACACCGCGGCGGCAGGAGCACAAGACCGCAGCGTCAGTCGGCACGGAGGATACGGCGTCGGCCGGCCCTCAGGACCGTGGCGTCAAGCGGCGCGCAGAACGGTAGCATCAGCCGGCACGCAATGCGCGGTGTCGACCGGTGAGCGCGTCACCGGAGCACAAGACCACGGCGTCAGCCGGCACGCAGAACACCGCGTCAGCCGGAGCACGAGACTGCGGCGTCAGTCGGCACGCAGGACGCCGCGTCGGCCGGCCCTCAGGACCGTGGCGTCAAGCGGCGCGCAGCACGGTAGCATCAGCCGGCACGCAACGCGCGGTGTCGACCGGTGAGCGCGTCAGCCGGAGCATGTGACCGCGGCGTCAGTCGGCACAGCGTCGGTCGGCGCGCAGGGCGCGGCGTCAGCCGACTCGCAGGACCGCTGTGTCAAGCGGCCCGCAAGGCCGCAGCCACCGTGGCCGCCATGGGAGTCGTCGGACGCCCGATGAGCGTCGAGAGCTGGCGGCCCGTGTCATACAGAGCTCCGTTCGACGCGCCGGTGTCCCAACCGGCGATGGCGTTGGCGAAGGCCTCCGGAATTCCGAAACCCTTCAGCGCCGCCGCGTAGCCGCCCTCGGGCAGGTTCTTATAAGGAATCGCGCGGCCGGCTTGCCGTGAGATCTCGGCGGCCAGGTCCGACAGCGTGTAGGACTCATCGCCCGCCAGTTCGTACGTCTTGCCCTCGTGCCCCGAGGCGGCCAGCACCACCGCCGCTGCTTCCGCGAAATCAGCGCGCGCCGCCGACGAGATCTTCCCGTCTCCCGCGCTGCCGAGGAAAGCGCCGCCCGCCAGCGCCCCGCCGATCGAGCCCGCGTAATTCTCCGTGTACCACCCATTGCGAAGGATCGTGTAGCCGAGGCCGGAGGCTTTCAGCGCGGCTTCGGTGGCGCGGTGCTCGATGGCGAGATCCAGTGGCGAATCGTCGGCGTGCAGGATGCTCGTGTAAACGATCCGCCGCACGCCCGCCGCCTTGGCGGCCGCGATGACGTTGGCGTGCTGCGCGAGGCGCTTACCCAGATCCGTGCCCGAAATCAGCAGCAGCACATCGACGCCCTCAAGGGCCGAGCCAAGCGTTTCCGGTCGCGTGTAGTCGGCCTCGCGGACGGCGACGCCGAGCGTCGCGGCTTTCGATGCGGATCGCACCAGCGCGACGATATCCCCCGCCGGGACCCTGCTCTTCAAACTGTCGATGACAAGGCGGCCGAGATGTCCGGTAGCGCCCGTGATTGCGATGGTCATATTTATTACCCCTTGTTCGATTCCCCTGCGTCCCGATGCCTGGATTGAACGGACTCGAGCAGTTGGCCGACGGTGGCGCCCGCCAGTTCGGCTTCAAGCGCCCGCTCCGCCCGCGCATACACCTCGACGAGCGCGTTCTGGATGTGGCGCCCGACCGGGCAGGACGGATTCGGCTGCTGATGGTGCATGTTAAAGGGCGAACCTTCGTTCACCGCCCGCCGCACCGCCAGCAACGTGATCGAGTCCGGCGGCCCCGTCAGCCGCCAGCCGCCGCCGATCCCCGATTGCGACACCACAAGACCCGCGGTCCGCAACAGTCCGAGCAGCCTGCGGATCACCACAGGATTCGTGTTGACGCTTCCGGCGATGTACTCGGAGGTCACCGTCTCCTCGGGGTTCGAGGCCAGCAGAGTGAGGATGTGCAGCGCGATAGTCAATCTGGTGCTTGCGTTCATTCCGTAACATCCACTGTTACAGATTAGAACGGCGCCAAAACGATGCAAAAAACGCTGTTTTCGACGTCGAAATGCACCATTTTCGTACACAAAAACGGGCTTCCGAGGCCGTACAATAGGCGAAGACCTCCTGGAGGGACGATGAAGAACACACTACTTGCCATGGTTTTCGGGTTCACCCTGTGCGGCGGCGCGGCCTTCGCCGAAGAGTGGACCGGCTACATTTCCGACGCAAAGTGCGGCAAGGCGCACACCGACGGGTCAGAAAAGTCTGTGAAGTGCGTGACGGGCTGCGTGAAGGGCGGCACGGCGCCGGTGCTCGTGTCCGGCGACCAGGTGCTGAAGATCGACGAGGCCTCGAAGGCGAAGGTGATGGACCACCTGGGCCACAAGGTCACGGTTAACGGATCGCTGAGGGGCGACACCGTCACCATTTCGAGCGTGAAAGCGGCCAGCTAACCGTTGGCCCGCGCGCGGGGCGGGTCCGGCCCGTCCCGCTACTTGAACGCGAAGGGGACAATCAGGCGCCCGGCCGGTCCTTTGTAAATCAGTTCGATGTCCTTCAGTTTCTGCTTGCCTTCGAGCGGGAAGTACAGCAGTCCGCTCAGCGCTTCCTTCGTTTCTTTGTCCTGCAGCATCTTATCGGCGAGGATCGCGACGAGCGGGTTCTCCTTCTTATTGGCAGCCTCCTGCGTCTTGGCCTCCGCCTCCGTGGTTCCGGAAGTCCCCGACCCGACCGCTCCGCCGCCGCCCGGCATCTGCCTCGGCCGGCCCATCGTGCCCGGAATGCCGCCCCACACAGGACCGTTCGGATTGCCGCTGTACATGCCGTCGTTGCCGGCCACCGTGCGGACCACCATGGTGGCGTTGCCCGCTATCTGGGTGGGCCCAAACGCGCCGGAGCGCTGGCCGTCTTTATGCGAGATGATCTCGAAATCGTCGCGGCTCACCGAAAGCGCCTGCTCGCCCCGCGGGACGATGCGAACCCGCACGGCGATGATTCCGGCGGGCATTTCCGCGCCGACCGCTTCCTTTATCTGGTCGCGATCGAGCAGCGGCGTAGCGTAAATGTCGACGTTTTCGTTGCCGGCCTCGCCGGTCGGACGCGATTTCTTGTCGCCGGCCGAGCAGACGGCGGCGGCCAGCAGGATGGTCAGAATCAAGGACTTCATCGGACTTCGCCCCTGCCTCGATTATAGGCCCGGCGCCCCATCTACGGGCTTTACCCTATTCAGCGCAAACTCCAGGATGCCGATGAGATCTCAGGACGGTTGCGGCTCGCACCATGGGGCGCGGCGGTCCTCATGACGTCCTATGAAATATCAACGTCTCTTCCTCGCGAGCCTGATCTCGAGCGCGGCGCTGATGGGGCAGACCACCACCACCAGCTCCATCCGGATCTCCACGACGCCCGCCGGCGCCAGGTTTTATGTGGACGGGCAACCCTACGTCTCCGCCCAGGTGTTCCTGTGGCCGCAGGGCAGCAAGCACCTGCTCCAATTTCCCACCGATATCTCCAATGGCGTGGACACCGGCTGCCAGATCAGCCAGGACGTTCAGTATAAATATTGTTTCAGCGGATGGACGGATTCGACGGGCGCGATGGCCACCGGCAACGCGAAGGATCAGACCATCACCGCGAGTCCGTCGGTGACGTGGATCAACACCACCCTGACGCAGTACTATGCGGTCCGGCTGCGATTCGGAAATTATCCCGTGGTGGCGAACCCGGCCTGCACCGCGCCCGGAAACGCGCCGCAGGACGCGCTCCGGCCCGGCCTCATCTACGTGGCGGGCGGGTGCCTGCAGTCGAGCGGCGACATCTGGGCCACCCCCGGCGGCTTGGCGCTGAACGCCTACCCCTATCCCGGCTTTGTGTTCACCGGATGGAATATCAACGGCCAGGTGTACGACTCCTACCTGACCACCTACACGCTGAACGGTCCGGTGACGATGCAGCCGATGTTCGCTCCGGCCAAGCGGGTGCGGTTCAGCACCAGTCCATTGGGGATGAAGCTGCTGATCGACCGAACACAAACGCCCACGGCGTCGACCGAATCCCGAGATTATCTGGGGCCAACGTATTCGCCCTGCCAGTTGACCTTGACCCTGCAACCGCAGGCGCCGATCACGGTCCCGTCGTTGTGCTTCGGAGATTTCGACTTCCTGCCCGGCTCCAAGCACGTGGTGGGCGCGGTGACCCCGCAACTGGACTCTGTCGGCAAGTACTGGGTTTTCGACAAATTCAGCAATGGCCTGACGGCCAACTCGGTGTACACGGCGGACGCCGACACGTCGACGGCGGATAACATCACGGCGACCTTCGTGCCCGCGGTGCAAGCGATTTTCCTGACCACGCCGTCGGGGTTGAGCCTGAACGTCGATGGCCGCGCCAACTGGCCGTCCTACACGTTCATGTGGGCCTCCAATTCCACGCACACCGTCACGGCGCCGCAGACGCAAACGGATTCAGGCGGCCGCACGTGGACCTTCCAGGGATGGTCCAACGGGGGCGCGGCATCGCAGACCTTGACGCTCGACGCAAACAATCCCGGCGTCCGTATGGTGGCTACCTACACGGCGCTCGGACAGTTGAAGGTGCTGACGAATCCGGCCGGCATCACCCTGAAAATCGACGGGACCGACTGCGTCTCGCCGTGTTCGGTGGACCGCAATCCCGGCGCCCAGGTCTCGATTGTCGCGCCGCCGTCAGTGCCGATTGACGCCGGCGCCCGCATGGATTTCCTGGGTTGGGGCGACGGCGGGACCGCTACCCGCACCTTCACCGTCAATGGCGATTCCCAGACGGTGTTCGCCAATTACGGCTATTCCTACCGGGTGGCGCTTGCCTCGGATCCCGACCAGGGCGTGGATTACCAGCTCAGCCCGCCCTCTTCCGATTTGTTCTACTCGACGGGAACCGATCTCACGGTTACCGCCAACGCCCGTTCGGGCTTCCGCTTCCGGCGTTGGGCCGGGGACCTGATCGGCGTCTACAACATCGGGAAGCTGACGGTGAACGGCCCGAAGAGCATCATCGCGATGCTCGACCGGATTCCCTACATCGCCCCAGCCGGCATCAAGAACGCCGCCGGAGACACGCCGGACGGGACCATCGCCCCGGGCAGCATCATCACGATCTACGGGCAGAGCCTGACCTCAACGCTGGTGATTGGCCCGACCAGTCCCCTGGCGCAGACGCTGGGCGACGTCGTGGTGACGGTGGCGGACCGGTACCTGCCGCTTCTATATGTTTCGCCGCAGCAGATCAACGCGCAGGTCCCATCGGACCTGGCGGACGGGACCTACACGCTGACCGTACACTGGACCGGGCAACCCGACGTGAGCGGCACGTTCACGGTGTCCCGCAACGCCCCGGGATTGTTCAGCCAGAGCGGCTCCACACCGCCCTACTCGACCGCCCTGCACGAGGACGGAACGCTGGTGACGGCGGACTCGCCCGTGCGGAGAGGCGAACTCGTGACTGTCTACGGAACCGGGTTTGGCCTTTATAATCAACGGATTATCGACGGATTCACGGTCCCGGACTGGAGTTTCACGGTGGCCGACCCCGTGGAGGTGAACGCCGGCGGAACGTCCATCCATCCCGATTGGAGCGGCGCCGTTCCTGGAATGGTGGGAACGGTGGCGACCAGGTTCCGGATACCGGACGGCGTGGCGCTGGCCAGCTCGGAACTCTCCGTTAAAGTAAATGGAAGGCCTAGCAATACAGTAATTCTTCCTGTACAGTGAAGAAACTCTCGCGGTTAGCTGAAAGAACGGCAACCCGGGCAGCTTGACACGCGTCGCAGACAGCGGGAACATACCCCTAAAGGAGCTTTAACATGGGTGGGCGACTTACTTCCGCAGGGATCGCGGCCCTCTTTGTTTTTGCAGGGTTTGCGTCCGGGCAATCCGTAATTTCGGCCCGTTCCGGGCTGGTGCACTACGTGGAAGGACAGGTGACCATCGACGACAAGGCCGTCGATGTGAAATACAGTCAATTTCCGGAAGTGAAGGAGAACCAGGTTCTCAAGACCGAGGATGGCCGGGCGGAAGTGCTTCTGAATCCCGGCGTGTTTCTGCGGGTCGCCGAGAACAGCTCATTCCGGATGGTCTCCAACCGGCTGACGGACACGCGGGTCGAAGCGTTGACCGGCACGATGATGGTGGAATACGGCGAGGTTGCCAAGGAACACCACATCGCGATGCTGTTCAAGGATCGCACCATCAACTTCGACAAGGCCGGCCTCTACCGTATCGACGCGGCGAGCGGCGCCTTCCGGGTGTACCAGGGCGAAGCGAAAGTGTCGATGAACGGGCAGACGCTGGCGGCCAAGCAGGCTAAGGAAGTCATGCTCGGCGCACCGGTGCTGACGGCGATGAAGTTCGACGCCAAGGATGACGACGAGTTCTACCGCTGGGCTTCGCGCCGGGCGGGCTACCTCGCTCTGGCGAACGTGTCCGCCGCAAAGTCGTTGAACGACTCCGGCTGGACCTCCTCCATGGCGGGCGGCTATGGGATGTGGCGTTGGAATCCGTACTTCGGCATGTTCACCTACATTCCGGTGAACGGCATGTATTACAGCCCGTTCGGATACTCCTTCTACTCGCCCTACCTGATCTCGGGCTTCTATAACGGCTACCCGGGTTACTACTCCAACTACGGCAACTACTACACCGGCGGCGGAGGCAGCGGACGCGGAGCAGCGACCACCGCCACCCGCACCGCGGCGAACTATGCGGCTCCAAGCCGTCCGGCCGCAGCTTCGACCACGGGCGGCGGGATGATGCGCGGCGCGAGCGCCGGCGGATTCGGCGGCATGCATGACGGCGGATTCCGCGGCTATTCGGGCGGCGGCTACTCAGGCGGCGGTTACTCGGGCGGCGGCTACAGCCCGGCCGCCAGCAGCGGCAGCTCCTCTTCGGCGGGCAGCTCGGCGTCGGTATCGAGCGGCGGCGGTGGCGGCGGCCACTCCGGTTCGGCCGGCGGCCACGGCCGCTAGAACTTCAGATTACGGTCGAAGAAGTCCACCATCGAGTCCAACATCTGACGGCGCACGGGGCCCATCACCCCGTGCGCTTTTTGCGTATAGATCATCAGTTCGAACTGCTTGCCCGCCTTCTCGAGCGCATCCACCATCTGCAGTGTGTTCTGAAACAGCACGTTGTCGTCCTGGATGTTGTGAATCAGCATCAGGCTGCCCTTCAGATTCCCGGCCGACAGCGACAGGTCGGTCTTCTTGTAACCCTCGGGATTCATCCCGGGCAGGCTCATGTAGCGCTCCGTGTAGATGCTGTCGTAGTTGGCGAAACGGGTGACGGGGGCCCCGGCGATGCCCGCGCGGAAGGTCCCGGCGGCGTTCAGCATGGCGTTCAGCGTCATGAAACCGCCGTAGCTCCACCCGTAGATGCCGATCCGCTGCGGATCCACATATCCGAGCGAGGTCAGGTAATCCACGCCAGCCTTCTGATCGGCCAGCTCCACCACCCCCAGCTCGCGATGGATCGGGGTCTCGAACACATGCCCTCGGCCGAACGCCCCACGGTTGTCCAACTGCCACACCACATATCCCCTGTGCGCCAGCATCTGGTCCATACTGAGCCCGCCGTAGCGGTTGACGATGCTCTGCGCGTGCGGTCCGCCGTACACCAGCACAATGGCCGGGTAGCGGCGTCCGGGCTGAAAGCCGACCGGCTTGACGATGGATCCGTAGAGGTCGGTGCGGCCGTCGGCGGCCTTCAGGGTCACAACCTCGGAAGGCAGCAGTTCGAACTCCTTCTCGACGGAGCGGTCCGACTCGCGTAGGGTGGCGTACTCGGCTCCGTTGGCCTGGCGCAACACGCGGCGGGACGGCGTCTCCCGGTTCGAGTAGGAGTCGACGAAATAATCGGCGCCGGGCGACAGCGAAACGTCATGGCTGCCGGCTTCGGAGGTGAGCCGGGTCTTGTCCTTCCCGCTCAGGCGGATGCTGTAGAGCTGGGTTTCCATCGGGCTCGGTTCGCTCGACAGGTAGTAGACGCGCTCGGTCTTCGAGTCGACGCCCGCCACGCGGCGAACCTCCCATCCTCCCGAGGTCAGACGGCGCAGTTCGCGCGCCTCGCCCGAATAGGACAGCGAGTACAGGTACAGGTGGCGATAGCCGTCGCGCTCGCTCGACCAGACGAACCGCTTTCCGTCGTCCAGGAAGTGCAGGTCGTCGTGCAGGTTCACCCAATAAGGATCGGTTTCGCGCAGCATCAGGCGAGTTTCACCGGTGGTGGCGTCGGCGGCGAGCAGGTCAAGGCGGTCCTGAATGCGGGTCAACCGCTGGACGGCGATGTGCCGGGCGTCGGGCATCCACTTCACCCGGCCGATCAGGTACTGCCGGCGCGTGGAGCCGACATCCATCCAGCGGGTGGGTCCACCGGCGGCGGGCACGACGCCCAGCGACACCTCGGCGTTGGCGTCGCCGGCCTGGGGGTACCGTTCGGGCTCGAAGACCGGTTTGGCGTTGCGCAGGTCCACATGGGGGTAGAGGGGCTCGGCGGAGATGTCGAACTGCAGGTAGGCGATCATCTTCGAATCGGGCGACCACCAGTAGGCCGTGCCGAGGCCGAGTTCCTCGGGATAGACCCAGTCGGGCTCGCCGTTGCGCAGGGTTTCGGTCCCATCGGAGGTGAGGCGGGTCTCCTTTTTCGCCGAGATGTCCAGCACCCACAGATCGTGGTCGCGGCGAAAGGCCACCATGCGGCCGTCGGGGGAGAGCTTGGGGTCGCGCTCGGCGACCGGCGTGGCGGTAAGCTGGTCGAACTTACCGGTTTCGAGGCGAAGGATGAACAGGTCGCCGCCCGCCGAGATCAGCAACTGGTTGCCTTCGGGGAACCACTGGATGGACTCCTCGCGGACGCCGCGATTCTCCCAATCGAAGCGGACGGAGGCGGGGACCTTCGCCGCGGCGCTGTTCATCGGCTCCATTTTGGCGACTTCGCGAGCGTCCCGCGTCAGGATCGTGTACAGCATCAGCGCGCCACCCTGCCGATACACGAACGTCTTGCCGTCCGGGGCCCACACCGGCTGGCCGGCCATGTCCATGCGCCGCATGGAGGTGATGTCGGCAACCGTCACCGGCTTTTTCTTCTGCTGAGCCTCGACCGCGGGAAGACTGAGCAGCGCCAGGCCGGCAAACAGGATGGAACCGAAGCGAGTCATTTGAAGGTGATTGTACCGAGTAGCACTAAAGCGCCGCATCTGGCCGTCCGATTATTCAACAGGGACGATGAACCCAGCACTCGCTCTGCCGCAATCCCGCGCCTCCTCCCGCGACCGTTGGGTGGTCTGGACGGCCGCCACGCTGGCGGTCGTGTTCTTCGCCGTGGTGAGCGGGCCGGTGTTGCCGTATGCGCGGTCGCACGACTTTCCGCAGTTCTACTTCGCGCCGCAAATGGTCCGTGACGGCCACGCGCCACAGCTCTACGATCGGGACTTACAGTTCGACTTCCAACGAAGGGTGGCGCCCGAGGCCCCGGTGCTGACCGCCTACGTGCGGCCGGCCTTCTACGCCGTGCTGCTCGCGCCGCTGTCGTGGCTGCCGTTCCAGGCTGCGTTCGTCGCGTTTCTGGCGGGGCAACTGGCCCTGCTGGGCGCGCTCTGGTGGTGGGCCTACCGGCGGTTCGGACCGCATTCGCTGATTTTCTGCTCGCTGTTCATTCCAGCGGGATTCGGATTGATCAACAGCCAGGATTGCGTGGCGATTCTGGCCATCGTGACGGCCGGGTGGCTCGCCTTCGAACGGCGGCGGGAGACGCTGGCGGGCGGAATCCTCGCGCTGGCGCTGATCAAATTCCACCTGTTGCTGCTGCTGGTTCCGGCCATGGCGATCCGCAAGCGCTGGAAGATGCTGGCGGCCTATGCCGGAGCGGCGTGCCTGGAGGCCGCCGTGTCGATCGCGATGCTGCGGGCGCAGGGCGTGCGGCAGTACTTCGCGCTGCTCACGTCGAAGGATCTGGCCACGCTGTCGCCTTCGCCCGAACGTATGCTGAATGTCCACGCGATCCTCGAAAACCTGGGGATCGCGGCGCCGTGGACCAGCGCCATCGCGGTGTGCGCGGTGCTGGTTGTGGCGTGGTACGGGGTCCGGGAGGCGCGCCAGGACTGGCAGTGGTTCTGGATCGCCGTGCTCGCTTCGCTGCTCGTCGCGCCGCACGTGTACGAGTACGACGCGGCGCTGCTGCTGCCGGCGATGCTGATGTGCGTGTCGGAGCCGGGCGGCGGCAGGTCCGTCGAGCGGTTGCGCCTGGCCGCCGCCACCGCGGCGCTGCCAATTCCCTATCTGTGCACGCTGATCGGGCGGCCGTGGTCGATCGCGCCGGCGCTGGCGCTGACGGTGTGGCTCGGAGTGCTGGTCGCGTTCGCGTCGCGGCCGGCCGATGGCGTCATCCGTTGCCGCCCGGTCGCTGTGACACAATAACAGCGACGACCATGAAGCTCACATTCTGGGGCGCCGCGCGCACCGTCACCGGGTCGATGCACGAGGTCGCCTTCAACGGAAGCCGGTTCCTTCTCGATTGCGGCCAGTATCAGGGCCGCCGGCAGGAGGCGCGCGAACGGAACAGCAATTTCCCGTTCCCGGCCTCGTCGGTCGACGCGGTGATTCTCTCCCACGCCCACATCGATCACAGCGGCAATCTCCCGGTGCTGGTGAAGCGAGGGTTCAACGGGCCCATCTACGCGAGTTCGGCGACCGCCGACCTGTGCGTCCCGATGCTGGCCGATTCCGCGCACCTGCAGGAAATGGACGCCATGTTCCTGAACAAGCGGCGGGGACGGCGGCGGCTGCTCGGCGATATCGAGGACGGCGGCGACATTCAACCCATCTACACCACTGAGGACGCGCAGCGGACCTATCCGTTGTTCCGGCCCGTGGCCGCCAACGAGCCGCGGGAGATCGCGCCAGGGTTGACCTACGTGAATCACGACGCGGGCCACATGCTCGGGTCGACGTTCGTGGTGTTGGAGGCGAAGGAGAACGGGCGCACCGTGCGGCTCGGGTTCTCGGGGGATGTGGGCAGGCCCGGACTGCCGATCGTGCGCGATCCGGAGGCGCCGCCGGCGCTCGATTACCTGATCCTCGAGAGCACCTACGGCAACCGTCTGCACACCGACATCGGTCCGGTGAAGCAGAAGCTGGCGGACGTGGTGAATCGCACCGCCGGGCGCGGGGGCAAGATTATCGTGCCGGCGTTCGCGGTGGGACGTACGCAGCAACTGGTGGTGGTGCTGCACGATTTGATGAATGAAAGCGCCATCCCGTCCATCCCGATTTTCGTGGACAGCCCGCTGGCGGTGAACGTGACGGAGGTGTTTCGCAAGCATCGGGAGCTGTACGACGCCGAGACGCAGGCGTTTCTCGACAACGGCCAGGATCCGTTCGGATTTGCGCGGCTGCGCTACATCCGGGAGGTGGCGGAATCGAAGGCGCTCAACGAGCTGCGCGGGTCGTTCGTGGTCATCTCGGCTTCGGGGATGTGCGAAGCCGGCCGCATCCTGCACCACCTGCGCAACAACATCAGCGATCCGCGCAATACGGTGCTGATCACGGGTTTCCAGGCCGAGAACACGCTCGGGCGAAAGATCGTCGAAAAGGAGCGCGAGGTGCCCATTTTCGGCGAGCCGGTGCGGTTGCGCGCCGAAGTGGTCAAGATCAACGAATTGAGCGGACACGCCGATCAGGACGAGTTATTGAACTGGATGGCGCCGGCGGCGCCGGGGCTTAAGAAGGTCTTCCTGGTGCATGGCGAGCCGTCGCAATCGGGAGGTCTGGCGCGCGCCATTCGCGACCGGTTCGGCATTGAGGCGGAGATCCCCGAACGGGGCGACAGCGCGGTGCTGTAGAGCGGTCTACTCGCCACCCAGACGCTTGTAGTCGCCAATGACGCGGTTCACGTAGGAGACCGTTCCGCTGTAGGGCGGCACGCCCTGATGGCGGTCCACGGCGACCGGTTCAGGATCGAGGCGGAGATCCCAGAACGGGACGACCGCGCGGGAAGGCGTTTCGCGGTAGGGCGGCACGCCCTGCCAGCGGTCCACGGCGGCGGGTCCGGTATCGAGGCGGAGATCCCCGAACGGGGCGTCGGCACAGTGCTGTAGAGCGGTCAATTCGCCGCCCCGACGCTTGTAGTCGCCGCTGACGCGGACCACGCAGGAGGCCGCTTCGCGGTAGGGCCGCGACACCGTGCCAGCGGTCCACCGCGACCGGTTCGGCATCGAGGGGGAGATCTCAGAAACGGGGCGACAGCGCGGGAGACCGTTTCGTGGCAGGGCCGCACGCCCTGGTAGCCGTCCACCGGTACCGGTTCGCCATTGAGGCGGAAGTCCCCGAACTTGGCGACGACGCGGGAGACCGTTACGCGGCAGGGTCGCACGTCCTGGTAGCCGTCCACGGCGACCGGTTCGCCATTGAGGCGGAAATCTCCGACGGGGCGTCGGCGCGGGAAGGCGTTTCGCGGTATGGTGGCACGCCCGGGTAGCCGTCCACGGCGACCGGTTCGGCATTGAGGCGGAGATCCCAGAACGGGGCGACAGCGCGGTGCTGTAGAGCGGTCTACTCGACGCTCAGGTGCTTGTAGTCGCCGATGCCACGGTTCACGTAGGAGACCGTTCCGCAGTAGGGCGGCACGCCCTGATGGCGGTCCACCGCGACCGGTTCGGCATCGAGGCGGAGATCCCAGAACGGGACGACCGCGCGGGAGACCGTTTCGCGGTTGGGCCGCACGCCCTCCCTGGTAGCGGTCCACCACGCCGGTTCAGCATCGAAGCGGAGACCCCGCACGGGGCGACAGAACAGTGCTGTAGAAGCGGTTTACTCCCTGCCCAGGCGCTTGTGGTCGCCGATGACGCGGTTCACGGGAGACCCGCTCGCAGCAGGGCGGTACGCCCTGATAGCGCCGTCCACCGCGACCGGTTCGGCATCGAGGCGAAGATCCCCGCACGGGGGCGACAGAGCCGTGCTGTAGAAGCGGTTTACTCCCCGCCCAGGCGCTTGTAGTCGCCGATGACGCGGTTCACGTAGGAGACCGTTTCGCGGTAGGGCGGCACGCCCTGGTAGCGGTCCACCGCGGCGGGTCCGGCGTTGTAGGCGGCCAGCGCCTTGGCGACGTCGCCGTTGTACTTGATCAGCAGTTCGCGCAGATACTTGGCGCCCGCTTCGGTGTTCTGCACCGGATCGTTCGGATCGGCCTCGAGCATGGCGGCGGTGTCCGGCATCAATTGCATGACGCCGATGGCGCCCTTCGGCGAAACGGCGTCCTGCCGGTATCCCGACTCCGCCTTGGCCACCGCGTGGACGATGGCGGCCGGCAGTTCCGCCTTGCGCGCGGCGTCTTCGACCATCTCCTGCGTGGACTTGACGCGCGGCGCTGGCGCGGCGGCAATCGTCGCGGCTGGAGCGGCCGGGGCGGGCGGGGGCGGAGTGTACTCCTCCACCTCAAAGGCTGTGATCGCGGAGGCGGGAAGTTCCAGACTGCCCGAGTCGGTCTCGATCCGAACGAAGTCGCCCTTGCGCTCGTGCCGCGTGGCGTGCAGGCGGAATCCGTTCGTCAGCACGGCGTATTCGCCGGCGGAAACGGGCAGCACACACAGACAGATCAACAGGAAACGCATCGCTCGACAAACAGTATGACGCAGACGCCGCCCGATCCGTGGATCGCGATGTCCTGGTTGTCTCATCGGCGGAAACCCGTGAAAGGATGACACGGAACGGCGCCGTCGGTCACCATCCTCCAGGGCGCATCCCGAGACGCCCAATCGGAGGAATGAATGGCAACGTTAAAGGTGAATCTTTCGGCGGTCGGCAACGCCTGTGATCAGGACCCGACCCCTGCTGGCAAGTTTCCCGGCCCCGGCTGGTACGTCTTTCTGGCGGACTGCCACGGCAAGCCCATCGTTCGCGCGGGCAAGGAATACGGGCCGTTCCCGGTGGATCACGGATACGTCGAGGTGAAAGACGTTCCGCCGGGCCGGTACATCCTGTTCGCCATCGTCAATCCATTCCCGGTCTCGCAACCGATCCCGGGCGGCGAGATCATCTACCAGTCCAACTTCACCAGCCACTTCGCGGTCATCGACGTGTGCTGCGGATGCAAGGACTACTGCGTCACGCTGTACAACTCGGGCTGGCACTACTGCGTCCAGGTCATCGTCTACTGGTTCCAGTTGCTGGCGGCGCAGAAGCAGATCAAGCCGGAACTCGCCAGCGGCGCGGTGGACGCCCTCACCAAGGCGCTGCAGGGCGCGGGCCGGACTCAACCCGGCGACGCCGCCGTCAACGAAATGATGGCGCGCATCGTCGAGCAATTCAAGAAAGGCTGACGTTTCTAAGGCCGGGCGGCCGGCGCAAAAACCGGCCGCCCTATTGCTGGGTTCGTTTGGTCGATTTTTTGCGGGCCTTGGGGGCGTTGATGGCCACCGGCTCGGTGCCGGTCATCTCCAGGGCCTCGACGTGGGCGGTCTCGGTCTCCTTGGCGGCGGGCTTGCGGGCCATCTCGAGGCTCTTTTTCAGCGCGTCCAGGATGTCGATGACCTTGGCCGGCTCGGGCGCGGGGGTTTCGATCACCTCCTGGCCGGACTTTTTCGCCTCGATCATGGAAAGCACGGTGTCGCGGTAGGTGTCCTTGTACTTTTCGGGCTCGAAGTCGGCCGCCAGCGCCTGGATCAGGCCGGTGGCCAGTTCGACTTCCTTGTCCTTGACCAGCGTCAGGTCAGTGCGGAACTCCTCCACGGCGCGGATTTCGTGCGCGTAGTACATGGTGTGCAACAGGATGCCGCGCGGGCCGGGGCGGAGGATGACGATGTGCTCCCGGTTATGCATGGTCACCTTGGCGACCCCCACGTAGCCGGTGCGCTTCAGCGCGTCGAACAGCAGGGCGTAGGGCTTTTCGCCCGCTGCGTCCGGCGACATGTAGAAGGAGTTCTCGAAGTAGACCGGATCCACCTCCGTGGTCTTCACAAACTCCAGTATTTCCATCACCTTTGCGGTCTTTGGCTGGATCTTGCGCAGATCCTCCTCGTCAATGACGACGTAGCGGCCTTTTTCGTATTCAAAGCCCTTGACGATCTCGCTGCGCTCGATCGGCTTGTCCTCGGCCTGGCAATACAGCACCTGCTTGACCCGCGAGTGATCGGAGCGATGGAGCTGGTTGAAACTGACCGTTTCCCCGCGCGCCGCCGTGAACAGCTTCACCGGCAGCGACACGAGGCCGAACGTGAGATGACCTCTCCAGACCGTTGTTGCCACTTTTTGCCCTCCAGAAGGACCGTAAACTGTTGATACCAAATCGCGAGGACATTTTCAACCGGGGTTGGAGGGCTTTCAAAGCGGTTAAAATCGCGCAAAAAGTCGACAAATTTAGCCGTTTTTGAGCGGTTTCTGCACGCTCCCAGGTACAATTACCAGGGATTGCCGTGGACGCCGATCGTTATTCGGAACTTCTTCTGCGGTTCGAAAAACCGCGTCAGGCCGGCGGGCCCTATCCGGTAGAAGCCATGGTGGACGGGGCCGGGCTGTGGACGGGCGGCGAAATCGCGCTCGATTGGATGGCGCTCGAGGACGCGCCGAATCCCGCCGAATACGGAGCGCGGCTGTGGAAAACCCTGGCCGACGGGTGGCGGGAATTCCCGGCGATTTTCTCGAAAGCCTGGGGGCTGGGCGGGCAGAAGGTGCGCTTACGCCTGATGCTCGATCTGGATAGTCCGGATCTGCACCGCATCAAGTGGGAGTTCCTGCGGCCGGAAGGCGACCCGGATCCGGCGGGCGTCAACATCCTCCGGCCCGTTTCGCGATTCCTGCCGCTGGCGAGCCTGCCGGAGGTGACCGAGGGCGCCCGGCTCAATATTCTGCTCGCGATCGCTAGCCCGAACGATCTGCAACCGCCGCTGTTCCCGATCGACTCCAACGCGGAAATACTGAGCCTGGCGCGGGCGCTCGAACCGCGCATCCGCGAGGGACAGGTGACGCTGGCGGTGCTCGCGGGCTCGCCGCAACTCAGCGACGAGACGCGCCGCCTGCTCGATTCGCTGAAGGCGGAACTGATCGGGAAGGCGACGACGGCCGGGGCCATCGCCGAAGCCCTGGAGGGACGGCATGTGCTGCACCTGATCGCGCATGGCGACTTCCGGAAACAGCCGGTGCTGCTGCTCGAGGACGACGCGGGGGCCCGAAAGCCTTCCGACAAGGACGAGATCCTGACGCGGTGGAGCGCCGCACAGCCTCGGCTGATCTTCCTGCAATCCTGCCGCAGCGATCCGGAGGACCGCTCCTGGCCGGCGCCGGGATTCGGCCCGCTGTTTGTCCAACGGGGCGCGCCGGCCGTGGTGGCCATGCGGGACTACGTCGAAATGGACGCCGCGCGGGAGTTCGCCGCCGCGTTCTATCGCGCGCTGCTTGCGACCGGGGAAGTGGACGTCGCCGCCAACGCCGGACGGGCCCGCATTTTCCGGTCGAAGAATGGGGATTGGGCGATTCCCGTGCTGTACTCGCGGCTGCGCGCCGGCGACCGGCTGTGGACGCCCGACCCGCTGCGGCAGAGCATACAGGCGCTGGCCACACGGTTGGGGGAAATGCGGGAGGTCCGGCGCCCGTTCCCGGTGGAAGTGACGGTGGTGAAGGACGTGGAGGCGGCGCCGCGGGAGCTGGAACAGCCGTCCTCGGAGACGCGGGTGGACGCGCTGGCCACGGCGACCCAGGAACTGGCCAGCACGGCGCCGATCACGGAGCTGATCGTGCTGCTGGGCGGGCGGGGCCGCGCCAAGTCCGCGCTGCTGAGGAAGCTGTTCGCCGATCTGGCGGCCGCGACGGCGCTGAGCGGCGGCGCCTGCCCCCTGCTGATCCGCCTGGCCGATTGCGACCAGAGCCCGGACCCGACGGCCGCCATCGCCGCGGCGTGGGCGAAGTCGCTTGACGATTACAACGTCGCCTACGACGGGCGGGCCTTGCACGAGCAACTGCGCAAGTGCGGCGTGCGGCTGCTGGTGGACGGCGACGATGACGCCGGGCCGGGCGAGTTGCCGGCGCTGCTCGATCGCGTGAAACAGTTCCTGAAGGGAAACGATCGCAGCGCGCTGGTCACCATGGATGAGTCGACATTCGTTCCGGGCATGTTCGACCGGGAACGGACGACGGTGCTCATGGTGCAGGATCTTCGCCCCGATACTCTACGCGGGTTCCTTGAAAACTACCGGTCCTCGGAGGAGGATGGCGCGGGTCTGCCGGCCGATTTGCAGGCGGCGCTGACGGGGCCTTTCCGCGATATGGCGGGCATCCCCTGGCTGCTGAGCCGGATTCTGGAACTGGCGGCGCTCGACCCGGGCATCGTGAAATCGCGCTTCCTGGTGCTCGACCGGATCATGCGGGACCGGCTGGCGCTGATGTCGGTGCCTCCCGGGGGGCGCGGCCTGGCGCGCGCGGCCATGCAGGAGATGGCGTGGAGGCTGCACTCGCGGCGGGCGCGGGATCTGTCGCTCGAGGAGACTTACGAACTGCTCGAAGGCGCCCGGGGGACGCGCGATTTCCGGCTGGATGATTTCCGGGCCAAGCTGCTCGATTGCCGGCTGCTGGTGACCAGCGGGTCAGAAGGCGTCCGCTTCGCCTATGCGGGCGCGCACGCTTACTTCACGGCCTGTTATCTGAACGCGCTCGAGCCGGCCGATCTGGAGGAGCGGCTGCGGGGCATTGTGGCCGGGCTCGGCAATCTGGAACGCCTGCGGATGTGGCGGGAGGTGCTGCTGCTGCTGTCCGGCCACATGCGGGCGCCGGACCGGCTGATCGGGCTGCTGCTCGACGCGGGCTATGGCGAGGGCGAGCATCTGCTGCTGGCGGCGCGATGCATCCATGAGGCCCGGTCGGCCGGCAAGAGCGTCGACCCGGGGCTGGCGGCGCGGCTGACCGATTCGCTGATCTGGTGGTCCTCCTATCGCAGCGGCCTGGCGCCGCGGTCGCGCCTGCACGCGGTGGAGGCGTTCGGCTATCTGCTGGGCGGCGGCCCGAAGCCCAAAAACGCCGAGCGCGTGGTGCATCACATCCTGCACCTGGTGCTCGACCGCATGCGGCCGGATGCTTCGGGCGAGGCTCAACTAGACTACTCGGACGTGCGGCTGGAGGCGCTGTCGCTGCTGTTCCAGCATCAGGACCTGGTGCTGCCGCAGTTGCAGGATCCGCACTTTGACGAGTGCCCCCGGGAAGAGGTCCTGCGACTGATCGGGGTGTGGACGGCGGGGAACCTGGAGGCGCTGGCGGCCTGCCTGAGCGATCCGGGGGCGGATGATCCCAAGGCGGCGGATCATCGGGCCAAGGCGCTGTTGGCGGGCCTGGCCGCCTTCGCCATGGTGACGATGGGGAGCAAGGCCGCCATCGACATGCTGGTGAACCGCTTCATGCGGCTGCCGGTGAACGCCGACCTGCACTGGCTAATCGCCGATGGGTTGATCAAGCTGCAGGCGCGCGCCGCCATGGACCTGGTGCGGCGCGCCGTCGATTCGCCGGAGCTGGTGGATCCGAGCCTGACCCATCACGTGGTCTACGCCATCGGGAAGCTGGGCAGCGCGATGGCCGAGCCGAAACAGTTGCGCTACCTGGATGGCTGCCTGAAAAGCCCGGACGTCTACCTGGAAGGCCGCAGCCTGCGCGCCTACGCGGAGATTCTCGGCTCCATGCAGGACCCACGCATCGACGACCTTCGCGCGGTGTGCCATGACGTGCTGCGGAGGAAATTTACCGGAGCGCTGCGGCGGCTGGGCGCGCCGGTTCGCCACCTGAGGCCGTTTGAGCGCACGCTTTTGACCAGCTACGCGCTGGAGGCGCTGGGCCATATCGGCAACCAGCGTTCGCTCGAGATTCTGCGAGAGTTCTCCCTGCAGCCCGTCAGTTTCCGGGCTTCGCAGCAGGACGAACGTCTGCGCAAGACCAGTTGGGAAGTTTCCGAACGAATCCGGCTGCGGATCTCCGATCGAGTCTCCGCGAGCTAATTCCGTCAACTGACCGCAACACCGGGGAGGAGATGTTTGCCGTACCAACTCGTGCCTGACACCCAAGTGCGCTACGCACTGATCGCTTTCGATAAAGACGGCGTCGAACGCGCCGATGATCCGGATGGAATCAACGGGCGGCTGAGCGACCGCATCCTGGCCGAGGCGGCCGCCGAGCCGCCCACCAACGTTTTCTTCTTCAGCCATGGTTGGCTGGGGGACATGCCGGGGGCGGTGGCGCAGTACAACTCCTGGATCGGCGCGATGCTCGATCTGGGGCACGATATCGCGCGGATGGGGCCGGAGTTCCGGCCGTTGTGGATCGGGCTGCACTGGCCGAGCCTGGCGTGGGGCGATGAGGACCTGGGCGGCGCGTCGTTCGATGCGGTGGGCGGCGATTTGAGCGGCCTGAAGCAGACGTACCTGAACGAGTTGGGCGGAACCGAGGAGGTGCGCGCGGCGCTGGACGTCATCTTCAAGGAGAACGAACAGAACGCGGCCGCGATGGTGATGCCGCCGCGCGTGGTGGACGCCTACAACCGGCTGGCCGCCGCCATCGGCTTCACCGGGGAAGGGCCGGGGGCTGCGCCGGAGGCCGAGGGCAAGCCGTTCGATCCGGTGGAGGCGTTCGAGGCGGCTGGCGATAGCGATTTCGCCCCGGGCGCGATTGTGAGCGCGCTGCTGTGGCCGCTGCGACGGCTCAGCTTCTGGACCATGAAGGCGCGGGCGCGCACCATCGGCGAGCGAGGCATGCACGATTTCATCGCGCGGCTGCAAAATGCGCTGCCGCACACGACGTTTCACCTGATGGGGCACAGCTTCGGGTGCGTGGTGGTCTCCTCGATTCTGGGCGGGGTGGAGGGGCGCTCGCCGCTGCCGCGTCCGCTCGATTCGGTGGTGCTGGCGCAGGGGGCGTTGTCGTTGTGGGCGTATGCGGATCGCGTCGGATCGTCGAGCCGGCAGGGATATTTCAATGCCGCGCTGAGGGAGCCGGCGGTGCGCGGTCCGGTGGTGACGACGAGGTCGAAGTTCGACTCGGCGGTCGGGTCGCTGTATCCCAAGGCGGTGGCGCTGGTGCGCGCGAATCCGGATTTCGGCGCGGACGATCCGCTGACTCCGCCGTCGCTGCCGGTGTTCGGCGGGATTGGGACGTACGGCATTCGCGGGTATGCGGGCGTGCGCGATTTGGAGATGTTGAGGTCGGACGGCGAGTACCCGTTCAAGGGCGGCCAGATCTATAACTTGCGGGGCGACGCGTTCATTCCGGACCACAACGGGATCACCGGTCCGGAGGTGGCGCACGTGATCTGGCAGGCCGCGCAGGCGGGCGTGGCGAACGCCGCCGCGGGGGGACGCCGATGAGTTCGTTCATCCCGATGGGGGTCGATGCGGCGACCGGCGAACTGCTGTCGGAGAGCGTGCCGGGGTCCGTGCTCGACACGGTGGACGAGGACGCGCAGGCGATCCAGGGTCGGAACGACCGCCACCTGGGCGCGGCCATCGACGATGCCAACGACCTGTCCCAGGCCGGCTGGTGCATCGTGTTTCCGGCGGGGCAGGATAACAGCGCGGTGAAGGCCGCGCTCAAGCCGCTGCTCGATTTGCGCGCCAGCGAGGCGGGGCCGCTGTTCCAGGTGATGGATGGCGACCGCGGCTACCAGCCCGGCGACACCGCCGAACGGTGGCTGCGGCGGCGGGGCCTGGACCTGCGCATGGTGGATCCGACGGCGGGCGTTCCTTACTACGTCGTGCTGGCGGGATCGGCCGAGCAGATTCCTTTCGAGTTTCAGTACAAGCTGGATTCCTACTGGGCGGTGGGACGGCTGTATTTCGATTCGCCGGAGGGCTGGGCGCAGTATGCGGCGAAAGCGGCGGCGGCGGAGCAGACGAAGTCTCCCAAGACGGCGGCGATTGTCGCGACGCGGCATCCGAACGATCCGGCCACGCAGTTGTTTCATGACAACATGGCGCTGCCGCTGCTGAATGGGACCGACGCCCAGCATCCGCCGCTCGGTTCGAACCGGGGTTTTGCGGTGCAGGGCCTGCTGGCCGAGGACGCGAAGAAGCAGAATATCCTCGATCTCATCGCGGGGAAGCGGCCGGGCGGGCGGCCGTCGCTGCTGTTCAGCGGATCGCACGGCATGCGGTTCGACATGACCGACCCGGAGCAGGCCGCCAAGCAAGGCGCGCTGCTGTGCGCCGATTTCAAGGCGGGCGCACCCGTGCCGCCCACCAGTTTCCTGTGCGAGCGGGACCTGGTCGGGATTTCCTGCGAGGGTATGATCCACTTCTTCTTCGCCTGCTATAGCGCGGGCTGTCCGGCGATGGACACCTACGACCGGATGCCGGACGGCAGCGAGAAGCCGCTGATGCCGAAGCCGGTGGTGGCGCGGCTGCCGCAGGGGCTGCTTTCGCGGGGCGCGTTGGCGGTGATTGGACACGTCGATCGGGCGTGGGCGAGTTCGTTCAAGGGCGCGGGCCGGCCGCAGATCCAGGAGTTCCGCTTCACGCTGGATCAGATTCTGAAGGGCGTGCGGGTGGGCCAGGCCACCGATCAGTTCAATCAGCGCTGGAGCGTGCTGTCCGCCTCATTGAGCGACCTGCTGCGGAACCGGCAGTTCGCCGGGCAGGTTTCCGACGATGACCTGGGGGATGCGTGGAAGGCTCGCAACGACGCTCGCAATTACGTGGTGCTGGGCGATCCGGCGGTGCGACTATCGGTATAGATGGAGTGGCTGAATTACCACCACCTGCTGTACTTCTGGACTGTCGCCAAGGAGGGCAGCATCGCGCGGGCCTGCGAGAAGCTGCGGCTGGCGCAGCCGACCATCAGCGGGCAGTTGCGGATGCTCGAGGAGACGCTGGGCGAGAAGCTGTTCACGCGGGCCGGGCGCGGGTTGACGTTGACCGATGTCGGCCAGGTGGTGTTTCGCTACGCGGATGAGATCTTCGGCCTGGGGCGCGAGCTGCAGGATGTGCTGAAGGGGCGGCCACACGGGCGTGGCCTGCGGCTGTTGGTGGGGATTTCGGACCTGGTGCCGAAGCTGATTGCGCACCGGATTCTACAGCCAGCGCTTACCATGAGCGAGCCGGTGCAGATTGTGTGTGACGAAGACTCGCCGGAGCGGCTGCTGGTGGAGTTGGCCGAGCACCGGCTGGATGTCGTGCTGTCGGATACGCCGGTGACCTCGCAGGTGCGGGCGAAGGCGTTCAATCACCTGCTAGGCGCTTCGGGCGTCATGCTGTATGGGGCTTCGGCGCTGGTGGCCAAGTATCGCCGCGGGTTCCCGCAGAGTCTGAATGAGGCTCCGTTGCTGCTGCCGCTGGAGGGTTCGTCGCTGCGGCGCGCGCTCGATGAGTGGTTTGAGGCTCGGGGGGTGCGGCCGCGGATTGTGGGGGAGTTCAAGGACTCCGCGCTGATGGGGACGTTCGCGCAGGCGGGCGCTGGGCTGTTTCCTGCTTCGGCCGCGATTGCGAGGGAAGTTCGGGAGCAGTATAAGGCCTCGCCGGTGGGCGCGCTGGATGGGATGACCGAGCAGTTCTACGCCATTTCGGTGGAGCGGAAGCTGAAGCATCCGGCCGTGGTGGCGATTTCGGAGGCGGCGCGGGAGCGGTTGTTTACCGGGGGTTAGGCCGAGGGCTCGCCGGTGGCTGGACGGGCGCGGCGTGAGACCTGGAATATCGCGTCGAGCACTTCCGTGAGTTCGGGCGCGAGCTGTTCGTCCGGGATGTGACGGACCAGGCGATGGTAGTCGGCCTTGCGGAATTCCATGCGCAGGCCGAGCTGCTTGAAGAAGTCCGAGAAGACCAGGTCGAGGAAGTCATCGCTGGCCTTCACGGCGCTCCACCAGGGGTCGTTGCGATCGCGCAGGGCGGCCGGGGTTACGCGATCCGTTACGCTTTGGCGCATGATGGCCGCGGCCTTCGCCGCGTCCGCTTCCTCAAATAAGGGACCGCCCGCGCGCGATTGGCCGAATTCGCTGGCGAAGGCTTCCAGTGTTTCGGGCTGGCAGATGTAGTTCTCGATCTCTCGCCGCGTCCACTTCTTTTCGAGGAGATTGTCGCGGGATTGGAGGTCCGGGGCGTCGCGGTCCACCAGCAGGTAACCTTCCAGGTCCGGTTTCGCTTCGACGATCGCGTTGAAATGCCTGCGGCCCTCATTGGGCTGATTGCCGATGGGAACCATGAAGGGCGAACGGAGGGCGGCCTGGGCCGGGTGGTTGAGACGCTCGGCGAACGCGCGCAGGATGTCGAGGTCCGTGCGGTCCTCCAGGTAGAGGACCCAGCCGTTCTGTTCCGCCAAATAGTATTGGTCGTAGCGTACGGTGTTGAGCGCTAGCCGCACGGCAGTGGCGCGGTTTCGTGGAATCCGGTGGGGCTTGCCGAGGAACGCCACTACGCTGTCCGGGCTGGTGGCGGCGGCCTGGTTCAGAACCTCCTCCGAGTGGCTCGCGATGATGAGCTGGCTGCCCGATGCGCGCGCCGATTCGGCCAGCATCTGGTAGATCTCGCGCTGGCGGAGCAGTTCCAGGTGAGCGTCCGGTTCGTCGAGCAGCAGTACGGCGCCCGGATGCAATGCGAGGTAGGAGAGCAACAGCAGCGTCTGCTGCAATCCTCGGCCTGAACTCGACAGATCGAGACGGATGCCGGATTCGTCGCGGTAGGTCATCTGGATTTCGCCGCGCTCCGGGATGTAGACGGGTTCATCCAGCTTGACGCTGAACAGCTTGTGCATCTGGTCGAGGAGGACGGCCCACTGGTCCTTTGATTCGTCCAGAATCCGGTGGCAGAGGTTGCGCAACACCTCGGCCGTGCGGCCTTCTCCCAACCGGACGTTGATGGCGCCCGCCTCGAGGCGCGTCTCGTTCGAGGCGAGTCCGGACATCGGCGGGAGGAAGGCGATTTGAACGCCGTAGGCTGCGTCCGGGACCGGCATGCGCGGCGGGTCCTTCTTCTCTTCGAGGCGGAGGGGACGGCAGAAGAAGGACTCGTCGTTGGAGAAATCGAACTCCAGCCCACAGGCCCAGTCCGTGGTCGCCGTCTGGCCTTCCACCATCACGTCGATGCGGATGTTCTGCGTCTGTTGGCCGCCGTTGATGCGCTGCACGTTGCGGACTCGCAGGTCCCGCCACAGGAGATTGGCGGCGGGGGCGGGGACCATGAGCAGGTCGCGACGGTTGATCGCCACGCCGGGGCGCTTGTCCGGAGCGCCGCGCTCGCTCCGCTTTTCCTTCCAGCGGCGCAGACCCAGCTCCCACAGCGTCAGCGCCTGCAAGGCCGAGCGCTTGCCGGAGTTGTTCGGTCCGACAAAGACCACGGGGCTCGACAACGGGATCTCGACGTGGTCGAACCGCTTGAAGTTGCGGATGACGAGCTTCGTCAGCATCTTAAGCCAATCTCACGCATCCTGTTCGATTGGCGCAAGCATAGTGCGCCTGCGTTGTTACAATTGAAGCGGCGGGGATTCCGTTCCAATCCGGCATCTTAATTTCTTAGACGGAGCGTAAGCGAACATCATGGCAGTCACGACGGGCGCAGGCCTTGAAGGCGTCATCGCCACTCAATCCGAAATTTGTTACATCGATGGTGAAGCTGGAGTTCTTGCGTATCAGGGCTACACCATACATACCCTGGCGGAGAACGCTTCCTTCGAGGAGGTGATCTACCTTCTCTGGAATGGAAAGCTTCCGAACCAGACGGAGCTGGACTACTTCAAGAAAAATCTCGTCCAGTACCGCCCGATCCCGAAACAGGTGCAGGAGTTCCTGGCTTCGGTCCCGAACGCTACTCCGATGGACGTGCTGCGCACCGCGGTCTCGATGCTCAGCCTTTACGATCCGCTCGTGAAGGATATGTCCACCGAGTCGAACCTGGCCAAGGCCCACCGGCTGATGTCGCAGACCGCCACCATCGTCACCACGTTCGACCGGTTGCGGAAGAATCTGCCTGTTCTCGATGGCGATCCCGAGCTGAGTTTCGCGGCGAACTTCCTCTATACGCTGACCGGCAACAAGCCGGATGAGGTGATGGAGCGCGCCTTCGACATCGCGCTGACCTTGCACGCCGACCATGAGCTGAATGCGTCCACCTTCGCCGCGCGCGTCACCGCCGCCACGCTTTCCGATATCTACTCCGCCGTCACTTCCGCCATCGGCGCGTTGAAGGGACCGCTGCATGGCGGCGCCAACGAGGACGTGATCCGACTGCTGCTCGAGGCGGGCGATTCCACCCGCGCTTTGCAGACCGTGCGCGACCGGCTGGGCATGAAGGTGAAGGTCCCCGGATTCGGCCATCGCGTGTATCGCACGCTCGACCCGCGCGCCATCCACTTGAAACGGCTGTCGGAGGAGATCGGGCAGCGGACCGGCCACGCGGATCTGTACGAAGCTTCGCGCGACATCGAAAAGACCGTCCGCGAGCTCAAGGGCCTGAACGCCAACGTGGACTTCTATTCGGCGTCCACTTACTATTCGCTGGGCATCCCGGTGGATCTGTTCACGCCGATCTTCGCGGTGAGCCGCATGTCCGGCTGGACCGCGCACATCCTGGAGCAGTACCGCAATAACCGGTTGATCCGCCCGCGCGCCGATTACATTGGAGAACAGGTGGGACGCGCGTGGGTCCCGATGAGTGAGAGGCACTAAGCGCAGATGCTTGATTTAGCCTGGTTTCGCTCCAACCTGGACGCGGCCGCCGAGCGGCTGGCTACGCGCGGCTTCGAACTGGACCGCGCGCAGTTCCGTGAACTGGACGCCCAGCGGCGGTCCGCCGTCACCGAAGCCGAACAGTTGAAGGCCCAGCGGAATTCGGAAAGCGCCAATATCGCCAAGCTTCGGCGAGAGGGCGCGGACACCGCTGAACTGCAGCAGAAGGTTCGGGACATCGGCGACCGCATTTCCGCGCTCGATGAGAAGGTGCGCGGGCTTGACGAATCGTTCAAGGGGCTGCTGGCCGGGATACCGAACGTGCCGCACGAATCGGTTCCGGTGGGGAAGTCGGCGGACGATAACGTCGAGGTGAAGCGTTGGGGCCAGCCGCGCGAGTTCGGGTTTACGCCGAAAGCGCACTGGGACCTTGGTCCGGAATTGGGCATTCTCGACCTGGAGCGCGCCGCGAAAGTGACCGGCGCGCGATTCGCCGTGTATTGGGATCTGGGGGCGCGGCTGGAACGCGCCCTGATCAACTTCATGCTGGATGTGCACACGCGCGAGCATGGGTATACCGAGGTCCTGCCGCCGTTTCTGATCAATTCGGCGAGTCTGTTTGGCACGGGCCAGTTGCCGAAGTTCGCCGAGGACTTGTTCAAGTGCGAGAAGAACGATTTCTGGCTGGCGCCGACGGCGGAGGTGCCGGTGACGAACCTGTACCGGGACGAGACGCTGAACGCCGACGATTTGCCGATCAGCTTGTGCGCCTATACGCCGTGCTTCCGCAGCGAGGCCGGCTCCTACGGGCGCGACGTGCGCGGCATCATCCGCCAGCACCAGTTCCAGAAGGTCGAGCTGGTGAAGTTCACGCGCGCCGAGCAGAGCTATGAGCAACTGGAGAAGCTGACGGGCGACGCCGAGGATATCCTGGAACGCCTGGGTCTGCCGTACCGTCGCATGGCGCTGTGTTCGGGCGATATGGGATTTTCGTCGGCCAAGACCTACGACCTGGAGGTCTGGCTGCCGGGACAGAGCGCGTACAAGGAGATCTCCTCCTGCTCGAACTTCGAGGGGTTCCAGGCGCGGCGCGCCAATATCCGGGCGAAGACGGGCAAGAAGAGCGAGTACGCCAATACGCTGAACGGGTCGGGGCTCGCCATCGGCCGTACGTGGGTGGCGATTGTCGAGAATTACCAGCAGGCCGATGGCAGCGTGCTGGTGCCGGAGCCGCTCCAGAAGTTCGTCGGGACCGACCGCATCACGCCTCGCAAGATGTAGGGGCCGCTACTCGACTTCGCGCGGGGCCGTGTAGCCCTGCTTCGCGATGATCTGGTACTTGATCGGCTTGCTTTTCTCGTCGACGATCCGTAGGGGATTGTTGGTCGACGGGTCCACCAGCTCCACCTTGATCCGGCGGAACTTGCCGTCCTTGGCCAGGTTCGACGGGTGGTAGCTGAGCACGTACTGGCTACGCAGCGAGCCGGCGATGGAGCGGAATACGCCCGGCATCTCGCCTTCAAAGCGGGGGAAGAACGACATCCCGCCGGTCTCCTTGGCGAAGGTGCGCATCTGGTTGTCGGCCTGGAGGAAGTCGAGGCGCTGGATCGGGCCCATCCATCCACGCGCGTCGTACAGCTCGCGCAGGGTCTGCATCAGGCCGATCGCGTAGATTGGGATGCCGGCGTTCTGGAGCCGGTTGCGGGTCTTGTCGAAGGTGAGCTTGCTGAAGGTGTCGACGCCGCTCGAGATCAGGATGATTGCCTTGCGGCCTTCGATGTCCTGCATGCGCTCGGCAGTGTCCACCACGGCGTCGTACAGGTTCGATTCGGAGAACGCCGGGATGCGCAGCCGCTGCATCGCCTCATAGGCGGCGCGCTTGTCGGCCGAGAAATCGGACAGGATCTCCGATTTGAGGTCGTAGGCCACCACGGCGACGTAATCGTCCTGCTTCAGGGTCTCGAGGAAGCCGTAGGCGGCCTGGAGGGTCTGGTACCAGGTGTAGCTCCAATACTGCTGGTAGAGATTGCTGAACTCGATGACCATGCAGACGGTCATCGGGGCCTCGCCGACGTTGAAGTCCGAGACCTGCTGCGGGACGTTGTCCTCAAGGATGCGGAAGTTGCCGCGCGGGATCTTGGGGATGAAGTGCCCCTTGTTGTCGAGCACCGCCACATCCACGGTCACCGTCAGGACGTCGCTTTTGAAGGTCGGGATGTCGGCCGGCAGTTCCTTGCGCTTGTCGAACTTGGAGGGGATCTTCTGGTTCTCCGCCGGCTCCACCGCCGGAGTGTCGCCCGCCGGTTTCTTGCGCGGCCTCGCGACGGTTTCCGAGTTGGTGGATCCGGGGCCCTGCTGCGCCGCGACGGTGTAGGCGAACCCGGCGAGCAGCGAAATCCCGAGTGGGAGCGCGATGACCTTGAGGGATTGCATGGCAGACGACTTAGTACCCAGTATAGACGCAGGGACCCGCGCCGAAGTTGCCGCGTCTAGTTGACCCAGGGACCGCCGCGTCCCTGCTTCCGCATGTAGACCTGGAACTTGCGGCGGTTACGCTCCAACTGCCATTGTTTGTAGCGGTAGCGGAGGCTCTCGCCCAGGCTGAAGCCGCCGCGGCGGCCGCCGGCCAGCGCCTCATACTTCAGGAACGCGTAGCCGAACAGCATTCCGCCCAGGTGAGCGACGTTCGAAACGCCGTTGTTCGCGCCGAGCGAACTGAGGAACGCCATCGCGCCGATGATCATGACGAAGTACTTCGCCTTGATCGGGAACAGGAAGCTGAACAGCACGGTGGTGTCCGGATAGGTCATGCCGAAGGCCATCAGCAGACCGTAGATGGCGCCGGAGGCCCCGATGGTGCGGGTGTACGGGCTGCCAAAAATGTAGTTCGCGACCACCACGCAAACGCCCGCTCCCAGCCCGCACAGAAAGTAGAACTTAAGGAAGCGCCGCGTGCCCCAGGCCGCCTCCAGGTCCTTGCCGAACATCCACAACGTCAACATGTTGAACAGGATGTGGCCGAACCCGAAGGGGTCGTGCAGGAACATGTAGGTGAACAACTGCCACACCGCGAACGTGTTCACCACCTGCGCGGGCACCAGGCCGAAGTGCTGGAACACTTCCCCCAAACCGGTGCGGACGCCAAGGAAGTACACCAGCCACAGGGCCGTGTTCACGATCAACAACCATCGCACTCCAGGCGGAAGCAGGTTGCTCGATGAAAACCCTCTCGAGTAATAACGGGTGGAGTAAGCCATTCGGGGTGGGGCCCGTTACCGTCAGAATATCAGATCACGGCCTGTTTTCGGCGGATTCGGGTTTTTTCGGGAGCAGGCGATGCAGGTAAACCGACGCCGCCTGTGTAAATAAGGATGTCGCAATCCACACTTGCCAGTGTGAGAACATGCCCGAATTTACGAAAAACTCACCGGTCCAACCCGCGTCGGCGCCCAGCCGCCAGAATCCCAGCGCGGCTTCAACAGCGGCGAACGGACGCAGGAACTCCGCGCTGAGCGACAGCGCCTCGGTCGCCTGAAGGCGTAAGCCCTCCATGGCGATGCGCCCGTCGGGAATCCGCGGAACTCTCGATTGTATTTCGGTCCAAGCGATTGCTTGCCAGCTCATTTCGTATCCCTCCACTCTGCCCGTGGCGAGTACTCGCTTATGTAGATGCGGAGACACCCCACGGAGTTTCGCGCGACAGCGCACGTGGGGTATCCGCGGAATCGCGAGGGCTGGATGGATCAGTACTGGAAGGCGCTACTCGGCGGCCCGGCGGCTGCCGAAGCTCGAAATCCACGAGAAAATATGAATGGGCAGGCGTAAATCGCCCTCGCGGCCGTAGCGGCTGAGCACGAGAGTCGCAAGATGGATGGAAATAGCCGCCGCCAGCCAGGCCTGCCAATGAGAGAACAGTCCGCGCTGGATTCCGAAAGCGCCCGCCACCTGAATCTCGGCAAACAACGCCCAGGCTCCCAGCACATAGGCCACCAGGACGGCCGGCCACATCAACGCGGCGATGGCGGCCGCGACGTGCCGGTTCTTGCCTCTCGCCTTGCGAATTCGGGGACCCGTTTGTAGCCGGACGCGTACAATCATTGGATTCGGTTGCCTCAGTCTATCGCACGTTATCGGATGACAGGTGTATACATTTAGTCTTAGTTCTATTGACGCGCGTAATTAGGACTCTAGTACACCTGAAAACAGAAGACGCGATTGGAATCAGCGGGCGACAGCGAATACTCTCCCGGGTCCAGCATTTCCGCCACTTCGATGCGATAAAGCCGGTCCGACAGGCGGTTCACCAGCAACTTGAGCGGTTTTGGACCCCGCCGCTTCTTCTGATTCATAGTAACTTCACGGCGGCCATTTCTCACTTCAAGGCGATAAAGTTCGAGACGATCCGGATTCAGGGTATCGGATTCGAGGAGGAAAATCGGCTCCGCCAGGGGGGTCTTCACTTCGGAGGCGGCGCCGGAGATGATGTAGGTGGTGTCGTCCTTTTTGGACTCTTCCTTGGCTTCGGCAACCTCGGTTTTCAACAGGGTGGAGGCGTGCAGCAGGAACGGAACATCCGCCTGCGGGGGGCGGGGACCTTTGTAGTCGGCGCCGAACGCCAGGGTCGCCAGCATCAGCCAGATTCCAGCAAGCCGCACCATAGCTTCAGTGTAGTACCGGGGCGCCCCCACGAGAGGGAGCGCCCCGGAAGGGTCAGTTGCCGGCCACCGGCACGCCCGCCGAGTGCGCCTTCAAGCGCGCGGCGGCATAGTTGCCGGCGGCGTCGGAGGTTTTCACCAGCTTCTCGGCGTGCGCGTGGACGCGCGAGACGAGGTCCTTATAATCGGCGTTCATCGATGTGGGGAGCGTCTTCGCCTCGCGCTTGGCGATGATGGCGTCGGTGGCGTCCTCGGCCAGAAGCCTGGCGGCGGCGATCATCTGATCGATGGCCTGCTGCTTCCACTCCGGCAGTTGGGGCTGGATCTCGCCGAGACGCATCATCACGGGCCGCAGGTTCTCGTTGATCAAGGTCCGGATCTGGCTCAGGTGGTAGGCGTGGGTCGGCTTGGAGATCAGCGGACTCCGGGAGAACTGATCCAGCCGCGACGCGTGGGAACGCACGTCTCGCGCGATCTCCTCCACTTCGCGGATCAGATCCACCCCCTCGCGCTCCAGCGCCAGGGCGTCCGAGTTCGGCTTGGCGACCAGCGCCGCCGGAATCAGGGCGAAAGCGGCGACGACAGACACACGTCGAGTGATCGAATTGCGCATCATTTTTTAGATTTCTCCCAGTTTGAATTTGAATGAAATGGACGATTCGACGTCTCCGGCGGACCTGAGCGTCCCCCGGAGAAAAGCAAATGAAACCGTTACAATTTCAACCGGCGGCGGGTCGCCAGCCGGATCGCGGCAAGGGCGAGGCGTAGCGCGCGCGCCGGAGCATCGACAGGGTGCGCGCTCCCACGGGCGATCCGGGCTGCCGCACGCGATGCACTTTGAACACGGTCACCGAGCGCATTCCGCGCGCCGCGGCCTCAAACTGAGCGGCGCGATTCTCCGACGCCGCCCCCATCCAGATGAACAGCGCGATGAACAGCAACATCGGGTTGCCGAATAACCCGGCGATGCCGAACAGAATCGCCATCCCCTGGCCGATCCGGGAGGCGATGCGAGTGGCGCGGGCATAGTCGGTCCGCAGGGCCACGAGCGCGCGCAGGATCCGCCCGCCATCCATGGGGAAGGCCGGGATCAGGTTGAACAGGGCAAGTCCGGCGTTGGCGATGGCTAGACGCTCGAGGAATGGTCCGCCGGCGACGCCCAGTTGCGCGAGCGGCGCCCAGCCGCCGGTGGCGGCGAGCCAGGCGAACAGGCCCACGGAGATGACGACGTTCACCGCCGGGCCGGCTAGCGCGACGACCAACTCCCGCGCGGGCTCCTTCGGCATCCGCGCCAGGCGCGCCACTCCGCCGATGGGCAGCAGCGTGATGTCGCGCGTGGGTATGCCGAAGCGGCGCGCCGCCAGGGCGTGTCCCAGTTCGTGGAGCAGCACGCAGGCGAAAATCGCCAATGTGAAGGCCACGCCTTCAAGCGCCGCCCGGCCCGAGCTCCGATGAGCCACCGCGACCCAGCCCAACAACAGCAGGAACGTCGCGTGGACGTAGACGTCGATTCCGGCCAACTTAGCGATTTTCCATGACCACTTCATGCTTCTCCTCCACCTTATGCGTCACAACCAACGAGGCTACGATCGACACGGCGATCGCGCCGCCAATGATTCCCAACGACCAAGCGGTCGGGAACTGCCCCCCGAAAGCGTCGTTCAGCCAAACCATCTTCAGGCCGACAAACATCAGCACCGCCGCCAACCCGTACTTGAGCAGCGCGAACCGGGCCACCGCGCCCGCCAGCAGGAAATACAGCGACCGCAGACCCAGGATCGCGAACACGTTCGAGGTGAACACGATCAGCGGTTCGCGAGTCAGCGCAAAGATCGCGGGCACCGAATCGATGGCGAACAGAATGTCGCTGACTTCGACGAACAGCAGCGTCAACAGCAGGGGCGTGGCGTACAGCGCGCCTTTCACCCGCACGAAGAAGCGCTGGCCGTGCAGGTCCGGCGTCACCGGCACGAAGCGCCGGAACAGCTTCAGCAGCGGGTTGCGTCCCGGGTCCACGGGCTTCTCCGAAGCGAACATCATCTTCACGCCCGTGAGGATGAGGAATCCGCCGAACACCCAGATCACCCAGTGATACTGGAGCAGCGCCGAGCCCGCCGCGATGAACGCCGCTCGAAACATCAGCGCGCCCAGGATCCCGAAAAACAGCACGCGGTGCTGGTAGATGGCCGGGATTCCGAAGAAGGCGAACACCACCACGAAGACGAAAATGTTGTCGAGCGACAGCGTCTTTTCGACCACGTAGCCGGTGAGGAACTCGAGTCCGGCCTGGCGCGCCGCCGCCTCCGGATTGAATCCGGGGAGCGCCGTGAGCCGAGCATCGCCCGCCAGCTTCCACGCGGCGAAGCGGTAGAAGCCGTAGTTGAACAGGAGCGCCAGGGCGATCCACACCGCGCTCCAGACGCTGGCTTCACGGAACGACACCGCGTGGGCGCGGCGGTGAAATACGCCGAGATCCAGGGCCAGCAACGCCAGCACAAAGGCAGTGAAGGCGGCGTAAAACCACCAGTATTCGGCGAAAGGGAACAGGGTCATTGTTTATCTCCGAGCCGCAGCCAGGTCCGGGCCTTGCGCACCCACCGGTGGTCCGCGCCCAACAGCGCGGCTCCGGCGGCGAGGATGGGAAGGCCCGGAATCACGGGCAGCGGCATCGCGATCAGTCCGATCACGACCAGGGCCATGCCGCAGATTTCGCGCAGCGAGGCGCTCACGCCGCCACCGGCCGGCGGCCGCTCGCCATCGCCTCCAGGCGCTCGATGCGGGCGTCCGTGGAGGGGTGGGTGCTGAACAGCGTCGCGACGCCGCGCAGGGTGAACGGGTTGTGGATGAACAGATGCGCCGTCGCCGGAGTCGCCGCCTGCATGGGGGCGTATTCGCTGTACGCCTCGATCTTGCGCAACGCGCTGGCGAGCGCCAACGGTTCGCCGGTGTAACGCGCGGCGGCCTCGTCGGCGCCGAATTCGCGGGTTCGCGAGATGCTCATCTGCACGAGCATGGCGGCGAACGGGGCCACCATCACGCCCAGCAGCGACGCGGCCGGACTGCCGTCCTCGTCGTCATGGCCGCCGAACAGGGAGCCCCACAGGGCGGCGTTGGCGATCATGCTCATCGCGCCGGCGAAGGTGGCGGCGATCGCCATGATCAGGGTGTCGCGGTTCTTGATGTGACCAAGCTCGTGCGCGATGACAGCCGCTGTTTCGCGGCGGTCGAGGACCCGCAGCAGCCCTTCGGTCACCGCCACCACGCCGTGTTTGGGATCGCGCCCGGTGGCGAAGGCGTTCGGCGCGCCTTCCGGCATGATGAACAGGCGCGGCATGGGGAGCCCGGCGCGCATGGCGAGATCGTGCACCATACGGTGCAACTCCGGCGCCTCGTACTCAGTGACCTCGCGCGCCTGGTGCATCCGCAGGACAATGCGATCGCTGAACCAGTAGGCGCCGATGTTCATGACGCCGGCGAATACGAGCGCCAACGCCATGCCGGCGTTTCCGCCGAGCAGTTGGCCGCCCCACATCAGCAGGGCGGTCAGAGTAGCCAGTAGAGCCAAAGTCTTTACGTTCCGCATACACAAGTACAGATGCGGGCCGCAGGGGATCGGTTAGATAGATAGATTGGAAGCGAAAGATCGGCTTTACCGATGAATGAGAGCGGGCAGCTCCGCCAATGTGCGGATTTGCGGGATGCCGGCGCCGCCCATGCCGGCGCGGTCGAGCCAGACGCCCCGGAGACCGGCCGATTGGGCCGCTTCGGCGTCGATGTCGCGGCGGTCGCCCACGTAGACCGCCTCAGACGGCGCGGCCCCCATCTCGCGGCAGGCGAGTTCGAAGATGCCCCGGGAGGGCTTCGCCATGCCGCATTCCGCCGAAAGGATCAGCGGCCCGAAACAGCCGGCGATTCCGGCGCGCTCGAGCTTGTACTGCTGTTGGCTGCGTTCGCCGTTGGAGATCACGCCCTTGGGATAGGCGGCGAGTTCGGAAAGGCACGACGCCACGTCGGGATACGGCTGGCAGACGTCCAGGTAGTCGGCGAGATAGGCGTCGCTCAGGCGGTCGGCCGCTTCGTCGGTCAGGGAGGCGTCGACGGCCTCCCGGAAACGCTCGCGGCGCTGCCCCTGGAGCGTGAGTTCGCCCGCCAGGTAGCGGTCATAATGGCGTTCGAGAACCACGTGCCAGCGGGCGAGGAACGCTTCGGGAGCTTCGGCAAGGCCGAGCTTGCGGCGGAGGATCTCCACCGCGACGCGCTCGGCCCCATCGTGATCGATCAGCGTGCCGTCGATGTCGAACAGGATCACCATGCCGGGCGCTAGGCGACGGTCTGCTCGACCAGCGTGCCGAAGCGCTTGCCGATGGCGAGCGCGGGGTCGAGCGGAACGTCGACCGGCTGGCAATCGGGCGGAATGGCGATGAACGGCCTGGGGGCGATCGCCTTGCCCGCGAAGCCCGGCAGCCACTGACGCTGCGCCTCGAGCATTTCCGTACACATCTCGCGGACCTCGCCGAGCGTGCAGACGGCGCTGGTGAGCGGGTCCATCGCGACGGCTTGCACCAGGCGCTCGGGATCGGAGGCCAGCGCGGCGTCGGCGGCCAGGATCTGCGAATTGACGTTGGTCATGCAGAGCGCGGCGCATTGCGGCGGCAGGTCGCCGATCACCATGGGATGCAGGCCGGTGTCGTCGGCGAAAGTGGGCACTTCGACGCAGCATCCGTTGGGCAGATTCGTGATGTAGTTGCGATTCGGCACGTTGCCCATGAAGCGGAACGGGCGGCCGGTGACGATCGCTTCCATGATGTAGGAGCAGTATTCGACGCTGCGGCGGCTGATCTTTGTGGATTCGCAGGCGAGTGGATCGTGTTCGGCGTATTTGTCGGAGATCAGCTTGCACCAGTGGTAGTAGGCGCCGCTTTCGCCGCCGAAGCTCGGCTCGTCGCAGTAGGCGTCGAGGGCTCGGCGGTTCTTGCGGAACCAGGGCACGTACTCGCTGAGGTGGCCGGTGGATTCGGTCATGAAGTAGCCGAAGTGGCGGAACACTTCGCCGCGCACCTTTTCGTTTTTGTAGTATTCGGGCTGTTCGAATACGGCGCGGAGTTGCGGATACAGGTCTCGGCCTTTATGTTCCAGCGTGAGGAACCAGTCCATGTGGTTAATGCCGCCGCAGGTGTAGGTGATTTCCTCCTTCGGCACGCCGCAGTAGCGCGAGATGAGGTCGAGCGTGGTCTGCACGCCGTGGCACAGGCCGACCGCCGGCGTGCGTGTGGCCTTGCCGATGGCGAGGCAGTTGGCGGCCATCGGGTTCGCGTACTGGAGCATCAGCGCGCCGGGTTTGGCGAGCTGCTCCATGTCGCGCGCAATGTCCACCAGGACGGGGATGGTGCGCAGTCCGCGGAAGATGCCGCCGGGTCCGAGCGAATCGGCGATGCACTGGTCGACGCCGTATTTGAGGGGGATGCGGTAATCGAGTTCGAAGGCGTCGACGCCGCCTACCTGGATCATCACGACAACGAAGTCGGCGTCGCGGATGGCTTCGCGGCGGTCCAGCGTGGCCCAGACGGCGCCGGGGACGCCGTTGTCGCGCAGCATGCGCTTGCCGAAATCCTCCATGGAGCGGAGTTTCGGTTCGGTGCGGCTCATCAGGGCGAACTCGCTGCCGGCCAGGGCCGGGGTCGCCATGATGTCGCTCATCAGGGTCTTGCAGAAGACGATGCTGCCGGCACCGATCATCGCTATTTTGCTCATCTCGTCGGATCCTCCCGAACGATTATGATATGCGAACCGGGCGGCGCGTTTTTGCGCGATGGCGGGTTAGGGCAAGGCCGCGAAGAACTGCTTCTTGCTCAGCCCTGCCGCGCGGATGATGCTCCGCAAGGTCCCGGAGGGCAACGTTCTGGCGCCGTGGACAGGCACTACCACGACATGCGGGAGTTCGTCTTTGACAAAGATGTGATGGCTTCCTTCCACCCTGTCCTCCCGGAAGCCCAGTTTCCTTAACGCTTGCGCAGCATCCTTGCCCGAGACGGCGGGATCCGTCGACATCAGTCCAGGCCCATGATGCGCTTCAGTTCCGCCAATTTCACCGCCGCGAGAGGAATCTTCTTCTGGTTCGCCTCCATCGACTTGACGTAACCACGGATCATCTCCGCGGTTCTATCGAGCGCCGTGGACTCGGTCTCGCCGAACGTCGACATTCGGTGAAACTCTTTGACGAACGTCACAAACGCGCGCGCATCCTCGTCGTACTCCATGTCGATGGTCACGGCCTTGGTGGTTGCGAGAGGATGTTGGCGGTAGGCGTGTGGATCGGGAGTCTTCAGGTACTTCCGCGCTGCTCTGTTCTCCGCGGCCTTACGCGAGCGATCGTAAACGAGAATCTCCGGAGCTTCCACAACGGACGCAACGAACGATCCGTCGGCCTGGCGCAGACTGACGACTTGAAAACGGCGAGCGGTCTCGGGCTCGATTCTCGACTTGAGCGGCTGCTCGGTGTGCAGTTGCGGAAAGGGTGCGTGGCGGGCCAAATGCCTTGGGACCGGGTTCTTGAACCGCAAACGCAGCATTGGTCCTATATTAACGCTCAGGCACAACGATGCTGGTGCGTCATCGGCCTTTGGCCTTCGATTCGCGCTCGGCGTCCTTCCAGCCCTTTTGCATCTCCTTGGCGTCCTTCTTGATCTCGCGGCCGGCCTTCTCCGCCAGCTTGCCCGCTTCCCGTGACGCCTGGTAGGCGGCCCGGCCCGCCTTGCGCGCGATCGAGTCCTCCATCGCCTTTCGCGCCATCTCTTCCTGCTGGCGCTTCTCATGGTTGCCGCAGCCGATCAGGCCGAACGCCAGACATCCGACCGACACCGCCGTTATGATGCGCATCTTCTTCCTCCAACCCGCGCTACGATGGGGGTTCCTGTTCGTCTATCATCCCATGAAGCTCGCGCTATTACTGCTTTCCGCCACGCTTGCGTTCGCTGAGACGCCCTCCGACAAAGATAAACCGAAGTGGGACGTGAACAACCCGCCCGGCCCTCGCACGGACATCAAGATCGACACTCGATCCGGCACGTGGATGAGCCTCGACGTCAGCCCGCAAGGGGACGAAATCGTCTTCGACCTGCTCGGCGACATCTACTCGCTCCCCATCGCGGGCGGCGAAGCGAAAGCGCTCACCAGCGGCATGGCGTGGGACATGCAGCCGCGCTACAGTCCCGACGGCAAGCGCATCGCCTTCACCAGCGATCGCGCGGGCGGCGACAACATCTGGGTGATGAACCGGGACGGCTCCTCGCCCAAGCAGGTGTCGAAGGAAGAGTTCCGGTTGCTGAACAGCCCGGCGTGGTCGCCCGACGGCCAGTACATCGCCGCGCGGAAGCATTTCACGGCGCATCGTTCGCTCGGTTCGGGCGAGATCTGGCTCTATCACGTGAGCGGCGGAGCGGGTCTCGAGATGACCAAGAAGCCGAACGACCAGAAGGACGTCGGCGAGCCGGTCTTCTCGCCCGATGGGCGTTTCGTCTACTTCAGCCAGGACACCACGCCCGGCCCGGTCTTTGAATACAACAAGGACCCGAACGCGGGCATCTACACAATCCGCCGGCTGAACCGCAAGACGGGCGACCTGGACAACTACATCGGCGGACCGGGCGGCGCCGTGCGTCCCACGCCCGCCCACGACGGCAAGCGCATCGCGTTCGTCCGGCGCGTGCGCACGCATAGCGCGCTGTTCGTGCGAGATCTGGCTTCGGGCGCGGAGACGCAGATCTACGACGGGCTCGAGCGCGACATGCAGGAGACGTGGGCGATCCACGGCGTCTATCCCACGTTCGCCTGGACGCCGGATGATCGCGCGATCGTGTTTTGGGCGAAGGGCGGCATCTGGCGCATCGACGTCGCGACGCGCGAGGTGAAACCGATTCCGTTCCATGTGTCGGGGACGCGACAGGCTACCGAAGCGGTCCGCTTCCCCATCGCCGTGGCGCCGGACCGATTCGAGGTGAAGGCGTTGCGCGACGTGGCGGTGTCGCCGGCTGGCAACCAGGTCGTCTACGTGGCGCTGGGTCGCCTGTACACGCGCGCGCTTCCCGACGGAACGCCGCGGCGGCTCACCACTCAGAACGACCATTGGGAGGCCGCGCCGTCGTTTTCGCGCGACGGCAGGCAGATTGTCTACACGACGTGGAACGATCAGAAACTGGGTTCGATTCGTATCGCGGCGGCAAGCGGCGGCGAGGGTCGCGTCATCACGACGGAGCCCGGCCATTACGTGGAGCCCTGCTTCACGCCCGACGGCGCCCGCGTTGTATATCGCAAGACGACGGGTGGCGGTCTGATTTCGGACCTGTGGTCGCAGGATCCCGGCATCTATGTGACGCCGGCCGCGGGCGGCGAGCCGCGCCGGGTGGTGAAGTGGGGCCGTTCGCCGCGCTTCGGCTCGCAGAACGACCGCGTGTACCTGCTTGATCGCGAGGGTGAGAAGGCCGCCCTCAAAGCGGTGAACCTGGACGGGAGCGACGTGAAGACCGTGGTCACCAGCGCCGACGCGACCGACATGGTCGTCGCGCCGGATGAGCGCTGGATTGCGTTCAAGGAGCTGTGGAACGCCTACGTCGTGGCGTTTCCGCCGACGGGCCAGACGACGGAGATCGGACCGAAGTCCACAGCGGTCCCGTTGCGCCGCCTGACGCGCGACGCCGGCGAGAATCTGCAATGGTCGAGCGCGTCGAACAAGGTGTACTGGTCGCTGGGCCCCGAGCTGTTCGAGCGCGATCTGAAGGACGCGTTTCCGTTCCTGCCCGATGCGGCGGAAAAGGCCGCTGAAGCGCCGGAAAAGGGCCGCAATATCAGCTTCACCCAGACCTATGACAATCCGCCGGGCGCGATCGCGCTGACCGGCGCGCGCATCGTCACCATGCGCGGCGACGAGGTGATCGAGAACGGCACGGTGGTGGTGGAAGGCCGCAAGATCACTGCCGTGGGCGCGTCGGTGAAGATTCCGGCGGGCGCCAAGACCGTCGACGTGAAGGGCAAGACGATTATCCCCGGCCTGATCGATGTCCATGCGCACGGCGGCCAGGCGGAGAACGACTTCGTCCCGCAGCAGAGCTGGGTGAACTACGCCGCGCTCGCCTTCGGCATCACGACGGTTCACGATCCGTCGAACGACACGAACTCCATCTTCGCGGCGAGCGAACTGGCCAAGGCCGGCATGATCGTGGGGCCTCGCACGTTCTCCACCGGCACGATCCTGTACGGCGCGGCCGGCGATTTCCGCGCGGAGATCAACAGCCTGGACGATGCGAAATCGCACCTGCGGCGGCTGAAGGCCGTCGGCGCTTTCAGCGTGAAGAGCTATAACCAGCCGCGCCGCGAGCAGCGCCAGCAGGTGATCGCGGCGGCGCGCGAACTCGGCATGATGGTGGTTCCCGAGGGCGGCTCGCTGTTTGAACACAACATGACGATGGTGGCCGACGGGCACACGGGCGTTGAGCATGCGATTCCGGTGGCGCACATCTACGACGACGTGTTGCAGTTCTGGCCCGCGACGCATAGCGGCTATACGCCGACGCTGGTGGTCGGATACGGCGGCCTGTGGGGCGAGGACTACTGGTATCAGCATTCGAACGTGTGGGAGAACGAGAGGCTGCTGCGCTACGTCCCGCGCCAGGTGGTGGACCCGCGGTCGCGCCGGCGGCTGATGGCGCCGGAGGACGACTTCAATCACTTCGACATCGCGCGCGCGGCCAAGCAGTTGAACGACCGCGGCGTGTTGGTGAATCTGGGCGCGCACGGGCAGTTGCAGGGGCTCGGGCCGCACTGGGAGATCTGGATGATGTCGCAGGGCGGCATGAGCCCCATGCAAGCGCTGCGCGCCGCCACGATGAATGGGGCGCGGTATCTGGGGCTCGATCGCGAAATCGGCTCCATCGAGCCCGGCAAACTGGCGGACCTGGTGGTGATCGACGGTAACCCGCTCGCCGACATCCGCGTGACCGAGCACGTCCGCTACACGATGGTGAACGGTCATCTCTTCGAGGCCGATACGATGAATGAGACCGGCGGCCGCGACCGCAAGCGCGCGAAGTTCTGGTTCGAAAAGTAGCTACGCCGCGGCGAGCGCGTACAGGTAGTCGACGTAGGAACGCGCCGCCGCGTCGAACCCGACAACGTTCCTGTTCGCCGATTCGATGACGTAGAACTCGTTGGGCGCGTGCGCGCCGCTGCCGAAGCCCATGCCGAAGTGGGTGGCCGGCAGCTTCAGCGGCGCGCCCGTGAACACGTAGCCGGGCCAGGATCCGGCGAGCCTTGGCCATAGCACCGCATCGAGCCCGACCTGCCGGTAGGCGGTCTGCGCGGCCTTCACTACGCTTGAGTCTTTGGGCGTGCTGGTGGGGTCGTAGCCGCCCGACATCTTCACCTCGACGTCGCCGAAACCCTTCTTCGTCAGGTGCGCCTTCAACGCGGCCAGCGCGCCCGCGGCGGTCATGTCGGGCACCAGGCGAAGGTCGAGCTTCGCGACGGCGCGATGCGGCAGGATCGTCTTGCCGCCGGGGCCGGTGTAGCCGCCCACCAGACCCTCGATGTTCACCGTCGGGCGGCCCGCGAGCAGTTCGCGCGACTCCAGCCAGTCCACGTTGTGGACCCAATGCTCGACGCCCAGCCCACGCATGGCGACCGCCTCGCTTTGTTTCGCCGCGGCCGCCCGGATCATCGCCTTTTCGTCGGCGCTGAGGGGCCGCGCGCGATCGGCGAAGCCTTCGATCGCCGGCGTGTGCCCGTCGGCGGCGACCAGCGTATTCAGGGCCTGGATCAGGCGCCAGGCGGGACTGTCGACGACAGCTTCCAGGCTCGAGTGCACGTCCGCCTTCGGGCCGCGCCCCCATTTCTCGCCGCTCGCGATCAGTTCCACTTCGATAACGCCCTTGGCGCCCAGGTTGATGGTCACCGTGCCGTCCAGCGACTGCATCGGCATGGGCATGAAGATCCCCTCGCACTTGCGGAAAGCGGCCAACACTTCCGGCCGCTGCACGATTTCGGAGAAGTGCGGCGAGCCGATCTCCTCCTCGCCCTCCGCGATGAAGACCAGGTTCACGGGCGGTTTCCGGCCGGCCTCGCGAAACGCGTTCAGCGCCGCCAGCAGCGTCGCCTGCGGACCCTTCTGATTCACTGCTCCCCGTCCCACCAGCACCTTGCCCAGGCCGGCGCGATCGAGGATCGCGGCGTCGAAGGGAGGCGACATCCACTCGGCCGGGTCGGCCTGCTTCACGTCGTACATGAAGTAGATGCCGAAGGTGCGCGAGGCGCCCGCGTCGAGCGTCGCGAACACGCCGGGCTGCCCGCTGCTGGCCACCCTCGTGACGGCCTCGAAACCGGCTTCGCCCAGCATCGACATCATCAGAGCGCAGCCTTCATTCATGCCCCGATTCTCGGCCGCAATGGACGGCTGGCGAATCCAGGTCTGCAGGCGGCGGACGTTGGCGTCGTGGTGCTTTTCGACCTCGGCCTTGACGGAGTCGGCGTCGCCCGGCGCGGCCATCGCGGCCCCCACGGCGCCAGCCGCCAGCGCTCCTTTGAGAAAGGCTCGGCGCGATTCGGAATGTTCGGGGATCATGCGCCGATTATCTGCCGCGGCGCAGGCTTCGTCAACGAGAGCCGACCGGCCACAAGGCTCGTATGATCAGCCCGAGCCCGCCCACCAGCAGCACCAGCATCACCAGCGTGTTGAACAACGTGGTGGGCTGGAAGTAGATGTGCAGGTTGGCCAGCACGCCGGCCAGGATGAACAGCGCGCCGGCCACCGTAAGCGCCCACCCCAGGACGCTGCGTCCGTTGCGGAACAGCAGCGCGACTCCGATCAGCATGGGAATCAGCGTGACGCCAAACGTGCCGCCGCCGTAGAAGCTCCAGTAGGCGCCTTGCACGATCACCTGGTTCGTCAGCAGGTAGCCACCCACGCAGGCCATGGCGCAGCCTGTGAGGAAATAGCCCAGCCCGCCCCGGGTTCCTCCCACGTCGGAAGCGCTCATCGGTCCGAAGCGCCTCCAAGCGGTTTCCAGCCGGTTTCCACGCTGGAGAGATCGACATCGGCGTAGGCGTCAGCCAGCCGCAACTCGCACCCGTCGAGCAGGGTTACGACACCCTCGGGCCCAGTCGCGTTGCTCAGCAGCCAGTCGCCGTTCGGCTGCCTGGTGTACACGTCGATGTGCACTCGGTCGGAAGCCACCAAGACGTACTGCCGCAACGAGGAGATGGTCTGATAGTGATCGAATTTCCGGCCCCGATCATACGCTTCCGTCGACGGCGAAAGAACCTCCGCGATGAGCGAGGGGTTCGTCAGCATGTCGTGCACGTGGTCCACGAACTGCGGCTTCCCACAGATGACAACGATGTCCGGGTAGGTATACAGGCCCGTTCCAGCCACCTGCACGCGGATGTCGTTGGCGACCGCGTTACACCCTCGCAGTCCGAGCTGCGGCTGCAAGGATAGAATCAGATTCCGCACCAGCAAGGCGTGAACGTAACTCGCGCCCGCCATGGCGAAGACCTCGCCCGCGAAGTATTCGCTCCTGAACGGGGCGCGCCGCTCGGCCTCCAGATACTCTTCCGGCGTGATGTAGGATTTCGGAGCCGTCGACACGCTGCCCTCATTCGCTAACGTAGCATGTCCGGCGCCTACACAAATGGAAATGGTTCCAAGTGACCCTTCGAACAGTCCGTCCGCCGACCTGCTAGCTCGGCCTGGACTCGGCTATCGTCCGGTTCGGGACTCTTCCCGCTCTGCTCCCCGCGCCAATCGTTAGACCGGCCCGGATCGATGCTCGGCGGTTCGTCCGCGACTCCCGTTCGACAGAAACCTGCTGGCTCGCCACGACCTTTCACTCCCCTGCGGCGACCTTGGCCTCACGGCCCTGGCCACGACAGGATCAACGCTCCCGGCCTCTGACTTCGCCGCCAACCCGGACTCATCCCCGGCCCGTTCGGCCTCGAACTCCCCTCCTCGTGACTCAGCGCCCTGAGCCGGGGAGGATCTTCATCCGCTGCCCGTTGCCGCTTCCGCGTCCAGGTTCCCGAAGCTGACCTTCCGTCCGCCGCTCCCCTTCAGGGTTTCACCCCTTCCGGATCGTAACACCCAGGCGAAAGTTCAGTCCCGGCGGCTTACCCGTTCGACGGCCCGATCTCCCCTCGCTCCCCGCCAGCGCCTTGAATGATCAATCGCGCCAGCGGATCATCGGTCCGGGTCCGCTACCATCTCACCGGCTTACTGCCCGTTGAACCTCTTGGAACCAAGGCCAGTATGTGACATTCCGGTTTCCGCGTCAAAGGAAAAACGCACCCGCACGGTCGATTTCCTCAGCTTATATTCTGTTTATTATCAATAATATGCGCCCAATTGGAGGTGCGCGGCCAGTGGACGCCTTGTGGATAAAACATTGGCCCTGGGATATGGCGCGGACGCCTACTTACCTTGCTCGACGGCGCTGTAGACCTCGCGTTTTGAAAGGCCCCGCTCGCGCGCCACCTGCTTCATCGCCTCCATGCGCGAGACCCCGGTCCGCTCCAGCCGCTTCACCGCCGCCGCGACGGGCTCGTCGGTCGCCGCCGGCTCATCGGCTTTCGCAATCAGGATGGTGAATTCCCCCTTGGCCGCCGATTCGCGCTCGCCGAGCCGTGACGCCAGTTCATCCAGCCGGCCGCGCAGGAACTCCTCGTGGATCTTGGTGATCTCCCGCGCCAGCACCGCGTTCCGATTCCCCAGCACCCCCCGCAACTCCTCCACCGCTTCCACAATCCGGTGAGGCGCCTCGTAAAACACCAGCGTCGCCGTCTCGGCTGACACCGCCTCGATCGCCTTCCGCCGCTGCCCCGGTTTGTGCGGCAGGAAGCCGCAGAATCGGAAGGAATCGGTGGGGAGGCCGGAGGCGCATAGGGCGGCGATGGAGGCGCAGGCGCCTGGCAGGGGCGTCACCGCGAATCCAGCCTCGGCCGCCGCGGCCACCACGCGATAGCCGGGGTCGGACACCAGAGGAGTGCCGGCGTCACTCACCAGGGCCACCGATTCTCCCGCGCGCAACCGCTCGACAATTTCCCCCGCCCTCGCCGTTTCGTTATGCTCGTGATAGCTGACCATCGGCGTCGATACGCCGTAATGATCCAGCAGCTTACGGGTGTGGCGGGTGTCCTCGCAAGCGATGATGTCCGCCTCCTTCAGAATCCGGACGGCCCGAAAGGTGATGTCTTCCAGGTTGCCGATCGGGGTGGCGACAACGTACAGAACGGCGCTCATTAAGTTGTTAGGATAGAACGGACTGGATTGAAGCGGCGCCGTCAGCCTGCCGATAAGGGAAATATGTAGGTAGCCTGCGGCCGTCACCCGGCGGTCCGGCGTCACAATGTCTGACTCAACCGGTTATTACACCTGTCAGCCCGCTGGAGCCAAGCGGGCCATCCACCTGTCCTTCGACGCCATTGACGGGATCCTCGCGGAGGTCCTCACCGGATTCGGGGCCATCCCGCGGCGCGGCGCGGAGGTCGGCGGCCTGCTGCTCGGACGCTCCGACGCGGGCAATATCTGGATTGACGGCTTCGTCATGGCCGCCTGCGAACACCGCCGCGGGCCGTCGTTTCTGCTCTCGGACCAGGACCGCGAGGCGCTGGCGCAGTCGTTCCACTCGGCCGCGGCGTCCGAACAGGTCCCCGTGGGGATGTTCCGCAGCAACACGCGGGACGGCGACGCCATCGCCGACGAAGACAGGACCCTGTTTCACGAGTATTTCCCGTCCCCGGAAGGAGCGTTCCTGCTCATCCGCCCGTATGCGTCAAAGACCAGCACGGCGTACTTTCTGACCTATCAGAACGGCGAATTGCCGGATTCCAGCCCGGACACGTTCCCCTTTCTGCGCCGCGAACTCGAGGGTGGCGCCGCGCCCAGGCGCCGTTCGCTCGGCGAGCGCCGTCCGCGGTCGAGCGAGGATCCGGAGTCGGCGCCGTCGAGCGCCGCTCGCACGGGGCTCGCACCGGAGACGGTCGCGGTCGCCGCGCCCCCCGAGCCGGTCACGATCGAAGCGTTTCGGCAGGAACTGGAGCCGGCGCCGACGCTTCCGGAAGCCGTCTTCTCCACCCACGAATTCGAGGAGTCGCAGTATCAGCGCCGCCGCGGGTGGATCTGGATCCCGCTGTCGTTTATTTTTCTTCTGTTGGGCGTGCTGCTGGGATTCCAGGCCGCGTTGACTTTCGCGCCACGCCAAACCGCGGTGGACGCGACCGCCTTCAGCCTGGGCCTTTCAGCCACCTCGAAGGGCGAAAACGTCCACATCAAATGGAACCGCGAATCGCCCGCCATCCACGCCGCCCAACACGGAACGCTCGAGATCACCGACGGTAAGTACGCCAAGACGGTGGACCTCGACTCCGGCGCGCTCCAGACCGGCAGCGTGATGTACCCGCCGATTTCCGATTCGCTCAGTCTAAAGCTGCGCCTCACGATCAAGGGCTCCACGATGGTCTCGGAAACCCTCGACTGGTCCAAGACCCAGTAGCCGGGCTGGGTCCTATCCCAACACCTTCTGCACCACGGCGGTTAACTGTTCGGGCCGGAACGGCTTCACGATCCATGCCGTCGCCCCTGCGGCGCGAGCCTCCTGCTTCTTCGCCGCTTCCGATTCAGTGGTCAGCACCACGATCGGGACGTACCTGGCGTCGGGATGCGCGCGCAACGCCTTGATCAGCCCGATGCCGTTCATCACCGGCATGTTCAGATCGGTAATCACCAGGGACAACGGGCTGGGCAGACGCCCGAGCGCATCCTCGCCGTTTTTGGCCTCCACCACGTCGTAGCCCGCCGATTTGAGAGCGTATGCGACCATCTGCCGCACGGTCGCCGAATCATCCACCGTCAGAATCGTCCGCTTCATACTAATCACCTTTTCGACCACCAGGGGTCGTCCCGTCAGAAGAACTCCACGTTGTCCCCATCCGGCGCCGCCTCCACCGCCACGCCGGACTCCCGTTCCGCCATCGCCTTGTGCACAAGCCGTTCCGAACGCATCGTGTAGAGGGACCTCGCCGCCTCCCACGCGTCCCGGCCCGCATTCGTATCCCCGGCCGCCGCAGTGCGCAGGACGTCCCCCGCCCGCCGGATCGCCGCCAGGCACGCCTGGTGAGTCCCGAACGCCTCGATCGTTTCCCGCAGATCCGCCCGAATCGCCGCGATCGCAGCCTTCGTCTCTCCGTGAACGGACTCGGCCGAGCGGCGCACTCCAGCGGCGCGGCGGGCCCCATCGCGGAGACGCTCGAAGCGTTCCTCGGACCGGGCGCTTTGCTCCCCGGCCCGGTCCACCAAATCAGACAGCGCCTGGCTGGCCCCGGCCGATTCGCTATCGAGCTTCGCCGAGAGCTGCTCCACATCGTGCGCGAGCGCCTGGATGGCCGCCGCAATCGTCTCGAGCGCTTGCCCCTGGGATCCCAATTGCGCCACCTGAACGGCGGCGTTTAGCGCGTTGCGCCGCATCTCGATGCCGATCGATTGCACGCTCGCCACGGCGCCCGAGATCCCGGACAGCCGGTTTAGAAGGCCCTGGGCCACCTGCGCCAGTTCACGGTCCGCCGCTGCGTGTTCGCCGAGAATCGCAGCCACCGTCTCCAGTCCGGATTCCAATTGGGAGGGCCCCGCGTCCGGTCCCTCCTGCCGTTCGTTGAACAGGCGGTCGGACTCCTCCGCCACCTGACCGGCCTCCGTCTCGATCTTCTCCAGTCCCGCCCGAATCTCCGTCACCGAGCGTTCGAACGTCACCCGGGAATGGTCGAGTTGCGCCGCTTCGAGCTGGGTCGTCCCGGCGGCCGTGGCGCCTTCAAGGACCTCGAGTACGTGCTCAATCTGCTGTCGCACAATGTCGTGCCCCTGCATGGCCGCCACGATGTCGCCCGCCGACGCCGAAATATCACGGAATCGCGCGGCGATGCGATCGCTCGCCTCGGACACGCGCGCCTGTTCCGCGCTACGCCGCCGCACCTGCCCGCCGGTTGCCCGGCTGAGCGGACCGAGGCTCTGTTCGCGCTGCGCCGCCAGACGTTTGAAACGCCTGGCCAAATGGGCCGCGCTGTCAAGCAGCGCCTTGGCCGATGCACCCGAAGCGCCGGCGCTTGCCGCGATCTGCCCGGACAGCTCGCGTACCGAGTCCGCCAGGCCCGCAAAGGCGGCCGATCCGCCGCCAAACCGCGCGCTTTCGACGCGCGTCATCACCGCCAGCACCGCGAAGGTCCGCACAATGGGCTCGATATTCTGGATCGCGCCGTGAATCGCGTGGGCCCGGCCGTGGAGGTCTCCGACCAGCCGGGAGATCTCGTCGTAGGCGCTCACGCCAGCCGCCTCCAGCAGCGCCTGGTCGAGCGCGCTCAACGAACCCGCCCCCTCGGAAAGCAGTCCGGCGAGCGAATCCGCGCCATCCGCCGCGCCGTCGATGGCCTTCCGCAGATCGAGCAATCGCCCTCCGGCCTCAAGGAAGCCCTCTTCGGTGGACGCCATCGCCTGGGTGAGTTCCCGCCGGATTTCGGAGAACGTCTCCCCCGCCCCGAAGGCGCCGCCGCCGTCGCTCGCCGCGCGCGGCCTCAACCACCGCCAGCGGCTCTCGGTCCTCACCGGCACCGGCACACCACCTCATGCGCGATGGCGTCGAGCGGGAGCACCAGATCCACCGCGCCGCGTTTGATGGCCTCGGCGGGCATGCCGAACACCACGCAACTCGCCTCGTCCTGCGCGATGTTGAACGCCCCAGCCTCCTTCATCTCGGCCATTCCCTTTGCTCCGTCGTCGCCCATTCCGGTCATGATCACGCCCACGACGTTGCGGCCGCCCCAGCGCGCCGCTGAACGGAACAGCACGTCGACGGAGGGACGGTGCCGGCTCACCAGCGGGCCGTCCCGCAACTCCACGAAGTAGCGAGCGCCGCTGCGCTTCAGCAGCAGATGCCGGTTGCCAGGCGCGATCAGCGCTTGTCCTCGGATGACGGAATCGCCGTCTGCGGCTTCCTTGACGCTGATCCGGCACAGTCCATCCAAACGCTTGGCGAACCGCGCCGTGAACTCCTCCGGCATGTGCTGCACGATGACAATGCCCGGCGCGTCAAGCGGCATGGCCTCCAGGAAGTCCCGCAGCGCCTCCGTGCCGCCCGTCGAGGCGCCCACCGCGATCACCTTGTCGGTGGTCTCGATCATGGCCCCGGATCCCGGCTTCCGGAGCACGGCGTCGGCCGACAGCTTCGGCCGCACCTCCGGCGCCGGCCGCCGGCCGCGGCGTCCCACACGCGCGCGCGCCGCCGACTTCACCGCGTCGCAGATGCGGATTCTCGACTCTTCGAAGAACTCGCGCGTGCCCAGCTTCGGCTTGGCGATCACCTCGACGGCGCCCTTCTCGATCGCCGCCAGCGCCGTCTCCGAACCCTCGCCCGTCAGCGTCGAGCAGATCACCACCGGAATGGGATGCTGGCTCATGATCCGGCCGAGGAACGTCAACCCGTCCATCCGCGGCATCTCCACGTCGAGCGTGATGACGTCGGGAACCTGTTGCTTGATCCGCTCCACCGCGACAAACGGGTCCGCCGCCGTGCCGATCACCTCGATTTCCGGGTCCGACTCGAAGATCGCCTTCAGCGACTGCCGGACCGAGGCCGAATCGTCGACAATCAGCACTCGCGTCTTGCTGGGAGTTGTGAGAATTGGATGCATCGGGAATCGCCTGTAGTCCAGAACTCGCTCACACGCCTCCGGCCTTGCGGTAGACGGAGGTTCGCACCGGCCGGAATGGGATGTCCAACCCGGCAAGCGACTCGGCATGGCCCACGAACAGATAGGCCCCGGGCGCCATGTGCTTCGCCATCCGGTTGATCACCTGCTCCTGCGTGCTCCGCTCGAAGTAGATCATCACGTTGCGGAAAAACACGGCGTCAAACGCGTCGCGGATGCCGAAGGAGTCCGCCATGAAGTTCAGCGAGTGGAAACTGACCTTGGCGCGCAGCCGCGGCGACACCCGAACCAGGCTCTCATTCTCGCCCCGCCCGCGCAGCAGGTACTTGCGGCGTAGTTCGAGCGGCGCCGGGAGGACCTTCGCCTGGTCGTAAACGCCTTCGTGCGCCACCTTCAACACGCGCGTCGACACATCGGTGGCGAGGATGGCGAAGTCGAAGGCGGCGTCGCCGGCGGCATACTCGGCCAGCACCATGGCCAGCGTGTACGGCTCCTCGCCCGAGGAGCATCCGGCCGACCACACCTGGAACCGCCGTCCCGCCGCCCGTCCGGCGGAGAATTCCGGCAGCACGGTCCCGCACAGAAACGCGAAATGCTCGGGTTCCCGGAAGAAATCCGTCTTGTTGGTCGTGACCGAGTTGATGAAGTGCTCCCGCTCGTCCTGGTTCGGGGAGTCAAAGAAGTAGGCGGCGTAGTGGTCCAACGAAGGAAGCCCCAGTTCGCGGACGCGCCGCAGCAGCCGGCTCTGCACCATGGGCAGCTTCCCCTCCGGCATCTTGATGCCGAGCTCCTTCGTGATGTATTGGGCCAGGCGTTCGAACGCCTGCGGAGACAGATCCGTCTGGCCCGGTTCGATGACGCTTTCACGGCGCGCCGTCATGAATCTCCTGTCCCCCGCTCACCCGGCGCGGGGGCGGGAGCGGCCACAGCGAGCGTATCGGCCACCGCCGCCGCCAGGTCGTGCTCCACGCGCGACTTTTCGAGGATGCGGCGGGCCCCCATCAACTCGGCGGCCCGCAACGCCGAACGCGCCATCCGGGCGCCGCTCAGGGCGATGACGGGAATACCCGACCCGTTGCGACGTTGCTCGAGAATCACTTCAAAGCCATCCATGTCGGGCATGAAGATGTCGGTGACAATCAGGTCAAACCGCTCGCGGCGCAGCCGCTCGGTGGCCGCGCGCGCGCTCAGGCACGCCGCCACTTGATGGCCCGCGTCGATCAGCAGCCTCGCCACCGTCTCGAGTGCGGTGCGCGAATCGTCGATCACGAGTATCCTGGACATTCGGAACTCCTGAACAAGAAAGAAGGGGCGTTCGCCAGCCCCTTCGCGCCGTAACTTTGGTTACTGAGAGACCGGTTGCCGGGAGACGACCTCCAGCCCGGCCGCCTCTTCCGCCAACGCGATCTCGTCGGATGAGAAGACCGCGCCGGCGTCAAGGATAATCACGAAGTCGTCCCCGCGCTTACCCATGCCTTGAATGAGCTCGCTACGCCACCGCATGGCGATGCGCGGCGGCGGATTGATATTGGACGGGTCGAACTCGATCACCTCGTGCACGCTGTCGGCGATCGCCCCGATCACCGTATCCTCGCCGTCGAGCGTCAACTCGAGCACGATGATGCGCGTATGCACCGTATCGCCTGCGGGCGGCAATCCGAAGCGCCGCCGCAGGTCCACCACCGCCGTCGACTGTCCGCGCACATTCACCACTCCGCGCATGTAAGCGGGCGCCGTGGGCACCTTGGTGATCTGCGCCACCTCCAGCACCTCACGGACCTGAGCGACGTCAATGGCGAACAGTTCGTCGCCGAGTTTGAACGTAATGTAATGCCGGGTCTCGGTAATCATTGCCATGCTCCCCGATCAGCCTTCGTAGGGGGCGAATTCGCGATCGTGCGCGTCGGCGCCGCCGGTGTTTGAATCGAGGTCGATCGCCACGCCGCCAAACTCCACCGCCCGGCGCATCTGCGCGAGCGAGTGGCTCGACGGCGCCTGCTCCTTCGGCGGACCCGCCGGCTTCGGCTTGACGCGCGTAGCCAGCCGCGGCCTTGCGGCCGGCTGCTCGCCACGGCGCGCCTGCCCGGTCTTGAAGAACGCGATGCTCGTTTGCAACACTTCGGCCTGGCTCGCCAGTTCCTCCGCCGTCGACGCCATCTCCTCAGACGCCGCCGAGTTCTGCTGGATGACCTGGTCCAACTGCTGGATCGCCTTGTTCACCTGGTTGGCGCCGGTGCTCTGTTCGGCGCTCGCGGCAGCGATCTCGCGCACCAGTTCGGCCGTCTTCTGGATGTCGGGAACGAGTTTGGAGAGCAGATGCCCGGCGGTCTCCGCCGTCTGCACACCATCGACGGTCAACCGGCTGATGTCCGCCGCCGCCGTCTGGCTTCGTTCGGCAAGCTTCCGCACCTCGGAAGCCACCACCGCGAACCCCTTGCCATGTTCACCCGCCCGCGCCGCCTCCACCGCCGCGTTCAAGGCGAGCAGATCCGTCTTGCGGGCGATCTCTTCAATGATGGCGATCCGCTGCGCCACCTCCTTCATCGCTCCGACCGTCCGCGTCACCGCCTCGCCGCTGGTGCGCGCGTCATCGGCCGCCTTGGACGCGATCTTGTCGGTCTGCCGGGCGTTGTCGGCGTTCTGCTGGACGCTCGACGCCATTTCCTCCATCGCCGAAGTGCTCTCCTCGGCGGCCGAGGCCTGTTCCGTGGCGCCCTGCGAAAGCTGCTGCGCCGTCCCGCTCATCTCCTCGCTGCCCTTGGCGACATTGCTCGCCGCCGACGCGACTTCCGACACCGTCCGCCGCAGGTTGTCAAGCATCCTCACAAGCGCCTGTCCCAACTCGTCCTTATCCGAGGCCGTGCGCGCATCCACCGTCAGATCGCCCTCGGAAATCGCCCCCGCCACGTGGGCGGCGGACTTCAGGTTCTTCACCATGCCCACCAACGCCTGCCCGAGCACGTCGCGATCCGACTGCGCCTTGGCGCCGACGCTCAGGTCGCCCACTGCAATGGCTCCCGCCACCTGGGCGGCGGCCTTGAGATTCGCCACCATGCGGATCAGCGCCTGCCCCAGCGCGTCCTTTTCGGAAAGCGCCTTCGGCTCCACCGCCAGATCCCCCTCGGCGATCTTCACGGCGATGGCCGCGGCGTCGCGGAGATTGTGGACCATCCGGTTCAGGGCTTCAAGCATTTTGCCCAACTCGTCGGACGAAGCAGCCGTCACGGTCTCGGTCAGGTCGCCCTGAGCCACCTGATTCACCGTCTTCACGGCGGCCGCCAACGGCTGCGTGATGCTGCGGACAACCAAGATTGAGATGCCGATGGCCGCGATCACCGCCAGGCCCAGCCCGATCCGGATCCCCCAACGGGCGCTCGAGACCGAAGCCTCGGACGCGCGCGTCGCCTCGGCGGCGAGTTCCTGATTCAGAGCCACCATCCTGGCCACCGCCTCGACATACTTGACGTGCGCGGGTCCCAACTGAGTCCGCACGATGGCGGAGGCCTGCTGCTTGGATTCGGACGTCGCCATCCGGCTCAGCTTGAGCGCCTGCTCGCCGATGGCCAGGAACTCGGCCCGCGCGGCGTTGAACTGCGCGAGCAAGTCCCGTTCCTTGTCGTTGGAGACCAGATCCTTCTCGTAGTGTTTGAGATGGGCGTTGTTTTGCACGCTGCAATCGCGGAGGTTCGCCTCGACAGTGGCGAAATCTTCTCTATTGGACAGCACGTGCTGCATGAGCACGCGCATGTAGCGCTCGCTGTTGGTTTGCACCTGCCCGAGTGCGTACACGCTCGGCAGACTGTTGCCCGAAAGCTCGGCCGAACTCTCGCCGATGGCCCCCACTCGCAGGTAGGCAAAGCCGCCGAGCGCCATGGCGATTGCGATCACGGCGCCAAAACCCGCGGTGATTCGCGTTCCGATTTTCCAGTTCCTCATCTTTGAAGCCTCGTTTCCGTCTCAAGTCCCAACTTCGTGTTACGCGCGCTCGGGCCGCCGTCCCGGAGATCGACTCCGATTGGCCAGGCGCACGATGGCCGGCGGGTCCACGATCAGGGCGACACGGCCGTCGCCCATGATGGTTGCTCCCGAAACTACTTCAACGCGCCGGTAAAACCGGCCTAGCGACTGAATCACTGTCTGATGCGTTCCGAGGACGCGGTCGACAACCAGGCCAAACCGTTCGTTTTCGTGCCGCACGATCAGCACCCGTTCAACCGGCGGACGCCGCCCCTCGATGCCGAACATCTCCCGCAAATCGATGTATGGGATCAGCTCTCCGCGCACCGAGATCAGATTCCTCCCGTTGCCACGCTGCCGTTCGACCGCCGTCAGGTCCACGTTCTCGGTCACCGACGCCATCGGCACGATGAACTGGCCGCCGCCCGCCTCAAAGAGAAGACCTTCGATGATGGCAAGCGTCAGCGGCAGGGTGAGCGAGATGGTGGTTCCCTGGCCTTCCTCGCTTGCGAGCGTCAGCGTCCCCCGCAGGTTTTCGATGGCCCGTTTCACTGCGTCCATCCCTACGCCGCGGCCCGACACATTGCTGACCTTGCGCGCCGTCGAGAACCCGGGCAGCAGGATCATATCGAGAATCTCGCGGTCGGCTGGATTCGCCCCGGCGTCGATCAGCCCCTGCTCCACGGCCTTGGCCAGAACCGCCTTCCGCGCGATTCCACGCCCATCGTCCTGAATCGACACCACTACGTTCGAGCCTTCGTGGGACGCCGTCAGGCGGATGGTTCCGCGCCGCGGCTTTCCGCGTTCGGCGCGCTCGTCCGGAGACTCGACGCCATGATCCAGCGAGTTGCGCAGACAGTGCACCAGCGGCTCCCCGAGCTGGTCGAGAATGCTTTTGTCGAGTTCCGTCTCGGCGCCTTGGGTGATCAATTCGACATCCTTGCCGAGTTCGGCCGACAGATCGTGCACGAGGCGCCGGAACCGTCCGAACAGCGTGCCGATCGGCAGCATGCGAATGCTCAGGACGTGGTCCCGCAGTTCGGCGATGAGCCGCGACAGCTCCTCGACCGGCGCCGTGTATTCGGCAACGCGCACCTCCGAGGACGCCCGGGCCAGCCGCGACTGGTTCATCACCAGTTCTCCGATCAGGTTCACCAGGCGGTCCAGCCGTTCCGCGGGCACGCGCACGGTCGATTCCCTGGCCTTGGCGGCGGGAGCGGGCGTGGCGGCGGGCCGGGGCGCCGGGATGGGCTGCGGCGGAGCGGGCGCCGGTTCCCGGACGGGCGTTCCGGCTACGGGCGCAGGCGCTGCGTCGACCGCCGGCGCCGACACCCGCTCGATGTCAATCTTCGCGTCGTCCTCGACGAAGATGAACACGTCGCGGATAGCCGCCTCCTCGGCGGAGGTGTCGAGCAGAACGGTCCACCACAGGTAGCAGTGGTCGGCCTCGATCCGGTCGAGCGGTGGAACGTCTCCGGTGTGGGCCTCGATCTGGCACGACCCGAGCGACCGCAGGTCCTTAAACAACGCGGCGGGATTCGTTCCGAACAGGAGAATGCTCGGATTCGGCCGGAAGAGAATCCTCCAGGTGCGCGGCTCGCCGTCATCGATGGGAGCGACGGCCGGGGCCGTTTCGGCGGCCACCGCCTCAGCCGTCGCGCCCGGATCCTCGGACAGGCGGCCGATCAGCGCGATCAACGCTTCCCCGGCGTCCCCGCCGGCGTCTTCGGAATCGAGCAGCCACCGGATATGATCGCGAGCCTGAAGCACCACACCCGTCAGTTCGGGAGTGACCGGGATGGATCCGTCTCGAACCCTGTCGAGCAGGCTCTCGACATGGTGCGTGAACCCGGCGACCGCATCCAGCCCGCACATGGCTCCCGAGCCTTTGATCGTATGGAAGGCCCGGAACAGCCGATGGATGGTCTCCTGGGTCCATCCGGCAGAATCGAGCGATAGGGCCGCCTGTTCAATCTCGTCCAACAGTTCGGCGGCTTCGAGACGAAAGGTGCCCAGGGGGTTATAGGACATGCGGGTTCTCAGCGCTATCGAACTCTTCGAGGGACAGTCCGATGTCCGACGCGGTCCGCCGGATTGCGTCCGAAATCCGGGGGCGCTCGGATGAATGCCCGGCGGCCCGCAGGTCCCGAAGCGCGGCGTACATCAGTTGCAGACCAGCGACGTCACAGTCCACCACGCCGGAAAGGTCGAACTGAATGACGCCGCCCCGAACCAGCGCCTGGCAGAGGGACTGCTGCAATGAGGCGACCGCGCGAATGTCGACTATCCCTTCAATCTGGAAGCGCATCCCGCCCTCGGAATCCACATGGCTCACCTTCATACACCGTCCTTCACACGCAAGGTTGATTACAGCGGGATGGCTTTGCGCGCCGCCCGCCGTGGGAACCGTGAAGCCGAGAGGCGGGGCTCACGGATGGATCCGGTTGCCGCCTCGTATCTTCCCGTCATTTGAACTTATCGGCGAAGAGGCGTGGAACTTCTGTTGCGGCAGAACTAATTCCTGCCCGCTTGAATATGGGACGAACACAATCGGAATGAGGGAGAAGCCGGCGCTCCTCCCCCTGTCACATCAATGGATATTAAGGTCTGAATGCGGCGATCGAGCGGGTCAAAGAATCGACCGAAAGGTCGATCCTGGGCTCACTGGCGATCAGTTCTCTCCATAGATGCCGATCGGCAGCGATTCGCCGCTCATCGTCGAATCCGCCCAGGGAGACGTCGTGCCCCAGATCACGCTGAAGCCCTGCACCGCGGAGGCGCCCCACACCAGGCTCGTGCCCCAGACGACGCTGTTGCCCGAAACGTTCGTGCCCCAGACGATGGAGGTGCCCCATACGATCGTTGTGCCCCACACGATCGTGTTCGCGCCGATGGAGTTCAGCGTCAGCTTCGGCCTCTTGCTGATCGAGTCCCAATACGCCAACGGCGAAGGCGCGGCGCCCGTGACGCTGGTCGAATCGTTGTAGGCGGCCCAGGCGTCCACCATGCCGGCGCCGATGGTGAAGATGTCGGCGTTAGCCGTATAGGTCTGCCCCGTCGAAGGATCGTAGGTCGACATCACCGACGGGAAGCCACGCCACGCCGTGCGCATCAGGCGCGCTTTCACCTGGTCGGGCGTCAGGGAGGGCGTCTTGGCCAACAGTTCGGCGACGATCCCGGTCACCACCGGGGCCGCCATGCTGGTTCCCGAGAGTTGGAAGAAATGCGGCGACGGAGCGGATGTCGCGGACGGGAAGTAGTAGTCCACATCCGGCCGGTTCGCCGGATAGTTCTTCACCATGTTGGAACCGCCGGACTGGTAGGAAATGATGCGGTTGCCCGGCGCCACCAGGTCGGGCTTCACGATGTGATCGATCGCGGTCGGCCCCTTTGAACTATACGTCGCGATGACGTCGTTGGTGCGGTCGGTGTCGGATTTGTCGTTGACGGCGCCAACCGTGATGACGTAGGGATCGTTGCCGGGAGCGGTGATGGTGCCGTAGCCGTTGTTGCCGCTGCTGTTGTCGCGGCCATAGTTGCCGGCGGAGACGACCACTACGATCCCCGCTTTCCAGGCGGCCTCGACGGCCTGACACAACGGATCGATCTTGTAGGACGCGGTCACGGGACGGCCAAGCGACAGGTTGATGACGCGGATATTGTACTTGCTCTTCAGTTGGACGGCCCGGTTCAGCGCGGCGATCACATTGGAGTCCTTGCCCACGCCGTTCTGATCGAGAACCTTCAGGTTGATGATGGTGGCGTCGGGCGCGAGTCCCCAGAACCAGTGGGCGAGGGCGTTGCCGCTGAGCGAAGTGAGATTGTCGGCGCCGGCGGCGATCCCCCCCACGTGTGTTCCGTGCCCGTACCAATCGTTCACCGGCTCGCCGGACACGAAGCTTTCGCTGTACACGATGCGGGACGTGGACGTGTTGAACCCGTTGAAATTCGGGTGGTTCACTTCCATGCCGCTGTCGATGATGGCGATGCCGATTCCGCCGCCCTTGGCCATGTGCATGCCGTCCAGGTAGTTGGCCAGTTGGTTGTAGTTGGCGGAGGCGGCGGCGCGGTCCAGAAACGCCGAGATCTCATGGTCGGGAGAGATCATCTCGATGTCCGGGTCGTTGGCGAGGACTTCGATTTGCCGTTTGGTGAGCCGGAACGACTCCGCGTTCACGAGATCGAGACTCCGTTGGTGTGCGGCGCCAAGGGCTCGCGCCCTCGTCACCCGCTGCGAAGACCGGTCGGACTTGTAGCGGACGATGACGTCGGCCTGCGCCTCGGGACCCATGCGGTCCAGTTCGCGGGAGACCCTGGGATGGGGGTCGGCGTAGGCGATGCCGGCGCCCAGTAGTACGACAACCGGAAGAATGTTTGTCCTCATAGATACTCGAACAGTTCCGGTTGCAGGCGTGGCGCCACGCCATAAGTCATTGATTTCATGGAAGCACGGTGCCCCGGCGAGGCATGAATGGGACAAACCGTCCCGTCCGCGGGGGACACTTTGTCCGGTGGAACTTTTGGCGCCGGGTGGCGGCGCGCATCATCTAATCAACCAATGTCACTCAAACAACACGACGCGGCTCCCGACTTCGAGGTGCGCGACGACCAGGGAAACCCGTTCCGCCTCTCCAACCTCAAGGGAAAGGCCGTGGTGCTGTACTTTTATCCGAAGGCGGACACGCCGGGATGCACGAAGGAAGCGTGCAGTTTCCGTGACACGCTCGCCGAATTCACCGAGCTCGGGGCCGTGGTGATCGGAGTGTCTCCCGATGAGCCGTCGGCCCAGGCTAAGTTCAAGGCCAAGTATGAGTTGACGTTTCCGCTGTTGGCCGACGCCGATCACGCCGTCGCCGAGGCCTACGGGGTTTGGAAAGAGAAACACAACTATGGAAAGACCTATATGGGCGTGGAGCGGACGACCTTTATCATCGCCAAGGACGGCGCGATCGCCAGGATTTTCCCGAAAGTGAAAGTGGACGGTCATTCCGAGGAAGTGCTCGCCGCGCTGCGGGGATAGGCCAAAAGCGCAATCCCGGCGCGAAGCGAGTCTGCTAGAATGACAATGTCGAAGTGAAATGGTGGGCGAAAGCCCACTTTTTTATTGGCGCCAACGCACAACAAGATGCCCGTCAGTTCGAAAGAAGCCGTGGTCGAGAAAGTCCGCGAAATCGCGGAGCGGGTTGGCGCGTCCGAAGGAATTGAGATTGTCGAGGTGGAGTTGTTGGGCGGCGGCAAGCACCGCCTCCTGCGGCTGTACATCGACAAAGTGTCCGGGGTCACGCACGGCGATTGCGAGTTCATGTCCCAGAACGTCGGAACGATTCTCGACGTCGAGGACGTGGTGCCGGGCGAGGGTTACACGCTCGAGGTCAGTTCGCCGGGCGTGGAGCGAAAGCTGGTGAAGCCGCGGGATTTCGAACGGTTCACGGGGCGGAAAATCAAGGTCGCGCTTCGGGAGCCGGTGGAAGGCCAGCGGCGCTGGGAAGGCACACTGGCGGCCTTCAACGAGGGAGAGGTCACCCTCGAATTCGCGCCGGCGAAAACCATCCGGTTCCAGCTGAGCCAGGTTGACAAGGCAAATCTGAAATTCGAGTGGTAAGTTCTTCTCGAAGCTGATCCAACAATACAGGAATTTGAGGGGGAGCAAATTGGCAAGCATCTATCAGTCCATCGAGATCCTCAGCAAGGAGAAGGGCATCGACCCGCAGATCGTGCTCGATGCGGTGAAAGACGCCATGCTGGTGGCGGCGCGGAAACACTTCCGCACCACCGAGGATCTGGTCGCCGACTTGGACAAGAGCGGTTCCATCCAAATCTACGGAGTACGTAAGGTGGTGGAGCAGGTCCAGGATCCCGGCAAGGAGATCAGCCTGAACGACGCCCGCAAGCTGGACGCGGGAGCGGTGTTGGACGCCGAGGTGCGCATCCCCAAGCCGACCGAGGCGTTGGGCCGCATCTCCGCCCAGACGGCCAAGCAGGTGATCCTCCAGAAGGTGCGGGAAGCGGAGCGGGAGACCATCCACTCGGAGTATTCAGGCCGCGTGGGCGAACTGGTGAACTGCACGGTGAAGCGGATCGAGAGCCAGGACCTGGTGGTCGATCTCGGCAAGACCGAGGCCCGGCTGCCGAAGAAGGAACAGTCGCGGCTAGAGAACTTCAGCGTGAGCGACCGGGTGCGCTGCGTGATCAAAAGCGTGGAAAAGGCCGGCAAGAACGCGGGAGTGATCGTATCGCGCGCCGCGCCGGACCTGGTGATGCGCCTGTTCGAGCAGGAAGTGCCGGAAATCTACGACAACACGGTGGTGATCAAGGCCTGCGCGCGCGAGGCGGGCGAACGGACCAAGATCGCGGTGGTGAGCCGGGACCGCGACGTGGACAGCGTGGGCGCGTGCGTGGGGATGAAGGGCATGCGCGTTCAGTCGATCATCCGCGAACTGCGCGGCGAAAAGATCGATATCATCGAATACTCGGAGGATCCGGTGCTGTTCGCCACGCACGCGTTGAGTCCGGCGAAGATTTCGCGTGTGTCGATTCTGGACCTGCAGGGCAAGCACATGGAAGTGATCGTCGACGATACGCAGTTGTCGCTGGCCATCGGCAAGAAGGGCCAGAACGTTCGGCTGGCGGCGAAGTTGCTCGGCTGGAAGATCGACATCAAGAGCGAGGAAGAGAAGCGGCAGGAAGTGGAATCGCAGATGGCGGCGCTGGTGGTTCCGGGCGCGCCGGTGTCGGTGCTGCTCGATCATGGACTGATCGAGAACATCCTGGAGCGCCTGGTGGAGGGCGGAATCGGCACGGTGGAGAAGCTGGGATCGATGACGCCGGAAGAGCTCGAATCGATCGCGGGCATCGAGCCGGAGATGGTGGAGCGAATCCAGGATTCGGTGAACAGCTACTACAGCCAGTTTGAAGCGGCGCCCACCGCGCCGGAAGAGGAAGTGGTCCAGGAGCACTGGAACACGCCCGAGGGAGAGGCGGCGTATGCGGCCCAGGCCGTCGCCGCGGAGGCCGCGGAAAACGGCGAAACTCCCGAGCAGGATGCCGAACAACCCGGCGATGGGATGCATCCGGCGGGCGCCCAGGCGCATGCCGAATAGGACCCCGGTTGCCTATCGAACGTAAAACAAAGGCGATCTGATACGATAGAAGTCACGGATAAGCAGGGAAGACAGCGCGGTTGTCCATTGCTCAGAGCGACAGGCACTCGTTCTCCGTTTCCATCACGTACGGCAGTAAGACTGTTCGAGACTCCAATTACCGGTCTCGAATCGCCCAACTTCGCAGGCGGCGGCGCCGTTCCGTAAAACGGCCACCCCCCGGGGCGATAGGGATTGGCGACAGGGCTAAGGCAGGCGGATTGTGCGACCAAGGAGTTGAATCCGGTAAGCAGTCTCTCATATGAAGAAGATTCGAATTAATGAGCTGGCGAGGGAGCTCGAAGTGAAATCCAAAGAAGTTCTTGACGCGCTCCCTGATCTGGGCATCACCGAAAAGTACACCCACTCCAGCTCGCTGGAAGACGACGTAGTCTACAAGATTCGGAAGCACTTCGGCGGCGACGCCGGAGAGCCGCCGCCTCCGCCTGCGGCCGTCGAAACGAGGTTTGAAATCGAGACGCGCCACGCTCCCGAACCGGAGAAGTCCGCGACCGACGCGCCTTCCCCAGAAGTAAAGCCCGCCGAGAAGGAGATCGCGGCGGCGGAAGCAAACGTCATGCCCGCTCCGGCGCCGGTTGTCCCCCCCTCCGTACCGGTCCGGCCGAAGCCGATCCGTCCGCCGCTGGCGGGACAGAGGATAGAACCGACCGTCGCGCCTCCGCCGCCTCCGGTGGTGGAGGAAGCGGTCCAGAAGCCCGCGCCGGCACCTCCGCCGGTCGTGGTAGCGTCGCCAGCGCCGCCCGCGCCGACGCCTGTCGCTCCGCCCGCGGTTCCGCAGCAACCGGCTCCGCCGCCGCCCGCGCCCGCCATGCGAGCGCCGTCGTTTCCGGCGCCCCCGGCGCGTCCGTCGGTGTCGATGCCGGCCAAGCCCGCGCCGCCCGCGCCGCGTCCCGGGCAGATTCTGTCGGGGCCGCGCGCCCCGCTGCCATCGGATCTGGCCAGGCCCGTCGTCAGTTCTCCGGCGCCCCCCGGACCTCCGCCGTCCATGCCCGCTCCGGGCGCGCCGATCGCGAACGTAATTCCCGGACCGCCTCGTCAACTGCCGCAGCATCCGCGGCCGGCCGGCCCGCGCGCTCCGCAATCGGGCGGCCCGCAGCAGCCGATGCCCGGCGGTCCGCAACCGCCGCGTCCGCCGGCCCGTCCGAACCTGGTGGGACAACCCGCCGCTCGTCCGGTGGTGCCGCCGAGGCCGGACCTGGTGGCCAAGCTCGCCCAAACGCCCAAGGCCGCTCCCGGCCAGCCGAGCCCTCGTCCGCCCATGCCGGGCCGTCCGACGGCCTCGCCGGTGCCCGGCCAGCCGATCTATCGTGGACCGATTCGTCCCGGCCAGCCTGTGATGCGGGGACCCGGCATGCCCGGCGCTCCCGGTCAGGGACCTGGCGGGCCCGGTGGTCCAAGGCCCATGCGCGGACGCCCTGGGATGCATCCCACGGCTGCGCCGCTGCCTCCTCCCGCGCCGGTGGCCGATCAGCGCCGCCCGCGTCCGAAGTCGCACGCGCAGTACCGGGAAGAGCAGGAAGGCAAGCTCAAGATCGGGCCGCGCCGCCAGCAGCAAGCCGCGCTGCCGGTGATCGACCGCGAAATCACGATTTCCGAAGGCATCACGGTGAAGGAGCTTTCCGAGAAGCTCGGCGTGAAGGCCAACCTGGTGATCAAGAAACTGGTGGAGATGAAAGTGTTCGCCACCATCAACCAGGCTCTCGACGGCAAGCTGGCCGAGCAGGTGGCGCGCGAATTCGGCGCGTCCATCAACAAGATCAGCTACGAAGAGGAGTCGGCGCAGGATATCCAGTCCGCCGAAGTCGAGTCCGATCTGGTCACCCGTCCGCCGGTGGTCACCATCATGGGCCACGTCGACCACGGTAAGACCAGCCTGCTCGACGCCATCCGACTGTCCAACGTGGCGGAGCGCGAAGCGGGCGGCATCACGCAGCATATCGGCGCGTATCACGTCGAAAAGAACGGCCGCAAGATCGTGTTCATCGACACGCCGGGCCACGAAGCGTTCACCCGCATGCGCGCCCGCGGCGCCAAGGTGACCGACATTGTGGTGCTGGTGGTGGCTGCCGACGACGGCGTCATGCCGCAGACTATCGAAGCCATCGATCACGCCAAGGCGGCGAAGGTTCCGATCATTGTCGCCATCAACAAGATCGATAAGCCCGACGCCCAGCCCGAGCGCATCAAGCAGCAGTTGGCCGATCGCGGCCTGCTGTCGGAGGACTGGGGCGGCGACACCATCATGGTTCCCGTTTCGGCCAAGCAGAAGATCAACCTGGACCTGATCCTCGAGATGATTCTGCTCGTCGCCGACATGGGCGAGTTCAAGGCCAATCCGGACCGTCCGGCCGTGGGTACGGTGCTCGAAGCGCAATTGGATCGCGGACGCGGTCCGGTGGCGACGGTGCTGGTGCACAACGGCACGCTCAAGACCGGCGATTACTTTATCTGCGGATCGGTGTTCAGCAAGGTCCGCGCGATGTACGACGACCGCGGCGCCCCGGTGAAGGACGCCGGGCCGTCGATGCCGGTCGAGGTGTTGGGCCTCGATTCGCTGCCCGAGGTGGGCGACACCTTCCAGGTGGTGACCGACACCGCCAAGGCCAAGCAGATCGTGCTCTACCGCGAAGCGAAGGATCGCGAAGCGGCGATGGCGAAATCGAGCCGCATGACGCTCGAGAAGCTGCACGAACAGCTCAAGGAAGGCGAGGTCAAGGAACTCAACATCATCCTGAAGGCCGATGTGGGCGGCAGCGCGGAAGTGCTGCGCGATACGCTCGAAAAGCAATCGAACGACAAGGTGCGCATCCGCGTGCTGCGTTCGGGCGTCGGCGCGATCAACGAAAGCGACGTGCTGCTGGCGTCGACCTCCGACGCCATCGTCATCGGCTTCAACGTGCGTCCGGAGCGGAACGCCGTGGCGACGGCCGAGCAGGAAGGCGTCGACATCCGCCTCCACACGATCATTTACGACCTGGTGGACGAGATCAAGCGCGCCATGACCGGCATGCTGGAGCCGGTGTTCAAGGAAGTCTACCGCGGCCGCGCCGTGGTGCGGGAAGTGTTCCGCATCTCCAAGGTGGGCACGGTGGCCGGCTGCATGGTGCAGGACGGTCTGCTCACACGCGACAGCCAGGTGCGCCTGCTGCGCGACAACATCGTAGTGTTCACGGGCCGCATCGACTCGCTCAAGCGTTTCAAGAACGACGCGAGCGAGGTGAAGCAGGGCTTCGAGTGCGGCGTGGGCATCGCCGGTTATAACGACATCAAGCAGAACGACGTGATTGAAGCGTTCGTTACTGAAAGGGTGGCGCCCGAACTGATCGCCTGATCGACGTGAATCCGGCAGTCGGCGTTTTGACCCTGGAGTTGCAGATCAGCGAGGCGCATTCGCTGAAAGACAAGCGCCACGTTGTGAAGAGCCTGAAGGATCGCCTGCGGACGCGTTTCAACGTGTCCGTGGCGGAGATCGCGGGCCAGGATACGTGGCAGTATTCGGTGGTGGCGGCCGTCACGGTGTCGGGCGACCGCGCGCGCGCCGAACAAGTACTGCAGGCCGTCGAGCGCGAGGCCGAGTCGGTGCTTGGCGGCATGCTTGCGTCGACCGGCGTCGAGTGGCTCAGTTGAAATTTCCATGGACTCTCACCGCTCAGAGCGAGTTACCGAAGCCCTTCGCGAGGAGTTGGACGAACTCATTGGTTACGAGATGTCGGACCCTCGTGTGTCCGGACTCACCGTGACCGAGGTCCTGTTATCCCCGGACAAGAAGAAGGCGCAGGTGCGGCTGGCCATGCCGCCCGATGAAGCGGCGCGCGAGCAGGCGTTTGAGGCGTTGGACCACGCGCGCGGGTTCCTGAAGCGCGAACTGGCGCTGCGGCTGCAGTTGTTCCGCGTCCCGGAACTCTACTTCGCCGCCGACATGTCGGTTGGGCTCACCAGCCGGATGGAACACCTGCTTAAGCGCGTGAAGAAGGGCCGGCCGCGCGAATAGCATAGCAGCGCAGGTGGGCGTAGGCGATTTCGAGGAATGGCGCCGGCGTGGCGCGCCGCGCGAGCAGGTCGCCGACGACGTGCTCCGCCTCAATCGGGGCGCCTGCTTCGATGTCGCGCAGCATGGAGGTCGTGAAGTTCAGCCCCGGCGTGGTCAACAGGCCGCGGCAGTAGGCCAGGTGCTCGACGCTGGGAGCGAAGCCGACCGAACGGGCGATGGCCGCGCACTCTTCAAGCATCCGTTCCGCATACTCGGCCGCTCCCGCCGCGACGATGTCGGCTATGCTCGCCCGCATCAGGCAAGTGATCCCGGCGGCGGCGGTGATGAGAATCCACTTCTCCCACATGTCGCGCAGGATGTCTACGCTTGGGCGCGACTCAAAACGGGCGCCGCCCAGCGCCGCCTCGATCGCATCGACGCGCGGCGTGCGACGACAATCCCGTTCGCCGAAAATCAGCCGGTGGATGGGGTTCAAGTGCGCGATCGCGCCGCCGGCCGTCCGCACTGACGAAATATGACAGCATCCGCCGAGCACGCGTTCCGCGCCGAAGCGAGTGTCGAGCGCGTCCAGGTGCCGCATACCGTTCAACAACGGCAGGATCGCCGTGTGCGGTCCCACGGCGGGCGCAAAGCCATCGATGGCGGCGGCGAGGTCCTGCGCCTTCGGCGTCACCACGATCAGATCGTACGCGGCGGCGATGCGCTCCGCGGTGATGGAGGGCATCGGCGACAGCGTATAGTCGCCGTGCGGGCTCGTGATATCGAGCGGACGCGGCCGCCCGTCGCGAACCAGAAACGTTACGTCGCGTCCCGCCTCGAGCAAGCGTCCACCGAAGTAGCCGCCCACACCGCCGGCGCCCACCACCAGGATTCTCACTGGCGGCCCATCCATCTGACGGTGGATTCGTAGTCGAGCAAGCCCACTGTGGCGCCGGCGCGTTCGACGCACAGCGCACCGACAGCGTTGGCCAGCCGCGCCGTCTCGGGAACCGACAGGCCCCGGCTGAGCCCCGCGAGAAACGCGCCTGCGAAACAATCCCCCGCTCCTGTGCTGTCGACAGCCTTGATCGTGAAGCCCGGCGCGCGCAGTTGGGCGCCGGCGTCGAACACGGCGCATCCCTGCCTACCGAGTTTCAGCACCACCGATCGCGCGCCGCGCTCCAGAAAGAACGCCGCCGACTCGCTGGGATCCCCCGCGCCGCTCAATTTCGCGGCCTCAGCTTCATTCGCAAACAGCACATCCAGGTGCGGAAGACACGGCCCAATCACGTCGAGCCACTCGCCGAGCGAATCCCATCCGGTGTCGAGCGAGGTGGTGAGGCCGGACTCCTTGGCCCGCCGTAGCGTTTCCCCTGCCCGCGGCCGCATTTTCGGCATGGCGAACGGATTGGCGAGATGAAAGTGGCCGCAGCCCTGAATCAGGTCGGCGGTGAACTGGAGCGGGTCGGCGAACGACTCGCGGCTCGCGCCCGGACGATGCAGGAACGCGCGCGCCCCGTCCGAACGCACCACCACCACGGTGGCGGGCGTCGGGAGGTCGCAACGGTCCACACGGAGGTCGATCGCGGCGGCTCTGAGTTCGTTCAGGATGCGATCGCCCGCCTCGTCGTTGCCGACCAATCCGACGAAACGAACCGACGCTCCAAGCTTCGCGATCGCATACGACGTGTTCGCGCCGTTGCCGCCGAACGAGGTCACAATATCGTGGACCCAGGTGGTGGCGTCGTAAACCACCGAGTCCACGGGCCAGACAAGAATATCTTCCGTGAGGTTGCCCGCGCAGAGAATCCCCCCGGAGATGGAGATCAATTCACTCTCCCGCCCGCCACCGCCTCGATGAAGTCGCGCTCAAGCGGCCAGGCGCCGACCACGCGCCTGGATTCGCGCCGGAAGGTTCCGGCCACCAGTACGCCAGCCAGATCGGCGCGGCCGGGCTTCATGTTCTCGCGCGCCATCATCTTGCGCAGCAGGTTGGTGGATTCCTCCAGACGAGCGGCGATGTCGGAGGCGACCGCGTCGGACGGGCAGGCGACATCCAGGTTGATCTGAAAACGATTGCCGGCCTGGCCGATAGAAAAAACGACACTTTCCGCGGATTCCAGCGGCGAAATGAACGACCGCGTGCCGGTGGGCAGCTTGGAGAGTTCGCGCAACGCCGGCCCGGAGACCGAAAGCCAAACCGGCTGGTTCGGCACTGCGGCTCCATCGGCCGCCCGCCGCGGGGCGACGTCGAGCGCGGCCCATTCATCCGGCGCCACGGCGAGCGCCATCAGGCGGGGACGCAGACGGTAGAAGGACACATAGCGGCCATCGCTCGCCGTGGTGCGACATACCCCGTTCGAGTTGCACTTGCCGCCCTGAGACTTCGCGTACTGTTCAAGCCGGTTCCAGTCGAAGGCGCCGCGCAACACCATATACGACGAGCGTCCGGAGAAGGCGGCGGCGAAGGCCGTGAGATCGCGACGGTAGTCAACCCCCGTGCCTTCGACGAACTTCTTGTACTCGGGGTCCTCGGCGGCGGGCGATCCAGCGAGCGCGTCCAGCACGCCCGACTTACGCAGACCGTCGATGTCGATGAACACCGATACAGCCCCAGAGCGGGGCAAGCACGCGAGCATGGCGGCCGGCGATTCGAGACCGCGGGACCGGACGAACATCAGTGTGGTGGCCGCGGCGCCGGCGGCGACTACGATTGCAGCGGCCGCATATTTGCGATGATGTCGAAACTGCATGCGGAGCGAACTACCATTCTCGCAGGATGGGGAGTGCGCGCGCTGTCGCCCGCCGTTAGCGGAAGTCGACGCCCGCGCCTTCGCAAGTCACCGAATGGCGTTGGAACCCGGCGCGCTTTTCGGGAACGTCGGTGCGGTAATGGGCTCCGCGGCTTTCCTGGCGGGCGAGCGCGCAGTGAGCGATGATGCGGCCCACCGCGTGGATATTGCGTCTTTCGTAATCGGCGCGACGGGCTTGGGGCTTGGGGCTCGAAGGCGCGGCTTCGAGCGTTTCAACGGCCCGCCGCAAGCTGTCGCCCTCTCGCACAATGCCGCAGTGGCTCCACATCAGCGACCGCAACTCCTGCTCGGGCGTGTCCGGGAACAGCGCGGGCGCGGGATCGGGCGCGACCAGACGGGCGTCAGAGGCGTGCGCCAGCATCGCGCGGGCGGCGCGGGCTCCGAACACCACGCCTTCGAGCAGCGAGTTGCTCGCCAGGCGGTTGGCGCCGTGGACCCCGGTGCAGGCGCACTCGCCCGCGGCGTAGAGCCTACCGAGGTTCGTCGCACCGTCCAGGTTCGTACGGACTCCGCCCATGGCGTAGTGGGCGGCGGGATGCACGGGCGCCAGGTCGCGGCCGATGTCGACGCCGTAGTTCAGACAGGTTTGATAAATGCGCGGGAAGCGGTCTCGGACGCGGGCCGTCCCCAGATGGCGCAGATCGAGATAGACGTGCGGCTCGCCGGTGCGCACTAGTTCCGCGGCGATCGAGCGCGACACGACGTCGCGCGGCGCGAGTTCCGCCAGCGGATGATATCCGACCATGAAACGCTCGCCGGCCGCGTTCCGCAACAGAGCGCCCTCGCCCCGTAGCGCTTCCGACAACAGGAAACGCGGCGCTCCCGCGACGTGCAGCGCGGTGGGGTGGAACTGCACGAATTCGAGGTCGCTGATCTCAGCCCCGGCGCGCCATGCGGTGGCGACGCCATCGCCGGTGGCGACGTCGGGGTTGGTGGTTTCGAGGAATGCACGGCCAAGGCCGCCCGTGGCGAGCAGCGTCGCCCGGGCCGCAATGCGCTCGAATTCGCCCGACTGCTCGTCGACGGCCAGCGCGCCTGCCACCACACCGTCCGCCACCAGGAAATCCGTCACGAACATGAAGCTATGGAATTGTATGTTCGGGATCGAAGCGGCCTTGGCGTACAGGGCGCGCGAAATCTCCTTGCCCGTGGAATCGCCGTTGGCGTGCAGCACGCGGTTGCGGCTGTGGGCGCCTTCGCGAGCGAACGCCAGGCGCGCGCCGTCGCGGTCGAAACCGGCCCCGAATTCAATCAGTTCCTCGATGGCCGTCGGGCCTTCCTCCACCAGCGCCCGCACGGCTTCGGGGTTGCACAGGCCGTCGCCGGCCGCCAACGTGTCCTGTTCGTGGAGTTCTATGTCGTCGTCGTCGCTCAGCGCCGCGGCGATGCCGCCCTGCGCATAGACGGAAGAAGATTCACTGAGAGTGTCCTTGGCCAGAACCAGAACGGTTCCCGCCGATGCCAATTCAATAGCGGCGCGCAACCCGGCGACGCCGGCGCCTACGACGAGAAAATCAGGATTCATGCAAACGGCAATCGAGGGCCGATCGACATGTTCATGTTACAACGAACGTATGCCTTCATTTCGCGTCGCCACGCCGGCGCATGGCTACGACGCAACCATCGAACGCGGCGTGCTGCGGCGCGCGGCGGAATTCGTGCCGCCTCGCGCGGGGACGGTATTCGTCGTCACCACCGAGGATGTCTGGCGGTTGCACGGCGCAAAACTCGCAGGCGCATTGGCGGGGCGGGCGATCCGGGTGCTCTATTTCCCCGGCGGCGAGGATCGCAAGCGCATGGCGGAGGTGGAGGCGCTGGCTGACCAGATGATTGCCGCGGGCGGCGACCGCACCAGCATCGTCGTGGCGTTCGGCGGCGGCATCGTCACCGATCTGGGCGGATTCCTGGCGGCGATCTTCATGCGCGGCATTCCCGTGGTGCAGATTCCCACCACATTGCTGGCCCAGGTGGACGCCGCGGTGGGCGGGAAGACCGGCGCGAACCTGGTTTCCGGCAAGAACCTGATCGGCGCGTTTCATCAGCCGCTGGCCGTGCTGATCGACCCCGACGTCACCGCCACGCTGCCCGATCGCGAGTATCGCGCGGGCCTTTACGAGATCATCAAGTGCGGCGTGATTCGCGACCGCGCGCTGTTTGGCGTGTTCGAGACCGAGCGTGACCGCATCGCGGAACGGGCTCACGATGTGTTGGAGCATATCATTGCCGCGGCCGTTCGCATCAAGGCCGAAGTGGTGAGCGAAGACGAGCGCGAAAGCGATCTGCGGCGCATCCTCAACTTCGGCCACACCATCGGGCACACGCTGGAAGCCGAGACGAGTTACGTTCGGTTCCTGCATGGCGAGGCAGTGGCGTTCGGAATGATCGCGGCGGCGAAACTGGCGGTGACAGCGGCGGGATTCCCAGAGGCCGAATGCGCGCGCCTGTGCGGACTGGTCAACAGCTATGGCCCGATCCCTTCGCTCGACGGCATACGGTCCCAGCGGCTGTTCGCGCGCCTTGCAAGCGACAAGAAGACGCTGAAGGGCAAGGTGCATTTCGTGTTGCCGACGGAGATCGGCGTGGTGAAGGTGATCAGCGGCGTGGCCGAGGAGGCGGTTCTCGAGGCCATTGAATGGGCGCTCAACAACTGCGCGACGGCCTGAGGATGGGCACGACACCCCACGGCGCGACAAACGAGCGGCAGGCGGCTGAGTATGTGCGCGGCATGTTCGGCGGCATCGCGCGGCAGTACGACCTGCTCAACCACCTGCTGTCGTTCAACCTGGACAAACGCTGGCGGCGGCGCACGGTGAATCGAGTTTTGCGCATCGTGCCGGCGCGGGAGGCGCGTATTCTCGACCTGTGCTGCGGCACCGGGGATGTGATGATCGAGCTCGAGCGGTCGCGCGGGGCGGCGGTATTGGGCGCCGACTTTTGCCATCCGATGCTGACGACGGCGGCGGAGAAGATCGGGCGGGCGCGACTACGCTCCACGCTGTTTGAAGCCGACGGGCTGACGTTGCCGCTGGCGGGCGATTCGCTCGACGCCATCACCATCGCGTTCGGGTTCCGCAATTTCGCGAACTATCAGAAGGGGCTCGAGGAGATGCTGCGCGTGTTGAAGCCGGGCGGCGTGGCGGCGATTCTCGAATTCTCGCAACCGAAGAACGCGGTCTTCGCGCGATTGTACGACTGGTTTTCCGCGGTGCTGCTGCCGCGCATCGGCGGGCTGATTTCGGGCTCGCGCGCGGCGTACACGTACCTGCCGGAATCGATACGGAAATTCCCCAACGCCGAGTTGCTGGCGGAGCGCATGCGCGAGGCGGGCTTCCGGACGGTGGAGTATGAGTTGATGACGTTCGGCGCCGTGGCGTTGCACATCGGGCGTAAGTGAACCCGGTCGCTCAGGTCGTCGATAACGCCTTCGCCAGCAGGTCCATCCGTTCGAGCGTTCCATCGATGTCCTGATGGGTGGTGCGCGGGTTGATCGTACACATGCGCAACGCGGTGACGCCGCGGAGCACGGTGGAGCTGACCAACGCATGGCCGTCCTTCAGCATGGCCTCCACCAGCCGGACTTCGATGGGAGAGGGCGCGTAGCGAAAGGCCAGGGTCCCCATTTGCGCAGACGAGACGATCTCCCAATCCGGCATGCTCTCCAGACGCCGCTGAGCGTATTCAGCCAGTTCGAAGCCGTGCTCCACCGCAGCGCGAAACGCCGCCATGCCGAACACCTGCACGGACAACCATACCTTCAAAGCGCGGAATCCTCGGCTCAGTTGGATTCCGTAATCGCAGGGATTCACCTCTCCCATGCCGCGAAGGTCCTGCAGGTAGTCGGGCAGGATCTGGTAAGTCTCCTTCAACAGGCGGCCGTCGCGCAGCAGAACACAACCGCACTCGAATGTTTGAAACAACCACTTGTGCGGATCGATCGAGAGCGAATCCGCCAGTTCCAGGCCTTCGAGCGCCGCGCGTCCTCGCGGCGAGATGGCGGCCGCCGCTCCGAACGCTCCGTCAGCGTGCATCCACAGGCCCTGCTCGCGCGCCAGCAAGGCGAGTTCGCGCATGGGATCGACGGTGCCGGTGTTGGTGGTCCCGGCGTTGGCGACAATACAGAAGGGCCGCAGGCCGCGCTCGCGGTCGCGTGCGATTTCGCGCGAGACGGCCGCGGGATCCAACTGGAAGCGTTCGTCCGAAGGCAGGCGGCGCAACTGGCCGGGCGCGAAGCCAAGGATGCGGAACGCACGGTCCACCGACGAGTGCGTCTGGTCGGAAAAGTACGCCACTCCGTCGGCGAAGGCGTCGCCCAGCTTCACATGGCGCGCGACGGCGAGCGCGGTCATGTTCGCCACGGAGCCTCCGCTTACGAAAATGCCCCCTGCCGTTTCGGGCAGGCCGCACCACCCGCGCATCCAGTCGACGACCGCCAGTTCGAGCGCGGCCGCGCCGGAGCCGCCCATCCAGGAGCCGTTGAAGACGTTGAACCCGGCGGCGAGCGCATCGGCCAGGGCGCTGACGAAATTGCCGGGGCTCGGAACAAACGCGAGAAATCGCGGATGGTTCACGTACAGCATGTTGCCGAGCACATCGTCGACAACGCGGCTCAGCACGGCGTCCGCGTCGCCGGGAGCTTCGGGCGGCGGCTGGAGGAACAAGGGCCGCAACACGCCGGGATCACCCTTGCGCCCGATCGAAGCGTCCGCGAGGGCGCTCAGGTGCTCGGCAATCATATCCATCACGCGATGCCCGAGCCGCCGCATCTGGTCGCGGTCGAGTTCAAGCAAGCGCGCGTTCGATGGCCCGTTCAATCGCTTTCTCCAATTCTTCCTTGGCCAGCGTGGTGCTGATGAACAACTCCTGGCGCGCCCCCGCGCTGAGTGCGATGGCCTTCCAGCCGTTTGTGGTGGGCACCGTGATGTGGATCTTCACCGGTCCGCGCGCGTCGCGCACCTGCCGGATCACGCCCGGAATCACGGAACGTACGGTGGCTTCGTTGTCCGCCAACAGCCGCTCCATCGCTTTGCTGACGCCGTCGATGATGCTGTGTTCGATCTTGAGCTTTCCTTGCGCTTTGCGTAGTCGCATCAGTCCTTCCAGCCCTGCTCGCCCCGCAAAGGGACGAAGCGGCACATGGTGGGAACACGCCTGCCGATGTGGCCGTTGCGTTTGGTGACGACGGTCAGGTCCTGGTCGCCACGCGAGCCCACGGGAATCGCCATGCGGCCGGGATCGCGCAGTTGGCCGAGCAGGGCGCGGGGCACATCGGGGGCTGCGGCGGCCACCGAAATCGCGTCGTAGGGCGCAGCCTCGGGGTATCCGAGCGAACCGTCGCCACACACCACTCGCACGTTGGCGATTCCCGCTTCAAACAAATTCCGTTTCGCCTGTTCGGCCAGTTCAGGCACGATTTCAATCGACCACACCTGGGCGGCGAGCATCGCGAGCACCGCCGCATGGTAGCCCGAACCTGAGCCGACTTCGAGCACGCTCTCGTGCCCGGCGAGTTCCAGCGACTCGCACATCAACGCCGTCATGTAGGGCTGGGAGATGGTTTGGTCGAAACCGATGCCGATGGGATTATCTTCGTAGGCGCCGGCGCGCTGGTCTTCGGGCACAAACAATTCGCGGGGAAGGCGATTCATGGCGTCCAGCACGCGCGGGTCGCGGATGCCGCGATGCTCGAGTTGGCGCACCACCATGGAACGCCGCTTTTCCGCCATGGTCCACATTCCGCTTAAAAACGCTTCCGGTACTGGAAATCGATGCCGAAAACACCATTTTCCTCCCGGACGGCGATGGCCGACCAGCGGCGATTGATGTCCCATTGCACGCGTACGATCTGTTCCTGCGTACGGCTGAGGTTGGTGATGTAGGTCAGCGTGATGTCGCGCGACACCTGCTGTTCCAGCGTCACGCGCGCCTGCGGAATGTTCTCCACGCCCGTGAGCGAAGGGTCGATCTTCAACCGGCTGACGCCGAAGAAGCGCTGCAGGCGGTTCGACACGGGCGCCGCGACCGCTTGGCTCAGCGTGCTGGCGCCGGTCTCAAGCAGGTTCGTGCGCGATTGCGCGTTGCTCAAGGCGGTGGAGTTCGGATCGCGGCCGACGGCAAGCAACGCGATGATATCGCTCGATTGCAGGGGCGGATCGGAGCGGTAGGTGGCGTTCAGCTTCGTCATGGTGCCCGAGAAGCTGATGTTCACAGTGATTCCGCGCGCCTTGGTTTCAAGGTCGACGTCGAAAGTGGGCTCCACTTTGGTCGGATTGATGAAGCGGATTTCGGCTCGGTTCACCGTGTACTTATTGCCCAGGAACTGGATCTCGCCCTGGTTGATGGAGATGTCGCCGAGCAGCATGGGCCGCGCGGCGTTGCCGCGAAGACGCAGTTCGGCCTCCGCCTCCACATCGCGCGTCAGCGAGGTCTGCACCTCCAGGTTCGGGCCGCTTTCAATGCGGACGTCGAAGTTCAGGCCGCGCAGGTATTCGCTGGGCGCCGATGGCGCCGGAAGCGGCTTGGCGCTCTGGGCCAGCAGGCTGCCCAGGTCGGTATGCGTCTCAAAGGCCGCGCGAACCACCGTGACGGTGCCCGATATCAGGCCGTTTTCCGACGTCCCCGTCAGATTCACCGCCGCGTTCAACGTCACGCTGATGCCGTCGGGATGCCTCAGCCGGACCTGGTCGGCCGCGCCCTGCACGCGATACAGCAGAACGCCGCCGGCGAATCCGATGAAGCCGCTGAAATTGACCTTGCCGCCGCCCACCTCCGCGTTCAGGCGCTCAATGTTGGCGCGGTTGCGGTCAAAGACGATGACGCCGTTAGCGTTGTCGACGCCGAGGCTCGGCGGCAGGTCGGCCAGGTACAGAGACGCGTTGTTCAGCTCGAGTTTGCCGCTTAGTTGGGGGTCGTCGAGCGGTCCGCGAATCGCCGTATTCAGCACGGCGGCGCCGCGGGCCGCGATGTCGGAGTTGAACAATTGCAGGATAGCCAGGTTCATGCGGCCGCGAAGCGTTACATCCCACGGCGATTTTGCGTCGAAGGCGACGCGGCCCGTCGCATCCAGGCTGGTGTCGGTAGCCGCGAAACGAGCCGACTGGATCTGGACGGCCTGCCGCGTGGCGGTGAAGCGCACCGGCTCCGTGTTGCGAAGCGCCAGGTCCTGCAGCCGGGCCCCGGCGCGCAACGTCTGGTTGGGATTCGCGTTGATCTGCACGCGCGGCAAGGAAATGTCCGCCGTGAGCGCATCCAGTTTCTTGAGCGGCCCGGACACCACGGCGTGCCCGTCGACCACACCAACGAACGGCAGTTCGCGCTCGGCGCCGCCCTGGGCGATGTCGTGCAGCGTGGCGAAGGGCAGCGCGGTGACATAGACTTCGCCACGGCCGGGATAGTCGCCCTCCAGCTTCCATTCGCCCACACCGTGCACCTGGCTGCCGCGGACGTTTCCTTCCACGGTGAACGCCAGCAGACCGGAGCGCGTTTGGGCCGCCGCGTTGATTACGCCAATCCGAGCCTTGCCGCGAACCAGGCCGGTCAGGCTCAACTGGCTGTCCAGCGTTTCGAGTTCCACCTCCGACTTCCGCAACCGCGCCGCGCCGGAGCCCTTCAGCGAGAGCATGCCGGCCAACGCGCCTTCGCGCTCCCGCACGTGCGCGATCTCTTCGATGCGAAGCCCGGAGCCGCTGACGTCGAACCGTAATGTACCGCTGTCCCACTCGACGCCGGTTCGCCGGTAAGTCGCCTTGAACTGGACGCGGCCCTGGGCCGTCCGCAGGTCCGCCTGCCGAATCTCGATCGCGGTGTTGGCGACGCTCGCCTGCAGGCTCAACTGCTCGATCCGCTCCTGCCAGGCCCGCGCCCCGTCGACGGTGATTTGCAGAGCCGCGACCGGCCCGCCGATAGTCCCTGTGATTTCCGCCGAAGCGGTCAACCGTCCGGTGACCGGCAGTTTCTGTTTCGCCTCGGCCAGCAGGCTCTCCAAGTCGCCGCCCTTCAGCCTCAGCGACGCCTGAAGGGGGCTGCCGTCGCTGGTTTTCCAGTTATCCAGCGCGACCCTGGCGGAACCGGTGAGAACTGCCGTCTTCTGAGTTATCTCAATATCCTGTGCGGTTAGCTGACTCGAGATGCCTTCAATCCTCGCGCGCAGGCTATCGATGACGTGACCCTCGTACTCGAAGCGGCCGAGAGAGAGCGTCCCGGAGATCTTCTCCGGCCGGAATTCCTTCTCCGTTTGAACGCCGCCCGACACGGCGAACTCAGCGTGGGCCGCGCCTCCGGCCAGACGGATGGGGATCTTTGTCTCCGGACTGAATCGCTCCAGCGCCGGCGTCAGATCATTCAGGTCGCTCGACTCCAGGCTGATGCGCAGCGTTTCTCCCAACGTCCCGGTGGCTCTAACTCGAGTCGACCGGGTAGTTAGAGAGCTATCGCCGAGCCGCAACTTTCCGGACGCGCGGTCATAGATCAGATCGACGTTGCCTTCGATCGGATTCGGCCCTGGAGCCGGCGCGATGTTCAAGGTGGCCTGAATGGTCAGGTCGCGACGGTAGCCGTCGATGCGGACGGGGCCGGAAGCTGTGCCGTTCCAGGGCAAGTCTGGCAGCGCGAGGCCTTTCGCGACTCCCTCCACCCGCAGCCGCTCGAAACCCTTCGCCAGTTCCACCCGGCCCTCGAACGCGCCGCCCTGCCCGTTCACCACCAGGTCCGGCAGCGTCAGGCTGTCGCGGCGTAATTGGAACCCTCCGCGCGCGCCGGGCACGGACAGGTTCACCCGCGCGTCGCGGTAGGCGAGGCCTTTGGCCTCGAATCGCCCTTCGGCTCCAAAGTCGAACCCGTGGCCCCAGGTCACCCACGCGGCGCCGTGCGCGGACGCTTCTCCGGTCCGGGCGATGGGCAGGTCGACCAGGCGCCCCAGGTCCGCGATAGCGACGGTCGATTCGAACTGAAGGTCGGCGCGGGGATTGTCCCACTGCCGAACCGCGCCCGTGACAGCCAATCGGCAGCGCCCATCGACGAGCGACGCCTTCTCGATCTGCAACTCCCGCGCGGTCAGCATCAGATCGGCGTCGAAGTCGAACGCGGCCGGCCGCACCGGTTTCGCGTCCACGTGCAACCGCCGCGACGCGACATGGCCACGATATCGCGGCCCATCCGGCAGGTATTCGAACGCCGCGCGCAGATCTTCGCCGCGCAGGCTGAACGGGATCCGTTCGTCGCGAATCTCCGCCAGCCCTCCGTTCAATTGGAAGCGTCGCACGGCGAGTTTCAACAGGTCCTCCGCCACCGTCGAGCGACGCTGTTTCGCGGGCGGCTCCGGGATGTTCGTGCCGCCGTCCGGGTACACGATAACGTGCACGCGGGGGCTTTCGATGATCAGGGAATCGATGTCGACGTCGCGTCGTAGCGCGGAAACCAGCTTCAGGCCGACCTCGACGTTGGCGATTTCGAGAAACACCGGCTCCCCGGGGCGTTCCCGCCCGTGCAGCACAAAACGTCCGGTGCGAGCCTTGAGCGCTCGCCAGTCGAAGTCGAAGCCGCCCAGTTCGGCGCGCCCTCCAGTGGCCTTCTCCACTTCGGCGATGATGCGCCGCCGCACCTGCTCGCGGAACCAGTCGCTTCTGAGGGTCGCCAGACCGGCCACAACCACCGCCACTCCGACGGCGGCCACCCCACCGAACACAATCCACTTCGTGCGTCGGCTCATCGATAGTCTCCGCGATACAGGATCGTGTTCTGGGTGCGGACCTCGCCCAACCAGCGGTCGAGCGCCGAGTCGGTCAACTGCTGCCGCAGAATCTTCTCGAGTTGAGGCCGCATGTCGTCGAGCGGCGGCGGTTCACCGCTGTTGTGCTCGCGCCAGGCCGCCGCCTGCCGCCGGTACTCCCGGCGCAGTTGGGAATCCGACACCTGGATGGCGGGCTGGAACCGGTATTCGATGAACCGCAGCATGGTGACCTGCCAGCGCAGTTGCGCCGCCAACGTCTGCTCCGAAACGCCACGGCACTCGAGCGCATCAGCCAGGCCCCCCGGATAACGCGACTTCACCTGGTCGAGCAAGGGGGCCGCGTCTGCGTCCTGCGCCGGCGGGAAGCGCGTAAACTCCACCTCCCGGCGGATCAGCGTCTGCTCGATCAGGCGTTCCAGCATCTTCCGCCGGTTCTCCAGGCTCAGGTCCGGCTCGGCGCCTTCCATCAGCGCCGCCAGACGAATCTGTTCCCACACCAGGGAATCCGGGATCACTTCGCGTCCCACCGTCGCCGCGATGCGATCCACGATGGCGGCACGGAGCACGATCCCCAGGACCAGGATGAGCAGCGCCCGCGCCATCAAAACGCCTGCCCCAGCGAGAAATGGAATTGGAACAGCGAAATGCGCTGCGGAACGGACGGGCAAGTGGTGGAACTGCCCGGCGCGGAGCAGGTCAACAAGGAATCCCGGCTGCCCTGGAATCCGATGAAGTGGGGCGAGTTCGGACTCAGCGAAATGTCCGCCCGAATCGGTCCGAGCGGCGTGCGATAGCGGATCCCGAAACCAACGCCGTGCACCATGTAATTGAAGTCTTGCACGTCCCGCTGGCGGAAACGCAGGCTGATGTCGCCGAGGCTCGAGTACACGTTGCCGGCGTCGTGAAACAGCACGCCCCCCAGGTTGTCGCCGAGCAGGGGGAATCGGAGCTCGAAGGAGTTCATCAACACCGCCGTGCCGCCCAGCGGAAATCCCGTGATGGGATCGCGCGGCCCCGCCTGATTGTCGGGAAACGCCCGGTTCGAGTATGCGCCGCCGGAAAAATAGCGTTCCGGCAGCGGGATCTCCGCCAACCCTCCCGTGCGCTGGATGAACCCGAAATTCGTGGTGCGCGCAAAGATCAGATCGCGGGTCAGCCGGTGATAGGTGGAGTTCTTCACCACCATCCGGACAAACCCCGTCTGCGAACCGAACGCCTTCGACGCGTAGCCAACGTCGATGGTCTGGTACAGGCCGCGGTGGGCGTCGGTCGGGTCGTCGCGACGATCCGTGATAAGGGTCGTTGAAATGCCCGCCACCCGCACCGACTGCGACAGAATCGGGATCAACTGTTCGTTGATCTTCACCGAATTCGGATCCACGAACACGTCCCGGTAAACGAACCGGTACTGCATTGTATTGGCGCGTGTGAACCGCTGCCCCAACTGGATGGACCCTTCCACGCGCCGTGCCGCGAACGTGCGAACGTCGCGCGAATCGTCATACAGCCCGGTGAAGGTGAGGTTCAGCCGGTCGCTGCCCTGAAACTGCGGAGCGAAATAAGACAGCAGCACGCGTTTCTGCAGGGTGGACACGCGCGATTGCAGGCTGACCGTGTGGCCCAGGCCCAGGAAGTTAAGCCGGCTGACGCCTAGCGAAACGCGCGGAGAAAATCCCGTGGCGCCGGCCGGCGCGTCGAACGTTGTAACGCCTCCGCCGATGCGCGCCACCTCCGCGCCAAACCCCACGTTCACCGAATAGCGCCGCGCTTCCTCGAGCTGGTAGAGCACGTACTTGCCCTCTTCGCGGCCATCCGGATTCTGCACCGCCGTCTGCACCTTGGCGAAGATGCCGAGGTCGTACAGACGCCTTTGCACGTCGGCGATGCGGGTTTGCGACAGTGGGTCGCCGGCCGTGATGTCGATCCGTTGGTTCACCAGTGCGGGATTGGTGGCGCGCAGTCCGTTCACCACCACTTTGCGAACGAACTCCCGGTCGCCGGGATGGATCGTGAACTTCACATCCACTTTGTGAGGATCGGCCGAAGGAGACTGCGACCAGTCGAAAGTGGCGTTCGGATAGCCGGCGTTGAAGTAGTAGGCGAGCACGGCGTCGCGGTCGCTGGCCACGTTGTACTCGGAAAACGGCTGCCCGGCGGCCGAATGGAGAATCGAGATCAGTCGCTCGCGATCTTTGTCGGCGACGCCCTCCAGTTCCAGCTTATCGATCAGGTACTGCGACCCTTCCTCCACGTTCATCTTGACGGCGATCGAGCCGTGACGCCCCTGATAGTCGTCGTCCACCTCGGGCGAAACCCGCACGTCGCGGAATCCGTTCGAACGGTACAGATCCTCGATCGCGCTCCGGTCCCGCTCGAGATACCGCTGGCTGTAGCGGCCGCGCGGGAACCTGGGAAACGACGCCGGCGCAAGGTACATGCGCTCTCGAATAATGTCGCTTGTGAAGTAGCGGTTTCCCGCGATCGCAATCGCCGCCAGTTTGTGGCGCTCGTTGCGGTCGATTTCGTACTCCACCACTTCCTCGTCCTTGCCGTTGCGGCTCTGGTTGAAGTCCACCGACGCGTCGAAGTACCCTTGCGCCTGGAAGTAGTCGATCAGGTTGCGCTGGCCTTCGATGAGCAGGCTGCGATCCACAGACCGTTCCTGGTAGATCGGGATCATCTGCCGCAACTTGCCCTTCGGCACCTTCACGCCCGACGTGGTGACGCGCACCAGGGGCCCCGGATCGATGGTGAGGCTCGGGGTGACGGCGTTCGCTTTCTCGTCGTACTTGAGCCCGGAGAGGGTGACGCGCGCGAGCAAACGGTCGTGACGCTGGTAGTAGGCGCGGACGTTCTCAAGCCCGTTCTGGACGCGGCTTTCGCTCATCGGCCGCCAGCCGAACAGGCCGAATGGACGCCGCCAGCGCGTGGATCGGGCGATCGCCTCGCTCGTCCTCGACGGGTCGCCCGTCATTTCCACGCCGGCGAACTTCGCACGCGCCCCCGGATCGATTCGGAAGTCGATGTTGATCTGATCGATGTCGGCGTCGCGCGTGGCGCTGTGGCTCACCTTGGCCTGATACAGCCCGTTGGCCCGCAGGCGTTCGAGGATGCTCTCCTCCGCCTGGCGGATGTCGTTGTTGGCGAACTCCGTTCCCAGTTGGAGCTTCGTGGCGGTGACCAGTTGCCCCGCGTTCGGCGGCTCGGGCGATCCTGTGGCGGTCACTCGTCCGATGAACGCGTTGGCCGTGGTGATGAACCGGACCGTGACTCCTGCGGCGGCAGGGACGGCGTCGACCGCGATGTCGGTATAGCGTCCCGTCGAATAGAGCTTCTGGATCGCGTCGCGAACCGTCGCGGCGTGGTACGAGTCACCCGCCTTGAAGGGAATCAAACGGTCGAGTTCGGCGCGCGGCAACGGTTGACCGGCGGGTTCGAACTCGATCCCGAGAACCTGCCGGCCTTCGAGCAGCTCATCCGCGGCCCTCAACCCCGCGCCTGCGAAAAACAGGAAAGCTGCCAGAAGCATCGGCGGCCAGATGCCAGAAGGACGCCGCACGTTCTGAATGATAGCGCAACGGTTGTTACCATCTGTGATGTATGGAGGATCAGAGGTACTCCCGGCAGGAGCGCTTCGCTCCCGTCGGCCATGTCGGCCAGCAGCGAATCAGCGCTTCGCGCGTGGCGATTGTCGGTTGCGGCGCGTTGGGCTCGGCTCAGGCCGAGTTGCTGGCGCGCGCCGGTGTGGGCTTTCTACGACTGGTTGATCGCGACTACGTGGAAGTCAGCAATCTGCAGCGGCAGCTCCTGTTTGACGAAGCCGACGCCGCCGAGGGCGCCCCCAAGGCCGTCGCGGCCGCTAACCGTTTACGTAAGGTGAACTCGGGCGTCGGCGTGGAGGCGGCCGTCGCCGACTTGACCGCCGCCAACGCCGAGGACCTGCTGGGCGATGTCGGGCTGGTGCTCGACGGAACCGACAACTTCGAGACACGCTACCTGCTGAACGATTTCGCCGTCAGCTTCGGCATCCCGTGGATCTACGGCGCGGCGGTGGCCAGCTACGGGATTCGCATGGCGGTGATCCCCGGACAGACTGCATGCTTCCGTTGCGTCTATCCGGATCCGCCCACGGGCGTGCAGCCGACCTGCGAAACAGCGGGCGTCCTGGGGCCGGTGACGACGGCGGTGGCGGCGTTACAGGTGGGCGAGGCGCTGCGTATCCTGTCGGGCCACGCCGATGAGGTGACCGGCTCGATCGCGACGCTCGACGTGTGGACCAGCGTGGTGCGCCAGGTGTCGCCGCCGGGCCGGGATCCCATGTGCCCGTGCTGTGTACAACGGCGCTTTGTGCATCTGGAAGGGCGGCGCCGGGCGCCGGTGAGCCTGTGCGGACGCAACGCCGTCCAGATCCACGAACGCTCGCGCCCGGTCGACCTGCCGGACCTGGCGCGGCAGTTGGAGCCGGTGGCGGCAGGTTCGATTCGGTTCAACGAATTCGCTTTGCGGGCGGCTGTGGAGGATTGCGAGCTGACGGTGTTCCCGGACGGCCGCGCGATCATCAAAGGTACGACGGACGTCGGGGTGGCTCGCAGCCTCTATGCGCGCTACGTGGGAAACTGAGCGCCAGGTAGTAGAATGAAGAGACCGGGCGGTTAGCTCAGCCGGTTAGAGCGCCTGCCTTACAAGCAGGAGGTCGCAGGTTCGAACCCCGCACCGCCCACCACTCCCGATTCAACGCACCTGCGGTCAATAGTTTACAAAAAGATCGACAGCAAATGAACCGGCCGCGAATTGGGCCAAGAAAAATGTCACCCAGGGAGCATTGTTCTGTCCTCCAGGTCTAGCGGCTTCCGCGAGGCGTGACAGCAAGCGGCGAAGCCGGCGCCAGAAGCCGTCCCCGGATTGCGCGCCAGGCCGCCACCGCGGATGCTGATCGGGGAGTCCCTTCCGCCGGCCTATCGAAATTGCGCCGCCGCCACCGCGTCGGCCCCCGCCGGGAATCGCAGTTGTCCGGTCGTGTCGGTCACCGCGCGATAAACCGTTTCAGCCACGTCCGCTTCGGTGGTCACCGCCGCCGGGCGGGCGAATGACGCGAAGATCGGCTCCGCGAACGCCGCATACGCTTCCGGAATCAGCCCTTCGAGCCGATGCCCCGCGTTGGCGGAAAATCGGGTCGTCGGCCCGTAGCCCGGCTCCACCAACTTCGCCTTCACCTGAAACGCCGCTAGTTCGAAGGCCAGCGAACCGGTGAAGCCTTCGATGGCCGACTTGCTTGCCGTGTACGCCGCCGCCAGCGGCATCCGCTGGAGCGTCGCGCTGGATGTCACGTTCACCACGGTTCCCGCCTTCCGTTCCCTGAACATCGGCAGGACCGCCTGCGTCATCGCCATCACTCCGAAGGTGTTGGTCTCAAACACCTCGCGCACCGTGGCCATTGGCGTCGCCTCGAAGGCCCCGACCACCCCGATGCCAGCGTTGTTCACCAGCACATCGAGTGACCCGAATTTCCTGAGGGTCTCGGCAATCGCCTCCCGGATGCTGTTCGGGTCGGTGACGTCCAGCGGCGCCACGGCAAGCCGTTCGCTCTTTGAGCGGAAGATGTCCGGATTCGGCTTCCGCATGGTCGCGACAACGTTCCAGCCGCGCTCCAGAAACAGTTCCGCCGTCGCCTTGCCATAACCGGAAGAGGCGCCTGTGATGAGAATGGTCTTTTGATTCATGTGATCGCTCCGTTTGTGTTCCTTACATGACAAGAATAGACAACGTCGGTTGGTGTTTCTATAATCAAAGCTCCTTGTATTGTTATTGATCGTCCAATATGGATCCCCTCACCGACATCGTCGCCCTGCTCCGCCCACGCGCGGCGTTCTCGAAACCGATCACCGGCCGCGGCCGCTGGGGCGTGCGGTACGAAAGCCACCCGACGCCCAGCTTCTGCATCGTGCAGACCGGACGCTGCTGGCTCACGTTGGAGAACCATCCGCCGCGGCTGCTCGAACACGGCGACTTCCTGCTGCTGCCGCTGACGCCCGCCTTTACGCTGGCGAGCGAACTGGGGGCGGACTGCGTCCCGGGTCGTCCATCGCGAAACGGAGTCCGTCACGGCGATCCCAAAGGAGCGCCGGATTTCCGCATGATCGGCGGCACGTTCGAGGTCGACCATGTGAACGCGGCCCTGCTGGAGCTGATGGCGCAGCCGATTCACGTTCGCGCCGCCGAATTCGACACCAGCCGTCTTACGCGCATGATCGGCCTGATCCTGGACGAATACGGATCCCAGCGGCCGGGCCGGGAAACGATCCTGCAACACTTTCTCGAAGCGATGCTGGTGGAAGCGTTGCGTTGGCCGTGCTTGACCCGTCAGAGCGCCTCGCCGGGGCTCATCGCCGGCTTGCGCGACGCCGCCATTTCCCGCACGCTACAGGCGATGCACGCCGACGTGGGAAGCGGGTGGACCGTCGCCGGGCTCGCGAAACGCGCGGGCATGTCCCGGTCGGCGTTCGCCGCCCACTTTGCCGCCACCGTCGGATGCGCGCCCATGGAGTACCTGTCGCGCTGGCGCATGAGTCTGGCCCAGGACGCCCTGAACCGCGGCGGCAAGTCACTCGATCATCTGGCGCTGGAGATCGGCTACCAGTCGGCCAGCGCCTTCAGCACCGCGTTCCGCAAACGGCTGGGATGCGCGCCGGGCGCGTTCGCGCGGCAGGCCCGCCAGTCGGTCGAGCAGAACGCCGGCCCCGCTCGATTAGCCTGAACTAGCGCGGCTCGAGCGTGAGCGAATAGATCTGTTGAACGTCGCGCCGGCGCAAGATCATCGGCTCGTCGTTGTTGGTGATGTTGAACCACTGCCCGATGAACCCCGTCATATCCTCGACTCTCAACGGCGCAATGAGTTCGTGCCGGTTGTCGCTCAGATGCACCCGCAGGATCGCCTCCCGCGTGTAGTTGTAATACCAGATCCATTGGCTGTCCCGCGACCACGAGGGCCAATTGGGATCGCCTGGGCCGGGGTGCGGAACCTTCTTCCAGACCCGGTCCGCGAAGCGATACAGCCTCAACCCTCCGATGCCGGGGTAACCGAGCGCCGCCAACGTCGAACCATCCGGCGACACGCGTGGCGAGTGAAGGCCCTCCGACCCCGGCAGCCGGGTCACCTCGCCGGTCGCCACGTTCAACAGCCTGAGATACGCCGGCTCCGTCGCGAAAATGCCCACCGGGGCGGCGAAGATGATCGTCTTCCCGTCCGGCGCCCAGGCCAGATCCAACCCTGGGCACTCTTTGGGACACGCCGGACGCACACCGCCTCCCGCGGCGTCGGCCAGGTAGATGCGCCAGGGCTTATCGGGCGTGCTTCTGCCGGCGAAGGCGATCAGGCGGCCGTCGGGCGACCAGCGGCCCTGCCCCGCGAGCATCGGCGCCTTGGTCAACTGGACGGGATGACTGCCATCGGACCGGCAAACCCACAACTCCCTTTCCGGGTGCGTCGTGTAGACCAGGTTCTGTCCGTCTCGCGAGTACTCGGCGGCTTCGGCGGAAATCCCGCCCAGGTGCGGCGTCCAGGCGCCGGACCGTATGTCGAAACACTGCAGTTGGCCGAGCTGCGTCCTGCCCACCGAATAGAACGTACGCCCCCGCTGGAGTTGAATCGGAACGGAGAAAAGCGGGTCGCCCGTCGAGAGCTGAACCGGGGCGGGCTCCTTGAACTCGAAAACCCGCCGCGGCCGTGTGATCCAGAACTGGCCTTCGGAAATCAGCAGAACATCGCCACTCGGAGTCCAGGCGGCGGGCAGATGATTGCGGTCAAAATCGGGCAGAAGACGGCGCGCTCCCGTTCCGTCCACCCGGATCTCCCATGCGCTTCGCCGCTGCGTGGCGCGGTCGATCTGTCCGAAAGCGATCCGCTCGCCATCCGCCGACCAGCAGGGCAGCACAATGTCCAGATCCTTCCGTTCCAGAAGCCGGCGCGCGTCGGATCCGTCCGCCGACGCCGTCCACAGCGAACCGGGCGTTTGAACGTCGCCCGCCGTGAACGCAATCCGCCGTCCGTCCGGCGAATACCGGGCGTCCCGGGCAAGCAGGTTCCCAAGACGCCGGCCGGACCCGCCCACAATCCGTGTGGTCCATAAGGGACCCGTCTCCAGATGCCTGAGATCGTCCTTGAGATCGAAGTCCGTTACCTCGGTCCTGAACACCGCGACCAGCAACTCCTGACCATCCGGCGTGATGTCGAGCATCTGGTACGCCGCGCCAGCCGGTATTGCGGCGGAGACGCTGGTGGGGGTCCCCCCGGACGCCGGAATCTGGAGAATCCTCCCAGGCGTGGCGGCCAGCACCGTAGTCTTGCGGAAGTACAGTCGGGCGCCATCGAAGAGCACCGGACCGAGCTTCAGTGAGACATCGTTGGTCAGCCGCCGCCACTCCAATCGCGGATGCGCGGTTGGCGTCACCCGAATTGCGACGCCGGCCATCAACACCGCCGCCACAAGAGCCACTCCGGCCAGCCACCACCACATCGGAATCCGCGCCGTCGGCGCCGCAGGGGCAGGCGGCTCTCCGCCCTCCACCGGCGCAATGAACCGATAGCCGCGCCGCGGCAGCGTTTCGACAAACCGGGGCGTCTCCGCCGCATCGCCGAGCGCCTCGCGAATCTTATTGATGGCGATATTCAGGCTGTGGTCGACATCGCCGAACGACGTGTCCGGCCACACCCTGCGCTGCAACTCCTCGCGAGTGACCGGCTCGCCCCGCTTTTCGACCAGCGCCAGCAACACCCGAAAGGGTTGTTCCTGAAGCCGGATGCGGACCCCGTGTTTGCGCAGGATCCCGGTATGCGGCTCCAGTTCGAAGACGCCGAAGCGCAGCACGCCGGTCATCCGCGGTTGAGCCACCCCAGACCTCCACCGAACAGAGAAGGATAGCACGCAAGAGTCTCGAATTGAAGCGCTATTTCAAGGAGACGATCTGGCGCAAGTCTCTGCCATTCAGCAGGTTACGCAGAGACACAGGGTGCATGAAATGCGACCTCCCGTGAATCGAGGTTCGAACCGGTCCGGGCCAGCATCGGGCCATGAAACTCAAGGCCCTGGCTCGCGCCGTTTCGTTGATTTCTGGCCTGATCGCCACCGTCCCCGGCTCTTCCGCCACACCGGCAAACGACATGCGCCTCACCATCCGCGTGTTGGACTACGCAGACCTTCCACCCGCCGCCCTCGCCGAACTCGAGGCCAACGCCAAGCGCATTCTCCGCCAGGCCGGCGTAGCGGTCGACTTTGTCGAGTGCTTCACCGGCGGCGTCGAAACGCGCTCCGAGGCGTGCGGAGCCCCGCTCGGGCCATTCGTTTTCAACCTCCGGATTCTCGAGCCTCGGCAGGCAATGAAAGGCGAGCAACTTGGCTATGCGGCGATGTCGCCGGAAGGCGGCGCCATCGTGACAGTCTTCCTGAACCCGGCCCAGCGGAAGGCCAGGGTCGCCAGCCTCAGCGACCCCGCATTCCTCGGCCACGCCGTCGCCCACGAGGTCGGCCACCTGCTATTGGGGCCCAACGCTCACTCCTCGTCGGGCGTCATGCGGCCCGTCATGCGGGAATCCGACGAAGAGTGGATGGCGAGAGGATTGCTCCTGTTCAGCGCCGATCAGGCGCGGCGAATGCAGGCCAGGCTCCGGGCGCGCCTCAGTCGTTAAGCCCCCGTCACGAGCCCGAATGCGCCACCGCCCCGTCCGTCGCCTCCGCATGCTTACGCGAGAACACCCGCCCGGCCCACGCGCCCAAATCATCCAGGAACGTGTACACCACCGGCACCACCAGCAACGTCAGCAGCGTTGAAGTAATCAACCCGCCGATCACCGCCCGAGCCATGGGCGCCCGGAACTCCGCGCCGGAGCCCAGTTCGAACGCCAACGGCAGCATCCCGAAAATCATCGCGAGCGTCGTCATGATGATCGGCCGCAGCCGGGTCCGCGCCGCCGCGATCAGCGCATCATGCCGCGGCCGCCCCGCCCGCCGCTCCATGTTCGCGAAGTCCACCACCAGAATCGCGTTCTTGGTCACCAGCCCCATCAGCAGGATCACTCCGATCATCGACATGATGTTCAGGGTGTCCCGCACCAGGTAGAGCATCGTCGCCACGCCGATCAGCGACAACGGCAGCGACAGCATGATCGCGAACGGCTGCAGGAAGCTCCGGAACTGCGACGCCAGAATCGCATAGATCAGAATCACCGCCAGCAGCAGCGATTGCCCCACATACCCGAAGCTCTCGTACATGTCCTCGGACTGGCCCGTAAACGTCGCCGAATAGCCCGACGGCAACCCCATCGCATTCACGCGAGCCTTGATATCGGTCACCACTTCGCCCAACGACCGGCCTTCCGGATTCGCGCCCACGCGGATCTCCCGCATCAGGTCCCACCGGTTGATCTTCGACGGCGCGACGCTATTTTCCAGCCGCGCCACCTGGCGCAGCGGAACCAGCGTCCGCCCCATCTGCCCCGCCAGATCCAGGTCCAGCAGATTGGCGCCGTACACCCGGCGCGCCGGATCCACCCGCAGCCGCACGTCGTAGCTATCGCCGTCCGGATCCTCGAACTGCGACACGACCTCGCCCGCCACCAGACCCCGCACCGTCGACGCCACCGCCCCCAGGTTCAACCCCAGGTCGCCCGCCGCCACGCGGTCCACGTCCACGCGCACCTCCGGCCTCGGCGCCTCTTCGCTCGTATCGAGATCGGCCACGCCCTTCACCCGCGCCGCCTCGCGCGTCACCGCCGCCGCCACAACGCTCAACCGCGACAGATCGTTGCCGCGTACGCTGATCTCGATCGGCTTGCGCCCGCCGCTCATCTCATCGAAAACGCCCACCGACGTGCGCACCGCGCGATACCGTTGCAGGCTGTCGCGAAGCTCGCGCACCATCTCCGTGTAGTGCGGCCGCAGCTTGCGGTCCTTCATGCGGACGTAGAGCCGGCCCTCGTTCACCGGTTGCGCGCCGTTCGCCCCGATCGAGGTGTACGTGTACGCAACACCCGGATTCGCCCGCACCGTCGCGCCAATCTCCCGCGCGATCGCGATCGAACGCTCCAGGCTGATCCCCGGCTCGGCCTTATAGGTCACCTGCAACTCGCCTGAATCGGCCTCCGGCTCGAACGCCGACCCCAGCTTCCCGAACACCGCGAAGCTCGCCGCCACCGCCGCCAGCCCCATCGCCGTGATCAACAACCGATGCCGCAGCGAAAAATCGAGCGAAGCCCCAAGCACCGTTTGCAGCCGGTCGAGCTGGTCGTTCACCCTCCCCAGCATCCGTCCGAACCACTTCCGCGGTACATTCGGATCGGCCGCCGGATCGTACCACCGCGACGACAGCATCGGATCGATCGTGAAGCTGACAAACAGCGACACCAGCACCGCGCAGCCCACCGTGATGCCGAACTGATAGAAGAACCGCCCGATGATGCCCTGCATGAACGCCACCGGCACGAACACCGCGATGATGGTGAACGTCGTCGCCATCACCGCCAGCCCGATCTCGGAAGTCGCCTCGCGCGCCGCCTGGAAGTGGTCCGCGCCCGCGTGCATATGACGCACGATGTTCTCCCGCACCACGATCGCATCGTCGATCAACAACCCGATCGCCAGCGACAGTCCCATCAACGTCAGGATGTTCAACGTGAAGTGCAGCCCGCGCATCACGATGAAGGTGCTGATCACCGACACCGGCAGCGCCAGCCCCGTAATCACCGTGCTGCGCCAGCTATTCAGGAACAGGAACACGATGAACACGGTCAGCAGTCCGCCGATGACCAGCGTCGTCTGCACATCCTCCACCGAATCGCGGATGAACGTCGACCGGTCCACCACCGCCCGCAGCCGGATGTGCGGCGGCAGTTCCGCGTTCAGCTTCTCCATCTCCTCCCGAACGTTGTCCACCACCTCCACCGTGTTCGCGCCGGACTGTTTCACGATATCCATCGCCAGCCCTTCGCGATCGTCAATCAACGACGACGAACGCCGCTCCTCGATGCCGTCCACCACGCGCGCCACCTCCGGCAGAAACACCGGACGCCCGTTGCGTTGCGCCACAATCGTCTGCCCGAAGGTCTCCACCGTGCGATACTTGCCCGACACGCGCACCAGCGGCTCCCGGCTGCCCTGCTCGAGCTTGCCCGCCGGGACATCCAGGTTCTCCCGCCGCAGAGCCGCCGACACATCCGCGTACGTCAACCCCAGCGACTTCAACTTGTCCGGATCCAGATACACCTGAATCTCGCGCCGCGCCAGCCCCACCAGCGTCACCTGCCCCACGCCCGTCACCGTCTCGATGCGCTTCTTCAGCGTCTTTTCCGCCAGCGATGACAGCGTCTTCGCATCCGCGTTCGGACTCTCCACCGCCACCGACAGCACCGGCATCGCATTAAAGTCGATGCGCTGGATCACCGGCTCCTTCACCTCTTGCGGGAACTCCGCGCGGATGGCGTTGATCTTCGATTGCGCGTCCTGCTGCGCCGTCTGGATGCTCGTGCCCAGCCGGAACTCCACCACGATGGCCGACAGACCCTCGGTGGTCGTCGACTGTATGTGCCGCACGCCCGCGATCGTGTTCAGCGCCTCCTCGATGCGCTTGGTCACCTCGCGCTCCACCGTCTCCGGCGACACGCCCGGGTATTGCGTCTGAATCGTCAGCACCGGAATTTCAACGTCCGGGAACTGGTCCACGCTGAGCTGCCGGTACGAGAAGATCCCCAGCGTCACCAGCGACAGCGAGACCATCGTGGTCAACACCGGCTGTTTAATCGATAGCTCACTGAGAAACATTTCCGCCCTCGCGCGTCTCCACCCGGACCCCATCGGCGAGCTCGATGCTCTGCTCGGCGATCAGCCGGTCCCCATCCTTCAACCCGGCGGCGATCTCCACCTGGCCGTCGCGTTCCCGCGCCAGCGTCACCTTGCGGCGCACCGCCTTGCCGCCCTCCACCACGAACACCGCCGCCTCGCCCGGATTCTTCTCATCGCGATACAGCGCCGACGCCGGAATCACGATGGCGCTCGACGTCACGCCCGTCAACGCCCTCCCATCGGCGAACATCCCCGCCTTCAGCTTCCCGCCGGGATTCGGAACCCGCACCCGCAACTTCGCCGAGCGCGACTCCGCGTCCACCGCCGGCCCCATCTCCACCACCGTCCCCCGAAACCGCTCTCCCGGGAAGCTGTTGACGCCGAACTCCACCGTCATGCCGGAGCGCACCTGCGCCAGCTCCGACGACGGCAACGTCGCTTCCAACTCCAGGCGATTGTTGTCCACCAGCGTGGCCACCGGCGTCGACGGCTCCACATAGCCCCCCACGTTCACGGACTTCTTCTGAATCTCGCCATCCACCGGCGCGTGTACGCTCGTATCCGCCAGCTTCTTCCGCGCTACATCCAGCGCTGCGCGCGCCTGCGCCGCCTGCGCATCCGCCACGCTCACCTGGCTGCGCGCGTCCTGCTCCGTCACAATCGCCAGCTTGTAGTCTTTGTCCGTGATGCCGCCCGAATGGATCAGGTTCTGCGCCCGCTCCAACTCGAGCTGCGCGTGCCGCGCCAGCACCTTTGCCCGAGCCACACCCGCTTCCGCCACCTGCACGCCCGACGCAGCCTGCCGCACCGCCAGTTCCAGGTCGTCTTTCTTCACCTGCAGCAGCAGCTCGCCCGCCCTCACCCGGTCGCCCTCTTCCTTGGCGAACGCGATCACGCGTCCGGTGGTCTCCGCCTTCACCTCCACCCTGGTGCGCGACACCAGCGTTCCCGTCACCGGCACGCTGGAGGTGAACGGCCGCGCCGCCACCGCCAGGATCGACGCCCGGACCGCCGGCGCCTCCGCCGCCTGCACCGTCTTCTCGGCGCTCTTCTTGCAGCCGGTCAGCAAAATCGCAAACAGCGCCATCCACAATGTGCATTTCATCGGTTCACTCCTGCGGTGTGCGGCCCAGAATCCAGCGCAGGTTCGCGCGGGCCACGGCATGGTCATGAAGGCCGCGCAACACGTTCGTGCGAGCCACGCTCAGCGCGGTCTGCGCATCCACAATGTCGAGCGTTGTCGCGGCGCCCCACTTGTAGTTGTTCTGCATCATGGACAGCACTCGTTCGGCCTGCCCCACCGTCGCCTGCGCCGCCGCCAGCGTCGCCGCCGCCGCGTTCACTTCGTCCACCGCCTGCTTGAGCCCGAGCTTCACCTGCTGCTCCAGCTTCTCGCGGTCGAGCCTCGCCTGCCGCTGCGCCGCCGTCGCCTGATACACCAGCCCGCTGCGCCGGAAGCCGTCAAACAACGGCAGCGTGAACGTCACCGCCATGTTCCACTTCGCGTACTCGCGGTCCGCCAGGTTGCCCACCATGCGCGACATGATCCCGTAACCGCCCGCGAAATCCGCCCGCATCCGGCTCTCGGCCTTCGCCAGGTCCAGCCGCACCGCCGCGCTGCGCTCCGCAATCCGCAGGCTGTGCATCTCCGGACGCCGCCGGATGGCCTCCGCTGCGAGCGTCGCGAAGTCGGCTTCATCCACCGGCCGCTGCGACAACTCGCCCTCCAGCTCGAGCGGCGCGTCAATCGGCCGCACCAGCAGATAGTTCAACTGCGCCCGCGACTGCCGGATCGCGTTGCCCGCGCGCACCAGGTCGGGTTTCCCGTTGGCCACCGCCACTTCGGACCGCAGCACGTCCACCTCCGTGGCCACGCCGTTTTCGAACCGCGTGCGGGCCATCGCCGCGTGGTCCACCTTCTGCCGCTGCGTCTCGATCACCAGCTTTTCGTACTCCCGCGCCCACAGCGCGTCGTAGAAAGCCTTGGTCACCTCCAGCGCCAGGTCCTGCTCGGCCCGGTCGATCTCGCTCAACGAACTTTCCGCCTCCACGCTCGCCAGCCGCAGCGCCGTGCCCACCTTGCCCGCCGTGTACAGCGGCTGCTTAACCGTTACGCTGTAATCGAACAGGTTCACGCCCTTCGGTATCAGCGCGTTTCGCAACTCGGCCGGAAAGTTCTCGATGCCGGAAGCATTCAACAGACTCGGATCGCGCATGCGCAACGCATCGGAAACCAGGTTGATCTCCGGATAGGCCTGCGCCTTCACCTCGCGAATCTTTCCTTTCAACAAATCCGCGGCCGCGCGCGCCTTCTCCACGTCCGGATGTCGCGCGACAGCCTGGCGCACCGCCTGCGTCAGATTCACCCGCAACAGCCCCTCGTCCACGTCGGAGGGAGCAGCGGCGGCGGAAAGAAACGCGCACATCAGAAAAACGGAAACATGCATTTCAGATCCTTACCTCTTTACAGTACGGGGCACTCCCGGAGCCTGTTCCATTTCAATTCGGCGAACGCCCTCCTCCCACCGGCCGCCGCCGCGACGCGCACTTGTTCCGCAAGCCCGGACGCGTCATTCTCAAATAGACAAGGAGCCTCTTATGAAAAAATCCACGCTCGCACTCTGCGCGCTCACCATCGCCCTGCCGGCGGCAGCCCTCGCCGCAGACCCCATCGCCGCCGGGCAGAAGTTCCTCTACACCATGGCGAAGAACAACATCATCCGCTCCGCCGAAAAGATGCCCGAAGAGAACTACTCGTTCAAGCCCACCGCCGACGTGCGCAGTTTCGGCCAGTTGATCGGTCACGTCGCCGACGCGCAGTACATGTTCTGCTCCGCCGTGCTCGGAACCAAGGGCCCCGCGCCGGGAGTCGAAAAGTCGAAAACCGCCAAGGCCGATCTCGTCCAGGCCCTCAAGGACGCCTTCGCCTACTGCGACCCCGTGTACGACGGCATGACCGACGCCAAGGCGGCTGAAACGGTGAAGTTCTTTGGCGGCGAGCAGGCCAAGGCCACCGTGCTCTCCTTCAACACGGCCCACAACAACGAACACTACGGCAACATCGTCACCTATCTCCGCCTGAAGGGCATCGTTCCCCCTTCAAGCGAACGCCGCAAGTAACCTCCGTCCACACCCGTCGCGCGTCTACCGCTGAAGATGCTCGTAGACGCGCGTCTCCACGCCCCGCAGCACGCCCAACGCGGCGTCGTCATAGAACGGCAGCATCTGCATCAGCACGATCACGCCGATCCTCTCCCGCGGGTCGATCCAATAGAACGTGTTCGCGATTCCCGCCCAACTCAAACTCCCCGCCCGTCGCCGATTCGCCTCCGCCCTCCGGGGCGCCGCAATCTGGAAACCCAGCCCCCACACATCCTCGCCCACCCCCATCGGATACGGCCTCGAGTAATCCGGCCTCGCCGTCGGCTGCAGCCGCACCCGCACCTCGCCCGTCTGGTTCTTCTCCATCTCCCGCACCGTCTCCGCTTTCAACAGCCGCCGCCCGCCCCACCGCCCTTCGTTCAGAATCAACTGCACGAACCGGCAGTAATCAGCCGCCGTCGAAAACAGCCGCCCATCCCCGCGCGGCTCCCCGCCCAGCGTCTCCGGATTCGGCGTCTCCACCAGCCGCCCGCCTTTTCTCTCATGCAGCGTCACCACCCGATCGCGCTTCGCCGCCGGAACGCTGTAGGCCGTATCCGTCATCCCCAACGGTTCGAAAATCCGCCGCGCCAGAAACGCATCCACCGGCAGCCCGGTAATCCGCGCCGCCACATCGCCCACCACCTTCGTGCTCGCGCCATAGGTCCACCGCTCGCCCGGCTCATTCACCAGCGGAAGGTCCGTCTCCCCGCCCTTCCCCGTCAACTTCTCCACCAGCGCCAGCCCCGGATCGGACCACGAATACCCAATGCCCGAAGTATGCGTCAGCAATTGCCGTATCGTAATCGGCCGCGCGGAGGGACGCGTCTCATACGTGCCCGCCTTCAAATCCAGCCGGCTGATCACACGCGGATGCCGGAACGCCGGAACATACTTCGCAACATCGTCATCCAGCCCGAGCCTGCCTTCCTCAACCAGCATCATCACGCCGGCCGAAGTCAGCGCCTTGGTCATCGAAGCGATCCGAAAGATCGCCTCCCTGCGCATCGCCGCGCCCTGTGCGGCGTTCATCACGCCGAACGCCTCGTGATACAGCACGCGGTCCGGCCCCGTCACCAGCACCACGGCGCCCGGGACATCGCCCCGCCCCACGCTCCCGGCCAGAAACTCCGACAACGCAGCCGCCCCACGCGCATCCAGCGCAGGACGTTCGGCCGCCATCGCCCCAGCGGCGCACAGAACCAACCCACAACTCAGCAATCGGGTCATCACCCGCATAATATCGCCGCCCTTCGCCTACTCCAATCCCGCCGACCGGCGATAATGATGTCTCAGGGGGCGCGCGCTATGACTCCGTCTTTCAGCATCGGCATCGAAGAGGAATACCAGACCATCGATCCCGTCACCCGGGAACTGCGATCCCACATCGACGCCGAAATCATCAGCAAGGGCAAAACCCGTCTGGCCGAAGCGGTCAAGGCGGAAATGCACCAATCCGTCGTTGAGGTCGGCACCGGCGTCTGCCGCGACATCCAGGAAGCCCGCCGCGACCTCCGCAACCTCCGCCGGTCCATCATCAACCTGGCCCACGAAAACGGCCTCCGCGTCGCCGCCGCCGGCACCCACCCCTTCTCCGACTGGCGCACTCAGCAGATCTACCCCGACCCCCGCTACGAAACCATCGTCGAGGATATGAAGATCGTCGCCCGCGCCAACCTGATCTTCGGCCTGCACGTCCACATCGGCATCGAGGACCGCGAAACCCAGATCCACATCATGAACGCGGCCCGCTACTTCGTGCCCCACATCCTGGCCCTGTCCACCAACTCGCCCTTCTGGCTCGGCATGGACACCGGCCTCAAATCCTACCGCTGCAAGGTGTTCGATAAGTTCCCCCGCACCAACCTGCCCGACTTCTTCCCCAGCCACGGCGAGTACAAAAACTACATCGATTTACTCGTCAAGACCCACTGCATCGACAACGCCAAGAAGATCTGGTGGGACATCCGCCCCCACCCGCACTTCCCCACCCTCGAATTCCGCATGTGCGACATCCCCATGCGCCTCGACGAGACCATCGCCATCGCCGCGCTCATCCAGGCCACCGTCGCCAAGCTGTACAAGCTGCACGCCGCCAACACCGGCTTCCGCCTCTATCGCCGCAGCCTGCTCATGGAAAACAAGTGGCGCGCCGCCCGCTACGGTCTCGAAGGCCGCCTCATCGACTTCGGCAAACAGGTGGAAGTCCCCCTGCGCGACCTCATGGACGAATACTTCGCCATCATCGACGACGTCGTCGATGAACTCGGCTCGCGCGAAGAAATCAACTACATCCGAAGAATTCTCGAACACGGCTCCGGCGCCGACCGTCAGTTGCGCGTGTTCCGCGAAACAGGAGACTTGAAGCAGGTAGTGGATTACATCATCGAAGAGACCAAACAATCGGTGTTCGACGAAACGGAGGTCATGACCGCCTGATGACCGACCTCCGCGCCATCCCCTTCGATCCCGAACTGAGCCAGGGCGCCCGCAACGCCATCCGCACCTGCCTCCGCGTCCAGCCCGGCGAAAAGGTGACTCTCATCACCGACCTCGCCTGCCGCGAAATCGCCGCCAGCATCGCCCACGAAATCGAACAGGTGGGCTCGCCCTACCGCGCCTTCGTGCTCGAAGACCTCGCCCCGCGCCCGCTCACCGACATGCCGGCCGCCGTCCTCGACGACATGGAGTCGAGCCAGGTCAGCATCTACGCCGTCCAGGCGCAGATGAACGAGCTCAAGACCCGCATGCAGATGACCGACGTCGTCAACCGCCGCAAGATGCGCCACGGCCACATGGTCAACATCGAAAAGCGCATCATGCTCGAAGGCATGCGCGCCGACTTCGAACAGGTGGACGACCTCTCCATCCGCGTCTTCGACATCGCTTCCAAGGCCCGCGTCATCCGCGCCGTCACCCCCCGCGGCACCGACATCTCCGCCGACATGAACCCCGATTACCGTTGGATCAAAACCAGCGGCATCATCAGCCCCAACAAGTGGGGCAACCTGCCCGGCGGCGAAATCTTCACCAGCCCCGGCGAAGTCAACGGCACGTTCGTCATCGATGGCGTCGTCGGCGACTATCTCTGCGCCAAGTACGGCCGTCTCCAAGCCTCGCCGCTCACCATCCACATCAAGGGCAACCGCCTCACCGAAGCCCACAGCGACAACCGCGAGTTGGAAGACGAGTTCTGGCGCTACACCCACACCGACGAAAATAGCGACCGTGTCGGCGAATTCGCCATCGGCACCAACCTCGCGCTCAAGGACGTAATCGGCAACATCCTCCAGGACGAAAAGATCCCCGGCGTCCACATCGCCTTCGGCAACCCCTACGGCCATCACACCGGCGCGCCCTGGTACTCGTCCACGCACATCGATGTAGTCGGCCGTGAGTTCGACATCTGGGCCGACAACCGCCAGATCATGCAGGCCGGCCGGTTCCTCATCTGAGCCCATGCTCCCCGAACTCCGCCAGCGGTTCAACTCGAGCTACACACCGGATCAATACGCCGCCCTGCTCGCGCGCCTCGAACGCGAAACCGGAACCGGCGTCCACTTCCGCCACTCGGAAACGCCAGTATTCATCGGCCGCGCCCTCATGGACCGCATGGTCCAGGACGGCGAGGATCTGATCCGCCAACTGATCGACGACCCCGCCTATCGCAAGCGTTCCGACGCCGCCCTGCCCGCCCGCTACTGGGCTCCGAACGAAGACAGCCACCCGCTATTCATCCAGGTCGACTTCGGACTCACCGCCGACCTCGAACCGAAGTTAGTCGAAATCCAGGGCTTCCCGTCCCTCTACGGTTACCAGCCCTACCTGGTCGACGCCCACCGCGAGATATACGGTCTCGACCCCGCCCTGCGCGGACTGTTGGTCGATGACTACTGGTCCCTGTTCCGCTCCGCCGTACTGGGCGATCGCGCCCCCCACGAAGTGGCTCTCGTCGAAATCGACCCCTACGAGCAAAAGACCCTCGCCGATTTCCTGGTCACCGCCCGCCAACTCGGCATCCGCATCGTCAACATCCGCGACATCCGCAAACACGGCGATAAGTTGTTCGGCCCCGACGGCCCCATCGAGCGCATCTACAACCGCGCCATCTCCGACGAGTTAGACCGCAAGAACGTCCAACTCGATTTCTCCTTCACCGACGAGTTAGACGTCGAATGGGCCGGCCACCCGAACTGGTACTTCCGGGTCAGCAAATTCTCTATCCCATTCCTGAAACACCCGTCCGTGCCGAAGACGTTGTTTCTCGATCAGGTCAGCCGCATCCCGGACGACCTGGAAAACTGGGTCCTGAAGCCGCTCTACTCCTTCGCCGGCCTGGGCGTCTCCGTGGGCCCCACGCGCCAGGAGGTGGAAAGCGTGGCCAATCCCGCCGAATACATCCTCCAGGAACGCGTCAACTTCGCGCCGTTGATCGAAACGCCGCACGGCCCCACCAAGGCCGAGATCCGCATCATGTACATCTGGCGTCCCGACGACAGCCCGCGCGCCGTCGCCACCATCGTCCGCATGGGCCGCGGCAAGATGATGGGCGTCGATCACAACAAGGGCATGGAATGGGTTGGCGGATCGGTGGCCTTCATCGCCGATGAATCCTGACCAGGCTCCGGTCGAGATCCGCCAGCGTCACCTTCCCGCACATCGCCATATTGCGCGCCAGTTCATTCTGCAGCAGCCGGAATAGCGTCTCCACTCCGGGAGCGCCATAAGCCGCCAGCCCCCACACCGCCGGCCGCGCCGCCAGCACCGCGCGAGCCCCCAGCGCCAGCGCCTTCAAAACATCGGTGCCCCGCCGGAATCCGCCGTCGATCAGGATCGGGATTTTCCCGCCAATCCCATCGGCCACCGCAGGCAGCACATCGATCGCCTGCGCCGTGCCCTGTAGCCGCCCCGGATTCGACACGACGACGCCCGAAAACCCGTTCGCCGCCGCCTCGCGCGCATCTTCGGGAGTCATCACGCCCTTCAGCAAAACGGGCGTGCGTCCCAACGCCTGCCGCAGCGCCGCCAGCCCCTTCCAATCCGCCCCACCGGCCTCGGGGCCGCCCACCGTCACGCAAACCGCCTTGCACCCCGCCGCCACGGCCCTGTCCACCCGCGCCCGCACCGCCGCGGCGTCGGGTTCCGGATACACCTGCAACCACAGCGAGCCTTTGGTCTGGGCCGCAATCTCCTCGAACCGAACGCTCGACCGCGAGCTCACCACCAGCGTCGTCTGCGCGGCCGCCGCGCCCTGCGCCATCGCGCGATCGCCCTCGGCGTGAAACCGGGCCAGTCCCGCCACCGGCCCCGCCAGGATGGGGGCAAACATCCGCTCGCCGAACAGTTCCGTCGTCAGGTCCAGCCCCTGCGCATTCACCATCATGCGGGGCCGCAGGGTAATGCGGTCGAATCCGCCGCGCTCGCCGTCGGCCACCAGACCGAACGTCGCGGCGCCGATCCTGCGTTCGGCCATCGCCGCGAACTCGTAGGTATTCACCAGTTCGCCCGCCGGCGCGATGCGTCCCGGCGGCTCCCCGATCAGCGTAGGCTGCTGCGCGTCGAGCAACGGCGCCGCCCCAAACCACGCCGCCAACCGTGCGGCGGCCTGTCGTGTCCAGCGGTTCATGGGAAGTAGGTCCTCACGATGCTGCCATCGATGGAGGCGATGGAGGTCCGGCCCGTCGCCGCCATCGCCAGCCGGAACTCGGCCTGGAGAATCTCGAACACACGTTGTACGCCGGCGCCGCCATAGGCCGCGAGCCCCCATCGTTGCGGACGGCACACCGCCACCGCCGCCGCCCCCAGCGCCAAGGCTTTCAGAATATCGGCGCCGCGCCGGAAACCGCCGTCCACCAGCACCGGCACGCGCCCCTTCACGGCGTCCACCACTTCAGGCAGAACCTCTAGCGGCGACTCCTCGTAGTCCACCGACCGCCCCCCGTGGTTCGACACATACACGCCATTGAGCCCGTGCTCCACGGCCAGCCGCGCGTCCTCCGCCGTCATCACACCCTTGATGAGGATGGGCAGGCGCACAAACGCGCGCAGCTCATCGAACATCTTCCACTCATACCAGAGCCGCCGGTCCGAAACCCCATAGAGATTGAGCCCCGCCGCGGGACGTCCGCCGCCGCCCCCCGGCGGCCGTTGCAGGTTACGGTCGTGTTGAATCCGCTCGAACACCGGCGCCTGCTGATCGACGGTGACAACGATGGCCTTGGCGCCCGACGACTGGACCACGTCCAGTAGTTTGCGATTATCGTCCATGTTCCGGCTCGGGTAGAGCTGATACCAAAGCGGCGCCTTGGTCGAAGCGGCGATCTTGTCGAAGCTCAGGCTCGCGACGCCGCTCGAAATCAGCACGGTGTTGGAGGCGGCGGCGCACCCGGCGCAAGTCGCAACCTCGGCCTCCGGATGGAGCGCCGCATGGGCCGCGCTAGGCGCGACCATGATGGGATATTCGAGCCGTGTCCCCAGCACCTCGACGCCAGTGGAAACCGGCCGTCCGCCGGCCGCCAGGGAGCGCGGGGCAAGGTCCACCCAATCGAAAGCCTCGCGATTTCGCCGCAGCGTAAACTCGCCATCGGCGCCATAGCTCGTGTAGTCGTAGGTATAGCGCGGCAGCTTCGCATAGGCGACGGGCTCAAAGTCGAAGGTAGTCTTCAGTTCTCCAAGCCCGGGGACGCGGCTATGATCGCGAAAGGGATCCTGTTGCGCCCGGACAAGGGGGGATCCCGCCAGAAACCCCGCCACGGCGCGCACCGCCCCGCGCCGGGTCAGGCAACCTCGCCACAAACGTTCCGTCATAAAGGAACCACGAGTATATGCCCACCGTTTGCAGGCGGCAATCGGGCGCCCGACCCGAGGCGTGACCAACCCCGGCCAGGCATTCCCGCTCACCACGGTAGCCGTTTGCGTCCTCCGTTGAGAGCGCGATCATGCCGGTTCAAAAGCAATCGAGGATCGGGCCGGCTGTGTCACAAATCGACACAGTATCCGAAAAATGGCAAGGTGAAGTATGCCGATCCGCACCACCCTGAATGTTTCCCTCACCCCGGAACTCGAGCGGTTTGTGCAATCCCGCGTCGTTTCGGGACGCTATCAGACCGCGAGTGAGGTCATTCGCGAAGGGCTTCGGTTGCTCGAAGAACGCGAGCAGGCCAGAGAGGCGGCTCTCGAAGAATTGCGGGCCAAGTTGCGGCGCGGCATGGAGCAAGCCGACCGCGGCGAACTCATGGACGGGGACGCAGTTTTCGAAGAGATCCGGCAGTGGAGCGCCCGGCGCAGTGCGGAAAATGCCAAGTGACCCGGACTCGATTCGTTGTCACACCGGAGGCTCGTGCGGACCTTCTCGAAATTTGGAACTACATCGCGGACGATAGCATCGAGAGCGCGACCGAATTATCGCGCAATTGTACGATGCTTGCACGCGGCTGGCGCAGGCGCCGGTATGGGCCATCATCGGGAAGACTTGGCGGATTCACGCTGCCGGCTCTGGACCCTATTCCTGTGTTATCGCGTACCGCGAAGACACGAACCCGCTGGAAATCTTGGCCATCGTTCACGGCGCTCGCCAACTCGACTCATTCTTCCAACAGCGCGTGAAATAGGCGCATCCCATAGGGTTCCGAGAGTAGCGCTAGCTGGACATGCCACTTCGGCGCCTCACCCACACCCCTTTCCCTGCGTGGATTCGCGCGATGCCGCCGACGCGCTCCACCGCGCTCCAGCCCCGGACGATCTTCCGTGCGAGCGGGGGCGCCCGACGATGCCGTGAACTTCGCCCATCGCTGCCAAGCAAGTGAGCGTTGGAGGATATACAGCACACGGATCTTCGTTCCTCGAGCCGCGGCTTACGGCTCCACGGTGGAGGGTGCGAATGTGACAATCTGTCCCAGCTAGCCTCCGGGCGTGACTCGGACGGCGTCGTGGCCAAGCACGCCTGTGCGTTTGAGGGCGGTTGTGCGAGTTTGGCGGGGTGAGCCGGAGGCGGATCCGGACCTGGATCTGTGCGACATAACGTTATGACCGGGACGGTTCACCAGTTCGAATTAGTCAGGGGATAACAAGGATCTCGGCTCCCACAATAAGTGATCGTGGCGCGATAAGTTCTCGGCTTCAGGCCCAGAACGTCCGAAGATCTAAGCCAGAGTATGCAACCATAATCTCCTCGGTTTGCGACTTCCGATGTTATTGCGGATCTGCGACCCGCTTTGTAGATTCGGTGACTGACTTTACCTGGAACGACAGAGCCAAGACCGAAAAAGATATTCTCCCTTGACTTCTGATCCAGGGCGGTGTTAGAGTCGGGGCGCTTCAAGCATCAGGAGGATTGGCAGATGACTGTATTCTGGAATACTCTTCATTGTCTCGTCGTGCGACTCACCTCAATGATCCTGGTCTTCGCCGCCGTGACGGTAATCGCCAGCGCCCAGTCCACACAAGCCTTCTTCGAGCGTTCTACACTGACGGGTTCCGGCAATACTATCACCGCTGCTAATGTCCCAGTGACCATCCCCACTGCAGGTATCACCATATATCTAAACGTGACTATGCAATTCAACGTGGATTCCAACGGCAACCTGACCCTCTCATCCGGGTATCCGCAGGTTGTCGCGGCACCGACGCTGTTGTCATCCTCCTTCAGGGCCGGTACATACATTGGACCGAGTTCAGTTTTGAATGGGAAGTCCATCGTCACGGTCAGCGGTCCAGGTGTTACCGATGGCGGCGCTACTACATGGTCCCTGACCTCGACAACCGGCGCCGACGCATGCACATACCCAAGTAGCGCAACCTGGTACGTTGGACCACTGTCGAACACGCCGGTTGCATCAAGGCTCAAGGGAGTGGGCATTACTTCAACGAGTTGGTCCTATGGCGTTGCCGGCGGTATTGGAAGTTCGTGCGGACATTCATACTACTGGTTGCCGGGGAGCTTAATCGGTGTTAGCCAAACAGGGAACTCGATTACGATCGCAAGTTTCACCTATGCGGGTGCCGATCATGGAAGTCCCCAAGACCAGATAACTTTCACGCTCAAACCCTAAGGCGCCCTGAACAGCAGCAGCCTAATCGATCCGGCATCTCGGAGCGTTGGATAGGATAGGAGTAACCCTGTTTCCATCGAGGAGAACCGAATGAACATGTATAAGAAGAGCGCTCTCATCGGTCTGATCGGCTCAACTGTTGCTCTCCTCCCATCATTGTGCCGAGCGCAGAGCTACACAATCAGCACGGCAGCTGGCGGCGCGAACACCTACTATTACACCGGAACCGGCGATGGGGCGGCAGCCATCGGCGCGGGTCTCGCGAATCCCTGCAACGATGTAGCCTTGGATGGAGTCGGGAATTTGTACATTGCAGCCGGTAAATTGATTCGCAAAGTCAACCCAACCGGCACTATCTCGACTATCGCTGGAGGAGGCCTCAGCGTCGCCGATGGTGTCCAAGCCACCGACGCCGACCTGTCGCCGGTTGCTATCGCGGTAGACCTCTCTGGAAACCTTTACATTGCAGATTCCGTCTTCGGCTTATTTCGAGTTCGGAGAGTAGACACAAAGGGCATTATCACCACGGTAGCGGGAGGCGGACAGTGCTGTGATTTGGGCGACGAAGGAGCAGCCACCGCAGCCTACTTGGCCATCCCGTATGGATTAGCTTTGGATAGTGTGGGAAATCTCTACATCGCCCAGGCCGATGGGGGTGGCACTAATTTGGTGCGGAAAGTGTCGGCGACGGGGGTGATCACCACAATTGCTGGGGGTGGCAGTGGTTCCGGCGACGGCGGAAGCGCAACAGGTGTTAGGCTAGCCCGCCCGCTCGGTGTCGTCGCCGACGCGGCTGGAAATATCTTTATCACCGAATCCGCCGGTAATCGGGTCCGCAAAATATCGAAAAACGGGACTATCACGACCGTCGCCGCAATCGATAATCCGTGGCACGTCGCGGTCGACGCCTCTGGGAACCTCTACGTGACACAGTCTGCGGGAGCTACGGTCCGGTCTGTCACTCCGACTGGCGTCGCGGCAACGATCGCAGGCACGGGTACACATGGCTTTTCGGGTGACAGTGGGCCAGCTACGAGCGCCATGCTCGACCGCCCCGCAGGCATTGCACTCGGGAGCCGCGGTGCCATTTATGTTGCAGACGCCACCCTCGGCACCGCGCGTGTCCGTCTCCTGACACCGGCCGGGCCGCTGACTACACCACCCTCGATCACGTCTGGGGGGGTGGTCAGCGCAGGCGCGTTCGGAGCCTTCACATCTATCGCGCCGGGCTCCTGGATCGAGATCTACGGAGCCAACCTCGCGGCGAGTTCACGGTCATGGACCGGTACCGACTTCAACGGCGTAAACGCACCCACATCCCTCGACGGGACCAAAGTGACCATCGGCGGCGAATTCGCATTCATCGATTACATCAGCCCAACCCAGGTGAATGCCCAGGTGCCATCGAACGTCGGCGATGGGTCGCAACCGGTGATCGTCACGACCGCTGCCGGTTCGAGCGCAGGATACCCGATCACAGTGAAAGCTGCACAGCCGGGATTGCTCGCACCCTACTCGTTCAACATCGGAGGCAAACAGTACGTCGCGGCGCTGTTCTCCGACGGCGCGACTTTCGTCCTTCCGCCGGGAGCCATTGCCGGCCTGACCTCACGCCGCGCAAGAGCAGGGGATATTGTCACCTTCTACGGCATTGGCTTTGGATCGGTGACACCCAACACGCCGGCAGGCCAGATTGTGCAGCAAACGAACACGCTCGCCGCAACATTACATATCCTATTCGGGCAAAACGAGGCAGCGGTCAAATACGGCGGGCTCGCGCCAAACGCGGTCGGCTTGTATCAGTTCAACGTTGAGGTGCCGAATGTGGCGGCGAGCGACTCCGTGCCGGTGATCTTTACACTCGGAGCCTTGCCAGGGACGCAGACGTTATACATCGCCGTTCAGTGAGATGGGTAAAGGGGGGAACGGTTCGCAACTCGAGTCGTCGCGGGCATAGTAGTCTAGCGAAAGCTCACGGTTCTACAGTCAGGACCACTTTAGGGAACTTCGTGCGCTGAGCCACTAACCTAAGCTTGGCCGGACCAGACAACTCATCGCCCGGGTAAGTTTGTGAGTACCTCGCTGAGAGACGGAAACGCAATCACTGATGAGGATCGACATCGGCGGCGAGAAACCGGTAATCATCTTCGGAACGCGACACAACAGGAGATGGACATTATGAACGTGCAGCACCGACTTCGACTTCCGGCACTCCTGAGTGCATTGCTGGTGACTATTGTTCAGTCAGCCTGTGTTGGTGGACGACCATCACCGTCTGCTGGGAGCGCCCAACTTGAACAGCAGATTCACAATCAGTCCAATGGGCTCATCAAGCTCGTGTCCTTCGACAAGACAAACGGAGTTGATCAGGAAATGAACGGCGTGAAAGTGTACGAGATGGATTGGACCGCAGAGATCGAGTTTCTCGGCAACTGTATGTGGGGGGCCGGACCATTCGGCGGAGACAGTTTCACTGCAGTTCCCGGATGGCCTGGCGGTGGACTCGACGCTTTCAATCCTAGGTTCTTCGGTAAGCAACGGGCACGCAAAGGGCAGCGCCAGAAGATAGAGGGCAAGTTCATGTTCCAGAAAGCCGAGCAAGGATGGCGACTCGTCAGATGAAGATACCTCCTAGCGGCCTCCTTGACGGCGAGCACCGTCCTGGCGCCGCTATCCCATCGACGGGCAACGGAACAGGAACGCGATCCCCTTGTGATTCCCGTGGGTGGGCAGAGTGGACCATCCGTTCGCGGCGTCCTTCCCGGGTTGTGTGGAACCCGCTATCCTGGCAGATCTGAACCCCAAGCAGGACAATGAACTCCTCCAAGCGGCCTTGGGGCTGCTGCTCCCCCTGGGTGGTCGACCCGCTGTCGAGGCCGGCAACCTTGACATCTACCTGACGCTTCCCGCGCAGCCCCACCTTTGCGTGTCCCTTGTGCGGGGCGCCATCCAACGCCTGCGACACCGAAGCCCTCGCCTGGCGCGACTTGAACTTCTTCCACCACCCCACCTATCTGAACGCCCGCACCCAAGGGTGGAGTGTTCCCGGCGCGGTGTCCATCGCGTGGCCGTGTCCTGGGCCAGAACCGGCGCCGGCTTCACCTTGTTGTCTGAAGCCTTCCTGCTCCAACACCTCAAGACGATGCGCGTCCGCAATGCCGCACGCCTGATTGGGGAACACGACACTCTGGTTTTGTGTCCGCACCTGGCCCATAAACGGAGCATGCGGTGGACACGGAGACGGGTGCGGTGGTGGTGGTCACGCTGCAGTTGGCCCATGCGGGGGACACCTCGACGGTCCGCGCAACGCTAGTGGAAGCCTTGGAGAACGTCGAGACGATCAGTCAGCGAAGTAATTCCACGAACGCCGCCAGTTTGACCCCTCACCGCTGAACGAGTTCCACCTACCCCATCGAACTGGACATCCTCCAACTCGGCGGCGGCTTTGCGCGACAATAGTTGAGACGAAGGGATCCGCGAATGGACTACAGCCAGATCATCACGATCGAGCCCGGCAAAATGGGCGGCAAGCCATGTGTGCGGGGGCTTCGCATCACGGTCTATGACGTCCTGGACTACATGGCTTCCGGAATGAGTGAAGCCGAAATTCTCGACGATTTTCCCGACCTGACCGCCTCGGACCTTCGGGCTTGTCTCGCCTTTGCTGCCGACCGGGAAAGGCGCTTGGTATCCGTGCCGGCGTGAGACTCCTGTTTGACGAGAACCTGTCCGCCGGGCTTCCGCGCAAGCTAGCGGACTGCTATCCAGGTTCCGTACATGTTCGCGACGTAGGATTGCGGTCCGCCCAGGACGGCGACGTTTGGGCGTACGCGGTCAGCAACGGCTTGGCCATCGTGAGCAAGGACGCCGATTTCCGCCAGCGAAGCTACGTGTGCGGCTTTCCTCCGAAAGTGATCTGGATCCGCCTCGGGAATTGTTCGACGCGTGCGATTGAGGACCTTCTCCGATCGAGATCCACTCAAATCGCCGCATTCTGCGCGGACGAGGTGCAGTCGTTCCTGGCGCTCGGGTAGGGCCCGTGCTTCAAGATCATCCAGGCACGCTCAAAAGCGTCTTCACGCAAGCGCAATTGAACGAGATGAAATGAAAAAGTACACGGTAGTCATCGAGCGCGGACCCAATAACCCCTCCGCACACGTTCCGGACCTGCCGGGGAGCACCTCCAACCGGAAAGGACCTCGCCGAAATCGAGCGCAACATTCGAGAGGCGATTGAACTCCATCTGGAAGGCCTCCTCGAAGAGGGCGACCGAGCGCCGGAGCCAAGCACGGTAACCCTCAAGGTCGAAGTGCCGACAGCGGCTGAACCGGCGCTGGATATCCCGAACCAAACCAACGATCCGAATCGCCTGAGCCCGCCGCACACCCCCGGACTTCAGCAGGCCGTTTCGCGCCCGGAAGCGATCTCCCTCCAAAGAGCGATCGGCACAATCACCGCCGTGGGCTCGCCGGCCTCATTCAACACGACCTGAATATCTGGCTCCGCCACGCTCCAAATCCTCTGTGATCTCCGCCCCCCGCCGTGCCCTCTGTGAGAAATCCATACCCCGAAAATCGCCGTTCACAAAACTCCCAACGAAATATTTCCCGATAACTCAATAACTTCCCAGTTTCGATCCAGTCGACTTCCCCGACCCACCCCTTACTCTGAAAGTAGAAAGGCAGTTATTCCGGTGAACAGCGAAGAAACACCAAAACGGCGGGCGACCGAGGCGCAGAAAGCAGCCTCGCGCGCCAACGGAGCCAGGTCTCGTGGCCCCACCACCGCCCAGGGCAAGAAGACCGCCTCGGCCAACTCCATCAAACACGGTCTCCTGGCGCGCGTGCTCCCCATCTCGGACGCCGAAGCGAAAGTCCTCGAAGGCATGAAGTCGGCCTACTCCGCCCGACTCACCCCACGCGACGCCCTCGAATGGGACGTCCTCGGCGAGTTCGCCGTCTACAAGTTCCAGATCCGCCAGACTTGGCGCATGCACACCGCCACACTTCAAATGCAGATGGCCCGCGATCTCGAGGAGGTCGACAGGCAGTGGAGCGGCGTCGAGCCCATCGAACGCCAGGCCCTGGCCGTCCAGGCCTCGCTCGCGCTCAACCCCTCGCTCCTGCTCTTCGAACGCTATCTCCGCATGTACTCGAGCCTGGCCGACCGCGCTCTCAACACCTACATGCGCCTCCGACGCGAGCCCCTCGCCCCGGAATTCCCCATCGACCTTCCCCCCGTTCCCGACTTCGGCGCCTCTGGCCCCGAACTCCCAAACGAACCTGAGACCGCGACAACTCCCTCGCAGTCAACCGCTTCTGGGTGCTCGGGGGTCCCGGCGAACCTGGCCCAACCCGAACCCCAGGCCGCTAGCACCACAGAACCACCCGTTATAGAATGTGCGGTCGAAAGGACAGCGAGAGAGAATGTCGCAGCAGCACCACCCGCAACAGGAGCAGAAACCATCCACGCGCCGCGGATTCATGAGCAGCGCAATCACCGCCATGACCGCGGCCTCCTACAGCCGGGTCCTGGGAGCCAACGAACGCCCCGGCATCGGCTTCATCGGCTTCGGACTCATCGGCAAGCAGCACGCCGGCAACTTCAAGAAGTCCTTCCCGGACGTCGACCGCGTAGCCATGTGCGACGTCTACAAACCGCGCCTCGAAGAAGGGCTGGCGTTCCTTGAAAACCCCAACGCCAAGGGCTACACCGACTTCCGGAAGATGTACGAGAACAAGGACATCGACGGGGTAGTGGTGGCGACGCCCGATCACTGGCACGCCCTGCTCACCATCATGGCCTGCGCCGCCGGCAAGGACGTCTACGTCGAAAAGCCGCTCACCGTCTATATCGACGAAGGTAAGTGGATGCTCGAAGCCATGCGCAAGTACAAGCGGGTGGTCGTGGTGGGCACGCAGCGCAACCACAACCCGGCCCACCTGGCCGCGAAGAAGATCGTGGAAAGCGGCGAACTCGGCCGTATCCAGATGGTGCACCTCGGCGCGGGCGGCCGCAATGTTTATCCCGGTTTCGGCAAGACCTCCGTCGCCGATCCGCCGGCTGACTTCGACTACGACCTCTGGCTCGGCCCCGCGCCCAAACGCAGGTATCAGGCCCACCGCGGCCTGTATCATTTCCGATGGTTCTGGGATTACTCGGGCGGCCAGTTGACCAACCTCGGCGCCCACAGCGTGGCGGCGTTTCTCCTCGTCATGGGAGTGAAGGGGCCCTCCAAGGTCGTGTCCTTCGGCGGTCGTTACACGCTCGAGGACGATGGCGAAACCCCTGACCTGCAACAGTGCCTCTACGAGTTCCCCGGCTTCATGATGAACATGGGCGTGCGTGAGGCCAACGCATACCGCGACACAACCGGCGGTGCCATCCTCGGCTCGAAGGGCAACCTCTTGCTCGGCGCCAACCGCGTCGTCTCGGAAATGCACGGCGACCCCACCAACCAGATTCCGCGCTTCATGGGCCATCCGGCCGGCGGCCCGGTGTATAGCGACGAAAAACCGCGGCCCTGGATCGAAGGCGCCGCTCCCAACTCCGCCGCGCCTCCTGACTTCGCCCGCTCCATGGCGCTCGAAGAGCAGATGTTCGTGGCGAATAAGCGCGATTGGATCGATTGCATGAAGTCCCGCAACAAGCCCTTCTGCGATCTCGAGTTAGGGCACCGGACCGCGGTCATCTGCAACTTGGGTAACCTATCGTTGCGCCTCGGCGGCCGTACGATTCATTGGGACCCGGAAAAGGAAGTGATCGTGGGAGACAAGGAGGCGGCGGCAATGTGTACGACGCGGTACCGCGCCCCGTGGGATGGCGTCCTGCGAAGCCTCGTTAAGGTGTAACTTCCCCGTCGCCGAACAGGCTGGCGATTTCGTCCACCAACTCGGTGAAACCGAACGGCTTTCTCAACAGGCGCGCTGCGCTCATCGACTGCACCGTCCGAGCCAGCGCGTCTCCAAGGAATCCGGACACGAATACGACCCGCAGCTGCGGCAGCCTCGTCGTCAGGCGCTCCGCCAGTTCGACCCCTGTCATCTTCGGCATCATGACATCGGCCACCAGCGCGTCGATCTTCTCGCCCCACTGCTCGGCGATCGTCAGCGCCTGGCTGCCGCCTTCCGCGGCGACGACGGTGTACCCACACATCTCCAGGTATTCCTGCATCACCCTCCGCACCGCATCGTTATCGTCGACAAGCAGCACGGTTCGGTCGCGGCGGGAACCAGCATCTTTTGAAGGGAGCATCGGAAAGGTCATCCTTGGGGCCCGCCCGATCCTACTGTCACGAACGGTCACAATTCGAGAGTAGAGCGTCCATACCGGATTTCTTGTAGGAGGAGTCTGATGTTGCTGTAGGAATTTCGGAAGGCGTTTAGGGAGCGGATCGCGCCGCTTCGTCCGCCAAAATCTGCAGAGCCGGCTGGATTTGGTCGAAATCGAAGGCTTTATCCAGGAAATACCGCGCGCCCAGTTCCAAGCACGCCGCCCGTAATTCGGCGGTTGGAGCGCCGGTCACGGCGATAACCCTGGTGTCGAGGTGATGTTCGCGCAGGAATCGCAGAACATCGACGCCGCTGCCGCCGCCGGCGAGAAACAGATCGAGAATCATGATGTGGGGACGCACTTCCCGCGCCATCCGCATCGCGACTTCCGGCGTGTCCGCCGTGCCCGCCAGGCAGAGTCCCGGAACGCCGGCGACATCGGCGCTGAGACGACTGAGCCATTGCCGATTATCCTCGACAATCACGACGGTTACGGCGTTCATTCTCCTCCGAGACTCCGAGTTTGGACCTGAATTCCGGCATTGTCTGTCAGACATTCACTGACAGTTGCGCTATAATTTCGAAAACCATGGGGTCGCGCGTTGGCGTGGCGCCCTTTTGTGCGGACGCGCGGTTCGGCGCGCCGGTCAGTAGGCCGAGGAACTTAGGATGGCGGCTTCAATGAGTGGCGGAGAAGGCACGGGCGCGGCCAGGGCTGGCGCGAGTCCGATCCCTGACTTCCACGTCCTGTTTGAGTCCACTCCCGTGTCCTGTCTGATCCTGACGCCGGACCTGGTGATCGTCGCGGTCACCCAGGCCTACCTTCGCGACACCATGACGCGCCGCGAAGATATCGTCGGCCGAGGGATATTCGAGGTGTTCCCCGACAACCCCGGCGATCGAACCGCCGACGGCGTTCGTAACCTGCGCGACTCTCTCGAACGGGTGCTGCGAACCGGCGAGCCGGACACCATGGCCATTCAGCGCTACGATATTCGGCGGCCCGCCGCCGACGGCGGCGATTTCGAACAGCGCTACTGGAGCCCGGTCAACTCGCCGGTGCTCGACCCCGACGGCCGGGTCCGCTGGATTGTTCACCGCGTCGACGACGTCACCCGCTTCCTGCGGGCCCGCGACGAACCGCGGCAACCCACCCCCGGCGCGTTGTCCGCCTTCGAACTGGAACTCTACCAGCGCTCCCAGGAGTTACAACGAGGGAACGCGGACTTACGGGAGGCCAACGCCGCCCTCGAACGGAAAGAGCGGGAACGCAGCGATCTCGAACATCAGTTGGCGCTCGAGCCGGCCGGCCCTGTCGACGTCCAATCGTTGGCGGGTCGCCTCATTGTGGCGAGAGAAGAGGAGAGGGCCACCCTCGCCCGCGAACTGCACGACGAACTCGGCCAACTGCTGACCGGAGTAAAACTGGACCTCGCCTCGGTCGACCAACGGCTGCGCGGCGGATCCCTGGCGGATGCGTCCGAGAACCTTCTGCGGGCGCTCACCGCGGTGGAGACCGCAATCCGCCTCACTCGCCGCATCGCGGCGGACCTCCACCCCGCCATCCTCGACCACCTGGGGCTGCGGGTCGCCGTCGAAGCCTACGCCCGCGAGTTCCAGCAGCGCGCGGGCGTCGAGGTGAACGTCATCGCCAGCGGTGAACTGGCGCTCTCGTCCGGACAGCGGCTGGCGCTATACCGGATCGTTCAGGAAAGCCTCACCAACGTAGCCCGTCACGCGCGGGCCACCACGGCGTCGATCCGCCTGCAGATGGCGGCTTCCGGACTTACGCTGACCATCAGCGACGACGGCTCGGGCTTCGACCTTGACCAGGCCCTGCCGGCGTCGTTCGGCCTCAGGAGCATGCAGCAGCGGGCGCGGTCGATCGGCGCCGCGTTGTCGATCCAGACCGCGCCCGGCCAGGGTACGACCATCGCCGTCCACCTGGCGTTCCGCCGCGCCGCCGGAGCGCCAAGGACCCTATGAGCGCCGGCATTCTGATCATCGACGATCACGTGGCCATCGCCCGGGGTCTGGAGCAGATTCTCGCGCCCGCGCTGCCGGGCTCGCACTTCGGCTACGCGGGCGATGAACAGGCCGCCATCGAGCAGGTCCGCCTCCGTGAATGGGACACCGCGGTGGTGGATCTGAACCTGCCCGGCCGGGGCGGTCTCGACCTGGTGGACGAACTCAAGACGGAATGCCCGCGCCTCGGCGTGCTGGTCTATTCGATGTACTCGGAGGCGGAGTTCGGCATCCGCGCCATGCAGGTGGGCGCCGACGGCTACCTCACCAAGGACGCCGACGCGACGGAAATCATCAGGGCCGTGCAGCGTATCCTGGCCGGCGGCCGCTATCTCACTCCCGGCCTGGCCGACGAGTTAGCCAGGCGCGGCAAGAACTCCGAGGCTCTGGCCACCTCACAGGCGCTGTCGAATCGTGAGTTGACCGTGATACAGAAACTCGCCGCCGGCAAACGTCCCACTGAGATAGCCGACGAGTTGGCCCTGAGCGTGAAGACGGTCAGCACCTACCGGGCGCGAATCCTCGAGAAACTGGGCCTGCGCACCACGGCGGAACTGATCCGGTACGCGATCGACCATGATCTGGAATAGTTCGTGTATGCTCGTAGTGCTATGAACCGCCGTTCGTTTCTCTCCGGCATGCTCGCCTCCAGCGCCGCGTTCGCCAAGGCCAAGCCGCAGTTCGCGAATCCGCTCGGCGTCCAGCTCTATACGGTACGGAACACCTTCCCGCACGATCCCGACGGCGTCATCGAGGCGATCGCCAAAATCGGATACAAGGAAGCCGAGATCCTGCAGGCCAACATCGATCAGGTAATGCCGCTGCTCAAAAAGAACGGCATGACCGCGCCGAGCGGCCATTTCGACACCGACCTGATCACCGGCAAGGCCAAGACCGGCTCCTGGTCCGGCGCCATCGAGCAGGCCAATAAGTACGGGCTGAAGTTCATGGTGATGCCCTATCTCGCCCCGGCCGAACGCGGCGATCTGGACTCCTACCGCGCCCTGGCCGACAAGATGAACAAGGCTGGCGAGGCGTGCGCCAAGGCCGGCATCCAGTTCTGCTATCACAACCACGCTTTCGAGTTCGCGGGCGACGCGGGCAAGCGGCCCTGGGACGTGCTCATCGAACGCTGGGATCCGAAGCTGGTGCATCTGGAAGTCGACGTCTTCTGGATCTCCGTGGCGGGCAACACCGCGTCGGAGTTCCTGCGCCGCTACAAAGGCCGCGTCGACCTGGTGCATCTCAAGGATGAAGCCTTCGGAACGCCAGTGCAGTTCAACGAACAGGTGCCGCCCGGCGCGTTCCGTGAAGTCGGCACGGGCACTCTCGACACGCCGGCCATGCTGCGCGCCTGCCGGGACATCGGCGTCAAGCACTACATCGTCGAACAGGACCAGACCAAGGGCAATCCCGTGGACAGCCTGCGGGTGAGCTACAACAACTTGCGGAAGATCAACCTCAAGATGAAGTGAGGGGACAGGAGGCGCCTGTGAATCGCAGATCGTTTCTGGCGGCGGCCGGAGTAGCGGCCGCGGCGTCCGAATCCAAAGCCGCTACCGATAACCCGGTGCGCAGCCGTCCGTTGCGCGCAGGCTACTGGGGCTCGGAATACTACGACCAGCAGGAACTCGACCAGGTCACCGAAGTGGTCCAATCCCGCAGCCCGTTCCGCTGGTATGGGCCGAAGGAGCCCACCAAGGTGGCGACCTTTGAGAGGCGCTTCGCCGAACGCATCGGTGTGAAGTACGCCCTCGCCGTCACGTCGGGAACCGCGGCGCTGCAGTGCGCCGTCAACGGCCTCGCCATTGGGCCCGGCGACGAAGTGATCCTGCCCGCCTGGACGTGGCACTCCTGCTACGCGGCCATCGTCCTCGCCGGAGCGCTGCCGGTGTTCGCCGAAATCGACGAGTCCTTCAACATCGACCCCTCCGACATCGAGCATCGAATCACGCCGAACACCAAGGCGATCATGGCTGTGTCGCTGCAGGGCAATCCGGCCGACCTCGACAAAGTCATCCCCATCGCCCGCAAACACAATCTGAAGGTGATCGAGGACTTCGCGCAAAGCGTCGGCGCCAGCTACAAGGGCAAACCGCTCGGCTCGCACGGCGACATCGGCATCTGTAGCCTTCAATTGAATAAGACCATCACCGCCGGCGAAGGCGGCGCGGTGGTGTCGAACGATCCGGAATTGTTTGAGCGCGCCGCCCGCTTCCACGACGTCGGCATGTTGCGCCCCATCCATATTCAGGCGGCCGGCGGCAAGGAACGGCTCGCTCCCTTCGTCGGAACCAACTTCCGCATGAACGAGTTCTCGGGCGGCGTGCTGATCGCCCAACTCGGCAAGCTGGACAGGATCATCGGCAACGTGCGGGCCAACGCCGCCCGCGTCTACGAGGGTGTCCGCGACCTGCCGGGCATCCGCCTGCGCAAGCTCCCCGATCCGTCCGGCGAACTCGGCACGGGCGTCTTCATCGACTTCGGAACCAGGGAACGGCGCGACCGCTTCATGGCGGGCATGAAGGCCGAGAATGTGCCCGCCGCGCCTCCCGGCGGATCGGCCATCCTTCCCGTGCAGCCCTACATCGAAAAGAAGGTGACGGTGCACCCTTCGTGGCCGACGTTCACCTCCGAGCGCGGCAAGACCATCCAGTACGGCGCGGCGTCATGCCCCCGCACGCTCGACATCCTGGGGCGCTTCGCCGGCGTGCTCATGGATCCCAAGTTCGACAAGCGCGACACGGACGACATCGTGGCGGCAATCCGAAAGGTCTATTCGAGAACCTGATGTGCGACGCGAAAAGCTGAAATATTTACACGCCCGGTGGCGTCCACACGAGTAGGTCGATTCGGAGATGGGTCAATCAAGCACGATGTCCACAATCGGCGGCGGCGTCGCAACGGGCCGCGCCACCCGCATCCTGGTGGTGGACGACGAAGAGTATCAACGAGCGGGTTTGGCGAGCATGGTCAGCGCCTGGGGTTTCGCCGTGGAGACCGCGGCGGATGGCCAGGAGGCCCTGGACAAACTGGCCGGCGGCCAGATCGACGTGATCGTCACGGATCTGATGATGCCCCGCATGGACGGTTTCGAGCTGCTGAAACGGCTCGGCGCCGCCGGCTCCATGCCGCCCGCCATTGTGCTGACGGCGTTCGGCAACATCGAGACCGCGGTCCAGATCATGCACGACCTGGACGCCTACTGGTTCCTCGAAAAGCCGATCCAGCCGAGCGCGCTGCGGCTCCTTCTGGAACGGGCGGCGCAGCAGAGCCGGCTCGCCGAGGAAGCCGAACGCCTTCAGCGGCAACTCTCCTACCAGGGCATCCTGGTGGACATGGTGGGAACCTCCACCCCCATGCAGCAGGTATTCTCCCTGATCCGGCAGGTGGCGCCCAGCCGCGCCGCCGTGCTGATTTCGGGGGAGAGCGGCACGGGCAAGGAACTGGTGGCCCGCGCCATCCATCAGCTGAGCCCCCGGCGCGGCGGACCGTTTGTCGCCATCAACTGCGCCGCCCTGCCCGAAACTCTGATGGAGAGTGAGCTGTTCGGGCATGAGAAAGGCGCCTTCACCGGGGCGGTGGAACGCCGCGCCGGTTGTTTCGAACTGGCGCAGCAGGGAACGCTGTTGCTCGACGAACTGGGCGAGATGCCCGTCACCACGCAGGCCAAACTTCTGCGCGTGCTCGAGGATTCCCGCGTCCGGCGGCTGGGCGGCCGGAACGAGATCGCGGTGGACGTCCGCATCATCGCGTCCACCAACCGCAACCTGGACGAGATCCTTCAGAAGGGCGAACTCCGCGAGGACCTTTATTACCGGCTGAATGTCTTCCGCATCGACCTGCCGCCGTTGCGCGATCGCGAAGGCGATATCCCGCCGCTGGTCGAATCGCTGATCGGAGTCCTGAACAAGAAGCACGGCTGCAAGGTGACCGAAGCCCAGCCGGACGTCATCGAGACTTTGCGCCGACGCCCCTGGCCGGGCAATGTCCGGGAACTGCGCAACGTGCTGGAGCGCGCCGTGATCATCGCCGGCGAAGGACCGATCGCGATGGCGCACCTTCCCCGCGACTTCGGCGCGGCCCCCGTCCGCGGACTTTCGCACGCCAACGATTCCGACAAGCTCAGGCTCGCGGTGGGCGCCACCGTTAGTGAAGCCGAAAAGCAGCTCATCCTTCTGACGCTGCGGCACACCAAGAACAACAAGACTCGCGCCGCCGAGATCCTGGGCATCAGCCTAAAGACGCTGTTCAACAAGCTGAAGGAATACGGAGCCGCCGCCAACGACCAGACGGCGGAATCGTAGCGCGCCAATGTCGCTGAAGGCCCGGCTCCGTCTCGCGGTGGCGTTGTTGATGAGCGCCATGGTGGCCGTGCTTTCGGGACTCTACATGCGCGGCTACCTGGAGGCCACCTTCCGCCGCGCGCACGACACCGCCAACTCGCTGGCCGACCAGTTGCAGGCGAGCATCCTCGAACGGCTGCAGCGCCAGGCGGCGGAATCAAATCCCCGTCCCTCGACTCCCGAGCAGGCCAAACAGTTCTGGCGCGGCCTCGCCAGCAACGATCCTTCCATCACCAGCACGCTCGAGCGGGCGGTGCGTCACTGGGGCTTCGTTTCGGAGGTCTTCATCACCAGCGGCGACGGCCAGTTGCTGGCCAGTTCCGCGCCCCAGCGCAAGGGCCCGCATGGCGAGATGGACCTGGCCGAGTGGACCAAGCGGTCGCTGCTCGAGAACCTGCGCCAGGTCTACATCGACCGTCAGGATACGGAAGTGCTGCGCCCCATCGCCATCATCGGCGAAACCACACCGGTGCTGAATATCCATGTCGTGGTGTCCCCTCTGTTTCTGCGCCGCGAGCTGCAATCGGGATTGTTCGGCGTGCTCGGCGTGTGCGCGGCGTGCCTGGTGGCGTCGGTCATCCTGGCGCTGGTGCTGCCCAACTTCGTGCTGAGCCCGCTCGAACGCCTCAGCCAGAACCTGGACCGCATGGCGACCGGACAATTCAACTCCGAGTCCGAATCGAAACACGAGGCCCGAGAGTTCGCCGCCGTCTACACCAAGCTCAGCAACATCGATCAGCAGTTCCAGGGCGCCAGGGCCAACGTCGACGAACTGCGCGGCAACGTCGAACAACTGCTGGAGCGCCTGGAGGAAGCCGTCCTGCTGTTTGACGCCTCCGGCCGCGTGACCATGGCCGGACGGGCGGTGCGGCGCCTGCTCGACCGGGATCCCGCCGCGCTGGTCGGATCGGCGGCCGAAGCGGTCTTCCCCGGCGACAGCGGCATCGGCCAACTGGTGCGGGACGCCATCGCCACCGGCTCGCCGGCGCGCAACCGCTCGTGCGTGGTGTGGGCCGGCGACCGCGAGTTCACCATCCTGGTGGACGTCCAGCCGGTGCACCGGTCGAGCACCGGCGCGCGGTTGGGTGCGCTGGTGACGCTGCGCGATGTGGAGTCGCGCGATGAAGTGGCGGCCCAGCTCGACCTGGCCAACCGCCTGGCTGCGCTCAGCCAGGTGACCCATGGCGTGGCGCACGAGATCAAGAATCCGCTGAACGCCATTACGCTGCACCTGGAGGTGCTGCGGGCAAGGTTAGCCGACGGCGACGAGGCGCCGGAGTTGAACGTGATCCGCCGGGAGATCCAGCGCCTGGACCGCGTGGTGAAAACCTTCCTCGACTTCAACCGCCCGGTGCGCCCGGACCTGCGGCACCTGGACCTGAACGACATCGCCCACGAGGTGGTGCGGCTGGTCCGGCCCGAGGCGGAGTCGCGCAACATCATCATCGACCTTCGGACCACACAGCGCCCCGCCATGATGAACGGCGACCGGGATCTGCTGCAACAGGCCGTACTCAACGTGGTGGTGAACGCGGTGGACGCGATGCCCGGGGGTGGACTGTTGCGGCTCGAAACGCTGCGCGGCGGCGGACGAATCGAACTGCTGGTTTCCGATTCCGGACCCGGCATCCCGCCTGAGATCCGCAAGAAGATCTTCGATTTGTACTTCAGCACCAAGGAGCGCGGATCCGGCATCGGGCTGGCGATGACCTTCCGGTTCGTCCAATTGCTGGATGGTAAAATTGAGGTGGCCAGCGAATCCGGCCGCGGCGCCACCTTCCGATTCAGTTTTCCGGAGGCCTTCACATCGCGATCCGACTCCGAGCTTTCCCGCGCCCTTCAAGCTTGACCCTTCCCCGGTCAGGCGCACGGACCGGGTGCGCTCAGTTTCCGTGGACCGCCGCCTGCCTGCTCTGCTGCTTCACGCTGACCGCGTGTTGGCCGGCGCGCCACAAACAGACCTTGCCGCCTCCGCCGCAACCGGCGACGTTCCCCGTCCAAAAAGCCCCGCCTCCCAAGATCGCTCCGCCGCCCGAGATCGTGGTCCCGGAGACGCCCGCCCAGGAGCCTCAGGAACCGCCCCATTTCCCAAAGGCGCAAGCCGCTCCGCCGCCGGCGCCGAAGCCGAAACCCGTGGAGCCCGCCGTAGTGGTGGGACCCTCGCCGCCGCAGCAGCCCCCCGAGGCCGCACGCGTGCCGGAACTCGCGCCGCTGCTTCCGGAAAACGAATTGCGCGCCTATCGAGCGGCGATCGACGACCTGCTGGACCGCGCCTCACGCAACATCGCCGCCGCCCGCGCCCAGCGGTTGGACGACCGCCGCCAGGCCCAACTTTCGCAGGCGATCGCCTTCGTCGCGCAGGCCCGTGAGATCCGCGAGCGCGATCCCGCCGGGGCCAAGAGCCTTGCCGAGCGCGCGGAGTTGCTGAGCCGCGAAGTGGCCGGCCGTTAACGGTAGCCTTTCGCCTTCAGGTACTCGACCAGCGCCGCCGGGCGATCCGTCTGGATGCCGTCGGCGCCAGCGTCGATCGCCGCCTGCCAGCTTTCGGGATTGTCGGCGGCGCCCAACCGGTCGACGTAGATCCGCGAGCCGGCCTTCTTCACGATGGCGATGATTTCGGGCGTGAAGTCGCGGGCGTCGAAGGCGATCACCTTGGGATGGAGTTCGGAAACCAGCCGACCGGCGTGGTCCACGCTGGAGGCTTCGGGCATTACCCGCAACCTTGGGTTCAACGCCAGCAACTCCCTGGCGAAGTCGAGGCCGCAGTAGATGACGGCGTGTTCGGCCATGGCGTGCGCCTCCAGATGGCTCGCCAAGTCCCGGGCAGTGACGCTCTTCACGTCCACATAGACGCCGATCCTGCCGCGCGCGAGGTCCAGCACCTGGTCGAACGTCGGAATTCGTACGCCCGCGAACTGTGGTCCTTTCCTGGCGCCCGCGTCGAGCGCCTCCACCTGATCGAACGTCATCTGCTCGATCTTTCCCTGCCCGTTGGTGCATCGGTTCACCGTGCTGTCGTGGCTGAGAACCAGCTTGCCGTCCGAGGTGGCGCGCACGTCAACTTCGATGAAGTCAGCGCCCGCCCGGATGGCGGCTTCAAACGCCGGGACCGTGTTCTCAGGGTGTTCCAGGTGTTCCCCACGGTGCGAGATCACTACGATCCGGCGCGGCGCGGCCACTCCAATGCTCGACAACACGAACAGAATCAGGAAAATACGGCGAATCAAGAGAATCTCCTCGGGAACCGGACGGGACGTGTACAAGCCTGCCACGGGCCAGCGACGCCGGTCAAGGAGCACTATTCCTCAGATTTACTTGAGAGTATTCCCCGTAGTCCCGGCACTTATCATGCGTGAAGCGAGCAGTTGCATTCCTACTGGCCTCCTGGATTTCCGCCAACGGCGCCGACTTCGCGATCCTGAACCTCAAAATCGTGGAGGGCGATGGGATGAAGTACGCTCCCGGTTCGCGCGCCAGCCGAGGAATCACAGTCGAGGTCACCGACGAGACCGGCCGCCCCGTTTCCGGGGTAGCGGTCAGCTTCCAGCTCCCCGAGGATGGCCCTTCCGGGACCTTCATTAACGGGGGCCGCACCGAAATCGTGAACACGCAAACCGACGGACGCGCCAGCGTCTGGGGCATGCGTTGGAACAAACTGACGGGCGCCGTTTCGATTCGCATCACGGCGGCCAAAGAGGGAGTTCGAGCAGGTTTGATCGGCACGCAATACATCGACGCGACTGCGGCGACGCAGTCCGCCAGGGTATCCAACGGAGGACACTCGAAACTACTGCTGATCACTTTGGTGGCGGCCGGCGTGGCGGGCGCGGGAATCGCCGCGGGCGCCATGCGCGGTTCCAAGACGCCAACCGGGCCGACCGTCACCGTCTTGTCCGTAGGAACTCCGACCGTTATCGTGGGGGCCCCATAATGCGAACCCTCCTGCTGTTCACCACCGCCCTTGTGGCTGCCGCCGGCGGCATCGACGCGCCCAGGATCGGTTATGCCCGGGCGGCTGATGGATCCGTTTTGCAGGTTTCCGGCGTGTCGGGCGCGTTCATCACGACGCCCACCGGCCTGACCGACGTCGTCGCGGCGGCGTTTTCCGGCAGCCTCGGCCTCCTGAAAACCAACGAAACAACCCGGGTTATCGACCGCACAGGCGCCATTTTGAGCGAGATTGAGGCGCCGTCTGGGCCGGCCATGTTCGGCTTCGACCCGACGGGCCGCGTCGGCGCCGCCTGGTATCCCTCCACCGGCGCGCTCGCGATCTATCGCGACGGGGAATGGAGTCCGGCGCCGTTCGATCCCGGCGCAAGCGGTGTGCTGGCAATTACGCTGAAGGACAAGGACCGGGCCATGGTCGTCCTCCAAAGCGATTCGTTGAGCCTGGTGAGAATCCGGCTGTCGGACGGCGCGGTGGAGGATGTCACCGCCCTTGGCGCATCGACCGGTCCGGTGCTGGCGCTATCCGACGGGAGCCTGATTTTCCAGCGTGACGGCGCGGCGATCCTTCGCGATGTGCAGGGCGTGGAGCAGACGCTCGACCTTCCCGCCGGAGTCGTGGAACTCACGCCGATGGGCGGTGCGTGGGTTCAGGCGCGTACGGACTCAGGCGCGACGCTCGCGGTCCGACTGGGATCCCAACCGCGTGTGTACATCCTGCCGGCCCCATCGCCGGTCGCCGATGTGGAACCGAGCGGCGCTCGGGAGGTGCGGCGATGATGCTCCGGTTGATGTTGATCGCGGCGGCGCTGCCACTGGCGGCCTCGGCGCAATTACAGCTCTTTCTGTTCGATGGAACCGCGGAGAAGGCGGTCAGCACCGTGGTCGACTACGGGAACGTCGCCATCGGCGATTCGAGTGAACTCCGGTTCCGTGCGCGGAACAACACTAACGCATCCATCGCGCTTCAGACGGTTTCGTTGGGCGGACAGGGATTCAGCATCTCGTCGGCTCCAACCTTGCCGTACATCGTGGCGCCATCCAATTACGCGGAGGTCCGCGTGCGCTTCAGCGCGACGATGGTGGCCACCTACAGCGCAACGCTCGCAGTAAACGAGGCGCAAACCCTGCTGCGGGCCACCGCCATTGCCGCGGCTGCGATTTCGACGCCAGCGGCCGGGGTGCTGACGGCGGGCGGCACGGTGGACTTCGGACGAGTCCTGAGCGGGCAGTCGGCCTCCCAGACACTAACCTTGTCCAATCCGTCGACGGCTTCCCCAATCACGATACAGAGCTGTTCGATCAGCGGTTCTGCGTTCACCGCACAGGGCCTCCAGTGTCCGATGAATATCGCCGCAGGCGCCTCCGCGCGGGTCACGGTGACGTTCAATCCCACCGCCGCCGGAGTTCTGGGCGGGACCATTGCGTTCGATTCGCGAACGTTCCTGCTGAGCGGCGTGGCCTACGATCCGCCGCTGCCGAAACCGGCGGTCAAGTTCTCCGCGCCCTTAACCAGCGGTACACAGCAGAAACTGGTCATCTCTCTGGAAACGGTCTCACAGACCTCCGGCGCCGGCACGGTTACGATGACGTTCCAGCCGGCTTCGTCGAACATGACCGACGATCCGGCCATACAGTTCGTCAAAACGGGGTCGCGCAGGCTGTCGTTCACCGTGAAGAACGGCGACTCCTCGGCAACCTTCCCCGCCGGGGTCGACACGACCTTCCAGACGGGAACCACCGCCGGAACCATCACGTTCGAAGTGGTGCTAGGGAGCGCCGATTTGAAGTTCGACTTCCCGATCGCCGGAGCGGCCATCGCCGTGGATAGCGCCACCGCGGTGCGCCGGACAGGAGCGCTGGACGTCTCGATCACGGGCTTCGACAATACGGGCACGGCGGGACGATTCAGCTTCACTTTCTACGATTCAACCGGGGCGACGGTCCAGCCCGGCGCGATTTCGGCCGACTGGACGACGGTCTTCACGAGTTACTTCAAGCAGTCGAAATCGGGCGGCAGTTTCACCATGCGCGCCAGTTTCCCGGTGAGCGGCGATGCGTCGACGATCACCGCCGTCGACATACAGATGAGCAACTCGACGGGTCCCACGCAAGTCAGCCGCCTGTCGTTCTAAGTCCGCGTGCTATGCTAGCGCGCGGATGACTCCTATCGCTCTCTCGATCGCCGGCTCCGACCCCAGCGGCGGAGCCGGCATTCAGGCCGATCTCAAAACATTCCACCAATTTGGCGTTTACGGCGAGGCGGTCGTCACTCTGCTGACCGTGCAGAATACGGTGGGCGTGCGGCGCGTCGAGATCATGACGCCCTCGCTCGTCATCGAGCAGTTGCAGGCGGTGCTGGAAGACGTCCCACCGGGGGCCGCTAAAACAGGAGCGCTGGGCAATGTCGCGGTGGCGCGGGCGGTGGCGGAGGCCGCCGGGCGGTTCGCCTTCCCTCTGGTGGTGGATCCCGTCATGATCAGCAAGCATGGGGCTCCGCTGATCGCCCAAGAGGCGCGACAGGTGCTGCTTACTGAACTGGTTCCGCGCGCGTTCCTGGTGACTCCGAACATCCCGGAGGCCGAATCGTTGACAGGCTCCGCCGATCCGCGCGTCGCGGCCGAACGTCTGATGAGGGCTGGCGCGCGCAACGTGCTGGTGAAGGGCGGACACACGAGCGGTCCGGCCACCGACGTGCTGCTGACCGCGGACGGATTCGTCGAGTTCACCGGCGAGCGCTACGACACGCCGCACACGCACGGCACCGGATGCACCTACTCAGCCGCCATTACGGCGTGCCTAGCGCGGGGCCTGACGCTGGTGGAGGCGGTCGGGCGGGCCAAGCGGTTCATCGCCGAGGCGATCCGGACCAACCCGGGACTGGGACACGGCAACGGTCCGGTGAATCACCACGCGCGGGTCGACTGATTTAGGAGCGGAAGGCCGCCACGGCGCGAGTCAGCCCAGCTGCATAGACGTCGATGAGTTTGTCCCAGACGGCGTTCGCCTCGTCGTCGACCTGGCGGCGCGCGGGGTCGGCGTCGAACCAGGCGAGCGTTCGGCGAATGCCCTGCCCGAAGGGCATCGTAGCCTGGTAGCCGGGCACAAAGCGCTTGATCTTCGAGTTATCGAACACGACGCTAACCGCCTTGTCGCCCGAAAGTCCGCCGAGTTTGTCGGGCAGGCAGGCGGCGATGAAGTCCGACGGGATGTGGATGAGGTTCGGCTCCGCGCCTGCCGCTTCCGCCGCGATGCGATAGAACTGGTCCCAGCACATGACTTCGTCGCTCGTGATGTGGAAGGCGTGGCCGATCGACTGTTCGGCGCCCAGCAGCCCCACCAGGCCCTTCGCGAAATCGGTGTTGTGGGTGATTACCCACAGCGATGACCCGTCGCCGGGAACGATCACCTTCTTGCCTCGGCGCATTCGGTCGATCACGGTGTAAGACTTAGCCCAGCTATTAATAGCAAGGGCCACCTGGGTGTCGCCGTAAGTTAGCGAAGGCCGCACGATGGTGATGGGAAAGCCCTCTTCGCGGTTGGCTCGCATGAGCCGCTCCTCGCAGGCGATCTTGTTGCGCGAGTAATCCCAATACGGGTTAGCGAGCGGCGTCGACTCAGTGATGAGATAGTGGGTGGCGGGCTTCTGGTACGCGCTGGCGGAGCTGATGAAGACGAACTGGCGCGTACGCCCGCGAAACAGCGCCAGGTCGCGCTCGATGTGTTCGGGCGTGAAGGCGATCCAATCCACAACCGCGTCGAACGTCTCCTGGCCAAGAGCGCGACGAGTCGCGTCGATGTCGTCGACATCGCCCTGGATCGTCCGGACGCCGGCGGGGAGATCGGCCTTGCGGAGGCCGCGAGTCACCAGCGTCAGTTCGATGCCGCGTTCCACGGCGAGCCGCGCGCATGCCGTACTGATGATTCCCGTGCCGCCGATAAAGAGAGCTTTCATCTGAGCCGTTGTACCACAGACTACGACGGCTCCATGCAGACCTCCTCGTAGGGATGGCGGCGGGCGATGAGGCCGCCCGAGTCGAACACGGTCAGCGCCTGTTCGTAGAGGTCGCGGGGAATGCCGACGTCGCCGCCCCAGCAGCCGATCGACTGATAGGCCGCGATGGCCCCGGCGATCGCGTCGATGCGCGCGCTCGGGAAGAAATCCGCTTCTCGGCGCGCTGCCTCGAGCGGCGCGGCGGTGCGCACCCATCCGCGAGCCTCGCGATAGGCGCTCATGAACGCGTCGTAGCGGTGGGAGCCGATGAAGGCGCTCGAACAGCAAAGGCTGCTGAAGGCGACCTCCGGCATGGACGCGCCCACGGATCGCGCCACCCACCCGACGCCGTCGCGCTCAAGCGAGTGCGCGGCGGGCGATTGCAGGTGGACGTAATCGCCCTCGCCCTCGCGAAAGGCATGCTCCATCGACTCGGGTCCGCGCGCGTCGATCAGATGGACGCGGCTCCAATCGAGGCCGTTCACCATGCCCGCATAGCGCAGCATCGCCATCGGCTGGAAGGCGTGATCGGCCAACAGACGGCGGCCTTCGAGCGACTTCCACTCAAACGCGGCATCGGGACGGCGCCCCACGAGGAAAAAGCCGTCCCGCCGGTTGATCTGCGCGAAGTGCAACGGCAGCGGAGATTCGCCACGCTCCATCGGCTTCCAGTTCGACGAAACGGCCGATTGCATGATGTCGATTTCACCCGAGCCGAGCAACTGGGCCGATCGCTGGCCCGGCTTCGCGATGCTGTATTCGACCTCGACGCCGCGCTCCCGTAGTAACTCGACCGCCGTGATTACCGGACTGTAGAAGGCCGAATGGCGGGAGACCATCACCCGCAATGTCACTGCGCCAACTCCGGATGGTGTTGGGCGAAGAACAGCGTGCCCGCGTCGTCCGGGTGCAGCCGCATGCCGACCTTGTCGCCCAACTCCATCACCATGCCGGGCTTTTTCGGATCGAAGGCGTCCCAATGGGGCAGGCCGGGGCCGTTCGGATCGAGCGTGTTGGCGAAGTGGACCCAGTAACTCTGCACGATTTCGGATAACTTCAGATCGTATTCGCCGGGGAGCGAATCGCGGAATGTGTTACTCGCCTTGTACTTCGCCGGATCGCCGAGATTGTTGAAGACGTAGCCGAGATCTTCGCCGTGGGGCGAGCCCAGCACGAGCCCGCCGACGTGCGGCGCCTTCGGGTCGGCGGGAGTTATGCGAGTCAGATAGTAGATGTACGCCCTGGCGCCCGACTTGACGGTCAAATCGGCCCAGGTGCGGGCGTTCAGGCCCATGCGCTCCACCGTCGCCGCGCGCTGCCGGCTCTCGTTCGCCTGGGCGTCGTTCGCCGCCGGGTACAGTTTCAGGTACTCATTCGCGGCGGCGCCGAAGCGCTTACGGGCGTCGGCCGTGAATTCGGCGGCGGTGGTGGATCCACGCACGAAGAGCTTGCCTTCGTCGGAGTTGGAACCGGTCAATACGGCGACGCGGTTCTGCTTGCCGTTCTCGAAGATAGCGAGCGGATCCTGGGGCAGAACGTAACCGTCGGTGTTCGGACCGGCGTTGAACGCTAACTTGGCTAACTCCGCCGCGGACTTTGCGCGGAGGGCGGATAGCGAGTTAGCTCCGGCCGATTGGGCGAACCGGGCGCCTTTGCGCTCGGCGTCCGCGAGCGCGCCGTTGTTCAGCATTCCATAGAATGATGCGCCGCTTTGCCCGATGACGGCTCGGAACAGCCCCTTGGCGAGCGGCGAAGCCTGAATGCAGTTCACCGCCATCGACCCGGCCGACTGTCCGAACAAGGTCACTTTCGCCGGATCGCCGCCAAACGCCGCGATGTTCCGCTTCACCCATTCGAGGGCGGCGATGCCGTCCATCAGACCGTAGTTGCCCGACCCATGGCCGGATTCGCGGCTCAACTCGGGGTGAGCCAGGAACCCGATCACTCCGAGACGGTAGTTGATGGTGACCAGCACAACGCCCTTACGCGCGAACTGCTCGCCGTCATAGAGGGGCATGGCGCCTGTGCCGTCTCGGAAGCCGCCGCCGTGCACCCACACCATTACCGTCAATCTGTCCTTGTCCGACTTAGCCGGCGTCCAGACGTTGAGGTACAGACAATCCTCACTGCCGCGGATTTCACCGGGGGCGTTGCGCATCGGCTGAACGCAGGGCGACTGGAACTTGTCCATGGCTCGAACGCCGTCCCACTTGGCGGCGGGCCGCGGCGCTTTCCAGCGCAGGTCCCCGACGGGCGGCGCCGCGAAGGGGATTCCCTTGAACGCCACAATTCCAGGCGATCCGCCGGCAATGCCGGAAATGACGCCCGTGTCGATTCGGACGGGGCGATCGATGGCGCCAAACGCGGGCGCCAGCGCACATAGCATCATCAGGGTGGTCTTCATGGATGGCTAACTCAACTTCCAGCCCCCTCGGATGGGGCGCGACATCATCTTTTTCGCTGTTTCATTGCCTACTATGGTTCGCTTCACAGGGTCCCAGGTCAGGCTCTGGCCGGTGCGTACGACTAACTCCGATAACTGGCTGACTAAGTCGGACCGGACGGCTCCTTCAATATCGCCGATGGGCGCCTGGCCGGTCTTGATGCCGTGGATCCAGTTCTGGTGATGGCCGGCCGTGGCCACCTGCTGGTGTCCGGTCAGCATACCCTTGGGGATGGACGGCAGGGCGGTGTCGGGCAGGTGGATCTCGTTGGGGCCGATCACGGAATCCATCAACGCCGCCGGACTGGTCACCACCTTTTCATAGGAAACAATCACCCAGCCTTCTGTTCCGACGAAGACCGCCGCGTTGTGGACGTTGGTGACGCCCTTGCGGCCCCACGGCATCTCCGGATGCGGCGCTTCCGGGTACTTGGCGTAGGTTTCCTGATCGACGAAGTGCAGCACCAGGCCGTCTTCGTAGGTGCAGCGGACGTCCCACTGGTAGGCCGTGTCGAAGAGGCCTTCGGTGGGCAGTTTGCCGGAACCCTCATACTTCACGGGGGGCGATTTGCGGCCCGAGTGATCGGCCCACCATTGGACCTGGTCGAGCAGGTGGGCGGCCCAGTTGGCCATGAAGCCCAGGCAGTAATCGTAGATGAAGAAGATGGCCTGACGGCCCTTACTGCCTTCAAGACAACGGTCCGCACAGAACGGCTTCATCGGCGCGGGGCCCAGCCACATGTCGTAGTCGAAGCCTTTCGGCGGCGCGATGACGGGGCTGGGCGATCCGCCGACCTCAGAGGGCGGGCTAACCACCCAAACCTTCCGCACCTTGCCGATGCGGCCGTTCAACACCAGTTCGATGCCCTTGCGCGCGTCGGGCGTGGAGCGGCGCTCGGCGCCGTACTGGAAGATCTTGCCGTACTTCCTGACGGCCGCCAGAGCGGCGAAGTCCTGCTCGATGCTGACGCCGAGCGGCTTTTCGCAATGGCAGTGCTTGCCGGCCTTCATCACCGCCACCAGGATGGGCACGTGCCAATGGTCGGGCGTGGCGACGTAGACGCCGTCGATATCCTTCTGGGCCAGTAACTCGCGGAAGTCGGCGTAGAGCCGCATGCCTCGCGACGGACGGCCCTGGTCGGCGTAGACCTTCTCGAGCGTCTCCTTCGCGCTGAGGCGGCGGCTTTCCTGCGCGTCGCACAAGGCGACGATTTCGACGTTGTCAAACGACGGGTACTGCTTTGTCTCGAAGACGGCGCGGCCGCCGCTGCCGATGATGCCGACGGTGACACGGTCGCTGGGCGGCGTGGCGCCGCGTCCCAATGCGCTGGCCGGAACGATGAGCGGGGCCGTCGCCGCTCCAAGAAACGCCCGGCGGGAAGTGATCATGGGTAGCCTTTCGACACCGATCTTATCGCTTCCCGCGACGGCCGGCAGCCTACTTCAATCGTCCTCGCGCGAAGGCGTCGTCGGGGGCGAATTCACCGCCGCCGACAAGGACGTGCAACACTTCCTTGATGCGCGACAACAGCGCTCCCTGCTTGTCGGGGGTCCTGTTGTTGTGATCGGATTCGACCATCGGGATCACTTCGACGGGCGCGGGGATCTGATTGACGGCGATCCAGATTCCGACCGGCGGCGTGGTGGTGTCGATGTAGCCGATGCCCGCGAGCACGGGCGCTTTGATGCGCGACGCGAAGTTCACCGTGTCGAAGTAGGGCGCGGTCTTCATGACATCCGGATCGTTCGACGGCCAGTTCGGATAGCCGGCCTTGCGGCCGTGGAGATCGCCGTTCAAATCGGCGCCGGCGGGCTCATTGACGATCACCGCGGTCAGATTCGGATTCAGACCGGCCGTCACCAGGCTCTGCTGACCGCCCATGCTGGTTCCCATGATGACCAGCGTCTTGCCGTCCCAGTCCGGACGCGTGCGGATGTAGTCGAGCGCGCGCGAGTCGCGGAGATACATATTGAGGAAATAACACGTCTCGCGGCTCGAGTTACCGATTTTCTGATAACTCGGGCTGACTCCCGCGGCCTGGCTGGGCGGCATGTCATGAGAGTCGACGTCGAAGGCGAGCCAGCCTTCCGCCGCGCGGTCCGTAACGGTTTGCGGCTTCAAGGCGTAGACGCCCGCGTACTGATAGATGACCAGGGCCGGGAACTTGCCCTCGCGAGCCGGCTTGGCGAGATAGCCCTGGACGTTGGATCCGACGCTGTCGAGTTTCACCGTGTATAACTCGACGCCAGGCTTCGCCGTCTCCGTGGGAGTCAGCTTGGGGTTCATGGGAATTTCCGCCAGGGCTTTCAGCTTCCCTTCCCAGAAGGCGTCGAAGTCGTCGGGGCGCGGCGCGGAAGGCTGCAATTTCCAGGGCGCGATGGCGGCGCCCGCGTGGACGACGCTACTCGGGGAGCCGCCTTCAGGATGGACCTCGAGGTAGAGCATCGCCGGTTCGTCGGGCTTCATCTCAATGCGGCCGGGACCGTCGGTAAGCTCGAGCGTTCCGGTCTTCAGGACGTCGAAGTTATTCCGTTTGATCGTGTAGACATACTTCCCGGCGGGGGCGGACACGGTCCAGGCGGCGGTTTCGCCGAGCTCGTAGGTCCCATTGGCGTGCAGCGGCGTGAGGGTAGGCGCTTGCGCGAGGATCGCTTGAACAGACGCCGACGCCACCAGCGCGGCGAGGCCGAGGAAAGACTTCCGACTCATAGGTTCCTTGCGGGGTGCGCGAGGGCGCACCGTCCAGGGCGCCCCCGCTTCTTAGACAGTTGTAACTACGCGTAGATTCCGCGCAGACGGATCGCGAACTGCACACGGTCGAGCGCCAGCATGTAGGCGGCGATGCGGTTATTCACCTCGTGCTTGTCGCCGTAGGCGGTGACGTCGCGGAAGCTGTTCACCATGATCTCCTCCAGGCGCCCGTTGACGAGCTGCTCGTTCCAGAAGAAGCCCTGGCGGTCCTGCACCCACTCAAAGTACGACACCGTGACGCCACCCGCGTTGGCCAGAATGTCCGGGATGACGAACACCTTCTTGTCCTGGAGAATGGAATCCGCCACGTGCGTGGTGGGGCCGTTGGCGCCTTCGCACAGGATCTTGCAGCGCAGCCGGTCGGCGTTGGCTGACGTGATCACGTTCTCGCGAGCGGCGGGGAGGAGCACTTCGCATTCGAGGAACATCGCCTCATTGCGGTCCATGTCCTCGGCTTCGGCGAATCCGGTGATGGAGCCGGTTTCGTCGCGATGCTTCATGAGCGCCGGGATGTCGAGCCCGCGGGGGTTGTAGACCGCGCCGTCATACTCGATGATGCAGACGATCTTGAAGCCGGCGCGCGACATCAGCTTGGCGGCCATGCCTCCGACGTTGCCGAATCCCTGAATCACGACGCGGGTGTTGGACGGTTCGAGACCGAAGCGCCGCAGCGCCTGCTGGGTGACGATCATGCAGCCGCGGCCGGTGGCTTCCGGGCGTCCGCGCGATCCGCCCAGGTTGAGCGGCTTGCCGGTGACGACGGCCGTGGTGGTGTGGCGCACGTGCATCGAGTACGTGTCCATGATCCAGGCCATGGTCTGCTCGTTGGTGTTCATGTCGGGCGCGGGAACGTCGCGTTCCGGTCCGATGTAGTCGAGGATTTCCGCGGTGTAGCGCCGCGTGATCCGCTCCAGTTCGGCCTGCGAGAGCACGGCGGGATTGCAGATGACGCCGCCCTTGCCGCCGCCGAACGGGATGTTCACCACCGCGCACTTCCACGTCATCCAGGACGCCAGGGCGCGCACTTCGTCGAGCGTCACGTCCGGAGCGAAGCGGATTCCGCCCTTGGCGGGGCCGCGCGCGATGGAATGTTGCACGCGATATCCGGTAAAGACTTCGATCCGTCCGTCATCCAACAGGACCGGAATGTTCACGCAAATCTCCCGGGCGGGGGATTTGAGGACTTTTCGCATTCCGTCTTCGACGCCGAGCAGGTCCGCGGCCCGGTTAAACCGCGCCTCCGCCGAAAGCCATGGATTGGTCTCGTTTTCGTGTAGCGCCGGAGTTTCCACTAACATGGTTTCTTCCTCCGCCTACATTATGGCAGGGGACCTGGCGGTCCGTGGGGCGATGGGACGTCCCGATTACTTCACTTCGATGTAGTACGGCATCAGCGCGAGCGTTCCGCCTTCGAGCGCCGGCCGGAGCCACCGGCCGCCCGGGACTTTCGCCAGCAGATCGCCGATCTTCGCCTCCGTCATCGCCGTGTCGTCGGCCTTGCTCAACAGCAACTCAAACAGGCTGCGGCGCGGCGGGTATGGAACCAGCGCCAGCTTCTTTTCGGCCGGTATCTTCGCCTTCTGGCGCAGAACTTCGATGGCCGTGTCGAGCCCGCCCAACTGGTCCACCAGGCCGTTCGTTTTCGCCTGGACGCCCATCCATACGCGGCCCTGCGCGAGCGGCTCAATCTGATCCTGCGGCTTGCGGCGGCCCGTGGCGACGCGGTTCAGGAATCCGCGATAGGTCGATTCGATGCTCTCTTCGAGCTTCGCCTTTTCTTCGGGGCTGAGCGGTTTGTAGTCGGAATCGAGCCCCGCGAAACGGCCCCGCATCAACACATCCTTCGATACGCCGAGCTTGTCGTACAGCCCTTTCAGGTTCGGCTTGGCCGTGATCACGCCGATGGAGCCGGTGATGGTGCCCGGATAGGCCACGATGGGGTCGCCGGTGACGGCCATGAAGTAGCCGCCGCTCGCCGCCACGTCCGACATCGAAATCACCATCGGCTTGGCCTTGCTCAGCTCCTTCATCTCATGCAGGATGTCGTCGGAGGCGATGGCGTCGCCGCCCGGCGAGTCGATGCGCACGATGACGCCCTTCACGGTGCTGTCGGACTTCACGCTCCGCAGCAGTTTGGCGAAAGCGGCCGAGCGGACCATGCCCGACGAGCCGAATCCGTCGTCGCCCCCGCCCTGGAGGATCGTGCCTTCGGCCACCACCAGGGCGATGCGCGTTCGCGAGGGATCGGGCGGGATCGAGCGCAGGTACTCGCGCGCATCCACCTTCTTCACGGAGGTCTGCTTCACCGCGCCCTGGAGGTCGGCGATCAGGTCGTCCTCGTAGCCGAGTTTGTCGATCAGGCCCGCTTTCAACGCTTCGCTGGCGACGAACGGTCCGCGGTCGATCAGTTCGCGGACGGCGGCGGCATCCTTCTTCCGGCCCGCCGCGATGGCGCCGACCAGGTTCGAGTACAGGGTGTCGAGCACCTGGTTCATCACCTCGCGCGTTTCCGGACTCATGGAGGTCCGGGTAAACATGTCGTAGGCGTCCTTGTACTTGCCCGCGTGCACCACTTCCATGCTCACGCCGATTTTGTCGAGCGAGCCGCGCAGGTACATCGCCTCCACGCGCATGCCCTTGAGGTCCAGGTGATCCTCGGGGCCGGCGTAGATGCGATCGGCGGCGGTGGCGATGTAGTAGTCCTTGGCGCTGGGGAATCGCAGGAAGGCGTACACCGGTTTGCCGGATTTGCGGAAGCCGGCGAGCGAATCGCGAATCTCCTGGATTTTGCCCCACCCGGCGTCGACGCGGCGGGGCACGACGATGACGGCCTTGATCCGCGAATCGTCGGCGGCGCGTTTCAGCGTGGACCAGACGTCGCGAACGGTGGAACGGGCCTGGTCCTCGAACATCGGCAGCGGAATGTCCACCGGGGCGCGTTCGGGAATTTCACCATCCAGGCGCAGAACCAGCACCGCATTATCCGCGATGGCCGGCTTGCGGTCCGCCAGGCGCACCATGGCGAAGATCAGCACCAGGCCGGCAAGCACCGCGAGCACGCCGCCGCACACCACGCCCAGCAGGAATTTCTTCATATGGGATCAGACGCCGCTCAGAATCGATTCGAAGCGCTCGTTCACATCCTTTAAATACGCCGCGTCGCCGCCCTTGAGTTCCACCGTGGCGGTCCCCTTGTAACCGACGGCGCGAATCGCCGCGTGGATCGCCTTCCAATCGATGTCGCCGTCCTTCAGATTGACGAACTCGGCGACGATTGTTCCGGCGGAGCGGTCCGGACGGAACTTGAAGTCCTTGAAGTGCAGTTTGCAGATTCGGGCGCCGAGTATCTTGATCCAATCCTGGGGAAAGCTGAACAGAACGATATTTCCGACGTCGAAATAAGCCTTTACCCAGGGGCTATTGAATTCGTCGACATAACGGGCGAATTCAAGCGGGCTGAGAAGGAAGTGATTCCAGACCTCCTCGATGCCGATGACCACCCTGAGTTCGGCCGCCAGCTTCACCAATTTTCGGATCTCTTTCTGCGAGCGGGTCCAGGCGTCCTGGTAACTGTCGCCCGCCTTGATCACGGCCGGAACCAGCAGCACGGAGTCGGATCCCCACAGTTTTGCGTTGCGGAGGCTGGTCTCCATGCCCTCGACGCTCTTGGCCACCACGGAGGGGTCGGCCGAGGACATGGGATAACTCCAGTGCGCCATGTTCATCACCGAGTGGATGCGCAACCCGGTCACCTTGGAGGCGGCCAGCAGTTCCTCGGCCGCCGCCGCGTCCGGCGTGGTTCCGCACTCCACCTCCTCGAATCCGGCCTCGCGGGCGATCTTGAAGCGATCCGCCACGCTGGCCGAAGACGGGAGCATGCTGAACTCCACTGCTTTCCGGATCGGAAGCCGCGAGGCTGACGCCTGGGCGGCGAATGCGGCGGCGCCGATGGAGCCGCCTAGAAACGCGCGTCGATTCATAAGACTTGTACCCCCTCAAGCCGGCGAGGACCGGCGACGTGAACTCCTATCTTACGCCGTGAACAACTGGACGCGATACGGAAGGGGCGATCCGGAAACGAAGGTGGGAAGTCGGTCAGTTGCGCAGGAACTCGTACCGTTCGAGGGTGGCGGCCGAAGCGGAGGCTTCGTGACGGACCACCTTTCCGACGCAACGCAAACGCACAGCCTGTTCGCCGACGGGTTCAACCGGCAGCGTTATGACGTATTCGATCGCTTCGCCAATGGGCAGCTTGGATTCGGAGGCGAACAACACGCCCGACGAACTCAGGTTCCTGGTCTCCGCAGACCGCCTGATCGGCAGAGAGCCGATCCTCACAAGTTCGATCGGTAACCTCAATTGAAAACGCCTGCCCTTACGCTGTTCGACCACGGGATCCTCTAATCGAGACTCTAAAGCCCCACCTATCGCGAGGTCAATAGAAAGGCGTCCCACGAGAGCGTACTACGGCGCCAGTACAGGCCTTCCGAAGGTACCCATTAGGAGCGGTACTGATGCCGTGAACTCGTCACTTGACGCCCGGTTACGGTTCCAACACTTCAATATTGGTGAGTTGAACGAGCTTGCAGCCGTTGTCCGTCGTGACATCGTAGCTGATGCGCACGGCGATCTCTTTTTCGCGCCGTTCGGAGTAGATCCGGCTGATCTTTTCCATCGACTGAATCGGGTTCGGTTCTTGCATAGAGTGCGTTCCTCTCTCTCTACCCTCATTGTCGATGGCCGAATGCCGAAGGCCCCCCACCCGAATTCTGTAAACGTATGGAAAAAAGGGAAAAATTCTCTTTCTTTTTTTGTGAACGGCGAAAATCGGGGTATCAAAAATTCCTCGATTTCGATTTTCGAGGGTTTTTTGGGGGTCTGGAGGGCGGTTTGGCGGGCGCGGGCGGCCGGTTGCTCAGGCCGGAGGGAACACCATGTCCGACGGTTGGACGCCGCGCTCCCGGCAATATTCGAAATACAGGGCGGCATAGCTGGACAGAACGTAGTCGCTGTCCTTGAACCCGAGTTCGCGGGCGGTTTCGTCGATCCAGGCCGGGGATCCTTCGAGTTCGAGGAACGCGCCGATGGGGGTTTCGTCCAAAGTGACGACGCCATCCCCCCCTTTGCGGCGGTATTCCGTGCGGTACTTTTCGTACCGGAAGACCGGACCCAGGCCGGCGCGGTCAAAAACGGTCTCGAGCGGGGCGGCGTCCGACAGGCTGGTTTCCAGCTCCGGACGGGTCTTGTGCCTGCCCGGCACGGCGGCGCCTTTGAATGTCAGGGTGCTCCGCCCGTCGCCGGTTTGACCCGCCGCGGGACGGATGGTTCGAATGCGAACCAGCTCGCCGCGCCGGCGGAAGGCCGTGTCGGCGGTGTCGTAGATCACGTTCGATTCGAAAACCCGCTCCACCGACACCGAAAATCCGTTTCGCTCGATCAGGCCTCGGGCCGAGGCCGGATCCGGAACGCGGAGTTTGATCTCGGTTTCAACGGAGGATGCGCTGGCCATCGCCTTATTGTACGAAGCGGGCCGCCGGATGAGGCGTATAATAGGAACACTCGCGCCCGTAGCTCAGCCGGATAGAGCGACTGGCTTCGAACCAGTAGGCCGGGGGTTCGAGTCCCTCCGGGCGCGCCACTCATCTCCTTTCCTTTCATCAGTTACCTCCGCATCCGAAGCCCGCGTCAGATTATCCATTTTCGCATTGTGCCCAGAATTGTGCCCACCCTGTACATCGCGTGTACGTTCCATCGCGGCGAGTACGGTTTCGGCTCTGGGGTGAACATATCGCCGAGTGGTCGCGAAGTCACTGTGTCCGGCGACGTAGGCCAATACGTACGGGTCCATGACGGATGCCCACCGAGTGAGGCACGTGTGCCGGAAGGTGTACGGCACGAAGTGCTCGATACCGGCCTTCTTGCAAGCCTGAGCGTGTTGCCGCTTGATCGAGGATTGCTCGATGTGCCCTGTCCGGGTCGGGGCAGGAAACACCCACTCACCCGAGTTCACCGATTGACGCATGGATAGAACGGCGGCAGCGCGTGGCGGAATCGGGATAACCCGCCGAGCGTTCTCCGTCTTTCCGTGTGCCACGTGGAGCGATCCATCTCGAACCTCAGTCCATCGCATACGATAGGCTTCTTCGGGCCTCAGAGCGCATTCCATAAGGATCGTCGCGAGGTCACGCAGTAGGTACGGATCTCGGGGCACAATCGGTTCCTCGCCCCGTTTCGTCGCGCGAATTCCTTCCAGCGCTCGGTCATAGGCGCGCACGATACCGTCGCCGATTTCTGTAGCCGCTTTCAGATAACGGGCTTCCTCATCAGGACTGAGAACCCGCTCACGGCGATTCTCGCCCGGAAGCATCCGCACCACTGGAAGCGCCCTGTCGGTCTTCCGCCACTCGACAGCGAGTTTGAGCATCCGGCGAAGAACCTCCAACTGGCGGTTGATGCTGGACACCGCGAGGTCGCTTTCGCGCTTCTCGGTCACGAACGCCGTGATGGCATCCTGTCCGATTTCATCAAGCCTCGAACCGGCTAGCGCCCCGAAGTCGAGAATGTTTTTGAGCCCGAGTTCGTAGTATGCGAGGGTCTTCGGCTTCTCGCGAAACTGCGACTCAATGAACGGCCTGAAGTCCTTCTCGGCAAATTCTCGCAATGTGGGCGAAGGGGCTCGTTCTCGAATACCGACCTCGCCTTTAGCGAGAGACGTTCGATGCGCCGCTTCCATCTGTTCCGCGACGCGCTTGTTCGATTGCTTCGTGCTTTCGCGGATCGGTTCACCGTTCCAATTGAACTTGTACCACCAGACCTTCCCGCGCTTGTAAACGGACATGGACTACTTCTCCTTTCCTGCCGCTGTCAAAATTCGATTGAGGACGATGCCGTGCCACGGCTTCCCGGTACGGGTCGGTACGCCTTCCGCGTTCAACTTCGCCGCGATGCGGTCGAAGCCCAGACCCTCGTTCCTGAGCGCTCGGATGCGCGCCAACGCATCCGCTTCGCCTTCGTAGTAGCCGAATGGCTTCCGGCCTTCACAACGGCCTTCCTGAGCGCGTTTGCGCATTCTCGCACCGCGAAGCTTCGCGACGATCTGGGACTTGTCGTACTGCGCGACCGCGCCCAGCAGTTGGCGCATGAGATCGCGGGTCGGATCGTTCGCCATCAGGTCGGGTTCGGTTACCGATATCAACTCGAAGCCGTGCTTGCGGAGGTCGGCTATCGCGGCTTCCTGAACCATCAGGTCTCTCGCCAGACGGTCCAACTTCTCGACCACGATTGTCCTGACGCCGTTCGAGTGCAGGACGCTGAGCATTTCCGCCCACACTGGGCGATCCATCGTCTCGACAGCACCCGAGACGCCTTCCTCGCGGAACTCGCGAACGACTTTCAAATCGTGTGCTTCAGCGTAAGTCTTGATGGCCGCCCTTTGTCGCGTAAAGCCGTCGCCCTTCACTTGGCCCTTTCCGCTCACTCGAAGGTACGCGAACGCTTTCGTCATGCCCTGAGTATGGCATCACAACCGTTAGCAGTCAATACTAATTCTGTATATATAGTATTATCGCTGCAAACAAAGGACTTAGCCATGATGCGCCCAGGTTTGCCCAACGCTTATGGCGCTCGGAACCAACTCGCCGGAGCCTCGCTAGCGTGCCACTTCGTACCGGATGCAGCCGACACGGTCCAGGCGCAGTTTGAACTCTCCAATCCATTGACTGGCGCCACGACCCTGCCGACCTCGTGCGGCCTGATAAACAGATCACGAATGACAAACTCGCGATCCCAAACGACTCGATCAGCCAGAAACGACTTGTGCGTAATCTTGATGTCCAGCGACCGCAAGACGAACCCAGTTCCGTTGTAGATTCGGGATTCGAACGTTTGAGCATCCTCGTTGCACTTGCCATATCCGGTTACATTCCTGAGATCGTCGGGGGCAACGTCTGCTAGTGACTCTGTGAGACGTGGCGGCAACAGGTGCTTTACCCCTTCAGAGTCGGCGACAACCACCTCGCCTGTCCCAGTGTCGACGCGAACAAGTCCATTCTTCCCGTCGCTGAACTCGAATCGCCGAGATTGCGGGGACGGTTCAGCACAGCTCAGAAGTAAAAAGGTAAATGAACTCAGGAGACCGAAAGCGATGGCTCTGTACATTTCACGTCAAGCATATCGCCGCCCAAGCGTCTCCGCCAAGCCGCTGGGTGGGCAGGCAAGCGTGCGTTCCCGTGGCGTTGTAGCGTCGGCGGGTTCTCTGCCTTCCTCCCACGAATCGCGGTCAGCGGTTGCGGTACGAGACTGAGCAGAATCAGCGTCAACACCCGTCGAGCCAACATCCCCGGCGTCAGCCAACCGAGTATCCGAAAACACCGTTTTTTTGTTTGCCGCCGAGTTCGCCGACTGCGATGCGGCGGCGAGCACGAACAGGCTGGCGAGCGGGAGACCGGGATACGTCCGCAAGCTTTCGATAATACGCTGTTTGCCAGTTCGCCACCCCTGTTGGCGAACACCGGCAAACTGGCGTCGAAGTTCTGTTCGCCACCCCTTGCACCCCTATAGGGGGCAAGGTGGCGAGCTACGCCCGACAAGATCGCGGCGAGGTGTCTATTCGGCATCTCGTGTAGACTCCTCAACAAGGAAATGCAACTTCGCGTTCTTCGGACCGGACTCCTGCCGAACGCGGCCCGTCATCGCGCCGTCTCGGAGGAAATCGCGCCCCCGATTCCGTCCGAGTGCCCGCTCTCCCGCGAGACACTCGAACTGCGCACTTGTCGATCCGGGGTTGTTCCGCAACAGATCCGTCAAGCGCTGTGTGACCGTTAGCGTAGGTGCATTCTCATGCTCCACGCGAATGAACTGACCATCCTGGTAGCGGTAGTTGAGATCGCCAGAGAATCCGAACCGGCTCTTATAGCACCGCAGCCTGAGAGTGCCGAGGGGCCCGCCCAGGCTGCTGTTCGTGATGTGAAACGCCTGATCGACGGCAGCCTTAAAGTCGGAACTGCCCCTATAGTCTTTCGCCGAGTCCGCCTTGCCGTCATGGTGGATGAGCAACACGGTTGCGCCCCGGTCCGCAAGCCTACGGCACTGGTGGATGAAGGCACGGGTTTCTCCAGCGTCGTTCTCATTCCCACCGTGAAACGCGACGAACGAATCCACGATGACGAACGGTCGAGGATCAGATCGCGCGACCCACTCCAGCACGATGGCTGATCCGGGGTCCGGCGCTTCCTCCGGTTGCCAACCACCCCAGTAGCGCAACGCAGTCCCGTCCGAAATCTGGAATCGATTCATCCGTTCGCGCACGACAGATGCCGGATTCTCCCGGTCGAGGACCAGCACCGGGTATTGTTGAGCAATAATCCCGGCAAGCCAGAGCGCCAACGTGCTCTTCCCGCAACCGGAATCGCCTGTGAACGCCACCACCGCTCCCTCCGGCAACTCCGGCTCGTGCAGGAATGCCACAGGACGCGGCGAGAACTGGGATAGTGGCAGGATGTCCTCAACCCGCCGAATGCGCGGCTCTGGGCGCGTCTGATTGTCCGCAACGCTGTCCTTGAGAGAGCCTTCGCGGGCGAATGCCTCGATGTCGTCGTCCGTTACGACTTCGACTTTCATCGGCGGGCCGCCTCTCCGTCTAACTGGCAGACAAGTTCGACTTCGGAGTGACCGTGATCGAACCACTCGCTTATATCCTTAGCGCCATCGAGGCGCAGAAAGACAAGTCGTTCGACCCTGCCACGCAACTCGCGCGCGATCCGCACGACTCGCCCAAGACCGGGGGCATCGTTGTCGGGGATCAAGATTACTTCCCGCCCGCGCAGGGATTCAGTGTACTGCGGTAGCCATGGCGCGTTCGCGCCGCCAGCATTCGTGGTCGCGACGAACCCCCAAGCCCGCATCGTCTCAACATCGCGTTCACCTTCCACGACAAAGACGATTGGCGCTTCGAGGACCTCCGGCAAGCGATACAGCACTTGGTTCGGATGCTTCTTCCATGTCCACTTCGCACCGTCGTAATAGCCAGGCTTGAAGTCCTTCGGGGCGAAGCGAACCACCGAGTACAGCACGACTCCGTGCTCATCATGATACCGGTAAGCGCAAACGGGCGCGCCCCAATCGCGGCGATACCGGATGCCATCACGCCATTCGAGCCACTCGGACGTCTCTCGCCTATCTCCGCAGTCCAGTCCGATCCCGCGCAGAGCGTCCAGAACCGCACGCTGTCCGCAGCCAGCGAAACACTTCACCAACACCTTGCCGTCAATACCCTCCGAGATGTGGAGCGATGGCGTGCGATCTTCGTGCGCCGGGCAGCACGCCATCCATCCGTCGCCGCTACGCTTAGCGCTTAGAACCCGCGCGATCTCGGATGCAGTCATCTGAGACTCACCGTCTTTTCCTGATGTTGCTCCGATTTGAACACCAACCATGCCCACCGCACCAAACCGCCTTCGCGTCCGCCGAAGCGTTCAGCGTCGGCCACGATGAGGCGGGCCGCCTCCGCATTGCTGCGCTCGTGATCGAGGCGAAGGACCGCGATGCTATGACGGCGGAGAGACGTAAGCGCCGGACCGACCGCGCCCGCCTCAGCACGCGCACCGGATGCTTCCGTTCTCATGCCTGCCTCGCTTCGGAACCCCCAGTGGGCCGGGACGACAGCCATGCAGCGACATCCTCGGGCCGATACCGGACAGCAGCTCCGATCTTCAGATACTTCGGTCCGCGTTTCAGGAGACGCTCACGCCTGATCGTCGCAACGGACTGTTTGCGAACCCTCGCCAGATCGTGCTCGGTCCAGAGTGGTTCTATAAGACTCCCATTCATTCGAAATAACTCCTTTCGACAGCAAGTCTTGATTAGCGTTGCTAATCTACTTCAAAGCGTGCCACAGTGTTGCTAGAGGAACATATGGACTTTTCATATCTAGCACCTGTGGTGGTGGAACCCACCCTAGAACTTGGCGAAGCGATTCACATTCCTCGGGACGCCGAGATCCGTCACCGAGTCCCGAATTCCCCCCAAAGCTATCAGGCTGCCTTCGCGGGTGCCGAGCGCCAGCGACCTCCAACCACCACCCATCTGTTCGGGCGCTATTCAGGCGAGCACAAAGAGATCTTCGAGCCCTACTACTCGGCTCAACAGAATGCTAGGGCAGCCCACGTTGAATTCTTGGACGTTAGGCCAGATCGCGCGGAGGAGATCGCAGCGTTTACGTCACGAGTTGGCGCGCTTGGGGCGATGCCGTGGCCTGCGGATGTTGACGGATTCGATTTTGCGATTGATCTGGATGACTGGCGCGAAGCTCACCGGCTGTTCGTCGAGTTGCAGCGCTGTTTGGTTGGCCGAAGGCAGCCCAAGAAGTTTGCTTCGCTATTCGATGCAGCAAGTCGTTATGGTGCCCTTGGATTCGGTCCCGGCGGACCTATGTTGACGGTCGAGATCATTGGGTGCAATCCGCCGACAATCTCCTTCCGCGTCGCCTCCTTGTGGAACGCGATGCTACTCATGCTCGCTATGGACCTGACCGACGGGTTAACTATCCGGCGATGTGCGAATTTGAACTGTCGAAGGAATTTCACGACCAGTCGAGGCAACAAGAAGTACTGCGGAAGTCAATGTGCTCTGAACGTGGCGAGGAATCGGTGGTGGCGAAGGACGGGCGCGAAGAGGCGGCGAGCGGAAAGACGAAGTCGAAAGGAGCATACAAAGTCGGCGTAGTGATACCAGCACCGTCCGGGATTCGTGGATAGTCGAATCTATCCGCTGGTGGTCTGCGGGCCGCATGGCGGTCGCCGATGCCCTGAGCGGGGGCTCCCGCCACTCGGCTACCCCCGGCTGTCGAAGACCTCGTGAACAGCCTCCGCGACTTATGGACGACCCGAGCCGAGGGTCGACGTTCGGCGAGCTTTGCGCTGGAGAACCAGAATCGTCTGCAACTCGTCCCAAGAAAGCATTGTGGGATCCAACTCGGGTTCCGGGTTCCCGGTTGTGACCTCCGTCCGATCCACGAACAGTCCCAGCGTCTTCCCGAGCAGTTCGTACGCACGAACGCGGGCGGATTCGTTCTTTCCGCTTTTCGCAATTTCACTAAGGCCGGTAAGCACGTATTCGCGCGTAACCTCAGCGTTCTGAACGGCCCGCTGTACGCCCGTCGCTCTTAGTTCGGCGATGCGCTGCGCGACCTCTGGCCGCCTCGCCAAACGAGCACCATTGACGTATGCCCCGTTGCCGCTCGCGCCGAAGCCGGACTCGGTATAGGCGCGACCGAAGGCCATGTCGTTCGCGACTCGTCGTGCAAACGCTTCGTATCGGGGATTGCCGAGCGCCGCCATCTAGTTTGATCGTACCCGACTAGACCCAGAGAAAAGCGCGAGTCACGTGAAATACCCCAGCTCGGAAAATGTTACACTTCCTGTCGCGGAGGAACCACGTGAAATCCAGTTGGCTACTTTTCCTATGCATCGCCGTCGCGATTCCTGGTAAAGATCGGGAGTGGAAATCAGGAAAGGTTGTGGACGCATCGCAACGATCTTCTTCACAGGCCGAAGCCGTGACCGGAAGCGCGCAGCAGGTCGGCCCGACCACCCAAATCGACACGGCCAGAGTCCACTACTCGCACGCGAAGGCGAATGACATCATCATCGTAGGCGACGGCTACGTTTTCAACGTCGAAGATGCGACTACGACGGGGGGCGTCCCGGCTGTGGCTATCGGCAGGGCGATCGCTAACAAGCACCACGGTTGCCGGTTCATCGTCGGCGACGAGATCAAGTACGCTCAAGAGAAAGGCACAATGTACGTGATCGATGTGGACGGCAAACAGTGTAGGACGGCAATCCTCCGCCAAGAAAGGCTTCAGCAGCAATCCCGGCGACCGTAGAGGGTATCGCCGGACTCTCGCCCGACCACTTGCGGCCCGCAGCGCGTAAGCCGACTATCGAGTTTTTCAAAATGTTGTTGAGATTACCGCGCCGCCTGCGCGCCCGCACGGTCTCGGCCTGAAATCGGACCGGGATCTCCGGGTACCCGGTGGGACCCGATGGGGCTGCGCGCGTGATGGCGACAGTGCCCGCCCTCGTCTTCAGAGTGGTAGACTCGCGTTTTGGTTTCGTATGGAGTCAAAGTCAAATGTGCTCCCGAGCGGTCGCAAGGTCGGCGGCTTCGGGAACCAATCTTCGCCGTCTAAGCCGTTCGCAATTACGGGCATCATCGCACGGATACTCATGGTGATTGTGGCTGCCAGTGTGATTCTCGCCGACTTTGAATCCTGGACGGCAATACCCAAAGGCAGTCGATGCAAACTCCGCAAAGCCGCTTACGGAACCCGCGACGTGGACAAAGCCCGCGAATCGCTTGAGAACGCGCAGAAGATTCACGATGAGTGGGGCATTTCCGAGCTTTCAAACGCCGATCTAGCGGTGCTTTCTCGGCGACGAAACGCCGGGGCTTGTGATCGACACGGCATTCCGGCTTCGTGGCTGGAGTCAATATAGAAGAGTTCGAATTCTGGGCGGACCTGACACCGGGAAAGCCCTTTGGATCGAATTGAACGCCCTCGTTGAATTGCCACCGGAACCTCCGCCCTGTCCAGATCCACATGCGTATCGCGGGGCGTCCGGCAATTGCTGGTGCGCGGACGGGTACATACCGGATGCCACTGAGAAGTGCGTGGCAAAGCCCTGAAGCACTTCCCACTCGCGGACCATGGTAGCCATTCAGACTTGCGTGCGGCTCACCGCGTCGAGCACCGACTTTGGTTACCAAGCGTTGTGCTTCTGGGGTCCAGGTACCCCGGTCGGGCCCCCCTCCGGCGTTCGCTTTATGCGTCGAAGACTGTGCCCAAAATTGTGCCCACCCCCTGCATAGAAGCGTTGCGCTCCATTGCATAGGTCTCGGAATCGACTCGGCGCAAGTGCATGAAAACGAACAACCGGTCACACCCGTTAGCAAAGGATGAGACCGGCGCTAAGTTGTTGATTCAGTGTAACCTTACGGCTTCGAACCAGTAGGCCGGGGGTTCGAGTCCCTCCGGGCGCGCCAGCCATTCAAGACCCAGCCAAGCGGATATCCCGCGAATCTGCCCCTTTTCTTCTCCCTCCAGGCGACGATTCCGCCGCGCCCGCGAGGCCTCCAGCCGGTATGAGGCGAGGTGGTGCGCTCAAGGCTAGTCCGTTCAGCTAGTTGTAGGAACTTAGGTCGCCTGCTACCATCAGCGCTGAGCTGCCCGAAGCCGCGAGGCCGAAATAGAGAGGAATGTCCGTGCAGAGAAAACTTCACAGCCTGATCTTCACCGCATTGTCGCTGACAGTCATCGCCAACGCTGATTCGTTTCGCCCCGTGTGCCGCCCCACGCCAGCCTACATCAACGGCACGACCGTGCTGCCAGTCACAGGACCGGACTGGACCTCAGTGGCGAACATTACCGACGGCGTTCAAACCGTGGCCTTCAGTCCCAGTGTGACCGCACGTACGGTTCCCAACAGTTGGGCCACCTGGGGGCAGCCGCCCAACACGGAAAGCCCCACGCCGCGGACGCTAGCCACGCCCGGCTCCACGGTCACCATAACGCTGGCCGTGCCCTCCGCCACTTTCGGATTTGAGGTCGAGCCAAACTCCTTCGGCCTCCACCCGTTCACCGCTACTTTCTACAACGGGGCGACGCCGCTGGGCACGATCAACCTGCTGATCGAGGGGAACGCGGGAGCGCTGGTGAGCGCGGCGTCCGACTCCACTCAGTTCACCAGCGTGGTCGTCACCGAGACCGACGGCTCCTACTTCGCCATCGCCCAGTTGCGCTACGGGCCGACGGTGATTCTGGACAGCGGCTGCCCCACCGACACGTTCCAGCTGAAGTACTTCAACACGAACTATGGATCGGGACAGATCACCCTGTCCAATGCCGGCTCGATGGGGCTTGGCTCAGCCTCCGACGATTCCGCCAGCACGCTCTGCGCAAACGTGTACACATTCGATCCGAACGAAGAGATGCAGAGTTGCTGCTCCTGCCCTGTGACGCCCAACGGCCTTGCGTCACTCAGCATTCTGGACGATCTGGTGGCTCAGAATCTGATCAACAATCCGTCCTCGGCGATCACGGTCAAGATCCTGTTCACGCTGAAATCCAAGCAGAACAGCGGTGGTTACTGCGATCCGACGAAGGCCGGCCCGCAGAATCTCGCCAGCGGCGGACTGGCTTGGGGCACGAACCTGCGGAGCGTCACGTTCCAGGGCGTCCCGCCGACCTCGGTCAACGCCGTCACCGAGACGCCGTTCACCAAGGCTGAGTTGTCGAATGCGGAACTGAACAAGCTGTCCACCTATTGCCAGTTCATCCGGATTCTGGGCAGCGGCGTCACCGGCATCTGCAAGTCGTGCCAGTCCGGCGCTCGCGGCGCGATCGGGCAGTAGGTTGTAATAGACTCGCCCGGCTTCATGGAGGGCCGGGCGAGTCCCTCACCTCGAAGCAGGATTCACTTTCCGGCCGGCGCCGGCCCAGCGATATTCAACCCCGCCGCAATCACGCCCTGCAAGGTCCCGGCGGAGTCGGTAGAATGCTGCCAGAACATGACTCCGGCCAAGCCGCGATCCAAAACATAGCGGCACTTCACCCGCAGCGACGCCTCATCTTCATACGAAACGAAAATCCGCGATTGCGGATTATAAAGATACGGCGCCTTTGAGACGTCGTCCCAATAACGGATGAAGCCCTTCTTGTCCGCCAGGTTCTCGCGGATGTTCCGAAACGATCCGTCCAGCCGTTGCGGCATCTTCTTCGCCGGTTGATACAACCCATGGGTTGCGGGCGTGGCGTCGCTCCAGGCCTTGCCGTAGAACGGAACGCCCAGCACCAATTTCGACGCCGGAACGCCCGCGGCGATGTAGTGGGTGATGACGTCGGCGGCGGATGTCGCTTTCGGATTGTCGGGATGAGTGAACAGGGGCGCGTGATGTCCGGCGACGGCGTCCCACTCACCGAATTGGTCGTAAGCCATCAGGTTCACGAAATCCAGCGATTGCGACAGCTTGTCCATCTCGGTGTGCTCCAGCCACACGTCGGCGGCCTGAGTCGCCATCGTCAGCAGATAGCGTTTACCCGCCTGTTGGCCCGCCCGGTCGAGCGCCGCGCGCAGTTCCGCAAATAGCGCCGTGCAGTTTTCCTTGTCTTCGGGGCGGAAGACGTTGTCCATCCCTTTCTGGCCCGGATACTCCCAGTCCACGTCCAATCCATCCAGCCGATGGCGCGCCAGGAACGCCAGGGCGCTGTCGATGAACCGCTTCCTCGACTTCTCCGTCAGCGCCATGTCGGAGAATCCGCCGGACCAGGTCCAACCTCCGACCGACACGAGTATCTTCAACGACGGATTCCTCGCCTTGAGCCCGTTCAGCACCCTGAAGTTCTCGGTGTCGTGATCGAATCCCTCCACCATCTCGCCATTGCGAATGTTGGCGAACGCGTAGTTGATGTGAGTCAGCTTCTCCGCCAGCACTTCGGCCGGGTCGAGCACACGGTTCTGCGGAAAGATATACCCGATCGACACCTTGTCGGCCCGCGGCGCCGCGGTCTCGCCGGCGGCGACGGCCAGCAGATACCACGCCCCGTGCGGGATCCACTGCTCAGCCCAACGCCAGTCCGAGTCCTGCCCGGTCACCTCGTAGGGAACGTTGAAGTCGATATCGTGTTCGTCCTGGTAGCCGGACGTGATGCCGTTGCAGATGCCGCCCGGCGCGCTCTTATACTCCCAACTGGAGAAGAACACGTACTCGGGGTTGTTTCGACCGGCCCCCTGCAACATGGAGGCGTCGAACGGATTCAGCCCGAGAATCCAGTTCAGCTGGTTGAGGGCGTAGGCTTGCAGCCGTTGCTGAAAGCGGCCGTCGCCGGCAAACAACGGGACGGCCAGCCGGGCCGCCGTGGCCAGCGACGCGAGCCTGGCGTTTTCGCCCTGCCACCATGGCGCCGTATCCGCGTCGTGGGGGTAGAAGAAGGAGGTTCGCCTGGCGCCGTTCTTGCTCTGCACATACTGACGGGCAAGGCCGAACGGGTTCGCCGTCTCGCCGGTCACCCGCAGTTCAAACTCGAGAGACCGACGCACCGCGTCGCGGATTCGCGTCCGGATCCGCGGAGGCGCCAGTTCGTAGTAATCGAGCAGCGCCACCACGGGCGCTCCGGCGTCGGCCGCGTGGAAGAACGGACGGTCCCCATCGTCGGCCCGCCAGTAATCCTTATATCTGCCCGACTCGGCCAATCGCCCGGCCAGCTTCGTCGCCCATTGTTCGGCCGCGTCGGCGTACTCGGGCTTCCGGGTGGTGCGATACAGTTCGGCGGCCGCCGCCAGCGCGCAATAGTCGTCGACGATGTTCTCCTTCCCGTCGTTCAGCACCTCCGCGTTGTGCGCCTTCAGGAATGTGAACGCCTCCTCGGCTGCTCGCAGGTAGGCGGCACGGTCGTAATCGCCCCCTTTGGCCACGCGCGCCGCGATCGCCAGAGCGGCAATCGAGAACCCTCCGCCGTTGCGAAAGCCTACGTCGAAGAACCCGTTGTCGGGCCGACCGCTGGCCACATCGTCGGTAGCCTTCTTGCGAACCGCGAACCCGCCGATCATCGTCCTTACGACGCGGCGCGCCCCCGGGCTCTTTCCTTCCGCGTACCCGTCGATCGTTTCGTAGAACGACCCTCCCGGGTTGCGCATACGAACCAGGAAATCGGCGCCCCAGGCCAACTCGTCCGCAAGCCGGATCAGGATCTGGCGATAATTGCCGTCCTTGCGGGCTTCGAGCAGTTCGAGCGTACGTCCCAGGCTGAAGGCCGCCAGCGGCGTCTGCTGCGGATTGAAGTAGGTCGAAAAGTCCAGGTGCGAAAGGTGCATGCCGTAGTCGCCGCTCGCGTCGTACCACCCGCCGTGAACGTCGACAGGCTTGCGGTCGGAGTTGCGGAAGGCCAGGTTCCGGTCGGCCTTGAGATACTCGCCTGAACTTCGTTGCCCCTTGAAATAGAACAGGACGTCCGACAACGTCGCCCGCTCCAATATGTTCTTCTGAATGCGGAACGGGAACGACCGCAGAATCTCGCCGTTGCCGTAGGCCTCAATCACGTACAGGCCCTCCGCCTGCACGGAGCTGAAGTCCAGGCTCCAGAACCGCCAGTCCTTCCACCGGTCGACGCCGGCGCCTCCCGTGGCGGTCCCGCGATAGACCAGGGTCCGGTCGGGATGCGATCGCACTTCGAACGCCGAGACATGATCGGCGGCGCCTCCGCGCACTACGGCGCGTTTAGGACCGAAGGGGTCGTAGCCCAGGTAATTGGTGAGAATTTGCGGCGCCCCCATCGCGTGGAGCGCGACCGAGTGGAGCACAACCAGGACAGCCGGGGAGAATCGGGGAAATCGCATAAGACGATCCCATGATACGCGCTCGATCCGTCCGCGATATCCTCACGTCCATGGGGTCCACACCCGTCATCGGCGCTCCGGCGTTGTCCGCGCGCGTGCGCGTTCATTCCCTCGACATCTTCCGCGGCCTGACCATGGCCGTCATGATCTTCGTCAACGACCTGGCGGGCGTGAAAGGGCTTCCCTGGTGGACCTACCACATGCCCTCCAAACAGAGCGGCATGACCTATGTGGACGTCGTTTTCCCGGCCTTTCTGTTCATCGTCGGAATGTCGATTCCATTCGCCGTGGAGCGTCGCCTCGAACGGGGCGATTCGTGGTTGCGCCTTTGGACCCACATCCTGCTGCGGTCGTTCAGCCTCATCGTGCTGGGCCTGATTCTCGCCAACGCCGGCAAGCCGGACCCGCGGCTGACCGGCCTTCCGGCGGGCGCCTGGGCGACGCTCGCGCTGGTCGGCGGCATCCTGTTCTGGCTGGTCTACCCGAGCAGGGGACGACGGGGGCTGTGGCTGGCGCTGAAGTACTTCGGGCTCGTCCTACTCGTCGTTGCGCTGGCGATATTCCGGCGCTCCACGCCAAACGGCGGTACCGCCTGGCTTGACTTCCGCTACTGGGAGATCCTCGGCCTGATCGGCCGCGTCTACCTGGCGGCCTGCATTCTGTACATCCCATTCCGGAAGCTTCGCTGGGCGCCGGCGGCGCTGCTGGCGGCGCTCACCGCCCTGAACGTCGCCTCGCGCATGGGGATGACTCCGCTACAACGCCTGTTTCCATACGCGCTTTGGCCGTTCGATTCCGGTGAACTGCCCTCCATCGCGATCGCCGGCGTGCTGGCGCACCAGATATTCTTCGATGATCGCGGCCCGGCGGCGTCCTTCCGCCGGAAAGCGATGCTCGCGGCCGCCTACGCAGCGGCGCTCTTGGCCGGCGGCTGGGCCTTCACGTTTCTTGGGATCTCGAAGAACGCGGCGACGCCCGCCTGGTGTCTGTACAGTTGCGGCGCGAGCGTCGTCCTGTTCCTGGCCATTTACTGGATCGCCGACGTAGGCGGCCACCGGGCGTGGGCGGCGTTCGCGGCGCCCGCCGGATCGAACACGCTGCTCACCTACCTGTTGCCCGATCTGTTCTACTTCACGCTCGGAGGCGTCTATTCCGCATGGACGCCCCATGCCGGCTGGCCCGGCGTGATCCGATCCGTTCTGTTCACGGCCTGCATGTTGGCGATATCGTGGGTGCTCACCCGGTGGAAGATCCGGATGCAGCTATAAGCGGCTGTAACGGCAAAGGCGCCGCACGTTCATGAAACCGTGACTTTGCGTCGATAGTATCGTTCTTTCCGGTAGTACACAACTAGACCCGTTTGTCTGTATCTCGGCCCGGGTGCGCCAGCGCCCGGCAACCGCCCAGAGCATCGAATCTCCACAATCACGGGAGCCAGCCCGCACCATATGCATACACTGTCTTATCGCGCACTCATTCTGTTCACTTTCGCCGTGGCCGCCAACGCCCAAACCGGGAACATCGCCGGCATTGTGATAACCGGGTCCCAGGCCGCCGCCTTGCCGGGCGCCGAGATCCGCGTTGAAGGCCAGCCGATGTCGGCTATCGCGAGCGATTCCGGTCAGTTCCTGCTGCTGAAAGTCCCGGCGGGACGCTTGAAGGTGACCGCCACCTACCTCGGCATGGCAGCGCGGACCCAGGAAGTGGAGGTCAAGGCCAATTCGACCGCGACGCTCGATTTCGAGCTGGCGCCCGAGGTGGTTCGGACCTCCGTCACCGTCAGCGGCGACGCTGAACTGGTGGGGCAGGCCCGCGCCCTGAACGACCAGATGAGTTCGATCAATCTGGTGAACCTGGTGGCCTCCGACCAGATCGGCAGCTTCCCGGATCCGAACGCGGCGGAGGCGGTGCAACGCATTCCGGGCATCGTCGTGCAACGCGATCAGGGCGAGGGACGTTACGTTCTGGTGCGCGGCACCGAACCCCGCCTGAGCGCCACCACTATCAACGGCGAGCGCATCGGCACCACCGAAAACACCAGCCGCCAAATCCCGCTCGATACGATTCCGGCCGACCTGATGGGCGCGATCGAAATCACCAAGGTGCTGACGCCCGACCTCGAGGCGGACTCGATCGGCGGACGCGTCAACCTGATCACCAAGCGGGCGCCGGCCTCTCGCCACCTGGCCCTGACGCTCGGCTCAGGCTTCAACACGCTGGTGAAGGACGACATCAAGGACTATAACGGAACCTACGGCCAGCGCATGCTGGCGGGCAAGCTCGGCTTCATCCTGTCCGGAAATTTCTACCAGAACAACCGCGGATCACAGGATCTCGAGCCGGCCTACACCAACGGCGCGCTGAGCAGCCTGGACTTGCGCGACTACACGTTGACGCGGACCCGCGTGGGCGGCACGTGGGACGCCGACTATAAGCTGTCGCCGGGGTCGACCGTGTTCCTGCGCGGGCTGCGCAGCCGGTATGAAGACTCCGAACTGCGCCACCGGCTGCGGGACATCGTCAGCAGCGGCCGTCTGGAACGTCTGCTGCGCAATCGTTATCACGACTCGGGCCAGACGGCGCTGTCGGCCGGCGGAACCCATACGTTGCCGGGCTCCTGGCTGTTGCAGTGGCGGGGTTCCTACTCCGGCGCGACGCTCGACACGCCGTACCGCCTGGAGAGCACGTTCCGCCAGACCGGCGTGACGTTCGCGCCCAACGTGACGGCGGCGTCGATCGACCCGAACAACGTGCAGGCGAACCCACAGAATCAGGACCTGACCAAGTTCTCCTTCATCCAGAACGCCATCCAGAACGACCGCGGCGCTGAACGCAATATCGGCGGCGGATTCGACCTGGCCGCGCCCAGCCGTTTCCGCTCGAACTTCGCCGGACTGCTGAAGTTGGGCCTCAAGGTCCGCGACGAGAACCGCACGCGCGACGTTATGTCCATCACCCAGACGCCGCCCAGTTCGGTGAAGGTGGTGTTCGCCGACAACCAGATTCAGGGTTATCAGCCGCCGGATAACTACCTGGGCGGCAAGTACACCGAGTTCGGCAGCGCATTCCCCGACCCACAGAAGATGATGGATCTCAGCAAGGGCGGCCAACTGAACACGGTGTATGCGGCCACCGGCGACTCCGGCAGCTATCGGGCCAAGGAACGCGTCACCGGCGGTTACATCATGGACGAGTTCTATCTCGGCGAAAAGACCACGCTGCTGCCGGGCGTCCGCTTCGAGGCCACTCACACCAACTATGGAGCTCCGCAGTACACGCTGGGAACGTCGGGCGCGGTGCTGGGACGCACCTTCTACACCGGGACCAACGATTATCTCAACGTGCTGCCCGGCGTCCACCTGAAGCATATGCTCTGGGCCAACACGCCGCTCCGCATCTCGTTCTCGCGTTCGCTCGCGCGGCCCAACTACTCGGACCTGGCGCCGTTCATCCTGCAAGACACCACCGCCCTGACCATCTCCAAGGGCAACCCGAACCTGAAGGTGACCACGTCGAACAACTTCGACGCGTCCATTGAGCACTACTTCGCCAATGTCGGCATCGCCTCGGCCGGCTTCTTCTATAAGAGCCTGAACGACTACATCTACAGCACGACGTTGCAGCAGAACGTGGGCGCCGATCTGTACCGAATCACGCAGCCGGTGAACGGGGACAACGCCCACCTCCATGGATTCGAGGCGACGCTCGTGCGGCAACTCGATTTCCTGCCGCCGTTGCTGCATGGATTCTCCATGTACGCCAACTATACCCACGTCAGTTCGAAGGCCACTCTCCCGCGCGGCGAATTCATCCTGCCGGGGCAGGCCGAGGACATGGGGAACGCCTCGCTCTCCTACTCGCGGAAGGGGTTCTTCGGCCGGGTATCCTGGAACTACCAGGGCCGCTACATTCTAGCGATCGGAAACACCGCGGCCGACGATAACTGGCTGGATAACCGCCTGCAGCTCGACTTTTCGGCGAGTCAGCGAATTACCAAGCACGTTCGCGTCTTCATCGACATGCTAAACCTGACCAATGCGCCGTACCGGGTGTATATGGGCGTCGCGGATCGATTCATCCAAGAGGAGCGATACAAGATTTGGGCCATTACGGGCGTGAAACTCGATTTCTAGCGCGCATCGCGCCGCTGTGGCTGACGGCTGCGGCGTTGTTCGTCACACAGACGCCGTGCCGGGCGCAGTACCAGGGTGAGGAACTGCGATACGCCGCGATCCTGATGCGGCACGGCGTTCGAGCGCCTACGTGGACCACCGAACGGCTGAATGAGTATTCGGCTGCCCCATGGCCCGATTTTGGAGTCCCTCCTGGACACCTGACGCCGCACGGCCGCAAGCTGACGGCGATTCTGGGCGGCTACTATCGCCAATATCTGACGCGAGCGGGGCTGGAAGGTTTGGGTGATTGTTCCGCCACCCGCCGCCTCTACATACACGCGGACGTCGATCAACGCACGCTGGCGTCCGGCAAGGCCTTCGCGGAATCCATCGCGCCGGGATGCGCGGCGCCGGTCCATTCGGCGAGCGATCAGACGGCGGATCCGCTATTCGATCCGCTGGAGGCCGGCAGCGTCTCCGCCGATGCACGCCTGGCGCTGGCGGCGGTGGCGGGACGCATGGGGCCGGACCTGACCGCGACCGTGGCGGCCCACCGTGAAGCCTTCGAAACACTGCGCGGCATCCTGGCGGGCGGAGGTAAGGCGAAGCGGTCCGTGATGGATGAGAAGGTCGCTTTGAAGCCTGGGGATGCGTCGGTTACCATGACCGGCCCATTGCGGCTGGCTTCCACATTGACCGAGAACTTGCTGCTCGAATACGCCAACGGCATGAGCGGCGATCGTCTGGGCTGGGGTCGGCTCAACGCGACGAACCTGCTCGAGATAATGCGGCTGCATACGGTGTACGCCGAACTGCTGCGACGCACGCCGTATCTAGCGCGGATCCGCGGCGGAGGCATGCTCCTGGGCATCGCGCGGTCCATCGAACAGGCGGCTGCCGGCAAACCGGTGAAAGGAGCGTTGGGGCCGGCCGATGCGCGATTGCTCGTGCTGGTCGGGCATGACACGAACATCTCGAACCTGTCGGGGCTGCTGGACCTTTCGTGGACTTTGCCGGGGTATCAGCCCGACGACGTCCCACCCGGTGGAGCGCTCCTGTTCACGCTGTGGCGGTCTCGCGCGACAGGCGAGTACAGCGTACGCATGCGATTCATCGCCCAGACGCTCGATCAGATGCGCGACGGCACGCCGCTGAGCGCCTCGAACCCGCCGCCGGCAGCCGAGTTGTTCGTACCGGGCTGCGGCGCGGCGGGTGCGGGCTATCCATGCCCGTTGAAGGGGTTCCTTGCGACGGTCGCGGACGCGGTGCGGTGAGCTTCAGCGGAGCCGCTCGGCCAGCCACGGGTAGAACACCCGTAACTCGTCCCGGCGGATGATGAAGATCTGGCCGGCCGGTTGACCCGGCCCGCCGGGCGCCAGCAGAAGGCGCTCCCCGGTGAGCTTTCGGATGCGCAGGGTGAACTCTGGCTTGCTCGAGCTGGGATATGATTCGACCCGCGTTTCCTGTTTCGGGAAGTAGCCGTCCACGGGCCGCTCCGGGTCGTAATTCCGCGTGACGCTGACTAACTCGCCGGTGGATTTCCGGAATACGAGTTGGTGCGAGAAACTGTCATGATCCGAGTTATCGATCTGGTATTGCCACGATTGATAGCCCGACCCGAAATCGGCGATGGCCGTGGCCGGCCCGAAGCGCTTGGCCACGTCGGCGCGGCTTTCGCCGAGTTCGAACCACTCAAAGACGCCGCCGGCGATGACGGGGTCCGGACGCAAAGGCGATTGACACAGCAGGGGCGCCGCCGCGAGCAGCGCCCCCATGAACAACAGTTGCTTCATTATTTACCGAAGGTCTTCGGATACTTGGTCGAATTCAACACGGTGGAGACGAACTTGTCGCCGTCGGAGGTGTCGGTGGAGACAGCCGCCGCCATCTTGAAGAAGATGTCGGTCTGGTCCATATAGCCGGTGAACAGGAAGGCGCCGGGACCTTCGGCCGTCACGGGAACGCTCGATCCGGTGTGATCCCCGGTGCGGAAACCCACGGCCAGCCGGCGGATTCCATCACCCGAGTTAGCCGGGTAGCCGCTCTTGGAGTCCACCGGATAGGCGGGCGATCCAAAGTAGGTGGAGTAAGTGCTCTTCTCCGGCGTGTCGGCCGGGCTCGAGGTCGCGAACGTCCCGGGCATGCCCGTCGCGCCGCCGTTGTTCGAAGCGGTGGTGCTGCTGTTGATGAACGGCAGGCCGGCGCGGGCGTTCGAATAGGAATCGCCCCACACGGTGAAGTCCATGTCGCCGCGGGTGGTCTTGAAGGTCACCTTCTCGCTCTTCGAACGGTTGAAGTACTCGGTGTCCGGCGTATTCGACACGCCGATGATGTGCATGGACTGGTCATGGTCGGCGGTGACCACGATCAGCGTGTCCGCCTGCGGCCGCCTGGCGGCGAAGGCGCGAGCGACGCCGACGGCCTTGTCGAATTCGATGGTGTCCCAGATGGTGCCGGCGGCCTGGTTCGGGTGAGACTGCTTGTCGATGGAGGCGCCTTCCACCATGAGGATGAACGGCGTAGTGACGGCGAAGGGTCCCACACCGCCCGAAAGAGCCTCAATGGCCTTCTGCGTCATCAGGTCGAGCATGGGCTGGTCGGTGTAGCCGCCGAAATCGACCGTGGGCTCCGAGGCCGGACGCTGCAGGCCGATTTTGTCATAGGCGACGTCCATGTTGACATCCGAGGCGGTGGCGATGCCGTTGCTCGCCGCGGCCGGATTCGCCGATCCCTTGAACAGGCCGAGCAGCGGCCCGCCCCACTGAACATTGCGCAGATCGCTGGCGTTGGAAACCCATCGATAGCCTTGCGCGCGGAGTTCGGAGATCAGGTCGCGCTTGTCCGTACGGCCCTGCGCCGTGAACGGATCCGTCCCGCCTCCGAGAATCACGTCGAAGGCCGGCTTGCCGCCGAGCATGGGGTTTTCCACGAACTGGCGGGCGATCTCCAGGCGCGCCTGGCGGTATCCGACATAGGCGCCCTCGACCGCCGGCGTCGCATCGGTGACGGCCGCCGTGGTGACGATGCCCGTGCGGTATCCGTAGCGGCGTTTGAGGTACTGCCACAGGTTCTCGACGCGCGGATTGTCGGTGATGTAGGCCAGGTTGGCGGCGTTGGTCTGGCCGTTAAACCGCCACCGGCAGTCGGTGCCGTCGCCCAGGCTGTTCACCGCATTCAGGAAGCTCTTGTTGCCGGTGGCCCAGGCGGTGCCGGTGTTCGCCGAATCGGGCACCACGGAATCCGTGCCGTAGGTCATCGACATGCCGCTGACCGGCATCTTGTCCATCTCGAGCAGGTCGTCGAAAAAGCCGTCGCGGAACGAGTTCTTGCCGTCGGCGCCGACGATGGAGCGCGACACCAGGCGGGCTGCGTCGCGGTAGGTGGTTCCCATGGCGTCGCCGATGAAAAGAACGACGTTGCGCCGCTGTCCGGAGGGGGGATTGAACTCCCGCACCTGAATCGTCCGGGTGTCGGTGAGCGAGCTGCCGTCCGCGCTGAGCGAGACCGTCAGTTTGACGGCGCCCGGCGAATTGAACGCTTGCAGATTGGCTCGGACCACCCAATCGGACGATGAGTCGCAATCGAGTTCCGCCTTGGCCGGAGCGCCGAACTTCGACGTGAGGTCCAGGTTGTCGGCCGTCACCTTCAGGCCGCTCACGGCGTTGGCGTTTCGCACCTCAATCACCAGGTCGACCAACTGGCCTTCGAGCAGGCGTGTCCTCTCCGGCAGCAGCAAACGCACCGACGGCGCGCTCGATTGAGCCGAAGCGGCCACGGCGAGCGTGGCGGCCGCGATGACTGTCGTAATTACGCGAGTGTTTCGCAAATGATTCTCCAGTGTCCTTTTGAGAAGGGTTCTCCGGAGCATCGTACGACTCACACGATTTCGGAAGGACAACGACTCGGCGAAAAATCGATGACTGGAAACCCCTAAGCCATAAGGTCGACCTTCGCAATCCGACGCCTTCGCGCGGCGTCGAAAGATATCAGTTATGGTCGGGCAGCGAGTACACGGCGCCGCACGTCACTGCGTCAGCGACGAATACCGGAAGCCCGGCCGCACCACGACGTTGCGCATCCAATCCATCGGGTCCGTCCACATCACCTCGCGCGGAGCGATGGCCCTCACCAGGTCAGCCAGATCCCAGTCCGGCAGCGCCGCGGGAATCGCCGCGTCGTGCAAGCCTCGACTCAGCGGGCTGTCGAGCGCCGCTCGCAGACTATACGGCGTGCGGTACAAGGCCAGACGGCCGATTCGCGCATCGACGGCCGCGGCCATCAGCAGCCAAACACCCGCCACGTCTTCAGCCACGGCCGAGATCCGGCTCGCGTCCACCTCCGGCTGCGAAGCAAGGATATCCACGCCGCACAGAATGTCGTGAGCGCGCATGGCCGGCAGCGACCGGCCCACCAGCGAAGCGCGGGTGTTCGTGATCCAATCGCCCGACAGCAGCGTGGTGGCGGGCGCCGGCAAGCCGCGAGGAACCAGCAACAGCACCACATCGCCGGCGGCCAGCCGTTCCTCGGCGGGCGCGGTCGGCTCCAAGCGGGTCTGCACGACGATCGTCGCCGGGCGCTTGACGGCCGCGCCAGGAGGGACCAGCAGCCGGGCTGTCAGCATCAGTCCTGGATCCGCCTGAAATCGCACGACGCCGTCCGCGTCCCGTTGAACGCCGGTTGCCGCATGTGGACCCAACAACTTCCCCAACGTGGCGGGCAGGTCCACTTTGCGGGGACGGACCGCCGCGCTTTCACGGATCACCTCATACAAGTCACGAGAGTGGAAGTCGACGGCCACCTGGCCGGTTTCCCCCACGCGCAGGTCCTGGTCCGGGACAATCTTCACCTCCTGCTCCGCGCTCCCGGCGCCGGCCGCGCCAGGCCCGAGCCACTTGAGGAACCACGCATAAATCTCCTCGCGAACCGGCTTTGGCGTGCCATGTCCGCCGGGCCCAACCACCCACTTCAGACGGTCCTCGGCGCCCAGCAGCGCATACCACTTGCGCGCCTCCTCATACACGATGCGAGCACCCGCCGGCGTAAAGAAGTCCTGTTCGGTGGAGGTCATCAGCCACGGCTTCGGCGCGAACAACTCCACATAATCGGTCTGGTCGAGCCCCGCCGCGAGGAATCCGGGAAGGCTCTGTTCGGAATCGCCCGTAGGCCCGGCAAACACCTTGCGGAACGAGTTCATGTAACAGGACGGCACGGCGACCTTGATCCGTTCGTCAAGCGCCGAAATATACGTGGTGATGGTGCCGCCGCCCGAGCAACCCGTGCATCCGATGCGCGCGCCGTCCACTTCCGGGCGGCTCATCAGGTAGTCGAGCGCGCGTTTGGCGTCGAAGATTCGATACCGGGCGAAGCTTTGCCCCACCAGCAGGCTTTGCGCACCCGCCAGGATGTGCTGCTCCGTGGATCCGCCCGCGATGGAACGCCCCACGCGCCAGTCGTAGGCCTGCATCCGCTCGCCCTGGCCCATCGGATCGTAGGCGAACACTACGAACCCCTTCAACGCCAGATTCCCCGCCAACACCTGCGCGATCGGCTTGCCCTGGTCCCAATGTCCCAGCGGGAACAAGACACCGGGGCGCCGCGCGCCGCCCGCGGGGACGTACAGATTGCCCGTGATGAAGTAGCGTGGCAGGCTTTCGAACACAACGCGTTCGATGGTGTAGGCGCCCGCGTCCACGCGTCCCACCGTGCGGGCGTTCAACGGGCCGTCATAGGCCGGCAGGCCGCCGAGCAACTCCAGAATCTTCGCACGGACCTCGCGGTTCCGGGCGGCGGCCTCAGCGGGCGTTCGGATCGCCTCAATGCGCTTGGCCCGAGCATCCAGTTGCGATTGCGCCAGCCGGTCCAGCCAGGCTGTTAGGTCATCAAAGGGCGCGGCGGCGAACAGCGCGAAGGCGGCTACGGCGGTCAGCATGAAGTTATTGTAAGCAGCCGCTCCAGGATGTCGGGGATCTCGAAGACCGCGCGGTTCCGGATGGCGGCGGCGTTGGCGCGGTAGGCCGCCAGGGTGTCCGGCTCGAGCAGCGGGCGCACGGCGTCCACCACCTCGCGGAAGTTCCCGACGACGAAGCCGACGCGATTTTCGAGCACCCATTCGGCGTTGTAGCGCTCCTGCGGCAGCGTCCAGGAGTTGCGTTCGACGATCACGGGCAACCGCATGGCGATGGCCTCGCTGATGCTGCCCGGCCCCGGCTTGCCGATGAAAAAGTCGGCCAGGCTCATGAAGTAGGGGATCTCCTGGGTGAATCCTTCGACATGCATCGGCACGGCCAGGCGCATCGCGCGCAGCCGCGACGCCAGCGCCTCATTGCGTCCGCAGATCATGATGAGCTGGAGCGGCAAACCCGAACGCCCCAGCCGGGCCGCGATATCGAGCATCACCCGCGACCCCTGCCCGCCAAACATGACGATGGCCGCCGGTCGGTCCGGATCGAGGCCCAGCCGTTTGCGCTCCGCGGCTCGGTCCAACTCCACGGGCTCGTGGAACGTAGGTCTCATGATCATGCCCGATGCCCGAAAGATGCGCTCCCGCGGATGGCCCAATTCGCCCGCCTGCGCCACGGCCCGGTCCGTCCCGCAGATGAAGTACTGCCGCTGGTCGCGTTCGATCCAGAAATGCGGCGGATAATCAGCAAAATCGGTCAAAATCGACACGTACGGCGCGTTGGGGCGGGCCTTGCTGAAGGCGTCGTACATCACGCGGTTCAGGTTCGGCACCAGCGATACAAGCATGTCTGGCCGGGTCTGCTCCCAATGGCGCGCCAGCAGCCGGACCGCCGGTCCATGATTCAGGCGGATCACCATCTGAACGCCCCGCAACAGTTGTGCGGAACCGAGCGTCCAGCCCTTGTTCAGCATGCGGTTGTAGAGATCCTGCAGCCGTATCCCCGTGATTTTGCGGAACACATCCAGGGGGTCCAGCAGTTCCTGGAGGTTCACCAGGCGGACATCCCAGTCCTTGCCCTGTTGCTTCAGAACAGAATTTAACGCATTCGCCGCAGCCCGGTGGCCTCCTCCCGCATCGAAGAAGATAAGGTCGATGGATGGGCGGCTGGAACGGTATTTGTCACCGATGTTTGGCGCCGGCGTCATAACGATGTAACCCGGGTCATGTGATCCTTGGCTATGGGACGAGCTTTCACAATAGCGCGAAGCAGCACGCAGGTCCCTGGTCTCCTGCTAACTTTTGTAGCAACTCGCGATCACAACGTGATGAAGCGAGTGAACGGGTGGCGTCCGCCCCGGTGGTTCCGGGTGTGGATGATCTGCGCTACGCGCGGCGGTGACGGGTGGCTATGGTACACCATGGGGCTCGCGCTGTTGCTGTTCGGAGGCATGCATGGCGTTCACGCTGTGCTGACCGCGGCAGCGGCCGCCGGAACAGGGGTCGGCCTGTTTATCGGGTTGAAGCGAACCTTTCGCCGCCGCCGTCCCATGGTCTTTGAATCGCACTGCTGGGCGACGCTCCTACCGCCGGACCAGTTTTCGTTCCCCTCCGGCCATTCCATTACCGCGTTTTCGGTGGCCGTCAGCCTGTCGCACTACTACCCTTCGCTGATGGCCGGACTCATGTTCTGCGCCCTCAGCATCGCGATCTCGCGCATCGTGCTGGGCATGCACTTCCTGAGCGATGTGGTGGCGGGCAGCCTGCTGGGCGCCCTGCTCGGGTTCGCGGCCTACACCGTGCTGTAGCAGCGCATACGATAGGAGTATGCTCGGCGTCGGCGAATCCGCTCCTGACTTCCACCTGAGAGACATCGAAGGCCACGAGAAGTCCCTCCGTGACTTCACGGCGTCTAAGCCAACGCTCGTAGCGTTCTTCAAGATCAGTTGTCCGGTCTGCCAGATGACCGCCCCCTTCCTCGAGCGGCTGGCGCACAGCAATCAACTGGAAGTGATCGGCGTTTCGCAGGACGACGCCGAAGCCACCTCCGAGTTCCGCGAGGAATACGGCGTGACGTTCTCCACCCTGCTCGACGAAGAGGAGCGGGGCTATCCGGCCAGCAACCGTTACGGCATCGAGTACGTACCGACCCTGTTCCTGGTGGAGCCGTCCGGCGAGATCTCCATGTCCGGCACTGGCTTCTGCAAGCGCGATCTCGAATCCATCGGATGTAGAATCGGCGTCCCGGCATTCCGGCCGGGCGAGAAAGTCCCGGAATTCCGGGCTGGTTGAGGCTCGAAAAACTGAACTCCCGTGCGGAGTTCCCGACCAGGAAGTTGAATTGAGCGCCGGGGGCGCGTGCGCTACTCTGGAGGAGAGCTATGCCTGGGAAAATTTCGGAAGTTCTCGGATCCGCCGCGGCCATCGCCAAGGGCATGGGCGTCACCTTCAAGGAGATGATGCAGCCCACGCTGACGGAAGACTATCCCGACGCGCCGCCGAATTTCCAGGAACGCTATCGTGGCGTGCACGTATTGCAGCGCGATGAAAACGGCCTGGAAAAGTGCGTGGCCTGCTTCCTGTGCGCGGCCGCCTGCCCGGTGGAGTGCATCTACATCGAAGCGGCCGAGAACACCGATAAGTTGCGCATCAGCGGCGGCGAACGGTACGCCCACATTTACAACATCGATTACAGCCGCTGCATCTTCTGCGGCTATTGCGTGGAAGCCTGCCCCACCGACGCCATCACCCACGGGCACGGCTTTGAAATCGCAAGCTACAACACCTCTACGCTCATCTATCGCAAGGAATCGATGCTGGTCCCGCTGCCGGCCGGCGCGAACTTCCCATTGAAGGCGGAACCGGTCGCACACGCCGAGGGCGGCCACTAGCGCGTTCGGTCAATCCCGGTCGAACAACCAGCCGCCAAGGCCCTGTACGTAATCCACAAAAGCGAGTAACTTCCCGTCCGGCGACGGGATGCCCCAACTCGCGCCATCGATCTCGCGCAGCAGATGCGACGCGCCAGAGGCCTCCACGTAGTAGAGCGAGGACTTCAAGTGGCGCTCGGTGGTCACGTACCAGCCCTTGCCATCCGACGCCCAGTGGACGCCCCGCAGCGCCGAGAGTCCGGACAACTCCACATCCGTCACCGTGTCGGCCCCATTGGCCAGCACCCGCAGCCGCGCTTCGTTCCGGTCGTGGATCGGGATGGCCACACGCATGCCGTCGGCGGAGAGTCCCCAATCCCCCAGAATCGACGGAACCTGCTGAACAATCGACAGTTGACGGACTTTCCCGCGCGCCGGATCGAGCTCCCAAAAGATAAAGAAGCCGTTCTCGATGGTGCGCAGGACGCAATTGCGGCCCGGATCGGTGGGACACCGGAATTCGTCGAGCGGTCCGCCGATCGGCACATCCTCCGGCGCACCGCCGCCCATCCCGATGCGACGCAGCGTGCTCGGGTCGTTCCTGGCCGCCTTGGAGGCGAACAGCAGCCACTGTCCATCGGAGGTGGTTTGCGCCAGAAATTCCTCGAGCGGCGTGGCCACAACCGGGCGGGGGAGGCTATCCTGAAGACCCTGCCGGTACACGTCTCGCGTGCCATGGCGCGTGGTGGTGAAGATCACGCTGGCGCTATCCGGCGTCCACCCCTGCACGTAGTTGTTTCCACCGCCGCGGCCGCCGGTGACGTTCCGCACGCCGGTCAGGCGCGGCCCCGGAAACTCCATCGCGCCGATGTAGACGTCCGCTTTGATCCGCGTCCCCACTCCCATCAGGTGCTTCCCGTCCCAGGTGGAGCTCAGGCCGCCCACCGATTCACGGTCGAGCACCTTCTTCGGCCCGTTGAGGAAAGCGCCGGTGGCGGAATCCGTCCGCACCTCCCAGATTCCGCCGTCGCCACCCGCCGGATGGCCGGAAAACAGGAGCCGTCCGTCCGGCAACCGGCAGGCGTACCCCGCCACAACGCCCGGCGCGATGGCTGTCACTTTACCGCTGGCGACGTCGACGGTTTCAATGCGATTCTCTGGCGCTGCGGATCCGGCCGCGCCCGCCGGCGTCGCCCGCTGGTAGGAGATGCGCCGCCCGTCCACCGACCAATTCAGCGCCCGCACCGTTTCGCCGGCCGGAAAACTGACGACGCCGCGCACGGATCCGGAACCGGCCACCCGAATGCCGGGTTGACGGCTGTCGACAAAGGCGACGCTCCCTCCATCGGGAGACGGAGCCCCCCAGGCCGCGTTTTCCGCCACAGGATGGGCCGCTCCACCGTTCGCCGCCAACCGCCAGACCGCTTGCGTCCCGCCTTCCTCGGCAACTCCCGCACTGACTATGACACCCGAGCCGTCCGCCAGCCAGACAATCTGTCTGATCCGCCAGCCTTGCGGCAGGGATACGGTGGCCAGCTCAGCGCCTTCCAGATCGCGAAAGCGCACCACGGAATCGTCGGAAGCGTAGGCGATCCTCTTCCCGTTCAAGGAGATAGCCGAGGCCACCACCGGGCGCCCCCCAAGGTCCACAACCGGGTTGAAGGCAAAGACACGGTCGAGCCGTTTCACCGGGCGCGACCGCCAGAAGGCCACGGCAGCACCCGTCGCCAATACGACGACCAGCAGAACGCACCACAACAGGATACGTGAGGTTGACCGTTGAGCCGAAGAATCCGGCGGAGCGTCATCGACCGCCGTCGCCCCCTCAGCTACCCCCTCAACCGGAGAGGGCATAGTACCTTCGGATGGATGGTTAGTGTAAGCTAGAGTAGGAGTGTCGGCCGCCTCAGGACGCGCCAGCGGGCGAGTGCCCTTCTGGGTCCGAGTCTCGAGCCACGCGTCGATTTCGCTCCGCAGGGCGAAGACGGCGTCCAACTTCTCTCGCTGCAGCCGGTGAACGGGCAGCCCCAGGCTCTTTTCCCATCTGCGGACCGTCTTAACGTCTCGTTGCAGATAGGCAGCGATCTCCTTCCAGGAGTCGAGCCGGTCCGGTTCCACGTGTCCCTGTCCCTCAAGCCTCGGTTCTTGCGCTGAATTCAAAGAATACCAAACCGGGACAAACTCGGGCAATCAGGGGCAAGTCCTTCGTAGGCAAGGCCTTGCCCCACCCTTTCCCTTTTCTGCCGGGCCGTCCTCTAAGTACTATCCGGAGACACCCCCACATGATTCTCCGTAAAACACTCCTCGTCGTCGCGCTCTTCGTCGCTGCGCTGTCGCAGGTCCCCCGGCTGACGGCGGACAAAACCGCCGCCTCGCTGACTGGCGTGACGGTCGAGCGGATCGGGTCCGCCTGGAGTGGACTGGACGACGGGGCCCTCGCGGCCGGACTCCCTGCCAGGGCGATTGCCTTCTCAAAAGACGGCGCCTTGTACCTGGGCGGCGGCAACCACGCCTGGGTGACGAAAACCGCTTCCGGGGATCACGCCGAGGTTTTCCACAGCCTGCTTGGAAGGGGTGTCCAGGATGCGGTGAATGCGCTGGCCGTCGATGACGACGGTGACCTGCACGCGGTCGGAACCGTGTGGGTCAACGGGCGGGAACAGGGCTTCCACGCGACGCTTGACTCGGAGGGCAAGCTGTCGGCATGGAGGCCCCTGGCCCGGCCGGTACAGGCCATCACGTTGGCGGCCGATGGGGAGATTTACCTGGCCGGCGACGACTTCGTCATCCAGGAGGACGGCTGGAGCGCGACCCCGCCGGGACCCGTGCGCGCGCTCGCCGCCTCAGCCGACGGTTCGCTCTATGTCGCCGGACGGTCGGAGCGGGGCGCCTACGTATCCAGACTGTCAATGAACGCCAGCGGAGCAGCGCCCGGCTGGGATGCTCCCCTGTTGCAGGGTGGAACGGGGCTGCCGGATGAAGCCCGTGCGGTCGCCATTGGACCGAACGGCGACGTCTATGCGGCGGGCGCCACCGGATCGCCGGATTTCCCCGCTCGCGCCGCCCACCAGGGCCGCCTGGCCGGAGTCAGCGATGCATGGCTCGCTCGTATTGGAAAGTCCGGCGTCGAATGGGCCACCTACTTCGGCGGACACGGCAGCACCGAAGCGAACGCCCTCGCCTTCGATCCCCAGGGGAATCCGGTCTTCGCCGGTTGGACCAACGCCTGGGATCTCCCCCTGGCAGGCTCGGGAACCGGCTCGGGCGCGAGCTATTTTGCCCGTTTCAGCGTGGAAGGCAAACTGATTGAAGGCGCCTATGGGCCGGAGTCGAAACCCGCCGCGATGGCCGCTGCCCCGGGCGGCGACCTGTACATGGCCGGGGTAACCGTCCAGGGCAAGCGGGCCCCCTCGGTTTCCCGCGTCGACTTCGCCGCGGTGGTGACCGCCAGCCCGTACCTTGGCGACAATAAGCGCTCCGGCGCCGGCGTCACCGCCGACCTGTACTCCCCCAAGGCGCTGACCGCCACCACCACCACCCTGCTGGTGTCGCCAGGCGGGACCGCGACCCTCGGCGACAGTGTGACGCTGACCACCTATGTGACGCCGTCGGCGGCAACCGGGCGCGTCACCTTCTACGATGGCGAAACCATCCTGGGCTCCTCGCCGGTCAACGGGGCCGCGACTTCGCTGGTCACGAAGCTACTCCCGTTCGGACCCCACTCGCTGTGGGTCCTCTACCCCGGCAACTCCACCTACGCCGCCAGCGTCTCGTCAAAAACATCGCTGAACATCCAGGCCAACGGCGTGGTCTCCTACCAGACCGCCACGGGGACAGCTTCCGCCGGAAACCTGGCTTACGCAGTAACCAACGGGGACTTCAACGGCGATTTGAAGACCGACATGGCGATCGCCAACGCCGGCTCCGACAACGTCACCATCCTTCTGGGAGACGGACAGGGCGGATTCAGCCAGCCGGCCGGCAGCCCGGTCTCCGTCGGCGCGAAACCGCAAGGCATCGCCACCGGCGACTTTAATCAGGATGGCAAGATGGACCTGGCCGTCGCATCCGTGAACGGTATGAACGTGTCCGTCCTGCTGGGCAACGGACAGGGTGGATTCACCGCGGCGAGCTATAGCCCGATTTCGGTCGGCGGAGTCGCAACGGAAGTCCGCGTCGGCGACTTCAATCACGACGGCAAGCCGGACCTGGTCGTCACCGACCAGGAAAACGACAAAGTGATGGTGCTGCTGAACAACGGGGCCGGCTTCAGCGCCGGAGTGGAGTACGCGGCCGGAGTGCTGCCGCACTCCATCGCCATCGCCGATTTCAATGGCGACGGAAAAGCCGACCTGGCGATCGCCGACAGCACCGATCAGATCCTGGGCCGGACGGGAAACACCGTCACCATCCTGCTCGGCAACGGGTCGGGCGGTTTCAGCGCCGCTCCCGGAAGCCCATTCGCCACCGGCGCCAATCCGCAGTCCATCGTGGCGGCGGACTTCGACGGCGACGGCAAGCTGGACCTGGCCACCGCGAACTACGACAGCAATAACGTGTCGTTCTTTTCCGGCGACGGCGCGGGCCGCTTCACGCAGATGGCCGGCAGCCCCGTAAAAGTGGGCACGAATCCGATTTCGCTCACCCTCGGCGATTTCACGGGCGACGGAGTCATGAGCGTCGCGGTGGCGAACTTCTGGGACGGCGGGGTCACCCTCATCAAACCGGGCTCCGGCTCATTCACCACCACCACGGTTTCCGCCAACGCTCCCACGGCGGTGGCCGTAGGCGACTACAACGGCGATGGCTCCACCGACCTCGTGATCATCGACAGCGGCGGAGGGGTCGGCGTCCAGGTCGGGCAGGACGGCGTCTCGAAGATGACCTTCTCCTCCGGTCCCCCGTCCACCGGAGCGGCTGGTACGGCCTTGACCTCGTTTCAGGTGCTTTTGGAGGACCCGGCCGGCGCGGTCTATCCGGCAACCAATAAGGTGACCCTGACCTCGACACCGACGGGCGTGTCCGGAACCCTGACCGCCAACGCCGTGAACGGAGTCGCCACCTTCAGCAACGTGGTGTTCAACACCCCCGGCGCATACACGCTCACCGCGGCTTCCAGCGGATTGACCAGCATCGTCAGTCCCTCCATCACGGTGAGCGCCGGCGCGCCGGCCACCTTGTCGTTCTCCACCCAGCCGTCCAACACTGCGACGGGAGCCGCCATTTCTCCTTCCGTAGTGGTGCAACTGAAGGATTCGCTAGGCAATCTCACCACCTCGACGCAGGCGGTGACCATCACCTCGACGCCCACCGGCGTCGGCGGCGCAACCACGGTGAACGCGGTCTCGGGCGCCGCCACGTTCTCCAACCTGACGTTCAACTCCCCGGGCGCCTACACCCTCACCGCCACGTCCGCCTCCGTCACTGCGGCCACCAGCCATACGTTCACCGTGACGTCGGTGGCCACCAAACTGGCCTTCACCACCCAGCCCTCCAATGGATACACCGGACAAGCGTTGACCCCCGCCCCGCAGGTGTCGGTCCTCGATGGGGCCGGCAATGTCGTGTCCAGCAGCACCGCCGCGATCACCATCGGCTCCACCACCGTAAACGCCGTAGCGGGCGTCGCCACGTTCTCCGACCTGGTGTTCAACACCACCGGAACCCGCGCGCTGGTGGCAACCGCATCCGGCCTCACCACCGCCACCAGTAACTCCTTCACCATCTCGAACCCGCCGGCCAAGCTCGCTTTCAGCACCCAGCCGCCCACCACCGCCACCGCCGGCGCCACCTTCAGCGCCGTGGTCCAGGTGCAGGACTCCACCGGCGCCGTCTCCACCGGATCCTCCGCCGCCGTCACCATCGGATCCACCACGGTGAACGCGGTCTCGGGCGTCGCCACGTTCAGCAGCCTCGTCTTCAACACCGCGGGCTCCTACACGCTGACCGCGACCTCCAGCGGATTGACCAGCGCCGTCAGCAACTCGATCACGATCAACCCCGGGGCCGCCGCGAAGGTGGCGTTCACCGCCACGCCCTCGAGCGGCATCTCCTCCCAGGCGCTGACGCCCGCCGTCACCGCCGTCATTCAGGACGCCTACGGCAACACCACCACGTCCACGGCGCTGGTGACGCTTTCCTCCACGCCCACGGGCGCAACGGGTACGCTCACGGTCGCCGCCGTGGCGGGCGTCGCGACATTCTCGAACGTCATCTTCAACAGCACGGGCAGTTACACCCTCACCGCCGCGTCGACCGGCCTCACCAGCGCTGTCAGCCCGTCGTTCAACATCGGCCCGGCCGGACCGGCGAAGCTCGCCTTCATCACCCAGCCGCCCTCCACCGTCACCGCCGGCGCAACGTTCGGCGCCGCCGTCCAGATTCAGGACGCAAACGGCAACCTGTATAACGCCTCGACGGCCGCCGTCACCATCGGCTCCACCACCGTGAACGCGGTTGCCGGCGTCGCCACGTTCAGCAACCTGTCGATCACCACCGCCGGAACCAGTACGTTGACCGCCGCCTCCAGCGGACTCACTAGCGCGGTCAGCAACTCGATCACGGTCACCGCCGCCGCCGCGTCCAAGCTCGCCTTCAGCACCCAGCCGCCGTCCACCGCCACGGCCGGAACCGCCTTCGGCGCCGCCGTCCAGGTGCAGGATGCCTACGGCAACCCGTTGACCACGTCCACCGCGCCCGTCACCATCGGATCCACCACCGTGAACGCCGCCGCCGGAGTCGCCACGTTCAGCAGCCTGGTGTTGAACACAGCCGGGACCTTCACCCTCACGGCAACCTCCAGCGGACTCACCAGCGCGGTCAGCAACCAGATCACCGTCTCAGCCGGCGCCGCCGCGAAGCTCGCCTTCAGCGTTCAGCCGCCCCCCACCGGGACCTCCGGTACAGCCTTCGGCGCCAGCGTCCAGGTGCAGGACGCCAACGGCAACCTGGTGACCACGTCCACCGCCCCCGTCACCATCGGATCCACCACCGTGAACGCCTCGGCCGGCGTCGCGACGTTTAGCATCACCTACAACACCGCGGGCACGTACACCCTCACCGCTGCGTCGCCCGGCTTGACCAGCGCCACCAGCACACAGATTGTGATCTCCGCCGCCCCGCCCGCCAAGTTGGCCTTCAGCGTACCGCCGGGCGCCGCCGCCTCGGGAGCCGCGCAGAACGTAACGGTGCAGGTGCAGGACGCCAACGGCAACCCGGTGACGTCCACCGCTTCGATCACCCTGACGTCCTCGCCTTCCGGATATAGCGCGACTCAAAGTGCGGTGAACGGCGTCGCTGCCTTCAGCGTGACGCTGACGGCCGCCGGTTCCTACACCTTGACCGCGTCGTCCAGCGGGTTGACCAGCGCCACCAGCGGAGCGTTCGTCATTTCGGCGGCCGCCGCCGCGAAGCTCGCGATCACCACGCTTCCGCCCACCGCTACGGCGGGATCCGCGTTCACCGCCAAGGTCCAGGTGCAGGACGCCAGCGGCAACGCGGTCACCACCTCCACCGCCCCGATCACCATCGGGTCCACCACCGTGAACGCGGTGAACGGCGTCGCCACCTTCTCGAATCTCGTCTTCACCGTCGCCGGCTCGCAGACCGTCACCGCCACCTCGCCGGGACTCGCCACCGCCACGGGCACGCTGACCATCTATGGCTCCACGCCCGTCTCCATGACGTTCAGCACCCCGCCGGTGGACGTCATCGCCGGACAGTTCCAGACGGTGGTGGTCTCGCTGCTCGACGTCTACGGCAATACGGCGTCGCCCGTTGGCTACCCCGCCGTGACGCTCACCTCCACTCCCTCGGGACTGACCGGCCTCGGCACAAAGAACGCGCCCTTCGGCACGGCGTCGTTCATCAACCTGTACTCCAACTCCACCGGAACCTACACGCTGACCGCAACCTCCAGCGGACTGCCCAGCGTCACCAGCAACTCGTTCTCGATCACCCCCGGCCCCGCCAGCAAACTCGTATTCACGACGCAGCCGCCCTCGAGCGTTTCCCTGGGAGCCCCCTTCTCCGCCGTCGTTCAGGTGCAGGATTCGAAGGGTAACCTGGTCACCACGTCCACCGCCGCCGTCACCATTGGCTCCTCCACGGTGAACGCCGTGGGCGGCGTCGCCACGTTCAACAACCTGGTCCTGAGTTCCACGGGAGTCTCCACCGTGACGGCGACGTCATCGGGCCTCAACAGCGCAACCAGCACATCGATCACGGTCAATCCGCCGACGCCGACGCGAGTCGTCTTCACCACCCAGCCATCGAACGGAACCGCCGGACAGGCGCTCAGCCCGACCGTCGTCGTGAAGATTGAGGACGACTACGGCAACGTCGCGAATTCAAGCGCCACGGTCGTCATCACCTCTACGCCCTCCGGCGTCGCCGGGAACCTCTCGGCCCGAGCAAGCAGCGGCGTCGCCAGCTTCCCGACCCTGACCTTCGCCACCGCCGGCGCCTACACCCTGACGGCCACCTCCGGCAGCCTCGCCAGCGCCACCAGCGTATCGTTCAACATCGTGGCCGGCTCCGGCAACAAACTGGTCTTCACCACCCAGCCGCCCGCCGGCGCCACCGCCGGCGCGGCCTTTAGCGTCGTCGTTCAGGTGCAGGACGCCAACGGCAACCTGGTCACTGGCTCCACCGCGCCCGTCACCATCGGCTCCACCACCGTCAACGCCTCCGGCGGCGTCGCCACGTTCCCGAACCTCGTCCTGAACACCGCCGGGACCTACAGCCTCACCGCGACATCCAGCGGACTCACCAACGCCGTCAGCACCCCCATCGTCGTCACTCCCGCCGCCGCCTCGAAGCTGATGTTCAGCACCCCGCCCAACAGCGGAACCGCGGGTCAGGCGTTGACGCCCGCCGTCGTCGTCACCATCTCCGATCCCTACGGCAACGCGGTGGATTCGAGCGACGCGGTCACCCTCGCCTCCACGCCCGCGGGCGTCTCCGGCACGCTGTCGGTGAACGCCGTGCACGGCGTGGCCACCTTCCCCGACCTCACCTTCACCGACGACAACAACTACACCCTCACCGCCAGCGCTTCCGGATTGCCGGACGCCGTCAGCAATCAGTTCACAATCCTGCCCGGCGCCGGCGCCAGCCTCGTATTCACCACCCAGCCGCCCGCCAGCGCCGCCGCCGGAGCCACCTTCAGCGCCGTCGTCCAGATTCAGGACGCCAACGGCAACGTCGCCACCCAATCCACCGCTCAGGTCACCATCGGCGCCGTCAGCGTGAAGGCCGTCGCGGGCGTCGCCACCTTCCAGAACCTGTCGATCAGCACGGCGGGGACTTACACCCTCACCGCCACCTCCAGCGGCCTGGCCAACGCCGTCAGCACGCCGATCGCGATCGTTCCGGCCGCCGCCGCCCAGCTCGTGTTCACCACCCAGCCCAGTTCCGGAACCGCCGGCCAACCCATAACTCCAGCCCCGGTCGTCTCCATCCAGGACAACTTCGGCAACGTCGTGAACTCGACCGCCGCCGTCACCATCGGATCGATCACGGTGAACGCGGTAGCCGGCGTCGCGTCTTTCCCCAACATCGTAATCACCACCTCCGGCAACTACACGTTGACCGCTTCCGCCTCGGGCTTCACCAACGTCACCAGCAACCAGTTCACCATCACGCCCGGCTCCGGCAGCACCATGAGCTTCTCCACCCAGCCGCCCGCCAGCGCCACCGCCGGCGCCTCCTTCTCCGCCGTGGTGCAGATTCTCGACTCCAACGGCAACGTCGCCACCGGGTCCTCCGCCCAGGTGACCATCGGCTCCACCACGGTGAACGCCGTCGCCGGCGTCGCCACGTTCAGCAGCCTGAGCCTCACCACCGCTGGAACCTATACGTTGACCGCCACCTCCAGCGGACTCGCCAACGCCATCAGCACTCCCATCACCATCAATCCGGCGGCCGCCAAGAAGCTCGCCTTCACCATCCAGCCCGTCTCCGGCACCGCCGGCCAGGCCCTCACACCCGCGCCCGCCGTGTCCATTCAGGACAACTACGGAAACACGGTGAATTCCTCGGCGTCCGTCAAGATCGGATCCACCACGGTTAGCGCCGTCGCTGGCGTCGCTACGTTCCCGAACGTGGTTTTCACCACCACCGGCAACTATACGTTGACCGCCACGTCCACCGGCCTGACCAACGCCGTCAGCAACCAGTTCACGATCTCGGCCGGCTCGGGCAGCAAGCTCGTCTTCACCACCCAGCCCCCCGCCTCGGCCACGGCGGGCGCGACCTTCAGCGCCGTCGTCGCCATTCAGGACTCCAACGGCAACGTGGTCACCGGCTCCACCGCCCAGGTCACCATCGGCTCGACATCGGTCAGCGCCGTGGCGGGCGTCGCGACGTTCTCCACTCTGTCGTTCAACACCGTGGGCACGTACACTCTGACGGCCACCTCCACGGGCCTGGCCAACGCCACCAGTAACTCCATCACCATCTCCGCCGGGGCTGCCGCCCAACTCGCCTTCACCACGCAGCCGAGTTCGGGAACCGCCGGACAGGCCCTCAGCCCGGCGCCGGTCGTCGCCGTTCAGGACGCCTACGGCAATCTGGTCAGCTCCACCGCCGCCGTCACCATCGGATCCACCACGGTGAACGCCATCGCCGGCTCCGCGAAGTTCTCGAACCTGGTGTTCAGCACCGCCGGGAACTACACGCTCACGGCCACCGCCTCCGGCCTCACCAGCGCCGTCAGCAACGCGTTCACCATCTCGGCCGGCACGGGTAAGAAACTGGTGTTCACCACGCAGCCGCCCACCACCGGAATCGCCGGAGTGGCCTTCGGCGCGGTGGTCCAGGTGCAGGACGCCAACGGCAACCTGGTCACCTCGTCCTCCGCCCGCGTCACCATCGGATCCCTGTCGGTGTTCGCCAGCGGCGGCGTCGCCACGTTCACCAACCTGGTCCTGACCACGGCTGGCAGCTACACCCTCACCGCGACCTCCACCGGACTCACCAGCGCCACCAGCAGTTCGATCACAATCGTCGGCGGCGACGCCAGCCAGTTGGCCTTCACCGTCCAGCCGACGTCCACCACCGCTGGTTCGGCGCTTTCGCCGGCCCCGAAAGTCACCGTCCTCGACGCCTACGGAAACCCGGTCAACTCCGCCGCCGTAATCACCATCGATCCGGTCAGCGTCGCCGCCTCGAACGGCGTCGCGACGTTCTCTAGCCTCGCCCTCACCACCGCCGGCACGTACACCCTCACCGCGACATCGCCCGGCCTCGCCAGCGCCGTCAGCAATTCGTTCACGATCTCCGCCGCCACGGCCTATCAACTCGGCTTCAGCACGGAGCCGCCCTCCAGCGTCACCGCCGGCGCCTCCTTCGGCGCCTCCGTCCAGGTGCAGGACCGTTACGGCAACCTCGTCTCCAGCGCCTCGAAATCCATCACCATCGGCTCCACCAGCAGAACCACCGTCAGCGGCGTCGCCACCTTCACCAATCTCCAACTGACCACCGCCGGCGTGTACACGCTCACCGCCACGGCGTCCGCCGTAATCAGCGCCGTCAGCACGCCGGTCACGGTCACCCCGGCCCTCGCCGCCAAGCTCGCCTTCGCCGTCCAGCCCACTTCGGGCACAGCGGGCGACGCCCTTTCCCCCGCCCCCGCCGTCGCCATTCAGGACACGTACGGCAACGTCGTCGCCTCCACCTCCGGAGTCACCATCGGATCCACCACCGTCAACGCCGTGGCCGGCGTCGCCACGTTCCCGAATCTCGTGTACACCACGGCGGGAACGTTCACCCTCACCGCCACCTCCCCGGGCCTGACCTCGGCCGTCAGCAACCAGTTCACCATCACCGCCGCCAGCGGCAGCAAACTCGCCTTCAGCACCCAGCCGCCCGCCAGCAAGACCGCCGGAGCCACCTTCAGCGCCGTCGTCCAGGTGCAGGATTCCAACGGCAACGTGGTCGCCGGCTCCACCGCCGCCATCACCATCGGATCCACCACCGTGAACGCCGTCGCCGGCGTCGCCACGTTCTCCAGCCTGTCCATCGCCACGGCCGGCACATACACCCTCACGGCGACCTCGCCCGGTCTGTCGAACGCCGTCAGCACGTCCATCACGATCACCGCGGCCACCGCCAGCAAGCTCGTGTTCACCACCCAGCCGGGCTCCGGCACCGCGGGCCAGCCGTTGAGCCCCGCCCCGGTGGTCCAGGTTCAGGACGCCTACGGCAATCTCACGAAATCCACCGTCTCGGTCACCGCCGGGACCTCCACCGTGACCTCCGTCTCCGGCGTCGCGACGTTCTCGAACGTGGTCTTCACCACGGCGGGCAACTACACCCTCACCGCCTCCTCCTCCGGCCTCGCCAGCGCCGTCAGCGACCCCTTCACCATCTCTCCCGGCAACGGCAGCAAACTGGCCTTCACCACTCAGCCTCCCGCCACCGGCACGGCGGGCGTGGCCTTCGGCGCCGTGGTGCAGATTCAGGACTCCAACGGCAACCTGGTCTCCGGATCCACCGCGCAGGTCACCATCGGATCGACGTCGGTGAACGCCGTGGGCGGCGTCGCCACGTTCAATAATCTCGTCTACAACACCGTCGGCTCGTACCGTTTGACCGCCACCGCAAGCGGCTTCACCAGCGCCACCAGCACGCGCATCACGATCGACGCCGCCCAAGCCTCTCAGTTGGCCTTCACCACTCAGCCGGCGTCCGGAACCGCGGGCCAGTCGTTGAGCCCGGCCCCGGTCGTACAGATCCAGGACGCGTTCGGCAACCTTGTCAACGCCACGGCCGCCGTCACCATCGGCTCCACCACCGTCAACGCCGTCGCGGGCGTCGCCACGTTCCCGAACCTCGTCTTCAACACCGCCGGCAACTATACCTTGACCGCCGCCTCTCCGGGTCTGGCCAGCGCCGTCAGCAACCCCTTCACCATCTCCGCCAGCACCGGCGCCAGCCTGGCCTTCAGCACCCAGCCGCCCGCCTCCGGCACGGCCGGCACGCCGTTCACCGCGGTAGTCCAGGTGCAGGATTCCAACGGCAACGTCGTCACCGGATCCACCGCCCAGATCACCATCGGATCCACCACATTGAACGCCGTCGCGGGCGTCGCCACGTTCTCGAACCTCGTCTTCAACGCAGCGGGCGTGTACACCCTGACCGCGACTTCCACCGGCCTCGGCAGCGCCGTCAGCACGTCGATCACAATCGGCGCGGCCGCCCCCAGCCAGTTGGTCTTCACCACTCAGCCGGGCTCGGGCACGGCGGGTCAGGCTTTGTCGCCGGCCCCGGCCGTCACGATTGAGGACGCCTTCGGCAACATCGTGAACTCCACCGCCCCCGTCACCATCGACCAGACGACGGTGAACGCCGTCGCGGGCGTCGCCACCTTCTCGAACTACGTGTTGAACACCGCCGGAAACTATACCCTGACCGCGACCTCGCCCGGCCTGCTGAGCGACACAAGCGATCTCTTCACGATCTCGGCCGGCAACGGCAGCAAGCTGGTCTTCAGCACCCAGCCGCCCTCGACGGGGACGGCCGGCGCGACCTTCAGCGCCGTCGTCCAGATTCAGGACGCCAACGGAAACGTCGTCACCGGATCCACCGCCCAGGTGACCATCGGCGCTGCCTCCGTGAACGCCGTGGCCGGCGTCGCCACCTTCTCGAGCCTGGTCTTCAACACCGCCGGCACATACATCTTGACCGCCACGTCCAGCGGTTTCACCAGCGCCTCCAGTACGCCCATCACAATCGGCGCCGCCTCGGCCAGCCAGCTCGTGTTCACTACCCAACCGACGTCGGGAACCGCGGGCCAGGCGTTGTCTCCGGCCCCGGCCGTCACCATTAAGGACGCCTTCGGCAACGTCGTCGCCTCCACCGCCGCCGTCACCATCGGGTCCGCCACCGTCAACGCCGTCGCGGGCGTCGCCGCCTTCCCGAACCTGGTCTTCAACACCGCCGGCAACTACACGCTGACCGCGACTTCGCCAAGCCTCATCAGCGCCACCAGTAACCAGTTCACCATCACCGCGGCCAGCGGCAGCAAGCTGACCTTCACCACCCAGCCCCCCGCCACCGGCGTCGCCGGCGTCCCCTTCGGAGCCGTTGTCCAGGTCCAGGATTCCAACGGCAACCTGGTCACCGGATCCACCGCGCAGGTGACCATCGGCGCCACTACCGTGAACGCCGTAGCCGGCGTAGCCACGTTCTCAAACCTGGTCCTCAACACCGCCGGCGCCTATACGCTAACCGCTGCATCCAGCGGCTTCACCAGCGCCGTCAGCACGTCCATCACAATCGCCGCGGCCGCGGCCAGCCAGCTCGCTTTCTCCACTCAGCCGGCGTCGGGAACCGCGGGCCAGGCGTTGTCGCCAGCCCCGGCGGTCACCATTAAGGACAGCTTCGGCAACACGGTCGCCTCCACCGCCGCCGTCACCATCGGATCCACCACGGTCAACGCCGTCGCGGGGGTCGCCGTCTTCCCGAACCTGGTCTTCAACACCGCCGGCAACTACACCGTAACGGCGACTTCGCCCGGACTAACCAGCGCAACAAGCAACCAGTTCACCATCACCGCCGCCAGCGGCTCCAAGTTGGCCTTCACCACTCAGCCGCCCTCTACCGGAACCGCGGGCGTCCCCTTCGGCGCCGTCGTCCAGGTCCAGGATTCCAACGGCAACCTGGTCACCGGATCCACGGCCCAGGTGACCATCGGCTCCACCACCGTAAACGCGGTAGGCGGCGTAGCCACGTTCTCAAACCTGGTCTACAACACGGCCGGCACATACACCCTGACTGCTTCGTCCAGCGGCTTCACCAGCGTCGCCAGCACATCGATCACGATCGCGGCGGCCGCGGCCAACCGGCTCGCATTCACCATTCAGCCGACGTCGGGAACCGCGGGCCAGGCCTTGTCTCCGGCCCCCGCGGTCGCCATCAAGGACAGCTTCGGCAACACGGTCACCTCCACCGCCGCCGTCACCATCGGCTCCACCACCGTCAACGCCGTCGCGGGCGTCGCCGCCTTCCCGAACCTGGTCTTCAACACCGCCGGCGCCTACACGTTGACCGCTGCCTCTCCCGGCCTCACCAGCGCGACAAGCAACCAGTTCACCGTCACTGCGGCCAGCGGCTCCAAGCTGGTCTTCACCACCCAGCCGCCCGTCACCGCGACCGCCGGAGTCCCCTTCAGCGCCGTCGTCCAGGTCCAGGACTCCAACGGCAACGTCGTAAACTCCACCGCCGCCGTCTCCATCGGCTCCACCACCGTGAACGCGGTAGCCGGAGTCGCCGCCTTCCCGAGTCTGTCCTTCAACGTCGTCGGCGCCTACTCGCTGACCGCCACCTCGCCGGGTCTCGCCACGGCGACCAGCCGCCAGTTCACCATCACCGCCGCCAGCGCCAGCAAACTGGCGTTTGTCACGCAGCCCCCGCCCGCCGGCACGGCCGGACAGGTCCTGGCGCCCGCTCCCGTGGTGGCTGTCCGGGATAGCTTCGGCAACGTCGTCGATTCCACCGCCCCCATCACCATCGGCGCCACAACCGTCACCGCCGTCGCCGGAGTCGCCGCCTTCCCCAGCATCGCGTTCAGCACGCCCGGCACATACACGCTGACCGCCTCCTCGCCCGGCTTCGCCAGCATCACCAGCAACCAATTCAGTATTAACGCCGCCAGCGGCAACCGTTTGGTCTTCAGCACTCAGCCGCCCGCCACCGGAACCGCCGGCGTCACCTTCACCGCCGTCGTCCAGTTGCAGGACCCCAGCGGCAACATCATCAACTCATCGGCGCCCGTCACCATCCCCGGCTTCACGGTAAACGCCATCGGCGGAGTCGCCGCCTTCACGAAACTCGGCTATAACACGGCCGGCACGTACGTGCTGACGGCCACGGCCAGCGGGTTCGCCAACGCCACCAGCACACCCATCACCATCAATCCCGCCGCTCCGTCGTCCATGGCGGTCGTCTCCGGAAATAACCAGAGCGCCACCGTCACCGCGGCGTTCGCCGCCCCGCTCGTCGTGAAGCTCACCGACCCATTCGGCAACGCCGTGCCGAACAAGCCCGTCGCCTTCTCCGTCGTCTCCAACCGCGGAGCCTCCGCGTCCCTATCGGCGTCCTCGGCGGTCACCGACAGCGCCGGCCGGGCCAGCGTCACCGCCACCGCCAACGGCGTGGCCGACGGCTACACGGTCACGGCGTCCACGGGATCGATAACGACCTCCTTCGCGCTGGCCAACACCGCCGGGCAGGCGACCGTCTCCTCCGTCACCGCCGTCACCGCGAACGGCGCCTACGGAACGGGCGCCGTCATCACCATCGCCGTCCATTTCACGGCCCCCGTCACCGTCACCGGAACCCCGCAACTGGCCCTGAACTCGGGCGGCGTGGCCAGCTACGCGGGCGGCGGCGGAACATCGGCGCTGTTATTCGCCTACGTCGTCGGCGCCGGACAAACCAGCGCTCATCTCGATTACGCCTCCGCCAACGCGCTCTCGCTGAACGGCGGCGCCATCGGCGCCGGTATGGCGGCCTTGACGCTGCCCGCGCCGGCCGCCGCGGGATCCTTGGGAGCGAACTCCGCCATCATCATTGACACGACTTCGCTCGCGGTCACATCGGTCGAGGCGTTATTCGGCGGCCAGAGCTACAAGCTGGCCGCCGGCGGGCGCAGCCGGCTCCCCTGGTTGATCACGGGCGTCCGCGTGACGTTCAACAGGCCCGTCGCCGCCGCCGAAGCCTCTAGCCTCGGAGGCGTCGTCTCCGCCGGACTCTCCGGCGTCGGCACAAATACGCTGACCTGGACCACCACCGCCCTGCCATCCGGCGTCTACACGCTCACGCTCGCCGGCAGCGGCGCCGCGGCCATCCAGGACGCCGCCGGCAATGCTCTCGGAGCAAGCGCCGGATTCAGCCAGGCCATCAGGATCCTGGTTGCCGACTATAACGACGACGGCGCCGTGAACGCGGCCGACCAGACCGGCGTGAACCTGGCGCGCGGCTCTGCCTACGACCTGTTCGCCGACATCAACGGCGACGGGGCGGTCGATCTTACCGACGTACAACTGGTGCGCGCCCGCATGGGAAGCGCTCTGAATTAGCGAGATAACCAATGAATCAAAAACTGAAACTCACCCCGCTGCTTGGCCTCATCGCGCTCGCCTGCGCCTGCGCCCCGCCGTCTGAAGCGAGCCTGATCGTCTCGGCGCCGGTGTTCACGGCCGCGCCCGGCGCCTCCGGAACGTTTGAGGTGACGCTCGAAAACACCGGCCCGGCCACCATCGAAATCGGAGGATTCGCGTTTGAAATCGGGACCTCCAGTTCCGCGATCATGCTCACCGGCGCCTCCACGCTGACATCGGGCGCCTACATCTTCGCGGGTAACACACTATTCGGGCCGGACATCGCCATCTCAACCGGCCAGAGCCTGATTGCATCGGACAACCCCGCCAACTTCGTCGCCGCCAGCATCGCCTCCGGAGCAACCTACTCGCTGGGACTGATCTCTTACACGATCTCGAACAACGCGTCGATCGGTCCCTGGGCGCTGACATTCGCCACGCCGGCCACATCGCTCGCCGACGCCAGGGGCGGAGCGGCAGCCATCGATGCGTTCTCCTCCGGACAACTCACCATCGGCGAAGCAACCGCCGTCCCGGAACCCGGCATGGGTGGTCTGTTAGGCGGGGCGTTCACGATTCTGTGGCTCGCCAAGCGACGCCGTCCCTAACTGACCGCCCTGTCCGCTAAGTCGCCGCTTCGCAGGTTGTCTGTCATTTCAAGTAGGTGAAGCGCTGTTCGAGAATCGGCATTCTTACCCCGGCGCCCATTGACTCGGCCGTCCATCGCCACGTACGATGTAAGTTCCACCGACCCGAGCCGCGGCGTGCGCCGCGTTCACACGCGCACCATGAAATATGTAACAGGCAAGCCGCAGCGCGACAAACAACTGATTGAAGCCGTTGTCCGCAGCTATGGCCCTATCTCGCGGGAAGGCATCCACGAGCTGACCGAGCTTCGCCGCAGCGCCATGTCCGGCCTGGTTCGCGAACTCATCGACGAAGGGCGGCTCGTCGAGGCCGGCAGCACCAGCAGCCGAACCAGTATCGGCCGCCGGCAGATTCTGCTCCGCTTGAACGAGCGCTACCGCTATGTCGCCGCCGTCGAGTTCGACGAGGACTCGGTCCGCTCCGGACTCTTCGACCTTCATCCCTCCCCCGTCCAGACCCATACCGAGAGCGCCTACATCCTCGCCGGACGCGACGGCCTAGTGCGGCAGTTGATCTCCGCGGTGCACGGCATCCTGAAACGGACCGGCGTGTCCGCCGACGCGCTGATCGGCATCGGCATCGCCGACCCGGGCCTCGTCGATCGCCGACGGGGCGTCGCCGTCACGTCCTCGACGCTCGAGTTCTGGCGCGATGTTCCGCTGAAGCACATCTTCGAGCAGGAGTTCGGCGTGGCCACCACGCTTGAAACCAAGACTCGCGCCAAGGCCGTCGCCGAGCGCATGCGCGGCGCCGGCGAGATGCGCGAAAACATGATCTATGTCGACTACGGCGCGGGCATCGGCGCCGGAGTCATCACGCAAGGCCAGTCGCTATACGGAGAGAATGGCGCCGCCGGCGAGTTCGGCCATATTCATATCGATGACGATGGCCCGGCCTGCAAGTGCGGCAGCTACGGTTGCCTGGAGGCTGTGGCGGGAGCGCGGGCCATCGAAAGCAAGGTGCGGAAAGCGATCCTGGACGGCGCCGTGTCCGAGGTGCAACGTCTGGCGGACAATGATCCGGAGCGCATCACGGCGGAGATGATCCTCGAAGCCTCCGCGAGCGGCGACAAGATCGCCAGTCATGTCGTCGCCGACGCGGGCCTTCAGCTTGGGCGGGGGATCGCCAACCTCGTCAACCTGTTCAATCCCGCCATTGTGGTGCTCGACCGCCGCCTCGCCCTGGCCGGGCAGGAAATGCTCGATCGGATCGTTCGCGTCGTTCGCCGCCAGGCGCTCACCACCTCATCGGCGGACTGCGACGTGCGCTTTGCCCGGATCGGCGATGAGGCCGGCATGCTCGGCGCCGCCCTGCTGATCCTCGAAGAACACTTTGAAATCCCCGTCCTCAAGCCCGCGCGCTTTGAGGTGGAGCCGGAAGGATTGGCGCTCTCCGCTCCTTCCGGCGTCGACGAGCCCGCCTCCGGCCCTAGCGTGCTGGCGTAGCGCTGAACTCGCCCCGGTGCTCGAAGACCTTTCGGACCGCGTTCACCAGGTCGTCCATATCCGCGCGATCGCCCAACAGCACCCGATGCTCCACCCAGATCGCTTCACGACACGCCAACTCCGTGTTCGGGCAGTGTTCACGGAACGCCGCGTAGTCGATCGGCGGTTCCCTCCGGCAGGAAACCGGGCACCGGCCCGCGTAAAACTCCTGGTTGAGGAACACCGGATTTCGGTATAGCGGATGCGCATAACCGGTTGAACACGGTATTCCCTCGCTCGCCAGCGCCGCCGCGAAGTCGCGCCGCGGGATGCCGGCTTCCTCTTCGCGAAAGCGAAAGGCGTACAGGTGGAAAGAATGCCGGGTGGTCCAGGCCGGGATGCGCATGGGATGGATCCCCGGCAGCGCCTCCAACTGCTGGTTCAGGTAGATCCCGTTGGCCATCCTGCGGGCGTTTTGCTCCTCCAGTCGCTTCAGTTGCTCGAGCAGGATCGCCGCCTGGAACTCGGTGATTCGATAGTTCCACCCCAGCCGATGATGCTCATACCACGGCCGGCCCCGCTCTCGCCCGCCCCAGACCAACGACTCGCACCGGACCGCCAGGGCTTCATCATCGGTCAGGATCAACCCGCCCTCGCCCGCCGTCATGTTCTTCGAAATCTGGAAGCTGAAGGTCCCGGCTGTGCCGATCGTTCCCGCGAACCGGCCGTTCCATTGCGCGCCGTGCGCGTGGGCGGCGTCCTCGATCACCACCAGTCCGCGACGGGCGGCAATCTCGTTGATGCGCTCCATGTCCGCCGGCAAGCCTCCGAAGTGGACCGGAACCACCGCCTTGGTGCGCGGCGTAATCGCTTGCTCCAGCCGTTCCGGGTCCAGGTTGAACGTGTCGGATTCGATGTCGCAGAACACCGGAATCGCGTTGATCGCCAGCGGCGCCGTGGCCGTCGCGATGAATGTGTACGGCGGCACGAGGACTTCGTCGCCCGGGCCCACGCCCGCCGCCTTCATCGCCACCTCGAGCGCCGCCGTTCCATTGGCGCATGCAATCCCGTACCGCGCTCCGTGCGATTGCGCGAAGGCGCGCTGGAATTGGGCGGTCTGGGATGGGCCCTCGCCGTCGTGGTCTTGCGCCCCGTCCTCGCCTTGCGAGTTGCGCCACCACTTCCCACTGCGGAGCACTTCCAGGACGGCCCGCTCCTCGGCCGCGTCGAAGACTGGCCAGGATGGGAACGGTTTCGTGCGGACGGGATTCCCGCCGAATAAAGCGAGTTGGCTCATACACTCCAGATCTTATGGCGGCAGCCAATCGGTGTCAAGCAGTTTTATCTGAAACTAGAAACAATTGATAACAACCCCAAGGACTGCACCAAGCCGCCACCAACGGCCATCTATAGATATATTGTCAATCAATGCCCTTCTACGCCAAGCCATCCCCATGTAGATAGAAAATTCGGATTTTGAAAATTTCTTGTTGACACCCTTCCGGTCCCGACATATCATTCCTTGGTATGGTCGCTCACTCAATCAGCCACAGCGGCCCATGGGAGGAACACAAATGTCGAGGTTCCGCAGTTTCTCGACGGCTTCATCCGTCGCCTTTTTTCTGTGCTGCCTGACCGGTTACGGGCAGATCGGCCGCACCGCGCTGAGCGGCATTGTCTCCGATTCCACGGGAGCCGTTGTCCCCAACGCTTCCGTCACCCTCGTCTCTGAACAACTGGGATTCCGCCGCGCCGCCACCACGAATGTCGCAGGCAGCTACTCCTTTCCCGACCTTAGCCCGGGCGTCTACAACATCTCCGCCGAAGCGGACGGCTTCAAGACCACCGTGGTCCCCGGCGTCCGGCTCTATGTCGGCATTTCCGGAGTTCAGGACCTGATGCTCCACTTGGGCTCGGTTTCCGAACAGGTCTCCGTCAGCGCCGCCGCCCCGCTGCTGCGCCAGGACACCGCCGAGATCGGCACCGTGATCGAAGGAAAGACTCTGACAGAAATTCCCTTAAACGGAAGAAACTTCCTCCAGCTCAATCTCCTCTCGCCCGGCGCCACCCGCTCCAAGAACGGCAACACCTTCGACGGCGTGCAGATCGACCCCACCGCCCAGAGCTTCAACATCAACGGCCAGCGCGGCGACTACAATCTGTACCTGTTGGATGGCGGAACCATTAAGGAGTACCAGCACGGCAGCAACACCTTCTCCCCAAGCGTGGAGGCCGTGCAGGAGTTCAACCTCGCCTCCAGCAACTACTCCGCCGCGTTCGGCTCCGAGGCGGGCGCGCAGGTCAATCTCATCACCAAGTCCGGAACCAATCAGTTGCACGGCTCGCTGTTCGAGTTTCTCCGCAACGACAAATTCGACGCCCGCAATTTCTTTGAGCAGAGCAACTTCGTTCCGCCCTTCCGCCGCAACCAGTTCGGCGCCACGCTCGGCGGCCCCGTCCGCGTGCCCCGCTACAACGGAAGGGACAAGACGTTCTGGTTCTTCTCCTACGAAGGGTTCCGGGAATCGAAGGACCTGCCCATCAGCGGCAACTACCCGTCCATGTCACAGCTGGAAGGCGACCTGTCCACGCTCGTCACCAGCGACAAGGCGCTCGTCGATCCGCTCAACGGCCAGCCCTTTCCCGGCGCCCGGATCCCCCAAAGCCGCATGCCCGCCACGCTGCTTCCCTTCCTGAAGACCGGCATCGGCAAGGGCGCCTGGTTGCCCACGCCTAACTCCAGGGTCCCCGGCTACAACTACTTCAAGGACGACACTCGCGCCTACGTCCGCGACCAGTTCATCACCCGCATCGACCAGAACTTCGGCGAAAAGACATTCCTCTACGCCCGCTACGCCTACAACGTCGGCGACCTCACCAATCCGCACCTTAACGAGAACTACCAGTTCTTCCAGCGCAATCACACCCACTCGCTCGCCGTTCACGCCTCGCGCTCCTTCCGCCCGAACCTGATCGGCGAACTGACCTTCGCGTTCTCCCAGTTCATTCAAACCGAGCCCGCCGACACCATCGGCACATACGACATCACCAACAAGATCCTCAAGATCCGGGGACTGGCCACCAACCCGTCCTCCTGGGGCGCGCCCGGCTGGAGCGTCACCAGCTTCAGCCAGCTCGGCGAAGGGGGGGCCCTGCCGCGGCGCTGGACCCCCACCAACTTCGAGTTCCGACCCATGGTGAGCTGGACCTACGGCCGTCACAGCCTCCGCGTCGGGGCCGACGCCATGCGCTTCATCAGCACCTTCCAGGAAATCATCGGACCGAACGGCGATTTCGGCTTCGACGGCCGCTTCAGCAACTACGCCCTGGGCGACTTCCTGCTCGGCTATCCGGCCACCTCCTTCTTCGCGCCCGATCCGTTCGACCCGCAACCGCGCTACCTCGGGCTCGGCGGCTACGCGCAGGACGACTGGAAGGTGACTCCGCACCTGACCCTCAATCTCGGCGTCCGCTACGAATGGGTCGGCGTGCCGCAGTCCTCCAACCACACCTATTCCAACATCTACCTCCCGTCCACCGGCAGTCCGCGCATCGTCTTGGCCGATGGCGCCCAGGGCATCACCTTCGAGGGCGTGAAGCACGAACTGCTCACCATCCTCCCCTACGCCAACGCCAAGAGCCTCGGCTTGCCGAATGGCCTCCTCACCAGCGACAAGAAGAACTTCGGCCCCCGCGTCGGCTTGGCCTATAGCGTGCCCCGCTCGGGCAACTTGGTGGTTCGTGGCGGCTATGGTATCTTCTATCAACGCGACACCGAAAATAAGTTCACCGACATGGCGCTGAATCCGCCCTTTGTCGGGATCCACAACTACAACTTCGATCAAAGCAACTTCCGTCAATTTGACTGGTACAATCCCACATCCTTCAGCACCGTTGACGGCGTCGGCCTCTTTGCCAACGACATGAACATCCGCAACGGACGCGTGCAGGCCTGGAACCTCTCCCTGGACCGGACCGTCGGCGGGACCCTGCTCTCGGCCGCCTATGTCGGCAACGTCTCCCGTCACCTCTCGAACATGGAGATGCCCAACGCCGCTCGCCCCGGCCCCGGCCCCATCACCTCGCGCCGCCGGTGGCAGGATTGGGGCGTCATCTACATGCAGTCCTACAACGGCAACGCCAACTACAACGGCCTGCAGTTGAAGGCCCAGCGCCGCTTCTCAAACGGACTCACCTTCCTGGTGGGATACACCTGGAGCAAGACCATCGATGACACCGGCGGGACGTTTGTCGGCGAAGGCGATCGCGGCTTCACCTTCCAGGACCCCTTCAATCACCGTGGCGACCGTGGCCTCGCCGGCCAGGACGTCCGCCACCGCCTGGTCGCCAGCTACGTCTATGAGCTGCCCTTCGGCCGCGGCAAGGCGTTCCTGAACACCGCCTCCACCGCCGCCAACGCCATCATCGGCGGCTGGAGCGTCAACGGAGTCACGGCCCTTCAGGGCGGCAGTCCGTTCACCATCGGGCAGGCCTGCAACCGCGCCAACGTCGACGTCGGAACCATGCGCGCCGATGTCATCGGCGATTGGCGCCTGTCCGGCGGTCGCCCGTCCGGCGAACTCGTCAGCCGCTACTTCAACACGGCGGCGTTCGTCAATTCCTGCCCCGGCAGCGACGGACCCTTTACGTTCGGCAATGTCGGGCGCAACACCGTCATCGGACCCGGTCTCCAGAACTGGGACTTCGGCGCCTATAAGCAGTTCCGTCTGTGGAATGAAACTTCGGCCATTCAGTTCCGCGCCGAAGTGTTCAACATATTCAACCACCCCAACTTCGGCCAGCCCGGCAGCACCGCGGGGACGCCCCAGTTCGGCGTCATCGCCAGCACGGCCACCGACGCGCGGGAAATGCAGTTCGCCTTCAGGTTGAGTTTCTAAGGATTACAGGAGTAAGCGATCATGACTGACGATTTGAACCGTCGAGACTTCGGCAAGACACTGGTGCGCGCCGCCGGCGCCGGAATGGCTCTCGCGTCCGCGCCCGCCATTCTCGCCAGGGATGCCAGGCCGGCCGTGCTGGGCGGAAAGCCCATCCGCACCCAGGCGTTCCCCTCCTGGCCGCGCATTGCCAAAAACGATGGCGAGGCGTGGGCCGAGGTGTTGCAGTCCAAAGCCTGGTGCCGTCTGGACGGCAACCACGTAACGAAGTTCGAGCAGGCTTGGGGCGGCGCCCTGGGCGCTAAGCACTGTCTTGGCACAACCAGCGGCACCACCGCCCTGCTCACCGCGTTGAACGCCCTCGACGTCGGACCGGGCGATGAGGTCATCGTCCCGCCGTACACCTTCGTCGCCACCATCAATGTGGTCCTCATGCAGTTCGCGCTGCCCGTCTTCGTCGACAGCGATCGGGAGACCTTCCAGATCGACGCGAACAAGATTGAGGCCGCCATCACGCCGCGCACTCGCGCCATCATGCCCGTCCACCTGGGCGGCAGCGTCGCCGACATGGACAAAATCCTCGCCATCGCCAAGGCGCGCAACATCCCCGTGCTCGAAGACGCCTGCCAGGCCCACCTGGCGGAATGGCGCGGCAAGAAGGTGTCCACTCTCGGCGACGCGGGCTGCTTCAGCTTCCAGGGCTCCAAGAACCTGAACTCCGGCGAGGGCGGCGCCCTGCTCACCAATGACGACGGAGTCCATGAGCGGGCCCTCAGCTTCCATAACAACGGCCGCGGAGAAACCACCTACAACTATTCGTTTGTCCGCAACGGCTGCAACCACCGCATGACCGAATTCCAGGGCGCCCTGCTCACCACCCAGTTGTCGCGCCTCGAAGCGCAGGCCAGGACGCGCGAGCAGAACGCCCAATACCTCACCTCCCGCCTCAAGGAGATTCCCGGCATTTCTCCGGCGCGCATGTACGACGGCTGCACCCGCAACGCCTATCACCTGTACATGTTCCGCTACGCCCCCCAGCCCTTCGCCGGGATGCCGCTCGACAAGTTCCTGAAGGCGGTGAAGGCCGAAGGGATCCCCGCCGGCGCCGGTTACGGACCCTTGAATAAGGAGCCCGTCATCGAAGCCTCCATCGGCTCCCGCCACTTCCGCAAGGTCTTCTCCGAGGCCGAACTGGCAAGCTATCGGGAACGCATCCAGTGCCCGGAAAACGACCGTCTCTGTCAGGAAGGCGTCTGGCTGGCCCAAACCGTGATGCTCGGAACCAAGGCGGACATGGACGACATCGCCAACGCCGTTCTCAAGGTGCACAAGAACGCCGCGGAACTGGCCCGGTCGTAAGGAGGATCTCATGCAAACATTGGATCGGCGCAACTTCCTGCAAACGGCCGCCCTAGGCGCGGCCGCCCTCTCCCGGGCGGCCGCCGCCCCTCCGCCTATCCGGCTGGGAATTGTCGTGTGGGTCGGCCCGTCGGAAACGCCGGACTCGGTGGTGGCCAGGGTGAAGAAACTCGGCTTCCCGACCTGTCAAATCGGCCTGAACGCCCTGAAGCGCAGCGACGCAAAACCGCTGAAGGAGGCCCTCTCGCGCCACGGCGTCGAGGCCACCGCGATACTCGAACTCGGACCCGGCCCCATGGTGTGGGACTTCTACCAGGGCCCCCTCACCATCGGCGTCGTGCCCAAGGCGACGCGCCGGGCCCGCATCGACGCCATGAAACTGGCCGCCGACGTGGCCGCCGACGCCGGCATTCCCGCCATCCACACCCACTGCGGTTTCGTGCCGGAAAATCCCAACGATCCCCTCTTCGCCGAAGTGGTGGAGGCGATCAGGGAAGTGGCCGTTCACTGTAAGCGCAGCGGAAGGATGATGCTGTTTGAGACCGGTCAGGAAAGCCCCATCACCCTGCTGCGCCTCATCCAGGCCGTCAACACCGGCAACCTCGGCGTCAACCTCGATACCGCCAACCTCATCCTGTACGGCAAGGGCAACCCGGTCGACGCGATGGACGTCATCGGAACCTACGTCCGCGGGCTCCACGCCAAGGACGGCAGATTCCCCACCAACCCGCGGCGCCTGGGCGAGGAGGTTCCCATCGGAAAGGGGAAGGTCGATTTCCGCGCCGTCATCCGCCGTCTCAAGGACGTCCGCTTCCAGGGCGCGATGACCATCGAACGGGAGATTGAAGGCGACCAGCAAACCAAGGACATTCTGGAGTCAAAGCGTTACCTCGAAAAGCTGATTGCGGAAGTCTACGCCTGATTCGATGGCCACCCCTACACCCGCTGCGGCGGCGCCCGCGCAGTTCCGCCGCACTCTCACCTTCTGGGACCTGGTGCTATACGGCATCGTGCTGATCATGCCGATTGCCCCGGTCCCTCTTTTTGGCCTCGCGCAGAAACTCTCCCACGGCCACGCCGTCACGACAATCCTCATCGCCATGGTGGCGATGATGCTGACGGCGTTGAGCTATGGCCGCATGGCCTCCGTCTACCCGTCCGCCGGCTCGGCGTACACCTATGTCGGCCGTTCGTTGAATCCCCACCTCGGGTTCCTCGCCGGCTGGGCCATGCTCCTCGACTACGCCCTGGTCCCGCTCATCTGCACCGTCTACGGGGCGCTCACGCTCCAACGGCTCGCACCCCAGATTCCCTACCTCGTGCTCTGTGCGCTGTTTGCCGGCGTCATCACCGTCATCAATCTGCGTGGCATCCGCGCCACCCTCACAGCCAATCTCTTCATGATGATCGCCATGACGGGCGTCATCCTGGCGTTCATGGTTCTGGCGTTCCGCTGGCTGCTGGCCGGCCAGGGCTGGGCCGGAGCTCTGTCGGCGCGTCCCTTCTACGATCCGGCGCAGTTCGATTGGGGCGCCATCGGCGCCGGGACGTCGCTCGCCGCCCTCACCTACGGCGGCTTCGACGGCATCACCACCCTGTCTGAGGACGTGAAGAATCCCCGCCGCACCGTCCCCCTCGCCACCGTCTTCGTCTGCCTGTTCACCGGCGTCTTCGGCGGCCTCCAGGTCTACCTCGCGCAGCAGGTCTGGCCGGACTACAGCCGCTTCTCCAACCTGGAAACGGCGTTCATGGACGTCACCCGCGTCGTGGGAGGCGCCGCGCTGTTCGGCGCCATGGCGGCCATCCTGATCATCGCCAATATCGGCGCCGGACTCAGCGCCCAGGCCGGCGTATCCCGCCTGCTGTTCGGCATGGGACGGGACCGCGTGTTGCCCTCCCGCTTGTTCGCCTACCTGGACCCGAAACGCAACACGCCCACTTACAACATCCTGCTGGTGGGCCTGTTCGCCTTCATCGGCAGCGTCCTGCTTGACTATGAAAAGGCCGCCGAACTCATCAACTTCGGCGCCTTCCTGGCGTTCATGGGCGTCAACGCTTCCGTCGTGCGCCACTTCTATTTCGGACCCGCGCGGGCTTCGCGGCGCATCGTCGCCGATGTCCTCCTCCCCGCCCTTGGCTTTCTGTTTTGTCTCGGTATCTGGCTATATCTTCCCGTCCACGCGAAAGTAGCCGGCGCACTGTGGTTCGCCGCCGGCCTGGTTTGGGACGGAGTGAAAACCCGTGGGTTCCGAAAGACCCCCGCCATGATCGACTTCAGTGAGGCTTAGCATGCGTACACCCCTGACACTTCTCCTGATGACCCTCGCCGCCGCGTCCCTCAACGCCGCCGATTCCTTGCGGGCCGGATTCGCCACCGCCGACCTGACCCCGCCCCTGGGCGTCGAAATGGGCGGTTTCGGCTACAACCTCGGGCGCGCCGGCGACGGCGTCCGCGACAAATTGCTCGCTCGCGCCGCGGTTTTGCAGATAGGCGCTCGCCGCGTGGCCATCATCGGCTGCGACCTTGGCGGCATCAGCCTGGAGCACACCCGCCGCGCGCGGGCGTTGATCGCCGCCGCGACCGGGATTCCGCCCGAATCCGTGATGCTCGGGACCACCCACACCCACTCGGCGCCGATCGCCACCCATTGGATCGGCGTCGGCAAGATCGACCAGCAATATGTCGAAGGTCTGCCGGCGCGCATCGCCAAGGCGGTCGTCGAGGCTTCGAAGAAGGTGGAGCCCGTCACCATGTCGTGGGGCGCGGCGGCGGTGGAAGGCGTGGCGCGCAACCGCGAATACCCCGGCGGCCAGCTCGACCCGCAGGTTCGCGTGCTCACCTTCAAGGCCGCGTCCGGCTCGGTCGCCGGTTTCATCGCCAACTACAGCGTCCATCCGGTGGTGATGGCCCAACTGACGCACCTGTTCACCGGAGACCTCGCCGGCGCGTCGGTGAACCTGGTGATGGAGCGCCATCCCGGATCGGTCGGCATCTTCCTTCAGGGTTCCTGTGGCGACATCAATCCGATTTACGCGCACATGCCGCAGGACGAGTCGCTGCAGAAGCTCGATCTGCTGGCCAGCCGCCTGGCCGGAAGCATCACGCAGGCGATGGACGGGTCCCATCCCGAGCCGGCGTCGAGCCTGTCTTCGGCACTGCGGCCCATCGCCCTGCCGCAGATCGTGCCGGACAAAGACGTGGTGATCGATCGTCTGCGCACGGCGGAATACACCCTCAAGCAAGCCAACCTGACGCCGGATCTGTCAGGCTACATGCGCTTCCGCGCCGACAGCGCCCGCGCGGCCTACGAGCGTTTCAACCGTCAGCCTCTGGACCGTTGGGACACGGAAGTTCAGGCCATCGCCGTGGGACCAGTTCTGATCGTGGCCAATCCCGGCGAGACGTTCGTCCAATTCGGTCTGGCCACGATGGACGCATTTCCCGGCCGCAAAGTGATGGTGACCGGCTACACCAACGACTACGTCGGCTACATCCCCGCCAAGGACCGCTACATCGTTCACCCGGACAGCGAACTGAGCTACCCCGCCTACATGACGCCATGGCTCAACGGCGAATTCCGCTTCCGCGAAGATGTGGGCGACGTCCTGGTGCGGGAAATGGTCGCCGTCGGGCAAGCCGCGCTGCACGGTGCGAGCGGCGCTTCGCACTGACAATCGCCTCGGCCGTGGCGGACCATGTTCGAGCGTGTCGCGACCCGCGTCCTCAGAGGAAAGGCAGGCAAACAGTGAGGCCCAGCAGGACCAACACCTGCCTCCTGGCCATGTCATCCAGCTTCCCGGGCGTGACTGCCCCTCGCCGATAGACAGCGTTGGCGGCCGCCACAGCGATCGGAACACAGACCATGGCTAACGCGGCGCCGCCGAGGACGTCGCTCAGGTAGTGGGCGCCATTGACGATCCTCGAATAGCCGACAAGGCACGCAACGAAAAGCAGCGCGAGTTTGACCAGGCGCACCGCGGTGGAACCCCCCGCCACGATGACCACGAACGGCAATGCTAAGGCGAGGCTTTGCGCCGCGTGTCCTGACGGAAACGAAGCAGTGCCGTGCCCGCCGGCCGCGTTGAGCTGTTCAGCTAGATCGGCTATGGGGCGCGCCCTTCCCAGCAGCCCTTTGAGCAGGTGCGCGGACACAGTGGCGGCGCTGAAGGAAAACAGCACTACCAGGAGAGTCGCGCGGGCCTCTCCGAAAGCGGGGAAACGAGGGGATGCGACAAAACAGGCCAGCACCAGCAGACAGATTGCGGACATCCCGAACCGCGTGAGGGCGCCGCTGAGGGCGACGATCGCCGGATTATCCCGGAGCGGGTTGTGAGCGAGCAGAAAATGCCGGTCGAAATCTCGTTCGATCCACAGCACGAGGGACACAATCGCCAGAATGAGGGAAGCAATCACGACAATCCGCACGGCGGACCGGCTCAGCCGGACCGCGATGAGAGGACCATTGACCGGTGAACCTTCGCGCGTCGTGGCGTATGCCATACATGGACTCCTACCTGATGATTATTGACGAAAAGCAGTGAGGCGAGGCGGCGCTGCGCGGTCACGCGCCTCGATTGACGCTCCATGGCGGAGCATGGCGAACAACGGCGCGAACCCGCCTCGACAGAACCAGCGTAGTCTCGATACTCTTGCTGTTGACATCGCCTGCTAAGCTGAAGGTGGGAAGAGGCATTCTCCCGCAAGGCCGCTCGTCGAGCGGCCTTTTTCATTTCCGGGAATCGCACCGAACCAGCTACTATGAAATCAGTCGGAAGAGCCTCGAAATATGCGGAAGAATGGGCGGCAGCGAAAAGAACTATTTTGCCAAACGAACCCAGTCCCATTTTCGGACACTGCCCCCGTAAGTCGCTGAACCAAAGCAGCTTCTTCCTCGGGAAGCGCCGCAAAATGGCCTCCGGGGCGTCCAAAACAGCTCAAAAAGTGTGCGGAAATGACGCAAAACTGCTCGTTTCGGCGCCGTTTTCGCACGGTTTTGACACGCTTCTGAACGCCGGCTTGCACGAATCGGGCCCTTCGCGCGTCAGCCATAGTGTGAAGCGACGTGTCGCTCGGATCCTGCTCGCCCTCGCGCCCCTTTGCGCGACCGCGGCCGACCTCTCTAAGCTATTGAAAGACATAGAGAAACGCTACAACCGCGCGCAAACCCTGGAGGTCCGCTTCGAGGAGTCCTACAAGACCGGCGGCCGCACCCGCACCGAATCCGGCGACCTCTTCCTCCGGAAACCCGGCCGCATGCGGTGGCAGTACTCCCAGCCGGAGGGCAAACTCTTCGTTTCCGACGGCAAGAACGTCTACTTCTATAGCCCGGACAGCAACCGCGCCGAGAAGATGAAGCTCAAGGAAACCGAGGACATGCGCGCCCCCATGGCTTTCCTGCTCGGCCGGCTCGAATTCAACCGCGACTTCGGCCAGTACACGCACCGGCAGGAGGGCGCCAACCTGTTCATCACCGCCGTCCCGAAATCCGACAAGGTCCCCTACCGCGAGGTGTCGTTCCTGGTGGCGGAAGACGCCCGGATTCTACGCCTGATCGTCCAGGGGCAGGATTCTTCCGTATTGGACTTTTCCTTCTCCTCGGAAAAGCTGAATCCGCCGATAAACGATCAGATGTTCCGATTCGTCCTCCCAAAGGGAGCCGAATTCGTGGATTCGTCGGCCGAGACGTTCCGCGGAGCACAGTAAGCGCATGCCCGAGTTCACGCTCAAATACGCCGATTCCCGCGGGGAGATCCGCCAACAGGTGGCCGTCGCCGCCTCCGAACGCGAGATCCGCGAAAAGTACACCCAGCAGGGCTTCCTGATCTACTCGATCAAGCCGCACGGGGAAGGCTCCGTGCTGACCGCCAGCGTCGGCGGTAAACGCAAGCAAAAGCTGAACTTCGAGAAGTTCCTGATCTTCAACCAGCAGTTTGTCACCCTCATCCGGGCCGGACTGCCGATCCTCAAGGGGCTCGACCTGCTGGCCGACCGTTTGACCGATCCGAAACTGGGCGCTCACATACAGGCCGTGCGCGACGAGGTCCGCAACGGTTCCCTGCTCTCCGACGCCTTTGAAAAACAAGGGATTTTCCCGCCCATGTACGTCACCAGCGTCATGGCCGGAGAGAAAAGCGGCGCGCTCGGCGAAGTGCTCGACCGCTACATCACCTACCAGCGCCTGTCGCTCAGCGTGCGCAAAAAGGTGCTGCTTTCGCTGATGTATCCGTGCATTCTGATCACTTTGGTGATCGGGTTGATCATCTTTTTGATCACCTATGTGGTCCCGAACTTCGCGCAACTGTACACCAGCATGGGCGCGAACCTGCCGACCATGACCCAGGTGCTGATCGCCGTCGGCACCACCGCCCGGGGCTACATCCTTCTGTTTGCCGGTTGCGTGGTGGCGGCGGCCGTCATCCTGCGGTTCTGGGCGAAAACGAAGGGCGGCCGAGAGACGATGGACCGCATCAAGCTGCGCGCGCCGGTGTTCGGCGAGGTCTGGATCAAATACCAGGTGGCGCAGTTCTCGCGCGTGTTGAGCACCCTGCTGGTGGGCGGCATCCCGCTCATGCAAGCCATTGAAACGGCGGCGGATTCCGTCGGATCCCTGCTCTTGCAGATCACCCTCGAAAAAGTCCGCCAAAGGGTTCGAGAGGGGATGTCGCTGTCCTCCTCCTTGCAGGCGACCAAGGTATTCCCCAGCCTCTCGATCGACATGATCGAGGTCGGCGAATCCACCGGCGCCCTGCCCGCCATGCTGAACAGCGTCGCCGAGTTCTACGAGGACGACGTCAACACCCGAATGACCGCCGCGATGGCCCTCATCGAGCCCGCCATCATGATCTTCATGGGCATTTTCGTCGCGTTCGTGCTCATCGCCCTCTATATGCCGATCTTCTCGCTGGCCGACACGGCCGGAAAGCCGCCGGGAGCATAAGCCATGGCCTCCGCTGAAAAACCGTTCCTCACCGACCCGATCCAGGAAGCCGAGCAGGCCCGCCGGCTCGCCATGCGCTATCGCTGCGATTTCGTCGACCTCCGCGAAACCCGCATCGATCACGACCTGTTCCACTCCGTCCCGGTGGACATGATGTTCCGTTACAACTTCGTGCCCATCGAGGCGCACAACGGAACGCTCGACATCGCCATCGCCGACCCGCGCAACCTGAACCTGATCGACGAACTGTCGATCCTGCTCAGCAAGAAGCTGCGGGTGAAGGTGGCGACCCTGTCGCAGATCGCCGACCTGCTCAAGAAGACCGAGCAGAGCCAGCGCGTTCTCGAAGAGGTCACCGAGGGCTTCACGCTCGACGTGGTGGGCGAGGAAGAGAACCCCGACGAAACGCTGTCCATCGACAAGCTGACCGACGAAAAAAGCGACATCGCGCCGGTCATCAAACTCGTCGACACCACCATATTTAATGCGCTCGAACGGCGCGCAAGCGACATCCACATCGAGACCCGGGACCAGGAAGTCGCCATCAAGTACCGCATCGACGGCGTGCTGCACTACGCCATGCCCCCGATCGCCAAGGACTGGCACTCCACCATCATTTCGCGCATCAAGGTGATGAGCGAACTCGACATCGCCGAGCGCCGCGTGCCGCAGGACGGCCGCTTCCGGGTCCGCTACAAGAGCCGCCTGATCGACTTCCGCGTCTCCATCATGCCGACCATCCACGGCGAGGATGCCGTGCTCCGCGTGCTCGACAAGGAGTCGATGAGCGAGAAGTTCGCCAAGCTCTCGCTCGACGTGGTCGGATTCTCCGATAACGACCTCGCCAAGTACCGCCGCTACATCAAGGAGCCCTACGGAATGGTGCTGGTCACCGGCCCCACCGGGTCGGGCAAGACCACCACGCTCTACGCCGGCTTGAGCGAGATCAAGAACGACGAGGACAAGATCATCACCATCGAGGACCCCGTCGAATACCAGATCAAGGGCATCACCCAGATCCCGGTGAACGAAAAAAAGGGGCTGACCTTCGCCCGCGGCCTGCGCTCCATTCTGCGCCATGACCCGGACAAGATCATGGTCGGCGAAATCCGCGACCAGGAAACCGCCCAGATCGCCATCAACGCGGCGCTCACCGGACACCTGGTGTTCACCACCGTCCACGCCAACAACGTGCTCGACGTGCTCGGCCGCTTCCTGAACATGGGCGTGGAGCCGTACAACTTCGTGTCGGCGCTGAACTGCATCCTGGCCCAGCGCCTGGTGCGCGTCATCTGCCCGCACTGCACCAAGAAGGTGCGCTATCCGGAGGAAATGATCGCCGAAAGCGGCCTGCCGGTGGAATACTGGCGGGATTTCGATTTCTCCGAAGGGGTGGGGTGCTTTGAGTGCGGCGGAACCGGCTTCCGCGGCCGTTCGGCGATTCACGAACTGCTCGACCTGAGCGAAAACATCCGCGAGCTGATCCTGAACCGGCGTCCGGCCTCCGAAATCAAGCGCGCGGCCCGGGACGAAGGCATGACGTTTCTGCGTGAATCGGCCGTCGAGAAGGTCCGCCAAGGCATCACGACGCTCAAGGAAATCAACAAGGTGACCTTCATCGAATGAGCCTGCTGCATTCGTTCTCACAACTGCTTCAGGATCCCCCGCCGGCGTTCGCATTCGAACTGTCGGAGGCGGGCGTGGCCTGTGTGCCCTGCGCACGACCCGGCGAGATCCGTTTCCGCGAGCTGGAGCCCGGCATCATCGCGGTTTCGCCCTCGCGCGACAACGTCCAGCGGCCCGAAATCCTGGCCGCCCACGTGGCGTCGCTGTTCCCGCAGCCGGGGCCGAACCAGAAGAAGCGGCGCACGGCCGCCCTGGTGCTGCCCGACCACTCCGCCCGCGTGCAGGTGCTCGATTTCGACTCCTTCCCCGGCAGCGCCGACGAGCAGCGCGCGCTGATTCGGTTCCGGGTGAAAAAGAGCGTCCCGTTCGACGTCGATTCGGCCGCCGTCAGCTATCACGTGCAACCGGCCGGCGACAACGGCAAAATCGACGTGGTGGCGGCGGTGATGTCGCTTGAAATTATCGCCCGCTACGAGGCCACCTTCCGCGGCGCCGGCTACCTTCCGGGCGTCGTCACCACCTCGTCGCTGGCGGCGTTGAACCTGGTTCCGGCCGAGGGCGTCACGGTGCTCGCGAAACTGAGCGCACGGGTCCTGAGCGTGCTGGTCAGCTCCGGCGCGCGTCTCAAACTGGTGCGGACCGTGGAATTGGACGACATTTCGAGCGACGACATCCTGGCCGTGCTGTATCCGACGCTCGCCTACGTGGAGGACGAGCTGAAATCGAGAGCCGACCGGCTGCTGCTGTGCGGTTTCGGTCCTCTCGCCCACGCCTGGCAACCGGAGTGGCAGCGGGAGCTGGGCGTTCCGGTGGAAAGCCTGCAATCGCGGGCCGGCGCGCCGGGGCCCTATAACGCCGGCCTTCTCGGCTATTTGGAAGGTTCAGGAGCGGTCGAGTGAGAATCCCCATCAATCTGGCGAGCGAGCCGTTTCGCCGCGACCGCCCGGCGCTGGTCGCCTCCATCGCCGGCTGCGCCGCGCTGACCATCCTGCTGGCGGTGCTGGTTACCACCATCATCAGCGCCCGCAACATGGCGGGCAGCGCCCGCGAAACCATCGCGAAGCTGAACGAGCAGATCGCGCACACGCAGACCGAACAGGCGAAGTTCGACGGAACGCTGCGGCGGCCCGAAAACGCCGAAGTGCTCGAACGCAGCCTGATGCTGAACGCCCTGATTCAGCGTAAATCGATCAGTTGGACGCGAATTTTCGCCGATCTCGAAAAGGTCACGCCGTACAACGTGCGGCTCATCTATATCCGTCTGCCGCAGGTGAACGCGGAAAATCAGGTGACGCTCGACATGGTGGTGGGCGCGCAGGGGACCGAGCCTTTGCAGGACTTCCTCAAGAAGCTGGAGGGCTCGCCGATGTTCGGACCGCCTTCGGTGTCCACCTATCTGCCGCCATCCCAGAACGAGCCGCTGTACCGGTATCGGGTGAATGTGAGCTATGCCCAGAAACTCTAATTGCGGGAGGCCCCATGCCGGTTAATCTGCCCAAACTCACCTGGCCGCCCAAAAGCGGCGTCGCCTGGGCGCAGTGGGCCCTGGCGGTCCTGGTGGCGCTGAATCTCGTCGCCGCCTTCTTTGTCTGGCGTCCGATTGGCGGGTCGCCTGAAGACCTGGAACAACAGATGGTCGATTTGCGCGCCAAGGTCCTGCAGAACCGCGCCATCCTCGAGCGTACGCGCAGGAACGTCTCGAAAGTCGAAACCGGCCGCGCCGAGGGCGACACGTTCATGCAGACCTACTTCCTGTCGGAGCGCACCGCCTACTCCAACGTGCTGGGCGACATCGCCAAGGCCGCCCGCGAGACCAAGGTCACGCCCAAGGAGCACGCCTTCTCCACCGAACCGATCGAGGGCAGCGACAACCTGGCCATGATGTCGATCACCGGCAACTACGAGGCCAGTTACGCGGACCTGATGCAGTTCATCAACCGCCTGGACCATTCCGAACGCCTGGTCATCATCGAAAGCCTGAATGCGACCCCGCAAACCGGCTCGTCCGGCCGTCTGAACGTGAATATGAAACTGGACGCCTTCGTCCGGCAGGAAGGGACGGTCCAACAATGAAGCGGCCAGCCCTGAAACCGGAGCTGAAGCTCGGCGCCGAGCCGAAGAAAGTGGCGATCCTCGCCGGGTTGCTGGCCATCGGCGGCATCGCGTATTACATCAACTCGTCGGATTCGCCTTCGAACTCTTCCTCCGCGAAACCGGCCTCCGCGCAGGCCCCGGCGCCGCTTGCCCCGCTGAACACCGCGCCCCAGACCCAGCGGGCCTCGAGGCAGAACATCTCGCGCAGCACGGCGGGCCGCGGCGCGAGCGGCGGGCAGTCGCTACAGGAGTTCAAACCGACGCTGAAACCCAAGGATCCGATCGACCCCGCGAAGGTCGACCCGATTCTGAAGCTCGCGCTGCTTGCGAAACTGCGCACGGTCGGCGTCGAGGGCGGCGTCCGGACGCTGTTCGACTTCTCGGGCGCGCCCGTGGCGGGCCCTCTCAAGCCCGAAGTGGCCAAGGTGAAGCCGATCCTGCCGGGCCCCAAGCCGTTCATCGGGCCCATCGACCAGAAGGCCATCCAGGAGCGGGCGGCGGCCGTCGCGGCGGCGGCTCCAAAACCGCCTCCGCCTCCGATCCCATTGAAATTCTATGGGTTTACGAACGTCGCCAGGCAGGGCCGGAAGCAGGCGTTCTTTCTTGAAGGCGAGGACATCTTCGTCGCCGCCGAGGGAGATATGATCAAGAACCGGTACAAAGTGGTGCGGATTGGCGTCAATTCGGCAGTGGTCGAGGATACGTCGAACAAACACCAGCAGACGCTCCCGCTGGAAGCCGAGGGAGTCGCATCATGAGACCGAACGCGCGGCCGCGCTCTCCGGAATCGGGGTTCGCTTTGTTGCTCGTCTTCGTGCTGGCGGCCGGAATCGCCATCGCCATGATGAACCAGTTGCCGCGCGTGTGCTTTGAAACGCAGCGCGACCGGGAAGAACTGCTGATCGAACGCGGCGAGCAGTACAAGCGCGCCATCGGCATGTACGTGAAGAAGTGGAGCAAGTACCCGGCCAAGCTCGAGGACCTGGAAAACACCAATAATATCCGTTACTTGCGCCGCCGTTACAAGGACCCGATGACGGGTAAGGACGAGTGGCGGCTGGTGCACTCCGGCCCGGGCGGCATGCTCACCGATTCGCTGGTGCAGAAAAACGGCGTCGGACCCGACGGTAAGCCGCTGCAACCGGGCGCGAACCCTCTGGCGGCCTCCTCCGGCATGAGCAGTTCCGTCATGGGCTCGGCCAGCGGAATGAATGTCGCGCCTGGCAATACTGGATCCACCAACCCGAACGATCCGAACCAGCCGCCCGAGGTGAACCAGGCCGTGAAGGCTCGCCCCAGCGACAAGATGAAGATGCCCGGCCAGTCGGGAGCGCCGCAACCGAACATCCCAGGAATGCCCGGCTACGATCCGACGCAGCCGCAGTATCAAAATGGATACGGGGGCTACCAGCAGCAAGCCGGCCAATATCCCAACCAGACCGGTTATCCCAACCAGACCGGCTATCCCAACCAGACCGGGCAAACCTATCCGTCTGGCAACGATCCCTCGAGCGCCACGGGTCAATCCAACAGCACGGGACAGAATGCCTACGGCCAAACGGGGGTGAACGGACAGCCCAACCAGGCGCAGCCGGGGTTCCAGCCGGTCAACGGGCCTGGCCTCTATCCCAATCAAGGGATGGGGAATAACCAAGGGATCATGCCGGTTCAACCGACGTTCTCCAACCAGGGTCTGAACAACGGGTCCAACCAGGCCGCGAGCCCGGCGGCGCAGATGATCCAACAGATGCTGACTCAACCGCGCCAGATGTCGAACGGATTGAATTCCGGCGCCGGGTCCACATCTCTTGGAGCGGGAATCGCCGGTGTAGCCACTACATTTAAGTCGCCGTCGATCAAGGTGTACGACGAGCGCAAGAAGTATCAGGAGTGGGAGTTTGTGTACGATCCTAGGAAAGAGGCCGCCAAGAACATCCAGAACGCGATGGGCGCAGGGGGCAATAACCCGGGGAACTCGGTGGGGCAGTCCGGGTTGTCGTCCGGAAGCCAGTCCGGCTTCGGGTCGAACAATCAATCGGGATTCGGGCAGAATTCCCAGTCCGGGTCTGGGCAGTCGGGTTTCGGACAGTCTCCTCAAACTGGATTCGGCCGATAGAGTTAGTTTGCGTGAATTGTGCCAGAAATTGGCTTTGTGGTTAACTAAGTGAAGTCCATGGAGTTTGCTGCTGATCCTCTGCCGGCCACCGCCAGTTCGGCGGAAACCGGCCCCCCACCGATTCCCTGGGTGCAAATCGGGGTGGTTTTCGCGCTCCTGGTCCTGTGTTACTTCCCGGTGCTCCGCCACCTGGTCGGGCAATGGAATAACGAGCCGGACTATTCGCACGGTTTCTTTGTTCCCGTCGTGGCCGGCTATATCGCCTGGACCCAACGAGAGCAGTTGCTGCGGATGCCGGCCAAGGCGAACCTGTGGGGGCTCGCGATCCTCGCCTGGGGCGCGGGTCAATTGATTCTCGGCACGGTCGGCGCGGAGCTGTTCCTGCAACGGACGGCGTTCCTGATCTCGATTGTCGGCTGTATCTATTTGTTGTGCGGCGTCGCGGTGGTCAGGAAACTGGCGTTTCCGCTGGTGATGCTGTTGTTTATGGTGCCGCCTCCCCAGGTGGTGTTCAACCAGATTACGTTTCCGCTGCAGTTGCTCGCCACACGGGTGGCGGAGTGGGCGTTGAACGCCCTGAACATTCCCGCATTGCGCGACGGCAACGTGCTCGAACTGGCCAACCAGAAATTGTCGGTTGTGGAGGCGTGCAGCGGCATACGGAGCCTGTTATCGCTGTCCTTCCTGTCGCTTGTATATGCGTTCTTCTTCGACAAGAAGGTCTGGATGCGCTGGGTGTTGTTTTTGTTCACCATCCCGATCGCCATTGTGGCCAATGCCGGACGCGTCACCGTCACCGGCATCCTCAGTTACTACCAGCCGGAGCTGGCGCAGGGATTTTTCCACAGCCTGGAAGGCTGGGTGATCTTCATTGTCGACCTGATCTTCCTGATGGCGGTCCATCAGGCGATCAATTTCGCTTACAGGCGCACGCATGCAACAACGATCGCTTAATCCGCTGAAGAGCAAACCCTTCGTCCTGCTGGCGGTGGTGTTGGTCACCCAGGCGCTGGTGCTGCGCGCCGTGTCGCGACCGGAGAACATCACGCCGCCAGCGGCGCTCGCGAGTTTCCCGTTCCAGGTGGAGGGGTGGAAACTGGCCCAGGAAGGATATGTGGACGCCGAGACGCGCGAGATCCTGAAGGCCGACGACCTGCTCTCGCGGACCTACTACCGGCCCGGCGATCGCGGCGCGGTCAGCCTTTTCATCGCGAGCTTCCTTTCGCAGCGCAACGGCAAGGCCCCGCATTCGCCGAAGAACTGCCTGCCGGGCTCGGGCTGGGTGCAGGACACCTCGGAGATCCTGCCGGTGGAGATCCCCGGCGTCGGAATCATCGAGGTGAACCACTACCTGGTGTCGAACCGGGAGTCGAAAAGCGACGTGATCTATTGGTATCAATCGCGCAACCGGGTGGTGGCGAACGAGTACAAGGCGAAGCTCTTCGTGATGGCCGACGCGATCCGCTACAACCGCACCGACACGGCGCTGGTGCGTGTAATCTCGCCGGTGATCGACCGGCAGGACGAGCCGGCGCTGCGCACCAACGTGGAGTTTATCCGGGCCGCGTTCCCGATCGTCCGCGAGTTCCTTCCGAAGTAGACCGGTGTTCTGCGCGATCATGGTTCTTTAAGCGCTTCCCGCGCCTTGTCAAAGGAACCGTCAAATGACCAACGACATGGCCCCTGAGGAATTCCGCAGGGCCGGCCACGAAATCGTGGACTGGATCGCCGACTACCTCGCCAACATTCGTGAGTATCCGGTGCTGACCGCCCGCAAACCGGGGGATCTCATCGACGCCCTGCCCGCCCAGGCGCCGGAGACCGGTGAACCGATCGAACGGATCCTGGCCGACTTCCGCGAGCAGGTGATGCCCAGCGTCACCCATTGGAACCACCCGCGCTTCCACGCCTACTTCTCGGTGTCGGCGTCGGGGCCGGGCATCCTGGGCGAGATGCTGACCGCCGCCCTGAACGTCAACGGCATGATCTGGAAGAGCTGCCCGGCGGCGGTGGAACTCGAACAGGTGACGATGAGCTGGCTGCGGCAGTGGCTGCGGCTTCCCGAGGAGTGGTTCGGACAGATCTACGACACCGCGTCGGTGAGCAGCATGCACGCGGTGGCTTGCGCCCGCGAGCAGGCTTTTCCGGAGGTCCGGACAGAGGGCGGCATGCGCGGGGCGGTGGCGTACACCTCCGAGCATTCGCACTCCTCGATCGAGAAGGGTTGCATCGCGCTCGGTGTCGGGCAGAATAATGTGCGGAGGATCGGCTCCGACGCCGATTTCCGGATGAAGCCGGAGGCGCTCGAGGCGGCCATCCGGGCGGACCTGGCGGCGGGGCTGAAGCCGTTCTTCGTCACGGCGACGGTGGGCACGACGTCGACTTCGAGCATCGACCCCGTGCCCGCGATCGCCGACATCGCCGAGCGCTACAAGCTGTGGCTGCACGTGGATGGGGCCTATGGCGGGTCGGCCTGCGTGGTCCCCGAGTTCAACCACTACCTGCGCGGGACCGAGCGCGCCGATTCGCTGGTGGTGAACCCGCACAAGTGGCTGTTCACGCCGATCGACATCAGCACGTTCTTCACGCGCAAGCCGGAGATTCTGCGCCAGGCGTTCTCGCTGATTCCGGAGTATCTGCGCACGGCCGCCGATCCGCGGGCGCTGAACCTGATGGATTACGGCGTACAGCTCGGGCGGCGCTTCCGGGCGCTGAAGTTCTGGTTCGTTTTGCGGTATTTCGGGCATGAGGGGATTTCGCACATCCTGCGCGAGCATGTGCGGATGGCGGCGGAGTTCGCCGGTTGGGTCGGCGGGGACGAGCGGTTCGAGCTGGCCGCGCCGCACCCGTTTTCGCTGGTCTGCTTCCGCATGAAGGCGGGCGACGAGGCGACGAAACGGTTGCACCAGGCGCTCGACGATTCGCGGGAGGCCTTTCTTTCGCACACGGTTCTGAACGGGCGCTACACGCTGCGTTTCGCCATCGGCAACATCAAGACGACGGACGAAGACGTCGCCGCAACCTGGACTCTGATCCAGCGCCTGGCCTCCGAAATCATCGCGTGAGCGCACCGGAGCCGGCCGCCCTCAAGCGCGAACTGACCCTGCGGGATCTCGTCCTTTTCTCGTTCGTGGGGGTGGCGGGGACGCGCGGCGCCGCGATGGCCGCGCAGATGGGGCCGGGCTCTCTGACCTTGTGGGTGCTCGCCACCGCGTTCTTCTTCATCCCGTCGGCTTTCGCGATCGCGCGGTTGTCGGCGCGGTACCCGGAGACCGGCGGGCTGTACGTGTGGACTCGGGAAACGTTCGGCGAGTGGCACGGCTTCCTGTGCTTCTGGATTTACTGGCTGGGCCTGGCGTTCCTGTTCACCAGCGCACTGATGTCGTCGGCCAGCATGACGGTGTACGCGTTCGGCTCGCGGTGGGTGCATCTGGCCGAGGACCGGACGTTCGTGTTCACGCTGGCCATGGCGGCGCTGGTGGTGACAATCGGCGCGAACGTGGCCGGCATCAAGTTCGGCAAGTGGCTCGATAACGTGGGCGCGGCGTGCACCATCGCGTTGTGCCTGGCCATCGCGGCGACCGCGGCGGTGGTGTTCGCGCGGCAGGGGTCGGCGACTCCGTTCGACCTGTCGCTCAAATGGGACTGGCAGCGCATCAATTACTTCTCGCAGATGGCGTTCGCGCTGACGGGCCTGGAACTCGCGCCGATCCTGGCGGGCGAGATCCGCAATCCGGAGCGCGACCTGCCGCGGTCCGCCTTTCTGGCGTCGCCGCTAGGGGCGGGCTACTACATCATCGCCACGGCGGCGCTGCTGGTGATCCTGCCGCCGGACCGCATCAGCCCGCTGCACGGACTGGCGCAGAGCGCTCACGCCGCCTCCGGGTTCACCGGCTGGGGCTGGATTTCGCCGGTCACCGCCGTGCTGCTGTTCATCTCGTCGGTGGGCCAGTTGAGCACGTTCGGGGCGTCGGCGGGACGGCTGCCTTACGCAGTGGGAGCGGCGGGATTGCTGCCGCCGGCGCTGTCGAAGGTCCATCCGCGGTTCCACACGCCGCATGTTTCGATCCTGCTGTTCGGCGGGTTGGCGGCGTTGTTTCTGGCCCTGGTGCAGATGGGCGAGACGCTGCGGGCCACCTACCAGATCATGACCGATATGATGGCCATCGGCGGGCTGATCCCGTTCCTCTACATCTTCCTGGCGGGGTGGCGGTGCGGGGCGCGGCGGAGCGCGGCGGCGGGACTGGTGGTGACGGCGATCGCCGTGCTGTGCTCGGTTGTGCCGACCGCGGATGTGCGGTCGCCGTGGCTGTTCGAGCTGAAGATCCTCGCACTGACCGCATCGTTGATCGTGTCGGCGCGCATCCTGTATAACCGGAGCAGGCGCAAATGAACTATCCCGAATCGGTCCGTTTCCTCTATGCGTTGGGCAACGAGATCAAGACCGCAAAGTTCGGGCTGGAGCGTATCCGCACGCTGCTTGAAGCGCTCGGCCATCCGGAGCGCGCTTGCCGCTTTGTGCATGTGGCTGGGACGAACGGTAAAGGGTCAACGAGCGCCATGATCGAGGCGGCGCTGCGGGCGGCGGGCGAGCGCACCGGTCTCTACACATCGCCGCACCTGGCCGAGCCCACCGAGAGGGTCCGCATCGGGGGACGCGAGGTGACGGCGGAGCGGTTCGCCGAGGCGTTCGAGCGCGTGCACGAGGCCGCCGAGCGGCTGCTCGAGGATGGCGCGATCGACCTGCATCCCACCTACTTCGAAACGGTGACGGCGATGGCGTTCCTGCTGTTCCGCGATGAAGCGTGCGGTCGCGTGGTGCTGGAGGTGGGCCTGGGTGGCAGGCTGGACGCCACCAATGTCGTGACGCCAGAACTGGCGGTGATCACGCCCGTCGATTTCGATCACGAGCAGTTCCTCGGCAATACGATCGAGGCGATCGCGGCGGAGAAGGCGGGAATCCTGAAGCCGGGCGTGCCGGTGGTGATGGCGCGACAGCGGCCCGAAGCGGCGCGGATCATCGAGGAACGGGCGCGCGAGTTGGGCTGCCGCCTCGCGCGGGCGGCCGACGCATCGGTCACGGATGTGGAGGTCGACGCGCGGGGCAGCCGCTTCCGCTTAAACGGGCGCGAGGCGCGCTGTGCGCTGGCCGGCGAGCACCAGGTGGACAACGCCGTCGCCGCCGCGCTCGCGCTCGAGCAGTTGGGCGCACCGCTCGACGGCATGGCTGAGGCGCGCTGGCCGGGGCGGCTCGAACACGTGGGCGAACGGCCGGAGATCATCCTGGACGGGGCGCACAATCCGGCGGGGGCGCGGGCGCTGGCGGCCTACATCCGGCGCTTCTATGCGAACCGGCGGGTGTGGCTGGTGTACGGGTCCATGCGGGACAAAGCGGTGGAGGAGATTACGGGCACGCTGTTCCCACTGGCCTCGCGAATCATCGTCACGGCGCCGCACTTTGCGCGAGCGCTGCGGCCCGACGCGGTGGAGGAAGTCTGGCGCGGCGGCAACGTGGAAACGGCGGCCGATCTGGCCGGGGCGATCGAGATCGTGCGGCGGGAGGCGCTCGCGGAAGACGCGGTCTTCATCACCGGTTCGCTATTCGTGGTGGGGGAAGCCCGCGCGCTCCTCGTACAATAGTGGTTTCATGTTCCTGATTCGCGCCGCCCTGGTTGTGCTGAGCACGATCTACTGGGGAACCCTCAGTCTCTTCGCGTCGTTCTTCGATTCCACGGGCCGCATGCAGATGAGCTGCTCGCGCCGGTGGGCGAAGCAACTGTTATCGATCGGGGGCGTGCGCGTCACCCTGGACGGCATCGATAAGATCAAGCCCGAGGCGAGCTACGTCATCGCATCGAACCACCTGAGCTATTACGACACGCCGGTGATCCTGGCGAGCATTCCCGTGCAGTTCCGTTTTTTGGCGAAGCGCGGGCTGTTCCAGATTCCGTTCCTCGGAACGCACCTGGCCAGGGCGGGACACATCCCGATCCCGCGCGCCGATCCGCGCGCCGCGCTGAAGGTGATGACGCTCGCCGCCGAGACCATCCGCACGCGGGGAATCTCTATGCTGATTTTCCCCGAGGGCGGGCGAAGCCCCGACGGCGAACTGCAATCCTTCAAGGACGGCGTCACCTACATCGGCATCAAGAGCGGAGCGCCGATCGTGCCCATCGCCCTGGTGGGGTCGCGGGAGATCCTGCCGTTCGGCTCCGGCCGCATACAACCGGGCGCGGTCACGCTGCGCATCGGCGACCCGATCGACACCGCGGCATTATCGCTGAAGGAGCGGGCGGCGGTGACCGAACGCATCCGCGAAGAAATCGCCGCAATGATCGCCAAGGGGCGCTAGATCAGGCGCGAGCCGTCCGGTTTGGTGACCTGCCAGAAACGCTCGGTGGTTCCGAATTTCTGGCCGCCGGAGCCGGTCCAACGGGCGTGGTACGGCATGGAGGTGACGATCTTGTTCCATTCCTCCTGCAGTTTGGGCCACAGGGTGCGCGCCAAGCTCTGCTCTCCGGCGAACGCCTGGATGCGCTCCATCGATGGGCCCTTGGAATTCTTCGCGTCATAGAACGCGGTGAACCCTTCGGCCTCGTGCAGACCGTTGAACACGCGCACAAACGACAGGCTGCCCAGAATGTTCTTCACCGGGATCTGCTTAACGGCGACTTCGGGGAACGGATTGCCGGACTGGCGTTTCTGCGTGTCGAAGAAGTGGCCGAACAGCAACACCAGGTATAACTGCTGACGGTCGGCGTAACGGAACTCCTTCTTGCCGGTTCCGGTCACCACTTTGCAGAGCTTGTCCTTGAAGGGCTTGGCGAGGCCGTCGACCGTGTCGCCCGGCTTGATCTCGTGGCCGTTGAACAGCGTGGCCAGCATGTCCTCCACCTTCGGGAACGTCGACGCCGTCACGAAGTCGAGCGTGATGCTGACGACGGTGTGCAGGCAGTTGTCCTGCTGCATCTTGCGGAAGTAGTAGTCGCTGCGGTTTTCGGGTCGCGAGAAGGGGTGCCACGGTTTGCGGGTCTGAATCTTCTCGGCGTAGGAGTCGGGCAGGCCGCCGTTGTCGGACTGCGCCTTGCTCTTGAAACCGCCCGCGGTGGACAGGTCCTTGAGGCTGCGGCTGTCTCCGCGCCAACCCAGGCTGTACTGATGGGCCTGGTCGAGGATCAGGCAGTGGCGGGCGAAGGCGAGCGGGCTGTCGGTGGCGATCTCGCCGAGTTCGTTGCCCTGCGGCACCACGCGGATTCGCTCAAAGCCGACCTTCAGACAGGCGTCGAGCAGCCGGTAGAGGACGTTGTCGTCCACGTTGTCCCAGGTCTTGCCGGGCTTGTAGGCGAGGACCTTCACGCGCTGCCCGATGGGCACGGCGCCTTTGTAGCCGTAAAACGGACCTTGCTCCTCAATCTGGCACTCCGGTTTGCTCAAGTCCCACTCGTCGGGCAGAACGTAAAGCTCGTTGAAGAACGGCAACACGTCGGCCGCTCGGCCGTTGATGCCCGCCTGATCGCGAGCCTCCTTCCAGAAATAGAGAAACCAGCCTTGCCTGCTGAATTCCCAGTAGTCTTCGTGGATCAACGCTTCGCGCGTCGATTCGGTAATCAATTTCAGGTGCTTCTTAACGAAGTCCGCCATCGGTTCCCAGCCTCCTCCGGACAAAAATGCGCAATCGAGCGTATCATGAAACGCGCGAAATCCGTCCGGTTTTGTGCAAAGGCCGCGTGACTGAAGTCACCGAATCGGAGGGCATGGCCGGGTTACGCTCTAAACAGGAAAGAGGAACTCATGCCCGCAACCACCGCCGCTCCCGCCGATCTCTCGTCCAAGCCCCTGCGCGACGTCATCGAGCATGTCGTCAGCACGCATCACGTCTACCTTCGCGAGGAACTGCCCTACCTGGAGCGCATGATCGGGAAGATGGCCGCCAACCACGGCAAGGACACTCCGTTCCTGGTGACGGCGCAGCGGATCATCCTCGAATTAAAGGAAGACCTGCTGGCGCACCTGGCCAAGGAGGAACAGGTTCTGTTCCCTTATGTGGCGCAGTTGGAGGAGGCCGGGGCGGCGCCCGAGGCCTGCTTCCCGAGCGTCCAATATCCCATTCGGATGATGATGATGGAGCACGACGGCGCGACGGACCTGCTGGTGAACCTGCGCCGCGTAACCAACGGTTACACCGCTCCGGACTTCGCTTGCGAAAACGGCCGCGCGTTCTTCACCCGGCTGGCGGCGTTTGAAGCCGACATGTACGAGCACATCCGCGTGGAGAACCAGGTGCTGTTTCCGAGAGCCGTGGAGCTCGAGGAATCGGGACGATAGTGCCGGTTCAGATCGGACAGAAACCGGGCCACGATTTCTCGCGGCCGCTCGGGCTGCTGTCGGATTGTCACCGGCGGATCGAGCGGTTCCTGGCGGTGATGGCGAAAGTGGCGACCGCGGGCGCGTTGGACGAGGACCGGCGTAACGCGCTCGATGCGGCGTTGCGCTATTTCCGCGAGGCGGCGCCCAAGCATACGGCGGATGAGGAGGAGTCGCTGTTTCCCCGGCTGCGGGAGGTGGAGACCGCGCGCGCGGAGTTGGGGGATCTGGAGAGGCTCGAGGCGGATCACGACCGGGCGGACCGGCTGCATGCGGAGGCCGACGCGCTGGGGATGGCGTGGCTTCAAGATGGGGCGCTGCCGGCGGACCGGGCGGCCCGTTTCCGCGAGATCGCAGCCGACTTGGCCGAGTTGTACCGGGCGCATATCGACATCGAAGACAACCGGCTGTTTCCGCTGGCCGCGCGGCTGCTTCCGATGGAAACGCAACAGGAGATCGGCCGGGAGATGGCCGCGCGCAGGATCGCGCGTTAAGTCAGCGGGCCCGCTTCCTGGCTGGCGCGCGGCGCTCCGGATGTTTTAGAAACCGCCGCCATTCCCGCGCGGCGTTGTCGTCGAACAGTTGCGGCCACAGCGCGCGGAAACTGGCGAGACGCTTCTTCTCTTCGCGGCGCAGCGGCTCCATGACGTCGCCGGCAACGCCCGCTTCGCGCAACAGGCGGCGGGTTGCGACGCAATCCTGAAGATCGCCGAGCGAGGTTTGCACCTTGCGGACCGTCGCCACGCGTTCGGCGATGGCGGCGGGGTAGAGGTCCGAGAACAACTCCATGGTGTAGCGGAAACGCTTGCCGGCGACGCGGAAACGGTGCAGGCGGCGGCGCGACTTTCCGCGTTCGGCGAGCTTGGCGCCGGAGGCGATAAAGTCTCGCGCCAAGAGAGGCAGCAGAGCGGAGGCCAGCGATCCAAGGGCCGCGGTTTGCTCCCGCTTTCCGAGTCGCAACCGCTCCATCCACGCCGCCGCGGCCTTTGCATCGATGAGCTTTTTGGCGGCGGCGGACAGGCGCCGGCTGGAGTTCTCGCGCTCCCCCCGCAGGGCTTCGGGGACAGCGGGCGCAACCGTCAGCTCCAGGGACGATATCAATTCAAGCGCGATGTCCCGGTCGCGAACCTCACCCGCCCGATCGAGCACGGTCCTCAATCGGGCCACGGTCCGGCCGGACTCCCGGGCGGGAAGCCAACGGGCGAAGACGTCGAGCGCCTGCTCCAGGCGGCGGATGGAGACGCGCACGTCGTGAACCTCGTCGACGCCGGGCTCGGCCGCGGTGCGGGCCAGCTCCGACTCAAAACGCGCGAAGGCCGTTTCGAGCCGGGCCGCGGCCTCCGCCGGTATCGCCATCACTCGCCGCCCTTGGCCCGCGTGACGGCGAGCGGCATCTGATACACGGAGCGGAAGGCGTCGCCGGCGCGGTCGGCGGCCCACTGTTCAAGGTCGACGTCCTGATCCGAGTCGAGGCGCAGGACCAGGCCGCCGTTGCGCATCTGGCAGTCGACGCCGTCGACGCGCTGTTCGTGGCCGCGGTCGAGCGCGTCGGCCAGGCGCATGATGGGGATCAACTGCAGCAACTGCTTGCGGAGTTCGGCGCCGAGGTCCTGGTAGTTGGAGTGGCGGGGAGCGGGCATGGCCTTGCGATGGTAGCGGCACAGCATCGCCACCACCAGGCGCTCCTCGTCGGTGAAGCCGGGCATGTCGCTGTTGGCCACGATGTAGGCGGAGTGCTTGTGATGGCCGGTGTCGCTGATGAAGTGACCGGCGTCGTGCAGGTACGCCGCGGCTTCAAGCAGGCGACCGTTGGCCGGGGGCAGACGATGCACCGGACGCAGCGATTCAAACAGGGCGAGCGCCATGGAGGCCACCTTGCGCGCGTGCCGCAGATTCACGCCGTAGCGGCGGGCCATCTCCTCGACGGCGCGACGCTGATCGGCGTTGAGGTGGGTGAGTTCGCGCCCGACGCCGCGGCTGAGCAGGTCGGCGATAATACCGTCGCGGACGCCGGCGGCCAGGTAGTACATCGACGGGTGGTGGAACATCTCGAGCAAGCGCAGGAAGACCGCGGCCCCGGCCACGATGATCTCGGCGCGGCGGGGGCCGATGCCCGACACCTGCTTCCTTTCGGCCAGGCTTCGCGCGCGCACTTCCTTGAAGAAGCGGCGGACCTGCACGGTGGTGGCGCGCAGACGGTCGGCTTCCTCGCGACGCGCCCTGGGAACGCGGTTCACGGCGCAGACGATGGCGGCGGCCGTGCCGGAGGTCGCGATGATGCGCTGGAATCCGCCGCCGAGACGGGCCGCGGCGCCGGTGAGACGCTCGTCGATGGATTGACTGAGGCGGTGCAGCTCGGCGTCCGACGGCGGATCGTTCTTGAGGAACACTTCGGTGAGTCGCACCGCGCCGAGGGGTTTGGAGAGGGCCGTCACAAGCTGGCCGCGTTCGGCGACGATCAGCTCGCAGCTTCCGCCGCCCACGTCGATGGTCAGTATCCGGCCCTGCGGATGCGGCCAGCGCGCCTGAACGCCCAGGTGGATGAGCCGCGCCTCCTCCTGTCCCGAGATGATTTCGACGGGAGTTCCGGCGGCGGCCGACGCGCGTTCGATGAACTCCTGCTGGTTACTGGCGTCGCGGACGGCGGCGGTGGCGACGGCGCGCACACCCACGACGTCCAACCGCTTGTAGGCTTCGGCCATGCGTTCGAGCGTCGCGCAGACGAGCGCGATGGCCTGTTCGTCCAGACGGCCGGTCTGGAACACGCCCGCGCCCAGGCGGGTGACGTTGCGATCCTGATGAATGGTGCCAAGCGAGGGCTGCCGCTGCCGGGCGTCCATCGACGCTTCGGCCACCAGCAGGCGGACCGAGTTACTGCCGATGTCGATGGCGGCATATCGTGGCATAACTCCATGATAGGCGAGTAGGTCCTAAGTCCCAGCCGCGTACGATGCAACGCGGGTAGTATACTGTTGAACCAATGACGCTCACAAAGAAGCTCTTGTTGAACGCGGCTCTTGCCGCATCCCTGCTGATTCCCGCCCAGACGTTCGGCGCTCCGGCCCCGGCAGACGCGAAGAAGACCGCTGCCAAAGCGGCGACCGCGGCTCCCACGGCGGCTGAAATCGCCGACGCCAAGTCCAAAGGCATGGTTTGGGTCAACTTGAACACCAAGGTGTACCACAAGGACGGCCGCTACTACGGCACGACCAAGAGTGGCAAGTTCATGACCGAGGCCGACGCCCAGAAGGCCGGCTATAAGGCGGCGCAGGAAAGCCCCATTGGCAAGAAGAAGACCGAGGCGAAGGCCGCCACGGCTCCCGCAAAGAAGTAGCTTTCAACCCGGAGGCGCGGGACTCCCGGGTTCCGCGCTTCTACCTGCCTTTGCCTTTGGCCCGCTTCCCGGTTTCCTGCTGTTTCTGTTCCGGCACCGCCGCCGGTTTCAACTCTCGCGCATAGAGGAAGAACGTCAGCACGGCCATCGGCCAGAGCTGCATCATCACGCGCGCAAGCGATGTCTCGATCTGCCAGTTCAGGTCCTTCGTCGTCACGACGTAGACGCCCGCGTAGGCCCCTAGCATCAGGCCGGTGGTCAGGAGTCCGGCCAGGCGTCCGGGACCCGTCGCGGCGGACTTGCCGACCATCCAGAAGTAGACGGCAAGGACGAGGACCGGAGGCAGCAGCCAGCCTCCGAAGATGAATCCCTGACGTCCGAATTCGACGGCCACCGTCATGTAGCGCGAAACGTCGGCGAGCAGCGCGCCGAGCGGCTGTTGACGTTCGGAGATCAGATAGTTGGCGGGCGCGAAGGCATGCTTGAACCACGCCGTCGCAAGGGCGAACGGCGCGGCGCCGGCGATCAGGAGCGCGAACAATGGCGGATGGAAGGAGCGAGAGCGCGCGGCGGCGATGGCTCGGGCGATGACGATCACCGCCAGGAACACGAGCCCTTCGTTCTTGGTCCAGGCCGCGCAGCCCGCCATCGCGCCGGCGAGCCACCATGAGTGACGATCGGCCGGGATGGCGTCCGGCAGGCAAAGCATGGCGACAGCGGCGGCGTAGAAGAATGCGAGCGGAACGTCGGCATACTGCGAAGCGCCCATGCGAATGATCGCCCCGGCGCCGAGCAGCGCCGCTACCCCGACGAGAGCCTGCATGCGCCCGCGCAACAGGTCGAGGACCCCGAAGACGACGCCGATCGCGCCGAACAGGAACAGGCCGGAGACCGCCCAGGAGGCGACCTGCGATTGCGTCCCCGCCGCCATCCACGCGTTCGCGATCGCGCCGGGCACAAGCAGCGGATAGTCCTGCACGGCCCAGGCGAGCGACGGCGAGAACATACGCGTCCACGTTGGACCGCTGGCCAGGAAACGGGCGTGATTGATCCAGATGGCCCAGGCGTCCCACTCGCCGAAGGGATTGGCGGCGATGAACAGGCAGAACGCTGCCGCCGCCGCACCGACCGATAGCAGGGCCGCGCCCGACAATACGAACCCACCGTCACCGGGCGACGGGTGCGCGCACAGCGGACAGGCGGCGTTGCGCCGAAGGATCCAGTTCGCGGCGAAGGACAGGGCGAAGACGCCGATGTCGGCCGCCAGTACGAACTTCGCTCCACCGCCGAACGCAGCGTCCGCCAGGAAGACGATCAGCGAAGCGATCCCCAGTCCGAGGCCCGCTCCCAATGAAGCCCGCAACAAGTCATGGCGGCACAGGCGCAGCCCGTTCGGCCAGGCGAGCCGCACGATGAGAATTCCCGTGATGGCCGAGAGCATCACGAACAGCAGGCTCATCGCGCCGGCCTCCGCAACAACATGACGCCGTTGCCGTAATCCTTCACCAGTTCGAGTCCCTTGGACCGGTAGAACTCGGGCGGCTGCGGCGTGTGGACGTTCGCCATCACCAGGGGTTGGGCCGCGTTGTTCGCCACCACGAGGGGCACAACGGCGAGTTGGGCGAGATAATATTCGGCGACGGAACTGGTTAGCGACGGGTCGGCGTCGCTGAGATAACCGATGGCGGCGTCGGTGGGCACATCCCGGCGAATACCGCCGAAACGGCTCTCATACTGAGTGATGTCGAAGTTGGACGACTTGGCGGACCCGGCCTCGACCAGCGCGGCGAGCGTTGACGCGAGCGCGATCGCGACCAGGGCGTATGCCGCCATGCGGGATTTCGGACTCTGCATTATGGTTCAGGCCGTGGCAGCCAGGCTGTTCGCCGCCACCGCCGCGCCGATGATGGCGATGTCTTCGCCGCCGGGGACCACTTCGAACGAATAGCCCTGCAGCGGGCTCATCTTCACCATGGCGCTCATGTAGCGATGCAGACGGTCGACATCGACGAAGTGGGCGTTCTGCCCGGTGAGGTAGAACTTGCCGGGACCGTCCATGTGAATGCTGGAAGCGGCGCCGGCGGCCAGCGCGCGGTGCCACAGCTTCACGAAATCCATGCAGCGGGCGACGCCCGTCCTGGCGGATTCGAAGATTTCTTCCGGCTCCAGGTCGAGGAAGCGCAGCCGCATCGCGCGGTGGCCCATGATGCCTTCCAGATGCCCCACGCCGCCGCAGCCGCAGTAGGTCTCCTTGGGGTCGAGCGTCACCACCGTGTGACCGCCTTCAAACACGCCCTCGGCGGCCGGATAACGTCCGAAGCCGACGCCGTTACCGAGCGTCCAAACGCGCACCAGCCGGTCCAGTTGGCCGCGCGTCGCGGCGATGCCGGCCGCCATCGCGTCGGCGTCATTGGAGACTGCGACGCGCACGTCCGGATAGCGCCGGCCCAGTCCTCCGGCGAGCATGGCCTCAATCGCCAGCCCCTTCATCTGGATCAGGTTGGGCGATTCTTCCACCACGCCGTGGCGCACTATCCCCGGCAGCCCGACGCCCACGGCGGTTAAACGCTCGCCGCCCGCCGCCAGGGAGATTTGCTCCATGATGTTGGCGGCGATCTCGTCGGAAGGCATGCCCTGGAAGATGGCCAGGCCGCCCTGGTCCGGGAAATAGCGCACCTCGCCGACGACGCGCGCCCCGTCCACCAAGCCCACCGCCAAGCGGTCCGTCATCGAAACGCCGACCGTACGTCCCATACGCCCCCAGATCTTACAGTCTGGCCAGTTTGTTCAATCCGTTGAACGCCGCGGCCTTGTAACATTCAGCCAGCGTCGGATAGTTGAACACCGTGCTGACGAAGTACTCGACTTTCCCGCCCAAACTCATTACCGCCTGGCCGATGTGCAGCAACTCAGACGCGCCTTCCCCAATAATATGGACGCCGAGAATCAAGTGAGTTTCACGATGAAAGATAATCTTCAGGCGCCCAGTGGTGTCGCCGCGAATTTGTCCGCGAGCGATCTCACGATAATACGCCACGCCGACCTCGTATGGCACGTCCTCGTCGGTCAACTGCTCCTCGGTCTTGCCGATGAAGGAGATTTCCGGAATCGTGTAGATGCCGTACGGATAGGTGGCAGGGTTGGACGCCACCGGCAGGTTGAAGGCGTGCGCGGCGGCGATGCGGCCCTGCTCCATCGACACGGAGGCGAGGCTCGGGAAGCCGATGACGTCGCCCACGGCCCAGATGTGGGGCAGCGCCGTCCGGTAATCCGGATCCACCTTGATGCGGCCGCGGTTGTCGGCCGAAAGGCCCGCGGCGGGCAGATTCAGGTCGTCGACGTTGCCCTGGCGGCCGACGGCGTACAGCAGCACGTCGCCGACGATTTTCTTATTGCTTTCGAGAGTGGCGACGACGCTGCCGTCCGGCTGCTCGGCCACGCTCGACACTTCCTCGTTCAGGCGCATGGTGACGCGGTTGTCGCGGAGGTGATAGCTCAACGCCTCCACCATTTCCGAATCGGCGAATTCGAGCAGGCGCGGCCGCTTTTCGACGAGAATGACGCGCACGCCGAGGATCGCGAACATGCAGGTGTATTCGACGCCAATGACGCCGCCGCCCACCACGATCAGCGTCTTCGGGATGCAGGGGATGTCGAGCACCTGATCGCTGCTGATGATGCTGCGGCCGTTGAGCGGCACCTTCTCGGAAACGGCGGGCTTGGTGCCGGCGGCGATGATGACGGTCTCGGTCTCATACACCTGCGCCCCCCGGCTGTTTTCCACCCGGATGTGGGTGGGATCGACGAAGCTTGCGACTCCGAATAGCAGGTCGACGTTGTTTCGGGCCAACTGGGCCTGAGTGACGTCGATTTCGGTCTTGATCACGTGCTGAACCCGGAAGGCCAGATCCGCCATCGTGATCTTGTCCTTCACCCGGTAGTGCAGCCCGTAAATCGAGTGGTAATTGTATCCCGAGAGGTGCATTACGGCCTCTCGCATGGTCTTGCTCGGGATCGTGCCCGTGTTGATGCAGGCGCCGCCGACCACTTCGCGCTTTTCCACGACGGCGACGTTTTTTCCGGCCTTGGAACCCTGGATGGCTGCGCGCTGTCCCGCGGGGCCGGATCCAATGACGATAAGGTCGTACTTGCCCATGCTGATGTTTTAGTGTCTCACGGCTACGGTTTCGCTCGCCTCCAAAAATTCTCGAATCGGTTACATCAAACGCCGTTGGGACAGTATAATGCAACCATCCTGTCATGCCGGACATCGATGCCGATCTGAATTCGGCGACTTTCGCGAGTTCCGACGTGGTCGAACTGGCCGGAGTCACGCCGCGGCAGTTGCAGTGGTGGGATGAGCGCCACGTCGTCACGCCGGAGCAGGAGAGCCATCGGCGCGTTTACCAGCCCAAGGACGTCATCGCGATCATGGTGGTGGCGGACCTGCGGCGGCGCGGATTCTCGCTCCAGAAGATCCGTCGCGTCACCGAGCGCAACCTGCACCGCGAGATCGAACGGCGCCAGCGCGAGATCCTGGCCGGCGATTCCGGCCTGTATGTGCTCACCGACGGCGACGCGCTGTACGTGGAACGGCGGCTGGACCGGATCATCGGCATCCTGAAGGACTCCGAACAGCCCATGTGCCTGGTTTCGCTGGCCGATGTCGTCAAGCGCATCGTCGAATACTGGAAGGCGAAGGAATCGCGAAGAGTGCGCGACCAACTGGCGCTTTTCTGACCGGTTCCAGCCTCAGCGAAGCCCCGCGCGCTATCCCGCTCCAAACGTTAGGCATACAACAATGTTTCAAACATTTCGGCCAAACATTGTTGTATTCTAGAGTCCTGGAGTCTAGCCATATGGATCGGCGTGTCTACGTGAACCACTCCGCCGCTGGCGGTTGCGCCCGGCGAATTCTCGGCAACGGCGCTCGCGCGGCGTCCCTGCTCGCGGTCGCGGTCCTGACTCTGGCGGCGGCTGAACCGCCCGCATCGCCCGATCCGGAAGCGGGCCAGGCGCCCAGCCCGGGACCCGCGAAACCGGCGGGGCCGGCGGCCAAGAAACCCAAGGAATACGGAATTGTCGGCGTGGGCATCATCGGCGGGGGCCAGTTGCGCGATTGGTTTTCGACCGCGCAGAACCCGTCCGGGACGCTGGAGGACCGAAGCGGCCGCTTCATGATTGGCGGCACGTTCCAGTTTCACCTGTCCCCGCGCTACACGGTCGAGGTGGACGCGATGCGCCGCGGCTTCGGCGTCAAATCGCAGGCGTCGCTGCTCGGCGTGGGATTCTCGAGCGATTCCAACGGCAGCTCATGGGAATTCCCGTTCCTGTTGAAGCGGCATTTCGTGATGCACAACTATGTGCGGCCCTTTCTTGGCGCGGGCATCTCGATCCGTCACGTGAACCAGAACTCCACGGTAACGTCCACGTCCTCCAGCTCCACGAGCCAGGATTCCCAGGGCAGCAACTCGTTCGGCATTCCCTTGTCGGCGGGCCTCGACTTCCGGGCGCGCATGTTCCGCATCTCCCCGGAATTGCGCTACACGCTGTGGACCGCGGACAAGTCGTTCGCGCCGGTGCGCGTCACCGGACTGTTCGACTCGCTGCCTAACCAGGTGGCGTTCATCGTCGGCTTCACCATCAATTAGCCGCCTATCGCGGCGCTAGCTAGTCCCCCGTCCAGGGACTCTGAATCAATAGGTTGTGGGCTCGATTCCTACCGCGCTAACGATTCACAATAAAGGACTTAACACGATTATTAGTGGTTCCGAAACCCCACAAAATCGACTTCATTCGGGTCCTATATAGGTCGAGGCTAAGGAAAATTAGCGGTTGCGTGGGCCGTCTGGTCGTGGTGGCGGAATGAGCGCCGGGTCCTCAGCCTTCACCAGCTAAACGCTACGTCAAGCCGATTGGCCTTTGGCCGCATCCAAGTTGGCCGCCACACGAGAATCAGCCGCAGTCGCCTTTGCCAGAATACGAACTGACCGGATTCGACAAGGACCCGAACGCCGTCATCGACCCGATGAAGAACCGTTAGCCTGGCAATTCCCCTTCTTCCACCAACTCACGCAGCAGAATCCGTGCCAGCAGTTCCGGCGGGGATTGGTGCAGGCTTCCGCGCTCCCCCGCCCTATCGCGGAGGCAGCCGTCCTACACGGATGGTTTCCGCATCAGCGGAAACTGCGGCCCCCTCGACGAGTGCGATCTCACACTGTGTCCGTATGGTGCGAATCAGCTTCGCCTGCCCTTCGGCGCGCGATCCATTCCAATCTCGATCACGTGGACGGCGTCAAACCCCTGTTCCCGCAGGCGCTTCGCGGCGGCCGGCGCGAGACCCTGATCCAGCAGGAGTCGACTCACGCAACACGATCTGTGGACAGACGCTCGTCGTCCGCGGTGGCTGCGGCGTAACGCCCAGTCTAGCAGGATGCCCCAAGCAAGCCCGTCAACTGGCGAAGCCCTTCCAGATGTTCCCCTGATCGTCCCGGAACGTCCACGAGCCGGACTCCGCGGTGCCCGTCATGCTCCCCCCGAACGCGTCGCGCAGACGGCAGCGGTATTGGCCGTCCGGACCCTTCTCGATCGGCCCGGACCACACATTCCCGTCCCCGTCGCACAGCCTCAGGAATCCGTCGGTCGCCCCGCCCGTGATCCGAGTCTGGTTGCGCTCCTGCTCCACATGAAGATACGCGATGTGTGCGCTCGTGTACCGCCGACGGCGTTGGTAAAGCATCTTAGTGCATTCTCGCCGCCGGGAATACTCCTGGCTATCGGGTGAAAGGTCTAGGAAAAATCCGGGTTTACACGTAATCACGTAATACGGGGCTTCACCACCAACACCCCTAACGGCTTCATCTCTTCCTGGAGCCGCCGGAACATCGCCTCATCCTCATACAACCCGACCACCGCGCCGCCGGACCCTGCGAAGTTCGACGACGCGCCCGCTCGCCGCGCGGCTGTCACCATGTCCAGGTTGCCCTGCCCCACGTCGTAAATCCGCGTGCGCAGGTCGAAGTTCTCGTCGATCAGGCGGTTCAGGCGCGCACGGTCGCGCGTGACCAACGCCTCCCGGCCCTCGGCGGCGATGTCGCCCCAACGCTTCATGGCGTCCACCACGTCCGGGTCCCGGCGGTTCCAGCGCTCCCGCACGTTGCTGTGGAAGACCTCGGTGCCCTCGCTGAGCGAGGTCCGGTAGGCCAGGTAGACGTTCTCCATCAGCGATGGGTCCAGCGATTCGTACTCGCCGTAGCCGCGGCCCTCCATCAACGCGCGGTCGAAGTTCATGTACACCACGCCTTCATACACCTGGATCACGCGGTCCTGGGGGCCGGCCGGCACGCCCAGTTCCCTGGTCTCGGTTTCAAGCACCAGCCGGGCCTGGATCGGCTTGGGGATCTCGACGCCGTAATACTGGCACAGCGCCCGCAACGCCGCGGTGATGATGGAACTCGATCCGCCCATGCCCAGACGCAACGGGATGGTCGATTCGTACTCGATGGTGAAGTTGCGGTTCTCGAGTTCGACGCCCTGGCCGCGGCAGTAATCCATGAATCGCACGATCAGCGCCTGCAGGATGCGGATGCCGCCGTAGTAGCCGCGCCAGCGCGTGGTGGCGTACAGGTCGTCGAGGCTCTCAAAGATCGGCAGGTCGGCCTTGGAGGCCTTGATCTCCAGCCGCGCGCTGGGATACAGCAGCACGCGCGCCCGGAAATTGCGGGCGATCAGCGCGATGGTTCTTCCGAAATAGCCGTCGCTCGGATTGCCCAGCAATCCGGCCCGCGCGAATGCGTATGTCTCGATCATAAGATGATGCCGAACACTCCTCAGTGTGATGGAGCGCTCTCAATGGGTCAACCCGGCGAAATGCCAAGATGATTCTATGCGAGTCATAGTACAGCGGGTTCGCCAGGCGCGCGTCGAGGTGGACGGCCAGGTGACGGGCGCCATCGCGCAGGGCCTTCTCGTGTTCATTGGAATCCGCCGCGACGACACGGAGACGGACGCCGAGTACCTGGTGGAAAAGATCTCCTCCCTGCGCGTGTTTCACGACGAGAACGGCAAGATGAACCGCGATGTCCGCCAGGCCGGGGGCGCGCTGCTGCTGGTGTCGCAGTTCACCCTCTACGGCGATTGCAGCCGCGGCCGCCGTCCCAGCTTCGACGACGCGGCGCCCGCCGCCGAGGCCCGCCTGCTGTACGAGTACTTCGTCGCGCGCGCCCGCCAGACCGGCATTCCCGTCGAAACGGGCGTGTTCCAGGCCATGATGAGCGTGCATTTGGAAAACGACGGTCCGGTGACGCTGCTGTGCGAGTCGCCGAAGAAATCCTGAGGAGTTATAACTGTAAGTCCCAGCCGAACCGCTCGACGATCTCATTCACACAGCCTTCGGCCACAATGCGGCCGCGTTCGAAAAACACGGCGCGGGAGGCCAGCGCGCGGACAAACGGCATGTCGTGACTGATGAGAATCTTCGCCTGCGGTAACTCGCGCAGTAATACGGCTAAGTCGCGCTCGGCGGGAGGGTCGAGATACGTGGTCGGCTCGTCCAGCACCAGAATCTCGGGGTTCATCGCGAGCACGCCGGCCACCGCCACGCGCCGTTTCTGGCCCGCGCTGAGATGATACGGCGCCTTCGCCTCCAGCCCCGCCATGCCCACACGCTCGAGAGCGGTGCGGGCGCGCGCGCCCGCCTGGTCGGGCGTCAGGCCCATGTTGAGCGGGCCGAACATCACGTCCTCGAGCACGGTGGGCATGAACAACTGCTCGTCGGAATCCTGAAACACCATGCCGATCTTGCGGCGGATCGGCGGGAGGTTCTCCTTGGACAGCTCCATGCCGCATACCTCAATTTCGCCCTCGCCGGTGAGCAGTCCGTTCAGGTGCAGGGCGAAGGTCGTCTTACCGGAGCCGTTGGCTCCCAGCAGGGCGACGCACTCGCCCGGGTATAACTCGAAGCTAACTCCGTCGAGCGCCCGGGTCCCGTCGTCATAACTGAACGTCAAGTTAGCGGCGCGGATGACGGGAGTCATGCCATCACCCGCACTCCGGCGCACGCCGCGATCGCCGCCGCGCCGAACACTCCGTCGATCCAGGTGAACCGCGGCGCCGCCAGAGCGGGGAAACGACCGGCGAATCCGCGCGCGTTCATGGCCTGGCGGATCCCGTCGGCGCGCGAGTAGGAGCGCACGAACAGCACCGAAAGCGCCGCCGCCGCTCCACGGAACGTCCAGTCATGATTGCCGCCCGCGCGGCACTGGGCGGCCAGACGCATGTGCTGCGCCTGTTCAGAAATCACGAACAGGTATCGATATAAGAACTGCGCGATGAGGATCAGCAGGCTGGGCACGCGACACCATTCAAGCGCCCGTAGAGCGTCCGCCAGCGGCGTGCAGGAAACGAACAAAAGGACGGAGAACGCCGACAGGTAGCTCTTCCACAGCAGCGCCGAGGCTCGCGCCGGGTCGCCCGCAAGCCAGTTCACCGCCGCGAACGTAGCCGAAAACGGCAGCACCAGCGCGGCTCGGCTCAACAACGAGTGGACCGGCAGGCGCGCCGCCAGGACGCCGGCCAGCGCCAGCGCGCCGTAGAACAGCGCCGCCGTCCAGTGGCTTGGCGGGGTGGTGGCGGAGGCGGCGATCAGCGCCACCAGCGCGGCCAGCTTCACCCGCGCGTCGCGCGCATGCATCCAACTCCGGCGCCGGCTCCAGCGTTCGACAATGACGTGATGCATCGCGGTCCTACTTCTTACTACGCGCCAACCGCGCGAACCCGATGCACAACACGAACACAAATCCCACTCCCAGCACACCGGCCGCCGCCTTCCCCATCCATTCGCCGCCGAGCCCCTGCCACTGATACTCGGCCAACGGCGCGGCGAACAGGTTCCGCCCGGCGGGTCCGGCGCGTTCGATCAGTTTCTCGAGCCCGTCGGGGGAGGCGGAGGCGAAGGTGATCCCGACGCTCGCAAGGAAAACGGCGGTGAGCGCGATGATCGCAAGCGCGGGCGCTCGCATTCCGCCGCCACGGCTTTTCACCCAGGAGGGCTGGAGACGGCCGATGGCCTCCACCGCCGCCACCGTGATCACCCCCTCGAGCAGCGCGCTGACGGCGAACAGCGCCAGCGAGATCCACAGCGCTCCGGCGGGCATGCGGACGCCGGAAATCAGCAGTTCGCTCAAGGCCATCAGGGCGCTGACCATCACGGAGAGGAACGCTCCTGCAAACAGCGCGGCGCGGCGCGACCGCCCGCCCAGAAAGTGGACCGGGAGGTAGCCGGCGAACACTCCGGCAAACGCCATGTTGAGCACGTTCGGACCGAGGGCCAGGATTCCGCCGTCCTGAAACACCAGCGCCTGAATGGCGAGAATGGCCGTCATCACCATGGCCGCCGCCGCGGGTCCCAGGATAAAAGCAAGCAGCGCGCCGCCCACCAGATGTCCGCTTGTGCCAAGCCCTACCGGAAAGTTGATCATCTGGGCGGCGAAGACGAAGGCGCCCATCACCCCGAGCAGCGGGATGCGGGATTCGTCGACTTCGGCGCGGGCTTTGCGGGCGAGCAGGCTGACCGAGGCGAGACCGGCGAAGTCCAGCGTGGCCCAAACCGGTGGAGTTAGGAATCCGTCCGGGATGTGCATGGCGCTTTCACGGTATCACGAATCACATGGACGTGCCACGCGCGCCCCGCGGGCCCCGTTCGAGCGTCGGCGCGATACACTGCTACCTATGTTCAAGCTCGCTGCACTGCTCCTCGCCATCGGCTGCGCCGCCGGCGGCGCCGAACTTTCCACGAAGAAGACCCTGAACCTGGCGGCCATCAAAACCATGGTGGCGGGGGCCGAGGCGGAGGCCCAGAAACGGAACGTCCAGGTGACCATCTGCATTGTCGACGACAGCGGGAACCTGATTTTCATCGAGAAGGCCGATGGGGCGGGGCTCAACACCCTGAACTTCTGCCAGAAGAAGGCCCGGCACTGCGCCTATTACGGGAGCCCCTCAAAGAACGCGCAGGAGTCGCTAAAGAACGGAAATCTGGGCATTTTGGCCTATCCGAACGCGTTTCCGAACCAGGGCGGGTTGCCCATCAAGGCGGACGGCCAGACGCTGGGCGGCATCGCGGCCAGCGGAGCGGCGTCGGAGGTGGATGAGGCCATCGCCCAGGCGGCGCTCGACGCACTGTTCAAAAAGTGACGTTTTTGATGCAGTTTTAACGTTTTCGAACGAACAAAAACGCCTCCTTCTGCGTTATTTTCACCAGACGGAACCGCTGGCCCGCCGTCGCGTGTAACCGGGACGGCGCCGGGCGGTATTGACGGCTTGGGGAGGACAATAATGCGCAAACTGTGGCTGCTCAACCTGTTAGCGGTGGTCCCGGCGCTGGCCGTGCAGGGCGATTTCTCCTGGAGCGGTCGCCTGAAAGAAGGCCAAAGCATTGAAATAAAAGGTGTTAACGGCGGGATTCGCGCCGACTACACCTCTGGTTCCGAGGTCCAGATCACGGCCCGCAAGAGCGCCTGGCGCAGCGATCCGAACAGCGTCTCGGTCCAGGCCGTTCCGCACGAGGGCGGCGTCACGGTGTGCGCCGTCTATCCGGGCGACGGGGGCCGTCCCAACGAGTGCCGTCCGGGCGAGGGCGGGCGCATGCAGACCCGCGACAACGACACCAAGGTCGAGTTCACGGTGAAGACGCCCAAAGGGGTGCGGCTGATCGCCAAGACGGTGAACGGATCCATCACCATCACGGCGCTGCAATCGGACGTTGACGCGCACACGGTGAACGGCAAAATCAACCTGTCCACCACCGGCGTCGCCAACGCGCACACGGTGAACGGCGGCATCGAGGCGTCCATCGGCAACGCCAATTGGAGCGACCGGCTGGAGTTCACCACGGTGAACGGCGGCATCGAGCTGACGGTTCCGGCGGGGCTGAACGCCGAAGTGAGCGCCGCCACGGTGAACGGGGGGATGTCCACCGATTTCCCGCTGACGGTGAGCGGGCGCTGGGGGCCCAAGAGCCTGCGCGGACGGATCGGCTCCGGCGGCCGCCAGCTTAAGCTGAGCACGGTGAACGGCGGCATCCAATTGCGCAGCTCCACCGGGCGCGCAATCTGATCAAATCCGGCGAAATCCGCAGTTTATCGGAATCAATTAAATCTTTCCGTCGACATTTCGGGCTCTTTCCTTATACTAGGTAGAACTATTGCGGCGTGCCTATAATGTCAGCACGCGCGCGCCGAAGTATGGCGGGAGGGCGAATGGACGATCCCGAGGGTAGTAAATCCGCGCGCGGAGCCATCTGCGCCGTCGGTTGCGACGAGCAGACGACGGCGGCTCTCGCGGCTTCACTGCGGGGAATCGGTCTGTCATTTGTCGCACTGCCGGCGGTCGATTTACTCAATAATGGACTGCTGAATCGGGTGCGGCTGCTGCTTGCGGGGAGCCCCGAACAGGCCGCCGAACTGTCCCGGATTCCTGCTCTGCGCCCCCTTGTTATCCTGCCGGCGCCCGCCGATTCGAGCGAAATGGAACAGTTGCGGGCGCGCCTGGAGCGGCTGTTCGCCGAACCGGCGGCCGGGAAGCCGGACCATCGTCCACAGGCCTCCGCCAACAACCGCCTGCAGGAGCATCGCGACCTGCAGGCGATCCTCGAATCCACGCTGGCCGGCTACTGGGTTTGGAATGTGACGGAGAATCGCTGCTACCTGAGCCCCCGGTCGCGGCAGATCTTCGGATACGAGGAAGAAGGCCCCGCGCCATCGCCGGCGCGGTGGATCCGGCGGCTGGGCCGCGAGGACCGGGAGCGGCTGATGGAGGCGATCCGCCTCCACTTCGACAGCCGGGGCGAGACGCCGTTGTACGCCGAGGTCCGGTTCCCGCGCCAGGACGGCGCGACGGCGTGGGTGGCCTGCTGGGGCAAGGCGGTGGAATGGACCGCTGGCGGGCGTCCCTCGCGCGTGGTGGGCTGTCACGTCGATCTGACCGTGGGCAAGCAGACCGAGGAGCGGCTGCGCGGCAGCGAACTGTTGTACCGGACGCTGTTTGACTCCGCCGACGACGCAATCCTGCTGCAGCAGCCGGACGGGCGCTTCGCGGCGGCGAACCGGGCGGCGCTCGAGCGGCTGGGCTACGGCCAGCAGGAGTTGCTGAACCTGACGGCCCGCGACGTGGTGGCGCCGGAAAGCCGGCGGCCGTACGAGGCCATGATGCAACGCCTGTCGTCGGACGGGCGCGCCGCGGCGGAGATGCGGTACCTGGCCAAGGACGGGCGTCGCATCCCCATGGAGGTGACCGCGGCGGCCTTCACGCTTTCCGAGCAGAACCTGGCGCTCACGATCGCGCGCGACGTCACCGAGCGCGAGCGGGCGCAGGTGGCCCTGCACCAGAGCGAGGAGAAGTTCCACCGCGTGTTCGCCGACGCGCCCATGCTGATGTCCATCACCACGGTGGAGGACGGCCGCTACCTGGACGTGAACCGCAAGTGGGAGCAGATTACGGGATGGAGCCGCGATGAAGCCATCGGCAGGAGCGCGGTCCAGCTGGGCTTGATGCCGGCGGGCGAGCGGGACTGGCTGATCGCGACGTTGCGGGCAGCAGGGCAGGTGAGCAGCCGCGAAGTCGTGCTAACGGCGCGGGGCGGATCGCAGGTGATGTGCTCCTATACGTCGCAGATCGCGGTGATCGGCGGGGTGGAGCGGATCATCACGATCTCGCGCGACACCACCTATCGGAAGCTGTACGAGGAGGAGCGCGAGCTGATGCTCGAGATCCTCAAGCTCGCCAATTCGCCGACCGACACGCGGGAGCTGATCCGGGGGGTGACGGCGTTCCTGCAACAGTGGTCGGGCTGCGAGGCGGTGGGAATCCGGCTGCGCGACGGCGACGATTTCCCGTACTACGAGACAGTGGGTTTTTCGAAAGAGTTTGTCCTGGCCGAATCCAGCCTGTGCGTGGGGCCGGCGCAAACCGAGGGCGGCGTGGTGTGGGCCTGCGTGTGCGGCGCGGTGCTGAGCGGGGCCGTTTCGTCGCTGCATTCCAGCCTGAGCGCGGGCGGCTCGTTCTGGACCAATTGCCTGAGCGACCTGCTCGCTTCGGTGAAGCCGGCCGACCTGCCGGGACCCTTGCGGGGGCGGTGCATGCGGGAGGGTTACGAGTCCGTCGCGCTCGCGCCGTTGACCTTCGCCGGCCGTCCCATCGGCATGATGCAGTTCAACGACCGGCGCAAGGGACGCTTCACCGCCGAGATGATCTCGCTGTTTGAGCGGGCGGCGGCGAGCGTGGCGACCGCGCTCGAGCAGCGGCGGATGCAGGCGGCGCTCAAGGCGAGCGAGGAGAAGTACCGGCTCATCTCGGAGAACACGGCCGACGCCATCTGGCTGTGGGACATGCGCACCGGGCGGCTGGCCTACGTCAGCCCTTCGCTCGAGCGGCTGACCGGCTACACGGCCGAAGAGGTGTTGGGCATGAGCGCGCGGCGGCTGCTCGAGGATGGCCTGTTCGCCCGGATGGCGGCGGAGTTGCCGGAACGCGTGGCGGCGGTGGAGAACGGCTGCGGCGCCCGCGTCTGGACGACCCACGCCGAGCATCGCCGCAAGGACGGCGCCGCGGTGCCGGTGGAAGTGGTGACCACGCTGCTGACCGACGAGCACAACCGCGTGAACCAGGTGCTGGGCGTGTCGCGCGACGTCACCGAACGGCAGCGGGTGGAGGAGGAGCGCGCCCAACTGGAACAACAGTTAATCCAGGCGCAGCGGCTGGAGAGCGTGGGCCGGCTGGCGGGCGGCGTGGCCCATGACTTCAACAATCTGCTGACGGTGATCAACGGCTATAGCGACATCGCCATCCGGCAGATGCCCGAGGGCGAACCGTTGAAGCGGCACCTGACCGAGATCCGGCGCGCCGGGGAACGGGCGGCCTCGCTCACCAGCCAGTTGCTGGCGTTCAGCCGCCGGCAGGTAGCCGAACCGCAGGTGGTGAACCTGAACGAGCTGATCCTGGAGGCTCGCAACATGGCGCAGCACATCCTGGGAGAAGCCGTGGAGCTGCGGCTGCGCCTGTCGCCCCTTGCCGGGCGGGTGCTGGCCGATCCCGGACAGTTGCACCAGGTGTTGATGAACCTGGTGGTGAACGCCCGGGACGCCATCGCCGGCCCCGGAGCCGTGATGATCGAGACCGGCGAGGTGGAGGCCAACCACGCGCGCGCCGCCGCCGAGGGCCTGGCGCCGGGACTGTACGCCACCTTCACCATCACCGACTCCGGTTGCGGCATGGACTCCGAGATCCTGCGCCGGGCCTTCGAGCCGTTCTTCACCACCAAGGCGCCGGGCAAGGGCACGGGGCTGGGACTGTCGATGGTCTACGGCATTGTCCGGCAGTGGCGGGGCTGGGTGGAGGCGTCGAGCGAGCCAGGGCTGGGCGCGACCTTCCGGATCTGCCTGCCCCAGGCCGCCGACCTTCCCATGACCGTGCCGTCGCCGGCCGGCGAGTTCTCCCGCGCCGCCACCGGCGAGACGGTGCTGGTGGTGGAGGATCAGCAGGAGGTCCGGGACCTGGTGGTGACGGTGCTCAGAAGCTACGGCTATCGCACGCTCGAGGCGGCCGACGGCGTGGAGGCGATGGAGCTGGCCGCCGCCCACCCCGGCGCCATCCACCTGGTGATCACCGACATTGTGATGCCCAGGATGACGGGTCGCGAACTGGCGGAGAAGATCCGCGTGGCGCGGGACAACGTGAAGATCCTGTTCATGTCGGGTCACGCGGGCGATGGGTACGCGGGGGAGCTGAAGAACGGGCAGGGCGAGCTGATGCGCAAGCCCTTCACCCCGGGAGACATCGTGCGGCGGGTCCGCGCGATGCTCGAGCCGCACCCTTACGGCGCCGCCTGAAGCCTTCCGGCGTGAAGGCGCTGTCCGACCGTCCTGGGGGGCGGTCTGCCCTGTATCTACTGTCTATTCATTGGGAGAACGATTGTCCAACGCATTCCGAATCGGCGGGGCGGCCGTTATGCTCGCCGCCGCGCTCACGGCGCAACCCGGGCCGGGGAACCTCATCGCGGCGTCCGCCACGAAATCCGAAGTCAAGCTGAGCTGGAGCGGCGCGGCCGCCGGCGGCTATGTGATCGAGAGCCTGGGGCCGTCCAGGCAATGGAAGCCGTTCGGCGCTCCGCTGACGGGCGCGTCGGCGACCCTGCCTGTGGAACCCTTCGCCACCTACACGTTGCGCGTGCGGGCGACGGCGGGCGGCGCGCCTTCCAACGAGATTACGGTGGGTCCTCCGCCGGTGGGGTTCCACAAGGTGCTGGCGCCGCCCAAGGCGCTTGCGGAGTCGCCCTCGAGGTTCGCGCCGAGACTGGCGATGACGCTCGACGACAACGGCGACCCCATGTTCGCCTACGCGGTGGTGGATCCCCGCAACGAGCAGGTAGCCGAGCATAACGAGCTGTGGTTCGTGTCCTGGAGCCGGGCCCGGTACAAGTGGAACGATCCGGTGAGGGTGGACGTCATCGGCGACGCGAACCTGGGAGGGGCGGACTGGAAGACGCACCGCTACGCGCTGTTCTACGTCGTCGGGCGCACCGAGTTGCGGCTGGCCGTTTCAGAAGACGGCGGGGCGGCGTGGAAAGTCCAGAGCGTTTCGAAGGCCCCCGCGGACACCGAGTTCATCGCGCCGCAACTGGCGGCCGGCGATGGCCGCTTCTACGTCGCCTACTATCAGACTCCGGATGGGCTGCACTTCCGCGGCGGCGCGCAGGGTGATGCGCCGGAGAAATGGTCCACCGAAATGGTCCCGAAGATGGAGGGGACCGCGTCGCACGGGACCACGGCCCTCAGCCTGGCGGCGGATGCGGAGGGCAAACCGGCGCTCGCCTACCAACTGCTGCCGAGCGACGGCTACAACGTGACGCTGGCGTACTGGCGACCGGGCGGGACTCCGGTGAAGGCCATGGATTCCGCGGGCGCCCAGATGGACGATCCGAGCGTCCGGCTGGTGTTCCAGGGGACCTCGCCGCGCATCATCGCCTACATGCGGCGCGACGATGAGTTCTGGCAGAACCGCCGTCAGATCTGGGTGGCGCGGTCGGCCAACGGGAGTTCGTGGGAGCCGCCCGCTCCGCTGCCCAACGACGGCGGAAACGCGATGGGCGCGCCGCTGTCGCTCGGCTTTGCGTCGAGCGGGAAGATGGCGGCCTCGGCGCAGGTGACCGGGGGGAACAACACGGGTACGCGCTGCGGCCAGCCAAAACTGATCACGGCCGCTGAACCCGGCCAGTGGACCATCTGCGCGGCCGGCGCTACGACGGGGTCGCCCGAATCGGACCTGTCGAATCCGCTGCTCGTCTACGCGGCGAACGATAAGCTGTACATCGGCTACGTGGCCGTTTCAAACGCCAAGCTGGGGCCCGGCATCCACCTGTGGCGCGAGCCGTAGGCCCCGGCGTCAGTCGCCGACCGAGGCGGGTTCGACGGCCAGGCGGCGCTCCGTCTTCGGCTTCTTGCCGCGCGCGAGCCAGGATTGGAAGCTCGCCATGTAGGTGTACACCACCGGCGTCAGGTAAAGCGTCACCAACTGCGAGAAGATCAGTCCGCCGACCACGCACAGGCCCAGCGGCTGACGGGCTTCGCCGCCCGCTCCGAATCCCACCGCGATGGGCACGGCGCCGAACAGCGCGCACATGGTGGTCATCATGATGGGGCGGAAGCGGATCAGGCAGCCTTCGTAGATGGCGTCCACCGGAGCCTTGCCCTCCTTGCGCTCGGCTTCCAGCGCGAAGTCGATCTGCATGATGGCGTTCTTCTTCACGATGCCGATCAGCAGCACCAGGCCGATGAAGGAGTACAGGTTCAGGTCGAGTTTGAAGATGTACAGCGTCAGCAGCGCGCCGAAGCCGGCCGAAGGCAGCCCGGAGAGAATCGTCAGCGGGTGGATATAGCTTTCATACAGAATGCCGAGGACGATGTAGACCACCAGCAGGGCGAGAATCAGCAGCAGCAACAGGCTCTTGGTGGATTGCTGGAAGGCGGCGGCGGTGCCCTGGAAGGTGGTGGTGATGGTTCCGGGCAGCACGCGCTGGGCGAGGTCGGAGATCTTGGTCACCGCCTCGCCGAGCGAGACGCCCGGGCGGAGGTTGAACGACAGCGTCACCGACGGCAACTGGCCGTAGTGGTTGATGGTCTGCGGCCCGACCGTCGAATCGATGCGCGTCACCGTGTCGAGCGGCACCAGCCTTCCCGTCCCCGACTTGATGTACAGCAGGGAGATCAGGTCCGGAGCGGCCTGGTATTGCGGCAGCGTCTCGATCAGCACCTTGTACTGGTTGTTGGGCGCGTAGATGGTGGAAATCCAGCGCGGGCCGTAGGCGTCGTAAAGGGCGTTTTCGATCTGGTCGGCGGTGACGCCCATGGCGGAGGCGCGGTCGCGATCGATGACGACGGTGGCCTGGGGCGCCTTGATCTGCAGGTCGCTGGTGACATCCATCAGGCCGTCGAGCTTCACCATCTCCTTTTCGAAGTCCTGCGCGGAGCGGTACAGTTCGTCGATGTTGGGGCCCTGCATCGTGTACTGGTACAGGCTCTTGGTCAACTGTCCGCCGATGCGGATGCTGGGCGGGTTCTGCAGGAACACGCGCATGGCCGGGAACTGGTTCAGCTTCGGGCGCAGGACGTTGATCATCTCGTCGGCGTTCTTGTCGCGCTGCTTGCGCGGCACCAGGTGCATGAACATGCGGCCGAAGTTGGGTCCGCCGACGGCGACGGCGCCGGCGGTGCCGCTGACGCTCGCCATGAACTCTTCGATGTTGGGATCCTTGCGGGCGATCTCGGCCAGTCCGCGGATGGCCTTCATCATGTCGTCGCTCGAGGTGCCCTGGGTGGCTTCGGTGATGGCCAGGATCTGGTTGGTGTCCTCGCTGGGGATGAAGCCCTTGGGGACGTTGACGAACAGCCAGCCGGTGGCGAACAGGATGACGAAGGAGACCACCACCATCACCGGGCGGTACCGCAGGGTCACGCGGAGGCTGCGGTCGTAAACGCCCAGCAACCAGTCGAAGACGCTTTCGATGGCGCGGTACATGACGCCGTGGCGCTTGCCGTGCTCGTGGGCGCGCAGGAAGCGGCTGGAGAGCATGGGCGTGAGGGTGACCGAGACCAGTCCCGAAATCAGGATGGATACGACGATGGTGACCGAGAACTCGCGGAACAGGCGTCCGATGATGCCGCTCATGAACAGCAGCGGGATGAACACCGCGGCGAGCGACATGGTCATGGACACGATGGTGAAGCCGACCTCGGAGGAGCCCTTGAGGGCCGCCTGCATCGGAGTTTCGCCCAGCTCCATGTGCCGCACGATGTTCTCGAGCATGACGATGGCGTCGTCCACCACGAAGCCGATGGCGAGAATGAGCGCCATCATCGACAGGTTGTCGAGCGAGTAGCTGCACAGATACATCACCGCGAAGGTGCCGATGACGGAGAACGGCAGCGCCAGGCTGGGGATGATGGTGGCGGGCAGGTTGCGCAGGAACAGGAAGATCACCATCACCACCAGGCACAGCGTCAGCACCATGGTGAACTGGATGTCGTTGTAGGATTCGTGGATGGTGTCGGAACGGTCGTAGAGGATTTCGAGCGCCACCGTCGGCGGAATCTGCGAGCGGAAGGTGGGCAGCAGTTCCTTGATGCGGTCGGTGACTTCCATGGTGTTCGTGCCGGGCTGCTTCTGCACGGCGAGCACGATGGCGCGGTCGTTGCGCTTGGCGGTGTTGAACCAGGAGGCGGTGCGGGGATCCTCGACGCCGTCGATCACCGCACCGAGTTCGCCCAACCGGACCGGGGCGCCGTTGCGATAGGTGACGATCACGGGCAGGTACTGGTCGGCGCTGGTCAACTGGCCGGTGGCCTGCACGGTCAGCATCTTGTCGGGGCCGTACAGCACGCCGGTGGGGATGTTCACGTTCTGCTTGCGGACGGCGTTTTCCACCTCGTCGATGCCGATCTTGCGGGAGGCGAGGATGTTGGGATCCACCTGCACGTGCACCGAGTACTTCTGCGAGCCGAACACCTGCACCTGGGCCACGCCCTGCACCATGGAGATGCGCTGCGCCATCATCGTGTCGGCGTACTCGTTGAGCGAGTACAGCGGCATGGTCTTGGAGGTGATGGCCAGGTAGATCACCGGCTGATCGGCCGGGTTCACCTTGCGGAACGAGGGCGGGCTGGGCATGCCGGGCGGCAGCAGGGGCGTGGCCTGGGTGATCATGGCCTGCACGTCCTGCGCGGCGGCGTCGATGTCGCGGCTGAGGTCGAACTGGATGGTGATGGAGGTGGAGCCGAGCGCGCTGGTGGACGACATCGTGTCGATGCCGGCGATGGTGGAGAACTGGCGCTCGAGCGGCGTGGCGACGGCCGACGCCATCGTGTCCGGGTTCGCGCCGGGCAGGCTCGCCGACACCACGATGGTCGGGAATTCGACGTTGGGCAGATCGCTAACGGGCAGCGAACGGTAAGCCACGACGCCGAACAGCGCGATGGCGAACATCAACAGCGACGTCGCGATCGGCCGTTCGATAAACGGCCGGGAAATGTTCATGACAGCACCTTCACCCGGGATCCCGGCGCCAGGCGGACGTGACCTTCGGTGACGACGGTTTCGCCCTGCTCGACGCCCTTCTGCACTTCCACCATGCCGTCGTTGCTGTCGCCGGGGACCACCGTGCGCATCTCGACGGTCTTGTCGGCCTTCACCACGTAGACGTAGCTTCCGCCTTGTCCCACCTGGACGGCCTTGAAGGGAATGGTGACGACGTTGGGCTTCTGGTTGAGCAGCAGCACGACGTCGACGAACTGTCCCGCCCACAGATGGGCGGCCGAGTTAGTGAAGGTGGCCTTCAGCTTGATGGTGCCGGTGTTCGGGTCAACCGAGTTGTCGATGAAGGTGAGGACGCCCTGCTCGGTGGCGGCGCCGGGGGCCTGCGGGGTCGCCTTCACCAGCAGCTTGCCGGCCTTCATGCGCTCGCGCACCGCGCCCAACTGCTTCTCCGGGGCCGGGAAGGTGACGTACACCGGCTGGATCTGCATGATCGACACCATCTCGATGTCGTTGGCCTTCACCAGATTGCCTTCCTTCACCGCGATGTTGCCGGTGCGTCCGTCCACCGGCGAGGAGATGTAGCAGTAGCTCAACTGGAGCTTGGCGTTGTCGAGCGAGGCGCGGTCGGCGTTCACCGAGGAGCGGGCGCTTTCGATGGCGGCGCGGTCGGCCGCCAGCGTCTCGCGGCGGGCGTCGGCGTCGGTGGAGACCTGCTCGGCCTGCTCGCGGGAAAATACGCCCTGCCGGGCGAGCTCGGCGTACCGGCGGGCCTGGTCGCGGGCATACTTTTCCTGGGCCGTGTCGCGGGCCAGGTTCGCTTCGGCCTGTTTCAACAGCGCGGTGTCTCGGGCCAGGTTGGCCTCAATCTGGCGGATGCTTTCCTGATAGGGACGCGGATCGATTTCGAATAAGAGCTGGCCGCGCTGGACGGGATCGCCCTCGCGGAAATTCACGCGCATCAGGATGCCGCCGATCTGCGACTTCACGCTGATCGTCTTGTACGCTTCGACGTTGCCGATCACCTTGATTTGCACCGGCACCGTGCGGGTTTCGGCCGTGGCCACCCGCACCGGCGATGGCGGCGCGCCGGCCGAGGCGACCGCCTTCTCCTTGGAACAACCGGCGATGATGAGCGCGCCGGCGGCGCATACAACGACCGCCGCCTTCAACCTTGCTGACATCCGACCCCCTTCCCAACCCAGTCGAAAAAAAGACACCGGCATCCGACTCACCGGTTATCCGGGACTGGCTGCGAGCCGCGCCGTAATCCATGTTTGAGGTGCGCATGGGCCGTCCGCCGCATCGGGCGCCCATCTGATTTGACGAACTTGGTCCTGAAAAGCCATCGTACCTTGAATCGTGGCCCCCAGCGGACGACGCGTCTCCCAGGAGAAGGCGGCTCCGGGGACGGTTTTGTTGCAGGCGCCCCGAAAAAATGTCGCGCGGCGCCGGCGCCGGTGGGGCCTGTACCTCCGCCTGAAGCTGTGATAGCCTGCCCGCATTATGGTCCGCGTCATCGTCGTCGCGCTGCTGCTCGCCCTGATCCCCGTCTACGCCGCCGATCCCACCCAACAGATTCTCGCGCTCGAACGCCAGGCCATGGACGGCTGGCTGAAAGGCGACCCCGATCCACAGCTCTCGGCGACCGACTCCGACATCATATTTATCCACGACGTCATCCAGAAGCGGCTGGAAGGCCGCGCCGCGGTCAAGGAGCTCTACGAACGCTACCGCGGAACGCCGCTGTTCGACTCCTACGAAATCCTGAACCCGAAGGTGCGCCTGGCCGGAGACGCGGCCGTCCTCACCTATCAACTGGCGCAAATCCGCGGCGGCGTCACGCGGTATTGGAACGGCACGCAGGTCTATCAGAAGAAGCCCGAAGGCTGGCGCGTCATCCATACGCACTGGTCGGAAGCCAAGGGGCAGTAGCGCGGCCGGTAGCGCTGGACGGCCCCCCACGTCATAATGGACGTAGCCGAAGCGAACCTGATCGTACGTCCGAAAGCCGAAGCTTTGCCTCGGCGACGTGCGTTCCCAGTCGATTCTCAAGACCCCGGACGGGGCTGGGCGAAATCACAATGTCATCTCGAACCGTATACACCGTACTCGAAGAGACCGCCGCCAGGTTGGGCGACAAACCGGCCCTGTTTCAGCCGATCCCCAAACCCGCCGGCGCCGCCAAGCACCAGGTCTACTCCTGGAACGATTACCGCGACATTGCGCGTGAAGTGGCCCTCGGACTGCGCTCCATCGGCATCGGCAAGGGCGATATCGTCGCCATCCATTCGGAAACGCGCGCCGAATTCTGCCTGGTGGACGTCGGCGTGATGATCAACGGCTCCATCTCCGCCGCCCTCTACACCAGCTATCCGATGGCCGATCAGGTGAAGAACCTGCGCACCGCCGCGCCCAAGGCCATCTTCGCCGAAAACGAAAAGATCCTCCGCGCCATGCAGAAGGCGTTCGGCGACCAGCCGCTCGACACCCATTGGCTGCTGATCACTGGGACCGCCGAAGGCGCGCTCTCACTCGACGAACTCCGCGCCCGCGGCCGCCAGCTCGAAGCCTCCCAGCCCGGCGTCTTCGACCGCATCCGCTCCGAATACACCGCCGCCGACCACGCCATCCTGTACCTGACCTCCGGCGCCACCGGCGAGCCGAAGATGGGCCTGGTCGCCCATTCGGCCATGGTTTCGAACATCGACATCGGCAACACCGTGCTGACCGGCGTCGTCACCACCGAGGATCGCGCGCTCGCCTTCCTGCCCTCGGCCCACATCGCCCAACGCGTCGTGCTCGAGTTCCTGACGCTGCGCATCGGCGTGCCGGTCTACTTCTCCGAAGGCCTCGCCAAGATGCCCAACGAGCTGCGGACCGTCAAGCCGACCTTCTTCCTCGCTCCGCCCCGCGTCTGGGAGCGCGTCTACGCGACCGTGCTCACCGAAGTCCGCAAGAAGTCCGGCTTCGCCCAGCGCCTGTTCTACGCCGCCGTCGGCGTCGGTTCGGAAGCCGCCCGCCTGAAGCATCAGGGCAAGACTCCGCCGCCGTGGATCAGCATGGGCTCGAAGCTGTTCCAACGCCTGGTCTACAACAAAATCCGCGAGCGTCTGGGCGGCGAGATGCGCTTTGCCGCTTCCGGCGCGGCCCCGCTCAGCAAGGAGCTCGGCGAATTCTACGCGGCCATCGGCATGCCGCTGATCGAAGGGTACGGACTCACCGAAGGCGGCGTCGCCACCCTGAATCCGCCGGACCGTCCGAAGCCTGGCAGCATCGGCAAGGCGCTTCCCGGCGTCGACGTGAAGATCAGCGAGGACGGCGAACTGCTCATCAAGAGCCCGTGCCAGTTCTCGGGCTATTTCAAGGACCCCGAATCGACGGCGGCGGTGCTCAAGGACGGCTGGCTCTACACCGGCGACATCGCCGAAATCGACGCGGAAGGCTACATCTACATCACCGGCCGGAAGAAGGAGCTGATCGTCTCCTCAAACGGCAAGAAGATCTACCCCACCCGCATCGAAAGCCTGTTCAAGTCCGAACCCCTGATCAACCAGATGGTGCTGATCGGCGACAAGCTGCCCTACGTGACGGCGCTGTTCACCATCAACACGGCCGTCATCGAAAACACCAAGGGTCTGGAAGCCCTGAAGGGCAAACCGGCGAACGAAATCGCCGGCGACGCCGCCATCAGCGCGCGCCTGCAGGACACGGTGTCTCGGGTGAACAAACAACTGGCGGGCTTCGAGCAGATCCGCAAATTCCGGATTCTCGAGCGCGATTTCAGCATCGAAACCGGAGAGCTGACGCCGACCATGAAGGTGCGCCGCGGCCGCGTCCTCGAAAACCACCGCGAGATCGTCAGCCAGCTCTACATGGGCAAGGACGTCGAGTAGGCCGCTTCAGATCCCCAGGATCCCCGAAGCCCCGGCCCGCTCCGACCGCGCCGTCTTCGACCGTCGTTTGTACAGCAGATTCCCGACGCCCGACACCTTGGCGAATCCCGCGAACACCACCGCCGCCGCCACCAGCGTCCCCACGCCGCCGGCTAGAAAGTAATCCACCGGGCGCAACGGATCCGGCAGAAACGCGAGAATCCCCGCCGCGCTCGCCGCCCATAACAGCGCGGCGCCCAACGCCGGCGCGATGTAGTGCCTGTCCATGCCTTGGTCAGTCGTACTTTTCGTAGATCACGCGCTTGCGGTCGAACCCGCGTTCCTTCAACCGAGCCCGCACGTCGTCCACCATCAGCTTCAACCCGCAGACGTACACATCCATGTCCAGCCGCCCGCCGATCGCCTCGTCCAGATGCGCCTGCACGTGCCCGCTCCGTCCCGTCCAACCCTCCTCCGGACGGCTCAGCACCGGCCAGAAGCGGAAGTTCGGACGCTCGGCCGCCATCGCCTCGAACTCCTCGCGATACAGCAGATTCCGCTCATACCGCACGCCGAAAATCAGCGTGAACCGCCGCTCCGCCCACTCCGCCGGCCGCGCCCGCAGCATCGAACGGAACGGCGCGACGCCCGTCCCCGTCGCCACCAACACCGAATCCGACGCCGGCGTCCGGGGCGTAAAGTACCCCAGCGGCGCGCCCATCTCGATCGTATCGCCGGGCCCCAATTCGAACAACCGCGGCGACATCCGCCCGTCCTTCACGCGATTCAGGCACAGCTCGAACCGCCGCCCCGCCGGCGCCGACGCGATCGAATACGCCCGCGTGACCTTCCTGTCCCCGACCACGTCCGACAGCGACACGAACTGCCCCGGCGTGAACCGGAAATCGTCCGCTTCGGCGTCAAATACAAAGTGGCGAATCTCGTCGCCGATATCACGAAATTCCACCAGTCGCGCGATCATTCCTCGGCCTCCGCGATCGCCGCCGACGCCCGGTCCAGCAGAATGCGCACCAGCGCCGGATGCCCGTCGAGCGGAGGCGTCACCGTCACCCGCAGCTTCCGGTGCTCCCGCATGACGTCTTTGACCAACCGCGGCAGGTCGCGCTGCAGGTGCAGTCCGGTGGTCAGAAAATACGGCGCCACCACCACGCGCTCCACCCCGCGCGCCGCTAGCGCCGCCACCGCGCCGCGCAGGTCCGGCGAGCCCCCGTCCAGGAACGCGGCTTCCACGATCCAGCCGCTCTCGCGCGCCATCTGCCGGCCCACCTCGCGCACCGCCTCATTGGCGGACTCGACGCTCGAGCCATGCGCGAACAACACCACCGCCGTCGTCGCGTTTCTCACACGATTAGCGAGGGGCCGGACTCCGCCGCCGGCGCTTCGGCCTGCGGGAACTGCTCGCGCAGGAAGTCGATGAACGCGCGCCCGTATCGCCGGCCGTTGTTCTGTTGGATCTCCATGCGTTGCAGGAATGCGATGACGCCCAGCAACTCCGTGTCCCGAACCGTCTCCATCCCCGACTGCTCAGCCAGCCGTTTGCGCAACTCCGCCACCGACCCCTGCACCCGCTCGCACAGCGCCGCCGCCAGCATGTTGTCCGGGCGCGTCTCGTAAATCAGCCCGCTCTGCATGGTGCGATACGTCTTCACCAGCGCGGCCAGCGCGTCCTTCACGTCGGCGTCCACCACGTTGGGCAGCTCCATGGCCGCCCGCAACAGGTGCGCCGTCACCCACACCAGCACCGGCTCGTGATCGCGCAGAAACTGCTCCGTGATCTCGATGTCGTTGTTCGGGAAGGTCGCCGGATCGGCGATGGGAGGCTCCTCGCGCCGCCGCGCCTCGCGCAGATATTCGCAGTCCAGCGGACAGTGGACCGTCTGTTCGCGTTCGGTCCCGCAACAAATCGAGCAGATGTCGCCGCCCGTCCCCGGACAGTAGCGCCTCGGCTTGCGCGTTTCACAGAGTTTGCACAGTACCCGTTCGATTCCTTCATCGTATCATCGGGGATAGATGCAACGAGTGGATCTGTACCTGAAGCTCGAACTCGAGCTGGACGACAAGGATAACCCCGCTAAACTGGCCAACGAAATCTGCCGCCAACTGCTCAAGAGTTATGGCGTCCGCCGAGCCGAACCCTCCAACATCGTGGAGCGCGACTGAACGGCGATTCGCGCTGGATTTCCCGTCCGCTCCGGGGTAACATCACGAATACTCCTTGAAGGAGGCATTCCGTGCACAGGCTGATCCTTCCGCTGTGTTGCGCCGCGGCCCTGTCGGCGCAGCAGCCCCCCGCGACTCCGGTCGAACCGCCCCCATCCGACCGCCTGATCCTCTCCGCGCTGCGCTGCCCCGACGAATCCGGCAAAAAGCAGTGCGAATTGGGCGACGTCGTCGCCGTCCAGTTCACGAATCTGAAGGAGTGGTGCGGCGTCGCCGACCATGATCTGAAGACGCTGACGCTGATTCTCGACGGCCGCCTGATGGCCGGCCTGCACCCCATCGCGCCCATGCCGTGCGACAACGAACTGCGCTTCGAGTTGAACCGTCTGGACGACTCCGACGACGTCTCGAAGGCGAACCGCGACGCCTGGAACGCCCTGCTCGGCCGCGCGCACGCGGACTGGAAGACCTTCAAGCTGAGCGTGGGCGCCGACGGCTCGGCTAACTCGAAGGCGGCCTGTTATAACTCGATCGACTTAAAGGTGCGCATTTTCCCGGCCTATCAGTGGGTGGTCTATCTCTTTCTATTGGCTCTGCTGACGGCGTTCCTGCTCCTCGCCGCCCGAAGCGACATCCTGAAAGACGCGTCGACGGTGAATGATCGCCGCCCCTTCAGCCTGGCGCGCTGTCAGATGGCCTGGTGGTTCTTTCTGGTTCTCTGCGCGTATCACTATATATGGATGGTGACCGGCGATCATAACTCGCTAACTCCCGGCGTTCTCATGTTGATCGGCATCAGCGCGGCCACCGGGCTGGGCGCCACGATGATCGACACCGGCGGAGGCGCGCGGAAATCCGGCCAGGACGCCGCGAACGGCTTCCTGCGCTTCGCCAACGACATCCTGCGCGAGAACGACGGCGTCAGCTTCCACCGTTTCCAGTTAGCCGTCTGGACCGTCGTCGTTGGGTTTGTCTTCGCGATCTCGGTGTACAAGAACCTGTCGATGCCCGATTTCAGCGCCACTTTGCTGGGCCTGATGGGCATCAGCTCCGGCACGTATATCGGATTCAAGCTGCCCGGCGCTGGCAAGTGACGGCGGCGGGTCCCCGACTATACTGAAGGCATCGGAGGGGACCATGGCGTTTGAAATCCTCGTCAACGGCGCGTCGCACCGCGTCGAAACCGATCCCGAAACCTCGCTGCTCAGCGTGTTGCGCAACCAGCTCGGACTCACCGGCTCCAAGTACGGCTGCGGCGAAGGCCAATGCGGCGCCTGCGCCGTCCTGATCGACGGACGCGCCGTGCGCAGTTGCATCACGCCGGTGAAACACGCGGCCGGCCGCCACGTCACCACCATCGAAGGCTTGGCGCGCAACGGCAAACTGCACCCGGTGCAACAGGGCTTCCTCGACGCCGACGCGCTGCAATGCGGCTACTGCACGCCGGGCATGGTGATGTCGGCCGTCGCGCTGCTCGCCAAGGATCCTCACCCCACCGACGCCGCCATCCGCCGAGGCATGGAAGGCAACGTCTGCCGTTGCGGCACATATCCGCGCATCGTCGCCGCCGTCCGCATGGCGTCGAAAGGGGCCGCGCGATGACCCTCGAACCCGAGCGTTACGAACTCCGCGAAGCGCCCGCCTACGACTTCCCGCTCGACCGCCGGGAGTTCTTTAAAACCCTGGGCGGCGGACTGTTGATCGTAGCCTTGATCAGCCCGTCGGACGCGCAGGAATCCGGCCGTCGCGGCGGCGCGGGCGGCCTTGGCGCGCCGAAGGAAATCGCCGCCTGGATCCACGTCGGAGAGGATGGCGTCATCACGGCCAACACCGGCAAAGTGGAGGTGGGCCAGAACATCCGCACCTCACTGTCGCAGGCGGTGGCGGAGGAGTTGCGCATCCCGGTGTCGTCGGTGCGCCTGGTGATGGGCGACACCGCGCTGACCCCCTACGACATGGGGACGTTCGGCAGCCTGACCACGCCGCAGATGGCTCCACAGATCCACAAAGCGTCCGCGGCCGCACGCCAGGCCTTGATCGCCCTGGCCGCGAAGCAATGGAGCGCCGACCCCGCGACGCTAACCGCCAGCGACGGCCGAGTCATCGCCCCCGGCGGCCGATCCATCGGCTATGGCGAGCTGACCAAGGGCCGCAAGCTGGTGGAAACCGTCGACGGAGCCGGCATCGCCGCGCCAAAGGATTGGAAGGTATGCGGCCAATCCATTCCGAAGGTGGACGGCCGAGCCTTCGTCACCGGCGCGCACCAGTACGTCTCGGACCTGCATCCGGCCGGCATGTTGTTCGGCAAGGTGCTGCGCCCGGCCGGCTACGGCGGGAAACTGGCGTCCTTCGACGGTTCGAAGGCCGCCGCGATGCCCGGCGTGAAGGTGGTGCGCGACGGCGATTTCGCGGGCGTCACCGCGCCCTCGCAAGAGGCGGCTGAGCGGGCCCTCGAAGCGTTGAAGGCGGAATGGAAGGTGGACCCGCAGCCGAGCGACCGCGAGTTATTCGGCTACTTGAAGGAGAACGCCAGCGAATCGCGGCCGTCGACGCTCGAAGGTGCGGTGGATCAGGCCCTGGCCGAAGCGCCGGTGAAACTGCGCCGGACGTACGAGATCGCCTACATCGCGCACACCCCGCTCGAACCGCGCGCCGCGGTGGCGGAATGGTCGGACGGTAAGCTAACGGCCTGGATCGGCACGCAACGCCCGTTCGGCGTGCGTTCGGAGCTGGCCGAAGCGTTCCACCTGCCGGAGGACCGCATCCGCGTCATCATGCCCGACACCGGGTCCGGCTACGGCGGCAAGCACACCGGCGAAGCCGCCATTGAAGCGGCGCGCCTGGCCCGCGAAGCCGGCCAGCCGGTGAAGGTGGTGTGGACGCGCGCCGAAGAGTTCACCTGGGCCTACGCGCGCCCGGCCGGGGTCATCGAAATCGCGAGCGGCGCGACGAAGGAAGGCGCCATCGTCGCCTGGGATTTTCACAACTATAACTCGGGGGCGGCGGGCATTGACTCGCTCTACACGATCCCAAACCAGCGCGTTCAGTTCCACCCCACCAAATCGCCGCTGCGGCAAGGCTCGTACCGGGCGCTGGCGTCGACGGCGAACCACTTCGCCCGGGAATCGCACATCGACGAGTTAGCGCACGAAGTCGGCCTGGATCCGCTCGAATTCCGTTTGAAGAACCTCTCGAACCCGCGCCTGCGTGCGGTCTTCGAAGCGGCTGCGAACAAGTTCAGTTGGAACAAGCGGAAGCCCACGGCCGGCCACGGCTTCGGCATCGCGGGCGGATTCGAAAAGGCGGGTTACATCGCGATGGCGGTGGAGATCGCCATCGAGCGCGGCCAGGTCCGCGTAGTCCGTGTAGTGAGCGCCTTCGACTGCGGAGCGGTAGTGAATCCGGTCCATCTGAACAGTCAGGTGGAAGGCGCGGTGGTGATGGGCTTGGGCGGAGCGCTGTTTGAAGCCCTGAAGTTCGAAAACGGCCGTGTGACGAACGCGAGTCTGAGCGAGTACCAGGTGCCGCGTTTCAGCGACACGCCGGAGTTGGAAACGGTGCTGATCGACCGCAAGGACCAACCCTCGGTCGGCGCCGGCGAATGCCCGATCGTCGGCCTGGCCCCCGCCATCGCCAACGCGATCTATTCGGCTACCGGCCAACGCCTGCGCTCCATGCCCCTGGTCCCCAACGGCCTGCCGAAGGTCGTCAGCCAGCGGTAGGACTGAAAGCCGGCCGCTTCGCGGATGATATAGCAGTTATACAATCCATGCGCTTCGGTTTCGACCCGCGAACGAGTCGCACGGTGATTGGCGTCCCAAGGCGAGGACGTGTCCTCGTTCTTCACCAACCGGTTCAGCGTGGTCAAGCCGATCCGCCGCGTGAATGTCGACCTTACCGAGGGGATGTTGCGGGCCCTCGACGAGCGCGCGGCGCGTTTGAACGTCAGCCGCCAGGCCGTCATCAAGACTCTGTTGGAGCAAGCGCTCAACGCGAACTCGGCCCCCAGGAAGCGGGGAAAGAGGGTCAGCTAGCTCCCCGCACATCACGGTAAAATAAGAAGATTCCACCCATGACGACCGCCTTGCCGACGATCCTGGAGCGCATTGTCGCCCAAAAACGGGCCGACCTCGACCGCGCGCGGCAGGCGCTGACCGGCGACGTGGACGCGCGCATCGAACAGGCCGTCGCCCACCGGCGCGACTTCGCCGCCGCCCTCCGCGCCCAATCCCCGGCCGTCATCTCCGAACTCAAGAAGGCGTCCCCCAGCAAAGGACTCCTGGCCCCCGATTACGCCCCCGCCACGCTCGCGCCGGCCTACGAGCAGGGAGGCGCCGCCGCCCTCTCCGTCCTCACCGACGGGCCGTTCTTCCAGGGCCGCCTGGAGGACCTGGCCGTCGCCCGCGCCGCCGTCCGTATCCCCGTGCTGCGCAAGGACTTCACGGTAGACCCGTTCCACGTCCGCGAAGCCGCCGCCTGGGGCGCCGACGCGATCCTGCTGATCGCCGCCATCCTCACCGACGCCGAACTGCGCGACCTCCGGGAGCTCGCCGAATCCTACCGTCTGACGGCGCTCGTCGAGGTCCACGACGCCGAAGAACTCCGCCGCGCCATCGGCTCCGGCGCGTCCGTCATCGGCGTGAACAACCGCGACCTGCGGACCTTCGAAGTCCGCCTCGAAACCTCCCTGCGACTGGCCGACGCCATGCCCGCCCAAGCCACCCGCGTAGCCGAAAGCGGCATCCGCTCGGCGGCCGACATCCGCGCCCTCGCCGCGGCCGGCTATCACGCATTTCTGATCGGAGAGCACCTGGTGACATCGGCGGACCCGGCCTCATCCATCCGGGACCTCATCCGATGATCGTCAAGGTCTGCGGCGTCACCAACCTCGCCGACGCCGAGGTCGCCATCCAGGCGGGCGCCAACGCGCTGGGGTTCAACTTCTACCCGCCGAGCCCGCGTTACATCGCGCCCGCCGCCGCCCGCGCCATTATCGACCGGCTGCCCGGCGGAATCATCAAGGCAGGCATCTTCGTGAATGAAACGCCCGCCGCCGTCGAGGCCACGTCCGCGGCCGCCGGGCTCGACGTCGCCCAGGTGATCGGCGAAACGCCCGCCGCCGTCCGTTCCTGGAAAGTCTGCCGCGTGGGCGCCGATTTCGCCGCCGGCCAGCTCGACGACCCGCGCGCCGAGGCCTACCTGCTCGATACGCCGTCGGCTGCCCTGTACGGCGGCACGGGCCATGCCTTCGACTGGTCGCTCGCCCGCATCGAGGGCAAGCGCATCGTCATCGCCGGCGGACTCGGTCCGTCGAACGTCGCTGAAGCTATCCGCGTCGCGCGCCCCTGGGGCGTCGACGCCTGTTCCCGCCTGGAATCGTCGCCCGGCCGCAAGGATCCGGCCGCCGTCCGGGCGTTCGTAGAAGCCGCACTCAACGTATGATCAGCTCTCAACCCGATTCTCGCGGGCACTTCGGCCCCTACGGCGGACGTTACGTCCCCGAGGTGCTGATGGCCCCGCTCGAGACCCTTCAAAAGGCCTATGAAGAGGCTCGCGTCGACCCATCGTTTCAGGCCGAATTGAAGGACCTGCTCGCCAACTTCGCGGGCCGCCCGACGCCGCTCTATTACTGCCGCCGCCTCAGTGAGCAACTGGGCGGAGCCCGCATCTATCTGAAGCGCGAGGACTTACTCCACACCGGCGCCCACAAGATCAACAACTGTCTGGGCCAGGTGCTGGTGGCGCGCCGCATGGGCAAGCACCGCATCATCGCCGAAACCGGCGCCGGACAGCACGGCGTCGCCACGGCCACCGTCTGCGCCCTGTTCGGCCTCGATTGCACCGTCTACATGGGCGAAGAGGACATGCGGCGGCAGCGCCTGAACGTCTTCCGCATGGGCCTGTTGGGCGCCAAGGTGGTGGGCGTGTCGGCCGGCAGTAAGACGCTGAAGGACGCCGTCAGCGAGGCCATGCGGGATTGGGTGACCAACGTCTCCACCACGCACTACCTGCTCGGTTCCGCCCTGGGCGCGCACCCGTACCCGATGATGGTCCGCGATTTCCACAGGGTGATCGGCGACGAAGCCCGGGCGCAGATCCTCGAGCGCGAGAACCGCCTGCCGGACCGCGTTTTCGCCTGCGTCGGCGGCGGCAGCAACGCCATCGGCATGTTCCACGCCTTTGTGCCCGACTCGGGCGTCCGCCTGATCGGCGTCGAAGCCGGTGGCCGCAGCGCCGCCCTGGGCGAGCACGCGGCCCGTTTCTCCGGCGGATCGCCGGGCGTCCTGCACGGGGCCTACAGCTACCTGCTTCAGGACGATGACGGCCAGGTTTCGCTGACCCATTCGATTTCGGCCGGCCTCGACTACGCCCTGATCGGGCCGGAACACGCCTGGTTGCACGACCAGGGCCGCGCCGAATACGTGAACGCCACCGACACCGCTGCTTTAGAAGGGGCCACGCGCCTGACCCGCACCGAGGGCATTATCCCGGCGCTCGAGTCCGCGCACGCGGTCGCCGAGGCCATCAAACAGGCGCCGGGGGCCGCTGGAGAGACGTTTTTGGTGTGTTTGTCGGGGCGGGGGGACAAGGATATGGATATTTACCGGGAGAACCTCCCTAATGTCTAGAATCCAAAGGCTTTTCGAGGGCCTTCAGGGCAAAAGGGCCGCCTTAATCGCTTACGTAACGGCGGGCGATCCGTCGCCGGCTGTAACTCCTTCAATTGTATGGGCCTTAGAGCGAGGGGGGGCGGACCTGATCGAGCTGGGTGTGCCGTTTTCCGACCCCATCGCGGACGGTCCGGTGATCCAAAGAGGCTCCGAAAGGGCGCTGAAAGCGGGCGTAAACGTGTCAAAAACGCTCGAAATCGCGCGCGAAATACGTCAAAAAAGCACGATTCCGATACTACTTTTCAGCTATCTGAACCCGCTTCTTCGCTATGGATTCGCCCGTCTGGCCCAGGACGCCGCCGCGGCCGGGGTGGACGGAGTGCTGCTGACCGACCTGAGCGTCGAGGAAGCCGAGGAACATTTGCCGGCGCTGCGGGCCGCCGGGCTTGACACAGTGTTTCTTGCTGCGCCAACCAGTCCGCCGGAGCGGCTGCGGCTGGTGGCGAAGTATTCCACAGGCTTCATCTACCTGGTTTCGCGGACCGGAGTGACTGGGGAGCAGTCCTCGTTATCTGACGCAGCGGGACCCCTGGTGGCGGCCATGCGGGGGGAGACGTCGCTGCCGCTGGCGCTGGGTTTCGGGATCTCGACGCCCGAGCAGGCGGCGCAGGTGGCGAGGCTCGCCGATGGGGTGGTGATCGGCAGCGCGTTTGTGCGGGTGATCGAACAGCATCCCGACGACGCGCCGGCGGCCATCGAGGCATTCGCGCGGCCGATCGCGGTTGCGATAGGATCGTCGAAATCATGACCCCGGAGCAAGCGCAGGAGCGGCTCGCATATTGCCGACAGAGCATCGATGAAATCGATGTCCGGATCATCGAACTGATCAACGCGCGGACCCTGGTGGTGGAAGAGATCGGGCGGATCAAGCAACAATTCGCGATGCCGATCTATGAGCCCAAGCGCGAGGACGAGGTGTTCCGGAACGTCACCGTGAATAATCGGGGGCCGATGACCACCGACGCCGTGCGGCGGGTGTTTGAGCGAATTATCGACGAGATGCGCGGCGTGCAACGCGACCGGATGCTGAAGGCCGGCGTCACGCCGAACGAAGGGAAATAGCCAGTCATGTTAGTAGTCATGCAGGAAGGGGCTGCGGAAGCCCAGATCCAGGCGGTTATCGACCGGATGGTCGCCATGGGGTTCAATGTGCACCGCTCCACCGGCGTGGTGCACACGGTTCTCGGCGGAGTGGGGCCGATGGACGAGTTCGACCCGGCCGCCTTCGAGGTGATGGAAGGCGTCAAGGAATGCCACCGGATCATGTCGCCCTACAAGCTGGCGAGCCGGAGTTTCCGGCCCGGAGGCACCATCATCAAGGTGGGCGGGGTGGAGATCGGCGGGCCCAAGGTGGTGGTGATGGCCGGGCCGTGCAGCGTGGAGAGCGAGCAGCAGATCGCCAGGTCGGCCGAACAGTGCGCGGCCGCCGGAGCGTCGTTCATCCGCGGAGGAGCGTTCAAGCCGCGCAGTTCGCCCTACGCCTTCCAGGGGCTGGGCGAGGAAGGCCTGAAACTGATGCGGCGGGCCGCCGACCAGCACGGGTTGCTGGTGATCAGCGAGGTGATGGACCACACGCAGATTCCCATGATGCTCGGCTACTGCGACGTGTTGCAGGTGGGCGCCCGCAACATGCAGAACTTCAACCTGCTCAAGGAACTGGGTAAGATCCGCAAGCCGGTGTTGTTGAAGCGCGGCATCTCAGCCACGATCGAGGAGTTGCTGCTGTCGGCCGAGTATGTCATGGCCGGCGGGAATTACGAAGTCATCCTGTGCGAGCGCGGAATTCGCACCTTCGAGACTTACACGCGAAACACAATGGACATTTCGGCGATACCGGTGGTGAAGAAGCTCTCACACCTGCCCATGGTGGCCGATCCTTCGCATGGAACCGGGCGGCGCGACAAGGTGATTCCGATGGCGCGAGCCTCCGTGGCGGCGGGCGCCGACGGCTTACTCGTCGAAGTGCATCCGAATCCCAACGAGGCGCTCAGCGACGGGCCTCAATCGCTTTATCCGGACCAATTCAACGAATTGATGGCGCAGTTGAAGATCATTGCTCCGGCCGTCGGACGCACCCTCTAGGAGAGAGCGGGTCCGCCCGCTCTCCAACCCCTGCTGATCCCATGAAGCGAATCGCCATTTTCGGAGTCGGACTTATTGGAGGCTCGTTCGCGCTCGCCCTGCGCAAGGCCGGCTTCACGGGCGAGATCCACGGCGTCAGTTCACCGGCGACGATTGAGACGGCTAAGTCGATGGGCGTAATCGATGGTGGGATGGAAGCCGGAGAGGCCGCCGAAAGTTGCGACTTTCTCTATCTAGCCCAACCCATCCTGACGATTATCCAGACGCTCGAGACGATAGGCGCGCGGATCCGTCCGGACGCCCTGGCGACCGACGCGGGCAGCACCAAGCGGCTGATTGTCGAGACGGCGGCGCGGAGCGTCACGGGCGGCCTTTTCCTGGGCGGCCATCCCATGGCGGGCAAGGAGCGCAGCGGAGTGCGCGAAGCCGAGGCCGGACTGTTCGAGGGTCGGACGTACGTACTTACGCCGGCTGACAAAGCCGACCTAACTCGTCCCGCCGCCGCCGAATTCATCAGCTGGCTTGAGAGAATCGGCGCCCGGATCGTCTATCTGGAGCCGGACCAACACGACCGCATGGTGGCGTTCACGTCCCACGCGCCACAGCTGATATCGACAGCGCTTGCCGGCATGCTGGCGGACGTAGACGGGCACGGCGACGTGGCCGGGCCCGGAGTCACCGGCATGACGCGGCTGGCGATGAGTCCGTTCGGATTATGGCGAGATATCCTGCGGACTAACCAGGCGCATGTCGAGGAAGCGTTGGCCGAGATCGAAACCCGGTTGTCCGACTTACGAGCGCGACTGAGTTCCGGAGATCTCGAGCTAGAATTCGAACGGGCCGCGGAAGTGGCTCGCCGTCTCCGTCAAAAATAAACACTTAGCACTTTAGCCTTTTCTTTTGCCGCAAAGTCAGATAATGTTGACTAAACGGCAATGAGCGCAGCGCTCTCTAAATTGGTCCGCGAGGACTTACTCCATCTAGATGGAATTCGCAAGTACGCGCCGGCCCGTCGGACGAGCGTACTCTTCACGGCCGACAGTTTGTCGGACTCCGTGTTATTCGTGGAGTCGGGTTACGTCAAGCTCCACAAGCAGGACGGAGACGGCAAGGGTGTTGTGATCGGCATCGTCGGCTCCGGCCAACTGGCCGGCGAAGAAGCGTTGTTTGTCGGGGGAGCGCGGCAATTCTCGGCGGAAGTCATCCAGGAAGGCGTAGTCTACGAGATACCCAGGGAGTTATTTCTAGGTTTCTGCGCCGCCAAGCCGGAGCTATGGCGGCACCTGGCCGAGACGTTCGCCAAGCGACAGCGTGAACTGCAACTGCGGGTTTCGCTGCTGTGTCTGCAAGACGTCGAATCGCGGATTCTGCACTACCTGGTGAACCTGGCCCTGCTGTTCAATCATTCAGCCGGCGCCGGACAGGAATACTCCATTCCCTTGACTCAAGGGGAAGTGGCGGGCATCGTGGGCGCCACCCGCGAGACCACCTCCACGACGCTGAACGCGCTGGCGCGCCAGGGGCTCGTCCGACTGGGGCGCCGGCAACTGACGATTGTTTCGGTGGACGCGTTGCAGGCGCTTATCGACCAGCGCAGTTCGAAGGCGCGCGGAGCGGCGGGCGGTTGAATGCACTCCCGGCCGGCCCGGCGGCGCCGGCAGCAACTCCAGTGTGATTCCCCGTCACACGGCGTAGAATTGCAACCTGTTGAAAACACATATCGTCTGATTGGTCATGAACGTGCGTGCAACGTGGCATGCGAGCCGCAGCACTAACGCTCCTTCTGGCCTTCGCGCTCTTCGGCTGGAACCAGCAGGAGGACGTAAACGTCAATTCCCGTTACACGGTGGAAAGCGTGAACGTCTCCGCGCGATTTATGTCGAAGATGAACCGCGAACTCCGTCGCGACATGGAATCGGTGGTCGGGGCGAAGCTCGACAGCGGCCTGCTGGACCGTCTGGCGGCGCGCATGCGCACGGAACTGCGGGTGCGCGACGTGGCGGTGCGGATCCATCGCGGCCGGCAACCGGACCACGTTAGCGTCGAATTCGAAGTGCAGGGCGGACGGCGCCGGGACTTCGACGTGGACGTACCCAAGATCGCCTATCATTCGCGGCAGGGCTTTTCGGGCGCGGCGAACGCCACCACCACCATGGGCGAGACGGCCCTGACGCTGGGCCTGGTGGGCGACAGCGACGAACTGGCCGAACGTTACGCCGGGCTGCGGGCCAGGGTGGAGCAGCTCAGCGTGAAGACGCGGCGGGTGCACCTGAAACTCGAGTACGACCGGTATAACAGCGCCTGGGATTCGGCGACCCGGGCGGCGCTCGAGAAGGCGCCGGGAGCGCCGGCCATGTACCGGGCGCGGCAGACGGTGGCGCCTTCGGCGACGGTGACGCTCGCGCCGGGGTTGACCTTGAGCGCGGGCCTGGAGTTTGACAACCTGACGCCGGACGCGGCGGGCGGGCGGGCGGAGGCGGCCAACGCGGTCACCTCCGGGCTGCGGTTTGAGCGCCAGTGGGAGGATGGGACGTTCGGGCGGCAGGACGTGGCGGCCAACTACACGTTCCGGACCGGGACGCGGGCGATTGGCGGCGACTACCCCTACACGCGCCACACGGCGCGCCTGCGCTATGAATGGACGCGCGACCACAACGACGTGACGCTGGACTTCACGGTGGGCGGGGTGAACGGCCGGGCGCCGTTGTATGAACGGCTGGTGCTGGGCAACGCCTCCACGCTGCGGGGGTGGAACAAGTTCGACCTGGACCCCTATGGGGGCGACCGGGCCATACACGGGTCAGTGGATTACCGCTACCGGTTCCTGACGGTGTTCTACGATACAGGTGTGGTTTGGAACGGCGTCGCCAGCACCGGACGGAAGCAGAGCGCGGGCTGCGGCCTGCGCACGAAAGGCAAGGAGGGAGTTCTGATCGCGGTGGCCTTTCCGCTGAAGGCCGGACACGCCGACCCGGTATTGATCGCGGGGTTTAATTTTTGACGCCGACCGATAGTCCTCCCCTGGCCCTGGCCGCGCGTGGCGGGTGACGAATGCGCGCTGGCCGGTGGATCATCCCGAGCCTTTTGACGGCCCTGGCGTTCGCCATGGCGTCCGAGGAGCTAGGGGTGCATTCGGGCGACGATGAATTGCATATCACGGCGCCGCGCCTCCACTTTCTGACCGGATCCTCGCTCGACCGCCTGAAGAACGGGGCGGCCGTGCCCTTCGATTTTCAGCTATCGCTTTCGGCCGGGTCTCGCACCAACCTGTTTGACCGCGCCGTGGAGCGCATCGCCATCAGCTACGACCTGTGGGAGGAAAAGTACTCCGTGACGCGGCTATCCGGTTCCGGCACGCTGCGCGGGGCGATCGCGCGCCGTTCGCACGAACGCCGCACGGCCTCGCACCTGACGGCCGCGGCGGCCGAGCGCTGGTGCATCGACAACATGGCGGTTTCGACGGGCGGGCTGGATCCGAGCCAGGCGCTGTGGGTGCGGCTGGAGGTGCGATCGGCCGAACCCAAGGACGCGAACCCGCTGTTCGGCGATACGGGCGTGAGCCTGAACCGGCTGATCGACCTGTTCAGCCATCCTCCGCGGTCGGGCCAGCAGCACTGGACGCTCGAAGCCGGGCCGGTGCGGTTGAGCGAGGTCCGGCGGGCGGGCGCGCACGGGTCATGAAGAGCCTGCGCGGGAGGCTGATCGCCGTATACGTGGCGGCCACCGTGTTTCCGCTGGCGCTGACGGTGTGGACCAGCATCGCCCTGCTCGACCTGAGCCTGAACCTGCGGCCGATGCGGGAGCTGGACAGCCTTTCAAAATCCTTCGAACGGGTTGGGCGCGAGTATTACCAGCGGGCTCGGGAGGCGCTGCGGGATGAGGCCAAGGCCGGCCGGGTCGCGCCGCGGCTGTATGCCGAAGCCGACGCCGAAAGCTGGCCGCAGGAGGTCCAGGATTTCTGGGACTCCGAGGCCAAGGAACGCTTCGAGACGGCGGGCCGGGACGGGAAGCTGCTCGAGTATTTCGAACGGGGGCCCAAGGGCGTACGGGTGTATACGGGCGATCTGGCGATTGGCCGCGAGGAGTTTACGCGCGAGTTCGCCGAGGCTCGGGATGTGATTGCGTCGGCCAAGGGGCGCGACCTGCGGCGGGGGTTCGTGTACACGTTTGTCGCGGTGGCTTCGGCGGTGTGGATCGCGGGCCTGGTGGGGCTGATCTACTTCGCGGGGCGGCTGACCGCGCCGGTGCGCGCGTTGACCGACGCCCTGCGGGCGGTGGGGCGCGGTGATATGGCGGCCCGGGTGGACCGGGCGGCTCGGGAGGATGAGATCGGCGGGGCCATCGAGGCGTTCAACAGCATGGCCGATCAACTGCGGGATTCTCGGGAGAAGCTGATCCATGTGACGCGGCTGGAGAGCTGGCAGGCGCTGGCCCGCAAGACGGCCCACGAGATCAAGAATTCGCTGACTCCCATCCGGCTGACCATGGAGGAGATTGGAGCCTGCGCCGCCGGGCCCGACGCCGATTTCCTGCGGCAGGCGGCGCAGATCGTGGTGGACGAGGTGGGGAGCCTGGAGAAGCGCGTCCGGGCCTTTTCCGAATTCGCCGCGGAGCCGCCGGTGACGCTGGCCGCCGTGGATGTGGGCGCCGTGGTGGAAGAACGGGCGGCGTTTCTCGGCTCCGGGCATCCGGATGTCACGATTCGCGTGGAGCTGGCGGAGACGCCGATGGCTCGGGCGGATTTGGACCTGATTCGCGGCGTGATTACGAATCTGGTGAAGAATGGCGCGGAGGCGGCGGGCGCGGGTGGGACGCTGCTGCTCAAAACAGGGACGCAGGGGGGGCGGGTGACGGTGGAGGTCCACGATTCGGGGCCGGGGCTGAGCGAGATGGCTCGCTCCACGCTGTTTGAACCCTCCATCTCCTTTAAGAAGGGCGGCATGGGGTTGGGGCTTTCGATTGCGCGCAAGAGCGTGGCGGCTTGCGGTGGGGAGATTGCGCTGATTCAAGGCGAGTTGGGCGGGGCGGGGTTCCGCGTGACGCTGGCGGCGGATGGGACGACGTCCGGCGCCGGGGCCCGCCAAACAACACAGTTGGTTACGAAATGAAACGAGTTCTGGTTGTAGACGATGAAGAGAATATCGGCCGCTCGCTGAAGCTGATTCTGGAGCGCGAGGGGTATACGGTGGCCACGGCGTTGAATTGCGCCGAAGCGCGCGCCTATTCGAGCCGCGTGGACGCCTATCTGCTGGATGTGCGGTTGCCCGATGGCAGCGGCATCGACCTGCTGCGGCACTTGAGGCAGGCGGGCGTGGAGGCTCCGGCGGTGATGATTTCCGGGCATGGGACCATCGCCGACGCCGTGGAGGCGACTCGCGCGGGGGCCTTCGATTTTCTCGAAAAGCCGCTGGGGCGCGATCGCGTGCTGCTGGCGATTAAGAACGCCCTGGAGCAATCGGGGCTGCGGGAGGAGAATCAGCGGCTGCGCGAGATGGTGGGGCCGGGCGTGCGGATGATCGGGGCGAGCGGCGCCTGGACGCGCGTGGTGGAGCAGGCGACGATGGCGGCGCGGTCCGATGCGCGGGTGCTGTTGATGGGGGAGTCGGGGACCGGCAAGGAACTGCTGGCGGCGCATATCCATGAGCGCAGTCCGTTCGCCAATGGGCCCTTTGTGAAGGTGAACTGCGCGGCGATTCCCACGGAGTTGATCGAGAGCGAATTGTTTGGGCATGAGAAGGGCGCGTTTACGGGGGCGGCGGCGGCCCGGCGGGGGAAGTTCGAACTAGCCGATGGGGGGACGCTGTTTCTGGACGAGGTCGGGGATCTGCACGCGGGCTCGCAGGCGAAGCTGCTGAGGGTGTTGCAGGAGGGGGAGTTCCATCGCGTGGGCGGGGAGCAGACGATTCGCGTGTCGGTGCGGGTGGTGTCGGCCACCAATAAGAATCTGGCGGAGTTGGTGGCTCAGGATAAGTTTCGCGAGGACCTGTATTACCGGCTCTGCGTGGTCCCGATTCGGGTGCCGGGGCTGCGGGAGCGGCCGGGCGATATACGGGCCATGGCGGAGTACTTTCTGAGCGAGTTCTGCGCGCGGAATAACTTTCGGGCCAAGACGTTGGATGAGGGTGTTTTCGAGGTGCTGGAGGGGTATCACTGGCCGGGTAATGCCCGGGAGTTGCGTAATACCGTGGAGCGGATGGCGATTTTGACGGCGGGGGATCTGCTGTCGGCGGAGTCGGCGCCGATTGAGATACGGGAGCCTCGGGATAGCGGGGCTAAGTCGAATCTGCGGGAGGCTCGGGAGTCGGCGGAGCGGGATCATATCCGGCGGGCGCTCGATGAGAGTGGGTGGAATGTGTCAAGCGCGGCGCGGGCGTTGGGGATGGAGCGGACCAATCTGCATAAGCGGATGCGGGCGCTGGGGTTGAGCCGGGGGGCTTGAGCGGGAGCGCGGCCGGGGTACAATGCCCTGATGAAATCGATCGGCGGTGTTGCCGTATTCCTGGCGTGCCTGACGCCGGTGTGGGCGGGGGAGTGGGGGAACCTGGCGGGGATCCGGGCTGGGCAGGGTGTTGAAGTGACGCGGAAGAGCGGCGAGACGGCTCGCGGGGAGTTTGTCCGCTTCGACGAGGGGACGGTGAGTGTGCGGGTGAAGGGGCAGGATACGGCGATTGCCCGGGCCGAGGTGCGGCGGGTGCGGTTGACGAGTAAGGGTCGAAAGGCGATGTGGATTGGGGCGGCGATCGGGGCGGGCGGCGGCTTGGGGATCGGCGCCGCGGCGGCGGATCGGATCGCCAACGAGAGCGGCGGGGATTTCAACGGGCTGAAGCCGGCGATTACCGGGGCTATGGCGGGCGTTGGGGCCGTGATCGGGATGTTGGTGGGCTCGCTGGTGGGCGGGCGTCACGCTACGGTGTACGAGGGGTCCTAGACGTAGAAGCCTTCGCGCGGGGTGAGGACGCCGGGGTGCGCGGCCAGCTCCTCCTCAATCAGATCGATGCCCAGGCCGGGGCTGTCCGATAGGTGGAAGTAGCCGCCGGAGACGGGCAGCGGTGCGCCGAGGACCGTGTCGCGCCAGGGGACATCGGTGACCATGAATTCCTGACGGAAGAAGTTGGGGATGGAGGCGACGACGTGCGCCGAGGCTACCGTCGAAATCGGGCCGTTGGGGTTGTGCGGCGCGATGGGGATGTTGTAGCTTTCCGCCAGGGTGGCGATCTTTTTAAGCTCGCTGACGCCGCCGCAACGGGTGATGTCGGGCATCAGGATGTCGGCGGCCTGGCGTTCGAGGATCGGGCGGCACATGAAACGGCTGTGCAGGCGCTCTCCGACGCAGACCGGCAGCGGGATCTGACGCTTGATGGCGGCGATGGCGTCGACGAATTCGGGACCGGCGGGCTCCTCGTACCACATGCAGTTGATGCCTCGGGCGGCGATGCGGTGGGCCATTTCGACCGCGGTCGGGCCGTTCAGCATGGCGTGTGTTTCCACCGCGATGGGGAAGCCGGGGCCGAGGGCTTGCTGGACGGCGGAGAGGCGGTCGAGGGCGAGCTGCTTCTGCGGCTCGGTGAGGGCGAGGTTGGTGGAGAGGTCGGAGCCGTACAGGTAGTTGACGTGGGCGAAGGGGTCGAATTTGCAGGCCGTGAAGCCCTGGGCGGCCATGGCGCGGGCCTGGTCGGCGTAGCTTTCGGGCGAGCCGTCGCCGCGGATGAACCAGTAGTTGGCGTAGAGCTGGATGTCGGTGCGGTAGGGGCCGCCCAGCAACTGGTAGACGGGCATGGCGGCGCGCTTGCCCTTGATGTCCCAGAGGGCGATGTCGATGGCGCTCATGGCGCTGAGCAGGGGGCCGGCCTGGCCGAGCCAGTTCATGTCGCGGTAGAGCTTGGTCCAGAGGTAGTCGATGCGGTCGTCGCGCTCGCCCCGGATGCGGTCGGCGATGTGCTGGCAGGCGGCGAGAATGAGAGGGCTGCCGGGCCAGTTGGTGGCTTCGCCGACGCCGGTCAGGCCGTCGTCGGTGTGGACTTTGACGAGCGTCCAGTTGTACTTGATTCCTTCGACCAGCCAGGCATCTACCTTCGTGATTTTCATGTGGCGCCTCCATTAGAATGGCAGGTTCATGACTGAATTTGTCTGGACGAATGACGCCGAGGTCTTTGAGGCCGCGCGGCGGGAATTGTTTACGGCCGTGGTGGGCGACATCATGGACAAGCTGGGGCTCCAGCGGCAGTTTTTGCCCGCCGCGATTCAGCCGCTGGCTCGCGATATGGTGACGGTGGGCCGGGCCATGACGGTGGTGGAGGCCGATATCGTGGAGGGCGCACCGGGTCCGGAGAAGCCGTTCGGAAGGATGCTGGACGCGCTCGACGATTTGCGGCCGGGGGAGATTTATATCTGCACCGGGGCGTCGTTCCGCTACGCGCTGTGGGGCGAGTTGATGAGCACGCGGGCGCGGGTGTGCGGGTCGGTGGGGGCGGTGGTGGACGGGTATTCTCGGGATACGCGGCCGATTCTCGAGATGGGCTTTCCGGTGTTTTCGCGAGGGTGCTACGCGCAGGACCAGGGGCCGCGCGGGTATGTGGCGGATTTCCGGGTTCCCATCGAGATGGAGGGCGTACGGATCCGGCCGGGCGACATCGTTTTCGGCGATATCGACGGGGTGTGCGTGGTGCCTCGGGAGGCTGAGCGCGACGTGTTCACGGGCGCGTTTGAGAAGGCGCGCGGCGAGAAGACGGCTCGCAAGGGGCTCGAATCGGGGATGACGGCCCGGCAGGTGTTTGAAACCTACGGGATTCTGTAGGCGTTTAGTGGGCCGACATAGCGTTCATGATGGCCGAGATGTAGTCCTGCGTTTCGGGGATGGCGGGCACGCCGCCCGCTTCGTCGACGCGCGTGGGGCCGGCGTTGTAGGCGCTGAGGGCCAGGGCGATGTCGCCTTCGTAGCGGTCGACCAGGGCTTTGAGAAAGCGTGCTCCGGCGGCGACGTTCTGTTTGGGGTCAAAGACGTTGCGCACGCCGAACTGGCGGGCCGTGGCGGGCATGAGCTGCATCAGGCCCATGGCGCCGGCTCGCGATACGGCGCAGTTGCGGAAGCCGGATTCGCGGCGCATCACCTCGCGCAGCAGGTTCGGCGAGAGTGATTCGCGGCGCGCGTGTTCTTCGACCAGCGAATCCACGACCGGGTCCGGGAGGGGGTCGCAGTCGGCGGTTACGGGAGTGACCGGGATGGCCGCCTTGGGCCAAGGGATGGTGAACAGGTCGGCCGGGTTGGCCGTCTGGTCCACCGCTTCGCGCAGTTGCGTTCGGACCGATTGCCGCTGGAGGCCGAGGCTTTGCGACATCACCGAGATCGAGTCGCGCTGCTGTTGGGTGGAGCGCGCCATGGCTGCCGCTACGTCCGGCCAGGTTAGGTTTCCGGGCGGCTCGGCGGCGGGCATCAGAGGCAACAGGGTGAGTAACAGGATGCTGCGCACACCCATGTATCGGCGCACGGCGCGCGGAACTATATACAGTACCTTAAGCCCCTAGGTTATATTTTGCGGGCCTTGCGGAGTTCGTCCATGACGTCGTGGATGAGCTCTTTCGAGTCCTCGAGCAGGCGGGCGATGGTCTGGATGTCCATGGCGGGTTTGCCGGGCTGGCGGGCGCTCTGGCAATAGACGCCGTGCTGGCCTACCAACACCAGCGCGTCGGTGAGCATGTCGAGGGTGACGGCCAGGCGCCCCCGTTCGAGGCCCATCTGGAATTCGAAGCGTTCGAGTTCATCGCGGCGTTCGTTGTAAACAGACATCTACTACGATTTGCGCACATTCGCGCGGGCGATGAGGGCGGCGGCTTCCTGGGCGCCGTTGGGGAATGGGCGGGGCGGCTGGGCGGGGCCTCGGGCGAGGGCTTCGAGCGCCGCGGCGGCGGCCTGTTGGGGGGTGTCGACGGGCGTTGCGCCGGCGCGGGCGATGCGGAGGGCCTGACGGTCGTACTGGCGGGGCCAGGGGCGGGCGATGAGCGGCGCGCCGAGGGCCTGGCATTCGTATACCGTGTTGTAGCCGCCTCCGCCGATGACGGCCGCCGATTCCGCGATGTGCTGGATGGCGGGCCATTCGCCGCTCGATTCGCGCACGGGGACGCCGGCGCGGCGCACCTGGGCGGCGGCTTCGCGATACCAGGCGGCTTCGTCCGGCCTGCCTGAGGCGCATACGAATACGCCTTGTCGCGAGCTGACGGGGAGTTCGGCGTGCGATCGGACGAGCCAGGGGGCCGTGCGGACGGCGCTCGGGAATGCTTCGCCTTCGCCTGGCGCGAGGATCAGCGTGTAGTGGGCTTGGGCGAAGTCGCGGATGCGGGCGGCGTATCGCGGGTTCACGTCGCGATGGATCAGCACTTTGGGGGCGGCCACTGGCGGCAACAGCTCCGCGAGTTCTCCGCCCAGGCCGCGCGCGAACGCATCGACGATGAATCGCGACGGGGCGGCGGAGAGTTCCTCTTCGACGATGGCGCGCGCTTCCTGCTTCGATGCGGCCGGATTGATGATTCGCAGCGACGCTTCGGGGAGTTGAGCGCCGACGGCCGTCGCGTGGGGCGAATTTGTAATGATGCGGACCTGGACGCCCACCGCCGCCCGGGCGAGCGCCGCGGCTCTTGTCAGGTGGCCCCATCCGCCGCCGAGCGCGTAGATCAACCACATGGGCGACAGGTCAGCTTTCGGTCAGGTCGTCTTCGAAATCCTCTTCCGGGCGCACCAGGTTTTCGCCGTCGGCTTCGGTGAAATCCATCGCGCTACGGCCGACCGCGCCCACGAACAGGGAATCGTCGTAGTCCTCGTAGTCGTTGTACTCGCCGCGGTCGAGCCGGCGGGCGTAGGGGTCGTCGATGCGGCCGTTGTCGCAGTGCGGGCAATCGATCGGCGAGATACGGTCGCAGGGGTGCGGGAACAGGAATCCGATGCGCCGCGTGCACTTCCAGCCCGGGGGGATCATCGGGACCCTCCTTCGGCGGCGCGGCTGTGCGCGGCGATCTTCCGGGACAGGTTCAGGATGCGATAGACGCCGAGTTGCAGCATTTTCGAAGTGGCGATCAGGTCCTTGGACGATGAGACGGTCGCTTTCAGCTTGAGCTGGCCGGGGCGGATTTCGACGCCGCGCACGGCGGCTGTGGAGGGTGTTTTGACCAACTGGCGCGCGCCTTCGGGCAGCCGGCCGGGGTCGCCGTAGAGGTCCTCGGGATACTTGAAGCGCATCGCCACCACGTGGTGAGTGCGCGTCTTCGACTTCGATTTGCCGCGCGCGTTCACGTAGGAGCGTTGGCGCACCAGGTCCGTCACGCTCTCCGTCATCACGGAGCCGTCCAGGAACGCGTTCTCGATGGTCAGCCACTCGTCGGCGAAGAACTTCTGCTGTCCCTTGCGCCGCGCGGACCATTCCTGCTGCTTTAGCAGCGTGCGGGCCTGGTCGCCGAGCGACATCCGCACCGTGACGGGCGACTTCGGGTGCGTGTCGTCGCGCAGGGTCTCGGCGATGGCGCGGGCGGTGGCGCAACGGTCCGTGTGACGCAGCGGGTTGCGGGCGAAACGGAACGCCGCGATGATGCAGACGACCGCGGCCACCAGGCAGGCGATCCCCGCCACGACGAGGGCGGGGAAATCGTTCAGCACGATCAGGAACGCGAGACCGGCTAAGAGCAGCAGGGCGCCGGTCCAACCCACCGTTTTGCGATATCCTCTCCATTTCCGGCAGATCTGTTCGATCTCCGCCAGGTCGCTCAACAGCGTGCCCAGCGGGGTCTGTGACGCATACACGCCCGAGGTCTTGAGTTGCGACGCGTCGATGGACATGTCGTCGGGTATCTTAGCAAAGGCCCGCATGCCGCGTATCGGTTACGTTTCCTTCGACACGGTTCCGGCGCCCAAGGGCGCGTCGACGCATATCGAGGCCTTTTCGCGGGCGCTCGCTGCCCGGTATGGGCGGGTGGACCTGTTCACCGTGGCGGGTTCGGCCGTCGCTCCGGCGTCCGCGGTCGAACGCTGGCCGGGGGTGTTTCACGTCGAACTGCCGGCGGCCGGCGCGAGCCTGATCGACCGCGTGTTGTGCTTCCGGCGGTTTCTCGAACGCCCGCTTCGCGAGGGCGCCTACGACGCCGTGCAGTTTCGCTCGATCTTCGAGGGCTTTCCGATGCTGCGGCTTCAGCCGCGGCCGAAGCTGGTGTTTGAGGTGAACGGGCTGCCTTCGATCGAGCTGAAGCACCGCTACCCTCGGGCCGCCGACGATCGGGAACTGATGGCGAAGCTGATGGCGCAGGAGCGCGCGTGCCTGGCGGCGGCCGATCGCATCGTCACGCCGAGCGGGGTCACCGCCCGCTTTCTGGAGCATGCGCGCGGCGCGGCGGCCGAGCGGGTCCGCGTGATTCCGAATGGCGTGTGGCTGCCGGCGGGTGCGGCCGCGCCCGTCGATCCGCCGCGCCTCGTGTACTTCGGCACCTTGAGTCCATGGCAGGGCGTGGATGTGGCCATCCGCGCCGCGGCCATGCTGGGCGATGGCGTGCGGCTGACGGTGGTGGGGTCGGGCAATGCGCGGCAGCGGGAGGCGCTGGTTGCGTTGGCGGCGAAGCTCGGGGCGGCCGGGCGGGTGGAGATCCTGCCGGCGGTCGATCGGGCCGAACTGGGGCGGCTGTTGGCGGAATCGTTCGCCGTGCTTGCGCCGCTGGCGGTCAACGACCGCAACGTGCGGCAGGGGTGCTGCCCGTTGAAGGTGCTGGAGGGCATGGCCGCCGGAGTCCCGGTGATCGCGAGCGATCTGCCGGTGGTGCGGGAGCTCGGCGAGCACGGCCGGCATCTGTTGACGGTGAAGCCGGGTTCGGTGGATCAGATCGCGGGGGCGGTCGGGCGGCTTCGCGCGGACGCCGAGTTATGGCGGCGGCTGGCCGACGAGGGGCGTGCCCATGTTGAAGCTAACTTCACCTGGGAGCGGGCGAGTAACTCGCTGATTCAGGTGTATGCGGAGTTAGTAGGATGTTAGTAGCCACCATGCGACTTACTACCGCCTTTATCTGGTTCGCGCTGGCGCTTGCCGCCTTCGCCCAGCCGAACGTTCCCCGCTCGACGCCGACCCATGCCGGCATCGACTACGCCGCCGCCGATCCGCCTTCGAGCAATGGCCACAAGCTGGACCTTTATCTCCCGCCGCCGGGTCCGCGGCCCGCGCCGGTGGTGATCTGGACCGGCGGCTCCGCCTGGATGGCGGACAACGGAAGGAATCTGGCCGGCATCCTGGCGGCGCGGCTGAATCCGGAAGGGTACGCCGTGGCGGGCGTCTCCATACGGTCGAGCTTTCAGGCGAAGTTCCCCGGCCAGGTGCACGACATCAAGGCGGCCATCCGATGGTTGCGCGCGAATGCATCGAAGTACTCGCTCGATGCGGATCATATCGGCGTCATGGGCGACAGTTCGGGCGGCTGGACCACCGCCATGGCCGCGCTGACGGGCGACGCGCCGGAGTTGGAAGGCGCGGTGGGCGTCACCGGCGTTTCGAGCAAAGTGCAGGCGGCCGTGGCGTTCTACCCGCCGACGGATTTCGCCGTCATGGACGCCTGGGCGTTGCGCAAGTGCGGCGCGGGAGGCGCGGGCGGCAATTCGTGCCATGACGGGGAAGGGTCGCCTGAATCGCGCCTGTTGGGGTGCGCGCTGCCGACTTGTCCCGAGAAGGTCCGCGCGGCGGATCCGGCCAACTATGTGACGCAGGCTGATCCGCCCATCATGATTCTGCATGGCGATTCGGATCAACTGGTGCCGCATAACCAGGGCGAGCGGTTGTACATGGCGCTGAACAAGGCCTGCAAGGACGCCATCTTCATCAGTCTGCCCACGGCGCCGCATGGCAACTGGAACGGCTTTCTAACGGACGACAAGCTGCGGCAGGCGGCCACGATCCGGTCCACGACCTCGGCGGGTTGCGCGATTGCGAATCCGACGCCGTTCACGCCGACCTGGAAGACGGTGGTCGACTTCCTGGATGCGAACCTGAAGCCCAAACCATAATCAGGCCCGATATAATTCCATCGGTCCCTAGAACATGATCAACTACACGCGTGTTGCGCCCTCGCTTGGCCTGATCGCCCTGCTCGTTACGTCCTGTAGCGCGCCGGTTCCTCCTTATAAGAACGCCGCCCTGCCGGTGGAAGATCGCGTCAAAGACCTTGTCGGCCGCATGACGGTGGAGGAGAAGGCCGCCATGCTGGGCGGCGGTTCGTGGATGGAAAGCACGCCGGTTCCGCGGTTGGGCATTCCTTCGATCAAGATGGCCGACGGTCCGCTGGGCGTGCGGTCGTGGGCCGGATCCTCCGCAATTACGAACGCTCAGAAGGGGCCGGCCGCTATCGTGACCACGGTGTTTCCTTCGGGGACGGCGGTGGGCGCGACGTGGAATCCGGAGATCGCGGAGAAGCAGGGGCGCGCGGTGGCGCAGGAGGCGAAGGCGCTGGGGCGGGATATGGTGCTTGGTCCCACGGTCAACATCCAGCGCGTGCCAATCTGGGGGCGGAACTTCGAGGGCTACGGCGAGGATCCCTACCTGGCGGCGCGGCTGGGAGTCGCCTACATCAACGGGATGCAGGCGGAGAAGGTGATCCCTTCGGTGAAGCACTACGCCGCGAATAATCAGGAGTTCGAGCGGCATCGCATCGATGAGACGATCAGCGAGCGGGCGCTGCGCGAGATCTATCTGCCGGCGTTCGAGGCCGCCGTGAAGGAAGCGAAGGTGTGGGCCGTGATGAACGCCTACAACAAGGTGAACGGCCTGTACTGCGCGGAGAGTCCGTTCCTGCTCAAGGACGTCCTGAAGAAGGACTGGGGCTTTCAGGGCTTCGTCATTTCGGATTGGGGCAGCACGTATAGCACGGCCCCCACGGTGAGGGCCGGCATGGATTTGGAGATGCCGGGGGGCGAGGCGGCTCGGCGGTGGCTGGCTCTGCCGGCGACGCAGAAGGACGGCAACGACGGCGCCAGGTTGACGCAGGAGAAGGTGCTGGCCGAGTTGAAGGCGGGCGCCATCCAGCAGGCCGAGATCGACGACAGCGTGAGCCGCATTCTGCGGGTGATGTTTCAGGCCGGGCTGTTCGATTCGCCGAAGACCGCCGGCGGTCCGGCCGTGATGACGCCGGAACATCGGGCGGCGGCGCGCGAGGCTTCGTTGCAGAGCATCGTGCTGCTGAAGAACGATCGCGGCGTGCTGCCCTTCGACGCGGCGAAGATTCACAGGATCGCGGTGATTGGTCCGGCGGCGGCGGTGGCCATTACGGGCGGCGGCGGCAGTTCGCGCGTGCGGCCAACCGACCCGGTGGCGCCGCTGGACGGCATCCGCCAGCGCGCCGGGAGCGGGGTCGAAGTGGACTATGCGCTGGGCGTGTCGATGGAGGGGGCGGATCCGGCCAAGGACGCTCCCGCCGAGCAGGCGAAGTTGCGGCAGGAGGCGGTGGCGGCGGCTTCGAAGGCGGACGCGGCGGTGGTGATGGTCGGGTATTCGAACTCGCTCGAATCGGAGGGGTTCGATCGGAAGTCGATGGATCTGCCGGCGGGCCAGGATGCGCTGATTCAGGCGGTGACGGCGGCCAATCGCAATACGGTGGTGGTGATTGTCGCGGGGGCTCCGGTGCAGGTGGGCCGATGGATCGGGCGGACGCCCGCCGTCGTCGACCTGTGGTTCCCTGGCCAGGAGGGCGGCCATGCGCTGGCGGATGTGCTATTCGGCGACGCGAGTCCTTCGGGTAAGTTGCCGATGAGTTGGCCGAAGGAGTTAGCCGATGTCGCGGCCATGGCGAGTTATCCCGGCAAGGATCTGCGCACCGAATACAAGGAAGGCGTCTATGTCGGCTATCGCCACTTCGACACGCACAACGTGACGCCGCAGTTTCCCTTCGGCTACGGGCTTTCGTATGCGAAGTTCGATTATTCGGGGCTGAAGGTTGCGCAGTCGAAGATCAAGGCGGGTGAGACGGTGGATGTCTCGCTGGATGTGAAAAACAGCGGCTCGCGCGAGGCGGCGGAGGTGGTCGAATTATACGTTCATGACGTAAAGGCGAGCATCGACCGGCCGGCCAAGGAGCTGAAGGGCTTCCGGCGCGTGGCGCTGAAGGCCGGCGAATCGAAGACGCTGTCGTTCCGCCTGGATGCTTCGGCGCTGTCGTTCTGGAGTCCGGAGAAGAAGGCCTGGGTGGCCGAGCCGGGCGCGTTTGAGGTGCTGGTGGGGGCTTCGTCGCGGGACATACGGCTGAAGGGCGGCTTCGAGCTGACCGAGTAGGCGGCGTTTGCATTGTGGCGCCGGTTTGCGTATCTTCAGGGTAGCGGCGCTGTCCCTCCGGCGCGCGCGGGCTTGGTTTGATGTTAACCATCCGAAGAGAACAGCTACGCGCACTGGGGAGCATTGCCCGGCGCGGCTTTGAGGCGACGCTCGTCAGCCACTTTTACGAGTTTTTCCCGCAGGAATGCGAAGCGCTTGGGCGTGCGCAGGTAACGCGTGTTGTCCAAGCGGGCATCGCCAGGGCCACTCCGCTCGGCTATCGCGACAATCGGGAGATCGGGCTCTACATCAATCTGATGTTCATGCTGGGCGCGTCTTTCGAGGACGATCCGCAGATCCCCTGGGCGGGCGAGCAGGTGCGCGACCTCTCCGTCGACCCGCCCTTTCACCGCATCCAGCGCGCCTTCCGCTCCGCGCTCGATTATCTGGGCGAAACCTCCGGCGAGGATAACCGCTACCTGGTCCGAGCCATGATCCGCATCCGCGATCATGAACCGCCGGTGGCGACGGCCGATCCGCTTTCCGACGACGAACTGTTCGACCTGCTGGGCAAACTCTATCCGCAGAAGCGAGATTTCCAGGGGCCGGAGCCGACGCGCGCGCTGATCCGGATGGCTCGCGAACGCATCGCCGCCCTCGGCTTCACCGGCGGCGGAACCCTGACGGTTTTCGTCGTGCTCATGTTCATGCTAGGGGCCGGATTCGATACGGATCCTCTATATCCCTGGGCGGGGGAAGTGCTCGCCGATCCGTCGTTTTTGCGCGAAAGCCTCCGCATCCGGGCGTTGTACCGGGCCGCGATGGAGCACCTGTCGGTGTCGCTCACTCACCAGCCGCACGTTACGCAATGAGCGCCAAGAACAAGAAACAGAACGAGGCGAGCGGCCAGAGCCTAGAGTCCAAGCCGTCCGAGAGCGCGCCTCAGGACAATAAGGACTCGCAGCCTTGTCCGCTGAAGAAGCACTGGATCGGCATCAAGGTCCAGGATGAGGACGGCAAGAAGGTCACGGATGTGAAGGTGAACGTGAAGCTGCCCGACGGCGGCAGCCTGTCCATCGATTTCAGCTCCGAAACGCTGGAATCCGACGGCACGTATCGCACGAAGAAGGTGCTCGCGCCGGGTAAGTGCGATATCACGTTCCCCGAAGTCTATAACCTCGAATGGTGGCCCGCGGGCGGCAAGGGCAAGGCCGACACCACCGGGCAGACGGCCACGGTGGCCGAAGGCGACTGCGCGTTGCGGATCGCCAAGACGCTCGGCTTCCGCAATTACCATTCCGTCTGGGACCAGTCGCCGAACCAGAAGCTGAACCGGCCGAATCCGAACCAGTTGAACGTCGGCGATTCGGTGGCCGCGCCCGATCAGAAAGACAAGGTGGTCACCAAGCCGGTGGATGCCGTGCACACCTTCGTGGTGAAGTCGATCAAGCCGGCCGCCATTAGCTGCAAGATCACGGATCGCGACGGCAAGGCGCTGAAGGGCAAGGCGTGGAAGCTGCTCACGCCGGCGCAGGCCGATGGGACCATCGGCGGCGACGGGCTGGTGAAGTTCGACGACATCCCGGTGAACGAGACCGCCGGATCGCTCGAAGTCACGCTGCGCGAGGCGAGCCCCCCGCCGCCGGCCGCCACCAAGCCCACACCGACGGATCCGCCAACCTATCCGGCGCCGATCTTCCCGGATGATTTCACCGATAAGGTCCCGCGCTTCCATGAGGAACTGAAGGCGGAGTACACGCTGAAGGTCGGCTCCATGCCGTCGTTCGACACCAAACAAGGCGTGCTGGCCCGGTTGCGCAATCTCGGGTTCGGCGCCGATGTCGACGCCGACGACGAGCGGCTGAAGAAGCTGGTGAAGGCCTACCAGCGTTTTTATCTCAAAGCGAAGAAGCCGTCGGGCGAATTCGCCGATATCCAGAAAGATATTCGCGACCGGCACGATAAACCGTAGTCACCCACAAACGTACCCGATGAAACGAACCGTTCGAGTAGCGCGCACCGCCTACGACCTCAAACATACGAATCGTCTGCAGGCGCCGGAGTTCGGCGTGGTGATGCTCTCGGTCAAGGTGGGGGATAAGTCGAGCAAATCCTATCTGCAGGAGGGAGCGCCCTACAAGAGCGACGGCTCGGGCTCCGACGACTTCCACTTTGTGCCGGAGAAGGAGACCGGGTCGATCGACTTCGAAATCGACGATCCGTTCCAGATCGTCGCGAACGCCCGGCTCGAGCTCTTCAAGCGCTTCAACGACGCGCCGCTGTGGACTCTCGACCTGACCAAACTCGGCGACGACAGCTACATCCACGGCAAGCACTCGCTCAAGTGGGATGGCCGGGTGATCGCCGCGCCGGCGGCCGCGCAGGAAGGGACCGAGGGCGACGACGGCGTCTCGCACGACCTGACGGCGTTCGATCCCGACACTTCGAACGACGAGTTTCCGGACGGCTACGCGAACCTGGGCCACGCGCCCTACAAGTTGAAACTGACCGTCGCCTCGGATGACAAGGACGACGTTCGCGTCGCCTGGACCTACTTCCACATCCTGGTGAAATCGCTGAAGATCGAACTGGGTCCCGAGGAGGCCATCCCGACCTCGACGCTCAGCGGCGGGCGTATTGCGCGCGAGAAGATGGTCCGCAAGGAAATCGAGACCGCGGGCGTTCCGGCGGATGGCTCCACCATCAAGGTCCACCTGCTCAGTAACCTTTATAAGACCGCTGACGGTGAGATGGACGACAACACCGCCTTCACCGTCTACGACAGCCTGTGGGGTAGCGGTCCGCACATCCCGCTGATCGCCCGGATCCGGCTGAAGGCGTCCGACGATAGCGAGGTGAAGCTCGAAGACGGACCCGGCGCGAAAGCGCTCGGCAAGGCGAAGTTCCTGTGGGACTGGGTGGATGCCGACGAGGACGTCGACGGCGGCCAAAGCCGCGCCAAGCCCAAGACCTTTATTAAGGCGGCCATCGACTACTATAAGGACGGGACCGACACCCGGTCGGCGGCCAAGGATCACACTTATCCCAAGGGCGACAACTGCCACGTGGACCGCGGCGGCAAGCGCGGACCCGACGGGAAGCCGGTCTTTCCAGCCGGCGCCGGCTACGCCAAGCAGAAGGACAAGCTGGACGAGGGCATCTGTCCGTTCAAGGTGGAGCTGTGCGCCAACCGCAAGTGGGCGTCGTTCAGCTACGCCTGGTCGAAGGGCGCGATGATCGGGCGCACGGGCGTCGATTTCCGGCCCTCGCGGATGGCCGGCGACACGTTCCAGATCTTCGTCTACTTTTCCTACGATTCGAAGCTGGACAAGGGCAAGGAGACGTCCGTTGTCGACGCGATCGACGAACCGTTGAAAACGCCGGCCGACATCATGGACAAGACCGGCGTGTTCCAGATGTGGCGCGAGTTGCACATCGTCCGCTACTACCGCAAGAAGGCCACCATCACGGATTTCGTGGCGGCCAACATCGGCCCGATCCACGACTACTACAATGAGGCCTACGTCCTGATGAAGAACGTCATGGCCGGGGGCGACAAGAAGATCATCCCGACGGCCGGCTACGACGCGCTGGCCAAGGCCGCGCTGAACGCCTCCGGCAACGGGTACTTCACCCAGAAGCTGGCCGTGGACGACGCCGCCGACCACTCCACTACCGATTCGCAATTTCTGGTGCGCGACTGGGCCGCCTTCAAGACCGCGGTGCGGAACTGGTACATCGCCCGGAGGCCCACTCCCGCCGCCGGCGTCACGGCCGCGAACAATTGGCTGACCAGCGAAGGGCTCACCAACCAGTACGACTACGCCAACAAGCTGGACGACCTGCTGTTCGGTCCCGGCATGAAGGTCACCAGCGACCTGAAGCCCGTGGATGGCGCGCACGACGGCGTCACCATCGTGCATTACAACTACCTTTGCTCGCTCGAAGCGGCCATCGCCGTCGCCAAGGGCAAGAGCGAGCCCGATGAACTGGCCATCACCAACGGCGTCGCGCAGGACGTGGTGGGCATGACTCGCAACAAGTGCTGCTTCACTTTGTGGAACTCGCGCGTCGACACGTTCGTCCACGAAATCGGGCACCATCTGTTCCTGCCCCATGCGCCGTTCCCTAGCGGCAGCCCGCCCGGCGGCAACCAACCGCGCCGGCACGACGCGGCCGACTCGGGCTGCGTCATGAGTTACAACCGTCCCCGGCCGAATTTCTGCGGGTTGTGTCAGTTGCGGCTGAGGGGCTGGGACGCCGGTCCGAACAGCGGCTCGGCCAAGTTGAACAAAAATGGGGCGAGCAACAAGAAGCCGTGAGTTATCCACGATGTTCCGCCGATTTCTTGCCATCGCGCTGGCGGCTGGATCGCTGCCAGCCTTTACAGGAGCAGAGCCTATGCTGTCGTTGGAAGTGACGCCGTCGCAGGAAGAGTACCTGCCGAATCAGGCCATGCGGTTGAACGTCGTCATCCGCAACGAAGGGGCGGAGGCGGTGGAACTGGCCGACCCGGAGGATTCCTCGGCCGAACAGCCCGCCTACGGCTTCATGGGGCCGGAATACCCGTCCGGCAAGATGACCAGCCGGGCCGCCTGGACGCGCGAACAGTCCGGCTCCGAGGCGCCTTTGCCGGAACCGGCGAAGATTCGGATTGAACCGGGCGGGGCGTGGGAAGGCGCGGTGCCGGTGCGGGCGCTGCTGCCGCTGTCGACGCCCGGCGACTACCGCGTCCGCGCCATGCTCGCCTTCCAGGACAAGCGCGCGGTCAGTCCGGAAAAGCGGCTCCGCGTGGTCGCGCCGCGCCGCCCGGTCTCCGTACATCTGGGGCAGGGCAGCCGCCCGTTGGAAATCGGCGAGGGCGAGGCGATGTTCCTGGCCAAGGAGGACGCCGCGACAGCGGTCTACGTCTCGCGATTCTCCGAAAAGCACCCTGGCATCGGCGAAATGGGGGCGAACGCACCCATCCGCCGATTCGCCGCCGGCCCCAAGGCGACCGACGCGGGCGTCCCCTGGACCGACGCGCCGTTCTTCGCCGAGATGATCCGCTGGGTGGTCTGGCGCGAAGGCCGCAACGTTGAAGCGTTGGCGAATATCGCCTCGGCGCCCGTCTCCTTCGCCCTGCCGTTCGAACCCGCGCGGCTGGTGCGTCCGCCCCTGCATTCGGCGGGCGGCGGACTCGAGGTGCTGGCGCTTGCGGCCGACCACAAGGAACTGGCGATGGTCCAGTTCGACGATCCCGACGTCGCGCCGAAGCTAGCCTGGCGTACGACATTGCCCGCCGCCGCCGTCGCAATCACCGCCATCCCCGGCGCCCAGCGCTACATCGCCTTCGCGGCCAAAAACGACGGCGGCTTCGACGTTTACCTGTCCCACTTCGCGGCGGGTGGACCTCCGGCGCCGTTCCAGCGCGTCCATATTCCGGAAGGCGCCCCGCTCGGCGCGGAGCCGATGGCGATCGCGGTTGAAGGGGGCAAGGTGGAGGTGGCGGTGGCGGCCATCGGACCGGACGGCAGGAACTGCCTGCTGGCGCAGACCTGGTTCGACGCCTCCGGCAAACCCGCCGATCCGCCGAAGGTGACCACCTTCGAAGGCCTGGAGCACAGGCCCGTCGACGCCGCCGTGCTGCTGGCGGCGAGCGAGGGGAAGATCGCGCGGCGGGAAGTCGCGGTTACGCTCGAGGACAAGACCGTCTGGCGCCTGGGCGGCGCGAACGGCGCGAGCGAGATCGCCATTCCCGGCGAGGCTGCCCACCCGTTGGAACTGGCTCCGGGCGCGCGGGTGAGCTACGTGCTGTTCTTCGATCCCGCCCGTGGCCTGCGCTTCGAGAAATTGCCGAATTAACCGGCCATCGCGAGCAGCGCCATCACCGTGTTCCAGTTGCGGGCGGTGAGCGGGGTTTTCAACGCGCGGTCGACGGCGGCGAACGGGAACTTCGTGCGGCCCTGGCCGTTGGGGAAGTACACGTACATCTCGCGAGCGGTGTGATGCATCTCCTCCGGCTCGATTTTCATCGCCTCGACGCGGGCCCACACCTCCGCGCCCGGATCGGCGGCCAGGAACGACACGGCCAGTTTCGCTGGCTCGACGTCCGCGCGCTCGGCGAACGGGCTGCCGTCCACCACGGCGCGCATCTCGGCGGCGGTCCGCAGCACGACGTCGGAGTGGAACCCGCAGCGCGTCTCGATGGCGCGCTCCAGGCTGTGCGCGACGCCCGCGGCGTCTGTCTTCGCCGACCCGAACACCACGTTCCCGCTCTGTAAATAGGTCCGCGGATCCTCGAATCCCAGCTCGGCGCATAACGCCCGCAGGACGTCCATTTTGATCTTGTTGTGGCCGCCGACGTTCACTCCGCGCAGCAGTCCGATGTATAAATTCACGCTAAGTTCAGGATAACGTGGCGGATAGTGCTGTAACAGTGTTGAAGTAAACGAGGCTGGATTTCGGTTTTCCGGCTGCGATAGACTGACATAGCCCCTTAAAAGGCGCTTCAGGAGAAAGTTGATATGAACAAAGTGTGTTCCTCGCTTTCAGCGCTGATGTTAACAGTGCTGCTTTCTGTCACTTTGTACGCGCAGTCGGATCTCGGCTCCATCACGGGTTTCGTCAAGGACCCCACCGGAGCCACCGTACCGAACGCCAAAGTGACCGTCCGAAATCCCACCGGCCTCGAACGGTCCGTCACGACCAACGAGTCCGGGTACTACACTATTACGAACATACCGCCGGCCCTTTACACGGTTACCGTGGAAGCGGCGGGTTTTAAGAAGTTCGAGAGTCCCAACAATAAGCTGGACCCGGCTTCGCAGTTAGGCCTCGACGCCACCCTTACGGTCGGCGCGGCCAGCGAAACCGTCGAAGTCTCGGCGCAGGCCGTGACGCTGCAGACCGAATCGGCATCGGTCCAGAAGTTGGTGACTCGTGAGCAGATCGATGCTCTCGAACTCAACGGCCGCAACCCGGTCGGACTGGCCTCACTCGTGCCTGGCGCACGCGGCGGCAACCTTGCCGGTCTGTCGTTCGGCTTCAGCCAGGGCCCGTCGAACTTCAATGGTTCCCGCAACCAGGAAAACCTGATCACCTACGATGGCGCTCCCGCCACCCGCACCCGCTCCAACGGCACCAGCCTCGGCGCGGCGGACGTGGATTCCACCTCCGAAGTGCAGATCCTGACGGCTGCCTACAACGCCGAATACGGACGCACCTCCGGCGCGCAGATCCGCATCGTCACCAAGAGCGGCGGTCCGCAGTTCCACGGCGCGATGTACGAATACCTTCGCAACACCGCCTTCAACGCCAACACCTGGACCCGTAACCACACGCCGGACGTCCCCGGTCTGCTGCCCAACAGCTCCGTTCCTCCGTTCCACTACAACCAGTTCGGTTACAACATCGGCGGACCGTTCTACATCCCGAACAAGTTCAACAAGGATAAGAGCAAGTTCTTCTGGTATTGGGGTCAGGAGTGGGTCCGTTACCGCTACCTCGACACTTCCCAGTGGACGGTGCCGACCGCGCTGATGCGGCAAGGGAACTTCAGCGAACTGCTGACCACCGGTTCGCAGAATATCCTTGGCAAAGTCGTCCAACTGAAGGATTCGAGCGGCAACCCCATTCCCGGCAACATCATCCCGGCCTCCATGTTGAGCAAGAACGGCCTTGGGATCCTGAACGCCTATCCGAACCCGAATATCCCGGTCGGATCGTACATCAACGGCACCAACAACATGTACCTGGTGGCCCTGCACCCGCAGAACCAGCGCAAGGATACGCTTTCGGTCGACATGAACCTCACCGACCGCCAGCGCCTGCAGTTCCGCCGTATGAACTATGCGTTCTGGGAATACCAGCCGCTCGACGGCACGCCTACCCGCACGCCGAAGTTCTTCAACCGTCCGAACCAGACGAACTCGCTGAACCACGTTTGGACCATCAGCCCGACGCTGGTCAACGAAGCCGTCGCCACGGTCAGCATCGACGACGTTTACATCCCGGTGGACACGGCGAACTACTTCGACCGCACCAAAGCGGGCATCACCTACAACTACCTGTTCCCGGCCGGCAAGCTGATCCCGACCCGTATTCCGACGGCCAACATCACGGGCCTCAACGGCCTCAATGGCGGTCCGTATCCGTCCCACTCCGCGGGCCCTATCTACACCCTGAGCGACAGCTTGACCTGGATCAAGGGCAAGCACACCTTGAAGTTCGGCTTCTACTTCGAGCGGTCCGGTGAGAACGACAACGACGAAATCAATGTCAGCGCGTGCCCGACCTGCACCAACAACCAGAACGGCCAGTTCACCTTCACCGACGGCCGCACCGGCGGTAGCGGCAACGCCATCGGCAACGTGGCGCTGGGCCTGTTCGACAGCTACTCCGAACTCGGCACCCGCGCCTACACCATCTTCCGCGGCTCGAGCTACGAGCCCTACTTCCAGGACTCCTGGAAGGTCAGCCCGAAGTTGACCGTTAACTACGGCATGCGCTACACCGTCATCGTGCCCTACAAGGCGCTGTGGAGCAACATGATCGCGTTCGATCCGGCCCTGTACGATCCGTCCAAGGCGGTTCAGATCGACGGCAAGACCGGCGCCGTGATCATGGGGCCGAACTCGGACCGTTACAACGGCATGGTGATCCCCGGAACCGGCTGGTCGTCCTCGGCCAAGGGCCGCTTCCCCGAAGCCACCGCCGGAACCTATGACTACCTGTTCCGCGGCGGCAAGTACCCCGACTACTTCTCGAAGGTTCGTTGGGGCCAGTGGCAGCCTCGCTTCGGCGTTGCCTACCAGTTGAACGACAAGACCGTGGTCCGCGCCGGCGGCGGCCGCTTCTTCACGCGTCTGGGCGTCAGCGACTCCGTGTTCCTGGGCGGCAACCCGCCGTTCCAGCCGACGGCGAACGTCACTCTTGGCAATGTCGACAACCCGGGCGCCATTTCCGCCAACAGCCTGCCTCTCACCGTCACCACCCAGAGCATCGACTTCAAGAATCCTGAAGCCTGGAACTGGAACTTCACGGTGGAGCGCGAGACCTACTTCAAATCGATGGTGAGCGTCGCCTACGTCGGCCGCCGCGGCCTGCACTCGCAGCGCGAATCCAACATCAACCAGCCGCGGCCGGAAGTCATCAAGGCCAACCCGGGCGTGAACCCGGATGCCCTGCGTCCGTACCTTGGCTACAACTCCATCCGCGAGACCGACAACGTGGCGAGCTCGCGCTACAACGCGCTGCAAGTCGCCTGGAACCGCCGCTTCGCCAACGGTCTCCAGTTCGGCCTGTCCTACACGTGGTCGAAGAGCATGGATGATGGCTCCAACCAGCGCGACATCATCCCCAACACCTACGACGCCAGCAACCTGTGGGGCCCGTCGGAATTCGACGTCCGCCACGTGCTGATCACCAACTTCCTGTATGAGTTGCCGGTGTTCCGCGGACGCACCGACCTGGCCGGCAAGGTTCTTGGCGGCTGGCAGTTGAGCGGCATCTTCCAGGCGCAGACCGGCACCCCGTGCAGCGTCGGCAAGAGCACGTCCTACGCCTTCAACGGCGTGATCGGCAACGATGGCAGCATGTGCAACATCGGCGAGTTCTGGAACTACGCCGGCGGCGACATCAAGTACACCAAGCAGATGGCGCACAACACGGCGAGCCTCGGCACCGACGCGAGCTACTGGTTCAACCCGTACGACTCCAATGGCAACCTGCTGTTCAGCCAGCCGGCCGCCTACACCTTCAACACCCAGAAGGGCATCCGCGACCTGATCTACGTTCCCGGCTTCAACAACTGGAACATGGGTCTGTTCAAGAAGTTCACGGTGAAGGAACAGATGAACTTCCAGTTCCGCGCCGAAGCCTACAACACCTTCAACCACCCGAACTGGAGCAGCCCGGGCGGCGACCCCACGAACAAGAACACGTTCGGCAAGGTCACCGGCAAGAGCAACGACGTTCGGAACCTGCAACTGTCACTGCGCTTCCAGTTCTAACCGACTGAGGCGCTTCTGAAGGCCGGTCCGCGTGGCGACCCGCGGACCGGCTTTTTGATTTCTTCCCCTGGCCTTTCGTCGCCTCCCCCGCGCTATTCCCCTCCCCTTCCCGGTCGATAAGGCCGGTATGAATTATGACGAGATGATCCTTGCCCATGCCAGCTGGAAGCAGAAACTGCAAAAGGCGATTTCCACGCGCGAAGGCGTCGATGCGGTCGCGGCAGGCAGGGACGATCAATGTTCGCTGGGCAAGTGGATTCACGGCGAAGGGCGGTCCCTCAAGGGCAACCAGGCCTATGAGGACCTGAAAAGCAAGCACGCGAAATTTCATTCCTGCATCCCGCCCATCCTGGTCCAGGCGAAGTCTTCGCCCGAAAAGGCGCTGGGCATGGTGAACAATTTCGGCGGGGACTTTGGGAAGTCGACCGTCGAGGTGGTGAACGCCATCTCCAATCTCAGGAAGCTCGTCGAGAAGCGCTGACGCCTGGGGGCGCGCGCTGACTCAAGGGGGGCCATATGGTAGGTAAAATCCAGTCGCAAACGGCTTCGTCGCTGGGCATGCCGTTGCACTCCGGACGCAGCGTCCGGCAAAACTCTCATTCTTCGGCGCAGGCGCAGCAGGCCGGCGTGCTGCAAGTCACCACCGCGGAAGGCGACGTGGTCACAATCTCGTTCGGCGGGCTCCAAAAGGCGAGGTCGGATTCCCGGCAGTCGGCCAACGCCAACGGCTATTCGGCGAGTTCCCATTCGTCCGCTTCCGCGTCCATCGCGGTGGGGGTTCAGGTGCAGGGCTCGCTGAGCGATAAGGAAGTGGCCGACATCAGTTCGCTGATGAGTTCACTGGGTTCAGCCATCGTGGACGCCCGCAACGGCGATACGGAGAAGTTCGCCGCCGACGTGGCCTCCGCCTCGTCGCTCGGATCCGTCCAGCGGTTCCAGTTCGCCTACCAGGAAAGCGCGCAGTCGGAGTACAGTTCGACCACGCGTTTGTTGGCGTAACGCGCGGGCCGCCGCCGGCGCAGTATATTCGATGCAGGGCGTTCGCGCCCTGTGCCGATGAAAAAGCTCATCAACAACCCCCAGGATGTGGTGCGCGAATCGCTCGAAGGGCTGGCGCTCGCGCATCCGGACCTCGTCCGGGTCTCTTTCAATCCGGTCTACGTCGTGCGGCGCGATGCGCCCGTGCGCGGCAAAGTCGGCGTCGTGTCCGGCGGAGGCAGCGGCCACGAACCGATGCACGGCGGCTATGTCGGCCGCGGCATGCTCGACGCCGCCGTTCCCGGCGCGGTGTTCACCTCGCCCACTCCCGACCAGATCGAGGCGGCCACGCGCGACGCCGACGGTGGAGCAGGCGTCCTGCACATCATCAAGAACTACACCGGCGATATCCTTAACTTCGAAATGGCGGCCGAACTGTGCCAGATGCAGGGCATCGACACGGAGGCGGTGGTCATCAACGACGATGTCGCCGTCGAAAACAGCCTCTACACGGCTGGCCGTCGCGGCGTGGGCGCCACGGTGCTCGCCGAGAAGATCTGCGGCGCGGCGGCCGAACGCGGCATGCCGTTGAAGGAACTGGCGGCGCTGTGCCGGCGGGTCAATGAAAACTCCCGCTCCATGGGCATGGCGTTGACCTCCTGCACGGTCCCCGCGGCCGGTAAGCCGACCTTCACCCTGGGCGACGACGAGATGGAAATGGGCATCGGCATCCACGGCGAACCCGGCCGCGAGCGCATGCCGGTCGAAGGCGCCCGCGAGATCGTCGCGCGCATGACGGAGGCGATCCTGGCCGACCTCCGCCTGCCCTCCGGCCACTCCGCCATCGCCGTGGTGAACGGCCTGGGCGGTACGCCGCTGCTCGAACTCTACCTGCTGTACCGCGAACTGCAGCGCCTGCTCGAAGCCCGCGGCGTCGTTATCGCGCGCCGCCTGGTGGGCAACTACATCACCAGCCTCGAAATGGCCGGATGCTCCATTACGCTGTTGCACGCCGATGAAGAAGCGCTCGACCTGTGGGACGATCCCGTGGTGACGCCCGGCCTGCGGTGGGGAGCCTAGTCCGTGGCCGTCGATCGCGCCTCTGTCATCGCCTGGCTCAACGAACTGGCCCGCGTCTATTCGGCGAACTGTGGCCTGCTCACCGAACTGGACTCGGCCATCGGCGACGCCGACCACGGCGCGAGCATGGAGCGCGGCTTCCTGGCCGTTCAGGCGGACATTCCGAAGCTCCCCGAAGCGATCGGACCGCTGTTCAAGGCGGTCGCCGCGACGCTGATCCGGACGGTGGGGGGAGCCTCCGGCCCGCTCTACGGAACGTTCTTCCTGCGCGCCGGCGCCGTGTGTCCCGATAAGCCCGCGCTCGACGCGCACGACGTGTTGGCGCTGTTCCGCGCCGGCGTCGAGGGGATCGTCGCGCGCGGCAAGGCCTCGCCCGGCGACAAGACCATGGTGGATGCGCTCACGCCCGCGCTGGCGGCGATGAATCCGGAAGCGGGCGTCGCGGCGATGCTCGAGGCGGCGGCTGAAGCGGCCGCAGCCGGGATGAAGGCCACCATTCCGCTGGTGGCGCGCAAGGGCCGCGCGAGCTATCTGGGGCCTCGTAGCGTCGGTCACCAGGACCCGGGCGCCACCTCCGCCTGGATGCTGATTCGCGCCGCGGCGGATCAGTGGCGCGCGGCATGATCGGCCTGGTCATCGTCTCCCACAGCGCGCGGCTGGCGGAAGGGGTCTCGGAACTGGCCTGGCAGGCGGCGCAGGGCCATGTCCGAATCGCTGCGGCGGGTGGGACCGGTGACCAAACAAACCCAATCGGCACCGACGCCTTCCGCGTTCAGCAGGCCATCGAAAGCGTGGACGACGGCGACGGAGTGCTTGTCCTGATGGACCTGGGCAGCGCCATCCTCAGCGCCGAAACCGCGCTCGAATTCCTCGACGACGGCCTGCGCGCCCGCGTGCGCCTGTGTCCGGCGCCGCTGGTGGAAGGCGCGGTGGCGGCTGCAAGCGTCGCATCGGCGGGCGGCGGCATCGACGAGGCGGCAGCCGAAGCCGAACGCGCGCTATCGGGCAAGTCCACGCAACTCGCCCCCGCCCCGGCGCCTCCGACCCTTGAAGGCGACCAGCGTATCGTTGAACTGCGCAATCCGCTGGGCCTGCACGCCCGGCCCGCCGCCCGCTTCATCCGCCTCGCCCGAGGCTTCGACGCCCGCCTGACAGTGGAGAACCTCGCCCGCCCCGGCGCCGCCGACGGCCGCAGCCTGAATGCCTTACTAGGTCTGGCGGCGCGCGGAGGCGCCCGTCTGCGTCTCACCGCCCAAGGCCCGCAATCGCGCGAAGCCCTCACGGCGCTCGCCGCCTTCATCGACTCCGGCTGCGGCGACCGGCCTGAAGAAGCGCCCGGCAGCGCGCCCAAACGCCCGCATGCCGAGGGCTCGCTTGCCGGCATCCCCGCCTCCGCCGGATTCGCCGTAGGACCGCTGGCCCGCTTCCGTGCTGCCGCCGCTCACACTCCCACGCCCCACTCGGGCGACCCGTCCACCGAATGGACCCGCCTCGACCAAACCCTCGCCGCCATCCGCGACGAAAGCCCGGCGGCGTCCGATCCCACCGGCATCCTCGAAGCCCAAGCGCTTTTCCTCGAAGATCCAGCCCTGATCGAGCGCGCCCGCCAGGCCATTTACGACGACGGGCTCGACGCGCCCTCTGCCTGGAGCGTCGCCTCCGAAGCCGCGGCCGACGAGCTCCGCGCGATGGACGACCCGTACCTCAGCGCCCGCGCCGCCGACCTGCGCGACGCCGCCGGCCGTGTGGTTCGCCGCCTTACCGGCGCCGCCTCCGCCGGGTTTCAACTCTCGCGCCCGTCCATCGTCGCCGCCTACGACCTGCTGCCCTCGGAAGTCGAGAAACTCGACACCGCGCTCACCCTCGGCCTGTGCCTCGAATCGGGCAGCGCGAGCGCCCATAGCGCGATCCTCGCCCGCGCCCGCGGCATCCCCGCCATCGCCGGACTCGGTCCCGCGCTGGCGGCCCTGCGCGAAGGTTCGATCGTCGCCATGGATGGCGAGCGCGGACTGATCGAACCATCGCCCGACGCAGCCGCCCGCCTGGACTTCGAGCGCCGCCGCGAGGCCTGGCTCGCCTCCCGTCAATCCGCCCTCCGCGACCGTTCCGCCCCGGCCCTCACCCGCGACGGCCATCGCGTCACCATCCTCGCCAACCTGAGCCGCGAAAACGAAGCCCCCGAAGCGCTCGACTACGGCGCGGAAGGCGTCGGCGTCCTGCGCACCGAATTCCTCTACCTGAACCGCCCCTCCGCACCCACCGAACAGGAGCAATTCGCCGCCTACCGCGCGATCGCCACCGCGCTGGGCCAACGTCCGCTGGTCATCCGCACCCTCGACATCGGCGGCGACAAAGGCGTCCCCTACATCGACATCGGCGCCGAGGCGAACCCCTTCCTCGGCTGGCGCGGCGTACGCGTCACCCTCGGTCGCCGCGACCTCTTCGAGACCCAACTCAGCGCCATCCTGCGAGCCGCCGAAGGCCATCCCGTCGAAGTGCTGCTGCCGATGATCGCGACGCTCGACGAACTGCGCGAAGCGCGCTCCATCGTCCGCGCGCTCTCCGGCGGCCGTGACATCCCGGTCGGCGTGATGATCGAAACGCCCGCGGCCGTCGCTATCGCGCCCGAACTCGCGCGGGAGTCGAGCCGCCTCAGCATCGGCGCCAACGATCTGGTGCAGTACGTAATGGCCGCGGACCGTACGAATTCCCGGGTCTCCCCCATCGCCGACTACTTCCAGCCGGCCGTCCTGCGCGCCATCGCCGCGGTGGCCGAAGCCGGCCGGGAAGCGGGCATCCCCACCGATGTTTGCGGAGAGATGGCGGCGGATCCGGTCGCCGTCCCACTGCTGATCGGCCTCGGCGTCGGCGAACTCAGCATGAGCCCGCGCCTGATCCCCGAGGCGAAGCGCGCCGTCCGCCGCTGCAGTCTCGCGGAAGCCAAATCGCTGGCCCGCGCCGCGCTTCAGTCCGGCACAGTGGATGATGTGCGGAGGCTGGTTGAACCGGTCCGGCCGGCGCCCCAGGTTTGAAATCGCATCCCGGACCCGATAGACTCATAGTGAAACAATCCTGAGGAGTTCTCCCGGCATGTCTTTTACTGACGATCTGACGCGGCGCGACGTCGTCAAAATGGCGGGCGCGGCCGGCCTAGCGGCCGCCGCCGTCTCGCAGATCGATGGCTTTCCCGCCATCCAAACCGTCAAGGCGGCCAACGATCAGGTGCAATTTGGAATGATCGGCACCGGCAGCCGCGGTTCTTATCTTTTGAAGCACCTGGCCCAGATCGACAACGGCCGCTGCGTCGCCCTGTGCGACGTCAAGCAGGATGCCCTCGACAAGGGCCTCAAGACGATCGGCGGGAGTCCCAAGACATTCAAGGACTACCGGGAATTGCTCGCCCAGAAGGACGTGGATGCGGTGTTCGTCACCACTCCCCTGTTCATGCACTATCCGATCACCACGGATGCGCTGCAGGCGGGTAAGCACGTGTTCTGCGAAAAGGCGCTGGTGTTCAAGCCGGAGGAGGTGCACGGGTTGCGCGCCCTGGCGGCGCAGCATCCCAAACAGGTGCTCCAGACCGGGTTGCAGCGGCGCTACAGCAAGTTCTACCAGACCGTGAAGGACATGGTGGACAAGGGCGTGCTCGGGCAGGTGAAGTACATCCACGCCCAGTGGCACCGCAACATGATCAACAAGCCGAGCTCCCTGTGGACCATGAAGCCGGGCGGCGATACGAACCTCGCCAACTGGCGCTTGTACCGCAAGTACTCGGGCGGGCTGGTGGCCGAGCTGACCTCGCACCAGGTGGACGTTTCCGACTGGATGTTCAATTCGTCGCCCGAGTGGGTGATGGGTTACGGCAGCCTGAACGACCTGAAGGACGGCCGCGACGTATACGACAACGTCCAGTTGATCTACCACTATCCGGGCGGGCAGCAGTTGACCTGGTCGGGCATCAGCACGAATCAGCATTCGGCGCTGTTCAACGCGGGTCGCTCTGAGATGGGCGAGATCATCATGGGCACCGACGGCACCATCCATCTGACCGTCGGCGAGGACATCCATCACGCGGTGGCGTGGTGGTACCGCGAACCTCCCAAGGAAACCCAGGTGGAGAAGGACGCGAAGAAGAAGGAAACCGCCGTGGCCGGCGCCACCATGGTGGCTGGCGGCGCCAGCCGTCCCATTCCGCTGCTGTTCGACGACCTGAACATCACCAAGAACGACAGCTTCCTCGATCGCGAAATGAAGTTCGCGCGCCGCTGGCTGTACTCCAAGGGCGTCATGGTTCAGGAAGAGGACACCAACCCGGTGGACACCGAACTGTCGTCGTTCTTCCAGAACTGCCGCGACGGCAAGCGTCCGCGGGCGGACCTGGAAGTCGGTATGGCGGACTCGATCGCGGTGATGCTGTCGAACAAGGCGATGGACGAGAATCGCCGCGTGTACTTCAACGAAATCGACAAGATGGGACTGCCGGGCGCGAAGCCCGCGGCAGCCCCGGCGAAAAAGGGCTAACGCTCCAGCACCAGTACGTAATCCTGAAAAATCGGCGGCGCGGGCGGGTTCCACTCTCCCGCGCCGTTCGTGTCTACAGGGCCGATGTCGGTGCGCTTGCCGTTCGCCGCGTTCCACCAGAAGGCCTTGTAGCGCACGCCGGCTTCCAGGTTCACCATGCGTTGCCGCACGGATCCGGTGCGCGGGAAATAGGCGATGCGTAATTCGCCCGGAATGCCCGCGCAGTAAGGCTGCATGTAGTTCTGCGTGGACCAGTGCGGGTCGATCCATTCCGGATGCGGCGCAATGCGACGCCACGCGTATCGCTCAAGCAGCGCCTTGGCGAGGCCGAGCTGCTCGGAGCCCGGCAATCGGTAGGCGGTCTGCCACGGCGTATCGCCCCAACTGCGGCCGTGCGGCGAGGCGCCGAAGGGCTCCTCCGGCGTGTTCACCTGCCAGATGCCATTGGCGCCGTAGGTGTGGCCCGCAGCGCCGCTCAGCATGCAGCTCCAGAACATGAAGCGCTGGATCTCCTGGCGGCTGGCCTCCTGAATGCCTTCGTAACAGACCTCGCCGTTCACCACCGGCATCGCGGGCGTCGTGTCGTAGGACGCGGTGATCAGCTTCATCGTGCTGGGGATGCTGTCGCGGTCGCCGTGGCCGGTTTGCAGCATGTCGAAGTCGACGACCGACGGGTCGTCGACGGTGTTGCGCGAGCTCGACGACGGGTGGATGGTGATCATGCGGCGATGCGGGTCGATCGAGCGAACATAACGGCCGAGTTCGGTCCAACCGGCGCGCTGCGCCTTCACATCGGCGTCGCGGTTCTTCGACAGGTAATAGGGCATGGAGCCTTCGCCCGCCAGGCACCACGTCACCGGGTACGCGCCCCATCGGGCCACGATGTAGCGCCAATGCCGCTTCATCTTCTCGACGCCGAGAATGGGCAGATAGTAGCCCCAGCAGCCCACCACGCACGGCATGATTCCGCGATCGGCCAGGTAGCGGATGCGCAGGTCGGCCATGTCGAAATAGCCGGGATTCACGCGCGTATAGGCGTCGTCGTAGGGGAAGCCCGCTTCGTTCGCGCCGCGCGGATCGTGCTCGGGCATGTCGGGGTAGAGTCCCGCGACGATCTGCACCACCGTGAAACCCTTGCGGAGGCGATCCGCCGCCAGAAGCTGGAAATCGTCGGGCCAGGAGAGCCGCTTCACCAGGCCCATCCACCACGTGTCAGCCAGCCAGAAGAACGGCGTCGAATCGGCGTGTTCGAAGTGCCGGCGATCCGGCGCGACGCGGACGCCGCCGTGCTGGTAGAGCGGATTCGCGCCCGTATAGGCGACCGCTCGCAGGGACCCGCGCTGGTTGTGCAATCCGGCGTTCGATGGATCGCTCGCCTCCGTGCGCCACGTATGGACGCCGGGTTTCGCGGGCGCATAGCGGACCCGCCACGTGCGGTCGCCCGCCCAGAACGCCGGCATCCGCGACTCGGCGCCCGAGGCATCGCGAACGATGACGTCGAGCTCGACGTCGGCGAAGGCGTTGGCGTAGTCGCGCGTGCTGGTGAAGGACCATTCGGCGACGGTGTTCACGGCGCAGTCGACTGACTGCGCGCTGGCGGCGGCCGCCGTGGCGGCGCTGGCGAGGAAGGTTCGTCGGGTCAGCATTTACTTGCTTTCGAAGATTAGCAGTTCGGAGCCCATGGCGTTTTCGATGCGTATGGGCAGCCCCTGCTGCAACAGCCGGTCGCCGGGAATCTCCACGGTCTGGCCGCTGTTGCCGAATTTCACCCGGTACGCGCGGCCGAAATCAAGCCCCCGCGGGAACAGGCGAAACGTGGAGTCGCCTTCGTGCGAGGTGCGGAACAGGCCGACCACGGCGCGTCGGGAGTCCGGCGTCGCGTATTCGAGCACCAGCCACGGCGAGGCCTCCATCATCGGCGGCGCCGGCGTGTGGTGATAGACGCGGCTGCCGATCATGATGGGGCGCACCTCGTCCTTGAACTCCCGCACGGCCTGCTGGATCTTGCGTCGCGCGATGGGGTTGAACTCGTCCATCGACGGGCTCAGGCCGCGGAAGATCGGCCGGCACAGCATGGTGGTGCGAAGCTGCTGGTCCAGGTCGCCGTCGGTCGCATGCTCGCCCACCTCCGTGCCGAAGGTGCGCAGCAGGATCTCGGGCGGCAGGATCCAGGTCATGCCGTTCAGGATCTTGAGATTGCGCGGACCCCGCATCCAATCCGACAGCTCCGTGTTGTGGAACCGTCGCATGATGCCGAGGTCCAGGCGTCCGCCGCCGCCCGCGCAGTTCTGGAAGATGACGCGCGGAAACTGCGCCCGCAGGCGGTCGAACATGGCGTACAAGGCCTCGACGTGCCGCCATTCGGTGTTCTCAAGGAAACCGTCCCGCGGACGGTTGCCGCCCTCTTCGACCGTGGTGTTGTAGTCCAGGCGGAACATATCGAGGTCGTACTTGCGGATGATGCGCGCGATCTCCGCCTCGGCCCAGGCGGCCACAGCCGGGTTGGCGAAGTCGAGCTGACGCCCGCCGCCCACCGGTTTGCCGTTGCGAGTCAGCACCCAGTCGGGATGCTCCTTGCGCAGCCTGGCCGCGGACCCTACGCTTTCGATTTCCACCCACAGGCCGAACAGCATGCCTTTCTTGCGAGCGTATTCGCGGACCGGCGTGATGTCGTTCGGGAGCCACGCGCCGGCGTACCAGTCGCCGACGTTCTGCGCCCAGCGGTTCGGCTCGGGACCATACCATCCCGCGTCGATGAGAAACTCCTCCGCGCCGACGCTCGCCGCCAGGTCGACCTCGCGCTTCAGCCCCGCCTCGTCCTCGTGGTCGACGATATAGCCCCGATGGTTCGACTCCACCTGGTATTCGCGCCCCGGGATGGGCGGCGGCAGCACGTTGCGGCGGACGTGTTCGTGCAGCGCCTGGATCACGTGGTCGAGATCGGCGTTCATCAGCAGCATGTGCGTTTCGCCGGTCTTCACCGTTTCGCCGGGCGCCACCACGCGCAGCACGGGGTCGGCCGCGGCGGGCCCCAGGCGGAAGGAGAGGCGAGCGCGATCGTTCGGCTGTTCGTCGCCCGTCAGCGACATGCTCCAGTTGCCGCTCCAGCCGAGCGAGGCGACAAACCATTCTCCCGTGGCGTTGTTTCGGGCGAAAAAGGTGGGATGTCCCCAGCCGGACCGCCCGCGCGTCCCCGCGACGGTCTTCGTCGTATTGGAGAGCGGCTCAAAGCGCCAAGCGCCCTCGTGCCCCCACTCCTGATACTGCGCGTAGGCGAACTCGAATGCGGCCTGCCCAGGCGCCAGGCGCTCGCGATACTGGGCCGTGTCCCACAGCTCGCCGGACCAGGGCGAAACGCGCGTGATGGCCGTCGGCTTCGCCCCCGTGTTCGTGATCTCGAGCCAGCGGACCATCACCGGCCCACCCGTCATCACCGTGTGCACGACCAGCTTGATGGGACGCGCGGAACTCGCCAGCGTGACGGCGACATCCAGCGCCTCCGGATTGTGCAACGCCTTCTCGGAAGCGCCCTCCCACCGCCAGGAGCCGCCCAACTCCTGCCCCTCGATCGCGAGTTCGAACGAGTCCGGCGTCGCGCGCCCGGCCGGCAGATGAAACTCCGGTTTGATGAGCCCCGTCGCGAGCCAATAGCGGTTCATCCAATGCCCGTTGCGCAGCGTTTCGTCGCACACCATCAGGCCCGAGGAGAAGCGCACGCCCGGTTCGGGTCCCGAGCGAATGGCGGCGTTCGAATAGGTCTCGGCGGCGCTCGATACGGCGGCCAGGCAGAGGAGAACAGGCAGCGTTTGACGCATGGGTTCGAAAGGCTCGAACCGATGCTAACGCATCAGGCGCAGCATCGCTACTCCGTGCGCGCCGACGTTCACCCGCAGGCTGTTCGCGGCCTTGCCGGAGTCCTTCTGCCGCCACAGGTCGCGCATGCGGACCCGATCCGCCGCCCCCAGATCCTTCAACGGGCAGGCGATGTCGCGCGGCGCCTTGGTGAGATTGAACAGGCCCACGGCTACAGAACCGTCCTCCAGCGGCTTGGCCAGCACAAACTCCTCCGCCGTCTTGCGCACAACGCGCGCCTGCTTTCCGGCCAGATCCTGATTGACGTCGATCACCTCGGCGTTGCACAGCACGTTCAGCGTGAATTCGTCCAGCCGTCCCATGTCGCCTCCGAAAAACAGCGGCGACGCCATCAGCGCCCACATCGACATGTAGCTGTACTGCTCATTGGCCGTCAGCTTCACCGCCTGCGGCGGATTGTCGGAGTTGAAAGCATCGCCCACCACGCCAATGAGAATGTAGTCCGGATCGTTCCAATGGCCCGGCCCGGCGTACTCCCAATGCTCGGCGTTCTTGAAGCCGATGTAGTAAAACCCCGGCAGGTCCGCGTCTTTCTCAAGGCCCAGATCGCCCGTGGTGCGCCAACTCTGGCCGCCTGCCTCGGCGCCCCACTTCCAGACCTCCGACCGTCCGTACTGGCACATATTCAGCACGATGTCGCGCGGCATGGACTGGAGAATCGGCCCCATCAGACGGTAGGGCGCGCGGTCCTCCTCGGCGGTCTTGACGCCGGGCGTCTTGCTGTAGGAGCACAGGTCGTACTTGAGCAGGTCGAAGCCCCAGCGGGCGATGGTGCGGGCGTCCTGCTGCTCATGCCGCCAGGCGCCGGTGTAGCCCGCGCAGGTGCGCGGACCGGGCGAAGTGTACGCGCCGGCCTTCAACCCCCGGGCGTGGACATAGGCGGTGAGCGCGGGCATGTCGGGGAAGTCGGCGTTCGGCAGCAACTCGCCCGCGGCGTCGCGCGCCTCGCCGCGATGGCGGGGATTCTTCGAATCGGCCTTGCGCGCCCAGCAATCGTCGATGGAGACGAACTCGTAGCCGAAATCGGCCATGCCGGAGGAGATCATGACATCGGCCGCCTGCCGTATGGTCCGATCCGTGACGTGGTCGTAGTGCGTGTACCAACTGTTCCAGCCCATCTGCGGCGTAAGCGACAGCCTTTCGCCCACCACCAGCTTGAAGCTCCGCGACGTCCGCCCGTGACGATTGCGCGCCTCGAATTTCAGCCTGAATTCACCCGGTGAGGCCGGCGTAGTTCCGGTGATGATTCCCGTCTTCGGGTCCAGGGAAAGCCCCTTCGGCAGACCCTCCACCGAAAAGCGGATGGGCCGCTCGCCGGTCGATGGAATTCGATAGAGAAACGGTCGTCCGGGACGCGCGCCGTAAGCGCGTGGGCCGTTGATGCGCGGCGCGGGGCCGGGCTTCGGCGTCAGGATAGGAAGTTCGCCGGCGCCCAGGGCGCCCAACGCCAGGACGCAGAGTAATCCGCGGGATAGCGACATGAAAGCTCCTGCGGAGATTTATATCTCATTTGCCGATTCAGGAGCACAGCAGCGCCTGCGAAGGGCGACCCGCCGGCGCGGTGACCGACGCGATGGCCGCCGCCAGCTCGTCGCGCGCAACCGGCTTGCTGACGTAGCCGTCCATCCCTGCCTCCAGGCACAACTCCCGATCGCTCTTCATGGCGTGCGCCGTCATGGCGAGGATGGGGATGTGTCGATGCGACCCGCGCTCGGTCTCCCGGATCAGCCGCGTCGCGGCCAGCCCGTCCAATTCGGGCATCTGGACGTCCATCAGAACCACGTCGAAGGATTCGCGCTGGAGCCGGCGCACCGCCTCCACCCCATTGGCCGCGATCACGACGGAATGCCCCATGCGGGTAAGCAGCGCGGAGGCCACCCGCTGGTTGATCGGATTATCCTCGGCGAGCAGAATCCGCCGCGGCGTCGCGACCCCCACGGGCGCGGTTGCATGCGCCGGGGCCGCGGCGCTCTCGCGACCCGCCAACGCCGCGAACTGGGCGGTGAAGTGGAACTCGCTGCCTTTCCCCGGCTCGCTCACAATCCAGATGCGTCCGCGCATCATCTCGACGATCCGCCGCGCGATGCACAGGCCCAGCCCCGTTCCTCCGAAGCGCCGCGTCGTCGAGCGATCCGCCTGCTCGAAGGACTGGAACAGGCGCGCCTGCTGCTCCGGGGAGATGCCGATGCCCGTATCCTTCACCCAGGCATGCAGCCGCACCAAGCCCGCCTCCCGCGCCTCGAGCGTCACCCTCAGCCGGACCTCCCCCTTTTCGGTGAACTTCACGGCGTTGCCCAACAGGTTCAGCAGCACCTGCCGCAGACGAAGCGCGTCGCCCTGCAGGTAGTCCGGCACGCCGTCGTCCACGTCCCAGTTGAGCCCGATGCCCTTTTCCCGAGCCCGCGGCGTCAGCAACTGGCAGGTATCCCCCAGCGTGCCGCGCAACTCAAACGGAGCGTTCTCCAACTCGAGCTTGCCCGCCTCGATCTTCGAAAAATCCAGGATGTCGTTGATGATCTGCAACAGCGCATCGCCCGAGCTCTTCACCACCTCGAGCCCGTCCCGCTGATCGGCCGAAAGCTCGCCGCCGAGCAGCAGATCGGTCATGCCGATGACCCCGTTCATCGGCGTGCGGATTTCGTGGCTCATGTGGGCCAGAAAATCGCTCTTGGCGCGATTGGCGGCCTCGGCGGCCTGGCGCGCCTCGCGAAGCTGCGCGTTCACCTTCTGCAACTCGCGATTGGCGTCCACCAGTTCGGCCTGGCTCGACCGCAGCGCCTCCTCCGCCTGCTGGCGTTGCTCGATGTCGGCGCGCAGCTCGGAGTTGGCCTGGAACAGCTCCCGCGAACTGAGATCCAGGGCCCGCTCCAGCATGCGGCGTCCACGGTCGAACTCCTCGTAGGCGGCGCTGATGGCGTCCAACAACGCCGCCCGCGACTCCGGATTCGCGCATGGGTCGCCGGCGTGCCGCTTCAACTGCCGCCTCAGCAGGGGGTGCAACGTCGCCATGGCGTCACACTTCGGCGAGTGTCGTGATGGCCAGCGTCTCGTTATGCAGTTCCGCGCGTTCCCCCGGCCCGATCGGCGCGATCTCGCCGCAGGAATAGAAGCCGGTCAGCACGGCGCCGTCTCCCACCACTTCCTTCACCGCCTCCACTTCCTCTTCCACCCTCTGTTTCAGCACGTGGCGGCGGCCGTTGCAGCTCACCAGGATGGCCAACTGCGGCGTCACGCCGCCCAGCGGCGCCATGCTCTCGCCGGCGGCCGTCAGGGTGTCGTCCACCAGCCGTTCAATCGTCCCCATCATCATGCGCGCCTCGGAGCCCTCGGGCATGCTGCCGGCAAAGCGCATCGACTGAGTCGATTCATCCACATTGAGCAACCCCCGCAGCACGCTGCGCCCCGTGTCGCCCACCGAAACGGCCAGCGGAAACAGCAACCCGGCGGCAGGCAACGCCGAAGCCAGCTCTCCCAGATACTCCTTGTAGATCGCTAGCGCCGACCGCCCGTCGAGCTCATAGAGCACATTGCCCCGGGACTTCGTAATCGTCCGCAGCGGACCGAACTGCCCCCACAGACCCGTCGCCGCCGAACCCACCCGCACCCGATTCCCATACAGCCCGATCGCCGCCACCGAGGACTGCTCCGGATCGCCGTCGCACCAGATATGGCTCAACTGCTGGCGGTCGCCGTCGGCGGAAAACCCGCCCGACACGGTGACCCCCGGCGGCAGCGCCGCGTTGATCCCGGCCACCACCTGATTGGCGTCCACCTGGATCACTTCCGAAAGCACCAGGACATGGCGCAGCCCTTCGGCGGGCAGCGACTGGACCAGTGTCCGGCCGGCCTCGAAGCTGTCCTCCGGACCGTTCATCCGCACGCGCGCCACCTTGACCGGCGTATGCTCGAAGGCGATCGCGGTCAGCGCGACGGTGTCCAGCGTGACGTCGGTCCCCTGGATCTGCCCGGCCGTTGAGCATCCCAGCACGTGCGCCTTGGGGTAGTGCTGCTTGCACAACTCGAAGGCCCGGCTGGCGCGCATCCGGTTAGCCGCTCCGAACAGAAGGACAATCTGGGCCTGTTCGCCCAGGACGGGAGTCTCTGGCTCGGATCGCCACCCGGCGTTCTCCGACCAGGTCATGTGTTCGATGTTCATGATTTGCAGGAGCGCTACACCGCGCTCTTGCTTCTTATCGGCAGCCGTTGGCGGATTTTCGGTCCGCTTGCGCCCCTTCCGCGGACCTACTTGGCGACGCCGGCCTCACTCAGCAGCCAGGCGTACTCGAAGGCGTTCTCCTTCAGCCGGTCGTAGCGGCCCGACGCCCCGCCGTGGCCCGCGCCCATGTTGGTCTTGAGCAGCAGCGGGCGATCGTCGGTCTTGAGCGTGCGCAGCCGCGCGACGTACTTGGCCGGCTCCCAATACATCACCTGGCTGTCGTTCAGGCTGGTGGTGACCAGCATGGCCGGATAGGCCCTCTTTTCCAGGTTGTCGTACGGGCTATACGTCTTCATGTAGTCGTAGGCCGCCTTCTCGTTCGGATTCCCCCACTCCAGATACTCGCCCACGGTGAGCGGCAGGCTGGCGTCCAGCATGGTGTTCATGACGTCGACAAAGGGCACGGCCGCGTGCACGGCGCGAAACAGGTCGGGACGCAGGTTGACGACGGCGCCCATCAGCAGGCCGCCCGCGCTGCCGCCCTCGATCACCAGCCGCTGGGGCGTGGTCCAGTGTTCCTTCACCAGGAACTCGGCGCAGTCGACAAAATCGAAGAAGGTGTTCTTCTTCTTCATCAGCATCCCGTCGTCGTGCCAATGCTCGCCCATCTCATCCCCGCCGCGGATATGCGCGATGGCGTAGGCCATGCCGCGGTCGAGCAGGCTCAGGCGGTTGCTCGAAAACGACGCCGGCGTGCCGTAGCCGTACGACCCATAGGCATAGAGAAACAACGGCGCCTTACCGTCGCGCTGGAAGCCTTTCTTATAGACGATGGAGATCGGCACGCGCACCCCGTCGCGCGCCGTCGCCCACAGCCGTTCGGAGACATACTGCGCCGGGTCGTACCCCCCCAGCACCTCCTGCCGCTTCAGCAGCGTCCCGCGATGCGCCGCCATGTCGTAGTCGTAGACCGAGGGCGGCGTGATCATGCTCGTATAGGTGTAGCGGAAGACCTGCGAATCGTACTCGGGCGTGCCGCCGGGAAACGCCGAATAGACCGGCTCCGGGAAGGCGACCGAGCGCCACTGGCCGCTGCGGAAGTCGTGGTAGCGGATGCGGTTCAGCGCCTCGCTTTTCTCGAGTACGACGGCGTAGTTCTTAAACAGTTCGATCCGCTGCACCAGCACGTCGGGCTGATGGGCGATGAACGGCTTCCAGTGGGCGGGCTCCGGCGCATTGTCGGGCGCGGTGACGATCTGGAAGTTCTTGGCGTCCCGATTCGTGCGGATGTAGAACAGCCCCTCGCGATGCTCGACATCGTAACGGTGCTTCTTCTCCCGGGCCAGGATGACCTTCCAGGCGCCGGCCGGTTGGGACGCGGCCAGATAGCGGACCTCGGTGGTGTCAGTGGCCCCGATGTCGAGCATCAGGTACTTCTTGTCCTTCGTGCGGCTGACGTGGACACGGAACAGCTCGTCGCCTTCCTGGTACAGCGCCTGCGACGGGGTCCCCAGCTTCAGGCGGAACAGGTGATCGGACCGTTTGGTGACCGGATCCTCGGTAGTGTAGAACAAGGTGGCGTTATCGGCGGCCCAGGCGACGCTGGTGACGCGCTGGGCGGTGTCCGGAAGGGTGGCGCCGCTGCGCAGGTCCTTGATGTGCAGCGAGTACTGGCGGAATCCGGTGACGTCGGTGGTGTAGGCGAGCAGGCTCTCGTTATCGCTGATGACGAACGCCCCCAACCCGAGGAAGGTGTGACCCTTGGCGAGTTCATTCAGATCGAGCAGAATCTCCTCGGGCGCCTCCATCGAGCCTTTGCGCCGGCACTGTATGGGATACTGCTTGCCCTCCTCGGTGCGCGAGTAGTACAGGTAGCCGCCGCGCCGTGTGGGGACCGAGAGATCGGTCTGTTTGATGCGCCCGAGCATCTCTTTATAGAGAGCATCGGCGAACGGCTGCACCTGGCGGGTCATCGCCTCGGTGTAGGCGTTCTCGGCCTCCAGATAGCGGAGCGTATTGGGATTCGACTTCTCGCGAAGCCAGTAATAATGATCGACCACCACCGAGTCGTGACGCGTTTCGCGGTGTTCGACGCGAGGCGCGACCGGCGGCGCGACATTCGGCTCAGCCGGGAAAACGGGCTGCAGGCTCATCGCGAGAACTCCAGCGACAATCGAGGGGCGCAATGACATGGGCAGGACTCCTGAGAAGGCGAAACTAAACTCACCCGTCCATTTTCCCGCAAACTCGCGACCAAGCGCCTGAAGCGCGGTCAAGCCCGGCGCGCGGCGGATGCCCGCGGCGGGGGAATTAAAGGAAAGCGGCGTTTCCTTTAATTTCTCCGAACGCAATTAAAGAACAGGCCCGCATCAGGACCAAACGCATTTGCTCATGACAGGCGCGCTCGATTTCACCCGAAGGCGAGAGGTCAGCATTTAAGTTGACTTTTGATGATATTCCTGAAAAAATGACCTTAGGTGATTCCGCCATTTGATGAAAGCACAGGCGGTCTGCCCGCTGGCGACCATGTGGCGACCTTATCCGAGATCGAGCAACGACTTGGCTTTTCGGGTCGACGCCGCTGGCTGCTGAATGGACTGCGCACTGCTGTGGAGGCCTTCTGGGCGGCGGGGATTGAAGAGATCTTCATTGATGGGAGCTTCTGTACGACGAAGCCCGAACCCGGCGACATCGATGGATATTGGATCGAGCCGGATCCCGGCGTGTTCGACCGCATCGACCCCTATTGGATCGACTTCGAACCCGTCTTCATTCCAACAGCGCGCAAGATGCGCTGGCGGATGTGGGCGGACCACTGCGTCGAGTTCTTCATTCACCCGTCGATGGACGCGACGCCGGGTGTGGGCTTTCCCCAGTTCTTTCGGCGGGACCGGGATGGCCGGCCGCGCGGCGTAGTGAAGATCGTGAAGGAGTATCAGGATGATCAAGACCGACGCACAGAGGGCGAGGACCATGACGCAGATCGAGGGCTTTCGCAGAGCCTTGGAGCAGCAGGTTGTTACTGAAAAGGCCCCGAAGCGGACCCTCGCAATTCGTGGCAGCTATGAGGGCATGATTCGGCGCCTGGAGGAAGAGATCGAGGAGTACGATCTTCTCAAGGCTGGTTCGGTTACGATACCTCCGCTCGAGCGTTTAGATCAGATCGCGCCGTTCATTGTGCGACTGCGGATCGCAAAGGGCGTCTCACAGACGGAACTGGCGAGCCGTCTCGGCGTTAGCAAGCAGGTAGTGAGCCGGAACGAGGATGACGATTATCAGGGAGTGGGACTAGAGCGGCTACAGAGCATTCTCGATGCGCTGGGTGTGCGCGCGAAAATCAGCTTAAGCGCCTAACGGAAGGTGCAAGTGGCGGCGAAGCCAGCCTCAGCGGCGCCACTCAGAGCGAAGACAGGACTATGGCGTTTTCCATCCCCCGATTGTCCCGCATGATGATCGTCCCGTCCTTGCTGATGAAGTTCGGGCATCCAAGTGGGTCCGAGTTTGCCAAGACAACGTGGTGGTTCGGCCAAAGCTCGGCGATAGCTTCATCGCGATAGACGTTGTTCATGCATGCTGGAATGCAGACGATCTTCGGGCCTTGCGCCTCTGAAAGGAGTGCTTCAATTGGCTGAATAATCTGTGGGTCGACACAGTCCATGCATAGGATGGCGGCGATGGATACACGGCCGCATTGGACGGGATTGGACGCATCAGGCGCGCCGCTGAACGGCGTATAGTCCATGTAGCCGTCATCACCATGTTTGCGGCAGATCAACTTGCTGCCTGAAACATCAATCAGGAAGGCCGAACTGAATGGAGGCATGGGACCGTTCGCCTCCTCCACAATCATCCCGGCGATGAACGTGACACTGCGTTCTGCCGCCACCGATTGAAGAGTCTGAAGCGCACTGCCGTTGTAGTCACATTTACCACCATCCCGGTAGTACTTGCCAATGTTGAAGGCTTCGGGCAACACGACCAAGGCATTGGCGACATCGGAGGTCTGTTGGAAGGCTCGGTCCAGCGACTCCATGGGCCTGTCGTATCCAGCAACAAATCTGAAGAATCCGACCTTGGAGATCACGTCGGCGCCTGTGCTCATACTCGCCTCGAACGTCGCAAGTTCCGCAGGACGTGGAAGCAGATTATCCAAGCGCTTTCCTTGGCCGAGGGGAGGGCATCACCGGGTGGCGTCGCGGAGTGAGCGCGCCGAGAGTCCGATCGAGGGCTTCTTGTGGCTTTCAGGCTGGCGGTGAGGGTGGGATTCGAACCCACGGAACCCGTAAAGGTTCAACGGTTTTCGAGACCGCCCGATTCAACCGCTCTCGCACCTCACCGGGCTCTGATCCTAGCTTAGCGGTTTCCGCGCCATTTCACAAATTCCCCCCTGGCGCCGCATTGAAACGCCGCGCCGCAATCCGATATCCTGTCCCCGTTCCCCAAGGCCTCCCGGCCCAGTCTCAAACAACAATCGCGCCATGGCTGACGACAATCGCCGCAACTTCTTCCTCACCGTGATCTACGGACTCTGGGGTCTCATCGCCTCCGCGCTGGCCATCCCCGCCGCCGGATACCTGCTGCTCCCCGGCAAAACGCGCAAACCCGCGGCCTGGACCCCGGTGGGCGAGTTGGCCGAACTCCAGCCCGGCGCCCCCACCGAAATGATGTTCCGCCGCAATCGAGCCGACGGCTGGAAGGTCACCAGCGAAAAGACCTCGGCCTGGGTGGTCAAAACCGGCGACAACGACGTGGTCGCCTTCGCCCCCGGCTGCACCCATCTCGGCTGCGCCTATCATTGGGACGAGCAGGGCCGCCACTTCCTCTGCCCCTGCCACACCTCCACCTTCGGCCTGGACGGCAAAGTCCTCTCCGGCCCCGCGCCCCGCCCCCTCGACCGCTTCGAGGCCAAAGTCCAAAACGGCAAAGTCCTGATCGGGCCCATCCGGAAAGGCGGCGCCGCGTGACCCTCAAACCCGCCCTCGACTGGATCGACCAGCGCACCGGACTCAAAACCGCCGTCGACGAGTTTCTGAACGAAGAGATCCCGGCCTCCAGCGGATGGCGTCACGTCTTCGGCAGCATGGCGGCGTTCTCGTTCATGCTCCAGGCCTTCACCGGCGTGCTGCTCGCCCTCAACTACGCGCCCACTCCCGGCGAAGCCTACAACAGCGTCCGCTACATCATGACCGAACTCACCGGCGGATCGCTCATCCGAGGCCTGCACCACTACGGCGCCAGCATGATGATCATCATCGTCGTGCTCCACATGATTCAGGTCTTCGTCTGGGGCGCCTACAAAAAGCCCCGGGAGGCTACCTGGATCGCCGGCTGCACATTGCTGTTGATCACGCTCGCCTTCGGCCTCACCGGCTACCTGCTGCCCTGGGACAACCGGGCCTATTGGGGAACCGTCGTCACCACCCAGATCGCCGGCTCGGCCCCGGTCGCCGGAGCCTACGTGCAGCGCCTCATGGGCGCCGAGAGTGGAGTCGGCGTCGTCACCTTCGCGCGCTTCTTCGCGGCGCACGTGCTCGTGTTGCCGCTGCTCACCATGCTGTTGATCGGCGCGCACATCTACCTGGTGCGCAAACACGGCGTAGCGCCCGAACCGGGCGAAACCGCCCCCCGCAAGAAGTTCTTCCCGGAACAGGTGATGAAGGACACAGTGGCGATCTTCGCCGCCTTCGCCATCCTGTTCACGCTCGCGGTGGTGGCCAAGGCCCCGCTCGAACGGATCGCCGATCCCACCGACGCCAAGTACATCCCCCGGCCCGAATGGTATTTTCTCTTTCTGTTCCAGACGCTGAAACTGTTTGAAGGGCCGCTCGAAATCGTGGGCTCCCTGGTGCTGCCGAACCTCGCTATCGTGGCCCTGTTCCTGGTCCCCTTCATCGACCGTTCGGCCATGGCGAAGCTCCGCCAGCGGACCCTGGCCATTGGAATCGTCGTGCTCGGCGCCATCGGTTGGGCCGGCCTCACCACCGCCGCCGTCATGACCACGCCGAAGAACCTCGATCAAACCGCCGACCTCGACACCGCGCCCGGCTCCTGGCAGCAGCTCGCGCCCGAAGAACTGGCGGGCATCGGCTACTACCGTCTCGAAAACTGCGCCAGTTGCCACACCCCAGGACCGAACGCCGTGGGCCCGGACCTGGCCGCGGGAGTCCGCAAGGACGCCGCCTGGATGATCGACCACTTCAAGCGCCCGGCCCAGATCGTACCAGGCACCGCCATGCCGGCCATCGCGCTCAAGGATTCCCAGTTGAACGCGCTCGCCGCCTTCATCCTGAAACTGAATCCGAAGAACCAGGAAGCCCTGACCTCGGCCCCGCAGTTCGCCGTCGACGGAGCGCTGGTCTATCAGCAGAACCGTTGCGGCGCCTGTCACCAGGTGAATGGCGCGGGAATGAAGATGGGCCCGGGGCTGAACGGTCTCGCCACCCGCCGCTCGCGAGCCTGGATCGAGGAGCATTTCGCCAATCCCCAGAAGATGTCGCCGGGGACCGTCATGCCTCCCTACAAGTTAGCGCCCAAGGACGGCGAGGCGCTGATCAAATACCTGATGAACCTGCCGAACCCGGAATAGGCCGGCTACCGATCCACGCGGACCGACGCCGTCGCCATCGCCGTGCCGGTGGACGATTGCATCGAGTTATAGAATCGCAGGAATCGCTTCGGCTCCATGGCGTTGGAGTAGCGCTCCAGGTTGTGCGCCCAGCGGTAGGCGATCGGCTGATACAACAGCTCGGCCTCCACCGTGTAGGGACCACTCGCGCCGCCCAGCGCCACCGAATACCGGACCCTGTGGCCGCCGCCCGAGAAGGCGGGATCGGTCAACGCCTCGCCCACCACGGCCACATCGCGGCTCGCGGTCTGCTTATCGAAGCCCTCCGGCAGCAGCCGGTTGTCTTTGAGATACCGGACGCCCGTCAGCAGCCCGGTGGTCGGCAGCCCGTTCACGTCCCCCATCACGGTTTCGTAGATCTGGACCTGGCCCGGCTCGCGAATCTCGGAATAGTGCGGCTCATACCGCGTCGCATCGGCGTCCCCGTCATTGCCCGCGATCGCCCCGTCGGCCCCGAGCGCGCCCGACTCGAACACGGCCCGGCCCTGTGCGTCGCGCACCACCAAGTGGATCCAGGCGCGGCGCGAAGGATACGCGGTCGGCAGCTTGTGCCCGTTCTTGTTGTGAATCACCACCTCCGCCCGCAGCCGGCCCGGCTCGGCCGTGGTGGAGACGTTCTCGATGGCCACCGTGGCGGCCCGCGTCTTCAGATTCTCGAGCGTATACTCGACGCCCTGAGTGAGTTCGGTCGCGAGCGCGGTGACGCTCAACTCATCCCGATAGCGGTTCAGCAGGCTCAACATGAAGAAGTTGCCGCCCACGAAGGAGTGCAGCCGCGCGCCTTCGCGGGGCTCGCCCAGCACGCGCGATATCGGCGCCGGCTCGGCGATGGCTGGCATGTGGCAGCTCTGGCAGCTCTGCGTATTGCGGTACCCGCTGTGCAGCCACTCCGGATACGGCATCTGTTCGGGCAGCGAGCCGATATCCTTGCCGCCCGGGCCGAGCGCGGTGGTCGCCAGCGTATGGCAACTCGCGCACAGTTCGGATTCGCGGATGTGCGTCCCCTGTTCCGGCCGGTAGCCCTCCGTCGACGAACGCATGATGCGCATGCGGCCGCGATCGATGGCGAACGGTCCGTATTCGATCCGCGTTCCGTCCGGTTCCGGCTTCCGCGCGACGAAACCGCCGTTATAGCTTTCGGGCTTGCCGAAGCGTTCCGGCGTAATCTGATGGCACACCGAGCAGGAGACGCCGTCGGCGGCCTGCTGCATTTCGGGTTCATCGGTGCGGATGGGCAGGTGCGAGAAGATCTCGCCCTTCTTGCCTCTCAGATGAGCTTCGTAACGGGTGATGGGCATGTGGCACACCGAGCACTCGTCCTCGATATCGGCCTGCGATTCCGGATGATCGATGCTTTCGCGCCGCACCCCGGCCATCCAATAGGGGTCGTGCGACGAATTCGCCATCATGGTGGCGCGCCAGTGGGCCCCGATCGACACATCGCGCCCGCTCGCCGTAACCAGTCCGTTGTGACAGGCCTGGCAGCGGTCCGAGGTCAGGAATTGCGGCTCGTCCGGCTTCGGCTGTATGCCCTTTCCGCCGGCGTAGACGAGCGCCGCCACTCCCAGAACGATCGCGGTTGTCTTGCTCGCCGTCATCATCGCCACCCCTCCCGCAAACCGCCGTCAAACCAATCCCAGATCAGGTAGAACATCGCCTGAACCGGACGTTCCGTCGTGTTCGTCGCCGGAATCCGCAGGCCCAGGTTCAGCCGGACGTGCTGGCGCTGGCTGAGCGTCACCTGAAACTGCGGGATGACGTCCCAGTCCGTTACCGGTTCGGGTCCGAAATCGTGGCTGGCAACGAACTCCACCATCGGCGTCCACATGCGTCCGACTCCGCCCGACTGCCGGAAGCTCTTGCCAAACGCGCCACGCCAGAACACGTTGCGCGGGGCCTTCGCGGTGTCCCCAGGCTGCTCCGTTCCGGCCTGTAACTGTATGAAACTAAGCCTCGGCAGCAACTGCGCGTACGCCGCGAAGGTCTCAAAGGCGGCCGTTCCCGTGCCCAATCCATGCGCGCTCGACCCGCTGGGCACGACAATCCCCCCAAACCCGCTCAGGATCGAGCCAGATTTCAGGTTCGCGAACAACACCTGCTTCAGTCCAATCGTCGCGTCGCCGACCCCGCCATACCAAACCCCCGGCGAATTGCGGACAACCCCAATCGGCACATCGACTTCCAGTTGCGTACGCGCGCCGAACCGCTTCTCATAGATCAGGTCGGAGCCCACCTCCGGCGAGCCCTTCACGTTCACCGCTCCCGTCAACACCGTCTCGTTCTCCGGGAAGGCTTTTTCGGTCACCAGAGCCAGCGGAAGGTTGAATTCGCCCCGGGGCCACTTTTTTTCGGTGCAAAACCCGCGCAGATAATCGATTACTTTATCGATGTCTTTGTCAGAAAGTGCATCGCTAAATGAGGGCATAATGGGCGAAAACCCACGCCCGTGGCCTCCATCGCGTATCGTAGCCTTCCAATCCACGTTCAATTCCGGCGTAGTTTGGTCGCAGGCGGTGAAATCGGGGAAGGTTTTGGGCTTTTTGAACACCGTGGCGGCGTCGGACTGGCCGCGGCCGTCCGCGCCGTGGCAGGCCACGCAAGCGGCCTCGAAAATGTCCTTGCCGGTATCGAGCTTGAGCTTTGACGGCGCCGGATTCTGTCCCGCCCCGTGCGGGGCGAGCAGAAACGCCATGGCGGCGATGGTTAGGAGTCGATGTGGCACAGTGAACCTGTTCAGATGGAGAAGTCTTCGCCGTGCCAGACGCCTTGGGCGTCTGGACAGGGGGTGTGCGGAGCTGGCTCAACGGGGGCGGCGGATTCCAGGCGCTCGACCCGCGCCATCAGGGTCATGAGCATCGTTCCCACCGCGTCCGGCAGGACCGTGTGCTGGAGGTCGGGATCGTCCTTGGCGGTGTGGGCCTTGGCGCGCACCACCGGACGTCCCGGGACGCCCACCACGACAGAATTCGATGGCACGGACTTCACCACCACGGAATTCGCCCCGATGCGGCTGTCGTCGCCGATCTCGATGGCGCCCAGGAGTTTCGCGCCCGCGCCCACCACGACGCGGTCGCCGAGGGTGGGGTGGCGCTTGCCATGTTCGAGGCTGGTGCCGCCGAGCGTGACGCCGTGATAGATGGTCACGTCCGCGCCCACCTCCGCCGTCTCGCCGATGACGACGCCCATGCCGTGATCGATGAAGAAGCCCGGCCCGATTTGCGCTCCCGGATGGATCTCGATTCCGGTGAGATTGCGGGCCATCTGCGACAACACCCGGGCGGCCAGCCGGAGGTTGCGGACCCACAGCCAATGGGCGAGCCGGTACATCCAGATGGCGTGCAACCCCGAGTAACACACCAGCACTTCGAGCCCGTTCCGCGCCGCGGGGTCGCGGCGCAACACCGATTGGATGTCGCGATGGATGGTTCGAATTGGGGTGATCATGGAGAGCCTGCGCGGCTATACCTATTAGCGGATGCTCCCATGGTACACCGCGATGCCTCGATGTTGACGGCGGCCTCGCGGCGCGAGGTTAGCAGCGGACCGACGTCAATTCGCGATGAATGGCGAACTTCACCAGGCCGGCCACGTCGTGGATGTCGAGCTTACGCATCAGGCTGGCGCGGTAGGTGTCGACGGTTTTGGGGCTGAGGTCCAATCGCGCGGCGATTTCCTTGGCCCGAACGCCTTCGATCAGCAGGGAGAACACCTGGTGCTCCCGGGCGCTGAGCGTTTCAAGCGGGTCGCGCTCCTCGGTGGCCGAGTAGCCGCCGTGATCCATGTCGATCAACGGCGAAACGTAGACGGCTCCGCTGGTGCTTTGTTGGATGGCGTGGTGCAGATGCTCGAGCGGGCCGCCCTTCAGCACGTAGCCGGTGACGCCCGCGCGGACGCACTCCACCGCGGTCTTGCGGTCCCTCCGGGTGGAGAGGACGACGAACCGGGTGTTGAACCCCGCTTCGTGCGACCGGCGCACCAGCTCGAGCGAATAAATGTCGCCGAGATTGAGGTCGATGACCGCCAAATCGGGCGCGCAGCGCTGAATCTGGCGGAGCGCTTCCGCGCCGTCGCCGCATTGAGCCACCACTGAGCAGCCGGGAGCCTCCTGGCACAGGCGGACCAGCCCCTCGCGCATCAGCGTGAGTTCCTCAGCAACCAGAAGCGTAATGGGTATTGAGTCCATATGCCGTTCCACGGGCAGCCGCGGCGGCTTCGCCCTTTTAAAACCAATCACGGATGTAGTTGTGAAATCGGTTGGAGGCTCTCTGGAAAACTTTCGGGGAAATTCTCCGGCGGCGGGTCAGACGGCGGCGGGGGCCCGGCGGATCGGGACATGGTGGCCGATCAGCACCGCTTCGACGTCCTTTTCAGTGAGACGAGTGGCGTCGTAGTCCACGCGAATGCGGTCGAGCGACGGCGCCACGGAGACGCGCATGATTCCGTAGAAGCTGTGGACCTTCGCCACGCCCTCGGCGTCGTCATCGGTGAGCGGACGCACGAGCTCGTAATCAAGCTGGACTTTCGTCATTCGAACCCAGCATATCAGGCTCCGGGCGGCTGGTTCAGCTTCCAGCCGATCTGACGCAGCATGCCGAGCCAGACCTCAGCGTCGTGGGTGGAGAGCCCCATGCGGCGCACCAGACGGCGCGTCTTGAGCTCCGTCGAGCCGGCCACGCGGGCGTGGACGTAGCCGGCGCGGCCGAGCACTTCGAGCAGCAGCGTGGAGATCCGCTCCAGGTCGCCCGACGAGGCGGGCAGGCGCGATTCCGGCGCCTGGCGGGCCGCCACGGTGGAGCGCGCCAACTCGTACAGGCAAACGGCGACGGCCTGGCCCAGGTTCATCGATGCGTGCTCATCGCGGGTGGGGATGCGCATGAGCCAGTGGCAGTGCGCCATATCCTCATTCCCCAGGCCGAACTTTTCAGACCCGAACAGCAGCGCGGCGCGATCCACCGACAACCGCTTGCGGATCAGCCGGCCGCCGTACTCGAGCCGCCGGATGGGATGTTCGATGGCGCGGGCGCCGATGGACGTGGTGCCCACCACGAGAGAACAGTCCGCCACGGCCTCGGCGACGGTCGGGAATTCGCGGGCCTTGGCCAACACGTGCCCGGCCTTGACGGCGGACCTGGCTTCGCGAAACGCCAGATCGTAGGCCTGGACCAGACGAAGGTCGAAGACGCCGAAGTTGCTCATGGCCCGGGCGGCCGCTCCTATATTCAAAGGATTGCGGGGAGCGACCAGGACGACGGTGAGGCGATCTAGCATCGGTGAGTCCAGTGTCGCATTCGCGGCGGCGCCGGAGGGTTCCAAGACAGGCGGCGATTTTGCGAAAATGCACGGATGGAGACGCCCGCCCGGAGAACCCGCTCGTGATGGCCGCCGCGCGCCGCGACCAGCATGAGACCAAGACCGCGTTCCGGATCCTGGGGGCGATCAGCTTCTGTCATCTGTTGAACGACATGATGCAGTCGGTGATTCCGGCCATCTACCCGATCCTGAAGACCGCCTTCGCTCTCGATTTCACGCAGATCGGCCTGATTACGCTGACGTCCCAGATGACCGCGTCGCTGCTGCAGCCGTTGGTGGGCATGTACACGGACCGCAAGCCCACGCCGTACTCGCTGCCCATCGGGATGAGCTTCACGCTGGCCGGCCTGGTGCTGCTTGCCTTTTCGCCGAACTTTCCGGTGATTCTGGCGGCGGTGGCGATGGTGGGAGTGGGGTCGTCGGTGTTTCATCCGGAGTCGTCGCGGGTGGCGCGGATGGCCTCCGGGGGGCAACATGGCCTGGCGCAGTCGCTATTTCAGGTGGGCGGCAACGTGGGGTCCGCGATGGGGCCGCTGCTGGCCGCCTTCGTCGTGCTTCCGGCGGGACAGCGCAGCATCGCCTGGTTTTCCGTGGCGGCGCTGGCGGCGATACTGCTGCTGACGCGCGTCGGACACTGGTATAAGGCTCATCGAACGGTGAAGGCGAAGGCGCGGACGGATGCGGCGGGCGTTGTGACGCTGTCGCGAGGCCGGGTCGCCCTGGCGATCTCCGTGCTGATCGCGTTGATCTTCTCGAAGTACTTCTACCTGGCCAGTTTGAGCAGCTATTACACCTTCTACGTGATCCACAAGTTTCACGTGCCGGTGCGGAGCGCGCAGTTGCAGTTGTTCATTTTTCTGGGGGCGGTGGCGGTGGGCACCATCGTGGGCGGGCCGGTGGGCGACCGCATCGGCCGCAAGTACGTGATCTGGGCGTCGATCCTCGGCGTGTTTCCTTTCACGCTGATGCTGCCGTACGCCAATCTGTTCTGGACGGGCGTGCTGACGGTGATCATCGGGCTGATCCTGGCCTCGGCGTTCTCGGCGATTCTGGTGTACGCACAGGAACTCGTGCCCGGGAAGGTCGGCACGATTTCCGGCCTGTTCTTTGGCCTGGCCTTCGGCATGGGCGGGGTGGGAGCGGCCCTGCTAGGGAAACTGGCCGATCGGGCCGGGATCGATTTTGTCTATCAATTGTGCTCCTACCTGCCGCTGATCGGCCTGCTGACCGCGTTCCTGCCGAACCTGGAGCCGGCGCGAAAGCGAGTGTAAACGGGGCGGCCGGAAGCGGGAGCGCACGCGGTCGGTCCGCTTCGGCGAGGGTTGTCCAATGGCGTGGAAAGACTTGACGCAATCGTTTGCAAGATCCGCTTGAATCCGGCGTTCAATGGTTATACAGTAAAGCTCGTCAGCATCATCTGACGCGGTCTTTAGATCGAGAAGGAGCGCACCATGATTCGTGCCTCGAAGGTCTACGCGGCGTTCGCCTGTCTTTGCTTCGCCGCCGCAAACCTCCCAGCACAGTCCATCTACGCGACGTTGACGGGGGTGGTAACGGACCCATCGGAAGGCGTCGTCGTACAGGCAACGGTCAGGCTCAAGGATCAGCAGTCGGGATCCATGCGCGAGACCATCACGAATTCGCAAGGATACTACACGTTCGCTTCGGTTCCGGTGGGGAAGTACGAATTGTCCGTCGAAGCGCCCGGATTCACGGCCTACCGTGAAACGGAAGTCGCGCTCGGCGGCGGCGAGCGTCGCAACATCAACGTAACGCTGAAGGTCGGCAGCACGGCCGAGAGCGTCGTCATCACCGGCGTGGCGGACCAGTTGGTTCCGGTCGACTCGGGCGAGAAGTCGACGACGTTGACCGTGAAGCAACTGGAGAACTTCGTGCAGGTGGGCAGCAACGCCGCGGAGTTCATCAAGATCATGCCGGGCTTCGGCATCCAGAACGGCACGGCGAACGCGGCCAACTACAACGGCCAGACCATCGGCATCAACGCCAACGGAAACGCCGGAAGCCAGAGTCCGCTGAACAACGCCTACGCCTACAACGGCCTTCCCGCCAACACCCTGGACATCACGGCGGACGGAGCGCACGTGTCCGATCCCGGCTGCAACTGCGACACGCCGGTGAATCCCAACGCGGACATGATCGCCGAGTTCAAGATCACGATGTCGAATTTCAGCGCCGAGAACCAGAAGGGCCCGGCCATCATGAGTTCGGTGGCGAAGTCGGGCGGAACCGACTTTCATGGGTCGGGGTTCCTGTATGCGCGCGATTACCGGTTCAACGCCAACGACTGGCTGAACAACGCGAGCCGCGTGGGGCGGCCCGAGAACAAATACTACTATCCGGGCTTCACCCTTGGCGGCCCGGTGGTGATCCCGAAAACACCGCTCACCCGCGCGAGCAACAAGCTGTTCTTCTTCACCGGTTATGAGTTCTTCTACCAGGTGTTGGACACGGGCCTGATCCGCGCGGAAGTGCCGACCTCCGGCATGCTGGGCGGCGACTTCTCTCCGACCGAACTGGCGAAGCTCGGGACGCTGTCGGCCTCCGGTTCGCCTCCCGGACAGATCAACGCCCGGAACGCGCAACTCTATCCCGGCGGGATCATCCCGAAGACGGCGATCGACCAGAACATGCTGGCCCTGATGAAGCTGTATCCGGCTCCTAACTCGGATCCGAACCAGACAGGCGGCTATAACTGGACCAACGACCTGTTGTTCAACCAGAACAACCACCAGTGGATGACGCGCGTCGATTATAACATCAGCGACAGCACCAAGTTGTTCGTCCGCTATAACCTGCAGCGCGAGTTGCAGCGGTTCCCGGTGCAGCTGTGGTCCTCGGCGACCACCCAGCAACTGCCCTATCCGACGACGATCCTGGGCAAGAATAAGTCCGACTCAGTGACTGCTTCGCTGACTCACGTGTTCAGCCCGACCATGACCAATGAGACGGTGTTCGGCTACACCTTCATCGGATTCCCGAACGTATTCGAGGATCCGTCCAAGGTGGACCCCACCAAGGTCGGCTTCAACAACAAGCTCCTGTACAAGAACGGAGTGGCGCAGATCCCCACCATCGGCGGCGGATCCGAGGCGGCCCTGATCAGCAACTACGGCGGATTCGAGGCCGGCGGCGCCGAGCAGGGGCTGTACGCCAACAAGTGGCTGCCCAGCTTCAGCGACACCGTGACGAAGGTTTGGGGCCGGCACACCGTGAAGGGCGGCTTCTTCTGGGAGTGGATCCGCAACGCCCAGCCGGCGAGCAACGCCTCCATGGGCGCGCTGCGATTCTCCAACAGCAACTCCAACAGCCTCGGCAACGACTATGCCGATATGCTGATCGGCAACCTGAATACGTTCCAGCAATATTCGTTTAACCGGATTAACGATATTTCCTATCGGACCTATGAAGGATTCGTGCAGGATTCCTGGAAGGTGACCAAGCGGCTGACTCTCGAACTCGGCGTGCGCATTTCGCGCTTCACGCCGTGGATCGACCGGCTGGGCTATGGGTTCTCGATCTGGGATCCGAGCAAGTACAACTCGAGCTGCACGACGGCTCAATATTGCGGCTTTGTCTGGAACAAGCGCGACAACAGCGTGCCGATGGGCGGATTCCCGACCAAGTCGGCTTACTGGCAGCCGCGCTTCGGCATGGCCTACGACGTGTTCGGCAACGGCAGGACGGTGATCCGCGGCGGATGGGGATTGTATTACTTCCATTCCGGCCAATTCGCCACCGGACTGGACGTGTCGGCCGGCGTCGGAGTCATCAACCTGAGCAACAACCAGGGCATCGGCTCGTCGCCGTATGTCGTGGGCGGATCGTCCAACGCGGCTCCGCTGATGGTTCGCGATCTCGAGAACCTCAACTTCTCGAGCGCGGCGCTGACTCCGGGCGGCGTCGACAAGGCGGACGACCGGCAGCCCAAGACGCAAAGCTACAGCTTCACCATCGCTCAGCGCCTGCCCTGGTCGAGCCTGCTCGAACTGGCCTATGTCGGCAACCAGAGCACCGACCTGCTGAATAACACCTCGGGCGGCGCCGGCAGTTCCGGCAACCTGGTGCCGGTGGGAGCGATGCTATCGTCGGCCAACAACGGCGTGGATCCGAACTCGCTGGTGGCGAATAACTACCGGCCGATCAGGATCTACGGAAACTTCCTTCTGGCCACCCATAACATGTACGCGAATTACAATTCGCTGCAGGCTACCTGGGGCCGCACGAAGGGCCGTTACACCGTCAACTTCAACTACACCTTCGCCAAGGCGCTGGGGATCATCGCGTCCAACTTCGATCCTTTCAACATGTCGAATAACTACGGCGTGATGCCCAGCAACCGCACCCATCTGTTCAACCTCGCCTACTCGGTGGAGTTGGGCAACCCGGTGCGGAACAAGATCGCCGGCGGAGCGCTGAACGGCTGGCAGGTTTCGGGTATGGTGCAACTGCAGAGCGGCGCCAACCTGACCGGAAACCGCGGCAATAACTTCGGCCTGAACACGAACAGCTACAAGATTCCGGGAACCACCTTCAACGTCAGCAACACCTCGTTGCTGGGCACTCCGGACATCGCGCTGCGGCCGATCGTGACGTGCGATCCGAGCAAGGGCCTGGCGGAACACCAGTATGTCAACGGCGCCTGCTTCGCGCTGCCCACGCAGATCGGGCAGAACGGGCCGACGACGTTGCCGGTGGTCTATGGACCCGCGTTCTTCAACTCCGATCTCGGACTGTTCAAGAACTTCCCCATCAAGGAGAAGATGAAACTGCAGTTCCGCGCGACGGGGTATAACTTCCTCAACCACCCGCTGTGGTCCTTCTCGAGCGCCACCAACCTGACGCTCGGCTATAGCGGCTCAACCGGCCTACTCAACAATCCGCTGTTCGGCTACGCCACGCAAAAGCAGGGCCGCCGGACGATCCAGCTGGCTGTGAAGTTCATCTTCTAACTGGAAGGCGGTTGTTCTTCAAAGAAAAGGGGCGGCTTCGGCTGCCCCTTTTTCCGTTGTATGTCACTCCCCCAGCGCCTTGCAGAGAGCCACGCCGCTGCTGAGGACCGCGGTGCGGCTGGCGGCTAACTCGCGCTCCGTCTGGAAGCGCTGGCGTTGGGCGTCGAGGACGGTCAGGAAGTCGGCCAGACCCCGCAGGTATAACTCCTGGGCTAACTCGACGCTGCGGCTCGCCGCCTGAAAGCCCGCTAACAGGTCCTTACGCTTCAACTCGGCGCGGTCGCGGGCGACGAAGGCGTTTTCGGTCTCTTCGAAGGCCGCGAGCACGTCGGATTCGTAGGCGCGCAGGGCTTGTTCAAGGCGCGCGTCACGGGCCGCGATGTTCGAGCGGATGCGGCCGCCGTTGAAGATGGGTAGCGACACGCCGGGTCCGACGGAGAAGAAGTTGCCTGCGCCGAGGGTGAGGCCGGACAGATCGGTTCCCTGACGGCCGGACAGGCCCGTGATGACGAACTTGGGGTACAGGTCGGCGCGGGCCGCGCCGGCGCGGGCGTAGGCGGCGGCGATTTCGAACTCGGCGCGACGGACGTCGGGACGGCGCTTCAGAAGTTCCGACGGGGCCGCGGCGGGAATCGGCGGTTCGACCAGCGGCTGGGCGTCCTTTTCCAGGTCGGCCAGCAGCGCCGCCGGTTGTTCGCCGAGCAGGACGGCGATGCGATGGGCGGCGCGCAGGCGCTCCGTGTCGAGATCGGGCAGCAGGGCCTGGACGGAGGCGAGTTGCGACGCCTGGCGCTCCACGTCGAGGTCGCTGGCGAGGCCGGCGTCGGCGCGGACGCGGATCAGTTCGAGCATCTGCCGCTCGGCTTCGACATTGGCGCGGACGATGGAGGACTGCTCCTGGGCGCCGCGCATTTCGATGTAGTTGCGGGCGACTTCGGAGCGCACGATCGACTGGGCGTCGGCGATGGCGGCGTTGGCCGCATCGGCATCGGACGCGGCGGCTCGGGACTCCTTGCGGGCGCCGCCGAAGACGTCGAGTTCCCAGCGCATGTTGAATCCGCCCGATAACACGGAGGTCTCAAACGGGGCGATCAGGCTGCCGGATCCGGCGCGCACAACGCCCTGGCTGTAGCCGCCGCGCACACGGGTGGTGGACGTGGTCCCACTGAGGTCGGGCAGCAGTGCGGAGCGAGCCTGGCCGCGCAGGGCCTGGGCTTCGGCGAAACGGGCGGCGGCGGCGCGAACGCTCAGGTTGGCGTGGGATGCGCGATCCATCAGGGAGTCGAGCAGAGGGTCTCCGAACGCTTTCCACCATTCGGTCCGGGCCACGCTTTCCGCCGCCGCGGGCTGATGACGAAAGCGGTCGGGGATGGGGACGTTCGGCTTCGGAGAGGGCGGATTGCCCGCCGCCGCGATGGCCGCAATGAAGAGGAATGTCGCCGTTTTCATGTCACCTGGCCTCGATGAGGATGTCCATCTGCTGGCCGGGGCGGACCACGGCAGAGCGGTCGAGCGAATAGACCACCTGGAGGACGCGCGTGTCGACGCGTTCGCCGCCGTCGCCGTTCAGGTTGCGCTTGGGGACCACGAACGGCTCAAAACGTACGAAGCGAAGTTTGTACTGGCGGGAGGCGTCGCCGCGGATGGATGCGAGCACGGCGGCTTCCGGCTTCACGCGCGGGGCGTCGCGCTCGTCGACGTCGGCGCGGACGTTCAACTGGTCCACCGCGCCCATCAGGATGAGGGGCTGGGCCAGGGGGCCGGCGGCGGCGTATTCACCGGCGCGGACCTTGCATTGCAGGATCTCGCCGTCGATGGGCGCGGTGACGGTGAGGCGGGCCAGGTCGGCGTTGACGCGGTCCACCTGACTCTGAGCCTGGGCGACTTCGGCGCCGGCCACCTCCAGGTCCTGGGTCCAAGCGCCGGCGCGCAGCAGGCGGAGCGCGGCGCGAGCCTCGTCCACCTTGGCGGCGGCTGCGTCGACGGCGCGCTTGCGGCGTTCCAGATCCTCGACGCGGATGGCGCGGCGGTCGCGGACGCTTTCCATCAGATCGAGTTGGACCTTCGCGTCGGAGAGTTGGGCCTCAGCCTCCTTCACGCGGGCTTCGGCGGGTGGGATCTCTTCGGGGCGGGGCGTGGCCTTGAGACGCCCGAAGCGGGCCCGGGCCAGGTCCAGGTTCGACTCGCGCAGGGCGAGTTCGGCGCGGAGGTCGCGGTCGTCGAGCGAGAACAGCGGCTGGCCCTTCTTCACGCGGTCGGCCGCTTTCACGTGGACGCTGGTGACCAGGCCGGGCACGGGCAGGCTGATGGCGATGTTCTCGCTGGAGGCTTCCACCAGGCCAATCGCGCCGACCTTGTGTTCGAAGGGGGCGGTGGGCGGTTGGCGGAACGGGTCGTTCTTGACGTCGGCGGGCTTCAGCCGCGCGACGCTGATGGCCGCGAACACGAGCGCGATGGCGGCGGCGACAGGAATGGCGTATTTAGTGAGCATGGTCCCCTTTGGATCAGAGCTTCGGCTGGAGGTCGGTGGTGATGATGCGGCCGTCGTCCATGTGGGCGATGCGGTCGCCAAAGTTGAAGATGCGCGAGTCGTGCGTCACCACGATCACGGCGCGGTCGGGTCGGACGGCGGCGTCGCGCAGCAGCTCCATGGCGGCGTGACCGCTGGCGGCGTCGAGGGCGGCGGTCGGTTCGTCGCAAACGAGCAGGCTCGGCTCGTGGATCAGGGCTCGGGCGATGGCGACGCGTTGCTGCTGCCCGCCGGAGAGCTGGTTCGGACGGGCGTGGGCGCGCGACTTGAGGCCCAACGTGTCGAGCAGCGCGACGGCCTTTTCCACGGCGAGGCCGCGCTTGACGCCGGCGGCGAGCAGGGGGACGGCGGCGTTCTCGGCGGCGGTCAGCGACGGCAGCAGGTTGTACTGCTGAAACACGAAGCCGAGGTTGCGGCGGCGGAATCGCACCGCGTCGGCGGGCTTCAGGGTATCGACGTCGGTTCCGAGGACGTCGAGCCGACCGCCCGTCTTGTTGAGCAGGCCCGCGATTACGCTGAGCAGCGTCGTTTTGCCGCAACCGCTGGGGCCGACGAGCATGGTCATCTCCCCGTACGGCGCTTCGAAATCGACGCCTCGCAGGGCGAGCAGCTTCGCGTCGCCGGAGCCGAATTCCTTCGTGATGCCCCGGCAGACCACGGCGAGGGCGAGCGCGGGCATGGGTAATGCGTTGTGAAGGGCAGCCATAAATTAGCCTCGAAAAACCACCGCCGGTTCGAGCACCGCGACGCGCCGCACGCTGATCACGCTGGCGAGCGCGACAATCAGCATCACCGCCACCGCGACGCTGCCCATCACCTCGGGCAGAAGGTAGAAGCCGCGCAGGTCGAGATTGTCCTTGGTGAGTTCGAAGAAGCCCGCGGTCATGGCGATGCCGAGGCAGTAGCCGACCACGCCGACGATGGCCGCTTGCATCAGGATCATGAAAGTGATGCGCCAGTTGGTGACGCCGATCGCCTTGAGCGCGCCGAACTGGCGCAGGTTCTCGAGCACGAACAGGTAGAATGTCTGGCCCGCCACCACCGTGCCCACCACCAGCGCGATGGCCACCGTAATGCCGAAGTTAATCGGAATGCCGGTGTTGCGAATGTAGTACCAGATGGTGGCCCAGCCGAATTCGCGGGAGGTCATCGCCTTGAGCCCCGTAGCCGCCGCGATGCGCCGGGAAGCCTCACTGTCGCTGACGCCGGGGCGCGGTTTCGCCACGACGAACGACATCAGGTTGCGCTCCGGACCCACCAGGGTCAAAGCGACGGAGTAGCGCGCATAGGCCACCGGCAGGTTGACGAACGGGGCCGAGGAGTTCGCGATGCCCACGATGCGGAGCATGTGGTCGTTCATCTCCACGGTGCGGCCCAGTTGGAGCGGCTGGCCGGGGAAGAAGAACTTGTAGCCGACCTGGTCGAGCACGATCGAATCGGGCTCGCGCAGGGCGTCGAAGCTGCCGAGCGCCATGTTGCGCGGAGCGCCCACCAGCGTCGCGTCGTCCAGCCCCATCACGATCACCGCGCGAAACTTGCCGTCGCCGTACACCTTGGCGCGGCTTGCGCCCTTGAACAGCGGCACGGCCCAATCCACGCCGTCGACGCCGCGAACGCGGTAGACGTCCTGATCTGACAGGGCCTTCACCTCGTCGAGATACTGCGTTTGGGGATCCATCACCCAGATGGTGGCGTCGGTGACGTCATTGATCTGGCTGCGGGTCCGATCCATCAGGCCGCAAAAGATCGAGGTCTGGTGCGACATGAGAAAGGTGGAGAAGGCGATGGCGAAGATGAGTCCCAGGTACTTCGCGCGATCGCCGGTGAGCATTTGCCACGCTACGAAATTCACTTGCCCCTCCCGGTGTGGTTGGAGAAACGTAGTTCTATCGATGAACTATGTTCATTGCGGATGCAAAAAAAATCACCGCTTCCGGATGCCCTCGATGGCGATGTCCATAACCGCGTCGATGAGCCGGTTTCGTTCGATAAACGGAAAGCAGGGCTTGCCGATGAAGAGCATCACCAGTCCGTGGATGGAAGCCCATAGCGACTGGGCGACTTCCTCGACGTCGGTGATTCTCAGTTGTCCCTGCTCGATGCAGGCGCCGACATTGCGCCTCAGGCAATCGAAGGAACGGATTCCGGTGAGCGGAACATCTTCCGGATTGAACCCGCTGAAGCCGACCACGGCGAAGGTCAGGAAGTAGTGGTCCGGATGGTTCAACCCAAATTGCACGTAGAGCCGGCCGGCGCGCCGCAAGCGGCCCAACGGGTCGCCGGTGTCGTTGGCGATCGCTTCCATGTGCCGGTCGAGTTTCTCAAACGTCTCCTGGCAAATGGCCCCAAGGATGGCGTCCTTATCCTTGAAGTACAGGTAGAGCGTGCCCGGCGAGCAGCCCACTTTCTGGGCGATCGCCCGCATGTTCACCGATGCGTAGCCGTTCTTGACGAACAGGTCGCGGGCGGCTTCGAGAATCTCTTCTCTGAGTTCGTGCTTCAGTCTTTCCCGCCTTGCGCTGGTCATCTCTGAACAATGTTCATTGTGAGGTCCGATGGCCCGGCTGTCAATAGCTTTTGGTAGGAAAATGTGAATATGACGGGAGTGCGGATGGACAAGTGGCTGTGGGCCGCGCGTTTCTACAAGACGAGGTCGCTTGCGGCGCGCGCCTGCGAACTGGGCCGGGTCGTGTCGCACGGCGTGAGCGCCAAGCCGGCGCGCGAAGTGAAAGTCGGAGACCGGCTTCGCGTGAAGAACGACAGCGGCGAGTTTGAGATCGAAGTGCTGGGCCTGAGCGAGATGCGCGGTCCGGCCCCGGTGGCGCAGACCCTTTACCGCGAGAGCGAAGAGAGCAAGGCGGCCCGCGCTCGCGCCCAGGAGGAACGCAAGACGATGCCGTACTTTGAGGCGATTTTCAGCGAAGGGAAGCCGTCGAAAAAAGACCGGCGCGACATCAACCGGCTGCGCGGCCGCTGACCGCGCTTACGGCTGCGCCTTCAGCAGGTCCACCACTTCGGGCTGACTGTTCTGCTGGGCCATCTGGAGCGCGGTGTGGCCGGCCTTGTTGCGGATGGCCCGATCGGCGCCCTTCTCGATCAACAGGCGGACGACGTCGGTGCGGCCCCAGGAGGCCGCGTTGTGCAGCGGCGTCGCGCCGCTTTCCGCGTCGCGCGCGTTGACGTCGGCGCCATGGGCGATCAGCACTGCGGCCACCTCGCGGCTGCCGGCAAGCGCGGCGTCGTGCAACGGAGTCGCCCCGGTGGCGTTGCGCGCGTTCACGTCCGCGCCTTTCGCGATCAGCAGTTCCGCGATCTCGCCGCGGCCCTTCAACGCCGCATCGTGCAGCAGGGTCGTGCCGTTGAACCGCTGATCCTTGATGTCCGGCATTTTATCGATGAGCAGCTGAACGACGTCCAATTGCCCGCGCATGACGGCGTCGTGCAGCGCCCGGGCGCCCGTCTGATCGGGACCCTGGAGCTTTGCGCCCTTTGCGATCAGCACTTCCGCGGCCTTGGACTGCTTGTAGTGCAATGCGCTGTCGAGCGGCGTGAATCCGCCGGAATCGTGCGCGTTGATGTCGGCGCCGGCGGCGATCAACACCGCGACCACGTCGTCGTGGCCCTTCATGGCGGCCTCGTGCAGCGGCGTGTACTCGCCGTCCGAGTTATGGATGTTCACCTCGGCGCCCTTGTCGATGAGCAGTTTCGCCATCCGCGCCTCTCCGCGCCAGGCCGCCTCATCGAGCGGCGTCGCGCCGCTTTCGTCCTTCGCGTTGACGTTGGCGCCGCGGGCGATCAGGAACGCCGCGATCTCCACATAGCCGCGATTGGCGGCCAGATGGAGCGCCGTGGAGCCGGACCGGTAGGTGATGGCGAGATCGGCCCCATGATCGGCGAGCAGCTTCACGATGTCGAAGTGATTCGTGATGATGGCGTAGTGCAGCGGCGTGGAGCCGGCCTCGGTGTGGCGGGCGTTGACGTCGGCCCCGTGCGCGAGCAGCGCCTCCACGGTGTTGCGGTCCCCCGCCCAGGCGGCGTCGTGCAGGGGCGTGCCGCCGAGCGAATCGCGGTGGTTCACCGGCGCTCCCTGGGCGATCAACTCGACGACCCGGGCGCAGTCGCCGGCGCGCGCAGCCTTGTGCAGGTCGTCGCCGAGATCGGCGAAGGCCAACAGCAATGCCGCAACGAGCGTCGGGAACCACATGGTTCGTGTCTCTTACTTAATCAACGCGTCGAGTTCCTTCATCAGGCCCGGACTCTCCAGGAAGTCGTTGGGACCTTCCGTGCGTCCCCAGTCTCTCACGATCCGGCCGGTTGGGTCGATGACGAACAGATGCGGCGTATCGAAGGAGGGTTTCGCGGGCGTGGCCTCGAAATATGAGGCCGCCATTTGTCCCTGGTCGAACAGAATGGGCGTAGTGAGCTTGTTCTGCTGCATGTACTTTTGCACGGTCGCCTGCGTTTCGGGAGGCGCGATGACGACGCACAGAACGCCGACCTTGCCCGGGTATCGCCGCTTGATCTCCTCCAGCTTCAGCGACAGCGCCTTGCAGTGGGGACAATCGGTGAGCATGAAGTCGACGAGCAGCCACTTGCCGCGGAAATCCTGCAGGTCGTAGCGGCGGAAGCTCGAGTCCGGCAATGAGAAGCCCGGCGCGCGGCGATTGGAATGCTCGTTGGCGCCGAAGCACATGCTCGCCAATAATAGGGCGGCGATGATTCGCATACTTCGAGGATAATCCGACGCGAGCTCAGGATTCCGCGACAAGTCCCGCGCCGAAGGTGGCCAACGCGATATCCTCTTCCGACGGCAGGCCGCTGACGGCCACTGAGCCCACCACCTCGCCTCCGCGGCGCACCGGCACGCCGCCGCCCCAACCGCAAAATTTCGGGTCGCCGAAGTAGGCGATCTCGAAGCCCTTCTGCGGATGCCGGGCCTTCTCGCCGATGTCCTTGGTGGGCTTGCGCTCGCGGGCGGCGGTCCAGGCCTTGTTCTGGGCGATGGCGATGGAGGAGACCGGCGCGCCGTCCACCCGGGCGAAGGCGATCATCTCGCCGTGCGGATCGGCGACCACGATCACGGCCGCTTTTCCGGATTCAACAAGGCGGGCGACGATGGCGTCCACAATCGTCTTCGCTTCGGTGTATTCGATGGTCTTGGTGGTTCTCACAATGGTCCTTTCGAGCCGCGAGCGACCGGCGACCGATCAGCCCTTGGCGCGCAGAGAGGGCACGCGCCGGGGCGGCTTCGCAGTGATGCGGGCGGCCTCGCGACGGGCGGCCGCGAAAGCGCTCGTGTCGAGTACGGTTTCCCTGGTGGCGTCGTGCGCCGGCAAGCCTTCGACGCCGCAACCTGCCCGTGTCAGGTAGGCCGCAAGCGCCTCCACATCGTAGCCGGCGCGGTGGAGCAGGCCGGCCGCGCGACGGGAGATCTCGGGTTGTGGGCCCAGGCGGCACTGCGCTCCGAACAGGATCAGCGGCGTCGACGGGCGGTCGCGAACGATCTCGACGCTGGCAATGGCGCGAGCCAGGCTCGCGGCGAATTCCGCCTCGTTCCGCGCAACGCCGAACAGGTCCAGCGGGACGAACAGTAAACCGCCGGGCAACGCGATCGGGCCGGGTTCAGAGTCCGCGATGAGGGCGACTCGCGCGTTCGGGTTCAGCCTGGCGGCGACCGTTTGCGCATACGAGCCGAGCAGCGCGTTATCGACCAGCGCGACACGGCTCCGCACATCCGCTTCCAGAGCGCGGTCGAGGGCGGTCCACTTGTCCGGCGCCTGCGCGAAGGCGAGGGCGCAGCAGGCCAGCGATAGCAGATATCGCATGATAACTCGATTGTAGTCCCGGCCTTATCGGGGCGGGTCGAGCGGCTCGAAGATCACGAAGGCGAAACGACGGGAATCGGGCGACCAGGAGTTTACGTTGATGGTTCCCTGGCCGCCGAAAAAGGTCGTCAGCACCCGTACGGGGGCGGGCTTCAGCCTGGCGCCGGGCATGGGCATCAGGCGGAGTTGAACGCCGGGCATGCGGTCATTGTGGCCCGAGGTTCCCTTGGGAAACGAGAAGACCAATAGCATCTTCCCGTTCGGCGAGGGATGCGGAAACCAGTCCTCCAGTTCGTCGCTGGTGACCCGTTCTGCCTTCGCGTCGTCCGGACCGCCGCCTTCCGCAGGCACGCGCCAGATGTCCCAGCCGCCGGAGCGGTCCGAGTTGAAGTAGACCCACTTGCCGTCGCGCGAGTAGTCGGGACCATCGTCGTAGGCGGGCTTGGAGGTCAACCGTTGCTCCTCGCCGCCGGCCGCGGGCACGCGAAACAGGTTGTAATGGCCGTTGCGCTGGCCGACGAACGCCAGGAACTTGCCGTCGGGCGACCAGCCGTGGAAATAGCTCGGCGAGGCGGGCGTCAGAAGCTTCGCGGCGGAACCGTCGGCGGAGGCCACGTAGACCTGCGAGGCTCGCGAGGCGGGCGAGGAGCAGGAGATCGCGATCTGCCGGGCGTCAGGGGAGAAGTCATGATCGTTGTTGCAGCGTAGGGATGGGTCGAGTGCGATCGGCTCCGGCTGGGGATTCGGCTTGTCGAGGGCGATGCGCCACAGTTTGCCCCGCGCGTTGACCAGCAGGCTCTTGCCGTCGCGCGACCAGTTCGGCGCCTCGAAGACCTCGTCGGCCGTGTAGACCGGCTGGGTTCGTTTGGTTTTCAAGTCGTAGATGGAGATCCTGCTGCGGTAGCGGGGCGCCAGGCGCTCCACGCGCACGTTCGAGAAGACGGCCGTTTCCGTGATGTCGGCCTTGTGGGAGGAAACCGCGAGCCCCACATACACGGGATCCTTCAGTGTCACCGTGACAGGGCCGGACGGTTTCAGCTCGGCGCCCGGCTCGCCCGCGAGCAAGGTGAAACGGTCGCCGCGCCGCTCGATGCGGATGCGCAGCGGGCCCTTGAGATCCGATCGAACCTCCTGCGTCACGCCGTCGGCTTCCGCGCGGTACTGAAGCGAGGTCAGTCCGTCGCCGTGCAGGGCGACGTCGGCGTAGGCTGAGCCGGGGGCCAGCGTCTGCCGGATCATCACGGCCGCCTTGCGATGCGCCACCACGCCTTCGCCGACCAAGCGCACGTCCGCGGTCACCGCCACGTCGCCCGACATTTTCGTCCAGACGTACTGGAAGGCGTCCACCTTCCCCCAGATGTTGTCGCCGCCCCCGGCGATCCGGTATTCGCCGTTGGCGTAGGTCACGCTGCCGCGGGCCGGCGTTGCGCCAACGTCGCCCGATCCTTGAAACGCTCCGATGTCGGCGGCGGAGGCGAGCAGAGGTACGGCGGCCAACAGGCAAAGTTGTCTGATCATCATATGTCCCTTCTCCTTAGGACTATACCAGCAGGAGCATCATTAATATATGTCGTCTCCAGGCGCCCCGCGCGCCCCGGAAACGTACTATAGTAGTCGACAGATAGCGGAACTCGTTTTCCGCAGTCCCCGTTGGATTGGGTTATGCGCCACGCCGTCGCACTGTTCTTCGCAATGAACCTCGCCGCGCTGACCGCGCGCGCCGAGGGATACGGTCCGAGCCTCACCGTACTGCTCGATTTCCGGGAAGCCGCTTCAGCCGAGACGCTCGGTGAGATGCGGAAGGAAGTGCGCCAGCTTCTGGCGCCCGCCGGCATTCGAGTCGAGCTGAAACTGAAGTCCGAAGTGAAGGCGGACGACTCGTTCGACGACCTTGTTCTGGTTCGCTTTCAAGGCGCTTGCGCGTCTGCTCAACCCGACCCGATGCTGATCGACGAACGGGGCCCCATCGCGCTGGGACTCTCGCGCACGGCGGGCGGACAAATCCAGCCTTTCAGCGAGGTTGCGTGCGATTCGGTGCGCCGCGCCGTGGACTCCGCTCTATGGGGCGGGCAGCGAAGAAACCGCGAAGAGCTATTCGGGCGGGCGCTGGGACGCGTCGTGGTGCATGAGGTGGTTCACATGGTCGGGCAGACGTCGAAGCACGGAAAGTCCGGCGTATTCCGGACATCCTTATCCGGATCGCAGCTCATTGCGGACCGCATGACGCTCGACGAGCACGATGCGCGACTACTCCGTAAATCACTGTCGCGATAGACTTTACCGCTGACTCAGTAGTTTCTGCGTCAGCCCCATTACAAATTTCTATCGCACTTTAGGGAGAATTAGCTATCCGCATTCCACCACCTGCGGATAAAATATTATGCATGTCGGGTGACCGGCATCGAGAGCCGCTGTAACTCCACGCCTAAGGCTCTCCATGCAAAGTCGTTTACTCCCCCTGCCTGGTACTGCAGGATTCCAGCGCTCCATGCCGATTAGCGCGCCAATCGCTTTGGGGATAACAGATGACTTCGTCTCGCACCTTCAGCAAATCTCTAACGCTTTCAGCACTGGCTGGGTTACTGGCGCTGAACGCTTACTCACAATCAATATACGGCGGGTTGCGCGGATCGGTTACTGATTCCAGCAGCGCGGCGATCTTCAACGTCAAAATCACCTTGACGGACCAGGGTACGGGCGCGAATCGCGCGACGGTAACGAACAACAGCGGCGAGTACAGTTTCGCGTCGGTGGTCCCCGGCACGTATCTGATCATCGCGGAGGCGGCGGGCTTCAAGAAGTTCGAACGCAAGGGAATCACGGTGGCGACGCAGCAGTCGTTGACTGTGGATATCGCGATGGAAGTCGGCCAGGTGACCGAAAGCGTGATGGTCACCGAGGAAGTTCCGTTGATTGAAACTTCCACGGCGTCCCAGGGCCAGGTCATCGACCGCCAGAAACTGGTGGATCTGCCGAACCTCGGCCGCAACCCGTACATGTTCTCCAAGCTTGCGCCGAACGTGCAGCAGGTGGGCAACCCGGGTTACGCGCGCATGCAGGATCAGTCGGGCTCCTCGCAGATCTCCATCGCGGGCGGTCCGGTTCGCGGAAACAATTATCTGCTGGACGGCGTCGCCATCACGGACATGGCTAATCGCGCCATCATCATCGCCTCGCTCGAGGCGGTGCAGGAAATGAAGGTTCAGGCCAACACGTACGACGCGGAAATCGGACGTTCCGGCGGCGGCATGTTCAACGCCTATCTGAAGAGCGGCACCAACGAGTACCACGGATCGCTCGGCGGCTACATGCGCCAGACCGACTGGATCGCCAACACGTTCTTCAACAATCGTTCCGGCACGCCGGTGACCGACCAGCCCTTCCGCAACTACATGGGCAGCTTCGGCGGCGCGATCTGGATCCCGAAAGTCTATAACGGAAAGAACCGCACCTTCTTCTGGGCCACCTTCGAAGGCTACCGCGACACCCAGGCGGTTTCGGGCGTCACCGCCATTCCGACCATGGCCGAGCGCACTGGCGATTTCTCGAAGTCGCTGACTTCTTCCGGCGCCCTGCGCATGGTGTACGATCCGTTGACCACCGCCACCGACGGCACGCGCACGCCGTTTGCGGGCAACGTGATTCCGCTCAGCCGGATCAACCCGGTGGGCCTGGCCATCGCCGCCACCTTCCCGACCCCGAAGAACACTGCCGCCTTCTACGGCGATTCCAACATGCCGTACGCGGCGAAACTGCCCAGCAAGGCCGATCAGAAGACGATCAAGTTCGATCACCGCATCACCAGCTGGTGGTCCGCCAACCTGTCCTACCTGCGGTACAACTCGCTGGAGCCCGGCGAATACTGGTTCCCCGGCTCGGTTTCGTCGCCTGAACAGTGGGTGCTCGACCGCAAGGTGGACACCACGCAGTGGAACAACACCCTGACCGTCAATCCGACCACGGTGCTGGCCATCCGCTACGGGTTCAACCGTTTCCCGAATTACAGCTACCAGAAGAGCCAGGGCTTCAACCCCGGTTCGCTCGGATTCAACTCCAATTTCGTCAAGGACATTCCGAGCCCGACCTTCCCGAACGTCAGCTATCAGAACTTCTACCCCGGAGACAACATGGGAACCAATAGCAACTCCCTGGTGACTCCGTATTCGAAGAACCTGCATGGCAGCCTGGCGAAGTTCATCGGCCGCCACAACCTGAAGTTCGGCGGCGACTTCCGGCGCATCTCCCTGGTTGGCGTCGACTACGGCAACTCGGCCGGCGCGTTCAGCTTTAACGACCAGTTCACCCGCGCCAACTACTTGAGCGGCGATGGCAAGTCGGGCGCCGATCTGGCCAGCCTTCTGCTCGGTTATCCGGCCAGCGCCTCCGGCGTCATCCCGACCAAGATGTACCAGTACATCAACTATGTTTCGGGCTTCGTTCATGACGATTTCCGCGTGAATCCGAAGTTGACCATCAACATCGGCATGCGCTGGGAGCGTGAAACCGGCCTGACGGAGAAGAACAACAACCTGATCGTGGGCTTCAATACGAACGCGCTCAACTCGATCAGCACCGCCTCGGGCGTTCCCACCAAGGGCGCGGTGATGTTTGCCGGCGTGAACGGCGCTCCGACCTCCACCGGCCATCCCAACATGAATAAGCTGTCGCCCCGCTTTGGCGTGGCTTATCAGATGAATTCGAAGACCGCCATCCGCGGCGGCTACGGCATCTACTGGGCGCCGGCGTTCGCCTACGGCAGCCCGTACTTCCCGGAAGGCTACACCGCCACGACGCAGCCTTTGACCACCACCGACGGCGGCCGCACTCCCGCCACCACAATGTCGTCGATCTTCAACACGGGTCTCGACAAGCCGGTGGGCAACACGCTCGGTGACCTGACCGGCATCGGCAAGGGCCTGACGATCATGGACATGAACTCGACGTCCACCCGCGTGCAGCAGTTCTCCATCGACATCCAGCGCGAACTGCCATTCAACACGGCCGTTTCGTTGGCCTACGTTGGATCGCGGACCGCTCACCTGTCGCTGACCACGTCGGCGATCAACATCAACCAGGTGACCTCGAACTACTTCAGCCTGGGCGCCGCGGGTCTTGCTCAAGCGGTGGCCAACCCCTACTACGGCAAGGGCGGCGTGGCCGGCATCGGCACGGCCAATGTCAGCCAGGCGCAGCTGGTGCGGCCGTTCCCGGCGTTCGGCAACATCAACCTGTCGTTCTCCGACTACGGGAAGGCCCGGTACGACTCGTCGGTCGTCCGCGTTCAGAAGCGAGTCTCCAAGGGTCTCACCACCCTGTTCGCCTGGACGTGGTCGAAGAACTACGACAACGTCGCGGGCGGCGCCGGCAACAACCTGAACGGCGGCAGCTCGTCTCCGCAGAACCCGTATAACCTCGGTTCCGAATACGGCCTGTCGTACCTGGACGCGACCCATCGCATCAGCATCGCGACTTCTTATGACCTGCCCTTCGGCAAGGGCCGGGATTACCTGGGTTCGGCCAACCGCTGGCTGGATTATGCGGTCGGCGGCTGGACCATCAACATGTCGTCGGTGATGAACAGCGGATTCCCGCTGCAGATCACCCAGAGCAGCAACAACAACAGCGTGATCTTCGCCGCCAGCCAGCGGCCCAACGCCACCGGGACGGACCCGTCCGCGGGCGGCAGCATGGCTCAATGGACCGACGGAAAGGGCGGAGTGTACTACATCAACTCGTCCGCCTTCTCGACGGCCTCCGCGCTTACTTTCGGGAACATCAGCCGCACCATCGGACTGCGGAGCCTGCACCAGACCAACTTCGACATCTCCCTGTTCAAGAACTTCACGATCGTCGAACGGTTTAAGGCTCAATTCCGCGCCGAGGCGTTGAATGCGATGAACACCCCGTTGTTCCGGGCGCCGAACGTTTCATTCGGCAGCTCGAGCTTCGGACGCATCACGTCTCAGGCTAATTTCCCGCGCATGATGCAGCTCGGCCTCCGGTTATACTTCTAGCCAGGGCTTCAGCAGCACCGAAATCGGGCCGGCTTTGTCGCCGGCCCTAACGTACGTTAGTACACGAGTAAAAAAGGGGACGAAATCAATGCAGAATGTCTTAACCCCCGAGATCCGCCAGGAGCTGATCAAGCGCGGATTCTCCCGTCGGGCTTTCGGCAAGTTCGCCGCGATGATCACGGCCGGCGCCAGCCTTCCGTTTTACAATGAAGCCGCCCTCGCCCAGGGCCTTTCCGCCGTCCGCGGCCTGCCGCCGGACGCCGTACGGATCAACGCCAATGAGAACCCGCTGGGCCCCTGCCCGGAAGCGGCCGAGGCCATCTTCGGCGTGGTCCGCAAAGGCGGACGCTACCTGTATGAGGAGACCTTCTCGTTCTCCAAGCTGCAGGGCGAATTGGAGGGGTTGAAGCCGAGCTACGTTCTGCCCTACGCCGGCTCGAGCGCTCCGCTGCATCAGGCGGTGATGGCGTTCACATCGGCGTCCCACCCGCTGGTGATCGGCGATCCCGGCTACGAAGCGGCCGAGCGCGCGGCGAAGTTCGTCGGCGCCAACGTCGTTCGCGTCCCCCTCACCAAGGACACCTACGCGCACGACGTGAAGGCCATGGTGAAGGCGGCCACGTCTCCCGGCCTGTTCTACATCTGCACTCCGAACAATCCGACCGGCACGCTGACGCCTCGGGCCGATATCGAATGGCTGCTGAACAACAAGCCGGCCGGTTCGGTGCTCCTGCTCGACGAAGCCTACCTGCACCTGTCCGGCGCCTCCGCCGCCAGCGACCTGGTGGCCGCCGACAAGGACCTGATCATCCTGCGCACGTTCTCCAAGCTCTACGGCATGGCGGGATTGCGCGCCGGCGCGGCGTTCGGCCGTCCGGACCTGCTCGCCAAGATCCAGCCCTTCGGCGCGGGCGCGCTGCCCGTCACCGGCATGGTCGGCGCCACCGCCAGCCTGCAGGTGTCCAAGACGCTGGTTCCGCAGCGCCGCAAGATCATCGCCGATGTCCGCGAGGACGTGTGCGCGTGGCTCGACAAGAAGAACATCAAGTACGTTCCGTCGGTCTCCAATAAGGTCATGATCGACACCGGTCGTCCGGGCCACGAAGTGTTCGAGGCGATGGTGAAGGAGAAGGTCGTCATCGGACGCACCTGGCCGTCGTGGCCGACCTACGTCCGCGTTTCGATCGGAACCAAGGATGAAATGGAGAAATTCAAGGTCGCGTTCGGCAAGGTCATGAACGTCTGATCGCGACTGCCGGAACTTGTTCTTAAAACCGAGCGGCGGCATTGGACCCCGTCCCCGTCCTCTGCCGCCGTTGATGTTCGTTCAGGGGTCAACCATGAAATCTCCGCTGCTGAGGTATAGCTGGAAGGCTTTCGCGGGGGATTGCTTCGGTGGGGTTATCGCGGCGCTTATCGCGCTACCGTATGGTCTTGCCATGGCGTCCCTGATGGGATTGCCTCCCGTTCTCGGCGTTTTTACTTCTCTTCTTACAGCTCCAATTACCGCACTTCTTGGCCGCAATCCTGTCATGATCGGCGGCACCTCTTCGGTCACCGTGCCGTTCGTGGCGATCGCAGTAAAACAGCAGGGCATTGGCGGCGCGGCGAAAGTCACGCTGGTGGCCGCCGTCTTCATGATGGTGTTTTCCGTGTTGCGCATGGGGCGCTACATCGGCAAAATCCCGCTGACCGTCGTTTCGGGGTTCTCCTGCGGAATCGGCGCGATGATGGTGGTTTCGCAGCTGAAGATCATCTTCGGCCTGAACATCGCCACCAGTGGAGCGAGCTCTGTCTTCACGCAACTGACTCAGGTGATGGAGCATCTGGGCGAATCCCGCTATGCGCCGTTTGTTCTCGGCATGGTGGTGATCGCCGCCTGTTTCGCCATCGCCCGCATCGCTCCGAAGGCGCCGGCGCCGCTGATCGGCGTCGTGCTGTCCTGCACCGTCGCGCTGCTCTTCGGATTGCGCGAAAAGGAAGTCGGGCGTCTTCCGCTTGAGATCCCGCCCTTCGCCGGGTTCACCTGGAGCGCCGCGGACGTGTATACGGTGCTTCCGTCAGGCCTTGCGATGGCGATCGTCACCGCCATCAACCTGCTGATCACCTCGCGCGTGGTGGAGCACTTCCGTGGACGCCAGAAGTCGATGAAGGCGGCCGACGCCGAGAAAGAGCTTGGGGCTTATGGCATCGCCAATATCTGCGCCGGCATGTTCGGCGCGCCCATGAGCATCGGCATTCCGGCCCGTTCGCTCGCCAACGTGCGCTGCGGCGGCAGCACCCGCTTCTCCAATCTGGTGCATGGCGTGTTCCTGCTGTTGTTCCTCAGCGTCGGCAAGGACGCGGTTTCCCGCATCCCGATTCCGGCGCTGGCGGGTGTGACGGCCTACGTCGGCATCTGCCTGCTCGAATGGGGCACCTGGCGGCGGCTGCCCAAACTGCGTCGCGCAGACGCCGCGGCGTTCCTGTCAACGGCGTTTTGTACGCTGTTCTTCAATGCGATCGCCGCGGTGGCCATCGGCTGCGGAATGTACGGCGTCCGCTGGATCGTCGAAAAGGTGCGAGCCTCCCAGGCGAATCCCGCGCCGTTGCCCGCGGCGGGGGACTGATCCTGCCCTCTGGTCCCGCCGCCCGACGTGGAGGCGGGACCGGAGGAGTCATCGCGCCAGAAACTCAACCGCGTGGACATCGCCCGACGTCTGATGCTTAGCGTCCGGGTTTGGAATATAGTCCACCGAGACGGGCTGATCCTGCACTCCGCAGTTCATGTCGACGGGCTTGCCGCCGCCGCTGAGGATCGTGATCTCATTCGGACGACGCAGCAGGAGCAACATCGCGGAGCCGTTCACCACCACCTGCATCCTCGCCACCGCCCCCAGACAGTCGAATCGCTTCAGACGGCCGCGAACGGTCAGATAGTGCGGCTCCTCTTTCCGGATTTCGGTGAACGTGGTCTCGGGCGCCTCACGACGCTGCAGTTGGGGCGCACCCGCGTCCTCGATGGGGCGGACGTCGCGGCGCGCCACCGATTCAGGACGAAGCGCCGACGCGCTCACCGGAAGGGGAGGCCTGTCGAGATACTCCATGAGTCGTTGCGCGCTGTCCCGGTCGGCGTCCTTCGTCGAGTGTTTGAGCGCCTCGGCAGCCCACTTGCGCGCGTCGTCCTTCTGATCGAGGTTCATCGCGCAGTGAGCCATCGTCAGAAACAACCACGGCGCCCGTTCCGGATCGATGACCTTCACCTCGCGAAGCTGGGTGTACGCCTGCGCCCAGGATCGATCGCGATATAATTCGCTTCCCAGCATCAGTCGGGCGTCGGTAAGGTCCGGCTTCAGTTCCAAGGTTTTGCGCAAAGCGCTCTGCACCTGGGGCGCCCGTTCGCCGGCGGACAGCGCCAGACGCGCGTAATCCCACCAGGTTTTCCAACTGGAATCTCCTAACTCGGTAGCCCGCTGCAGATGTTGGCGGGCCGCCGCGGCATCGCCCTTCCGCCAGTAGAGATAACCGAGCCCTTCCTCGGCCTCGTAGCGATCTTTCCCGTTCCCCGAGAGCTGCTTGTATCTGCCGATGGCGTCGTCGTAACGCCCCAGCAACGCCGTCAGCTTGGCCAGCGTGAGGCTGACGTCCAACTCCTTGGCGGGTTCGGCATCCTCCACCTGAATCTTCTCGAACTTCGTCTTGTAGAGGATGCCTTGCATCGAACGGCCAGTCGAGTAGGCCTTCAACTCCTTCTCCGCCCTCGAGAGTGAGAGTCCGTAAACGTCCTGCAATGCTTTCTCGCTCGACGACGCCGACGCCGCCGCGGCGAACGCGCCGAACTTATCACGATACTGTTCGCTTAACGCCAACATGTGCGTCAGCAACCACGCCTCCGCATACAGAACGGCGCCGCGCTTCTTATCGTGAAACTCCGCTGAGTCGTGGTCGATAGCGAATAACCGCTCAAACGGAATCCACTTCTCCGTTTGCAGGGTCACGGTGCGGCCTTGCGGCAGGGCCCCGAGAAGGATCTGTCCCCCCATGGGCCGCAATGTCGAATACACCTCGGCGAACCCTTCATTCAGCCAGGCGGGCATCTTCATGCCGGAATGTCGGACCAGCAAGTGCATGTACTCGTGGATCGCCACGGGAGTCTGTTCGCTGCCCAGGCCGCTCATGACAATGTAGTCGCGCTGCTCGTCACCCACGTAATACGCTACGGATATCTCACTGGAGGCGTAAGGCTGGTATTCCTTCAGGTTTCGAAAGCCAACGATGGTTACGGGCAGCCGAGTTGTCACCTGCGAAGACTTCACGCGCATGAAGAACTCACGCACCTGTTCGAATGTCGCCAGGGTGGAGCGCGCGTCGCGCTCACTAGCGTCGGTGTACATTTCCAGGTTCGCGGATCTGACTTTGATCCACTCCGCGGCCGTCGCGCTGACTGACGCTAGCAGCAACAGGCATAACCCGAGCGAGCGAAACATGGCTCCATTATGGGGCGCCATGCCCCGAATTCATATATCCTTGTCTGAAATTATGAATATGCGCCTCCTCGCGCGGAGTTGGAGGAGGCGCTATGTTATTGAGTTACAGCGCGTTCCAGCCGCCGCAGGATCCCGTCCGGTTCGGCGACGCCCAGCGCGGCGATCTCATCCGCCCTCTCCTGAGTGTCGGCGACGGCGTAAATTCGTAACTCATCGGCGTTTCCAGACGGCCGAATGTGAGCTATCTCACCATTTGAAAACCGGATGCGAACGCCGTCGGTGTAATCGAAGCCCACGGCCGGCCCAAAACCATTCCGCGCCGGGAAGTAATCACCCAGGCCGGATAGCTCAAGAATCCTCATGCTGACGGGACGCGGGAAATTCCTGAGCAGCGCCGCCCGGCTGAAGCGCTTCGGGAGCTTCGCGAACAGATCGCCGAGCGATCCGCCGGCCCGGCTCGCGGCGAGCAACACACAAGCAATCGGAAGAAACGCATCGCGCGTCGCCAACTTCGCGAGTGTCCGGCCATCCCTGGTAATGTCGGAGCCAAGAAGGAACCCGCCGTTCGCCTCCCACCCGCACACCACTTTCCGCCCCTGTGCGCGAGCCTGCTCCATTCCGGCGATCACAAATGGCGACCCGATGCGCGTCTTCGGCTCTGTGACCGCGGCCAGCGGGCCCCGGTCGATCGCGTCGTTGCAGCTGATGGGAACCACCACGGCGTCCGCGCCCAGAAACTCAGCCACGACCATCCCCAACAGGTCGCCGGGAAAGAACCGGACTTTACCGTCATCAACGCCCAGGATCAACGGGCGATCGCTATCGCCGTCGGTCGACGCCACCGCCCACAGCGGGCCGTGCTGGGCCGCCGCGTCGTCGGCCAGCCGTTGGATCGCCTGAAGCTGCTCGGCGTCGATGTTCTCGGTGTCGATGGGGACGAACGTGTCGCTGCGCCCGGCCGGGATCACCTCCGCGCCGAAGGACTCGAGCAATCGCACCAGCAGGTCGCGTCCAACCGCTGAATGCTGATACGCCAGGATCCGCCGTCCCTCCAGGCCGCAGCCGCCAATGAAGCTCGTGTAGCGGTCGAGATAGGCCTGACCCGCGCCGTCGTCCACGGGCGGCAGGTCCCGGTGGCCCGACCGGAAACGCCCCTGCTCGTCGAATGGGCAGGCGGCGGCGTCAGCGGCGTACATGCGTTCGCGCAATCGCGCCACCGCCTGGTTGATGGGCGCCTCATGCTGCTTCAATAACTCGCCCCGCGACGTGTTTAGCTTGTAGCCGTTTCGATCGAAGGGGATGTGGCTGCCCGTCACCATGATGCTGCCCTTGCCGCGCGAGAGCGCATGGAACGTGAGCGCCGGCGTCGGGATCCTGCCCAAATAGATGGGATTCATCGCAGCGTCGCGAACCGCCGATACGATCGCCTGGGCGATCTCGCCGCGCCCCTGCTCAGCCGGGACGTATTCGGTGGAGCTGGGACGCAGGTCGCAGGCGAGATAGAAATCCTCGCCCCGGGCGATGCCCCCTTCGGAAGCGGGCAGTGACAGCAGATACTCCAACTCGGCGCGGGCGTTGATATAGATTTCCAGCTGCGTCAGGTGGACCACGGGGCCACGACGTCCGCTGGTGCCGAACTTCAGCTCCTGCGGCTCATAACTCAATTGATCGCGTAGCGTCATAACGGACTCGTTCCAGAATGCCAGCCTTACGCGACGAAAGGAAAGCGAGTCGTACTGGAACCACTTGTCTAGACTAGCAGGGTGTATTGGCTAATCTCCATCGCACAAACTAAGGCATACAGCGTCTTGCGATCGGAGGCGAAGCCCTCGCGATCCATCCTCGCTGTGAAATCCCGAATCGCGTCGGGGTTTCAGAGTTCTTCGGTTCACGACGTCCCCAGCACCGTCAAGAATCTCGTTTATGTACAACTTGACCCTCGCATACTCGAAGATGCCCATCGGATGACTATCATCGAGGTCGACCAGCACGTCAATATCGCTGCCGATCTGGCTCCTGTTCGTGACTTCGGAGCGTGTTCAGAACGTCATCAATCGAGCCGAGCACGCTGACGAGTTTACCAAACGCGCACGGAATCCCGGTCCTTGCAAACCCGTTCCCGGCGAGCGGACAACCGGATCGGTTGCGGCCTGCGGGAAGGACAGCCTATCCCAAAGTAGGGACCAACTGGGAGACCAGCGCCAACTTTGTGCTGTGGATAATTGGATTCTTAATTTGGTGAGCGCGGTAGGAATCGAACCTACAACCTACTGATTAAGAGTCAGTTGCTCTGCCAGTTGAGCTACGCGCCCTTCTTGATGAGACCGAACCGGCGGGTTAACGAACAATTCCATTGTAGACGCCCGGCCCCACCCTTCGCAAGCGCAAGCCCCGCGGATCGCTACAATGTGGAACGATGAAGACTCTCAGCGACGCCGCCGCCCTCGCCGGCATCCTCGACCGCCTCGACCGGCTCCCACCGAACGCCCCCGCCCACTGGGGACGCATGTCCGCCCACCAGATGCTCTGCCACCTCACGGACTCCTTCCTGGCCTGCTTCGGCGAAAAGTACGCGTCGCCCGCCACCGGCCTGTTTGAACGAACCGTCATGAAGTGGGCCGCGCTCTACATGCCCCTGCCCTGGCCCAAGGACATCGCCACCAGGCCCGAAATCGACCAGGTAGCCGGCGGCGGCACGCCTCCCGCCGACTTCGACGAGGATCGCCAGGCGCTGGTCGGCGCAACCGCCCGCTTCTGCGATCCCACCCGCGACGCGACCCGCGATTTCCACCCCATCTTCGGACGCATGAGCCGCGACGAATGGATGCGCTGGGCCTGGCTCCACATGGACCATCACCTGCGCCAGTTCGGCGTTTGACGCGATACCATGATGCATGCGCAACATTCTGCTCGGGGCGTGTTTCGCCCTGGCCGCCGCGGCCCAAACCGCGCCCGACTGGCCGAAAATTGAAGCGGAAACGCTTCGCCACTACCAGGCGCTGATCCGGCTGGACACCACCAATCCCCCCGGCAATGAGACGCGCGCCGTCGACTACGTCAAACGCGTGCTCGACGCCGAAGGCATCCCGAACACCGTGCTTGCGCTCGAGCCGGACCGCGCAAACCTGGTGGCTCGCCTCAAAGGCTCCGGCGCCAAGCGCCCCATCCTCATCATGGGCCACACCGACACCGTTCGCGTCGATCCGGCCAAGTGGATCTTCCCGCCGTTTTCGGCGACCCGCGACGCCGGCTACGTCTACGGACGCGGCGCGGTCGACGACAAGGACAACCTCACCGCCTGCCTGATGGCGATGGTGATGCTGAAACGCTCCGGCGTGAAACTGGACCGCGACGTCATCTTCGTGGCCGAGGCCGGCGAGGAGGCCTCCACGCGAGTCGGCATCGCCTTCCTGGTCGAAAAGCACTGGGACAAAATCGACGCCGAAATCTGCCTGGCCGAAGGCGGAGGCGTGACCCGCCGCGACGGCAAGGTCCGTTTCGCCACCGTGCAAACGGCGGAGAAGATCCCCTACGGCGTCAAGCTCGTATCGCACGGCCCGGCAGGCCACGGATCGCGGCCCTTGAAGACGAACGCGGTGGTGCACCTGGCGCGAGCCGTGGAGAAAGTGGCCGCCTGGGATCCGCCCTCGCGGTTCAACGACACCACGCGCACCTACTTCGAAAAGCTGGCCATGCTGAGTTCGCCCGAGGACGCCGCCCGCTACAACGGCCTCTCCGACCCGGCCCGCCGCGCCGCCATCGAGCAGTACTTCGCCGAAAAGGAGCCCGGCCATTACTCGATGCTGCGCACCTCCATCTCGCCCACCATCATCAAGGGCGGCTATCAGATCAACGTGATTCCGTCGGACGCCGAAGCGACGCTGGACGTGCGCGGCCTGCCCGATGAGGACATGGACGCATTCGTCAAACAGATCCAGAAGGTGATCGGCGACCCGGCGGTGGACGTGCTGCGCGAGGACCGCAACGCCCGCCCCAAGGCCCCGCCGTCGCGCCTGGACAACGACGCCTTCCACGCGTTGGAGGCCGCCGCCAAGGACATCTACGGCGTCGTAACGCTGCCGACCATGAGCACCGGCGCCACCGACATGGCCTACCTGCGGGCCAAGGGCGTGCAGTGTTACGGCGTTGGTCCGGCCATCGATATTGAGGATGGCCCGAAGGGCTTCGGCGGCCACTCCGACCAGGAGCGTCTGCTCGAAACCGAACTCCACCGCTTCGTGCGCTTCCAGTACGAGACCGTGGTGCGGCTGGCGGCGCGGCGCTGAACCGCTATCTGGCAAACTGGTGATATCCAGATGCCAGAGCAGAAGATGCGGTTCCGTACAGCCGCAATTCACGCGGGCCAGTATCCCGCCGATCATCAGGGCGCTGTCATGACGCCCGTCTACCAGACCTCCACGTTCGCCTTCCAGGGCGTGAACCAGCCGGGCCCGTTCGACTACTCGCGCAGCGGCAATCCCACGCGCAAGGCGCTCGAACAGTGCCTGGCGCGGCTCGAAAACGGAATCGCGGGCTTCGCCTTCGCCACCGGAATGGCCGCCGAGGCCACCGTGACGATGATGTTCTCCGCCGGCGACCGCATCATCGTCCACTCGGACCTGTACGGCGGCACCTACCGCCTTTTCGAAACCGTGATGCGCGACAAACAGGTCACGGCGACCTACATCGATCTGCGCGATCTCGACCGCGTGGAGCGCGCCCTCGCCGAAGGCGCCCGCGGCGTATGGATCGAAACGCCCACCAATCCGCTGATGAACCTGGTGGACCTGGCGGCGATCAGCGCGCTCGCGCGGGCCCACGGCGCCGTCACCATCTGCGACAACACCTTCCTATCGCCCTACTTCCAGAATCCGTTGGACCTGGGCATCGACGTGGCCCTGCACTCCACCACCAAGTACATCAACGGGCATTCCGACGTGGTGGGCGGCGGCGTCGTGGTGAAGGATCCGAAGCTCGCTGAGCGCATCGGCTATCTGCAAAACGCCATGGGCACGTGCGCCGGCCCGCAGGATTGCTTCCTGGTGCTGCGCGGCGTCAAGACGCTCGCCGTACGCATGGAGGAGCACAACCGCAACGCCCTCGCCATCGCACAGTGGCTTGCCGGGCACGCGAAGGTGGCCGCCGTGTTGCACCCCGGGCTCGAATCGCACCCGCAGCACGCGCTCGCGCTTCGGCAGATGCGCGGCTACGGCGGGACGTTCTCCTTCCGCGTCTCGACGGACATGGCCGGCATGACTCGCCTGCTCGAATCGGTGCGCGTCTTCACGCTGGCCGAATCGCTAGGCGGAGTGGAATCGCTGATCGACCATCCGGCCACTATGACCCACGCCTCCATCCCGCCCGACGTGCGCGCGCGGATGGGCATCACCGACGATCTCATCCGTCTGTCGGTGGGCATCGAAGACCTGGAGGATCTGCTCGACGACCTGAAACAGGCGCTCGACCGCGTGTAGTCTGCGAGAATTGGTGAATGTCCCGCTTCCGCAGTCACCGCATCGAGCACTTCACTGAGTCCGTCATCCGCGAAATGACGCGGCTCGCGATCCAGCACGGAGCGGTGAATCTGGCCCAGGGCTATCCGGACTTCCCCGCGCCGGAGTCCGTGAAGCAGGCCGCCTGCCAGGCGATCAACGGCGACGTCAACCAGTACGCCATCACCTGGGGCGCAAAGCCCCTCCGCGACGCCATCGCGCGCAAGTACCAGCGCTCCTACGGGCTCGATTACGATCCGGAGCGCGAGATCACGGTCTGTTGCGGCGCCACCGAGGGGATGATCGCCTCGCTGATGGGCGTGACGAACCCCGGCGACGAAATCGTCGTGTTTGAGCCGTTTTATGAGAACTACCGGCCCGACGCGCTGCTGTGCGACGCCGTAACCCGGCTGGTTCCCCTCTACCCGCCGCACTGGACCTTCGACCCCGCCGAGTTGCGCCGCGCCTTCTCCCAGCGCACCAAGGCGGTGATCGTGAACACGCCCAACAACCCGACCGGCCGCGTCTTCACGCGCGAGGAGCGCCAGGCGATCGCGGAACTGGCGCTCGAGTTTGACGCGCTGGTGATCACCGACGAGATCTACGAACACATCCTGTACGACGGCTGCGTGCATGAGCCGATGGCGGCCATGCCCGGCCTGCGGGACCGTACGATCCTGGTGAACAGCATGAGTAAGACCTGGGGAGTCACCGGCTGGCGTGTAGGTTGGGTGCTGGCCGCACCCGAGTTATCCGACTGCGTGCGCAAAGTTCATGACTTCCTCACGGTGGGCGCGGCCGCGCCGCTGCAGCAGGCCGGAATCGCCGCCGTCGAGTTACCGGACGAATACTACCGCGAGTTAGCCGTCTCCTATGGAACCCGGCGCGATTTCATGCTCGACATGCTGAAAACGGCCGGCTTCAAGCCCTTCGCGCCGCAGGGCGCCTATTACGTAATGTGCGACATCTCCACGTTCGGCTTCAAGGACGACGTAGCGTTCACCAAGCACATGATCGAGGAGGTCGGCGTGGCCTGCGTGCCCGGCTCGAGTTTCTTCGCCAACCCCGAACGCGGCCGCCAGATCGTGCGGTTCTGTTTCTGCAAGAGCGAGGAGACGTTGAGCGCCGCCGCCCACCGGTTGCGCCGGCTGCTGTAAGCCGTTTGCGCCAGCTGCTGTAGACTTAGTATCATGCCCTTCGATGAGGCAATCCGCCGCATGGCGGAGGCGTGGCGGAACTCGTCCGAGCGACCGCACGCGACCGCTGAGGTCCTCTCTCAGTGGGACGAACTACTGGACGCCTGGATTCAGAACGCCGACTTACCCCTGCTGCTCCGAGTGAGCAAGGGGAGCCGTGGTGAGGTGCTTCATCACGTTAGCGGCAGGCAATTGGTGTGCACCGATAACGCGCCGGCGAACTGGGCGCTATCGTCGGCCCTACATGGCCGGACTCCGGTCGAGGACGATATTGGGCGCGGCCTGGAGACCGGACAGATCCCCATCGCCTTCGCGTTGAAGGCGGCTGAACGGGCCGCGGCGCGCTACAAGGGCACACAGCGGACGAAGATGGACCCGCCGAACCTCAATTCGCTCGGCTGGACCATTTGCCACGTGATCGACGTTGGCCTGAAGGAACGCACGGCGGTGACGGCGTTGCCTCTGGAGCGGCTGGTCCGGCACTTCCGTCTGTTCATGCACCCGCGCAACATGTTCGTCATGCCGAAGCGGTACGCCGGAATCGGCGAGACGCCCATTTTTCAGGCGGTATTTCACGCCGACCCCTGCTTCGACGGCCCCGGTTGACGTAACGCCGGGCGCCCCACCTTCCCGATCATTCCGTGAACATCCCCGCGACAGGCGCAGTCAGCAAAAGCAAAGGGCCGGGATTTTCGTCCCGGCCCTGTTGGCTGCTTTAGAATCTATGGTGCGGAGAGGGGGACTTGAACCCCCACGAGATTGCTCCCGCTAGCACCTCAAGCTAGTGCGTCTGCCAATTCCGCCACCTCCGCATTGGGGCGTGCTGAAACTCTATTCTACTTCTTCGCCGGAGCCGCCGGGGCCGGAGCCGCCGGTTGACCCTGCGCGTTCGGATTCGGCGGCAGCGTAATCGGCTGCGTCGACGACGGACCCGCCGGTGCTCCGCCCTGTCCCAACGGCGTCACCGTCACGCTCGGCTGCCCCGCGGGAGCCTGTCCCGCCGGTGCAGGAGCCTGCGCCGGAGCCGCCTTCGTAGCCGCCGGCTTGGACCGCTCCGTCACCGAAGAGGCCGATCCCGAAACCCGCGCCGCCATGATCGCCAACGACAACGACGTCACCATAAATAGCGCCGCCGCCACCGTCGTAGCCTTCGACAGCACCGTCGCCGACCCGCGCGGCCCGAACGCCGTCTGCGAGCCCATCCCGCCAAAGGCCCCCGCCAGATCCGCCGCCTTGCCGCTCTGCAGCAACACGACAATCACCAGGAACACACAAACGAGGACGTGCACAAGGGTCAACAGTATGATCATTTTGAAACTCGAATCGCGACGGGACTTTAACCGCGGGAGTTAAACCGGCGAAGCTCAGTAAACAGTATAGCGCAACTACCGGTACGCCGCGACGCCCGTCACCCGCTCCCCGATCACCAGCGCATGCACGTGGTCGGTCCCCTCATACGTCTTCACCGTCTCCAGGTTACACAGGTGCCGCATGATCGGATACTCGTCGATAATCCCGTTCGCCCCCATCAGATCCCGCGCCAGCCGCGCGCACTCAAGCGCCATCGCGACATTGTTCCGCTTCAGCATCGAAACATGCGCCGGCTCGAGCCTCCCCTGGTCCTTCAACCGCCCGGCATGCAGCGCCAGCAACTGCGCCTTGGTGATCTCCGTGATCATCCACGCCAGCTTCTCCTGCACCAGTTGGTGCGACGCAATCGGCCGGTCGTCGAACTGCTTCCGAACCGTCGAATACACCCGCGCCGTCTCATAGCAATCCATCGCCGCGCCGATCACCCCCCAGCCAATGCCGAACCGCGCCTGGCTCAGACAGCTCAGCGGCCCCTTCAACCCCTTGGCCCCCGGCAGCATCGCCGCCCCCGGCACGCGGCACTCGCTGAACGCCAAACTCGAGGTCACCGACGCCCGCATCGACAACTTCCCATGGATATCGGAGGTCGTGAACCCCGGCGTCCCCCTCTCCACCAGGAATCCCCGAATCCCCTCCGGCGTCCGCGCCCACACCACCGCGACATCCGCCAGGGACCCGTTGGTGATCCACGTCTTCTCCCCATCGATCACCCAGTCGGAGCCCTCCTGCCGGGCCCGCGTCAACATCCCCGCCGGATTCGACCCGAACCCCGGCTCGGTCAGCCCGAAGCACCCGATCGCCGCGCCCGCCTGCAGCCGGGGCAGCCACCGCTGCTTCTGTTCCTCGGATCCATACCGGTGAATCGGATACATCACCAGCGCGCCCTGCACCGACACGAAGCTCCGCAGCCCCGAATCCCCGCGCTCGATCTCCTGCATCAGCAACCCGTACTCGACGTTGCTCATGCCCGCGCAGCCATAGCCCTCCAGGTTCGCCCCGAAGAACCCCAACCGGCCCATCTCCGGGATCAGGTCCATCGGAAACCGCCCGTCCCGATAGCAATCCCGGATCACCGGAATCACCCGATCCTCCACGAATTGCCGAGCCGTCTGCCGCACCAGCAGCTCTTCCTGGTTGAACTGCGAGTCGACAAGGAGGTAGTCCACACCCATAAACCGAGCCATCCCTCCAGCATACCCCTTTTCATGAAGCCCTCTTCATGAAGTCCTTGTCAGACAAGGGTTTAATGGAATTTTAAGGTCCCTGAACGGTACCGCCGGCCCGCCGCCCGGCATCCTAGATATAGGTATGCAACAGGGCTTCATCTTCCACGATCCCACCGGCCGCCGCTGGACCCGTTTCCGCCGCGCCCTTCAGATCACCGGAGCGCTCGCCGGACTCGCCGTCGCGCTGGTCGCCCTCAGCATCCTCACCAGCCCCCAACTGCCCGCCCTCGGCCTGTCCTCGGTCGCCCACGTCGCCAACTTCGCCGAAGTCCGCGGCATCATCGCCGGCGAAAAGGCCGCCCTCAACGTGCCCTTCTCCCTCGACCAGGAGCGCGCCAAGCTCAACTACGTCCGCTCCGCCTCCCCGGTCATCAAGCTGAAGACCGCCGCCAAGGTCCGCGACGACCAGCCCCTCGTATTCGGCTACTTCGTCAACTGGGACCCGGCCTCCATGGTCTCCCTGCGGCTCAACCTGAACCGCCTCACCCATCTGGTGCCCGAATGGCTCGTCCTCGAAAACGGCGACGGCGACCTCACCGACCAGTCCGACCCCACCGTCATCCGCATCGCCGCCGACGCGCACCTGCCCATCCTCGCCATGGTCACCAACTTCCGCAACGGCTGGCAGGGGAAGAACCTCCATAAAGTGCTCTCAAGCGACGCCCACCGCGCCGACCTGGTCAACAACATCTACAACAACCTCACCGAGCACAAATTCGCCGGCGTCAACATCGACCTCGAGGAACTCCCCACGCACGACCGCGCCCTGATGGTCCGCTTCATGCTGGAGCTGAAGGCGAAGCTCCAGCCCGCCGGCCTCCTGGTCACCCAGGCCGTCCCGGCCGACAGCGACGCCTACGACCTCAAACGTCTGGGCGAAATCGACGACTACATCGTCCCCATGGTCTACGACGAGCACTACCAGTCCGGCTCGCCCGGCCCGGTCGCCAGCATCCAGTGGTTCGACGCCCAGCTCGACCGCCTGGCCACCCTCCTGCCGCCAGCCAAAACGGTAATCGGCTTCGGCTCCTACGGCTACGACTGGGTGATCGGCGGCCGAGGCTCCACCGAAGTCGCCTACTCCGACGTCATCGCCGCCGCCCAGCAGAACCACGCCCCCGTCGTATGGGACAAGGACACCGCGAACCCCGTGCTGCGCTACACCCGCGACGGCAAACGCCACGAAGTCTGGTTCCTCGACGCCGTCACCGCCCTCAACCAGGCGGGCGACGTCTCCGACGCCGGTTTCCGAGGCCTGGCCGTCTGGCGTCTGGGCGCCGAAGACCCCGGCCTGTGGACCGTCCTCAACGATCACCGCTGGCCCGACAACTCCTTCAACGCCGGGTCCCTATTCGTCCTGACGGCCAACAAAGCGGTCAGCCAGTACGGCGAAGGCGACGTCCTGCGCGTCGTCGAAACCCCGCACGACGGCAAGCGCAACGTTTGGCGCCGCCCCGACGACGACTACGAGGAGCAGTACGAAAGCTACCCCAGCTACTACGTCCTCGAAGCCACCGGCGCGTCCTCGGACAAGGGCAAGGTGGTGTCGCTGACCTTTGACGACGGCCCCGATCCCCAATACACCCCGCGCGTGCTCGACATCCTCAAGCAGAAGCGCGTCCCGGCGACATTCTTCGTGGTGGGCGTCAACGCCGAAGGCCACCCCGACCTGCTGCGCCGCGAGTATCAGGAAGGGCACCTGATCGGCAACCACAGCTACAGCCACCCGAACATCGCCACCATCGGCGAGGACGCCACCGCCCTCCAGCTCAGCGCCACCCAGCGCTTCATCGAATACGCCACCGGCCGCTCCACCACGCTGTTCCGCCCGCCCTACAACGCCGACAGCGAGCCGCAGACGCCGGCCGAAATCACCCCCATCCTGCGCGCTCAGAAGATGCACTACATCACCATCGGCGAGCGTATCGACCCGCAGGACTGGCGCAAGGGCGTCACCGCCGCCGACATCGTCGACGAAGTCATGAACGAGGCCCAAAGCGGCCACCTGATCCTGTTGCACGACGCGGGCGGCGACCGCACCCCCACCCTCGAAGCCCTGCCCCAGGTAATCGACCGCCTGCGCGCCTCTGGCTACCGTTTCGTAGCCCTCAACGAACTGATGGGCAAATCGCGCGACGAGCTGATGCCGCTCCCCTCGGCCGACGAGCAGCGCTGGGCCGCCATCGAAGGCCAGGCGCTCGACGCCAAGGGCACGTTCCGCATCCTGGTGGGCGCGCTGTTCCTGGCCGCCATCTACCTCACCATCGGCCGTTCCATCGTCTACGGGGCGCTCGCCGTCATTCAGAAGCTGGCAGTCCGCCGCCGCGTCTTCGACCCAACCTTCCAGCCGCCCGTCTCGGTCGTCATCGCGGCTTATAACGAGGAGAAGGTGATCGAGCGGACGGTGCGCTCCGTCCTCGCCAACGGCTACCCCGGCCTCGAAGTCATCGTGGTCGACGACGGATCGAAGGACGCGACCCTCGCCGTCCTCGAAGCGGCCTTCGCCCAGGACCCGCGCGTGCGCGTCTACTCCCAGCCGAACCACGGCAAATCGGCCGCCCTCAACAACGCCATCCGCCACGCCCGCCACGAGATCCTGGTGGCCGTCGACGCCGACACCATCTTCAGCGCCGGCGCCATCGCCTCGCTGGTCCGCCACTTCGCCGATCCCAAAGTGGGCGCGGTGTCCGGCAACGCCCGCGTCGGCAACCGCCGCACCTGGATCGCCCGCTTCCAGTCCATCGAATACGTGTGCGGCTTCAACCTGGACCGCCGCGCGCTCGACCTGCTGAACGCCATCACCGTCGTGCCCGGCGCGGTGGGCGCCTGGCGCAAGACCCTGATCGACGAACTCGGCGGCTTCCCTCACGACACCCTGGCCGAGGATGCGGACCTGACGCTCGCCATCCGCCGCCGCGGCTTCGCCATTCGATATGAGGAGAAGGCGGTGGCCTACACGGAAGCCCCCGAAACAACCCGCGCGCTGGCCCGCCAGCGTTTCCGCTGGTCCTTCGGCACGCTCCAGGCGGCCTGGAAGCACCGCGCCGTCACCTTCGACCCGCGCTACGGTTTCCTGGGCCTGGTCGCCCTGCCCAGCATCTGGCTGTTCCAGGTGCTGCTCGCCGCCATCTCGCCGCTCGCCGAAGTGGCCATGATCGTGGCCCTGGCGGTGGGCAACTGGCGCACCGTGCTGCTGTTTTACGCGGCCTTCTTCGTCTTTGAACTGTTCACCGCCCTGGTGGCCTACTCGCTCGAAGGCGAGCGCCCGGACGACCTGAAGCTGTTCCTGTTCCAGCGCCTCTACTTCCGGGTGCTCATGCAGTTCATCCTGGTCAAGTCGCTGGTCTACGCCGTCAAGGGCCGCATGGTGGGCTGGGGCAAGCTGGAGCGCACCGCCAGCGTGCAAGCCGCCTGACGGCGCCCCCGCAAAAAGCCGTTCACAGCCGATATCCATATCGGATTCAACGACTTACGCAAAAACGCTTGCACCCTGCATGGTAATCTGAAGGTGGGGAGAGAAATTCTCCCGTTAACGAGCGCGGATCCGCTGCCAGGCGGCCCCGCGCTCGATCCATTTTGGGGAGGCCAGAGAAAACATGCCCACGGAAGCAACCGCCCACACTCACCCTGCGCCGGAAATCGATCCGCACCTGCGCTTTTACCTGCAGCGCGACGAATTCATGCGCAACTACCTGCCGGCCACGCAGGAAGAGAAGCTGCTCATCACCCACGCCTGCCGCGCCTGGATGCACTTGCAGGACATCGAAGCCCTGATCGACGTCGTCACCCAGGGCCGCGGCCTCTTCACCCTCTACACCGAACACTACGACCGCTACAAGCAGCTCAACCGCGACCTCAGCCAGGCCGAACGCATGTGGAACCGCGCCATCAGCGCCTTCTGGCAGGCCCGCAAGCGCAATAGCCGCGCCGTCGGCAAGCCGCACAACGACGATTGGGGCGTTCTGGTCCCCTCCCGCCGTCCCAGCCCCACCCCGGAAGCCGAATCGGCGCCCCCGCCCGAACCCGTCGCCAAACCCGCCGAACCCGCCCCCGCTCCGGCCCCGCCGAAGCCCGAACCGCCCCCGTTCACCAGCTCCAACACCCGTTCTCCCCAGCATCCGTCGAAGAATTCAGGCGTTCACCCTACTCCTAAAGGCAACCGACGGGTCTAAAGTCCTGGACCGGGACCGCCGAATAATCCCCAAGCCGGCCGTGGCATACATAGAATACGTTCTCGTCGATTCCGGACCCGAATCGACGCTTCAGAAACTCGAAGCCGCCCTGGACTTCACGTCTCAGGACCTCGCATCCAATCGCGCGGGCCGCCTGAGCGTGCGGCAGGCCATGCGGTTGCTCCGCGCCGGGCTCCTCGAACCAGGAGCGCTCGTCTTCGGCGGCCTGGTGGTCTCCATCGCCATCCGCATCACCTGGGTGTGGTTCGTCGGAGGCCACTCCATCGGCGCCGCCATCCTCGAAACGCTGGGCAACGTATTTCTTCTCGACTTCGTCGGCGCCGCGACGCCGCGCTGGGTGCGCTCGGTCATCCTGGTCCCCATCGGATACGCCATCCGCACGGTCCGCGGCCAGGCGATTCGCGAATTGATCGACCTGTTGCGCGCCGGCGTCCGCACCGTCCAGGGCCGCCTCACCCGCGAAACGGCGGACAAACAGGTGAGGCTCCGCTGGTCCCGGCAACTCGACACCTACGCGGTCTACTACTTCGCCCTCGACGGCCGCCAATACCAGGTGAATCGCGCCGCCTACGACGATCTGTCGCCCGGCGTCGAATACCGTCTGTACTACGCCCCCATCAGTCGTCGTGTTTTGTCGGTGGAACCGCTTCCGAAGGAGTCCGCCCAGGCCGCCGTTGCGGCGCTCGCCTGAGCGGGAGGGCGGACTCGCGCCCGCCCCCGATCGCTGGCTGGATGCTTAGAAGGTGAGCTTGCCGCCGAACTGGATGTTCCGGCTCGACTGCGCGCCCGAAATGCTGCCGAACGCCGACGTGTTCAGCGTCGCCGACGGGTTGTTGAAGTTGGTGTGGTTGAACAGGTTGAACGTCTCGAAGCGGAACTGGAACCGCAGCCGCTCCCGGATCGGGAAGTTCTTGGTCAGCGAGTAGTTCACCGTCGACAGTCCCGGCCCGCGCAGCAGGTTGCGCCCCGCGTTGCCGTAGGCGTAGTTGGTGGGGACAATCGGATACATATCGGCCACCGTGAAGGCGGTGGCGTCGATGCAGTTCACCAGGTGTCCGCCGCCGCAGTTGGCCGTGGGCGCGTGCACCAGGTTCGGGCGGTAGGTCCCGCTCGACGACGTGTTGGCGGTGTCGGTGCCGGTCGAAACGTTGAACGGCATGCCGCCCTGCCAGGTCACGATGCCGTTGGACTGCCAGCCCGTGAAGGCGCCCTTCAGGATCGGGTTCTTCACGGCGAAGAACGGGATCTCGTAAACGAAGGTCATCACCAGCCGGTGCCGGATGTCCCAGTTCGAGTTACCGTAATCGGCGCGCCACCAGTACGGATTCATCGGCGTGCCGCCGCCGTTGGAATCGCTTGAAACGTCCAGCGTGTGGGCCCAGGTGTAACTCGCCTGCAGTTGCAGGCCGTGTTTCATGCGCTGCCGGAAGATCGCGCTCATGCTCTCGTAGTTGGAGATCTCGTCGTTGGCGATGGTGCGGATCGGCCCCAGGAAGTTCTTGTTCGGCCGCCTCGTACTGACCGCCCCCGGCCCCGGCAGCGGAGTGTTGTTATAGAAACTCCGGTCCAGGTGATAGGAATGCGAGCCGAGGTACTGCACCTCGAGTCCTCCGCCGCCCCACAACTGGCGGTCCAGGCTGGCGCTCCACTGGTTCATGCGGCCCGTGGGCTGCTGCCACGGCGGCGTCACGATCAGCGCGCTCGAGTTGGTCGTGTTAGCCGGACAGACCCCCGGCGAGCCGAACGGGTTCGACAGGCTGATGGTTTGTAGTCCGCTCGACCACGTGCAGCTATAGATCGGGCTCCATGGCGGATTGGTGTTCAGGAACGTGTAGCTGTTGGTCTGGTTGGCGTTGTAGTAGATGCCGGCCCCGCCGCGGAACGACGTCTTGTCGTTGATGCGGTAGGCGAAGCCCAGCCGGGGCGCCCAGTTCTTATGATTGGGAGCGGTGAACCGCGTCCCCGGTTTCGCCACGATCAGCGTCGACTGATCCTGGCTCAGGTAACTCGCGTTGCCGTTGATCGTGTAAGGAACCGTGGGTAACTCGTAACGGATTCCGTAATTCACGGTCAGCCGCCGCGAGACCTGCCACTTATCGAGCACGAAGAAACCGTCGCGCCACGTGGCCACGCGTCCGCGGACCTCGGGGCCGGGCGTGCCGAAGCTCACCGGCGTGCCCAGGATGAAGTCGGCCGGAGCGTAGCCGGTCTGCGTGCCGTTGAAGGTGAAGGTGCCGCGCGCGCTGTTCACCGCCGCGCGCCCGGTCGCCAGCCGCCGGAACTCGGCGCCGGCCATGATGTTATGGGAGCCGCGGTCCCAACTGATCTGCTCCGAAATCTGGTTCGTCGAATCGTTCTGATACCAGTTGGTGGAGCCGTTGGCCAGCCCGTTGAAGCCGGTGATGTTGAAATCCGGAAGCCCCGGATTGCCGTACTGCGTGTCGCCGTTGAACCCCGTGATGCCCAGGTCCGTGCCGGCGCTCTTCAGCCCGCTGACGGCGAAGTAATTCAGCGCGTCGCTGCGGAAGAAGTTGCGGCCCACGCGGAAGTCGTTCACAAGCGACGGGGTCAGCGTGTGCGTGTAGCCCAGCGTGTAATTGGTGATGGTGGTGGGAACGGTGGTTCCGTTCACCGCGTTCTGGTTGCCGGCGAACGTGTTCCACTCCTGCCAGTGGGCGCGCGCGTACAGACGGATCTTATCGCCCAGGTTCTGGTCGACGCGATCCACGGTCTGGTTGTAGCGCAGGTAACTCGGCACGGCGACCGACAGGTTGTTAGCCAGCCCGGTCAGGTTCGGGGCCTGATAATACGGTTGCAGCTTCTGGACAATGGGAGATAACCGCGAGGTCGGGATGATGTTGCCGGCAAACGGCGTATTGCTGTTCAGCGGGTCCTTGATCGCGCCGCCCGTGATGCTGCCGGCCGGAACGCCCGAAAAGTCGCCCTTGAAGAAGGCGGCCGGCATCTGGGTGGACAGGTTGGTGGATTGCTGCACGTTCCGGAAGCCTTCGTAAGACGCCATGAAGAACGTCTTATCGCGGCCGTTGTAGAGTTTCGGAATCACCACCGGCCCGTCTAACTCGAAACCGAACTGGTTCTGCCGCAGCGGCGGCTTGGAGGCGGTCGGGTTAGCCGGCGTCGGCAGAGTGAAGAAGTACCGCGCGTCCAGCACCTGGTTGCGCAGGAACTCCACCGCCGCGCCGTGCAACTGATTGGTGCCGCCCTTGGTGATCATGTTGATGTGGACGCCCATGTAGGAGCCGTACTGCGCCGAGTAGGTTCCCGTCTGGACCTCCACTTCCTGCACCGTCTCGACCATCGGCCGCGTGGGCGTGGTCGTGATCAGGTTGTTCATGATGCCGATGCCGTCGAGCGACAGGCTGTTCTGAATCTCGCGCGTCCCGGCGCCGACGAAGTCGTTGCCCGGAGGCACGCCGGTCATGGAGGACTTGGTGCCCAGCAGCACGCCGGGCGTGGCCACGGCCAGCGTCATCGGGTCGCGGCCGCTCAGCGGCAGCTCCGACACGGCGCGCGTGCCCAGCACTTCTGAAACAGTCGCGTCGTCGGTCTTGATCGCCGTGGCCTCGGCCTGCACCGTAATGGCCTGGGTCACCGCGCCGACTTCGAGCTTGAAGTCCGTGCGGACGGCCTGGTTGATCTGAACTTCGATCGCGGTCTTGGTGATCTTCTGAAATCCGGCTTGTTCGACAGTGATGCTATAAACGCCGACGGGGACGAATTCGAACGAATAATAACCTTGTTCGTTGGTGGTGGCGGTCAACCTTGCGAGCGTACGGGTCTCCACGGCCGTTACGGCGGCGTTCTGAATGGAACGTCCGCTCGAGTCCGTGACATTTCCCACAAGTGAAGTTGTTGTGGCCAACTGCGCGCTAGCGGCAACGCCAAATAGCGTGCAGACGGCAAGTAAGCGAACCAGTCTTGAGCCCATCTGCGAGTACCCCTTTTTGACCCTGAACCTGCATCGCCCAATACTCCGGCGATCATTTCGAAATCATGAATGGAACCAGATGGGGGTCATTGTACAACGGAAGCCCGCGCCATAGACATGTCTCTTTCAGACAACCGGTCGGCAACGCCGCGATGGATCGGCCCACTCTAAGGTGTTCGCCGGATACATCCGGCCCGCGATTCAGACGACCGTTTAGCTGGACCTCGGCCCGCCGTGAACGACGAACAAACCGCCCTGAACTGCTACCTTGCCGCTTTTGTCCTGCTGGGACGCTACGGCGCCGCCCTGTGGCCGGAGCGCGCCGACCGCATCCATCAGACGATGATCCGGATGCGCGGGCGCGTGGCCTTCCACCCCGCCGCGGAGACCTTGGACAAGAGCCTCGGCGAGCTCGAACAAAGCGCCGGCGAGATCCTGGACGCCGCCGCCGTCATCGCGCGGGCCCGCGGCGAGGCCTATTCGAGCCTGCTGAACCTGATGATCAACGCGGCCGACGATTTCGAACTCCGCGATCATTTCTATCTGGAGCAGTTGAGCGCCGCGCGCAAGCGCCTGGAAGCCGAACTGGCCCGCGGAAGCGATGCCCAACTGCGGGACGCCGTGTCGCGGCACATCGCGGAGCTGGCCACCTTCCTCCAGGCCATGGGACGCGACAGCGCGGCGGTGTTCGGGGGCTTCCGGCGCGAACTCCAGCGGATCCCGAAGAAGCTCGAACAGGCGGGCGGCGACCCCGGCGTCGACGCGCTCACCGGCCTCGCCACCCGCTCCGCCATGGAGCGCGAACTCGGCCGCCGCATCGAGGCCGGCGCCCCGTTCAGCCTCGCGGTGCTCCGCATCGCCGGCCTTTCGAGCATCAGCCAGCTCTACGGAGAACGCGCCGCCGATTCGCTGCTCAGACAGGTGTCGGACCGCGTCGCCAGCCGTATCCGCCTGAACGATGCGGCGGCCCGCTGGCGGGTCGACGAGATCGCGGTCTCCTTCGATGGTCCGCTCGATGTCGCCGAACGCCGCGCCGCGGAACTGGTGGAGTTGCTGAAGGACCGCTACCCCATCCTGGCCCGTTCCCGCGAATGGAAAGTGGAGGTCGAAGTGGCCTCGAGCATCCGCCAATGGCGCGCCGGCCAGAGCCTGGACGAGTTGTGCGGCAAGACCGCGCCCCCGCGCCGCGCCCGCTCCGCCGCCGGTCAGCACGCCTGAACTCCCGGCGCCGTTTGCATTGCACCGGAAACTTTGAGCATATGTACAGGGGCGACGCTCTCCGCCGCTCCTGCTGTCCCGGGGATTCAGGAGTTCGAACAATGGACGACAACGCTCTTTCCGCCACCCGGCGGACTTTCCTGGGCGCGATGACAGCGGCCTCCTACTCGCGTGTATTGGGGGCCAACGAACGCGTCCGAATCGGGTTCATCGGCTGCGGGCTCATTGGGCTGCGGCATATCGCCGATTTCAAAAAACTACCCGAAGCTGAACTGGTCGCGGTCAGCGACATCTACGATCCGCGCATCGAACGCGGGCAAGCCGATTGCGGCGGCCCGCACGTTAAAGGCTACAAAGACTTCCGCAAGATGTACGACGACAAGAACGTCGACGCGGTGGTCATTTCCACGCCGGACCACTGGCACGCGCTGCAGACCATCATGGCCTGCGCGGCGGGCAAGGACGTGTACGTCGAAAAGCCCATGACCCTCTTTGTCAAGGAGGGCCGGTGGATGACCGCGGCCGCCCGCAAGTACAACCGCATCGTACAGGTGGGCACGCAAGGCCGTAGCGGTCCGCACATGAAAGAAGTGGTGCCGATGATCCGCGGCGGGCACATCGGCAAGCTCACCAGCGTCCGTATCGGAGCTTTCCGCAACGTGATGCCCGGCTTCGGCAGGACGCCGGTGTCGGAACCGCCGGCGGGCCTCGATTACGACATGTGGCTCGGGCCGGCGCCGAAGAAGCCCTACACCGAACATCGCTGCCTGTACCATTTCCGCTGGTTCTGGGATTACTCGGGCGGCCAGATGACGAACCTCGGCGCGCACGACATCGACTTTGTCCACTACATCATGCAGGTGAAGGGGCCGACGGCGGTGTATTCAAGCGGCGGCCGTTTCGCCCTCGAAGACGACGGCGAAACGCCCGACACGCAGGACGCCATCCTGGACTACCCGGGCTTCACCGTGGTCATCTCGCTGCGCGAAGCGTCGGCGGGACGGGCCCGCGGCGGCAACGAGTTCTTCGGAACCAAGGGCAGCATGGCGGTGGGACGCGGCGGCTACGAGATCTTCCCCGACATGAACATCGCGCCCACCCGCCAGATTCCACCATGGTCGGACCCTCCCGGACACCCGAAAATGGCCGACGTGCCGCGGACCCCGCGCACCGAGGCGAAGAAGGGCGGCGAGATCGGCGGCGAACCGATGGGCCTGCACGCACAGCACTTCATCGACTGCGTGAAGCAACGCAAACGGCCGGTGGCGGACGTCGAGGACGGCCACCAGGTGAACACGGCCTGCCATCTGGCGAACATGTCCATGAAGCTGGGCCGTAAGCTGCGCTGGGATCCCGAAAAGGAAGAGATCATTGGCGATAAGGAAGCGAGCGCGATGCTGGTCCGGCCGTACCGAAAGCCGTGGGACCAGGTTCTAAGGAGCTTCAACCTATGACCCGCAGGACATTCATGGCGGCGGCTTCGGCCGTCGCGGCCCGGGCGGCGGCGCCCGCGGCTCCGGCCGTACGGTCCGGAATGGGCTTCTCGCCGGACTGCTTCGTGATCGGGCGGCCGTCGCGCACCAGCGGCACCGTGCTCGATTACCTGAACTACGCCTATGAGCGCGGCGCGGGCGGCATCCAGGGATTCATCCCGCCCGGCCCGATCGATCCGGCGCTGGTCAAGGGCGTCCGCGAACGGTCCGAGCAACTCGGCATGTACGTCGAACTGGTGGCTCTCATGCCAAGAGAGGACGCCGGCATTCCGGACTTCGAGCGGGTGGTCAAAGCGGCCAAGGAGATGGGCTGCAAGTGCATGCGGTCCGTGTGCCTGACCGGCCGCCGGTACGAAACCTTCAACGACCTGGCCACCTGGAAGACCTTCGTCACCGACTCCAAGGCGAAGCTCGCGCGGACGGTGCCGATTCTCGAGCGGAACAAGATGCCGCTGGGTCTTGAGAACCACAAGGACTGGACGGTGGAGCAGATGGTTCCGCTGCTCAAGTCCTATTCGAGCGAGTATCTGGGTACGTGCATCGACTGGGGCAATAACATGTCCCTGTGCGATGACCCGGTGGAGCTAGTCGAGCAGTTGGCGCCCTTCTGCATCAACTCCCATATAAAGGATATGGCGGTTGAGGAGTACGCCGACGGGTTCTACCTGGCCGAGGTTCCGCTCGGGCACGGCATGCTGCCGCTCAAGAAGATGTTCGACACGATTGTGTCGAAGCGGCCGAACGTGAAGTTCTCGCTCGACATGCTGACGCGGAATCCGCTGGTGATTCCGTGCCTCACCGAGAAGTACTGGGTGACGTTCACCGACCGTAACGGCGTGTACCTGGCGCGCATGCTGCGGATGGTCCGTGCGAACAAGCCGAAGAAGCCGCTGGTGTGGGTGGACAAACTCGACCAGCAGGCCAAGCTGAAGTTCGAACAGGACAACGTCGCGCAGTCCGTGCTGTACGCTCGCGACGATCTCGGCTTGAAGGTTTGAAGATGGCGTGAGGCAGGCGGCCTCGGCCGTCTGCCTCCGGTTTCCCCCCACCCGCTCCGCGACCCGGCGGATAAGCCTTATAATTACGGGACACCCGGTTTGACCCTGTTTCCAGGCAACCGGTGTCGAAGGGGGCATCATGACGAGGGTCGCCATAGCCTTCGCGATTGCGATGTTGGGGCTTCCGGCCGCGGATCTGGCGGGCCGGTATGAGTTACGGGGCGTGCCTGAGGCAGGTTCGGAGTTATTGCTGCGCCCGGATGGGCGGTTCGAGTTCGGGCTCGCCTACGGCGCGGCGGATTACCAAGCCAAAGGGACCTGGAAGGCCGAGGCGGGCGCCGTCATTCTGAAATCGGACGAAGCCAAGACCGCGCCCTTCCGGCTGAAGCGGAGCGCGGCGGCCAACGACGGCGGCGTTCGCGTGTGGGTGCTGGGACCCAAGGGCAACGGGGCCGAGAACATCGACGTGGTGCTGACCACCGACCAGGGCGTAGTGCGGGGACACACCTCGGGCGATGGGTTAGCGGCGTTTGAGAGGGCCAAAGGCGCAAAGTCCGCCCGGATCGAGATTCCGGTGTATGAGTTCGTTTCCGAGGCGGTGACGCTCAACCCGGACCACAACGAATTCTGGTTCGAGATCAACGGCGAGGCCATCACGCGGATGGACTTCAAGGATGAACGACTGTTGATCGAGGACGGGGCCCTGGTGATGCGCAAGCGCGGTGCGGACCGTCCGATGCGGTACGTGCGGCAGTGAAAACACGAATCACCGGTTTTGTTTTGGCTGCGGCGGCGATGACGGCGCCGCTGTCGATGGCCGAGACGGTGTATTATCGCGGCCGCGTGGTGATGGAGGATGGGTCGAGGCCGCCCTCGAGCGTCGCCATCGAGCGCGTCTGCCTGTTCGCGAGGCCGCAACAGGAGACGCAGACCAGCCGCAAGACCGGCACGTACATTCTGCGCGCCGAAGCCGACTTTTTCGGAAGACTGACGGTGATGACGCCGAGCGGGACGGCGGTGTTGAGGGAGCGCCAGTGCCTGGTGCGGGCGTCGCTCAAGGGCTATGTGTCGAGCGTCATCGACCTGGCCGACCGGCGGCTGGTCGGCAACCAGCAGTTGCCCGACCTGCGGCTCTCGCGGAAGGCCGCCGAGAACTTCCAGGTGGAGTTCGATTCCCTGCCCCCGGCGGTCGAGAAGTCGTGGGATCGCGCGATGACCGCGACGCAAGACAAGAACTGGAGCGAAGCCGAACGGCTGTTGCGGGAAGTGATGGCGAAGGTCCCGAAGTTCGCCTCGGGCTGGAGCGCGCTGGGGTTGGCCTGTCTGGGCCAGAAGAAGTCCGCGGCGGCGCGCGAGGCGTTTGAGAAGGCCCTGGCGGCGGATCCGAAGCGGTTGCTGGCGCGGCTGATGATGATCCGGGCCGATGCGCAGGGCAAGGACTGGAAGACGGCGCTCGCCGACGCCGATGCCCTGATTAAGGCCGATCCGCGGCATCGCTATGTCGAGGCGTATCTGCTGAAGGCCGTGGCGCAGGGCAACCTGGGCGACCTGGATGCCGCCGAGGCGAGCGCGCGGGAGGCGATCCGGCTGGATGCGCGCAAGCAACTGCCGAAGGCCCAGGTGGTGCTGACGGCGATTCTCGATACGCGGCGCGAGTTGGAAACGAAGCCAAAGGCGGAGGCCGCGGCGGCGCAATCGCGCATCGGATACGAGGCGGAGGAGGTGGACGCCGAACCGCCGGGCGACGGCGAGGCCTGGGTTCCCGGCGGGTACGAGGCGTTGGGGAAGCTGGCGGGGGTGACCGATGCCAGCTACGCGGGGTTCTTCTCCGCGTTCACGCGCGCGATCGTGGCCGGGACTTCGGGATGGAATCAGGAAGCCGTGCCGGACTACCTGGAAGCGATGCGGACGCTGATGGCATCCTCCGGCGAACTGGCGGGGCTTGGCGAACCCAGGGAAACCGGCACGCTGGTGACGATGTCGCTGGCCGATGCGGCGCGGCGCGCAAAGACCGGACGGATTCTCGAGCTGTTGGGCTGGCGGGCGGTGGAGCGCGAGGGGAAGGTTCGCGTGGAGCCGGGCGATACCGTGGCCGACCGGACGCGGCAGCGGGCGCCGGCGGCGTTCGGGTTGGATGAGATCGAGATGCAGGAGGCGTTGGAGGCGGGGCGCACGGTCCAGTTCGAGGTGCGTAACGAAGACGCCCGGCTGATCGGCGGGGCGGCGTGGTTCTCGCTGGTGAAGGGTGTGGCGCCGTTTCCGGGCGGGATCGCGGACCTGTTCACGCGCGACCTCCGGTTTGCGCGGACCTATGCGGGTTTGGGTTCGATGCCGCCGGAGGCGGCCACGGCGCTGCTGAAGAGCGTGGGACTGCGGACGCTGGTGACGCGGGATTCCGATGCGCTGGCGCTGTTCGGCGCGGACGTGAAGATGGACGGCGAGCGCGTTGTGGCGCCGGGCGATGAGGCGGCGTGGCAGGCGCTGGCGGGCGCGCCGGCCAAGGACGTGGGCGGGTTTCTCAAAGCCCTGTTCGATAAAGACGGCGGACGTCTGGCGGCGTTCTATTCCGCGATGGGCCGCGCCGATCGAGCGCATCAGCGGCTGTTTGCGGGCGATGCGAAGACGGCGGCGCGTTACTACGCCTGGTATCGCGATTCCGAGGAATTGAAGTGGGGCGTGGGCCGGCCGGTGAATGCTTGGCGTGCGATGTGGCTGCGCGAGGCCCCCCTGACGGCGAGCGGCGGAGTGGCGTATCCGGGCGGCCGGGAGGCCTGGGGAAAGGGCGCGGACGAGGCGGTGCTGACCGGCTCAGAAACCGTGGAGGCGCTGATTCCGCTGGCGCAGGCGGCCAAGGCGCGGGGACGGGATTTCGATGCGGAGTCCGTGCGGATCGTGTCGCGGCGCTATGCGGACTGGCGGTTTCTGTTTCCGTATTTCGAGCGGTTGCGCGGATTGGGCGCGGGGGAGTTCCAGGCGTTGGAGCGGTTCACGGATCAGATGATCGCATTGCCGCCGGCCCGGCAGAACGCCGCCATGGGCGTGTGGTATTCGCTGGCGGAGTTGGCCGCGCTGGCGTCGAAGGCGGGCTCGATTGACGATGCGGCCGCGGCGCGGGCGTTCCGGCGGGCTTCTGAACAGGCGGCTCCGATGGAGGTGCTGCGCGAGATGGCGGGCGGCGACGACGCCGACCGGGAGTTGCCGCGATTGTTGGGCCTCAAGGGCGAGCGGCGGGCGGCGTTCGAACGGATGCGGGCAATGCAGAAGGCGCCGCGGATGGACGGGTCGCTGACGGCGCTGACGGCGGCGGTGTATGCGGCGTGGTTGAGTCCGGACACGCTGGTGGTGGAGGAGGATCCGCTGCTGGCGGCCCGGCATCAATTCACGGCGGATATGTATCTGCAGCGGGCGGCGTTGTTCAAGCCCTGCCGGCTGATTCCGGCGGCGGATTCGCGGGATGGCGGGGCGTCGCTGGCGGGCGGATTCATGAACATCGGCGAGTTGGCGGGTGAGTTGCCGCGCACCGGCAGCGGGAGTCCGGCGGCGGGCGTTCGAACAGCAGAGCCGGCGGCAGGCGTTGTAGCGGCGGCGCCGGCGGAGCCCGTGGATGCGGTGTTCCGCGTCAGTGGGCGTTTGGTGGAGGTGCACGCGACGGTCCGCGACAGTCACGGGCGCTATGCCGACGACCTGGGGCAGGACGAGTTCGAGGTGTTGGAGGAGGGCCAACCGCGGACGGTGGCGGCGTTCGAGCCGCGATCGTCGCGGGTGTATTGCGCGCTGCTGCTGGATACGACCGGCAGCATGCAGAACGCGATCGCGGCGTTGAAGAGCGCGGCGTTCGCGCTGGTGGACGATCTGCGGCCGAACGACCAGGCGGCGGTGTACGCGTTCAACCAGACGGTGCGGCAGCTGAGCCCCTTCACCGAGGCCAAAGGCGCGGCCAAGCGGGCCGTGCTGAAGACGCGGGCTTTTGGCGAGACGGCGCTGTACGACGCGGTGGTGCGCGTGATCCAGGACCTGTCGGCGCATGCGGGCAAGAAGGTGATTGTCGTGTTCACCGACGGGGAGGACAATCGCAGCACACTGACGACGGATCTGGCGATCCGGAAGGCGAAGGGCGCGGGCATTCCGGTGTACACGATCGCGCAGGGCGACGCCTTGAACAAACCCGAGTTGCTGAAGCATTTGAGCGCGATGTCGAAGGCGACGGGCGGGCTGGCGTACAAGATCCGCGAGCCCCGGGAGATTCGAGCGGTGTTTGAGAGCGTGTCCGAGGATCTGACGCATGGGTATCTGCTGGCGTTCCGGCCGAGCGGCGGCGAGGGGCATGCGTGGCGCAATATCAGCGTGGTGTTGAAGAATCCGAAGAAGCGGACGGTGCGGGCTCGCGAGGGGTTCTATTCGGAGTAGTGAGGCGGCGTGAGGGCGCGGAGGGCTTCGGAGAGGGCGCGGCGTTCGGCGTCGAAGGTGAAGTCGCGGAGGATGCGGGCGCGGGCGGCGCGGCGGATGCGGGCGCGGACTTCGGGGGCCGCGTCGAGCCATTCGAGGATGGCTTCGCTCAGGCGGTGGAGTTGGTGGCGCGGGACGATGACGCCGTCTACGCCCGGTTCGATCATTTCGGGGATGCCGCCCGCGTCGCTCGCGATGGCGCCGCAGCCCGCCGACATCGCTTCGAGCAGCGCGTTCGGCATGCCGTCCCATAACGACGGCTGAAGGTAGACGTCGCAGAGATGGAGATGGCGGACCACTTCGGCGGGTGTGGCGAGTTGGCCGGTGATGATGACGCGCTGTCCGGCTAGCGGGCCGGGGCCGAGTTGCTGGAGCAGGCGCGGGGTCTCAGAGGGGCGGACGTCGCCGATCAACAGGAGACAGGCCGGGCGGCGGTCGCGGACGGCGCGCACCGCGTCTATCAGATGCGTGAGTCCTTTTTTCTCGCGGAGCTCGCCGGCGAAGCCCAGGATGGCTTCGTTTTCTTCAATGCCGAGTTGGCGGCGGAGTCCGGCGTCCGGCTCGCCGGGCGCGAAGGTTTCGTGATCGACGGCGTTCGGAATATATAAGATGTCGTCGCGACCGGTGACGGCGTGGGCTTTGCGGGCGAGCTCGCGGGTGACTCCGGCGACCAGGGTCGCGTGGCGCAGCGTCCATTCGAGACGCGAGAAGTCGCCGGGCGGGAAGACGTCGCGGTCGAGGTCGTTGCCGCGGATGCTAACGATGGATGGGGTCGCGTTCAGGCGCCCGTACCAGACCGCCATGAAGCCTGCCAGCGAGACGTAGTGGCCCCATACCGCGTCGTAGCGGCGCGTGCCGGTGAGCCAGTCGAGCAGGTTCATGGTGTGGGGCATGGTGGCGTCCCACTCGCGGTAACGGCCCAGGCGGTAGATGGTGGGGTTCGCGGCGCCGTTGCGCTCGATCTGGCCCGCCGGGAGGGAGCGCGTCCAGGCGACGACGTCGACGTCCGCACCGAGGGCGGCGAGGGCTCGCGAGATGCGGCCGGCGCTGGCCGCGACGCCGCCCGCGTCCGGCGGGTAGCGCTCCGTGATGAAGAGAATGTGCGGCGGCACGCCTATTTCGGGGCCATCCGCATGGCGCCGTCGAGACGGATGACTTCGCCGTTCAGCATGGTGTTCTCAATGATGTGGCGCGCCAGGTGGGCGTACTCCGAGGGCTGGCCGAGACGCGGCGGGAAGGGCGTCTGCGCGCCGAGACTGGCGCGGACTTCTTCGGGCATTTTGCCGAGCAGGGGCGTGTCGAAGATGCCGGGCGCGATGGTGACGACGCGGATGCCGAGGCGCGAGAGATCGCGCGCCATGGGCAGGGTCAGGCCCACGATGCCGCCCTTTGAAGCGGCGTAGGCCACCTGGCCGATCTGGCCGTCGAAGGCGGCGATGGAGGCGGTGTTGACGATGACTCCGCGCTCGCCCTGGGAGTTGGGCTGGTTGGCGGACATGGCCGCGGCGGCCAGGCGGGCGACGTTGAAGGTCCCGATGAGGTTCACGCGGACGACCGTCGCGAACCAGTCGAGCGGGGCCGGCCCTTCCTTGCCGACGGTGCGCTGGGCCGGCGCGATGCCCGCGCAGTTGATGGCGATTTGAATAGGCCGGAAGGCTTCGATGGCCGATTTCACCGCGGTTTCGTTTGAAACATCGGCTTCGAAAAATGTTGCGGACGGGCCGAGTTCGGCGGCTAGCGCGCGGCCGGCGGTTTCGTTCACGTCGAGGATGGCGACGCTGGCGCCGTTGGCTGCGAGCATGCGGACACAGGCGGCGCCGAGGCCGGATGCTCCGCCTGCGACGATGGCTCGGGTTGCGGTGAGTTCCATGGGAGCCTTCCTTAATGGGCTACGGTTTGACGCCGCGCCCTTCGCGCACTTTCACGAGGAACTGCTTGGCGCGTTCTTCAAAGATCTGGTAATTGCCTTCCTGGATGCTCTTGCCGTCGACCAGTTCGGAGCCGACGGCGACGGCGCAGGAACCGGCGCGCAGGAAGTCCGCCGTGGTGTCGAGGTTGACGCCACCGGTGGGCACCATTTCGATTTGCGGGAAGGGTCCTTTGAGCGCCTTGATGTACTTGGGGCCGCCGACGTTGCCGCAGGGGAAAACCTTGACGGCGTCGGCGCCGGCTTCCCACGCGGTGAGGACTTCGGTGGGCGACAGCGCGCCGGGAAAGATCACCTTCGAATAGCGCTGGGCCATCTCAATGGTGGAGACGCGGAGGGCGGGCGTGACCAGGAATTCGGCGCCGGCGAGGATGCAGGCGCGGGCGGATTCCGGATCGAGGACGGTGCCGGCGCCGAGCACGATTTGATCGCCGAACAGATCGGCCACGCGTTCGAGGGCCTTGATGGCGCCGGGGACGGTCATGGTGATTTCGACCGCGCGGAGGCCTCCGCGATAGATGGCTTCAACCGATTTGACGGCGGATTCGGAACTCGATGTTCGAACGATGGCGACGATGCCCGTATCGACGATCGAGCCGAGGATGACGTTCTTCTTCATTGCTATGATCGTACCGCCAACGGGCGCGGCGGGACCCATGGACGGCGGCGGGCGCATTAGAATTGGACAGACCATGAGAACTACTGTCCTGTTCCTCGCTCTGGCGGCGTCGGTGGGCGCGCAGAGTTACCAGCCCACGTGGGAGTCGATCGATAAGCGTCCGACGCCCGCCTGGTTCACCGACGCGAAGTTCGGCATCTTTATTCACTGGGGCGTTTATTCCGTGCCCTCGTATGCGCCGGTGATTCCGGGCAAGCTCGCGTACGCGGAGTGGTATTGGAACGCGATGACGCAGGGCAAGACGAATCCCAAGGCGAACGCAATTCAGACGGGCACCTGGGCGTACCACCAGAAGCAGTATGGCGCGGATTTTCCGTATCAGGATTTCGCTCCACAATTCAAGGCGGAATTGTTTGATCCGGATCATTGGGCCGATGTTTTCGCGCGGTCCGGGGCGAAGTATGTCGCGCTGACTTCGAAACATCATGAGGGCTTTGCGTTGTGGCCGAGCAAGGAGGCTTCGGCGGCGTGGGGACGGCCCTGGAACGCGGTGGAGACGGGGCCGAAGCGGGATCTGCTGGGCGATTTGACGGACTCCGTGCGGCGCAAGGGGTTGCGCATGGGCATCTATTACTCCCTTTATGAGTGGTACAACCCGCTGTATCTTTCCGATAAGCCCCGGTATGTCAAAGAGCACATGTTTCCGCAGTTCAAGGATGTCGTGACGCGGTATAAGCCCTCCATCATTTTCAGCGATGGCGAGTGGGAGATGAACTCGGCGGATTGGCGTTCGCCGGAGTTGCTGGCGTGGTTGTACAACGAGTCGCCCTGCAAGGACGAGGTGGTGATTGACGACCGCTGGGGCAAGGATACGCGGCACAAGCATGGCGGCTATTGGACCACCGAGTACACGCCCGGAATGAGCGGCATGGAGCATCCTTGGGAGGAGAGCCGGGGCATGGGCTTCAGCTATGGGTACAATCGCGCAGAGCGGCTGGAGCATTATCATTCGGGGCGCGAGTTGACGCTGATGCTGGTGGACCTGGTGAGCCGCGGCGGGAACCTGCTGCTGGATATCGGGCCGGCGGCCGACGGGACGATTCCGGTGGTGATGGAGGAGCGGCTGATTCAGATCGGCGATTGGCTGAAGGTGAATGGCGAGGCCATTTATGGGACCAAGCCCTGGAAGACCAGCCGGCAGTGGAGTTCGGGCGAGGTTCCGAAGACGGACTACAACGCCGAGTTCGAGACTGCGTACGATGTGACGAAGCTGGCCGCCAAGGGCGAGGGCGGGAAGGCGTCGATTGAGGCCTTCTTTACATCGAAGGGCAAAGATGTTTTTGCGATTCTGCCGCGGTGGCCGGGGCGGACGTTTGTGGTGAAAGACATCGCGGGCGTGAAGGCGGTTTCGCTCGTGGGCGCGGGCGGCTCGCTGAAGTTCAAGCCGGCCGCTGGCGGGGTTATTGTGACGCTGCCGGAGGTTCCCGAGGAGTTGATGAAGCAGCCTTTGTGGGTGCTGAAGATCAGCTTGTAGCCGAGGGCGATTGGAGCCGGGCGAGCTTGCCGCGTACGAAGGCGAGGGAGCCCGGCGCTTGGGCCGGGGTCAGGCCGTGCAGCAGGAGCGCGCCTTGGAAGCGATGGGCGAGGAGGAGGCGGAGGTAACGGTCGTAATCGAGCAGGCCTTCGCCGGCGGCTTTGTGGCCTGCGTCGCCGTCGTGGTCGAGGTCCTTGGCGTGGGCTAGCACGATGTCGGCGCCGAGGAGTTCAAAGGCTTCGTCGAGCATCTGCTTCATGCGCGGGAGTTCGCCGGAGTGGAAGATGTTGGCCGGGTCCATGGTCACCTTCAGGTGTGGGGAGCCGGTTTCGTCCAACAGGCGCCGGGCCTTGCGGGCCGAGTCGACGATGTTGTTTACTTCGGGCTCCAGGGCTAGGACGACGTTGGCCTGGCGGGCGATTTCGGCGGCTTCGCGGACGCAGGCGGACATGTCGCGCCAGGCTTGCGGCGAGGCGTTGTCGGGGTGACGGCGCCACATGCTGGCTCGGTCTCGCGTGCCGGTGCAGATGTGAATCTTCGATACGCCCATGGCGGGGCAGGCTTCGGCCATCAGGCGCAGACGGCGCAGTCCTGCCTGGCGCTCGGCCGGGTCGGGGTGGCACATGTTGAATGTGCCGGTGAGGCTGGCGATGGCGATGCCTCGGGATGCGGCGGCGTCGCGGATGCGCGCGGGGAGTCCGGCGGGGATCTGGTCGGGCATCTCCGGCAGTCCGGCGCAGGCCATGCTCATCTGCACGCAGGCGAAGCCGCAGGCCTTTGCTTCGTCCAGACGGGCTTCGAGCGGGCCGGTGGTGTAGGTGGTCGCAATGAGGATGCCGAGTTGTGGGCCGCGTGGGGCGGCGGCTTGCCCTTGCGCGGCGGCTGCTAGCGTGCCGGCCAGACATAGCAGGTCGCGGCGGGTGGGGGTGTTGTCCATGCTTTCGGGCTCCGAGCCGGGTTCAGTATATACCCGGCTACGCTACACTGGCGGAATCTACCCGTTGGCGAAGGAGACGAATGGAACTGACACGTAGAACGTTGATGGCGGGCGGCGCTTTGCTTGGTGCGGGGCGGCTGTCCGCGGCGACTGGCGGGGCTCCGGATTGGGCGCGGCTGCCGGCGCTGTTCGGTTTGAAGAAAGGCCTGCTGTACATGAACGCCGCGAATATCGCGCCCGCCCCCGTCTCCGTGGTGCGCGAGTATTTGCGGCAGGCCGAGGATTTTCACGCGAACCCCTCGTTCCCGAATCGCGAGGTTTATAAGACGCTGGCCGAGACGGTGCGCGGCGCGGCGGCCCGGTATGTGAAGGCCGACGCCGAGGAGATCGCCATCCTGCGCAATACGAGCGAGGCGAATAATGTCATCGCGCATGGCGTGCGGCTGAAGGCGGGCGATGAGGTGCTGATTACCGCGCATAACCATCCTTCCAATAGCGATAGCTGGAAGCTGCGCGCGGAACAGGCGGGGGCCGCGGTGGTGACGGCGGCGGTTCCGGTGAATGCTCGCACGCCGGGGGAGATGTTCGATTCGGTGGCGAAGCATGTGACGGCGAAGACGCGCGTGATTGCGGTGTCGCACTTCACCAACATCACCGGGTTGCTGTATCCGGTGCGCGAGCTGGCGGAGTTGGCGGCGAAGCACGGCGCCTGGATGCACGTGGATGGCGCGCAGTCGTTCGGGTGGATGAACCTGAATCTGCATGCGCTGGGCGTGGATTCGTTCAGCGGGTCCATGCACAAGTGGCCGATGGGGCCGGTGGAGAGCGGCATTCTGTACGTGCGGCGGGAACGCATCGAGCAGGTGACGCCGCTGATTGTGAGCCATGGCTATTGGACCGATGATGGGCATGGCATTCGCAGGTTTGAGATCGTCGGGCAGCGGGATGACGCCCGGCTGCGGGGGATGGAGAAGACGTTCGAGTTCCTGGAGGGGTTGGGCGCGGCGGCCATCGAGGCGCGGGCGCGCGAGGTGGCGACGAATCTGCGGGCGGCGTTGGGGAAAGTGGCTGGCGCGGAGGTCCGCGGGTCGGGTGAGGCGAGCGTCAGCGGCCCGGTGATCAAGGTGAATTTTCCGGGTAAGGATTTGAAGGCGCTGGATGCGCGGTTGTGGGAGCGGCACAAGCTGGCCGGGGCGATGACGCCGCGGGGCGATGTCAGCGGGCTCCGGCTGTCGCCGCACATCTATAACACCGCCGACGATATCGAGGGCGTTGTGGCGGCGTTGCGCGATTCCGCGTAGGTCAGGCGCGGAAGATCGGGGTTAGGCCTTTGGCCTTGGCTAGCAGTTCGGCGCGCTCGGTCGCGTCGAGCGGTTTGAAGCGCGCGCCGATGTCGAGCGCCATGCGGAAGAGCTTCTCTTCACCGGGCGGGATGGCGGCGGTGATCTCTTCACTCAATGTGAAGCGGACGGCCTTTTCGGCTAGTTCAGGGTGGTCGATCGGCTTGTACCAGCACTTGTCCCAGGGCTTGTGATCGGCGCCGGGCCAGGCGGTGTGCGCCATCGACTTCAACGCCATGCGGGCGATTCCCTTCTCCTTCGCCTTGGCCAGGATCTGCGGGCCGAAGTGGCCTTCCTGGAACAGGACGAAGTTGATGGGGAACAGGACGGAGTCGAGCGGGAAACGCTCCATGAGGGCGATGCCGGCGGCCGCGTCGTGGATGCTCGCGCCGAGGAACCGCGCTTTGCCTTCCTTGCGGGCTTTCATGAATGTCTCCGCGGCGCCGCCTGGGGCGAGGATCTTCTCGACGTCCTCCATCTTGCCGACGGCGTGGAACTGGTAGAGGTCGAAGTGGTCGGTCTTCAGGCGGACCAGGCTGCGCTCCAGCTCCTTGCGGGCGCCGGCGGCGTCGCGCTCCGTGGTCTTGCAGGCTAGGAAGGAACGCTTGCGGTAGGGCTCGAGCGCGGGGCCGAGCTTGGTTTCGGCTTCGCCGTCGAAGTAGCTGGGGGCTACGTCGTAGTAGTTCACGCCCCGGTCGAAGGCTTCGGCGACGGTGGAGTTGGCGTGGGATTGATCCATGCCGCAGACGACGATGCCGCCGAATCCGATGATGGAGAGTTTGACGCCGTCTTTATATTCGCGCTTGGGGAGTTGCGCGGAGGAGGCGGCGGCCAGCGGTCCGGCCGCCGCGGATTGCAGGAAGGTACGCCGTTGCATACCTACAGCATGGCACTTAGAACGGCAGGATTTCTTCGCGAACCGGGTCGAAGTCAATGCGGCGCTTTTCGACGTAGGCGATGTTGCCCAGGTGCGAGGCTTGCGCGGAACGGTGGCCGATCAGGACGTCGCCGTTGGGGCGCTTGCGGCTCTTTACGCAGTCGAGGAAGTTCTGGACGTGGTCCTGGGTGAGCAGGTCGGTTCCGGGACCGCCTCGGGCAGCCTGGACGATGACCGGCTCCGGAGCGGCCTGGCCCCGCTTTCTGGCCTGGTGAAATTCGTAGTGGCCGCGATCGATGTAGAGACGGCCTTCCGTGCCGCAGATTTCGACGCCTTCGCCGGTGATTCCGGGCGCGAGGGTGGCTTCGAAGGTGGCCGTGTAGTCGGCCGGGTATTCGAGCAGCACGTTGATGGTGTCGGGGGCGGTACGGCCGTCCTTATAGGCGTAGACGCCGCCCGCGGCTACGGCCGAGGTCGGGACTTCGTGGCCGAGGAACATGTGCACGACGTCGATCCAGTGGGTGAACAGGTCCGTGACCTGGCCGCCGCCGAAGTCGAGGTAGGCGCGCCAGTTGAAGTACTGCTGGGGGTCGTAGTCGCGCCACTTCAGCGGGCCGAGGAAGCGGGCCCAATCGAGGTTGGTCGGCTTGGTTTGGAGTGAGGCGGGGGCTCGGCGGAGATGGTAACCGTTACCGTGCCACCAGGTGCGGGCCAGGGTGATTTTGCCGAGTTTGCCGGCGTCGATGTATTTCTGCTTTGCTTCGATGTAGTGTTTGCCGGAACGCTGCTGCATGCCGACCTGGCAGACGCGCTCGTTCACGCGGGCGGCCTTGACGATCCTGGGGCCTTCGTCGATGGTGCGGGTGAGGGGCTTTTCGACGTAGACGTCCTTGCCGGCGTTGAGGGCGTCGATGGCGCAGGTGGCGTGCCAATGGTCCGGGGTGGCGATCAGGACGGCGTCGAGTTCCTTCATCTCGAGCAGCTTGCGGTGGTCGGAGAAGGTCTTGGCGTTGGGGGCTTTCTGCTTGGCGAGGTCGATTTGCTGGGCGTAGACGTCGCAGACGGCCTGAACGTCGACGGTGTTCGAGCCGATGAAGAGGCCCATGACGTGGCGGCCACGGTCGCCGACGCCGATGGCGCCGAGTTGGACGCGGTCGTTCGCGCCCATGACGCGCGAGTAGGAGGCGGCCGTGAGGGTGGCGGCGCCGGTGGTCAAGCCGCGTAACAGGGAGCGGCGTCCGATCTGGTCAGACATGGGGGAATTATATCAACGCATTGGGATGATCGAGCCTGTACCGCTTCGTACTTCGGGAGGGCGTATGACTAGACTTGGCGCAGGGTCAGGCGTACATCCGCGCGGCTACGCGTAACTAGGATCGGGGCGTTGGGCCTAAGTGTCGATTTTGCGCGATTCCTTCGGCGGGGTGCGGCACTCTATGCTGTGACCCGAATTATCTTCTCCCTGATTCTCTCCGCTCTGGTGGCGTTTTCCGCGGATGTGGGGAAGGGCGCGCCCAAGGCCGTGGTGCGGTCGGGCGCCGGGGTTTCGGCGCAATCGGATGCGGTGATCGAGGCCGCGATCCGGGCAAAACTGGCGAAGTCGAAGATTGGAAAGGACGGCTTCAAGGTTAGAGTGCAGGGCGGCGTCGCTTATTGGGACGGCAGGACCGATGTGATTCAACACAAAGGGGCGGCTACCCGGATGGCGAAGGCGGCCGGCGCCAAGGCGGTGGTGAACCACATCCAGATTAGTGAGGCGGCTCGCGCCAAGGCGGCCGGGCGGCTGGAGGCGGGCCGGCGACGGGCGCAGATCAAACGCGGCGACTCGCGCAGTTCGACGCGGTCGCAGTCGCCGCCGCGGGGGTCGTGAGCCGGTTCCCCCTGTGATTTGATACGATTGCGGACCGGAGGATCGATCCATGCGCTTCCGGTTCGCAGTCGCATCGCTAGTGTGTGCAGCCGCTTTCGGCCAGGGCGTTCGCATTACGTCGGGCCTGACGGATCACCAGGTGATCCAACGGGGCGCCGACGGGATGGCCGTCGCGAGGGTGTCGGGCACTGGACCCGATGGCGCGGTGGAGGCGCGGTATACCCCCGAGGGCGGGGGGCCGTCGGTCTGGACGAAGGTGGCGGATGCGCGGTCCGGCCAGTGGTCGGGCGAACTGAAGGGGTTGCGGACGGGCGGTCCGTACACGGTGGAGGTGCGCGCGGGCGGGTCGACGACGGTCGTGGGCGATGTCCTGGTGGGGGATTTGTGGGTTCTCGCCGGGCAATCGAACATGGAGGGCGTAGGCGACCTGGTGGATGTCCAGAAGCCGGATCCGCTGGTGCACTCCTTCGATCAAATGGACGAGTGGGGCGTGGCGCGGGAGCCGTTGCATAACCTGCCTGGCGCGGTGGACCGGGTCCACTGGCGCAAGAACAAGCAGGGTGAGCCGGAACGCTACACTGGCGAGGCGCTCGCTAAGTTCAACGAAACACGGAAGAAAGGCGCTGGGCTCGGGCTGCCGTTCGCGGTCGAGATGGTCCGGCGAACGGGCGTGCCGGTGGGGCTGGTTCCGTGTGCGCATGGCGGGACATCGATGGAACAGTGGAGTCCGGAGCTGAAGGACAAGGGCGGGGATTCGCTGTACGGCGCGACGATCCGGCGGTTCCAAGCGGTGGGCGGTCGTGTCACGGGAGTCCTGTGGTACCAGGGTGAGTCGGACGCGAATTCGAAGGCGGCGCCGCTGTTTTCCGATAAGTTTAAGGCTCTGATTGGGGCGTTTCGGCGCGATTTCGGGCAGTCGGATCTGCCTTTTTACTACGTCCAGATCGGGCGGTACACGGATAAGGCGAACATTGCCGATTGGTTCGTGGTTCAGGAGGCGCAGCGCGAGGCTGAGCGGGAAGTGGCGCGGTCCGGCATGGTCTCGGCGGTGGACGTGGGGCTCGACGATGCGATCCACGTGAGCACACAGGACCAGAAGCGCGTCGGCCGGCGGCTGGCGGTGTTGGCGTCGCGCGATCTGTTCCCGGCCATTTCGGATTATGGCTCGGCGAAGGCGGGGCCGCGGCCCGTCTCGGCGTCCTTTGCCGGCGGCGTCGTCCGGGTGACGTTCGAGGGGGTGAACGGGCGGCTACGGGCGCAGGGCCGGATCTCCGGGTTCAGCATCCACGACGGAAAAGGCGACCCCGCGGCGTCGATCTATAAAGTTAGGACCGATCCGGCGGATCCCTCTGTGCTCTATTTGCACGTTTCGGGCAAGATGCCGGCGGAGGCGAATCTGCGCTACTGCTACGGTAAGGATCCTTACTGTAATCTGACGGATTCGCTGGATATGGCGGCGCCGGCGTTTGGACCTTTGGCGATCCGACAATAGCAATCACCCTATTCCCCAGGGAAAATACTGTAGCGCCAGGATGTACAACCTGGCAGGTTAGGTCCATACTGAGATCACCTGCGAGGGGACACACATCTATGCAACACCTGAGGACGTTCGTATTCGGACTCTACGAGCAGCCCCGCATCCGCAATTGGTTCTACACCATCGCTTTTGCGATTTTCGTTCCCACCGGATTCCGTTTTGCCACGTTGGCATGGGAGTACGGCGACTGGTTTGACCGGCCGCTGGCGGTGATCGCCGGGGGATTTATTGGAATTACCGCGTTTGTAACACTACTCCGCATCTGGCAGGTGGCGCCGAGGCAAACGGCGCCTCCCACTCCGGAAGCGGCGCCGGCGACAGTGGCGGCGCCGCAACGGACCGATGTCCTGTCGGCCGCGAGGATGCAGGCCGCCTTGAATCGCCAGTATGCGAGGGAGGCGGCGAGCCTCGGATCGACCCGACGCCGTTAGTCTGGCGCTATTTTGACGCCGCGGCGAAGGCCGCCACGTCTTCCGCGGCCTTGGTCTGGACGCCTGCTTTGTGCAGGAAGCCGAGGTCGCGGAACCAGTCGATAAAACGCGCCTGCCACGAGCCGAAGGGGATGTTTTGACGGTCGGTGAGGCCGCCGGACATGCGACTGCCATCGGGCAGCGGATCGCCGGGGTGACGGCCGTTGCCGTACAGGTGCATCTCGATGTTCGGCACCCCCAGGTTCAACATCGCGCTGAAATACTCCATCGCCCAGATGGCGTGAACCTTGTCGCCGGACGCGCCGCAGGCGATGAAGGCGGGCGGAACGTCGCGCGGAATGGGCGGCGGTGTGCGCTTGGGCGCGAATGGCGAAGGGCCCGGATAGATGATGCCGGCGAAGTCCGGGCGGGCGGAGACGCCGGAGAACGGGTCCGCCGGATCCGCGTTCTTCCTCTCGAATTCGGGGTAGAGCACGGCCGCGGCGGCGGTCAGTTCGGCGCCGGCGGAGAAGCCCATCATGCCGATCTTGGCCGGGTCCAGATTCCACTCTTTGGCGTAGGCTCGCACGACGCGGATGGCCTGGAGCGCGTCGTTGACGCCGTCCACCTGCGGAACGTAGCCGTCGCGGCGGAGACGGTTGCGCAGGATGAACGTGTTGACGCCGTAGTTGTAGAAGAACGGCACGAAATCGGCGCCTTCGCTGCCGACGTTCAGCGTGTTGTGACCGCCTCCCGCGACCAGGATCACCGCCGCGCCGGTGTTGATGCCGCGTTCCACCAGATGCGCCTCGATTGACGGGTTGTGGATGTTGACGATGTTGGAGATGCGGGCGGGCACGGCCCGGCTCATGTTGTACTGCTCGGCTTCGTGGATGCGCTCGGCCTTGAGCATCGGCGAGTTGGGCGCGTAGAGCGGGACTACGACGCCGCCGGGCAGGATGGGCTGGGGCGAGTAGGGCGCATCGGTGGCAGGGGCGGGTTTGGGGATCGCCATGGGGGCCGGCAGCGGCGGGCGCGCGGGCTGGGCCAACAGCGCCGAGCAGACCGCCAGGGCCGGCGCAAGAGTCAACGGGCGGATCGATCGCATGAGGCTCATGGTATCGAACCGGCGCCGCCAGCGGCCGCGCGGGACCGATATACTGGCTATTCGAACACGCATGTCCGAAATGCGCGATTCAAGGAATAGCCCGCAATGCGATCATTACTTTCCATTGGCTTCATGGCGGCACTCAGTGTTTCGGCGCAGAGTTACACGCGCGGAATCGGCGTGTATCCAGGCGATCCCAAGGATTACTTCGGTCCAACGTTCAAGATCGATTCGACGACTTACCGGAATCTGGCGTTGCGACGGCCGGCTTTCCACTCGTCGAGTTATGACTATAACCTAACTCCGCAACTGGTCACCGATGGGATTAAGGAGACGCGGCTTCCGCGATGGATTGCCGTCGCGACGGCGAAGGGTGAGCTCAAGAAAGAAGAGCGCGAGGGGCTGGTCGATGATAATCCGGTGACCGGGGTCGAGTTGCGCGCGCCGGGGGCGTGGGTGCAGATCGAGCTTCGCGGGGGCGAGGCGGCGCTCGAGGTGGATCGCATCGACGTGGATGCTCGGTCGCGGGGCGGGGCTTGGTCGATGGTGATTTCGGGGTCCGATGACGGGCAGTCGTGGACGGAACTCGGCCGGGCGAAGGGGACTAACACGAAGGGCGACGCTTCCGCGCCGTCCTGGAACTCCGTGCCGCTCAAGGAGGCGTCGCGGAGCAGGATCTATCGGGTGGCCTTCGAGGGGTCGGCGACGGGCTGGTATGCTTCGAGCCTGCGGTTTTTCCGCACGGGACAGCGGGTGCGGGTGGGCGGACCGTTCGATTTCACGAGCGCGTGGAAGAGCGCGGGGACGGGCGAGGAGTGGGTGTATGTCGACCTCGGCGCGACCTGCACGTTCGATCGCGTGACGCTGAGTTGGATCCGGCGGGCGGCTGAGGCGGCGGTGCAGGCCTCCGACGACGCGCGGAGTTGGCGGACGATTCAGACGCTTGCGGCAGGGTCGGGCGCGGTGGACGACGTCAAGCTGGCGCAGCCGGTTCAGGCGCGGTATGTGCGGGTGTTAATGAGCCGGGCGGCGGCGCCCGAGGGCTATATCCTGAGTGAACTCGAGGTGTTCGGCCGGGGCGGTCCGGTTCCCGTGGCGCATGCGCTCGCGGCGCCGAGAGCCGATGGTCGGCAGGATCTGGCGGGCGGCGGGTGGAGCGTGCAGCGGGATTCCCAGGTGGCGGCGAGCGGGAGCGAGTTATCGAAGCCGGGCTTTGCGGATTCCGCCTGGGTTCCGGCTACGGTTCCGGGCACGACGTTGACGAGTTATTACAACGCCGGCGTGTTGGCCGATCCTAACTACGGCGATAACCAGGTCATCATTTCGGACTCCTTCTTCTATGCCGATTTCTGGTATCGGGATGAGTTCACCGCGCCGGCGGCCGCGCCGGGCAAACGGGTCTGGCTGAATTTCGATGGGATTAACTGGAAAGCGGACGTCTATCTGAATGGCGAGAAGTTGGGGCGCATCGAGGGCGGATTCCTGCGGGCGCGCTTCGACGTCACCGACCGCATCAAGTCCGGTGAGAAGAACGCGCTGGCCGTGCGCGTGGAGAAGAATGCGAATCCGGGCAGCGTCAAGCAGAAGACTTTTCTGAATCCCGATAAGAACGGCGGGATTCTCGGCGCGGATAACCCGACTTACCATGCTTCGATCGGCTGGGACTGGATTCCTACGATCCGCGGCCGTAATACGGGTATATGGAACGATGTCTATCTGACTCAGTCAGGCCCGGTGACGCTGGAGAATCCGTTTGTCAATACTGTGCTGCCGTTGGGAGATACGACGCGCGCTGACTTGACTGTGGAGGCGACGCTGCGCAACCACGATTCCCGGGCCATTCTCGGGACGCTGCGCGGGCGCATCGGCGATGTCTCATTTGAGACGCCCGTGACGGTTCCCGCAGCCTCGGCGATTACGGTGAAACTGGATCCGTCGTCGCAGGCGGCGCTGCGGCTGAAGAATCCGAAGCTATGGTGGCCCAACGGCTATGGCGAACCGAATCTGTATGCGACGGAGTTGAAGTTCGAGGTAGCGGGCAAAGTCTCCGACGCGAAGACGTTTCAGACGGGCGTTCGGCAGTTCACTTTCAGCGAACAGGGCGGGGCGTTGCGCATGTGGATCAACGGCCGGCGGTTTGTTCCGCGCGGAGGGAACTGGGGGTTTGGCGAGTCGATGCTGCGCTACCGGGCGCGCGAGTACGAGGCCGCCATGCGCTACCACCGCGATATGAACTTCACCATGGTTCGTAACTGGGTGGGGCAGATCGGCGATGAAGAGATGTACGACGCGGCGGACCGCAACGGCATCGTGATCTGGCACGATTTCTGGCTTGCGAATCCCTGGGACGGGCCGGATCCGGACAATGACGCGATGTTCATGGCCAATGCGCGGGACATGATCCGAATGGTTCGGACGCATGCTTCGGTGGGCCTGTACTGCGGACGTAACGAGGGCTTCCCGCCGAAGGCGCTTGAGGATGGACTGCAGGAGTCGGTCGCCGAGTTACACCCTGGAATGCACTATATTCCCAGTTCGGCCGATGACGTGGTGAGCGGGCATGGGCCGTATCAGGCGATGCCGGTGAAGTTCTATTATACGCAGCGGGCGACCAAGAAGATGCACAGCGAGTTGGGCATGCCGAACATCATGACGCTCGATAGCGTGAAGGCGACCATGCCTGAGTCCGCCATGTGGCCGCAGGGCGATATGTGGGGGCTGCACGACTTTTCGCTGACCGGCGCGCAGGGGGCTTCCTCGTTCCGGGACCGCATCGAGAAGAGTTATGGCGGAGCGGCGAGCGCGGCCGAGTGGACTACGCTCGCGCAGTTTGTCAATTACGAAGGCCATCGCGCCATGTTCGAGTCGCAGAGTAAGTATCGCATGGGATTGCTGATCTGGATGAGTCATCCCACGTGGCCTTCCTTCGTGTGGCAGACTTACGATTATTTCTTCGAACCGACGGCCGCTTATTTTGGGTGTAAGAAGGCGTCCGAGCCGCTGCATATCCAGTGGAATCAGGCGACCGATCAGGTGGAAGTGGTGAATTACAGCGCCGGCGACCGCACGGGGCTGACGGCTTCGATCCAGATTCTGAACCTGGATGGCGCGGTGAAGTGGGAAAGGTCGGCGACGGTGGATAGTCCGGAAGACAGCGTGTCGTCGCCGATCAAGATCGAGTTTCCGGAGGGGCTGACGCCGACTCATTTCGTGCGGCTGCGCCTGATGAAGGACGCCGCCGTGCTGTCTGAGAACCTCTACTGGCGTGGGACCGAGGAGGGCAACTACCGGGCGATTCGTGACCTGCCGAAGGTGAAACTGGAGACGTCGACGAAGACCGGGCGGAAGGGCGGCCAGTGGATCCTGACCACGGAGTTGCGCAACACGTCGGCTACGCCCGCGCTGCTGGTGCGGCTGAAGCCTGTGCGCGAGAAGTCGGGCGACCGCATCCTGCCCGCGTTGTTCAGCGACAACTACGTGACGCTGATGCCGGGCGAACGGCGCACGGTCACGATCGAGTTGGCCGATGTCGACGCTCGCGGCGAGGCTCCGAAGGTGGTGGTGGAGGGTTTCAATTCGACGACGTAGCCGGCGCTAGTCCTGGCGCAGGGCGACCACCGGATCGACTCGCATGGCGCGGCGGGCTGGGGGCAGCGCGGATGCCGACACGATGACGATGAGCGCCGCCGCGACTGCCGTGAGGATCAGCGGATCGGCCGGTTGCACGCCGTACAGGAAGCCGGCGATGAAGCGCGACAGGGCGGCCGCCGCTCCGACTCCGGCGATGGCGCCGATGGCCGCTGTCAGCAATGTTTCCCGCGCGACCATCCGCAGAATCGAGCCGGGAGCCGCGCCCATCGCCATGCGGATGCCGATTTCGCGGGTGCGGCGCGCCACCGCATAGGCCGTGACGCCGAAGACGCCGGCCGCCGCGAGCGCGATCGCCAAGCCGGCGAACAGGGCCACCAGCAACGTGTTCAGGCGGCGCGGGGCCAGCGTGTTCCACACTATCTGCCGCATGGTGGACACGTCCGCTATGGGTTGATCCTGGTCCATTCCGGCCACGATGCGACGCACCCCGGCGGCGACTGGAGCGGGGTCGCCGGCCGTGCGCAGGACGAGTACGATCAGGCGGCTGATGGCGGCGCTCTGCGTTTCTAGCGGCAGTTGTTCGTTGAGGGCGTAGATCGTGCCGCCTCGCGCGCCGCGTTCGGGCGAATACTGGCGGACGTCGGCGACGGTTCCTACAATCGTGAACCAGGCGTTGTCGAAACGGATGTGAGCGCCGAGCGCCTGGCCGGCGGGCCAGTGAGCCTTCGCCAGCGATTCACTGATGATGGCGACGGGCGACGGGGTCGGCCGGTCGCTCGGGTCGAAGTAACGACCGTGCGCGAGCGCGATGCCCATGGCGCGCAGGTAGTCCCGGCTGACGCTCGCGAAGTCGGCGAAGGGCTTGTCGCGGCTGGTTTCGGGTTGGCCTTCGATTTCGAAGTCGCGGCCTTGCATGACGATGCCCATCGGCAGTGAGGACACCGTGCCGGCGTACTGGACGCCAGGCAGTTGCGCGGCCTGACGAAGCAGGTCGTCGCGGAAGTTGGCGATGCGCGCCGCGTCGGGATAGCGGCTTTTCGTCAACTGGAGGCGCAGGGTGAGGGCGTGTTCCTGGTCGAAGCCGAGGTCCACGTTCATCACGCGGCGGAAGCTTTCGATGAGCAGGCCGGCGCCGGCGAGCAGCACGACGGCCAGCGCGACTTCGAGGGCGATGAGCGCGCGGACGGCGCGGCTGGGCGCGGCGATGGAGCGGCCGGCGAGCGTCGTGCCCGGGTCGCGGCCGCCACGCAGGGCCGGCAATGCTCCGAACAGCAGAGACGTCACGATGGAGACTCCGGCGGCAAAGCAGAGCACCGGAATGCTGAGCGCGATCTGACTGGCGCGCGGCATGGCGGCGGGCAGAGCGGACTTGAGAACCGGCAGCAGCGCGCAGGCGAGCAGCGTGCCGGCCACGCCTCCAGCGAGCGCCAGCAGTGCGCTTTCGGTGAGGATCTGGCGCGCCAGGCGGCCCGAGGTAGCGCCGAGAACCCTGCGCATCCGCATCTGGCTGGCGCGGCCCACGCCCCTGGCCAACAGCAGATTGGCGATGTTCGCACAGGCCGCCAACAGCACGAGCGACGAGGCGGCCATCAGGAGCACCAGCGACGGGCGGGCGTTGTCGAGCGGGGAGTTGTCGTTGAGCCTTCGCACCGTGACGCCCCACCCGTCGTTGACGCTTGTGCGCGCGGCGATGGCGTCGAGTTCCGCCCGCGCCTGCCCGATGGATGTTCCGTCGCGGAGGCGCGCGATGACGGCGAGCGAGTGGAGCGACGGGTCGCTCACCTCCAGCGGAGTGGCGTTCAGCGACATCCAGAGGACGGGCCGGTAGGAAGCCGACGACATCGGCGGGAATTCGAAGCCTTGCGGCATTACGCCCGCGATGGCGAACGCCTCGCCGTCGACGCGGATGTTCCTTCCCAAGACGCCCGGATCGGCGCCGAAGCGGCGGCGCCACCAGTCGTAGCCGATAAGAACCTGGCGCGGGCCGGCGGCGCGGTCGGCGGCGGAGTCGAGCGGGGAGCCCAGCGCGGGGCGGGCGCCCAGAAGGTCGAACAGGTTCGATGAGACACGGTGGGCGGTGGCCTCCTCGGCGCCTGGCTCGCCGGAGATGTTCACCGAACGCACGTAGCGATGAACGCCGAAGTCCTGAAGCGTTTTCGTCTGGGAACGCCATTCGGATAACTCCCGGTGGGATGCTCCGCGAAGGAATCGATGGCCGGATCGCTGCTGGCCGCTGACGTCGACCAAGCCCTGAGGCCGGGGATAGGCGGGCGGGGAGAGCCAGACCCCGTACAACACGCTGAAAACCGCGGTGTTCGCGCCGATGCCGAGCGCCAGGGTCACCAGGGCGACGGCGGTGAATCCGGGGGTTCGACGCATGCCGCGGATGGCCCAGCGGGCGTCCTGCGCCAGGTCGGAAAGGGCTCGCATATACGGCATGACGACCGAGGCGGCCTGGCCGTTCAGGCGCTTCCATCGTGAGGCGGCGCGCGGCCTGAAGCGCTTCCGTCTCGAAATCGGACACTCGGGCACGAAACCGGACAAGGCGGGCCAGCCGGCGCACCCGCCTGTTGCGGGAAACACAGCGCCTCGTGGGTTGGCTTGGCAATTGCACGTGCGATCGTGTCGTGAACCGTTTTCGGAATCTTATCGCCGTCCTGATCGCCTCCGTTTTGCCCGGTTTTCCGCAATCCGAGGTCTCCATATCCACCCCGGCCCGGGTCCGATTCGCGGATCCCGTGGTCCGCCGGTTCAACTTCCAGAAGCGGATGGTCTCGCCGGCGCGGCTGACCAACTCGTCCCGGCTCGAGTCGCTGGTGCGCGGCGGGAACCTGTACCTGTCGGTGCAGGACGTCATCGCGCTGGTGCTCGAGAATAACCTCGACATCGCGATCCAACGCTACGGTCCGCCGCTTGCGCGGGAGGTGCTGCGGCGCGCGCAGGGAGGCGGCTTTCTGCGCGGCGTGGATACGGCCATCACGCCGGGTCCGGTCAGCGTCAGCCTGGCGGGCGTCAGCGTCAACAGCAACGGCCTGAGCGGCGGCGCGGGCGTTGGGTCGGGCGGCGGCATTGTCATCCAGTACGGCCCGACGCCTCCGCAACTGGACCCGGTGGTGTTCGCCTACGGCAACTTCCAGCACCTGACCACGCCGCTCAGCAACACGATCCTGAGCCAGACGACGGCGCTCACCAACGATCAGCGGCAGTTCCAGTTCGGCTACGAACAGCAGTTTCTGACCGGGACGTCGGCGAGCCTCACTTTCGGGAGTTCGCGCAGCCGGGTGAACTCGCCGGCGCCGTTCCTGAACCCGTCCACCAGTGGTTACCTGGACCTGTACATCACGCAGAACCTGCTGCAGGGCTTCGGCGTGCCGGTGAACAATCGCAACATCCGAGTGGCCAAGAACAACCTGAAGGTGACGGACCTGCAGTTGAAGCGGCAGGTGGTCACCACCGTCAACGCGATCCTGAATCTGTACTGGGATCTGGTCAGTTTCAACGAGGACGTCCACATCAAGCAGACCGCGCTCGCCACCAGCGAACGGCTGCTGGACGATAACAAGAAGCAGGCCGAGTTGGGGGCGATTTCGCGCATCGAGGTGACGCGGGCGGCGGCGGAGGTCGCCACCGGCAAGCAGGACCTGCTGATCTCGCAGACCAACGTCGCGCAGCAGGAGACGATCCTGAAGAACGCGTTGAGCCGCACGGGCGTGGCCAGCGCGTGGCTCGACGAGGTGCACATCATCCCGCTCGACCGCATCGTGGTACCCGCCAAGGATGAGATGAAGCCGGTGACGGAGCTGGTGGCGCAAGCCATCGCGGAACGTCCGGAACTCGAGCAGTTGCGGCTGAATCTTGAAAGCAGCAAGGTGAACCTGACCGGCACGAAGAACGGGCTGCTGCCGACGTTGCAGGCTTTCGTCGACCTGCAGAACTCGGGCCTGACAGGGCCGCTGAATCCGCTGTCGAACGGCGCGAGCCAGGCGAATCCTTACTTTGTGGGCGGCTACGGCAACCTGCTCGGCGAGGTGTTCCGGCGCAACTTCCCGAACTACTCGGCGGGCTTTTCGTTGAACATTCCGTTCCGCAATCGGGCGGCGCAATCGGACCTGGTGACCGACGAGTTGCAGCTTCGCCAGAGCGAGTTGCAGTTGCAGCGGGCCATCAACCAGGTGCGCGTGGACGTGAAGAACTCGCTGATCGGACTGGAGCAGGCGCGGGCGCGGTATGAGAACGCAGTGGCTTCCCGAGAGTTGGCCGAGGAGACGCTGAAGGCCGAACAGAACCGCTACAAGTACGGCGTTTCGGAGCTCACGCTGGTGATCCAGGCCGAGCGCGACCTGAACAACACGCGCAGTTCCGAGGTTCAGGCGATGGCCAATTACACGCACGCCAAGATCGCCTTCGACGAGTCGGTGGGCCGGACGCTCGAGGTGAATGGCGTGTCCATGGAGGAAGCCTCCAACGGGCGGGTGGCGCGCCAGTCCTCGATTCCCGACGCGCTGCCGGCGGTGCGCCGATGAAGGCGGGATTGACGCGTATCGCCGCCGTGGCGATGAGCGGCGCGATGCTGTATGGACAACAGACGTCGCCGATCGTGTTGAACGAGCCGAAGGCGCCCGCGCTGTGGAGGCCGTACCTGGCCGTCACGGCGCCGCCCGCGCGGTTGGCGAATACGCCGCGCCTCAACCAGCTGATCCGCGGCGGCAAGCTGTACCTGACGGCGCAGGACGCCATCGCGCTGGCCATCGAAAACAACCTGGATCTCGAGGTCAGCCGTTATGGACCGCTGGCGGCCGAGTGGCGGCTGGAGCGCGCCGAAGCGGGCGGACCTCTGCGCGGCGTCACGAGCGGCAGTTCGCAGATCGGCAGCGTGGCGAGCGGCCAGGGTGTGGCGGGCAGCCAGGCGAGCGCGGGATTGTCGAGCGGATCGAGCAGTTCGGGTGGAGGCGGAGGCGGCGCGGCGGTGTCGCAGATTGGCCCCGTGACGGCGAACCTCGACCCGGTGCTGCAACACACCACGTTGTTCTCGCACACGACATCGCCGCAGGCGAACACGGTGCAGAGCCAGACCAGCGCGGTGGTGGACACGCAGCGTCTGTACAACACGTCGGTGCAGCAGGGCTTGATCACGGGCGGCTACGTCCAGGTGCGCTTCAACGAATCCTACCTGCGGGAGAACGCGCCCACCAACATCCTGAACCCGTCAGTGGCGCCGCGCCTGTACCTGTACGTCCAGCACAATTTCCTGTCGGGCTTCGGCGTGGCGGTGAACAGCCGCGGCATCACGGTGGCCCGGCGGAATGTGGGGGCTTCGGCGGAGACGTTCCGCTCGCAATTGCTCGACCTGGTGGCGAATGTCCTCAATCAATACTGGGGACTGGTGAGCGCGGATGAGACGTTGAAGTCGCGGCAGCGCGCCCTCGACGTGGCCAAGCGCTTTCACGAGGACACGCAGAACGAGATCCGGCTGGGCGTGCTGTCGCAGGCCGACATCTACCGGGCGCGTCTGGAGGTGAGCACCCGCCAGCAGGATTACAACGTGGCGGCGTCGAATGTCCGCCAGCAGGAGAATCAGCTCAAGAACGTGCTGAGCCGCAATGGCCTGCAAGACCCGCTGCTCGACGCGGCCTCCATCGTCCCGATCGACCGCATCGAGGTTCCCGCCACTGACGATCTGCCGCCGTTGCGCGACCTGGTGGCGCGGGCGCTCGCCAAGCGGCCCGATGTGGCGGCGGGAAAGGTCCGCATGGACAACGCGGAGATCTCCGCGCTGGGCACGGCGAACGGCATCCTGCCGACGCTGGTGGGACTCGCGCAGACCTACAACAGCGGCCTGGCGGGCGAATCGCACCCCTATTACGGGGAGGCGCCGGATCCCTACTTTGTCGGCGGCTTCGGCACGGCGGCCGGGCAGGTGTTCCGTCGCAACTTCCCGAACAATCGGGCGGCGGTGCTGTTTCAAGGCAGCCTCGGCAACCGCGTCAACCAGGGCGACTTCGGCATCGATCAACTGCAACTGCGGCAGGGCGAGTTGAGCAACCGACGGGACCTGAACCAGATCGTGGTCGATATCTCCAACCAACTGGTCGCGCTCAAGCAGGCGCGGGCGCGCTATTCGGCGGCGGTGGACACCCGCACGCTGCAGGAGCAGTTGCTCGAGAAGATCCAGCAGAGCTTCCGGCTGGGCGGGTCGACGTTCAATGACGTGATCGTCGCGCAGCGGAGCCTGGTGAACGCGCAGTCGGCGGAGGTGTCGGCGCTGGCGGCCTATGCGCGGGCCAAGGTGGGGCTCGACCAGGTGCTCGGCGAAACGCTCGAACGCAACCAGGTTTCCGTCGACGACGCCCTGAAGGGCAGGATCCCGCGCGAGTCTACGATCGCCGAGCCAAAACCGTAGGCTGAACCCATCGGCTGAGCGCCTGGCACAGCAGTTCAAGCTGGATCGGCTTGGTGAGATAGTCGTCCATGCCGGCGGCCTCGCAGCGGCGGCGGTCCTCCTCCATGGCGGAGGCCGTCAGGGCGATGATCGGGGTGCGGCCACTGGGCTCGCCGGTTGAACGGATCGCGCGAGTCGCCTCATAGCCATCCATGCGGGGCATCTTGCAGTCCATCAGAATGGCGTCGAAGCGGCGGCGCGCGGCGAGGGAGACCGCTTCCTCCCCGTCGGCGGCGGTGGCCACCACGCAACCGAGCTTCATCAGCATCGCCACGCCCACGCGCTGATTCACCGTGTTGTCGTCCACCAGCAGCACGGATGCGCCCTGGACGGTCTGAGCCGGATAGGCGGTGACGGGCTTGGCCAGGCTCGGATCGGACATTTCGAGCGGAATCTGAACCGTGAAGGTCGATCCGGCGCCCTCCCGGCTGCGAATTTCGATGGAGCCGCCCATGCGGTCGGTAAGCTGTTTGCAGATGGCCAGGCCAAGTCCCGTGCCGGAGCGGCTTCGCGACACAGGCCCGGCCTGCGAGAACTTTGAGAACAAACGCGGCAGATCCTGTTCGGATATCCCGATGCCCGTGTCGGCGATTTCCAACTGGAGGCGGCCGTCCCAACTGACTTCGAGCGACACCGTTCCGGCGTCGGTGAATTTGATGGCGTTTCCGAGCAGGTTGGTGACAATCTGGCGAACCCGCACGGCGTCGCCCAGAAACCAGGAGGGCGCACTCGACGGATAGGCGAACTGCAGGCTGAGCCCCTTGCGCTGCGCGTTCGGCATCAGCAGATTCACTACGCCCTCCAGCGTCTTGCGCAGGCTGAAGGGCGCCTTCTCGAGCTCCAGCCGCCCCGCTTCGATCTTCGAGATATCCAGGATGTCGTTGATGACGGAGAGCAGCGCCTGGCCGGATTCGGCGATGGCGCTGGCGAAGGTCCGCTGATCGGGCAGCAGTCCGCTGGCCATCAGGAGTTCGCACATTCCGAGCACGCCGTTCATGGGCGTCCGGATCTCATGGCTCATCATGGCGAGGAAGTCGCTCTTGGCGCGCGTGGCGGACTCCGCCGCGCGGCGAGCGTCCTCCAATTGCCGGATGGTTTTGCGTAATTCCGTGATGTCGGTGAGCGAGGCCACCACGCTGTAGGGCCGAGCCTCGCCGGCGTGGATCAGCGGCTCCGCATTCACCGAGAGCCACACCGTTTCGCCCGACTTCCCGGGCAACCCCATCACCAGACCGAGCACCGCCTGGCCGGTGCGCAGGGCGATCAGACTGGCGTGATCGCCAGGAGGCAGCGGAGATCCGTCCTCCCGCAGGACGGGCCATTCGGAGGTGTCGCTTCCGATCAGTTCGCTCTCCGCCCGGCCCGTGATTCGGCAGGCGGCCGCGTTGCAGGCGGTGACCACGCCGCGCTGGTCGCGGACGATCACGCCTTCGGCGAGCGCGTTCACCACGCTGCGGAAGCGGTCCTCACTGTCGCGGAGGGCCAGTTCGGCCGTCTTGCGCGTGTCGATGTCGGTGTAGGTGCCAAGCGCCCTCAGCGGAAGTCCGTCGGAGTCCGCCACGATCACCTTGCCGCGGCACTGCACCCACCGCCAGGCGCCGTCCTTGGTCCGCATCCGATGTTCGGCTTCAAACGACCCGGCCGCGTTCAGGTAGCTTTCGCGCATGCGGAGCATCACCACCGGCCGGTCGTCGGGATGCATCAGCCCGGCCCAGGCGTCCTCGGTGGCGGCCACCTCGCCAGGCTGGTAGCCGAGCATCGCGAAACAGCGCGGGCTCAGGTCCATCTTTCCGTCCGGGATGCTCCAGTCCCACACCCCGTCGCGATTGCCTTCGAGCACCAGCCGAAGCTGCTCCTCGCGTTCGCGCAGCTTCTGCTCCATACGGCGGCGGTCGGTGACGTCGCGCGAAATGCCGGCTAGGCGCGCGATGCGGCCCGAGGCGTCGCGAACCGGGAACAACTGCGTCACGTAGATGCGCTCGCCCTCCGAACCGGGGAAGGCGTCCTCATACATCACGGGCTCGCCGCGGCGGATGCATTCGGCGCACCGCTCGAGCAGGTTCGCGCCGCAGGCGGGTCTCAGAAGGGACTCGATCGGCCGCCCTTCGACGTCGGAGCCCGTCAGTTCGTACTGCCCCTGGTAAGCCGCGTTCATGGCCTCGGCCAGCAGACGGCCGTTCTCCTCCGCGCGGATGATGAAGATGCCGTCGGAGGAGTTGTCGAACAGCCCCTCGTAGCGGGCGTTGCTTTCCGCCAGCGCCAGTTCGAACTTCATGCGCGCGGTCATGTCGATGAGCGCCGACAGGATGCCGGAGATCTCGCCCTGTTCGTCGCGAATCAGCTTTTCGTGGATTTCCACGATCACCCGGGAGCCGTCCGCCCGGCTGTAGGAACGAACGATCGGCGCGAGAGGATACTCGCCGCGCAGTTTGGATTCGACGGCCGCCCGGCTGCCTTCACGCTCCTCCGGCGCCACCAGTTCCCAGGCCGGTCGCCCGATCACCTGTTCCGGCAGCAGCCCCAGCAGTTGACACTCGGCCTGGTTCACACGCGTGATGCGTCCATCGCGGTCCAACTGATGGTAAGGGATCGGGGCCGAGTCAAACAGCAATTGAAACGGGTCGGCGCGCTCCGGCTCGGGTTCCGCCGCGCGATCGGCGGCGGCGCGCTTCACCGCCACCAGCGTATGCACCTTGCCGGAGGCGTCCGCCACGGGCGTGATGGTCTGATCTTCCCAATACAGGGTGCCGTCCTTGCGCCGGTTCCGCAGGGTCCCGCGCCAGCAACGCCCGGCAAGAACGGTCCGCCACAGGTCCTCAAAAAGGGCGGTCGGGTGGAGGCCGGAACGGAGCACCCGCGGACTCTGGCCGACCACTTCCTCCGCGGCATAGCCGGTGAGCGTGGTGAAGGCGGGGTTCACCCACTGGATCACGCCGGAGGCGTCGGTTGTGAGCACGGCATCGCTGGTGGTTCGCAGGGCCGCGATCAGGGCGGCCCCACAGCCGGGATCGGGAACAATCCCTGTCGGTGTCGTCGGTTCCGTCGCCATTCAGCCTCAGACCGCTTATCGGAGGCCGGGAACGGAGTGTGAGATGGATTATACTCAGGCCGCCGCGAGCGTGTTGATGGAGCCCGTGCGCCGGGCTTCGTACGCGCGGATCGCCTCGTCCTGGGCCAGGATGTAGCCGAGCTCGTCGACGCCCTGCAACAGGCACGTGCGCGAGAACTCGTCCACCGGGAACTGGACCGTGGCGCCGCCCTCGATCGTCAGAGTGCGCGCTTCGAGATCGACCCCTACCGTGGCGCCGGGATTCGCAAACAACCGGGCGTGCGTCTCCCGCGACACCACGATCGGCAGCAGACCGTTCTTCAGCGAATTCTGCTTGAAGATATCGGCGAACGAGGTGCTGATCACCGCGCGGAAGCCGTACTGCGTCAGCGCCCACGGGGCGTGCTCGCGCGAGCTGCCGCAGCCGAAGTTATCACCCGCCAGCAGCACCTGCCGGGTCTTCGATTCGGCCTGGTTCAGGATGAAATCCGGCTTCGGCGAACCGTCGGACTCATAGCGCCAGTCGTAGAACAGCTGATCGCCCAGCCCGTCCTTGGAAATCGTCTTGAGAAAGCGCGCGGGGATGATCTGGTCCGTGTCGATGTTGTCCACCGGCAGCGCGACCATCCTGCTTTCGAACTTCGTGAATTTCTCCATTGTGGATCCCCTCTCGCCTCAGCCCAAGGTGCGGACGTCGGTGACGACGCCCGTGACGGCGCTGGCGGCGGCGGTCAGCGGGCTCGCCAGGAACGTGCGCCCGCCCTTGCCCTGCCGGCCTTCGAAGTTGCGATTGCTGGTCGAGACGCTGTATTGGCCGGGCTGCAACTGGTCGCCGTTCATGGCGATGCACATGGAGCAACCGGCCTCGCGCCACTCCGCGCCCGCTTCGGTGAAGACGCGGTCCAGGCCCTCGGCTTCGGCCTGCTTCTTGATCTGCTGCGATCCCGGCACCACCATGGTGCGGACCTTCGGGCTCACCTTCCGGCCCTTCAGCACGGAGGCCGCCGCCCGCAGATCGGACATGCGCGAATTGGTGCAGCTTCCGATGAATACGACGTCGATGGGACGGCCGGCGAGCGGCTTGCCCGGTTCGAGATCCATGTAGCGCAGCGCCTTGATCAGCGTGTCGCGCTCGAGCGGATCGCCCAGGCCCGCCGGATCGGGCACGGCGCCGGTGATGGGGATGCCCATGCCCGGGTTGGTGCCGAAGGTGATCATCGGCTCCAGCGCGGCGGCGTCGATCGAAATCGTGCGGTCGAACGTAGCGCCGTCGTCGGTGGGAAGCGTGCTCCAGCGCGCGACGGCGGCGTCCCAATCGGCGCCCTTGGGGGCGTAGGGACGGCCGGCCAGAAACTGATACGTCGCATCGTCAGGCGCCACCAGACCCGCGCGGGCGCCCGCTTCGATCGACATGTTGCAGACCGTCATGCGCTCTTCCATCGAGAGCGCGCGGATGGTGGAGCCGCGGTATTCGAACACGCAGCCCGTGCCGCCGCCGATGCCGATGCGCGCGATCAGCGCGAGGATGATGTCCTTGGCCGATACGCCCGGCTTCAGCGCGCCGTCCACGCGGACTTCAAACGACTGCGACTTGCGCTGCAGCAGGCACTGGGTGGCCAGCACGTGCTCCACTTCGCTGGTGCCGATGCCGAAGGCGAGCGCCCCGAACGCGCCGTGGGTGGCCGTGTGGCTGTCGCCGCAGACCACGGTCATGCCCGGCTGCGTCAGCCCCTGCTCGGGTCCCATGACGTGGACAACGCCCTGGCGATCGCTTTGGAAGCCGAAGCAGGGAATGCCGAACTCCTTGCAGTTGGCTTCAAGCTGCGCCACCTGCGCGCGGGCGATGGGATCGACGATCGGCAGCGAGCGCGGCGTGGTGGGCGTGCTGTGGTCGGTGGTGGCGATGGTCAGATCCGGCCGGCGGACCTTGATCCCGCGGGCGCGCAGTCCGCTGAAGGCCTGCGGCGAGGTCACCTCATGGACGAGGTGGAGATCGATGAACAACAGCGCGGGCGCTCCCGCCTGCTGGGCGACTACGTGGTTGTCCCAAACCTTTTCGATGATCGTTCTTGGCATGATCTGACTACTCGATGGCGGCGCAAACCGCCTGTCCAACCTGTTCCGTGGTGGCGGGCGTTCCCTTGGGCCTCAGGTCCGCGGTGACGTTCCCGCTGTTCAATACCTTCTCCATGGCGGCGCTGACGGCGTCGGCCTCGCGCTTCAGCCCGAAGCTGTATTCGAGCAGCGCGGCGGCCGATCCGATGGCGCCCAGCGGATTGGCTTTGTTTTGTCCGGCGATGTCCGGGGCCGACCCGTGCACCGGCTCATACAAGCCGACCCACGCGCCCGACGGCTTCCGGTCGCCGATCGAGGCCGAAGGCAGCATGCCGATCGAACCGGCCAGCACGGCGCCCTCGTCGCTCAGGATGTCGCCGAACATGTTCTCGGTCAGCAGCACGTCGAAGCGCCGCGGGTTCAGCACCAGTTGCATGGCGGCATTGTCCACCAGCAGGTGATCGAGCTGGACGTCCGGAAACTCCGGCGCCACCTCGCACACCACCCGGCGCCACAGTTGCGAGTTCTCGAGCACGTTCGACTTGTCGACGCTCGTCACCTTCCTGCGGCGGGCGCGCGCCAGGTTGAAGGCCATGCGCGTGACGCGGACGATCTCGGCGCGGGTGTAGGCCATGGTGTTGACGGCGCGCTCCTCATCGCCTTCGCCGGAGATGCCGCGCGGCGTGCCGTAGTAGATGCCGCCGGTCAGCTCCCGCACGATGATCATGTCCGTGCCTTCGACCAGCGCGTTTTTGAGCGGCGAGGAGTCGATCAGCGCCGCGTAGGTGCGCACCGGCCGCAGGTTGGCGAACACGCCCAGGATCTTGCGGATGCCGAGCAGGCCGCGTTCCGGACGCTGCGCCGGCGGGGCGTTGTCGAACTCGGGCAGGCCCACCGCCCCCATCAGGGTGGCGTCGGCCTCGAGCGCGAGTTTCGAAGTTTCCTCAGGCAGAGGCGTGCCGGTCTTGTGGATCGCGACGCCGCCCAGCAGCCCTTCGGTGAGCGTCAGGTCGTGGTTGAACTTCCGGGCGACGGTTTGAAGAACGCGCACCGCCTCGCGCGTCACCTCGGCGCCGATGCCGTCGCCGGGGAGGATGAGGACCTTCAGATTCATTGTTCCGTTCGCGGCCCTGGGCCGTTTAGTCGTCGGCAGCCGCAGCCTGTGCGTGGGCTCCTCTCACCACGTGGTGAACCAGCGCGATGATTTCGTCGTTGCGGACACCCTTCTTGCGATCGGCCAGACTGGTGAACCGATGGTACACCTCTTCCACCTGTTCCTTGGTGAGTTGGAATCCCAGATCCTTGCAGCGCTGGCCTAAAGCGTGACGCCCGCTGTGCTTGCCAAGTACCAGTTTACTCTCCGGAACGCCCACGCTCCGGGGATCCATGATCTCGTAGGTAGTGCGCTCCTTCAGGTAGCCGTCCTGGTGGATGCCCGCCTCGTGCGCGAACGCGTTTTCGCCGACGATCGCCTTGTTCGGTTGCGGACCGAACGTGATGATGGAGGACAGGTGCTGGCTCGCCGGGTACAGGTGCTCGGTGTTGATCTTGGTTTCGAAGGGTAGGGCGTCCTGCCGGACCCGGAACGCCATCACGATCTCTTCAAGCGAGGCGTTGCCGGCGCGTTCGCCGATGCCGTTGATGGTGCATTCGATCTGCCGCGCGCCCGCCTGCACCGCGGCGATCGAGTTCGCCACCGCCAGGCCCAGGTCGTCGTGGCAATGCACGCTGACGATGGCCGAATCGCCGAGCGCGTTCACGATGCGCCCGATCATCTGCATGTATTCGTGGGGAATCGAGTAGCCGGTGGTGTCGGGCAGGTTGACGCAACGGGCGCCGGCGGCCACCACGGCTTTCGACACCTGCTCCAGGTAGTCCATGTCGGTGCGGGTGGCGTCTTCAGCCGAGAACTCGACGTCGTCCACGTAGCGGCGGGCCAGTTCAATGGCGGCCACGGCGTCGTCGAGCACCTGCTGGCGCGACTTCTTGAGCTTGTACTTCAGGTGGATGTCGCTGGTGGCGATGAAGGTGTGGATGCGGGGACGGCGGGCGCTTTCAAGCGACGCCGCGGCGCGCTCGATGTCGAGCTTGTGGGCGCGGGCCAGCGCGGCCACCTGCACCCACGGAAACTCCCGGGCGACAGCCTGTACGGCTTCAAAGTCGCCTTCCGAAGCGATCGGGAAACCGGCCTCGAGGATATCGACCCCAAGCTCCACCAGCTTGTTCGCCATCCCGAGCTTTTCGTTCACCGTCATGCTGCATCCGGGCGATTGTTCGCCGTCCCGGAGCGTGGTGTCAAAGATGTATACGCGATTGTTCACGGGTTATACCTTTTGTTTGAAGTGGATCGGGGCCGGTTGGCCACTTAACGCCATTATGGGCGCCGCCATGAAATTTAGCAAATTTATAGTGTTGTCCGGCAGTATAATGGTTTCTGATTCGATAAATCCGGTTTATGGAACTGTACTCGCTAAAGGTGTTCCTGACGGTCGCCACCGAGAAGAGCTTTTCGCGCGCGGGAGAGAAGCTGTTGCGGACGCAACCCGCCATCTCTCTGGCGATCCAGCGGCTTGAAAATGAACTCCAGGAGAAACTGATCGACCGTTCCGGCAAGGAACTGATCCTGACCGACGCCGGCAAGATCGTGCTCGACCACGCGCGGCGGTTTGAGAACCTGGAGCGCGATCTGGAGACGGCGCTCAAGGAATTGCGCGACCATTCGGCCGGCCGTTTGAGCATCGGGGCGAACGAGTCGACCGCCCTCTACCTGTTGAAGTACATCGAACAGTACCGGCGCCTGTACCCCAAGGTGAAGGTGGAGGTGCGGCGGACGCTGTCGAGCAAGGTGCCGACGCAGTTGATCGACGGCGATCTGGAGCTCGGCATGATCAGCTACGATCCGGAAGACGACCGCCTGATCTCGAACATCATCTATACGGACCACCTGTCGTTCGTCGTCTCGCCCATGCACCGTTTCAGCGCGCGGGAGGAGGTGTCGATCACCGAGCTCGGCATGGAGACCTTCGTCGCGCACAACGTCCTGTCGCCCTACCGCGCGCTGGTGATCAAGGCGTTCCAGAACCACAAGGTGCCGTTGAACATGGATGTGGAGATGCCGACGGTGGAGACCATCCGCCGCATGGTGCAGCGCAACGAAGGCGTCGCGTTCCTGCCGCGCATGTGTGTGGAGCAGGAGATCGAGCAGGGCGCCCTGTGTGAGGTGCTGGTTCCGGAGCTGAGGATGGAACGGCCCATCCGGCTGGTGTACCCGGCCCGCCGCGCGTTGAGCCACGCCGCCCGCGCGTTTCTGGAGGTTGTGGAAGGCGGAGTGGGCCCGGCGTAAGGCGGCAAGGGTCCGCCTCCTAAAGGATGGCGACAAGGCGTCTCCGGTTCGAGGCCCATCGCCCACGGGCGCCACGTGGCGCTCTACGACATCGACGCGGAGTAGATGTCCACCCTCCAGGCTGCCGTATCATAGCCCCATGCGAATCCTCGCCGTCCTTCTGGCGACCGCCCTCTCCCTGGCCGCCGCCACGCGCCATGTGCGCGTCATCGAGCGCACCGACGTGCTCGCCGGAGCTTCCACCGGCCCCGCCGGACCCTACGAACGCCTCGTCATGAAGGCCGAATTCGCCGTCGATCCCAAGCTGCCGGCGAACCGCATCATCGCCGACCTCGACCTTGCGCCCAAATCCGAAGACGGCCTGGTCGAATTCTCCGCCGACGCCATCGTGCTGAAGCCGCGCGACCCCGCCAAGGGCAACGGAACCATCCTGTTCGAGGTCTCCAACCGCGGCGGCATGGGCCTGCTGCGCACCTTCGACATCGGCGCCGCCAACGACGAATTCGGCGACCGTTACCTGCTCGAACAGGGCTACACGCTGGTCTGGGTGGGCTGGCAGTTCGACGTCCCTGCGAAACAGGCGTTGAAGCTCTACACGCCCATCGCCCGCCGCGCCGATGGCCAGCCGATCGTCGGCCTGATCCGCAGCGAGTACATTCCGTCGACGCGCTCCACCACGATGCCGCTCGCCGACCGCAATCACGTCGCCTACGCGCCGATCGACCAGAACGACGCCGAAGCGCGCCTCACCGTCCGAGCCACGCCGGAATCCGCGCCGCGCCCCATCCCGCGCGCCGCCTGGAAGTTCGCCGATGACGCCAGCATCGCCCTGCCGGCCGGCTTCGAACCGGGCCGCATCTACGAACTCGTGTACCGCGCGCAGAACCCGCCGATCGCCGGGCTCGGCCCCGCCGCCATCCGCGACTTCATCTCCTACCTGCGCCACGGCGGCGCGTCCGTAACCTCCGCGCTCGGCGATCAGCCGCGCTATCTCAAGCGCGCCATTGGATTCGGAACCAGCCAAAGCGGCCGCTTCCTGCGCACGTTCCTCTACGACGGCTTCAACGCCGACGAAAAGGGCCGCATCGTGTTCGACGGCGTATGGCCGCACGTCGCGGGCGCCGGCCGGGGCAGCTTCAACATCCGCTTCGCCCAGCCCTCCCGCGACGGCCACCCGATGATGAACCTGTTCTACCCCACCGACCTGTTCCCGTTCACCGACCTCCCCGAATCCGACCCCGATACCGGCGTGAAGGCCGGCCTGCTCGACCGCACGCTGAACACGCCCGGCGCACCGAAGATCTTCTACACCAACGGATCGTACGAATACTGGGGACGCGCGGCCTCGTTGATCCACACCACCGCCGACGGCAAGCACGACGCACCGCTGCCCTCCACCACGCGCATCTACTTCCTGGCCGGCACGCAGCACGGTCCGAACGCGCGCCCCGAGCGCAACCACACGCAGAATCGCGCCAACCCCTCGGACTACCGCTGGACCCTCCGCGCGCTGCTCGAAGCAATGAACGCCTGGATCAAGGACGGCGTGGAGCCGCCCGCTTCGGAATACCCGCGCGTCGATCGTGGCGAACTCGCCACCGTCGAGACCCTGCGCCTGCCCCGCATGCCCGGCGTCGAGCCGCCCCGTCACATCTACAGCGCCTACCACCTCGACTTCGGCCCCGAGTTCCAAAGCGCCGGCGTCGTGAGCATCGAGCCCCCCAAGGTCGGCAAGCCCTTCCCGCAGCTCGTTTCGAAAGTCGGCGCCGAGGACGGCAACGAGGTCGCGGGCGTCCGTTCCGTCGACCTGCGCGCGCCGCTCGCCACCTACAGCGGATGGAACCTCCGCTCCGGTGACATCGGCGCGCCCGACCGCCTGGCCGACATGATCGGCTCCTTCATCCCATACGCGAAGACCAAGGCCGAGCGCGAGAAGTCCCGCGATCCCCGCCCGTCCATCGAGGAGCGTTACCGAAGCCGGGAGGATTACCTCGCCAAGGTGAAAACCGCCGCCGCGGACCTGGCGCGCCAGCGTTTCCTGCGCGAGGCCGACATCCCGCGCGTGGTGGAAGCCGCCGGCGCGCGTTGGGATCTGGTGATGAAATAGCCCTGTCACACCTACCGGTGGAGAACGCGCCGCGATCCGTCGTGGCGGAACCGTCCTCGCTTTCGTCAAGTACGGCCGGCAGCGCGGCGTGCGGAACCCGGCGGCGTGGCTGAAGCGGCGCGCTCGACCTGCTGCGCGGTGCGCAACGCAGGCGGCGCCGTGAGCAATCGGCCGCGTCCGCGTGCGATTTGTCCTCGCGGATCTGAATGCGCGCGACGCCGGCTGCCCGTCGATGTGGACCGCGCCTGGGCTCGAGTTCAGTCCAGGGCCAAACTGCGGCCGGCGAGACTGCGGCCAAGGTCCTGAAAGTGCGGTCTCGATGGCCGAATCCATCCGTCCGCTGGTAGCGAAATAGCGCCGGAAGCCGTCCGACGGGTAATCTAGGGGTGATGCCTCCCACTCCGCGCGGCGAAATGCCGGTGAAGCAGCCGATTCCCGGCGTTCAGAACCTGATTGCGATCGGTTCGGGTAAAGGCGGGGTCGGAAAGACCACCGTCTCTGTGAACCTGGCGATCGCGCTCGCCCAACTCGGCCACAAGGTCGGACTGATGGACGCCGACGTCTACGGCCCCAACGTGCCGCTGATGACCGGCCTGCGGGCCACCCCGCACGCTATTAACGAACGCATTCAGCCGCTCGAAAAGTACGGCGTCAAGCTGATGTCGATGGGCTTCCTGAACCCCGGCGACAAACCGCTGGTGTGGCGCGGCCCGATGCTGCACAGCGTGATCCAGCAGTTCCTGCGCGGCGTCGATTGGGGCGAGCTCGACTACCTGCTGATCGACCTGCCGCCCGGCACCGGCGACGTGCAGTTGTCGTTGATCCAGAGCGCGCCGCTCACCGGCGCGGTGGTGGTCACCACGCCCTCCGACGTATCGCTCGAGGACGCCCGCAAGGCCGTCAACATGTTCGAGCAGGTCCGCGTGCCCATCCTCGGCATCGTAGAAAACATGAGCTACCTGCTGTGCCCGCATTGCAGCGAGCGCATTGACGTGTTCAGCCACGGCGGCGGCCGCCGCACCGCCCAGAACATGAACGTCCACTTCCTGGCCGAGGTTCCTCTCGCCCCCGACATCCGCATCGGCGGCGACTCCGGCAAACCCGTCGCCACGCGCGAAAAGGACGATCCGCAAGCGGCGTCCTTCTTCAAGATGGCCGAGGACCTCATCGCCCGCGCCGCCGAGGAGAGCAAGGCCGCCAGCGGGCCGTCGATTACTATCGAGGATTAATCACTCGAAATATCTGATATTTCGGCTGATTTATCGGATATAATCCTGGCATGTCAGGGCCTGAGCAGCCAATCGGCGCCGAGCGCTTCGGCCGGTTGTATCGGGCGTCGGGTTGCATCAGCAGCGCGGTGGTCCGCAGCAAGTCCCGCTCGCAACTACTGAACGAAATCGTGCAGATTCTGGTCGAAACGGCGGGATTCGGCATGTCTTTCGTCGTTTGGCTCGACCCCGCCACGCAACGCCTGACGCCGGTGGCGCGCTACGGGGACGCAACCGGCTACACCGAACGGATCCGCATCTTCGCCGACGATCGGCCGGAGGGCGGGGGACCATCGGGGATCGCCTTTCGCACCGGCCAGGCCTACGTTTGCCACGATTTCATGAACGACCCCAGCACCGTTCCCTGGCGCGAGGCCGCCGCGGTCGATGGCTGGCGCGCCTCCGCCTCCATCCCGGTGCGCATGCGCGGCGCCCCGTGCGGCGTGCTGGCGGTGTATTCGCGGATTCCGAACGCGTTCGGCCCCGAAGAACTCGCCCTGTTCGACCAGGTCCTGATCGACGTGTCGATCGGCCTCGAGCGCCTGGAGGACGAAGGCCAGCGCCGCGAGGCCGAACAGGCCCTGGCCGCCAGTCAACTCCGACTGCGGCTGGCCGTCGAGGCCGGTGGAATCGGCTTATGGGAATACGACATCGTGACCCGGAGGCTCACCGGCGACCGTCGCAGCGAACAACTCCTCGGCCTGGCCCCGGGCTCATTTCAAGGTCGATACGCCGATTTCCAGCGGCAGGTCCATCCCGACGACCTCTCCAAGCTCGATCAGGCGGCCGCCCAACACTCGGCCGACGGCAAACCCTTCTCGGTGGAGTTCCGCGTCATCTGGCCCGACGGATCCACACACTGGCTCGAATCGCACGGCGAACTCGCCGTCGATCCGCCCGGCGCGTCTCCGCATCTGCGCGGCGCCGCGTTCGATGTGACGGCCCGCAAGTGCTACGAAATCGCCATGCGGGAACGCGAGGAGCGGCTAACCCTCGCCGTCCGCGCCGCGCAGATCGGCTTCTTCGACCATGACCAGGTGAGCGGCGGCGTCTATTGGTCCCCGGAGCTGCGCCATATCCTCGGCGTCGGCCCGGACGAACCGGCCAGCTTCGAATCGCACATGGCCCGGATTCACCCCGAGGACCGGGCTCGCGCGCTGACGGCGATCGTCGAAGCGCACCGCAACGAACGTTCGGGACGCTACGAACTCGCCCATCGCTTTCTGTTGCCGGCGGGCGAAGTGCGGGACGTGGTGGTCCGCGCCCAGACATTCTTTGAAGGCGAGGGGGAAGCCCGGCGCCCGGTCCGCTCGGTGGGCGCGGTCTATGACGTCACCGAGCGGAGTCGCGCCGAAAGCGAGCGGCGCGTGCTCGCGTCGGTGGTGGAGATGAGCGCCGAATTCATCATCCTGGCCACGCTCGAAGGGCGCGTGAGCTACGCCAATCATGCGGCGCTGCGCATGGCGGGCCTCGATGACATCCACCAGGCGAGATTTCTGACGATCTTCGACTTCTTCGAGGGCGGCAATCTTCAGGAAACGCGGGACGGCATGTTCGCCGCTCTTCAGGAGTTCCGGACCTGGGAAGGGGAAACGCGCCTGCGCCGGCTGCGCCAGGACGCCTCGATCGACGTCGCCGTCACGGCGTTCCCGGTCTTCGGCGACGGCGGCGCACCGGTTTTCTACGCCGTCATCGCTCGCGACATCTCCGAACGCAAGAAGGCCGAAGCCCAGAAAGCAAAGCTCGAGGAGAAGCTGTTCCAAGCCCAGAAGATGGAGTCGATCGGCCGCCTGGCCGGGGGCGTCGCCCACGACTTCAACAACATGCTGACCGTCATTCTCGGCTACGTCGCCCTGGCCAGGAATCGCCTCACGGACACCGACCTGGTGGCCAGCTACCTCCACGAGATCGAAAACGCGGCCGGCCGTTCGCGCGACCTGACCACCCAACTGCTCGGATTCTCGCGCCGCCAGGTCATCGCGCCGGAGCCGATGGACCTCAACGTCCTGTTGGCCGACCTGCAACAGCCGCTCTCGCGCCTGATCGGAGAGGACATCGACCTCAGCGTCTGGCCCCATCCCGACCTCTGGTCCGCCGCGCTCGACTCCTCGCAGGTGAACCAGATCCTGCTGAACCTGGTCGTCAACGCGCGCGACGCCATGCCGTCGGGCGGCAAGATCACGCTCGAAACCGCGAACGTCGAAATCTCCGAGGAGTATTGCAGCACGCAGGTGGGCCTGACGCCCGGCCAGTACGTGATGCTCGCCGTCAGCGACAACGGCCTCGGCATGTCCCGCCAGACCCTGTCGCACCTGTTTGAACCCTTCTTCACCACCAAGGAAGTCGGCCGCGGCACGGGTCTTGGCCTCGCCACTGTCTACGGGATCGTCAAGCAGAACGGCGGCTTCATCAACGTCTACAGCGAGCCCAACAAGGGAACCACCTTCCGCATTTACTTCCCGCGAACCGTCGGCCAGGAGGAGGCGGAAACGCCGGCGGCCGCCGAATGGCCCACCGGCTCCGGCGCCATTCTGCTGGTGGAGGACGACGAACTGGTCCGCAACGTCACACGCGCCTCGCTCGAATGTATCGGGTACGAGCCCCTGGTGGCCGCCAGCGCCGAGCAGGCCTTGCTCCTGTGCGAGCGCCAGGATCTGCCCATCCGCATGATCCTCACCGACGTGGTGATGTCCGGCATGACGGGCGCGGAATTGCGCGACAAAGTGGCGGCGATTCGTCCCGAAATCAAGGTGCTGTTCATGTCCGGCTACACCTCGAACGTCATCGTCAATCACGGCGTCCTGAAAAAGGGCGTGCATTTCATCCAGAAGCCGTTCACAATCGAACAACTGGCGCGGAAAATCGCTGAGACGCTGGGCGGGGACCTCAGGAAGGCCGCGGGGGCGTGACCGCCGGGCCGCCGCGCCGATGCGGCACGACGATATATCCGGCCTCCGCCGTCCCGTACACGGTGTTTCGCTCGCGTCCCCAGCGATGCCAGTACGCCGCGACATAGGCGCACATGACGGCGTCGATGCGGTCCTCGGCGGGCTTCAGGGCGCCGACCGCTGGGATGGACGGCAGTTCCGCGTCGTCGAGCGGCGGGTCGCAGCCGGCAAGCCGCTCAAGCATCAGTCCCCGCAGCCGCTCCAGTTCCCGCGCGCGGTCCGCCCTCCGGCCGCGCTTATACTTGACGATGCGATCGAGATCGAACAGGCTCACCACCGCCGCGTGCGGATGCACTTCGATCTGGAAGCGTCCGCCCTCGCCCGCCGCCATGTCCGCCCCGTGGGCGAATCCCAACTCGCCCAGCAGGCGGCTGAACTCCATCACCCGCCCGGCGAACTTCATCCCCAGGTTGGCCGCATGGCAACCCGCGTCGTAGCGCCGGAAATCGCGATTCAACTGGCGTTCCGCCTCGCGAATCCCGCTGGCGTTGCCGATCACCAGCGGCGCGTCCACCCCCGCCACCGCGTCCTCGTCGCCCGCCTGCCTGCCGATCCACTCGAGAATCTCCGCCCGGCTCTCGATGCGGTCGATCGCCGCCAGCCGCAGCCTTCCGCCGTCGGCCCGCAGCGAAGCGAGCCCGGTCGGCTTGCCATACCACCCCAGATCGACGCCTATGAAAACCGCCATAAAGCCACAAAAAGGATGCGGCGGGAAGCTTCAGAGCTCCCCGCCGCCAAGTAGGCACACTGGACAGTCGAAAATTAGAAACCCGCGCCGGTCGCGCCGCCCTGGACGTCTCCCTTGAACGTGTAGACACGGACATCCACGCGGCGATTCTCCTTGCGCGCCTGGCGCGTCTTGTTGTCGGCGTTCGGGAATTCAGCCCCGGCGCCCACGTCGTGGATTTTCCGCAGCGGAATCTGGTGCTCAATGGTCAGATACCGGACCACGGCGTCGGCGCGGCGGCGGCTGAGTTCGAGATTGTAGTTGCGATCGCCGCTACGGTCGGCGTAGCCGGCGATTTCAATGATGAAATTCTTCGCGCTTTCAAGACCCTGCACGGTTTGGTCGAGCTTCGACTTTTCGTCCTTGCTCAGGTCGAAGCGGTTCAGCCCGAAGTAGATCTTTTCGGTGCTCTGTAACTGGTAATTATCCAGGTTGGCCACCAGGCTCGAAACCCGGTTATCCACCGTGCCCGCCTTCGCAATGCCCTGCTGCGCTAGCGTGGTGGCGCTATTGGCCGTCTGTTGCGCCTGGCTGGCGGCCTGATTCGCCTTATCGGCTGCCTGACCCGCCGCCGTAGCCTTGCGGTCGGCTTCCATGGCCTTCTCGTCCACTCGCGCGACGTTGCGGTCCAGGTCCCCGATCGCGGTGGTGTTGTCAGCAGTCTTCTTCTGGACATCGTTGACCTGCTGCTGAACCGGCGCGACCGTGTTCTTGACGTGCTTGCGCGTAGCGAGACAACCCGTATTCAAGAGAGAAATTGCGGCGACGCAACCCACTATCGCCGGCGCTGTTGCTTTTATCGGCATTGCTTTTTGACGCCTCCTATCTGGATCACCCGACGTGCAATCAGGTGGCCAAGTTCCCAGCTTAGTCGAAATTAATGACTTACGCCGCTGAACTTAGTGCTTACCCGGTAGATTTTGCGCGGCGGCTGCAAAAAATAGCTGGCGCCCGAGGAGGCAGGGATTAAGATTCTTTCAACCGATTCACTGTTTGTCCCGCGACATCGGCCAGCAATTCGCGGATCGTTCGCCCGGCCGTCGGGTGGCGCAAATCGGGCGCGATTTCGGCCAGAGGCTCGAGCACGAACCGGCGCTCGCACATCCTGGGATGCGGGATCGTCAGATCCTCGGATTCGATGACGAACCGTCCGTACAGCAGGATGTCGACATCCACCGTGCGCGGCCCGTTCAACACGGTCCGTTTGCGCCCCAGGCGCGCCTCCACGCGCTGCGTCCGCCCCAGCAGCACCTTCGGCAACAGGCTGGTCTCCGCTTCAAGGACCATGTTGAGAAACCACGGCTGCGCCGCGAGCCCCCACGGTGCGGTCTCATAGATGGACGATCGCCGCGTCACCCGCAGCTCCGGCCCATCGAGCAGCCGGATCGCCTCGCCGAGGTTCGCCGCCCGGTCCCCCAGGTTCGAGCCAAGCGCCAGGTAGACAGTCTTCGCCACGAGCTCAGAACAGCGTGTTCTGTACGCCGCGGATGCGTCGCGGCACGCCGAAGTACTCGAACGCGCGATCGGTGGCCATGCGCCCCCGCGGCGTGCGGTCGAGAAAACCCAGCTGCATCAGGTAGGGCTCATAGACTTCCTCCACGGTGTCGGCCTCCTCATCGATCGAGGCCGAGATCGTGTTCAACCCCACCGGTCCGCCCGCGTACTTCTCGAGCACCGTCATCATGATCTTCTGGTCGATCTCGTCCAGCCCGTAGCGGTCCACCTCCAGCAGATCGAGCGCCGCCTGCGCCACCTTCAGGTCCACGCGACCGCCCGCCCGCACTTCGGCGTAATCGCGAACCCGGCGCAGCAGCCGGTTGGCGATGCGCGGCGTCCCCCGGCTGCGGCGCGCGATCTCCTCGGCGCCGTCGTGGTCCGCCTCCAGGTTCAGCAGCCGGGCCGAACGCAGCACGATGCGCGTCAGCTCCGGGATGTCGTAATGGTTCAGCCGCAGCACCAGCCCGAAGCGTCCCCGCAGCGGAGCGCTGATCAGCCCCTGCCGCGTGGTGGCCCCGATGGCCGTGAAGCGCTTCAGGTCCATCGCCACCGTGCGCGCCCCCGCCCCGGTTCCGATGAGGATATCCATGCGGAAATCCTCGAGCGCCGAATAGATCATCTCCTCGACGTCCGGCATCAGCCGGTGTACTTCGTCGATGAAGAAAACCTCGCGGTCCTTGATGTTGGACAGCACCCCCACCAGGTCAAGTTTCTTTTGCAGCACGGGCCCGGAGGTCTGGTACAGCCCCACGCCCAACTCCTGGGAGATGATGTTGGCGAGCGTCGTCTTGCCGAGCCCGGGCGGCCCGTACAGCAGCACGTGATCCATCGCCTCGCCGCGCCGCCGCGCCGCCTCGATGGCGATCTTCAGGTTCTCCTTGACCTTGGGCTGCCCCGCGAATTCGTCCAGCCGGCTGGGGCGAAGAGAAACCTCGAACTGGCGCTCTTCATCATTCACCGAAGCCGAGACGATGCCCTTGTCCCGCATGCACTTAAAAGTCTAACAGGCCTCGCCTACTTCCACGCCGGAAACGCGTCCACCCGCCCGTGCCGGCTCGCCTCGATCAACTCCGGCGTCCTCGCCCGCCGGCTCATCAACTTCTCGAGCAGCGCCTCGAGCGCGTCCGTGTCGCCTTCGAGCCAGGCCTGCGGCACCTGCTTCAGCCCGTCGTCGATCACTCCCTCGGGAAAGTTCAGCACCCGGTCGAGCCACGGCTGGAAATCCTCGATCCCCCGAACCGTGGCGTACACATTCGGCCGGAAATACAACCCCTGCAGGGGAGAATCGTGGAAAGCCCAGTGCGGTCCGTCGAACACATAACCGTGGTCCATCATCCAGGCCACGAAACCGGCGCGCTCGCGTCCGCCCCGCGCCGGCGCTCCTTCCAGCCGCGCCCGGAAGAAGATGGATTGCCGCGCGTCGGCGTTCCCCATCCATTTATCGGCCGCGAACACGCCCAGGAACTCGTTCCGGTTCGCCACGTGATCCAGCAGCGCGTCGGGCAGGAAATCGTACACCGCCAGCCGCCCGGGATCGCCCGGATACTGGGATCCGAAGTGCCATCCGGGCTCCACCGGCATCCGCCGCGTTCCCAATTGCAGGTGGATTTCGGGATTCGCCTGCAGAAACTCGGCCGTCAGTTCGATAATCGCCACTGGAGGCGACGAAATTTGCAGGTGCTTGAGGATCACCGACGCGATCCATTCGTTCACCAGAATCCGCCGGTGTTGCGGGTTATTTCGGAATTTGACGACGTAGAAATTCCCATCCTGCGCTTCCATAAGGTGAGCCTGGGCGCCACCGCGCATTTTCCGGACGAACCGGCGGGCCTTGAGCGGCATCGTGGGAACGTGTAACTCTTGAATTATCTCAGAAGGAAGGAATCACCGAATGGCTGACGAAGAAAAAGACAAGGCGAAACCGGATACGAAGGACGAAGTGGCCTTGGAGCTGATGAAGTTCATCGCCATCACCACCGGTTACGGCAAGGGTCCGGCCGCGGCGGGCTTCACAGGCAAGGCCTCGCGGACGCCGGAGGAGTATGCCGACGCGCTGCTCCAACTGTTCGAGCGCTGCCGCACCGTGGTGGCGAAGAAAGTTTAGCCGGAATCCGGCGAAGTCCGTGGCGCTCATCGCCGTTTGACGATGAGCGCCCGTCCGGGCCGCTAGACCACCAGATCCCTATAGCGGTCCAGCGCCACGCGCACCAACTGGCTGCGGGTGCGCACCCCGGTCTTGTTGAAGACCTGCTGCAGCGCCGCCTTCACGCTGCTTTCCGAGATCTGCAATTCCGCCGCGATCTCCTTGTTCGCAAGTCCCTCCACCACGCCGCGCAACACCGCTCGTTCGCGCGCCGAAAGCGCCTTCTCGCCCGGTTGCGCCGGTTCATTCAGATTCTGCACCAGCAGTTGCAGGTGGTCCTGTTTCAGCCAGGCCTCGCCGGAATTCACCTTCCGGATCGCCTCCACCAGCGATTGCGGCGAGTCGGTCTTCGGGAAGATTCCCGCCACGCCCTGCTGCATCAGGTCCATCGCCTGGCGTCCGCTCACCCCGGCCGTCACCACCAGGATTCGCCCGCGCAGTCCCCGTTCTTTCATGGTGGCCACCAGTTCCGACCCGCGCTCGGAGCCCAGGTCGTAATCGAGCAGGACCACGTCGGCCGGCTGCCGCGTCAGCACGTCCAGGGCTTCGGTGATGTTGCCGCAGGCCTGCGCCTGCATATCCCGCTCCGATTCGAGCAGGCGCAAGACGCCCCCGCGGAACAGGCTGTGGTCGTCCACGATCAGTACACGGATCGTCTTAGTCCCCACCGGTGGTTGTTGCATGATTGTTCCGGTCATATGCTGTCCTTAATCGAATGCTGAACCGGCTGCCCCCTGGCGCCGGCTCGTACTGTAATTCGCCGTCGAATGATCTCACCAGCGCGCGCGACACGTACAGGCCCAGGCCTGTTCCGGACGCGCCCGGCTGGAAAGGTTGAAAAAGCGCTTCCGGATGGGCGACGCCGCCCGCCGTGTCGATGAAGGCCACCTCCGCCCCATTGGCGTTGGACGTCGCCCTCACTTCGAAGCGTTTCATAGCCGCGCGCGAAAGAGCCCTGCCGCTGTTGCGCGTCAGGTTCAGGAACGCGTGCAACAGCCCGTAGTGGTCCCCGATCACCGGGGGCAGCCCCTCCTCGACGCTCCACACCAGGTCGACGCCGTCTTCTTCAAAAGACGGCTCGATCACCACGCGCAGTTCGTCGATCAGGCTGTTCAGATCCACCATGGTCACCGGCCGGTCCGGCCCCTGATGCAACTGGTTTTCCGCCAGGTTCTCGAGCCCTCGCAGCACCGTGCCCAGCGCCATCATGTCCTCGTTGTCCTTGAGCGCCGGCACTCGCGCCAGATTCTCATACGCCATCTTGGACGCCGCGCACAGGTTCCGCACCGAATGCGACACCGCCCCCATCACCACCCGGGAGGTCCGCATCAGCGACTCGAGCCCCGCGCCTTCCCGGTCCCGCAGCCCCTCGCTCGCATCCAGCACAATCGCCGCGATGCGCGGCCCCGACGCCGTCGAGTAGGTGGAAAACCACACCTCCGCCAGAAACACCGACCCGTTGCGCCGGTGTCCCCGGCACTCCAGGTTCGACCGCAACGACCGCCTCCCCGCCCCCACCGGCACCGTATCGATCGCCGGCAGATACACCCCGATCCGCTCCCCCGCCAGCCGCCCGTGCGTGAATCCGAAGATCTGCTCCGCCGATCCGTTCGCCATCAGCACCAGGCCCGCCGCGTCGATGATCAGGATCCCCGCCGGGCTCGTCTCGATCAGCACGCTCAACTGATCCTGCGCCTCTTTACGAAGCGCCATCTGCTCCTGCAGTTCGCGCACGTGCGCGGCGCTCGCCCGCCGGTTGCGGCTGAGTTCGGAAACGAACAGTCCGCTCGCGAGGAACGTCAGAAACATCGCCACCGTGCGGATCAGCCGGCTTGAATCCACCGGCGCCGGCGCGAACAACTCCCGCACCGCGCTGCTCAGCGCCGCCAGCGCCACAATCTGCGACTGCGTAAGAAATCCCGAGGCAAATACCACCGGAAGGCTATAGAACAGATCCAGGGATATCGCCGGGAGAAAGAAATCCAACGTGGCGATCGCGCCGAACAGGATCCCCGCGAATCCGAGCACTCTCGGGCGGCTCCAACTAAGATACCGGTTGACAATGCGGTGGAACATGTCGGGTCGGAGATCGGGGAATCTGCCCACATTATAAGGCTTTGAACTCATGGGAAAGGCCTTCCAGGCCGATCGAAACACCCTCACTGGGCTAAAGATAAGTTGAGGAACAGGGGCGCCGCGGGCCCTAATGGTAGTGTACTCAGCGGGACTTAGAGCGACGCCGGTTTCATTTCCTGTGCGCCGTTGTCGTTACCTCCCGCGGCGCCGCGGTTTCCGACGGCTCTCACTCGCAAGAGTGCATCGCGGAGTCTACCAGAGCTTTTCTCAATGTGTGCGTTTGCCGCCGTCGCCAACGGCGGCTTTTTTATCGCCCGCCGATGGCTGAAACGAATCGTTGCCCCCAGTGCTAGTCCCGTTCCATCTTTCCCCCTGTAAGACGAATATGCTAAAAAGATTGAGGCGATGGCAAAGGACCCAGTCTGTCCGTCGTGCGGCGCCCGCGACATTCGTGTCGCTCACGCACGCGGACTCAGTGAACACATCCTGGAATTGGTGGGCGTCTTCCAACTGCGCTGCAAGCGGTGTCAGACCCGTTTCCGCGGTTCGATATCCCAACCTTCCCAGGTGATGTACGCCCGTTGCCCCAAGTGCTATCGCATGGAGTTGAGCACCTGGTCCGAGCAATACTATAACGCCGATTTCACCACGCGCTGCAAACTGCGTCTGGGCGCAACACCCTACCGCTGTGAATTCTGCCGGTGCAATTTCGCCAGTTTCCGAGCCTGCCGGGAGCGTTTCCTATGGCGCAATCACCGCGGCCGGCGACGCCCGGCGCCCGTTGAGCCCGCACCGGCTGTCGATTCGGCCGACGCCAACCTGTCTTCCTGATCGGTGGTGAAGGGGGAGGGACGGCCAGGGGCCGCTCGAAGGAAGGAGCTACACAAATGAAAGTGGTTCCAAGTGACCCGCCGAACAGTCCGTCCACCAACTGGCTAGCGCAGTTTGGACTTGGCATTCGCCCCGGGCGTGACGTTCTCCGCTTTGCTCCCCTCGCCTGCTTTTGACAGGTTCGGCTCGACGCTCCACGGTCTGTCCGCTTCCCGGAACGTTAGAAGCCAGCCGCTCGATCCGGCCTTTCGCTCGCCCACGACGATCATCGCTTTGCAGCCCTGACCGCAGTGAGGTCGACGCTCCCGGCCTGTCTCTTCGCCGCTCTGCCCGGTTCTCTCCCCGGCCCGTTCGGCCTCGAACTCCCCTCCTCGCGCTCAGTGCCCTGAGCCGGGGAGGATCGTCGCCCGCTGCCCGTTGCCGCTTCCTGATCCGGACGTCCGTCGCTGATCTCCCGACCTCCGCTCCCCTCCAGGGCTCTCACCCCTCGGGATCGCTGCGCTAGACCGTGATTCAGCTCCGGAGGCTTACCTGATCCGACCGCCCGATCTCCCTTCGCTCCCCGCCAGCGCCTTGATTTTGATTCACTGCCACTGACGGATCACCGTTCCGGGTCCGCTACAATCTCTCAGGCTTACCGTTCCTTGAACCTCTTGGAACCAGTCCAATAATGCGCCTGAACGGCCGGCGCGTCAATGAAAATCGGACGCGCCGAGACACGTTTTTTTCATTTGTGTTTCCAATAGGTTACAGCCCATCTGCGGTGGAAAAACTGTCGATAAAACAGACCCTTCGCGAAATGGTTTGACCGTTTCCGCCGAGCGCCCCTTCCTACCCGGTCTGTTACACTACAGGTCAACCCTCCCGATGAGTGTAGAAATCCAGTTCCAGCAGTTCGATAGCCTCACTCTCGACTGCGGAACCACGTTGAGCCCGGTGCAGATCGCCTACGAAACCTGGGGGCAATTGAACGCCTCCCGGACCAACGCGATCCTCATCGAACACGCCTTTTCGGGTGATTCCCACGCCGCCGGAATCGCCGCCGCCGACGGCCGCACCGGTTGGTGGGACAACATGATCGGTCCCGGCAAGGCCTTCGACACCGACAAGTACTTCGTCATCTGTTCGAACGTGCTGGGCGGCTGCATGGGCTCCACCGGCCCCGGCTCCATCGACCCCGCCACCGGCAAGCCCTACGCCATGAGCTTCCCGGTCATCACCGTCGGCGACATGGTGCGCCTTCAGAAGATGCTGATCGACCGCCTGGGCATCGGCCGCCTGCTGGCCGTGGCCGGAGGATCCATGGGCGGCATGCAGGCGCTCGAATGGGCCGTCGCCTTCCCGGACTCGGTGGCGTCCGTGCTGCCCATCGCCACCACCGCCCGCCACAGCGCCCAGCAGATCGCCTTCAATGAGGTGGGCCGCCAGGCCATCATGAGCGACCCCGACTGGTGCGAGGGCGCCTACTACGACCGCAAGCCCCCGGCCCGCGGCCTCGCCGTCGCCCGCATGGTCGGCCACATCACCTACATGAGCGACGACTCCATGCGCGAGAAGTTCGGCCGCCGCCTCCGCAACGCCACCCAGTTCGGCTACCACTTCGAGATCGACTTCGAGGTGGAAAGCTACCTGCGCTACCGCGGCAGCCAGTTCGTCACCCGCTTCGACGCCAACTCCTACCTCTACATCACCAAGGCCATGGACTACTTCGACGTCGCCGCCGGCCGCGCCCCTTCGCTCGCCGCCGCGCTCGAGCCCGTGCGCGCCCGCTTCCTGGTCATCAGCTTCACCTCCGACTGGCTCTACCCGAGTTACCAGTCGATCGAAATCGTCAGCGCCCTGCGCGGCCGCAACAAGGACGTCGCCTACTGCGAGCTGCCGTCCAATTACGGCCACGACGCCTTCCTTGTCGACATCGCCGAACAGACCCTCCTGGTCCGCGGCTTCCTCGCCAGCACCTTCAAGTCATGACGTCCCTGGATTCGCCCGACAAACCCTTCGTCCGATCCGTGCTCGGACGCAGCGATTACGCCATGATCGGCGAGTTAGTCCCGCCCGCCGCCCGAGTCCTCGACTTAGGCTGCGGCGAGGGCGAGTTACTCGCCTGGCTCGCCGAAAACAAACAGGTGGAGGCCCGCGGCGTCGAGATATCCGGCCAGAAAGTGCAGCGGGCCATCGCTCGCGGAGTGTCCGTCTACCAGGGTGACATCGATCAGGGTCTGGCCGACTATCCCGACTTCGCCTTCGATTACGTCATCCTCAGCCAGACGCTTCAGGAGACTCACTGGCCCCTGCAGGTGCTCCGCGAAATGATGCGCGTCGGACGCCGCGCCATCGTGGCCTTCCCGAACTTCGGACACTGGTCCGTGCGGCTGTCGCACCTGCTGACCGGCCGCGCCCCCAAAACCCGGCTGTTTCCTTACGACTGGTACGATTCCCCCAACATCCACTTCCTCACCATCGACGATTTCGAACTGCTTGCGGCGCGCGAGAGTTGGACCGTCGAGCGCCGCATCTGTCTGTCGGGGGAAACCACCGTGAACGCGCTTCCCAACCTGATGGCGGAAATCGCGGTGTTTCTCATCCGCGGCCCCGGGGCGGACCGCTGAGCCTTACTTACCGCGCGGCGAAAGAACCTCGTAGCCGACGTTGCTGCCTTCGAAAAAGATCTTATCGATCTCATAGCCCGCGCCGTTGTGCCGCAGCAACACCTGCGCCTTGTCCGCCGGGGCGTTGTCGCGCGTGCTGACTTCGGTCACCAGCGCGATCGCCGCGCTGCCGGACGTCTCGGGCGTAAACTCGATCACCGACGAGTTACCGCTCGCCGGCAACAGCCTCACGAAATACTCGCCCGCCGCCAGCGTTCCCTGTCCCAGCGTCACGGCGTGCGATAGGTTCACCTTCATTTCACCGGTCGTCCAGGCGAACGTGTTAGTAACTCCCAGCGCCAGCAGGACAGCGACTCCCAGCCCGGTCATCGCGGATTTCATAAGGTTCTTCATGTGTAACGGTCTCCTTCTTTACTCGAAACTGAATTTCAATTTTCAGCTTCTGACTAAGAAACGTTCACATCCCGGCCCCTGTTACCGCGGTTCACAAGCCTTTACACTCTCGTCACCGAACGTTACAAATCGCCATTCGAAGGTAAAATTACGTTAAGTGGCGAAACGAATTCTCCTCATCGCGGCCACCACCGGCTATCAGACCCGCGCCTTCGCCGAAGCAGGCCTCCGCGCGGGCTATCACGTGCAACTCGCCACCGACCATTGCCCCCGCCTCGGCGATCCCTGGGGCGACGCCGCCATCCCCGTCAAATTTCACAAGCCCGAAGCGTCCTCCACCGCCATCCTCCGCCACGCCCAGCGTCACGGCCCCTTTGACGGCGTCATCGCCGTCGGCGACCGTCCGTCCTATCTGGCCGCCGTCGCCGCCCGCCAGCTCGGCCTCGCCTACAGTTCGCCCGAATCGGTCTTCGCCGCCTGGAACAAATTCGCCGCCCGCGAACGGTTCCGCGCCGCCGGCCTCCCCGTACCCTCCTACCGCCGCATCCCGCTCGACGCCGACCCCGCCCGCGCCGCCGCCGAATCCCGCTACCCCTCGGTGCTGAAGCCCCTCGGCCTCTCCGCCAGCCGCGGCGTCATTCGCGCCGACCACCCCGCCGGATTCGCCGCCGCCTTCCACCGCATCCGCGCCATCCTCGCCTCCCCCGACATCGTCCGCAAGCACGAGGAGCAGGACCGTTTCCTCCAGGTGGAAGACTACATCGACGGCCGCGAATTCGCCCTCGAAGGCATCCTCACCGCCGGCCAACTCCGCGTCATCGCCCTGTTCGACAAGCCCGACCCGCTCACCGGCCCCTATTTTGAGGAGACCCTCTACGTCACGCCCTCCCGCGCCCCGCTCGACGTCCAGCAGGCGATCGTCGACGCCACCCGCAAGGCCATCCAGGCGCTGGGCCTGTCCGATGGCCCCGTCCACGCCGAAATGCGCGTGAACGCCGCCGGCGTGTGGATGCTCGAAGTAGCCGCCCGGCCCATCGGCGGCCTCTGCGCCAAGGCCTTGCGTTTCGAATCGGGCCTGAACCTGGAGGATGTGGTGATGCGCCACGCCGCCGGCGACCCGTTCGGCAGCCTGTCGCTCGACGCGCCGGCCCGCGGCGTCATGATGGTTCCGATCCCGAAAGCGGGCGCCTATCAAGGCGTGGAGGGAGTGGAACAGGCCCGCGCCACGCCCGGCGTTGAGGATGTCGCCATCACCGCCAGCCCGGGTCAGAAGCTGCTGCCCCTGCCCGAAGGCGCGACCTATTTGGGGTTCATTTTCGCGGCGGGCGCGGCGCCGGAGTCGGTCGAGGACGCACTCCGGCGCGCGCACGCGCAACTGCGGTTTGAAATCGTGGAAGCTCTACCGGTGCTCTGACGGCCTAGTTCTTGGCCTTCGGAGCCACATAATTCGGAGGCAGCGCGGCGCCTTCCCCGAAGAAGTACTCCTCCATCTGTTTGAGCAGGAAATCCTGGGCTTCGGCCGTACCCAGATTCAGCCGGTACTCGTTCATGATCATCTTCATGCGTTCCACCCACATCTTCCAGGCCTCTTTCGAGACGCTCTCGTAGATGCGCTGGCCGAGCGGATCGCCCTCAAAGGGCACTTCATCCAACCCAGGCATTTCGCGCTGGAATTTTACGCAGAAGACCTTGTGTCCCGACGTGTTTTGCTCTTCGCCTCGCGGCGCACCCATGCCACTGCCACAACCCATGGAGTTTCCCTCTCAGTTCTTGTTGAAAACGGTCCTATGACCAGAATACCCCGAGGGCCCCACACATCGTCACGACGCCGCGCGACGCGTAGCCAGCGAATCCAGATACTCCGACATCTTCAGCGGCAACCGCGCGCCCTTCTCCATGTGCCGTTGCACGGCCCGCTGGTAGCGCTTCAGCATCTCGCGTTTGTTGGCGTCCTTGAACTCGCACGACTCCAGGTCGAGCAGGATTTCGATCTCCCACGGCCGGAATGTGTTACGGTTCAAGCTTCCGCGAAGCAACTCGCTGATGAGACGGTTGAACTGGGCGAGCACCGTTTCACTGTCTGGCAGGGTGTCGATCATCTACCAACGCATATCGGCAGGACCGGCGCGACTCTACAGTGCAGTTTCCCTGAGTCCGTCTCAGCGCACCTTACCCGCCGCGTTCTCAAGGACTATATCCGAAAGCACGGCCGTATCCACATCCGCCGGCAGGTGCGAGCAGAACCCGACCCCGACGTAGAACGGCTCATCGAAGCGCAGCGTAATCGGCGGCCCCAGCCGCGCCATCGGCTCACCCTCCAGGCTCACCCAGATCGAAATCGAGTCGCCGCGCTTCTCGATCCCCACCCGCCTGGCCAGAACCTTCGCCAACCCGCCGCCAAACCGGTATTGCAGGTCTTTCATATTGGCCCCGCGTTCGGGCCGCTGCGCCAGGTGGATCATCCCCACCCCATGCTCCCCCAGCATCGCCTCTTTGGAGTCATCGTCCAGCGTCTGCCGGATGATCAGCACCGCCTTCCGGTCCCCATACCCGTCCGATTTCGGAAACGCGACGCTCGCCGCCAGCGACACATCCCCGGACATCTTCTTCCAAAGGAAGCGGAACTCGTCCCGCGTGTACCAGATGTTATACCCGGCCGAGTTGATGGTATACCGCCCGCTCCCCGAGTCGTAGCCCGCGCTCCCCTCCACCACCGCCCCGCCCACGTCGGTCTGCCCGTCGAATACGCCCAGCGGCGTCGCGACGGTCTTGCTGGCCCGATGAAAATCGGCCGGCGGCGGGACTTGTTTATGCGTCGCCGAACCCGGCAGCGCCCACTCGGGAACCACCGGCGTCTGGCCAAATCCGGGCGTCAGCAAAGCGAGCGCGACCCATCCGGCGCGCCTCAGGAAATCGGCGTCAGGTCTCATCACGCTGCACTTTATCAAAATTCGATACCCCCGCGAAGCGCGTTCACACCTGTCGAAAATCGGCTTTCCGTTTAGAAAACAAAGGACATCGCCAGTTCATCCGCAACCCCCTCCGCTTGACCTCGCGATACGCTCAAAGCGGAAGAACATGAACTCAGCCACTCGACCCGCCGCCGAGCCGTCCGTGCTCGACCCGGCCCACGCCCTCCGCGATGACATCGCCGCGCACTTTGAGCCCGCCAGCGCCTACGAGCGCCTGTTGGTCGATAACTACGCCGCCGCCATGGCCCGCTACCAGCAAGCCCTGAAGGTGGAGCAACGCGCCTTCTCCGCCATCGACCCGCTCGAAATCCTTCTCCAAAGCCCCGATCGCTTCAAAGCCCTCACCCGTTACGTCGCCGACTGCGAACGCGCCTGCCGCCGGGCCCTGGACGACCTGCGCCGCGCCATCCGCCAGCGCCCGAAAGAGGAAACCCCTGCACAGGCCCGCAAGACCTCCCGTCCCCAGGCCCCGCCGCCCGCGGTCATGACGGCGTGCGCCTCAGCCCCGGCCGCGCCATCCGCCGCCCTGCCGCACCGCGAGTGACGCGCCAGCCCCATCGGCCCAGCGACCCGCGGCGATCTTTGACAATTTGAGAAAAGGACTACAGGTTCCGCAACAGGAAGTTGCAGATGTGGTACCCGTCGATATACTTGAACGGCCACTCGCCCAACGTGTAGTGTCCGCACGGCAGCACGACGCTCTTATGATCGAGCTTCGACTCCCGCGCGTGCCTCACCACCTGTTCCGACAAATGCGGCGGAAACGTCGTGTCATAGCGGGCGTAGATGAACAGCGACTTCTTCTTGAGCTCGCCGTAACGGTCCCAGTAGGAGGGCGGACTGATGGCCAACCAGGCCTGCCGCAACCGCTCCAGGTCGATGTCGTTCTCAAGACCCTGCCGTATGTGCCGCGTCGACAACCCGATCCACACCACATCGGCGAAGTACGTCGAGCAGTGGTTGAACACGTTCACCCGGAATCGCGGATCGTGCGCGCTCGCCAGGTACCCGTAGCAGGAGCCTAGGCTCGTTCCCACCAGCCCGATCCGGTCGAAGCCCATCTGTTCGAACCAATCGGCCGTGCAGCGCACGTCGATCACCGCCTGCCGCGACGCGTCGATCGTCCGCCCCACGTTTGAGGAGACCGCGTAATCGGCGCGCTCCAGTTCCGGCGGCATCCGGTAGTCGTGGTAAGGCAGGCTGATGCGCAGCGCCGAAAGGCCCAGCGCGGCCAACCCCTTGCACAGGCCCACATGCTGGCCCACGCTCGCGTTCCAGTGCGGCAGCACCACCACGGCCCGCCGTTTCCGCCCGGGTTTCTCCTTGGCGGGAAACCACTGCCCGTACACCGTGTTGTTTTCGGGATACCGCGTATGCACCGGTGAGGTGAACTTCAACAGTCCATCCTCCAGCCGGAAGTCGGTCGGCGGCTTGTAGGCGAAAAACTCCTCGCTCCGCTCGATGGCCAACCGGTTCAGCCCCCGCAGGTAGCTCTCCGGATCGTGGCCGTTTTTCGGATAGAGCCCGGTGCACGGCCAGTTGGCGGTCCAATCCAGGCCCCATTCGAACGGACGCACCACGCGGTTGTTCGAGCGGAAGCACAACCTGTTCTCCCACTGTTCCATCCGCCTGGCGTAAAGTCGTCGCATTGAATAAGGAGCGCCTGCTCTGAATCTAGCGCGCCCCGCCCGCGGCCGACGAGACTTCCTGGTCTAACGGTAGCGATTCCAGGGTGAGCGGGGCGCCCGCCGCCCTCAAAATGCGCGACCGTATTGCACCGGCGGGACCGGCTTCAACCCCAGCGCCCGCGCCGCGTTGTGCGCCCAGAACGGATCCCGCAGCATGGCCCGGGCCAGCAGCACCATCCCGGCCTGCCCCGACGCGACGATCTGCTCGGCCTGGGCCGGCTCCGTGATCAGCCCCACCGCCCCGGTCTCGATGCCCGCCTCCCGCCGCACCCGCTCGGCGAACGGGACCTGGTAGCCTGGCCCCACCGGAATCCGCACCCGCGGCGCCGCCCCGCCCGACGAACAGTCGATTAAGTCGACGCCCAAGTCACGCAGAATCTTCGATAAGGCGACGGTTTGGTCCAGGTCCCAGCCGCCTTCCACCCAATCGGTGGCCGACAATCGGACAAACAGCGGCAGATCGGCGGGCCACACCGCCCGGACGGCCTCGGTCACCTCGCACACCAGCCGGATCCGGTTCTCGAAACTGCCGCCGTAGACATCCGTACGCCGGTTCGACAAAGGAGACAGGAATTGATGGATCAGATACCCATGGGCCCCATGAATCTCGGCCACCTGGAACCCGGCCTCCAGCACCCGCCGCGCCGCTCGGGCGAAGGCCTCAACCGTGTCCCGGATTTCCGGGATACTGAGTTCCGCCGGCGCCGGGTCCCCCTCCTCGAAGGGGATCGGGCTGGGCGCCACGGGCAGCCAACCGTCTTCGGCCCCAGGGGGGAGTACTCCACCCCCCTTCCACGGGGGCCTCGTACTGGCCTTTCGGCCGGCATGAGCCAATTGAATGGCCGCAATGGCCCCATTTTCCCGGATGAAAGCTGGAATTCTGCTGAGAGGGGTGGTATGCTCGTCCTTCCAGATCCCCGCATCAGCGGGGGATATTCGTCCGCGAGCTTCCACTGCCGTGGCCTCCATGACGATCAACGCCGCTCCGCCAACGGCTCTGGCCCCCAGGTGGACCAGGTGCCAGTCCGTCACAAAGCCGTCCCGGCACGAATATTGGCACATGGGCGAAACCGCTATGCGGTTCTTGAACTCCAGGGAGCGCAGGCGAAGTGGTGTGAATAAGATCGGTCGAGTCGACATATCCCTCCGGGGTAAGAAGGCCAGAAAATTCCTGGCTTTAGACCGGTACCAGTTTTTGTTAGAACAATCAGGTGATTTCTCTATAAAGTGGCGTCGTCCACAATGGGGCTGGCATGAAACTCCTCGCACTCATCGCAGCGGCAGCCGCTGGCGTCATCGTCAGCGCAGCACCGGTCTATACCATTATCGACATGGGGACGATGGGTGGCTCACAGACCACCGGCGCGGCCATTAATCAGTTTGGCCAGGTGACCGGTTACGGAGTGGACGCGCAGGGGAATCTACATGCCTTCACGTCGGGATCCGGAGCGGGCGACATCACGCCGGCCTGGGCCAACGGAGGCGCCGCGGGCTATGGCATCAACGCATCAGGGCAGGTTGCGGGGGTGTCTTATGTCAACGGCAAGGCCGTGGCGACGTCGTGGAATAACGGAACCGCCCAGGCGCTCGGAGGACTGGGTGGTTCCGATTCGTACGCCATGGCCATCAACAGCTCCGGCCAGATCGCCGGCATGGCCTCCACCAGCAACGGTCAGGGGCACGCCGTAATTTACTCGAACGGCCAGGTGCAGGATGTCTCCCCAGCCGGTACGTCCTGGTCTTCTGCTTACGGAATCAACAGTTCGGGCTCGGTGGCCGGTTACGCGATGAATTCGACCGGCGGTTTCAACGCCTTCGTGTACTCGGCGGCCACCGGCAGTACGATCCTGACCTCGCTCGGCGGCTCGAGTTACGCCTTCGCCATTAACAACGGCGGCCAGGTGGCCGGCGCCAGCATCTCCTCCACCGGCTACTCGCACGCCGTGGTGTGGAGCGGTTCGGGCGTCACCGATCTCGGCACGCTCGGCGGCGGTGCGAGCTTCGCCTACGGAATCAACGATTCGGGCTCCGTGGTCGGCTATTCGATGCTGGCGGGCAATAACAGCAATCACGCCTTCGTCTACATCGGCGGCGCCATGTTCGACCTGAACCTGCTGGTGTCAAACCTCGGCGGCTGGCAGTTGACCAACGCGTACGCCATCAACGAGTCCGGCCAGATCGTCGGAACCGGCACGCTGAACGGCGTCGAACACGCCTTTGTTCTGACCCCGCAGACGGCGCCCCTGGCCGCCGAGGCGGCTCTGCCCGTCCACGCCAATCCGGAACCCGGCACCGTGGCGCTGTTCATCACCGGCCTCGCCGCGCTGTTCAGTGGACGCTATCTTCGAAATCGCCTCGCCAGCCGGGTTGACTAGTCCAGATCTGAAGCGTAAACTCCAAATATGGAGTTACGGGCGCGAGCGCGCAAGGACAGTCTTTCCCTCCCCCCTGTCCCCGCCGACCGCCGGCGAGACCCCAAGGTCCGCCGCCAGATGTCGGGCCCGGCCATGCGGACATTCTTCAACGTGGCCTCCGCCTGGGGGCTAAGCAACGAGGAATGCCGCGGCCTGCTCGGCTGGCCCCCGGACTCGACATACTACAAGTACAAGTCCGGCCAGGTGGGCACGCTGCCCTTCGACATGCTGATCCGGATCTCCCTGATCCTGGGCATTTACAAGGACCTCCATATCCTCTACCCGGAAACGGGCCTCGCCGACGGCTGGATCCGCCTGCCCAACAGCAACCCGTTGTTCGCGGGACGCCCGGCCATCGTGCTGATGACGGAAGCCGGCATCGACGGCCTGTACCACGTCCGCCGCCTGCTCGACGCCCGCCGCGGAGGCTGGAATTGACCCCGCCGGTGACTCACCTCGAGTTGGCCGACGCCTGCCGTCTGACGCCCAGCATCTTCCCGGCCGAAGGCATCCTCGACCGGGTGTCGAGCCCGGAGGACCTCCCGTTCATCTTCGAACTCGAAAGCTGGACCAACGATCGTATCTCGGAGGAACTCGGCATTCTGGAGCGTCTGCCCGCCGCCGAGTGGGTGACCGGCCGCCCCATGTCGAGCGTGGTGATGGCGGCCTACTGCCATCCCCGTCCGGACGGCGGCCGCTTCAACTCATCGGACCGCGGCGCCTGGTACGCGGGCACGGAGTTGGACACGGCGCACGAGGAAGTCGTCTATCACCGAACCGCCGAGTTAGCCGAGGTCGGAGTCTTCGAAACGCGGGTCCAGATGCGGCTGTATCTCGCCGACTTCGACGCCGACTTCCACGACCTGCGGGCCGGCTATGAAGCCTGCCACCACCCGGCGAGTTATGTCGAATCCCAAGCGTTAGCGGCCGGCCTGCTCGCCGCAGGCTCCAACGGAGTCATCTACCGAAGCGTACGCCGCCCTGGGGGCGAGTGCCTGGCCTGCTTCCGCCCAAAACTGGTGGCCAACGTCCGCCCGGACGCCCACTTCGAATACCGCTGGGAAGGCCGCCGCCGCCCCTCCATACGCCGGCTGTGAGGCAGCGGAACCGCCCGCGTCCGTCGAGTGTCTATAGCAACATGTCCCGCCTGAATCTCTCGATCCGCCGCAACGCTGTGGTTGGCGTCGTGGCGGCCGTCTGCGGCTATCTCGGCGGCGCACTGCACGACGCCATCGATAAGCCGGCCGCCATCCGCGCGCAACGGTTCGAGTTGGTTGAGCCATCCGGCCGGCTCCTGAGTTACTGGGGGCCGGACCGAAACCCCTGGATCCCGCCCACCGCGCCGAAGGGCACGGTGCTGGTGTTCCTCGACCCACGCGGAGCCCGTCGCTTCCAAGCCGGCGCGGACGGGATGGCCCTCTACGGTCCGGATGCTACGCCGGATTCCACCCCGCGCAACGCCGCTCAGCCCCGGGCCAGTCTTCAATTGGGCTGGACTGGAAGCCCTGTCTTCCAAATGCGGGGAGGCTACGGAGACCGGATGCTGCTGGGCGCCCAATATGGCGATGTGTACGGTGAACGCGAACTGGGGTGGGGGCTCAGTTTCAAAGCCCTGCAACCGCCCGCGGCTGCCTGGATGGGCTACAGCCGGTGGTGGGACGGAACCTATCACTCCGGGGTCGCCGTCGACGATGGGGCCGGCAGGCGCTGGACGGCGGAGGCAGGCGGCCCTTTCAAGCCGCTGCCTCGAAAACCGTAACCAGCCGCTTACATAATCGCCGTCGGAGGCGCCGGATCCTCGGGCCGGCCGGCGTTGGCGAGCGGCGTCCGCACCATGGCCACCACCAGCACCGCCAGCGCGATCAGCGCCGCAGCCAGCGGAGCCGTCCACGTCACCAGCGCGACGTCGTGGCCCGTGCCCACCAGCCCCGCGATCACCAGTCCGCACAGCGCCTCGCCCGCGATCAGCCCGGAAGCGGTCAGCACGCCCGCGTTGTCCACGCGAGCCTTCTGCGCGTCGTTGTAGCCGCGGCGGTCGCGCAGCGTATCGGTCACCCAGCGGATGACGCCGCCCAGGAAGATCGCGAACGTCGTGCCCAACGGCAGGTACATGCCCACCGAAAACAGCATCGGGCTCTTCACCTGGACCATGATCAGCGAGATACCCATCAGGATCCCCACGATCACCAGCGGCCAAGCCATCTCGCCGCCCACAATGCCCTGCGACAGCATCGCCATCAACCCGGCCTGCGGCGCGGGCAGCGCCGGACTGCCGAAATGGTACGCCTTATCGAGAATCGCCAGCGGGAAGAACAGCACCAGCGAGGCCACCACGATGCCCATCAGATCGCCGATCTGCATCAGCTTCGGAGTGCCGCCCAGGATGTGGCCGACCTTCAGGTCCTGCAGCATCTCGCCCGCCACCGCCGACGACACGCAGACCACCGCCGCCACGCCCAACACCGCCGCCACGCCGCCCACGCCCGACACGCCCAACGCCACCATCAGCAGCGCCGAAACCACCAGCGTGCACAACGTCAGCCCCGACACCGGATTGTTCGACGACCCGATCATGCCCACCAGGTTCCCCGACACCGCCGCGAAGAAGAACCCGAGGATCGCCATCACCACCGCCGCCACCACCGCGCCCGCGATCACCGTGCCGCCCGGCAGGTTCCCGGCGCCCGAGATGAAGTAGTAGTACAGCGCGATCATCGCCAGCACCACCACGCCCACGCCCGCGAACACCACCTTGGAGCCCAGGTCGCGCTCGGTCCGGTTGGTGGCCTCGGCCGCCGCCGCCGACTTCTTCAGATCGGAAATGGCCCGCGAGATCCCGGCGCCCAACTGCTTGCGCATCTTGAACAGCGTGTAGCTGGCGCCCACCAGCATGCCGCCCACCGCGATGGGCCGCACCACCGAAAAGTACACGGCGTTGGCCAGCACATCCCACGAAACGTCCTTACCGGCCGGCAGGCTCGCCCGCAGCGTCGGCCCCATGACGAAGGTCACCAGCGGAACCAGCAACCCCCAGGCCAGCACGCCGCCAGCGAAGTTCAACGCCGCCAGCCGCGGCCCGACAATATAGCCGACGCCCAGGTAGGCGGGGCTGACGTCGGGCATCGAGAACACCGATCCGCCGCCCGTCAACGTCGTCGTCACATTGGGGTTCCGGCTGGTGCGCAGCAGCAGCTTCTTGCCGAAGTCGCCGATGGTGATGCTGAACGTATTGTTCGGGTTGAACACGTTCACCGCGCCCAGCAGGTACATGAACCCGCCGAACCCCATGTTGGCGAACAGAATCTTGGCGGCCTTGGACCCCTGCTGGCCGGCCTTGTGGATCTCCGACGCCGCCACCGATTCGGGATAGGGCAGTTCGGGATCCTCCACCATCACGCGCCGGAGCAGCGTCACAAAGAGGATGCCCAACGTGCCGCCGATGGTCATCAACGCCACCGATTCCCAATAGCGGTCGCTGGTCAACCCCGGCCACAACCCCGCGATGACGAACGCCGGAATCGTGAACACCGCGCCCGCCGCCACGGACTCCCCGATGGAGCCGATGGTTCGTCCGATGTTCTCCTCGAGAATCGAGCCCTTGAAGATGCGCAGGATGGCCATGCTGATGACGGCCGCCGGATAGGTGGCCGCGATGGTCATGCCGGCGCGCAGGCCCAGGTAGGCGTTGGCCGCGCCGAGCACGCCGGTCATCAACAGCCCGAGCAGCACCGCGCGTACGGTGAACTCGGACATCTTCATGTTTTCGGGAACGAAGGGGCGGTGACGTTGTGCGCTCATGGGGGTAGCGCCATCATCATACCAAGCGTTGGCGCGCGCCGATCACCGCCGCATCCACTCGATCGTGGAGCGTATGCCGGCCTCGTAGGGAGTCTTGTACAGCCCGCCCAGCAGCCGTTCGAGCTTCGAATCGTCCAGGATGACGGGCGTCTCCACCAGGTACTGCATCTCGATCAACTCCCGCATCAGCGAGTTGAATGGCGACATCAGCCACAGCATCATCTTTGAAGCGGCCATCCACCGCGGCTTGCGGCCCACCTCCTGATAGATGCGCGTGATGAAGTCGCGGGCGAGGATCGTCCCCGCGCCGCCCAGGTTCCAACGCTCGCCCCAGGCCGCCTCGCGCGAGGCCAACTCGACCAGCGGCGCCCCGGCGTCGGGGACGTAGATGAACTCGTGCGGGAGGTCCACCGACCCGAGCCAGGTGGCGCGCTTGCCCGCCAGCGCCGGCCCGAACACCTGGTGCGCCAGGCTCAACTCGGCGTAGGGACCGTAGAAGTCCGGCAGATGCACGACAGCCGCGTGGATGCGCCCGGCGCGATGGGCCTCCATGGCGATGTCCTCCTGCTCTTTGCGGATTTTGCCCTTGCGCGCGGCCGGCTCGCGGGGGTGCGTTTCGGCCACCTTCGGCGTCAGCGGAGAGCCGTAGCCGTAGACGCTCGACACGACGAGGATGCGCTCAACGCCCGCTTTGACCGCGGCCTCGATGGTGGCGCGCATGGCGGTCAGGTGCTTCGGAAAGTCGGTGTAGGACGACACGCCGACGGTATAGAAGATGGTGTCGACGCTCGAGGCGGCCCACTCGGCGGCCTCGGAATCCATCAGGTCGGCGGCGACGCAGTCGGCTTTCGGATACTCCCGGGCCAGCCGTTCGCGATTCCGCCCCACCGCCCGAAACGGCAGTCCGCGCCGGTCCAGTTCGGCGGCGATGGAGTGCCCGATCGCCCCCGCGGCCCCGAAGATGGCGATGTTCTTCATAACATCCCCAACGGTAGCAGGAATCGATCGGGAGAGGCCCGCGCGGCGGCTACACCTGGAAGCGGCTCACCGACTTCTTCAACTGTTCGGCCAGGCGGGACACGGAGGCAGCGTTGGTTCGCACGGTTTCGCTGCTGGACCGGAGCCGCGACGCCACACCATCGACGGCGGCGATTTCGCTGGCGATCCCGGTGGTGGCATGGGAGGTGGTGGAAACCCGCGCGTTGGCGTCCTGCACGCCTCCGGTGGCCTCAGCGATGTTCCGGGCGATCCCCTTGGAAACGGTGGACTGCTCCTCGATGGCCGCCGCGATCGAGGAGACGACGTCGCGGACCTCATGAATCACCGCAGCGATCTTGCCGATCTCGGCGATGCCATCGCTCGCCGACGACTGCACGCCCACGATCCGGCCCTGTATGTCGCCGGTGGCCGAGGCCGTCTGCTGCGCCAGCTCCTTGATCTCATTGGCGACCACGGCGAACCCCTTGCCCGCGGCGCCGGCCCGGGCCGCCTCGATGGTGGCGTTCAGGGCGAGCAGGTTGGTTTGCGACGCGATCTCGTTGATGGTCTCGGTGACCTTGCCGATCTCCTTGGCGGCCGCGCCCAGGCGTCCCATCTGCTCGCCCACCACCTCCACCTGGCGCGCCGCGTCCTGCACAATGCGGCGGGCTGTCTCCGAGTTGCCCGCAATCTCCCCGATGGTGGAGGTCATCTGCTCGGTGGCGTTGGCCACCTCGGTCAGGTTCGCCGCCGCCTGTCCCATGTCGGAGGCGAAGTTCTCCACGGTGGACTTCACCTGGGCGGAGGCCGCGGCCACGGCGTGCGCCCGCTGCGAGGCGTCGCGCGAGCCGGCCGACATCTCGTCGGCGCTCGACGAAAGCTGGCCCGAGGAGTCCATCAGTCCGCCGGACGCCTCGGCGATCTGATGGATGATCTGACCGACGCCGGTCTTCACCGCCTGAACCGCCCTCGCCAGGGTCCCGATCTCGTCCTTTCGGTCGGTGTGGCGAGTGTCGACGTCGTGCAGCAGGTCTCCACGCGAGATTCCATCCAGGCTGGCGATGGTCTCAAACAGGGGCTTCTCGATCCCTCGGGCGATGGTCCTTGAGACCAGGAAGGCGGCCAGGCCGAACGCTCCCGCCATGATGGCGATCCACATCTTCATATTGGAGAAGGCTTCACGCTGCTCGCCCTGGAACTTGGCCAGGCGGGCCTGACGGAACTCCATGTACTCGTCGGCGGCCGCCTTGAAGGCGTCGAGGCTGGCGTGCCGGGCGGCCTCCGACGCGCGGTCGGGCGATGAGGAGGGGTCCAGCCACGGCGCGGCCTTGCTTTCGATAGCGCCCAGCAATTGGCGGCCCCGGTCGGTGGCTGTGTCGCGCCGGAGCGCTTCGAGGCGCGCCCGGCAATCCTGGCGCAGGGAGGCGATTTCCGTGTCCTCGCGACCCTTGTTCCGGCTCCCCTGGCGATCGCCCAATTGAGATAGCGCGGAGATCATCGCCTGGGCGGCGTTGAGCTTCTTCGCGTAGACCTGTGCTTCTTCCGCGGCGGCGTTGGTGCTATCCAGCGCGCGCAACGCGAATCCCGCTAGAAAGACGAGCTGAAGGGCCGCGATCAGGGAGGTGAACGTCAGCTTGGCGCTGATCTTGAGATCTCGTAGTTTCGGCATTCCGGCGCCCGGGGGCTGACACTACAGTGCCCGGCGGGGGCGGCGGCTCTCAACACAATGGCGCTAGATCTCAGGCGCCTTCGACTGCCAAGCGGCCAGCGCCAGCAGCGGAAAGTAGTGCCGGTACAGATGATAGGTCAGGTAGAACACGTTGGGGAAGCCGGTGCCGGTCATCAGTTCCTCGTCCCAGGCCCCCTTCGAGTTGAGCCGGTCGACCAGCCACTGGACGCCCGCCCGCGCCGCCGGGGATCCGCGATCGCCCGCCGCGTCCAGGCCGAGCAGCGCCCACGCCGTCTGCGATGGCGTGCTGGGGGCGGCGGCGAAACGGTGCACTTCGTAGCTGACGCAGCTTTCGCCCCAACCGCCGTCCGGGTTCTGCGCCGAACGCAGCCAATCGGCGGCCTTGCGCATGGCGCCCGTCACCACCGGAGAGCGGCTGGAGCGCAGTCCGCGCAGGGCCAGGAACGTGCCGTATACATAATTGACGCCCCAGCGGCCGTACCAGCTTCCGTCGTCCCGCTGGTGCGCGAGCAGATACTGGACGCCGCGCTCGATGGCCGGATGCGCGTAGGTGTAACCGCGGCGGCACAGCGCGTCCATCACGCGGCCGGTGATGTCAGGACAGGTGGGGTCGAGCATGGCGTTGTGATCGGCGAAGGGCACCTTGTTCAGCAACTGCCAGTTGTTGTCGACGTCGAAGGCCGCCCATCCGCCATCGGAGGACTGCATGCCCACGATCCAGTCGACGGCCCGCTTTTCCACACGCGCCTGACGTTCGGGGTCCGACGCCCGGGCGTGCTCGAGCGCCAGCAGGACCATGGCGGTGTCGTCGATGTCGGGGTAGAACTCGTTGGCGAATTCGAAGGCCCAGCCGCCGGGCCGCAGGTCGGGACGCTTCACCGACCAGTCGCCTTTGCGGCGGACCTCCTTATCCATCAGCCAATCGGCGGCGCGCCGCATGCGGCCGGGATCGGCCACGCCCGCCTCGCCGAGCGCGAACATGGCGATGGCGGTGTCCCACACGGGCGATACGGCGGGTTGGAACTCCAGGCGGTCCGGCGTTTCAAGGATCAGGTCGTGGAACTGCTTCAGCGCTTCGTTGAGGTCGGGGTGATCGCGCTCATAGCCCAACACGTCCATGGCCATGATGGAGTACATCATCGACGGGTAGATGGCGCCAAGGCCGTCGGTGTAGCGCATGCGGTCGAGCATCCACTTTTCGGCCTCGCGGACGGCCTTGGCGCGGATGTCGCGGATGCCGCGGCGCTCCCATAACTTCAGGATGCGGTCGGCCTGGTTGAAGACGGCGGACAGGCGATCCTTCTTGGGCAGCTTCAGCTTCTGGCCGGGGACGAACAGCTCTTCGGCGGTCATGCCTTCGGGGACCGGACGGCGCACGCCGCTCGCCTGGACGATGGAGAGCGGGATGACGATGGCGCGGGTCCAGGACGACATCTCATAGAGCAGGTTGCCGGGCATCAGCACGAGCTCCGGCGGCACGGTGGGCGCGAACTGCTTGGGGAACAGGCCGAACAGGCTGAGGTTGATCTTGGTGTAGCTGTTGGCGGCCTGCAATCCGCCGAGCGCCAGCACCTTCTGACGAGCTCGGGCGAGCGCCGGATGATCGGGGCTGTATCCGCCGAGCTTCAAGGCGACGTAGGCGCGGGCGGTGGCGTTCACTTCCGAAGGACCGGCCGTGTAGATGGGCCAGCCGCCGTCGGGCGACTGCCGGTCGAGGATGGTCGCCAGCGCCTTGTCGATGCGAGCGCGGCTGGGCGGGCTCCAACGGCCGTTTTCGGGCGGATGCATCCATAGCTCGAGCAAAACAAAATCGGACTCGAGCGTTGTATCGGCGGTGAGGTCGCCGCGCCAGTATCCGGGCTCGAACTGGAGTCCTGCGAGCGATCGCCCGGAGGCTTCGACGACTTCGCGAGTGCGGCGCGCCAGTTCGCGCACCTCCTCGCGAGCCGCCGCCACGGCCTTCATCGCGTCGGCCGGTTGGCCGGGCAGGATGTAACCCGATTCTTCCCTCATGACTTCCTCCGCCTGAGTCCGCTCGGATCCATGCCGTCGCTGGTGCGCCGCATCCAGATCCGGACCAGGGCCTTCAACTCGTCCACCTTCAGGCGGAAACCGATCTCGCGGGAGAGATCCTCCAACTCGTACGGATCCTCGCCGAGGTTGTAGAGATGGAGGACGTCCAGGTTGCGCCTCACCACAATCTTATCGAGGCCCCGCACCATCATGCGCCACTCGCCGGGACTGGCGAGGCCGCCTTCCGAGTAGATCGACTCGGGCCGGGCGCCTTCGCCGGCGGCAAGCAGCGCCGAAAGGTCGCGGCCGGGCAGATTGTCGGGCGGTTCGACGCCCACGAGCGTGAGCAGCGTGGGGGCGATGTCGACAGTGGAGATGGGGAAGTCGAAGACGCGGCCGGCGGCGAGCTTTGGATGCCGGATGGCGAGCGCGACGCGGCAGGCGGACTCGGAGGGCGAATCCTGGCGGGCCGCTCCGATGAAGATGGCGACGGGCGCCGCCGGGTCCGGCGCGGGTTGAAATAGCGCGGGGCCTTTGCCGTGCGGATAGCGGCCGCTCAACAGAACGGCCGGGGCGAGCGCCGGGTCGGGGCAGGCGAAGTAGGCTCGGGTGAAGACGACCGCGGTGGCCGCGATGGCGGGTGGAACCGGCGCTCCGGCGGGGAGCGCGATCACCGCGATGCGCGGCGGTTCGGCGGCGGCCAGAGAGCCGGCGAGGGCGCCCGTGAATGCCCGGCGCGTCAGCATCGCGTTCTCAGCTGAGCTTCGAGCGGACCTTCTCGCTCAGCGCCTTGCCGTCCACGCGCTTGCCGGCGAGTTTGGCCTGCACGGCCTTCATCACCACGCCCATCTGCTTGAGCGAGGTGACGCCGGTTTCGGCCATGGCGGCTTCGATGGCGGCGGCCAGTTCCTCATCGGTGGGCGCCGAAGGCAGGTAGGATTCGATCAGCTTGAGCTCGGCTTCCTCCTTTTCGGCTAACTCCGGACGGCCGCCCTTGCGGAACATGTCGATCGAATCGCGGCGCTGCTTCACCAGGGTGTTGAGCACCTGCATTTCCGAAGCTTCCTCGAGCGGCTTCATCGAGTCGATCTCGAACTTCTTGAGGGCGGCTTTCATCATGCGCAGGGCGCCGAGACGGGCTTCGGCCTTCTGCTTCATGGCGTCCGTCATGTCCTTCTGGATCCGATCAAGTAGACTCATGTGTCTGTTATTCTAATGAATTAGGCCAGTCCGTGCATATCGAGAACCCTCCAATTGTCGGCTGACTGATGGACCGCGTGCGTCTCACACTAACGCTCCGGCCGTGGATTACTCCTGGGGCATCTTAATGAATATTCTCGTAGCTGAACCACTCGCCGCCGCCGGAATCGAGCAACTGAAGGCTCAGCCCGGCTGGAACGTCATCGTCTCGAATCCGAAAGAGTATGCGCAGCACCTGGCCGAGGCGGAAGCCTTGCTGGTTCGCAGCGCCGTCAAGGTAACCAAGGAAGTGCTGGCCAAGGCGCCCAAGCTGCGCGTGATCGGACGCGCGGGCGTGGGCGTCGATAACGTCGACCTGGCCGCCGCCACCGAGGCCGGCGTGCTGGTGATGAATACGCCGGGCGGCAACGCCGTGTCGGTGGCCGAACATACGCTGGCCCTGATGCTGGCCATGGCGCGCTCCATCCCGCAGGCGTCGGCGTCCACCAAGAGCGGCAAGTGGGAGAAGAAGAAGTTCCTGGGCAACGAGCTGCGCGGAAAGACCCTGGGCATCGTGGGGTTGGGCAGCATCGGCCGCGAAGTGGTGCGGCGCGCGCGTCCGTTCGAGATGCGCATTCTGGCGTCGGATCCTTATGTGAACTCGCAGTCGGCCGCCGACCTTGGCGTCGAACTGGTGACGCTGCACACGCTCTACGCCGCGAGCGACTACGTGACGCTGCACGTCGCGCTGACGCAGGAAACGCAGGGCATGTTGAACGACGACACCCTGGCGCGCATGAAGAAGGGCGTCCGCATCGTCAACTGCGCGCGCGGCGAGTTGGTGGACGGCGTGGCGCTGCGCAAGGCCATCGAAGCGGGCCACGTGGCGTCGGCGGCGCTCGACGTGTTTCAGACCGAACCGCCCGGAGCCAACGAGCCGCTGCTCGCCTTTGACCAGGTGATCGCGACGCCGCACATCGGCGGGTCCACCGAAGAGGCGCAGGAGATCGTGGGAGTGCGCATCGCCGAGCAGCTGGTGGAATACCTGGTGAACGGCGTAGCGCTGAACGCGGTGAACATGCCGCCGATGAATCCGGAGCGCTATCGCGTGCTGGGGCCGTACATCAACCTGGCCGAGCGGCTGGGCGCATTCGCGGCGCATATCGCCACGGGCAATCCGCGATCGGTGCGGCTGGTGTATTCGGGACGCATCGGCGATGAGAATACGCATATCGTTCGCAACGCCGGCCTGGCGGGCGTGCTGTCGCGATCGATGGCGGCGCGGACCAACGTGGTGAACGCGATGCAGATCGCCGGCGATCGCGGGCTGACGGTGGGCGAGTCGCGTGAGGCGCGTCCGGTGTTGAACGATTCGGTGCGCGTGGAGTTGGAGACCGACCACGGCACCACGTCGGTGGAAGGGGCGGTGGTGCTGAACCGGCCGCGTTTGATGCGCGTGGACGGCATCGCCTGCGAGGCGACCCTCGATGGTCATTTGACGTTCCTGAAGAACCAGGACGTGCCGGGCGTGATTGGCTATATCGGCACCGTGCTGGGCCAGCATGGCGTGAATATCGCGAACTTCTCGCTGGGCCGGCGGGAGGCTCCGGCGCGCGCGGGCGAACCGCTGGAGGCGGTGGCGGTGGTGGAGACCGACGGCCGCGTGGCGGACAAGGTGCTGCATGCGCTGCTCGAGAATCCGGCGGTGAAGCTGGCTCGTCCGGTGGAGTTCGGCGGTCAGGCCGGCGAGTGAGTTAACGGGACTTACCCGACTCCTTCAATCTGCGGCTGAGTTCGCGGAATTCGTCGCTGGTTCTTCCGACGACGAAAATGCGTTCGACGGCGTCGCGCGTGGCGGTGATCTCGGCCGGCGCGCTGAATAGCATGCGATCGGGCAGGTCCATGACGGCGTAGACCTGGTAGCGGACGCCTTCGCAGAGTTCGAGTACGGCGCGGCCAGTCTCATCCGCTGCGGCGTCCGGACCGGCTTCGACGCGGTTGTCCGAGGCGAGGTCTTCTACGCGAATCGATGAGTTCGGAGCGGGCGCGCCGTCCGGCGTGAAGATGCGAGCGCGCAGGACGACTATGGGCAGCGGCGCCGGCGCCATCAGGTCGTAGGTTTCCGCTACCGGACCGCTCGGCAATTCGAGGCGTAGCGCCTGAGAGCGGCTTCTTCCGCTCGGATAATACAGCGTTGGGTAGGGGAACATCCGGCTGGGTGCGCCGTTGATGTTGATGCCCAGATAGTAGTCGCCGGGCGGGACGTTGTCGATCAAATAGCGGCCCTGGTTGTCGGTGGTGGAGAACAGGACCGGGTTCCGCCAGGGTTCGGGATACGGCTCGGCCAGGGCTAACTCGACCGGCGCGCCGCGGGCTGGCGATCCATCCTCGTTACGGACTACGCCTCGGAGCCGGCGATCGTCCTTCATGAGCACGTCGCCCGTGGAGCAGGCGTTCGGCGCGAGTTCGAGCAGGCGACTGCCACCGTCCATCCGGAAGCCGGGCGACTCCACCTCCAGGCGGTAGACGCCGGCGGGGAGTCCGGTGAACAGGTAGAGTCCCTTGGCGTCGGTTTCGGCGAAATAGCGGCGGCTTCGATCGGTCAACGCCACACGGACGCGGGGAAGCGGAGTCCGCCGTTCCGGGTGGGCGGATGAGTCATCCGGGCGGTAGCGGACCGTCCCGCTGATCTGGGTCACCGTCTTGCCTTTGGCGTACTCATCGAGAAACGCCAAGTCCTCCGCGGCGTCCTCAATGGCGCGGCTTCGGGTGCAGCCACGGGCTGGGATGGCGCCTGTCGGCAACCGCTCGGTATACATCAGATACTGGCGTCCGAGCTGTAAGTCGGGACCGTTGCACGCGCCGTCGTCGGATAACTCGACCTCCGCCGGCAGGGCGCCTTTGTAAGTCCGGTCGACTTTCATGCGCACGAACTGAACGCCGTCCTTGCGGATGTTGGTCACCGTGCCCGAGAAGATCAGAGGGCTGCGGCCGGCCTGCTGGCAGGGCGACAACGGATCGGCGCAGGAACAGGCGAGTGCGCCGCCCACGCTGAGACAGAGGGCCGTTGTCAGCCACGCGGGGCTCGCCATAGGGCCAGTATAGCGGCCCGCGGGGCCGGGAGCTAACCGTCGAGCGCGTCGGTCCAGGCTGTTTCGTCGAAGCCGAACAGGATGGTTCCGCCCTTGATCAGCAGCGGGCGGCGGATCAGGTTCGGGTTCTGGGACATGAGCCGGATCGCCTCCTCGCGCGGCGGAGGATTCGCCTTCATGCCGCGCTCCCGGTATAACTCGTTTCTGGGATTCAGGAACTGGAGATAGTCGCGTTTGCCGATGAGTTTGTCCAACTCGTCGGCGCTGAGTCCCTTGTTCAGATCGATCTCTTCAAAACCTGTCTGTTTGTCGCGAAGCCAACTCTTCGCTTTGCGGCAGGTGGTTCAAGTGGGTTTCGTGTAGAAGCGCATGGTTAGTATCTCCGGACCGCCGGGTCGACGTTCAGGCTCCAGGCGTCGATGCCGCCCGACATGCTCTGGCAGTTCTCGACGCCCTGCTGGCGCAGCCAGTTCACGGTTTGCAGGCTTCGCATGCCGTGATGGCAGAACACGATGACGGGCGCCTGGTCGGCAATCGAGTCGATGTGCTGGAGGTTGGCCGGGATGGTCCGCATGGGGATCAACTCCGCGCCGGCGATGCTGGCCGTCTGGTGCTCAAACGGCTCGCGGACGTCGATCAGGTGCAGGCGCTCGCCTTTGTCGAGACGGGCCTTCACCTCGCGCGCCGTGGTCTCCAACGGGGTGCTGTGATTGGGCATCTGTTGGTGAGTATACGATGAAGACAGTCATGATGAGGCGACGAACGGTACTGGCCGGAATGGGCGCGCTGGCGGCGGCCGCGCAGACCGCGACGAGTAAGCTGCTGAAGCCGAGGGCGTTGAAGGCGGGCGATACGGTGGGGCTGATCACGCCGTCCACCGGCGTCAGCGATCCGGAGAAGTTGAACACGGCGGAACGCACGGTGCGGTATTTCGGGCTGGTTCCAAAGTGGGGCAAGAATGTTTCGAAGCGGGCGGGCTATCTGGGCGGCTCAATCGACGAACGCGCCGATGATTTGAACGCCATGTTCGCCGACGACGCGGTGAAGGCGGTGTTCGCCATTCGCGGCGGGTACGGGTCGGCGCAGATTCTGCCCGAGATCGACTATGAGGCGATCAAGCGGCATCCGAAGATTTTCGTGGGCTATAGCGACATCACGGCGATGCACCTGGCCATCCACAAGATGACGGGGCTGGTGACGTTTCATGGCCCCGTGCCGCTGTCGGCGTTCACCGATTACACGCAGGCCGCTTATAAGAAAGCCCTGTTTGGGACCGCGCCGCTGGGCGAGTTGACGAATCCGCCGGAGTCGAACGGGCTGCGGCCGAAGCATATCCTGCGGCCGGTGCGTCCGGGCAAGGCGAGGGGGCCGCTGGTGGGCGGCAACCTGTCGCTGGTGGCGTCGACGATGGGCACGCCGTATGAGATCGATGCCCGCGGCAAGATCCTGTTTCTCGAAGATGTCGAGGAGCAGCCTTATTCGATCGACCGCATGCTGACGCAGTTGCGGCTCGGCGGGAAGTTGGACCAGGCGGCGGGCGTCATCTGGGGAGAGTGCAACGACTGCCGGCCGCGCGAGTATCAGCCTTCGTTCGTGGAAGGCACGTTCACGACGGCCGAGGTGGTGGACCGGATTCTCGGCGAGTTGAAGGTTCCCGTGCTGAGCGGGCTGACCATCGGGCACACCGACGATCAACTGACGCTGCCGGTTGGCGTGATGGCGGAGATGGACGCGGGCATGGGCACGCTGACGATTACCGAATCGGCGACCGTCGCGTGATGTTTTCTTCGCGGCTCGATTGGACGACGCGCCCGAATCCGATTTCCCGGATGCTGGAGGCCCGGCGGCGGGCGGGCGAGACGGTGCTCGATCTGACGGAGTCGAATCCGACGCATGCGGGCATCGATTATCCAGCCGAGGCGATCGCGGAGGCTTTCGGCGACCGGCGGGCCGTACGGTATGAGCCGGAACCGTTGGGGCTCGAGTCGGCGCGGGAGGCGGTGGCGCGATATTACGCGGATGCGGGCGTGACGGTGGATCCGTCGCGTCTGGTGCTGACGGCGAGCACCAGCGAGGCGTATGCGTGGCTGTTCAAGCTGCTGGCCGCGCCCGGCGATGAGGTGTTGACGCCGCGGCCGTCCTATCCGCTGTTTGAGTTTCTGGCCAAGCTCGAGTCGGTGAACGTGGTGCAGTATCCGCTGTTTTACGACCATGGCTGGAGGGTGGACATCGCGGCGCTGCGGGCGCTGGTGACGCGGCGCACGCGCGCGATCGTGACCGTACATCCGAATAACCCGACTGGTTCGTTCTTAGATCGAGATGAGTTGGACGAACTGGTTGCGGTGGCTTCAGAGCATGGTCTCGCCCTCGTGTCCGATGAGGTGTTTTCAGATTATTGGTTCGAGCGGGATGCGGCTCGGGTAGGCGTGGTGGCCGAGGTGGCAGACGTGCTTTCGTTCTCGCTCAGCGGGCTTTCGAAGATTGTCGGATTGCCGCAGATGAAGCTGGGCTGGATGATGGTGGGCGGCCCCGCGGAGTTGCGGCGGGCGGCGCTGGCGCGGTTGGAGTTCATCGCGGATACCTACCTGTCGGTGGGGACTCCGGTGCAGTTGGCGGCGCCCGCGCTGCTGGAGATGCGCGGCGGGATCCAGGGACAGATGCGGGAGCGGTTGGCGCGGAACCTGGCGCGGCTGCGGGCGGAGTTGGCGGCGGCGCCTGAGGTTCGATTGCTGGCGGTGGAAGGCGGGTGGTACGCGACGTTGCAGGTCCCGCGGGTGCGCAGCGAGGAGGAGTGGGTGCTTGCGCTGCTGGGCGAGCGCGGCGTGTTGGTGCAACCGGGCTTCTTCTACGACTTCGAGTCCGAGGCGTTTCTGGTGGTGAGCCTGTTGACGCGTCCCGATGTGTTCGACGAAGGGTTGCGGCGGCTGGTGGAGCGGGTCTGTTGAGGGAACGCCTCAACAGACCGGCGATGGGCGGGGGTCAGATTTGGGCCGCCCCTCCATCCACGCACAACTCGGCGCCGTTCACGTAGCTCGAATCATCCGATGCGAGGAACAGCGCCACGGTGGCGATTTCCTCAGGCCGTCCCATCGTGCCGCGTGGGATCAGGGAGGCGAAATACGCCTTGCCTTGCGGCCCAATCGGATCGAGGATCGGCGTGTCGACCGAACCGGGGCTGAGCACGTTGACGCGAATGTTGCGGTCCTTCAGGTCCACCACCCAGGATCGCGCGAAGGCGCGTAATGCGGCCTTGCTTCCCGCGTACACGCCGAAGGCGGGAAAGCCCTTCCAGTGGGCGACGGAGCCGTTCAGGATAATCGAGCCGCCATTTGAAAACAGGGGCAGCGCCTTCTGCACGGTGAACAGCGTGCCGCGTGTGTTCAGGCCGAAGGTCTTGTCGAAGTGCTCCTCTGTGATTTCGCCAATCTTCGCTGCTTCACCCAGCCCGGCGCTCGCGAACAGGACGTCGATGCGGCCCTTCTCGCGTTTTACGGTTTCGTAGAGGCGGTCCAGGTCGGCGAGATTCGCCGAGTCGCCCTGAACCGGCGTCACGTTCGAGCCGATCGAGGCGGCCGCTTCGTCCAACTTGTCCTTGCGCCGTCCCGTAATGAAGACGTACGCGCCTTCGGCCACAAACAGCTTGGCCGTGGCCAACGCCATGCCTGACGTCGCGCCCGTGATGACCGCTACTTTTCCGTCCAGTTTTCCCATGGAAGTCTCCTGTTTCGATTTGGCGGCCCGCCCTGCTGGAAGGGCCACGCGGGGTTGGATGTGTGCGCCTTCGGGAAAGATTCAATTGTTCCGCACTTGTGAACTATTGAACCGTAAGCGGCGCTCGGGTAGTCTAAAAGAGCGGAACCGATATGCGGCCCCTTCTGCATCCCGCGGCCGAGGACATCACCGTCGAAGCGCTGCTGCACGCGTTGGCCGATCCGGTGCGCGTGGCCATTTGCACGGGACTTTCCGGGCCCGGATGCTCGCTGAACTGCTCATCGTTTCGCGACATCCGCAATGAGCCCATTCCGAAATCGACGCTGTCGCAGCACTTCCGAATCCTGCGCGAAGCGGGACTGATCCGCAGTGAGCGGCGCGGGGTGGAGATCCTGAACTCGTCGCGATTCGCGGAGGTGGAGGCGCGGTTCCCGGGCCTGCTGGCGGCGATCGTGAACGCACACAGGATCCAGCTCGCGGAGAAGGAAGCGAGTTCGAAGAAGCGCAAGCGCGCGGACTAGGACCGTTTCGCCAGCGCCGCGAGCATGCGCGCCGCGTCGGGATTGCGGCCTTCGACGATGTTTGAATGGCGGGCGGCGACGGCGTCCTTGAACTCCGGATGCGTCCAGATGTACAGGCGCTCTTCCCGGATGGCGTCCATCACGTGGCCCGCCACCGTTTCGGGTGCGAGGCCGGCATCGATGGTCGCCGAGAACGCCTGCAGCCATTCGCCGGGGATTTCGGTCTCCTCCGGGTTCGCCAACTCCGCCGGGCGGTTCCGCATCGACGTCAGGATGTTCGTCTTCACCCAGGCCGGACACAGCACCGACACGCGCAGCTTCGACCCCGTGGCGGCCAACTCGTAGTAGATCGATTCGCTCAACGCCACCACGCCGAACTTCGACACCTGGTAGGGCGCGCCGAACGGCATGGCCATCAGGCCCGCAAGCGACGCCGTGTTGACGATGTGGCCTTCGGTATCCTGCTCGATCATGCGTGGCATGAAGGCGCGCACACCGTTGATGGCGCCCCACAGGTTGACGCCCAACACCCACTTCCAATCGGCGTGCGATTGCCGCCACGCCGCGCCCGGGGCCGAGCCTACGCCCGCGTTGTTCGCCAGAATGTGGACCGCTCCGAAACGCGAGTACGCCGAGTCGGCCAGCGTTTCCACTTGCGCGTGGTCGGCTACATCGCAGCGCTCGCCCGCGGCTTCGGCGCCCTCGTCGGCAAGCGACCGAACGGCCGCGTTCAGCGCCGATTCTTCGATGTCGGCGATCAGCACCTTCATGCCTTCGGCGGCGAAACGGCGCGCAAGAGCGAGGCCGATGCCGCTCGCTCCGCCGGTGACCACCGCCACGCGTCCGCGGAAATCGTTCATCAGAACCTCAGGAACCAGCCGCGCTTGTACATGAACAGGGCCGCCAGAAACATGGTGAAGGAGAACGTCACGCCGTACATCATCGACGCGAAGTAGGGATCGGGAAGCGGCGCGAACACGGCGTCATAGACGATCTTCTGGAGCGGCGCGCCGCCCGGCCGGATGAGGCTCGACAGACGCGCGACCAGGCCCGCCAGGATGTACACGGCGATGGCGTTCATGCCGTAGATGGCGAGCGGACGGGTCCAGCGCTTCCAGCCCTTCACGTCGACGAACCAGTAGCAGATGGCGAACACCACCGACGCCATGCCCGCCATGAACATGGCGAACGTCGGCGTCCAGATCTTCTTGTTGATGGGCATCCAGGTGGTGAGATAGAGCGCGCTGAAGATCAGCAGATTGCCACTGATGAGCAGCCACACGCCGCGCTCGGCGGGTTCGCGGCGCAGGCGCAGGATGTGGCCCGCGAGGATGCCGAACAGCGCTGTCCCGATGGCGGGCAGCGTCGACACCGCGCCTTCGGGGTCCCAGGTTTTCGACGCGCTCCACAGGTGGCCGGTCATCAGCATGCGGTCGACATAAGCGCCGAAATTGTTTTCGGGGTCGAGATGGCCGGGGCCCACGCCGGGCACGGGCGCAAGCGTCATCAACATCCAATAGCTGACCAGGCAGGCGACCAGGCAGATGATCTGGCCGCGCACGCTGGTGTAGAGGAAGATCAGCCCGGCGATCAGGTAGCACACGGCGATCCGCTGCAACACGCCGGGAATGCGGATGCGGTCCAGGTGGTAGTAGGGGAAGCCGTTCAACAGCAGTCCGATGCCGAAGATGATGGCGAAACGTTTCACCACGTGGAGGGCGAGGCGGCGCTTATCGTCGCCCCGCTCGACGCGCTTGGCGAATGACAGCGTCATGGCGACGCCGACGATCCACAGGAAGAACGGGAAGACGGTGTCGGTGTAGGTCCAGCCATGCCACTCAGCGTGTTCGAGCGGCGTGTAGATGTATCGCCAATCGCCTGCGTTGTTCACCAGCATCATGCCGGCGATGGTCATGCCGCGAAACACGTCGAGCGACATCAGCCGCTGGGATGGACCCGCCTTCACCGTGTCGCTCATGCTTCGAGGTCCAGAACCACCTTGCCCGAGTTGCCCTGCCGCATTGCGTCGAAGCCTTTCTCAAAATCGCCGAACGCGAAATTGTGCGTGATCACCGGCTTGATGTCGAGCCCCGATTGCAGCATGGAGCTCATTTTGTACCACGTTTCGTACATCTCGCGGCCGTAGATGCCCTTGATGGTGATCATGCTGAAGATCACCGTGCGCCAGTCGATTTCGAAGTTCTGAGTGGGGATGCCCAGCACGGCGATGCGCCCGCCGTGGCTCATGTTGGCGATCATGTCGCGGAACGCCGACGGGTTGCCCGACATCTCCAGGCCGACGTCGAAGCCTTCCTTCATGCCGAGCTCGTTCTGCACGTCCTTCAGCTTTTCGGTGCGGACGTCGACGGCTCGCGTGGCGCCCATCTTGCGCGCGAGTTCCAGGCGGTAGGGGTTGACGTCGGTGATCACCACGTGGCGCGCGCCGGCGTGTCGCACGATGGCGATGGCCATGATGCCAATGGGGCCCGCGCCGGTGATCAGCACGTCCTCGCCGAGCACGGGGAACGAGAGCGCGGTGTGCACGGCGTTGCCGAAGGGGTCGAAGATGCTGGCCGAATCGAGATCGATGCCGGGCCAGTGGACCCACACGTTCGACATCGGCAGGGAGATGTATTCGGCGAAGGCGCCGGGGCGGTTCACGCCGACCCCGCTGGTGTGCGCGCACAGGTGGCGGCGGCCGGCCAGGCAGTTGCGGCAGCGTCCGCAGACGACGTGGCCTTCGCCGCTGACGATCTGGCCGGGGAAGAAGTCGTTGACGTTGCTGCCGACCTTGACGATTTCGCCGACAAACTCGTGGCCGACCACCATGGGCACGGGAATGGTCTTCTGCGCCCAGTCGTCCCAGTTGTAGATGTGGACGTCGGTTCCGCAAATGGAGGCCCGCTTCACGCGGATCAGGACATCGTTGATGCCAACCTGCGGTTCAGGGACGTCGTCGAGCCAAAGGCCCGGTTGGGAATATTTCTTTACAAGTGCTTTCATTGCTGACGGTCCGAATCAAGATTGTAGCGCCGCGCGTGGGACAATGACTTTTTATGGCGAAATTCGAGCGCGCTCTGTTGAGCGTCACGGATAAGACGGGAGTGGCGGAGTTCGCCCGCGGGCTCTCCGGCTTGGGCATCGAACTGATCTCGACGGGCGGCACCTATCGCGTGCTGCGCGAGGCGGGCATTGCGGTGCGCGAAGTGGCCGACGTCACCGGATTCCCGGAGATGCTGGACGGCCGCGTGAAGACGATTCACCCGCGGGTGGCGGGGGGCGTGTTGGCCATGCGTTCGAAGCCCGAGCATATGGCCGCCATCGAAGAGCACGGCATTCCGCGCATCGACATCGTGGTGGTGAACCTGTATCAATTCGAGAAGGTCGCCGCGCGCACGGACGCCAAGGTGGAGGAACTGATCGAGAACATCGACATCGGCGGGCCCACGATGATCCGCGCCGCGGCGAAGAATTTTCAGGACGTGGCGGTGGTGACGTCGCCCGGCGATTACGCGGCCGTGCTCGGCGAGTTGAAGGAGCATGGAACGCTGTCGCATGCGACGCTGTGGAACCTGGCGCGGAAGGCTTTCGCGACGACGGCCGCCTACGATCGCGCGATTACGGCGCGGCTGGCTCGCATCACGGCCGTGGGCGAAGGCTTCGACGACGTGACCACCGAAACGCCGCTGATCCTGGACGTTCACGCCCCGCGCTCAATGGCGCTGCGCTACGGCGAAAATCCGCACCAGAAGGCGGCGCTCTATTCGCTGAATCGCGGCGGCGTCGCATCGGGCGAGCAGTTGCACGGCAAGGAGCTTTCCTACAACAACCTGGTGGATCTGGACGCCGCCTGGCAGTTGATCCAGGAGTTCGACGGGCCGGCTTCGGCTGTCATCAAGCACACTAACCCGTGCGGATGCGCCGAAGCGGACGTGCTCGCCGATAGCTATCGCAAGGCGTTCGAGGCGGACCCTGTGTCGGCCTTCGGCGGCGTGCTGGCGTTCAATCGGGAAGTGGACGGCGACACGGCGCGCGAGATCGCGAAGACGTTCATCGAGGCGATCGCCGCGCCCGCGTTTTCCGCCGAAGCGCTGGAGACTCTGGGCGCGAAGAAGAACCTGCGTCTGGTGAAGGTGGCGCCTGTCGAGGGCGAGGAACTGGTGGTGAAGTCGATCAGCGGCGGGTTCCTGGCTCAGACACTGGACTCGCACCGCTTCACGCGGGAGCAGGCGGTGGTGAAGACCCAACGCGCCCCCACTGAGGACGAGTGGCGCGCCATGCTGTTCGGCTGGAAGGTGTCCAAACACGTGAAGTCGAACGCCATCGTCTACGCGCGCGCCGGCCAACTGGTGAGCGCTGGCGCCGGGCAGATGAGCCGCGTGGACGCCGCCAAGGTGGGCGCGATGAAGGCCGTGCTGCCGATTGAAGGAACGGCGCTCGCCTCCGACGCGTTCTTCCCGTTTCCCGACGGCGTTGAGGAAGCGGCCAAGCGCGGCGTGACGGCTGTGATTCAGCCGGGCGGCAGCGTGCGCGACGCCGAGGTGATCGAAGCGGCCGACCGGTTGGGCCTCGCCATGGTCTTCACCGGCGTACGCCATTTCCGCCATTGATTGTTCGCAAAGTTTGCCCCACGTCGGGCATGCTAAGATCCGGCCAATAGGAGGGACGACTGGATGCATCATCGCACCCGACGCGATTTTTTGAAGAGCGGTTTGGCAGCGACGCTCGCCGCCGGTATTCCGGCGCGTGCGAAGGCCACCGATCTGGTGACGCTGGGCGGCTCGAAGGTGAAGGTGTGCCGGCTGGGATTCGGCACCGGGAGCCACAGCGGCAAAATCCAACGCGAGCTGGGACAGGAGGGGTTCAACCGCCTGGTCCGGCACGCCTACGACAGCGGGATCCGCTTCTTTGAGACGGCGGAATCGTACCCCGAAATGCACCGCATGCTGGGCATCGCGCTGAAGGGCATTCCGCGCGACAGCTACCAGTTCATGTCGAAGATCACGACGCGGCCGAACGGGAATCCGCAGGAGAAGATCGACGAGTTGCGGAAGCTCGCGGGCATCGACTACTTCGACATCATGCTGCTGCACTGGCAGCACACCACCACCTGGCCCAGCGATTCGGAGCGCTATCAGGACGGCATTCAGGAAGCCGAGGTGAAGAAGGCGATCGTGTCGCACGGCGCGAGCGTCCACGGACTGCCCGCGCTGCGGCGCGTGCCGGACACGAAATGGCTGAAGGTGGCCATGATCCGCGTGAACCACAAGGGCGTCGCCATGGACGCCGAGGATTTCATGACGCAGGGCCTGGGCGACGTGCCCGAAGTGGTGACGCACGTTCATGAGGCCAAGAAGGCGGGCCTGGGCGTCATCAGCATGAAGCTGGTGGGCGAGGGCCGCTTCACCGAGCGCGACGACCGCAAGGCCGCCCTGCGCTTCGCCTTTCGTAAAGCGGGCGTCGATTGCGTGACGCTGGGCTACAAGAGCCCGGCCGAGATCGACGAAGCCATCGAGAACCTGAATCTCGCGCTGGCGTAGTTAGTACTCCCAAATCGCGGTCCGCGCGGAGACGCCGTCGGGCCGCAACACATCCACCTGGATCTTCGCGATGCCCGGCTGCGTGAAGCGTAGCGCGGCTTCGGCGGATTGTCCCGGCTTCAGCGACGGCAGGGCCGCGGCCGCGCGCTCCACCGGGATGGCGCCGAATCCGTAGGCGACGCCTCGTACGCGATAGCCTCGCAGTTCGTAGGCGGGCACGCTGGCGCGCGTCTTCAGCTTGATGGTGAGCGCGGCGGGCGTTCCAGAGGCCGCGATCGATTCGACCGGCGAAGATTCATCGCGCAACGCCTGCCACGACGGCTTGCGCGCGCCGTAGACATCCACGACGCCGTGTACGCGCTGTTGGGCCGCGCCCGCGCCGCGGTCGCCGACATGCGTGCGGTAGTCGTTGTAGTCGAAAAAGATCAGGCCCGCGATCCAATCGCGCTCGCGGAAAACGCGGTCGTGCGCGAGCATCGTATCAATGCGGTGCGCGTCGCCTTCCGGCCGGTCCGCCGTACAGGCGCAGTAGCCGTACTCGGAGATCACGATGGCCTTGCCGGGGAAGGCGGCGTGGATCTCGTCGAGATTGCGCGCGAGCACCTCGGGACCGCCCGGATACCAGCTCCCGTAATACTCGTTGAACATCACGTAGTCCATCTCGCCCGCCACGTCCTTACCGGGCGTGGTGCGCAGCGAATGGGACGCGTACGTCACCAGGCGCTTCGGATCGAGCCGCTTCGATTCCGCGTACAGCGTACGCGCAAATTGCGCCGCCGCCGGATTCTGCCCGCCGATCTCATTGCACACGCCCCAGGAGAAGATGCACGGGTGATTGCGGTCGCGCGCGATCATCTCGCGCAGTTGCTCCAGGCCGTTGTTCAGGATCTCGGGCGACGGCTGGCCGTGCATGCCCTTGAACGTATCCGGCCCCCACGTCGGAACTTCGGTCTGGATCAGCATGCCGTGGCGGTCGCACCAGTCGAGCAGGCGGCGATCCTGCGGCCAATGCACGCGCGTGTAGACGCAGTTGAGTTCGCGCATGTCGGCCTGGTCGTGCTCGATCCATGCGAGCGGCTCCGCCATGCCGTATTCGGGGTTGCTGCCGGCCATGCGTTCGACGCCCATGGGCCGGATGCGCTCGCCATTCAGGAAGAAGGCGCAGTCGCGCGTTTCGATTTTTCGAATGCCGATGGCGGTGGCGATGGAGTGCCCGTTCGGCAGCGTGACCGTTGCATCGTACAGGTGTGGATGGTCGAAATGCCAGAGCCTGGCCTTGGCGATCTTCACCGGTCCCAGCGTGACGGCCGCCCTCGCCCCCGCCGCGACACGAGCCTCCGCCGCCGCAGCGCCCGCCGGCAGACCACTCGCCTCCTCCGCCACAGCCAGCGTCACCGGACCGCTCCAAGCGGCGCCGCTGACGTTCCGCACGGTCGCGGTCGCCGTCACCGTAGCGTCGCCCGTAGCAAGATCGGGCTCGGCGTCGATGGCGACGGTCTCCACGAACACCTTCGGCGTCACGATCAACTGCACGGGCCGGTAGACGCCGCCATCGTGCGCCCAATCGCTCGAACGCCCGCGCGGCAGCATCGTCTCGCTGAACGCATTATCGACGCGCACCGTCAGCGTGTTCACCGCGCCGAAGCGCAGATGCGGCCACAGGTCGAGCACGAACGCCGTGTAGCCCTTGCCGATGTGCCGCCCCACCTCGGCGCCGTTCAGCGATACAACCGCGCTGTGGAAGACGGCTTCGAACTCGATGCGAACGGCGAGGTCGCGCCAAGCCTCCGGCGCAAAGAAGGCGCGGCGGTACCACGCGACGCCCCGGTATCCGGCGTTCTCCTGCTCCACCTGCCAGGTATGCGGAACGTTCACCGTGCGCCAGCCCGAACCATCCGGATCCAGGCGAAAGTCCCAGGCGCCATTCATCGAAACGATCTGGCAGGAAGCGGCCAGCGCGGGCGAAGCGGCAGCCGGCAGCGGCAGGGCGGACAGCGCCACGCCGGCCTTGAGAAACGATCTGCGAGAGCTCATGCGGTTACCTTGAACGTATAACCGCCCGCGCGCAGGCGCAACGTCTACTTGGCCGGTTCGTCGACGTCGATCTGCCGGTCCGCCTCGACATTGGCGAGCCGCTGCCGGATGCCCGAGGGCCACACGATGTCCACCGCCGCGATCTTCGCCTCCGCGCCCAGCCCGAAGTGCACGCGCCGGTCGCTCGAGCTCATGAACCCCACGCTGACGGCGACATGGTTATACAGCTTTCGCCCCGACGCCATCGTCACCGTTGCCTTCGCCCCAATCGCATCCCGCGCGCTCTTGTGCCCCGTCAGCCGCAGCATCAGCCAGTGATTCCCGCTATCGCCCGAGTTCATCAGAATCCGCGGCGATTCATTCAACGAAGTGACGATGATGTCCATCGCCCCGTCGTTATTCAAATCGGCGAAGGCCGACCCGCGCTGATAGCCGACCCGCAGAAAATCCTTGCCCATCTCCGCCGACACGTCGTCAAAGGCCGTTCCCTTCGCGTTCTCGAACATCGTGTCATGCTGGGCCGACTTCTCGTTCACCTGGTCGACATCGCCGTTGGCCGAATAGATATCCTTCCAGCCGTCGTTGTTGTAGTCGATGAAGCCGTTGCTCCAGCCCGAATTCGGCAGGCTCAGCCGCTTCACGCGCGTGGCGTGCGACACCAGCTCGAACGTCTCCGACCCGCGATTCACCAACAGCCCCCAGATCTGGCCCATCAGGTTGTTGTAGAAGATGTCCACCTTGCCGTCGTTGTTGTAATCCTTGGCGTCGCACCCCATCGACGAGCCGGTTTGCGCGTTCTCGTTATAGGCGACGCCCGATTGCAGCCCGATATCCTCGAAGCTCTTGCCCTTCTGGTTGATGAACAGCGAGTTGGGCATGGTGTCGTTAGCGATGAAGATGTCCTGCCAGCCGTCGTCGTTGAAGTCGGCGATGGAGATGCCCATGCCCTTGCCCGGCGCCTGGTTGAAGCCCGTGCGCTCAGTGACGTCGGCGAACTTGCCGTTGCCCAGGTTGCGGTACAACCGGTGCGGCACGCTCGGGTAACGGCGCGGATCGCAGTAGTAATCCTTATCGTTCATCGTGCAGCGGATGTCGATTTCCGGCGTCCAGAAGGTGTAGTTGGAGACGATGAGGTCGAGCAGTCCGTCGTTGTCGTAATCGAACCAGGCGGCGACGACGCTGAGCGTCTTGGCAGGCTTGCCGCCGATGCCGCTCGCGGCGGTGACGTCGCTGAACGTGCCGTCGCGATTGTTGTGATAGAGCGCGTTGCGCCCCGCCGAGGCGATGAACAGGTCGGTATAGCCGTCGTTATCGTAATCGCCCGCCGCCACGCCGAAATTGAAATCGAGATCCTGGCCCGCGAGGCCCGCCTTCGCCGTCACATCCTCGAAGGTCCCATCCGCCTTCTGATGCAGCAGGACGTTGTAGTAGGAGGGATCGCTCTTCTTCATCGAAGGCATATCGGCCCCGTTGGTGAAGAAGATGTCCAGGCGGCCGTCGTTGTCGTAGTCGAACACGGCGATGCCGCCGCACATCGGCTGCGGAAAATACTTGCGGCCGTGCAGGCTGTTATTCGAGATGTAGCTGAAGCGCGACTTCGGCCGGACGTCGGTAAAGTGGGGCCGCCGGACCGCTGGAGCGGGCGCCGCCGGGGACGATTGGTACGCGGACAACAGGACGCATCCGATCCCAATCGCCGCCAACGTGAGAACGAACTTCAATCGAGTTCACTATCTCGCATTCCGCCCCGGCGCCGCAAACCGGGCGGCTGTCCCGCTACTGCCCGGCGCCGGCGGTGCAGCACTTGCCCGTCGACACGAACGCCATGGGCTGTCCGCGGTCGACGTTGAAGTAGTTCACCTTCGACAGGTTCTTATACACCTGGCCCGCGATGCCGGAGGCCACCGGTCCGTTCACCGGCTTACCGCCGGTCAACAGCACCACCACCACCAGCTTGTTCCGTCCAACGTCGTTGAAGGATCCGAACCAGCCCAGGTGCGTCGGCGTGCGCTCGTCGGTGCAGGTGCCCGTCTTGCCGAGAATCGGCTCGTTCGGGTCGTAATTGGCGCGACGGGCGGTTCCGTACTCCACCGCGCCCATCATGCCCGGCTTGATTTCGGGAATGTACGGCGCGATGTCGAGATGCCGCTTCACGCGCGGCGAGAACTTCGAAACCTGCTCGTTCGAGCGCGGATACTGCAGGTAGTACAGCGTGCCGCCGTTGGCGATAGCCGACATGAGGCCCGCCAGTTCGAGCGGCGTCAGCGTGATGCCGGAGCCGAAGCTGGTCATCATGCCCATGCCCAGGCTGGGCGTCGCCGCCGGCAGCGTGCCCGGCTCCTCGCCCGCGATGTCCAGCCCGGCCTTCTCGCCCAACCCGAACAGCCGGGCATAGTAGCTGACCTTATCGAAGCCGAGATTCTCGCCCACCTTGGCGAAGTAGTAGTTATTCGAGTGCGCCAGGGCTTCCGTCAACCCCATACGCGTGCGTCCGTAGATGCGCACGTAGGAGTTGCGCTCCACCGTGCCTTCGCTCAGCCCGGCCAGCGCCGCCACCACCTTAATGGTGGAGCAGGGCTGGAAACCGCTCTTCAGTGCCAGCTTCTGGTTCACCATCGACAGGACGCGCCCGTTATTCGGGTCGACCACCACCACGGAGCCGTTGAATGGCCCCAGCGCCTGAACCGCGGCCCGGCGAACCGTCAGGTCCTCGCCATCGATGAAGTCGTGCGACGTGGAATCGGCGAAAGTGGGTTCGGTCCAGGGGCTCCATACCGCGCGGCGGGCCCGCGTCTTGGCGGTGTTGTGCGTCACCGGTGCGTGGGCGGCCACCGTCCTGGCGTGCGCCGCGGATTTCTTGACCGGCGCCTTGGCGGCGGCCGAAGCGGCCGGCTGGGCTGCCGTCGCGCGCTTCTTCTTTTTCTTTGTCGTGGCCCCGAACACCACTGCGGGCGCCAGGCACAGTACGAGGAGTAAGGTCAGGAATCGGTATCGGTTCGCGATCAGCATGCGCACCCTGTCGAAAATGAGATTCTGAATCGGGACTTCCAGCGCGACGGGAACCGGGCCCCGCCTCGCCTTCCAGCGACGCTTTAAGTTCCGCTCGGAAGTCGTTGTCCTAATTGTAATTGCTGGCCTAGTGGCCGTCAAGCGACTTTCGCCGCCCAGCCCTTGCCGCCAAGCGCCTCTGTTTCTCTTAGTCCGACTTCTGTACCGGGACTCTCAATTATATTCCCACTGCGCGCAGTCCGGGGTCCTCCTCGCCGCCGGGCTCGTCGAACCAGCGGCCTTCAGCGAATTCCGCTTGCTACATATAGTTCGGCGGTCTTGACCAGATAATTATAGGCGTAGGCCCGGCCATCTGGCGTGATCGCCGGCTTCATCACCTGCTCGACGGGCCGTCCGGCGCGCAGCGTCTTCCACGGCGCCCGCTTCCCCGAAACCGGATCGAGCGTCGAAACCACAATCGCCTTGTTATCCTCGGCGCGGCTCGCCACAAACAATGTCCGGCTGTCGGCGCGGAATCCCACGGGCGTTTCGGCGTCCCCCATACCCTCCACCCGGGCGCCCGCGCCACCCGCCGACGGGTAGATCCACCAGCGGTCGTCCGGCCCGCCGGTCAGCACGCTGTTCCCGTCCGGCGAGACGTAGAGAGCGGTGTCGCCGGCGCGATCGGCTCCGATCGGCCGCAGCGCCGCGCTCGCCGGATCCCAAACGTAATTGCGCCACCCCACGGCGCCGGGCCCTCGCACGAACATCGACTTCCCCCCGGGCGCCCAGCCAAGCACCAGGTTGACGCCCTTCAACTGCGCGATGGAGACCTCCACCTCCTCCCCGGCGCCGGTGGGAAGCAGGACGAAGCGGCGGGCGCCGTCGGCCCGCGTGGTGTAACTCGACACCCACTTGCCATCGGGCGACACCGCCCAGGCCACCCCGTCGCCCAGCCGGATCGCGGGCGAGCCGTCGGTCTTGCGCAGGTACACGCTGCCCTTCGGACCCCCGCTTTCGCCGAGCACCGTCGCGATCACCGCCGTCCCATCGGCCGAAATCCCCGAAACGGCGCTCTGGTCCAGGCACGACAGATCGCGCTCCCCGCTCTCGCCGGGCGCGAGCGCCAGAATCCCCTGCTGACGCTGATCGGTGCGGATCAGCAGGCGGCCGTCCCGGGCGATGTCGTAAAGCGTCAGATGCCCTGGAATCCGCGTCACCACGCGCAAGCGGCCATGCATGTCCATCGCCAGCAGCGTGCCCCATTCCGACTGTTTGAAGGAGCGGAACCAAATCTCCTTGCCGTCCGGCGTCCAGGCGATCGAAGGGTCCAGCAGGTTCGGCGTCTGATCGGAAACGACGCCCAGAAACCGCCGCTGGCCGGCTGTATCCACCAGGCTCAGCCCCAGGTTCGACCCATCATGGTGATGCACGTAGGCGATTCGCCCGCCGTCGGGCGAGATCCGGATGGCGACCGGCGGCTGCTCCAGCCCATCGATCAGCACCTTCCCCATCAGGTACTCGATACGGTACCTGCCGTTCAGCGCGCGCACGATGGCGATGGCGGAACCGTCCGGATTCCAGTCCGCCGCGCGGACGCCGTCGAGCGAGGCGCGCATGCGTCCTCCCGTGATGGAGCCCCGGATCAGCGTGCCGCCGCCATCGGCGGAAAACGGGCCGGTGAGCACCGCCAGTTCCTCCTTCAAGGACATGGAGGCGAGCACCGCGCCGTCGGGAAAATCCAAGTCGCGCGAGGAGGGCGAATCGGGCGCGGCCAAGTAGACCCGGGCGGTCCCATCGTCCCACTTGGCGCTGTAGATGACGCCGCGGCCGTCGGGGCTGAATCGCGCGTTCGTGATCAGGCCGGTGCGGAAGGTGACGCGGTGGAAATCGGGCGGTTCGGACCGGGTGAGCAACGCCCGGCCGAACCATCCCGCCAGCGCCAGCGCCGCCACGCCCCCCGAGGCGAGAACGGGCTTCCACCAGCGTCGCGGCGCGCGGCGGCCCGGCTCGGCGGGCTTCATCGAGGGTTGCGTTCCCGACAACGCCGTGGGCGAGATGGCGCGCAGCGCGAAAGCGAGATCGGCGGCCGATTGAAAGCGGTCCTCGGGGCGTTTCTCCAGGCAGCGGCGGACGACGGCCTCGAGCGCGGAGGGCAGCGTCGAACTGTCGGCCTGCAACTCCGGCGGGTCGTCGTGCAGGATGGCGTGCATGGTCTCGACCGAGGAGGCCGCCCGGAAGGCGCGCTTGCCAACGGCGAGTTCGTACAACACCGCGCCGAAGCTGAAGATGTCGGACCGGTGGTCGGTTTCGGCGCCACGCACCTGCTCGGGCGACATGTAGCCCACCGTACCCATCACGACGCCTGGTTCGGAAAGCGCCATGGTGGCGGTGCGGTCGCCCTTGGCCGAATCGGCCGGCGCCTGACGTCGCGCCAGTCCGAAATCGAGAACCTTAACGCGTCCGGAGGAGGCGATCAGGATGTTTTCCGGTTTCAGGTCGCGATGGATGATGCCCACGGCGTGGGCGGCGGCGATGGCGTCGGCGGCCTGCACGGCGATGTCGATGGCCTTTCGCGGCGTCAACTTCCCGCCGTCGATGACGGATCGGAGGGACTCGCCGTCCACCAGTTCGCTGACGATATAGGAACAGCCGTCCTGGTTGCCGGTGTCGTAGATGGCGACGATGTTGGGGTGGTTGAGCGCGGCGAGCGTGCGGGCTTCCCGCTCAAAGCGCGCCCGCCTGGACGGGTCGCTGGCGACGGCGTCGGGCAGGATCTTCACGGCGACGGTGCGGTTCAGACGTTCGTCGCGAGCGCGCCATACTTCGCCCATGCCGCCTTCGCCGAGTTTGTCGAGGATTTCGTAGCTGCCCAGCCGCGCGCCAGTCATTCGGAGAACTATACCACTAATGGGCGAATCAGCCGGTTTTATTCCCCTCCCCGATCATTGGATCACTACGTTCGATTCCACCTTGGCGCGGCGCGGCGAGCCGGGCTTGTCCATTTTGCGGACGAAGCTCGCGCCGGTGCTGCTGCGCGTCTTGTCCTGGTACATCTGCCGATCGGCCGCCGCCAGCAATTCGTCGGCCGTGGCGGCGTCCTCCGGGAAGAGCGCCGAGCCGAAGCTCGCATCGAGCAGCCCGAATCCGCACACCTCGTCGCCGGCGGCGCGGATGGCCGATCGCATTTCCCTCATCTTCTGTTCGAGCGTTTCGCGGCCGACTCCGGAGCTGATGATGACAAACTCGTCGCCGCCCATGCGGGCGACGTAGTCGTATTCGGCGCACTTGGATTGCAGGGCCTTGGCCACGGCCTGTAGCAACTGGTTGCCGGTCAGGTGCCCCTGCGTGTCGTTGATGTTCTTGAAGCCGTTCAGATCGCAAACCATGACGCCGAGGGGAGAGGACAGATATCGGCTCACCTCCACTTCGCGGTCCAGGTGTACGAACAGCGAATGCGCGTTCGGCAGCCCGGTCAGGTAGTCGGTGGTGGCGGAGCTCTCGGCCCGCCGCAGCGTGATGCCGTTCTCCACGGCCAGCGAGAGCTTCGAGGCGATGGCGTTCACCAGCCGCAGATGGTCCGCGCCGTAGCTCTGCCGCTTTCGGCTGTACAGCGACAACGCCCCCACCACGCCATGCCGCCCGGTCAAGGGGATCGACAGCATGCAGCCGAAGGCGCCCATCGACGGGCCCTCCCGCGCCGGGTCGCAATTCACCGCCGCCTTCGAGTTCGAAACCACCCAGCCCGTGATGCCGGCCCCCTTGGCCACCGATAGGGAACTGCACACCCCGGCGTCGCGGCCGTGCAGGAACTCGGGCGTCAGGTGGTCCCCGGAATCGAGAAACAGCGCCATGGCGTCGTAGGGCACCAGTGGCTGCAAGCCGCGGCTCAGCACGCCGAAAATGTCGCGCAGTTCGAGCGAACTGCCCAGTTGCTGGGCCAGGTCGAACAGCTTCTGCACCTCTTCGCGCGCCGCGCCGATGGTCCTCAGGAACGGCGGCGGGGGCAGCGCCGAGTTCTCCTCCATGGGCCCTCCCGCCGCCGGCGCGCGATCGGGCTCTGAGTGTTCAAACAGCGGCTTGATGGGCGTGGCGTTCTTCGCCATCTGCTCAAGCTCCCGGTAGCGGCGGGACAGCACGGCGATCACCCGCGGGTCGAAGTCCTTGCCGCTGCGGGCGGCCACCTCGTCCATGGCGCGGTCGATCGGCAACGCGCGGCGATACTGCCGGTCGGAGGCGAGCGCGTCCAGGCAATCCACCGCGGCCAGGATCCTCGCGCCAATCGGGATCGCTTCTTCCTTCAGCCCGTCGGGATAGCCGCTGCCGTCCCACTTTTCATGGTGAGCTCGCACGATCGGGACCACCGGGTAGGGGAATCGCGCCCGCTCGAGGATCTCCGCCCCCACCACCGGATGGATCTTCATCTTCTCGAACTCTTCGGGCGTCAGTTTTCCGGGCTTCGAGACGATGTGCTCGGGCACCGCCAGCTTGCCGATGTCGTGCAGGACGGCGGCCGCACGCAACGCATGCAGTTCGGATCCATTGAGGCCCAACTCGCGTCCCAACTCCATGGCGTAGGCCTGCACGCGGCGCAGATGATCATGCGTGGTGTGGTCCTTGGCCTCGATGGCGAGCGCCAGCGTCTCGATGGTGCGCAAGTGCAGATCCGACATCGCGGTGGCGTGCGTGCGTTGCTTCTCCAGGCGATTCACATACAGGTCGAAGACGCGATAGATCAGGTAGACCAGCGGAAGCAGGAACGCCGCCGCATACCATCGGACAAAGGGGAAGATGAAGCTGTAGAGCGCCGTCACTGTGGCCGCCACCAGATGGTAGGGGAACGACCATAGATACATGCGCTCGGTCAGGCGCTTGCGGTTGAATCCGTCCGCGATCAGCCCGGCCAGCCCAGCCGGCAGGTTGTAGGCGACAAAGGAGCCCACCACGGCGAGCACCAGCCGCACCGGCGCCTCCATGCCGAACTGGCGCAACGCGTCGGAGCGATAGAGCCATTGCGACGCCACGGCCGCCGACAACGTGCTCAGCAGCGTGGCCAGGGTCTCCTCCGAGCGCTGCTGCGTCATCTTCTTGGCCACCGCCTGGATGAGGATCGCCGACCCGCCGATCAGCAGCGTCTCCGCGAGGCTCAGCTCCACCAGGCCAATGATGACGAAGACGAACGACATCGAGGTGGCCCCCGCCAGCTCCCGTCCGCGCACCTTCAGGCTGGCCGAAAACAGCGCCAGGACGAAATAGCAGGCATAGCGGGCGTTGTCCTCCATCGGCCAGGCCTGCCGCGTGGTGAACTGCGCCGTCTCAAACAGCAGCAGCACGGTGACGATGAACAGGACCGGCTTGGCCAGGCGAGCCAGCAGCCCCGCTCCAAAGCTCGAGCTGGCTCCCGGCGCCGCTGAATCGTGAACAACCGTCAAGGTGCTGCGGTCTCCCTGATTGTTTCATCGGCAGAAGATCGGCGAAATGTAAGGGAGGCGCCGAAATCGTCAGATTACGTCGGCGAAAGTGCGCTGCAGGCGGTGGAACCACGCGTAGCCCAGCAGGAACACGACGATTCCCAGCAGCCATAGCTTCCAGAGCGCGTGGAACTCCGGGGCGTGGCCTTCGAGGAATATCGTGCGGTAGCCGTGGACCAGCACGAACAGCGGGTTTTTCTTGAGGATCGGGACCGCGGCGGCCGGCAGTTGCGCTTCCGGATAGCAGATTGGCGTGATGAAGAACCAGAGCGTCAGCAGAAAGCCCATGATCTGGCCCAGGTCGCGGGCATAGGCGCCCAGTCCCGCCAGAAACCAGCAAAGTCCCAGCGTGAACAGCAGTTGCGGAATCATCAACACCGGTAGCCACAGCACGCTGAGCGGGATCGCGTGACGCAGCAGGAGCAGTCCGGCCAGGTAGACGGCGGTGGCGAACAGGCCGGTGGCGAAGCCGGAAACGGTTTGCACGATGGGCAGCGTTTCGAGCGGAAACACCAGCTTTTTGACAAAGTTACGGTGTTCGAGCACGACGTGGGGGGCGCGTCCGGCGGGTTCCGAAAAGGCGAGCCACGGCAGCATCCCCGCCAGAAAGTAGAGCGCGAACCCCGTGCGGCTGCCGTCCGGCCCGAAACGGGTCTGCAGGACGATGCCGAAAACGAAAAAGTAGGTCGCCATCAGCAGCAACGGGTTCAAAATGGTCCAGAAAACGTCGCCGAACGAGCCCCGGTAGCGCGCGAGAACATCGCGGCGCGCCATGGAGCCGATCAGCCCTCGATGGGTCCAGATGGATTCGAATGGCTGGCGGAACAGCCTCGGCAACGCCCGTGCGAGGCCCCGGCGGCGCAGCGCGCCGAGCGTCGTGATGCTGGCTTCGGCAACCTCGGCCCGACCGCCGTTCATGCGGGCGTCGATCACGACAAAAGGCCCGCCGTCGGTGTAAAACCAGCCGTTTTTGTCGTCCACCGGCGACAGGTAGACGCGGTACGGCCCGTCCTGAGGCGGCAGCGTCAGTTCGGCCTCGATCCGCTGCCGGGCGCCGGGAGCGACGTTGACGTCCAACGGGACCCACTCGCCTTCGGTCAGGAACCGGTGCGTCTCCGGGTCGTAGACCTGCCAGCCGATGTGCTGCCCCTTGGAGGAGTGCCACTCGGCCCCTGAACGGTTCTCGATTTCGACGCTGACGGCGATCGCCGGACCTGTTGTGGCGGCTTCGAGCTGGCGGTAGCGGGCGCGCATGGTTCAGGCGTACAACCAGGACGGATAACGGTCGCGAATGGGGCCGATTTTGCGTCCTACGGCGTAAATTCCGTCGCCGCGGTGTTCGGTGGAGAGAATGTAGCGGTCGAGCAGGCTGCGGACCCAGCCGAACTCCGGATGGGGCTCGTCAAGGAACGGCCCGGTGTCCAGCAGGGTGACCGTAAACCCTGAATTTTCAAATAGATCCGAGATCTCCCGGGGCGTGTACTCGCGGTTGTGGCGGGCGTCCGTCTCGCCGTCGGCGCGCGGCCGGATGTAGGCGGGGAACAATCCGGGCTGAAAACCCTGCAAAAGGCCGGCGATCGCGCGGAGGCTCGCGATGTTGGGGGTGGTGAGGACTAAGTGCCCTCCTATCTTCAAGATACGATTGGCCTCCGACATCAGGTGCATGGGGTCGGAGAACAGATGTTCGATCAATTCGCAGCAAAGAACCGTCGAAAAGTGTTCATTTTCGTACGGAAAAACGTCCTTTTCGGCGTCAAAAAGGTCGATTTTGCACTCGAATTCGACGCCTTCGGAGCTGGTTACGCGGCGCAGGTCGCCGCGGCCGGCCTTGCCGTAGTAGCAGCCGCGGACCTCGCCGTAGCCGAGCTGGGTTTTGAGGGCCGGGGTGATCTGGAGGTAGGCGCCCATCTCGAGGATCCGGTCCGAGGCGGTTCCGCGGGGGGTGATCTCCAGGGTCCTGGCGAGGCGGGTGATGTGGCTTTCAGCGTAGTCGCGGGCCTCCGGGGCCGTCCACAGCCGGATTTCCCGGGCGTGGGCTTCGGCGGCCGGCTCGGGGGCTGACGGCGGCGCCGCAGGCTCGGGCGCTGGCGGCGGGGGCTCGGGGACGGGAGGGAGGGGGCGGTCGGGGACCGGGGCGCCGGTGCGGACCGCCTCCAGGAACTCGACATAATCGCCGGCGACGACGTCCCAGGAGCATTCCCGGCGGACCCACTCACGGGCGTTCGCGCCTAGCTTCCGGGCGTAGTCGGGGCGAGAGACCAGCAGGTTCAGGTATTCGAAGAGGTGGTCCTCCTCGGTGGAGTCCACCGGGGTCTTGAGAACCACGTCGTCGGGGTACTCACGGAAGGAGCCGACGTCGCTCACCACCACGGCGCGGCCCAGGCCGAGCGCCCGCAACAGCGTGCCGGAGCTTTCGCCCACCGTTGGATACCGCAGATTCAGGACGATGTCGCAGGCGCCGATGTAGCCATTGAAATCCTCAATCGGCGTGAAGCCGAGGACGCGGACGGCCGGGGCGAGGTCGAGCGAGTCTATCAATGAATCGAGCTGGAGCTCCGGGTGGGGCTCGCCCACCAGGATCATACGGGCTCGGGGTTCGACGCGCAGCAGGCGACGGAACGCGCGCAGGGATTCGGCGATGCGCTTGTAGGGCTTGAGGAAGCCGAAGACGCCGATCAGGGGCGTCAGTTCGTCGAGGCCCAGGCGGAAGCGCCAGGAGTTGCGGTCCGAGTCGAGGACCCAGCCGCCGTGCCAGATGCGTCCCAGGGGGCCTTCGTAACCCGCCTTGCGGACCTGCTCGCCGACGCAATCGCTGTGGACGATGACGCCCAGGGAACGCTCGACGATGCGGCGCAGCATGGGGACGCCGTCGTAATCGGGGCCGCGTTCGAGGGTGGCGACGTAGCGGCGGGCGTAGGCCAGAGCCGTCGCACCGCCGTTGTACTCCACCTCATTCAAATAGGCCGGCCAATCGTTGCGGCGGATGGTGAGATCGGTGATCAGGTGGTGGAGGTTCGCCTCATGAAGCACCACTACGCCCGGGTGCTCGAGCGCCATCTCATAGGGAACGATGTGGTGGGGGTTGTTGCCGATCTGGTAGACGCACACGTCATAGGCCGCCGGATTGAAGTGTGGCGGCCGGTCGGTGAAAGCCTCCACCTGGGCGAGGCGGCGGAGCGGGTCGAGCAGGGCGGCGGAGTAGTCGGCGATCCCGCTCTTGGCGGGGGGCAGGGGCGAGAAAAAAGCGATCCGCATTGTCTAGCGGGTCAACTCCAGTGAAAAGGTGGCGAGGGTCATGGGAACGCGGACCATCACGGGGGTCCGGGCGGAATCCTTGGCGAAATAGGCTTCGAAAGTCAGGTCGGAGGCGGGGCCTTTCAGGGTGACGTTGAGGCGGTCGGCCTCCATGCGCTTCTCGTTGACGGTTACCTGCTGGGCGCCGGCGAACTGGACGCTGACGCGGTATTCGGCGCCGAACAGGACGGTCTGGTGGGGCGGCAGACGCCCCTGGCCGAGTTCGCGGCGCACGAACTGAACGAATGTCAGCGCGTCCTTGGCGCAGGCGGCGATGCTGATATCGGTCTTGCCGCCGGCGAGGGTCTGCCGGGTGGCGACGCCCTTCGAGGCGTCAAAAGTAGTCCGGTCCTCGGACTTCCGCTTGCCGTGCTGGTAGGCCTTTTCGAGTTGAATGGAGCAGTAGGCCGCATCCGAGATGGACCGATAGCGGTCGAGCACAGCGAATCCGGGCACGGAAGCGTCCAGGGTGAACTCGGATTCGATGCGGGGGCCGGAGTCCGTATTCTTACGAACGGTGTGGAGCGTGGCCTCACCCAGGCTGAGACCGGTGGGCCAGTTGATGGTGTAATGCAGTTCCTCGTCGGCCGGGAAGGGGGGCTTCTCGGCCGCCGGGGCGAAACAAGCGAGAATCAAGCCGAAAGCGACGGGGCGCAACAACATCAGCATCCGTTTTCAGCGTGGCGCGACGGGCAGGGCCCGGTTCGAAGCGATGGCGGTTTGGCGCGCACCCGCCACGTCGTAGTACACGCTCAAGGTCTTTTGCGCGGCCCGGGACCAGGTGAAGCCGGCGGCGCGCTGGCTGCCCAGACGCTCCGTGCGGGCGCGAAGTTCGGAATCGAGCAGGAGATCGCGCAGGGCGCGGGTGATCTCGCTGGGCCGATGGGGGTCAAACAGGAGCGCGGCGGCGTTGGCCACCTCCGGCATGGCCGAGGTGTTTGAACAGGCGACGGCGCGGCCGCAGGCCATGGCCTCGAGAATCGGCAGGCCGAAACCCTCGTAAAATGAGGGGAATACGAAAGCGTCGCAGGCGCCGTAGAAGTGCCGCAACTCGTCGTCCGAAACCCATCCGGTGAAGTGAATCCGCCCGGCCAGCGAGGACCGTTGGGCGGCCCGGCGAATGGTGGAGCCGAACCAGGTCTCCTTGCCGACCATCACCAGGTGGTGGGGCAGTTGCGGGTAGTGGCGAATGAGGTCCTCAAAGGCGCGGATCAGCCCCAGGTGGTTCTTGCGGGGCTGGAGATCTCCGACGGTGAGGACAAACGGGGTGGCGATGCCGAACTTCTGGCGCACCCAATGGGCGGCCGTATCCTGATGCACGGGCCGGAACGTATTCGACACCGCGTTGTGGACCACCACGACGCGCTCGGCGTCAATGCCATAGGCGCGGATGATCGACCGGCGGGAGAATTCGCTGGGCGTCAGGATGCGGGCGGCGGCGCGCACGGTGCGTTTCACCGTAAGCTTCAATTGAGCCACCCGGCATCGCGTAAAGTGCTCAGGATGTTCGAGATAACTTACATCGTGGACCGTTACGACGATGGGCGCCGGACAAAACAGCGGCGCCGTATATTGAACGTGGATCAAATCCGGACGTTCCCGCCTCAAACTGAGCGGAATATCGTAGCCTAACCGACGAAATGGGTTGTCGGAAACCCACCTTTTTTCAAAATGACGGGGAATGCTCGAAGCCGCGTCGGGCTTCGCAACGTACGTCAGGAACTGGGACGCCGGGTCGAGTTCCGCGTACTCGTTCAGCAGGTTACGGATGTAGACTTCATTACCCGTCAAATGACAGCCAATGGTATGGGCGTCAACGGAAAAGAGCATCCAATGTTCCAATCATGCGCGTACTGCTCGTGCCATCCGATCCGAGCTAACCTCCCGACTCCTAAATCGAATGCGCTGCCGGGATTCCATCCCGGTTATCTGAACCCGCGAAGCTAGGACGAGTTCCGGCGCTGCCCCGTTTCGGAACTTACCTATGAGTGTATCAGGGTTTGGCGTATACGAAACGGTAGGACAAAGTCTGCAAGTGTACCGGATCACATAGGCTTAGGACCCATGGGACTTGGGCGGCGGAACGCGAGAGGAGGGCGGTTTGGATGACTTCCGAGTTCGGGGTGCGTCGAAAGATGGGAGCTCCGGCCTGTATTACGCCCCTTGCCTGGTAAATAAAACGCGTTATTCTAGGCTAGAGTAGGCCTGACAGGAGGCATGGAAAATGTTTGAATGGGATCTGCTCGCCGCGCCGGACGATGACGATCTCGACGACGACTATCGGGACGATCACGTGGATACCGATATCGGCGACTACGGCATCGACGATGAACTGGAAGACGACGACGAGGACTTCGACGACGACGACGAGGACCTGGATGAAGACGACGTCTTCGGCGGGGAGGCGGATCATCCCTCGGCGGTAGCAGACGACGAGGATGCCGCGCCGCCCGCCGTGGCGCGACCGGTAGCGGTCCGGAAGCCTGTACAACCGGCCTCCGCACCGGTGAAGAAGGCTCCTGTCGTGGCGAAGGCGGTGAAAAAGACCGCGGCCCCGGCGAAGGTGGCGGCGGTGAAGAAGACCGCTCCTGTGAAGAAGGCCGCTCCTGTCAAGGTGGTTGCCCCTGTCAAGCAGGCTGCCCCTGTCAAGCAGGCTGCTCCTGTCAAGGAGGCTGCCCCTATCAAGCAGGCTGCTCTTGTCAAGCAGGCTGCTCCTGTCGAGCAGGCCGCTCCTGTCAAGGAGGCTGCTCCGAAGAAGGCCGCACCCGCCAAGGCCACGCCCGCCAAGCCGGCTGCATCCAAGGCGGTTGCATCCAAAACGGTCGCTTCAAATCCCGTGGCGGCGAAGAAGGTCGCAGTAAAGAAGGTCGCTCCGGCGAAGGCGGCTCCCAAGAAGACCGCGGTGAAGAAGGCCGCGCCCGCCAAGAAGGCCGTCAAGAAGACCGCCCCCGCCAAGGCGGTGAAGAAGGCGGCGCCGAAGAAGGCCGCTCCGCGCAAGAAGTAGGTCCCCAGGGAGAGGGCGGCCCCCTCTTCCCCCCCCCACTTTGGGTCAGAGCCTGACGCTGCGCAGCCGCAGGGCGTTGCTGATCACCGACACCGAACTGAACGTCATCGCGGCGGCCGCGATCATCGGGCTCAACAGAATTCCAAACAGCGGATATAACGCGCCCGCGGCGATCGGAATTCCCAGAGCATTATAGATAAACGCGAAGAACAGGTTCTGTTTAATATTGCGCATGGCGGCGCGGCTGAGCAGCAGCGCCTTGACGACGCCTCGCAGATCCCCCTTCACCAGCGTCACCGCCGCGCTCTCCATGGCGATGTCCGCGCCGGTTCCCATGGCGATTCCGATATTGGCCTGGGCGAGCGCGGGCGCGTCGTTGACGCCGTCGCCGGCCATGGCCACGATGGCGCCCGAGTCCTGAAGCTGCTTCACCACCTGGTGCTTTCCGGCGGGCGAGACCTGGGCGCGCACATCGGAGATGCCGAGCTTGTGGCCGATGGACTGGGCGGTGGCCTGGGCGTCGCCGGTGAGCATCACCAACTTCACGTGCTCGGCCTCGAGCAGGCGCAACGCTTCCGGCGTGGTGGATTTCACGGGGTCGGCGATGCCCAGGACGGCCACGGTGAGGCCGTCGAGGGAGATGAACACGGCTGTTTCGCCGTTGGTGCGGAAGCGGCGGGCCTCGGCGGCAAGGTCCTGAGGGACGGCGCCGACGGCGATTTCGTTGCCCACGACGACGCGGCGGCCGTCCACCTCCGCCACGACGCCGCTGCCGGCGATGGCCTCGACGGCGCGGGCTTCGGCGAGTTCGATGTTGCGCTGAAGCGCGGCGCGCACGACTGCGCGCGCCAGGGGGTGCTCGCTGTGGTGTTCGGCGCTGGCGGCCAGGCGCAGGGCGTCGTCCGAGCCCCGGAAGGAGGTCATCTCCGGCTTGCCTTCGGTGAGGGTGCCGGTCTTGTCGACGATCAGGGTGTCGATCTTGCGGAGCGTTTCGAGCGCCTCGGCGTCGCGGATGAGTATGCCTTCGGTGGCGCCGCGGCCGGTTCCCACCATGATCGACATGGGCGTGGCGAGGCCGAGAGCGCAAGGGCAGGCGATGATGAGCACCGATACGGCGCTGACCAGAGCATGGGCCAGACGCGGCTCGGGACCCCAGATGGCCCACAGGGCGAAGGCCGCCAGGGCGCAGGCCACCACCGCCGGCACGAACCATTTGGCGACACGGTCCGCCACGCGCTGGATGGGCGCGCGCGAACGCTGCGCTTCGTTCACCAGGCGGACGATGTGGGCGAGCACGGTGTCGTCGCCTACGCGATCGGCGCGGATGAGCACCGCGCCCGCGCCGTTCACCGTGCCGGCGTTGACGGGCGCGCCTTGCGGCTTGTCGACAGGCATCGGCTCTCCGGTGAGCATCGATTCGTCGATGGTGGTGGAGCCTTCGACGATGACGCCGTCGACGGGCACGCGTTCGCCGGGGCGGACGCGGAGATGGTCGCCGGTGCGGATGAGGTCGAGGTCGACGTCCTGCTCGCGGCCGTTGAAGGCGAGGCGGGCCTGTTTCGGCGTGAGGCTGAGCAGGGAGCGGATGGCCGCGCTGGTGCGGCCGCGCGCGCGGAGTTCGAGCACCTGGCCGAGCAGCACCAGCGTGATGATGACGGCGGATGCTTCAAAATATACCGGCACGCCGCCGTGATGGCCCGTGCGGAACGAGGGCGGGAACGCGCTGGGGGCGATGACGGCGGCCAGGCTGTACAGGAAGGCCACGCCGGTTCCGATACCGATCAGCGTGAACATGTTCGGGCTGCGGAACTGGAGTGAGGTCCAGGCTCGCTCAAAGAACGGGCGGCCCGCCCATAACACTACCGGAGCAGCGAGCAGCAGTTCGATCCAGCCGGCCCAGACCGGCAGCGCGCCGACGCCGGGCAGCATCTCCGACATCGCGAGCAGAAAGAGAGGCGCCGTGAACCAGAGGCTGAAACGGAAGCGGCGGACCATGTCGTCCAGTTCCGGGTTGGTCTCTTCGGCTGAGACGGTGAAGGACTTGGGCTCGAGCGCCATGCCGCACTTGGGGCACACGCCGGGATGGGACTGGACGATTTCCGGGTCCATCGGGCAGGTGTATTCGACTCCGGCGGCGGGGGAGGGGGCGGCTTGCGCGGCGGTCTGTTCGGGATGCAGATAGCGGTCCGGATCCGCGCGGAACTTCACCATGCAGCTTAGGGCGCAGAAGGAGTAATGCTTGCCTTCGTGATCGTAACGGCCCGCAGCCTTGGCGGGGTCGACCATCATGCCGCACACCGGATCCTTCACCGACGGCTTCGACAGGATCTGAAACGGATTCGCCACTCTTAATTGGATACAAACCGAGCGGCGCGGTTACAGGTGATTAGACGAGGGCTTGATGGGGTCAGGGGGCAGGAGTCAGGAGTCGAGGAGAATGGCGGCGGTATTCGCGGCGAGGAGGACCTGGAAGGGGATCGCCGGCTCGGCGCCGCGTGCTGAATTGTCAACTAACGCGCGCGGAACGCTTCGCGGGCCAGGCGGGCTGCTTCCGCGGGGGACTTTGCTGCCGGGCTTGCGTAGTGGACGCATTCCAGAATGGTGATTCCCTGCTTCGCTGCTGCTTCTAGCGACGCAATGAGAACCGCCCGGTGCGCGATGTTCGTTCCTTCGCTGCGCTCGGCGAAGGCCCGGTGGTAGCCCTGTAGGCCGTAGAGCGCGACTGCGGATTTGCCCTGCCCGATGTAGACGCTGGGGTCCGAGGAGGCTTCCGGGATGGCCCCTTCGGCGGGGATCGCGAAGGATCCTTCTATTAGTTGCGTGCCCGCTGGGGCTTGGACTTCGTGGCGGCGGACTTCGAACGCGCCCGTCGTGCGGAGGGTGGATTTCACTTGGATCGCGGCTCCGGAAAGATGGGCGGTCCAGACTCGCTCCACGCCGTCCACTAGGAGTCGGCCGGAGGTCATGCCGCTTCGTCCGGTGGTTTCTCCCGTGGCGGGGTTGCGGAAGACTAGCGCCGCGTCCCAGACGCACTCCGACTTTGTCTTCGCGATCGACCAGGGGAAGTGGGATGAGTAGGCGAACTTCGAATATTTGTCGCGATAGTCGGGCTCGTTGTGGCCGTTGATGGAGTGGATCCAGCGCACTTCGCCGGTTTCACGGTCGCCGGCTAGCAGCATCTTTGGGCCGGCGAAGGGGACTCGGTAGCTTTGCTTTTCTACCGGCAGGGGCTCTTCCGGAGCGGTCCAGAAAGGGTCGCTGGGTGGGATCAGATAGAGCGCGAAGGCCTGCATTCCCCAGTAGGGATGGCCGTTGTCGATGTAGGATTCGCAGATGCCGCGGGAACCGGAGGCGGTCAGGGTTTCGCGGAGCTTGCCCCGGTCCTGGTCGAAGGCGCCGGCGCTCCATAGATATTCGAGATTGCGGCGGACAATGGCCTTGAGCAGGCCGGGCGAGTGCGGCCAGAGCTTCTGCTGATAGGCGAGCACCAGCGGGGTCAGGACCGCCCAGCGGTAGATCAGCGATCGGCCGAATAAGACATGGCTGCCGTTGGCCGCGAAGAAGTAGGGCGTGCGTTCGAGGAAACGGCGGAGACGCGCGCCGAAACGGCGGCGCCATTCGGGGTATTGGGCGCCGATGACACGGTTCCAGTAGAGATAGTGACTGGCGAAGACCCAGAAGTTGTAATAGTCGTATACTTCTTCGCGGATCGAGTCGGTGTACCAGCCGTCGTCGCCGGGGATGGCCATGCGGTCGAGCGCCTTCAGGTCGTCGATCATCCAGGCGGGGTCGCCCGAGAACTCCTTCCACTTGCGGCCGAGTTCGATGCGGACGGCCTGGTTGACGGCCGTGAACCAGGCCCAGTTGTTGTTGCGGACCGGGACTCGGGTGCAACTGGCGAGCCAGTTCTGGATGTTGGCGCGGTCCGATGGCGTCAGGCGCGGCAGGAGTTGGTCGGCGGCTACGTAAAGGGCCCAGGCTACGATGGAGGACTCGACCTGGAGCTGCTGCTGATGGTCGGCGGGGGCGGCTCTCCAGTAGTCGGGATTGGCGGGGTTGAAGGCGTTGCGGAACGCTTCGAGCAGGACGTCTTCGACGACGAATTCGCGGCCGGCGGCGCGGATGCGGCGGGGTTCGCGGCCGCTGGCGACCCAGGCGGCGAGGGCCGGCATCATGCGGCTGACCGAGTCGTAGGTCTTGCCGGATTGGGCGGTGGAGCCGGGCATCAGGGCGCCGTCGGGGAAGTCGCAGACGGCGAGGCTCGGGGAGGTGCGCGCGGCGTTGCGCAGGTAGCCTTCGAGGATCGGGAAGAAGACGGCGTCGGCGAAGGGGGCGGGGGCGGAGCGGGCCGGGGCGGCCAGCAGGAGGCCGGCGGCGCCTTCAAACAGCGAGCGGCGGGAGAAGGTCACATGGCAACGATATCGCGTTTCTCAGGGGGCCGTGCTGACGAGCGAGTGGATAGCGCGGAGGGTGGCCAGCAGCGGGGCCAGACGGTCCAGGCGGAGGGCGTTCGCACCGTCGGATTTCGCGCGCTCGGGGGCTTCGTGGACTTCGACGAACAGGCCGTCGACGCCGGCGGCCACGGCGGCTCGCGAGAGTACGCCGATGTACTGCGGCTGGCCTCCCGAGGCGGCTCCGGCGGCGCCTGGCAGTTGGACGCTGTGGGTGGCGTCGAAGATGACGGGGTAGCCGGATTCGCGCATGATGGCGAGTCCGCGCATGTCGACGATCAGGTTGTTGTAGCCGAACGAGGCGCCGCGTTCGGTGAGCAGCACTTTGTCGTTGCCGGTGGAGGCGACTTTGTCGGCGGCGCGGCGGATGTCGTGGGGGGCGACGAACTGGCCCTTCTTGATGTTGACGACGCGGCCGGTGCGTCCGGCGGCGATCAGCAGGTCGGTCTGACGGCAGAGAAAGGCCGGGATCTGGAGGATGTCGGCGGCTTCGGCGGCGGGTTCGGCCTGCCAGGTTTCGTGGATGTCGGTGAGGACGGGGATGCCGAGTTTGCGGACGCCCGAGAGGATGCGGAGACCTTCGTCGAGCCCCGGGCCGCGGTAGGAGTCGACGCTGCTGCGGTTGGCCTTGTCGAAAGACGCCTTGAAGACGTAGGGTCCGGCGATGCGGGCGATTTCGCGAGCGAGGAACTGGACGTGGTCCTCGCTTTCGATGACGCAGGGTCCGGCGATGAGGGCGAGCGGGGCGAGGTCGCCGAACTCGATCCCGCCGCCGATGGCGATGCGCACCGGGCTAACTCCGGCGGTCCGAGAAGACGGGCTCTTCGAGGTTCGCGTCCAGGCGGCCGGTGCGCTGGTCGTTCTGGCGCTTGGCCGCGCCGATGAAAGCGACAAACAGGGGGTGCGGCTCGAGCGGCTTCGACTTGAACTCGGGGTGGAACTGACAGCCGAGATACCAGGGGTGGTCGGCTAACTCGCAGATTTCGACATAGGTGCGGTCGGGAGTTTCGCCGGTGAGTTGGAGGCCGTGTTCGACCAGCGTGCCCTGATACTCGCGGTTGAATTCGAAGCGATGGCGGTGGCGTTCGCTGATCTGCTGCTTGCCGTAGGCGGAGCGGGCGAAACTGCCGGGGGCGAGATTGCAGAGGTAGGCGCCCAGGCGCATGGTTCCGCCTAACTCGTCGACGCCTTTTAACTCGCGCAGTTTGTAGATGACTCGTTCCTGTGCGCCGGGGTCGAATTCGGTGGAGTTGGCCTTGGTGAGTCCGCAGACGTTGCGGGCGAATTCGATCACCATGGTCTGCATGCCGAGACAGATGCCGAAGTAGGGGACTTTGTACTCGCGGGCGTAGCGAATGGCGTGGATCATGCCCTCGATGCCGCGCTTGCCGAAGCCGCCCGGGACCAGGATGCCGTCGTATTCGCGGAGTTTGTCCGCGCAGGAGGGCCAGGCGAGGTGCTCGGCCTCGATCCAATGGATGTTGACCTTGACGGCGTGGTGGAGGCCGCCGTGCAGCAGGGCTTCCTTCAGACTCTTGTAGGAATCCTCATACTCGACGTATTTGCCCACCAGGCCGATGTTGACTTCGCCTTCAGGGTGCTGCATGCGGTCGAGCATGGCGCTCCAGCGGGTGAGGTCGCGGGGCGGGGCGTCGATCTTGAGCAGGCGCAGGACGATGTCGTCCACCTTCTGGGCGGCGAAGCCGATGGGGCATTCGTAGACGCTCTTCACGTCGTTGGCGGTGATGACGGCTTCGACGTCGACGTCGCAGAACAGGGCGATCTTTTCCTTGACGTCCTGCGGCAGGGGGTGCTCGCAACGGCACATCAGCATGTCGGGCTGGATGCCGATGGCGCGCAGTTCCTTGACGCTGTGCTGGGTGGGCTTGGTCTTCAGCTCGTGCGCGGCGGCGATCCACGGCACCAGCGTGACGTGGACGAACAGCGTGTTGTCGCGGCCTAACTCGTGGCGTAACTGGCGGATGGCTTCAAGGAAGGGCAGCGATTCGATGTCGCCGACCGTGCCGCCGATTTCGACCAGGACGACGTCGACGTCCTGCATCAGTTTCTTGACGCCGGCCTTGATTTCGTTGGTGACGTGGGGGATGACCTGGACGGTTTTGCCCAGGTAGTCGCCGCGGCGCTCGCGCGAGATGATCTGTTCGTAGATGCGCCCGGAGGTCAGGTTATTGTTTTGGGTGAGCTTGGCATGGGTGAAACGTTCGTAGTGGCCAAGGTCGAGGTCCGTCTCCGCCCCGTCGTCTGTGACAAAGACTTCCCCGTGCTGGAACGGACTCATCGTTCCCGGGTCGACGTTGAGATATGGATCGAATTTTTGAAGCGTAACTCGCAGGCCGCGGCTTTCGAGCAGACACCCGATACTCGCCGCGGCAATACCCTTGCCGAGGGAGGAAACGACGCCGCCGGTAACAAAGATGCACTTCGCCATGACTTACCTGTTACAAACTCCCTTTCATGTTCGGGCTGTCTCAGCCCACGGGTTTCACTTCGAATAACTGCGACACACGCTCCAGGTCCTCGGGCGTGTCGACGCCGAGGCTGTCGTACTCAGTCTCCACAACGCGGATCCGGTAGCCGTTTTCCAGAGCCCGGAGTTGTTCGAGACGCTCGGCCCGCTCGAGCGGACCCACCGGGAGATCCGAGTAACCGAGCAGGAACTCCCGCTGATAGGCGTACAGTCCGATGTGCTTGTAGCGGACGATCGAGGGGCGATCGCCGGTCTCACGAATGTAGGGGATCGGCGAGCGGGAAAAATAGATGGCGTCGCCGTTGCGATCGGAAACGACCTTAACCACGTTGGGATTGCGGTGATCCTCGTCGCGCTCGATGCGCTTGCTCAACGTGCCCATGGGGATGTCCGGATTGTCCAACATGGCGAGAATGGCGGCGTCGATGGCGTAGGGATCGATGAGCGGCTCGTCGCCCTGGATGTTCACGACGAGCTGGCTCGAATCGGCGGAAGCGACTTCGGCGACCCGGTCCGTGCCGGAGGGGTGGTCCGCGCTGGTCCGGCGAACCATACCGCCAAAGCGGCGCACCTCGGCCTCGATCCGGTCATCATCGGTGGCGACGATTACGCTGGTCAGGTAACGCGCCTGCGAGGCCCGCTCGTACACGTGCTGCAACATGGTTTTGCCGGCGATTGTAGCGAGGGGTTTTCCGGGAAATCGGGAGGAGGCAAACCGGGCAGGAATTACGCCCAGAATTCGCTTTGGCACGTTCAAGTATAGCATGCGAGGGCGGCGCGTCGAGACCGCTTTCGGGCGCTGCGGACCGCGCCGGAATCGGGCATGATAAGCACATGGAGACGATGCCCTCGCACGAGGACGCCCACCTGATCCTCAGGATCTATGAGTTGCGCCGGGAAGAGACGTTACGCGCCGCGCGCAAGTGGTTCACAGAGAAGTGTCACGCGTCGGATTGGGCCGAATTGCAGGCGCTGGCGCCGCCCGGATCCCAGGAAAACGCCTATTGCAGAATGGTGGTCAGCTACTGGGAGATGGTGGCGTCATTTGTCACCTCCGGCGTGTTGAACCAGGAGTTGCTGTTCCAGTCGAACCAGGAACTGCTGCTGGTTTGGACGCGCGTACGCGGCCTGATCGCCGAAGTCCGGACGTCGATGGAAGCGCCGAAGTTGTGGAAGAACCTGGAGACGGTGGGCAACGCCTACATCGAGTATTGGGACCGCGAGTCCCCAGGCGCCTACGAGGCCTTCGCCAAGCGCATGGGCCCGCCGGCGAAGTCATGAAGCGGGATCCGGATTTCTTCGGAGACCGGGAGGTGGAGCTGGTCTATATCGGCAAGCGGCTGAAGGACGCATTGCGCCTGGAGGACGCGCTGACCGGGGCGAAGATCGATTACACGGTTCAGACCGAGACTTATCACGGCGGAATTATCTTCCGGTCGGAGCGGGTTGGCGCGTTTTTCTATGTCGACCTGGAGGCGGCGGAGAGGGCTCGGGGAGTGGTTTCCGGAATCGGATTGAAGCCGTATCTCGAAGAGGGAGGGTGACTGCCGGATAGCCGACAGCCACCCTGACTGAGTTACTGAATCGTGGCGGTAGCCGCCGCGCTGCCGCCTTGTGAGTTAGACAGCACGACGCTTACTGAACCGATCGCCGCCGTATCTCCCGACACGGTGAACGTCTGGGTCAGCTTGAATTGAGACCCGAATCCCTGAGACGCCGTTCCCGAGTAGTAAGCCGAGAACGTCGAGCCCAGTTGCACGGTGAGCGTCGTGGACTGGAAGTTAGCGCCAGACGCCGGGTTGAAGGTGAACGCGGCCGAAGTCACCTGCTTGGAAGTGACGAATCCGGTGACGACCACGGTGATGGTTCCACTGGAGCGGGTCGCGGTCACGGTTGAGATGGTCGGCGCCCCGGCGTTGACTCGGATCTGCTGAGTCGGCGCGGGGTTCGGCGTGATGTCCTGTCCGGCCGCCTGGAAGCCGGCCGTAATGGTGATGAGCCCGGCCGTCGTGCCAGTGGCCAGCGCCGCGTTCGGAACGGAGAACACGGGCGTGGTGCTGTTGGCGGGCAAGGTGAAGGCGAGGGTCCGGCCGCCGGTGGAGAACTGCACGGCGGGGTCGTCGGATCCATCGTCGCCCTTGAACGTGAGGGTCAGCGAGCCGGTGATCGCCACCGGATAGCTGGCGGCGAAGCTGAGCTGGAACGTGGGCTGAGTGGCCGGCGGCGCCGTGGAGCCGAGTCCGCCGAAGGAACCCGTGGGGGCCGGCGGCAGGTTGAAGGTCAGGCCGAGGGTCTTGGCGGCCGACACGCCGACGCTATCGGTGACCGATATCGCCGCCTGGAAGGTTCCGGCCGACAGGGAGACGCCCGACAGGACACCGGCCGCGCTCATGGCGACGCCCGCGGGCAGTCCGCTGGCCGACCAGGTGAGCGCGCCCGTCCCGCCGGTGGCGGAAACGGTCTGGGAGTAGGCCGAGCCTACCGTTCCGGCAGCCAACGAACTGGTGGTGATCACCAGTGGCGCGGCCTTCACGACCATGGTGAAGGACTGGCTGGCCGTGACGCCGTTCTTGTCCGTGGCCTGGACGGTGAACTGCGACGACCCGAGGGCCGTCGGAGTGCCGCCGAAGGCGCAGCTCGAGTTCAAGGTGACCCCGGCCGGCAGACCGCCGCCCGTTACCGCGCAGGTGTACGGCGGAGTTCCGCCGCTGACGGTCAAGGCGCCGGTGACAGCCACGCCGAGCGCTCCGTCCGGCGCCGGGCCAGTGATCGTCAACACCGGCAGATTGATGGTGATCGGAATCGACGCCGAGGCGGAGAGGCCGTTCTTGTCCGTCACCGTGACGGCGATGGCGAAGTCGCCCTTCGCGGTGGGGGTTCCGGAAACCTGGCCGGACGAACTCAAACTGAGTCCGGGCGGCAGGCCGGATCCCGCAAAGACGTACGGTTCGGTTCCTCCGGAAGCCGTCAGGGCCGCGGAATACGCGGAGCCGACAACACCCGGGGGCAGCGACGATGGCGAGATGGTGATCGGCGCCGGCTTGATGACGAGAGTGAAATCCGCGGTGGCGGATTTACCGCTCGAGTCGGTCGCCTGAGCGACGAACGGGAACGATCCGGCGGCGGTTGGAGTGCCGCTGACATCGCCGCTGGGGGCCAGGCTGAGACCGCCGGGCAGATTTCCGCTCGCGACCGTGAACGTGTAGCGGCCCGTCCCACCGGTCGCCTGGACCGTGCCGGAGTAGCGGACTCCCACGGTTCCCGCTGGCAACACGGCGGTGACCGTGAGGGCCGGGTAGGCGACGATGATCGAGAATCCGCGGCTGGCGGTCTGGAAGCCGTCGTCCAGAACCTGAGCCGTGAAGGTGAACGTGCCTTCGGTTGTCGGTATGCCGGTGATGTGACCGTTGGCGTTCAGTGTCAGGCCGGTCGGCAGTTGGCCGGCCTGCAGAACCCAGTTGAGCGGCGCGGTCCCGCCGGTGGCCGCCAGCACCCCCGCGTAGCTGACGCCCGGAACCCCGTTCGGCAGCGTCGTGGTGGTGATGGAAAGCGTCGGCACGGTCACCTCGACGGTGAAGGTCCGGCTATCGGTCATCTGAACGTCGTTCTGCGTGGAGTAGACGGTCGCGACAAAGGTGGACGCGCCGAAGGTCGAAGGCGTGCCGGTGATGGCGCCCGACGAACTCAGCGACAGACCCGCCGGCAACGACCCTTCGGCCAGATACCAGGTGTAGGGCGCGATTCCGCCCGCGGCCGACAGCGCCGAGCTGTAGGCGGAGTGGACGATGCCGTTGGGCAGGGCTCCGGTGACGATTCGCAGGTTCTTCCCGATGGTGATCGACAGAATCTGCGACACCTGCGAGGGGACTCCGACCACTTGCGGATCGCTCAGCGTAACGGTGAAGCTGAACGTGCCGAGCTGAGTGGGAATGCCGCTAATGACGCCCGCGGCCAGACTCAGCCCCGGCGGCAGAGAACCGCTGGTGATCGACCAACTGAAGTTACCGCTTCCGCCCGAGCCCGAAAGAGGCTGCGAGTAGGGGATGGCCTGCTGGCCCGCCGCCAGATTGGGAGAGATCACCAACGGCGCGGTATTGACGGTGAGCGCGAACGCCCGCTGGTCCGACAGCGCAATGGAGTTCTGGATCGAGGCGACGTTGGCGACGAAATTATACACGCCCGCCACCGAGGGACTCCCCGCCACCAATCCGCCGGATGAAAGCGAAACGCCCGCGGGCAGGCTGCCGCTGCCAAGCGACCATGTCTGCGTAGTCCCGCCGGTGGCCGCCAGTTGCGTGCTGTAGGCGGTATTCCTGAGGCCGTTCGGCAATGGCGACGTCGACGTGATTTGCAGATTCTTCTGCACGATGATCGAGAGCGCCTGCGTGGCGCCCGAGGTTCCGCCCGCGTTGACGCCGACCGTGAAATTGTAGGTCCCAAGGGTGGTGGGAATCCCCGAAAGCACACCGCCGCTGGACAACGTGACTCCCGGCGGCAGGACCCCGGTGCTCAGACCCCAGGTGTATGCGCCGATGCCGTTGATGGCGGCAAGCGGTTGACTGTAGGGAATCGCCTGGGTGGCGTTGGGCACGCTGGTGGTGGTGATGCTGACCGGCGGAACGACCACCAGGCTGAACACCACGGTGTCGGACAACCCGATGTCGTTGACGACGGACTGCACGGTGACTCCGAACGTGTACGTTCCGGTCTGCGTCGGCGTGCCGATCACGGCCCCGCCGGAATCCACGCTCATGCCGGGCGGCATGGTCCCCGACGACTGATACCAGTTGAAGTACGGCGTCTGGGAGCCGTTGACGGTGGCGGTCAGCGGCGTGTTATAAGCCAGGTTGATCAGCGCGTTCGGCAACTGGGCGGGCGTGGTGATGGTCAGGTTCTTGTCAATGACCAGCGTGTACTGACGGCTCGCCATGGTGAGATTCGAGTCGTATGCCGAGATGGTGAACGTGCTGGGTCCGATCTGCGAGGGATAGCCGGAAATGGCCCCGCCGGAGTCCAGCGACATGCCGGTAGGCAGCGACCCGGCCGACACCCACCAGAACGTCGGCAAGCCGGTGGAAAAGGTGAGTTGCTGGTTGTAGTAGTCGGCCTGACTTCCGTGAGGCAGAGTGGACGGGTTGATGGACGCTTGCGCCGCGGCAAGTCCCGTCAGGACCAGCCCAAGTAGAGCAGCAAACAGGACTGATCGGAATCGATTCATTACTCGTTGCCCCCATCGGCGGCCGGCGCCTTGGGCGGCACGAACCACACGTGCGCCGTCGGAGAGCCGCCGTCGACGATCCACATCGGTCCGGCGCCCGTTTCGGTCAGCCGGAAGGCGGAATCGCCGCGGACCTTCAACAATGTTGTCGGCGTGCAGGCGCAGGCCGCGACGTCGGTGGACGAATCGTCCAACTGGACGCGGGTGACTCCGCCGGAGTGGGCGGCGATCACGCGTCGATTGTCATCGGAGAACGCCACGCCCACCAGGCCGGCGACTCCGTTTTCAGGACCGGCGATGCGGCGCGGCGCGAAGTCGCCGGACACGTCGCCGAGAACCCACATCTCGTTGCTCGAGACGCCGCCGATGACCGCGGAGCGTCCGCGATTGGAGAAGGCCAGCCGGACGTCCTGACCGAGCGGCCCCAGCCATCGCAGACCCGCGTCAGCGGAGACCGAGTAGAGCGCGGCGTCGGAGCCTTCGCCCGCGGCCAGCAACGCCAGTGAGCCGTCGTCGCTGAGGGCGAGCGCGGAGATCGCGCCGATTGAGGAGACGTCCGTGGAGGGGCCGGCGACCGGGGCATCCGGCAGTCCGGTCACCACCTGCACACGCGCGTTCGCGCCGAGCAGCGCGGCGGCCCCGTTGGGACTCATCACAGCCCGGCCGGCGCCGGCCATGGCGCCTTTGACCGATCGCGATTCGCCGGTTTCGGTGGATGTCAACGACAGCTCTCCGGAATCGGCCGATGAGGTCAGGAAGTATTCCTGCGATGGGGAGACGGCGAGCATGGTGAGCGATGCGTCGACGGGAATCGCGTCGCCCAGAATGGCAGCGCCCCTGACTCCCAACACCGGTTGCAGCGTGGCGCCCGAACTCACATAGCCGACCACCGGACCGCTGACTCGCTGAGCCAGCAGGGAAACCGTGCTTAGTACTAATAGAACTGAAATTCGACTCGTCATTGCAGTTACCTCGGGGGACCTACCGTTCCAGGAGCGCCAATCGAAATTGTCGTGGGCGAGGCCGCTGGCGCGGTCGAACCGCCGCCTCGCGTGGCCACCACCGCTCCTGCCGCCGCGGCGGCGCCGGCGACGCCCGCCACAATCAGCAGCTTCGCGGCGAGACTCAGGCCGGCGGCCGCGGCCGCTGCGGTCACTACGTTGGTCTGGGAGATGGTGATGCTAGCCGTGCGGCCCTGATGGGAGGCGTTGACGCGGACGTCCATCTTGCCGCCCTGGTTGGTCAGGCGCAGGCCGCGATAGGACGCGCGCCCGGCGTTATCCGTGGTGGTGGTGAACAGGTGGGAGCCGTCGGCGAACACGCCGCTCGGACCCTGGCTGGGAGTCGTGAAGACGACCACCGCGCCGGCAACGGGCTTGTGATTCTCGTCCTCCACCTGGACGATGGTTTCACGAGCGGTCCGCTGTTTGATGTTGTTGATGGCGCCGTCGCCCTCGATAATGAGGATGTTCAACCCGCCCGCGGCCGTCTGCTGGGCCTCGATCGGGATCAACGACAGCGATGCCAGTATCACGCCTAACCATCTCATTGATTTCTTAAACCTCGCTCCACTCGATCGTCGAGTTCCCTCTGGAAGTGCTGAGGAGCATTCTGACACCGCGGACCCCGGTGTTCAAGCAGAAACCCCAACGGGAGGTCCGCGCCGCGTCACGTTAAACGGTCGAACAACGCGCGCCCGCCGGAGCATCCCGCGGGCTGGTCGCCTGGATCAGACTTTGACTCGCCCCGCCTGTCGACCGCCCCTCCGCGCCGATAGCAAGGCGACTGTGACGCCCATACGCCATGGATCCACAAGGATCCGCTTCCTGAGGACTACCAGAGTACACGTCTGGACGGAACGCCGCAATAGGACTCGCCGTGGGTGGCGGCAACCGGAAGGGCCCACCCGCGATTGCCTCATCGTTTGTATGGTGACGGCGGAAGGCGGGGCGTATCAGAAAAGATGCGAAATCGCGAGACGATGGAGAACGAATGAAACGGCTATGGCGCGACGGCGATTTCCTGAAACTGTGGTTGGGCCAGGCGGTCTCGCAGGCCGGCTCGCGGATCAGCCGGGAAGGCCTGCCCTGGACCGCCGTCCAGTGGCTGGGCGCGTCGCCTCTGCAAATGGGCCTGCTGAACGGGGTCACCGGCGCGGCGGTGCTGCTGCCGGGGCTGTTCGCGGGCGCCTGGGTCGATCGTCTTCGGCGCCGTCCCGTGCTGATCGGCGCGGACCTTGCGCGCGCCGCCCTGCTCGCCTGGATCCCGTACGCCGCCTGGACCCACCGGCTGACCATCGCCCAATTGTTCTGGATCGGCCCGGCCGTCGCGGCCTTGTCGCTGCTGTTCGACATCGCCTATCAGACATATCTGCCGGCGCTGGTGGAGCGGGAGGCGCTGGTGGAGGGCAACGCGAAACTCGCCCTGACGGAGTCCGCCGCGGAGGTGGCGGGGCCGGGCCTGGCGGGGCTGCTGATCCAATGGCTGACCGCTCCCATCGCGATCCTGTTCGACGCCGCGTCGTTCCTCATCTCGGCGTTGTCGCTTTCCGCCATCCGGCGCGCGGAGACGCCGCCGGAGCCTCACATGCACCCGCACATCGGGCGTGAGATCGCCGAAGGGCTACGGCAATCGTGGAAGGATCCGATCCTGCGAGCGCTCGCCGCCCGCAGCGCGACGGCGGCGCTGTTCCTCGGCTTCCCCAACGGCCTGTACATCTTATATGCGGTGCGGGAACTTGGACTGAACCCGGCGTCGCTCGGCTTGATCATCACCGTGGGCGGCGTGACAAGCCTGGTCGGCGCCCTGGCCGTGGAGCCGATGGTGCGCCGCTTGGGCGTCGGCCGTACGCTGCTCGGCGCCGGGATGCTCGGGGCCGCCATCGGATTCGCCGTGCCGCTTGCGCGTGGACCCTACGCGGCGTTGTGGATGATCGCGGCGCAGGTGGGCGACTTCACCTGGCCGCTCTACATGGTGAATGAGACCAGCCTCCGACAGGCCGTCACGCCTCCGCGTCTGTTGGGGCGCGTGAACTCCGCCAACCAGTTGCTGTTCCGCGGCCTGCTCGCGGCCGGCGGCGTGGGCGCCGGAATGGCAGCCCAACGGGTGGGCATCCGGCCTGCGCTGTTCATCGGAGCGGCGGGCTTCCTATTGTCCAACCTGTGGCTTATCTTCTCGCCAATCCCACGATTGCGCGCTATTCCCAAAGGGACTTTCGGACTACAATCCAGTGAATCATGACCTTGGCCCGCGCCGTATGTGCCAACATGGAAGTTGGAGCGGATGCAGCAGGATTCCGGCAAAGAAGGGCGCAGAACCCAACGCATCGTCGCTTTGCTCACCTACCTGGTTTCGGCCATCTGTCTGTGGATGGTGCTGCGGCACTCGCACTGGCAGCAGTTCCGCGCCGATGTTCGCGATATCGGATGGCGTTGGGTGATTCTGGCGGTCGTCGCCGACATCGCCGTGTATGTGTGTCACGGCTGGCGCTGGACCATGCTGCTGACTCCCATCGAGCGAATTCCGGTGCTGCGCTCGATTCAATCGGTGTACGTCGGGCTGTTCGCCAATGAAGTGCTGCCCTTCAAACCGGGTGAGATCATCCGCTGCTATCTGCAATCCCGATGGCGGACGATTCCGTTTTCCGTCACGCTGTCGTCCGCGCTGATCGAGCGTTTCTTCGACGGCGCTTTCTTGGCCATCGCGCTGGTGGTGGCGATCCAGCGCACGCCCGACATTCCGCTCGAGATTCGTGTGGGTTCGTGGCTGCTGGGCGGATTCCTGGCGTTGGGGGCCGTACTGCTGGGCATCGCGGTGTTTCATCGAGAGCGCGCCACGGAAGCGCTGAGCGGACAGGGATGGCGCCGGCACCTGCGCGTGCTCATCCACGACCTCCACCTGATCGGCCATTCGCGCTACCTTTACTATGCCCTGGGCCTGACCATCCCCTATCTGGCGTTGCAGGTGGTGCCGGTCTACGCGGCCATGCGCGCCTATCAGTTCGACGACGTTTCGTGGTCCGACGCGGCGGTGCTCACCATCTGCCTGCGGCTGTCGGCGGCCATTCCGCAAGCCCCCGGCAACGTCGGCACGTTCAACTACATCACCACGCAGTTGCTCGTGAAGGTGTCCCACTACGGGCAGGACGTGGCGAGCCGCTTCTCCATCCTGCTGTGGCTGGTGGTGACGGTGCCGCTGCTGATCGCCGGCTTGATCGCCCTGATGTTCACCGGCACCCACATCCGGGACCTGCACCTGGAAGCCCGCTCCGGCATGCCGGCCGAAAGCCGGAAGTGAGGCGGAACTCTCGCGGACTGACGCCGAATTCCGCCCGAAACACGCGGTTGAAGTTCGATACGTCGCCGAATCCCGAATCGAAGGCGATGGCCGCGATGCGGTCCGCGCCGTCCAGCAGCCGGCGTCCCGCATCCACCAGCCGCAGCCGCCGCACATATTGATGCGGGGTGACGCCGGTCGCCTGTTCGAACATGCGCAGGAAGTGGTACGGGCTCAGCCGCGCCTCTCTCGCCAGCTCGTCGAGCGATAGAGCGCCGCTGCGACGCTCCTCAATGAACCGGACGGATTCGTCGACGCGCCGCATCGCGCTGGGCGGGACCGCGGCTTCCTCCGCTCCTTCCACCAGCGCGACTGCGCCCGCCACGCGCACCGCTGCTTCCTCCCACAGGCCGGGGTCGCGGCGTCGAGCCGGATGAACGCTGGCGAACAGACGCGAGAGGTCGCGAAGAGGCGGAATTCGCAGCCGTTGGAACGATGGCGCGCGATCCGCGATTCGTTCGAAGCAGGCGGGCGAGTAGTGGAAGGAGACGCAACGGTCCCCGGCGCCGTGTTCGTGGCCGCACTCGAAGCACTGGCCTGGGCTGCCGAGCAGGACGGAACCCGGCGCCATCAGGCAGCGCCGCGCATCGCCCGCGCCGAGCGCGCCGCGATACTGGAACGTTCCCTCCACCACCAGGCCGACGGTCACCTGCCCGTGCTGCTCCTCAAACGGGCGATCGCGCGGGCCGCGAGTGCAGACCAGATCCTCCACCGTCCATCCGGCGCCGCTGGCCAGCGTTCGATTCACCGCAATTTCCGCCAAGACCTGTTCTCCATCGACCGCTATAACAAGGTCAGGATACCCAAATGCTCAGCTCAATGACAGACCGTTTCCATGACGCGCTGATGGCGCCCGGGCGCTCTCCGGAAGTCCCCGCTCAACACGATCTCTACGGATGGCTGGTGGGGAGTTGGGAACTCGACATCCTCCGCTACAAGGGCGCCGCGACGCCGGGGCTCAAGGGCGAGGTTCACTTCGCCTGGGTGCTGGAGGGCCGCGCGATCGAGGACATCTGGATCATGCCGCGACTGGGCGATCGCCGCGCGGCGTTGACCAAGGCCAACAACATGTACGGCGTGACGTTCCGCGTGTGGGACCCCTCGATCGAGGCCTGGCTGATCCGCTGGATCAACCCCGTCACCTGCCACCTGGAGCAGCAGATCGGTCGTCGCTCCGGCGCCGACATCGTGCAAATCGGCGCGCGGGCCGACGGAACGCCGACGCGCTGGCGCTACACCGAAATCACGGCGGACGCCTTCCGTTGGATCGGCGAGTCGCTCGCGCCCGACGGTGTGACGTGGCGGCTCGAGGGCGAGTTCCGGGCCAAGCGGATCTGAAAATAGCGCCCGCGCGAGGCCGGTGATAAGCTGCAATCATGCAAGATTCGCCGGTTTCACGCAGAGGATTCATCGGTTCCGCCGCGGCGTTCTCCATTGTCGCGCCCCAGGCCGTGCGCGGCTCGCAGGCCAATTCGAAGATCAGCGTCGGGCTGATCGGCACGGGCAACCGCGGCAACTATGACGCGGGCATCGTGAACGCGGATCCGCGCGCCCGGGTGACGGCGCTATGCGATTTGTTCGACGACCGCCTGGAAAAGGCCGCGGCGCAGATTCGCACCCAGGGCGCCAAGACCTACAAGGACTTCGAGAAGATGCTGGCGGCGCCCGACATCGACGCCATCATCATCGCCACGCCGCCCTTCGAACATCCGCGCATGCTGGCCGCCGCCGTCGAATCGAAGAAGCATATCTACTGCGAAAAGCCCTTGGGCGTCGATCTGGCGGGCGTGAAACTCGCCATGGCCGCGTCGCGCAAGCAGGATCCGAAGAAGAACCTGTTTGTCGGCTTCCAGCAGCGCTATGGCTCGGAGTACGTCGAGGCGTACAAGCGGCTGACCACGGGCCAGATCGGCGAACTCGTGAATGCGCGCGCCTTCTGGATCGCCGGAGACCCGTTCAAGCGCGTCCCTTACGACGACGCCAAGATCGAGAAGCTGCGCAACTGGTTCTGCTATCACGAATACTCGGGCGACATCATCGTCGAGCAGGATTGCCACAACTTCGACGTCCTGCACTGGTTCCTGAACGCGCGGCCGGTCAGCGCGGTGGGCATGGGCGGAAAGAAGGTCCGCACCAACATGGACATCATGGACCACCTGTCGCTCACCTACGAGTTCCCGAACAACATCCACGTGAACTACGAGGCGAACCAGCTTTCGCCCCCCGGATTCAGCAAGGTGGGCGAGGAGTTCACCGGAACCAAGGGCGTGCTCCAGACCTCGCGCCGGAGCCTGATTCACGTCAAGGGTCCGAAGGACTCCGAGACCGTGGAGCCCAAGCACCGCGACATCACCCAGGAGGCGTTTGAGAAGTTTCTCGAGAATATCGAGACCGGCCAGGTGGAGAATATCGGCGAACGCTCGGGCATCAGCACGTTGTTCGCGATCCTGGGACGCACGGCCATTTACAAGAAGCAGCAGGTGACCTGGAAGGGTGAGTTCGGCGACGTCTAGCCGCCTGCGATGTCGAACCAACTGCGATCGCTGCCGTCGGTGGACGAGGTGGCGGCCCGCCTCGCCGGCCGCTATCCGCATCGGCTGATTGTGGCTGAGGCGCGACGCGTCATCGCAAAACTGCGCGAGGACATCCGCGCTGGCCGCGAGGCCGACCCCGCCGCCGTGGGGCGCCTGGTGGAGGCGGCGCTCGATCATCTTCGGACGCCGTCACTGCGCGCCGTCATCAACGCCACGGGGGTGGTGCTGCACACCAACCTGGGGCGCGCGCCGCTGGCCGCCTTTGAGCCGATCCCGGGCTATTCGAACCTCGAGTACGACATCGCGGCCGGACACCGGGGCAAGCGGGATTCGCACGTGGCGGCGTTGCTCGAACGGCTGCTCGACCGTCCGGCCATCGTCGTCAACAACAACGCCGCGGCCGTCTATCTGACCCTGAACGAACTGGCCGCGGGCGGTGAAGTCATCATCTCGCGGGGGGAGCTGATCGAGATCGGCGACGGCTTCCGCATTCCCGACATCATGGCCCGTTCCGGCGCCGTGCTGCGCGAGGTGGGCGCCACCAATCGCACCCGCATCGAGGATTACCGCGAGGCCATCAACGAGCGCACGCGACTGATCCTGCGTGTCCACCCAAGCAACTTCCACTTGTCCGGCTTCACCGGCAAGCCGGCGTTGAAGGAACTGGCCGCACTCGCCGCGATCCACCGGATCCCGCTTTATGAGGATCTGGGCAGCGGCTGTCTGGTCGACCTGTCGGCCCACGGAATCCGGGAGCCGCTGGCGGCCGAAAGCCTGGCGGCCGGCGTGAACGTGGTCAGCTTCAGCGGCGACAAACTGCTGGGCGGTCCGCAAGCCGGCGTCATCGCGGGCGATGCGACGCTCGTCGCCCGCATCCGCCGTAATCCGATGTTTCGGGCGCTACGGGTGGACAAGCTGATCTATCAGGCGCTGGAAACGACGCTGCGGGCGATTCTGTTTGAGGAGTACGACGCGATCCCCGCGCTGCGCATGCTGGCGGCCACGCCGGAGTCGCTCCTGGAGCGCGCCGAGCGTATGCTCAGCCGCATCGGCATAGGCGAACTGGTCGCCGGCCAGTCGGTCGCGGGAGGCGGCTCGACGCCCGACCAGACGTTGCCCACCTGGCTGATCGTAATCGCGGGGGACGCCGTCGGAATGGAGCGGAAGCTGAGGAGGGGAAGCCCGCCGGTCATCGCGCGAATTGCCGACGACCGGCTGGCGATCGATCTGAGAACCGTTCCGCCAGAGCAGGAAGATGCGCTGGCGGCGGCCCTTCAGGCCCTTTCCTGATACGTGCCTTCGGACGTGCTGACGCGGATCTTCTCGCCTTCCACGATGAACGGCGGCACCTGCACCACCAGTCCCGTTTCGAGCTTGGCCGGCTTGGTGACGTTCGACACCGTGGCGCCCTTGAGGCCGGGCTCCGTCTCGACCACGGTCAGATCGACGGTGGGCGGCAGTTCGACGCTGATCGGCTTGCCTTCGTAGAACTCGATGTTGACCTTCAACTGCGGAATCAGGTAGCTGACGCCGTCCCCGAGCAGATCCTTGGTAAGGTGCATCTGGTCGAAGGTCTCGATGTTCATGAAATAGTAGTACTCGCCGTCGTCGTACAAGTACTCAAACTCGTGCTCCTCGAGCGCCGCCTTTTCGACTTTGTCTTCGGAAGAGAACCGATGCTCGGTCATGGAGCCGGATCGGAGGCTGCGCATGCGAACCTGAACGAATCCGCGCAGGTTGCCGGGCGTGCGGTGGGTCATCGTGAACACGGAATACAGCTCGTTGTTGAACTTGATGACCATGCCCGGGCGCAGTTGGGTCGCTGAAATCATTCGAAAACTCCCTGCCTAGATAATAGGATTTCGTCGAAGACGAGAGGGCAGAACTACTATTTTACTCCACTGAGCGCCGTTGCGCCCGCGTCGGGCCCAAAAACAAGCGCCCGCGGCCGCCGTCCGGTGGGACGGAGACGCGGGCGCTCGAGCCCAACTGGAGAAAGATCAGGCGGCGCAGGCCGTATCGTCGGCGACGTTCAGGTGCTGCTGGCTGATCCGGCTCAGCCGCTGCTTGGCCCTGGATTTCGTCAGGCGGAACTGCGTGTCGGTCAAACTCATGGCGCGGCAGATCTCCTGCTTGCTCTGCTCGCGGATGTAGAAACGGGTCAGAATTTCGCGCTCCTTGGCCGACAAGGAGGCGAGCAACTGGCGCATAATCTGTTCGCGTTCGCGCTCGGCCAGGGCGTCCTCGGGGGTTTCGCCCGGCTGCCGCAACGTCACCCAGTGCCGCAACGAGCCCGACAGCCGCTCATGCCGCGTCCGCACCCCGATATGCGAGCACAACGACAGCCGCGCCACACCGTGGATGTAGCTGGGCAACGCCGACGCTTCCCGCAACCGCCCGTCGCGGATGGCTTCCACCACCACGATGAACATGTCGTGCATGCGGTCTTCGAAGTCCTGGTAGCCAACCTGCCGGCGCAGTGAGCCGGATAGAATCCGGAAGACCCGGTAGAGTTGGTCAAGACCGTCGGGATGCCCATTGCGGACATTTTCGACGACCTCCGAAAAAGAGGGGAGAGACTCGGCGCCGAACGTGGTGTGCAGCATAGTTCTAGACCCTGAAGATATAGGCTACGCCGTAAAGGGGGGTTATATGAATTCTGAAGAATCGGTATTCCGAGACACGCCTATCCGTAAGGACCCCTACGGGTCTTACTGTATATGGCCGGTCTATTTTAGGGGAATTCTGCCAATGAACGCGCGAAGGACGATCCAGGACTTCTCCCAGGCGGGTACCCGAATACGGCTGCCCAACACGTCGTACCCGGATGTTTCAATCCGGTTTAGGAGTCGGTGATATATCTCGATCAAAGCCCATAAACTCGAGCGGCTCTCCGGAGCCACCAATCCGATCAGCGGCCGCGATTCCCGGTAATACTGCTCGGCGCGATTCGCTTCGTAACTCATCAGTGACACGAACGCGGGAGAAATCTCAGGGCCGAACAAGTTTTCAGGCGCCACCCCGAAGCGAGCCAGGTCCTGCTCCGGCAAATACACCCTCCCGAGCCCCGCATCCTCGCGCACGTCCCTCAGTATGTTGGTGATTTGAAAGGCGATACCGCACTTCTCAGCGAGCGGCAGGGCCGCCTGCGAATCGAACCCAAATATGTGGATGATGGTCAGCCCCACCACCGACGCCACCAGGTAGCAGTAGCGGTACAACTCATCGAAGCTCTGGATGCGCCTGGGCTCCAGGTCGGAGCTGACGCCTTCGATCATGTCGTGGAAGTACTGGTGGGGGATGCGGAACCGCGTGACCGCGTCATGGAAGGCCGGCCAGACCGGGTGGCCCGAAAACCGCCCCTCCAGCGCGGCCGTCAGGTCGTCCTTCCAGCGGGCGATCTGCCGCGGCCGGTCCGGCAGCGTCTCGTCATCGCTCAAATCGTCGCAGTAGCGCATGAACGCGTAGATCGCGCACATCGCCTGTTTGCGCTCTTTTGTGAGCAAAACGAACGAATAATAGAAGTTTTTGGCCCTATTTCGAGCGATATTTTCGCAGAAACGGTAGCTTTCCGCGACCGTCATGCCGCCGCGGACCGCGCAAAAGCCCGTCGCGTCACCGCGCTGAGCAGCAGTCCCACCCGTTCGACCTTGGAAATCGACGGCCGCCGGCTCAACACGTCGTAGCCCTGCTGCTCGATCTTGTCGAGCACCCGCATTCCGCCCCGGCTGAACAGGTCAAGGTCGATGGCCAGCCGCCGGTCCACCGTATCGGACAACGGCAGCCCCTTCAGGAACAGCTCCCGCGTGACGCCGATGATCTCGCGCATCACGCCGGCGAAGGCCGGGGTGAACCGGAGCGCCTGTAACTCATTGAGCGAGTAGCCGTTGCTCTCGATCGCGTCGAGCGGGATGTAGACCCGGTCCTTCTGGAGGTCCACCGTCACGTCCTGCCAGAAGTTCGCCAGTTGAAGCGCCGTGCAGGTGGCGTCGGACAGCGCCTGCCGCTCGGCGTCCGAATACCCGCACAGGTACAGCACCAGCCGCCCCACCGGATTCGCCGAGTTCCTGCAATAGCCGAACAGCTCCTCCCAGTTGCGGTAGCGTGTGACCACCTGATCCTGTTCAAAGGCGGTGATCAGATTGGCGAAGGGCTCGATGGGCAGCCCGTAGCGTTCGGCGGTCGGCTGCAGCGCCACGAACACCGGATGCCGGGCGCGGCCCGCGTACATCGCCTCCAACTCCTCGCGCCACCAGGCGAGCAGGCGCAGGCTCTCCTTCGTGTCGCCGATTTCGTCACCCAGGTCGTCCGCCCAACGGCAGAAGCCGTAGACGTTGTAGAAATCCTGGTGCAGCCGCTTGGGCAGCAGGAAACTGACGACGTGGAAGTTTTCGTAGTGGTTCGTAGCCAACCAGCGCGTGTAGTCGACAGCCTCGGGCGTGGACCACGTCCGGGAAATCGCCTCGCCGGAAGCTATGAACTCCTTCGGTCCGAGGTGCGGGCGAGACATGCTCGCCTTACGGGATAATGGCGGTCTTCATGTGGCCGTTATGGCTCATGAGGTGCCGCATCACTTCGAGCAGGTTCGACAACGGCTCGACGCGATTCACAAAATCGTCGGAGGTGATCCGTCCATCGGCCACCAGGTCGAGCGCCTTGCGGATATGCTTCGGCGTATGGTGGAAGCTGGCCTTGCAGGTCAGTTCCGAATAGTGCAGCAGGTTCGTGTCGAGGGCGATTTGCGTCCCGGTCGGACACCCGCCGAAAAAGTTCACCGTGCCGCCGCGCCGCAGCATGCGTACGGCGGTCTGCCAGGCGTCGGGATGCCCCACCGCCTCGATGGCGATATCGACGCCCCGTCCCTTGGTCATGTCCTTGATGGTGGGGATCAGGTCCACGCCGTCCTCGGCGAGCAGCGTTTCGTCGGCGCCCATGTGGGCGGCCCGCTCCAACTGGCTCTGGCGGCGTCCGATGGCGATCACGCGCGCCCCGTACACCTTCGCCATCCGCACGAACATCGAACCAATCGGCCCCAGCCCCATCACCGCCACGTTGTCGCCCGGCAGGATATTGGTTTCCTCAAGGCCGCGCAGCACGCAGGCGAGCGGCTCCACCAGAGCGGCGTCCTGATAGTCGACGTGCGGCGGCAACTCGTACATGTTTCGCTCGACGATGCGAGCGGGAATGCGGATATATTCGGCGTAGGCGCCGTTGTTAAACAGCAGGTCGTCGCACAGGTTTTCGAGTCCCCGGCGGCAGAAGAAACAGGTTTGACAGGGGGCGGAATTGGCGGCCACCACGCGCTGGCCTGCTTTCCAACCGTCCACCTTCTCTCCGACTGCCACGATGTCGCCCGCCAGCTCATGGCCGAACAACGCGGGCGGCACAATCATACGGGCGTGGTAGCCGCGGCGAAACACTTTCACGTCGGTGCCGCAGGTGAGTGCAGTCCGCACACGCACCAGGACATCGCCC
>JAFDVZ010000006.1 GCA_018268715.1 Acidobacteriota bacterium | reverse complement strand
GGTGAGGGGCGGAGGTCACGGAGACGCTGTTGGTTTCGCCCGCTGCTGGATTGCTGATGGAGATCACGACGTATGACTTTTATCGATAGGAAAAGATCGGAGGGGCGGAAGGAGGTTTCTTTCCTGGACCGGATCGGATTTGTTCCGGATCCCCAGCAAGCGGCCGTGCTTGCGGCTGATCCCGATCGGCTCATCTTGGCTTGCTCCCGACAGTGGGGTAAGTCGACGCTCGCCGCCGCGCGGGCGGTGCAGTTGGTTTGGACGGTTCCCCGGAGTCTGGTGTATGTCGTCAGTGCGGTGGGTCCGCAAAGCGGCGAATTGCTCAGGAAGGCGGAGGTGTTTCTCGAACGCCTGGGCGTTCCGTTTCGCGGGGATGGCAACCACCGGCTGTCGATCGAACTGCCAAATGGGTCGCGAATCGTGGGTGTGCCGGGCGTCGAGGTGAGCACGCGCGGCTATACCGTCGACATGCTGATTGTCGACGAGGCGGCCAAGATCGACGACGAGGTGTACTACGCTGTCGGGGCCGGGCTGGCGACCACCAACGGCAAGCTGTGGCTGCTGAGTACGCCATACGGCAAGCGCGGGTTCTTCTGGCGGGAGTGGAATCGGGCGGGGTGGACTCGCGTGGCCGTGCCGGCGACGGAGTGCCCGCGAATTTCGGCCGCGTTCCTGGAACAGCAGCGGGAATCGATGGGACCAGCATGGTTTTCCCAGGAGTACTTGTGCCAGTTTCTCGATAACGGCACCGGGGTGTTCGATCGGGGGTTGGTGGAGAGGAGCGTTCGCGGGGATGTCTCGCCTCTGGTTCTCACGGAGCTCGCCGCGTGATTGCGGAGGTCACGGAGAATGCGATGGTTGGGGTTTCTGGCAGGGCCGGGCGCCGGACTCCTGCTGGGTTCGCCCACCGGTTGCGGAGCATTCGATTATGTTTTGAAGCTCTGCGGTTCTCTGTGAACTTTGTGAGAAGCCGGTTCTGGGTCCCCGTCCTGTGGGAGGGCGCCGTTCGCGATTCGGGTGATGCCTTCCTTGAGCAGGACCTGGTTGAAGTTGATCAGTAGGCCGAGTTTGAGTCCGGACAGGCGGAGGTAGGTCAGGAGTTGCTTTTTGTGGACGTCCTGGACCTTTTCCGTGGATTTGATTTCGACGATTAGTTTGTCGTCGACGATCAGGTCGGCGCGATAGGCCGTTTCGAAGTGCTGGCCTTCGAAGGTCAGCGGGATCGGGACTTGGGATTCGACTTTCAGGCCTCGTTTCGCGATTCGGGCGGCCAGGATTTGCCCGTAAACGGATTCGAGGAGGCCCGGGCCGAGTTTGCGGTGGATGGCGAAGGCTTCGTCGAGCACCAGTTGCGATGTCTGGTTGTGGGTCACCTGTCCCGTTGGTGGGCGCCGGGGGATGATTTTCTCACTGAGGCCACCGAGGGAGACGGCGATCCCGGAGAACGATAGGAGGAATGATATGAGCGTTACCGGGTATTTGGGCGCGCGCGTCGATGGACTGCGCATGCCGAAGGGGCCTGAAGCCGAACGGTTCGGGGCCGATGGGGCGGTGTTGGAAGGGCGGCGGAGCGTCGAGTTGGAACGGGCGCTTGAGGCGGCTCGGGCGGCGGCCGGGGCTTCGCGGGGGCCTGGGCGGCCGGCGGCTTGGGCGCGAGTGGAGGATTACGATCCCGTGCTTCGGGCGCACTGCCGGCTCACGGAGCCATAGCGCGGCTTCTCACAGAGATCACAGCCGGGAGACGGCGGTCACGGAGGTTTGTAAGGATGTATTACGTCGGTGTGGATTTGGGCAAGCAGGTGGATTTCACTGCTGTCGCCATTGTGGAACGGGAAGAGAGACCTCGAGCCTGGATGGAGCCCTTGTTCTTGGGCCTGTCGGTGCGGTGGCTGGAACGCGTGCCGCTGGGGACCTCATATACGGGCGTGGTGCGGCGGATCGTGGATATCGGGCGGCAGTTGGGGTGGAACTGCGGGATCGCGGTGGATGCGACGTCGATGGGGGCGCCGGTCATCGATATGCTGCGGGAGGCGCCGCTACAGTGCGAGATGGTTCCCGTGGTGATTACGGCGGGGGAGGAGGCGAACAACGACGGGCGGGTGTGGAGGGTGCCGAAGCGGGACCTGATCTCGGGTCTGCAGTTGAATCTCGAGAAGGGGTTATTGCGGATCGCGCGGGACCTGCGGCAGACGCCGAGCCTGGTGGAGGAGTTGGTGGAGATGCGGACGATCTGGACGCGGACGGGGCGGGTGAGTTGGGGGGCGGTGGGGGTGGGCCGTCACGACGATCTGGTGACGGCTACGGCGTTGGGGTGCTGGATGGCGGAGCGGCCGACGATTGGGAACGGGGTGCGGAGGCTGCCGGGGATTTGACACCTTCTGCTTTTTCTCACAGAGGCCACAGCGGAGGACGGAGCTCACGGCGAAGCTCCTCAATGAACTGGCTGATCCGGCAGGGACCTTGCCGCGCTGGTTTGTGCGCGGTGACCCAGGCGGCGATGACCGGGGCGGACGCGCCGGTTGAGCCGCTTCCGTTCTTTCTCATTGCAGTCGCCCAACGGCCGCCATCACCGACCACGATGCCGATGACGAAGACGGCCCAGGCCCGTAGGATGGCAGTGTTGCCTTTCAGTCGCGATTACTTCCCTACTTTCGGTTACGGGAACGGCGCTGTGTTACAGAAGTTGGCGGAATTGGCTATGTGTGAGACCCGCATCCCGGACGATACCGCCCATTGTGAACGGGTTCCACCGGGTCGTGCCGAGGAATGGTCAGGATTCGATGCCCGTCGGTCATGACGATGTGTTTGCCTTCCCTGGCGACACGGAATCCAGCCTTTTCCAGGGCTTTGACGGCCCGGAGGTGGGGGATTCCCGGAATCTTCGGCATTGCTAGGCTGGGATATCCACTTCCCTCAAATTCTGCTGGCCCGCGAGTTGTTTGGCAACTTCGAGATACTCGCCAATGGCGTACCGGATGTTGGTCAAGGCCTCTTCTTCCGTGGCGCCCTGCGACCAGCACCCGGGGAGTCCAGGGCAGGACACGCTGTAGCCCTCTTCGGTCCGTACCAATGCGACTGGGTACTTCATACCTCAGAATTTAGCACCGTCGCGGCGATGGGGCGGACGCGCTGGTTGAGCCGCTTCTGTTCTTTCTCACAGAGGCCACTGAGGGGGACGGAGCGCACGGCGATTTAGCTGACGGTCACGGAGGTTTGACGAATGTATTACATCGGTGCAGATTTGGGCAAGCAGGTGGATTTCACCGCGATCGCCATCGTGGAACGGGAGGAGAGACCCCGGGCGTGGATGGAGCCCTTGTTCTTGGGCCTGTCGGTGCGGTGGCTGGAACGCGTGCCGCTGGGGACGTCTTATACGGGCGTGGTGCGGCGGATCGTGGATATCGGGCGGCAGTTGGGGTGGAACTGCGGGATCGCGGTGGACGCGACGTCGATGGGGGCGCCGGTCATCGATATGCTGCGGGAGGCGCCGCTACAGTGCGAGATGGTTCCCGTGGTGATTACGGCGGGGGAGGAGGCGAACAGCGATGGGCGGGTGTGGAGGGCGCCGAAGCGGGACCTGATCTCGGGTCTGCAGTTGAATCTCGAGAAGGGGTTATTGCGGATCGCGCGGGACCTGCGGCAGACGCCGAGCCTGGTGGAGGAGTTGGTGGAGATGCGGACGATCTGGACGCGGACGGGGCGGGTGAGTTGGGGGGCGGTGGGAGTGGGCCGTCACGACGATCTGGTGACGGCTACGGCGTTGGGGTGCTGGATGGCGGAGCGGCCGACGATCGGGAATGGGGTGAGGAGACTGCCGGGGATCTGACGCCTTGCCGCGCGGGTTTGTGCGCGGTGACCAAGGCGGCGATGACCGGGGTGAAGCACCGGTTGAGCCGCTTCTGTTCTTTCTCACAGAGACCGCGGCTATGGGACGGCGGTCACGCGATCGCGTCGAGTTTCTGTCTGGCTGCCAGAGAAGATACTGGAAGTCGTGGATCAGACCACGCACAAGATACTGGGCATGGGACTCACAGCTGGATTCTATGGCTTGTTCAGAGGCCGGTGCGGAGGACGACGACTCGGACTGTTCGGGCCAAGATCGTAAGGTCGAGCCAGATGGACCAGTTTCGGACGTAATAGGCGTCCAGTCGAACACGCTCAGCGTAGGAGACATCATTGCGGCCGGATACTTGCCAGAGGCCGGTGAGGCCCGGCTTGACGCGTCGCACGATGTCGAAGGTACTGCCGTAGCGCTCGATCTCCGCGGTAATAATCGGCCTGGGGCCGACGGCACTCATGTCACCTATCAGAACGTTCCACAACTGAGGCAACTCGTCGAAGCTAGTGCAGCGAAGGAACTTTCCTATGCCGGGCAGCACCCGGGGATCGTTCTTGAGCTTAAAGTCTCTCTCCCACTCTGCCCGAGCTGTTGGGGAGTGTTCCAGGTACTGAAGTAGCATGCCCTCCGCGTCGGGGTACATGGTGCGGAGCTTGAATATCTTGAAAGAGCGGCCATGGGAAGTTTCACGGCTCTGGGTGAAGAATGGTGAACCGGCGCTGACGCTGCAGATCCAGGCTGCGGAGATCGCGATGATGGGGAGAGCGATGATACCGGCGGCTATGGCGACGGCCAAATCCAGGGCACGCTTCAGCCAGCGGTTGAGCGGTATCAACAGGTTGTGGCGAAGTTCCAGGCCCAGCGTTCCGCCGAGGTCCTTTGGGTCAATCCAGAGACTGGTCTTTGCGTCGAGTTGCGGGATGACTAGTACGTTCTTGAACCGTGCGGCACAGCGGTCAAGCAGGGCTTGGGTGCCGGGACCCGATTCTACGACTACAGCGTGAGAGAGGCCCAGGAGGCTCGCAACGGCCTCCCCCGCTTCCATGTCGGGCAGCAGAGCCAGACCGGCTGCTGGCGGGGCATCGGTGTCACCAACGACGGCGACGGGCCTGATGCCTAGAGCGGGGTTGGAATGAAAGAGCTCGAGAAGGCTGGTAACGCGCGTTCCGCCGCCGACGATCAGGGCTGGGTGCCCCCACCAGTTCTGGCGTGAAGCCTGTCCGGTTACGGTAGCGCGAAAGAGCGGCACGAAGATTATGGACAGCACCCACGAACACAGGAAGACTCCTCTTGACTGAGAGGTACTCTGCTTGGAGAGGAACAGTGCGGCCGTAATGGTGAGGTAGACGAATGTGTTGGTGCCAACGATCTTCCGCAGTTGCTCGGTTTCAGTTATGCCAAAGCCAGTATAGAGTCCCTTGGCGGCGTAAGAGACGAGCGCCACGGCGATGGCGACGATGTAGACGCTACTAAGGTCTATTGCTGCGGGTCTTGTGACGAATGCCCAGGTGCCAGCACCGAGCGCGATGGCGATTGAGAGTGCAACCGTGTCGGAGAGCAAGAGAACCAGGGAACCCACGAGTGGCTTCGCGAAGTCGGCTGAACGGGAGATGGACGCTACGGCGGAGGGTAGGGTGGTCACCATTTTTGGACTTGTGAAGCTCCTTGGGATGAAGAACTCTCTTCGGGAGGGTCGGGCCAATCGGCACGTCTTCTCTACACCTTCGAAAGGTGGGCAGGGAGTTGCGCGGAGACTCCGTGGGAGGTCTTCGACAGCGCCTTCGAATACACATCGATCGTACGTCTGACCATTGCGTCCAGCGAGAAGCGCTGGCTCACGATGATCGATTCCTGAGCCATGCGGGACCGGAGCGCCGGATCTGTGATCAAGGCGCAGATCGCCCGCGACATACCGGCGACATCGCCGGGTGCCACTGCCAATCCGTTACGATCACTTTCGACCAGACCCGCGTCGGCACAAACGCGCGTTGCCACAATCGGGAGACCGACAGAAAGGGCCTCGAGTAATACGTAAGGAAGTGCTTCGTAGTCGCTCGCCAGCGCAAAGACGTCAAAAGCTGGCATATAGGCCTCGGCGTGCTCCACTTCACCGGCCCAGATGGTGCGGCTACTGATTCCTAGAGCGACTGATAGCGTGCGAAGTTCACGGCCCAGCGAACCGTCGCCGATGACTACCAGCCATGTCCGCTGCATGACTTCCCGAGGCAGTGTAGAGACTGCGTGTAGCAGAACGTCGACCCGTTTCTGTTGCTCAAGGCGGCCGACAAAGCCTATTGCGACATCACCTGTTGGGATCGCAAGCCGATGCCGTCCGAGATGTCGTAGATGCCCCCCTCCCGTGTACGCCGGAACCGCGTTCGGCACAACACGTATTTTGCTTGGGGGGATGCCGACGGCGCGCAGATGATCTGCCTCATGTTCGGAGACCGCGATAATGGCACTGGTCCTACGGATGAGGAGAAGTTCGAGAGTCTTTACGCTCAAGTGGGCGAGCCTTGAGATATGGGGGCTCATCGTGAGCGGAGCGTGTGGGGTATAGACGGTTGTCCCAGCGGACCTCGGGACTCCTAGACGACCCAAGAAGCCGGCCTTTGTACTGTGGCAATGGAGAACGTCAAATGGGCCATGCTTCTTGGTGTACCGCCGAATGGCAGTGGTTACGAAGATGTCGGATGGGTGCGGCCAATGGTGCATAGCCACACCCATCGAACCTTCCAGGTGACCGTCGAGTGCCTCTAGGCGTGCTCGGAACATCGCGTCGGTTCGAGCGGAGTTATAGATTACGTGCGTCTGGTGCCCGACCCTGGATAGCGCCTCGGCCAAGTCGATCACATGCCGGCCGACACCGGCACCGGCGGATTCGACTAGAAGGAGAATCCTCATAGCAGCATCCGTTCATCAACGCCTCTCGCCGGTTCGGTCCCGTGGCGCACCGTGCTGAGGATCTCTTTAGCCTTGAGCACTGCCGCTCTTGGTGGGACTAGCAGGCCGAGGGTCCTCCCGATCCCAAGGTATGAATGGAGGTTGTTTGGTTCAAAATACGCCATCTGTACTCTGAAACACTGGATGAGTTGAGCGCGTCTGTAACGACTGGAGATTCCGGTCACCGAGCACTCTGTCTGCGTCAAGACCTCTGGAATGGATCGGTAGAGTCCCACTCTTCCGAGCCTCATAAAGAGTTCGTAGTCTTCGGACACCCGAAACGCTTCATTGTACGGGCCCACCTTCGCGAGGTGCGTGGATCTGAACATCACAGCCGGATGCAGCAGGGTGTTGCGATAGCGCAGAGCTCTTCGGATCTCGTAGTCGGCAGATGGGCACGTGTATCGAAAGACGTGTCGACGTGTGTCAGGTTGAACGAAATCCACCCAGGATGATACAAGTGCAACTTCAGTATCGTTCTCTAAGACGTTGGCTTGGCGTACAAGCCTGTCGGGGCGTATAGTATCACCGGCGTCAAGGCGCGCGACGTACTTCCAGTTGCCGCACGCTAGGCCAACGTTCAGGGCGCCGGCGAGTCCTCGGTTTGAGCCAAGTCTGATGATTCGCACCGGCACTCCCTGGGTATCGTCCGCGGTTAACTCAATTGGTGGGGAGCTTCCGTCATCCACCACCAATACCTCAAACCGGCAATCGCGAGAATACCGCAGGCTATCAAGCGATCGCCTGAGTCCGCTCAAGTTGTTAAAGACAGCGATCAGAACCCCTACGTCCATATCATAGTCGGTACTCGCTTCTCAATTGTAGTAGTACCTTTCCGCATTTGGAGTTTGAGCGATTATCTCAATGAATTGCGCCGGAAAAGTGCGCACGCAGTTGGTCCCGCTGAGTCACTCCGGACGCAGAAATCTATGTGATCACGAACAGCGATAGGTGCAACGATAACTGGTTGGCGCGCTACTAGGGCTGCGTTCAACACCAGTTCACGCCGACATCGGCAAGTTGGCGCAATCCGATCGCGACCTCGTTCGGTGCACTCACGCGAAAATCACTCCGCGGCACAAACTTCGCCAGCAGGGATCACCGCGTTCGGCCTTCAAAGCGTTGGTCGAGCGGACCAACGAACACGCGATGCCATTCCACTGGCGCAGGCACGAGGTGAAACGTAGCCAACTCCGCAACGCCAATCTAAACTCATGCAATTGAACGCTAATGCCCAGAGCGGGACATCCGTTTGCCAAGTCGCTCAACCTTTCGCAGGTTAAGATCGGCATTCGCCGTCCAGGCGAGAGGCTTGGGATTCTGATTGCGACGATCGAAGCAGATAAGCATGGCGTTCTACTGCGACTTCACCGTGGTGTGACTGCCTTGTCGGACGCATCTCTCCGTAGGCTCGGCGAATAGCCGTTCCACGAGATTGAGCCAACTTCCGCCTGTTGGAGTGAAGTGAACATGGTAGCGCGGGTGTCGGGCAAACCAATTCCGAACCTTCAGCACCTCTTTGGTGCCGCAGTTGTCCGTGACGATGTACACGTCCACATCATCTGGAAGGCTCTCTTCTTCATCGAGAAAGCGCAGGAATTCCTAGTGGCGGTGGCGCCGATGGCAGGTACTGATCGTCACTCCGGAGGCTACGTCCATGGCGGCAAGCAGAGAAATGACGCCATGGCGCTCGTGATCGTGAGTCTGACGGGCGGGAACCCCGGGCGCCAACGGCGGGACCGGCTCGGTCCGGTTCAGAGCTTGAACTTGGCCCTTCTCATCGACGCACAACAGCGTCCAGTGCGCATGCCCAAGTATGCGGCACTCCGAGTACTTCCTCAGCGCATTTCTCTCTCCGGACACATTAGTGTGGCGCCTCAGCGGTAGTAAAGCGTGTATCAGGAACCGCTAGATTCGGCCGTCTGGCTGATTAGCAGATAACCGACAGTTCGGTGCGACAAAGGATGCCCGCTGATAGACCGCGGTTCTAATTGTCCTTGGTTGGCTGCTTGGGGTCGTCCATGCCGCCGCAAGCACGAACCACAAGTGTCGCCAATGATAAGTATCAATTACGTATGCGTTCACCAACAGCCCACATATAGAAGCGAATATTGCGAGAAAGGCCAGCCGCTCATGGCGGTGAGGGGCCGTGCGCGACGAGCAGTACGCTCTATAAGCACAGGACACAATTGCGATGCCAAAAGAAGCCAGGGCGAAGATTCCGTGTTCGGCGAGGATATGCAGGTAGGTGTTATGGCTTGCTAGGCCAAAAGTCGGTTCGAATTGGGCTGGACCCACACCGAGAAGCGGGTTGTTGACACCCGTATCGAAGGCAAACCGATGCATCGCGAATCGATCAGAGTCATATGTTTGCAGCCCAAGCCTTGTGCGTGCCGTAGTCGCAAACCACTCTGACCGATACACGAAGAAGCACCCTACCCCTATAACTGCAATCAGTGTCAGTACAGTAGCAAGATACCGGAGTCGGCGCTGTTGCATAGTGGGTTCTACTCCTGCAAGGAGAACGAGGACCAGTATGGTCACACATGTATTCATAGCTGCGCCACGCGACAGAGTACTAATCAGGCCTGCCAAGAGCACAGTGATTGAAGCGAGGTCACCCCAGCGGTGCATACGAGAACGCCCGCCAGCGAGCAGGCGGGCCGTTAGGAATGCGAGGACCGGAGGCAGTGACGCGCCAAAGACGTTGGCATCTAAGAAGAGCCCACAAGGGCGACCGTAATACATGAACTCGTCGGCGAACGATGGGTCCAGGAGGTACACCGCAAAGCCAAAGCCAACTCCGACTAACGACGTCATCAAATACCCAGACATTGCCCTCGTATAGAGCCGAAAACCGAATGTTGTCAGGAGAACCGCGAAATGAACCCACAATGCAAAGCAGAAGGTAGTCAGAGAAGCATACCAATACGCACTTCGCATTGCTGACATGTGGTACGATACAGACCATCCTTGCGCGCCAGTTACCTGGGAGAGCGAGAGCCAAGTAGCTAACACGAAAATGCCGAGGCTGAGCAGCGGAGTGATGAGACGAGACAGAGTTGTCGCTTTCAAAAAGCGGAGCGTCGCCACAATGCCAAATAGCGCAAGAATGTCGAAAGCGGGTGGTTTGAACCGGACGAATCCACTAAGGCTCATGAGGAATCGCATGTAGCCCGACGGAGGACGCGCTCCCGCGCGAGGTCCGCCTTTGGGCGAAGGCGCGGTCAGATCCACTGGCATAAATCCGGACATTTGTGGGTTCATCGCAATGCGGCCGAGGCGGCGACTGTACGGACGATGTTGTGGAACTTGTGCGCCTGGAGGCCGGATCCGAATTCCTCTGCCGCACGGCGATACGCGTTCTCACCGAGCTGGACGCGTAGTTCACAGTTCGCGAGTAACGCTTTGATGGCTTCGCTAACCTCCTCGGCGGTGCCGTCTACAACTAGGCCGGTCTTACCATGGAGAACGGCCTCAGGGGCACCACCGTTACTCCCGGCGATTGAAGGCTTGTGCATCAGAGCGGCCTCGATGTAGACCATGCCGAAACCTTCGGCCCGACCGTCTTCAAGGCGGCGGCCCGGCATCACAAACATGGTGCTTCGGCGGTACAATTCCACCAGAATCTGGCGTTCGACCTCCCCAGCGAAGACCACGTGATCGCGGACACCGCATTGGTCAGCGAGCGTCTCAAGTTTTGTGGGATCGCCCGGTCCCGCTATAACGAGCGCCGTATTCGGAAAATCAGCACATATCCGCGGGAGGGCTTCGATGGCGGTGTCAAAGCCCTTGTGCTCCTCCCAGAGGCGTCCGACGGAGAGGAGCATGTCCATGTGGTCGAGATGTGCCGGTATGACTTTGGAAATGTCCTGGGGATCACTTGTGACGTTCAGATCGTCAGATGATAGTTCTGGATAGCAAATGTGCACGCGTTCCGGCGCGACACCGACAGCGTCGATCAAGATGCGCCTGGTTTCGGCGGAATTGCAGATGACAGCCGCAGACCCGCTAACTACCCAGTTGAGCAATGCCCGCCATATTCTCCGGCGAACGGTGAGGTGCCCTCGGACAATTTCCTCACCATGTACAAGCACTATAAGTGGTGCACCAGTCAGGTGCGATACAATTGCCGCTCCCACGCCGGAGAATATTGGTTGGGATGCAATAACCACTGAAACTCGGGCCAACCCCGTCCTGATCGCTACCACTAGGGGAAGGAGGCAGCTTTCGAGAGCTGCTAGAATCCAGAGAAGCGTGCCTCTCCGGCCTTGAGTGGTACAGAACCGAAGTACCGGGAATAGGCGAGAGTCAGTAGTCGTATCGGCGTGTCGGGGCACCACGACTACCGCATCATGGAAGCCACTCAGCAACGAGCGAAACATTCGACCATGTCCACCTGAGCAGGGCGGCCACGCATTCGTTATTGCCAGGATATATCCCATCCAGTTCAGCGTTGTTGGGCCGATCCTTGAGTACGCTCCGCAACCGCGACGATATTGCTGGTCAGTAGCTCGCCGGAGCAGTAGCCGCCATGGAGCGCGACCACGATCAACCTCAGCGAGGGTCTCAGAACCACCGTCCATACTATCCGTCGGAGGTGCCCGAGGATGCCCGACGATTCAATTGGAGGCTCGGCGATGTGTGCAGTCTGCAGCCCGGCCAGGGCGAAAGCTTGCGAGAGACTGCGCACTGTAAACGCGGTAACGTGTGTTACATCTCCATACGTGTGCGGATTCAGGGGAGCCATTGCGTTCGGAACTTGCACGATCAGGCGTCCTCGAGGCTTCAACGCTCGAGCGACAGCGCGCAGTAAGGAGAGGAGATCAGAAAGTTGCAGGTGTTCTAGTAGGTCGATCGCGAGGATAGCATCAAATTCTTCTTCTCTGCCGTTGAGCCAGTCTAATGCATTCCCGACTGAGATGGACGCAATGCCTAAGCGTTCGCGGGCAAACGCGACTTGTAGAGGGCTGGCATCCACACCAGTGATACGCCGATAACCTAGGCCGCCGAGCGCCGCCAGGGCAGCGCCATATCCACAGCCAAGGTCGGCAATTGCGCTATCGGGGTCGCCCGGAAGATACGGTCGCAGCACGCGAGTTAGATGTGGGATCCGGCGGATCGCCTCCGGCTGGCTGTCCTGAGGGAGCGATGAGTAGTTTTGATACAAGAGATTCAAAAGTCACACCCCACGATGCCAAAGGTGTCGATTCATAGGTGCGATCGTCGCGGACGGTCGAATAGTCTTGCACATACTAAGGTAGTTAACAGAAGCGTAGAGATTAGAACTGCGATGGCCATCCCTTTTGCGCCAAGGGACGGTGCCGCGACAGTCGCGACCACAGCGTTTACGGCAGCAGCAACCGACACGAGCTTAGCAAGGAGGGTGTCAAGCGCCCGCGGCAGGAAATACTGAAAGGCAACGATGTTCTCAATCGCCACGAGAGGCAGCAGGAGGCTCAAGATCTGCAGGACCGGGGCTGATGACAGAAATGTGGGACCAAGCAGGGAACTCACTATGGTCCGGGCGAAAAGCATCAGGCCCGCGGCGGCCAGAGCGGCAAGGACGGTACAGGTCACGAGAGCCTTTCGTGCCAGTATGTTAGCGCCGCGCTGGTCGGTAACCAAAAGGGCGTTAATTTCGGGGTAGAGAGCCTGAGTCGCAGGTCCGAGTAGGCCGATAGCAGCTCTGCAGATCCGTTCAGCAGCGGTGTAGATGCCGACTTGCGTGGCACCAGAGAAATACCCGAGGATTAGTGGATTTCCCGCCCACCAGAGCGACTCGGATGCCCTGAATAGAAACGTGCTCCAGCCTTCTCGTAGCATAACGAGTCCACTTCCGATACTCGGGCGCGAGATGGGTATGACAGATAGGAGCCGAGCAAGCCCAACGGCCGTCGCGAGGGCAGCGCCAACGCCAGAGAGCAGTGGCACGAGCCAAGCTTGAGAGGGGGTATGGACGATCGCAAAGAGGAGGCATGCACCGCCGACCTTGCCGCAAACCTCGATGATAGCAATTTCCCGGGTGCGATCAAGAGCTTGGTAGATCCAGACGACATTGATGCCTTGTGCTACACCGTATGCTAAGCCCGCGAGAAGGAACCGCGTCGGAGCTGACGGGAAGAAGAGCACCGTCGATCCTGTGACCACCGCGATCGCTCCGAGCGATAGGAGGGTTTTTGCAGTGAGCACAGCGGTAAGGGTCTCGCTGACAAAGAGGAGATCGTCACGTCGGCGCGCTACGACACGGGTGGCGGAAAACCCGAATCCGTACTCGATAACCAAGCTGACATACTGACCCATCGCCTGCGCCATCGCTACCATCCCCCATTGTGAAACACCGAGGATGCGGCACAAGTAGGGTACGGTAAATAACGGTACTAGGTAACTTGCACCGTGGACGACGTATAGGGCGACAAGATTCTTCGAAAGTGCCGCTTGGCAATGCACATGAGCGTCAAGATTGGCAAACCCCTGGCTCGTGCGATGTTGCAGTGCAGCGCCACTATCTCCAGCGAGTGGGGTGTTCATCAGAGCCGGTAGCCGTTAGAGAATCTTTTGGGGGCAATCAGTGCTTTGGGGCGTGTTCGGGAGAGAAGGTGTCTATTAACGAGCGAGTTTGGCGGAAGGCGACAAAAGACACCAGAAGACACCAGAAGACATGGTCAGAAGGGCGACCGACTCGCAGAATATGATCTGTCGGGAATCCGTGCCCAGGTGCGAGGAGGCACCTGTGGAACTGGTGAGACTATCGGGGACGTCTCAATGACTCCGTCGATTTCTCGAACCGCAGAATAAGGTTAAGTGTCCTAACTACTGTACTATCACGAACGCTTGTGGAGACAATCTTGAAGACACTACAATATACTCTATGGTGCCCAACGCGTGTTGAGGATTTCTGACAGGCGGCTCGGACATCCCGAACAAGGCTTTGGGCGCGTCGAGCACCGTGCGGGCAAGGGGTGTCGTGATTCTTGTGACAGTGTCGTACTGGTGAGTGATGTGAGATCTTCCCAAGACGCGTTGGGTGCCTTCCCCCAACTAATTACCGCCGTGAAAGACCGTAAGTCCGTTTGCTAGGACCACCTGTCAGAGGTGTCCCGGACTGGCTCAGGAGGCGTTTCCTCCGTAGTAGTACCTACTGCGATAGTACCCATAGTAGTAAGAATACCCACCCGAGGTGTCTCGCTTCACGTGATTGAGTACAACGCCGATGACGTTCGCGCGGAGGCGGTTCAGGGCTGCGACGACGCCGGCTACAGCCTTGCGGTTGGTTTCCCCGGCGCGGCTGACGATGAGCACGCCGTCTGCGGCCGTGGCCATTTGAAGTGGCTCCGCGAAACCTAGCAGAGGTGGTGAGTCCAGAATGATGTAGTCGAATTCCTTGGCCCACTCATCCACCAAGTCCGCTATCCGCGGTCCGATCACGTCGGCGGCCCGATGCGACGGCGGCCCGGCTGGGAGGACGAAGAAGTCAGGGCGGGCCTCAAGGGACTGGATGGCATCCCGCCACGCGACTTTGTCGGTCAGAATCTCTGAGAGCCCTGTGTCGGATGAGAGTCCAAGTTTTCGGTGGACGGAGGGGCGGCGCAGGTCGGCGTCCACGAGCAGGGTCCGCTTGCCCTGCTCGGCGTTCGCGAGGGCAAGATGGACCGCCGTAGTGCTCTTGCCTTCACCAGGGCCAGCGCTGGTGACCAAGATTCGGCGAAGGCGGGCATCGAAGTCGCTCAAGAGGACAGTGTTGCGTAGCGTTCGGACAGCTTCTCCATATCCGGACAAGGTGCGGTAATAGCCTTTGGCAGATTCCTTCTCCGCGGCTTTTGCGGAATCGGGTCCCGTCAACTGCTTTGGCGATAGGATGTCCATCTGTGCCATGTTCTTCACGGCCGGAAGGATTCCGACGACTTCGGTTCCCAGGAAGCGGCTGACTTCCTCGGGGTCGCGAACAGAAGTGTCCATCATATCTGCGACAATGGTGGCGCCTATGGCCAAGAGGCCTGAGAAGAGGAAGGCGAGGGCGAGGTTCAGCTTTATGTTCGGGAAGACGGGGAGCAATGCCGGTCGGGCGTTGTCCGCGAGCCGGATGTTGTTGTTCTGGAAGCCGGAGTTTATGCCCGCCTCTTTAATCTTGCGGACGAGCTCTTCGTATAGCTTCTTGTCCGCCTCCGCTTCCCGTTTGAGTTGCTGGTACTCAAACTGGCGTGAATTGATGTGGTCGAATTCCGCCTTGGTTTCGCCGACCGCCTTCTGGAGCATCTTCTCGCGTGTGAGCGACTGGCTGTAGTCGGCCTGGACCCGCTGTGCAATATTCGCCCGGGCATCCTGAAACTGGCGGTTGAGTTCGGTGACCTGCGAGTTCGCCTTGCGGTATTCCGGGTGGGCCGCGCCGTAGGTCGTCTTCACTTCGGCGAGGCGCTGGCGCGCGTCGTTCAGTTTCTGGTTCAACTGGGATAGTTGCTCTGCCTGGCCCGAGACTTCCACAGACTCGAGCGAGCCGCCCTTCACGGAGTTCCAAATGGCTTCCCGGCGTACGCGGTCCGATTGCGCCGTGGTGTATTCGGTGTTCAGTTGCAGGAGGCGCGCCGTCAGGATGTTGGTCTTCTCCTCCGGGTTGATGACGCCCAATTCGCGCTCGAACTGTGCGAGGGCTTGCCCCGATCGCTCCATCTTTGCCTTCAGCTCGTCGAGTTGCTGCTCCATGAAGCTCGACATATTGGCGGATGACCGGATGTGAATCGTGTAGGTGTGCTGGAGATAGGACTGGGCGATGGCGTTGGCGACGTCGGCGGCCAACTGTGGGTCCTTGGACCTGTAGTTGATCAATAGCAGGTAGGTGTTCGGCGGGCGCGTCACCTTCAACCGCTTCAACAGTACGGGGGCGTTGGCGGCGCGCTGGGCGCGGTTGGGGTCGGCTTGTAACGCTACCTGATCTTCCTCGCGGAGGAGATTATACTTCGATGCCACGGGGCGCAGGACTGCGTCGGACTGGATGAGCTTGACCTGAGTCGCGAGAAATTGGTCCGAGTCGTTCACCGGCGCCCGGCCGGATTCCTGGCCGATGAGCCCCGAGGGGGCCTGGCGGTCGACGTCCACCGTGGCGGTCGACTCATAGATCGGCGTCATGCGCGAGGAGACGATGAACGTGCAGGCGACGCAAAGAGCCATGAACGTCAGGATCTTCCACAGGTGCCGGCGGATGATCCAGAGGTAGTGGGCGATGGGGACGGATTGCCCTTCCTGCTCGTACTCCTGCGTGACCGTCGGAGAGACGTAGTAGTTCGGCGCCGGAAGTTGCGATTGCGGATATTTGGCGAGTTCAGACATTTCGCTCACAGGGCTCACTTGGGGAATCGAAGCGCACAACGGTTACCTTATCGTGCTGTAGATCAGGACGCCCGACACGGTGCCGGCGCCGAAACTCGCAATCCGATCGAGCGTCGTCATCGTTAAACGACGCTTCGGATTGTCGGGAATGTACAGAACATCGTCGGGCTGCAACGGGACGTCCGGGACTTCCCGCTTCATCAATTTCGTTAATTCCACCGGAATTTCATTGTGGCCCTTGGTCCCGCCTTCCTTGCGATAGATGTAGGCGATCTTCTCGTGATAGTTCGTTAGCCCTTCCGATAAGGCCAGCGCCTTCAACACCGAGGAGTCCGCCGTATCCTTAATCGGGAATACGCCGGGCTTCTTGACGTTGCCCACCACATAGAAGCGGCCTGCTTCCGGGACGCGGATCTCTTCGCCGCCTTCCAGTTTGATGTTCAGCTCGGGGTCGGCCGCGTCGATCAACTGCTTGATCTGGATGCGGCGCGTGAGCAGGACGGTCTTGCCGTCTTCGCCGGGTTGCGACTTCGAGACCAGGATCTCAGTCCCCGCGGTCTCGCTCAGCCCGCCGGCGCGCGAGATCGCGTCCAGCAGGGAGATGAAGCCCGAGGCCTGGAACGTCAGCGGCTGCTTCACGGCGCCCACCACGTTAATGGGGCGGCTGCGGGATTCCACCAGGTTCACCGTGACCACCGGATCCACCAGAATGTCTTCGGACTTCAGGGCCGTCACGATGGCGGCTTCCAGCTCGCTCGGCATCAGGCCGACCGCCTTGACACGCTGTTTCAGCATCGGCATCCGAATGCTGCCGTCGGTGGACACGCGGACCGTGCGCGTCAATTCCGGCGCGTCGTAGACGGAAATCCCCACCAGGTCGTCAACGCCGATCTTCTGCGTCGGCAGATTCGACTGGTCCGACGCCGGCATGGCGACAATGCGCTGGGATTGCTGCTGCGCGGCCGCGAAGAGCGCGAACAGAAGCAGGATTAACACATTTTTCATATCCGATTACCGTCTCCATTGACCGGAATCCGGTGCGATAAACGTTCAATATCGGCGGATAGTTCCGTAACGCGGCGACGAAGGTCGTGAAGGGCGTCGGTCATCGACGCCTGTTCCGGATTCGCGCCAAGCATCTGGTGCATGGCCGATCTGGCGAGCTCACCGATGCTGCGAACGCCACGGGCGGCGCAGGCCTCGCGAAGCTGCCGGTATTCTTCTGGAGATATTCGGAGGCTGAACACCTTGGATTTGCGCTCTCTCATTGGGCTCACCGAACCGAGGCAGGCTACCGCCATTTCCGTAACACGGCGGACTGGGTGGAAAGGGACGAGGTATCTTCACACGGCTGCGACGAGCCGCCCAGGGGAGGATGCGAGAGGCTTTCCGCGCCACTGCAAACTCGCCAGTGAAGGTAGGTTCAGTATAGGGCTAATTTAACGGAAAATGCAATACGCTTTTCGCGGAATTCCGAAGGAATGTATGACGGATTGGAGCTGGCGGTCGGAATCGAACCGACGACCTTCTGATTACAAGTCAGATGCTCTACCTGCTGAGCTACACCAGCCTATTCAGATTTTCTCACAGAGGCCAGGGCGGGCGCCAGAGAGAACGAACAAACCCTTACGAATCTTCACGTTCGTCGAGCCAGGCCATCTGGATCGCTTCCAGTTTCGACTCCGTGCTGGCCTTGGGGTCGCCCGCGAAGCCAGGGAGTTCGCAGATCATTTTATGCAGGTCCGTGTAACGGATATAGGTCGGATCCTGCTCCGGATAATGCTCATTTAATGCGATAGCGATTCGTAAATAGTCGTCCCAGGTCATACTTTTTCTCAGGGTGACCGTAAAGATCGGGGGATCTCACGGTGAGCGCTAGATCTTCGTTCCTTTTAATGCTCCCTTCACCGCAGTGTTCATCATGTTCTCCGCCAGTTTGAGGGTGCTTCCGTTGAGCTGATCGATCTTGGCGCGGATCAAATGATGGTCGTCGGCGTGGTAAACCACCAGGAGTTCGTTGATCGAACGGTCAACGACGGCCTTCTCGTCGTCGGACAGATCGAACCAGGCCTCGTTCTGCTTGGCCTTTTCGACGGCGGCGAGGATGTTGTCCGCCTCGACGCGGGCTTCCCGGACCTGGCGCTCGCGGAGATCGTCCTCGGCCTTCTCATAGGACTCGAGGATCATGGCCTCGACCTGCTCGTCGGAGAGGCCGTAGGAGGGCTTGACCTCGACGGAGTGCTCCACTCCGGTGCGCTGATCGCGGGCGGTGACGTTCAATATTCCGTTGGCGTCGATCAGAAAGCGGACCTCAATTCGGGGATATCCGGCGGGAGCGGGGTCGATGTTCTTGAGGTCGAAGCGGGCGAGGCTGCGGCAGTCCTTGACGAGTTCCCGCTCGCCCTGGACGACGTGGATGAGGACGTTGCGCTGGCCGTCGACGGCGGTGGTGAACTGTTCGGTGGCGCTGGCCGGGATGGTCGAGTTGCGGTGGATGAGACGGCTGACGACGCCTCCCATGGTCTCGATGCCGAGGGAGAGGGGCGTGACGTCGAGCAATAACTTGTCCTCGACGTCGCCCGACAGGATGCCGGCCTGGACGGCGGCGCCCAGGGCCACGACTTCGTCGGGGTTCAGTTCGGTGTGGGGCTTGGCGCGGAAGAGCGCTTCGACGGCCTGGCGCACGAGCGGGATGCGGGTGGAACCGCCCACCATGACGACTTCGTCGATTTGATCGATGGCGATGGCGGCGTCGCGGATGGCGGCGCGGCAGGGTTCGAGGGTGCGCTCGACGATGGGGCGGATGAGCTGTTCGAACAGGGGGCGGGTGAGTTCGCGCTGGTAGCGGCGGCCGCGGTATTCGAAATCGATGCTGGCGGTGGGGACGAAGGAGAGCTCCTCCTTGGCGCGGATGACGGCGCGGCGCAGGAGCTGGACGGCTTCGAGGCTGGTGGAGACGTCCTCGCGCCATTCGCTGGCGATGTCCTCGAGTCCGATTTGGATGAGGAGGTCGTCGATGTCGTCGCCGCCCAGGTGGGTGTCGCCGTTGGTGGCGAGGACCTCGAAGATGCCGTCGTGGAGCTTAAGGATGGAGATGTCGAAGGTGCCGCCGCCGAAGTCGTAGACGGCGATGACGCCGTTGGAGCGCTTGTCGAGACCGTAGGCCAGGGAGGCGGCGGTAGGCTCGTTGACCAGGCGGAGGACTTCGAGGCCGGCGATGCGGCCGGCGTCCTTGGTGGCCTGGCGCTGGGCGTCGTTGAAGTAGGCCGGGACGGTGATGACGGCCTGGGTGACGGGCTCGTTGAAGTAGGCTTCGGCGTTGCGCTTCAGCTGGCGCAGGACGAGGGCGGAGATTTCCGGCGGCGTCCACTGGCGGCCGGCCACGTTCAGGCGGATGACGTTTCCGGCGGCGCTGTCGAACTGGAACGGCAGGCGTTCATGGGCGACGTCGGCGGGGCCGCGGCCCATCAGGCGTTTGACGGAGTAGACGGTGTCGGCCGGGTGGGTGACCAGGCGGGCCTTGGCTTCATTGCCGATGACGGGGTCGGCGTCGGTGAAGTTGACGACGCTGGGCACGATGTTGTGGCCGTCGGCGCCGGGGATGATGGCGGGACCGGTGAGGTCCATGAAAGCGGCCAGGCTGTTGGTGGTGCCCAGGTCGATGCCGATGGCCTTGGGTTTGGCGGCGCGGGCCTCGCTGAAGTCAATTTGAAAGGGCATTTTCCGTTGAGGCGATCAGGTTTTGGATGTATTGGCGCTTGGAGAGGATGGCTCGCACGGCGCTCAAGTCCTGGGTGAAGGACTGGGCCAGGGCCTGGTCCGTCTGCTGGAGCATGGCGAGCAGGCGGCGGTGGATGGCCTCGAGCTGGTCCCGGGTTTCGGCTTCCTCCCGCTCCATGTTCAATTCGAACATCTCTTCGAGGATGTCGGGGGTGGGCTGAAGGTTGAGGTGGTGACGCTCGAGCACGTAGTGGGCGCGCTTGATAGGGTCGCGCAGGGTGCGCCAGGCGTCGTTTAACTCGGAGGTCCGCTGCTCGGCTTCGGCGCGCTCGGAGGGCTTCTTGCGGTCGGGGTGGTGCTCGCGGCTGAGTTCGTAGAAGCGTTTCTGGAGGGCGGCGACGTCGAGGTCCAGGGTTTCAGGGATGCCGAAGATGGCGAAGAAGTCGTTTCTCACGGAGGTCACGGAGAGGCGCGGAGATAGTTACGCCGAGAAACTGGTTCCGCAGCCGCAGCTTTTCTTGGCGTTGGGGTTCTGGAATTCGAAGCCGGAGTACATGAGCGAGTCCTTCCAGTCGAGCGTCATGCCGTCCAGGTAGACCAGGCTTTTCGGATCGATGAAGATCCGGACGTCGTCGAATTCGAGGACCTTGTCGGTGGCGCGCGGCTTCGGGTCGAAGCGGAACAGGTAGCTGAGGCCCGAGCAGCCTCCGCCCTGGACACCCAGGCGGAGGCCTCCGGTCACTTTCTCCTTGGCGAAGGCCTCGCGGATCTTGTTAACGGCTTTCGGCGTGACTTCGATCATGGGCGGTCACCACGGTCTGTTTGGTTTTGTAGTCGGTGATGGCGGCGCGGATGGCGTCCTCGGCGAGCACCGAACAGTGGATCTTGACGGGCGGCAGGCTAAGCTCGTTGACGATGTCGGTGTTCTTGATGGCGAGGGCCTGGTCCACCGTCTTGCCCTTCAGCCACTCGGTGGCGAGCGAGGAGGAGGCGATGGCGCTGCCGCAACCGAAGGTCTTGAACTTGGCGTCTTCGATGACGCCGGTTTCGGGGTCGACCTTGACCTGCAGCTTCATGACGTCGCCGCATTCCGGGGCTCCCACCATGCCCGTGCCAACGCGCGGGTCATTCTTATCCATGGAGCCGACGTTGCGGGGGTTGTTGTAATGATCCAGGACTTTGTTGCTGTATGCCATGCGGTTCTCCTTAATGTGCGGACCACTGCGCCATTGCTATTAATGTGCAGACCACTGCACTTTCGTCAGGTCGACTCCCTCTTTCGCCATCTCATAAAGGGGCGAGAGTTCGCGGAGCTTGCGGACCACGTCGATCACCTTCTGGGCCACGTAATCCACCTCCTCTTCCGTGTTGAAGCGGCCGAGGCCGAAGCGGATGGAGGAGTGGGCGAGGTCGTCGCCGGCGCCGAGGGCCTTCAATACATAGCTGGGTTCGAGGGTGGCCGAGGTGCAGGCGGATCCGCTCGAGACGGCGACGTCGTTGATGCCCATCAGCAGGCTTTCGCCTTCGACGTAGGCGAAGCTGATATTCAGGTTGTTCGGCAGGCGGCTGTCCATCGTGCCGTTGATGTAGGTTTCGTCGAGCTCGGCCAGCAGGCGGTCCTTCAGCTTGTCGCGCAGGTAGGCCATGCGGCGGGACTCTTCGGGCATTTCCAGGCGGCAGATCTCGCACGCCTTGCCGAGTCCGACGATGCTCGGGACATTGAGGGTGCCGGAACGCATGCCGCGTTCGTGGCCGCCGCCGTCCATCTGGGCCGTGATCTGCACGCGCGGGTTGCGGCGGCGGACGTAGAGCGCGCCGCAACCCTTGGGCCCGTACAGTTTGTGGCCGGTGATGGACATGATGTCGATGTTGTCCTTGATCACGTTCACCGGGACCTTGCCGATGGCCTGGACGGCGTCGCTGTGGAACAGCACGCCCCGCTCCTTGGCGATCTTGCCGATCTCGGCGATGGGCTGGATGACGCCGATTTCGTTGTTGGCGTACATGATGCTGATCAGGATGGTTTTATCCGTGATCGCGGCGCGCAGCCGGTCGAGATCCACCAGGCCGTTGGCTTCGACGGGCAGGTAGGTGACGCGGCAGCCTTCCTTTTCCAGGCGCTTGCAGGTGTCGAGGATGGCCTTGTGCTCGGTGGCGGCCGTAATGATGTGGTTGCCCTTTTCCGCGTACATCTGGGCCACGCCCTTGAGGGCGAGGTTGTCGGACTCGGTGGCGCCGCTGGTGAAAACGATTTCCTTGGCGTTGGCGCCGATCAGGTCCGCGATCTGTTTGCGGGAGGTTTCGACGGCCTCTTCAGCCTGCCAGCCGAAGGCGTGATTGCGGCTGGCGGCGTTGCCGAACATCTCGGTGAAGTACGGCCGCATGGCTTCGAACACGCGGGGATCCATGGGGGTGGTCGCGTGGTAATCCATGTAGATGGGCAGTTTCATTGAGTCCTCTATATCGCCTCCGCCGGAAGGGCCGTGACGGCTGCCGGCGGCGGCTCGAGCTGGAGCAGGGCGGCGGCGGGCCGGGGGCGGCACGGTTCGGCGGGGATGTCCATGTCGTCGCGGCTGATGTCGGATATTGTGATGCTGTCGAGCAGCCGGAGGATTCCTTCATGCACTTTTCGCAGCGGCTCGCGGACCGAGCAGCGCTCCGAATGGTCGCACTCGCTGTGATCGGTGAAGCAGGAGGCCAGGATGCTGGGGCCTTCGATGGCGCGGATCACCTCGAGCGCGGTGACGTGCTGGGGATCGCGGGCCAGGCGATAGCCGCCGTTGGTCCCCTGTTCGGACTTCAGGAATCCGGCGCGGGCCAACTGCTGAAGAATTTTCGATAGCAGCGGGACCGGGATGCCGTAGGCTTCGGCGATGTCCTTGGCGCTGGCGCTGGCGGTGGCCGGGCGAAGGGCCAGATGCTTGAGGGCGATCAGGCTATAGTCGGCTTTCTTGGTCAGCTTCAGCATGGCTTGTCGGAATCGCGGACCGTTTCAGTCCTACTTGGATTCTGGCAAACCAGGCCATTGTTGTCAACTACTTAAATTCGGACTTTTTGAGTCGGGGTTGAGTGGGGACGGGGGCAGGGTGAATGGAGCGGGCCGGGCTTTCAACGGCGGTGCGTCAGGCGGCGGCGTTGGGCTATAATCGAAAACAGACCTGCGGGAGTAACTCAATGGTAGAGTCACAGCCTTCCAAGCTGTTGGTTGCGGGTTCGATTCCCGTCTCCCGCTCCATTCCCTCCAACCGTTCTACTTCGTGAACACCAGCTTCTCGGGCTTACCCTCCGGATCGATGCGCATCACTTCCACGATCAGCGTGTCCCCGGCCGGATTCAGCGCATAGCGCCGCTTCTCCACCGACGAGCCTTTCCTGCCGTTCGTCTTCACCACCACCAGCGCCGGGCCGTTGTAGTAAACCGTCACGGCGGCCTTGTCCCGGCCGTCCTTCATCTTGCATTCCTTGCCCAGCTTGCCGCAGGTGAACTCGCTGACGTCCTCTTTGGCGTCGGGTCCGCGAGTCTCTACGACGTGGATGTCCTTCGCGGTGTCTTGAATCTCCAGCGTCAGGTTCTTATCGACCGATTCGGTCTCGCAACGGGCCGGATCGACCTTCCAGGAGCCGGAGAGGTCGGACTTGCCGCCGTCGCCGAGCGCGATTCCCCCGCAGAAGGCCAGCAGTCCTGCCGATAGCAGGGCGATGTTTCGAGTAATCATTTCACTCTCCCGTCAATCTGCAAACGCCAGGCGGCGCATACGGGGCGCCGCCCGGTTCTGATTCGAGCGTACCCGGCGGCGCCGCCTTCGGGAATACAGCCGTCGCTGGATGCAAAGGCCCAAACGGGAGTAGGGGACCGGTTAGTGGGAGGGCGCGGGGCTCCCGTCTCCCTTCAGGTAGACCGTACGGATGGGAAAGGGAATCTCGATGCCCTCGGCGCGGAAGCGCTTCAGCAGGCGTTTGCGGATGATGTGCTGGGCCAGGTACTGGTCGACGAACTCGGCCACCTGGCAGATCAGGGTGAAATTCAGCGAGGAATCGCCGAAGCCGGGGATGAAGCGGACGAACGGGGCGGGTTCGGCGAGCAGGCCCGGCACTTCCTTGGAGGCGAGCAGGGTTTCTTCAATGAGGATGGCCTCCAGACGGTCGGGGTCGCAGTCGTAACTGACGCCGATGGGGATCTGGAGGGACATGCGCTTTTCGGGGAGGTGGAAGTTGGTGACGGTGGCCTGTGCGAGCTTCGCGTTGGGGACCACGATCAGGTTATTGGGCAGTGCGCGGAGCGTGGTGCTGCGCCAACTGATGTCGTCGACGTAGCCCTCCTCGCCGGAGCCGAGCTTGATGTAGTCGCCGACGCGGACCTGTCCGGCGATGCTCACGTAGAAGCCGGCGAAGAGGTTGGACAGCGTGTCCTGCAAAGCCAGGGCCACGGCCAAACCGCCGACGCCCAGGGCGGTGAGGATGGGCGTGACCGAGATGCCCAGGGTGTTCAATATCACCAGCAATCCCGCGATGGCGACGCTGATGCTCGCCAGGTTCTGGGTCAGCGTGGTGACGGGGAGCGCGCCCTCCGATACGGCGCCGCCCCAGTGGCGTGTCAGCCTCGCCGCGAGTTTGGCGGCGGCCATGGTGAGCGAGGCGATCCAGAGGACCAGCAGGGTGCGGGTGACCAGGGTGGTGGCCTTGGCCGGCAGGTCGGAGGCTTGGGCGCCCAGGTGCAGGGCGAGGATGAGGATCCAGACCAGCAACGGTCCGCGAAGGGTCTCCACCAGCATGTCGTCGAGCTTGGTGGCGGTGCGGCCGGCCCAGCGCTGCAGGGCGCGGAACAGGATGCGTTGCGCGAACCATCCGGCGGCCAGCACCGCGACAAACACCGCCGCTGGTATCAGCAGCGTGTCCCAGTGATGAATCAGGAAGTTAGGCACCTTTTCAGGGTACGCAGCGGCGCGCCGGCCCCGCATCCCGCCGATGGGTGAGTGGGCGGCTTAAATCCGGGTAGCCGGCGAACGCAGCGCGGACGGTCGCGCAGATCGGCGCCGGCCCGAATACAACCTGGACGCGGCCAGGGAGCCGTTTTTCGCCGGCGCTTAAGCCCGCGCGATGTGGAAGTTGATCAGCGGCCCGTACATGCCGTAGAGGCGCATCCAGATGAACATCAAGGTCTCTGTGGCGCGGGCGCCGGTGATGTCGCCCAGGTCGATGATGGTCCGCCAGCCGAACGAGCGCAGCAGTTCGGTGACGGCCTGCTTGGCGTCGGCGCTGTTGCCGGCGATAAACAGGTCATGTTCGCCCGCGACCCGCGCCGGATTCACCATCACCTGGCAATTGGCCGTGTTCAGCGCCTTCACGACATTCAGTTGAGGGAACTCCCGCTGGATCGTCTCGCCGAGCGAGTCGTCGTTGCAGATCATCAACGTGGGCGGCAGGCCCTTCGAAAAGTCGAGCGGATTGCTGATGTCGATCAGCGTTTTGCCGTTCAACGTCTCCGGCGGGCAGGACCGCAATGCGTCCAGTGACGTGGTCCCCGTGGTGCAGGACATCAGAAGGTCGCCGAAACCGGCCGCTTCGCCGAACGTCCCGCGCTTGCCGATCTTCACCTCGTGGCCCAGAGCCGTCAGCTTTTCGGCGAGCGTCCGGCCCACCATCCCGTCACCTAGAATTCCGATTTTCAAAGAAGCATTCTCCTTTCCGTGCGACAACACCCTCATCGTACGGAGCTTCTAACTTTCTGACAAGTACGCACATCAAAGTCGGCTACTATCAAAAAGGGAAGTATGAAGGCGAAACCGAAGATGTACAACTGCCCGGTGGAGGCGGCGCTCGACGTGATGGGCGGCAAGTGGAAGCCCCTCATCCTGTGGTGGCTGCATTCGAAAGGAACCCAGCGATTCGGCGAACTGCGCAAACTGATGCCGGCCATCACGGAGAAGATGCTCTCCCATCAACTCCGCGAAATGGAGCGGGACGGCATCGTGTCGCGCACGGTGTATCCTGAGGTGCCGCCCAAGGTGGAATACCGGCTGACCGAGTACGGCCGGTCGCTGAAGCGCTCCCTGAACGCCCTGTGCGACTGGGGGGTGGCGCACGTCGCCCGCACCGGCGCCCAAATCCGCCCGTACCGCTGAGCCATACTTGGGGTGTCATGGATCGCCGAGGTTTCCTGTCCACCCTGGCGCTCGGTAGCCAGATCGCCCAACGCACCGAAGCCCCCGCCCGCGCCCACGTTCTCCGCTTCGTCAACCGCAAGACCGGCGGCCACCCCTACCGCTACCGGGAGGGCGGAAAACGGCCGAATATCTTCCTGATTACGCTCGATATGGTCTCTCCGGACCACTATCACCCCTCCAGAACGATGCAAAATGCGCTCGAAACACCCACTTTGCGCGCACTTTTTCGCGATTCTGTGACGTTTTCGAACGCGTTTTGCGCGAGTCCGCTGTGCGCCCCCGCCCGCGCCGCCCTCGCCACCGGCCGATACACCTACATCACCGCTAATGGCGAGCGCGCCCACGACGGCCACGAAACCATCCTCCGGCCCACCGACGTGATCTTCCAGGAGTACCTGAAAGCGTCCGGATACGTCACAAAACACGCCGGAAAAGGCCATTTAGGCACGCAAAAGTTCATGGATGCGTTCGACGAAAACGATAACGCTTGGGACCGCTGGGCCCCTCCGATCTTCGACGACGAAACGTATCTTGTTCATTTGGCAAGACTTGGCGTCAAGCGCCAGCGCTACCGCAAAGAAATTTCCGGCCTCCAGCAGGATCGCGCGACCCGCGGCGTTTCCTTTGGCGGGTGGATCGAGCAGGAGGACGGCCGGCCCTTCCCGATGGAGGCGCAATACACGCATTACCTGGTAGGACGCGCCATCGAAAAGCTGGACGCCGCGCTCGCGGAATCGAAGGGCGAACGGCCCGTGTACCTGCAACTGGACATCTTCGACCCGCACCAGCCGTTCAGCATCCCGGACGGCTTCGCGGACCGGGAGAAGGCGCTGCGGGCGGCGTTCCGGCTGCCGGAAAGCTACGAGCGGGTCCGCGCGCGCAACTGGAAACCGGCGCCGGACGACCCGAAAATCTACTCGTTCTACTCGAAGAACTGGGGGCTGTACCATCCCGAAACCGTACTCGACTACCGGGTGGCGAACGCGCTCCAGATGGAGGTGATCGACCGGGCGCTGGCCCGATTCATGGCGGCGCTGAAGCAGCGGGGCCTCTACGAGGACTCGATCATCGTCTTCACGAGCGACCACGGGGAGATGAACGGCCGGCGGGCGCTGGTGGACAAGGGCGTTTACCTGTTCCCCGACGTTCTGCGCGTGCCGCTGGCGGTGAAGGCTCCGGGCGTCGCGCCGCGCGTGGTTGAGGAGACCGTCTCGCACCTCGACATCGCGCCGACGCTACTCGGAGCGGCGCGCCTGGAGCCCATGGAGCGGCTGGACGGACGCCCGTTGCCGCTCGACGGCAAGCCGCTGGGCGATCGAGACCTGCTGTTTGAGTGCGGGTGGCACGTGGGGGTGAACTTCGCCTGCGCCATACAAAGGCAATCGGCGGAGGGCCATCACCTGTACACGTACAACTGCTCTTCCGAGGTCGACGAACTGTACGATCTCGCTTCGACTGACGCCGTGAACCTGGCCCAGGATCCGGCGCATAAGAAACTGCACGGAGAGATGGTCCGTCGCATGGGCGCGACGCTTGAACGGGACCCTCGATGGATCGGCTACTGGCACAGCTTCCGGCTCGACCACTACGAGGATCTGCCCCGGCGCGGCTCGGGCGATGCGCAGATGTTCCGGCCCATCTAAACGGTCGTATACGAGGTAAAGAAGCGTAAAGAAAACGTCGCCGGCGGCGTTGGATTTCGCGGCGCTCGAGGGAGGCTGCGGGACCTGGAAGACGCCAATTCTCGATATACTGATGGCTTCATATGCGCAAAAAAATCACAGTAGTTGGAGCCGGGAACGTGGGCGCGAATTGCGCCGTGAATCTGGCTCACAAGGAACTCGGCGACGTGGTGTTGGTGGACGTGGTCGAGGGCGTTCCGCAGGGCAAAGGGCTCGATTGTCTTCAGTCCGGCCCCATTGAAGGTTACGACGTCATGGTCACCGGCGCGAACGACTACGAGCCGACGGCCAACTCCGATATCGTGGTGATCACGGCCGGGTTCCCGCGCAAGCCGGGCATGAGCCGCGACGACCTGTTAATGGCCAATTATGAGGTAGTTAAGACGGCTACCCAGAAGGCGGCGGCGGTGTCGCCGAACGCGGTCATCATCCTGGTCACCAATCCGCTGGACGCGATGTGCTGGACCGCGCTGCAGGTGTCGAAGTTCCCGAAGAACCGGGTGATCGGCATGGCCGGCGTGCTGGACAGCGCGCGGTTCCGCACCTTCATCGCGCAGGAGTTGAAGGTCTCGGTGGAGAACGTGACGGCGGTGGTGCTGGGCGGCCATGGCGACACGATGGTTCCGGTGACGCGGTTGTCGAGCGTGGCGGGCATCCCGCTGACCGAACTGCTGGACGAGGCGACGCTCGCCCGCCTGGTGGATCGCACCCGCAACGGCGGCGCCGAGATCGTGAAGTATCTGAAGACCGGCAGCGCCTACTATGCGCCTTCGGCGGCGGCCGTCGAGATGGTAGAATCGATCCTCAAAGACAAGAAGAAGGTTCTGCCGTGCGCGGCGTATCTGGAAGGCGAATACGGGATCAACGGACTGTATGTCGGGGTCCCGGTGAAGCTCGGCTCCGAGGGCATCGAGAAGATCTACGAGATCCAATTGACGCCGGAGGAGAAGGCCCAGTTGGACAAGAGCGCCGCGGCGGTTGACGAACTGATCACGGTCATCAAGAGCAAGATGACCGCATAGAAAGGACAACCGATTGGAAGGCCAACAGATCGTTCAAATCGTCGCCGGCTTGCTGGCTGTGCTGTGCGTCGTGGTGATTATCATGCGCCGCAAGGCGAAGAAGTCGAAAGTCGAGGATGATTTCTAACTTCGCGGGCCCTTTATATGGGCGTCGCGCGTTCGATCTGGTAATCTCGAAGGAGGCGGCGGCTGCCGTCTCCTTCGTTCATGTCTGACATCCCCTCCATAAACCCGAAATACGCGTCTTTCAAGCTGCGCGTGGGGCCTTCCAAGATCCATCGTTGGGGCATCTACGCCGTCGAACCGATCCCGGCGAAACGTAAGGTGATCGAGTATATCGGCGAGAAGATCAGCCGCCGCGAGACCAAGCGGCGGGCTGAGCGCGAATTGAATTATCTGTTTACCCTGGATCCTTACTGGACCATCGATGGTTCGGTGGGCGGCAGCGGCGCGGAGTTCATCAACCACTGCTGCGAGCCGAACCTGGTTTCGAGAATCGTGAAGGGCCACATCCTGTACTTCACGCTTCGCGACATCAAGAAGGGCGAGGAGCTCACCATCGACTATCATTTCGCCCATGACGTCGAGAAGGTGCCCTGCGCCTGCGGCGCGAGCAACTGCCGGGGCACCATCAACCTGAAAAAGGGCCAGTAACCCGGCCGTTCCGCCGCGCGGGCCTGCTAGGCGCCGAGCAAACGCTCGATCGCCGCGGGATCGTTCGGAACCACGGTCGGGGCGTTGCCGAAACTGGACCGGATAGCGGCGCCGGCCGGATCCTTCAACGATCCGGTGTGGTAGCCGTAGATGTAATCCGGGTCCTTGAGGACGTTGCCCGTCAGCACGGCGACGACGTCGGCGTCGGGGAGGATGACGCCCGCCGCAGTCAGCTTGCGCACGCCGGCGAGCGTCGCGGCGGAGGCCGGCTCGCAGCCGATGCCGCACTGTCCGATGACGGCCTTCGCGTCGGCGATCTCCTGCTCGGAAACCTTCTCGACGACGCCCTGGGACGTGGTGACCTCCAGCAGCGCCTTGGGCCAGGAAACCGGGTCGCCGATCTTGATGGCGGTGGCGAGCGTGGCCGGGTGGATCACCGGGTGGAACTCGCCGCCTTTCTGCATGAAATCGAAGAAGGGCGCCGCGCCCTCGGCCTGGATGACGGCCAGACGGGGCATCTTTGCGATGAAGCCGCCGGCGTGGAGTTCACGTAAGGCCTTCCCGAAAGCAGACGTGTTGCCCAGGTTTCCGCCTGGCAGCACGATCCAGTCCGGCGGATTCCAGTCGCGCTGGTCCATCATCTCGATGACGATGCTCTTCTGGCCCTCAATCCGGAAGGGATTGATGGAATTGAGCAGGTAAATGCCCAGCTTTTCGGCAAGCACTCGCACCAACGCCAGAATCTGGTCGAAGTTCGCCTCCACCTGTAAGGTGCGGGCTCCGTATTCGAGAGCCTGGGCGAGTTTCCCATAGGAAATGTTGCCGTGCGGAATAAAGATGATGGGTTCCAGGCCGCCGGCGCTGGCATAGGCCGCCATGGAGGCCGAGGTATTCCCGGTGGAGACGCAGGCTACGCGCTTCATTCCCAGACGGCGGGCCTGGGCGGCGCCGCAGGTCATCCCGTTGTCCTTGAATGAACCGGTGGGATTGAACCCCTGGTGTTTGAAAACAATCCGGTCGAGTCCGCCATAGGCCGACGCTTTGGGCCCGGGGAGCAGGGGGGTGTCTCCCTCACGCAGCGTCACCACGTGGGCGTCGGAATCGAGGAACGGGAACAGCTCGCGGTAACGCCATACACCGCTTTGATCGAGCGGGGCGTTGCTGAGCCGGCGCTCGCGCCAGACCTTCTTCCAGTGCGCGGGCTCCAGCCGGTCGCCTTCATATACGGCTTCCAGTAATCCACCGCAAACGGGGCAATTATAAAGGACTTCGGTGATGGGGAAACGGGAGCGGCACTGCGGCTCAAAGCAGATCAGCGATGCTTGCATGAAACCCTGATTATAGCGAGTCGGGCGTTTCCTCTGATCAGGGCTCGGAGACCGGATCGGGTGGGTTTCAGAGGGGTCTGTGCGTAGTCAGGGTTCGAGAGTCCAGCCTAGCGGGTTTATGTAAGGAGCGATCCCGGTCTCCGAGCCGTTTCCCTGGTTTGCGTTCGTAAACTGCATAAGCAATTCCGAAGCCGTCACTAACTGGTTGATAGTGCTGACTACGTATCGGCCGTTTCACCCGTAAATATTACACGGGCGCAGATTTTACAATACGCGGGCTATTTGCCGGGCGTCGCCGCGGGCAGGGCGCTCGGGGGCGTGGGCACGACGCCGCGCCTGGCGTCGTCAATTTCAACGCCGTTGGCCTTCAGCGTTTCGCCGAGGGCGTAGTTGAGCAGCGTGCGGGCGCGGGCATAGGCGGCCAGAGCGGCCACGCGCGTGCCTTCGGAGGTGGCGAGGTCGCGTTGCGCCTGGATGACCAGGAAGACCGTGGAGGAGCCGAGAGCGTACTTCTTCTGTTCGGCGTCCAGCGTCTGCACCTGGAGTTGGCGGCTCTTTTCGGCGGCCAGGTAGCGGGCGCGCGCCTGGCGGACCGAAATCAGGGCGTTCTGGACGTCCAGGCGGACGTTGTTCAATTGACGCTGGTAGGTGAGCTCGCTCTGCCGGAGGTTCAACTGCGCGGTGGAGTAGTCGGCCTGCGCGGCCCGGTTCCGCAGGGGGATGTTCAGAGAGAAGCCGGCGCTGTAGTCCGGGAAGTTGCGGCTGAACAACTGGTCGAGGACGGTTCCGTAGCCACCGATGAAGAACGCGTCGCCGCCGGTCGCGGCGCCGGGCAGGGTGTTCAGGGAACCGGCCTGACCGCGATTCTTGAGGTCCACGAAGGCGTCGATGGTGGGGAGCATGGAATTCCGCGTCCCTTTCAAACTGATCTTCGAGTTTTCAATTTGGGTCTGAATTTGTCCCAATTCGGGACGGTTTTCCATGGCGCGGGCGATCAGGTCCTGGATGGGTTGGGCCGCGTCGTCGGCGGGAAGCTGAATGTGATCGGTGGGGACAATGTGGACTTCGGCGATGGTGGGGCTGGCCACGCCGTTGCGGCTGAGGGCGCTCTTGAGGATCGTCTCCTGCTGCAGGACGTTGGTTTCCGAAGTGGTCAGATCCTGTTCACGCGCCGCGACTTCCGCTTCCGCCCGGATGATCTCGATGGGGGCCAGGGTGCCGACTTCCACCTGCTTGCGGTTGTCGTCGTACAGCTTCTTTGAAACCGACAGCGCCCCCCGCTTGACGGCGACATCCTCATTGTAGGCGACCAGGTCCCAATAGAGGCCGATGACGTTCGCCACCGTGTTGGTGACCTGCTGTTTGAAAATGAGGTCCGCCATGTGCAGGTTATTTTTCGCGATTCGGATGTTACGGTTGTTCACCGCCAGGCCGAAACCCTGCAGCAGGTGCTGGGAGATGTTGAGGTCGAAATACGAGGCCGTCACCGGGTTGAACTGGTTGCGGAGGCTGGTGGTGTCGGAGTTCGTGTTGAAGTAGCCGAACTGCGCCGTGGTGCCGCTCAGAAACTGCTGCTGCAACGTGAAGTTGGCGACTTTCTGGCGCGTAATCAACGTGTTGGTGCTGGTGAGGAAGGTGGTGCTCTGGGGCGTGGTGGTGTGTGAGAACTGGATGTTGCCGGTGAGCGCCGGGTCCAGGTTGAGGGCGGCGGGTCCGGCGGTGGTCGCGTTGGCGGCGGCCGTGTTCGTGGCGCTGACCACGGTGGAGGCGGCCACCGACGTGGCGGTGGCGCTTGCGTAGCCGGTGCTGAGACCCGTGGCGGTCACGCCGCGGATGCTGGAGCCCGCCTTGGCGCGGAGAAGGTCGGTGGCGGCGAGCCTCGGGGTGTAGCGCTGAACCTCGATATCGATGTTGTTTTCGAGCGCGGCGGCGATGCAGTCACGCAGGGAAAGGTAGAGCGTCCCGGCGCGGACCAGCGACTCGAGCCGCGAGGAGTTCGCCACGCTGATGGGAGCGACGGAGGCGCCTTCGTACCACTTCGACATGGCTCCCACGTTGAACCAGTTGCGTTCTCGCGCGGGCGCCGCCGAGGGCTGCTGCGCGAACAATCCAGGCGCCGTCAAGAGCCATACGTTCAGTAGTGCAATGGTGGACTGAAGCCTTCTCATGAAGTGAAATCCTTGCAAACGAGCAGCTTGGGGCGCCGATCCCGCCGCGCCGCGGTTTTGTGTTCCTTTATCGTATCAAGCCCCTGTTCCAGCCATCCGCTGACATGGCGAAAACGAACCCAGACGTTCCGCAATGGAACCGCAACGGCGGCCGCGGGTTCCGAAACGACACTGGGCGGTCTGAACCGGGACAAATAAATGGCGTAAGACGTGAACTTGTCGTTACCTGATGTTGTAGGCGATTGAAAACATTTGGTTTTGGGGGATGGCCGGGCAAGTGCTATTGGGATAGCGAATATGCTGGACGCGGTTGCGGGACGAATCGAGCGGTACATGGACCTGCTGGCCATGCGGCAGAAGCTGGTGACGTCGAATATCGCCAACGCTGACACGCCGGGCTACAAGACCAAGGACATCGACTTTCAGTTCGAGTTCATGGCCCAGGTGGAAGGCCTTACGCCGGATATCCACGAAGTGGCCGGGCTACAGGTGAAAAACGACGGCAACGATGTCAGTCTCGACCGGGAAACGCGGATGCTGGCGGAAAACGCCATCCGGTTCAACGCGGCGGCGGCGATGTTGAAGTCGCAGTCGAGGATGGTGCGTTCGGCGATTCAGGAAGGTAAGTCGACGTCATGAGTCTGTTTTCTTCGCTGTCGGTCAGTTCCTCGGGGATGCAGGCGCAGCGGACGCGCGCCGAGCTGCTGGTGCAGAACATTGCCAACGCCGAGACGACGCGCACGCCGGAAGGCGGCCCGTACAAACGGCGCGACGCGGTGTTCAGCACCGACGAGCAGGGTTCGCCATTCTCGGCGTTCTTCCAGGAAGAGATGTCGACCGGAGTGGCCGTGTCCGATATCGTCGAGGACAATCGTCCTCCCGAACGGCGCTTCCAACCCGGACATCCCGACGCCGATAAGGACGGGTACGTGTTGTTCCCCAACATCAATCCGGCCGAGGACATGGTGGACCTGATGGGCGCGCAGCGCGGCTTCAGCGCCAATATCGCGGCGATGGGCGCGGTAAAAGATATGATCAACCGGTCCATCGACCTGATGAGGTAAGCCATGAGCCTTCCCATCGCCCCCATCCACCAGATCCAGCAGATTCCGCTCATCGAGCGGGTGACGCCGAACGCCGCCCCGTCGGAGCCCGGAGCGTTCCAGGCCATCCTGAACCAGAGCGTTCAGGCCGTGGAGCAGACGCGGACGACGGCGAACACGAGCATCGACCGGTTTCTGTCGGGGGAAGGGGAGGAATTGCATCGGGTGGCGATGATGACGCAGCAGGCCGAACTCACATTCGACCTCTTTATGCAAGTGAGAAATAAGGTCGTATCCGCCTACCAAGAAGTCATGCGGATGCAGGTCTGAACGCGGGAGTAACCGGTGCGCTTCATGAACCAGATCAAGCAGCTCATCTCCCGGCTGACCGTGCGCCAACGCATCACCATTGGCGCCGTGGCGGCGCTGGTGGTCGGTGGCCTGCTGTATCTGGCCTACTGGAACAAGGAACGCGATTACAAGCCTCTTTTCAAGAACTTAGCGGCGGAAGACGCGGGGCAGGTGGTGGCTCGCGTGAAGGAGAGCGGGGCCGTCTATAAGTTGGCCGACAATGGCGCGACCGTCTTGGTGCCGTCGGCGAAGGTGGCGGAACTGCGCCTGCAACTGGCCGCGGCGGGGCTGCCCAAGAGCGGCCGCATCGGTTACGAGCTGTTCGACAAGACGAACTTCGGCGCTACGGATTTTACTGAGCAGGTGAACTTTCACCGCGCGCTCGAGGGGGAACTGGAACGGTCCGTGCAAGCTTTGGTGGAGGTCGAGCAGGCGCGGGTGCACATCACGTTCCCGAAGGACTCGATCTATCTGGAGAACCGGCAGCCGGCCAAGGCCAGCGTCATGGTGAAGCTGAAGCAGGGCGCGAAGCTGTCTCAGCAGAACGTGGTCGCCATATCGCACCTGGCGGCGAGCGCGGTGGAGGGGCTTGCGCCCGAGGGCGTCTCCGTTTTGGACATGCAGGGGAACCTGCTCAGCCGGCTCAAGAAGAAGGGGATGCCGGAGGGCGCCGACCCGGACGACGCCAGCATCGAATACCGGCAGAAGGTGGAGCGGGATCTGCTCGCCAAGCTGAACGGGACGCTCGAGCCGCTGCTTGGGCCGGAGAAGTACCGGGCGGGAATATCCGTGGAGTGCGATTTCACCAGCGGCGAGCAGAGCGAGGAGAACTTCGATCCGGCAAAGTCGGTGATGGTGACGAGCCAGCGCTCCGAGGACGGGTCCACCGGGCTGGTCGCGTCGGGGGTTCCCGGGGCCGCCTCCAGCCTTCCGCGGCCGACTTCGCGGCCGTCCAGCGGGACGGTCGGCAACAACCGGCGAAGCGAGAGCATCACCTACCAGTCGAGCCGGTCGGTACGCCATTTCAAGGTCCCGCAAGGGGCGATCAAGCGGATTTCGGTGGGCATCATCCTGGACCAGGGCGTCCGTTTCGACAAGGGGCAGCGCATTTTCGATCCGCCGAGTCCGGAGAAGCTCAAGGTGGTGAAGGATGTCGCCTCGGGCGTGGTCGGAGCGCAGCCGGAGCGAGGGGATCAGGTGGTGGTGGAGACGTCTCCGTTCGAGGCGACGTTAGCCATCCAGCCGCCGCCGCTTCCGCCCGCGCCGCCGGCCGTCCAGGGAGCGCCAAAGGGCCAACAGCCTCAGCAACAGCAAAAGGGCCCGATGACGATCAACCTGCCGTCATGGGTGCCAGCGCCGATTCAGAACCTGATCAAGAAAGGAGACTGGCGCATCATGGTTGGCGCTGGAGTCGCGGTGCTCGCGCTATTGGGCGCCGGGGTCTGGTTCTTCCTGCGCAGGCGGAAGAAGGCGAAGATCGTCGCCGAGAGCTTTGGCGAGGTGGCCGCTGGCCCCGATGGCAAGGCCATCGAGGGGGGGCCCGATCCTCACAAGGAGTTCGAGGCGAAAATCGCCGAACAGAACGCACTAAAGGAACAGCAAACGCGGGAGGCTTTGAACTCCCTGAAGTTGCCGGCGGTGAAGACGAAAAAGGCCGAAGTGCTCGCAAGGCACATCAGCGAGGAGGCCAAGCGGGATCCCAGCATCATGGCTCAGGTGATCCGTACTTGGTTAAGCACCTCTGATTACGAACGTTGAGAAAGAAGAAAGACTCTCCGGCGTCCGCAAGACGGCGATCCTGATGATCACGCTGGGTGAAGAAACCAGCGCGGAGATTCTCAAACAACTCGAGGACGATGAGGTAGAGGAGATCGGGCGGGAAGTCGCGAAGGTCTCCGTCATCTCCACTGAACAGTCCGAGTCGATTCTCGAGGAGTTCTACGAGATGGCGATCGCCCACGACTACGTGGTCAAGGGCGGCATCGACTATGCGAAGAAGATGCTGTACAACGCCTTCCCGACGGACCAGGCCAAGCGGCTGCTCGAGCGGCTGATGAAGTCCCTGGGCGCCGACGCGGCGAGCTTCGACGCATTGCAGAAAGCGGATCCGCAGCAGTTGGCCAAGTTCATCCACAGCGAACACCCGCAGACTATCGCGCTGATTCTGTCGCACCTGAACTCGTCGCAGGCGGCGGGGCTGTTGTTCTCGCTACCGCCGGAAATCCGGGCCGATGTTTCCATGCGCATGGCGCACCTCGACCAGATCTCGCCCGAAATCATCAACAAGATCGCGGCGGTGATCGGGGCGAAGCTGAAGAGCCTGGGCGAAGTGAGCCGCGAGGCCTATGGCGGCGTGCGCGCGGTCTCGGAGATGTTCAACCGGCTGGATTCCAACTCGAGCAAGGAAATCCTCGACCACATGGAGCATAACGATCCAACGCTGGTGGAGACGATTCGGCACCTGATGTTCGTGTTCGAGGACCTTCTGCTGCTCGATCAGAACGCGGTGAAGGAGATCCTGTCCAAGGTGGAGCGCAAGGTCCTCACGATCGCGCTCAAGGGCACCAGCGACCAGTTGAAAAACCACCTGCTCGGCGCGATGTCGCAACGCGGCGCCGAGATGTTGCGCGAGGACATGGACTCGCTCGGTCCGATCAAGATCAAAGAGGTGGAGACGGCTCAGCAACAGATTATCGCCGTGGTCCGGCAACTCGAAGCCGAAGGCGTCATCAGCCTGAAGGGAACCGCCGGCGAGCAGTATGTCGTCTAGTCCGAACAAGGTCACCAGTTCGCGCTTGATCGTCGGCGCCAAGGCGGCGACGGTGGAGAGGCTGGTGTGGGGGCGTCCTCCCGGGACCGAGCCGCCGCTTCCGGAGACGGCGCCGGAGCCTCCGCCCGAAGAAGTCAAGAAGCACGAAAAGGATGAGCCGTTGTGTCGCGACGAACAGCATCTGCACGTGCTGATGCAGCAGCAGGCTCGGATCCACCAACTCGAAAGGGACCTCGAAAACCGTCCGAAACAGGCCTACCAGCAGGGCTACGCGGAGGGGCAAGTGGCGGGCAACCAGCAGGCTGTCTCGCGTGTTGACCCGGTGCTCGCCAAACTCGCGGCCAGCATTCTCGACCTGACGCAGGTCCGCAAGCGCTACATGGCCGACGCCGAGGAAGACGCGGTGAAGTTGGCGCTCGCGATCGCGCGCCGGGTCCTACACAGGGAGGTCTCGGTGGATCCGGACTCGCTGCTGGGCGTGGTGAAGGCCACGGTGGGACGCGTGGACTCGCGGGACGTGTACCGGATCCGGTTGAATCCGGAGGATGTTCCGGCGCTTGAGCGTCACCTCAAGGCCTTGAACCTGCCGCCGCGAGTGGAACTCGCTCCCGATGCGGGGCTCGAGCGGGGCGGAGTCATTGTCGAGACCAGCCGCGGCGCTTTCGACGCATCCGTCTCCTCGCAACTGGCCGAGATCGAACGGGGACTGGTGGACCTGGTCCGCCGGGGAAACTGATGGAGCTATCGCGATACCTCGACGGGCTCGCGCGCATCGATCCGGTGCTGTCTATCGGGCAGGTGTCGCAGTTGATCGGACTGCTGATCGAATCCGAGGGGCCAGCGGCGGCGGTCGGCGACTTCTGCGAGGTCCACATTTCGGGTGGACGCTCGATCCGGACGCAGGTGATCGGGTTTCGCGACGGTCGGGTGCTGTCGATGCCGCTCGAAGAGACCGACGGCCTCCAACTCGGCGACCGGATTATCGCCCGCAAGGAGGCCGCGCGAGTTTCGGTGGGGCAGGGTCTGCTCGGTCGCGTGCTGGACGGATTCGGAAATCCTATCGACGCAAAGCCACCGCTGGCGGGAGACGACGCCTACGCGTTGTTTCAATCTCCGCCCGGTCCGCTTGACCGCGAACCGATCAGCGACCGCCTGATCACCGGCATCCGCGCCATCGACAGCCTGTTGACCATCGGAAAGGGCCAGAGAATCGGCATTTTCGGGGGCAGCGGCGTGGGTAAGAGCACGCTGCTCGGCGCCATGTCCCGCCAGAATTCGGCCGACGTCTCCGTGATCGCGCTGATCGGCGAGCGCAACCGCGAGGTGCGCGACTTCCTCGAACACGAACTCAGCGAGGACGGCCTGAAGCGCAGTGTGGTGGTGGTGGCGACATCGGATCGCCCGGCGCCGTTGCGCATCCGCGCGGGCTTCGTGGCCCTGGCCGTGTCGGAGTACTTCCGCGACCAGGGGGCGGACGTGCTGCTGGTGATGGACTCGGTGACGCGCCTCGCCATGGCGCAGCGCGAGATCGGGCTGGCGGCCGGCGAGCCTCCGAGCCAAAAGGGATACACGCCGTCGGTGTTCAACCTGTTGCCGCGCGTTTTCGAGCGCGCCGGACGCTTCAAAACCGGTTCGATCACGGGGTTCTTCACGGTCCTGGTGGAGGGCGACGATTTCAATGAGCCGATCTGCGACGCCTCGCGCGGCATCCTGGACGGCCACGTGATCCTGTCGCGCGACCTGGGGGCCGCCGGCCACTACCCGGCGATCGACGTGCTCAATTCGGTGAGCCGCCTGGCGTCCCGCGTGGGCACGCAGGAACAGAAGGTCGCGGCGCAGAAGCTGCGTCTGGCGATGGCCGACTATCAGCGCTCGGAGGATCTGATCAACCTGGGCGCCTATGCCGCCGGGTCGAATCCCCAGTTGGACGCGGCGATCCAACTGCGGCCGAAGCTCATCGAATTCCTGCGGCAGGGGTCGCGCGAAGTGTCGCCTTTCGACGAGACGTTGCGCCGGATGGTGAGCCTCGCGGGTGAAATGCGGTGAAGCGATTCCACTTTCCCCCGGAGCGTATCCGCCAGTGGCGCGAAAAGCAGGTAGCCATTGAGGAGATCGCGCTGGAGCGACTATTTTCCGAGCGCTCCCTGCTCGAGCACCGTCTGGCGCTGCTCGAGAAGGAGGGGCAGGAGAGCGCGTCGCTCGTCACCACGCAGCACGCGATGGATTACTTCGAACTGCAGGCGATGGACTCCTTCCGGCGTCACGTGCTGGCCCAGCGCACCGTCATCCGAGGGCTGATGGCCGAGTGCGACACCCGCATCGAGCAACAGCGGGCCAAGGTGACCGAGGCGCGGCGCAAGGCGGAACTGCTCAATAAACTGAAAGATCGCAAGTGGAAGGCCTGGAACGCGGAACTCGCCAAGGAGATCGAAAACCAGGCGGGAGAGATCTTTCTCGCGAAGTGGAGCGCCGAACGCCGCCGGGCGCTCAGTCCTCCAGTTCGCGGAGCAGACGGACCGCCTCCTCCAACTGCGCATTGAGGGCTTTCAGGGCCTGCGCCACGTTGCCGGCCTCCCGATTGGCCTCCTCCCAGCGCGACGCCTCGGCCGCCTCCCGGACGCCGGGCAGCGTCTTGGCGGTGTAGCCGGTGTAGACTCCCGGCGCATACAACTGGTTGCGATACCACTCGCGACCGGGCAACCCTTTGGGCGCAAGCAGGGCGCGCTCGGTCCGATAGAGCGCCGTGTTCAACTTCGCGAGCTTCGCCGCCGGCGCCTGGAAGAGTTTCTTCGACGCCCCCAGCGCATCGTCGAAGTTGTGGGCGTTGCCGTCCAGGCGGCCCACCTGGGCGTAGATCTCCCGCAGATCCAGGCTGCGCCAGAAGCGGTTCGACGTTTGTCGCGCCAGATCGTTGGCATAGCCGCGAATGGCTCCGGCGAGCGCTCCGAACTCGTAGGGCAGCACGGATGCATCCGCGGTCCGCATCAGGGCGAGCAGCACCACCTGCGCCAGCGCCCGGCCGTACGCGTATTCGCCGTCGCAAAAGCGTCGGTACCAGCCGAAGGTGTCGTAGGCGGAGTGGTAGACCCCGGTGGCGTCGTCGTCGCCGTAGAAGGAGAGGTTCAGGCTCGACACGCCAAGGTGGTTGAGGAACGGCACGTAATCGGAGCCCGCGCCGATAGGTCCCAGCCGGATGGGGACGGATTCGCGGCTCCCTTTCCGGGCGCTGGCCGGGCGCGCGGCGTCGGCCAGAGACTTGCCGGACACCGGATCGGCGATGTCCCGAGCGATCTCGTTCACAAAGGACTCCAGCGCCGGGGAGCCCGATCCGCGCAGCGAACCGCGGCTGTTGGAATCCGAATTGAAGTAGAACGCCAGCTTCCGGTCGAGCTCGGCGCGATGCTTTTCCACCCACTCGGTGGACCCGATCAGGCCGAACTCCTCGCCGTCCCAGAACGTGAACAGGATGGTGCGCTTCGGCTTCCAGCCCCGCCGCGCCAATTCCGCCGCCGCGCGAGCGGCTTCAAGGACGGGCGCGAGACCGCTTACGGGATCGTTGGCGCCCGGTCCCCAGGCGTCGTGATGATTGCCCCACACCACCCACTGGTCCGGGAAGACGGCTCCAGGAATGCGTCCGATGACGTTGTAAATCGGCCTGGATGTCCAATCGAAGGCGGTGTTCAGGCGGACGGTCGCCGCGCCTGGTCCGATGTGATAGGTCAACGGCAGCGCGCCGCGCCACTCGGCCGGAGCCACCGGGCCGGCCAGCGCCGAAAGGAGCGGTTCGGCGTCGCCGGCCGATATGGGCAGCACCGGGATCCGCATGATGGTGCGAGCCTCACTGAGCGGCAGGCGTCGCGCTCCGCTCTCGGAAGCCCATCCCGGCGTGAGTGGGTCGCCCGGATGGATCGCCACATCCAGCACGCTGCCGCGTTGCACTCCGAGCAACGGCCGGAAGGGGCCGTCGGGATACACGTCGCCCGCGAAAAAGCCATCCTCGTGCGGGTCCGAGTAGAGAATGCAGCCGACGGCTCCGTGATCCTGTGCGAGCCTCGGCTTCACGCCGCGCCAGCTTCGCCCATATCGCGCGATGACGATCTTGCCGCGCACGTCCAGGCCCCGGCGGCTCAGCTCCTCGTAATCCTCGGGGAGGCCGAAGTTGACGTACATCAAAGGCGCGGTGACGTCGCCCGAAGCCGAATAGGCGTTGTAGGCGGGCGTCTGGCCGGGCGCCTGGGTGTCCCGATCACGGGCGACGGGCGGCTCGCGCAGGCCGGCGACAAAGCGGGTGGGCGTGACGAGTTCGAGCCGGCGCACGGTCGGGTAGGGAAGCAGCGGATTGAACGTTTCGATGGAAGTTTCGAGACCCCACTCACGCAGCAGGCGCGCGATGTGGTGCGCCACCGCCTTGGAGCGGGGCGATCCGGCGGGATGCGGCTGCGAGGTCAGCCACTTGGCCAACGCCTTGATGTTGGCCGACTGCGGGATGGCCTTCGCCGCCGCTTCGCGCTCCCGCTCCGCCTTCAACTCGTCAGCCGCGAAACCGCGGATCGGCACATGGTTGGGGGATCCGGCCAGCGCGGCCGCGCAAAACAACAGGATCAGCCGCGGCTTCACGACCGCGCGGGCGGGCGCGTGGTGAGAAAGGCCAGGAATTCCCGAGCGTCGCGGGTAAGGCCAGGAAATGACGCGACCACCTTGCCGTCTCCGTCCATCAGGGCGTAGAACGGCATCGACACCGTGTTCAAGGTCTTCTCTTCCATTTCCTGGTTGCGGCGGGACATCTCGTCGGTTCCGTCGGTGTACAACTCCACCAGGATCATGTCCTTCACGGCGGCGGCGATCTCCGGCCGCGGGAACATGTTGGCCTTCATCCAGTGGCAGTTGGTGCAGGCGTAGCCGGTGAAGGTCACCAGCACCAGCTTGTTTTCCTGTTTGGCGCGGGCGAGCGCCTGATCATACTGGTCCTTCAGCCAGACCTGCGATTCCCCGGCGCCGGCCGAAGCGATGCCCGAGCCGGGCCGCGCCGCCGGAACGTAGGACTCCACCGCGCCGAGCGTCGCGCCGAACATGCCCGGCAGCAGGCTGACGGCGAAGATCAGGAACGCCGATCCGCTCAGCAGGCGTCCCACGCCCAGCGGTTCATCCGGCTTTACGCCTTCCATACGCAGGAAGCCCAGCAGATAGAGCCCGGGCAGTCCGAACAGGACGAACCAGGCCGCCAGATAGATCTCCCTGGACAGCAGGCCGAGTTGCAGGACCTGGTCGATGTTGCTCAGGTACTTGAGCATCGCCGCCAGGATCACGAATCCCAGCACTACCTTGACGCGCGCCATCCAGCCGCCGCTGCGGGGCAGTTTGTTCAAATACGACGGGAAGATCGCCAGGAAGAAGAACGGCGTCGCGAGTCCCGTGGCGAAGCTCATCATCCCGAGCACCGGCTGCAGGCCTCCACCCTGCACCGACGCCGCCAGCAGCGTGCCGACGAACGGCCCGACGCAGGCGAACGAGGTGAGTGAGAAGGTGAGGCCCATCAGCAACGTTCCGGCGTAGCCGCCACGGCGCGACGCGCTGTCGAGTTTGGTGAGCAATCCCGAAGGCAGCGTGATTTCAAAGGCGCCGAGCAGGCTGAGCGCGAAGGCGAAGAACACGGCGCAGATGAAACCGTTCACCCACGGATTCGCGCCCAGTTGCACCACGCCGAACGGTCCGGCGACGGCGGTGACGGCGAATCCCATGGCGCTGAATAGCACCACGATCCCCAGGCAGAATACGGTGGCCTGTGCGATGCTTTGCCCGCGCGATCCCGATTGCTGGTTCAGGAAGAACGACATCGTGATGGGGATCATCGGGAACACGCAGGGCGTGAAGATGGCGGCCAGGCCGAAGCCGAACGCCACCAGCAGGAACTGTCCCAGTCCGGATTGGTCCGGCGCCGGGGAGGCCGGCTTGGCAGGGGCGGCGGCCGTCGACGCGGGCGGCGGGGGCGGCGCGGCGATCGATGTGTAGGCGGCGGGCGGCGCAACGGGCGCTTGGGGCGCGGCCGGGTCCACGTCCACCTTCATGGTCACGGACTTCTTTTTCGGAGGCAGGCACTGGCGATCGTCGCAGGCCTGATAGCGCACCAGGGCGGTTAGCTCGAGCGGGCCCGCCGGGGCCGTCTTCTGGAGTTCGGCTACCACGAAGAACGTGACGTCTTTTTCAAACCACTCGACGTTCAGGTTAAAGTTGGGGTCGAATTTGCGATCGGGGGCCGGTTGGTAGACGTCGACCTTGGCGAGCGCGGGCGATTCGTCCAGCTTGAGGGAGGTCGGGATGGGGCCGCCCTCGGGCGTGGTCGGCGAGTACAGGTGCCAGCCGGGCTGGAGCGTCGCCTTGAGATTTCCGGCCACTCGTCCGCCGGGCGCCACTTTAGGAGACGCCGGTTCAAACGTCCATTGGATGGGGTCCAGCTTCTGGCCGAATGCGGAAGCAGCCAGCAGCGCCAGGGCGATCGAAGCGACCTTCATGGGATTGCTATGCGTGAGCGCCGTTGCCGTTGGTGGTGGTCCAGCGCGCCAGTTCGTCCTCAATATGTTGGTTGATGCGGGCGCCGGCGAACTCCGCGGCCACGCGAATCGCGTTCTTGATGGCCTTCGGCGTCGACCGCCCGTGGGAAATAATGCAAACGCCGCGCACTCCGAGCAGCGGCGCGCCGCCGAACTCGGAATAATCGACGCGCTTCTTGAAATCGGCGAAGGCGGAGCGCGACAGAACGTAGCCGAGTTGCCGGGTCAAAGTGGCCTTCAGCGACTCCTGCAACATGTGCTTGAACACATCCACCAGACCTTCGCTGACCTTCAGCGCCACGTTGCCGACAAAACCGTCGCAGACGATCACGTCGGTGGCGCCGCTGTATATGTCGCGGCCCTCGACGTTGCCCACGAAGTTCAAGGGCAGGGATTTGAGCAGGGGCGTCGCCGAACGGGTCAGGTCGTTGCCCTTATGCTCCTCCTCGCCGATCGACAGCAGTCCCACCTTGGGCCGGTCGGTCTTGAAGATGACGCGAGAGTAGATGTCGCCCATGACGGCGAACTGGGCGAGCAGCCGGGCGTCGCAATCCACGTTGGCGCCGACGTCCACCACCACCACCGGCCGTCCGGTCAGGGTGGGAAACGCCGACGCGAGCGCCGGACGGTCGACGCCGGGCACCATGCCCTGCACCATCTTGGCCGTGGCCATGACGGCGCCGGTGTTGCCGGCCGACACTACGCCCTGGGCCGCGCCGTCGCGCACCAGCCGGGAAGCCACGCGGATGGAGGAGTCGCGTTTGGCGCGCATCGCCTTGGCGGCGGCGTCCTCCATGGTGATGACTTCGCTTGCGTGCTTGATCTCGATCGGAAGCCCGGACCAGTCCTGCTGATCCAGCTCGCGCTTCAAGACATCTTCGCGCCCGACCAGGATAACCTTTACAGGCAGCGACCGGGCAGCCTGAATTGCGCCTTCGACTTCCGCTTTGGGCGCGTTATCGCCGCCCATCGCATCCAACGCGATGGTGACCATTGGGGCGGAGTCTTATTGCTCGACTACTTCCACCACTTCGCGACCCTTGTAGCGTCCGCAATGCGGGCAAGCGCGATGCGGCAGCTTGGTTTCATGACAATTCGGACATTCGGCCGTGCCGAGCTTGGACAGGGCATCGTGAGTGCGGCGCGCGGACGTGCGGCGCTTGGAGTGACGTCGTTTCGGATTTGGCATCGATCTACCTTATTTCAAATTCTTCAAAGCGGCCCAGCGGTCGTCGGCCGGCTTGACGGCGCAACCGCAGGTGACCAGGTTCCGGTTCTGCCCGCAGACCGGGCAAATTCCCTTGCAGCCGTCGTTGCAGACGCGCTGCATCGGAAGCGACAACAGAATGTGCTCCCGAAGAATCTCCTCGAGTTCCAGCCCATCGCCAGCATAGAAGGCGATCTGGCTTTCCCCTTCGTCGATCTCGACCTCATCGCCCGGCTGGCCGGTTTCCGGTTCCGGCCGGTAAAACAGATCGAAATCGGTGTCGAGCGGCATGCGGGCCGGCTCGAGACACCGATCGCAATCGGCCTCCATGGCGACGTTCAGGTGACCCTTCACCCGGATCTCGCCCAACGTGTTGCCTAGAAGTTCCACGGATCCTTCAGTTTCCAACGGCGAGGCCTGTCTCAGCTTCGCATCGGAAAACCCGATTTCACCGGGCGGGAAGGTCGCATCGAAATGCGCCTTCCGAAGTTCCAAGTCCCTGACACTGAAAAACACACACACCTCGGACGGATCCGCCGTGAGGACGAAATTAACAGTATAGCAGGAAAGCCCCGCCCATCCTCAACTTAGCACTGGCGCCGGGGGTTCGGTGGCGCCCGCCGGACCCCGTTCCGCCGCCCTCCGGGAATTGCCGAAAATAAACCCGGAATTTTGAGCTGTTTCGCTTCCGATGCGCGCGTATATCTGTGAACGGCCGGAAACGGCCTCGGCGGTTCCAAATCGGGACGAGAGCTGGAACAAAATTGCCGACAACATGAAAAAGTCGTCCACTGGGCTGGGATCCATCACGTTAAGTTGCTGATTCAACGTTGCACGATTCTGGCACGGAAATTGCTCAAGCATTTGCGGTGTTAAAGACATGGCTCGAGGGATCAGGCTGCTCTGCTAGTTGCTGCTAGTTGGACCCTATCCGAAGTTTTTCCACTTTTGCCCCACCCATCACCCCGCCCAGCCGATTCCTCGAACAGCGTCTTGAAATATGCCGGCGAAAGCCGGCTCCTTCTTTTTTAGGACCACCATCCGCCTCATTGAGGACCGCCATCCGACGGACGATGCGGCTGAAAAGCGCCACCAAGGCGCCCAGGCTGAACCATCGCGCCGCCCTTACAACGGTTGATTCTTCATCCGCACCAGCGAGAGAAACTCGTTGCGAGTCTCCTTGCGCTCGCGGAACGCCCCCAACATCGCGCTCGTCACCGTTCCCGAATGCTGCTTCTCGACGCCCCGCATCATCATGCAGAAGTGCCGAGCCTCGGCGATGACGCCCACCCCGCCGGGCTCGAGAATCTCCTGCACCGTCTGCGCCACCTGCGTGGTCAGCCGTTCCTGCAATTGCAGGCGCCGCGCGAACACGTCCACCAGCCGCGGGATCTTGCTGAGCCCGATCACCTTACCTTTAGGCAGGTAGGCCACGTGCATCTTGCCGTAAAACGGCAACAGGTGATGCTCGCACATGCTGAAGAACTCGATGTCCTTCACAATCACCATCTCGTCGCAGTTGGCCTCGGTGAAAATGGCGTTGTTGACAATTTTCTGAATATCGGCCTCATAGCCGCTGGTCAGGAACTTCAGGGCGCGTTCGAAACGGCCCGGCGTCCGCAGCAGCCCCTCCCGGGCGGGATCCTCGCCGATTTCCGCCAGAATGTCGCGCAAATGCGACGCGATCAAACCCTCTTCGTGCTCCCGCTTGGGAGTGATTACCTTAACGTTCTTCATGCCAGTTCGATGTAATTGCGCTTGGTTTCCTCAACCCGGATCCGCTCGAGCGACGGCCCTGCCACCCCGAAAGCTCCGCTCCAGGCGGCGTCGAGCCGCCGGCGAATCTCCGCCACCAGGTTCTCCGTGGTCGGAACGGTCTCCCGGAACGCCCCCACCTCGAGGCTCAAATTCTTATGGTCGAGCGGCGTCACGATCTCCCTCGCCACCAGCCCGTCCAGCGTATCCAGGTCCACAATCCGCCCGGTCGCGGCGTCGAGCGGGCCCGTCACGCTGACCTCCAGCACGTAATCGTGCCCGTGCCCGAACGGATAGTTGCACTTGCCGTAGATCCGCCGGTTCTCCTCGTCGCTCAAGGCGTGGGAATGCAGCCGGTGGGAGGCCGAGAAACGGTACCGCCGGGTCAGCCTCACGACCGCCCCGCGTAGTCGACAAACAGGTCCTCGGTCTCATACAGCCGCACGTTGGCCAGCCGCACGGTCCCGTTGAAATGCGGGGCCAGGCGCCGCCAGATCTCGATCGCCACGTTCTCCACGGTGGGAATCACCCGGTCAAACGGCGGCGCCTCGTGATTCAGAAAGCGGTGATCCAGGGGATCCACCACCTCCCGATTCACCACTTCCTTCAACGCCTTCAAATCGTACACCATGCCCGTCACCGGATCCGGAGCCCCCTCCAGCGTCACCTCCAGCACGTAATTGTGCCCGTGCCCGTGAGGATTGGCCGCCGGACCGTACAGCGCGTAATTCTCCTCCTCGCTGGCCCCAGGCTTCCGGCAAACGTGCGATGCTGAGAAATCGACGCGTCGGGTGATGAGCATGTTTTCCATTATCAGATGTCCCGGCCCCCGAAACAGATCCTCTAAAATAGGGGTAGTCCCCGGGGATACAACGTGAAGGCAGCAAATAGCAGAACAGACCTGATTCTCAAGGCGGCGGCCGCCATCCTCACTATTGCCCTCTGTGTCGTGGTAGCGGGCACGCTGGAGCCGAAGGTCGTCGAAAAGGGCGACACCGCCCCCAAGTTCACCGTCGCCACCGACCAGGGCCGCACCATCTCGCGATCCGACTTCGGCGGCAAGGTCCTGGTGCTGAACTTCTGGGCCACCTGGTGCGGACCCTGCCTCCAGGAACTCCCCTCGCTCGACCAGTTCACGCGCAAATTCCAGAACCAGGGCGTGACGGTGCTCGCCGTCAGCGTCGACCGCAACGAGAAGCGCTACAAGGAGTTGCTCGACCGCGTGAAGCCCGCCTTCCTGAGTTCTCGCGACCCTGACGCCGGCATCCCGGTCTCCTACGGCACCTTCATGTACCCGGAGACCTATATCATCGGCAAGGACGGCAAGGTCCTATATAAGGAAGCGAACGCTCGCGACTGGATGGACCCGGCGTTCCTCAACTACTTCCAGAGCCTGCTGTGATCCCCGGCCTGGTGGAAGCCGTCGAGCGCATCACCGGTCCCTCCGGATGCCTCCATCGGCCCGAGGATCTCGCCCTCTACTCCTACGACGGCAGCGTCGACCGCGGCAAGCCTGACATCGTGGCGCTGCCGCGCACCACCGAGCAGGCAGCCGAACTGGTCCGCGTCGCCAATCGTTTCTCCATCCCCGTCATCGGCCGTGGCGCGGGCACCGGTCTGAGCGGCGGCGCCATCGCCCACCAGGGCGGCCTGATGATCGGCTTCGCCCGCATGAACCGCATCCTCGAAATCGACCTCGCCAACGAGCGGGCGGTGGTGCAACCCGGCGTCGTCAATCTCGACATTACGCTCGCCGTCCAGGGCTCCGGCTACTTCTACGCGCCGGACCCGTCCAGCCAGCGCGCCTGCACCATCGGCGGCAACGTCGCGGAGAACGCCGGCGGCCCGCACACCCTCGCCTACGGCGTCACGACCAACCACGTGCTGGGCGTCGAGGCGGTGTTGCCGGACGGCCGCATCATCCGTGTCGGCGGCAAATCCACCGACCCCGCCGGTTACGATCTCACCGGCGTGCTGACCGGTTCCGAAGGCCTGCTCGTGCTGGTCACGGAGGTGACGGTGCGGCTGATGCGCCAGCCCGAAGTGGTGAAGACGATCCTGGCCATCTACGACTCGCCCGACGACGCCGGCGACACGGTGGCCGAAATCACCGCCCGCGCCATCACGCCGGTGGCGGTGGAGATGCTCGACGGCGTCATGTTGCGGATGGTGGAGGAGGCCACGCACGCCGGCTACCCTCTCGACGCCGCGGCCGTCCTGTTGATCGAGCTCGAGGGGCTGGCCGAAGCCGTCGAAGAGCAGGTGGAGGAGATCCGCGAGGCCTGCGCCGCCTGCCACGCCCGCGAGTTCCGCATCGCCCGCGACGCCGCGGAGCGCGAGCTCCTGTGGAAGGGCCGCAAGAACGCCTTCGGCGCGGTGGGACGCGTCAGCCCCAGCTACTACGTGCAGGACGGCGTGGTGCCCCGCACCCGGATCCCGGCCACGTTGCGGTTCATTCACCAGGTGTCGGAGCGTTACGGCCTCGCCATCAGCAACATCTTCCACGCCGGCGACGGCAACCTCCACCCCATCATCCTGTTCAACGCGCGCGTTCCCGGCGAACTCGACAAGGCCATCGCGGCCGGCGCGGAGATTCTCTCCTACTGCGTCTCTGTGGGCGGCTCCATCACCGGCGAACACGGCGTCGGCATGGAGAAGATGGCCCTGATGGAGCAGTTGTTCTCCCCGGGCTCGCTCGACACGATGCGGCGGCTCAAATGCGTATTCGATCCGGAAATCCGGTTCAACCCCGGCAAGGTTCTGCCCACGGTGCGAGGCTGCCAGGAGATCCGTCAGCCACCACAAATGACGTTGTAGCGGCCGATCCAGCCCAAAGCGTAAGGCCGCTTACGAATTTCACACCCTCAACGCTTCAATCGCCCCGCGCGCCCCCCCGCCGGTGTCGATTTTCGACTCATCCGTCAGTACGATTACAGGACGATTGGTGCATAATCGATACTTGCCCCCAGCGCGTCAGTGAATCTACGTCCGCCCGCCGTTAACCTGTTGCGATGCGGCCGGACTCACGGAGCTTTGTTATGGAAATCTCTGAGCACGGACCAGACTCCACGCCCGTTCCCGAAAAGGTGAACGGCCAATTCATTCCAGGTCCCGAGGGCGCGGCCCCACCGGAAACCCACGCGGCCCCTGTGTCGACCGCCCCCTTGGCCGACAACGTCGATCGCATCCGCGACATTCTCTTTGGCGGCCACATGCGCGAATACGACCGCCGCTTCACCCAGCTCGAGGAGCGCATGCTTCGGGCCACCGCCGATCTCGAGGAGAAGCTGTCCAAGCGCTTCGCCGCCCTCGAAAGCTACGTCCGCCGAGAGGTGGAAACGCTCGCCGAGGACATCCGTTCGGAGCGCACCGAGCGCACCGGCGCGGGCGAGAACGCCGGCCGCACCGTCGCCGAACTCACCGCCAACGTCGAGCGGAAAACGCAGCAGTTGGCCGAACAGGCCACCCGCATCCAGCGCGAACTCCGCCAGCAGATCCTCGACGAACACACCTTCCTGGTGGATGAGGACCGCCGCCATCGCGACGAACTGCACGGCGTGCTGAAGCGCCACTTCGGCGATCTGCACGACGGCAAGGTCGACCGCTTCGCCATGGCCGACCTGTTGAGCGAAGTCTCGGCGCGCTTGAAAGGCCAATTCCGGCTGCCTCAGCTGGAAGGATTCAAGGATGGCGGTCTCCCACGATGAGCGGGAGAGCGTAAACTCCGCCGAGGAACTGGCTGAGGCGATCGAACCGGTCGTCGAACACTCGTTGCGCCTGTCGATCCGCAACGATCCGCGTGTGCTGGCGGGCGTGTTGTTTCCCGTTATCGGGCCCGCTATTCGCAAAGCCGTCTCCGCCGCTCTCAGCGACATGGTGGAGTCGCTCAACCGTATTCTCGAAAACAGCTTCTCGACGCGTGTGCTCGGTTGGCGCTTCACCGCCTGGCGCACGGGTCGTCCCTTTGCTGAAATCGCCCTGCTGCACAGCCTGATCTATCGCGTGGAGCAGGTGTTGCTGATCCATCGTCCCAGCGGATTGCTGCTCGCCCACGTGCAGGGCCCGGCCGTCGCCGGAAAGGACAGCTCCGCCGCCCAGGACAATTCGATGGTGTCGGGCATGCTCACCGCCATCCAGGATTTCGTCCAGGAGTCGTTCAGTCCCGGGGCCGAGACGCCGTTGCGCACCATGGACGCGGGCGACCTCACCGTCTGGCTCGAACAGGGGCCCAACGCGACGCTCGCCACGGTGATTCGCGGCGCCGCTCCGCCTGAGCTGCGCCACAGCATGGCCGGCGCGCTCGAATCCATCCAGCAGCGTCACGCCCGCGACCTGGCCGCTTTTGAAGGCGATAACGCCGCCTTTGAACGTTGCCAGCCCATGCTCGAAGAATGTCTGGCGGCGAAGTATCGTCCCCCGGCGCGGCCCGCCGCCAGACCTCTGTGGATCGTGGCGGCGCTTCTGGCCGTGCTCGGCGGCGTCTGGTTGTACTTCTCCATGCGTTCGGCCAACGAGTGGCGCCGCGCTCTCTCGCGCCTTCAGGCCGAGCCCGGCATCATGGTCGTGTCCTCGGAGCGCGCCGGCGGCCGCTACCATGTGGCGGGGCTGCGGGACCCGCTCGCCGCCGATCCCCGCCGCGTGCTTGCCGCCGCCGGCGTCGACCCCGCAAAAATCGACGCCTCCTGGCGAGCCTTTTGCTCGCTCGATTCCGCGATCGCGGAGAAGCGGGCCCGGATCGTGTTGCAGCCGCCGGCGGGAGTGGTCCTGGCCTCGACGGGCGGAGTGCTCGACATCTCCGGAACGGCGCCGCATTTCTGGATTTCCGGAGCGCTCAAGGCCGCGCCGGCCATCCCCGGCGTCGACCGCGTGCGCATCGCCGGCCTGGTGGATGCCGACATGGACTCGAGCCGGATCGCGCTCGAATCGGCGATCATCCGCTTTGCGGAGGGCTCGGCGGAGATTCAACCCGCCGAAGCGCTTACCCTCCAGGGCGCCGCCAAGGTGGCCGCCACGCTCGAGGCCGAAGGCCGGGGCATCGCGCGCTCGGTCTCGATCACAGTTCTCGGCCGCGCCGACGGGGGCACGCCGAGCCCCAACAATCCGAATCTGGCGGCCGCCCGCGCGGCCGGCGTAATGAAGGAGTTGATCCGCCAGGGCGTCTCCGCGGGCGTGCTGAAAATGGACTCCGCGGTGGACGCCAGAACCGGCGCCGGCTGGCGGAACGTGACGTTCGCCGTCGCTTTCGGCGAAGGCGCCGAGGCTGGTTCCCGGTGACGCAGAAAAAGATTCTGATGTTGGGCGCCTTCGCGGTGGGGAAAACCAGCCTCACGGAACGCTTCGTGACGTCCAGCTTCTCGGAGCGCTACCGCACCACCGTGGGCGTGCGGATTCATAAGAAGGTGGTGCGGGTGGCGGGCCGCGAACTGACCCTCATCATCTGGGACCTGGCGGGAGAGGACGAATTCGTCGCCATCCGCACCCCCTACCTGCGCGGCGCCGCCGGCTACCTGCTGGTGGCCGACGGGACCCGGGCCGACACGCTGCGTAAAGCCTGCGAATTGCGCGAAAGAGCCCGTGGCGCCATCGGCGAGGCTCCCTTTGTACTACTTTTGAATAAGCACGACCGCCTTGAGGACTGGGCCCTTCAGGAGGGCTCGGTGGCGGGCTTGATCAAGAACGGATGGGATGTGCGCGCGGTGAGCGCGAAATCGGGCGACGGCGTGGAGGACGCGTTCCTCTCGTTGGCGGCAAGGTTGGTTTGATCTATGTGGGCCTTTCCACCGGTGATTGCGAATTACTTACGTTTGTTGGTTCAGGAGCGTTACTCCCCGGCTTACCTGATTCTCGATCGTCAGGGGTTTGTCACGGACGCGGGCGGCCCGCTCGACGCGTTCGGGATGGGGCGGATCTCCGCCGGGATGCACGCCTCCGACGCGGCCTGCTTCCTGGAGGGGCTGTTGCCGGTGGAGGACGATCTGGCCCTGCACCGCGTCGAAGTGGCCGACGAGGTCTACGCCGATGTCCACCTGTTCCGCCAGGGCGAAGCCGATTGCGTGCTGCTGCTGAATGTGACGGCGGAAGTGGCCGAACGGGCCCGCATCGAGCAGGCGCTCCGCTCGGCCGAAGAGCAGCTGCGTCACGCCGACAAGATGGAGGCCATCGGACGGCTGGCCGGCGGCATCGCGCACGATTTCACCAACCTGCTGTCGGTGATCGTGGGCTTTTCCCAGATCGTGGCGGAGGAGTTGGGCTCGGACGATCCGCGCCTGGACGACATTCATGAGATCGCCAAGGCCGGCAACCAGGCCTTGAAGCTGACCCGCCACCTGCTCGCCTTCAGCCGGAAGCAGATGATGCAGATGGTGGTGCTCGACCTGAACTCGGTGGTCACCGACATCGAGAACATCGTGCGTCGGATGATCGGCGAGGACATCGAGCTCGAATGCCGCCTGGAGCCCGGCCTCGCCATGGTGGAGGCCGACCGCGGCGAGATCGAGCAGGTGATCCTGAACCTGGCCGCCAACGCGCGCGACGCCATGCCCCGCGGCGGGCGGCTGACTATTGAGACGCGCACCGTGTTTCGCGGTCCCGCTCCCTTGCGTCCGGGGGCCGATCCGGCCCCGCGCGGCGCGGAGCCGGCGCCCGAGCAGTACGCCCTCATCGCCGTCGCCGACACCGGCCACGGCATGGACGCCGCCACCCGCGAACGCGCCTTCGAGCCGTTTTTCACCACCAAGGAGCAGGGCAAGGGCACCGGGCTGGGGCTCGCCACCGTCTACGGCATCGTGTCGCAGTCGGGCGGTGAAGTGCGGCTCGATAGCGAACCGGGCCGTGGAACCCGCATCGAAATCTACCTGCCCCGCACCACCCGCCGTCCGGAAGCGCCGGCGGCGAGCGCGGACGCGGCCCGGCCCGTGTCCGGCGATGAGACGATTCTCGCTGTCGAGGATGAGCCCGGCGTGCGGAAGCTGATCACCACCTCCCTGCGGCGGCGCGGCTATCGGGTGCTCGAGGCCGGCTGCGGGGAGGAGGCCATGACCTTGTGCCGCGGCTTCAAGGATCGCATTCACCTGCTGTTGACCGACGTCGTCATGCCCGGCATGACCGGCATTGAGCTGGCTCGGCGCTTCGTCGAACTGCGTCCGGAAACGCGCGTGCTGTTTGTCACCGGGCACGCCAAGGACGCCATTACGCGCAGCGGCCTGGCTCAGCCGGGCAATATTGTGCTGCGCAAGCCCTTCGTGGGGGACGCCCTGGCGCGGCGCGTGCGGGAACTGCTCGATGAGCCGCGGGCCTCGGCCGGCGGGGCGGCGGTGGCGGCGTCCGGCGCCTGAATGGTTTCGTTCGCCGGGGAACAGACAGCCGGCGGTTAGCGTCCATTACAAAGAGGTTAAGTATGTACGCTGGAAGCGGGACTGTTCTGGCGCTATAGTGAACTTGACAGATTCAGGAGGGCGCGATGGTTTCCGCAACATTGCTCACCGGAGCGTTGGCTCTCTTCTTCATGGGGCAGGCTGTAGAGCCGGCCCAGGGCCCGTCGGCGAGTGCTTTTCGCCCGGATTCCAAGCAGGACGGGCTCTTGAAGCCGCCCGCGCAAATCAACGATGGCGCGATCACGCCCGAAATGCGCGGCGATATCTACATGGCGCGTAAGATGTACCGCGAGGCGATTGACTCGTATAAGTCAGCGCCTGAGTCGGCCGTCACCATTAATAAGACCGGCATCGCCTATCATCACATGCTCGATCTGAACCTCGCTCGTAAGTACTACGAGAAGGCGGCCAAGGTCGACCGGAAATACTCCGAGGCGATGAATAACCTGGGCACGGTTTTCTACGCCCAGAAGAGTTATCGCCGGGCCATTAACCAATATCAGAAGGCGTTGCGCTTCAGCCCCGATTCGGCCTCCATCTGGAGCAACCTCGGCACCGCGCAGTTTGCGCGCAAAAAGTACGAGGAGGCCATGAAGTGCTACCAGAAGGCCATGTCGCTCGATCCGGACGTGTTTGAGCGCAAGGGGACCACCGGCGTGCTGCTTCAGGAGCGCAGCGTCCAGGAACGGGCCAAGTTCCACTACTATCAGGCGAAACTGTACGCGAAACAGGGCCAGACCGACCGAGCCTTGCTGTATCTGCGCAAGGCGCTCGAGGAGGGCCTGAAGGAGCGCGATAAGATCAAGAATGAACCGGACTTCGAATCCATTCGGGAGATGAAGGAGTTTCAGGAATTGATCGAAACGCAACAGAGGGTTCTCTGATTCGGCGCGGGCGCCTGACGGCCTCGTGCGTCATTCTGATTGCGGCGGCAGGGGCGTTGGCCGCGTGCCGCCGGGCCGAAAAGCCGGCGGTCGGTCGGCTGGCGGTGCTGCCGTTTGAAAACCTGACCGGTGACGCTTCTCTCGATTGGGCGGGCGCGGCGCTTCCCGCCGTGATCATCGAACAGGCCAGCGGCTCCACCCACCGGTTCCCCTATCCGGCGTCCGATCTGCGGGCGGCCAGGCTGTCCGGCGCTTTGCACGCCCTCGAGGGGTACGTCACACGGCGCGGCGCGCGTCTCGTCTATCACGCCGTCCTCGAAAATCTCGCCACCGGGCGCATGGATGGCGTGTTCGACGCGGAATCGGAGCTCCATGCGGGTGTAGCCGAAGCCGCTGATTCGGTGGCGCGAGCCCTTGAGCCCACCGCCCGGCCGTTCGGCACGCGGAATGCGGCGGCCATTGAGTTCTGGGGCCGGGCGATCGTTTCGGTCGACGCCGAGTCGAAGGCGCGCGAGTTGGAGCAGGCCATCGCCGCGGATCCGAACTTCGGCGCGGCTTACACGGACCTGGTCGAGGTGTGGCTCGCCCGTGCCGACGCCGCGCGCTGGGCCGACGCCATCCAACGCGGCGAGCAGCGCGCGGGTCAATTCAACGAATTCGAGCGGGCGCGGTTTCAAGTGGCGGCGGCCGGCGCCCGCAACGACGCCAACGCGCGGCGGGAGGCGCTGCTGGCGCTGTCGCGGCTGGTTCCCGCCGATATCGAGACCTTACGCGTGCTCGGCCAGTATGAGGTGGCGGCGCGCCGGTTTCCCTCCGCCGTGGAGTTGTACCGTCGGGCGCTGTCGATTGAGCCGGCCAACGCCGCCGTGTTGAATGAGTTGGGCTACGCGGAGGTCTACAACGGCAACCTGGAGGGCGCGCGCCAGGCGCTCGAACGCTACCGCGCCATCCAACCCGACGATCCCAACGCGCTCGATTCGCTCGGCGAGGCGCACTTCACCGCCGGCCGTTTCGCCGAAGCGGAGAAGTACTTCCTGGAGGGCCAGCGAATGGCGCCGCGGTTTCAGGGTGGCGTCGACCTGCTCAAGGGGGCCCAGGCCCGGTTCCTTCAGGGAAATTTGAGCGGCGCCGACGAGTTGTACTCCCAATTTGAAAAATCCCGCGGCGGGGATCCCGTGGCCGGCCTTCGGCGCGCCCAGTGGTTGTTTCTCACCGGGCGGGCGGCCCAGGCCATGGCCGCCGCCGAAGCCGCCTCGAAGGGCCCCAATCCGGAGATGAACGCCTACGCCTTCTGTCACCTGGCGCTGTGGAGCATGGATCTCGGGGATCGCGCCAAGGCGTCCGGCTACGCCGCTCAGGCGGCCCAGGCCCGAAGTCCCGCCATCCGTCGCCTGGCGGCGTTGTCGGTGGCGGAGGCGGGCGGCGCCGTGCCGGGGCCGGTGGGCGATCTGGGACGCGCCATGGCCGAACTGTACGCCAGGAACGCCGCCGCCGCGGTTCCCACGCTGGCGTTGCTGTATGAGCGGTCCCAGCCGACGATTGATGGCGAAGTGCGTACATTGTACGCCTGGGCGCTGGCCGATTCGGGCAAGCGGGAAGAGGCCAAGCTCCTGGTGACGCGCTACTTCCAGCCGCTCGGCTTGCAGGAAGACTCCCTGCTCGCCGCCACGTTGTTTCCACGTTTTCTCGCCCTGCGAAAGTCGCTCGGAGTGAACTGATCAGGGCTCGAGCCGGGTGTAGCGGCTGGCGAAGTACAGTAGTGGCTCGCCGTCGAAGGTCTCCGCGGATTCCACCTCGAGATAGATCACCACGTGGTCGCCGACGGTGACTTCCGAGTGCTTGCGGCACTCAAACGTGGCGATTACGTTCTCGATCAGGGGCGCGCCGGAAGGCCCCGGCCGCCACTCGATACCGTCGAACCGCGCGTCCGAAGTCCCCGCGAATCTTGTCGAAATTGCGCGCTGATCCGCCGAAAGGACACTCAGGCCGAACCGGGAAGCCGCCGATAGGATAGCGAGGAGGCTCGAACGCAGGCCGATCGATACGCTCACGATGGGCGGGTCGCAGGACACGCTGGTGAACGAATTCACCGTCATTCCGTGCGGCGCGCCGTCGGCGCCGGTAGTGGTGAGTACGGCCACGCCGGTGGCGAACTTCGAAGCGGCGCAACGGAGCCCTTCGCACGACACAAGAACAGATTTCGGACCGGATGTGCTTGACAAGCGTGTAACCCCAATCTTATCATGGGTTTTGCCTTTCTGGGGCAAACGCCTTTCGCGCGACCGGCCGCTCTGGCATTGAGGAGGCTTCAGCCTTTGATTAAGCTCGACATCATTAACGAAGTCGTCAACAGAACGGGAATCACCAAAACCAAGGCCGAGATGGCCGTGGAAACTGTCTTCGAAACGATGAAAAAGGCTCTTGCCCAGGGAGAGCGGATCGAACTGCGCGGCTTTGGCATCTTCAATGTTCGCCCCCGCAAGACGGGCATCGGCCGCAATCCCCGCACCGGGGCCGAGGTCGCCATTCCGCCCGGCAAGGCCGTGCGCTTCAAGCCGGGGAAAGAACTGCAGACGCTGCAGTAATCGACGTGCCATTTGAGGGGCCGCCCCCCGGCATGAGCGCAATCCGGCCAGTTCGCTGGTGGCTGCACGGCCTGCTGCTGGCCGTCACGCTGGTGACCACCAGCGTCATGGGCGCGGCGTTCGTGCGCGGTTTTCGCCTGAACCAGCCTGTCGATATCATTGAAGGCCTGTACGGATACCTGTCGATCGTGCGCGATCCGGGCCTTTTAGTGTCAGGTTTACCGTTCTCTTTAACGTTATTAAGCATCCTTTTTGCGCACGAAATGGGTCATTTTGGGGCCTGTAAGTACTACAAAATCGACGCAACTGCCCCATTTTTCATACCTTTCCCGGCCCCAATCGGCACTTTTGGCGCGTTTATCCGCATCCGCGCCCCCATTTTTTCCAAGCGCGCGCTGTTCGACGTGGCCGTGGCGGGGCCGTTGGCGGGGTTTTTTTTGCTGCTGCCGGCGCTCGCGGTGGGCGTCGCCTGGTCCAAGGTGATTCCGGGGATCGCCGAGGAAGGCGAGATGGTGTTTGGCACGCCGTTAATTGTTGTGTTGCTCGAGAAGGCGATTTTTCCCGGCGTCGCCAGCTCCGACATCTATCTGCATCCGATCGCCCGGGCGGCCTGGGTGGGGGTGCTGGCCACCGCCCTTAACCTGTTGCCGATCGGGCAGTTGGACGGCGGGCACATTCTGTATTCGTTCGTGGGCGAGCGGTCCCGCATTCTGTCGCGGGTGCTGGTGGCGATGCTGATCCCGCTCGGGCTCCTGTACTCCTACAGTTGGCTGGTGTGGGCGGCCTTTCTGTTCTTTTTCGGCATGCGGCACCCGGCGATTTTCGACGCCCGGCCGCTGGGGCGGTCCCGCACGCTGCTTGGCTGGCTCTCTCTGGCGCTTTTCGTGCTGTGCTTTACGGTGGAGCCGATTCGCAGGTAGGACGATGAAGATCTCCGCCGCCATCATCACCTACAACGAGGAGCGCAACATCGCGCGGGCGATTGAAAGCCTGCGGTGTTGCGATGAGATTCTGGTGGTGGACAGCGGGTCCACGGACCGGACCTGCGAGATCGCGGCGAAACTGGGCGCGCGGGTGATCGAATCGGTGTGGCTGGGCTATGCCGGACAGAAGAACTACGCCGCCGAAAGGGCCGAAAACGACTGGGTGCTGTCGATCGACGCCGATGAAGCGCTGAGCGAGGCGCTCGAGGCCGAGATCTGGCAGTTGAAGAAGAACGGTCCGGCCTATGACGGCTACACGATGCCGCGGCTGGCCGAGTACCTGGGGCGCTGGATCCTGCATTCGGGCTGGTATCCGGACCGCAAGGTGCGGCTGTTCGACCGCCGGAAGGCCACCTGGGTAGGTAGGTATGTCCATGAATCCGTGAGGGTTACGGGCGCTGTGGGGCGGCTGGAGGCGAACCTGCTGCACTTCACGTGCAGCTCGCTTTCCGAGCACCTGCGGACCATGGACCGCTACACCACGCTGGCCGCCGAGCAGATGATTGCCGAGGGGCGTCCGGTGGGATGGTCGAAGCTGCTGGTGGACCCGGCCTGGACGTTCATCCGCACCTACTTTCTAAACCTGGGGTTCCTGGACGGCATGGAGGGGCTCGCGATCGCGCACATGGCGGCGCTCTACAACTTCCTGAAGTTCGCCAAGGTGCGGTTCATGCGGCCGGAGCGCTAGGCCGGTGCGAATCCTGCACCTGGACGCGGGCCGCGAAATGCGTGGCGGGCAGTGGCAGGTGCTGTACCTGCTGCGGGGACTGCGCGAGCGGGGACATGCGGTCCGGCTGCTGGGGCGGCGGGGCGGGGAACTGCTCGGAAGAGCGGCCGACGAAGGCATCGACGTGGCGCCGCTGGGTTGGCTGGCGCTGTTGGGCGAGCGGCCGGAGGTGATCCATGCCCACGACGCGCATTCCCACACGATGGCCGCAGCGGCCGGGCGCGTCCCGTTGGTGGTTTCGCGGAGAGTGGCGTTTCCGGTGAAGACGGGCGCGGCGTCGCGATGGAAATACCGGCGGGCGGCGCACTTTATCGCGATTTCTCATTTCGTCGCCGGGAGGCTCGAAGAGGCCGGCGCGCCCGGCGGGGCGATCTCCGTGGTCTATGACGGCGTGCCGGCGGCGGCGGTGTCCACCTTCGAGGGCGGCATTGTGACGATCGCCACCTCCGATCCCATGAAGGGCGGGGAGTTGCTTCGCCAGGCGGGCGTCGAGGCCGTCTATTCAACCGACCTGGCGCGCGATCTGGAAACGGCGCGGATGTTCGTCTACCCGACGCGTTCGGAAGGGCTCGGCTCGGCGGCGCTGATGGCGATGGCGCGGGGCGTCCCGGTGATCGCGAGCCGCGTGGAGGGGCTGGTGGAAGCGGTGGAGGACGGCGTGACCGGGCTGTTGGCGGCGAACCATCCCAGCGCGTTCGCGGCGGCCGTTGAGCGCCTGGAAGGGGATCCGGGGTTGGCGCGGCGGCTGGGCGAGGCGGGCCGGCTGCGCGTTTCGCGCGAGTTTTCCGTCGATAGGATGGTGGAGGGAACCATTGGGGTTTATGAGAAGGTCCGCAAATGATTGAGGCGGCGATGGCGGGGCTGTTCGGATTGCTGATCGGCAGCTTTCTGAACGTGTGCGTGTACCGGCTGCCGCGGGACCTGTCGGTGGTGCGGCCGCGCTCGTTCTGTCCTTCCTGCGAGACGATGATCGCCTGGTACGACAACGTCCCGGTGTTGAGCTACCTGGTGCTCGGCGGACGCTGCCGGAAGTGCCAAGCCCGGATTCCGTGGCGCTATCCGGCCGTCGAGCTGGTAACGGCGCTGTTGTTCGCCTGGAGCGTGTGGCATTTCGGCCCGACGCCCGAAGCCCTGAAATACTGCCTGTTCAGCGCCATCATGACGGCCCTGGTGGCCACCGACATCGAAGAGCGCATCCTGCCCGACGAGTTCACGCTGGGCGGCGCGGCGTTGGGATTCGTGATGGCGTGGTTTGCGCCGCTGAACACGGCGATTTCGCACCTGATCGCGCCCAACCTGACCAACGAACGCGTGTTTTCGCTGATCGAGGCGGCGCTGGGGGCGGCGGTGAGCGGCGGGTCCGTCCTCGCGGTGGCGAAGGCGTACGAGTGGCTGCGACACAAGGAAGGGATGGGGCTGGGGGACGTGAAGATGGTCTTCATGATCGGCGCGTTTCTGGGATTGCAGGGATCCCTGCTCACGCTGATCTTCGGCTCGATGGCGGGAGGCGTCGGCGGCCTGGCGTTCATCCTGCTGACGGGACGCGACGCCTCCACCTACCAATTGCCGTTTGGGGCGTTTCTGGGCGCAAGCGCCGTTACGGTGGCGATGTTCAGCCAGGCGTTGATCGCCTGGTATATGCGCCTGGGCGCTTAGGGACGGTCAGGCGCCGGCCGATTCGACCAGTTTCGCCTCGGGCGCGTTGCGCATCACCGACCGGATGCCCTTCTCCATCGACGCCTTGGATTCATACATCTCGCTGCGGCCGATGTCCTGGCCATTGCCGGCCGTCAGCGCGAAGTAGGGTTTGCCGTTTTTCGAGGTGCGGCGGTCGAATCGCGCGTCCTGGGCCGAGTTTTTGCGGACCGACTCGACGCCGTTCAGGCAGCCATCCTTCGATTCGTAGGTCTCGCTGGTCAGGATGACCTCGCCGTTGCCGGCCTTGAGGTTGAACATATATTGGCCGTTGGTGGCCTTCTTGACTTCGAATTTACCTGGCATGGGAATAGACTATCCCAGCATTGGCGAATTTGTTATCAAACCTTAGGCGTAATTCCGCTGTAGCGGCGCGCGAGAATTAGCAGGCCGTAGAGGGCGTCCTCGGGGTCGGGCGAGAGGCGGTAGTCGAGGCCGAGGGCGGAGGCGGTCAAGTGGCGGAGCAGGGCGTTGCGGCGGGCGACGCCACCGGAAAATACGACGCCGCGGGCGGTGCGGTCCGGGTCCAGGCGGCGGGCGCAGTCGGCGTGGTTGCGGGCCATGGCCTCATAGGCGGCGCGGAAGACGTGCCCGGCGCGCAGGTTGGACTCATGCAGGTTCTCCAGGAAGCCGCTGTCGCCGCAGGGGCCGGGATAGAAGGCCATGCCGGCGCGGAGGTCGGTGGAGGGCGTGGCGGCGACGGCCTGGTCGATGCGGCGCCAGGTCTCTTCGTCGGAGAGTCCTCCCAGTTCGGCCAGGAGTCCGGCCAGCGCGGCCAGGGCCCGGCCTCCCGGGATGTGGGTGATGGTGCGGAGATAGCGCCCGTCGAAGTAGGGCCGCAGTTGCAGGACGCCGGCGTCGGGGGAATCCGTCAGCAGGGACACCTGGGAGCCGGTGCCGATGTTGAACGACAGTTCGCCGGGGGCCAGGAGCGCACCGGCCAGGGTGCATTGCTGATCGCCGGCGGTGGCGTAGCAGGGGACGCCGTTCCAGCGGCCCACTCGAGCGCCGGATGGGCGCAGTTCGGGCCAGCGGAGACCGTCGAGGCCGGCGCGGCCGATCACTTCGCCGTGCCAGGCGGCGTCCCGCAGGCGGACCGTGCCAAGGGCGGCGGCCTGGGTGGGTTCGAGGACAGGCGCTGCGCCGCACAACTGTGCCGCAACATAATCTGCCACCGAGACGGGCGTCGCGCCGGTGGGAAGCCGATTTCTGCGCTTCAACCACCACAGCAGGCCGATGCCGATACTGGCCCGGAATTCGTTGCCGATCTCCGCGCGCAGGCCGGACGGAATGAGCGCCGCGAGTTCTCCGAACTCGTCGGCCGACAGGCGCTGATCGAGCCAGGAGATGTAGTTTGAAACGGGCTGGCCGCGCTCGTCCATTAGAACGACGCCGTGCATCTGGCCGCACAGCACGATTCCCGCCGTGCGGGCGGGGTCCGGCGCGAGGCGCGCGATCAGGTCGTCCACCGCCCGCATGATGGCGCGCGGGTCCACTTCCTTATGGCCGGCGGGCAGGCCGTCGAGGAAGGGCGGGAAGGGCACGCGCTCGGACCGGACGATGGAGAGGGCGCCGGCGTCGAGGATGGCGCCCTTCAGGAATGTGCTGCCGGCATCGATGCCGATGAATTCGTTCATGGTTTGACGAGTCCCTGGAATGGCTTTGCGATACTTGGGGCCGTGGCGAGTCCGGGGGAGGTTTCTTCACCATGATCCCGCTTCGGCGCGATGGCGTGGCGGGACGGCAGGGCTCCGGCGTGGATGCCGATCGGTTCGGTCATGGTTTGACGAGTCCTTGGATGGGCTTCGCGATGCGGGGGGCGGGGGCGGGCCCTACGGAGTTCACATCCTAATGATGGCGCCTGGGCATGGTGGCGTGGCGGATGGGCAGACCGCCGGCATCGATGCCGATGAATGCGTTCATGGCTGGGCGAGTCGCTGGAACGCCTCGGCGATGCGGGGGGCGGGGGCGGGCCCGACGGAGTTCACATCCCCCTGATGGCGCTTGGGCATGATGGTGTGGCTGATGGGCAGGGCGCCGGTGTCGATGCCGATGAGTTCGTTCATGGCGGGACGAGTCCCTGGATCGGTCTTGCGATACGGGTGTCGGCGTGGGGCCCGGGGGAGTCCGCATCGCCGTGATGGTGTGGCCGATGGGCGCGCCGACGAATGCGGTCATGGTTTGACGAGTCCCTGGAATGCCTCCGCGATGCGGGGGGCGGGGGCGGACCCTACGGAGTTCACATCCTCCTGATGGCGCCTCGGCATGATGGCGTGGCGGATGGGCAGGGCGCCGGCGTCGATGCCGATGAGTTCATTCATGCTGGACGAGTCACTGGATCGGTCTTGCGATACGGGTGTCGGCGTCGGGCCCGGGGCCGATGGGCATGCCGACTACTGCACTCATGGTTTAACGAGTCGCTGGAACGCCTCCGCGATGCGGGGGGCGGCGTCGGGTCCCACGGAGTTTACTTCGCCATAGTGGCGACGCGGCGAGTTGTTCAGGAACGGGGGCTTCTCGTCCCATTCCGCCTTCGGAATGATGTAGCCGATTTCGTCATTGGCGAGGCCGATCAGCATGCGGAATTTCGCCGTTTCGAGCGTCTTGATGGCGGGTTCGATGGGGGCGTCGGGATAGTCCGCGCCGGAGTAGCGTTCGACGCCTCCGAGGCTCAGTTCGGGGTACATTTCGCCGGGGATGAGGGCGATGTCGACAAGCGCCTGGCCCCCGCCGGCGATGCGGACCAGACCCACCGGCGTGTTGGTGGTTCCGTCGTCGTTGGGCAGCTTGCGTCCTTTAAATAAACCCGCCTTGGCCGCCATCTGGAAACCGGGGTTGGTCATGGGGATGCGGACCACCGTTTCGCGGAACACCAGGCTGTCCACCGGGGAGGGCTTGGCGGAGGCGAGGGCCTCGGCGGCTAGGTCGGCGACGCGCTGGCCGATGATCTCGGCTTTCCGGAAAGTGCGGTCCTTGGCTTCGGCGCCCGAGGCGGGATCCTTCACCTTGGCGCCGAGCGGGGACTGCATGCCGCCCACCGCTCCGTTCCACAGCACGCCGACGCCGCCCACGCGGGCCTCCAGGCGCGTGCGCAGGTAGTGCGGATAATCCGACGTCAGCTCCGTATTGCGGGAACCGAGTGTTTCCGGGTGATTGGCCCAGTTCACCACCGTCGCGATGGGCTTGCCGGCGGCGTCGGAGAGCGCGAGCACGACCAGTCCGGCGTCGTGGCGGATGGGCGGGCGATCGTCGGCGATGAAGTCGTCGAGTTCGGGGGGCGCGACCGCGGCTAGCGTGGCGTGAGCCGGGCGCAACGCGTCGAGGGCGGCGACGCCCGCTTCGGCGATGCGGCCGGTGAGAAACGCCATGTAGGCGTCGTTGATGCCGGGCGTGAGCCGGTTGGCTCCCCACTGGCCCATGGTGTCGGGCCCCTCGTGAACGTGCGTGGAGGCGACCACGACGTCGGCGTTGGCGTGCTTCTTCCGGATTTCGGCCCGTACGCGCTGGGTGTCGTCGTAGAACAAGCCGATCAGGTCGACTTCGCAGATCACGGTGGGGCGCGCTCCAGCCTTCATGGCGACACAGCGGGCCCACAGATCGTCGTGGACGGCGGTGGCGGCGCGGCCGTGGTCGAAGCCCGCCATGTAGACCGGTCCGTAGGTCTTGAGATCGGGCGTGATGACGGCCTTGGCCGCGCCGGCGAGAAACTCAGCGCGGGCGGCCAGCGCCAGCAGGAACAGCGGTAGGAGTCGCATGGGTCAGGTGTAGTATACGACGCGACCGGGGCGTGCAACTACTCGGGGGCGGCGAAGGGGTCCATGGACTTGGCCCAGGCGGAGATGGAGGGGTCGAAGGCGAAGCGGAAGCCGTTGCGGGCGATGCCCTGGAGTTCGGGTTCGGTGAAGCCGAAGCGCTGCTCCGCGATTGCGAATTCGCCGTCGAGGGAGCATTCAAACAGGGCCGGATCGTCGGTGTCGAACACGAGCGGGACGCCGGCGTCGTAAATGGCCCGCACGGGGTGCTTGTCGAGCGACGGGACGCAGCCGGTGCGGACGTTGCTGGTGAGGCAGATTTCGAGCGGGATGCGCTTGGAGCGGAGATATTCGAGCAGCGCCGGATCGCCCACCGCTCCGATGCCGTGGCCGATGCGTTCGGCGCCGATTTCGAGCGCCTCCCAGATGCTTTCCGGACCCATGGTCTCGCCGGCGTGGGCGTGCAGGCGCAGGCCGCGGTCGCGCGCCCATTTGTACAGATCGGCGAAGCGGGAGGCGGGGCCGCGGGCCTCGTCGCCGCCGATACCGATGGCGACGACGCCGTCGCGGACGCGCTGGGCGGCGAGTTCGGCCACCTGGCGCGCGTCCTCCAGGGGGAACTGGCGCACGATGTCGATGATCCAGCGGACGTCCAGGCGGGCTTTGGCGGCCTCCTGCTGGACGGCGTCGTAGACGGCGGCGAAATCCTCGCCCTTCCAGAGAATGACGCCGGCCGACAGGGTGATTTCGGCGTAGGAGACGTGCTGATCCTGGAGGGTTTCAAACAGGCGGCGGGCGGCGATGGCGTAGTGGGCGGGCTTGCGCATCTGCTTGCACACCCAGACGTAGGCCTTCAGGAAGCCGAGGAAATCCGGGTAGCGGTAGCGGGAGGCGATTTCCTCCTCCGACAGCGAAGGGTCGATTTCGCGCAACGTGTCTGGCGCGACGGATCCTTCCAGGTGCAGGTGCAGCGAGGCCTTCGGCCAACGGCGAAAGTGATGGGGCACTTCTTGCCATAATAGCGTCGATGACTACTGTGGAAGTAGAAGCCATAGCGGGCGGCTACCACGGCGATCCCTTCCGGATCCTGGGCCCCCATGTGGCCGAACCAGGGAGTTCGAAAAGCGGCTGGCAGGTGCGTGCGTTCGCGCCTCAGGCCAAGGCGCTCGAAATCGTCACCGAAGGCGGGGTGAAGACGATGGAGAAGCGCCACATGAACGGATTCTTCAATGTGGATCTGGAGAAGGAGCCCGGCGCCTACCGTCTGCGTGCGACGTTATGGGGCGGAGGGACGAAAGAGTTCGACGATCCCTACCGCTTTCCGCCCGTGGTCAGCGATTTCGACCTGCACCTGCACGCCGAGGGCACCAACTACGAGGCGTATCACATGCTGGGGGCGCACCTGGCGGTGTGCGAGGGCGTGGCCGGGGTGCGGTTCGCGGTGTGGGCGCCGAACGCCGAAGTGGTGAGCGTGATCGGCGAATTCAACGATTGGGACGACCGGCGGCATCCGATGCGGGCGCGCGCGGCGGGCGTGTGGGAGTTGTTCCTGCCCGGCGTGGGCGTGGGCGCGCATTACAAGTACGCCGTGCGCAGCCGCGTGTTCGGATACCGGCAGCAGAAGGCGGATCCCTACGCGTTCGGCTCCGAGACGCCGCCCAAATCGGCATCGGTGGTGCGGGACCTGTCCACCTACCAGTGGCGCGACGAGGAGTGGCTGAAGCAGCGGGCGGTGGGCGATCCGCTGAACAAGCCGATGTCGATCTATGAGGTCCACGCCGAAAGCTGGCTGCGGGGGCCGCGCAATCAATGGCTGACCTACCGCGACCTGGCGACGTCGCTGGTGGAGTACGTCAAGATGATGGGCTATACGCACATCGAACTGCTGCCCATCATGGAGCATCCGTTTTCGGGCTCCTGGGGCTACCAGGTGACGGGGTTCTTTACGCCGACGGCGCGGTTCGGCGAGCCGAGCGATTTCATGTACTTTGTCGACCAGTGCCACCTGAACGGGATCGGCGTGATCGTCGACTGGGTGCCGGGGCACTTTCCCAAAGACGCGCACGGGCTGGCCTATTTCGACGGGACGGCGCTTTATGAGCACGCCGATCCGCGCAAGGGCGAGCACAAGGACTGGGGCACGCTGATCTTCAACTACGGCCGGAACGAGGTGCGGACGTTCCTGATCTCGAACGCGATGTTCTGGCTGAAGGAGTACCACATCGACGGGCTGCGGGTGGACGCGGTGGCCTCCATGCTGTACCTGGATTATTCGCGCAAGGACGGCGAGTGGACGCCCAACATCTATGGCGGCAACCAGAACCTGGAGGCGATCGACTTCCTGCGCAAGTTCAACGAGCAGGCGCATACGGCGCCGGGCGCGGTGACCATCGCCGAGGAGTCGACGTCGTTTCCGGGCGTGTCGCGGCCGGTGTACTCCAACGGACTGGGGTTCACGATGAAGTGGAACATGGGCTGGATGCACGACATGCTCCACTACTTCTCGCAGGATCCGGTGCATCGGAAATATCACCACAACGACATTACTTTCAGCCTGCTGTACGCCTTCAGCGAGAATTTCGTGCTGCCGATTTCCCATGACGAGGTGGTGCACGGCAAGGCGTCGCTGATCGGTAAGATGCCGGGCGACGAGTGGCGCAAGTTCGCCAACGTGCGGGCGTTTCTCGCCTATATGTACGCGCATCCGGGCAAGAAACTGCTGTTCATGGGCAGCGAGATCGGGCAGTTCGAGGAGTGGAACAGCGATTCGAGCGTGCGCTGGGAGTTGCTGAACTTCGACTATCATCGCAAGCTGCAAACGCTCGCCCGGGAGTTGAACTGGTTTTACCGGAATCAGCCGGCGCTGTATGAAGTCGACTTCTCCCACCAGGGCTTCGAGTGGATCGACCTCGGCGACGTGGAGCATTCCATGATCGTGTTCGCGCGCTGGAGCGCTGGACGCAAGGATCTGCTGGTGTTTGTGTGCAACTTCACTCCCGTGCCGCATCGGGGTTACCGGATCGGCGCGCCGAAGCGGGGTTACTTCCGGGAAGTGTTCAATACGGACGCGGCCATGTTCGGGGGCGGCAATATGGGGAATGGGTCCGCCTGGATCGCCACCGACGACATCTATTTCCATAACCAGCCTCAAAGCATGGTGGTGACCGTGCCGCCGCTGTCGGTGACGGCGTTCCGCTTCGCCGGGCCGTTCGCCGCGCCGGCCGCGGAGACCGAAGCCGAGGCGGAAGCGTAACAGCGATTCGCCGGACAACCCACCTCATACGCGGGCGCTCAATTCTTCACAAAGTAGTACTTGATTTACAAGGGCGCTCGCGGTTACACTCCTCAAATACCGTAAAGCTCAGTTTCACTGAGTCCGCTGGCCCCTGCGTAGCCGGTCACTGACTCCCCATTTCAAAATTCAGCGAGGACCTTGCTCGATGACGTTCAGCGCGCATCGGTGTATTCGTCTATTTCGCGGCCTGTCATCAGTCGTTCTGTTGACTGGCGCGCTTGCTTGGAGCCAGTCAACGTCGACTAACAGCGTTTCGGGTCTTGTCACGGACCAGTCACAGGCGGCGATTCCAGCGGCGGAAGTCCGGCTGACCGACGCCACCACCAACTCCACCCTCACCGCTAAGACAAATGAGGTGGGGCGGTACATTTTTATCAACATCCCGCCGGGGACTTATCGGGCGACGGTGGCCAAGGATGGCTTCGCCGGTTACCGGGTGGAGCGATTGAAGGTCGACATCGGAACCGCGGTGACGGTGAACGCCGTGCTCGAGGTCGGCACGACGGCGACCACGGTGGAAGTGACCGCGTCCTCCGCGGTGGTGCTGCAAACCTCGAACGCGACGGTGGGCGCCAGCCTGACCGGAGACACGCTGCAACACCTGCCCAACATGGGCCGGGACGTGTCGACGCTCGCCGTGTTGCAGCCGGGCACGACGTTGAACGGCTATACGGCGGGCGCCTACAACGATCAGAACACCTACCAGTTGGATGGCGGCAACGCCACCGACGACATGGCCGGAAACACCACGGGTTATCAGACGAATTTTACCGGGTTGGGCGGGACCCAGACCAGTGGAACTCCGTCGGGCGTGGTGCCCACTCCGGTGGAAAGCGTGGAGGAATTTCGAGTCAGCGGATTCAACCAGACGGCCGATTTTAACAACTCGATCGGCGGGCAGATCCAGATGGCCACCAAGCGGGGGAGCAATACGTTCCACGGCTCGGGCTATGGGTTCTACTTCGCGACCAACGTCGGGGCGGCTAACACGTGGGCTAACAACCACACGCCGTCAAACGGGAAGTCTTACACGGCGCTGCCGTCCAATCACCGCGACCGCTTCGGTTTTTCGCTGGGAGGTCCGCTAACTCCGGCCTTCTGGGGCGGAAAGACCTACTTCTTCTTTAACTATGAAGGGTTGCGCTTCCCGAATGTCGGCACTTATGAACGCCTGGTTCCCACGGCGATGCTGCGGGCGGGAGTCATACAGGTGCCCGACTCGTCGGGTAAATATCAGCCGTACAACCTGAATCCCTTCCCGGTGACGGTGAACGGGACGACGTATCAGCCGGCCATGTGCGGGGCGGCGACGTGCGATCCGCGCGGCATCGGACTGAATCCGATCGTCAGCCAGATCTGGAACAAGATGATGCCGCTGCCCAACGATTTCAACTACGGCGGCACGGGCTCGGACGGCGTCAACACGGCGGGTTATCTGTCGACGGTGCGCGCGCCGCTCACTTCCAACACCTTCATCGGACGGCTGGATCACGACTTCAGCCCGAACTGGCGCTTCATGTCGAGCTACCGCTACATGCGGCTCATCAACCTGACCACGAACCAGGTGGACATCGGCGGCGGATTCTCCGGCAATACGGTGGGACAGCCGAAGGCGACCGCGCCGCGGCCTCAGTTGCCGTCCTTCTTCGTGGCGGGCGTGACCACCAACATCACCTCGACGCTGATCAGCGACTTCCGCTTCAGCTATCTGCGCAATTTCTGGCAGTGGGGGACGCAAAACGCCCCGCCGCAGATTTCCGGGCTGGGCGGCGCGGTGGAGATCGCCCAGGGCACCAGCGCGACGGCCGAGGGGACCAACGCCCTGATTCCCTATAACGTGAACACGCAGAGCATCCGGCAGCGCTTTTGGGACGGCCAGGACACCATGTTGCGCGACGACCTGACGTGGGCGGTGGGCAAGCACCTGTTCCAGTTCGGAGGCTCGTTCCAGCGCAACTTCGACTACCACATGCGCACCGATAACGGCGTCGGCATCAACAACCAGATCGTCTATCAGGTGACCAGCAACAACATCAACTTCGCCAATTCTCCCTACATTCCGTCGACGGTGGGCTCATCCTACACGAGCATCTACGCGGCGCTCTATTCGGAGGTGTTGGGACTGGTGGGGCAGCCGCAGGTGGTGTACACGCGGCAGGGCAACAGCCTGACGCTGCAGCCGGTGGGCGCGAGCGCGTCGGACAAGAGCCTGATTCATTACTATCAGGGTTACTTCGGCGACACCTGGCGCGTGAAGCCCGACGTCACGCTCTCCTACAGCATCGGCTATGCGCTGGAGCTTCCGCCGGTGGAGGAGACCGGCAAACAGGTGATGCTGGTGGACACGGGCGGGGTTCCGGTAAGCGTCACCGATTATCTGGGCAAGCGCAAATCGGCCGCGTTGCAGGGGCAGGTGTATAACCCGTCGCTCGGCTTCGCGCTGGTGGGCAACACCGCCAACGGCGGCCGCAAGTATCCTTACGATCCGTTCTACAAGCAGTGGAGCCCGCGCGTGTCGGTGGCCTGGAATCCGCACTACAGCGACGGGGTGGCGGGCAAGCTGCTTGGCAACGGCGGGACGGTGATCCGCGGCGGCTACAGCCTGATCTGGGGACGCATCAACGGCGTCAACCAGGTGCTGACTCCGCTGCTGGGCGTCGGCTTGCTGCAAGCGGTGGTGTGCCAGGGCCCGACGCGGACGGGGAACTGCGCGGGTTCGGGCGGCGTGGATCCTTCGACGGTGTTCCGCATCGGGACCGACGGCATGACCGCTCCCTTGCCCTCCGCCTCGCAGACGCTGGCGCAGCCGTTCTTCCCGGGCGTGGGGGGAGCGGCGGTGGCCGGCGACACCAGCGTGCTCGATCCGGGCTACCGGCCGCAGCGCACCGACAACATCACGCTCGGCATTCAGCGGCAGCTCACTTCGAAGACGATCCTCGAGGTCGGCATGATGAGCCGGCTGATCCACAACGAGACGATGCAGACGAACCTGGACGCGGTGCCGTACATGACGACGCTGAACAACCAGAGCTTCGCGCAGGCGTATTCGGCCCTGTTCCAGGCCATGGTGTTCAACGGCGCGGCGCCGGGCACGGTGGCCACGCAGCCGTTCTTCGAGGCGGCGCTGGGCGGCCCGAGTTCGGCTTCCTGCAAGGCCTACTCGAGTTGCACGGCGTACGTGGCCTCGGCGTTCACCTCGCTGATCAAGAATGCGCAGGTGTCCGACCTGTGGGGATCGCTGAACAAGGCGTCGAGCTGGGGGCTGGGGCGCACGATGATCTCGGGCTCGCCGGCGCAGGCTTCTTCGATCACCATGGTGAATTCGCTCGGCTACGGCAACTATAACGCCCTGTACGTGACGTGGCGGGCGCGCGACTTCCACAACGCCACCATCATTTCGAACTTCACCTGGGGCCGTTCGCTCGGCACGGCGACGCTCGCCCAGTACAACAGCTCCTACACGATGCAGGATCCCTGGAACATCGACGCCAATTACGGGGCCAACAGCTTCGATTACAAGTTCCTGTACAACCTGGCCATCTCCTACGCCACGCCCTGGTTCAAGGGTCAGAAAGGCATACTGGGGCGGACTCTGGGCGGGTGGATGATCGCGCCGTTGTTCTACGCGCAAAGCGGCGCGCCGATCGGCGTGTCCTATACGACGGGCAGCGGCAGCTACTACCAGTCCTTCGGGCAGTCCTCGACCACCTCGATCACCAGCAACGCGGAGGGCGCCGTGCCGATCACGCCGTACACCGGCGGCGCCACGCTACACGGGGCGGTGGCGGGTTCGGGCGGCGTCGGCACCAACAACACGACCGGGTTCAATCTGTTTGCCGACCCGGCGGCCGTCTATTCGGGCTTCCGGCGTTGCGTGCTCGGCTACGACACCAGTTGCGGCGGTTACGGGAACCTGCGCGGATTGCCGACCTGGAACCTGGGCGCCACCGTGGCCAAGGAGTTCGCCATCTGGGGTGAGCGCATCGGCGGCACGTTGAGCTTCCAGTTCACTAACATACTGAACCACTTCCAGGCGTCGAACCCGTCGAGCCTGAGCCTGTCGAGCCCCAGCACCTTCGGGCGCATCACCGGCCAGGCCAACACGCCGAGAAACCTGGAGTTCGGCCTGCGAATCCACTTCTGACGGCCGGCCGGGGCAGGGAATTTCGGGGCGGAGCGACGGTTGCGGCCGTTCGCCCGCCCCTGTTTTTTTGCGGACGCGTCGGCTAAACTGGTCAATTGGGAAGCGTTTCGACAATCCGGCGGCGTGAAACAGCGGCCTTTCTGGCCGTTTCTGTTGTATTAGCCGCCCAACTGTGGGCCTTCCTTCCCTCCGATCCCGCTTTCGGATCCCAAGCGTGCCTGGAACGTGGGGGCGCGACGCCCGCCGCGGTCAGCGCGTCCGCCGAAAGGGTTAAGTTCCGCATCTGGACGCCTCCGGTCCTGGACGCCGCGGGACCGGTGCGCATCGTCCTCGCCGTATTGCCGGCGATCAGCAATGAGCCGCCCCAGGCGAGCCGCACCGACGGCGCGGTCCGGCAGTGCGGCAGCCGCGCTCCGCCTCAACTCCTGCCCGTCTGATCCTGTTCCCAAATTGAAGATCGACGATCGCCCCCTGGATTGGGAGGCGCAAGGAGTTGTGTATGCAATCAGCGAATGTCCGCCCGGTCGAAACCGAGACCGGAGCTTCCGCCGGGCCCGCGCCGGCGCACAAACCGATGACCGCGGCGCAGAACGTCGCGCTGACGATCAAGATCATACTGATCGCGGCGGTGCTCGGCGGCCTGTTGTGGCTGCTGGACGCGGCTCGGAACTGAACGGTGGAAAATGGGGGCGCTCCATGCGCCCCCGACTGGCGTCGCTAGACGGCGGTCGCCGGGTGTTCCAATGCGGCGATCTGCGCGGACAGGCGAACCAGTTGCTCCTCCACCTGGCTGTAGTCGCCGGCGGCGGCGGCGCGGGTGATGGCCCGCGTGCACTCGGACACGCCGGCGGCGGCGATGCGTTGGGCGGCGCTCGCGATGCGTTGCGCCTCCTCCGCCAGCTTGGCCGTATCGCCGCGGCGGGCGGCGGCGGAAAGCCGGCTCAGCCGCTCCGGCGCGAGTTGCAGGAACACTTGCACCATGCCCTCGGCGAGCGACGATTCGCTGCTGGCGACGATGGCGGAGGCGCGGGCGGCGGACTCCGTTTCGGGCGCCGCAAGGAGCCGCGTCCCCTGCCGGATGTGGCGCTCGAGCGTCGAGATCAGATGCGCCGGATTCACGGGCTTCGACACGTACCCGGTCATGCCGGCTTGCAGGCAGCGGTCCCGGTCCCCGATCATGGCGTGGGCGGTCATGGCGAGAATCGGCAGGTCCGTCCAGCGCGCATCGCGGCGAATTTCGCGGGTCGCCTCGAGTCCGTCCATGCGGGGCATCTGGACATCCATCAGGACGGCGCCGTAGTAGTCGGGCGGAGCGGCCCGCAGCAGGTCGAGCGCGGCCTGCCCGTCGCCGGCGAGAACCGGTTCAAACCCCTTCTTCCGCAGGATGGCCGTCACCACTTTCTGATTGATGAGATTGTCCTCGGCCACCAGCACCCGCCGTCGCGAAGCGGGAATCTGCGCCTCGGCCTGTTCGGGCGCCGCGGTTTCCGGAGCGTCCGCCGCCGTCGGCTCGCACAACAGGGTCAGCGTGAAGGTGCTGCCCACGCCCGGCGTGCTTTCGGCGTGCACCGCGCCGCCGTGCATCTGGGCCAGCCGGCGCGTGATGGCCAGGCCCAACCCGGTGCCCCCATGTCTGCGGCTGACGCTTCCGTCCACTTGCGTGAACGGCTCAAACAGCCCGGCCAGCTTGTCCGCCGCGATGCCCGGGCCGGTATCGCGCACCGACACCACCAGTTCGAAGGTCCGGTCGGTGGCCGGACGCGCCTCGACGGCGAGATGAACCTCGCCCTGGTCGGTGAACTTCACCGCGTTGCTCAACAGGTTCGACAGCATCTGGCGGATGCGGAGCGAGTCGCCGGTGATGCGCGTCGGCGCCGAGGGGTCGATCGTCCACCCCACGGCCAGACCCTTGGATAGGGCGGCCTGCCGGTGTGTTTCGACGCAATCGGTCACCAGTTGCCGGATGTCGAAGGGAATCTTTTCAAGCACCATCTTGCCGGATTCGATCTTGGAAACGTCCAGGATGTCGTTCACCAGCGCCAGCAGCGAGTAGGCGCAGCGCAGCGCGGTTTCCAGGTGCTCCCGCTGTTCGGAGTTCAGGCGGCTGTCCAGGGTGACCTCGATCATGCCGATCACGCCGTTCATGGGCGTCCGCAACTCGTGGCTGACGTTGGCGAGAAACTCGGTCTTGGCCTGGCTGGCGGCCGTGGCCTGACGCATCGCCCGGTCCAGTTCCTCGGTCCGCTGGCGGATGCCGTCCTCGAGCGATTCGCTGTGCCGCTGGAGTTCGGCGCGGGAGGCCCCGAGCGCCGCGATCATCTGGTTGAACGAGTCGCCCAGGTACTCGATTTCGTCATGCGACCGGCTGACGGCGATCGGCTCCAGCCGCCCCATGCGGACGGCCGTCAGGCCTTCCTGGAGCTTCGACAGCGGCCGCGCCAGCACTCCGATGGCGAGCCTCGCGATGACCAGCGCCGCCAGCAGGATCAGGCCCAGCGCGGCGAGTTTCGAGGGTTGAAGAACGTCCGGCCGTGCATCGAGCGCCAGGATGGTAGCCGCCACCCAGACTACGAGCACGCCGGTGAACACCGAGACTTTGTACGACAACGGTCGGAAACGCGCGGGACGTACAGTATTCTGCTCGGGGACAGTCCACTTTCCCACGCTTAATTTTCGTACGTTAGGCCGCCGCCGCTAATCGGCGATTTACCTTAGCGCGGGGACCGCTGTTGTCTGCGCGGTTTGGAACCGTAATAGTACTGGAGGCGCAATCAATACCTGCAAAGTGGCTGGCGCGGCTTAGTCCGACAGTACGCCCTGTACTGCCTGAGCCAGTTCAGCGGGCGTGAAGGGCTTCACCACCACCCCGGGCCCCGCCGGCGGTTCGGAGCTCATCCATAGCGCACGCAGCCCTTGCTGGTATTCGCCGATCCGTTCGGCCAGTTTGCGCCCGTCGAGGCCGGTCGGTTCCTGGCCGCTCACCAGCAGCTGCACCGAATCCGGGTGGCTCTCGGCGTACAGCAACGCCTCGCCCGCCTCCGACGTCTCCTGCACGGCGTAACCGGATGCGCGCAAAGCCTCCGCCGCGAACCTGCGAAGCGCCGGATCCCGTTCCACCAGCAGGATGGCCGCCCGCGGACCCGCGTTGGGCGCCGGCGTCCCGGCCGCCTCGGGAGCGGCGTCGGGCGACGCTTCAGCCAGCGGGAAATAGACCTGGAATTCGGTCCCCTTGCCCGGGTCGCTCGACGCGGCGATCATCCCGCCGTGTTGTTTCACAATGCCGTACACCGCCGGCAGCGCCAGATTGCCGGAATGCACCGGGCCCCGGTGGAAGAACGGGTCGAACAGTTGCAGCCGAGTCTCCTCGTCCACCCCCGCGCCGGTGTCGGACACGATCAGCGAAACGAACGGGCCCGTAGCGGCCTGGCCGGCGCTCATATGAGGAGGCAGCGTCCGCGCCACTCGCACCGAAATCGAGAGTTTCCCCCCTTCCGGCATCGATTCCCGAGCGTTCACCGCCAATTGCATCACCAGTTGCACTAACGCCGAAGGCTCTGCCCGGAGATAAGGAATCACCGTAGACAGGTTCGTTTCGAGTACTACCCCTTCGCCGAGCAGACGGTGTAGCGTGTCCTCCAGTTCCGTGACCACGCTGTTCAGATTCACCACCCGAGCCGCGCCCAAGTGCCGGGGCGACAGTCCGGTCAGCCGGCCCGTCAGCCGGGAAGCCCGCTCGCCCGCCTCGCGAATGGCCTGTATCCGCTCCTTCAGCGGATCGCCCTCGTACAAGCCGGGCAGAATCAGCTCGGAGTACCCGTTGATGATGGTGAGCAGGTCGTTCAGGTCGTGGCTGACGCCCGCCGCCAGCCGCGACACGGCTTCGAGCTTGCGCGACTGCCAGTTCTGCTGCTCCAAACGCTTCCGATCCGTGATATCGGCGTGCGAGCCGAGCATGCGTTCGGGCTGCCCGTCGGCCCCGTACAACACGGCTCCCCGCGCCAGGATCCAGCGGTAGGCGCCGTCCTTGCGACGCATCCGGAATTCGGCCTCATACCCCCGCCCCCGCGTTTCCAGGTACGCCTTGAGATCGGCCACCATCCGTTCGACGTCGTCCTGGTGGACGCGCAACTCCCACTCGCCGAAGTCGTCGCCGATTTCCTCCTCGCCGTAGCCGAACAGCGCCTTCCATTCGTTCGAATAGACCACCTTATTGGTGCGCAGGTCCCAGTCAAACAGCCCCAGCCGGGAAGCCTGCACGGCCAGTTGCACCGATTCCGAGGTAGCCTGCGCGGGCTGATCCGGCCGGCGCACGATGGCCAGCACGATCTGGTTGTCGCCATAGGCGTAGGTGCGGCAGGTCAACTCGAGCGGATGCACCGAACCGTCGCGCGACACATGCGGCAGTTCGAAGGCGGCAAAGCCGTCGTTGCCCACCGCCGCCAGCCGTTCGGAGAACACCGGCGCATACTCCGGCGGCACGATCTGGGTCATGTGCATGGCCAGCAGTTCCTGCCGCGTATAGCCCATGCGGCTGCAGAATTCCGCGTTGGCGTCCAAGATGTGGCCGTCGAGCCCGTACACCACCATGCCGTTCAGCGACTGTTCGAAGGCGGCGCGGAAGGAGTCGTCCCAGTCGGTGGCGTGCTGCTCGATGGCCTTCTGTTTGGCCCGCTTGGAGGCCACCTCGAGCCCCAGTTCGATCGCCTCCACCACCTGCGCCAGGGCCCGGATGTCGTCCTCGGTGAAGGCGTCCGGTTCGGAGGCGTAGATGTTCAGCGCCGCGGTCGCCTTCTTGCCGGACTTCAAAGGAAGGCTCAGCGAGGAAGCGAATCCGTGGCGGATGGCCTGCTCCCGCCAGGGCGCGAAGTCGGCCGAGGCGAAGTCGTTGCATACCGCCATGGGCTCGGTCTCATCGCCTTCGGCGCGTGGGGCGAGCAGCGTGTCGTCGATGCTGATCACCGCCTCGTCCAGGTATTCCTTATGCTGGCCGGCCGCCGCCTCGGCGCGCACCAGGCCCGGCTCTCCGGGGTCCGGAACGGCGATCCAGGCGAGCGGATAGCGGCCGATGTCCACAATGGCCGCGCACACGCCGTCGAGCAGCGCCTTGCGATCCTCCCCCGTACGCGCCAGCCGCATGGACGCTTCCACGATGCCCAGCGTGCGCTCGGAGCGTGTCGCCTCGCTCTGCGCGCGCCGGATGGCGGTGATGTCCCGCACGCATCCCACCACGTGTCCGCCCGCGCGCGGCAGATAGGACAGCCGGATTTCCAAATCCATGAAGCGGCACTCGCCCACCTTCTGGCGCACCTCGAACTGGTCGAAGCCGGCCCGCCGGATGCTCGACACTCGGGAGGCGATCTGCCAGCCGGCGTGCTCGTGGTCGACGTCGCCGATGGTCATCTGCCGCAGTTCCTCGGCCGTGTAGCCGGTGAGTTCGGCGTAGCTGTCGCTGAAATCCAGAAAACGGCCTTCGTCGGTGGTGATCCAATAGGCGTCGAAGTTGCGCTGCAACACGCGCCGGTACAGGCTCTCCTCGATGGTCAGCACGGAGGGCAGCCGCATCACCGCCACCTGGTAGGGACGCCCCTCCACCGCCAGCCGGTGAACCTCGACGTCGGCCGTGTCGGCGATCGATTCAGGCAGACGCTCGGCGCTGTGGTAGAGCAGGTCGATCGCGGCGCCCATCGGCATGCCGGCGAAGTTCTCCCGCGAACGCCCGCACAACTCGCAGGCCCGATCGTTGGCGGCGACCACGGCGCCGTTCTCCACCAGCAGCAACGGATCGTCGATCCACTCGAGCAGCAGGTCTGTGAAAGCGCTTCCGCGGTCCGTGATTGGAAAATGAGAAAGCACAGCCGAATTCTCTCTAGTCTATTCGGCAGTAGATGTCGAGTTGCATAGAGGATAACAAGTTTTTCCCTTAGGCCGTCGGGAAAATCCCACCCTTGGGGTATGGGAACTCCAGCCGGCCCAGGCCTCCGCGCCCCATCCGGCGCCCTGGCCCCGCGACGTTGTTACCCTACAAGTTACAGCCCATGTCCACCCGCCTGGCCGTCGAACTGTGTGGAATCCCGCTACGCGCCCCCGTGCTCGCGGCCTCCGGCACATTCGCTTACGGCGTCGAGTTTGCCGAAATCCTCGACCTGCACTCCATCGGCGGCTTCGTGGTGAAGGGCCTGTCGCGCGAGCCCATGCCCGGCAACCCGCCGCCCCGGCTGTGGGAGACCCACGGCGGCATGATGAACTCGATCGGCCTGCAGAACATCGGCGTCAGAGCCTTCGTCCGAGACAAGCTGCCGCATCTGGCCGCCTACGCCGGCACAGCCGTCTTCGCGAACGTGTTCGGCTACACGCCCGAGGATTACGTCGAGGTGGTGCGCGTGCTCGAGGATGCGCCCGGCCTTGCCGGCTACGAACTGAACGTCAGCTGCCCGAACACGCGTCACGGCGGCATCGCGTTTTCAGCCGACGCGGGGCTGCTCGCCGAAGTGGTGGGGATGGTGCGGCGGGTCGCCCGGCGGCCGCTCGTCGTCAAGCTGTCGCCGAACGTCGCCCGTATCGAACCGCTCGCCCAGGCGGCCGAGCAGGCCGGCGCGGACGCCCTCTCGCTCACCAACACTTTCATTGCGCTCGCCATCGACGCCCGCACCCGCCGCGCCCGCATCGGCGCCGGATTCGGAGGCCTCTCCGGTCCCGCCATCAAGCCCATCGCGTTGCGCATGGTGTACGAAGCCTGCCAGGCGGTGCGCATCCCGGTGGTGGGCATCGGCGGCATATCCACGGGAATCGACGCGGCCGAATACATCATCGCGGGCGCCACGGCCGTCGAGGTGGGAACCGCCAATTTCTGGGACCCCGCCGCCGTCGGCCGCATCACCGGCGAACTGGACCGCTTTCTCGAAGAGGAAAACATCGCAAGCGTGGCCCAACTGCGCGGCACGCTGCGTCTAAAGGGAGATTGAATGAAGAACGTCATCGCAACCGACCAGGCGCCGAAGGCCATCGGGCCCTACTCGCAGGCCATCGTGCACAACGGTCTGGCTTTCCTGAGCGGCCAGATCCCGCTCGATCCGGCCACCGGCCAACTGATCGAAGGCGGCGTGGCCGAACAGACCGAACGCGTCATTGAGAACATGGCGGCGGTGCTGGCCGCCTGCGGCTCCTCGCTCGGCCAGGTGCTGAAGACCACCGTTTTTCTGAAGGATATGGGCGAATTCGCGGCCATGAACCAGGTGTACGCCAAGTACTTCGACGTGGATCCGCCGGCCCGCTCCACCGTGGAGGCGGCGCGTCTTCCGCGCGACGTCCGCGTCGAAATCGAAGCGGTCGCCGCCATCGGCTGAGGCTGTTTATCCGCTGTCACTTTCGGCGCGAGCCCGCATCCCCTAACATGGGAGAGTGAACCCGGTCGTAACATCCGATCCGGAACTCGCCCGCGCGCTGCTCAATGGCGAAGCCGGCGCGTTCGACGCGTTTGTGTCGGCGTACCGCGGCAAGCTGTTCAACTACACGTTTCTGATGTGTGGACAGCGCGAGGACGCCGAGGAGGTCGCCCAGGAGACCTTGCTGAAGGTCTTTGAGAGCTTCGACCAGCTTCGCGAACCGGACCGGCTGAAAAGCTGGGTGTTCCGGATCGCCAAGAACTTCTGCCTGATGAAACGGCGCAAGAGCGTGTTCGCGCCGGAGGTGGAGTTGTCGCTCGACGAGTTGAAGCCCGCCCGGGCCGACGGCGACGCGATCGCCATCGACATCGCCGATTGGTCGGCGTTGCCGGAACACGCCGCGGCCAACGCCGAATTGCGCGAGGTGCTGGCGGCGGCGGTCAGGGATTTGCCCGAAATGTACCGGTCGGTTTTCCTGCTGCGCGATGTCGAGGAGTTGTCCACCGAGGAGACCGCGCAGATTCTCGACGTCAGCCTGGACGTCATCAAGACGAGGCTGCATCGCGCGCGCCTGGCGCTTCGGCAGAAACTCGATCAACACCTTCGGACGTCGAAAGGAGTATACGCCGGATGAGTCCCGAAGAATGCCGCACCGTTTTCGAGATGCTGTCGGAGTATATCGACGGGGACCTGCCCGCCGACGTCTGCGAGCACATCAACCAGCACATCGCCGGATGCGCGCCCTGCGTGCAGTTTGTCGAGAGCCTGCGCAAGAGCGTCAGCGCCTTCCGCGACTTCCGCCCTCAGGAGAACCCCGCGCCGCTCACCGATGAGGCCAAGGCTGAACTGGCCCGCGCCTATGCCGCCATGCTCGCGCGAAGGCAATCCGCTACACCCGCTCGATGAGCGTGGCGTTGGCCATCCCGCCGCCTTCGCACATCGTCTGTAATCCGTAGCGCCCGCCCGTGCGCACCAGTTCGTGTGCGAGCGTCGTCATCAGCCGCGCGCCGCTTGCGCCCAGCGGATGGCCAATCGCCACCGCGCCCCCGTTCACGTTCACTTTCTCCAGGTCCGCCCCAGTGGCGCGCCGCCACGCCAGCACCACGCTCGCGAAGGCTTCGTTGATCTCCATCAGGTCGATGTCGGCAAGCGTGAGGCCCGAGCGCTTGAGGATCCGCTCCGTGGCGGGAATCGGCGCGGCCAGCATCAGCACCGGATCGTCGCCGGCCACCGCAAAGGCCGCGAACCGGGCCATGGGCCGCCACCCCCTCCGCTCCGCCACGCCGCGCTCCGCGATCAGCACCGCTGCCGCCCCGTCGCTGATCTGCGACGAATTCGCCGCCGTCACCACCCCATCGGTCTTGAACACCGGCTGCAGCATCGCCATCTTCTCAAGCGATGGATTCGCGCGGAAGCCCTCGTCCCGGGCGAACTCCACCACCCCGTCCGGCGTCTGGACGGGCACGGGCGCCAGTTGCGAGCGGAACCGTCCTTCGAGCGTGGCGCGCGCGGCGCGGCGGTGGCTTTCAAGGCTGTAGCGGTCCAGTTCCTCGCGCGTGATCTTCCACCGTTCGGCCATCATCTCCGCGCTGATTCCCTGGTGGAACCGGGAGCCGTTATAGCGCCCCAGCATGCGCTCTCCGTACGGTTCGCCCGGGCCGTTGGCCACCGGCGATCCCATCGGCACCCTCGTCATTGACTCCACCCCGCAGGCGATGGCGACGTCGTAGGCGCCCGCCATCACGCCCTGGGCGGCGAAATGGATGGCCTGCTCGCTCGACCCGCACTGGCGGTCCACTGTCACCGCCGGAACGGTCTCCGGAAAGCCCGCCGCCAGCACGGCGTTGCGCGTCACGTTGACGGCCTGTTCGCCCACCTGCATCACACAGCCGCCGATCACGTCGTCCACCTCGGCCGGGTCCAGACCCGTGCGCGTCGTCAACGCGTTCAGCGTGTGCGCCAGCAGATCCACCGGATGCCAGTCCCTCAGCATCCCGTCCTTGCGCCCGATCGGCGTGCGCACCGCGTCGACGATGACGGCTTCCCGTTGCATGGCGAGCGAGTCTCCTTCCGGCTCATTGTAAATCCGGCGCGGCCGCAACAGGTATCCTGGAATTTTCTTCCATGTGTTCCAACGCTCGCCTCGTCATCCTCCTCGCCGTGGTCCTCGTGGCCGCGGCGCAAACCCCCGACACCGCCACCGTTCAGGGCCGCATTCAGGATCAAACCCGCTCCGGCATCGCCGACGTGCGGGTGGTGGTGAAGAACGCCCAAACCCAGTTGGAGCGCTCCGCCATCACCGGCGCCGACGGCGGCTTCACCGTCGCGGGACTCCCGGCCGGGCCCGAGTACCGCATCATCGCCGCGCACGACGGCTTCGCCGAAGGCCGCTCCGCCGCGCTCACGCTGGCTGGCGGCGCGACGGTCGCCGTCACGCTGATCCTCACCGTGGCGCCGGGGCAGACGGAGATGAACGTCACTGGGGTCCCCGGCGAAGTGCGAACCGATGAGCCCCAACTGGGCGTCCGTCTGGACGCGCGTCAGATGGAGGCGACGCCGCTGTTGAACCGCCGCATCACCTGGCTGCCCCTGCTGAACGCGGCCAACCATCCCGCCATCAGCCAGGGCGACGTCTTCATGAACCAGACCCTGTTCACCACCAACGGCGCGGGCCGCCGCCAGGCGTGGTTTGAGGTCGACGGCGCCACCGGCAACGATTCCTGGGGACGCCAGACCATCTTCAGCACCGTGCCTCTGGCCGCCGTCGAAGAGATGGCCGTGCTGACCAACGCATTTTCGGCGGAATTCGGCGGCAGCACCGGCAGCGTCGTGAACGTAGTGACCAAGAGCGGCGGCAATCGCCTGCACGGCGAACTGCTCGAGCTGTGGCGTCCCTCGGCGACGGCCGCCGCGCTCGCCGGCTTCAATGCCTCCACCGCCACCAGCGGCAACCAGCTCACCAGCGACACGCTGGGCCAGACCTCGGCCGCCTTGTCCGGACCTCTCGGCGCATCCGGCCGCACCCACTTTTTCACCGCCGCCGAGTACAGCCGCCAGGATCGCTCCTCCCCCATCACCTCGCCCATCGCGCCCGGCCCGTACGTCGGCCACTACCGCGGCTGGCTGGGACTCCTGCGGCTCGACCACCAGATCAACGCCAACCACAACGCCTTCCTGCGCGCCAATCTCGACGGCTTCCACGACACCAACCCCAACGGCATCGTCGGCGGCAATAGCCTGCCCACGGTGGCGCGCGTATTCCGCCGCCGGACCTACTCGATCGAGGCGGGAGAAACGGCCGCGCTCAGCCCCACGCTGATCAACAACGTGCGTCTCCAGTTCCAGCTCGCGAGCCCCATCACCCAGTTCGATCCCGTCGTGTACGGCACGCAGTACCAGGTGCCCGTGTCCACCGGCGGCACGTTCACCACGGGCACCTCGCAATCGGCGCTGCTTCAGAACCGCCAATATCAGGTGAGCGACACGCTGTCGGCCATCCGCGGCGCGCACCAGTTGAAGTTCGGCGGCAGCATGATCCGCGCCCATAACGGCGGCAATTCGAAGGAGTTCGGCGGGCCGCTGCTGCTCGGCCAGTTCATCTATAACACCTGCACCCAGCCGCTTTCGGTGTGCGAGAGCGCGGCGTATCTTGGGAACCTCGCCAACGTCCGCAGCTACACCCAGAGCTACGGCAACGCCAACTACACGGTGGACGACACTCTGTGGGCCCTGTTCGTTCAGGACGACTACAAGGTTCGTCCGGACCTTACCGTGAACCTCGGCCTGCGCTACGAACAGCAGACCTTCACTGACGCCCGCAAGAACTTCGCCCCCCGCGTGGGCTTCGCCTACAACTGGCGCGGCGACGGCGTCACCGTCCTGCGCGGCGGCTACGGCGTCTACTATTCGCAAATCGTCGACGATACGGCGGCCAACTGGGCCTTGAGCGGTCCGGAAGGCGTTTTCAACTACACCGCGACGCCCGGCCAGATCGGCTTCCCGTCGAGCGTCGCCGCCGCGCCCCTGCCGTCGCTGCCCTCGGGCGCCGCGGTCCCCGTGCGCAGCCTCTATGTGCGCGCCGGCAATGCGGCCTACCTGAACCAGTTCTTCCCCGTCTCGACGCTTGCCGGCTACCCGGACCGCCTGCTGAACCCCTACTCCCAGCAGTGGACCTTCGGCGTCGAACGGCGCCTGGCGGGCGGCTGGGTGCTCGCAGCCGATTACGTCGGCTCCCACACCATCCGGATCAACCGCCCTCTCGACGTCGACGCCCCCGCGCCCTTCATCCGCACCGCCGCCGGCCAGACGCGCTCGGCCCAGGCGGCCAACTGCACCCGCCCCTACTGGATCGCCTGGTATCGCGACCACGGCATGACCTGTAGCGCCACCACGGCCTCGAACCCCCAGCCGCCCTATTCCGTCATCCAGACCGACGTGAACAACGGCTACTCCTACTACCACGCCCTCGACATCAACCTGGAGCGCCGCTTCTCGAGCCGTCTGGCCGTGCTCGCCAGCTACGTCTGGTCCCACGCCATCGACAACGTGGACCCCGACATCCCCAGCCAGAGTCCCAACGACCCGAACTTCACCGGCAAGGTGGAAAACGGCGACGCCATCTTCGACCAGCGCCAGCGCCTGGTGGTAAGCGGCGTCTACGTCCTGCCCCTGAAGATCTCCTTCGGCGGCGTGGGGACCATCGGCTCCGGCCTGCCCTTCAACATCGTCACCGGCACGAACAACAGTGGTGACACCGGCGCGACCACCGACCGCCCGGTCATCGACGGCGTCGTCATCGGCCGCAACGCCGGCCGCGGCCGCCCGATCTACGATGTTTCGGCGTTTCTCGAGCGCCCGTTCGCGTTTTTTGGCGAGCGCGTGCGGGTGGTGGGGCGGGCGGAGGCGTTCAACCTGCTAAATCATGCAAACTTCGTGGGTTACAGCGGCACGTGGGGCAATGGGAACACCGCCGGGGCGGGTTTTGGGCAGCCTTTGGCGGGGATAACGGCCCAGTTGCCCGCCAGATCGGTGCAATTCTCGCTCAAAGTGGCATTTTAATCACCGAAACTCAATCCCGCGGACGGTGTTGGTGGCGCTGTCGTACTCGACGGTGACCGGGCGGCGGTCCTGCGGGCCGCATGTAAGCGTGATGCGCGCGCCGGCCGCGCCCCGGATGGCGACACGGCCGGGATCGGCGATATCGAACGAGACGATGCCCGAATCGGTGGCGAGGCGCAGGCTGGCCGTCTCGCCGCGGCAGGCGAGTTCGAGGAAACGGCCGGTGACGGCGCGGTCCCCACGGCGGGGCGTCCAGGCTTCGGGAGTCACCACGCCGGAGCGGCGCTCGGCCGGGCGGGCGTCAGAAGGGGGATCCTGGGCCAGCTTGAGGGCGGCCTCGGCCATCTCCCGCTCGTGGGCGGTCCCGGCGCAGGCCAGCGCCCGGGCGGCCGCGTCGCGCGCCTGTTCGCGAAGGTTCAGCTTCAGATTCGCGTAGGACAGCGCCTGCCAGAAGTAGGCCTGCCTCGGGAGAATTTCCACGGCCCGGCGGAGGTGGGACAGCGCGTCGCTGTAGCGCTCCCGATCGGTGGCCCGGACGCCCAGCAGGAACTGCGCCTCGGCGTGCGCGGGGTTGGCGGCGACGGCCTTTTCGAGAAAACGGGTCACCAGATCCGGGTCGGCGCCGCCATCGCGCAATAGCATGGCGTATTCAAAGTAAGTGGAGGCGTCGCTCGCGCCCAGCGCGATCGCCTTCTCAAAATACGCTCGCGCGCTTTCGACGTCGTGGTCGCGCATGGCGACTACCGCAAGGCCTGTCTGCGCCGAGGGCGACCGGGGGTTGCGGCGGGCGATATCCTCGTAGATCCGCTGGGCGTCGCGGTCGCGGCCTTCGAGCAGCAGGATTTCGGCGCGCGACTGGGCCGCCTCAACCGGGTCCAGGGCTTCGACGGGGGAAAACAACAGTGCTGCGGCGGGAGGCGCCTCGACGGTGATTGAGGAAAACCCCGCGCGAACGTAGGCGGGGAGGCCGGCGAGAGCCTCCTCCCAGGAGCGTCCGAAGGACGCCTGGAAGGCGGCGGCCTGGGGCTCTCCTTTCGACAGCCTTTCGATGAAATCCGGCAGCTTGCCGCGACAGGCGGCCCCGCGTTCGAGCATATGGGTGAGCGCCCAGCTCTGGGCGTAGAAGACCGTGTTCTTGCCCGCTTCGTTGTAGTGCGGCGAGTCCTTGGCGACGGCGGCGAGCGTGGCGGCGGGCAGCCAGTCTGACGTACGGAGGGTTTCGACGTGGGCGGCCACGGGCGCGCCCAGGGTCGCCTTGCCGCCGGCGGCGCTCAGCGTGGAATAGTATTCGGCGAGACCCTCCTCGAGCCACTGCGGCAAGCGGTGGAGGGCGTGATTCAGCACGGCGTGGGTGTATTCGTGCAGCACGATGCGGTCGATTTCGGCGCCGGCGAGCATGGCGATATAGTCGCGTTCGGGTCCGCTTTGATAGAAGCCGGGGACATTGGACGCGGGACGGATGGATGCATAGTCCCGAGCCGAGGCATACAGTAGTATGCGAGTTGGAAATGCGGACTTCGGCCCAGGTCCCACGGCGTCGAGCACGCGCCGGGCCTGCTCGAAACGCGTGAGCACGCGCCGCGCAGCGACTTCACCGGCGTCGGTGTGGATTTCAAAGTGAGGCGAGGAAATATGAATCCACGTGCTTCCCGGAAGTATCTGAGTAATAAAGGGAATGAGTAGTAAGGAATTTAACCGCACAGACCCTCACAATGCCGTTGATAGAAACTTTCGATGAACATCGCGGGGCCCACGCGGTTATTCTAAGTTATGGCGACGTACCCAATTATGGAAGATTCGATCAATCAAGTTGCGATACTGCACCGTATCAGCAATATCGTGGCAAGCGAGTTGTCGCTCGACGAAATGCTGGGAGAGATCATCGGCATCACTTCCCAGGTTACCGGTTGCGACGCATGTCTGGTGTATTTGATCGAGCAGGAATCGGGTGAAATCGTCTTGCGCGCTTCGCAGGTGCCGCACGCCGCTGACCTCGGCTATCTGCGAATGAAGATGGGTGAAGGCGTTACAGGCTGGGTGGCGGAGCATAAGTCCGTCGTGGCCTTGTCCTCCTGCGCCGCCACCGATCATCGGTTCAAGCGGTTCCCGGCTTTGATTGAAGACACCTACGAGGCGTTTCTCTCCGTGCCGCTCGTTAACAAGGGCGATGTCATCGGCGTCATCAACGTGCATCACCGCAAGGAGCACGTTCACACTCCGGATGAAGTCGCGCTGCTCACGTTCGTGGGCGAACAGATGGGAACGGCAATTTCCCATTCCGGGCTGCTTGAGGAAAACGCCCGGCTGCAGGAAGAGGCCCAGGAAGCCAAGCGGCAGTTGGAGATTCGCAAACTGGTGGAGCGGGCCAAGGGCATCCTGCAGACGCGTCACAACCTGACCGAGGAAGAGGCGTATCTGCGGCTGCGCAACGAAAGCCGGCGTCTTCGCCGTCCCATGCGGGAACTGGCCGAAGCCATCATCCTGGCCGAGGATCTCTCGCGCAAGAGCGAAGCGCAATAACATCTTGAATCGTTAGTAAAGCGGGCCGGTGGGCGGAGACGCTCCCGGTCCGTTTTGCTTCCAGGTCGGTCCACTTCACCTCGGACCCTGTCCGCTCCACTTCGGACTTAGATATCCTGAAATCCCGTGGCAACAGCGGGGTTTCCCATGCGCGTCCGAACATTCCTGCCCCTCGCAGCGGCGATGCTCGCCGCCGTTCCGCTCCGATCCGCCGATCGCCTGACCATTTCCCTGGATGGCCAGTGGGATATCGCGGATTCAAAGATCGCCGATCCGCCGCCCGCCGGCGCGTATACGCACAAGGCGCCCGTGCCTGGCCTGGCGCATTCGGCGACGCCCGCCTTTCCGGACGTCGATGAGTTCGACAGCCGGGAGGTGATACAGAATCGCGTTCGCAAGGGTGTGCTGCCGGCGAGCGCGCTGGTCCATCACGCCGGCAACGCCAAGCAGGATCGCAACTATTTCTGGTATCGGCGCGAGTTCGTCGCGCCCGCGGTCCGGCAGTCGGCCACGCTACGGATCAACAAGGCGCAGTTCGGCGCCGCCGTGTGGTTGAACGATGTAAAAATCGGCGAACACCTGCCTTGTTTTTCCGCCGCCATCCTGGATATTTCAAAGGCAATTCACCCCGGTCGTAATACAATTGTAATTAGAATTGGCGCGCACCCCGGCGTGTTGCCGACGACTGTCACGGCGGGCACGGATTTCGAGAAAAATCGCTGGACGCCGGGCGTCTACGACAGCGTCTCTGTGGCCCTGGCCGATAATCCCACGATCGAGACCGTGCAGGCGGCGCCGCGCATCGCATCGAGCAGCATCCTGGTGCGCACGAGGGTGCGGAATCGCGGCTCGGCGACGGCGAGCTTCGCGATCGATTATCGCGTGCACGCCTGGAAGTCCACCGCGCTGGCCGCGACGCTGCGGTCGAAGACCGTCGTCCTGAAGGGCGGGGAAGAGGTGGATGTCACCGACACCATCCCGATTCCCAACGCGCGGCTGTGGACGCCCGAGCATCCGAACCTCTACGTGCTTGAGACGCGCACGCCGGGCGATAGCGTCTCGACGCGGTTCGGCATGCGCGAAATTCGCTTCGACACGGCTTCCAAACGCGCCCTGCTGAACGGGCGGGTGTACTTCCTGCGCGGGTCGAATATCACGTTGCATCGCTTCTTCGAGGATCCGAAATCGGGCGTGCTGCCCTGGGACGAGACATGGGTTCGCAAGCTGCTGGTGGAGATTCCGAAACAGATGCATTGGAACGCGTTCCGCTTCTGCATCGGCCCGGCGCCCGACAAGTGGTTCGACATCGCCGACGAAGCCGGCCTGCTGATCCAGAACGAGTACTTCGTGTGGACCGGGCGGAACTGGAGCGGCGCTGAAAACCAGGTCCACTTCGACGCCGACCAGATGATCCGCGAGTACTCCGAGTGGATGCGCGACAACTGGAACCACCCGAGCGTGGCGTTGTGGGACGCAACCAACGAGACCTACGATCCGATGTTCGCCGCCCGCGTCATCCCCGCCGTGCGTGGGCTGGACCTGTCCAACCGCGCCTGGGAGAACAGCTACAACGGCCCCGCCGGACCCGACGATCCGGTGGAGGATCACCCCTACGAGTTCCAACGCATGGCCGACGGCGGTCCCGAGTTCAGCATGACCACCTTCGAACGCCCGTGGGGCAAGGCGCCGGGCGCGCAGACCGGCCACGCCATGATCCTGAACGAGTACGGCTGGCTGTGGCTGAATCGCGACGGCAGCCCGACGCAACTGACTCGGAAGCTGTACCCGCGGTTGTTGGGCGAGGGCTCGACGGCCGAGGACCGGCTGGCGCTCGACGCCTATCTGCTGGGCGGCATCACCGAATACTGGCGCGCGTACCGCGAGTATGCGGGAGTGCTGCATTTCGTTTACCTGATGAGCAGCGATCCGGAGGGCTATACGGCCGACCACTTCCGCGACATCGAACGGCTGGAGCTCGACCCGCACTTTCGCGATTACCTGTCCCAGGCGTTTCGTCCGCTGGGCGTGTATGTGAGTTACTGGCAGCCGACGACGCCCGCGGGTTCGACGCCGTCGCTGGCGGTGATGATGGTGAACGACTCGGCCGAGCGCGCGGAGGGCGAGTTGACGATCACGCTGGAGTCGGCCGATGGCGCGGTGGCGGCGCGCAAGACCGCTGGGTTCGCCGTGGCGGGGCTGGGCGCGGAGACGTACACCGTCGATTTCCCGATGCCGTCGACGCCGGGCAAGTACCTGTTGAAGGCGTCGGCCGCGCCGCGGTCGAAGGCGTTCGACGGGCCCACCCTCAGCCGGCGGCGGATCGAGATCGTCGCTCGTTGAGGCGCGTCGAAGGTGGAGCGGCCGCGGGCCGCGACGGTGGACGCCGATGCCATGGAGGTATGGGGCAAACTCAGGTGAAAGCCGCCTGAGACGTCCCCATCGCGATCCAACCGCGGACCGGGCATTCGCGCCGAACCGCACCGGACCGCGGCGATCCAGTCAGTGGGTCGGGCGCGGCGCCGCCGGAAGCGCATTGCTCCATCACGGTCGTCGCGCATTGCTCCATCGCCATCGTCGCGCATTGCTCCATCACGGTCGTCGCGCATTGATAGAATCAGGACGCAATGACCGATCGCCGTTCGTTCCTCAAGACCGCGCTGGCCGGCGCCGGCGCGGTGAATCTGAATCCGCGCGCCATGGGCGCCAATGATAGACCCACCATCGCCCTGGTGGGCGGACGCAATCGCGGCCGCCAGATCGTGATCCCCGCCGTGAAGGCCGGCGCCGACTGCAAGACCTTCTGCGACCTGGACGAGGAGATCCTGCGCAAGGTCGGCGCGGAGATCGCCGGCGCGCAGGGGCATGCGCCGGAACTGGTGAAACAGTTCGAACGCGTGCTCGACGATAAGTCGATCGACGGCGTCATGATCGCCACGCCCGACCACTGGCATGCGCGCATGGGCCTGCTCACCCTGCAGGCGGGCAAGGACCTGTACATCGAAAAACCCCTGTGCCAGACCATCCGCGAAGGCCAGCTCATCCGCGACGCCGCGCGCAAATACAACCGCGTCGTGCAAGTGGGCACGCAGCGGCGCAGCGGGGAGTCGTTCCGCGCCGCCATCGAGGCCGTCGCCAGCGGCAAGATCGGCAAGGTGTGCGAGGTGAAGGCGTGGATCTACCAGGTCCGCAGAACCATCGGCAATCCGCCGGATTCCAAGCCGCCCGCCGGCATCGATTACGACGCCTGGCTGGGGCCCGCGCCGAAGCGGCCCTTCAACGAGAACCGCTTCCACTACAACTGGCGCTTCTTCTGGGACTACGGCAACAGCGAGCTGGGCAACCAGGGCGTGCACGTGCTGGACGTCGCGCTGTGGGGCATCCAGTCGCTGCGCAAGAACATCCACGCATACCCCAAGCGCATCTCCGCCACCGGCGGCATCTACTGGCTGGACGACGCCAAGGAAGTGCCCGACACGCAGGCCGTCGCCTATGATTACGGCGACCTGATGCTGCACTTTGAACTGCGCAGCTTCGCCAACGACCGCGCCATGCACGTGGGCGAGCCGAGAAGCGGCGGCACGGATTTCTACACCGCCTTCTACGGTACCGAGGGGACGCTGATGGCGGGCAACATCGGCTGGAAGATCTTCCGCGCGGACGGCACGGTGGGCGAATCGATGAAGCCGGGCGGGGAGACGCACGAGAAGAACTGGATCGAGTGCATGAAGTCGCGCCAGCGGCCGAATTCCGACATCGAAATCGGGCGGCTGAGCACCATGCTGTGCCACCTGGGCAATATCTCCTACAAGCTGGGCCGGGACGTGAAGTTCAACGGCCCGAAGGAGGATTTCCCGGGCGACCGCGAGGCCACGGCGCTGCTCGAAAAACAGTACCGCGCGCCCTACGTGCTGCCGCGCGTCTGAGGCGGCGCGGGCGCCGCTTCGAGGAACATCTCGTAGCCGAACAGGCCGGGCGCGATCGCCGTCAGCCCGGCCAGCAGTCCGCGCAACGCCGCCGCCAGCCAGCGCGGTCCGCCGATGGCCATCTCGACGGGAATCACCGTCATCCGCTCGCCGAGGACGCGGTATCCGCACCGCGCGAGCATGCGCCGCGCGCTCGTCCGCGTGAAAAAGCGCAGGTGGCCGCGGTCGAGGATTCCGCGATCCTCGTAGTCGAAGCGTCCGGCCGCCAGGCTCAGCCGCACCCAGATGTTGGCGACATTCGGCAGCACCACCAGCACCCGCCCGCGTTCGGCCACGCGCTCCGACAGTTCGCCCAACGCCGCCTCGGGGTCCGACAGGTGCTCCAGGTAGTTCAACAGCAGGACCCGGTCGTACTTGCGGCCGGTCTGATTCACGGCGTCGGCGAGCCCCGCCAGCTCGGCCGCGAACTCCCCGGTCCCCTCGCCCAGCGCGAGCACGTTCCGCGCTCCGGCGATGGCCCGGCGGGCGAAGTCGTGGCTCGACCGCGGGCTCGTCTTGACGCGGCAGGGAATCCAGTACTCGGCGAACTCCGGGTAGCGCCGGATGGAGCGCCGCGTGCGATCGTAGCGGTACACGGCGCGCAGGATCTGGCCCGCGTACTTGAGGCCGTTCACGTAGCAGATCTCGTCGCCGTAAAACGTCGGGATCGGCGTTTCCCTGATGCGGAAGCCCTGGTGGTGCAGCTTGATGATGATTTCCGTGTCGAAGTGGAAATCGTCGGTCATGCGGCTGAAGTCGATCTGGGCGAGCGCGTGCAGGCTGTAGGCGCGATAGCCGCTGTGGAACTCCGTCAGGTTCAGGCCCAGGGCGCGGTTTTCCAGGAAGCTGAGCGTCTTGTTGCCCAGGTACTTGTAGAGCGGCATGCCGCCCTTGAGCGGACCGCCGTAATCGGCCATCATGCGCGAGCCGAACACCGCGTCCGCCTGGCCCGAGACAATGTCGCGGTACATGGCCGCCAGCAACTCCGGCGCGTACTGCCCGTCGCCGTGCAACAACACCACCGCGTCGAAGCCCTGTTCGATGAAATACCGGTAGCCGGCCTTCTGGTTGCCGCCGTAGCCCAGGTTGCGCTCGTGCTTCAGAACGTGGAGCTTCGTATTGGCGCTGATCGCCTTCAACCCCACCGCCAGCTCGTAGGTGGCGTCCTGGCTGGCGTCGTCGAAGATGGCCACCTGCTCCACGGCGCTCCACACGGGCGCGGGGATGCGCTTCAACACGCGCGACAGCGTGGTGACGGCGTTATAGGCGATCACCAGGATGCCGATCCGCCGGCCGCGATTGGACGCCGCCTGGTCGGAGCCGGCCAGTTCCGCCGCCGCCAATGTCGCCGATGAGTGCATGCCGCTCCAGTGGCCGGAGCGGCGAAAGACTCACCGCACCAGCGCTTCGATCGCCTCCAGCTCCTTACCCGCCTCCGACCATTTGCCCTGCGCCGCCAGGTCGCGATAACGGCGCAGATGCTCCCGCACGCTGTTCAGCCGGGCGTCCGGCGCTCCCTTCAGGGCGGGCGTCGGGACGGCGGCGTTGGTGGCGGCGTTGACGGCCGCCTGGGCGGGCGCGCCCTCCATTCCGGCCAACTGGGCCACCGCCTGCTCATATGTATCGGCATATATGAGCGAATTCCCCAGACCCAGCACCACCTTCTTCATCTGCGGCATGCGGGCTTCCTTGGCCTGGATGTAGAGGGGCTCGATGTAGAGGAACGTGTTGTCCACCGGCAGCACCTGCATCTGGCCGCGGAGCACGCCCGAACCCTGCTGGTTCCACAGGGTCAGGTCCTTGGAAATGTTCTGGTCCTGGTTCATGCGCGCCTCCACCTGCATGGGGCCGAGCAGCAGCTCCTGCTTGGACAGCAGCAGGAACACGAGCTCGCCCAGGTGGGGGCCATCGCAGCGGGCCGCCATCATGCCGATCAGGTTGTCCTTGTTGCGCGGCGTGAAGGGCAGCATCAACAGGAATTCGGGCGTGGTGGAGCCGGGCAGCTCGGCGATCAGGTAGGTGGGGGCCATGGCCTCGGCGTTGCCCTCCTGGCTGCGCGAGCCGCGCGCGACGTCCCACAGGTCGGCCTTGTTGTAGAAGGCGTCGGGGTCGCGCATGTGGAAGGTGCGGTAGATTTCGGCCTGCACGCGGAAGATGGTTTCGGGGTAGCGCATGTGGGCGCGCAGGTCCTCGGGCATGGCGGTGAAGTCGGTGAAGATGGAGGGGAACAGGTTGCGGTAGGCGCGCACCATGGGGTCGGCGGGATCGACCACGTACAGCTTCACCGTGCCGTCGTAGGCGTCCACCACGGCCTTCACCGAATTGCGGATGTAGTTCAGGGCGCCGACGCCGTTCACCGAGACTTCGCGCGAATAGGGATGCGCGCGGCTGGTGAGATAGCCGTCCACCACCCACATGGGCCGGCCGTCCTTCTGGAGCACCATGTACGGATCGCTGTCCCAGTCGACGAAGCCGGCCATTTCGGTGATGCGTTCGACGATGCGGCGGCGGATCATCATGCGGCTTTGCGGACCCAACTGGCTGGTCAGCAGGATGTTCCAGTCGCCATAGGCCACCGTGGCGGCCATCCGCGTCAGCAGTCCGCCGATGGGGAAGCCGCCCTTGCCGTCGTAACGGGTGTGGACGTTGTCGGCGCCGGAGGGGTAGTTGAACTCGGGCTGTTCGGTGCGGACGAACACCGGATCGTGCACGGTTTCGCCGTAGTAGAGCTCGGGCCGCGTCACCTTGAGGCTGGCCGTGCGGACCTCCGGCGGGGCGTTCTCGATGAACAGCACGGGGCGGCCGTCGGGGGTGATGCGATTGGCCTCCGCCATCACCAGCCCGTAGCCGTGGGTGTAGACGAAGTGCGTGTTGATCCAGCCGGCGCGGGCGTCGCCCAGTTGGTTCAGGTCGAGCTCGCGCGGCGAGATCATCACCTGGCGGAGCGCGCCGTCGATCGTGTAGCGGTCAACGTCGGTGTCGGAGAACAGATAGGGACGCAGCGGCTGGATCTGCGACAGGGTGTCGTGGAAGGCGCGCCAGTCCCACAGGCGCACGTTGTCGAGCAGCGGCTTGTTCCGGACGATGTCGATCTTGCCTTCCAGGCGCGCCGGATAATCCGATTCGGTGGAGCGCGCGTTTAGCCCGTAGGCCTGGCGCGTCGACTCGATGTGGCGGCGGATGAAGTCGCGCTGGATGGCGAGCTCGTTGGGGCGCACGTGGATGGCCGCGACGGCGGGCGGGACGATCAGCTTCAGCGCCATGGGAACCAGCACGACGATGGCGCCGATGCGCCACTTGCCGGCCCCGAGCAGAGCCGCGCCCGCCACGCATCCCGCCACGGTGAACCACAGCAGCGGGACCGTCACGTTCTGCGCCACCCAGTCGACGCCCACCATGAAGCCGTGATCGGTGTAGACCAGGTCGTAGCGGTCCAGGTACTGGCGCGCGGCGAAGGCCAGGATGAATACCGCCAGCAGCGTGCGCAGGAAGCGCTGTTCGAGTTCGCCCATGTCGGCGAAGCGGGGAAATTCGATGCGGAACTCGCCGGGCGTTTCGGGGAAGTTGCGGCGCACCTGCCAGGCGCGGGTGGTCAGGTAGTACACCACGCCGCCGGCGATGCACAGCCCCAGCACGGCCCGTAGCAGCATCGAATAGAAGGGCAGGTCGAACAGGTAAAACGAGAGCGGTTCGCCGAAGGCCGGATCCTTCCAGGCGTCGCCGGACATGCCGTGCCCGCCGAAGTAGCGGACCACGGTCCAGGAATCCACCAGCGCGGCGGCGAACAGGGCGCTTGCGCCCACCAGCAGCAGGGTGGCGAGCCAGGCGTAGCTCGAATGCTCCCGCAGTCCGGTCCCGGCGGCCTTCATCCCGCGGGCGTGGGCGGTCCAGAATACGGCGAAGGCGACGACGGCCACCGCGGCGGCCGGGGCGATGGCGTACCCCATCATGCTGAGCCACGTTTCCACATGGCCCAACTCCTTCCACCACTCGTATTCGAGAATCCAGGAGGCGAAGGCGCGGCCGCCGATCACTAACGCCCCAACGACGATCGCCAACGTGATGCAGCCGAGTCTTGGACGGGATGTTGCCGGCATGGAAGGTAGCTCCTCGGAGCGGGAAACGCGCCGAATTCAGCGTATCACGGTGGATCGCGCGGAGCTCCCGAGGCGAGGGAGGGGCGCGGATTGCAGGTCCGCGCCCCGGGATTGCGAGGCGGGCCGCCGTCAGTTGCAGTCGACGGTGGCGAAGAAGCGGGCCGGGCTGGCCGTGGTTCCGCTCCAGGTGGTCTTCAACGTGATCAGCGAGTTGTCTCCGAGGCTTGCGGTGGTGGTGGAGGTGCAACTGCCGGTCGACATCGTGCATGTCGGCCCGTCGATCATCGTGGGGAACGACGACGGCGAACTGGCGTAGGCCACCGTGAAGGTGATGGTCTGCCCGAGGTTGTCGAGCGCCACCACCGACAGGTTCTGGAGCGTGCAGGCGCGCTTGATGGGGTAGAAGACGCAGTTCGTGTTTGTTGTGCAGACTGCCGATGTATTCTGTCCTGTGCCGTTGAACTGGAGATACTCGGGACTCGTGAACGACGGGTAGGTTCCAAAACGGCCGTATGTCGCGGTGCTGCTTCCCGTCGCGCCGGTGGCTCCCGTCGCGCCCGTCGAGCCTGTCGGACCGGTGACGCCGATGGGGCCGGCCGATCCCGTGGGGCCGACGGATCCGGTGGCGCCGGTGGACCCCGTGGCGCCGGTCGAGCCGGTGGGGCCTGTCGATCCGGTAGATCCGGTCGATCCGGTCGAGCCCGTCGAGCCGGTGGATCCGGTCGAGCCGGTGGATCCGGTCGATCCGGTTGCGCCCATTTGGGCGAGCAGAGCCCAGTTGAGCCCAGCGCCCGCGACATCGGTGGCGGGATTCACGCCGAGGTTCAGTGACCGCGCGATGTAGCTCGAGCCGCCCAACGAAACCGATTCACCGTCCGAGTAAACGACGCCGGCGTTCCAGGCGCCGCGGAAGGAGACGGGCGCGCCGGTTGCGCCGGTGGCTCCGGTGGGGCCCGTGGGGCCGGTGGACCCGGTGGAGCCGGGAAGGCCGATGCTGCCCGTGGGGCCGGTGGGGCCGGTGATGCCGGTTGCGCCGGTGGATCCGGTGGACCCGGTGGATCCAGTGGATCCGGTGACGCCGGTCGATCCGGTGGAGCCCGTCGGTCCGGTGGGACCGGTATAGCCCATGGCGCCGGTGGCGCCGGTCGATCCGGTGGAGCCCGTCGATCCGGTGACGCCCGTCGGCCCGGTGGGACCGGTATAACCCATGGCGCCGGTGGATCCGGTAGCTCCGGTGGAGCCCGTCGATCCCGTGACGCCGGTGGGGCCGGTCACGCCCGTCGAGCCGGTGGATCCGGTCGGTCCGGTGAAGCCGGTGGACCCGGTCGGACCCGTGACGCCGGTGGGGCCGGTCACGCCTGTCGAGCCGGTCGGTCCGCTGACGCCGGTCGCGCCCGTCGAACCGGTGGAGCCCGTCGAGCCGGTCGGTCCAGTGACGCCGGTCGCGCCCGTGGCGCCGGTCGCCCCCGCTTGCACCAGCAGTCCGAAGTAGGTCGGGCTGATGTCAGGCTGGCGGTTCAGGTTGGAACTCTGCAGCGAAACATAGCTCGATCCGGCGTAGAGCACCGTGTCCCCGCTGGCGTAGGTGGATCCCGGCGACCACGTGCCCTGGTAAATCAACCCCGGTCCCCCCGTGGGACCCGTGGCGCCGGTCGGACCCACCGCTCCGGTGGCGCCCGTCGCGCCCGTGGGACCCGCCGCTCCCACCGGGCCCATCGGACCCGTTAGTCCCGGCAATCCCTGCGGCCCGATGGTTCCGGTCGCGCCCTGCGCTCCGGTGGCGCCCGTCGCGCCCGTGGGTCCGGTGGGCCCCGTTGGACCGGTGGGGCCAGTGGGACCGGTTGGACCCGGCGGACCCACCAGTTGCCCGGAGTCAGCGCGGTTCAGCACCGGCGCCGTGTTGGCGAACGTCACGCTCGACACGCTGCCGGCGAACGTCTGCGGGACCTCATAGCGGACGCTCGGCGTGGACAGTTGGACGAAGCCCGTGGTGGGCTGCGTCATCAGCACGCTGGCGGTGACTCCGAAGCTGTCGCCGAAGTTGAAGGCGACCGCGGGTCCTACGTAGGTGAGCGTGATCGACTTCTGATCGGCGCTCAACGAGGACTGGAAGTTGGAGGCGGCCAGCCCGCCCACCACCGCCACGGCGCCGGCGGAGGGAAACGTTCCGCCGTTGATCTGCAACTGGAAGGTGAACTTGTCGCCGGGCTGGATCTGCTGCGAGGAGTTCGGATTCGCGTTGAGAATGGTCAGCGCGACGTTGCCGGTCAATCCGGTCTGAAACACCGACGGGGCGACGGCGTAGACCGGCACGATGTTCGTGTTGGTCTGCGATAGGGCCGGCGCCGACAAGGCGAGCGCCAGCGCGAACAGCCGGCTGAGAGGAAGTCTGGAAGAGAGCATAAGCCTCGATTCGGAGATAGTGTCCTGTGAGCAGCGGTTGGACCGGATCATTGCGCCACCGCCAGTTGAGAGTTCGGGGCCGTAACCCCGCCGATGCTAAGCGAAACCGGCTGCAAGCCCGCCGGGGCCGATTCGGGAACGACCACGTTTACCTGATACAGCCCCACCAGATACGGCGCGAGCCCGCTGAACAGCACCTGGGCCGGCCGCCCGCCGATGGTCACCGTGGGGGTGGTCTGGGTCAGCGCGAGCCCGTCGCCGCCGGGCGCGCGTTCGCCCGACGCGACGGTCTGCGTCACCGGGCCCAGCCCGTTCAGGTAGAACTGCGCGACGCGCCCCCGCCCCACCGGCGTCGCCGAGCCGATCACGCGGTAACTTTCGTCGAGCGCCGCCGCCTGGCGCGCGCCGCCCGCGTCCGTGTATTCAAAGAACGCCGGACTATAGGAGGCGATCGGAATGGTGACCGTCTGCGACTGGTAGGTCCCCATCAGGACGTTGTCCTGCCGCACGCTGCGGCTGGCCGAATTGGCCAGGGTGACCTTCATCACCGCCGACGTGGAACCGGCCAGTTCGAGCGGAACCTGGAGGTTCACCTGGCCCGACGCCACCAGCACCAGGCGCCCGGGAGCATGCACCCCGCGCGCCGCATCGTCGAAGCTGACGCTCACGCCGGCCAGCGAAATGGGCAGGGAGGCCGTCGTGGCGCTGGTCAACGCTTCCGCCAGGTTGTCGCCGAAGATCGTCACATAGGAGCCTGGCGCGAAACCGGCGCCCGTCTGGAAGCTGGCCGAATCGACGACGCCGTTTTTGGCGATCTGCGGCGGTTTCCGCACGTGGCCGCTGAAGTCGGCCCGCGCCGCGTTCACCAGCAGGTCGGCGCGAAAGGCGGCCTCTCCGGCCGTGGCCGGCGCCATCATGTAGGCTTCGGCGATGCCCAGCGGATCGGTGGCCGGCGTGGCGCGGTACACCGAATCGGCCGGCGCGAAGCGGATCTGGGCGTTGGTCACCGGCACGCCGTATTGGTCGATGGCCAGCACGGCCAGGTTCACCGCCGACGATGTTTCGGTGACGAAGCCCGCGCCTTGCAGCGGAATCAACGAGGCCGGAACGCCGTCGCTCGCCAGGTACAGCCACGGCGCGCGGAGCGTCACCGGTCCGCCGGAGATCTCCAGGTAGCCCTCGTAGCTGCCGGGCGCGGGCAGCGATCCGCCCAGGTTCAGCGTCACGGTCTGCGACTGGCCGGCCGCCAGCGTCAGGCTGGCCGGAGTCACCGTGACGGTGGTCGCCGAGGCGTCCCGGGCCACCGCCTTGAGTTGCAGCGTCGCCTGGGAGGAGCCGAGGTTCGTCACCGACACGGTGCGCGGGGCCAGGGAGGCGCCGATGGCGCCGAAGGAGATGGAGGAGGGTTCCACGGTCACCGTGGTCTTTACGGCCGCGGCGATATCCAGCCTCCCGGCGCCCACGGCGGTGGTCCGCGCGGCGCCGGAGCCGTCGATAACCGCCCCCGACGCTGTGTTCACCAGCGCGGATTTGATCTGCGACGCGGTCCAACCCGGATGCGCCTGTTTCACCAGCGCCGCCGCGCCGCCGGCGAAGGCCGCGGCGAAACTCGTGCCGTCGACCCCCACGTAGCGGCTGGCCGAATAGAGGTCGCCATTGGGGTCCAGGTTCTGCGCCGCCGTGTAGATGGAAACGCCGGGCGCGGCCAGGTCCGGCTTGATGCCCAGCCCCTGGGTCCCCGGCCCTCGGGAGGAGAACGGCGCGACCGCGTCGACGGTCGCCGCCCCGGTCTCCGCCTTGGTCGGATCGAGCGTCACCCTCGCGTTCGGATTCGCCGCCAGGTATCCGCGCAGGTACACGCCGGAGGCGTTGGAGATCTGCGCGCTCGGAATGCCCGTGTTCTCGAGGCCGATGGGCGAGCCCAGCGTCCCTCCCGTCGCGAGCGGAAATACGATGGCCGCCGCCGCCCCCGCCGCCCAGGCGTTCAACACCTTCGCCGAGTAACTGCAGAAGCCGTCCGACATCAGCACCACCTTGCCCGCCAGCGACCCCGCCGGGAACGCCGCGCAGCCGTATTCGGCGCCCGACACCGCCGCCGCCGGGATCATCGGCGCCGTGAACGCCCCGCCCGGTTGCGGACCGTCGCTGAACCGGAGCGCCAGCCGGTCCCCGGCCGGAGTGATGAGCGCCGCCGCCACCGTGTGCGAGTTCGACGTCGCCCCCACGGCGATCGCGTCCGTCACGTTGGCCGGAGAGGCGATCGTATGCAGCCCCGCCTCGCCCCGGTTGCCCGCCGCCGCCACCACCGCCATGCCGGACTTCAGCGCCGCCGACACCGCCGCCGCCCATGGATCGCACGCCGCCCCGGCCGGTTGGCCGCAGGTGGCCCCCTGGTCCTCCGGCGACCACAGCGAGGGCGGATCTCCCGAGGCGAGAATCGCCACGTCCATGCCGTCCTTGAAGGCCCACTCAAGCGCCGTCAGCGCCACGTCGGCCGTCGTCGAGTCGTTCACTCCCGGCGAGCCGAAAATCTTGTAATTGCCCAGCCAGGCCTTCGGCGCGACCCCCGAAATGGAGCCCAGCGGGCTGGTGTGGAGGGCCCCGGCGGCGATCATCGCCACCGCCGTTCCATGCCCCACCCGGTCCCGCGCCGACAGGTCGTCCGGACGGCTGCTTTCCGGCGTCCCGTAGCCGTTGGCGAGCGCCGCCACAAAACTGCGCGCCACAATCACCTTGCCCGTGGTGTGCAGCGCGTCGTCGGCGTTGCCCGAGCGCGGGTAGCCGGCCGGCGCCTTCATCGCGCTGTCCTTCAGCCCGGGGTGCGTTTCGTCGACGCCCGTGTCGAGCACCGCGATCTTCACTCCCGCTCCGGCGTTGGCCTGTCCGCCGAGCGCCGACCACGCCGCGTTCGTATTCACCACGTCGAGCGCCGTGCTCAGGGACCGGTGCATCCGCCCCATGGGCGCCGCCGCCGCCACTCCGGGCAGCGCCCGCAGCGCCGCCACCCGGTCGGGCGTAGTCACGACGAACACCGCGTTGAGCAGCGTATCCACGGCGCCGGTGGGCGTAGCGCCCAACCTGCCGAGCGCCGCCCGCAGCGTCGCCTGCGCCCGCAGGATCCGCTCCCGCCGCGCCTGGGCCGCCGGACCGTTCAACGCCGTCCGGCCGGAAACCGTCCGCGCCACCGGCGCCTCGTCGAGGATCAGCGCATACCGCTCGGCCGGCAACGCCGCCCCCTGAATCGCGCCCGCCGCCGGAATCGCCAGCAGCGCCAGCGCGCGCAAATAGCCTGTCAGTTTCGTGAGACTCATCGGTTCCCCTCTAGCGCCGGCGATCGGCGGTAAGCTCCAGGTGGTTCGCGGCGGGGTGTTCGCGGTTGCGTTGCGTTTCCGCCCAAGCCAGGTTGTTCCGCGCCAGCGTGAAGTCCGGCTTCAGCCGCACCGCCTCCCGCGCCGCCGCAATGGCCGCGTCCCACTGCCGCAACTCCTCGTGAGCCGCGGCCAGGTTGTTGTAGGCCTCCGCGTAATCGGGCTTGATCTGGAGCGCCCCGCGAGCGGCGCGAATGCTGTCGTCGAACCGCCGCATACGGTGGTAGAGCAACGACAGCGAGAGCAGGTTCTCCGCCGTGGGACGCCCGGCGGCGTCGCGTTCCAGCCGGGCCAGTTCAGCCGCCCGGGCCGCCTCCGCGCTGCGCAACTCGGCCGCCAGAGCCGCCGGCCGCTGGTCGGCCGGATTGGCCCGCATCGCCTGATTGGCGCGATTCAACGCCTCCTCGATCCTCCCCTTGGACCCCAGCCAGCGGGCGTAGTAGTAGTTCGGCAGCGAATCGCCCGGCGCGAGCGACTGCGCGCGGTGGAAATGCGCCTCCGCCTCCACGTCGCGCCCCAGGCTCCCCGCCGCCACCCCCAGGTTGATCTCGAGGATGTAGTAATTCGGCGTGTAGAGCCGCGCCTGCTCGAAGTACTTGAGCGCGCCCTCGGAGTCCCCCGCCGCCAGCAGGGTCAACCCGTAATTCATCAACCCGCGCCCGTTATGCGGACTCTTTTCGGTGACGTCGCGCCATAGCGACGCCTCATTGCGCCACACCTCGTTGCGGGCGTGCGTCGCCCACCCGAGCGCGGCGGCGAGCGTCAATCCGGCGCAGGCGGCGGCCAGCGCGGGCCTCGGGAACAGGCTCCGGGCCCGCTTCCACAGCAGTGCGACCGCCCATCCCAGCGCGATCGCCAGGCCCGCGAACGGGAAGAACGCACGATGGTCGTTTTCCACCTCGGCCACCGCGTACAGCGCGGTCGGAACGTTGGCGAGCAGGAACCACAGGATGCCGAATCCCACCGGAGCGGTGCGCGCTCGTCCCAGCAGCCGCACGCCCGCCGCCCCCAGCGCCGCGACGAACAGGATCCCCCACACCGCCCTCGGATCGCCGATCCGCGTAAACGCCGTGAGATCCGTGTCCGCGCTCAGCCCGGCCGGCGCCAGCACGTTGGTAAACTGCCGCCAGATCACGTACGGCTGCGTGATCCAGTAGTTCCACCGCGAAGCCGCCCCGCCGCTGAAGGTGGCGGGCGTCATGGCGGCGGTCAGCGCGCCGATGGCCGCCGCGGCCGCCGTCGCCGCAATCGCGTCCCGCAGCGCGTCCCGCCACCGCCGGTTCTCGCTGGCGCGGATGTACAGGATCAGCAGCGCGGGAAAGATCAGCGCCGGAGGCTTCGAGATCTGCCCGGCCGCGGCGGGAAGCAGGTACAGCCCCCAGCCGCGCCACTCCGGACGCGCGCCATAAAGGTACAGGCCCGCCGCCACGCCCAGCGTTGCGTACAGGTCCCCCCGCTGTACGATGTAGTTCACCGTTTCGGCGCACAGCGGATGCAGCCCGAACAGCGCGGCCGCAAGCAGCGCCGGCAGGCGATTCGCGCCCCCCGGGTTGGCCTGCTCGAACAGCCGCTCGGCCAGCAGGAACAGCACCGCCATCAACGCCAGGTGCAGCAGGAACGTCGAGGCGTGAAACGCCGCCGGATTCAGCCCGTTCGCCAGCCAGTAATCCACCGCGAGCGACGCCGACACCAGCGGCCGCCACGTCCGATTGGCCGGCAGCACCGAAAACAGCGTCGAATCGGTGAAGAACCGCGGCAGGTTCCCAAGCGACCGTATGGCCGGATTGTCCACCACCGCGTGAAAATCGTCGAAGTGAAACGAGTTGCCGAAATGGTTCGAATAAACCACCAATACGGCGATAAACAGCAGCAATAATAAAACTCGCCGCGAGGGGCGCTCCAGCTCGGATGGCGTCATCCATCGTCCGAGTGTCATTTAGCTATTGGCTCCTTCCAGATTGGCGTCGCGCGAGGCCCACGCCCGCCGTTCCCCATGCGCCCGAGGATCGGGACACCGCCAGTCGAGCGCGCGCGATTCCGCCGTGTCCGGCGCCGGCCTCGCCGCCTCGCCCCACAACTTCCGCAGCCGCCCCCACAGCCGCTGCGACAGCCCGCCGCCCGGCCCCGTCCCGCGCGCCTCCCCGGTGAAAACGAAATCGCGCAGCAGGGCGAAATTGGCCAGAAACAGCAGCGATTCCGCCGCGATCTTCGCCCACAGCACCGGCGCGTGCGTGGTTCGCACGATCAGTTGGATCAACCCGTAGGAGACCCACAGGTTCGCCCCCACCAGCAGCGCGTACTTGCCCAGCGTCCCCGCGTGCGGCTGCCGGGACTGGAACACCGCCTTGCGCGCCGCGCTGTAGTTGAACGCCATCGCCGCCAGCCGCGCCGCCACCTGCGAGGCCAGAATCTGCCCCGTCAGCGAGTACGCCGCCACGAACGCCAGGTTGTCGAGCGCCGCCGTCACCAGCGCGATGCCGCAGAACCGCATCAGCACGAAATAGATCTTCATCGAGTCCACCAGCGGGTTGAAGTGCGACCCCCGGTTTCCGTCGATATAGATGGTGCGGATGGCGATCTCGCGGATCGGCGTCCCGGAATGCTTGGCCGCCAGCAGCATGTCCAGTTCGAATTCGTAGCCCGCCGCCGGGATGCGCAGAAGCAAGGGCGCCAGCTCCCTTGGCACGGCCCGCAACCCCGTCTGCGTATCGGCCAGCCGCCGGCCCGCCACCAGCCGCACCATCCAACGAGTGGCCAGGTTCCCGGCCCGGCTGCGGAACGGCGCGTCGCCGGTGAACTCGCGCGCCCCCAGCACCAGTTCCCCCGGATGCTCCATCGCCTCCCGGGCCACCCTCGCGATGTCCGCCGCCGCGTGCTGTCCGTCGGCGTCGGCGGTGACAAACGCCCGCGCCTCCGGAAACCGGCAGTAGGCGTAGTTCAACCCCGTGCGCAGCGCCGCCCCCTTGCCCAGGTTCACCGCGTGCCGCAGCAGGTGCGCGCGCGGGGAATCCGGCAGCGCCTCAAACGCCCCGGCCGCCTCCGTCCGGCTCCCGTCGTCGACCACCACCACGTGGTCGATTCCGGAGTCGAGACACGCGGCGGCCACCAGCGCGAGTTCGCGGGTCGGATTGTAGGCAGGTATGATGCAGACGGTCTGGGGCGCCATTCTCCTCCTGGGCGTGGGGCGGCAAGATTCGTCGGATTATTCCCAGTACGTTCGCCGCCCGATTTCTCTCAGGATTCTTTCGATAATTGCGACGGGTTTTCGAGAAAAAGACGCCTATTTTCGAGGGCGAGTGTGGGGAGGATTACGGTGGGGGCGGAGGCGGGGGAGCGATCGGGGCCCGCCCGGGTGGGCCCCGTTCATCGAGGATTAGCTAGTGCTGCGAGACGCTCAGGACATTGCCGTCCGGGTCCTTGAACCAGGCCACCTTCGACGAACCATCCGGCGTGGTCCAGATCCCCAGCTCATCCTGGGGCAGAAACGAATACCGCTCGAACGCGACGCCCGCCGCCGACAGCTCGCGCACCACGGCCGCGACATCCGGAACGTTCCAGCCGAGCACCGTATGCGCCGAAGCCTTGTGTTCCCGCATGATGGTGATCCGCAACAGCGCGCCCTGCGCCTCAAACACCACCGCGTGTCCGTCTTCGCCTTTGAAAGTGAGCCCGAGCGTCTCCCCGTAAAACTGCCTGGCGCGGGCCGGATCCGTAGTCAGTACAAACGCGACAATTGGATAAGATCCCAGCATCCCGTCATTGTACCCGCCGGGCGTCGCCACGGACCCCATTGACTGGATGATGGCTTCAGGCTATCTTTGGATAGCTTTCTAATTCAGATGGACTCTACAACGAAGTTTCGTCTGTTGTCCCGCATCCATATTCCCGCCGAGCGGCTTGCCGAATTAGCCGCCGGCAGAGTGGACGGCCTCGAAGCTGAATCGCTGCTGAACCACGCCCTCGGTTGCGAGGCGTGCCGGAAGGCCCTCGAGCAAGCCCGCGAAAGCGCGGCGGGGGAATCCGCCCGTTGCGCCGGCCAATCCAACGGCTGCTAACAGGCCGCGGCGGACCGGCAGGCCGCTAATCGTCGCTGTCGAAAAGGCCTGTCAGGGCGCCCAGACCCTTATGCTCATCGCCGCCCGTCGCATGCATGGGCGCGAGCTCCCGCCGCATCTTGGCGAGCGTCATGCTCTGCACCACCACCTTGCCCGGACCCGTCAGCGTCGCCAGGAACAGCCCCTCGCCGCCGAATAGCGCGGTCCGGATGCCGCCCACCATTTGGATGTCGTAGGAGACGCTCTCCTCGAATCCGACAATGCAGCCCGTCTCCACCTGCAGCATCTCGCCCGCGCCCAGCGTGAACTCGATGAAGTCGCCGCCGGCGTGGATGAACACCGTCCCCGGACCGGTCAGTTTTTCGAGAATGAATCCCTCGCCGCCGAAGAATCCCACCCCCAGCCGCCGCATCAGCGCGATGTTCAACTGCACGCTGGGCTGCGCGAACAGGAAGCTGTCCCGCTGCACCAGCACGCTCTGTCCGGCGGCCAGCTCAAACGGCTGGATCTTGCCCGGATAGCTGCCCGCGAATCCCACCTCGCCGTCCGAGTTCGCCCGGAAATAGGTGAGAAACAGGGATTCACCCATCAGCTTGCGCTTGAACGCGCCCCAGATCTTCTCGCCCAGCGTATTGCCGCCCATGCGCGTCTCCCACTGGATGCTGGGCGTCTTGTAGATCATCTTGCCGGCTTCGGCGTACACTTCCTGTCCGGCCTTCAGCCGCACCCGGGCCACCTGCAGATTGCTGCCCTCGATGGCGTAATCCAGCCTCGCCGGCGGCTGCCAGGCCGCCGTCTGGGCGGGGCCCTGCGCGCCCGCTCCGGCCAGCGCCGTCCCGCATCCCGGGCAGAAGCGCGCGTTCTCCGCCACCGCCCCGCCGCAATTGGTGCAAAATGCCATTCGATGAATTTCCTCTCTCGCGGACGCCCCCAAGGCAACCGCAAAAACCAGTATCTTACAATGAGTTGAAACTCCCCGCCGATGAGCGGGAGCCCTCTCTCCATGTGGAAACGCAGCGCGATTTTTATTTGTTCCCTGGCCCTGCTGGCGCCGGTGGCCTCGGCCCGAAAACCGCCCGTCGCCGCCTGTGCGACCTCGCCGGAAAACACCGCCGAAGCCGGCTATCTGCACGCCCGTTCCGCCGCCCGGCGGGGAGGCGTCCAGGCCTCGCGCATCCGGGCTCTCCAGTCCGCCGCGGCCGCCAACGTCGACAACGGCCAGATCGCCATCATTGATGACGCCGACGGCGCCGTGGCGCAGCCGAACGCCTTCAACCTCGCCGGCCGCACCGTTCGGTTCCTGCCCTCGAACTCCGACGCTTCCAGGTACCGCGTCGCTGTCGGCGAAGGATCCTTCGACTCCTCCGCCGCCAGTTCCGGCGCCAAACTCGCCTCCCTGGGCGACGACGATGCGTCCCAGGTCTATCTGTCCTTCGACTTCCCCTACTACGGCGCCCGCTACCGCACCCTGTGGGTCAACTCCGACGGCAACCTGACCTTCGGGGCCGGAGACGGCGGCTCCACCGACCGCACCCTCGGGCGCCTCACCGGCGGGTCTCCCCGCATCGCCCCCCTGTTCACCGACCTCGACCCCACCCAGGCCCGCGGCGCAAGCGGCGTGCGCGTGCTCAACGAACAGAACCGCCTGGTCGTCACCTGGCAGGCCGTGCCCCTCTACTCGGACTCCGGCTTCGGCGCCCCCCAGACCTTTCAGGTTCGCCTCTTCCCCGACGGGCGCATCGAGATGACCTGGGACGTCGTCAATCTCTCGGAGGCCATCACCGGCATCGGTCCCGGAAAGCTCCGTGGCGCCCTGGCGCTCGTCTCCCTGGTCTCCGGCCCGCAGGACGAATACTCCGGCCCCGTGGTCGACCGTTTCACCTACACCGCCTCCATCGACATCGCCACCGTCGCCCAGAAGTTCTACGCCACCCACGGCGACGCCTACGATTACCTGGTCGTCTATAACGCCATGGGCGTGCTCGCCTCGCCCACCGCCGTCGCCTACGAAGTCACGGTGCGCAACCCGCGCTCGGGCATCGGCGACGCCGTGGTGGACAAGGGGGCCGAATACGGCTCGCCACGCCGTCTGCAGGCGGTTCTGAACATGGGGCCGCTCTATCAGTACCCGGATAACCTGAGCGCCGCCGTCCCCTCCCGCCAGCCCACCGGAGACACCCCCTTGAGCGTGCTCGCCCACGAGACCGGCCACCTGTTTCTCGCCTACGCGAGCGTCGCCGATCCCCTGAATCCGTCCGCTGAGCCCATGCTCGGCCGCTCGCTCGTGCACTGGAGCTTCAATTTCAACTCGGAGGCGTCGTTTCTCGAAGGCACGCGTCTGGAGGATCTGGGCCCCACCATCTCGCCCCGCTTCCGCACCGTCGCCACCGTCCAGCAGTATTCCCCTCTCGATCAGTACCTGATGGGCTTCCGCTCGCGGGAGGAGGTTCCGCCGACGTTCCTGGTGAACGGCTCGCCCTATCCCAATAACTACTTCCCGATGGTGGGCGTCCAGTTCGACGGCGTGCGCCGCGACGTCTCGATCGATGACGTCATCGCCGCGGTGGGCCGCCGCGTTCCCGATTCCACCGTCGCCCAGCGCCGCTTCCGTTTCGCCTTCATCCTGATCGTGCAATCCGGCCAGCCCGTTCAATCGAGCCAGGTCGCCAAGGTGGAATCCATCCGTGCGGCGTTTGAAGGCTACTTCGCCGCCGGCGCCTCCAACCGAGCCGTCGCCGACACCGGATTGCGCCGCGCCGTGCAGCTTTCGGCCGCTCCCGCCGCGGGCATCGCCGTCAACGGAACCGGAACCATCTCGCTCGCCGTCGACGCCCCCGCGTCCTCGCCCCTGTCCTTCGCCCTCGCCGCCCCTGGAGGCGTGGTCCAGGTCCCGGCCTCAGTCACCATTCCCGCCGGGGCGTCGCAGGCATCCTTCCAGGCCGCCGGTTTGCGGGAAGGCGTGGCGGAATTCACCGCGACGCCGGTCGACCCGGCGTTTGAGACGGTCGCGGCGCGCCTCCAGGTGCGTCCCCTGGGATCGACCCTGTCGCTCAATCTCCTCACCCCCAGGAATCCGGCCGCCATCACCGAACCCGTGCGTGTGCAGGTGGTGGACGCGAACCAGCTGCCGTATTCGGGCGTGCGCGTCACCGCCGCCGTCAGCTCCGGAACGCTCGCCGCAGCCTCGGTGGTGACCGATGCCGCCGGCGTAGCGGCGTTCGCCTGGACCCCGTCCGCCGCCTCCGGGACCCTCCGCGCCACCATCGATGGCGCGCCGGGCTCCACCGCCACCGTTACGCTCTCCGGACGGCCCGCCGTCGCCGACGGCGCTATCGTCAACGGAGCGTCGTTCGTTGCGGGCGTCACCCCCGGTTCCTTTGCGACCATCTTCGGATCGAACCTGACCTCCGGCGTCACGGCGACCCTCGCCGCGCCGTTGCCCTACGGCGTGCAGGGCGTCCAGGTTCTGGTGAACGGCGTCGCCGCGCAACTCTCGCACGTCAGCGACGGCCAGATCAATTTCGTTGTGCCGTGGGGTCTTACCGGCGCCTCCGCCTCCATCGAAATCGATAATCCGGCCGGGCAGTTCACCGGCTACAAGGCGGCGCTGAACGCGCTCCAGCCCGGTGTTTTCGTACTGGCCAACAATCTGGGCGCGGTGCTGATCGCGGGCACGGGGCTGACCACGGATGCGCGTCCCGCCAAGGCCGGCGACACGCTGGAGATTTACGCCACCGGGCTCGGCGCCGTCACGGCGTCAACGGCCTATCCGGGCTTGCAGGAAACCGTGACGCCGGCCAAGGTCTTCATCGGCGGGGTGGAGGCGGAAGCGGTGGTGTCGGTGCTGTCGCCCGAGTTCCCCGGGCTCTATCAGATCAACGCCCGCGTGGCCGCCGGAACGCCCGCCGGCGCCCAGCCGATGACGGTGGTGATGGGCGCCGCCCGCGGCAATGAGGTGCTGGTGCGCATCGCGGCGAATTGACCGGTCAGGCCCGTTAGTGGGCCGAATACTGCGGTTGCGGCGGGTTCAGCTTCACTTCGAGGGTCTTCTCCGGCTCATCCACTTCGAAGCTGTCGCCGAAGGTCTGGTATCCCTTGGCGATCACCTGAACCTGGAACTTGCCCTGCGGCAGGGCCGGGATCTTTGCGACGCCTTCCTGGTTGGTGCGCATCTCCCAGTGTGTGATGATGCCCTTGCCGAGCTTCACCACCGAGCGCCCGGAAACGAACCGGACGATCACCGAGGCCCGGTCGATCGGCTTTCCGTCGAGATTGGTCACTTTCACCTGTATCTTCGTCATCTCGACGGCCAGCACGGGGACGGCGAGCATCGCCACGATCAGCAACGTCACGAGCCTTTTCATCGATTTTGATTATCCCAAACCGGAGCCGGGCAGGTCGATCCTGGAAAACGATACCGGTTTCTGGCCACCCAGCCATAGGCGGCGCGCCCCACCGGAGCGGCCGCCGGGCTCAGCGCCAGCGCGATGGCCACCGCCGCCCATCGGCTCTTGCGCGCCGCCGCGGCCGCCGCGACGTAGGTCAGCGGGAGCCTCAGCGCGATTCCCTGCACAGCGTCCCACCCCTGCGTGGTCCGCTCCCCATCCACCAGGAACACCGCCTCCCGTAGTTTCTCGATCGGGATTCCGAACCGGGCGGCTTCAGCCGACTGCTGCGGAATCCAGCGCATCGTCCCCAGCCAGTCCAACGCTTCGGCTGCCCGTCTCACCCGCTCGCACAGCCCACAATCGCCGTCGTAAATGACAATCGCCGCCATGGAGACTATTGTAGTTTGCGGGTTTTTGCCGATGAGACTTGACGAGTGGCCATGTGCAGCGTCGCATCAGTCGCGAGGAGCTCGGGCCTGGCGGTGGTTCTGCTGCTCGCCGGCTGCCCGGGGCATCGCGCTACCGACCGCGTATACCGCATCGGGACGGACAACGCCTACCCTTATCATTACCTCGATGATCGCGGGCGGCCCACCGGGATGGTGGGTGAGGTGATCGCGGAGGCGGCGCGCCGGGCCGGGTTGCGCCTGGAATGGAGGCTGCGCCCGGAGGGCCCCCACAAGGCGCTCGCTTCCGGCGAAATCGACATCTGGCCGCTGCTGGTGATTTACAACGGAGTGAACGAGAATCTCCATTTCACACGGCCGTATCTCACCAATACGTTCGTCGCCCTGTTCGCCGATCGGCAAAACTCGCCGCGCGGCGGAGTCAGGCAGGTGCGCAAGGTGGCTTCCACCGGGTTTCCGGCGGCGGTGAACGCGGCTCGCGCACTCTATCCGGAGGCGGAGTTACTCGGAACCGGAACGCGGGAAAAGGCGATGTCGGCGGTGTGCCGGGGTGAGGCGGATGCGATCGTGGTCGAGGCGCGCTCGGCCCAGAGCCTGGTGCTTTTCCGTCCGCCGGGCTGCGAGGCGGTGAATTTCGAGAGTATTGGGATAGACCTTCCGCTTCGCCAGCAAGGGCTTGCCTCGACCATGGCGGCGGCGCCGGCCGTCGAGATGCTGCGCCATGAGATTGACCGTATGGTGGAGGATGGCTCGCTCGGCCATCTGCTGACCAAGTGGAACTATTTCTATGGAGGGGAGGCGGAGATCCTCTTCCGCATCGAGGAGGCGCGGGCGGCGCGCCGTCTGGCGCTGCTGATGGCAGGCGGTCTCGCGATGCTCTCCGCGCTCCTGTTTTTCATGCTGATCCGCGTGCGCCGGGCGCGGCGTTCGGCGGTGGCGGCCACGGAGGCGAAGTCGCTGTTTGTGGCCAATATGAGCCATGAGATCCGCACGCCGATGAACGGCATCATCGGCATGATCCACCTGGCGCGCGCCACCGAATCGGAAAGCGATCGCGACGAGTATCTGCGGGGCGCGCAGTCGTCGGCCGATTCGCTGCTGGTGTTGTTGAACGACGTGCTCGATCTCTCGAAAATCGAAGCGGGGAAGGTCGAGGTCTCCGTGGGCCCGTTCTCGGTTGCCGCCCTGGCCAACGAAGCGCTTGGCAATATCGCCCCGCGCGCCCGGGAGAAGGGGCTGGAGGTGGTCTGCACGGTGGCTGCCGAGGTTCCGCCGTGGGTGGAGGCGGACTCCGGGAGAATTCGTCAAATCCTGTTAAATCTGCTGAGTAACTCCGTAAAGTTCACCGAAAAAGGGAAGATTGAACTGGCGATTCGGGCGACGCCGGTCGCCGACGGCGTCTGCCAGCTCTACTACGCCGTGTCCGACACCGGGATCGGCGTTCCAGTCGCCCAGACGGAGGCCATTTTCGAGGTGTTCCGCCAGGCCGACGGCTCCACCACCCGCCGCTACGGGGGCACCGGTCTGGGCCTGACGATCTGCCGCAAACTGGCCCGCCTGATGGGCGGCGAGATCACGGTCCAGAGCGAGGTGGGGCGGGGAAGCACCTTCGAGTTCCGGGTTCCGGTGAAGCCTTCCGAGCCCGCCGTCGAGGCGGGGGCGGCGCTGAACCCGACGCAGAAGGCGGTCCGGTCGCTGAACCTGCTGCTCGCTGAGGATCACCCGATCAACCAGCGCCTGGCGATGGCGCATCTGGATCGCCGGGGACATCGGGTGACGCTCGCCCGCAACGGCGTCGAAGCCCTGGAGCGGTTCCGGGAGGGTGCGTTCGACGTGATCCTGATGGACGTCCAGATGCCGGAGATGGACGGCGTCGAGGCGACGCGGCGGATTCGGGCGCTCGAACGGCCGCTCGGCCGTCATATCCCGATCTTCGCGATGACCGCGCACGCCATGCCGGAGGACCGCGAACGGTGCCTGGCGGCCGGAATGGACGGTTATGTGGTGAAGCCGTTCAAGCCGGAGGAGCTGTTTCGAGCCGTCGAGAGCGTGCTACAGGTCAAAAACTGATCGATTAGTGTGCATTTTTGCGTCGAAAACGACGCATTACGGGCCCTAAAATAGCCAAAATTGACTCGTTTAGATCCGGTATTCGCAGCGCCCGGCCCACCAGATAGTATACACCTAGCCCTAGTGGTAACGACACCGACAGATCCATCAGATGGCCTATCTGTGTTGCTCCAAACCGTGTTGTCATCATGCCACTTGCACCCCATACCACCACCCCCATCCCCCCCGACGCCGCCACGATTTTGACCACCGTTTTGCCGAGCTCGCGCCCGTGGATGCCGCCGAGCCGGTTGCGGAGGAGCCAGAACTGGGCCACGAAACCGAAGATCGCCACCGCCGAGGTCGACAGCGCCAGGCCGGCGTGGCCCAGCGTAGTCATGTGGATCAGGGCGTAGGCGAAAACGACGTTAATCCCGATGGACAAGAGGCTGATGATGACGGGCGTCCGGGAGTCGCCCAGGGCGTAGAAAGACGGGCTGAGCACCTTGAGCGCCGAGTAGCCGGCCAGGCCGACGGCATAGCAGGTGAGCGCCTGGGCGGTCTGCTGGGTGTCGTAGGCCTGGAATTTGCCGCCCTGGTAGATGGCGCCGACAATTGACCGGCCCAGCACCGCAAGCCCGATCGAAGATGGGATGGTGAGCAGGAACACCATGCCTAGAGACCGGGACAGGGTGCTGCGGAATTGGTCGATGTCGCCCACCGCGGCGCTGCGGGAGACGGCCGGCAGCGTCGCCGAGGCGATGGCCACGCCGAAGATGCCGAGCGGGAGTTGCATGAAGCGGAAGGCGTATCCGAGCCAGCTGACAGGTCCGTCATAACCTCGAACAGAATCAGATAGTTGCGAGGCGAAGTTCGTGTTCACCATTACATTGATCTGGGTGGCTGCGTTGCCCAGGATGGCCGGTCCCATCAACTGAAGAATGTGGGCCATTCCGGGGTGCTTCCAGTCGAACATGAGACGGAAGGAGAAGCCGGATTTGAGCAGACTGGGGACCTGCACGGCGAGTTGGAGCGCGCCGCCGCAGACGACGCCGACGGCCATGCCCTCGATGGGCGTCAGGCCGATGTAGGGGCCGGCGAGAAATCCCGCCGCCAGGCCGAAACAGACCGAGCCCAGGTTGAAGAACGTGGAGGCGAGCGCCGGGACGAAGAACTTGTTGCAGGCGTTCAGGATTCCCATGGCCTGCGCCGCCAGCGCCACGAGCAGCAGGAACGGGAACATGATCCGCGTCATGCGGACCGCCAGTTCGAACTTGCCGGGCACCTGGGCGTAGCCTGGCGCGAGCAGCCAGACGAGAGCGGGAGCGAAGACGACGCCCGCCAGGCAAACCCCGCCCACAACGACAATCAGGGCCGAGGCCACCAGGTTCGCCAGCCGGGCCGCTTCCTGTTTGGGCCGTGTGGCCAGGTATTCGGTGAAGGTGGGAACGAAGGCCGACGACAGCGCGCCTTCGGCGAACAGGTCGCGCGTCAGGTTCGGGATTCGGAAACCCAGGTTGAAGGCGTCCCACGCGAGGCTCGCGCCGAACAGGCGGGCCATGATGCCCTCCCGGAGGAGGCCGGTGATGCGGCTCATCAGAACCGCCACCGACACGACCCCCGCCGAGCGGACTACGTGGTCGGACGATGCCGCTTCACGGACGGAAACGTCATTGTCCGTATTGTTCAAGGAAATGGGCAATCGTCATGATCCCGGTGTAGTAGTTGTCGATTTTGAACTTTTCGTTCGGCGAATGCAGCCCGTCGTCGGGTAGCCCAAAGCCCATCAGGATGGTCGGGATTCCAAGGTGCTTGGCGAAGTCGCCGACGATCGGAATCGAGCCGCCGGACCGGATGAAGACGGTCGGGCTGTTCAACATCTCGCTGAAGGCCTTGGCCGCCACGTCGATGGCCGGATGGTCGGGGTTCACCATGATGGCCGGGCCGGCGCTGAGGATGCGGACTTCAGTCTGGATGCCGGCCGGGGTGGCCTGCTTCACATATTCCTTAAAGGCCGCGATGACCTTGGCGGGATCCTGGTCCGGGACCAGGCGCATGCTGACCTTCGCCACGGCCTTGGCCGGAATCACGGTCTTCGCGCCGGAGCCGGTGAAGCCGCCGGCAATGCCGTGCACTTCGAGCGTCGGGCGGGCCCAGGTGCGCTCAAACACCGAGAAGCCGGGCTCGCCGGTGAGCTGGCAGGAGCCGACTTCGGCCTTGAGAAATTCCGTCTCGCTGAACGGCAGACGCTCCCAGCTTTCCTTTTCGGCCGGTTCCGGGGGCCGCACGTCGTCGTAAATGCCGGGGACGTTGATGTGGCCGTCGGCGTCCTTCAGCTTCGCGAGCAGTTCGACCAGGCCGAACACGGCGTTCGGCGCCGCGCCGCCGTAGACGCCCGAGTGCAGGTCGCGCATGGGGCCGACCGCTTCGATTTCGGTGTACACGAGGCCGCGGAGACCGATGCACAGCGTCGGCATGCCTTCGGCGTACATCTCCGTGTCGGAGACGAGCGCGACGTCGGCCTTCAGCTTCGCCGGGTTTTCGGCGACGTATTTCGCCACCGACTCGCCGCCTACCTCTTCCTCTCCCTCGATCAGGAACTTCACGTTGACGGGCAGTTTGCCGTACACCGCCATCAGGGTCTCGACGGCCTTGACGTGCATGTACATCTGGCCCTTGTCGTCCGAGGTCCCGCGGCCGTACAGGTTGCCGTCGCGCTCGGTGGGCTCAAAGGGCGGGGTATGCCAGAGTTCGAGTGGGTCGGCGGGCTGGACGTCGTAGTGGCCGTAGCACAGGACGGTGGGTTTGCCGGGGGCGTGGAGCCAGTCGGCGTAGACGAGCGGGTGCTGGTCGGTGGCGATGACCTCGACGTTCTCGAGGCCCGCCGCCTTGAGCTTGTCCGCTACGTAGCGGGCGGCGCTGTCGACGTCCGACTTGTGTTCAGGGGCCGTGCTGACGCTCGGGATGCGAAGCAGTTCCTTCAGCTCATCGAGCATCCGCTGTTTGTTGGATTGAACGTATTCTACAGTCTTGTTCGACATGGAGGGATATCACCATTCTACTGTGGAGTTGATCCCTCGGAGCCGCTATCGCGCGCGTCAGCGCGGCGCCGACGGGTCGCGACGCTTCCGGACGTAGACGGGTTGCTCGACAGAGGCTTCCGAGGGGGCTGGGCCGATGCCGGAGGCGAGGTTGCCGAGGTGGCCGGCGTCCGGGCTGGGACCCCAGGCGGCGGAGCTGGCCGGCGCGCCCGTGGAGGCGGTGTCGGCGAGCCGGAGGAGTTCGCCGGAGGCGGTGGCGCAGACGTCGGCGACGGTCCGAATGGCGCCGGGCGTCGGCGGGCCCGCGCTTTCGAGGGCGGCGTTCAGCAGCATCAAGCTGGATTGAAACAGGATGGGGTCAGAAGTCGGATTAGCCATCGATTCGCTCATTCCTTGGGTATGAATCGGCCGTGGACGGGGAGGCCGCTAGGGTTCTCGGAGCAATCCTAGCTCCAGCAGGCCCTGGCGGAGGTGAGGGGGCGCCGCTGTCCAAAGGGTTGCGACGGCCCACGGCGTGGTTTGTCGCTGCTACGTGACGCGGACCCTGGGGGCCGGCGGCCACGGACCGTGGTCGGGAATCCAGGAGGATGTTGCCCGGCGCTGGGGGCTCGTCGCTGCGACTTGCCGTGGATTCCTGGGGCGGGCGGTCCAGCGCTGGGCCGGCGCCGAGGGGCCTGGGACCGTGGGCGGGAGTCCAAGGGGGACTTTGCCCGGCGCTGGGGGCTTCGTCGCTGCTACTGGCCGTGGATTCCGGGGGCCGGCGGTCCAGAGCTGGGCCGGAGCGGAGGGGCCTGGGACCGTGGGCGGGAGTCCAAGGGGGACTTTGCCCGGCGCTGGGGTTTCGTCCCTGCTACTGGCGGTGGATTCCGGGGGGCGGGGTTCCAGCGCTGGGGGCGGCTCCCCGTAGGCCTTGGCCCTGGTCGGGAACCCAGGGGGGATGCTGCCCGGCGCTGGGGGGCTTCGTGGCTGCTACTGGCCGTGGATTCCTGGGGCGGCGTCCCGGAGCCTGGGACCGTTGGCGTGAGTCCAAGGGGGATCTTGCTCGGCGACTGGGGGGCGTCGTCGGTGCTACTGGCGGTGGATTCCGGAGGCCGGCGGTCCAGCGCTGGGGGTCGCTCCCCGGATGTTGCCCGGCGCCGGGGGGATTTGGCGACGCAGATCAGGCGGTCACGAGTTGGGCGGCTTCCCGAAGGCCTCGGAATTCGATCTCCTGCTGGCGGATGATGTATTTCTGCGTCTTTCCGGTGACTGTGGTCGGGAACGAGTCGACGAAGCGGATGTAGTGCGGGATTTTGAAATGCGCAATCGAGCCTTGGCAGAAATCGCGGATTTCCTGCTCGGTGAGCTCGCAGCCGGGGCGCGGGATGATCCAGGCCGCTACCGCCTCGCCGAGCTTCATGTCGGGCACGCCGACCACTTCCACGTTCGCCACCTTCGGGTGTTGATGGATGAAACTCTCGATCTCCTTCGGGTAGACGTTCTCCCCGCCGCGGATGATCATGTCCTTCTTCCGGCCGGTCAGGTGAAAGTACCCGTCGGGGAGCATTACGGCCAGGTCGCCCGTGTGGAGCCAGCCTTCCCCGTCGACCGCTTCGGCCGTCGCGACCGGGTCGTCGTCATAGCCCTTCATGATGGCGTAGCCGCGCGCGCAGATTTCGCCCACTTCGCCGCGCGGGACCGTGGCGAGCGATTCGCGCCCGATCAGCTTGATCTCCGTGTTCGGAAAGACGCAGCCTACCGTGTTGCAGCGGTGGTCCAGGGTGTCGTCGGCCGTCGAGCCGGTGATGACGGGCGAACTCTCGGTCTGCCCATAGACGATGGTGAGCTGGCCGCAGTTCATCTCCCGGATGACGCGCTTCATGATCTCCACCGGGCAGGGGGCGCCCGCCATGATGCCGCCGCGCAGGCTCGAGAAATCGAAGTTGGCGAACTCGGCGTGGTTCAACTGGGCGATGAACATCGTGGGGACGCCGTAAACGAGCGTGCAACGCTCCTCATGAATGGCCTGCATCGTGGGCAGGGCGTGGAAGCGCGCGCCCGGGTAGACCATGGCCGCCCCGCTATTGATCGACACCATGGCGCCGATGACGCAGCCGAAGCAGTGGTAGAGGGGGACGGGGACGCAGATGCGGTCGCGCTCGGTGGCGCCGAGCAGCGCCGCCAGGCACTGGCCGTTGTTGACGACGTTGCGGTGGGTGAGCAGCACGCCCTTCGGGTTGCCGGTGGTTCCGGAGGTGTACTGAATGTTGGCGACGTCGTTGGGGCTGGCTTCAAAAGACGGGATGTCGCGGCCGTCGTCGATGAAGCGGGACCAGGAGTCCGTGCCCAGGTAGATGGAGTGTTTGAGAGGCAGGTCCTGGCCGTGGACGGCGCGGTCGAGGATCTCGCGATAGGGGGCGCGATCGTCGGCCTCGGGCAGGAAAATCGCTTCGATGCGCGATTTGCGCAGAACGTATTCGAGCTCGTGGGCGCGGTAGGCGGGATTGATGTTGACGAGCACGACGCCGGCGCGCGATGAAGCGTAGTGCAGGTAGGACCATTCGGCGCAGTTCGGCGACCAGATGCCGACGCGGCTGCCGCGCGCAAGGCCCAGGCCCGCCAGGCCGCGGGCGGTCCTTTCCACCTCGCGGTCGAGGCCGGCCCAGGTGAGACGGATGTTCTGATGGCGGCTGATGAGGGCGTCGACGTCGGGAAACTTGCGGACGGTCCTGGTGAAGGTTTGCTCGATGGTCTGTTCGAGAACCGGCGTCTCGGGACCGCGGACGTAGCTGTCCATAACGTTCCAACATACTGCCGGGGGCGAGGAAGGCGCCACAGATATTGCAAGGTTATATGGCCTCATTTGAGAGGATCGGAGCTGATTCTGTTGTTAATGGGTCCATAAGCGGGATTATGGACGGCTCTCCCGCCGGAGCGGTGGGGATAGGGGGGCTCGAATGCGGTTGTGCGGTACAATCGACCAGATCGCAGCACCGCCTGCACTGGGAAATTCACAACATCCAAAATAATGATCAACGGCGCCGTTGTAACTTTGCCGCGAGGCCTTGTTCTCGCTACTTTATGCTGCTTCACTTTCGGGAACGCACTGGGACAGAGCGTTTCCATCGACTCCATTGAAATCAACCAGGCCCTGGGCAAGCAGTTGAACGGGGCGGCCAGTTTCGTGGCCGGGAAATCCACCGTGATTCGCGCCTTCCTGTCATCGGAGGCGACCGTCGCCGGGGACCAGACGAAGGTGCTGATCCGGCGCGACGGGCAGGACGTGGCCACCATTCAGGCCAAGAACTACGACCGGCCGACGAAGATTGTGGACTTTGTGTGTCCCAGCCGGGAGGCGTGCGGCAATTGGGCGGCCGGCTCCTATTGGTTCGAGGCCACGGTGAACGGGGTCAGCAAGAACACCGAGGGGACGACGTACGCCTTCGTGGAACGGCAAAAGCTGCGGATCCTGGCGCGGCCGGTGAAGACGACCTTCAGCGGCAAGGTGGTGACGGTTCCGGACGATTCCTGGAAGAACACCTGGCGGTTCACCCGGAATGTCTACCCGGTGGCCGACGATGGGGTGACGTGGGACCTTCGGGAAGAGTATGACGCCAGCGCCATCGATATGGACACCGAGGAGGGGCGCGCGGCGGTTTGGCAGGCGTTGACCGATTTGCAGCCGAAGGAGTGCGCGGCGAATTCGCGGGCGCCGGGCTGTTACGACCTGATCGTCGGCTTTATCGGACAGAATCCGAAAGATGCGCAGTTGGGGTCGCTGGCCGGGTTCACGATGGGTCGGCCCACCAATATCGTGGTCGCGACCGATAACGACGCGGCGGCCACTGTGGCGCACGAGATCGGGCATACGTTTGGGCTGGGCGACACCTACCAGGATGGCAGCCTGAATTGCGCCATCAACCCCGCTCCGAATGGATTCACGGGCAAGGATTTCAACGATCCGTCGAAGGCGGCGGCTTGCACGGCGGGGCGTACGGCGTATCCCGGAATTTCCGCGCCGCTGATTCCGGCCGCGGCGAGCCCGTATGAGATCGAGGGTCGTGGGGCGCTGCCGGATATGGCCTGCTATATGGGAACGGGCGGGCGGCAAGTGCAGTTCTGGACCACGCCGGACGCCTATCAGCACCTGTTCACGCAGCTATCCCCGGCGGCGGCCGCCAAGGCCGTGGTGCGCGGGGCGTCGGCCACGGTGGTGGAGTTCGGCGGGGTGGTGGACGCGAGCGGCAACGTCAAGCTGCAGCCGTGGAATACGTTTGTGACCGATGTTACGATTCCCGCTTCGACCGGGGTGTATTCGGTGAAGGCGCTGGATAAGAACGGCGCGACGCTTGCCTCGCAGGGCTTCGATGTCTCCTTCTTCGTATTGACGAATCCGCCGCGCACGCAGACCTGGGCGCCGTTTGAGGGCGCGATTGCGTTTCCGGCGGGGACGGTGAAGTTCCAGGTGCTGAAGGGGACCACGGTGCTGAAGGAGATCGCGGTCAGCGCCAATGATCCCAAGGTGACGGCGGTGACGCCGGCCAGTACGGGCACGACGCAGGTGGGCTCCGCTACGTTGTCCTGGTTCGGCGCGGACGCGGACGGCGATAAGTTGACCTACGACGTCGAGTATGTCCCGGATCCGTCGGATCCGGAGGGGGAGACGCACCTGCTGGCGAACAACATTTCGGCGACGTCGCTGACGGTGGACTTCAGCACTCTGCCGGGGTCGAAGAACGGCGTGATCCTTGTGACCGGGAACGACGGGGTGCGCAGCGGCGTCGGGCAGAGCGCGCAGTTCGCGGTTCCTTACAAGCGGCCGGAGGTTTCGATTTTGAGTCCCGCGGATGGGTCGAGTTACGAGGGCGACGATGAGGTGACGTTCGAGGCCGAGGCGTACGATGTGCAGGATGGATGGACGCCGGACGCCAACCTGGTGTGGACGTCGAGCATCGCGGGCAAGTTGGGGACCGGCGCTACGCTGCAACTCGAAAATCTGGCGGCGGGCGAGCATCGGGTGACGCTGACGGCGACCAATAGCGCCGGGTTGACGACGGCGCGCACGGTGACGATTCGCGTGGGCGGACGCGCCACCGGTTATGTGGCCACGCCGGCGACTTCGCCGGTGGCGGCGAGTTCGACGTATGCCGGCCAGACGGTGTCGGTGCAGGCGGCGGCCGGGTCGTTCACCAAGCCCGTCTCCGTGGAGATCAATACGACCGCTTCGCCCGCCAATGCCGCGGCGCCGGCCGGGACGATGTTCGCCGGGGCGAATTTCGACCTGATCGTCGAGACCGAGGACCAGGTGGGTGTGTGGAATCCGGTGACGACGGTGGCGGGCGGTTTGACGGTGACGGTGGCCTACACGGGGCCGGCCGACGGCGCTTCGCTCGCGCTCTATCGCTGGAATTCGGCGACCAGCGCCTGGGTGGATGCGGCGACGGAGTGCTCGCCCGCGTCGGCGTACGATCGGAGCAAGACGGGGCAGATTGCGGTGAAGGTCTGCAAGACGGGTAGCTTCGCGCTGGCCGGCAAGGTGCAGGCCTCGATTACGGCCAATGGCGTCACCAACGGCGCCAGTTTCGCCTCGACGAGCGTCGCGCCGGGGGCGATTGTGGCGATCTTCGGGTCGAACCTGGCGGGTTCGGTGGTTTCGGCGAGCACGGTTCCGCTGCCCACGACGCTGGGCGGGGTCCGGGTGTTGATCAACGGGACGGTGGCGGCACCTATTTATTATGTGAGTCCGGGACAGATCAATATCCAACTGCCGTTCGATACGGCGGTGGGGAGCGCTACGGCTGCCATCGTCCGGGATGGGACGCAGGGGCCGGCGCTGACGTTCAACGTGGTCGCGGCGGGGCCGGGGATCTTCGGGTACGGGGATCAGCGGGCCATCGCGGTGAATAACGACGATGGGAAGCTGAATGCGGGGAATGCTCCGGCGAAGGTGGGCTCGGCGCTGGTGGTGTACCTGACGGGGCCGGGGGCGGTGGATAATCCTCCGGTGAGCGGGTCGCCCGCCTCATCCACGGCGCTTTCGCGGGTGCAGGGGACGGTGACGGCGACCATCGGCGGGAAGGACGCGCAGGTGCTGTTCGCCGGGTTGGCGCCGGGGTGGATCGGGCTCGCGCAGGTGAACCTGGTTGTGCCGGCGGTGGCGGCGGGCGATGAGCCGCTGGTGATTACGGTGAACGGGAAGGCTAGCAACATGGCCTATGTGACCGTTCGGCCGTAGTCATTGTGTTGGGGGCGGGGCCCGCGGGCTCCGCCTGCCTGGCGCGCGGTGTGGAATGTGCGCGGCCGGGAGTCGATAATGGGATTCTGGTGAAGAGCCGCCAAGTCCCTACCGCTACTGGGTGTGCGCTGCTGCTGGCGGGCGCTCTGGGGGCGGGGTTTGTCAGTAGCGCCCAGCACGAAGACGCCGCGGCGAAGACGGCCGGGCGCATCGTGGTGGACTATCCGGCGCAGGATTCGGTCTTTCCGCCGGAGTTTCCGCCGCCGCAGTTTGAATGGCGCGACGGGAGCGCCGCGACGCGCTGGCGAGTTGAGGTGGAGTTCGCCGACGGCGCCAAGCCGCTGGTGTTTCAGGCGCGCGGCGAGCGCATGGAGATCGGCGAGATCGATCCGGCGGTGGTTTCCGGCACCAACGCGCCGCCCAAGCTCACCCCGGAGCAGGCCGTTGGGCATACGTGGCGGCCCGACGCCGTGGCGTGGCAGGCCATCAAGAGCCACTCGGTGGCGAGGGCTGTGCGGGTTCAGTTCCAGGGCTTTGTGGGGAACGGCGGGCAGCCGGTGTCGAAGGGTAGCGTCGAGATCCACACCTCGGCCGACGCGGTGGGCGCGCCGGTGTTCTACCGCGATGTGCCGCTGATGCCGACCGAGACCGAGCAGGGCGTGATCAAGCCGCTCGCCGCCAGCGCCATCCCACGGATCGCCTGGCGCGTGCGCGACCTGAGTTCGACTCGCAGCCGTGTAGTGCTTACGGGCATGCCTACGTGCGCCAATTGCCACTCGTTTACGAGCGACGGCAAGACGTTGGGCATGGACCTGGACGGTCCGCAGAACGACAAGGGGCTTTATACGCTGGCGGCAGTGCGTCCGCGGATGGAGATTCGCAACCAGGACATGATCGAGTGGCGGTCGGTGCGGGGCAAGCTGGCCTCGCCGATCCGCGTCGGGTTCATGAGCCAGGTTTCGCCCGATGGGCGGTATGTAGTCACCACGATCAACCCGGTGGAAGCGGGCGTTGCGCCCTATGCGGGGATGCATAACTCGAGCGGCTACTATACGGCCAATTTCGCCGATTACCGCTTTCTGCAGGTGTTCTATCTGACTCGCGGCGTGCTCGCCTGGTATAACCGCGACAGCGGACGGCTGGAGCCGCTGCCCGGGGCGTCGGACCCGCGCTATGTGCAGGTCAGCGCGTTCTGGACGCCGGACGGGAAGTCCTTGATCTTCGAGCGGGCCGCCGAGCGCGATCCGTACCCGGAGGGCGCGCCGGTGGCGAAGTTCGCGGGTTCGCCCGACGAGACCCGGATCCAATACGACCTGTATCGAATTCCATTCAACGAAGGCCGCGGCGGGACGGCGGAGCCCATCGCCGGCGCTTCGCAGAACGGGATGAGCAACAGCTTTCCCAAGGTGTCGCCGGACGGCAAGTGGATCGTATTTGTGAAGGCGCGCAATGGGCAGTTGATGCGGCCGGACGGGGAGTTGTGGATCATACCGGCGGAGGGCGGAGTGGCGCGCCGGCTGAGGTCGAACGCACCGCCGATGAACTCGTGGCACAGCTGGTCGCCCAACTCGCGCTGGCTGGTGTTCAGTTCCAAGCGCCGGTCGCCGTACACGCAGATGTTTCTGACGCATATCGACGCGGAGGGCAACGACAGTCCGGCGATCCTGGTGGAGAATTCGACCGCGGCCAACCGCGCCGTGAATCTGCCCGAGTTCGTCAATATGCCGGCGGAGGGGCTACAGCAGATCGATGTGCCGGCGGTGGAGTTCTACCGGGTGGTGGACGCGGCGTCCGAGTTGGCGAAGAAGGGCAAGACCGCCGAGGCCGTGGCGGCTTTCGAACGCGCGCTGCGGATGGATCCGGACGATGCGCGCACGCGGGTCCAGTTGGGCGTCGAACTGGTGAGGCTGGGCCGTAATGACGAGGCGCGCGCGGAGTTTGAGCGAGGGCGCACGCTCGATCCCCGCAACGCCGACGCGTATGCGAACCTGGGGAGCCTGGCGGCGGGGGCCGGTCAAATGCCCGAGGCGATTGCGGAGTTCGAGCGGGCGTTGAAGCTCGCGCCCGGGCTGACGCTCGCGCAGAGCGGGATGTGCGGCGCCCTGGCGCTGGCCGGCGGTCGTGCGCGCGAGGCGTTGCCGTATTGCGAGGCGGCGCTCGAGAAGGGGCCGCAGGACGCCGAGACGCACTCCAACATGGCGATTGGGCTGTCGGAGATGGGGCGGTTGGACGAGGCGATCGCGCATTTCGAGACCGCCGCGCGGCTGCTCGCGACCAATGCCGCGATTCAGACGAATCTTGCGGCGGCGCTCGCGCAGAGCGGCCGGTTGGATGAGGCGGCCGCGCACTTCCGGAAGGCGCTGGAACTCGAGCCCTCGGACCCTTCGCCGCGGTATAGCCTGGGCCAGATCGCGCTGATGCAGGGGCGTCCGGCCGAGGCGCTGGCCGAGTGGCGGCGGTTGCTTCAGGCGCAGCCGGGACATCTGCCCGCCCTGGTGCAAAGCGCGCTGTTGATGGCGGTGGGCCCGGATGCGTCGCTGCGGGACGGCGTCATGGCGTTGGAATTCAGTCAACGCGCCGTCAAGGTTTCGGGCGGAGAGGATGCGCGGGCGTTCTACGCGCTGGCGGCCTCTTACGGCGCGAACGGGCGGGCGCGGGACGGGCTCCAGGCCGCGCGCGATGGGCTGGCGGTGGCGGTGCGCCGAGGGGACTCCGGCGCGGCCGAGGCGTTGCGCCGCCTGATCGCCCAGTTCGAGGCGGGCCAGCAGCGGCGTTGAGTGGCGCCGGAGCGTGACCGGACGCCATCGGATGCTACCATGGAACAACAACGGCATGATTCGTGCATATCGAGGCGCGCTGCCTAAAGTCGCCGCCTCCGCTTACATTGACCCTAGCGCCGTCGTGATCGGCGATGTGACTGTCGGCGAACGGTCGAGCGTGTGGCCGGGCGCGGTGGCGCGCGGCGACGTTCATTGGATCAAGATCGGCGAGGAAACCAGCATTCAGGACAATTCGGTGCTGCATTGCGATGCGCCGGATTGGCCGCTGACGGTCGGTAATCGGGTCACGGTGGGACATCGCGTGGTGCTGCACGGCTGCACGGTGGAAGATGAGTGCGTCATCGGCATTGGGGCGATTGTGCTGAACGGCGCGCGGATCGGCGCGGGATCCGTGGTGGCGGCCGGCAGCCTGGTCACCGAGGGCATGCAGGTGCCGCCCGGCAGCATGGTGATGGGCGTGCCCGGCAAGATCCGGCGCGAGACCACCGAGGAAGAGAAGACGCGGTTCCGCGAGAACGCGCGGCATTACGTCGAGGCCTGCCGCATCTATCGCGAAGAGCCGGCCTGAACAGTCTGAAATGATCAAAGCAGTCAAGGGAACGCGCGATATCCTTCCGCCGGTGAGCGCCTTGTGGAACCAGGTGGAGTCGACGGCGCGACGTGTGTTCCGCTCCTATAACTATCGGGAGATCCGCACGCCCATCCTCGAGGAGACGCGGCTGTTTGCGCGCGGCGTGGGCGAGGAGACCGATATTGTCAGCAAGGAGATGTACACGTTCGAGGACCGCGACGGCTCGTCGCTGACGCTGAGGCCGGAGGCTACGGCGAGCGTCATGCGCGCCTACATCGAGCATCGCATGGACCAGGAGCCGGGGCTCACCAAGCTGTACTACATCGGGCCGATGTTCCGGCGTGAACGGCCGCAGAAGGGGCGGTACCGGCAGTTCTTCCAGATCGGCGCGGAGGCCATCGGGTCCGAGTCGCCGCTGGTGGACGCCGAGGTCATCGAGATGGTGGTGGAGATCCTGAGCCAGGTGGGTTTGACGGGCTTCCAGACCATCATCAATTCGGTGGGATGTAAGGAGTGCCGGCCTCGCTTCGTGGCGGCGCTGCGGGAGAAGCTGACGGACGTCGCGCCGAAGATGTGCGGGGATTGTCAGCGGCGCGTAGACACCAATCCGCTGCGGGTGCTCGACTGCAAGGTTCCCGACGACCAGCCGATTATCGATACGCTGCCTTCGATTCTCGATTACCTGTGCGAGACCTGCCGGACGCACTTCGATACGGTGCGCGGGTATCTGGGCGATCGCGGGATCGAGTTTGAAGTGCGGCCCCGGCTGGTGCGCGGGCTCGATTACTACATGCGCACCACCTTCGAGATCGTGCACGGGGCGTTGGGGGCGCAGAATTCGGTGCTGGGCGGCGGACGCTACGACGGTTTGGCGGAATCGCTTGAATCGAAGGTTCCGGCGCCGGGCATCGGGTTTTCGATCGGCGAGGATCGCCTGGTGATGAGCGCCGAAGACACTCGTCCGGACTGGCCGCGGGAGACGGCGGAGCTGTTCATCGCGCCCCTGGGCGACGCGGCCCGGCGGGAGTGCGGCGTGCTCGCTCGCGAGCTGCGGCGGGCGGGCGTGGCGGTGGAGTTATCGGCCGATCATAAGTTGAAGCGCGCGCTGGAGGTGGCCAACAAGACCGGGGCGCGCTATGCTCTCATCGTCGGCGACGACGAACTGGCCGCCGGAACTTATCAACTGAAGAACATGACCAGCGGTGGGCAGAGCGCCGTGACGCGCGATCGGATCGCCGCCGCTGTCCTCGGACAAGACTAAGCTCGAACAAAGCAATGGATAACCTGCAACTCGACTTCCTGGGAGACCTGAAACGCACGCACACCTGTGGGGATCTGCGTGCCTCCGACGCCGGCAAGCGCGCGCTCGTGATGGGCTGGGTGCATCGCCGGCGCGATCTGGGCGGCGTCATCTTCATCCACCTGCGCGACCGCTATGGAGTGACGCAGTTGGTCTTCCATGAGAACGTCGCGCCGGAGGTGCATGCACGCGCCGAAGCGCTGGGGGGCGAGTATGTGATCGCCGCCGAGGGCGTGGTGGAGGCGCGGTCGGCCGAGACGATTAACCCGGCGATTCCGACCGGCGAGGTGGAGATCGCGGTCAGCCGGATCTGGATCCTGAACGAATCGCGGGTGCCGCCGTTTCCGCTGGAAGAGACCGTCGATGTGAAGGAAGACGTGCGGTTGAAGTACCGCTACGTGGACCTGCGGCGTCCGCACATGCAGCGCAACATCCTGATGCGGTCGAAGGTGAGCCTGGCCGTGCGCGAGGTGCTGTACGGGCTGGGGTTCCTGGAGATCGAGACGCCGTTCATGACCAAGTCGACGCCCGAGGGGGCGCGCGATTTCCTGGTGCCGAGCCGAGTGCAGCATGGGATGTTCTACGCGCTGCCGCAATCGCCGCAGATCTTCAAGCAGTTGCTGATGGTGAGCGGCTTCGACAAATACTTCCAGATCGTGCGGTGCTTCCGCGATGAGGATTTGCGGGCCGACCGGCAGTACGAGTTCACGCAGATCGACCTGGAGATGTCGTTCCCGCAGCAGGAGACCATCTTCGGCGTGATCGAGCCGCTGGTGCAGAAGGTGTGCGAAACGGCCGGGCATCCGGTTCCCGCGGCGCCGTTCCAGCGGATGAGTTACGCCGATGCGATCCGGCTGTACGGCATCGACAAGCCGGACCTGCGGCTGCCTCCGATGACCTCGTTCGAGTTCGAGTTTCAGGGCTTCCAGACGCCCATGCCGTTCGTGGCGATCCGCATTCCGGGCATCGGCAAGCCGAGCCGCAAGGAGCGCGACGAACTGAAGCTGATCGCCCAGGAAAAGAGCCTGGTGATGTTTGACGAGGGGTCGAAGACGGAGGCCATGTACGCGGCGGCGCGCGAGAAGTCGGGCGCGGCGGCCGATGACATGATCCTGGTGGTGGCGCATACGGGGCCGATGCGGTCCTGGCGGCCGGAGGAGGCGTTCTACCAGAGTTGCGGGCAGTTCCGCCTGCACGTGGGGCAGAAGTTCGCCGAGCGCCACAAGCTGCTGGATCCGCATAACTTCAAGTTCCTGTGGGTGGTGGATTTTCCGATGTTCGAATGGGACGACGAGGAAAATCGCTGGGCCGCTGCGCACCATCCGTTCACCTCGGTGCACGACGAGGACCTGAAGCGGCTGACTTCGGATCCGGGGGCCTGCCGGGCCAAATCGTACGACCTGGTGCTGAATGGGACCGAGTTAGGCTCGGGTTCGATTCGTATTCACCGCAAGGACGTGCAGGCGAAGGTCTTCGCGGCGCTGGGCTTTTCCGACGAGGACGCGCGCAAGAAGTTCGGCTATCTGCTGGAAGGCCTGGAATACGGGGCTCCGCCGCATGGCGGGATCGCGCTGGGGCTGGACCGGCTGGTCATGATCATGGCCGGGGAGTCGTCCATCCGCGAAGTGATTCCGTTCCCGAAGACGGCCCGCGGCACCGATCTGATGAGCGACTGCCCGAGTCCGGCGAATGAGCGGACGCTGCGCGAGTTAGGCATCAAGCTCGCGAGCAAGGTTTAGTTAGGATCACTCAGGTTCTGGGCTCGGGTCGCGCCGGGCTCAGGGCTTGACCCACTTAAGCCGCAAGCGGGGCCCGGAGTTATCCGCCACCACTAACTGGTCGCCGTCGGCGTCCATCAGGAGGCCGAAGTCGTTGTCAGGGTCAAGCCACGGGTTTTCGGCCGACTCGATCCGTTTCCAGGCGTTCGCGGCGCGGTCCAGGCGATTCAGGGCCCAGGCCGAGTCGCGCTGAACCGCAATCTGATACAACTCGCCGCCCGCGAAGGCCGACCCTTGCTCGTGAAGGCGCGGGAGCGTCCAGCGGCCGAGTTCGGCGCCCGATGAGTCGAGTTCGAGCCAGACCATGTTGACGGAGCTCGCGCCGGCGCACAGCCACGCGCCGATACGGTCGCCGGAGGCTCGGATGCCCCACGAGTGGCCGGCGACGGTGGCGGGGGGCAGTCCGTGGCCGGGGAAACTGGATCGCCGGACGAAGGCCCCTGTCTCGCGGCCGGAGGCGGAGTAATGGCGGACGACGGCGTAGTCGGATTCCTCGAGACCGGAGGGCGCCACCTGGGTCCCGATGGCCCAGATCGATCCGTCACGACCGAAACAGAGGTGCGAGGGCAGGTAGGGGCCCGTGTCGATCGACCGTGTCTCGTGGCCGTCGCGATCGTAGAGTACGATCACTCCGCTGCTGGCCGGGTACACGGCGGCGACCGCAAACTCACCCCCGGCGCTGACGGCGGCGTCCTCAAGCCGGGGCGACAGGCCGTTCCGGTTCCTGACGGTCAGCGAGCCGGCCGGTTGGCCGGAGGGCGCGTAGACCGCAGCGGTCGAGGAGAAGTTCAGGTAGAACAGATAGCCGCGAGTGCTGATCGGAATACGAGTTCCCGGCGAGAATGACTGAGCCGACGTGACTGTGCGGACCACCTCCGCCCGCCCTGCCACCGCCAGACACACAACCGCCGTCGCCGCAGTGAGACACGTACGGAGCATCAACTTGCCTCCCCTCTACTTGTACGGCGGATTCGCCCATTTGGCAACAGACAACCGTTTCCTTGGGCGATATCGCACGCTACACTGGCAGGAAGCATCCTTCCGCCCTGGAGTTACTGTGAGACGCCGTACATTTTTCGCTCAATCCTCTGCTGGCGCCCTGGGATTCGCGGGGCTTGCCGGATGGCTCGACGCTCAATCCCCGGCCTCTTCGGCGGGCATTTCGCGGGACGTGATGGATTTCTGGGTGAACCGGGTTGGCGTCCCCGCCGAACTCATCGGGCCGGTCTCGCGGGCCGGGCGAGTGACGGGCGAGGTGGGGATGCGGTCGGGTGAGTCGTCCTACGCATCGGCTTATGGGAACGAGCCGTTGTTTTTATACGTGGACGATCGGGAGTCGCGACTGTCTCCCGCGCAGGAGTTGCACGCGGATTCGCTGCTGCCTTCGGGCGACGCCATTCTCGAGATGCAGATCGGGCGGCTGCGGTTGAACCCCTCCGACCAGTCGCGCTTTGAGGATTTGTCGTCGAGCGGGCTGTACGTGGACGTGCAGCAGAAGGCGGCGCCGGCGGCGGACAGCCCGATGGCGCTGGGGTGGTCGCTGCTGGGCGCCATGATGCCGAAGAAGTTCGTGAAGGCGGGCGGTGGCGGGGCTGCGGCGCAGAGCGCGACGCAGACCGATCTGGGGGCGCTGCAGTCGATCGCGTTGCCGGGGGGATCCGGGCGGGCGATGTTCAACCTGTTCCTGAAGGGGCAACGGCGCTCGGCGTTCGGGTCGTTTCTGGCGGCGTTTTCCGAAATTGGCGTGACGGCCACCAACAGCTTTCTGCCGATGCTGCAACTGCCGGGGCTTTCCGCGCCGGCGCTGATGGCCATCCGCGCCCTGGTGGGGAAACTGCAAGGGTTGGGCGGCAACCAGCACTGGCTGTTCCAGACCAGCCCGTTGGACATCGCCTGCACGGCCGAGGCGGCGTCTTCCGACACGATCCGGTTCCGGCCCGGGCACTACCTGGTGCTGCCCAAGTCCCAGGCTGGACTGCTGAAGGAGCACCGCGACAGGGTGAAGGTGCTCGACGGGTTCCTGGTGCCGAAGGAAGCCACGGCGATGGACGTGTACGAGGCCGCGCCGACCACGGCCCCGGGGGTGAGTTATCTGACGATGCGGGTGGGCGTGAAGCGGACCCGGCTGAACGGTTGCGTGGCCGGGGGAGCGTCGCGGGGCTGAAGCGGGTCTTCGCTACTCCGGGAGCACCACGCAGCCGCTCTCATTCTGCTCGTCCAGCCGGCGGGACCACATCAGGCGGGCTTTGCCCCGGATCGCGCCGGCGTCGAAGCGGAATTCGGAGCCGGCTGGCAGGGGCGCACCCGAGTAGAGGATGTTGAACCCGTGGCTGCGCAGTTCGGTCATGGTGGCGGTGACGCGGCGGGGGGAGGGGTCGCAGACCTCGATTTCAAACTCGCCCTCCACCGGGGTCCGGAGCCGCTTCCGGCGGTCGCGGAATTGAATCAGTGATTTTTTCGAACATTTGGGAGAGAACACCAGAATCTCCTGCTGCCGGGGAGCATGCATTGTAGGGGCCAATGACGATGGGCCGTATCCCCATGAAATTGCTGAGTCGAGGTCACCCGATTGAATAGTGGGAAGGGACAAAACGTCCTATTCCGGGCGGGGTACGGGACAAACTGTCGAGTAGTTCTGTTGTGGCAACAATCGATGTGGAAATCGCCACGGCTGTGTTGGAATTCTCAACGCGATGTGAGATTTCCCCCACCCAATCGAGCTATTGCCCACCCGAAGCCGGACTAATCCGCCGTGGTGAATAGCTAAACCATTGGTTTATAAGGTGTTAAAAATCGATGAGAGATGGGCCTGTGGTTGCACTTATTTAACGGGGGTTCAGTCCATGCGCATTCCACCTTCTGTAAGGCGGACAACGAGACTGGCCGCGATCACCACAGTTGCCGCACTGGCAATCGTGACCGCGGGGTCTCGAGCGAACTTATTTTCCTACAAAGACAAGGCCTACTACGCCGACGCGAATACGCTGAACTTCGTGCGGCCCGGCCTCGTTCTGAAAGTCACCAAGGCGTCGATCGCCAGTGATGGAACCATCACCGCAACGATTCTCGCCACCGACAAGCAAGGCCTGGCGCTCGACCGGTTGGGTGTGCAAACGCCCGGCGCGCTCAGCATCAGCTGCGTTGCCGCTTATATCCCGCAGGGCCAGAAGCAGTACGTCGCCTATACGACGCGCGTGCAAACCAGCCCGATTACCAACAAGTCAGCCACCCAGGCCGGAACCGATTCCGGCGGCAAGTGGGCCGGCCCGGCTGCCGACGGATCCTACACGTATACGTTCGGCACGAAGGCTCCGACGAACTTCGACACCAACGCCACCCACACAGTCGGCTGCCAGGCTTCCCGCACCCTGACGGACTTCGACCTGGGCACCAACTACGCCACGTCGTTGTTCAACTTCGTGCCGAGCGGCGCTCCGGTGACCACGGTTCGCGAAGTGATCAAGAACCAGAGCTGCAACAAGTGCCACGACGACCTCGCCTTCCACGGCGGCAGCCGGCGCGGCCTTGAATATTGCATTCTGTGCCACACGCCGCAGACCACCGATCCGGACACGGGCAACACCGTGGACATGGTGGTGATGACGCACAAGATTCACATGGGCGCCAATCTGCCCAGCGTGAAGGCGGGCGGCAGCTACCAGATCATCGGCTTCAACCAGGGCGTTTCCGACTGGTCGACCGTGGGTCTGCCCACCGATCCGGGCAATTGCCAGGTCTGCCACGAGCAGACGACCGGCGCCGCCCAGGCGAAGGCGTATCTGACGCCCAGCCGGACGGCTTGCGGCGCCTGCCACGACGACGTGAACTTCGCCACTGGCGCAAACCACGTCAGCCTGCCCCAGGTGAGCGACGCATCGTGCGGCAACTGCCACATCCCGCAGGGTGATCTGCCGCTGGACGCCTCGATTCTGGGCGCCCACATCAACCGCTCCAACGGCGGTCCGATCAACCCGGGAATGACCTCCTCGATTCCGGGCATGGTGTTCGGCAACCTGCAGGTGAAGAACGGAACGGCCGGCAGCAAGCCGACCATCACCTTCACGCTGAAGGATAGCGCCGGAAACCCGATCGCCCTGGCCGACCTGAAGACGTCGCCGGGCCGCCTGGCCGCGGTGCTGGCGGGTCCGACCACCGACTACGGCTACACCAACTTCGGCTCCGACGTGACCACCGGCGGTTACGTGTCGGAGGACGTGGTGGCCGGCGGAAGCTGCGACGCGAGCGGCAACTGCCAGTTCACCTTCACCCACGCGATTCCGTCGACGGCCAAGGGCACGTTCGCGATCGGTCTTGAAGGCCGCCGCGGATTGACCCTGCTGCCTGGCACCAAGGTCGCCCTCACCACCGAATACGGCGCCAAGAACCTGGTCTCCTACTTCGCGGTGGACGGCTCCAAGCTCGCCGCCCGGCGCACCGTGGTCGACATCGCCAAGTGCAACCAGTGCCACACCATGCTGTCCTTGCACGGCACCAACCGCAACCAGATCGAAATGTGCGTGCTCTGCCACAACGCCAGCGAAACCGACGTTGCCCGCAGGCCCACGGCGACCAACGCGGACGACAAGAACACGCCGGCCCAGTCGGTTCAGTTCGCCTACATGATCCACCGGATCCATACGGGCGAGCAGTTGAACGAGATGGGCGCGGGCTACACTGTCGTCGGCTTCGGCGGCAGCCATAACGACTTCACCGAAGTCCGTTATCCCGCCTTCAGTCCGGCCGGCGCGGTGGGCGACCGTCGCGCTTGCGATATGTGCCACGTGAACGGATCCGAGCAGACTTTGCCGCAGACGGCGAATGCTGTGAAGATCCCGCAGGGTCTGGTGAATCCGCTGCCGCCGATTACCGCGGCGTGCACGGGTTGCCACGCCGACATCTCCTCGCTCGGCCACGCCGTGAACAACACGGCCGCTATTGGCGGGAAGTCGGTGGAAGCCTGCACGGCGTGCCACAGCTCGACGTCGGATTTCTCGGTGTCGCGCATCCACGCACAGTAGTAAGTTAGGAACGAGGTCAACTGCTAATGCGAGAGTCGCCGAAATGGTACGCATGTGCTGTATTCGCCTGGACGCCTCCACGAAAGGCTTTCCTCGTCGGAGTGGCGGCTCTTGCGTTAGCCGTCTGTCCCGCTCCAGCTCAATCGAATCCGGGCGCGCAGGAAAGCGCGCCCACCCCTCCGGCGCCGGCCACGCCGCCGGCGCCAGCCACCTACGTGGGTTCTGAAACCTGCGGCGCCTGCCACGAGGACATATTTAAAGGTCTGAAGGCCAACCGCCACTTTCTGCTCGAAAGCGACAAGAAGCGTGGCTGGGAGACCAAGGCCTGCGAATCGTGCCACGGGCCCGGAAGCAAGCACGCCGAGTCGACCGCCGCGGCGGATATCCAGAATCCCGCCCGGCTGACCGCGAAGAAGTCCGAACAATCCTGCCTGAAGTGCCACGCCAACCAGCCGACCAACGTCGGGCGCGTACAGGGCGGCCATGGGCGCAGCGAAGTCGCCTGCGTCAGCTGCCATTCGATCCACAAGCCGCATTCGGAAGATCTGTTGAAGGGGCGTTCGGCGGCCATCAACGCCAAGTGCGCCGAATGCCACCAGTCCAATTGGGCCCAGTTCCAGAAGCCGTTCCATCACAAGCTGCCGGAAAACGCCATGTCGTGCGTCGATTGCCACAATCCGCACGGCAGTTCGTTGCGCGCCTCGCTGCAGACGGCCAATGGGAATGAGTCCTCCTGTTTCAAGTGCCACGGCGACAAGCGCGGACCGTTCACGTTCACTCACGCGCCGGTCCAGATGGACGGGTGCCAGGCCTGTCACGAGCCGCACGGTTCGGCCAATCCCAAGATGTTGACGCGCCATGAGGAGCGCTTCGTCTGTCTCGAATGCCACTCGAATATCGGGGCCCCGGCCGTGGCGGCGAGCGGAACGCTGGGCGGAGTGCCGCCGGCGATCCACGATCTGCGGCTGCAGCGCTTCCGCGCCTGTAGCACGTGCCATCAGAAGGTCCACGGTTCGCATATTGACAGGGCTTTGACGCGATGAGACACCTAATTTTCTGCCTCGCACTGATGCCGCTCGTCGCGCAGGACGCGCCGAAGCCCGCCGGGGATCCGGCGCCGGCCGCGCAGGCGGCGAAGCCGGAAGCGGAGAAGCCCAAGGCCGAGGAGGCCAAGCCCGCTGAGGCCGCGCCGGCGGCCGGTCCCACCGTCACCGGCAGCGTCGACCTGGGGTACCGTTTCGTCACCAACGGCGGCAATTACGACGCCTATCGCTCCGTGGTGAATCTGGGCGAAGGTCCGAAGGTGTTCGGCTTCGACCTGTCCATCACGAGCCCGACCAGCAGGTTCTACGACAAGATCAACTTGTTCGGGTCCGGCTGGGGCGGCGATCCGAACCAGACGCTGCGCTTCGACGCCGCCAAGCAGAAGCTGTACGATTTCCGCGTCGACTACCGGAACATCGCCTACTACAATTTCCTGGGTTCCTTCGCGAACCCGGCCATCGATCGCAACGTGTTCAGCACCCAGCAGGGCTTTGACCTGCGACGGCGCACCATCGACATGGTGCTGCGATTCCGCCCCGGCACGTGGATCAGCCCCTATCTGGCCTACACCCGTAATTGGGGCGAAGGGCGCGGCGTGGCCGACTACGTCACGGGATCGGTGAATCAGTACCCGGTGGCGAGCACCACCTACGACAAGACCGATCAGTTCCGCGGCGGCGTCAACCTCGAGTTCGCGAAGTTCCATGTCACGCTCGAACAGGGCGGGACGATATATAAGGATGACCAGACGCTGTCGAACGGTAAGAACATCAGCGGGGCTCGCACCACGCCGTCGCTCGATCAGACGGCGTTCCTGACCAACCTGATCCAGGCCGAGCGCGTGCGCGGATCGAGCATCTTCGAGCGCGCCATCGCCACCTGGACGCCGTTCTCCTGGGTCGACTTCTCCGGGTCGTTCCTCTATTCGCAGCCCAAGGACGATGTTCTGTACACGCAGGCCGCCACGGGCAATTTCCCCGATCCGCGGACCTTCCAGGTGTTGACCTCGCAATCGATGTACGCGGCGGCGAACTCCAACCAGCCGCACTCGACGGGCAACATCAACCTGGAGCTGCGGCCCATCCGTCGTGTGCGCATCCTCGAATCCTGGATGACGGACCGCTATCACACGTCGAGCTCGATTGCGCTGAACAACGTATCGTTCCTCACCACTCCGGTGTTTGCGAATCCCGGCGGCGACCGCCTGTTCGTGAACTACAGCCGCCAGCAGGTGCAGGCGAACGTCGAGGTGTTCTCGTGGCTGACGGTCCGCGGCGGCTGGCGCAAGGTGTGGGGCGACGCGCAGGTGCGCGCTCCGCTCGAAAACGGCGTGCAATATCAGCCGGGGAATCTTGACCAGCAGGTGGGCTTGCTGGGCGGCCAGATCCGCATGGGCCAGAAGCTGTGGGTGAACGGCGACGCCGAACTCGCCTCGACCAGTCAGGTCTACTTCCGCACGAGCCTCGCCGACTATCGCAAGGGCACGATCCGGGCGCGTTACCAGCTGTTCAACTCCCTGTCGCTGACCGGCAATTTCTTCGCCCTGACAAACGAGAACCCGAACCCGGCGGTCCGTTTCGACCTTCAGAACTACCAGGAGTCCGTCGGGCTGCTGTGGAATCCGAAGAACGGGCAGCGGATCACCTTCATGGCCGACTACACGCGCAGCTCGATCGAATCGAATTTGAACTACGCGTCGCTGCCGTTCCTGAGTCCCGAGCTTTCGAACTACCACGAGAACTCGCACACCGGGACGGCGGTGATCGATGTCGCGCCGCCCGTCAAGGGCAAGTACGGACCGAAGCTCCAGTTGGGCGGCTCGTTCTACACCTCGAGCGGCAGCCGACCGACGTCGTTCTATTCGCCCATCGTCAAACTGAACGTTCCGGTGCATGAACGTGTCCAATTCTTCACCGAGTGGCGCTACTATGGTCTTTCCGAGGCGCTCTACTCGAACGAAGGATTTCGCAGCAACATCTTTATGACCGGGCTGCGGCTGGTTCGCTAGGCCGAGGGCGATCTCACCGAGGAGGCGCTCCCAGGCGCCTCACCCAGACGATGCGGCGCCTAGGGCGCCTCACCCAGAGATTCCATGTCCCTTGACGACCGAGTGATTGTTGTCGGCGCGGGCCCGGCCGGGCTGACGATGGCCGCCGAACTCGCGCGAAATGGCGTGCGCTCCCGCGTGCTCGACCGCGCCGCCGCGCCCGCCGCTGATTCCCGCGCCATCGCCATCCACGCCCGGACGCTCGAAGCCTTCGCCTCCATGGGCTTCGTCGAGCGCGTTCTTGCGGCGGGTCAGCGCATTCACGGCGCAAACCTGTTCGCCGACGGCCGCCGCATCCTGCACTTCAGCCTGGACGAGTTGCCGAGCCCCTACCCCTTCGCGCTCGACCTTCCGCAACGCGAAACCGAGCGCATCCTGCTTGAGCATCTGCGCGGATTCGGCATCGAGGTGGAGCGGCGGGCGGCGGTGACGGGCGTCAGCCAGGATGCGGACGGCGTGCGCCTCCACGTGCAGCGGGCGGGCGGCGCCGTTGAAACGCTCGAGACGGAGTACGTAGTGGGGTGCGACGGCGCCAACAGTCTGGTGCGCCAGGCCGTCGGGATTCCCTTCGAAGGCTCCTCCGCCGAGGAAACATTTCTGCTGGCCGATGTCGCCATCGAGCAGGACGAGCCGGACGACGAGTGGCGCTTCTGGTTCCATGAAGACGGGCTGCTATCCGCCATGCCGCTGCCCGGCGGCCTGCACCGTCTGGTTGCCGATTACGACGGCCCGACGCCCACCTTTGAGACGCTGCGGCGGATATTTTCCGAACGCGGGCCGAAATCCGCCCGCCTGGGCGAGCCGGCCTGGTTCGCGCCGTTCCGGCTCTCGCGCCGCACCGCGCCGCAGTATCAGCGCGGGCGGGTGTTCGTCGCCGGCGACGCGGCGCACGTGCAGAATCCGGCGGGAGGGCAGGGCATGAACACCGGCGTCCAGGACGCGTTCAACCTGGCCTGGAAGCTGTCGATGGTGCTGCGCGGCACCGCGCCCGAAACGCTGCTGGAAAGCTACACGGCGGAGCGTCAGCCGGTGGCGCGCTCCATGCTGTCGTTGACCGCGAACCTGGCGTCCATCGCCACGCTGCGCCATCCGGTGTCGCAGGGCATCCGCAACCGCGTGATTCCCATCCTCGCCGGCTTCGAAGTGCTGGAGCATCGCATCGTCGAACGCTTCGCCGAACTCAGCGTGAACTACCGGACCAGCCCCATCGTGGACCAGCACGGCCGCTGGACCGCGGGTCCCTTGCCGGGCGATCGCGCCCCGGCGCTCTACTCGCTCCTACGCGGATCGCGGCACGTCGCGCTGCTGTTCACGGGCGAGAATCCCGACAAGGACGACCTGCGCGGATTCGCGAACATCGCCCGCTACATGCGCGACGGCTATCCGGACGAGGTGACCACGCACCTGATCGCGCGCCGCACCGCCCTCTGGGATGGCCCGTCCATCGCCGATCCGGACGGACACGCGCATCACGCTTATTCGGCCGGCGTCCCGTGCGTGTACCTGGTGCGCCCCGACGGCTACATCGGCTTCCGCAGCCTGACCGCGGATCCGCTGCCGCTGCTTGAGCATCTGAACCGAGTCTATGAGCCGCCCATGGCGGTGGACGCGGCGGTCAGCTAGCGAACGGCGTTTCAAAGCCCACCCGGGCCCCGCCTTCCGGACGGTCCTCCGCCCACGCGCGCCCGCCGTGCGCTTCGGCGATCCGCTTCACCAGGTTCAGCCCGAGCCCCAATCCCGAACCCCGCGTGCCGCCCGATTCCGGCGCGAAGGCGCGAAAGCGGTCGCCCTTGGTCGGCGGGAATCCGGGCCCCGAGTCGAGCACCTCCACCGACACGCCCTCCTCGCCCGATCGCACTCGCACCAGCGCGACGCCTCCGCCGTGGCGCCTCGCGTTGTCGATGAGATTGGCGATCGCGCGATGCACCAGCGTGGGATCGGCAGACACCGCGTCGTAAGCGTTCGCGCCCTCGATTTCGAGCGGCGGCTCCGGCGGACCGGCCCGTTCGATGGCCTCGCGCGCCGCCTCGGGCAGGCTCACCGGCTTGCGCGACAGCGTCCCGAACTCCAAACGCGAACGCGCCAGAATGTTGCCGACCAGATCGTCCACTTCCTCCACTTCCCGGTCGATCCCGTCGAGCGCCGAAGCATCGCCGGCGCGCGCCAGATCGGTCAGCACGCGAATGCGCGCCATCGGCGTGCGCAACTCGTGCGAGACCACCGCCATCAGCCGCCGCTCCTCCTGGATCTGGCTTTCGATGCGGCCGGCCATTGCGTCAATCGCCGCCGCCACGCGCGACACCTCGTCGTGATGGCCGCTGACGAAGCCCTCGCGCGCCGACAGGTCGCCCTCCCCGATGCGCTGCACCACGGCGGCCAGCCGATTCAGCGGCAGCACCAACCGGAACGCCAGCCGTCCGGAGGCGGCCCACAGCACCGCGACGATGAACACCGCGGCGGCGGGCCATCCCGGGCGATTCCACACCAGCGACAGCAGCGCCGTCAGCAGGCCGGCCATCAGCATCGCGCCCGCCAGCGCCCAGAAAATCCGCCGCCGCAATCCGAACGGCGGAACCAGCCACACGCGATCTCTCCAGTGGACGCGCCCGCGGCCCATCACGACTCCGCCGCGAACACATAGCCCACGCCCCGCACGGTCTTGATCAACCGCGGCGGATCGTCGTCGAGCTTCTGCCGCAAATGCGCGACGTGAACGTCCACGGCGCGCTCATTCACGGTGGTGTCCGCGCGCCCGGCCAGCCGCAGCAACGCCTCTCGCGGCACCACGCGTCCGCGCCGGCGCATCAGCGCGGCGAGCAGGTCGAATTCGAGCGCGGTCAGCGCCACCGGCTCGCCCGCCTTCCACACTTCGCGCGTGTCCGCCATCAGCCGGATCTCCCGATACTCCAACTTCTCGGCCGGGCTCGGGCCCGCCCGCCGCACCAGCGCCCGGATGCGCGCCAGCAGCTCGCGGGAGCTAAAGGGCTTCGGCAGGTAATCGTCCGCACCCAGCTCGAGCCCCACAATGCGGTCCGCTTCATCGCCGCGAGCGGTCAGCATGATCACCGGCACGTTCGACTTCGCGCGCAGCCGTCGCAGCGTCTCGAGCCCATCCATGCCCGGCATCATCACGTCGAGGATGACGACGTCGAACGCCTGCCGCTCCAGTTGGACCAGGGCCTCGGCCCCGCCCGGCGCAAGCGTGAGCGCGACGCCCTGCGGCTCAAGAAACGTCTTCAGCATCTCCGGCAGCCGGGCGTCGTCGTCCACAAGCAATGCATCGATCGGCACTAGTCCTATCCTACTGGGCGGGCGCTGGCGAAGCCGAGGGCGCGTCGCCGCCGAAGCGCCGGGCCATCATGGCCGAAAGCTTGGCGCGCTGTTCGGCGCTCAGGCTGCCGCGCAGACGCTCGACGACGTTCGCGATGGCGTCGGGCAGCGGCGAATCGACGGGCTCGCGCAGCTTGTTCACCAGGTCCGCGCGGTCCACCGACTCGGCCGTCAGCGCCTCTCGCACCGCGCCGAAGTTCACCGGCGGTTTGCCCGCCTGAATCGCCTGCACCAACTCCCAGGCGCTCTGCCGCAGCGCGGCCTTCTGCTCGGGGGTCGCGTCCAACTCCTTCAGGAACCGCCGCGGACCGCCGCGCCAGCCGTGACGTCGCGGGCCACAATGCTCCCCGCCGCCGAATCCGTGCCGGCGCACGTGCCACAACTTGGCCAGTCCGATAGCTCCGATCCCACCCGCCAGGATCCCGATCATGTGTTTTCTCATCTGAAGTTCGGCCCTCCAAAGGCCTTCAATACCATCAGACGAAGCGATTGTTAAGCGAACTCGGCGGGGATTATGAAGAAGTATGAAGCGGACGGATTGCGCCCTGGATCAGGTCCGCGGCGCGCTGGACAGCCGCATCGACGCTGGGCGACAGCGTCTCGCCCAGATCCATGTTTTCCGGGCCGACGCCGACAAACAGAGCCTCGGGCCGCGCCCCGTACAGTTCGTGAGCCAGCCGCAGCAGGTCGCCGGGACTCTGCAGGTGCGTATCGGCGTGGGCCGTCGGCTCCACCGGCCGCACCTTCACCTCGCCCGGCGCTAACTCGACGTCGCAATCGACGAAAATCACTCGCTCGAAGGCTGAAATATCCTCGGCGAACTCCGGAGTCAGTTGATAAGTCTCGATAACTCGAAACCGCGAGCCAGTAACCGCGCGAGCCACGTGCAAACCCGCCGCGTCGTCGGAACGCAGCGGGTTGCCGTAGCCGATCACCAGCGTCTTAATGACTTCTGAGTTCATCGAGCAAAACGCCTTCCGGACTCAGCAACTGAATCTGCATTGCGATCTGTCCATTGGCGTGGGTCGAGCAACTCAGACACGGGTCGTAAGCGCGCACGACGGCCGAGACGCGGTTGAGCATGCCCTCGCGCAGCTTGGTCCCGTCGACGTAATGCTTGGCCGCTTCCGTGATGCCCTTGTTGATGGCCATGTTGTTATGGCCGGTGGCGACAATCAGGTTGGCCCACGTGATGGCGCCTTCCTCATTCACCTTGTAGTGATGAATCAGCACGCCGCGCGGCGCCTCGATCATGCCGACGCCTTCCAGCGAGTTAACGCCCGCCTTCGCGCGCACGTGCGTGTCGAGAATCGCCGGATCGTTCAACAGCGCCTCCATCCGCTCCAACCCGTAGATGATCTCGATCAGCCGGGCGTAGTGGTAGAGGAACGAACTCTCCGCCACCAGTCCAAAGCGCCGGTGGAACTCCTGGAACTCCAGGTCGGCCTTGTAAGTCCCGCAGCGGTCCGCCGCGTTCAGCCGAGCCAGCGGCCCCACTCGATAGATGCCCGCGGGATAGCCGAGCACGGCATAGTAAGGCGACTTCAGGTAGGAGTCCTTTGTGGTCGCCTCGCCGATGTAGCGATAGTAGTCGGAGGCCTCGATGCCGTCCTCGAGAATCAGCCCATCGGAAGCGCGGAAGCGCAGGAAGCCTTCGTACAACTGCAGCGCCCCCTTGCGATCCACCAGGCCGGCGCAGGCCGTTGGACCAGGTCCAAAGAACTCGATCTCCTCCTGGAACTGATCCACCACGCCCTTGAAGAACGACATCGTCTTATCGGCGATGGCGCGGGCGCGCGGCAGGCCCGACAGGATGCGGTCGCGAGTCTGCTGGGTAAGCGGCGCGTTCACGCCGCCCGGCGCCACCCACGACGGATGGATGCGCTCCTTGGCCAGCGCCTCGATCACCTGCTGGCCGAACTTGCGCAGTTCGATGCCGTCGCGCGCCATTTCGGGATACTTCTCGATAACGCCGACGACATTGCGCTTGGCCGGATCCGACTCCATTCCCAGCAGCAGGTCCGGCGACGACAGATAGAAGAAGCTCAGCGCGTGGGACTGAACGAACTGCGCGCAGTGCAGCAGTTCGCGCAGCTTCCGCGCCGGTTCCGGAATGCGGACGGCCATGATGGCGTCGCACGCCTTGGACGACGCGAGCAGATGGCTCACCGGGCAGATGCCGCAGATGCGCGCCGTGATGCCGGGCATCTCATAGAACGGCCGGCCTTCGGTGAACTTCTCAAACCCGCGCACCTGCGTGACGTTAAGGCGCGCGTCGGCGACCTTCCCGTCGTCGCCCATATGCAGCGTGATCTTGGCGTGGCCTTCGATGCGAGTTACCGAGTCAATGACAATTCGATTCATGCCGTCGCTCCTTACCCGAACTTCAGCTTCGCGTTGGCCTCGGGATTCCGGCCATCCAGCAGATCGCTCACCACGGCCAGGATGGCCTGCGCGCTCGGCGGACAGCCGGGCACGTGCAGATCCACCTTGACGTAATCGCGCAAGGGCCGCGCCTGTTTGAGCAGCGGCGGCACGCGATCCACCGGCACGCTCTTGTTCTCCTGCACGCCTTCGACGTAGATGCGTTGCAGCAGTTTCGGCACGGGAATTGTATTGCGCATCGCCGGAACGTTGCCCGTCACCGCGCAATCGCCCAACGACACCAGGGTCCGCGTGCACTGGCGGATTTTCTGGATCTTGTGCAGATCCTCCTGGCTTGAAACCGCGCCCTCCACTAGCGTGACGTCCACCTCATCGGGGAACTCCTGCGCGTCCACCAGCGGCCCGTACACGATGTCCGCCTTCTGCGCCACCGTCAGGATGCCCGCGTCGATATCGAGCAACGACATGTGGCAGCCCGCGCATCCATCCAGCCACACCGTCGCCAGCTTGATCTTCTTCATGCGTGAACTCCTTTGCGGCCGGCGATCATCGAGATATGATCGCTGCGCTTGGTCATCTCCTCGACGGCGAAGCCTTTCTCGGCCAGCGCGCCGGTGGGGCACGCCTGCACGCACTTGCCGCAGGAGGTGCAGTTGGACGCCTCGCCCCACTGCTGATTCAGGTCGCTCACGATCTTTGATTGAATGCCGCGAGCCGTCACCGCCCACACGTGCGCGCCTTCCACCTCCGCGCACACCCGCACGCAACGCGTACACAGTATGCAGCGGTTGTGGTCCAGCACGTAGCGCGTGTGCGACAGGTCCACCGGCAGTTTCGGAAAGTTATGCGGATAGCGGATGCTGGTGACGCCCAGCGTCTTCGCCATCGCCTGCAACTCGCAATTGCCGTTCGACACGCACACCGAGCAGGTGTGGTTTCGTTCGGCGAACAGCAGCTCGAGCGTGATGCGGCGATAGCGCGCCAGCTTGGGCGAATTCGTCGTCACCGACATGCCGTCCTGGACGGGCGTGGTGCAGGCGGGCAGCAGCCGTCCGCTGCCCGACACCTCCACGATGCACAGCCGGCACGCGCCCACTGAGGACAGGCCCTCCAGGTAGCACAGCGTCGGAATGTACTTGCCCGCCGCCCGCGCCACCTGCAATATGGATTGCCCTTCGGTGGCGTTCACCAGTTCTCCATCGATTCGGACTGAGAGTTTCTTCTGTGTCACTGGCCGCCTCCTTTAGTGAGCCCCCACCGTCTTCACATCGCACCGCAGACAGCGATTCGCCTCCTCGGTCGCCTCGAGCGGAGTCAATCCGTCCACCACTTCGGGGAAGATTGAATCAGCCGCCCGCATGCGAATCGAGACCGGAATGTGATGCCCTGCGTGACGCCGGCACTGCGACGTCTCATGCGGCACGGTGCGGTCGTACTCAAACGACGGGAAGACATCGTGCCACCGCTGGACGCCCATCAGCCGCTCGTCCATGATGCGCGCGGCCTTCTTGCCGTAGCCCATGGCGTTCGACACGTTGGAGGCCCCGCTGATCGCGTCTCCGCCCGCATAGAACCGCGGACGGCTGGTCTCGAGCGAGAACCGGTCGTAATCGATCGTGCCGCTCTCCTTGATCTGCAAACCGGAGGCCCGCGCGAAGTCGAGATCGAGCACCTCGCCCACCGCCAGCACCACGGCGTCGCAGTCAAAGCGCTGGATCTCGTCGGTCAGCACGGGTTTCCGCCGTCCCGACGAATCGTACTCGCCCAGCCGCGTCTTCACCACCTCGATCGCCTTCACCGAACCATCGGGACCGCCGATGATCCGATGCGGCGCGGCCAGGAACGAGAACCTGGCGCCTTCCTGACGCGCGGCCTCGGTCTCTTCCTCGATGGCCGGCATGTCCTTGCGTTCGCGCCGGTAGATGATGTTGACCTCGGCGCCCATGCGCATGGCCGTGCGCGCGGAATCGATGGCCGCGTTGCCGCCGCCGATCACCGCCACGCGTTTGCCCAGCTTCACGGACTCGCCCTTGGCCACCATCTCCAGGAAGTTGAGCGCCGGATACACGCCCTTCAACTCCGTGCCGGCCAGGTACAGCCAGCTCTCCTTCCACGTTCCGATGGCGATGAACACGGCGTCGTAGTTGTCGTCGAGCTCATTCAACGGCACGTCGAAGCCCACCCGCTGGTTGTACGCAAACTGCACGCCCAGCTTCTCGATCAACCCGATCTCGCGGTCGAGCACGGTCTTCGGCAGGCGATACTCCGGCAGCGCGTAGCGCAACATGCCGCCCGGCGCCGGCTGCGATTCGATGATGGTCACCGAATGGCCCAGCATGGCCATATAGAACGCGCACGTCAGCCCCGTCGGACCCGCGCCCGCGATGGCGATCTTGCGTCCGGTGGGCTCCATGCGCCGCGCCACAATGCGCGCCACGGCGTCTTCGTACTTGTCCGACAGCAGCACGGAATCCGCGATGAACCGGTGCACGTCGCGCATGTTCACCGCTTCGTCGATGCTCTGGCGCCGGCAGCGGTTGTCGCACGGATGCTGGCACACCCGCCCCGTCGAAGCCGGCAGCGGATTGTCCATGATGACGCTTTCAAACGCCTCCTCCAGCCGGCCTTCCTTGTAAAGCTGCAGGAACCGCGGAATATTCATGTGCAGCGGACAGCTATTCTCGCAGGGCGACAGCGCCAGTTCCTGACACACCCCCGCGCGGCAGCGATGCGCCAGGATGTGGTCCTCGAACTCATGCCGGAAGTGCCGCATCGTGGTCAGCACCGGATTCGGCGCCGACTGTCCCAACCCGCACAGCGAGCAATCGCGGATCATGCGGCCCAACTCGTCAAGCACCTCCAGATGCTGCGACGTCGCATTGCCTTCGGTGAACGCGTTCAGAATGCGCAGGGCCTTGTTCAACCCCACGCGGCACGGCACGCACTTGCCGCACGACTCCGAATGCGTGAACTCGAGGAAGAACCTCGACACGTCCACCATGCAGTTGTCTTCATCCATCACCACCATGCCGCCGGAGCCCATGATGGCGCCCAACTGCGCCAGACTCTCGTAATCCACCGGCGTGTCGAACATCTCCTGCGGGATGCACCCGCCCGAAGGTCCGCCGGACTGCACGGCCTTGATCGACCGCCCATTCACCCCGCCCTCGCCGATGTCGTACACCAGCGTCTTCAGCGGCGTGCCCAGCGGCAACTCCACCAGACCCGTGCTATGCACCTTGCCCACCAGCGAGAACACCTTGGTCCCCGCGCTCTTGGGCGACCCGGTCTCGGTGAACCACGCCGGCCCCTTCATGACGATGGGCGCCACGTTGTACCAGGTCTCGACGTTGTTGATGTTCGTGGGCATGCCCCACAAACCCTTCTGCGCCGGGAACGGAGGCCTCGGCCGTGGACGCCCCGCATAGCCTTCAAGCGACGCGATGAGCGCCGTCTCCTCGCCGCACACAAACGCGCCCGCGCCCTCGACAATCTGTATGTCGAAGCTGAAGCCGCGGCCCAGGATGTCCTGCCCCAGCATGCCGTATTCGCGCGCCTGTTCGACGGCCCGCGTCAGCCGATGCACGGCCAGCGGATACTCGGCGCGGACGTACACGATGCCCTGCGTCGCGCCCATCACGTACCCGCCGATGATCATGCCTTCCAGCAGCGAATGCGGGTCGCTCTCGATCTCGTTGCGATTCATGTACGCGCCGGGATCGCCCTCGTCGGCGTTGCAGATGACGTACTTCTGCTCCGCCTTGGCGCGCGCCATGAACTCCCACTTGTTGCCCGTCAGATAGCCCGCGCCGCCGCGCCCGCGCAGTTTCGACGCCTTGATCTGCTCGATCACCATCTCCGGCCGGTTGTCGATCAGGACTTTATAAAGCGCCTGATAGCCGCCCACCGCGATGTACTCTTCAATGTCGTCGGGATTGATGAAACCGCAATTGCGCAGCACGATCTTCTTCTGGCCTTTGAAGAACGGAACCTCGTGCCAGTGCGGGATCTCCGGATAGCCCGGCCCGTAGCGGATGTGGGTGGTGATGTGGTCCCACTCCTCGATCTTGCAATACACGCGATCGGGAGTCAGCTTGCCGGTGGTGATGTCGGTCAGGATCCGCTTGCAGTCGTCCGCCTGCACCTGGTGCAGCAGAATCAGCGGACGCCCCGGCACGCGGATGTTCACGATCGGTTCTTCCGAACAGCAGCCGAAACAGCCCAGGTTGGCGAGCACCACTTCCGCGCCGGTGCGGTCGATGGCCTCCGCGAATCCGTGGTAGACGCCCTCCGCGCCATTGCCGCGGCCGCACGTGCCCATGCCGATGCCGATGCGCGGAACCGGCGGCACAAGCTTCGCCATGCCGGATTCGCGGACTTCGTTGAAGGTGCCGATATCTTGAATGCGCGGCATCAGTCGGCCTCCTCCTTCTCGAGCACGTTCACTTCGCGCTGCAAGGTGCGCTCGTTCACGTGGCCGCTGATGCGGTGGTCGATCTCCACCACCGGCGCGAGCGCGCACTGGCCGAAGCAGGCCACCGTGCGCACGGTGAACTTGCCGTCCTTGGTGGTGAAGGAAACCTTGTCCGCGTCGCTCCCATCTCCGTTCTCCTCGAGGCCCAATTCCAGCTTCAGGCTCTCCAGCAGATTGCGCGACCCGCGAGTATGACAGGCCGTGCCCCGGCAGATGCACACGGTGTGATCGCCCTGCGGCTCCAGGTTGAAGAGCGCATAGAACGTCGCCACGCTGTAGATCTGCGACAACGGGATGTTGGTTTTGGCGCCAATATATCGTAGCGTCGAAGCCGTCAGATACCTCTTCGGATGGTGTTCCTGGACGTCCTCGAGGATGCCCAGCAGTGCGCCCGGGCTTCCGCTTCGTTTGGCGATAGCCTGGTCAATGAAGGCACGTTCCGCCGCATCGGGCTGATCGTGGACCGTATTGTTCGGCATTCCGCTCCTTTCAAAACAGAGAATACGATCTCATTATTCATTAGTGGCTCCAAAACGCCACCGGGGTGTGGTAAATTCCAACGATCGCGCGCCGCCCCATGTTGCGCCCCGCCTGTACGATTTTTTTGCAGCCTCCGTAACTCGACACGCCCCTCGCAGCGAATACACCCATGAAACCAGGCGGCCGCCGGTTCACAAGAAACCTAAGGAGAATCATGTTCAAAGCACACAAGCTCTGGGCGCTTGCGTTGGCGCCGGTGTTCGCGTTCGCGGCGGAATCCACCCTCCCGGCCGCGTCGAAGGCGCAGGGATCGGCCCCGTTGTTTCTCACCATCACGAACGGCGCCGCCAACTATCTGGCCGTTGTGAATTCACGCACTGGACAGACCACCTACGTGCCCACGGGCGGATCGGGCGGAGTGGGCGGCAACGCCGGCGGAGTCGCCGCCGAAGGCCCGCTCGCCGCGGCCGTGAACTTCGCCTCCGGCAATGTAACCGTTTTCGCCCGTCGCGGCGACTCCATGCAGCCCACGCAACTCATTAAGACCGCCTCGCAACCCGTCTCGGTCGCCTTCGGCCACGGCCACCTGCTGGTGCTCGGTCTCACCACGGCCGAATCGTTCCCCGTCTACGGAACCGACGTCATGAAGGACGCCGATGGCATGGTCACGCTGGTGCGCGCCGACAAGAGCGCCGCCCAGATCGTGTCCTTCGACGGCGGGGCCTTCTATGTTGAAAAGAGCGGCAGCGTCGCCATCCTCGACGTGTCCACCGCCAACGGCGCCGGCATCACCGGGCCCAGCCATCCGGTCGTGCTGCCCGCCTTCCCGAACAACGACACCCCGTTCGGCGTCATCGGCCGTGGCGCCAATATCTACCTGACCATCGCCCACTCCGACATGGAAGTGCTGATCCGCAACGGCCAGGTGGTTTCGAGCGCCGGCGGTCCCACGCCCTTCGTCGACGGCTCCGGCAAGTTCCTCCACGCCCCGTGCTGGAACGCGCTGTCGGGCCAGTTCCTGTACTCGGCCGACACGCCGGGCAAGCAGATCCTGCGCTACCTGGTGAGTGATACGAACGTGTTCTACGACAAGCCCGCCGCGGCGCGTCTGACGGGCGGCCCCACGGATCTGACGGCGGTCGGCAACCTGCTCGGCGTCATCGACGGCGGCGACGGCGTCACCTCGAACGCTTCGCTGTTCAAGATCGATTCGGAAGGCGAGCTCGAGCTGATGTTCGCGGTGAAGATCCCCGGCGCGATCAACGGCGCGGCCATCATCCGGTAACCGCGCGTGGGGGCGGACCAGCGAACCGTCGCCGGTCCGCCCTACAATCGAGTAAGTGGATGCGGCGCTGGAATCGCTAATGATCCGGTATCAGCAGGGCGACCCCGCCGCCGCCACCGAATTGGTCCATCGACTCGGTCCCCAGTTGCATCGTTTCTTCCTCGCTCAGGTGGTCAGCCGCCGTTACGCCGACGACCTGCTGCAGGAAACCTGGCTGCGCATCCACCAGGTGCGCCACACCTACCGTCCGGGCCAGCCCGTCCTGCCGTGGCTCTACGCCATCGCCCGTCACATCCGCGTAGATCAGTACCGTAAGGCGCAGCGAACCGCCCTGCGCGAGCATACCCTGGAAGATGGAGCGGACTTCGGCCGCGCCGCCGCGGACCCGCCGTCCGCGATGCCGGACCTCGAAACCCTCCTCGCCGACCTCCCCGAAAGCCAGCGCGAGGTCATCGCAATGCTGAAGGTCGCGGACATGTCGCTCGAGGAGGTAGCCCGCGCCACCTCCTCCAGCGTCGGTTCGGTGAAGCAGAAGGCGCATCGCGCCTACGACAGACTCCGCGAGAAGTTGACGGCGCTGGGACTTGGCGGACGCGCGAAAGGAGGCGCGGCATGAAGCACGACGATGTCGACCGCGCCCTCGGCCAGGCCTCGCGGGCGTCCGAGCCCGTCGATCCAGCCCTGCTCGCCAGAATCGCTGGAACCCTCGGCGCATCGGTCGAGCCCGTGCGCCCCTTGCCCTCCTCCGCCGCGCTCGTTTCCCGCGCCGCGGCCACCTGCGCCGCCGCCGCCGTGGTCAGCGCTCTCGCGCTCGGCGCGTACGGCGTACGCATTATGAGCGCGGCGCAGGTGCTCGCCATCTTCCCGGCCGCCGCGGTTCTCATCGTGCTGGCCGCGACGTTCGCCGTCCGTGAGACCATCCCCGGTTCGCCCCGCCGCGCCCCCGCCTGGGCCATGCCCGCGATCGCCGCCAGCGTCTTCACCGCGGCTTACTCGATCGCTTTCGACGACTACCGTACGCCCCGCTTCCTCGCCCAGGGACTCATCTGCCTGCGCGCCGGCCTCATCGTCGCCATCCCCACCGCCGCCGCCGTATGGTGGGGGCTGCGTCGCGGCTATGTGGTGAACCGCGCTGCCGCCGGATTGACGCAGGGGGCGCTTGCCGGACTGGCCGGCGCCGTCATGCTCGAAATCCACTGCGCCAACTTCGAAGCGCCCCACAAGATGGTGTGGCACACCGGCGTGCTGATCGTGGCCGCCGCCGTCGGCGCCCTCATCGGCCGTTTCAGAAAATCGTAGCGCTCCATCCCCTCCATGTGACTTTTCCCGAACCCGCCGTGTCCCTCATTACGGGAAGGCGGCGCAGGGAGGCCGCGCGGGGAAAACATGCACAGTGAGGTGTGTTTGGCGCATTCGTTGATGGAGTCGATCGAGCAGATGCTGCCGCCGGTCTGGGGACCGCTCGCGGCGCGGCTCGGCGAAACCCAATACGGTGTGAAGCGGGGTCTGGAGGCGGCGGTCGCGTCCATGATCGAATCGCTCGCCCAGCGCTCGGGCGATCTCCCGTTCATGACCCGCATCCGACTGCTTGCCGGCGAAGCGGAGCGCCCGTGGACAATGGCCGCCGCGGCGTCCGACCGCGCGCAGCCAGTCCCCCGCGGCGCGCGGTTCCTCACGGTGGCGCTGGGCGGCCGTCGAGCGGAAACAGCGGCCTCGGTCGCGCGAATCGCCAACGTGAGCCCCGTGTCGGCCGACGCCATCCTGACCGCCGCCGCCCCATTGCTGATGGAAGCGCTCGCCGAACGCGTTCGTGACGACGCCACCGACGCCGAGGCCTTCGCCTCCCTGCTCGGATCGGAGGCCGGCGCGGTCGGCGGCTATCTGATTCCGCCCACCGTCAGCCAACCGGCCGCGCGGGAAGGGAAGGGCGTAGGCGCGGCGCTGGCGCTATCGGCGATCGGCTTGCTCTTGACTGCGGGGTTGTGGTGGTGGTCTGGTCGCGACCGCCCGCCCACGCCTCACCAGTCCGGGCCGGGAACGGAACTGCCCACCGTATCCCCGCTCGTGACGCCTGCCGCCGGGGATTTCTATCGGAGGGAACTCCCTGGCGGCGGCGCACTTCGTCTTCTCCGGACCGGCGTCGAAAATCGCCTGCTCGCCTTCATCGAGGATCAGGACGAACCGGCCGACACCGCCGAATGGTTCACCCTCGACGCGGATCCCGAGCCGCAAATCGCCAACATCGCCGCCATCCTCAAGGCCTATCCAACGGTGAAACTCGCCGTTGGCGGACCGGAGCCTCGCGCCACCGTGGATCGCCTGGTGCAATTAGGCGTCGCGCCCGGAAGGCTCTTCCCTGAGATCCGGCCGGCGCTGTCAGTGCGCGTCGCCGCGCGATGAACTGCCCAGTCTCCTTGCCTCGTGCTTCCTGATTGCCGTGAGCGGTCCCCGTGCGGGGGGCCTCGCTCATCAGCCTGAGCGGAGCGGACTCAACACCCGCTCCGCACTTTTATCAGGGCGCGTCGCCGCGCGATGAACTGCCCAGTCTCCTTGCCTCGTGCTTCCTGATTGCCGTGAGCGGTCCCCGTGCGGGGGGCCTCGCTCATCAGCCTGAGCGGAGCGGACTCAACACCCGCTCCGCACTTTTATCAGG
>JAFDVZ010000005.1 GCA_018268715.1 Acidobacteriota bacterium | reverse complement strand
GAAGGCGCGGCTGTCTTGGATGCAGCCAAAGCGGTCCGGGAATTCGGGACGGTACTTGAGGGTTCGGAACTGACTTTCGGAGTAAGGGTTGTCATCGGAAACGTAAGGCCGGCTGTGGGTTTTGGTGACGCCCAGGTCGGCCATCAAAAAGGCGACCGGCTTGGAGGTCATGACGCGGCCGCGATCGGCGTGGATATTCAACTGGCCGGTGGGGACTTGATGTTTGCATATGGTTTCCTCGATGAACTGCTTGGCCAGTTCCGCGGCTTCCCGGTGGGCGACCATCCAGCCCGTGACGTAGCGGCTGAAGACATCCAGGATGACGTAGAGATAGAAGTAGGTCCACTTGGCCGGTCCCAGCAGCTTGGTGATGTCCCAACTCCACAGTTGGTTGGGCGCCGTGGCCAGCAATTCGGGTTTCTGGTAAGCCGGATGAACGAGCTGATCGCGGCGTTCGCGAGACTCTCCCTCCTGCTCGAGGATGCGGTACATAGTGCGGGTCGAGCACAGGTACTGGCCTTCGTCGAGCAAGGTGGCCTGAATTGCGGCGGGGGAACGGTCCTGAAACCGCTCCTCATGAAGCACGGCGAGCACGCTGGCGCGTTCCTCTGGACTGAGAGAGAGCGCCGGGGTGGGCCGCTGCGCCGGCAATGCCGGCGCGGGCGCGGGCGCTTCCGGTGGTCCCAAGAGGGGCCGCTGCCGATAGAAGGAAGCGCGGGCGACCCCCAGGCAATCGCAAGCAGTGACGATGCCGACTGTGGGGGCCAGATGGGTAACGGCATCCATCAGGGCTTCTCCTCGGGGTCCGCCTTCGGCAGGGGCCATCCCAACATCGCGCCCACTTTTTTTTGAACATCAATAATGATCTCGGCCTTGCGGAGTTCCTCGGTCAGGCGCTGGTTCTCCCGGCGGAGTTTCTGAATTTCTTCCTCCTGCGGATTGCGTTTGGTCTTGGGGCCGCGCTTGTGCGGAGTCAGGCCCTTGAGGATGCCAGCCTGCCGCTCGCGGCGCCAGGTGACCAGGTGCGAGGAATACAGTCCCTCGCGGCGCAGCAGGGAGCCGATGGCGCCGGGTTGCGTGGCTGCGGCATCCGCCTCGTCCAGGATGCGCAGTTTGTATTCGGCCGTGAAGGTTCGGCGCTTGGCATCGGCGACAACCTCCGGATCCGGTCGCGGCAGAGTGGGCGGCTGGGGCGCGACGGTTTTGCCCGCTGCTGCACTCCGGGTCGAGTAGGCACGGCAGGTTGCCCCGCCGCGCCTCTCACAGAACCGGACTTGCGGGCCTCGCATCCGGCTCTTTGGATCAATGTCTCACCATGCCAGACTGAGCTGGCTGGGAACTTGCGGTGGAGGGTTGGCTACGCGCCACCGGTCGTACAGCGAACCGATCCGGCCGTAGAACCAATCGTTGGGGTATGCTTTGGTCATTCCCCGCCGGTTGCTGCGAGACCAGACACCTTGCCTGTAATAGGCGACTCCGGCAGCTTGCCCGGAGCTGGCGCCTCGCCTCACCAAGTGTCGGAACAGAAAGCGGGGCCGCTTCTTCTGGCAGATCACGATAGCCCGCAACCTGCGGCGGGCGTGCGCGTCATACCTTCGGAATTCGTTCGCTCCTGCTTCAGTACAAATCCGGAAATATGCCACCCATCCCTGGAAATATTTGTTCAGTCCTTCCATGCAGGCTCGCAGTGAACTCCCCCAGCGTCTTGGAGTCAACTCCAAGATCCGGGCATTGAGCTTCACCTTCGTCTTGGCCGATAACAGCACCTCGACGTTCGGTCCGCCGTCAGTTCCAAACCGAAATCCCAGAAAATGAACCTTCTCCGGTTCCGTCACAGAACTCTTCGCCTCGTTGATCTGAAGCCGCAATCGGGTCTCCAGAAATCGACGCGTCGAGGCCATGACTCTTTCCCCGGCTCGCTGGCTCCGCACGAAGATATTACAGTCATCGGCGTAGCGCACGAACCAGAGTCCACGGCGCTCCAACTCCCAATCCCATTCGTCCAAGACGATATTGGAAAGCAGCGGAGATAGCGGGCCGCCTTGTGGGGTACCCTCTTCCGTGGAAACTTTTGCACCGTCCGGCATGACCACCTTCGCCTTCAGCATCTGCCGCACCAGGTTCAGAATCCTACTGTCGCCCACCTGCTGGCCCAAACGGTTGAGCAGGCGCTGATGATGGACTCGATCAAAACATTTCGACAAATCCAAATCAACCACGACCCGGTATCCTTCTCCCACATACTGCTTCGCCTCGGCTATGGCGGTGTGAGCACCCCGGTTGGCGCGGAATCCGTGACTGCTGCGATGAAACAGCGGTTCGAAGATCGGCTCCAGAACTTGGAGTACCGCCTGTTGAACCCACCGATCCACCACATTCGGAATCCCTAAGCCGCGCTCGCCTCCACCCGGCTTTGGGATCCATACCCGCCGGATATCGCCCGGTCGATACGTTCCGCCGAGAAGAGACTTCTGCAACTCAGGAAGCAGAGCCGGGGCCTCATCGACCACCTGCTCCACACTCCGCCCATCCACTCCGGGCGCCCCTTTATTTCGCAACACATTCAGCAACGCCTGCGCCAGATTACTCGTCGACGCTACTGACTCCATCAACCGCCTTTCGACGGCCGTGCAAGTGGCAGGTTCCATCCGGCCGTTGCCCTTCGCTGTATGCACCAAGAATCGCTTCCCATAGGACTCGTCCTGCGAGCCGCGCGCCTTGTCCCCTTGCGGGCTGTCGGCGAACACGAAAGCCAACTGCCGTGGTTCTGCGCTCTTCAATCCATCTCCCCCTTTGCTCCACTGGCTTTCGCCAGTTTCATCGCTACTACGAGGAGATCCGACTTCTCCTTGGGCTTCAGACGGTCGTTTTCAATACCTTCCGCCCTACCGCCTGCGCGGACCCAAAGAGATCTCTTGGAGTAAGAACGATCAATGTCCTGCCGCTCCCGTCCCCCATACCGTCCTGACCACGGTTGAATATCGGGCGTCGCGTTTCCGAGCACGCTTGCCTCCATCAGACCGGCCTCACGGGGCTTCACTTCCGTTCGGTGCTGCAGTTCGCCGCCGGCTTCTTCCCCACGCGCCCTCGCGGTGCCGCGCAGTTGCTTTTGGCTCACAGTTGCCTCCAACAGGCCCTGTAGGGGACTTTCACCCCCCATCGATCATTCATGTCCAACACACTCGGCCTCGCTCCGCTCGGCCTCCCTACGTTCCACAGCGGGCAAAACCGCGGGGGGAGCCGAAGAGATTCCGTTGATCTTCACATTGATTCCTGTACTCGCCCTGCTCAGTAATTATGACCGGGGGAACTGTCTCATCAATGTTGGCACGGAGGGCAGCCTTGCCGCAGCCGTCCATTCACGACAGGATTGTGCTTCAGATGATCTGCCGGTGAAGAAGCGAACGCGGTCTTTCGTTCGAAGACATCAGAACGGAACCGGCCTGTGCACCTCCGCCGTATTGTTGCATCAGATGCTGCACCTCGGTCCGAACTGCGTTCATTGAGAAATCCGGATGAGCGCAGGTCGCAGTTGCGGTCAGGACCTTGCCCGCCTTCGAGATCATTGGGGCTGTTCGATCAGCTTGCGCCCGGCACGCGAACGCAAACAGAGCAGCCGATGCGGGAAAGGAGATCCATCTCATGCGCGACACCAATTACCGCATCGCAGAGTCGGGCCGCCTAATACCACCGTGCCCGTCAAGTTCCGGCAAGCACCTGGGATACCGGCATTTCGGAAACTGACCTACACGGAAGTCGCTGAGCGGGGTGTATGAGCGTTCGGGCCGTCACTGTTTTCTTTCCTAGCCAGCTTGTTTCTTCCACCCACGCGGGCTGCGTGAGCGCCTACCACCCAATGTTTTTCCCTTTCTTGAAACCAGTTGCAGTCTCAGCCGCCGCCCGCACCAACCCGAAGACCTGCCACGCCCGACCCAGCCCCGATCCCCCCGTCGTCTGTTTGTCGCAACCCTCCTGCGTTCCTGCGCGGGAGCAGGAACCGTGTCCGGCTGAAGGCCGCACTCAGTTCCGCCGTCCGAGGCGTCCTGAAGTCGGTGTTAACCATGATCCGGGACGGCGCCACTCACATTGCCGTAGCCACCGACCATGTCATCCGAGTCCTTTCGAAACCGCCTCTGGCCGGGCTACAAGACCAGCGAAGGCATCGAGCCAGACCTGTTCGCCCAATTCCAACTCCTCGAAGACGTGCTCACCGCCGCCGGCGCCCGGAAGGCGGCAAGCGACGCCAGTGTCGGCCGCGTGCTCATCTGTACGCCCGACAAGGACCTCGCGCAATGCGTGCAGGGCGCTCGTGTCGTACAGTTGAACCGCCGCACCAAAGCCGTGTTGGATGAGCTGGCCGTGTTCGCGAAATACGGCGTCCTCCCCGCCTCCGTACCCGATTACCTCGCGCTGGTCGGCGACAACGCGGACGGCTACCCGGGACTTCCCGGCTGGGGCGCCAGTCGTCAAGCCAGAATCCCGGGCAACACGAGTGCGGCGCTCCGTGATCTCCGCCCGCCCTCCGCGCCCTCTGTGAGATACCTCGGAAATCGCCGTTCACAACCTCGCGGAAAATTTCTCAACTCAATAGAACACGAGTCACGTCAGCCACTTATAGTAATTTCCTAAACATCTGCATCACCCTGACTCGCGAGACTCGCCCTGTAAGCTGAAGGTGCAATGGGACAGAGAACAGTAACACCGCGCATGCTCGCTGCCAACCGGGCGAATGCGCAAAAGTCGACAGGTCCGCGAACCGCCGAGGGGAAACTGCGTTCGCGCGAAAACGCCCGGCGCCGGGGTGTCATCTTTTCTGACGACACATTCATGCCCGGACTCGACCCTGCCTTCGAGAAGGACCTTCGCGACTACCTCAGCCTCCTTCGCCCCGCCTCTCAACGCGAACATGGCCTCACCCACACGCTGTGTCTCGCGATGTGGAGACTCGCGCGTCTCCGGGAGTACGACGAACGCGTATGGAACGAAGCACTTTGCCAGCAGCCACCCGAACCGGGACGCGCCGCCCATACCGCACGCATGGCCGCCGCCGTCCGGCACCTCGCAAAACACCGACTTCTCCCTCCGCCGTACTTCGCCTACCTTGCGCGGCAGCAGCGCGTCGCGCGTAGGACCTGGGCTCAGTTGGTCGCCGTGCAGAAGGCCCGCATCGCCGCGGAGGTCAAGCGCCAAACCCACTCGACCCCATCGTGCGGCAGTTCCATTCCCAAAACCGAACACCTCGCGGCCGGCGCGGCATCGCCCGGCCCGCAGCCCCAACTCATTGAAAACAATCCGCCACTTCCGGAAGTTCGCGCCATCGCCGCCGGCCAATCGTTTGAGACCGTCGCCCGCGAAGCGGGACCCGAAAACCGTGAAATCGAACCCGTCGGAGAGTCGCAGGCTAATACGGACCGCCTACAATGTGGGGAGGAGGAAGTCATGAACCATCTCAGAACGGCCGCGGGTGTTTCTGTAATCGCGGCGGTAGCCGCCTTCGCCGTCACAATTCCGGCGGGAACCGAAGTTCGAGTTCGCATGGGACAGACGCTGTCGTCCGACAAGGCGAGGTCCGGCGATACCTGGGACGGAACATTGGCAAGCGACCTGCGCGCGAAAGGTGAGGTGATCGCGCGGCGTGGCGCGAGGGTCTACGGCAAGGTGGTGACGGCGAAAGCCTCGGGCCGGCTGTCGGACCCCGGAGTCCTCGAGATCCAGCTCCGGTCGGTGCAGGTGGACGGGCGTGAGCAGCAGGTGCGATCGAGCACGGTCAGCCGCAAGGGCGATTCGCACACGGGGCGCAACGTCAAGGCGGCCGGCGGCACGGCCGCGGTCGGCGCGATCATCGGGGCCATTGCGGGCGGCGGCAAGGGCGCCGCGATTGGAGCGGGCGCGGGCGCGGCCGCCGGCACTGCCGGAGCGGCTGCCACGGGCAAGAAGGACGTCACCATCCGCGTCGAAACAGTCCTGACGTTCGTGATACGGTAGGGTCTTACCACTCCCATGCTCTCGACATCACGACTTTATCCGTCTGTGAGCGGTTTCGTCACGGCCATCGGACTTCTCACACTAGCGGCGGGGCCCCTGCCCGCGCAGGAGCGGCCGGCCCGTGGCCCCCAGGCCGCGGCGACGAGCGGTGAGGGCGCCACGGAGCCGATCCCCAAGGAAGTGACGTCGGTGACCCACCATGAGGTGGCATTGGGCGGCAAGACCCTGAAGTACGCCGCCACCGCCGGCAATCTGTTGATCGAAGGCGCTGACGAGAAGCCCTACGGCAGCATCTTCTACGTCGCCTACACGCTGGACGACGGCGGAGATGTTGCGAAACGGCCCGTCACGTTCCTCTATAACGGCGGTCCTGGCTCTGCCAGCATCTGGCTCCACATGGGATCCGTCGGCCCCATCCGGGTCATCTCGGCGAGTCCCGCGGCGACCGGCCCAGGCCCTTACAAAGTGGTTCCGAACGAGTACACGCTGCTCGACCGGAGCGACCTGGTCTTCATCGACGCGCCGGGCACGGGTTACTCCCGCCCCGTCGGCAAGGGCACGCTGAAGGACTTCGCGGGCGCCGATCCCGACGTAGCGGCGTTCAACAAGTTCATCACGCGCTATGTCGCGGTGAATCACCGCTGGAATTCGCCTAAGTTCCTGTTTGGCGAATCCTACGGGACCACGCGGTCGGCGGCGCTCGTGGACTCTCTCGAAAACGACGGCCTGTCATTCAACGGCGTCGTCCTGCTATCGACGATCCTGAATTACTATGTCATGGCGCCGGGTCTGAGTCAGAGTTACATCGGCAACCTGCCGACTTACGCGGCCACGGCTTGGTATTACAAGAAGGTCAAGAGCAAGGCGAGCGAGAAGGACTTTCTCAATGAGGTCCGTGCGTTCGCTCGCGGCGAGTACGCCGAGGCGCTGGCGCAGGGACACAACCTGCCGCAGGCCCGGTTCGACGCGGTGGCGGCGAAGCTGGCCAGCTACACCGGGCTGAGCGTCGAGTACGTCAAGGAGGCGAATCTGCGGATCTCGCCGACGCGGTTCCGCAAGGAGTTCGCGCGCGGCGAGCGCCTGATCCTGGGGCGCTACGACACGCGCTTCGAAGGCACGGACATCGACGCGGCGGGCGAGAATCCGGGCTACGATCCGTCGAGCACCGGCATCACCGGTGCCTATGTCACCTCCTTCCGCAACTATCTGGACCGCGAGTTGAAGTATAACTCTTCGCTGGTCTATTTCCCGCGCGGCCCCGGGCTCAACCAGATCTGGGACCGCAGCCACCGGCCTCCGGGGCAGGGCGGATTCGCGGGCGGCGGCGGGCAGGGACTGCGCGACACCTATGTGGCCGGCGACCTGGCCGACGCCATGCGCAAGAATCCCGCGCTGAGGGTCTTCGCGGCCAACGGCCTGTTCGACCTGGCGACGCCCTTCTTTAACACCGAGATGGACCTGGCCAATATGAACCTCGAAAAGAAACTGGTCGGGAACATCGAATTCGGCTACTATCCGGCCGGGCACATGGTCTATCTCAACGTCGACGCCCTGAAGCAGATGAAGGGCGATCTGGCCGCCTGGTACGACCGCGTGCTGGACCGCAAGTGATTGCGATCTCGAGCATCGCCGAGTTAGCCGCGCTGGCCGGTTCCGAAGTCGGAGTTAGCGACTGGGTCGAGATCACGCAGAGCATGATCGACCAGTTCGCCGACCTGACCGGGGACCGGCAATGGATCCACGTCGATCCGGCGCGGGCGGCCGCGGAGTCGCCGTTCGGAACCACGATCGCGCACGGGTTCCTAACCCTGTCGATGCTCAGCCGGCTGGTGCTCGAAACGGTCCAGGTGGACGGCGGCGCCCGGCTAACCGTGAACTACGGATTCAACCGCGTGCGCTTCCCCGCCCCGGTGCGGTCGGGCTCGCGCGTACGAGCCCGGATCGGCCTCGCCGGCGTAAAACCGGTCCCGGGCGGCGTCGAGGCCGCCTGGACGGTCACAATCGAGATCGAGAACGAGAGTAAGCCGGCCGTCGCCGCCGAGTGGCTGACCCGGATGTTAGGCTAACTCCGCCGGTAACTCACCGATTCGAGAAACAGTCCGGAGGAAGGGGCGGTCCAGGCCGCCACGTCGAGTTTCGGATCCGTCCTGGCCGCCAGCAGCCGCTCGAAGTCTTCCATCGTAATTTCACCGAGACCGAGGCGCACCAGCACGCCCGCCAGACGCCGCACCATCCGCCACAGAAAGTGGGACGCCGTGATCCGGAAGACGATCAGGTCATCCTCGGTCTCGATGGCGGCCGACTCGACCACCACCAGGCTCGACTCATCGGGCTTGGACGGGTCGACGGCGCGGAAACAATGGAAGTCGTGCCGTCCTTCGATCATGCGCGCCGCCCGCGCCATGACAGGAACATCGAGCGAGTCCTTGATCCACCACACATACTTCTTCGAAAAAGCGCTCTTGCGAGTCGAGATCTGATACACATAGGTGCGCGACACGGCGTCGTGGCGGGCGTGGAAGGCGTTCGGGGCCTCCTCCACCGCGGTGACGACGATGTCGGCCGGAAGCTTGTCGTTCAGCACACGCCGGATCTGATCCGGGTGGCGGCGCGCGGTGGTCTTCGATCGGACGTGCGCCACCTGGGCGATGGCGTGGACGCCGGCGTCGGTGCGGCCGGAGCCGTGCAGGTCGACCTCGCCGCCGAAGAACGCCTCCAGGGCCGTTCGTAGTTCACCCATCACGGTGCGGGCGTTGCGCTGCTCCTGCCAGCCACGGTACTTCGTGCCGTCGTATTCGAGAGTGAGTTTCCAGGTTCTCACGTTATTCGACGAACACCAGGCGTCCGAAGCGGGCGGGGTTGTGCGGGTTCGGCTCGAGCAGGCCCGAGTCGGACCACTGGCTGAGCCGGCGGTCGGGTTGGACGCCGTCCCAGCGGTTCAGGTTGGCGGTCCAGGAGTCGCCCGGTTTGGGCGGGGCTCCGGTGGACAGTTCGGCAAAGTTGCGCCACGGGATGCCAAGCTCGATAATCCAGCCTTTGTCCGTGTCGCCGCGGACGTTCAGCGTGCCGCGGATAAACGATGCGATGTGAACGCCCTCGAAGTTGATGCGCTTCAGGAGCATCTTCGGAAAGACGTAGAAGTAGTCGTAAATGACCGCACGGGCGTTGATCTCCAAGCCGTAGTACCAGGTCTGCCTGGGGTCCGGATTGATGAAGATCTCCACGGCGTCGTCCAGGTAGGTCGGATCGTCGGCGCTGGCGTGGCGGGCGACGATGTCGGCGTCCTCGGCCTCCCAGGCGATGTAGAGGAACTTCTCGTCCCAAAGGAGGCGGGCGGCGGTGTTCTGCTTCGCGCCGGTCTGCTTGTCCCAGGGGAACACATAGTGGATGACGGGCGCCTGTTTCCAGGCGGCCTCGTCGAGCACGCCGTCGATGGAGATCGGGGCGGCGGCTCTATGCACCTCATAGGTCGGGATTGGCGGCAGGTTCGGACGAAGATCCTGCGCCATGGCGGCCGCGGCGCCGGCGAAAAGGAGACCGCGGATCAGTAGTACCAATTTCGCAACCTCACGTCGATCCCCGAGCCGTCGAGCGCCTTGGCGAAGGCCTGGGTGTCGGCGTTCCGGTAGTGATAGGGGTAGACCACCTTCGGATGGAAGGCGCGAACGGCGTCGGCGGCCTCCTCGGGAGTCATCGTATAAGGCAGATTCATGGGTATGAAGGCGACGTCAATGGCCTTGAGCGTGCGCATCTCGGTGACGCCCTCCGTATCGCCCGCGATGTAGAAACGAGTGGCGCCGTAGGTAAGGACGTACCCGTTTCCGCGACCCTTCTCATGGTATAGCTGGCCGGCCGAGGGACCGCGTTTCAAGTTGTACATGGGGATTGCTTCGATCTTCCAATCGCCCCACTCCGTGTGCTCTCCGTTGTGGATCACCTTGGCGTCCACGACGGTTTTGGCGACGGCCTCCGGCGCGATGACCGCGGTGGAGGGCTGGCGGAGTTGGGCGATGGTCTTCGGATCGAGATGGTCGCCGTGAATGTCGGTGATAAGGATGAGGTCCGCCTTGGGGAGGCCCTCGTAGTTGCCCTGACTCCAGGGGTCGACGTGGATAACCTTGCCGCCGGCCTCGATCATGAGGCTCGCGTGGCGGATGACGGTGATCTTGACGGGTCCGGCGCTGGAGCTGAAGGTATCAGCGGGGCGTTGGGGCTGGCCGACGGCGCCCAGGGCGCAGGCCAGCGACAGCAGGCCGAGGCATCGCATACAGGGCAATTGTACCTATTCACGAAGCATGCGCCCCGAGCGGATGGCCCCGAGCGGTCCAGGCGGCGGCGGCCCGGACCGATCGGACGGTAACACCTGAGCAGGTGGCGCCGAGGGGCTCTATGGGTTCGTTTCGAAATCGGGGCCGCGGCAGAAGCCATTCACTCGGCCGGATCATCCTTCTTTTCTGTCACTTCGGCCGACTGTTCGATTTTGGGAAGGGCTTCGTCGGGTTTTTGGTACGGCCACTCGGGGTAGGGGGCAGGGGGCCCGGCGTTGAGGGCCTCGACGCGAGCGCCCGGGACGGCGGAGCACTTCAGCTTCATGAGGTGTTCCCAGGCCTTGATGGCGTTGTTCAGCATGGCCGTGTCATAGCGGATCAGCAAGCCCACCGCGGTCGCATCTTCCTTGACGAGACATCTCCACGCGATGCCGGCCTGAAGAGCCTCGGGGGCGTCCGGATACGCCTTGGCGATATCCGCCTTGAATTTGGACATCGCCTCAGTCAGCATGGCGGTCTCATAGCGGACGGCGCGCTCCTTGCGCCAGCGCGCGGCGCATAGATCGTCGGCGGCCTGACGTTCGAGAACGTTGTCGGGAGTGAAGATCTTTGAGTAGTCATGACGAAATACGTCGTAGCACTCGCGATTTTCCGACGGGATGACTGTGCTGGTGGCCGTAAGACCGTGAGTCAACGCGTTGTACTTCGAACGGCGCTTGCCCTCCTCGGTCTTGGGGCCGGTGCTCTTCAATGCATTTGCTCGGTTCGCAGCGAGCTGCCGTTCGGTGACTGTCTTCTTCCGACGCGGCTTCACGAAAGGGGTCTGTCGCATAGTTATCTTTCCCGCTTTCAGCGTAGCGCGCAAGTCAGGAAACTCAGGGGGATGCTTTTCCCGATGTGATTGACATGACTGGAGAAATAATCCTTCATTTTCTGTGAACGGCGATTTTCGGGGTATTCCTTTCGAGGCGAAATCCTGCCAGCGCGCCGGAGGCGGCATGGAAAAGGGCCGAGGTAATTTCGACACCTCGATTTTCTCCGTTCACAAGACTAGAACTTTTTCTGATTTTTTCCCAAGCCGGCGATACAGAAGGACTTAGACGGAATCGAAGGGAAACGGGTCGGGGCCGAACGGCTGACTCGCGTTGTATATGTTGGATGAGGAGTTATGGCGGGAAATCAGTGTATCTCGACCCCGGATAACTGGCGGGGGCCGTGGCCATGCACCTGGCAGGGGCACCGCATGCCGGTGGACATTCGCGGACAGCGGAAGGAAGAGGCGGTTGTCATGCCGCCCGCGGCCACGGATCCGGTGGAGTTCGCGCGGGTCCAGTTAGGGTTTCATCCGGACCCGCACCAGGCGTGGATGCTGGGCGGCACGCATCACCGGTTGCTGGTGAATTGCACGCGGCAATGGGGCAAGTCGACGACTACGGCCGTGAAGGCGTTGCATGTACTGATGACGGATCCCGGCGCCGAGGTGGTGGTCCTGTGCCCGGGCGCGCGGCAAAGCGGGGAACTCATGAGGAAGGTGGCGGGCTTTGTCGACCAGTTGGGAATGAAGGTCCGCGGCGACGGACACAACAAGATCTCGATTCAACTGCCGAACCGATCGCGGGCGATCGGGTTGCCGGGGTCGTCGGCCGACCGGATTCGAGGTTTTTCGAACCTGAAACTGCTGGTGGTGGACGAAGCGGCGCAATTGAAGGACGAGGCGTACAAGGCGGCCCGGCCGATGCTGGCGAGCAGCGGAGGCGATCTGTGGGCGCTGTCGACGCCGCTCGGCAAGCGGGGGTTCTTCTATCGGAACTGGACCAGCGGCGCCGAGACGTGGGAGCGCTTGATGGTGAAGGCGACCGACTGCTCGAGGATTCCGGCCAAGTTTCTGGAGGAGGAGCGCGAGGAGTTGGGCGAGGACTGGGTGCGGCAGGAGTACCTGTGCGAGTTTGTGGATGTCGAAGGGACGGTGTTCCAGCGGGAAATCGTGGAGGCGGCGTTCGATGACGAGGTGGCGCCGATGGATGTAGATGGGGTGAAAGATGTGGTTTGGCGGAGGCGGTAGGGGGGGCAGTGGCGAGTGGCGAGTGGCGAGTGGCTAGTGGCGAGTGGCTAGTGGCTAGTGACGAGTGGTCAGTGGCTTGTGGCTGTGGAGGTGGAGTTTGGCTTTGATTGTTCCTGAGTTCTATATTGGTGTGGATTTTGCGGAGAAGGTGGACTATACGGCGATCGCTATCGTCGAGTTCCGGGCGGCCGGCGCGCCGCATTTTCTGACTCCTTGGGATAAGCCCCGGCCTTTCTATGGACTGCGGCACCTGGAACGGTTGCCGTTTGGGACGAGTTATCCTCGCGCGGTGGAGCGCGTGGCGCGGATGACCCGGATTCCGGAGATGGAACGGCGTTGCACCCTGGTGGTGGATGCCGGCGGCCCCGGGAATCCCCTGATCGGCATGCTTCGGGAGGAGGACTTGGACTGCCACATGATCCCGGTGACCACTACCGGCGGGCAACAGGAGACCCAACGCACCGACGGCCGGACTGTTCCGAAAGCGAAACTGATTGGGACGCTGCAACTGATGCTGGAATTGGGGGAACTGCGGATTTCAACGCGACTGCCGAGCCGCGGACGGCTGCTCGATGAGTTGATGAACCTGCGGGCCGGGCGGTCGCGCACCGGGAAGGAGACTTTCGGGGCCGCCGGGTCGAGCCAGCATGACGATCTGGTGATCGCGGTGGCGCTCGCTTGCTGGGCCGCCCGAAAGGGTATGGTCGGGCATGTCAGTGAGGGACGGATTGTGTGATTTCTCACAGAGGTCGCGGAGAGGGAGAGAGATCACAACGAACGGCCAGGATGAACTGGTGAGAGGGTCACGAGGGGTCCGCCAGCCAACCGATGCCCGCGGTCCACTTCACCGGCGTCCCGGAATTGAGGTCTACCAGCCCTTCCGGATCGTCCTCCGGCAACGAACGCCCCCAGTCTTCGAGTCCCTGCCCGGCGAGTTCGATGCTTTCGGGATGCGGATTCTCAAGGGAGAGTTGGAGTTCTTCGCGACGGAGCCGATCGACTTCGCGCCGGACGGCGGCGGCGACGAATTTGCCGCGGTCCCTTTGGCGCCGGTCAATTTCGCGGACGAGGCCGGCGGGGAGGGTGACTGTTACAGGTTCGAGGGGAGGCATTTCGCACCACTGGTATGATCATAGGTCACATTCGGCCTACGGTGCGCCGGATGCGAAGGGGTTGATGGTGGGGAGTTATAGCCGGGATTTTGCGGAGATCACGGGGCGGGCGCCTTACCCGTACCAACTGCGGCTTGCCGAGGCGGTATTCAGTGGGCTGCATTCGGTGGTTCGGGCTCCGACAGGCGCCGGGAAGACGCTCGCTGTGCTGATTCCCTTCCTGTTGGGCCGCCAGCGAGGGGGACGCAGGAAGCTGATCTACGTGCTGCCTCTGCTAACCCTCGTGGAGGCGGTGTTCGCCGAGGCGGCCGAGTTGGCGCGTCCTCTCGGTTTGAGCGTCGCGATGCAGACGGGCGAGCGCCCGGACGCCGAGTTCTTTCATGGCGCCGACATCATTGTCACTACGTTCGATCAATTGTTGAGCGGGTTGCTGTGCGAGCCGTTCGGGCTGGCGCCGAAGCTTTGGAATATCAACGCCGCGGCGATGGCGGGGAAACTCGTCGTTTTCGACGAGTTTCACCTCATGGGACCGTCGGAGGCTTTCGCAACAGCGGTGTTCGGCGCCTCGCTGTTCAAAGACTATTGCACCACTGTGTGGATGACTGCGACCGCGACTTCGCCACTCACCGAACGACTCGGGCTGGAATTGGGAGCGGTGGAGATCGTGTTGAGCGACGAGGAACTCTCCCTGCTGTTCGAAGGACGTGGCATCCGGCGGATCCTCCGCCTCCACCTGGACCGGACGATCAGCGCTGATGATGTCCTGGCGGAGAAGGGCCGGGTTCTCGTAGTGATGAATACCGTTGGCCAAGCTCAGCAATTATTCCGGGAGGTTCTGGCGGCGGGGCGGTCTCCATTGTTGCTGCACGCGCGATTTTTCGCCGACGACCGACAGAAGAAACAGGCTGAGCTGAAAGACGCCGCGCTCGTGATCGCCACACAGGTGATCGAAGCGGGCGTGAATATCAGCGCAGAGTCGGTCCTGACTGAGTTGGCGCCAGTCAATTCGGTTGTGCAACGGGCAGGCCGGTGCGCACGCTTTGCCGGCGAGACAGGGACGGTACATGTGTTCAAGCCCCGTTCACGGATGCCGTACGAAGAGACGGATCTAAGGAAAGCGGCCGGATGCCTCTCCGATACGGACGCCGTATCCCCGGCGCAGTGCGCCGAGTGGGTTCAGGCGGCTCACGCAGACCAGGACCGGCTGGCTCTGGCGGGCTGGACCAGCCTCCTGGACCGCCGCCGGGATTTGATCGCCGGCCACGTCACGGGAGAGGGACCGTGTGGCGCGGCTGCGTTCATCCGAAACCGTGAGGACAGCGTTCGACTGTATCTTCTGGCGAATTCACGTGAGGTGCAGCCCCAAGACCGGCAGTCGTTGACGATTTACCGGTCGGCGCTGCGCCGGTTTGCGGCCACTCTCGAGTGCTACGACGGTGAGAACTGGGCGGCCGGGGACCCGGCAACGGCGTATGCCGTCTGTCTCCCCCTGTCTGTAGCGCGCTACACTTCCGAGGCCGGTCTTGAACTAGGCCAGGAAGGAAGTATCGAGTCGCCGCCGAAGCTCCGCCGGGAGAAACCGGGCTATCCAGCCATCAAAGGCGAGCCGTGGTGGACTCACACACTCAACGTTGCTCGTCATTGCTCCTTGCGCCTTGGTGAAGAGGGGCTGGGAAATGAACTCGAAGAGCTCGCCAGAAAGGCCGGTCTATTGCATGATGTCGGGAAGCTAACACATGGGTGGCAAGCCTGGGCGCGAGCACGGTATGCAGCGAAAGGCCAGCGGGCCGAGGGAGCCATAGCTCACACAGACTACGATCGAGCGGTCGATCGCGGAGTCCCCAAACCTCCCAAACACACCAGTGCGAGCACCGTTTTTTCCGCAAGCCTGTGTGAGGAAGCGGGCGAGACTGAAGCGTGTGCGATTCTTCTGGCGGTTCTGGGCCATCATGGCGGGACATTGCTTGGGGTCGAACGGCCAGACAAGTTGGATTCCAGCGCATCCAAGGCTTTAGCACTGGCAGGGCTCGAAATACCTGTTGCAAGCCCGGCGCATTCGGTGCAGGATTTACTTAGATGCGGTATTCGCGAATCATTCGAGTCTGTGTGGCCGTTAGCCGCGATCCTAAGTCGAGTGCTCAGGCTGGCGGATCAGATGGCGACCGCCGAGGTTAGCAGTGAGTGAATTCACAATCAAGAAGCTGACAGGCACTCACGCCGACGTACTGGCCGCGGCTGGCGCAGCCGATTTATTGAGTCAATTGAGACCTCGACTTATCGACGAACCTGACGAATTTGTAATCCAGCTTACACGAGAGCCGGTGCGAGCGGATTTCGATGACATCGATCCGGGATTCCGGTATCTATACGAGCGTCCCAAACCAAAGAAGGACGGCAAGGCCGGGAAGCCGGCGGGTCCAGTGGTCCCGTCCGGACGGGTTTTCGACTACGCCATGGAATCCGAGCGGCACAAGCGCTATCAAGCGGCGAAGGCGTCGGAAGATAAGGAAGTGCAAGCGAGTGCTGAGGAAGACCGGCCGGACCCGGAATTCAAGCTGTACCGCTTGATTGTGTCCCTGCAGGGTGAGACCGGACCGAACCGGGTGGTGGAGGCGTTTGTCAAGGCTCCGGACCGGTTTCGAGAGTCCGCCTGGGCCTGTTACTCTGGCGCGAAAAGCACATTCGAAGAAGCGCCGCTCGTTCAATTGTTCAATCCGCAGGCGGCCAAGGGGTACGCGCTGCTGAAGCCCACTGGCACGGACCGGAATGACAAGACCAAGGAGAAATGGGCGGACCCGTTTCTGGAGTGGCTTCGATATCGCGGGTTCTTTCGAACTTGCGCGGGGTGGTTTCTGGGTTCCAAGGGCGAGCACGTGCGTGTGTACACGCCCATTCCTAAGAACATCTCGTTCCGGCTGTTCGAAGACGTTGCCCAGCAGTTCCGCCAGTCACCAATGTCCGGGACGGCGCCGAAACTGGACTGCCGAGGAGTGATTCTACTGGCGAAGATCCTGATTTCCCGCTCCGAGGCTCTCGCCCGGCCGGCGACTTCGATTGACGGCGTGTGGATCACTCACTACCAGTCCATGGGGCAGGCGAAGGCCGTGACCGCAATCGACCGGCTGGCAGTTCCGAACTGGTTCGATCTTCAAACCAAAGAAGACGCCGAACGGTGGTTGGAGGCACTCGATGAGCATGATACGGTCTTGCGCCGGCTGGATGACTCGATCTCGGAGGAACTGGCGCTCCTAAAGAGCTACAGGCGATTTCTGGAGAAACAGGGAGCAGAGGCTGGACGGTATTTCATCGATTTCCTAGGGGAGTACGGAAGCCACGTCTTCCGGCAGCGAGGGCAAGGTAAATGGCTGCTGCCGCAGTTCAAGGCGGGCAGCGTGGAGGCGATTTTGGGAGTCAGTTACAAGGCGATTCTCGCCAACGAAGGATTCAGCGCGATTGCGGGCGCGATACGGTCCGCGACCGTAAGCGCTCAAGTAGCCAAGAAGCGGGGGGATCGGGATTACCGGGAGATCCGCTACGGCGCCATACCGGAATTGCGCCGGAAGTTGCCGCTTGGGAAGGAAGAGTTCATCAAGGCCGTGGCCGATTTCATCGCCGACTTCAATGTTGAAAGCGCGCGCCGCTACGAGCAGGGAAAGTCCGGATTCCGTATTTCCCAGAGCGAACTCGCGGCCTTCGCGGAACTCATGGACAGCGAGCAGGACGCCCAGACCGTTGGCGCACTGCTTTGCGCGATGGCGACGTGCAAGTTGGGCCAGGAAGCAAAGGAGGATAGCGAGTGATTCAGACGCTTTCACTGTGCGCGGAGCTGGTTCTCGACCTTCACAACCTGAATAGCGAAGGCACGGAGGGGAACCAACAGCAGACCCGCATGGTGCACATTGTGGATAAGAACGGCAAACGCCACATCGTCAACGCTATCTCGGGCGATATGTTCAAGCATATCTACGTCGAGCATCTTACGCCGTTGCTCGACGGCGCCGGGCAGCCCCTATCGACGGGCGCCCGCGCATTCAGTCCGGACCGAGTGACGGTGGATAGCGGATTCAGGGAGAAGGTCAGGGGGAATAGAGACGGCTCGGCCGTGCAAGACGAGATGTTGCGCCACTGCGCCGTCACCGATATCGCCGGGGCGCTGCTCACGGAGGGCAACGCTGTGCCGCGCAAGTCATGCGCGGAGTTCGGCTGGGTGGTGGGCCGCCCGAAGGCGACGGTATCGGAGCAGTATTTTCACGTGAAGTACGCGCCGGAAAGCCGGGCGAAGTCGGCCGGGCAGGACGAGAAGGGCGAAGGCACGGTGGCGGGCCGGCAAGCGATCTTCCATCGTCCCGCGAACTCAGGCGTCTATGCGCTAGTTTGCCATCTCGAGTTGTACCGGGTTGGTGTGAACGACATCAATCGAAAGGCCGCCGTGGATGAGGAATCGAGGCGGGCGCGGCGGTTGTGCGCGCTACGCGCGCTGATCGCAACGCTGGTGAAGCCGGCCGGGGCGCAGTGGAATACCCAACACCCACATATTCTCGATTGTAGAGGGGTGGTTTCGGCCTCCAGCGGCCACTTGCCCGCGCCAACGGTCAGTCCGCTGGCGGAGAATTACGCCGATGAGATTGTGCGGGTGGCCGCAACGCTCAACAAGATCGCGCCGGACTCGGTGAGCGTTCACCGGTTCGAAGGCTTGGGGGCGGGAATCAGCGCTCTGGAGTCGCTGACGGCGGAGGTTTGAGTGTCCTGGTTCATCGCGCGCTACCGTCCGACCGCATTGTTCTCGTTGAAGAGTTCGAGAGCAACTTCGACGGTTGGCCGTTCACTGCCCATTCCGACTCAGTACGCGGTGAAGATGGCTCTCATCGACGCAGGGCTCAGGGTGGGGAGGGTGAGCAACCCCGAGTCCCTGGTTCGGGCATTAGCCGCCACGGAGGTTCGAATCGGCGTTCCGGAGGACGCCTGCATCACGGGCACGATCCAGAAGATCCGGCAAGAGCCGAAGAACCCGAGCCCGGAAACGCCATACATCGCGAATATCGCGTTGCGGGAAGTTGTCTTCATTCGTGGCGTGCTTCAGGCAGCCTTCCATCGGGAGGCATGCCCGCCCGAGGTGCGAGAACTGGCGCCGCTGGTCAATCATTTCGGGAAGCGGGGCGGCTTCGTGCAGTACGAGGGGGCGCTAGACGCTGACGAGTTGGACGAGTCTTTCACGATAGAGCCTGTCCAGCATGGTCCGATTCCACCGGCTTTCCATCTGTCGACGCTGGACGACTTCGGCCCCGGCGCGCGATGGGAGGCTCTGAACTCGTTCAGTCCGGCTCCGATGAAGCGGGACCGTGACCGAATCTGGAGGGAGGTTCTGATTCCCCTTGGGCTGTACAACGTTGGCGCCGGGTTCGCTCACTACCGGCGGTGACGAGGGATGCGCCGTCAGGCGTCGCGTTCGAGGCCTTCGGCGATCCACATTCGGAGTTGGGTCTGGTAGCCGATGGACTTACGGGCCGCGATGCGCTTGGCGGCGGCGATCTGGCCGGAGTCCAGGCGGATCGAGATGGCCTGTTTCCGGCCGGCGGCACGATTATGAATGGACTCGATCTGAGCGGCCGGGAGTTTGACGGGAGGCGCCGGGGTCAAGTGCTCGATCAACTCTTCGGTGCTGTGGGTCTCCCAGAACGCAACCTCTTCGTCGAGGTTCTTGAACTTGGGGATGGCGGTTGCTTTCTTCAGTTTCATTGGCGGTGGTTATCCTCGGGTCCGGCGGAACGCATGGCGTTCACCGGCGTCCATCTCCCTGGCTGTCGCGACGCGGATGGCGCCGCGGCGGCGCTCGTACACGACAACCGTCATGCGTCCTTCGTCCGTGTGACCACGGGCGATGTACCGGCCCTCGCGAGTCTTGTGCACCGTATGCGAATTTCCGAAGACCGCTTCGACCTCGTCCGGCAGATAGTTGTGCCGGGCGATATGGCCGACGTTCCGTCGTCCGAGTCGAACTTCAGCCGTGCGGGCCGGCTCATTTGGCACGAACCCTGGGACGTGACCCAGGCGTCCACAGTGTAGCGCTTTGTATATACAGACTGCAATCGCAGAAGGAGGCCATTCGTGGGGGAACCAGCGTCCACAATGCCCTACGTCACTCCGCGCAAGCCGCCGGCCAGCGCGCAACTGAACTGGATCACCGGGGACTACGAGGTCGAGCCCGAGCAACTGACTCTGGATTTGCCCACGCTGGACGACACGGCGCTTCCCGATGACGGAACGGTGACGCTGTTGGCGACGGAGAATGGGGCGCAGTTGCTTGTGTCGGGGTTCGGTTTGTTCATCGGCAAGAAGGGCGAACGGGTAACGGTGCGGCAGGGAAAATCGGTCTGCGCCCAGGTCCCGTTCTTTCGGCTGCAGGAAGTGGTGATCGGGTCGAAGGGGGTGTCGTTCTCGTCCGATCTGATCGAGGAGTTGTGTCGCCGCGGAATCCGCATCGCCTGTCTGGACGCGACCGGTAAACCGTTTGCGCTGGTGACGTCGCCGATGTTGACGGCGACGGTGGAAACGCGCAAGGCGCAACTCGCCGCGCCCGGCAACCGACGCGGGGCGGAGCTTTGCCGCTGGGTTGTCGCGGGGAAACTGCACAACCAGGAGAAACTGCTCTTGTATTTCGCCAAGAGCCGGGATGGCGGGCAGCGGGAATCTCTGCAAGCGGCGGCGGCGGCGATCCGGAGGCTACGCAAGAGCGCTCTTTCCGTGGATGGCGATTCCGCTGATTCGGTACGCCCGGCGTTGATGGGCCTGGAGGGAACGGGCGGGCGCGTGTATTGGGGGCAGATCGGGGCGATGCTGCCCGAGGATTACGGCTTCACGGGGCGCTGGCACTCCGGTCCTCCCGACGCGGTGAACGCGGCGTTGAATTACGGTTACGGGATTCTGTACTCCCATGTCTGGGGCGCCACGATGAACGCCGGGCTGGAGCCATTCGCGGGATTCATGCATGTGGATCGCAGCGGGAAGCCCTCCATGATCCTGGACCTGGTTGAGGAATTCCGCCAGCCTGTCGTAGACCGGGCGATTCTTTCGTGGCTAAACAAGGGCGGTCGGCTGGCGATGTCGAAGGGATTGCTGGATGGGGAGTCACGGGAGGAGGTGGCGTCCAGGGTCCTGCTGCGATTGAACGCGACGGAACCGCATCGGGGGAAGGCGCACCAGGTGCGGTCCATCATCCAGATGCAGGCCCGGCTGGCGGCGAGCGCAGTGCGCGGATTCCGCGAGTACCGGCCTTTTGCGTTCAAGTGGTGAACTGCTATGGCGCGACCGAACCGGTACACAGGGGTGATGCGGCCGCAGCAGGTCGGGCGGGGGAGCCCCGAAGTCTCCGTGCTCCTGATCTATGACATAGAGGATGACCGCATCCGGACGCGGGTGTCGGAGGCTTGCCTGGACTACGGATTGGAGAGGATCCAGTTCAGCGCGTTTTTCGGAAAGCTGAACCGGAACCGGCGGCAGGAGCTTGCACTGAGGCTGCAGAATGAATGCGGCAAGGAGAGCGCGCGGATCCGCATGATCCCGGTTTGCGAAGACGACTTGAAAGACATGTGGCTGTTCGACCAGTATCAGCGAGACGCGGATGCGCTGAAACGGGAGTCCGAGGGGAAGGCGCCGGTGCTGAAGGTCTTGCGCATGGAGGGTGACGATTGACAGCGATTCTTGCGACGGATCTGAAGCAGTGGGCGTACTGTCCCAGGATTGTGTATTACAGGTTGACCATGGGGGCGCCCGGGAAGCCGACCTACAAGATGGAGGAAGGGCGGCGGGCGCAAGAGGCGGTAGAGTCGCTCGAGGTGCGGCGGACGATGCGGCAGTACGGGTTTGACGGGGCGCGGCGGCGGTTCGGAGTATGGATTGCGGACGATGACCTTGGTTTGGCGGGAAGGATCGACCTGCTGTTGGAGGGGGAGGGAGAGGCGGCGGTGGTGGAGTTCAAGTTGACCGCAGGGGAGCCTGGCGAGAATCACCGCGCGCAGTTGACGGCATACGCGTTGCTGGCGGAGCTGCGGCTGGGATGTCCGGTGCGCCGGGGTTTTGTGGTGCGGATCCCCGATGGCCGGGTGTTCGAGTTGGAGCCAGGGGAGGCGGAGCGTGCCGGGGTGCTGGATGCGATTGGGGCGATTCGCAAGGCGGTGGAGGGAGAGGAGTTGCCCGGGGCGACGGTGGTGCGCGGGCGGTGCTTGGAATGCGAGTATCAGAACTTCTGTGGGGACATATGGTAGATTTCGCAGATTGGGGCGGTTTGAGGACGGTTTGACAATCCGAGAAAAAATGGGAGGGTCGGTGGGGTCATTTCCGGCGTACAATGAGGGAGTTGCGGAGCGGTAACAAGGGCCTCCCCTATGAGAAGGGGACTGAAACGCACATCAAACTGTAGGCACCGTAAAGGCGGCATAGCGTAACAAGGGCCTCCCCTATGAGAAGGGGACTGAAACATGGAAAACGGCGAAGGCGCACACCCTGTATTCAGTGTAACAAGGGCCTCCCCTATGAGAAGGGGACTGAAACGGTGCCATCAGCGTGACGCCACTCCGCAAAGTCGGGTAACAAGGGCCTCCCCTATGAGAAGGGGACTGAAACATGAAGTCCGCGAGTGAATCGCGCGCCGCGTTCGCTGTAACAAGGGCCTCCCCTATGAGAAGGGGACTGAAACGAACAGCGTCCCGCAGATGGACCGTTCCTTCCTGAGTAACAAGGGCCTCCCCTATGAGAAGGGGACTGAAACACGACGTCGTCGATCGGCGTCGATACGACGGCGGCGTAACAAGGGCCTCCCCTATGAGAAGGGGACTGAAACGTAGCACCAGAGCCGGTCTCGGTCGAGATCGAGCGTAACAAGGGCCTCCCCTATGAGAAGGGGACTGAAACCGGCCGCAATCTGCTCGTCCGATTTACGAATCCACGTAACAAGGGCCTCCCCTATGAGAAGGGGACTGAAACTAGACCCGCAGGATCCGAACATGGCAGCCTTCGGGGTAACAAGGGCCTCCCCTATGANNTATGAGAAGGGGACTGAAACAGGCAATCATTGACGCCATGAAGACGAGCCACCAGGGTAACAAGGGCCTCCCCTATGAGAAGGGGACTGAAACCTGTAGCAAGCTTCATTAGTCAGGCGGCAACGCCTGTAACAAGGGCCTCCCCTATGAGAAGGGGACTGAAACAACACCTGGTCGCGGACACGTTCGTCGCGTGCGCCCGTAACAAGGGCCTCCCCTATGAGAAGGGGACTGAAACAATAGATCGCTTGCCGTTTACCGGCTGGACGATGCCGTAACAAGGGCCTCCCCTATGAGAAGGGGACTGAAACGCAAAGAAGGGGCTGACCTCGGCGATCCCCGCCAGGTAACAAGGGCCTCCCCTATGAGAAGGGGACTGAAACGTGCGATCGATTCGATCGGGGTGAGCCCACCGACCGGTAACAAGGGCCTCCCCTATGAGAAGGGGACTGAAACTCAAATTTGGCTGACGGAGAAGCTCCGCCCCCGGGTAACAAGGGCCTCCCCTATGAGAAGGGGACTGAAACATGAAAGACGGTTTCGCAGCAATCTATGCCAGATGTAACAAGGGCCTCCCCTATGAGAAGGGGACTGAAACAGAAGCGCGATCTGATGGCTCCGCACCCGGTGAAGGTAACAAGGGCCTCCCCTATGAGAAGGGGACTGAAACACGAAGAATTGTACGAGAATCCTGATCTAGTGAAGTAACAAGGGCCTCCCCTATGAGAAGGGGACTGAAACTTGACCGGCAAATGCAGGGCCTTGATGGAGATGGAAGTAACAAGGGCCTCCCCTATGAGAAGGGGACTGAAACTTGCTGAACGTCAGCGTCATGCGCGGTTTGCGCGTCGTAACAAGGGCCTCCCCTATGAGAAGGGGACTGAAACCGCGATTAACTCGGGCTGCACGTAGGTCCAATAGGTGTAACAAGGGCCTCCCCTATGAGAAGGGGACTGAAACACGGAAAAGCACGATTTCGTAGACTCGATTGCGTCTGGTAACAAGGGCCTCCCCTATGAGAAGGGGACTGAAACAGCGGGCGCCGTAGCCTCACGCGCAGCTGCAAGCACGGTAACAAGGGCCTCCCCTATGAGAAGGGGACTGAAACACTATGCAGCAACTCCGCGACCTCGTAGATGTGTTGTAACAAGGGCCTCCCCTATGAGAAGGGGACTGAAACGTCTGCTGGGTGGGTGGTTGTATTCGACCGGTTTCGGTAACAAGGGCCTCCCCTATGAGAAGGGGACTGAAACTTGAAAACTGCCGCCCGCACACATTCGGAACGAGCGTAACAAGGGCCTCCCCTATGAGAAGGGGACTGAAACCCGGAAAGACCGCGAACATGCGCGGCTTAGCGCTGTAGTAACAAGGGCCTCCCCTATGAGAAGGGGACTGAAACCCAATCTGTTCATCGACCCGACCTATTACGGCGCAGTAACAAGGGCCTCCCCTATGAGAAGGGGACTGAAACATCGGTACACGTCATCCCAGACGACAAAGTTCCCACGTAACAAGGGCCTCCCCTATGAGAAGGGGACTGAAACGTGCTATAAAGTCCCTCTGCGGATTGCAAGTACCCGTAACAAGGGCCTCCCCTATGAGAAGGGGACTGAAACATGAGGATATCGGAGGAGCTATGGAAACAATCGTTTGTAACAAGGGCCTCCCCTATGAGAAGGGGACTGAAACACGAATGCCCCTGGCTGCGCATCTCGCGCGCCATGGTAACAAGGGCCTCCCCTATGAGAAGGGGACTGAAACAGCAATCACCGTCGCCGTCCAGCAGGCGGACAACGACGTAACAAGGGCCTCCCCTATGAGAAGGGGACTGAAACGAAATGTGGCTGGGGTGGGAGTTGTTCTGGCCGTGGTAACAAGGGCCTCCCCTATGAGAAGGGGACTGAAACCTCCGAACTCCTCGGAGAACTCGATCGCATCGACGGTAACAAGGGCCTCCCCTATGAGAAGGGGACTGAAACACAAATGGGACATCGTACCGCGCCTTCCAATGAAGTTGTAACAAGGGCCTCCCCTATGAGAAGGGGACTGAAACAAATATTTTTCGCAGGCTCGCGCTTAGGCCGCCCCGTAACAAGGGCCTCCCCTATGAGAAGGGGACTGAAACTGAATTGATCATGCAGCGGAGTCTCGATTACTTCGGTAACAAGGGCCTCCCCTATGAGAAGGGGACTGAAACGTGGACAACTGGAACCCGGGTTGAGGGTCAATCGAGGTAACAAGGGCCTCCCCTATGAGAAGGGGACTGAAACCCATATGCGGTGCATGGGTGGCCATGGCGATGTTCCGGGTAACAAGGGCCTCCCCTATGAGAAGGGGACTGAAACGAGAGGAGTATGAAGATAAATGGCTACAGTGGATCTTGTAACAAGGGCCTCCCCTATGAGAAGGGGACTGAAACGCGTAATGGGCCTTGATGGAGACGGAATCTGACCCTAGTAACAAGGGCCTCCCCTATGAGAAGGGGACTGAAACTTCACAAAATCACCGGCGATCACCATCGCGCAGCTGTAACAAGGGCCTCCCCTATGAGAAGGGGACTGAAACTATGGTAGCTATGCCGCATTGGGTCCGCCAAGTGAGTAACAAGGGCCTCCCCTATGAGAAGGGGACTGAAACATCGAAGTAGCACAGAGTTCTCAGGAACGCGATGAGTAACAAGGGCCTCCCCTATGAGAAGGGGACTGAAACATGTTGAACATACCCGCGCCGGTGATCTGGGCGCGGGTAACAAGGGCCTCCCCTATGAGAAGGGGACTGAAACGGGTCATATTGGGCTGGTGCGTGTTGGGTATGGTAGTAACAAGGGCCTCCCCTATGAGAAGGGGACTGAAACCAATATAGCTACAAGTCCAATCCCCAAAATCGGTAACCGTAACAAGGGCCTCCCCTATGAGAAGGGGACTGAAACTGAGTGTTAATCATGTAAGTCTCGGTTGGACGGTCTGCGTAACAAGGGCCTCCCCTATGAGAAGGGGACTGAAACAGGCCGTTACAATTTGACGTGAGACCCTCGGGCTAAACGTAACAAGGGCCTCCCCTATGAGAAGGGGACTGAAACCGAGGAACCATGTCGTCGTCCACTGGCGCGACCGGGTAACAAGGGCCTCCCCTATGAGAAGGGGACTGAAACTTGTTCCATGACCTCATCGCAGAACGCCAGAATGCGTAACAAGGGCCTCCCCTATGAGAAGGGGACTGAAACCAGACCCCTCCATGGACATCGCGCTTGACCGCGATGTAACAAGGGCCTCCCCTATGAGAAGGGGACTGAAACGGGGAACCAGCCCAATCAGTCGTGTGCTATGGTCATGTAACAAGGGCCCCCCCTATGAGAAGGGGACTGAAACTCGTATAGCTGCTACTCATGAACTCTCCTGTCCTGGGTAACAAGGGCCTCCCCTATGAGAAGGGGACTGAAACCGTACTCGTCGAGTAGGCTGGCTACTCTGGCTTGGAGTAACAAGGGCCTCCCCTATGAGAAGGGGACTGAAACTGAACTTGTTGTACTCGCGGACAGCGAGACTGGAGTGTAACAAGGGCCTCCCCTATGAGAAGGGGACTGAAACAGAGAAAGGGACTAACAGGCTAGGCTGTCGTCTCGCGTAACAAGGGCCTCCCCTATGAGAAGGGGACTGAAACAAATCCTCTTCAATTGGTCCCATCACCGATCCAAGTAACAAGGGCCTCCCCTATGAGAAGGGGACTGAAACGATGGATCCCATCACGGAAATGAACCTGCTGGGCTGTAACAAGGGCCTCCCCTATGAGAAGGGGACTGAAACCTAATTCCTACGCTGATCCCATCTATGCTCATGCCGTAACAAGGGCCTCCCCTATGAGAAGGGGGAGAACTCACCCTGCAACGGCAAGCACGAGAACCACCTCAGACAAGACGGCTTTGCGATCCTGGTAGGTTCCCACAGGCAGTGTGAAGGCCGATCGAACCGTCGCCGTCCCGCTTGACGAGACGCCTCTGCGGCTGGGCCTGTGGCTCTCCCGGACGGTAGCTATGCCGACCGCTAGCGATCTTCTTCTCAAATCCGGTGGGCCAGGCGCGCACTCTGGGAAAAGCCCCACTCGACCGCTCGTTCTTGCCGCCGCCGATTTCGCCGATATGGTTCTTTCGGGTCCCTATTCGCCATGCGCCACCAACTTCCCTTCCCTGCCCTCGCTGGAGCCCTGCTGCTTCTCGGCGCGCCCGCGTTCGCGCAGCTCGCTGGGAGGCTCGAATCCGTCATCGGCGTTGCGCCGAACTACGATCCGAAGCCCGCTAGCGACGCCCTGCTGAACGGGCCGTGGCGCCTGCTCTCGGCGGGGCCGAATGGCTTCTATTTCTTCGAGCCCGGGAATCGCCTGATGCGCGTGGACACCCAGGGACAGCTCACCGTCTTTGGCGCCGCCTCCGCCACCAACGGGCTCGCCGATGCCGACGACTCCGGTAACTTCTACTACTCCATCGGCACGGGTATAGGCCGGATCTCCGCCGATGGGAAGACGTCGATTCCCTTCGACTGGCTCAATGACGCCTCGCTTTCCCCCTTGAGAAACCCCGTCGCCATCGCGAGTAATCGCCGCGGCGGCTCGGTCTATCTCTCCAATGGAACCGGGTTATTTGAACTGCCGGCAGGAGTCTCCCTGAATCTCGCCGATGCGCGGTACGCCACCCGCATCTACGCGGGCTCCGCAGATACGGGATTGATCTGGATCAGCGGAACCGGCTCCCTGAAAGTGTACAGCAGCGTCACGGGGCTGGTCGCGGGCTCGGGCGCCTATGGCGTCCCCACCGACGGCCAGCGGGCCGTCGAGGCGCCGTTTCAGACGCTCACCGATGTCGTCTCCGATACGGCAGGCCGCGTCTACGTGGCCGATCGCTCGATCGGGAGCGTGTACCGGATTGCGAATGGGATCCTGGAACGGGTCGCCGGCCTTTCCGACGGGCCGGACGCCGCGCCCGGCGCCAAGGCGAAGGACGTCCGCTTTCTCCGGATCGACTCCATCGCCCTCGACTCCAACGGCCGGCTGCTCATCGCCGACGCCCAGGCGTTCACTATCTGGCGGGTGGAGGACGACGGCGCCCTCAGCCGCGCCGCCGGCCGGCCTCGCGGCGGCTCCGAACCCGGCGGCGGCGTGGCGCTTTCGGATCCTTCGGGATTGGCCTACGACCGGAATCACAATCTGTACGTGGTGGATCGGCTGAACTTCCGGATCCGGGCGCTGAACGCCGATGGATCGGTTGAGACCGTGGCGGGGAACGGCTCGCGGGCCCGCAAGACGGAGGACGGGGCCGCCGTCAAGGTCGCCATCAATCCCGATGGCCCGATCGTGGTGGATCCGTCCGGATGGGTCTACTTCCTGGATGGAGGAGGCTACTCGGTGCGCCGATTCCGGCCCGGCGGATCCATCGAGACCTGGATCACCCAAAACGACCTGGATAAGTACTCCGGACTGTCGATGCTGGCGCTCGGAATGTCGAGCCAGGGCGATCTGCTGGTGGCCCAAAGGACCCGGCTGCTCGCGATCACTCCCCAAAAGACCGTTTCGCTGCGCGCCGACCCGGCGCGCGCGGGCTCCGCCGTGGGAGACGCGGCAACCTTCACCGTGCTCGCCGACGACTCCGTGGTGTTCAACGGGCGGTCGGGTTCCGCCGCCTATTTCATCCGGTTCAACCGGGCGGGCGAGCCGGAGTTCCTGCCGGTGGACACGCCGTCGGAGCCCTCGCCGTGCACGGCGCCGTTCCGGGCGATGGCGCCGTCCCAGCGGGGCCTGGTGGCGGCGAACCCCGGCATGCTGTGCGAATACGACTTAAAGGGCGGAGGCCGCCTGCTCGCCGGATCCGGGCAGGCGGGCGGCGCCCCCGTGGTGGGAGCGTTGGGCTCGATCAAGGCTATCGCGACGTCGCCGAGTGGGGCGGTGGCGTTCTCCGAAAGCGACACACACCAGGTCCGGCGGTTCACGCCCGCCCTCCGCAAGGGCGCCCGCCGCTGAACTCCGCCGCCTGAAAAAGAAAACCCCCGGGCCCTTCGGAGGATCGGCCCGGGGGTGGCTGCTAGCGGCGCACAGCGCTGCCCAGCTAAGCTCCAGCTATAGACGGTGGGGTTCAGGCTGCACGTAGCTGGACAGCACCTTCATGTAATTGGCGCGCTCGAAAACGGCGGCGTTGGTTACATGCTTGACGCTCATCGAGCCCTGCATCTGCTCGATCGATTCGTATTCGTGCTCTTCCATCCACTCGCGCACTTCGGCGATGATCTGCCCCGCGTAGTCGATGCCGTACTTCAACAGACACGAGGTGCTCATGGCGACCTTCGCGCCCGCCATCATCGACTTCAACAAACCCGTCGACGTGTGCACGCCGCCGGTGACCGCCATGTCCGCGCGCAGGTGGCCGTACATCAGCGCCACCCAGTGCAGACGGAGAAGCAGCGTGTTCGAGTCGCTCAGGAAGAGGCTGGGGCGAACTTCGAGCGCTTCCAGGTCGAAATCAGGCTGGTAGAAGCGGTTGAACATGACCAGACCGTCGACGCCGGTCTGATCGAGCTTACGGCAGAAGTTCGGTATCGAGCTGAAATACGGTCCGAATTTCACCGCCACCGGGATCCGTACGTTCGCCATCACGTGGCGCACCAGATCCACATAGTTCGCTTCCACCTTCTCGCCGCTCACCTCGGGGTCGGTCGGCAACAGATAGATATTCAGCTCCAGGCCGTCGGCGCCCGCTTCCTGCATCAGACGCGCGTAACGCACCCAGCCGCCCGCCGATACGCCGTTCAAACTGGCGATAACGGGGATCCGAACCGCTTCCTTCGCCTTCCGGATGTGCTCCAGATAGGCGTCCGGGCCGATGTTGTAGTTCCCCATGTCCGGGAAGTAGTTCAACGACTCGGCGTAGCTTTCCGTCGAGCGGCTCAGGAACCGGTCGAGCTCCAGGCTCTCGGCGTTGATCTGCTCTTCGAACAGGGAGTGCAGGACCACCGCGGAGACGCCCGTGTCCTCGAACTTCCTGATGTTATTAATGTCCTTCGCCAGAGGGCTGGAGGAGGCCACCAGGGGGTTCTTCAGTTTCAAACCAAGGTAAGTCGTCGAAAGGTCGATCACGCTTTCACCTCTTTCTCGGCCGGGGCGGGCTCGGCCTTACCGCCGTCGGCGGCCGCGCCGTTCACGGTCATCTGCGCAAGCTGTTCGTAGAACTTCCACTTGTCGGTCACGTCCTGCTGGGCGCCCTTGAGCAACATCTTGGCGGCCTCGGGATCGCTGTGGACCAACATGGTGTAACGGGTCTCGTTGTAGATGTACTTCTCAAGCGGCATGGAGGGCGGCTTGGAATCCAGCTTGAACGGATTCTTGCCCTCGGCCGCGAGCGCCGGGTTGTAGCGCCACAGGGGCCAGTAGGCGGTGTTGACGGCGGCCTTCTGCTGGTCGAGGCCGTGCACCAGGTCGTAGCCGTGGGCGATGCAGTGGCTGTAGGCGATGATGAGCGACGGGCCGTCCCAGGCCTCGGCCTCCATGAACGCCTTCAGGGTTTGGGCGTCGTTGGAGCCCATGGCGATGTGGGCCACGTAGACGTTGCCGTACATCATGGCCATGGCGCCCAGGTCCTTCTTGCCGGCCGGTTTGCCGCCGGCGGCGAACTTGGCGACGGCGCCGCGCGGGGTGGCCTTGGACATCTGGCCGCCGGTGTTGGAGTAGACTTCGGTGTCAAGCACGAGCACGTTCACGTTCTTGCCCGAGGCAAGGACGTGATCGAGACCGCCGTAACCGATGTCATAGGCCCAACCGTCTCCGCCGATGATCCAGACGCTCTTCTTGACGAGCGCGTCGGCGACGGCGAGCAGGTTCTTCGCTTCCGGACCTTCGACGCCGGCGAGCTTCGCCTTCAACCGGGCGACACGGGCGCGCTGGGCGGCGATGCCGGCTTCGTCCTTCTGTTCCGCCTGGAGCAGGTCGGCCGCGAGTTCAGGGCCGATCTGGGCCGTCATCTTCTCCACCAGTTCCTTGGCGAACTGGGTTTGCAGGTCGACGGCGAGGCGCTGGCCGAGGCCGAACTCGGCGTTGTCTTCAAACAGCGAGTTTGACCAGGACGGGCCGCGGCCTTCGGAGTCGGTGCAATAAGGCGTGGTGGGCAGGTTGCCGCCGTAGATGGACGAACAACCGGTGGCGTTGCCGATCATGGTGCGGTCGCCGAACAGGCGGGTGAGCAGGCTGAGGTACGGCGTTTCGCCGCAGCCGGCGCAGGCGCCCGAGAACTCGAACAGGGGCCGCAGAAGCTGGTTATCCTTCACCTGGCTGACGGCGACCTTGGTGCGGTCGAAGTCCGGGATGGAGAGGAAGAAGTCCCAATTGGCGGCCTCGGATTCGCGGATCGGAATCTGGGGCGCCATGTTGATGGCCTTCTTGCTGACGTTCGATTTGTCCTTGACGGGGCAGACGGCGACGCACAGTCCGCAACCGGTGCAGTCCTCAACGGCGGTCTGGAGAGTGTAGGCGAGATCCTTGTAATCCTTCCAGTGCGGATGAGTGGACTTGAAGGTGGCCGGCGCATCGGCGAGCAGTTTGCCGTCGTAGATCTTGGAGCGGATGCAGGCGTGCGGGCAAACCAGCACGCACTTGCCGCACTGGATGCAGATCTTTTCGTTCCAGGCGGGCACTTCGAGCGCGATGTTACGCTTTTCCCACTGCGCGGTGGCGGTGGGGAAGGTTCCGTCGATGGGGAAGGCGCTGACGGGGAGGTTGTCGCCGTTGCCGGCGATGATTTCGCCGAGCGTCTTCTGCACGAACGACGGGGCCTTGGGCGAGATGATGGGGGGCAGTTCGTAGCCGCTGGCGGCCGAGGCGGGAACGGCGACCTCGTGCAGGTGGCTCAAGGCGGCGTCGACGGCGGCGAAGTTCTTCTGCACGACGATTTCGCCGCGCTTGCCGTAGGTCTTCTTGATGGCGTACTTGATGCGCTCGATGGCTTCTTCGCGGGGGAGCACGCCGCTGATGGCGAAGAAGCAGGTCTGCATGATCGTGTTGATGCGCTGGCCCATGCCGGCTTCCTTGGCCACGGCGTAGCCATCGATCACGTAGAACTTGAGCTTCTTATCGATGATCTGCTGCTGGACCTTGCGGGGCAGGCGGTCCCAGACTTCGGCGGCGGGATAGGGGCTGTTCAGCAGGAAGACCGCGCCGGGATTGGCGGCCTTGAGGACGTCGAGTTTCTCGAGCAGCGTGAACTGATGGCAGGCGACGAAGCTGGCGTTCGAGATGAGGTAGCTCGACTTGATCGGCTTGGGGCCGAAGCGGAGGTGGGAGATGGTGTAGGAGCCGGACTTCTTCGAGTCGTAAACGAAGTAGCCCTGGGCGAAGTTGTCGGTGTCCTCGCCGATGATCTTGATGGAGTTCTTGTTGGCGCCGACAGTGCCGTCCGCGCCGAGGCCGTAGAACAGGCAGCGGCTGGTTTCGGGGGCTTCCGCGGAGAAGGCGGGGTCCCAGGGAAGGCTCAGGTGGGTGACGTCGTCGACGATGCCAACGGTGAAGTGGTTCCTGGGGGCGGCGGCGTCGAGGGAGTCGAACACGCCCTTCACCATGGCGGGGGTGAATTCCTTGGAGCTCAAGCCGTAGCGTCCGCCGGTGACGACGTCGGCCTTGCGGCCGGTTTCCTGGAGGGCGGCGATGACGTCGAGATAGAGAGGCTCGGCGATGGCGCCGGGTTCCTTGGTGCGGTCGAGCACGGCGATCTTCTTCACGCTGGCGGGCAGCGCGGCGACGAAGTGCTCCATGGAGAAGGGCCGATAGAGGTGAACCTTGAGCAGGCCGATCTTTTCGCCCTGGCCGGTGAGGTAGGCGACCGCTTCCTCGGCGGCGTCGGCGCCGGAGCCCATCATGACGATGACCTTTTCGGCGTCGGGCGCGCCAACATAGTCAAACAGCTTGTACTGGCGGCCGGTGATGGCGGCGAACTTGTCCATTACATTCTGGACGATGGTGGGGCAGGCGATGTAGAAGGGGTTGACGGTCTCGCGGGCCTGGAAGTAGACGTCGGGGTTCTGGGCGGTGCCGCGGAGAACGGGACGGTCCGGCGAGAGGGCGCGCTCGCGGTGGGCGCGGACCAGATCGTCGCTGATCATGGCGCGCATGTCGTCCATGGTGAGCTGTTCGACCTTGGAGACTTCGTGCGAGGTGCGGAACCCGTCGAAGAAGTGGATGAACGGGATGCGGGATTCGAGCGTGGCGGCCTGGGCGATCAGCGCGAAGTCCATCACTTCCTGGACGGAGTTGGAGGCGAGCAGCGCGAACCCGGTGGCGCGGACGCTCATGACGTCCTGGTGATCGCCAAAGATGGACAGCGCGTGCGCGGCGAGGGCGCGCGCGGCGACGTGAATGACGGTGGGGGTCAGCTCACCGGCAATCTTATACATGTTGGGGATCATCAGCAGGAGGCCCTGCGATGAGGTGAAGGTGGTGGCCAGCGCGCCGGCCTGCAAGGCTCCGTGAAGGGCGCCGGATGCGCCGCCCTCGCTCTGCATCTCGACGACGCTCGGGACCGTGCCCCAGATATTCGGTTTGTGTTCCGACGACCACTGATCCGACCATTCGCCCATGGGCGAAGACGGCGTGATCGGGTAAATCGCTATGACTTCGTTTACTTTGTGGGCGACATAAGCAGCCGCCTCGTTCCCATCAATTGTTACTTTAGGCCTGGTCATTGATAAGAGGTCCGTCCCATATACTGCATCCCGATTGCCATCCGGGGGCCGCGGGGCGGGTGAGCGTTTTGAAGGTTTTAGGAGGTGGAGATCGGATTGGTGGGTGATCGTTCGCCGTGTCCGGCTGGTGAGATGAGGCGGGTAGGGTGAAATTCCACACTCGTTTGTTGGCGGACGCGGCAGCGTGAAATTGCGCTATTGGCAAGGCGGGGCCGGACGCCCGGGACCGGAGGAGGGGCGTCCGCGCTGACGGCTGACGCTATTTCGAGGGGGCGCGGCGGGCGGGCGGGGAGACCCATCCGGCCGGCGGGTTGTAGTCGGGGCGGGTGGAGGCCTTGTCGGCGGTCGGGAAGTCGGCGGGCGCCTTCTGCGTCACCTTGCCGGTGGCGGCCCACTCGACGCCGCGCTGGTAGGTGACGATGAAGCCGACGCAGTTGAGGGCGGCGAGGTCGTGGCCGAGGACGGTGTGGAAGACGCGGCCCTTGCCGTAGGAGAGCGCCATCAGGATGGGTTCTTCGCGGCCCGTGCCGCGGTTGGAGGGTTCGGAGTAGGCCGAGGCCAGGATCTGCATGTTCTCGCCGGGGCCGCGGAGTTTGGAGTAGAGCTCGTCGGCGACGTGCATCCAGGCGGCGGGGAGGCCTTTCATAATCGGGTGGCCGGGGGTGCGGGTCTCCACCTTAAAGGGGGTGCGGGCGCCGTGGTTGCCGGCCGGACCGGGGGTGGTCGAGTCCTTGACGGCGGCGCCGTCCTTCCAGAACCACATGGGACCGGCCGATGGGCCGCGGCCGCGCCATCCGCCGACGCCGATCATGAGGTTGTAGGCGGTCCACTTGGGGAAGGCGTTGTCGGCGGCGTGGACGGAGACGAAGCCGCCGCCGTTTTTGACGTATTCCTCAAATGACGCCTTCAGGGCATCGGGCCAGCGTTCGTCGGGGGCGTCGTAGTTGGCGACGACGACCTTGTACTTGGACCATTCCGGTTTGAAGGACGAAAAGTCGCCGCCGGCGGGGGGCGCGGTGACGACGTCGACCTGGAAGCGCCTGGTTTCCTCGAGCATGCGCTTCAGGTAGGGCGTGGTTTCCTGCCAGGCGTGGTAGGGGCCGCCCTGTTCGCCGTCGAGCAGCATGACGGGGATGGGGGCGTGACCGCGCTGGGCGAAGGCGCAGGCGGCGGCGCCGAGCAGGCACAGCGAGGCGATGGTTGCGGATCTCATGGTATGAATCCTCTCGTTCCGTTGTACCGCGGTTGGAGGCGGATTGGAGACGGGTTTTCGAAATCCGGAGGCGGGGGTGCGCCCGTATTGGGAACGGGAGTTCAACAACATGACCAATACGGAAGTGATCAAGACTGTTTACGCCGCCTACGCGGCCGGCGACCTGGCGACGATTCAAAGCTACATGACCGAGGATGTGGCGTGGATCGCCGAGGGGCATCCGGCCATCACGTGGACCGGCGAATTTCATGGCAAGGCGAATACGAGCGGATTCTTTGCCGGGCTGCGGAACGACCTGGCGGATCCGGTGCTCGCGATGGACATTTTCATCAGCGAGGGGGACGCGGTGGCGACGTTCGGACGCTTTCAAGCGACCGTGCGGTCCAACGGCGTGCGCGTAGATACGCCGGTGGCGCATTACTTCCGGCTGCGGGATGGGAAGATCGCCGAATACCGCAATTTCCTGAACTCGGCGGCGATGGTGGAGGCGATGCAGGCGCGAACCGCCGCCGCTTGAGCCGCTACAGCCTGGGATTGGCGACGCGGCCGGCAAACAGGATGGCGCCGGATTGGGAGTCGCGAATCAGGAATACGAAGGGGTGATCGGCGCGGAAGACCGCGGGAGGCCCTTCGACGAGCATGGCGGCTCGCGCCATGGCGATGCCGGTGGCCGCGGCGGCGACCGTGCCGGTCTCGTTCACCTCGACGAAGGCTTTGTGGACGACGTCGCTGACGAACAGGTCGCGGCGGCCGTCGATCGCGGACAGGTCGGCGGCGCGGGTGAAGGCGGAGGGCATCCCCATCTTCGAGAGCTGGCCGCGGAGGGAGAAGGACGATTCCGTCTTGAACCTGGGCAGGGAGACGTCGACGCGGCGGTCCTCGATGGCGGCGAACCACTTGGCGAGGTTTTCGGGGGTCAGATTGTGTTCAAGGCTTCTGAGGTTGCCGTCCTTCGGCAGGAGGGCGTCGAAAACGAGCTGCGTGCCGGCGTAGCTCATTTCGAGGATCTGGAGGTTGTGCGGCTCGGCGTAACCGAAGTGGGCGGTGCGGCGCATGAAGTCGGCCTGGACGTCGGCGCGGGCGGTGTGGAAGGGCGCCGGGCGGGTGGCTTTCGGGTCGAACGTGGTTTGCCAGCCGCCGTTGAAGTAGATGGCGCTGGTGAGGACCAGGCGGGTGTCGGCGGTCAGGGATCCGGGGGCGAACAGGTCGCGGATTTTGCCGTGGGTCTGTTGTTCGGTCCAGGAGTTGATCTGGGCGCGGGCGCTTTCGGGGGTGGAGAAATCGAGCAGGGTGAGGGGCGCTTTGTAACTGGCGGCGGCGATGTCGCGGAAGGCCGGCTGGAGGCGGACGGAACGGTCCGGCCAGAGGGCGTTGGCGACGGAGAGCTGGCTGCCGGCGCCGTTGGATTGCTCAAGGAGTTGGGCGATGAGGGCGGCGAGTTCGGCGTGGTAGGCCGCGTCGGCGCCGGGTTGACCCAAGGTGCGGGCGATTTCGGAGGCGGTGGAGCCGCGGGCGCCGGCGAGCAGCATCGACAGGGCCGTGGAGATGCTGAAGGGCGAGTAGATGAGATTGCCCGGGGCCGGGGACAGTTCGCGGTACGCGTCGACGGCGAAGCGGTTCAGCCCGGCGGCGGGCGGGGCGGCGGCGACGAGCGCGGGCAGGGCGGAGAGCAGGGCGGCGGCCGTAAGACGTCTCATATCGTTCCTGACTGAGGAATGTCCCGAATTGTTAGCGCCTTTCGGCGAAAATCAGACGATTTTGTAGCCGTGTGGAATCTGGAATACAGACGGCGGCGGTTCGCCCGGCACGAGCTTCCTGCATTGCGCCATTTGTTTGCCGAAGCTGCCGGTGGTGGTGGTCAGCATGGGGATGGCGTGTTTGGTGCTGGTCCAGACTTCGGTGACCACGGGGGACGGCGGCGGCAAGGGAGGAGGCGGCGGAAGCATGGCCGGGACGGCGGGGGGCTTCGGCGCCTGGGGCGCGTGAGCGGCGACGCCGGGGACCTTCGGGAGGTCCAGTTTGGGAGCGGCCAGCTTCGGGGCGCCGGGGATGGCGGCTTCGAGTTGAGCGGCCTGGGGGGCGTGCGGCGGCTGGGGAGCGTGCGGCGCGGCGGGCGGTTTCGGCAGGGCGGCCTCCGGCAGAGGGGGCATGGGGAAGTGCGGCATCTGGACGTGCGGCGGATGCACGGTGTACTTCTTGCCGAGCACTTCGTGGCCGTCCATCATCTTCTTGCCGAGGTCCTGGACGTGGACGGTGGGCGGAGGCGGCGGTTTGGGCGGCGTCGGCATGCCGGGGATGGCTGGCGGAGGCGGGGGCGCGAGAGGGTTGGCGGGCATCGGGATGATGCGAGCCTCTTTTTTCGCGTGATCGAGCGCGATGGACTGCTTTTGCGCCGGCAGGGTGATGACCGAGCTTTGGCCAGCGTCGAGGCGGGTTCTGCCGTCGGCGGCGCGGAACAGGCGCGAGGTGGATTCCTGCGCGGCCGCCTTCGGGTCGGCGAGATGGACCACGTTGCGGAATTCGGCCGAGACGGGCGGCAGCGGTGGTGGTGAAGGCGGTTTCGGCGCCACAGCCTACTCAGGTTAGCACTTTGAGGGCGGGCGTGGTCGCGTTGGGGTCGTGGGCGCCATATGCTGGGGACGTATATGACATACGTCGCCGAGGCTCCGCTACGGGTTGGGTTGTTTTCGATTGGATTGGACGCTTACTGGCCGCAGTTCGAGGGGCTGGAACAGAGGCTGCGGGAGGCGTCGGCGCGCGTGGCGGGCCGGTTGGAGCGGCCGGGAGTCGAGGTGGTGAACCTGGGCATGATCGATTCCCCCGAAAAGGCCGCCGAGGCGGGGATGGCGTTCCGGCGAGAGTGCGTCGACCTGCTGTTTCTGCACGTGACGACCTACGCGCTTTCCTCCACCGTGCTGCCGGTGGTGCGGAGGGCGCGGGTTCCCGTGGTGGTGCTGAATCTCGCGCCGGGCGGGGCTATCGACTACGCGCGGTTCAACGCCATGGGAGATCGCGGGCGGATGACCGGGGAGTGGCTGGCGTGGTGCCAGGCGTGTCCGGCGCCGGAGATCGCCAACGTGTTCCGGCGGTGCGGGATTCCGTTCTTCCAGGTGACCGGGATGATCGATGGCGATCCCGAGACGTGGGCGGAGATCGGCGAATGGCTGGACGCCGCCCGCGTGGCGCACACAATGGAGCGCAACCGGATGGGCGTGATGGGGCGCTATTACGCTGGAATGCTGGATGTCTATAGCGATATGACGCTCCAGTTGGCGACCTTCGGCGGCCATGTCGAGGTGCTGGAAGTGGACGAACTGGCGGCGCTCCGCGGCGGGGTGACCGCGGACGAGATCCGGCGGCGGGTGGAGCACTTCCGCGAGGCGTTCGACGTGCAGCCGGATTGCGCTGCCGAGGAGTTGGAGCGCGCGGCTCGCACATCCGTGGCGCTGGACCGGATGGCGGAGCGGCATCGGCTGGGGTCGCTCGCTTATTACTACGAGGGGTCGGGCAATGCGGCCAATGAGGACGCGATCAGCTCGATCATTCTTGGCACGAGCCTGCTGACGGCGCGCGGCGTCCCCGTAGCGGGCGAGTTCGAACTGAAGAACGTCCAGGCGATGAAGATCATGGACGCGTTCGGGGCGGGCGGCTCGTTCACCGAATACTACGCGATGGACTTTAACGACGACGTCGTGCTGATGGGGCATGACGGGCCGGGACACCTGGCCATCGCCGAGGGCAAGACGAAAGTTCGGCCGCTGGGCGTGTATCACGGCAAGGTGGGGCGAGGGCTGTCGGTGGAGATGTCGGTGAAGCACGGCCCGGTGACGCTGCTGTCGGTGGCGGAGGCGGCGGGCGGGCGACTGAAGCTGGTTGCGGCCCAGGGCGAATCCGTGGCGGGGCCGATTCTCGAGATCGGGAATACGAACAGCCGGTACCGCTTCCCGATCGGGGCGCGCCGGTTTCTCAATGAATGGAGCGCGCAGGGCCCGGCGCACCATTGCGCGGCGGGTGTGGGACACATCGCGGGGAAGATCGAGAAATTGGGCGCGCTGGTGGGCGTCGAGACCGTGCGCGTGTGCTGAGCTGGACCGGTTCAGCGCGCGGGTTGGGGAGAAAGCAGCTCCCGAACCTTGGCGAGCAACTCGGCGGGTCCGACCGGCTTGGGTAGGGAGCCGTCCGCTCCCAGATGCTCGGCGATGGGCAGGAAACGTCCGCCGGCCGCCCCCGACATGGCGAGGATCCGGACGCTCGGATAGCTTCTGCGCAGGACGCTGATGAGCTCCAGACCCTCCTTTTCAGGCATCACGAGATCGGTAATCACGAGATCCGGAGGGGCCTGCCGGATTTTGGAGATCGCGACGGCTCCGTCGTCGGCCTCGTCGACGATGTAGCCGGATCGCTCCAGCACGGAGCGAACGTAGCCTCGGATGCCCGGCTCGTCATCCACCACAAGAATCCGTGTCGAATGCCGGCGGCCGGCCAGAATGCGGCGGACGGCGGACGCAAGGGCGTCGGGGCTGACGGGTTTCACGATGAACTCCTCGCCTGCGAGAAGGCCCTTGGAGCTGTCGATGACGTCCGCCGAGTATCCCGAAACGAAGAGGATGGGCAGGTCCGGCTGTAGCGCGCGAGCCCGGGAGGCCAACTCTCGGCCGTCCATGGTGGGCATCACGACGTCGGTGATCAACAGGTCGGCGGGCTCGGCGGCGAGCAATTCGAGCGCCGCGGGACCCGAAGGGGCGTCGAGAACGCGATAGCCAAAGCTATCGAGCACGCGCACCAGGAACAGACGCACTTCGGGCGCGTCTTCTACGAGGACCACGGTTTCGCCATGGCCGACGGCGGCGCGGAGGCGTGGGGCGGGCGCGGCCTTGCGTTCGGCTCCGAGGGGGAAGTAGGCCGACATCTCGACGCCGACGCCAAGCTCGCTGGTAACCTGAAGGTGTCCATTGCTCTGCCGCACGATGCCGTGCACAACCGAGAGCCCCAGGCCGGTTCCCTGCCCGACGGGCTTGGTGGTGAAAAACGGCTCGAACATATGGCGCAGGGTCTGTTCGTTCACGCCCGTGCCGGTGTCGCGAACGCGGAGGGCCACGTAGGCGAGCCGCGGAATCTCCCGGTTACACAGCGCGCAGACGCCCTGGGGGGTGGCGATCGCGGTCTCAATGGTGAGCACCCCGCCGTTCGGCATGGCGTCGCGGGAGTTGACCACCAGGTTCAGCAGCAGTTGCTCCACCTGGTTTCGATCGGCCACCGTCAACGGCAGGTCGGGCGCGAGCGAGCAGACGATTCGAATGTCCTCACCGACCAGACGAAGAACGGTCTTGCGGAGATCCTCCACCACGTCGTTGAGATTGACGGAATCCGGCGCGGGAGGGCTTTTCCGGCTGAAGGCCAGCAACTGGCGGACCAGCGCGGTGGCGCGCTCGCCGGCGCCATGAATTTGTTCCAGGGGCTCGCGCAGGGAGGCGTCGGCGGGCAGGTTGGTCAGGCTCAGACCGGCGTATCCGTTGATCACGGTAAGGAGATTGTTGAAGTCGTGGGCGATGCCGCCGGCCAGGCGTCCCAGACTCTCCATCTTCTGCGCCTGGAAGAACTGGGTCTGGAGCCGCTCGCGCTCGGCCTCGGCGGCCTTGAGCGGAGTCAAGTCGGTGTGGATCCCGATCATGCGCAGGGGCGTTCCGTCGGGCGCACGTTCGATGACGCGGCCGCGGCCGAGGATGGGCTTGTAGGAGCCATCCTTGCAACGCAAGCGATATTCGACGGAGTAGGCGAGTGTTTCGCCCGCGTGGTGCCTGTCCAGAGCTTCCTGGAAAGTCTGGACATCGTCAGGATGGATCCGGTCGGAGAACTCGGAGGGGTTCGAGCCGATTTCGTGGTCCTCATAGCCGAGCAGGGCCTTCCACTGGCGGGAAAAGAATGTGGTTCCGGTTTGAGCGTTCCAGTCCCAGACGCCGTCACCCGCGCTTTCCAGGGCGAATTGCCACCGTTGCTCGCTTTCGCGCAGGGCGACCTCGGCGCGCTTTCGCTCCGTGATGTCGCGAACCACGCCGACCGCATGGAGTTGGCCGGACAAGTACAGGGGAGCCACACCCAGTTCGACGGGAAACTCGACGCCGTCCCTGCGCTGGGCGGTCAGCTCGATGATGCGCCGGAGGATCCTACCTTCGCCGGTGGCGAAGAAGGTGCGCAGGCCGGCCATGTAGGCGGCATGCGTGGATTCAGGAGCCACCAGTTCGTGCAACTGGCGTCCCTCGGCCTCGGCGGCGGTGTAGCCGAACATCGTTTCCGCAGCGCGGTTCCACAGCACCACGGAGCCTTTCGAATCCATGACGATGAAGCCGTCGAGAGCCGACGAGATCATGGAATTGAGCAGAGTCTGGCTTCGACTGAGCTGCTCCTCGGCGCGCTTGCGCTCGGTGATGTCCTGAACGATGCCGATGAGACGCTCCGGCGCGCCGTCGGCGGAGTACCTGGCCTGCGCGAAATTCAGGATCCAGCGCAGCTCCCCATCTCCGCGGCGGATGCGGAGTTCGGTCGAATAACTTTCACGGGCGGCGATGGCGCTCTTCGCCTCCTCCACGGCCCTCGGAAGATCGTCTGGATGCACCAGAGCGGCGAGCGCTTCCCATGTGCAGGCGAAGGTCTCCACCCCCACCATGCGACGGCATTCCGGGGAGAAGTAGAGCGAATTCGCCGCCAGGTCCCATTCCCAGATGCCCAGACGCGCCGCATCGAGCGCCAGGTTCAGCCGCTCCATGCTGTCGAGCAGCTTCGCCCGGGCCTGCCGACGATCCTGGACTTCCGCGACCGTACGTTCGACGACCGGGGCGAGGCGGACGAGATTGTCCTTCAATACATAATCGGTGGCGCCGGCCCTCATCAGCGCGACGGCCTCGCGGTCGCTGACAGTTCCCGTAACCACGATGAAGGGGATTTCCCAGCCTGACTCATGGAGCACCGCGAGCGCGGAATTGGCGTTGAAGCGTGGCAAACGGCAATCGGCCAGCACCACGTCCCAACGGCCCCCGGCCAGCGCTTCGCGCATGGCGGCCGCATTCTCGACACATCGCGACTCCACCCGATGGCCCGCCTGTTCGAGCGCGCGGCGTTCGAGTTCCACGTCGAGTTCGGAATCCTCAACAAAGAGGACGCGGAGGGTACTCATGGGCAGACCCTCTAGAGATTCGGCGGCGGCTCATTCAGCACCAGCCAATATAAGCCCAGGCTCGCGATAGCATCGACGAACTGCTGGAAATCCACCGGCTTGCGAATATAGCTGTTCACCCCCAAATCATACCCCCGCGCCCGGTCCACCTGTTCGTCGGATGAAGTCAGAATCACCACAGGCAACCTGCGCGTCGCCGCGGCGGAGCGGATTCTTCGCAGCACCTCGAGTCCGGGAACCTTGGGGAGATTGAGATCGAGCAGCACCAGGGCGGGTAACTCCGCAGCGGAGGCAAGATAGTCCACGGCGATCTTGCCGTCTTCGGCGACCACCAGTTCATTAGCGATGTGGCTACGGTCGAGCGCGCGCCGGGTGAGGTCCACGTCGCTGGGATTGTCCTCGACGAGCAGGATGATTTTCGGTTTCATGAAGACCTTTCGAGTACAAACGAGAATATCGCGCCTTTTTCGGGTTCGGAGCTCGCCCGGATGTTTCCGCCGTGGCGGCGGACCACTCGCTGGACCGTAGCCAGGCCGATGCCGGTGCCGGGGAATTCCGCTTGCGAGTGGAGGCGCTGGAACGCGCCGAACAGCAGGCCGGCGAACTCCATGTCAAAGCCGGCGCCATTGTCGCGGACGAAGAAGCGGGCTCCGTCGGGTTCATTGGAACGGCCAAGGGAGATGACCGCCACCTCGCGTTTGCCGGTAAACTTAACGGCGTTGTCGAACAGGTTGGTGAGCGCGATGTCGAGCATTCCCGCGTCGCCGATGGCGGCCAGGCCCGGCTCGATGACAAACTCGATGCGGCGATCCGGGTGAGCCTCGACCAGCCGGCCGGCGACCCGGTTGGCCAATGCGGACATGTCCACCGGACGGATGGTCATGTCGCCGCGAACGATCCGGGACAGACGTAAAAGCCCGTCGATGAGGCGGCCCATGCGTTGCGCCTCCGTGCGCACACGGCCGAGGTACTGAGTGGCCCGCTCGTCGAGGCCGGCGCCGTAGTCCTCCATCAAAGCGAGACTCCAGCCGTCGATGCCGCGAAGCGGCGCCCGGAGATCGTGCGAGACGGAATAGGTGAAGGCCTCGAGTTCGGCGTTCGCCGTTTCGAGTTCCGAAGTGCGTTGACGGACCCTCTCCTCCAGTTCCACGTTCAGGTTCTGGATCCGCTGTTCGGCCAGTTTGCGCGTGGTGATGTCGAGGGCCAATTCCATGGCGAAGGCAATCTCGCCCGAGTCGTCGAGCACGGGACGGTCACGCACCCACAAGGTCCGGTCGCCGACCTGGGTTTCAAACGAGTCCGTTTCGCCGGCTAGCGCCTTCTTGAACCGCTCGCCGGCGCCGCGAATGCCCTCGACGCCGAACAGGCCGCTCAATTCTCCCTCGGCGGCGACCATCCGGAGGGACGGATCGACGACCCAGATTCCCGCTTCGGGGATCGTGCGCGCAATGGCCCGATAGAGCGCCTCATTCCGGCGAAGGGCTCGCTCAGCGGTCCGTTCGCGGGTGATGTCGCGAGCCACGCCGAGCATGCGCAGCGAGTTTCCGTGGCGATGGAGGGCGCCGCGCGCGGCGATCCATCGCACGCCGCCGTCCGGCAGAAGCAGGCGATATTCGGACTGCCACGACTCGACATCCCCCTTCAGCCGTTCCGTCCAGGGCAGGAGCGAAGGCCGGTCGTCGGGGTGGATGCGCGCCGTGGCGTCGGCGAGCGACGGGTGTTCACCCAGCCCGAAGATGGCGCGGAAGCGGTCGGAGGCAGACATCACGTCGCCCGTGGGATCGTATTCCACGAAGCCCAGTTCGGCTATTTCCAAGGCCAGTTGCAGGCGGCGGCGGCTCTCGCGAAGTTCCTCCTCGGCGCGGCGGCGTTCGGTGATCACCTCAAAAACCGCCACGAAATACCCTCGTTCCGGGCTATAGGCCGACACCGAGAACCACTCGTCCAGGGCTTCGATTTGAACCTCGAACTGTTCCTGAACGCCGGTTTCGGCCACGCGGGCGTATCGGTCGAGCAGGGGCCGGCCGCTGACCATGAAACCGGGAATGGCGTCGGACACGCGCATGCCGGATATGCCCTTGAGGCCGGTGAGGGCTTCAAACGCCTGGTTGACGCGGAGATACTTCCAGTCGACGGCGACCCCATCCTCATAAACGATGCGGCAGTAGGCGAGCCCTTGCGACAGATTCTCGAACAGGGCGCGGTACTCGAGGTCGAGACGGCGGGCGGCGTTCTCGGTGCGTCGGCGCTCGGTGAAATCATCAACATAGATGATGACGCCGCCGGTTTCGACGCCGTCGTCGCCCCAGGGATGGATTTCCCAGTTCACCCACCGCTCCCGGCCATCCTTGTCGGTGTAACATTCGCCCGTTCGGGAAAGCCGTTCTCCGGCCAAGCCGCGGCGAATGGCGTCGAGCCAGGAGGCGGGAAGGTCCGGGAAGACTTCGGAGTGGGTCTTCCCGAGCACTTGTTCGGCGGTGACGCCGGCGTCCTGCATCCAGCGGCGGCTGACCCGAACGTGGCGCATGGCCCGGTCCAGCATCACCAGTCCGACAGGCGCATCCTCCACCATGACGCGGAGAATGGCCAGTTCGCGGTCCGCTTCGCGCCGGATGGCGGCTTCGGCGCGCTTGAGATCGGTGATGTCCCGCACGATGCCGACCAGGCTGGCCGGGCCGGTGGCGGTGCTCGGCGCAACACGGCGCGACACCGCAATCCAACGCTCCTCGCCGTCGAGGCGGCGGATGCGGCACTCGAAATCTTCCTGATAGACGCCCTGCCGAAGGGCCACCATCGCCCGGTCTTCCGGCACGACAAACGACAGGAAATGTTCGAAACTCCAGTCCGGAGCGGGGCCGGGATAACCGAAGATCATGCCATGGCGGCGCGAACCGCTGCTGACGCCGGTGGCGAGGTCGACCTCCCAGTAACCGGTGTTGCTGGCTTCGAGGGCGAACAGGAGACGATCCTCGGCATCGCGCGCCGCCTGCTGAATCCGCTTTCGCGAGGTGATATCGGCGGCAAAGGAGTACCAGCGCACGCCGCCATCCGGTTCGCGGCTGGGGATGGACCGGCTCTCCACCCAGATCTCGTCTTCCGGAGTGCGGCGGACGCGATACTCCTCAAGCCACGGGGACATGGTCTCGGCGGAACGTTGAAAGGCGTCCCGGACCTTGCGGGCGTCCTCCGGGTGGATGCGTTCGAACAGCGCCTCCAGGTTGGTGGCCAGCAGAGCCGGATCGACGCCATAGATGTCGCTCAAGCGGGCGCTGGCAAAGGGCATGGCGAGGGACCCGTCCGGCGCCATCCGGAAGGCGCATAGCGCGGCGGGCGCCGAGGCGATGATCAGATCGAGCCGGTCCCGCTCGGCGCGCAGCTGATCGAGGGTTTCGCGCTGGTCGTGGACATCGGTGGCGGCGGCCATCCACTTCACGCCGTGGGCTGCTGGAGACGCGACTGAATGGGCCTCCACGTCGAACCAGCGGAAGAGATGATCGGAGGCGCGCCGGAGCCGGCATTGGGCGCGGAAAGGAGCTCCGGTTTGAACCGCCTTGTCCCACAATGCTTGCACTCCAGGGCGGTCGTCCTCGTGACAGGCGTCGAGCCATTGACGATCGCCTATGTAGTCCACGTAACGGGAGTTGTGGAAGCGCCATTGGCCGTCGTCCGCGGCGGTCCAGACCAACTGGGGGATGGTTCCGGTGAGGGCCTGGAATCGAGTCTCCACACTTTGGGCCGAGGCTCGGGACCGGGTGACCCTGCCGCTCAGCCAACTGATGGCCGCTCCCACGGCGGCTAGAAGGAGCAGGTTGACGAGTTCCGTCTTGTCGCGAATGGCGAGTCCGAAACGCGGTTCGAGAAAAAAGAGCCAGCTAACCAGGAGGCTTTGGCCGGTGGCGACCAGTCCGGGTATGTGGCCGCCATAGTAGGATGCGATTACGATAGCCAGCCCAAACAGCAGATAGGGGGCGATGTTATCGACGACGACTCCCAGCGCCAGGCGGAGGCCAGCGGCGCCCAACACCGCCAACGTGGCGACGCCGTATCGGCGCCACGCCGGCGCGTCATTGATCTTCGGGGCGACAGAGGTCAGCGGCATTGTTTGTGGTGATGGCTGCCAGCGACGGACCCCGACGGGCTCGCGATGCGTCGACGGCTGCTCATGGCGGCTCGCGCGTCGATCGTACATTAATAGTACCTATAGAATATTCAGTAGGCATAGGCATTATCGAAAGAAAGTCGAGATTTCGTCGCTTGGAGGTTAACTGGCCGCTGGTGGGTGACTGCGTTGGCCGTCGAGTTTCCCAGGGGAAGGCATCGTGAATTGATTGAGGTTTAAGTGCGCATTTTTGTTGACTGAACGTTCAATCGCGACTTGATGGCTGTTTGAACTTCTCGTGGCTGGATGCGGGAACGCTTCGCGGCGGCGCGCATCGCGATGGTGGTTTGGTTGATCGCCGCGGATTCCGCATGGCTGGATTCGGCGCCTGGGTTCGTTCGGGGGCTAACTCGAGGCTCGCCATGACCGCGGCAGGTGGCTTTCTAGGCCGCTGAGAGTTAATTAGCAAGGCAAATTCGCGGAAATTGCGAGTGCTTGTCCGAGACTCAGTTTGATGCCGTGTTGAGATACCTCGACGGGCCGCTTTGCGGCGCCGCGGACTGTATCGCTCGTGTCAGCACGGGGCTGCGCGCATGGTGAGTTTCCTGGCGATATTTGCTCGCTTCGGCCGGCTGTTTTTACTCTGTGTCCCCGGCGGGCATATCGGATTTGTGGTGGTGCTTGTCGTTAGCGTCGGCTCGGAGGTGACGGTTTGCGAAGGCTCTGCCCGAGCCGGTTTTGAGATATCGTTCGAATGCGGCGGCTTGCTCTTGCGTCGTGAAGGCGAGGTAGGTTTCTAGCGTCCAGGGACGGAAACTGGAAGTGGACGGGACTCCGCCTTCGTTGTGTTTTTTTAGGCGGGCCCTGAGGTCGGCGGTCAGGCCCGTGTAACGCTTGTCCCTGCGGGACTCGCTGCGGAGGAGGTAGACGTAGAACAATTGGCTGCGCCCGCCTTCGCTGAAGCTTCGGCGGCCAACCTTCGCCTTCGGCGAAGGTTGGTGGAGGCGGCGGGAATTGAACCCGCGTCCGAGAAAGCCCGCCGTGGAATGACTACGTGCGTGTCCGGTTCGTTATTTGTCGGCAGCAACCTTGAGAGACCGGCGAAGAAAGCCACTGCTTAGCCCGATTGATCTCGACCCTCGGCTCCGGACCGAAGCCTGCGGCCTATTCCGCCATATGACGCCCGTTGATGTCCATGCGGACCTAAACACCCGGGCGGCTACCTAAAAATTAGGCAGCGTAAGCAAACTGCTGATTGTTGGCAGTTGTGTGTTTCCGATCGTTTTACGGGAGCTCGGAACCCGGCACGCCTTCCCACAACGAATCTATCCCGTCGAACCCGGTGCGCCCCCCCTTCATCCCTATTGTATCGCGGGATGAAAGGGGGCGCTCCGGAAATCAGCGGACCTACTTCACGGCGATGTAGGTCTTCACGTTCCCCGAGACGTGGGTGCTCGGATCGATGCCGTCCGTGCTCGTGAAGTCCTGCCAGAACAGATACAGAATCGAACCCGGAGACCCCGACGCCGTCGGCGGCACCGACTGCGGGATCTGCACGTTCAACTGGAATACGCCCGGGAACCACGTCACCAGACCGAAGTACTTCACGTTCGACGAGTCCAGCGCACCCGATGGGCCCGGGTTCGTGATGTACACCGATACGTTTTGAGCGTTCAGCGGCTGGAGGGCCGTCGATGTCGAGCCGTCGGCCGGCGCGTTCGGCACCGGCCCGATGCCCGTTCCGAACACGGAGATGATGCTGCCGCGCGCGGCTGGGTTCAACAACGTGTTCACCGTACCGTCCTGGTTCAGCGCCGCCAATTGACCGGAACCGGTCGCGTTAGCGGTGGCCAACCCGGGCGCGGCGGTCTGCATCTTGACGCTCGCGTCGGCGAGAATTTCCTGCGTCGACGCCCGCACCAGTTGCAACCGGGCCGTTCCGCTGGTGGGCGCGCTCCAGGGCACCTGGAAGTCCACCCGCGACGTCGAAACGTTGAAGATCGGCGACAGCGTGCCGTTGACGTACACCTGAAGATCGGAAAGCGTGGTCGGCAACGGCTGGCTTCCCGCCACAAAGGTGGCCGTCGCCGGCGAGATCCCCGGGAACTCCGGACCGTAGCGGTACAGGTAGGCGAGCATGCCAGGCGTCAAACCCTTCGATGAGTAGCTGTACACGTGTTGGAAGGTGGCCAGCACGTAATACAGCGAGATCTGGTTATTGCTCTCGGCGATGATCGGATTCCCGTTGGCGTCGAGGGCGATGGCCAGCGGGAACGAGGCGTAGGTGGTGTCCAGCGTGGTGGTGGAATAGATTGCGTCCAGAGCCTGCCCGGACGGCAGCGACGGCGTGATGCTCGACACCCAATCCTGATAAATGGGGAAGCGGAGCACCCGGTTCGGAGTGATGCTGGCGTTGAAATCCGTCACCCAGATCTGGCCCGTGTTCCGGTCCGCGGCCACGGCCAGCGGCCGGTTCACCGTCGGAGCAAAGCGGGCGTCGGGCCCCATGCTGCCCGCCAGGATGCTGCTGAAGATCGACACGCGGTTGTTGCCCGAATCGGCGACATACAGACGATCGCTCGAATCGGTGGCGATGCCGCGCGGAGCGCTTAGCTGGTTCAGGCCGCTGCCGGTGGCCGAACTGGAGAAGTCCGGCTGTCCGAAGGCTACCCAGGCGGCCTGCCCATTTGAAAAATCGCCGCCGGTGGGCTTCTTAAACATCAAAACTCGATTGTAAGCCAGGTCGGACACCAGCAGGTGACCGTCGTTGGTCATCGCGAGACCCCACGGCGCCCCCATGCGATCCTGGCGCGCATCGCACACCAGCGGACCGTAGAATGACGCCTGGCCGAGAACCAAGTTGGCTGTAACCACGCCGGACTGTTCAAAGGGACGCGGGAAGCGAACCACGCGGCAGTTGCCGGCGTCGGCGACCCACAGGTCGCCCACCGAGTCCACCAGCAGGCCCACCGGACCGTTCAGGGTGGTTTCGGTCGGGCTCTGGGTGTCGTGAGTCAGGTAGTTCGGCGAGGTGCTGAACAGATCCAATTGGCCGATGACGAGGTCAGCGGTCTGGCCGGGCTTCACCTTGCGGGAATCCTTGAATCCCAGAATCCGGTTGTTGAAGGAATCGGCGACAAAAAGGTGGGGCGTCGGAGTGGTGGAATCCACGGCCAGCCCTCCGGCATAGTAGTTGCCGTTGAGGATGTGGGAGGCCGCGCGATCATACATGAACAGCTCCTTGCCTTCCACGAGATTCGGCGCGTTGTAGCCGAAGTCCACCTGGCCCAGCAGGCGCGTGGCGGACAGGAAGTAGCTGCCGGACTGGGGCCAGGCCGAGACGCGGTTATTGCCGGAGTCGGCCACCCAGAGTTCGTTGTTAAGAAAAGCGATGGCCGAGGGAGAGGAGAGAGTTCCGGATGACGGCTGGCTGGATTGGTTGGACTTCACCGAGGATCCATCCGGCTGACCGATGAACTGCGTGCCGGCAGGGGAAATCGACTGCCCATCGGGACAGACCGCGGTTCCGTTGAAGGCGCACTCGGTGGGCCAGTTCTTATAGTTATCGTATTGAACCACGCGATGGTTGCCGGGATCGGCGACATAGAGGCGTCCGCTCAACACGGCGAGCCCTTGCGGCGGAACGCCCGAAGCCGAGCCTAACGTGGCGCCGCAGGGATACGGCGCGGTTAAAGGACAGGCCTCGTAGGCGCGGATGGTGGTCTCGGTCTTAGTGGGGCTTTGCACGCCCAGGATCCGCGTGGCGTTCTGGCCGTTGGTGCTGACCGGGGCCTGGTAAAACAGGACGCGCCCACCGTGGCCGCTGGGAGTGGCGCTGTCGGATACGTACAGATTGCCGTCGCCGTCAAAGGCGATGCCGCCCGGCTGGTAGATGCTGTTCTTGCGGAGGCGCACGAGCACGGAATTACTCGGCTCGACGTTGGTGGCGCTGGCGAAATCGGCCTGGCCGATGACCAGGTCCGCGGCGGGACCCTGCGTGGTCTTGGACAGGCTCGAGGCGCTGTAGCGGAGCACCCGGTTGTTGCCCGGGTCGGTGAGCCACAGGTTACCCGCCGAATCGAAGACCGCGGCGGTGGCGAACAGTCCACTGCTGTTTGCCAGGAACAGGCGGGTCGCATCGGGGACCGCAGCGCCCTGGTTGGCGATGTTCGCCAGCACTCCGCCCGAACTCGAGAAAGAGGTCTGGCCGATCACCATGTCGGGATCGGACAAGCTGAACGGTTTCGGGAAGCGCAGAACGCGGTTGTTGCCTGAATCGACCACGTAGAGCCGCCCCTGGGAATCCACGGCGGCGGAGGTCGGCAGATACAGGCCGGTGCTTTGACTGGTGCCCGGGCCGCCCTTGCGGGTGGACGACAGGTTGGTCTGTCCCACGGCGACATCCGCGTAGGCGCCCTTGGCGAGCGAGGCCGGGTTCTTCCATCCGAGCACCCGGTTATTAAAGGTGTCCACAACGTAGACAACCGGCGGATTCGACGACGTGTCGAAGACCAGCGCTTGAGGCCGGTACATCTCACGACCCTCGATCAAATTCGGGCTTCCCGAGAGCAGCGGACTGGCGCTGGTGAGGCTCCCGGACGACAGACTGGGCTGGCCGAAGGTTCGCGCCGGCGTGGAATTGAACGTCGTCTGCGCGAACAGCGAGCAGGAGATTGCAAACAATACTGTAAAGGCTCGAATTTTCATGGATTTACACGAGGTGGAACGCGGAAGCACCTATGACGAACGATACCATAGGCGACTTCCTGGTGAGGATAGAACCAAAGACCTGTACCCGTTTGGACGTCATGCCGCCAGACGGGCCGTGAGCATCCATTTAAGGATGCCGCGGGGACGAACGCCGAAACCGGGCATTTCAAGGGCCAGCACGGCGCCTTTTTTGAAGTCAACACGCAGATCCGGCGCACCCAGAAGGAAGGCGGCGAGGTCGCCGAACAAGGGCTGATGACCGACCAGGAGTAGTGGATCGGAGGTGCGGTGAGCACGGACTTCCTCCCAGACGTGACCAGGGTCCCCGTCGGGTACCAGTTCTCTTGTTTCAATAATCGGCTCGGCGCACTCCAGTACCTCGGCCGCGATGCGGGCGGTGGCGAGGGCCCGGCGATAGGGGCTGGACAGGATCAGGGAGGGACGCACCCCGGCGCGCTTCAGGACCTTGGCGATCTCCCGGATCTTCTGGCGTCCATCCGCGGTGAGGTCCCGTTCGGCGTCCGAGGCGGCGTGGTCTTCGGCGATGCCGTGCCTGAGGAGAAAGATATCCATCAGCTTCCTTATTTTGTCATACTGACAGGCGGCAACCGGCGGTTGATGCCTGTACCGCCCAACTCCCTGACCCAATGAAGATCACGCAGTTACAGTTCGAGCGGGCGGCTTTTTATCTCACCTGCGGATCGGTGGCCGCCATCATTTGCTCGATCGCCGTCAGCAATATCCTGCTGGCGCTGGCCCTGGCCGCGCTGCTCCTGTCCAACCAGCGGCTGCGATTCCCACCGTTCTGGATTCCGCTGCTGCTGTTCTTCGCTGGAACCGTGACGGCGGTGATGCTGTCGGCCGATGCACACGCCGGGCGGCCGGCGATTCGCAAGTTCTTCGTCTTCCTGATTGTCCTATTGGTGTATAGCACTGTGCGCTCGCTGGGGCAGGTGCGATGGTTGGTGACCGTGTGCGCGGGGTTAATGAGCCTGTCGGCGCTGTGGAGCCTGGTGCAGTTTGCGCGGAAAGTAACCGAAGCGCGGGCCGCCGGCCAGCCGTTTTATGAATACTACATGCACGAGCGGATCAGCGGCTTCATGAGCCATTGGATGACGCTCGGCGGGCAGGAGATGATCGTGCTCCTGATGGTGTGCGCGCTGGTCCTGTTCGCCCCTTCCAGGCGGTGGAACCCTTGGCTGCTGGCCTCCATGGGCGTCATCGGCGCGTCGATCGCGTTTGGATGGACGCGGATCATCTGGTTCGCCACGTTCTGCGGGCTGGCCTACCTGGCCTGGTTTTGGAAGCGTTGGGTGGTGGCGCTGCTGCCGGTTCCGGTGGCGCTGCTGATGATTGTGAACCCTTTCGACTTCCGGGAGCGCGTGATCAGCGCATTCCGGCCGCACGGCGACACCGATTCGAACGAATTCCGGGTGATTGTGCGCCAGGCGGGCGTGCGGATGGTGAAGGCGCACCCGTGGTTCGGATTGGGCCCGGAGCAGGTGAAGGCGCAGTTGACGGCGTGGATACCGCCGGAGGTCCCTCGGCCGTTGCCGATGGGATGGTACGGGCACGTCCACAACCTATATGTGCAATACGCCGCCGAACGCGGGATTCCCACCTTGCTCGCGTTCCTGTGGATGCTGGGCAAGATTCTGTACGACTTCATCCGGGAATTACGGCGGTCGGCGGCGGGGGAGGCGCGAGCCATCCTGCACGGCGCGATCGCGATGATGATCGGAGTGCTGATCTGCGGCTACTACGAGGTGAACCTGGGCGACAGCGAGGTGCTGATCCTGTTTCTGAGCGTGGTGGCGTGCGGCTATGTCGCGGCGGAGCAGGCGACCAGGACGGATCCCGCCGATGCCTGACGGGTCGCTCGCGGGGCGCGACATCGTGGTGGCCGGCGCCTCGGGAGGCTTGGGGTCGGCGACTGTGGCGCTGCTTGAGGCCGAAGGCGCCCGCGTGACCGCCGGCTACCGGACCCGCGCGACCGGCGGCGCCCGCGGAGTCCAGGCCGACCTCACCGTGGCCGAGGACCGCAGGAAGCTGCTCGACGCCGCGCCGGCGTTGTACGGACTGGTGGTGCTGGCGGGGGATCCGGCGCGCGTCAAAGAGAGCGGCGAACTCGAGGCGGCGATGGAACGCTCGTTCCAGGTGAACTGCGAGGGGCCCGTGCTGCTGGCCCGCGAGGCCGCCGGGCGAATGCGCGACACTCGAACGCCGGGCGCGATCATATTGTTCGCCACCATGCAGGCGGTGGGGGTGTTCCCCGGCTCTACCGCCTACGCGGGCGCGAAGGCGGCCCTGATTCACGACGCCCGCATCCTTGCCAAAGAGAACCGCGGCGCCAATATCCGCGTGAACGTCGTGTCGCCGGGCGTAATCGAAGCAGGCATGGCGCTGGCGAGCATCGGAACCGGAAAGCATCAACGCCTGATCGATGAAGCGACTATCCCGCGCTACGGCAGGGCGGCAGACGTGGCGCGCGCCGTGCGCTTCCTGCTCGAACCCGACAACTACATCACCGGACAGGTGCTGCAGGTGGACGGAGGCGCCACGTTGTAGTCTAGGAACGGCGCCACCGGCCCGGTTGCGCGTCTCTACGACTGTTACAGTTAAGAGTAGATTTCGTGTCACTCCTGAACCTCAGCCTCCCCGAACTGCTTGCGCTGTTCGGAACCATTTCGGCCGCCCTGGTGACGTTGTATCTGCTGGACCGCTCCCGCCGGAAGCAGGTGGTGGCCACGTTGCGGTTCTGGCGGACCGCGCAGACGGCCGAATCGCTGAAGCAGAAGCGGCGGATCCAGCAGCCCTGGTCGTTGTTGCTGCAACTGTTGGGTGTGGCGCTGCTGCTGGCGGCGATCGCGCAACCACGCTGGGGCGACCGGCTGGGCGGCGCGCGCGACCACGTCCTGATCCTCGATACGTCGGCATGGATGGGCGCACGCACCAGCCGCGGCACGGTGATGGACGACGCGCGACTGGCGGCGCTCGCTTATATGAAGCGGCTGCCGGCCGCCGACCGGCTGATGATCGTCCGGGCCGATGCGCTGGCGACGCCCGCAACACCGTTTGACGACAACCGAACCACGCTCGAGCGGGCGATTCGCGAGACCACCCCCGCCGCGGCTGCGCTGAACCTGGCGCAGGCGCTCGAATTCGCTGGCCGCATTCAGAAGCTGAATTCCGAGCGTCCCGGCGAGATTGTATACGTGGGGCCGGGCCGGGTAGGCCCCGGCGAGGAGTCGGACCAGACGCCCGCCAACCTACGCGTGATCCCGATCGCGGCGCCGGCGGAAAACTGCGGATTTCGAAAACTCGGGTTGCGGCGCGCCGACGCCGAGACGTGGCAGGTGTTCGTTTCCACCAGAAACTACGGCCAACAGCCGCACACCGTGCAACTGGCGGTGCAGTTTGGCGGGGCGCCCATCGGCGAGCGAACGCTGGTGCTGAAGCCGGCCAGCGAACAGGAGCAGCAGTTCTCGTTTCGAACTCGCGCCGCGGGTTGGCTGGAGGCCCGGATTCTGACCAACGACGCGTTTCCCGAGGATGACCGGGCGGTGCTCGAGGCGCCGGCGCAACCGGCGCTCAACGTCGCGGTCTATTCCGATGCTCCGGATGCGTTGCGGGCCATTCTCGGAGCGAGCCCGAATGTGCGGGCCCACTACTGGCCGGCCTCGGCGTACGACCCGAAGGTGAAGGCCGACGCGGTGGTGATCGACCGGTTCGCGGCCGCCCCATCGCTGGTTCCCGCGATCTGGATCGAGCCTCCGGCGGCGCGGTCACCAGTGCCGGTCCGCAGCGTTGTCAACAAAGCCAAGCTGACGGAATGGACCTCCACGCACGACCTGGGCGAGGGGCTGCGCACGCGCGACGTGGAAGTGGAAACGGCGACCGTATTCGCTCCGGAGACCGGAGACATCACGGTGGCGTCGTCGGCGGCGGGGCCGGTGATCGTGGCTCGGCCTGAATCGGGCAGCCGTCCGAAGCAGGTGGTTCTGGGATTTCACCCGGCGCTGTCGGCGATGAAGTATGAGCTGGCTACGCCGTTGCTTTTCGCCAACATCCTGCGGTGGCTGGATCCGGGCGTATTCCGCCAATGGGAGCTGAACGCGGGCGTGGTGGGCGCGGTGGAGGCGAAGGTTTCGCCCAGCGCCGATCCGAAGCGGGTGACCGTGATGGCCGACGGCGGCCGCGCCATCCCGTACACGATGCAGGGCGACCATGTGCGGTTCTTCGCCGGCGCGCCGGGCGCCTACCGGCTGCACGCGGGCGATCAGGAGATCGTATATTCGCTGACGTTGCCGGACCTGGGTGAAAACAACTGGACCGCGCCGGCGCGCGCTATCCGGGGCATCCCACGGGCACTGGGCGCGGGACGGCGGATGGTGGAACTATGGCCCTGGCTGGCGCTGGCGGGCGTAGCGGCGCTCGTCGCCGAATGGATCCTATACGGGCGCAACCGGCGTGAGAGCCGGACGTGGAAACGAACCGCCACGGCGCGCACGCGGGTGATCCAAAGGAAGGCGTCATGACGTTTGAACGGCCGTGGGCGCTGCTGCTGATTGCGTTGCCGGCGTTGTGGGCGTACTACGAACGCAACCGGACAACGCGCCGACTGGGGTTGGTGTTGAAGGCCCTGGCGTTCGCCGTCGTCGCCGTGGCGCTGGCGGTTCCGCGGATTTCCATCACCGAATCGAAGCTGGCCGTTTCCGTTCTGGTGGATACCTCCGCAAGCGTCAGCGACGCCGGACTGGCGCTGGCGTCGGAGACCGTGGCCGCCATCGAGAAGAGCCGGGGCGGCAACCGCACGCGCATCATCCCCTTCGCCCGAACCACGCGCAACGTTGCCGACGCCGAGCGCGGCAAGAACTGGACGTTCAAACGCACGGCGGGCGAGGCCGGCCGCGCCACCGACCTGGAAGCGGGTGTGCGCGAGGCGCTGGCGGCCGCGCCGGCGGGCCTGACGCCGCGCATCGTGCTGCTATCGGACGGCAACGAAAATCGCGGCAGCATAGCGCGCGCCGCCTACCAGGCGCAACAACTGGGCATCCCCATCGACACGATCGCGCTGGCCGGACGCGCGCCGTCGGCGTTGCACCTGGACGCCGTCAGCCTGCCGCCGGTCGCCTTCACCGGCGAACGTTTCCCGATTGAACTGACCGTGACCTCGCCGCGGGCCGGCGCAGGCTCGCTCGAGGTGATGGCGGACGGCAAGACCATCGGCAAGACGCCGGTGCGGCTGGAGCGTGGTGAAAATCGCATTCGCGCCCACGCCAACCTGACCGTGGCGGGCGCGGTGGATCTGTCGGTGGCGCTCGATGCGCCGGGTCTCGGGGATCTGCACTTCGACCAGGCGCTGACTCTGCGCCGGCCGAAGGTCCTGTATGTGTCCAACGACCCGGCCACAGGGGACGCCAATCTGACGCAGGCGCTGGCCGCCGCCCAGGTGGACGTGCAGCGGGCCTCCGATCCGGTTTCGACCAGGCTCAACGACGTGCAGTTGATGATCCTCAACAACCAGGACCTGGAGAGCATTCCGGCCGGCCGCAAGGACGCCATCGAAACGTTTGTGAAGGAGGGCGGCGGACTGCTGGTGATCGGCGGCGAGAGAAACCAGTATCCGGAGGGCAAGAAGATCGAGGATGCGCTGGACCGCACGCTGCCCGCCAAAGTGGCGCCGCCGCGTTCGCCCGAAGGCACCAGCGTGGTTCTGATCATCGACAAATCGTCATCGATGGAAGGGCGGAAGATCGAACTGGCGCGGCTGGCGGCGATCGGCGTCATCGACAACCTGAGACCTATCGACCAGGTGGGCGTGTTGATCTTCGACAACTCGTTCCAGTGGGCGGTGCCGATGCGCAAGGCAGAGGACCGGTCCCTGATCAAGCGCCTGGTGGCGGGTATCACGCCGGACGGCGGCACGCAGATCGCGCCGGCGCTCACCGAGGCGTACCGCCGCATCAACGCATCCACCGGCACGTTCAAACACATCGTGCTGCTGACCGATGGAATTTCCGAGGAAGGCGATTCGCTGGACCTGGCGAAGGAAGCGGCTACGCGACGGGTCACCATTTCCACGGTGGGCCTGGGGCAGGACGTCAATCGCGCCTACCTCGAAAAGGTGGCGCTGATCGCGGGCGGCAAGGCTTACCTGTTGAATGACCCCTCCGGACTCGAGCGGATCCTACTGAAAGACGTGATGGAGCACACCGGCAGCACGACGGTGGAGAAGCCCCTGAAACCGGTGGTAGCCAAGAATGCCGAGATTCTGGACGGTGTGGGAGTGGAGAACGCGCCGGCGCTGAAAGGCTATGTCCGGTTCATCGCCAAGCCCACCGCCGACACGATTCTCACCGTGGACGTGAAGAAAGACCCGCTCTATTCGCGCTGGCAGTACGGATTGGGCCGCGCCGCTGTGTTCACCTCCGACGCCAAGAACCGCTGGGCGTCGAGTTGGATCGGGTGGCCCGGCTACGACAAGTTCTGGATGAACGTGGTGCGCGACCTGCTGCCGCACGCGCGGGCCGGCGAGGCGACCGTCGAACTCGACGCCGCCAACGGTGAACTGGTGGTGGATTATCGCCTGGATCCGAGCATTCGCGAGCCGGACCAGGCTCCCCCGATCTACGCCATCGGACCGGGGGGATTTCAACGCCCGGCGCCGGTGGTGAAAGTGGCGGGCGGAGCGTATCGGGGCAGGGTCGCGGTAGGAGAGAGGCAGGGGTTGTTCAGGATCCGGCCGCTCGAGGAGTCGAATGCATTTCCCGAGGTCGGCTTCTACCGGCAGGAAGAGGAACTGCGCGATTTCGGATCGAACGAATTGCTGCTGCGGAAGATCGCGGAGTTCACCGGCGGGCGGTTCAATCCGACGCCCAAGCAGGTGTTCGACGCGGGCGGGCGGAGCGTCGCCTCCAGCATGCGGCTGTGGCCGGGGCTGCTGGCGCTGGCGCTGCTGTTGAACCTGGCCGAAGTGGCCATGCGGAAGTGGCGGGGGATGTTCGCGCGGAATTAGCCGCCGCTGTGGTTGTCCAGGAAGTCCTGATCCAGCGGTTTGCGGCCGCGGAACCCTTCTTCGAGCCCGTGCCAATAGGCGATGCGCTCTTCGCCGAATCGCCAGCACAACAGGACTTCGTCGCCCCGGTAGAGGGTCGGGAAGTCCACCAGGCCCAGCCGGAGATCCTTCACCTGGCAGCCCTGGCCGTGGATTTCCGAGATGACGTCGTTCACCTGGGCGGCGGCCTGATCGCGGCGGTCCTTGAGTTCGGAGATGGCTCGCCGGTCGGCCACCGCGCCGCCCAGCATCGAGAGCCGACGCAGGGTGTCCTGAAGGCCCGATTCGGCCTTCTGGTGGAGTTCCGCCAGTTCGAGCGCACGCCGCATGGCGCGTTCGATCTTCGGCAGCAGACGTTCGGCTTGAGCTAGGGTGAAGTATCTCGGCATCTGGACTCGCGCGCCCGGCCGCGGGCGCCGTCGTTCTGACGATGATAGCGCCCCGGCGGGCCTCCCCGTTGGAGGCGCTTTCGCGGCGCTCCGGTAACCTCCAGCCGGCCGGCTGCGTAGTCTATTGCAGAAGGCTGCGATTTCGCGGCCGTCCGTTTGATGAGGATCGGGGCATCCGGCATAATCTAGACAGGAAGACGAAGTTGGCGATGACTCGGCTGCGGGTGTTGTGTGCGCTCGTGGCGCTGGTCTGCCATTTCTCGCTCTCCACGGTCGCGCTCAGCCCCCTTCACGGCCACTCGCAACGCCAGTGCGAAGTGTGCGCCACGGCGCATCTTCCGCTGACGCCGGGCGCGGAAGCGATCCAGGTTCCCGCCCCCGCCGTCGAGCAGTGGAGCGCTCCCATCGAGTCGCGGTCGCGGATCGTCGATTTCTCCTGTGGACCGGCCGATCCCCGCGGTCCCCCTGTTCTCTGTTAATTTCCGTGCTGGCCCGGGCGATGCCGGGTCGTGGGTGGAGTTTTCAAAGATCAGGGAGGACAGTGTGAAGGGCTTTCTGCTCATCCTGCTGTTTTCGCCGTGGCTCGCCGCGGGCGCAACGCCCCCGGCTCAGGCCGCTGCGGGGAACGCAGGGACGATTGAAGTGACGGTGGCGGATCCATCCGGCGCTGTGTTGGCTGGGGCGGCGGTGAAGGTGGAAAATCGCGCATCGCATTTCAGCCGCGAGCCACAGACCGGGGCGAATGGGGTGGTGCGACTGACCGGCGTCCCACCGAACGTGTATCACGTTGAGGTTTCCGCAGCGGGGTTCCAGACGCAGTCGCAGGACGTGACGGTGCGCGCTTCCGTGCCCGTGTTGGTGAAGATCGTCCTGCCCCTCGTCGAAAGCAAAGAGACGGTGGAGGTGCACTCAGAGGCCACCGATATGGTGGAGAGCGTGCCTTCGGCGCATGTCGACCTGGATCGGGAACTGCTCGCCAAGCTTCCCAGCCGCACTCCGGGAGCGGGCATCAGCGACGCCATCACCATGAGTTCTCCAGGTGTGGTGGCGGACTCCAACGGATTCTTCCACCCTCTGGGGGACCACGCCGAGACCGGCTTTTCCGTGGATAATCAGCCCATCAGCGACCAGCAGAGCAAACAGTTCACCAACCAGATGCCGCTGAACGCGATTGGATCGTTCGAAGTCACCACGGGCGCGGCGCTCGCCGAGTATGGCGACAAGGCTTCCATGGTGGTGACGGCGATCACGCGGTCCGGCATGGGGGCTCGAAAGCCTTTCGGTAATGTCACGGCGTCCTACGGTTCGTTCGGCACGGCGTCGGAGAACGCGGCGGTCGGCTGGGGCGGAGAGAAGTGGGGCAATTTTATCGTGGCCAACGTGACGCGCTCCGGCCGGTATCTGGATTCCCCGCAGTTTGCGCCCATGCACGACGTGGGCAACAACCAGCAGTTTTTCGACCGCCTGGACTGGTCTCCGAACGAGAAGGACGCCACCCACCTGAACCTGTTCATGGGCCGCTCCTGGTTCCAGATTCCCAACACGTACGATCAGGCCAACGCCTCACAGGACCAGCGCCAGATGGTGCGCACCTACAACGTCGCGCCGGGCTGGGTGCATCTGTTCAGCCCCACCACGGCGCTGACCGTGTCGCCGTTCTATCGCGAGGACGAAGTGCGCTACTATCCCAGCCGCGATCCGTTCGCCGATAGTCCCGCGACAGTGTCGCAGAGCCGAGATCTAAGGAACTTCGGCTTCAAGGCGGACCTGGCGTACGTCAAGGGAGTCCACAACCTGAAGGCCGGTGTTCAGGTGATGCGCTACCACCTGAACGAGACCTTCAACCTGGGCCTGACCGATCCGCTGTTCAACGCGGTGTGCGTCGCAAGCGACGAAAGTCCGGTGATCGCGCCGGGCGTCACCAACCCGGACCGTTGCGCCGCGGCCGGGTACTCGGCGAACCCGGGACTGCAAGCTGGCCTGGTCCCGTTTGACCTGAGCCGCGGCGGACGGCTGTTCACCTATCGCGGCGCGGCCGACGTCAACCAGGCCGCATTCTTCGTCCAGGACACCATCACTTTCAAGACCCTGACGGTGCAGGCCGGGCTGCGGGAAGACATCTATCGCGGGCTGAGCAGCGCCGAGGGCCTGCAGCCGCGCGTTGGCGTATCGTACCTGCACAAGCGCACCGCCACGGTGGTGCGCGCCTCCTACGCGCGATTTTTCGAGACGCCGTACAACGAGAACCTGGTGCTTTCGAGCGCCACGGGATCGGGCGGCCTCGCCGCCAACACGTTCGGCGCCTATGGGGCGCAGCCGCTGAAGCCGGGGTCGCGCAACCAGTACAACGCGGGCTTTCAGCAGGGTCTCGGCCGGTTCCTGAGCCTGGACGGGGACTATTTCTGGAAGTACACGCGCAACGCCTTCGACTTCGACACGCTGTTCGATTCGCCGATCCAGTTTCCCATTGAGTGGCGCAAATCGAAGATCGACGGCTTTTCGGCGCGAGTCAACTTCGCCGCCTACCACGGTTTCAGCGCCTTCACGACCTTCGGACATACGCGGGCGCGCTTCTTCGGTCCGGAAAACGGCGGACTGATCTTCAACTCGCCGATTGACGCGAGCGTCTTCCGCATCGATCATGACCAGGCGTTCCAGCAATCCACTCAGGCTCGCTATCAAAGGGGCAAGGACGGGCTGTGGTTCAGCTTCACCTGGCGCTACGACAGCGGGATGGTGGCGGGCGCCGTCGAGGATCGCGATTCGGCGCTGGCGCTGACGGGGTGGCAGCAGTGGAGCATCGGTCTCTATTGCGGCGGCCAGATGGCGACGCCGGCGGCGCCGCTCAGCTCCTGCCCGGCCAACGCGTCGTTCGGCGCGGCGCTGATCCGAATTCCCGCCGAGGGAACCGCCAACGCGGACACCCACCCGCCGCGCATCGCGCCGCGGCACCTGTTCGACCTGGCGGTGGGCACCGATAACCTGTTGAGAACAAAGGAAGGACATCGGTGGACGCTGCAACTGTCGGCCACCAACCTGACCAACGAAGTGGCGGTCTACAATTTTCTGTCGACGTTCAACGGCACACACTTTGTCTCGCCCCGCAGCTACCGGGTCGAGTTAGGCTACGTGTTCTGACAACGAGGCGGCGCGGATCGGGGAGAATTCCTCGGACCGTTTCGCCCCCTTCGCTCGTCTAATCTGTCAGCGAGCCTCTCCCCGGAGGCCACTACCACCGCAAGTTTCTCGAACTACGGGACATTCGGCGGATTCGGACCGTGGCCGGGAATGACTTCGCTGATATACTGAGGTAGCTGGGAGGACCTGATCCCGAATGCCGTCGCGCCGCCGAACCTTCGTGTTCGTTCCGTTGTTCATCTTGCTCTGCTCCGTCCTGGGAGGCCTGTTTGGCCCCGAGGGCGTGTCCCTGGCGGCCGCCGCCGGACCCGAGGACGACATCAAGGGCAGCCTGAAATCGTTCACCAAGGTCTATGACCTGATCGAGGAGAACTTCGCCGACAAGGTGGCAGCCGACAAGGCGATCTACAAGGGCGCGATTCCGGGCATGCTGCGGACTCTCGACCCGCACTCCAACTTCTTCGATCCGCGAGACTTCCAGCTCCTGAAGGAAGACCAGAAGGGGCACTATTACGGCGTCGGAATGACGGTGGCCAATCGCAACGGCAAGACCATCGTGGTGTCGCCATTCGGCGGTTCGCCAGCCTATAAGGCGGGTATCCGGCCGGCCGATACGATCGTCGAGGTGAACGACAAGAAGACCGACGGGCTGTCGACCTCCGAGGTCGCCGACCTGCTGAAGGGCCCCCGAGGCACCCACGTCCAGATCGTCATCAGCCGAGAGGGAGTGGACCACTCGATCACCTTCGACGTGGTGCGCGACGAGATCAACCGGGCCAGCGTGATGGAGCCGTTCTGGATTCGCCCCGGCATCGCCTACACCCAGATCACGCAGTTCGGCGAAACCACCAGCCGTGAGTTGGAGGACGGGTTGAAGAAGCTGGGCGAAGGCAACATCAAGGGGCTGATCCTGGACCTTCGCGCCAACCCGGGCGGCCTGCTGAACGAGGGCGTCGATGTGGCCGGGCATTTCCTGAAGAAGAACGACGTAGTGGTGTCGCAACGCGGCCGCGGCTCGGCTGAGAAGCCCTACTACGCGCGGCGCGGCAACGGCGGGCGCGACTATCCGATCGTGGTGGTGGTGAATCGCTACTCCGCCTCGGCCGCCGAGATCGTCGCCGGCGCCTTGCAGGATCACGATCGCGGCTGGATTCTCGGCGAGAATACTTTTGGCAAGGGTCTGGTGCAGACGGTGTATCCGCTGTCGGAGAACACCGGCCTGGCGCTGACAACGTATCACTACTACACGCCGAGCGGCCGACTGATCCAGCGCGACTACTCGCACATCTCGTTCCTCGATTACTACTACCATCGCAACCAGGACCAGAAGAACCCGCTCGACGTGAAGATGACCGACGCGGGCCGCACGGTGTACGGCGGCGGCGGGATCACGCCGGATGAGAAGTACACGGCTCCGAAGCTGAACAAGTTCCAGACCGAAGCCCTGCGCAAGGATGTCTTCTTCCGCTTCACCGGCAAGTACTTCGGGAGCAAGGAAAAGGCCAGTCTGCCGAAGGGCTGGACGGTGGATGAAGGCACGTTGAATGAGATGCATGACTTCATGCTGAAGAACAACGTGGAGTTCACCGAGGCGGAGTTTACCGAAAACCGCGACTGGCTGAAGACCACGATGAAGCACGAGATGTACATCACGGCCTTCAGCAAGGAAGAGGCTGACCGCGCCGCCGTCGAGGATGACCCGGAAATCACCAAGGCCATCGATGCGCTGCCCAAGGCCAAGGGCTTGCTTGAGAGCGCCAAGAAGATGATGGTCCAGCGCCTCAACCGCTAGTTCGACGCGTAGGTTCAGTTACGCAGGCCGGGCCCGAAAGGCGCCCGGCCTTTTCATTTGAAACGGTCGCACGGGTACGGTCACTACCTTTCGTCGCCGGGTTTTATCCGGCGCGGAGGAGCGCCAAATGGAGCGAATGACCGTACACGACAAGCGGCTGCTGGGCACGCCGCCGCCCATCGTTGAAAACACCTATGACGTGGACGCCACAGTGTCCATCCAGCACTGCGTCGGCTGGGTGGCCCAGCACGCGCGCGATGTCGGCGGGCTGAGGGAACTGCTGATTATGTGCCACGGGTTCGAGGCCGACTGGAACATGGCCGCCAGCGTCTGCACGGGCCGGCCGGTGGGAGGATTCGGCCTGCAATTGTGCCGGGAAGGCCTGTCATTGAACAATGTCATTCTGACGAGAGCCTGGTCTGGCCTGATCCGCCGCATCACTGTCTACGCCTGCGCGCCCGCCGACACGGGCGCGGGCAACGCGGGCACCCTGGGCGACGGGCGGCGCTTCATGGGAGAACTGGCGTTGTGGAGCGGCGCGGAGGTGATCGCGGCGCGCGACACCCAGACCTACACGTACGGGCCGTCGTCGCCCATAGATTTCGGAGGGTGGGAAGGACCGGTGCTCCGTTTTGACCCGGGTACGGGCGCCGGGGCCCGGTGCTTCCCAGGAGCGATGAGATAGACCAGCAAAACAACTAGCGGGGCGTTACTGCCCCGCTCCCTCGGCGCGGCGACGCAGGGTCATCTGACGTTGCGCCTGTTCCCGCGACCACGAACACACCACGCGAATGTCTTCCCGAGTGGGAGCCTTGTCCGGGTGCATCATCCGATATGGCTTTTTCGGCATGACTCCGGCGTCCATCGCCGCGCAAGCAGCCAACAGGAAACCCGCGCCCTTGGCGCCGGCCGGCCACTCGGAGAAGTTCATAGCCGCCCTGCCCTGCTCCACGTCGCGGCCGATCAGGCTGGCCATCGGCTGCACCCGGCTGTACCAAGGCCACACGGTGCGGTTCGAATGACAGTCCGCGCAGGAGCGGTCGAGAATCCGCATCACTTCATGCGGCGGATCGAGGGCGGATTGGATGGTGCGAGCCGGCTCGACGGGCGGATTTACCCTCGACGGATGTATGGATAGAGCAAGAGCTCCGATCACGAGGAGGAACGAAATGGACAGGTGAGTTCGCATGGCTGAATCCTGTCCGATAGTAGGGCGCAGGCGGCCTGTAAGTCGTCGCGAGGCTGTAAACGGTTTGTGAATTAGCCGGCGGAAGCGGTGACAAGCCGGACAAAGAACGTCGCGCCGGCGCCAGGACTCGACTGCACCCAGAGATCGCCGCCATGATCGAGTACAGTCTGGCGGGACAGAGCCAACCCGAGACCCAGCCCGTTCTTCTTGCTCGCCGTGACGAACGGCTGGAACAGGCGCGATGCGATGGTCTCCGAGATTCCAGGACCGTTGTCGTTGAACCGCACGAGCACTGAGTTACCCTGACGCTCGGCGGTCACCAGCACGCGGCCGCCGTTGGGCATGGCGTCGATCGCGTTGCTCATCAGGTTGCCGAACACGCGCTCCATTCGTGAGCGTTCGAGCGGGAGTTCGATGTCGGCGGCTATGTCGCAGGACACCGATACGCGGTTGGTTTCGGCGGCGGCGCTGAACGGTTCGATGGCCGCCCTCACTACGTCGAGCAGGCGGCATGACTCGACGCTCTGCGTCTTACCCCGAGTTACGTCCGACAGGTCCTGGAGCATCTCCTGAACGCGTCTCGACGAGCGGTAGATGTTCAGCGCCAGACGCTTCACCTGGCCCGGCGATAACTCGTCGTCCACCAGCATCTCCGCGCCGCCGTAGATGGCCGCCAGCGGATTGCGCAGGTCATGCACGATGGACGTCGACAGCCGGCCGATGGTGGAGATTCGCTCCTGGCGAATCAACTCCTCGCGCGCCTGGCGGATTGAGGCGCACATCGCGTTGAACGTCTTCGCCAGCCGGCCCAGTTCGTCTCTGCTGTTCACTTCGATTTCGGCGTGATAGTTGCCCCGGCCAATCTCCGCGGCGGCGCGATCCAACTCCTGGACAGGCCGAAGGATGCGCCGCGCCAGGCTCCAGGTGAGCGCGAACCCGGCGCACATCGCCGCCAGCCAGATGAGTACGATGTCTCGGCGCACGGCGGCAATCCTGCGCTGCGCCGCTTCGAACGACCGGAGGATCCGGAGTTCGCCGATCGACTGCCCCGCAACGTCCATCAGCGGTTTCGACAGCATCGAGTAATCGGACAGATCGCCGCCGGGCGGCAGTGTGGAGGCCACCGTCACGCCCCGGGCCGTGAACACGAAGTCGCTGCCGCCAGTGGCTTCCTTGAAGTCCCTGGCGAGCGTCGGACTGACGATATAGCCAGCGACTAAAACGTCGAGCAACGCTGGTCCGCGACCCGATTCGACATAGACCGGGGTAATGGTGGTTTGAAACAGACGCCCGTCCTGAACCAGGAAGCCCGAAGCCTGCTTGGGGAACCGCGGACTGGCGCTTTCGACCGCGGCGATGTGGCTCGGCATCGCGCCGCAGTCGCCGCCCAGGCAGGCGAGCACCCTGCCCTTCGGGTCGGTGACTATGAACAGCGCGCCCTCGCTTGACACCTTGGACCATAACTCGCCCGCCGAGTCCCGGATAGTCGCCTGGTCGCCGGTTCCAAAAGCTGCGCGCACATCCGACATCGAACTCAGCACCTTACTGATGGAGGCCAACTTGTCGGCGCGGGCGTGCCACAGCGACTCATAGGCACGGAAACTCGCGCTAACTTCGTCCTGAAGGCTCTGCGTGGCGATGCGAAGGAAGTGGTCCTGCAAAATCCAGCCAATGACGGCGAACAGCAGCGTAAGCGCCATGGTGGTGGCCAGCAGGATCCGCCAGAGCAACTTGGACATGCGCGTTTACTTTCGAGCCCCCGGATAGGCGCTGTCGGCCGGCTCAGGGCCGTATTCCCGACCATATTTGTTTGTGTGAGGGATCGCCAGGTAGCCACTCTCCGACACGACGATCGGCGCGAGCGCGGCGTCATCGGACGCGACGGTGATTCGGCGGGATAACTTGTCAAGGTTGGCCTGAACCGTGCGCTCGTGGAACAGGTTCAGCACATACTCGCCGGGCGGGACGTTCGGAATCCGGTACGAACCGTCACGCCCGCTCGTTGCAAAGTGAGGCGTCGCGAGCACCAGCAGGACTGCGCTCATTGACGAGTGGATGTTACAGAATATCCTGACTACGCCTTCGCGGGTGAACTTGACGCTGCGGGAACTTCCGGGCGCGTATAACCCGACGTCGAATAACTGGCCGTTATAGTTGGAAAACGCGTTGTGGAAGATCGGATCGTAGTTAGGAAAATCCACGGTGCTGCCCACCGTCACGGCCAGCACATGGGGAACGAAGGTCTTATTCTGCTGAACGATCCGCCCGCGCCCGGGCGGCGCCGGGTGGGACGCTCCGACGGGAGTCAGCCACACTACAACGCCCGAGTAGTCCGCGCCGGCCTTGACCCGCTTATCCCGCGAGTCGCGCAACTCGATGCGGCCGGTGACGGTCGCCGAGTGAAGCGCCAGGGCGAAGAGCGCGCTAAAACAGATACGCCAGGGCGAGATCATAGTGTGGGTTCAGGCGCAGTCCGGAGCCGAGGTAGGAAGTCCGCACCTGCGACGCTTCGAAGCTGGCGAGCAGGTTCGGACCGACCCGGTACATCACGTTCGCGGCGTAGATCATGTTCCGGCCGATGGCGCCGGCCAGCAGGTCGGCGTTCCGGTCGTCCTGCGCGCCGCCGTAGAGGTGGAAGCTGAGGCGGCTGGTGGGGCGCAGGGCCAGTTGAGCCCATCCGCCCTGACTGTGGACCGAACGGCCGTTCTCTCCGAAAAAGGTGATCCCTTGCCGTATGGAACCAGTGACGCTGACGTTCTGTCCCGTGAAATACGCACCCGTAATGTCCAAACGGGCAAACGGGCGGATCAACCAGTCAAACGAGTAGATTCTCGAAGGTAAAGAGACTCCGTGGACGTGGGATTGGCTCGCATGAATCCCATAAGCAACTTCTATATAGGATACTCCGCGAAATTGATGGGAGATCTCCACTCTGCCCTCCGCAGACGGTCGGGCCGAGGCTGTGGCGGCGCGGTATTCCGCCGAAAGCCCGGGGTAGGATTCGCTGGTTTGGAAGACGCCGAACTGTCCGCGCAGAATCGTCGAATCGGAGAGGTGGAAACGTTGCTCCACGCGCGCCTGGGGCTGCCAAAGCCACAGATTGCCCGCCGCGGTGAGCGGAGACACCCCTACCTGAGCGAGCGAGTCCGGCTCGCGCGGCGCGATGATCGGTTTGTCCTGACCGACGGACACGGTGGTGTTCCTCCAGTTCAAGTCGACGGTCGCCAGACGCAGGCGGAAGAGCTGGTTGAGCGACGAGGCGGTTCCAGCGAAGAAGTCCATATACACGGAACCGCTGACATTGCCGCCGCCGGCGATCCGTGGCCCCTGGAATTTGAGCCCTATAACACTTTGACGGAACGTGCCGCCTCCAAGGAACTGTCCAGTTGAGGCCGAGGCCGTGGTGGGGTTGAACGAGTCGCCATTTGAACGGCCGTTCAACCACGCATTGAACAGCACCATCCCGGTGAGTTGGACAGGGGAGCGATGATCCGATTCGAGTTTGGATTGGGCCTGCTCGGCGATGCGGTTCTCGGCGACTTCCAGCCGTTCCTCCACCGGCGGAGCAGACGGGGCGGCCGGCGCTCCGGCGCGGGATTCGGCGAGTTCCTTGCGCAGGGCGCGAACCTCGTCGACCAGCATACGGTTCTGCTCCTCGACCCGCGCCAGACGGTCGAGGATCTCCTTCAGTTCCTGACGGTCCTGCGCGGCGGCGATCGCGGGGACGAGCCACAACAGCAAACGTGTACTAGACCGCATTCAAGAGAGTCTCCAGCTTCTGACGCACGGCCGCTGGAGAGTAGGGCTTGGCGAAGAACGCGTCGGCTCCCGCGCGCAGCACTCGCTCCGGCGTCCGCGGATCGGCGTCTCCGCTGATCACCAGGATGGGGATGCGGGCGCCGGACGGCCGGGCGCGAACCCGCTCCACCAACTCCATCCCATCCATATTAGGCAGATGGAGATCGGTGATCAGGGCGCTGATGGGCTCCCGATGGAGCATCTCCAGCGCCTGTTCGGAGGTTGTTGCTGATTTTACGACGAGGTCCGGTATCCGGTCGAGGGCCACCTCGAGCGTGGTGGAACAGGATTCGGCATCCTCCACCAGCAAGACGATGCGGCTCATGGCAGAAACCGGTACCCCACTCCATGGAGGGTGATGAAGTGACGGGGAGCGTTCTGGTCCGGTTCGAGCTTCTGGCGGAGCCGGACCACGTGCGCGTCGACCGTTCTGGTGTTCGGGAAGCTCTCGTAACCCCAGACTGAGTTCAGTATCATGTCGCGCGTCAGAGGGCGATCGGGATTCTGGAGGAAGAAGGTGAGGAGGTTGTATTCGGCGCGGGTCATACGAACCTCGACGCCGGCTTTGGCGACGACGCGGCGGTCGAGATCGACCTCGACATCGCCGAAGGCCAGCACTTGATGGGACTCCGCCGAGGCGCGTCGCAACAGGGCGCGGATGCGGGCCAGCAACTCGCGCGTTCCGAACGGCTTGACGATGTAGTCGTCGGCGCCGATTTCGAGCAGCAGGACCTTGTCCACCTCGTCGCCGACGGCGCTCAAAACGATGAGCGGCGTCTGCATGCCGGCGGCGCGCAGGCGTTTGCACACCTCCACCCCGGTGAGTCCAGGCATGCGGAGGTCCACCAGGATCAGACCGGGTTTCAGCGCCAGCGCTTCCTGCAATCCGGTCTTGCCGTCACCGATGAGGACGGCCTTGAAGCCCTCCTTCTCGAGCATAATCCCGATCGTGTCGCGGAGGTTTTCGTCGTCGTCGATGACGAGGATGGTCTGCATAGGCGGGCTGTTGCGATTGTAAGGCAAGAAATTTCTAATGGGGGTCAGTTCACATTCTTTTTACAAGCCCTGCACATTTGGGGGGAAGAAAAGGAAGGGCGTGCTATATTAACGAAATAGTTTTACATGACGGTCCGTGCTGACCGCAAGCCCCGTAGCTGGAATCCTCTCTCTAAATGGGGTTAGTCAAATGAATCTAAAGAAAGTGGCGTCTCTGCTGTTTTTGGCGTCTGTAGCCTCCGTGCTGCCGGCGCAGGTATTTCGCGGAAGCATAGCTGGGACGGTAACCGATCCGACGGGGGCAGCAATCGCAGGCGCCCCTGTGGAAGTATCCAACACCGGTACCGGCCTCAAGCGTAGCACGGTAACATCCAACTCGGGGGAATTCACGGTCCCCGATCTCCCTCTTGGCGAGTATTCGGTCACGATCTCCCAGCCCGGCTTCGACATTCAGAAGATCCAGGCGCTGCGCGTCGAGGTCGGCAAGATCGCGTCGCTCGATATCAAGCTGAAGATCGCCAGCCAGACGCAGGCGATCGAAGTAGCGGCCGCCGCGGTGACTCTCGACACCGACACGGCAACGCTCAACCAGGTTATTCCCGACAAGGCGGTTCAGGAAGTTCCGTTGAACGGCCGCGACTTTACGCAGTTGGTGAAGCTCGCGCCTGGCGTGAACGGCGCTGGATCGCTGAACGGCGCGCGTACGATGCAGAACAACTGGCAGATCGACGGCGCCGACAACAACGACCTTTGGCACAACTCGGCGGCCGTCAACCAGGGCGGCGTGTCCGGCGTGGCGGGAACGCTGCTGCCGATCGACGCGATCGACCAGTTCTCCGTGCAAAGCCACGCCAACGCCGAGTCCGGACGTAACGCCGGCGGATCGATCAACATGGTGATCAAGTCCGGCACCAACTCGCTGCATGGCAGCGTCTATTACTTCAACCGCAACGATGCGCTGGCCGAGAACACGCCCTTCGCTCCCGCCGGGACTCCCAAGCCGAAGCTGAAGAACAATCAGTTCGGCGCTTCGGTGGGCGGACCGGTGATCAAGGATAAGCTGTTCTACTTCGTGACCTACGAACGGCAGAAGCTGATCGTAGGCAACGGCAACTCCTCGACGGAGCCGTCGTCGGCGTGGGTGACTCAGGCCCAGGGCGTGCTCGCGAAGTACGGCATCGCGGTGAACCCCGTCTCGACCAACCTGCTGTCGTTCTGGCCGTCACGCGCCCGCTCCGGCGGAGCCGTCTCGCCGAACTTCTTCGGCAATGACATCAGCGACAACTACAGCGACAACGGCATCGCGAAGATCGACTACGTCATCAACGCGAAGAACAACCTGTCGGCCCGGTGGTTTGTCGGAACCGGCGCCCAGACCGCTCCCGTCGGCTCCCCGCTGCACGAGTACTACCAGGTGGCTCCCAGCCGCATGCAGAACTACTCGGTGGTGTATAACACGGTCTTCTCGCCCACCATGGCGAATCAGCTCCTGGCCGGCGTCAACTACTTCAAACAGACCTTCAACGACTTCGACACCAGCGCGAACCCGGTGGCCGCGGGACTGAACACGGGCGTCACCAATCCGTCGCTAGGCGGATCGCCGGACATCGCCATCTCCGGTTTCGATGAAATCGGACTGACCCCGCCGCTGGGCCGCATCGACACCACGGGCCACCTGAACGAAACGCTGAGCATCACCAAGAGCGCTCACCAGCTGCGGTTCGGCGGCGAATACCGCCGCGCCCGCGCTGATGTCTTCTACATGCGCAACCAGCGTGGCACGTTCAGTTTCGACGGCACGCAGGGTCCCTGGGCCAACGACGCGAGCGTCTCCAACAACCTCAAGAGCCTCGCCGACTTCCTGGGCGGCTATGTCTCTTCGTCGACCATCGTGCGCGGCGACCTGCAGCGCAACTATTACATGAACGCGTTCAGCATGTTCGCCCAGGACACCTGGCGGCTGACTCGCCGCCTGAGCCTCGACTACGGCGCTCGCTGGGAGTACTTCGGCCCGATCTCGGATCCGACCAACCGCATCTCGACGTTCCTCCCGAATAAGGGCGGCATCGTCTACACGGGCTCCAACGGCCTGGATTCTCTGTATCCCAAGCGGTGGAACAACATCGCCCCCCGTATCGGCTTCGCCTACTCCCCGGTTTCGGGCGGCAAGTTCGTCGTCCGCGGCAACTACGGCATCTACTATGACTCGCCGGCAGTGAACGCCTTCGGCGACAACCGTCCGCCGAACAGCGGCGCGACGGGCATCCTGTCGAATCCTGGCAGCAAGGCTCCGGTGTATTCGCTGACCCGCAGCAACTATCAGATCGCCTCGGGCCAGGCGATTTTCGGCGACGCGAACATTCCTTCGCCGCCGTATGGCGCCTTCTCAGTCGACCAGGGCTTCAAGAACGCCTCCTCGCAGAACTTCGGCCTGAACCTGCAGTATCAGGTCAATACGGCGGTTGTCGCCGAACTCGGCTATGTTGGCAGCGTTGCGCACCACTTGCTGACGGTGCTCGACATCAACCAGCCGCTGAATTCGACTCTCGGCACGGCCGCTATCCGCTCCGTCCAGAATACGACTCGCCCGTATTACTCGACTTTCCCGACTCTGGCCACCATCAACCAGGTGGGCAGCGCGGCTAACTCGCACTACCAGGGCATGGTGGCCAGCCTGCGCACCAATAACTGGCACGGTGTGACGTCCCAGTTCGGCTACACGGTTGGCCACGCCATCGACGATGCGTCCGCGGTCCGCGGCGCGACGCCGATGAACAGCTACAACCTGAAGCAGGACTACGGCAACTCCGACTTCGACATCCGCCACACGTTCACGACCTACATCACCTACCAGATCCCCGCCCTGGAGCACGGACCGAAGCTCCTGGTCCGTGGATGGCAGCTCAACACGCTGATCTCGGCCTACTCGGGCCGTCCGTTTAGCGTCACCGCCGGCAAGAACTTCAGCGGGACCTTCGAAGGCCGCGACCGCGTGGTGCAGGTGAGCGATCCCTACCAGGGCGGCAGTTCGTCGATCGTGACGACGTCGAGCGGCTCCAAGTACGTGCAGTGGCTGAATCCCGCCGCTTTCGTAAACCCGACCTCGGGAACGTTCGGCACGCTCGGCCGCAACACGCTGCGCGGGCCCGGGTTCTTCACCACGGACTTCGCGATCATGAAGGAGACTCCGATTACGGAGCGCATCCGGTCGCAGTTCCGCGTGGAGATGTTCAACCTGTTTAACCGCACGAACCTTCCGAACCCGACGGGTTCACTCAGTTCGGGCAGCTTTGGCCGCATCGGCGACACCATCGGCGACGCAAACGGAGCAACCGGCATCGGCGCCGGCGAACCGTTCAACGTCCAGTTGGCGCTGAAGTTGGTCTTCTAACAAGCGATCACCGAGGGGGGCGGTTCGCCGCCCCCTCACTCACCTGTCCCCTGCTAACTCCACCCCGCCAGCGACTTCTTCTCCACCTTCGCCTCATCCAACTCAATACCGAACCCGGGACGCTCAGGAAGCGACACTCGCCCGCTCACAACGTGGTAGTCGTGCTTCTCAAAGTGGTGATAGGATCTCATCTTGTTGATGAGGTATTCGATCCAGGGACAGGTCATCGGCGGCTGGCTGGCGACGACGTGGAGAGCGGCGTGGACGCCATGGCCGTGCGGGATCACCTGCGCGTCAAACAGCGTCGAGACCGCGACGATCTTCAACAATTCGGTGACTCCGCCACACCACTCGGGATCCGCCTGCACCACGCTGATGGCGCCGGCCTTCAGATACTCGTGAGTCTCCCAACGACCGTAGAAGTGCTCGCCCGTCGCGACGGGAATCGACGTCTTACGGCGTAACTCGACGAAGCTCTCGATCTTCTCGGGATGAAAGGCCTCCTCAATCCAGCGCGGATTGTATTGCTCGCATCGCCGGGCCCACGCCAGCGCATAGTCGAGGTTCCAACCGGAATAGGCGTCGCACATGATGTCGACATCCTGACCGACAGCCGCACGCACCGCCCGGATCAGTTCGACGTTCTTGTCGAGTCCTTCGAGACCGTCGCCGGGGCCGTACGGCATGAACCACTTCTGGTGACGATAACCGGCGGCCAGCAACTCCGCGGACTTCCTTGCAGCGGCTTCGGGTTCGGTCGAGTAGCCAAGACAACTACCGTACGCCGCCACCGAGGATCGCGTGGGACCGCCGAGCAGGCGATACACTGGGGTTCCAAAAAACCGCCCGCGAATGTCCCAGAGCGCGTTGTCGACGGCGCTGATCGCCATCATGAAATAGCCCCGGCGGGAATGCCGGTTCGACCGATGCATCTGGTCCCAGAGCGCCTCGCCCGCCAGCGCGTCTTTTCCGATAAGGAACCGTTTCAGGTCTTGATCGATGACTGTTGCGGCCTCACGATCCACCGGGCCGTAGAGGCCGTCCGGGCCGCCATCGGTCCGAATGGTCAGGTAATACGCGGAGACAGCGGACTCACGTTCCTGGGGATTCGGGTTGTCGCGGTATGGCTTGGGCCGAAACTCATCGTAGACGTGGAGAGGCTGCACCTGGAACTGGTTATTGACTCCAGCCAGCGCCCTACGGCGCCCCTCCACTTTCCAGATCTCAACGGCCTTGATCTTGAGCACCTTGCCTGCCGGAAGACTCTGCGCGACGGCCTGCGGCGCGGCGTTGAGCATGGCGGGCGCGGCCACGGCGCCAAGAAACGAACGTCGTCTCATGAGTTATTGCTGACTCGGCGCCAGCTTCTCCTTTTCCGTCTCCCGGTCGAGATAGGGGATGCCGTTCTCCATCCAATCCGGGGCCGGAGCGCCCTTCAGGAAGTGATCGAAGAACTGCTGCATGCGGACGCTGTAGTCCTTTTGGTTCGGACGCTTGCGAAGGCCATGCGGCTCGCCGTTGTAGTTGAACAGATAAACTTCCTTGCCAAGGCGGCGCAGCGACAGGAACATTTCAATGCCCTGGTACCACGGCACCGCGTCGTCGCCATCGTCGTGAATCATCAGCAACGGCGTGCGGACGCGGTCGAGATGAAATACCGGCGAGTTTTCGATGAACCGCAACGGGTATTGCCACGGCGTCCCGCCGATGCGGCTCTGAGTCTGTTCATACTGGAATTGCCGTGGTAGTCCGGTGCCCCAGCGAATTCCGTTGTAGGCGCTAACCATGTTGGCGACCGGAGCGCCAGCCTCCGCCGCGCGGAAACGGGTGGTCTGAGTCACCATATACGCAATCTGGTAACCGCCCCAACTGTGTCCCTGAATTCCGATGGCGTTTTCGTCGACATACCCGCGCTCCACCACCGCGTCGACCGCCGGCAGCACACACTTGAGGGCGCTCGGACCCGGAGCGCCGACCGTGTAGGCGATATCGGGCGTCAACACCAGGTAGCCATTGCTCACATAGTAGGGGATGCTGATGGACGAGCTAGGACGCGGCGCGGGGAAGTTATGAATGGTCTGCGAGAGACGTTCGTAGATGTACACCATCAGCGGGTATTTCTTCTTCGGATCGAAGTTCTCCGGCTTATAGAGCGCACCCTTGAGCGCCAAGCCGTCGATGGTCTTGTAGGTGATGAGTTCGGCCGCGCCCCAAAGCAGTTCCGCCTTCTGCGGATTGACGTTTGTCACCCTGGTCAGTTTGCTGAATGTGGAGTCCGTCACCTGCAGGTCGGCGTCATCGCTGAACGTGGTCGCCGTCAGCAGAACGACGTCGGCGTTCCTGGCCTTGAGCAGCGGCCGGTAACTCCGCGGACCGGTGAGCAACTGCGTCGGCGCTGACTCATCGGCCAAGCTCGCTCGCCATACGCCCGTATCACGCGTTTCGAGATTCTCGGCGCGGAGGATCAGAGGCTTGGCCGGGTCAATGCCGCGCTCGTCGGCGTCCGGATCGGCGCGATCGAGACGAACAACGCGAAATTGGGTTTTGTCGCGACGACCTACGCCCGCCGTGACGTTTCGCGCCGACATACCATCCGGAGTTATCGCCCAGACGTCGAAACGGTCGTAGATCAGGACGCGATTGTCCCTGGTCCAGCCGGCGTTGCCGTAGGCCGGCGCCGGACCCGGCGTGTCGTGATCCTCGTCATGGAATGCGAGTCCCAGCCGCGCGGTCAGATTCGTGTCCTTGAGATCGGGCACGCTAAGCGTGTGCCACTGACCGTCGCGAAACTGGAGCAGGTGTTTCCCATTCGGAGACCACGTGATGGATCCCCCGCCGAATCCTCCCCCGGAACGGAACTTCTCTGCGATGAGTTTACGATCGGCCGTGGCGGAATCGACCAGGTAGAAGTTCGCGTAGGAGCCATCGTAATCCACCATGGAGCGGTACGAACGATCGTCGGTTCCGATGGAGTAACGGCCGTCGTCGCTCGGCGTCAGACCCGCCATGGTGGGATCGGCGAGTTGCACAAAACGCTTCGCCGCGATGTCATAAACAGCGCGGTAGGAGCGGGTGCGGTCCTGGCTGGCGCGCACCTTCTGCATTGGCTGAACGAACCCGTCCTTCCAATGCCAGAGGTCAGCCACGACCTTGTCGTCGCCCGGCGCGGCGGTCTCGGCCTGCCGCCCCGGCGCGGAAGCGTCGACTGTTTTCGCGGGCGCCACGCCGGCGAAGACGCGCCCTCCATCGAACGAGAAGTTGATAGCGGCGCGATCGTACAGAACAAAGCCATCGCGGAAACCCGGCGTCGCCGGCGTAACCGCTTCGAACGGCTGCGACGACTTCCGATCCCACAGATACAAGCGGAAGCGGAGTTGTTTGGAGTCGCCCTGCCGCGGGGCGGCCAGGAATGCGAGCCGGCCCTGAAGCCGCTCGAAGACGGGACGCGCATACTTACCCTTGCCGGATACGAGCGAAAGCGGGGCGTCCGCGGAAAGAGGAGCGACGGCGAACATGCCATTCGCGTCCTCCTTCTTCGACGCCACCGCGTACACGAGCGTCTTTCCATCGCGGCTGAGGGTGAACTCGGAAACTTCCGCGACGGTGCGGTCCGCGCCCGGCGTGGCGCGCAGATCGTGGATGACCAGGTCCGTACCGTACTGCGGCCTACTCGGACCGCTCGTGGGCGCAACGGCGCGGCGTTGGTCTTCGTCATCCTGGGCGGGCTTGGACTCGGCGGGGGCGGGAGCGGCCGGGGCGGCCTCTTTCAGGTAAGCGACGAATGCATCGCCCTTCTCGGGAACCTGCATGCTCTTCACATCCGCGATACGTAGCGTGGCGCCGGCTCCAACCGGGAGGATAACCAGTCCGCCTTTCGGCATCTGATCCGGACGCTTGCGGTCCTTCTTTGCCTGGTCGGTGTCGGCCTTCAGCGGATGCGTGGACGAGACCACGTACCGCTGGTCCGGAGTGAAAGCGATGCGGACACCCTGGACGCGAGGAGGCGCATCCTCCGAAGGTTCGGCCGACGGGTCGGGAGGCGGCGGGAGGCTACCGATGTTCTCACGCTTTTCCGCGCCGGTAGCGAGGTCCTTCAGGATGAGTTCGCCGTCGCCCTCTTCAGGGAAAACGGCGTAAGCCAGCAGTTTGCCGTCATTCGACAGAATCTGGTTGGTGATGGACCGCCAGGAGTCGTAATCCTTGTGCACCATTGGCCGCTTGGCCGTTGGCTGACCGGCAAGCAGGATGGCGAAAGTTAGGGCGAACGCCGCCGCGCGGGCTTTTCGATACATTTCTACGGAACGTATCACACCACGCGGCGGCGCCGCTGACTACCGCTTCGGAAAGACTCTCAGGATGTGTCGGTCCAGAATATTCGTGGTGACGTTGCGCGCGATCGACGCCTCGCACTCGTCCAACATGCCGGTGTACCTGGCGCCCAATTTCGCGGCGACCTTGTAGCCCACGTGCAGCAGTTGGCGGAGATTCGCGTTGTACTGTGGGTTCGACTGATCGTGCCGGAGCGCGCTCACGTACTCCTCGGCGCTCCACGCGTTGACCGCGTCCGGGGCGGGAAGCTTCGAAGCGTCGATGTCGATGACAGTCGCGTAGGGGGCGCACAGCGCGTCGCGATCGGCATAGGCTTTCGCGTAAACCTGTTTGGCCAGCGCCAATCCGTCGCCACCCGCTTCGGCAAGACCGATCAGTTCCTCCAGCCACGTGGTGCCGGCCGTCTTGAGATGGACTCCGGCGCCGGAAGCGGCGAGAGCGCGACGGATCGGTTCATAGATGGAAAACTTGTCGCTGCCCGAGTGCACGCTCAACTTCAGGTTCCTGGGCAACGGATACTGCTTCACCGCCTGCGCGATAACCGCCAGATCCCCGTTGAATTCCTTCTCAAAGCCCTCCGGACTGCCAACGAAATCGACGCCTTTGTTGAAGCGGCCGGTGAACTTCGGCGCGATGGTCTGCGCGGGAATACCCTCATCGGCGATGGCGGCGAGAATCACGAGCAACTCCGGCGGCGTCTGCGGCGAATCGGTCTCATCCATCGAGACTTCCGTGATGAACGCAGCCGGATCCTTGCGCGCGGCGACATGACGGTAGATGCGGCCGGCTTCCCCGACGGCGCCCAGATAGCGCGCGACCGCCGCGGCAAGGGCGTCCGGTTCCAGTTCGCCCTTCAGTTCGGAGTGGCGATCGATAAAAGCGGCCGCGTCAGCGTCGGGAACGGGTTGGCCGATGGCTGCGGCGACGTCGATGGTGAAAAAGTCGCTCGCTTCGATGAACCCGTCGACATTGCCCAGGTTGATGTGGTCGGCGTCGACATGGTAGGGATCGCTCCAGCCGAGCGCCGCAACAGCCGCATCGGCGGCCACGCGCGCGCTGGGCGGTTCGGAGCCCACGATGCCGTGTTCGCGGAACGACTTGTTCCAGACCGGGACCACGTGGATGCCTTGGGCGGCGGCCTGGACACAGGCGTTCAACTGAGCCTTGGCCTGGTGAGCGAAACGGTCGCCAACGCCGATCGAGTATTTCCGTAGTTCGAGCATGTTTCCTTCTTGACTCTATGCAATCGCCGCGCGCCGCACAAATGGGCGCCGCTAAACGGACGGTTCAGGGAAACTGAACGTTCACCGCCCGGCGGACCACAGCAGGGCGTTGTGCACCAGACGGCGATAGCCGGGATGGTGATACGTGTACGCATCGTGACCGAGCTGAATATAGACGGCGTGGCCGTTGGGCTGGGGGCCGAGATATACAACCGGGACGTCGTTCAGTTCGTGACGGGTCTCCATCAACACCGTGATCTTCGGCGAATGCCACATGCCGCGGTAACACTCGTCAACGGTGACAATTTCGCCCAGACCGCGCACGATCGGATGGCTCTCGCGACCCTTGACGGGCGTGACAACCATTGGGACGTCGTGCTGGTAATGAGACGCCGGGTGATCGCCGACAGGCTTCTCGAAATACTTGCCGCCGATCACCTCCTCATACCACCAAGGCCAATCCGTGTAGTCGACGATGGAATGGTGCAGGGCGACGACACCCTTGCCCGCCTCCACAAACGCTCGAAGATTTGTTCTTTCGGGCTCGCCGATTTCGTTGTGCATGTCATAGAGAACGAGAACGTCCCACTGGTCCTTCATATTCTTCGTGAAGGCTTCCTTCTCGGACGTGGCGTGGGTCCATGCGACGTCATCCCAGCCTTCGAATACCTGGTAGAAGGTGGGATCGTAGCTATGGCCCCCGGTGGCCACCAGGACGCGCAAGGGGTTCTTCTTCGGCGGCGCCAGGGATACCGTGCCGGTGAGGCTGACGCCGCCGGTCGCCACCCACTCGGCGGCGCGTGCGAACATTGTGGCGACTTGCGGCGAGTACAGCGCGCTCAGGTCGTGGCCCAGCGTCGTGTGAAAGACGCGGCCCTTGCCGTACTCGGCCGTCCAGGCCACCGGCTCGTTCCCGCCAGTCCCGCCTCGGGACGGATCGTCGAAAGCCGTGGCCAGGACGTGCACGCCGGGCAGCAGATCCATGCGGTGATAGAGTTCGTCGTTCACGGTGAATTCGGCTTCCAGACCGCGTGAGATGGGGTGTTCGCGATCGGCCACCTTGACCGTGAAAGCGTGACGTGGGGCATGGCCAATGCGGTCGGCTGGCCACCTGGCGCCGATCAGCCTGGCGTACTCGGGCCATGGCGGAGTGAGTTCCCATCCACCGCCGGACTTCTGCGTCGTGCCGATCAACGGGCCGTAGGAGACGCCGTGGAAGGACAGGACGCCCTTGCCGGAGCGCACGAATTGCTCGATCGCCGACTCCGGGCCGGAGCCCCAACGCGGGCCGTTATAGTTGATGACGACCGCGTCATATCCCGCCAGCGCTTCGCCGGTGAGCGCCTTGGGATCTTCGACGACGCGGACATCGAAACGGCCGGCGTTGGCCAGCGCGTGCCGCAAGTAGGATGTGGTGAGGCGCCAGTCGTGATATTGCAGGTCGCTCGATCCCGTAACGATCAGAATGCGAGCGGGAGGCGCCGCGGCGGCGATGAAGTGGGCGGCGCAGAGGGCAACGATAAGTCTGCCAGACATGAGGATTTCCGGCCATATCGTATCGCGGTTGAGCGTACAGCGTCTGATCGTGGAGCGCGCGCCGGCCCAGCGGCGCATCTGTTAGCATGTTGCCGTGGAATCCAGATTTCTCGGCAATAGCGGACTGGAAGTTTCAGTCCTGAGTTTCGGCACGATGACGATCGGGGGCGAGGGCCGCTTCGCCGCCATGGGCAACATCCAGGTGGAGGAAGCGCGCAGGCTGATCGACATCTGCCTGGAGGCGGGCGTCACCACGATCGACACCGCCGACATGTATTCGAACGGCAAGTCAGAAGTGGTGGTCGGACAGGCGCTGGGCGCAAAGCGCAAGGACATCGTGCTGGCTACGAAGCTGTTCTTCAGAATCGAGCCGGGCACGCACCGGATGGGGTTATCGCGCAAGCACATCGTTCAGGGATGCGAGGACAGCCTGCGGCGGCTGGGCACCGATTACATCGACTTATATCAGGCGCATAACTTCGACGCCCTAACTCCGCTCGAGGAAACCATGCGAGCGTTCGACGACCTGGTGCAGTCCGGCAAGGTGCGCTACGTCGGCTGCTCGAATTACGGCGCATGGCAGACGATGAAGGCGCTCGCGGTCAGCCGGGCCCAACATCTGACTCCCTACATCTCGCAGCAGGTGAATTACTCGCTGCTAGCTCGCGATGTGGAAAACGAGATCGTCCCGCTCGGAGTGGACCAGGGCGTTGGCGTCATGGCCTGGAGCCCGCTGTCGGGCGGGTTGCTGTCGGGCAAGTTCCGGCGCGGGCAGGAGCGCCCGTCGGAATCGCGCTTCAACGAATTACAGATGCCCGGAACGATGGACATGGATTTTGTCTACGGCGTCGTGGACGCGTTGGACCAGATCGCCACGGCGCGCGGCGTGTCCGTCTCGCAGGTGGCCCTGAACTGGGTGATGCGAAAGCCGCGCGTCGACACGGTGATCATCGGCGCCCGCAACGAAGCCCAGCTTCGGGACAACCTGGCCGCCGCCACATGGTCGCTGACCGCCGAGGAAGTGGCGAAACTGGACGCCGCGAGCGCGCGTCCCCTGCCCTATCCTCAGTGGCATCAGCAGCGCTTCGCCGGCGAGCGGAATCCTAAGTTGCCTTCCGCGCGGAACTAGCGCGAGCCAGGCGGGCGCCGGCCATCCCCAGCAGAGCGCCCGCCAACACTCCGGCCATGGCGATCGTCCTGCGATTCGGGAACACCGGCTGATCCGGAAGATTGGGACCATCGATCAAGTGGGCCCCGGTTTGCGCGGCGAGTTGTTCGGATAAATCCCTCACGGTGGCGCGGGCTTTCGCCGGGTCGACGTATTCGAACGACAGCGACATGGCGCCGCCCGCGGGACCACGGGACTTCAGAACCGAACCAATCCGGATGTCCTTGCGCATGCGGCTCACCACGTCTTCGAGAGGGGCGCTTTTGCGCATCTCTTCATAGAGACCGTTGCGCACGATGACAGGGGCGAGAGAGCCCGTACTGAGCACCTGCCGGGTTACGCGGATCGCCCGATCGCCCATCAGCGAATCGCCAACGGGCTGGATCACGGCGCTGGACACGAATCGCCGCGGCAACGCGTAGGAGCCGGTTAGCGCGAACATCGCGCCAAGCACGGCGCACCCCCCGGCGATCTGCCAGGAGTTGAGCGACCGGACACGCATGGGCAAAGCCTCCTTCAAGATGTCGAACCCGTCCGTCCAGCGCGGCGGAGCGTCATCGAGCAGCGCCTCGAACTCATCGCGGTAACGGTCTCGCCACCAGCGGGGATAGAGCGCGGCCAGCCGGCGTCTCATGCCTGCCTCAGGCGGCGGAGTCCCGTACGGACCGCTTTTTCGAGCGCCGTCAATTGTTCCCGCAGCACTTCGCGGCCCTGCGGCGTGATGGCGTATGGTTGGCGGCGATCGCCGGTGCGGACCGGCCGGATCATTCCGCGCTCCTCCAGCCGCGTGATGGCCCCATAGAGCGTGCCGGGGCCCAGCCGGACGCCGGCGAACTGCTCGATGTCGGTCATGATGGCGTAACCGTGCTTGTCGCCTTCAGCCAGGCTCGACAGCACTAGCAAGCTGGGGTCGTTCATCCGATATATTACGTCCTGCGTAGTATCGTACGACGTAATAGCTGGCCCGTCAAGACCCGCTATTTGACTAGAACCACAACACTACGAGGGGCAACGCCCAGAGAGCGGGCGGAGGCCGGCAGCGGTTCCGGATCGCCAATGTCGCCGGGGCTGGGCAGGCTCGTGTCGACAACCCGGCTCCACGGCCCGGGTTCCTGAATGTCGAATTCGAGCGGCTCCCAGAAGGCGTTGATCATCACATAGATATCGGCGTCCTTCATCGAGCCGCCATGCAGGCAGTAGGCGAGCGTGTGCGACTCCCAAGACAGGTCAGGGCCGCCACGGACGCCATACCAGGAGACGTCGTCTTTCCAATAAACGCTCCGCGCGATGGAAGGATGAGCCTTGCGGAAGGCGATCATCTCCTTGAAGAAGCGGAACATGTCGGCATTCGTCTGGCGCAGGTCCCAGTCGAACCAGGTGATTTCGTTGTCCTGATCGTAGGGGTTATTGTGGCCGCGCTGGGTGTGCATCACCTCGTCGCCCATGCAGAACATCGGCGTGCCGTTTGAGAGCATCAACAGCGCGCAGCAGTTCTTCACCTGCCGCCGGCGCAGTTCGGCCACTCCGGCGGGAACGTCGCCGTCGCCTTCGTGGCCGCAATTCCAACTGTAGTTAGAATCGGTCCCGCCGGCGGCGTTCGTCTTATTGTTATAGGAAACCAGGTCGGCCAGGTTGAAGCCGTCGTGGGAGCAAATGTAATTGATGCTCTGGTAGGGGCGATAGCCCAGCTCCAACTCCTGAGGAAACAGGTCGTCGCTGCCCTCCAGGCGCAGTTTCAGCCATCCCACCATTCCGTTATCGCCCTTGACAAACTGGCGAACCTCGTCGCGGTAACGTCCGTTCCACTGCAGCCAACTCATACCGGGAAAGTTGCGGCCCAACTGGTAGGAGCCCAGGTCCCACGCCTCCGCGATCAGACGCACTTTTTCAAAAACTCGATTGGAGGTGATTTCGGAGATGACAGCCGGGTCGTGCAGATTCACCGAGCCATCCTCGTTGCGCGTGAAAATCGTCGCCAGGTCGAAGCGGAAGCCGTCAACGTGCATCTGCTCGGCCCAGAACGTCATGCTGTCGATGATCATTTTGCGGACGGCGCGGTTGGCGCAGTGCAGGACGTTGCCGCAGCCGGCGTCGTTACGGTAGCGCGAACGGTCGGCCTGGTCGAGCAGGTAGTAACTGGTGTTATCGATGCCGCGGAATGAGTAAGTGGGCCCGCCGTCGCCAGCCTCCGCCGTATGGTTATACACGACGTCGAGCACCACCTCGATGCCCGCCTCGTGCAACGCCTTGACCATGGCGCGAAACTCGTTGAACTGCGCGTCGGCGGCCGATCCCGACGCATAGGAACGATGGGGCGAAAAGAAGTTGAGGGGCATGTAGCCCCAATAATTCTCCTCCCGCGGATCGAACTGGTAGACAGGCAATAACTCCACCGCCGTAACGCCTAACTCGACCAGATAGGGGATCTTATCGATAACTCCCGCGAACGTTCCGCGGCGTTCGGCGGCCACGCCGGAGTTTTCGCGGGCGGTGAAACCGCGGACGTGCATCTCATAGATCACCGTGTCATAGCTGTGGTGAGGACGGCCGTCCACCGACCACTGAAAGGGCGTTCCGGCCGCCCGCAGAACGCCCAGCGGCGCGCGTCCGGCGTTCGAACCCGCTTGAATGGCGGCGTCGCGGGAGTGCCCGGCCGGGAAGTGGACGGCCGTCGCGTACGGGTCCAGCAGTATCTTGTCGCGGTCGAACCGCTGGCCCTCGGCGGCGTCGGCCGGACCGTCTATCTGGTAGGCGTAGTATTCAGCCGAAGCGATCCGCGAGGCGGGCAGGCGGCAGTGCCAAACCCTGCCGGTCTTATTGCGAGGGAACCCGAACTCGTAACGGTCAACCGGCGAGGCGGCCTCGTTGGCCGAGTACAGCAGTAGAGTGACCTGGGTGGCGCACTTCGAATAGATGGCGAAATTGTAAGCGTCCTGATCCGGGATGTAGGTAACTCCCAGCGGCGTCGGCGAGCCTTCGGAGGCGGCCCAGGATTTGGGATCAGGAGGCAAGGACATGAACGTCTCATCATGTCACAAGCGCGCCTCGCCAAAAGAAGAAAGCCGCCCCGAAGGGCGGCTATCCAGCGCGAGGGAGTGTGCAGCGGCGCCCGCCTTGTCCCGGGCGCCCGCCCGGTTGCACTACGCCCCTTGCGAAACCGTGAGTGTCACATTGCCGATGACCACTCTCGCGGTCCGCGGCGTGCGAGTCGTATTGGGGGCTGCCTTCAGCGTGGCCGTCCCCGGTCCGGTTCCCGCGCCACTCACCACCACCAGCCAGGAGGCGTCGCTCGAAGTGGCCCACCCGCAGGCCGCGCCCGTATTCACCGGCAGCGACAGCAGGACGCCAGTAGGCTGCGGAGTCACAGACGCCGCTCCAATGGCGACCGAGCAACTCGCAGCCTGGTTGACGGTGAATGTTTGCCCGGCGACTGTCAGTGTGCCGGTGCGCGCCGTGCTCGCCGTGTTGGCCGCGACCGCGAAGGTGACAGTCCCCTTGCCCGTACCGGCGGCGCCCGTCGCAACGGCGATCCACGACACATTGCTGCGGGCGGTCCACGCGGTGGCGGAGTTGGCCGGAGTCACCACGATGCTGCCCGTGCTCGCTCCGGCGCCGACATTGGCCGAGTTCGAACTGAGCGTGGCCGAAGAGGACGCCGCCCCCTGGCTGACGCTGACCGTGACGCCCGCCACCGTCAGGGAACCATTGCGAGCCGCCCCGGTATTCGCCGCCGCGACGAAGCTCACCGAGCCCGCCCCAGCGCCCGACGCGCCGCTCGCCACCGTCAGGAACGACGAACCCGAGGTCGCCGTCCAGGCGCAACCCGCCGGAGCCGTCACCTGCAACTGGTAGGACGCAGCGGAAGCCGTCGCCGACACTGCGGTGGGCGTCACGCTAAAGCTGCACGCCGCCGCGGCCTGCACGACGTTGAACGTCAGGTTCGCGATGCTGATGACAGCGGTCCGCGCGCTCGACGACGAATTCGCCGTGGCCGCGAAGCCGACCGTGCGGCTGCCGGTCCCGGAGGCTCCCGCCGTGATGGTCAGCCACGCGGCGTTCGAAGCCGCGGTCCAGGAGGTGCTCTGCGACGGCGCCGTGACCGTAACGCTTCCGGTGGAAGCGGTGGCGGGCAGGCTGGCGGAGTTCGCGCTCAGCGAGAACGTGGGCGCCGCTTCCTGCGTTACCGAAACTGTCTGCCCGGCCACCGACAGCGACCCGGTGCGGGAACTCGATGCGGTATTTGAGGCGACCGCGATCGCGACGCTTCCTGAACCGCTGGGCGAAGCCGTCGAAGTCGAAACTCCGATCCAGGACGTCGCCGTCGAAGCCGTCCACGGACAACCCGAGGCGGCCGTCACCTGAACGGTGTAGGAACCCGGCGAAGCGCCGGCGCGCACCGCGGTCGGACTCACCGAATAGGAGCACGACGCGCCGGACTGCGTCACCGTCAGCGTCTGCCCGCCGATGGTGGCCGTGCCGGTTCGCGTGGCCCCCGAGGTATTTGCGGCCACCGAGTAGCTGAACGTCCCGGCGCCCGATCCGGACGAAGCGCTAGCCAGTGTGATCCAGCCGGTGGAAGTCGAAGCGGTCCAGGCGCAGCCCGCGCCCGTCGTCACCTTCACGGTGAACGTGGCCGCTCCCGCCCCAACGCTGGCCGAAGCCGGATCCAGCGCGTAGGTGCAAGGCTGGGGAATGACAAGCGAGACCGAACTGGTGCGCACGGTCGACCCCCCCGTTCCGGTGACGGTGATCGGATAGGTCCCGGGCGTCGCCTGCGCGCTGGCGGCCAGCGTCAGCGTCGCGGTTCCGGATGCGCTCGCGACGGTCGAGTTCGAAAAGCTCGCAGTCACGCCGGACGGCGCTCCGGAAGCGGTCAGCACTACCGCCGTGGAGAATCCGCCGGTCGCGGTGACGCTCACCGCGGCGGTTCCGGACGAGCCCTTCGCGGCCGTCACGGACGTTGGCGCGGCGCTCAACGTGAAGCCGGGCGTTGCCGTGGAGCCCTCGCTCCAGTGGCTCGCCAACTGGAACGCATCCACGGAGCCGAGTCCGGTGGCCAGGTCGTAGCCCGCGCCGGCGCTGAAACCGGTGACCCCGGGTACGCCGTTCGTCCCCGAAACAACGTCATGAAACACGCTGGCCCCGCCGGAGGCTTGGCGCGTCGCCAGCGCATAGAAGGACGGATTGGCGTTGCCCAATCGCGCGTTCGCCTTCTGCGCGACAATCGACAGGATTCCCGCCAGCGCCGGCGTTGCGGCGGAGGTGCCTCCGACTACACCCAGGCTGCCGTTCATAACAATCAGATAGCCATCGTGCCCCGCCGCCGTCAGTGAAACATCCGGCACATCGCGTTTCCCGTCGGCCGGAACACCAGGCGCGGATTGCCAGGACGGTTTCGAGAAGAAGATGCTCGCTCCGCCGCCGGTCGCCCACAATCCTCCCGAGGCGGTTTCGTTCCACGCCGCTTCGGGGATGTAGGCAAGCGCCGACCCGTAGGTGGAGGCGTTCGACGACGACCAGAAAAGCGAAGGGTTGGCCGTGTCCTGGAACTGCGTGCCGCCCACGCACGTGCTGTAGGGAGATGAGCAGAGGGCGTTCACGCCGGCGCCGGAAACGGCGGTGGAAGAGGATGGGGAATCGCAACCGGCGGCGCCGCTGTCGCCCGAAGCCACCAGCACGGTCTGCCCCTGCGCCGCTGCCTGCTGCCAGAGGCTGTTCCAGAACGTCGAGCCGGAGCGGCCCATGGAGGCCTCACAGAGCCCGAAGCTGAGCGTGATAATGGGCGCCACGTTGTTGTTCACCGCATATTGCGCCGAAAGCGTGATGCCATCGCTTGAAGACGTCGAACCCGACACGACCAGCTTCACCGCGGCCTTGGGAGCGGTGGCGCCGGCCCACTGTACGTCGAGCGTCGCCTCCATCTGCTCGCCGCCCGAAATCACGCCCGGGTCCGCACCCGCGAGCACAATCGTCGGATCGCCGGCGGGCAATCCGAAGCGCGAGCGAAAACTCGCAACGTCGCTCTTGTTGATGTTGGTGCGTCCGATCACCGCGATGGTTTGACCGCTGCCGTCGAACGAGCCGGTGAACAGTGGCGTCAGCCCGTAAATCGTCGCGTAGTCGGCCGGAGAGAGGTAGTGGCTCGAGCCGGCCGAGTACTCGGGAACAATCCCGGACGCCATGGCGACATGTTGCGGGGCCGAGCGGAAGTCGTTTAACGAAACGAACCCGCCGACGACCGCGGCCAGCGCTTCGGGAATCCGCGGATCGCCCTCGTTGGCGATGTGCTCCTCGCCGTGAATGCGATACCGGCGCATGCGGACGCTGAAGGCGGCCTCCACCTGCTCGGCGGCGCCGCTGAACACGATCAGCCGGCCGCCCGCCGGAAGCGGCTCCACTTCGAAGCCCTGCCCCGACAGCCAGTCGACCAACTGACGCAGGTCGTTCCGTGAAACTCCGAAACGCTGTCCGAACTCCTCGGGCGTCAGCCAGCGCCGGAAATCGGGCGACGAAGGATCCTGCTGGGCCTCGAGCAGCGCCTCGAGTTCGGCCTCTTGGTCGGCGCTCGGCCGAAGCGCCAGCACCATCCGGTCCAGCCGACGGTTCGGCGCCACCGCCCCGATGTCATGTTCGGCGCGCGCCAAAGGATGAACGTTGCCCCGGACCGCCACGGTCCGCGCCGCATCGACAGCGCCGGAGATGCGATCTACGGTTCGATTGCCATTGAACGAGGAAGAGGTATAAGAGCGGTTGGATTGCGCGGCAATCGGGAGTGTCAAGCAGACCAGCAAAGTCACTAGTAGGGCGAGCTGGAGCGAACGCCTGGGATGCAGTCTCATTCTTCTCCCCTCATCGGCGGGGGTGTGGGACATATTGGCCGCAATCCGCCCTAGGAAAGGGACAATTTGCCGTAGCCCGGAGCCGACTCGGGGCCTAGCCAGCGGACCAAGCGCTGGGACTAGAGCCGGGGGCGGAGCGCGTTATAATCGGGAGGACGTCATTCGTGTGTCCCACCTGAGGTGGCGTCAACCCGAACAACAGTCGCTTTAGGGAGAACAAACGATGAATCTTCGTCCGCTTCATGACCGAGTGCTGGTCCGTCGCGTCGAATCCATGGAACAGATGCGCGGAGGCCTGTATATTCCCGACACCGCGAAGGAAAAACCGCAGGAGGCAGAGGTGGTGGCGGCGGGAGCCGGCAAGCGCCTCGACAGCGGCGAACGCGCGGAAGTGGCCGTGAAGGCGGGCGACAGAGTGCTGTTCGGTAAGTATTCGGGTTCCGACATCAAACTCGACGGCGAAGAATATCTGATCCTGCGCGAGGACGAGATCCTCGCGGTAATCGGCTGAGCCGCCAGGACTACGCACACTATTCGGAAAGGTTCAGGAAGCACATGTTCAGTTCATTCATGGCTCGCGCTCTAATGATCGTCTGCGCGGGCGTTCTCTCGGCCGGCGCCGCCGCGGCCCAGGTCAAGGTGGCCATCATCAACGTGCAGCGCGCCATCATCGAAACCGCGGAGATCAAGAAGGCGCAGGGCGACCTGGAAGCCAAATTCAAGCCCCGCACCAGCGAACTTGAGAAGCTGCAGAAGGAGTTGCAGGACATTCAGGCGCAACTGCAAAGCGGCAAGCTGAATCCGCAGGCCGAGCAGGAGCTGACCGCCCGCGGCCAGCGCCGCCAGCGCGAATACCAGCGCGTGGGCGAGGATCTGCAAACTGAGGTCGACCGCGAGCGCAATGAAATCCTGCAGAAGGCCGGCCAGCGCATGAGCGAAGTCGTGAAGAAGATCGCCGAAGAGCGCGGCTTCGACATGGTGGTGGACGTCACCAACACGGTGTACTTCAAACCCGCCATGGAAATCACCGCCGACGCCATCAAGGCGTTCGACGCCGCCTATCCTGTAAAATAACCGCAGCGGGCGCCGGGCGGGAAGGTCCGGCGCCTGGACTACACCCTGCCATGGCCGGTTATCTCGATTCCTACGGCGCTTCGGATCAAAAAAGAGAAAAGGTGACCAAACGCGTCGTCCTGATCGTGGGCGGCGCGGCGATGGTTGCGCTGGTCCTGTTCCTGGTCCTTCACAACCTGGCGGAAAAGCGCACCGTCAGCCGCTTCTTCGCCCAGTTGAAGTCCGGAGACTTCCCCACCGCCTACCGAACCTGGGGCTGCACGCCCGAGGCCCCCTGCCGGGACTACAAGTTCGAAAAGTTCATGGAGGACTGGGGTCCCAAGGGCGTCTACGCCAACTTCCAGGCGGCGAAAATTCCGGTGGTGGATTCCTGCGGCGACGGCGTCGTCATGACCATCGAAATCCCCAAGAACGAACCGTTCGGCATCTGGGTGGACCGTAAGTCCAAAACGCTCGGCTTCGCCCCCTGGCCGCGGTGCCCCGGCAAGCACTGGCACTTCTGGGAATTCATCCAACGCCAGATCGGCTAGCCGCCCCTGGTATCATGACCGTGGGGCGGGGCTTCAAGCTAGGCGGCATCGGGCTTTCGGGTTCGGTTACGCCTCTCCGGGGATACCCCGGGGGAGAGGTTTGAGTTCGCATTTCGTCGCGTGAGGCCCGCCGCGCTCCGCGCGGATCAGCTCACGCATCCGTCAGACACGTTGGAGCCCGCCCCGTCACCGCCCGAAAGGCGTGTCTCGCCAGACTATGTCTCGCGCAGCCATCCTGAGCGTCCTGGCGCGCAGCCTGCTCGCCGGTGAACCCGCCTACCCCGCCGCACGCTCGCGCGCTGAACGCACGCTTGGACGTCGCTGGCGATGGCTCGGCCCCCTGGCTCGCCGCTTCGCCGGCAGGTTCGGCGACGCGGTCCGGCCCCGCCACCGGGACGTCGTTCGCTTTCTTGCGCGAGACGCCGGATTTTCGGAGGCCCTCCATGCCTACGGCGGCCGGATCCGCATCGCGGAGTGGCTCGCCGAGCCCCAGCGTATGTTGCCGGTGGAGGCGGCGCTGGCCTGGGATCTGCCGGTCATCGAGACCGCCGGCGCGTTGGCGGAGTGGCTCGGCGTCACCGTGGACGAACTCGACTGGTTCGCCGACAGGAAGGATCTCTGCGGCCGCGCCAACGCGTCCGAGCAACTCCGCCACTACCGGCTTCGCCTGCTCGCCAAACGCACGGGCGGCGCGCGGCTGACCGAGGCGCCCAAGCCCCGCCTCAAGGCCGTGCAACGGCGGATTCTTGAAGGGATCCTCGACCGAGTGCCGCCGCATCCGGCCGCCCACGGATTCGTCCAGGGGCGTTCGATTGTGACCTTCGCCGAGCCTCACGCCAGGCGCCGGATGCTGCTGCGGCTCGATCTGGCGGACTTCTTCCCCGCCTCACCCGCGGCCCGCGTCGAGGCCCTGTTTCGTACGCTCGGCTATCCCGAAGCGGCCGCCGGTCTGCTGGCCGGCCTGTGCACCACCGCAACCCCGCGCGCGTTCTGGCGCGACTGTCCGGCGTGGCTCGGCGCGGAGGAATGGTCCGCCGCGCGCACCCTATACGCCAGGCCCCACCTGCCGCAGGGAGCGCCGACATCGCCCGCTCTCGCCAACGCCATGGCCTACCGTCTGGACTGCCGACTGGCGGGACTGGCGCGTTCAGCCGGCGCCGTCTACACCCGGTACGCCGACGACCTCGCGTTCTCGGGCGACCTGGAGTTCGCGCGCGGCGTTCATCGATTCGCCGCCCACGCCGCGGCCGTCGCGCTCGAGGAAGGGTTCGCCGTCAACCACCGCAAGACGCGCATCCGCGGCCAGGGCGCGCGCCAGCGCCTGGCCGGACTGGTGGTGAACGACAGGCCGAACCTGCCGCGCCGCGATCTCGAACGGCTGGAGGCGATTCTGGTCAACTGCGCGCGACGTGGACCCCAGGGGCAGAACCGCGCGGGCGAAGCGGATTTCCGGGCGCACCTGGAAGGCCGCGTCGGCTACGTCGAGATGGTGAATCCGGCCAAGGGCGAGCGGCTCCGCCGGATCCTCGAAACGATCGCGTGGCCGGAGCGCCAGGGCCGTACCCTGGACTCATGAGCGCCGGCCCCGCCGCGCGCCGGTCAACGGCCGCGAGGCGGCTTCGCCAACCGCTCGACGAACAGATCGAGAAACTCCCGGACATTCACGTTGCGGGCGACGCTGGTTGTCACGGGCCCCTTCACCCGGTCGGCCGGCGTGAACACCGTCATTCCGAACGTCAGTGGACTCGCCGTTTCCACATGGACCTCGCCCGCCCGAGGTTCGATCAGCGACGCGCGGATGGCCGTGGCCATCGCCAGCGGATCGTGCAGCGTCGGATACTGCGTGGCCCGCCCGTTCTGCCACAGTTCGATCAACCGCACAATGAACTGCGACGCCGGATTCTTCGCCGCCCGCAGCTTGTCGAAATCGGCCCCCTGCAGTTTGCACTTCTCGGTCACATCGAGACCCACGGCGACAATCGGAATCCCACTCTGGAACACGATCTCCGCCGCCACGCGATCGCGCAGGATGTTGTACTCGGCGCGGGGCGGGAAGAAGGCGCCGCCCATCAGCACGATCCTGTCGATCTTCGTCTTGATGCGGGGCTCCAGCCGCAGCGCCAGAGCGATATTCGTCAGTGGCCCGACGGGAACCAGCGTGATCTTCTCGGCCGACCCCATCACCGTGTCGACAATCAACTGGGCCCCGGACTTCCGCGCCGCCGCCGGAAACTCATCGGCCGCCGTAAGAACCTCATACTGCCGGCTGCGATTGTTCCGCACCGCGTCGAGCAGCGGTTCCGACGCCCCGGTCCCCAGCGGAATGTCGCGGCGGCCGTAGATGCCCAACTGCTTCCAGGCGAGCCGCGTGCGAAGCTCGACGTCGTCGATCACCGTCGTAATGGCGCGCACGTCCAGTTCAGGCGACTGCAGCGCCAGCGCGAGCGCCAGCGCGTCGTCGATGTCGTCGCCGATATCGGTGTCGAAAACAATCGGAACCGGCTTCTGCGCGAACGCAACCAGCGAAAAAGCGAAAAGTAGAACGAGCTTCCGGAACATGGATTTCACGTCGCCGATGCTATCACGGCGGCGGGGGATGGTACACTTGTCCCCATCTGGGAGGGACCCACTTTGAATCCAGGTCGATGGAGGCTGTTGATCGCAGGTATGGGCTTGGTCCTGCTGACTTCGGCGTATTACCGCATCCACTCGGTGGCGATCATCACGGACACGGCGAAGAACTTCCTCGTGACCCTGTCGCCCGAACAGCGCGCCAAAGCGCAGCTCCGCTTTGAGGATGACGACCGCTTCCACTGGCACTACATCCCGGACCGCGACTTCGCCCAGCGGGAAAAATCCCCCCGCAAGGGCCTGATGTTCCGCGAAATGGCGCCCTACCAGAAGCACCTGGCGCACGCCCTGCTCGCCGCCGGCCTGAGCCAGCGCGGCTACCTCAAGGCGACCACCATCATGAGCCTCGAGGACGTGCTGCGGCAGATGGAAGGCGACGACGGCGAACGCCGCAACCCAGAAAACTACCACTTCACCATCTTCGGCGAGCCCTCCGAGACCGGAACCTGGGGCTATCGCGTCGAAGGCCACCACATCAGCCTCCACTTCACCATCGTCAACGGCAAGCTGATCGCCGCCCCCAGTTTCTTCGGCGCCAATCCCGCCGAGGTCCGCCAGGGCCCCCGCAAGGGCCTGCGCGTGCTCGCCCGCGAAGAGGACCTGGGCCGCGACCTTCTCGTCGCCATGACGCCCGAGCAGAAGTCGGTGGCGATCGTCGACCCCAAGGCCTACGGCGACATCCTCACCGAGGCCTCTCGCCAGGCCGCCCTCAAGGGCCAGCCCAGCGGTCTGCCGGCTTCGAAGATGACCCCGCAGGAGCGCCAGCTCCTCACCGAACTGATCGACGAGTACATCGGCCAGTTCCCCGACGACGTGGCCGCGGTCCGCTCCGAGCAGGTGCGCAAGGCCGGCGCCGACCTGTACTTCGCCTGGGCCGGCAGCGAATTCCGCGGCGGTCCGCACTACTATCGCGTGCAGAGCCCGACGTTCCTGATCGAGTACGACAACACCCAGAACGGCGCCAACCATATCCACTCGGTGTGGCGCGACTTCCAGGGCGACTGGGGCCGCGACCTGCTCAAGGAGCACTACCAATCAAGCCCCCACGGCGGCAAGTAGATCGTCGCCCGCGACACGGTCAGCGACACGGTCGGATTGATAGGATCAGAGTTATGGGACGCGCCGACGCCGGATGCCGTTAGATTGGCCGGTCAGATCGTGGTCGCGGCGTGCGTTTGTGGCGCTGGCGGCGGCGCCGGCCGCCCTCGCCCAGCACGTCGAGACGCTGCCCACCGAAGCGCGCCGCTACCAGGACGAGGCGACCGAATTCCCGGTCTACCAGCTGACGCGCGCCGACCACACGAGCCTGTTGCCCGCCTGGCCCAACCGTTGCGTCTCCGCCCGCAACTTCCTGGTGTTCTCGAACGACCGCTTCGGCAAATTCGAAGTCTTCCGCATGGAGCTCCGCTCCGGCCAATGGCGCCGGCTCAGCGAGGCGTCCGCCCTCGACCCCTCGAGCGTATGTCTGCTGCACGGCGACCGCGCCGTCTGCTTCATTGACGGCCCCTCGGTCCGCCTGGTCGAAATGAGCGCCAGACTCCGTGAGCGGGAGCTATACGCCCTCGCGCCCGGCTACGACCGCCTCGCCGGCCTCGCCGCCAGCCAGTCGTCCGTTTTCGTAGTCGAGTCCAAGTCCGGCTCGAGCCGCGTGCGCGCGATCCCGATCGGCCCCGGCGCCGTGGCGGACGTGATCGAGAGCGAGTCCATCACGGGCCTGCTGCCCCGCCCCGGCGGCGGCCTCGTCTATCGAGCCGGCGCTGACGTGCGCTATGTGGATCCGCAGCGGCGCGAACTCGCGCTCAAGATGGCGCCGGGCCTCACCGGCCCGATGTACTGGTCCCCCGACGGCGCGGCCCTGCTCTATCTGAACTTTCCCGCCGACCGCACCCGGTTGAACAACATCCGGGAGCACCTGCTCGACACCGGCGCCGACCGTCTGGTCTCGAAGACCAGCCAGTTCGTCCAGTTCGCCCCGAATCGGGACGCCACCGTGTTCGCCGGCGCGAGCGGCAGCCTGGCCTCGCCGCACATCCTGATCCTGCTTCGCACCACCACCCGGGAGCTGACGTTATGCGAGCATCGCGCCCGCGATCCCCGCTCGCTCGCCATCGCCTTCGCTCCCGACAGCCAGCGGGTCGTGTTTCAGAGCGACCGTCACGGCAAACCCGCCATCTTCTCGATCGCCGTTGAAAGGTTCGTCGAGGAAACCGGCAGCTGATCCGGCGCCCCGGGCATGCGCGGCAGCGCGGCCACCAGTTCCCGCGTGTACGGATGAGCGGGCGCCGCGAAGATTCGCGCCGCGGGAGCGCACTCCACCAGTTCGCCGCTTTTCATGATCGCCACCCGATGGCACAGCGCGGCCACCGAAAGCAGGTCGTGCGAGATGAACAGGATGGCCATCCCCAGTTCGCGGTTCAGCCGCGCGAACAGCTTCAGGATCTCGGCCGACGTGATAACGTCGAGCGCGCTGGTCGGCTCATCGGCGATCAGCAGCTTGGGCCGGTGCAGGATGGCCATGGCGATCAGCACGCGCTGGGCCAGCCCGACGCTCAGTTGTCTGGGATAACGGCGCAGGAACTCGTCGGTCGACGGCAGGCTGACCATCTCCATGGCGCGAGCGATCTCGCCGCGCATCTGCTCGTTCGAGGTGGAGCGATGCGCCCTCCACGCCTCCGCCATCTGCGCCCCCACGCGCAACATCGGGTTCAGCGACGCCAGCGGACTCTGCAGCACCAGGCCGATGTCGCGCCCCCGGATCCGCCGCATCTCGCGCTCGCTCGACGCCAGCAGATCCCGCCCGTCAAACCGGATGGAACCCCGCAACCGCGTTCCCCGCGCGCGCAGCAGCCGCATCAGGCACATCGCGACGCTGCTCTTGCCCGAGCCGCTCTCTCCGATGAGCCCGACAATCTCGCCGGCCTCGATGTCGAAGCTGACGCCCCGCAACGCGCCGGGCTTGTTCGGATAGTCCAGTTCGAGCGTGGCGGCAAGCAGCGACCCGCCGCCGCTAACGGCCGCGTGGAGCGTTAAAAGCGAGGGTGTCGACATTCCAGAATGTTTGCGGTCTCAGAACCGCCGGTTTCGTGTTCCACAGGCTCGGCGAAACGCCCACCAGGGCGTTCTTGTGCACCAGGTAGATGAAGGGAAGCTGGTCGGCGGCGATCTCCTGGACCCGGTCGTAGGCCGCCTTGCGCTTCTTCGGATCGACGGCGGAAGCCTGCTCGTCCATCAGCCGGTCCAATTCGGCCTCCCACGTGGTTTCGGGCTTCTTCTGGTTGGGATTCCACTGGTGATTAGCGGCCGAACTCCGCCAGACGTTCATCATTTCGTTCGGATCCGGATCGGCGATCTGCCCCAGCATGCAGGCTTCGTACTGATACGTGCGCATAATGCGCTCGATGAGGGACGGAAAATCCATCGGCACGACGTTCAATTTGATGCCGATTTTGGCGAGGTCCTGTTGGATGAGCGCGGCCGTGCGCTCGCGGATCTTGCTGCCCGCGTTGGTGACGAGCGAAAACTCGACGGGACGCCCGCCCGAGTCGACGAGGGTAGCCCCCTGCATCCGGAAACCCGCCTTGGCCAGCCGTTCGCGCGCCGCCTGGGGCGCATAGGCCGCCGGCTTCAGCTTGGTGTTGATCCAGGCGTGGTTGCCGGGCGAGACCGGCCCGTCGGCGGGTGAGGCATGTCCCCGATACACCAGCCGGCACAAGTCGGCGCGGTTGATGGCCGCGGAAATGGCTCGGCGGAACTCCACGTTGCGAAACCACTCGCGCTTGTAGGCCGGAATCGGCGCCGTCGGGACCTGGTTGAACCAGATTTGCTCGGAGTCGAGGCTCGGCCCCAGGTCGCGCACCGCCCCCGGCGTCTCCTTCGCGAAGCGGTCGAAGCTTTCCGCTTCCAGGCCGTTCAGCAGGTGGATCTCCCCTTTGCGGAACCGCATCATTTCCAGTTCGCGGTTGGCGAGGATGTCCAGCCGGATCGAATCGAGGTAGGGCAGCGGGCGTCCGGCGGCGTCTTTCTTCCAGTAGTTCGCATTCCGGCGCAGCAGCAGGTGGGACGCGGGCTTATACTCGGCGATCACGAACGGCCCCAACCCCGCCGGCGGATTCGTCTTCGACTTCGAGGAGACCATCGCGATCCCGTCGAACATCCCCGCCAGGTTGGCGATCCGGTTCGGGACCCGCACCACCACCACCGTCGGCGACTTCACCTCGGCGCGGATCGCCCCGCTACCCGAACGCAAGGTCTCGGCCAGCGGACTATGCAGCGCCGGGTCGGCCACGCGACGTATCGTGAACGCCACGTCCTCGGCGGTGAACGGAGCCCCGTCGGAGAACCGGACGCCCTGCCGCAGGGTGAATTCAATGGCGGCGCCCCCCTCGAGCACCCGCCAGTGGGTCGCCAACGCAGGTTCCAACTCCTGGGTCAGGCGGTTCTCCCGCACCAGCCCGCCGCCGGTGAGGTAGGCCACCACCTGGGACGGCTCATCGACAACGACGTGCGGGTCGAGCGTCTTCGGCTCGGCGCGCACCGCAAAGCGCAGTTCCCCGCCCGTGCCCGGAGGCCCGCCCACCGTCGCCGCCGCGGCGCAAAGTACGACGGCCAGCGCCAGCAACGGGAAAAGGCGCCGAATACTCATGCGGGCTCTCCCGAAGGAAGGATCGCGTAGAGGCATAGCACAGTCACCATCAGCACTCCCAAGGGCGCCAGCACCCAGGGCCGCTCCGGAATGGCGGAATAGTTCTCGAGTTCGCGCAGCAGGTTACCCCACGACGGCATGGGCTCGGACACCCCCAGCCCCAACAGGCTCAAATTCGCCTCCGCCATGACGAAAACAGGGACCAGCAACCAGAACTGCGCGATCAGCACCGGCCGTATCCCGGGCATCAGTTGCCGAATCAGGATCCGCCCGGGAGACTGGCCCGTCGCGCGCGCCTGCAGGATGAAGTCCGACTTGAGCAACGCATCCACCCCGGCGCCGATCACCCGGGCCGCCGGCGGATAGTTCAACGCTCCGATGAGAACGCAGGTGATGACGATCGACGCAAGCGCCGAAACGTTCAACGGCAACATCGCCCGCACGGTCAACAGGATCAGGATGGTGGGCAGCGACAGCATCAGGTCGGTGACCAGCGAGGAAGCCCGCGCCCAGCCTGCGCCGGCGTAAGCCGTGAACCCGCCGAGCGCCACCGCCACCGCGATCGAGATCGCCGCAGCGGCCGGCGCCAGCAGCAAACTCACGCGCGTGCCATACAGCAGGCGGCTGAACCGGTCCCGTCCGAGTTCGTCGGTGCCCAGCGGATACTGGCGCGACGGCGACAGGTTCGGCGACTCCCGATCCTGATCGGCATAGCCATGCGGAGCGATCCAGTTGGCGAACAACCCAGCCGCGAGGATCGCCAGCAGGGCCGCCACGGCGCTCCAGCGCAGCATCCGCCTCACGACTCCCTCCGCAGCACGTCCGAGCTGATGTCGGCCGCGGCGTTGCCGATCAGAACCACTACGCTCGCCACCATGGTCAGCACCACCAGCAACGGCAGGTCCCGCGCCATGGCGGCCTTCAGCGCCAGTTGCATCACGCCCGGCGAATCGCACACGGCTTCAATCGGCACCAGCGCCGGAAACCCCAGGCTGATGGCCATCCCCACGATCGCCAACAGTTGCGGCGCCGCGCCCGGAAGCACGTGCACGCACAGGATGCGTCCCGGAGAAACGCCGCGCGCCCGCGCCGCCAACACGTGCGAGGCATCCGCCGAACGGGCGAGAACAGCCGCCGAATAACGGTAAACGCGAGGGAACACCACCGCGGTCAGGGCCATGGCGGGAGGCCAGCCGGCCAACAGGAACAGCAGCCCCAGCGCGGCCGAGGGCAACGACAGCAGCACGGTGCTCGAAGCCACGGGCACGGCCCGCGCCAGCGGCGAACGGAACACGACCGCGACCATCGCGCACAGGAATCCGAGCACGATGCCGGCGCCCGCTCCGAATGCCAGATTCTCGAGCGACACCGGAAGCCGTTCCCTCAGCAGTTCGCCGATCGGGCGCTGTAGCGAGGGCGATTCGCCGAAGTCTCCGTGCGCGACGCCGTACAGAAACTGCCCGTAGTACCGGAGGATTCCAACCGGTTCCGGACGTTGTCCCTGGACGAACTCGCGGCTCAGGCGCGGGTCCAGTTCCTGTTCTGAGACGCCGAAGGCCGGGGCGATGCGCACCAGCGCCGCGCCCAGCAAACCAGCGATAAGGACGGTGAGCACCAGCCGGACGGCGTGCTTCGCCAGGAACCGCAAAGCCATTTCTAGTTGTTTGTATCGGCGGACCGCGCCCAAAACTTGACAATGGCGGGTAAATTCGCCGGTTGCCGCAGTTGCGGCGTCCAGCGGCCCGGCATATAGTGATAGGCGCTTGCGCGTTACACGAGTCACACTAAAGGACATCGCCGAGGCTTCCGGAGTGGACGTCTCCACGGTTTCCCGATCGCTGAACGGGAGCTACGGAATCCACCGCGACACCCGGGAGAAGGTGTTGGCCATCGCGGCGCGCCTCAACTACCGCCCGAACCGGGTTGCCCGGAACCTGGTCACCGGCCGCTCGCACACGGTGGGGCTGATCGTCAGCGACATCCGGAACCCCTTCTTCGCCGAAGTGGTGCGCGGCGCCGAGGACGCCGCCTGCGAAGCCGGCTGCGAGATCGTGTTGTGCAACGCCGACCTCGACTCGGGCAAGCAGGCGCGCTACGTCCAGTCGCTGCTCGACAAACGCGTCGATGGCATTCTCATGAACTCGGTGGGCGGCCTCGACCGTCCCCAGCAGGAGCAACTGGCGCTGTCGGGCATCCCCGTGGTGCTGCTCAACCGGCCCCGCTCGGGCTCCAACTTCTCCACCGTCACCGCCGATAACCAGGAAGGCGGCTATCTCGCCGGAGAGCACCTGGCGAAGCTGGGACACCGCAAGGTGGCCTATCTGAGCGGCCCGCGCGATCACGGCAACATGCGGGAACGCGCCCGGGGCCTCATCCGCGCGCTCACCGCCACCCCCGGCGCCGTCGCGCCCATCGTGCTGCGCGCTCCCCACAACTTCCGCGGCGGCTACGAAATGGCCTCCGCCATCCTCGCCCGCCACCCCGACGTCACCGCCCTGTTCGCCGCCAACGACACCATCGCCTTCGGCGCCATTCGGGCGTTGATCGACGCCGGCCGTCCGGCCCCCCGCCACATGTCCGTCATCGGCTTCGACAACGTCGAACTGGCCAGCGTCTCCGGACCGCCCCTCACCACGGTGCATCAGCCGAAATATGAGATGGGGCGCGCCGCCATGGAAATGATCATCCAGGCCACCGCCATGCAGGGGCCGCACCTGCCGGAGCACCGGATTCTCGGCGTCAAACTGGTGGAGCGGGAATCCTGCGCGGCGCCGCGAAACGGCTCAGCCATCTGACATCGGTTTATTTCGGGACGGGGAAAGCGGACCAGGCGCCGGATTGCGAGAGAAATCCGGAGCAAGTAGATCCAATTATTCGGCTTTCATTTCAGCGGAGGGGCAAAAACAGGCAAAAAAAGAGCCGGGTGCTGGTCGGGCACCCGGCTGAGGAGCACCCACAGACCGCTCGGAGGTCACGGTCTGTGGTAGTGGAGGAGGTCGATCGCGTCAAGCGAGAAGTCCACCGTGCCCAAGACAGGAGACTTCCCAACCCGAAACGCGATATCTCGCCAGCAGCGGCGGGAGGACCATATCTACGACGTTCGGCTTCGCGGAACGGAAGCACCCCGGCGCGGAAATGATCGGACTGTCGTCCTTGTAACTGAGGAGAAGCAGGTTTCCGGGTTCGACAGGCGCCAGGAAACGCTCCAGCTGGCACCCCAGTCTCACCATCGCCCGGCCTATCACATCCTCGGGACCGGCAGGCGCCGTGGTGGACGCAATCAGTGTGACCGTCGGTTTGGATCGGAGTAAATGCTGCATGGCCCGCGCCACCGATACTTCGTCCTCGGTGACCGCAAGGGCGTAGGAGGCGGAAACGCCGAAGCGCTCCAGCCGCTGACTCATGATGTTTTCAAAGAGCTGTCGCGCGCGCTCGCCGCTCACAGGGTCCGTATACAAAACTCCTACGGACGGCCTGCGAATCGGCCGTGCTTGCAGAATTGGTCCTCGTTCTTTAAGTATTGAGATTACAGCTTCCAGCTGGGCTTGCGCAATAGCAAAAGGCGCACTTTTTACGGTGGCCACCCGCTGACCGGCCTTGGCGTAGCTGAAGTTGGTGGCCGTGGCGATGGCCAAACCCAACGTGCAGTTGATCTGGCGGAGCAATTCGTCGTCCACCAGCATGCAGCAGTCCTCGGTCGCGATCAGGTTGGCCCGGCCGCCGGCGGCGAGCTTGATCTCGAGGCAGCCGCAACCCATCTCCTGGGCCACCTGCATCACGGCTTCGTCTTCGCCGACCTCACCGTCCTCAAGCTGCGTGACCCAGACTTGCTGCATCCCTTCGGTCTCGAGCAGTTTGATGTCTTCTTCGCTGATGACGTGACCCTTGGCAAGTAGCTTCTTGCCGCCGGGCCGGAAAATAGTGCAGCACAACACGCGGCCGGTGGATTCTCGTACTTCGACGGTGAGAGCCTTCATAGTGATTTCCTAAGCAGCGCTCGATGATCCCCTAATTGAATGGGCGAGGTTTTGAATAAACTCGCCTTCTACAACCGGTAAGTGGAGGGACCTCCGCCAAAATCTCAGCGCAACGACGCCTATTTTTTCAGGAATACTGGAGGCATTTCCGAGGCTTGGGAGATACGCGGCGGACGCGCCGTCCGCCGCGCCATGACTCAGACTTTCAGGGAGGGCAACCGGACCGGTCCTTCGCCGGGACGGGGCATGAGTACGCGCAAGGCGGGCTGGGCCGGGCGGTCGCTCGCCCGCAGCGTCTTGAGCATCGCAATCTCGTCGCAGGCCTGGAATTTGGGACACTTCAGACAGTCCTTCCAGGCCTTCAGGGGAAGTTCGTCGCGGTTCACTTCCGCAAAACCCAGCTTGCGGAAAAAGCCCGGCACGTAAGTGAAGGCGAAGACGTTCTCGAGGTCGTTTTCCCGAGCCTCCTGCTCCAGGCTCTCGACAATCGCGCGGCCGATGCCCCCCTGCTTGTGAGTGGGATCCACCGCCAGCGACCGGACCTCCGCGCTCACCGGCGAGTAGAAGTGCAGCGCGCCGCATCCGATCAGCGTATTTCCGTCGAATGCGACGACGAAATCGCGGATATTTTCGGCCATTTCAAATTCCGTGCGCGGCAGCATGATCTGCTGGGAGGCGTAGGCGTTGATCAGCCGCAGCATGGCCGGAATGTCCTTGACGCCGGCCCGCCGGAGCACGGCGCTCGTCACCGGGGGCGCTTCGTGGGTCGATCTAGGCATGGGCCCCCTCCGCGGTGATCAGCGTGCCCACCCGCTCGCCCGCCGCCAGCCGGCCCACCAGCCCGGGCAGTTGTCCCGGCGCGACAATCACGCGGCCGACGCCCGATTCGAGGGCCCGCGTCGCCGCTTCGAGCTTGGCCTGCATGCCCCCGGTCGCCACCCCCGCCGCGATCAGCCCGGCGATGGCGCCGGGCGTCAGCGCCGCGGCGGTGGATCCGTCCGCAATCCGGACTCCGTCCACATCGGTCAGGAAAAACAGGGCGTCCGCGCCGAAGCCGCCCGCGCAGGCCACCGCCATCTGATCGGCGTTGACGTTGTAGATCGCGCCGTTGGCGTCACCGCCGATGCAGGCGACCACGGGCAGGTAGCCGTTGGCCGCAAGCAGGCTCATCAACCGGCCATCGGAGCCGGTAGGCCGGCCCACCGCGCCCAGTTCGGGATTCAATTGCTCGGCGACCGCGGTCCCGGCGTCGAGTCCGCTCAGGCCCACCGGCCGCGCCCCCGCCTGGACGAAAGCGGCCACCAGTTCGTGGTTCACCGTGCCGCCCAGAACCTTCAGCAGCGCGTCCACCACCTCGGGCGAGGTCACCCGCAGGCCGTTCACGAAGCGGCTCTCCACCTTCCGTTCGGCCAGAAACCTCGTCATCTGCTTGCCGCCGCCGTGGACCACCACCACCTGGTGGCCGGCCGCCGCCAACGCCGCGATTTCCCCCGCCAGGCGCGCCCGCGAATCCGGCGTGTCGAGCAGCGTCCCCCCCAGTTTCACCAGGATCTTCACAGCAGGCTCTCCTGTTCCGGGAATCCCAGCGCCAGGTTCATGTTCTGAATCGCCTGCCCCGCCGCGCCCTTCACCAGATTGTCGATCACGCTCACCACCACGATTCGTCCCGTGGCGGCGTCGAACTTGAAGCCGATGTCGCAGAAGTTGGTCCGCCGGACGGCGTGCAGGTCCGGAACCTGGCCCGGCTTGTACAGTCGTACGAAGGTCTCCTGGGCGTAGGCGGCCTGATAGACGTCGAGAATCCGCTCGGCGGTGACGCCGGGGTTTACGCGGAAGTAGAGGGTCTCGAGAATGCCCCGGTCAATGGGGATCAGTTGCGCCGTGAAGCTGAACTCACGCTCTTCGAGGCCGGACGTCATCAGGATTTCGGGAACGTGCCGGTGGTCGAGGATCGAGTAGGCCGAGAAATTCTCCGTGACCTCGCAGAAACTGGTCTTGAGGCTGGCTTTGCGGCCGGCTCCGCTGACGCCGGATTTTGCGTCGCAGACGATGCCCGCGCTCCGGTCGACCAGTCCGGCGGCGACCAGGGGCCGCAGGGCCAGATTCGCGGCCGTCGGGTAGCATCCGGGGTTCGAAATCAGCCGGGCGCCGGGGACCAGGGAGCGGTGGAATTCGGGCACGCTGTAGGCGGCTTCCGCCAGCAGGTCCGCCGCGACGTGCTCTTCCTTGTACCATTTCGCGTAGTTTTCGACCGTTTTGAGGCGAAAAGCGCCACTTAAATCGACAGTTTTGACCCCTTTTTCGACCAGTTTGGGGGCCAGATCCATCGAAACTTCGGCCGGAGTGGCCAGGAAAACCAGCGCCAGGGACTCGGCCGCGGCCGCCTCGGCGGTCGCCGGAATCCGTCTAAGTCCAGGGCGTCCAATGGGTTCCGGCCGATTCTCGACATCCTGGCGGTGTTCCATCAGGATCGTCTCGACCCCGGAATGCCGCCCCAGGATCTGAACCAGCTCAGCGCCGGAGTAGCCGCGAAATCCGATGATGCCGATGCGACGAGGCATGTTGGTTAATTATTCACTCCTGTGAATAATTATACCATCTCTTCTTTGGCCGGATCCCAGCGGATGGCGCGGTCCTGACGGTAGCTTTCCACCGCCATCCGGCAGGCAATGGAGGTGCGGAAACCGACCTCGAAGGGGCAGTTGACGGGCTGTCCGGTGCGGATGGCGTCGAAGAAGTTCTGCATGTGGGCGAGCGGGGACGTCGTCGTACGTCCTTGCAGCTCAACGCCTTGCGGACGGTTCACCTTTTGGGGAGCGTAGCGGATCTGGGCGCCTTTGGAGATTGTGCCGTCGGCGCCGAGCACGTCCTCGGTGACGCCGAGTTGGGCGTTGCCGAAGCCCGAATCCCAACTGAACAGGATCTCTTCGGGCTGCTCCATGGTGACGTTCATCGTGTCGGGGACCTCCCGGCCGTCCTTCCATAGATAGACGCCGCCGTTCATGACCACTTTCGAGGGGATGCGGAGGTCGAGGGCCTTGTACCAGAACGACACCTGGTGGCACATGTTCTCGTAGACGTTGCCGCCCGAGTAGTCCCAGAAAAAACGCCAGTTTATGTACCGATTCGCGTCGAAATCGTGCGTTTCCGCCTCTCCCTGGAACGATTTCCAGAGGATGTTCTCGGGCGTCATGTCGGGATAGACCGGACGCGACCACTGCGGCTTTCCGTGGGGCGTGTTCCGGTACATGTGGGCGTGGATGGCGGTGATGCGGCCGACCAGTTCGCCGCCGTCGGACCCGCGACCGCCCTTGAGAAACTCGACGGCGTCGGTCATCTGGCCGGAGGAGCAGTGCTGATGCCCGATTTGCACCACATGTTTGCCGGCGTCGCGTTTGAAGGCGGCCCGCATGCGCTTGGCGTGGTCGACGGTGAACGCCATCGTCTTTTCCTGATAGATGTGCTTGCCGGCCGCGAGCGCGTTGGTGAAGTGCTCGCAGTGCAGGTGCTGGGGCGTGGCGATCAGGACCGCGTCGATGGACTTGTCGTCGAGCAGGCGGCGATGGTCCATGTAGGAGGCGGCGTCCGGAGCGAGCTTCTTGGCCTCCTCCAGGCGGCGGGTATAGACGTCGGCGAACGCGGCGAGTTCGACGCCCGGGCAGGATTGGGCCTGGCGGGCGATTTCGGAACCGCGAGCGCCGATGCCGATGACGCCGACACGGATGCGTTCATTGGCGCCAAGGGCCGTGGTGGGGTGTGCCGCAAGGCCGCTGGCTGCAATACCGGCGACCCGGCCGAGAAAATTCCGGCGGGAGGAGTTCATACTGGGGAGGCCTGTGTGACCAGTGTATCAGGCACGGATCCCAGTAAAATGGGCTTGTAGCGTCGGGATCGAGCCTGTCCGCGCCAGGATCATCGACGCGCCGATTTTCCGTTCAAGCGACACGCCACCCCGGAGGTCAGATGAGCGCCGTCGACATCACGAATCTGCTCAATCGGTACTGTGAGTGCATCGACTTAGGAGATCTTGTATCCGCCTCATTGCTGTTCGAGCACGCGAAGCTGAAGATGATCACTTCGGCTGAACTACGGGACCATAAGGCGATGCTGGAGCTGTTGCAGCGGGCCATCATCATCTATCCCGACGGCACGCCCAGAACGAGGCATGTGCTAAGCAACCCGATCATTCACATCGATGAACAAAGGGGAACGGCAACCAGCCGCTCCTATTACACGGTGTTCCAGGCCACCGAAGACATACCGCTCCAGGTGATTGCAACCGGCCGATACCTGGATGAATTCGAATATGTCGACGGCCGCTGGCGATTCTCCTATCGAGAGAGCCAGGCCACCATGTTCGGAAACATCTCCGGACATATCCGGCTGACTGAAGAGCTCTCGAGCAAGCTATTCGCCGCAAACAAGTAACGGGTGTTGAACCGCTGTGGCGGCGAAGCCGGCGTCGGTTGGTGCGAGCGCCGGCTCGCCGTCGGATTCAAACGTGTTACCGGTCGTGGTCGCGGCCGCGGTCATGGCGGTCATCGTGGCGCTCGCGCTGGTGGATCTCCTTCTCGTGACGTTCGACGGCCGGGCCGGATGGACGCGGGGACTGATAGTGCTGGTATTGGCCACGATTGGCCCAGGTGCGCGTCCAGGGTCGACGGTCGATGATGACGGTATGGGCCCGCCAGTCGAGGCTCGGCCCCGCCCAACCGTAGGAAGCGAAGTTCGCTCCTATGTAAATACGGGGACCGAACGAGATCCCGAGACCGATGGAGACGCCTCGCGCCGGCCGGTAAAACACGACCGCCGGATTGTAAGTCGGCACGTAATAGTAGCCGGGCGAGGCTGGAACGATCTCGATCCAGCCGGGTCCACGAGCGATCACGCGCTGCTCGGGGGAGTCTCGCAGATAACCGGCGTCCCACGCCCGCTGGCGCATCCGCTGCACGGCGTCCATTACGTCCGAACGGTCGGCCAGGACGGCGGCGCCCAGTTGCTGGGTCCAGCCAGTATCCATGGCGAGCATGTCCAACACCATCGGGAACGGAATCAGGCCGAGCACGCTCGGGTCGTAGGGCAGGCGGTCCATGGCGATGGCCCGGGCCAAGCCGTCGCCATACAAATAACGATGCTGGTGCGACCACCAGGCGGCCTGCTGGATCTGGTCCGGGAAGGTGGACGCCGTCAGGACTTCGGCCAATAGAGGATCGGAATATAGGGCGACGCGCGCCACCAGGTCGTCCAGTTCCCGAGGTGAAAAGGACGGCGCCGCGCCGTAGTAGGGTGGCGCGGTCTGTCCGTAGGCCGGATATTGTTGGGTGGGCTGAGGGGGATACTGCTGGGCGAAGGCGACCGCTCCCAGTAAAGCGGCGCAGGTCAACCAAGAGGCTCCCGTCACGGACGCGGAACCGATCAACAGACTGGGCTGTCTCATAGCATTTCCCTCCACTACTTTCTGGACGCCATCTCATCCGGGATGGTTTCCGATCTGCTAATCTCGAAACCAACGCCGCCTATGCGCCTCGAACTGACCCGGCAGGAGAAGGCAGTTTACAGTCGTCTGACGACCCCCGAGAAGATCCAGCGGTTCCTCAGCGAAGATTGCCAGTACAACAAGGAACCGGACGGGCCGTCGTGCCAGGGGCCGCGCTGGGTGATCCGGCATCGGCGGGCCCATTGCATGGAGGGTTCGATTCTGGCCGCGGCGGCGCTGCGGATGATCGGATATCCACCGCTGATCTGGGACCTGGAAACCGTTCGCGACGATGACCACGTGCTGGCGATCTTTCAGCGTCGGGGGCACTGGGGGGCGATCGCCAAATCCAACTTCACCGGGCTTGCGTTCCGGGAGCCGGTGTACCGGACGTTGCGCGAACTGGCCATGTCCTACTTCGAGCACTACTTTAACCTGGACGGCGAAAAGACGCTGCGAGGGTTTTCACGGCCGGTGAACCTGAAGCGGTTCGACCACATGGACTGGATGAGGGCGGACGGCGAACTGTGGGCGATTCCGGAGTATTTGTGCACGATTTCGCACACGAAAGTGCTGAAACCGGGCATGGAACGCCACCTGAACCGGATGGATCCCCGGCTGTTCGAGGCAGGAAAGCTGGGAGCGGTGGTTTAAGCCGCCGCCCCCGGGAACACGCTACTTTTTGTCGTTGAGCGCCGCGACGCCCGGCAGTTCGATGCCGGACAGGAACTCGAGCGACGCTCCGCCGCCGGTGGACACGTGCGAGATCTTGTCCGCCACGCCGGCCGACTTCACGGCCTTCTCCGAATCGCCGCCGCCGACCACGGAGATGGCTCCGGACCCTGCCACGGCCTTGGCCACGGCGACGGTGCCGGCGTCGAAGGGGGGCTTTTCAAACACGCCCATCGGACCGTTCCAGATGATGGTCTTGGCGGCGCCGATAACGGCGGAGAACTCCGCCACGGTCTTGGGGCCGATGTCGAGACCCATCATGCCTTCGGGGATCGTCTCCACGACCTCGTTCGGCGCGCCGGCGGCGAATTCGGCCGCGACGACGTGATCGACCGGCAGCATCAGCTTATCGCCGGCGGTGGCCAGCAACTGACGGGCGAGATCCACCTTATCCTCTTCCACCAGCGACTTGCCGGTGGGCAGCGACTGGGCCTTCAGGAACGTGTAGGCCATGGCGCCGCCGATCAGCAGACGGTCAGCGAACTTCAGCAGGTTCGAGATCACCTCGATTTTGTCCGACACCTTCGCACCGCCGAGAATGGCGATACAGGGACGCTCGGGGTTCGAGGTGGCCTTGCCGAGGTATTCGAGTTCCTTGTCCATCAGCAGGCCGGCGCCGGCGACGGGGCAAAACTGGATCATGCCAACCGTGGAGGCGTGGGCGCGATGGGCGGTTCCGAACGCGTCGTTGATATAGACCTCAACGCCCGTGGCGAGCTGTTGGGCGAAGGCCGGATCGTTCTTCTCTTCCTCGGCGTGGAAGCGCAGGTTTTCGAGCAGCACGATTTCGCCGGGAGCCGGTTTGGGGATGTCGGCGCCGATGCAATCCGGCGCCATGGTGACTTTCACGCCGGCCAGCAGCTCGGCCAGACGCTTGGCGACCGGGGCGAGCGTCATGTCCGGATTGCGCTTACCCTTCGGGCGGCCGAGGTGGCTGGCCAATATCAGGGCGGCCCCTTGCTCGAGCGCGTACTTGATGGTGGGCAGCGACGCTTTGATGCGCTTGTCGCTGGTGATCTCAAGCGTCCCGGGTGCGAGCGGGACGTTGAAGTCCACTCGAATGAAGACGACTTTGTTTTTCAGGTCGATGTCTCGGATGGAGAGCTTGGCCATAAAAGACCATGATATCCGATTGGGCGCGCCCAATCGTGTGGGGGCGCGCCGCGGCTTAGCGCACCGGCCCTGGCGTTTGCGGCCTTCCGACTTAACAATCCCCGGACGGCGCCCCGTGATAAGATTTGAGATCCATGCTCACGCTTGCTGCAATTCTCTCCATCTTTGTATATGGCATTATCGCCGCGATGCTCGGGACCATTCTGCCCGACATCTCCAAACGCTTCAACCTGGGCCCGAAACAGAACGGGAACATCGCCATGGCGCAGGCCGTCGGGCTGATGATCGGATCGTTCTTCGCCGGGCCGATTATGGACGTACAGGGCAAGAAGGTCGGCCTGCTGATCGGGCTGGGGCTGGTGGTTGTGGCGCTGGTTGGATTGCGCGCCGCCACGGGCTACGCGATGGTGGCGGGGCTGATGCTGCTGCTCGGCACGGGCGGCGGCGCGATTGTGAATGGCGCGAACGCGCTTCCTCCGGACATCCAGATCGAAGGGCTGACCACGGCGGGCGTCTTTAACCTGCTCAACCTGTTTTTCGGCCTGGGCGGGCTGGTGACGCCGCTGATCGCCGCCAAGCTGTTCCGCAACCAGTCCGGCAACCTGCTGATTTTCGCCAGCGGGCTGACGGCGCTGACGCTGGCGGTGTGCGCGATGACGGCCATGGCGCCGCCTTCCGGACAGGTGGCGTTTCAGGCGTCGCTGGTGACCGACCTGTTGGGCAACACGAAACTGCTGCTGCTGGCGCTGATGCTGTTCCTCTATGTCGCCTGTGAAGTGGGCGTGTGGAACTGGCTGGTGCGGCATCTGATCGCGCAGGGCGTGTCGGAAGGCAAGGCGCTGACGATCCTCTCGCTCGGCTTCGCGCTGGGCCTGCTGATCGGCCGCGTGGTGGTTTCGGGCGTGCTGAAGGGCGTTACGCCGGAAGCGGTGCTGATCGGATCGGGCGCGCTGATGGCGATTACGACGTTCCTGATGCTGCAATCCAAGAGCGATTCGGTGGCGTGGATCACGGTGTTCCTGGCGGGCATCGCCATGGCGCCGGTGTTCCCGACCACACTGTCGGTGGTGCCGAAGTATGTGTCGGCGCAGGCGGCGGCGACGGCCACGGGAATCGCGCTGACGGCCGGGTGGCTTGGCCTGGTGGTCAGTTCCCCGATTATCGGAAGCATCGCCGGAGACGACCCGAAGGGGTTGAAGAAGGCGCTGCTGGTGTTGCCGGCCTGCTCCATCGTGATGGTGCTGGTGGGCCTGACGCTGCTGTAGACGCGCCGGCGCGGGCGATAGGACCCGCGAACATTTCGTACCGTACTTGTCATGGGCGGCGCAGCCCACTATAATCGACAGCGGCCTTGGGCGGCTGTTGGAGACCGCCGCCCACGCCAAGGACGACTTTGTGAGCCTGCTCCCCGCCCTGGATGTTCCTCTCGCGACCGGAGACGCGCGACTGCCTTCGCGGCGGATCGCGGACCAGGGCGAGGTGAACGCCTGCTTTTCCTGCGCGCTGGCCACCTGCCTGGAAGCGCGCGATCCCGCCATGCCGGCGCTTTCCGCGCTGTTCCACTTTCATTACGCCGCGCAACTGTGGCCGGGCGCGGCCGACCGTGGCATTTCCGACGAAACCATCGCCTACGGGGCTTTGCGGGAGCATGGGATCAGCGCCGCACGGCTGCATCCGTATCCCATCACGCGGGCGAACGTCGACCGCAATCCATCCTCCGTGGCGCTTTCGGACGCCGCCACGCGCATCCCGAAAATGAACGACAACGGGCAGAGCCCGTGGGCGCCGCAGTTCTCCGGCCCGATGTGCGACGTGCGTTGGAAGGCGGCGCTGGCTCGGCGTCAACCCGTGCTGTTGATTCTCTACACCAACCACGCCTACTGGGACCTGAACAACGGCGGCGTGGACACGTGGAAATCCACCGATCGCGAAATCGGGAGCCAGTTGCACGCGGCGGCCATTATCGGATCAAGCGAGGAGCGGCAAGCGTTCATCGTGCAGGATTCGCGGGGACCGGGGTTCGGCGTGGGAGGACAGTGGTTCCTGCCCTATGAACTGGCGGGCGGCGCCGCCATCGAAGCGTCGTTCACGCTGGAATATGAGGAGTAGCCGAGGAGGAGATCATGCGGCGACTGACCGCCATTGGACTTGCGTTGTTGGTTTCGACCGCCGGGGCAGCCGATAAGAAGACGGCGCCGCCGGCGGAGCTTCTGGCCGCTCGCGGATTGCCGTACTCGCTGCCGAAGACCATCCTGAATGTCGAGTTGACGGTGACCAAGACGGTGAAGAGTCCCGGGCAGTTCTGCGGCTTCGCCGACCTGTTCGTTCCCGATAATGACCTGAATGCTCCGTGTGGCGATAAGACGGTGACCAAGACCGCCGTCAAGGGATTCGCCGTCACGGGCGTCGGAGTGCCGGATCCGAACAAGACGTATCTGCTGCCCGCGGCGTCGAAGGGCGGCTGGGCAATCGATACGGCGGGCGGCGTGGAATTGAGCGAGCGCGGGTTGCTGAACTCGCTCGACGATGAACGCACGAACCGCCGCGTGGAGGTGGTGACCGGCTTCATCAAGGCGGCCGCGGGGATCTTCGCGCGGTCCATCGGCGCGGCGGCCCCGGAGACGACAAAACTGCGGGACACCGATGAGGATCGCTTCCGGAAGACGTTCCTGGCGGATTGGCAATTGATCTGGAATTTCGACCGGCTGAAGGCCAAGGATTTTAACCGCGCGTCGAGGCTGGTGTCGCTGTGGAAGTCCACCGATTCGGGCTTGATGGCCGCGCGGGCCGCTTATGCCGAGATCTCCGACCTGAGTGGGATTTACCGGGGGTTGTTGACTGGGCAGGGAGCGGTGTCGGCAACGGCGCTGATTACCGAGGTCAAGAAAGAGATGGATAATCGCCGGAATGTCTACTTCCTGGGGACGGTGGATTCGGCTACCTGGTCGCCGACGTTCGAGGTGGATCCGGGCCTGGAGCCGACGCCTATTCCGCTGGTGTTCGTCAACGAATGCGGCGCCAAGCCCGCGCCGCAGGCCAAGCTGATCAAGAATCCGATCGGCGGCGATGTCAAGTGCGAAGACGCCGCGATTCCGATTTCACTGCGGCTGGTGAAGGCGTTCAGGCCGATTCTGAATATCGGGACGATCGATTCCTGCGTGGAGTCCGACACGAAGGTGCTGAAGGGGATTCCGTTCGTCGTGCCGGCCGATGTGGCGGCGACGCTGGATGGAACGTCTCTGCCGGAGGCGCAGTTACAGATTTCCCAGTGGGGGAAGACGTCGTGTCTTACCGTGCCGGGTAACTCGTACACGGTGAATGTCAGTTATTACGCCAGCACGGGAGCCATCAAGAGCGCTAAGTTTACCGATAAGTCCCTGCTGACCGCCGACGCGGTGAATGCGCTATCGGGCGTGGCGGGCGATGTCCAGACGGCGTTGAGCACAGCCGCCAAGACCGCCGAGGCCAACGCTTCCGCCGCGGCGGCGGCCGAAGCCAACGCCGACCTGGCGGCCCTTAAGGCCGAACGCGAGCGACTGGATGAGAAGGTCCGCATCCAGAACGCGTGCGCGGCGTTGAATATCAAGTGCGAGATATAGGCCCGACATGCCGATGGAACCGCCTATTCCGCCTGTCGCCGCCGACGAGTCCGCGCGCTCGCGGGCGGTGGGGATTGACGCGCCTGAATCGGGGGTGACGACGGCGGACGACAAGATGCGCTTTGAGGTGGACCTGCTGGTGCGCCGGGCGCTGGGGGACGCGTGCGCGGAGATCCGAAAGCGCGTGGACACCGCACGGGGCGCGGGGCCGGCGCAGTTGATCTTTCTGGACGCCGCGACGCTGCCTTGCTTCGATGTGGCGGCGGCGTTTGAGGCGCAGGCGGCGAATCTGGAGCGGGCGTTCGGCGACGCGGCTCGGCAGGCGGGCGGCGGAGATGAGAACGCGAGTTTCACGCTGCCGGTGGCGGCCGGGGCGGCTGCGGCGGTGAGCCTGGTGAAGCTGTTTCAGAGCGATACGGCTTACCTGGGCAGGAAGGTCGAGATTCAACCGCGGACGCTGGCGCTCGAGTTAGCCCATGCCTGGGAGGGGGCCCAGGGCGTGACCGTCGTGCTGCCGGAGTTTTCGCTGATTCCTGAGCCGATGCCGGCGGCGATTCAGGAGCGGCTGGACGCGGTGATGAATGCCCGACGGGCGGCGTTTCTGGCGATCCACAAGCTGGCGGATTCGCTTCGCACGCTGAAGGCCGGGGAACCGGATTACGCGGCTGCGAGTTATGCGCTGAATTCGGCGAAACATCAGTTCGAGTCGGCCGATAGCATCCTGAGACCGCTTTCCGGCAAGATGACGACGCCGGATCCGAAGAGTGGAGTTACTCCGCTGGGCCTGGTGATTCGCGCCGCCCGGTTCCGCGAGTTAGCGGCGCGCGGCGATGTCGCCACCTATTATTTGTATGTCGAGGCGGCGGCGGGGGGCTCCTATCGGACGGTGAAAAATTTCTTTCGGGCGCTGGCCTGGGCCGACGGCCTGGATGCTTCTGGGGGAGTGCTCGCGTCCTATGGATTGTTCGCAAACGACGGGCGGTTGCTCGCGTCGGGGACGGCGTCGGCCGGGCGCGGGTTCACGCCAGTCCGAAAGTTGTGGGGCGGGGTCCAGCCCTGAGTTATTCGACTCGCAGTTGGACCCAGCCGGCCAGCGTTCCGGGACGGTTGTTCAGGAAGACGATGCGGCGCGTTTTGGGGAACGGGAGCCCGCTCTGGATCGCTCGCGAGAAGAACGGCAGCGCGCCGAGGATCTTGCGGTAACTGGCGTCCGTCGTTTCCAGATACGGGGCCTTGCTGAGAAAGCCGCCGCCGTAGCCGATCGACATCAGGCAGCCGTCGCCGGCCGTGCGCAATTCGCCGAGGCGGGCTTCGAGCGCCTGGATGGAGGCGGCGACGTCGGGCAGGCCGAGGCGCGTGGCGTAGTCGGCGTGCATTTTGAGTTGCGCCTCCGCGTAGTCGTTGGCGGCGGCGAAGACGTTGGCGCGGTCCGGCTGTTTCCAGTGCAGCGCGCGGGTCACTTCGGGGCGCTTCAGGAACTCGCTTTCCTGCCATTCGCCGGAGAATTCCGTGCCGGGGACGGCCATTTCGGCGAACAGCGGGGTGCTGTCCTCAGGTCTGATGGCGGTGCCGCGCGGGGCCTGCTTCCAGCCGAGTTCGAACCGGTCGGCGCCTTTGGCGGTCATGGTGGAGGCGCGCAGCAGGTAGACCTTGAAGGCGCCGTTGGCGATCGAGCCTGAGTCGGCGAGGCCGAGGAATTTCATGCGGTCGGCGCCGGATGCGCCGAGCAGGGCGTTCTCCGCTCCGTTGGTGACGCGCCGCAAGGAACGCTCGCCTTCGGCGCGGCGGGCGGCCTCCTCCATCGTCTCCTTCGACCAGCGTTTGAACAGGGCCGCGGTCCGCAGCACGCCCTTGATGGCGCTGGCGGGTAGATAGGGGCCGTGGACGCCCGAGGCGAAGGTCGGGATGAAGAGGTTTTCGGTGTACGCTTTCTGCCAGTAGGCCGATGAACTGGCGTGCTCGAAGGGTATGCGGCGGCCGGCGAAGTTCTGGGCGAAGCCGCCCCAACTGGCGAAGTCGAGCCGCTCGCTTTTCTTGAGCTGACTGAGGTAGGAGTCCAGGCGTGGGCCCTTGGCCAGCAGTTTGAAAATGCGCCGCTGGTCGAGCACGTTCACCTGGTCCTTCCAGACCATGTAGTCGATCGGCGAGAGCTTCTGGCCGTCGCCCACCAGCGTCGGGGTGAGACACGTCACGCGGTACTTCACAACGCGGCTCCCTTCAGCGGAATCGAGATTGTCAGGGCGAAGCCGTAGCGGTAGACCGGGTGCGGGAAGCCTTCGGGGGCGACGTCCACGGCGGTTCCGCGGGGGGCCGAGCCGGACATCAGCACGGAGCCTTCGGTGACCACGCGGCTGACGCGCTTTTCCGCGCCCCAGGAGGCGGAGCTTTCGACGCGGCCGCCACGGGGGGCGACGGCGTAGGAGCCTCGCGACCAGTCCACCTGATCGGCTTGGGACGGGCTGAAGACGCTAAGCAGCCACCAGCCGCGCTCTTCGCCTTCAGCGTGGTTGGTGTTGACGATCAGGCCGGGGAGGCGGCCGTCGGCGAACGACGGCGCTTCAGCGCGGCCCCATCCGCGGGACCGCTCGCCGCCAAAGCCCGAGTCGGCGAGCAGGCGGAAGGCGCCCTTCACAGGGTCGCTCCAACGCTGTTTCGCTTCGTCGTTGGCGAAGGCCGCGGCGCACCACAGGCCGGCGTCGGGGGAGAACTCGAGGCAGGCGGTGGAGTGGGGCGCGGCGGCGCCGGTAAGACGGTCCACCGCGGCGGCGGAGCGGAGGGCCATGAGGAACGGTCCGGGCTTGCCGCGATCGGCGCTGAGCAGGCAGCCGGTGGCGCCGTCGACGATCCAGCGGCTTTCGTCCAGATGCTGGTCCGCCATCAGCTTCGATACGAGGCCGGCGGGGATGAAACGCGCGCCCTGCCATCGCACCTTGCCGGCGCCCGCGGCCGGGGGCCACAGACTGCGCGGCGGAGGCACGAACAGCATCTCGCGCTGATAGGGGAAACAGGAACTGAAGCGCACGGCGGGCTCTTCGGCGGCCGCGGCCGTGGCGGCGATCCACTCGTCGAGCGAATCGATCTGCGCCATGGCGCTAGTGATCGCCGAGTACAGCGTGTCGCTATGGTAAATGTGGTCGACGACGTTCCGCGCGCCGGACGCCGGACCAATGCGCCAAGGTCCGGCCGGCCGCAGCCGCACGATAAAACCGGGATTCATGGCCGTACGGCCCTCCTCAAGCAAGAGCTGCCGCGAAACCTTCGCCATTCACCACGGCCTGAACGCCGGCTACGTCGGGCGCCTCGGCCAGGGTCTGCTCGCCGCCGCCGGAGGCGTAGAACGCCCGGTTGCGCCAGGTGAGCTTCAGGCCGGCGAAGCGGACCCGTCCACTGCCGCGCGATCCGCCGCCGCCGAGCGAATCGTCCTCCAGCAGACGCATCGCTTCGAGCAGGCGCGCCGCCAGCGGGGTGTCCTCCGGGCAGAGCATGTCGACCACGAAGCGCACTTTGAAGCGGGCGCCGGCGGGGACGCGTTCGAGCGTGCGCGGGTTGGCCTGCGAGGTGATGCGGTCGATGGCGTTTTCGCTCTTCACTTCGGTCAGCTCGTCGTCCAGATTTTCGCGCATCTGGGCGGTGATGCTTTCGGCGATGAGCGGGGAGTCGAAGACGCTGAGGCGGGCCGGAGTGGCGTGGCCGTTGTCCAGAGGATCGCCGGAGAACTTCTCCATGCGGCCGGGATTGCGTCCGAACAGCAGGCAGATCTCGTCGTCGGGACGGTCGCTCTGGTGGATGCGGACTTCCTGGCCTTTACGCTTGGACAGGTACACGAGTTCCGACGGGACGGCCGCGCCGGTGGCCTGTTCGAGCAGGGAGCGCAGTTTGCCGCGCAGCGAACTGCCCGGCACGTAGGGCATGCCGAAGGCGTCCTTGACGACGGGGTTGTCCGCGCCGCCGATTTCGAGCGAACCTTTGCCGGCGCCGATGTGCAGGCCCGTCTGGCACTCCAGCTCGCCTTCGAGAATCAGTTTTCCGATCAGTTTCAGTTGCGTTTCCGCGGTGTGCGAACTCATGGAATCCTCGCGTGCCTACTCGTTGTAGGCGATGATGGCCTCAAACAGGTCCTTGAACCGTTCGTAGCCGCGCGCGTCGTTCTTGCGCGTGACCTGCAGCAGGAGTTTTTCGAGCGTGTCGAGGCTGCGCAGCGAGTGCCGGGCGATGGTGTAGGCCAGGCGCGCGCGCAGCATGACGAACTCGTGCTGGCGTTCGGATTCAGGGGCCCGCACGGCGCGCCGCACGGCGTTGTACAGGCGGCGCAACTGGCTCTTGGTTCCGGAATCCATGTCGCGCATGCGGCTGACCACCACGTGCGCCTGATTGTCGAGATACAGGCTGTCGGCGATCAGCTTTTCGATGTCGATTTCGGGCGGGCCATCGGGACGGCCGCCGCGGTCGCCGCGATCACGGCCTCCACGGTCCCCGCGATCGCCGCGGTCCCCACGATCTCCACCCGGACGATCGCCGCGGTCGCGGGGCGGCCGGTTGTCGCGATTCCTGGGTTCGTTTTGAGGTTCTGGCATATGCGCCTCAGTTACTCCCGGTCTTCGATGGATAGCCTGGCCCATTCGAGCGCAACGCGCCCGGAGGGTCGCAGTTTGACGTGCGCCGGATTCTTACCGGCGAGGTCGGCGATGACGGCTGTGCGCGCCTTCTGGAATTCACGGTCGCGCGATGTCGGCAGAATGCGGTTGACGCGGCGGTGGAAACGCCAGGGGCGCTCCGTCGCGCGGCTCTTGCGGCGGCCGGTCTGCGCGGTTTCGCGGTAGATGCCGCAGAGTTCGTTGATGTATTCGGGGGAAGCGCCGAAGTCGCGGACCAGGCGGGTGAGCTCGTCCTTGAGTTCGGCGGCGTCGGCCAACTGCTTCCATTCAAGGATGCGGCCGAGCGCGTACATGCAGTCCTTGTCGGTGCTCTTGGCGATGTCGAGCGCGCGGCCCGAGTTCTCATAGACGGCGGCGAGCGGGGCGGCGGGATCGGGGGCGAGCGCCAGGGCCATGGTGATGGTCTTGCCCTCCGGACCCGGCAGGTCCTTGAGATTTTCGGCGGCGAAACGCTGGAATAGGCGCTGAATTTCGCGCGCCAGCGGCAGCAACGCGTCCCAGGCTCCGAAGACGGCGAAATCGTCGCCTCCGCTATAGATGATGCTGACCTTGCGCCAGAACTCCGGCAGGGAGCAGAGGATCTTCAGTTCGCCGGCGAAGAACTGCTTGTAGGTCATCGAGAGCAGCAGGTGCTCCTCAATGGTCTGCAGGCGCTTCAGGCGGATGGCGAAGTTATCGACGTCGCCGCGCAACACGCCCCAGATGGGACGTCCGGCGGAGCGGGCGCCGAGTTCGGCGGGCGAGGCGGGTGTATGGTCGTCGGTAAGGGCGTCGTGGCGCAGGAACGGGATCGCGTCGGCGCCGCCGTCCAGGGCCCACGTGTGCTTGCCTTGGTTCACCAGAACGCGGCCGGGCGTTCCCGGCGACCAACCGACGCTGCCGGCGTCTTCGAGCGACGCACGCAATCCGCTGAAATAGGCGTCGTCGATTGCGCCGGCGGTCGGATCGGTGGGAGCGAAGAAATTGGCGTCCTTCTGGAAGGCCGGAGCGCCGCGACGCCGCTGCATCTCGTCGGTCAGGCGGCGGCGGACGTCGCTCCAATCGCCGAGGTTTTCCGTGCTCGCGCAGGCGATGCGGACCATGCCGCCGGTCAGTTGCTCAATGCCCGCGCCGGCGGCGGCGAAAAATTCGGCCGCGACAGGCTGGGCTTCGGCCGGCAATACGACCATGAACTGGTCGCCGCCGCTTGCTCCCAGCAGGATCTTCGAGAGACCCAATTCGGCGAGCAGGGCGCGCGGCAGCAGGTCAGCCAGCAGGCTGACCCAGTGGGATCGCCCAAGAAATGCCGATGCGTCAGAGGCGTTGGCGGCCGAGGCGAGAAAGTCGTCGATGCCGAGAAGCTTGCAGTGAACGAAGATCTGTACGGACATGAATCAGCCCGAGTGTGAAATGAGCGAAGTAACACTGTATCACACGGGCGCTCCGGCACAAGGCCACCGTAGAAGGCTACAACACGTTACGGAACCATGACAGTGAACTCGCCGGGCGTGACGAAGGTGATGACTCCCGCCCACATGCAGTTGAGCATGCTGATGTTGTCGAGCGTCGGCTGGTTGCCGAGCAGCACCGTGATTGCGCCCGGCGTCCAGGGGCTGACCGTGGCCGGGATGCACGGCATCGGAGTGAGCACGCCCAGGGCGGCGGCGGTGGCGCCGGCGACGGCCGGATTGGCGATGGACATGCACATGCCGAACGGCATGATGTTCACCATCGGGATGTGATCCATGATGTTGGCGTCGGGCACCTGATTGGTCAGCGTCCGGTTGATGGGAAGCACGACGAGGTTGCTAGGCGCCATCCCGAACGTGCACATCATCTGGGCTCCCATGCAGACCTGCATTGGCATAGAGGCGATTGTAGCAGGCTAGCGGCGCAGGCCGGGAGCCGCCGAAAACCGTATGACAACCGCGCCCGATCCGCTCCTCAGCGACGCCTGCGTCGCGCCGGACCCGACGACGTCACAGTCGATTCCGTCGTCTTTTCCGGCGGCCAGGCGAATAATGTGGCTCGCCGGGGGTTGCGCCTCCGTCCAGGAGCAGGCGCCTTCGCACCCCAGCCGGAGCGTGAACCGTTGCCCGGTGCGCGTTCGGACCAACCACACTGGCTCCGTTTCGAAACCGAGGAATCGAGCGGCCGTGAACTTGCCCTTGGCGTTGAATTCGAAGCTGAAATAGGCGTTGCCCAGCACGGCGCAGGCGTGGCATCCGTCCATCACGAAGTAGTCAGCGATGAACTCCTGGGCGCCGTCCGAGTGCAGGATGGCCAGGGGGCCAACCGCGCCGGAACGGTCCCCGGGAAACAGCATCGCCTTCGGGTAGCGGGCGGTGAGACGCGCCCATTCCGGATCGCCGTGGGTGGCGCTTTCCAGGCGTTTGAAATCGTCCGGATCAAACAGGGCGGGCGATCCGTTGACGAACAACCAGCCGTTGTTTTCGTTGGCGCGGAACTGGTGAACGACCTTGGCGACGCTGACTCGCCCGGCGGCCCGGAAGTCCCGCATCCAAGCCTCGTACTTCATCGACCTGGCGAAGGCGAGCGCGGCCGGCGGAGCCTTCTCCGTCAGTTGGCGGGCGAAGCAGGCGGGGAACTCGCTGGCAGAGTCGCAGGCCTTCACGATGTCCGGCAGCAGTTTCGGGCCGTCCTTCCAGACCGACTCCGGGCCGATTTCTCCGGCGCATGCACTGATGGCGACGGTGAGGATCGCAAGCGGCAGGTTCCTCATGCCTTCAGTTTACTCAGCGACATCAACGCGACGGAGCAGAAGATGACCAAGCCTCCGACGATGGCGTGCGGGGAGGGGTTCTCGCCATGGATGATCCAGGCCCAAACTGGGTTGAGCGCCGGTTCGAGCAACAGCAGCAATGTCGTCTCCACCGCGGGGACGGTGCGGATGCCGCGCGTCAGACAGATGTACGCCAGGGCGACCTGAAAGATCCCCAGCCAGAGGACGATCAGCAGGTCGGCGGAACGGAATGCGGGAAACGGGAACGCCAGGGGGAGCGCCGCCGCGCTGGCCAGCAGGTTTCCCATTGACACGGTGGCCAGACCGCCGCCCGATTCATCGGGAGCGCCGCGGCCGATCCAGCGCAGGCCGATAATGGTGAGCGCCCATGTGACCGCGGATGCGCCGCCCAGCAGGTTGCCCCGCAGCGGATCGGGGGCGGTGGCGTTGGCGTGGTCGTGCCCGGCAAACACCAGCGCCATGCCAAACGCCACCGCCGTCATCAGCAGCAAGTCCGACCGGCGGACCTGCTCCCGCAACAGTAGAGGGTTCAACAGAAGCACGAACAGCGGCGCCGATCCTTGCAGGAAGATCGCGTTCGCGGCGGTAGTAAGCTTAGTGGCGTTGACATACAGCAGCAGAGTGGCGGCGTAGGCCACCGCCACCGGCACGTACCGCCAGCGCCAGGCGCGGCGGGATTCCGGAAGCAGCACGAGAACCGCCAGCGCCGCGATCAGTGATCGGGATCCGGCAACCTGCCATGCGTTGAGCCCCGTTCCTTTCACGGCCGCGCCGCCGGTGGAGAATAACACCGCGGCGGCCAGCAACAACAAGCGCCCGCCGAGCGGGGCGCTACCGCGCAAGCGCACCCGCCAGAAGAAAGACGAGCGGGGCGTTCCAGTTGATGGCCACTTCATTGGTGGCGTAGGAGGCCTGCTCGTCCAGGTACATGCGCGCAGGGGGAAGATCGCCAGGCAGCTTCGCCATCGCAGGGTCCTGCCTGCGGCCGTTCGGACCGCCGGCCAGCAATCCGGGCCATGGCTCCGCATTCGCGTCCGCGCCGCTGGGGCGGTGGTGCGGATGATGGTAGGGGTTTTCGCCCAGTTGCGTGACGAAGGACAACGACAGCGCATTGCGGCCCAGCAGATAATGCAGATTATCGATGGCCGCGTCGACGTATCGCGTATCCTTCCTGAGCGCGTTGGCCACCAGCAGTTGCAGGCCGTAGTTTGCGGCGACGGCGTTCGATCCCCAGATGTAGTCCTTGGTGGTCATACTCATACGGTAGGGATGTTGCGCCGTCCTTTCAACAATCGCGTCGGCCGCGGCGAAAGAATCCTTGCGAATGTTCGCGGCGGCAGCGGCGTCGACGCCGGGCGCCATGGCGTAAGTCCACAACGCCAGCGCTCCGACGTTGGCCCAACTGGGCGGCCCCTCCGGACGGATCGCCGGACGCGCTTTCTCGTAGTTGGCCAGGAACCAGGTCTGGTAGGCCGCCGCGCCGGTGGTCCGCCACAATTCGGCGGCGGCCCATAGCGACTCGTCGGCGCAACTGCGGTCGCCGTAGGCGCCGGTGGAAACGCCCTTCGGATTCATGAAACGCACTTCAGGATGGCCGTCCAGCCACTTCCAGGCGTCTTCGGCGGCCTTCAGGCATCGCGCGGCGAAGGCGGGGTCGAAGGGCTTGTAGACGCGCGCGGCAATCGCCATGACAGCGGCGAAATCGCCGGTCGCGCAGGAACTCTTGTAGGGTTCGGCGCCGGTCCCGATAATGTAGCTGACCAGCGCGTCCTTTTCCGGCATCACGAAGCCGCAGAACTTTTCGCTGGTCTGTTTGTGGAATACGCCGCCGTCGCCGTCCTGCATGGCGAGCATCCAGTTGAGGTTCCAACGGATCTCATTAAGGATGTCGGGGACGCCGTTGCCCGATTCCGGGAGGTCGAGTTTGATCGCGCGAAGGCGCTGCCCGTACAGCTCCCAGGTCCACAACAGGGTTCCCGTGGTGATGCCCGAGTTCACCACGTAGCGACCGTAATCGCCCGCGTCGTGCCATCCTCCAGCGGACTTCACGGCGCCCGATTTGCCGGAGGTGGCGTGATAGGCGCCCTCCAGGTGACAGGCTTCGTGCTTGTAGCCGGGAAACTCTTCTCCGAGGTCGACCGCGACGCCGCAGCGCTGTCCGTAGTAGGATCGCATGGCGAGATAGAAGGCGCGCTCGTAGACGGCGGGCCCGATGGCGAACGAGTAGCTGTGGCCCGTTCCGTCGACTTCCACGTAATAGGTCCCTGGTCTTGAGAGCTTCGAGAAATCGGCGAGTTGAACCTTGTCTCCGGAGTCGCGATCCTCCGTGGCGGCGGTCAACTGCCCTTTCAGAACCACCTTGTCGTCGCCGGCGCGCTTGACGGCGAACCTCGACGCCTTGGCTTTGGCCGCCACGGCGGCGATCTTCGGCGCTTTCGAGGGATATCCGGCCTGATCGACCTTGATGTCGGGGGTGGGCAGCCCTGGCCCAGCGGCCAGAAACACCATCAGGAGAGGGAGCATGACGCCTCCATCTTATTGCAGATGGGGGCCGTCACGCGCCACAACGCCGCCGCAGTCGATTTAGCCGAGAGTAATAACTAGGGAGAGCCGATCTACTCGGACAATTCTGACTCGTTCGCCTTTCGGAGTAACTTGACAAATTCCAGGACACGCTCAACCGCTGACTCGCAAGTCGGACAAGTTAGGAGGTGCTTTTCGTAGGTCAAACGGTGGTCCGGGGCCAGTCTGCCCAAGACGAACTCCTCCGCGACCTCCTCCACTCGGCTGTTCGACTCGTGGATATTATCGAAGTCCATTTGGATCTGGCCTGATTATGCGTGTCATGATGTTATCCATGCAATCCTTGTCGGCCCAGACGGTACTAGTAACTGGCGGCGCCAAGCGTATCGGCCGCGCCATCGCGCTGCGGCTGGCGCGCGAGGGCGCCAGGGTGGCCATCCACTACAACGAGTCGGAGGCGGAGGCTCGGCGAACGGCCGAGGAGTGCGGCGGAGCGCCGGTGTTTCGGGCCAATCTCGAATCGGTTGACGAGATTCGGAACCTTTTCACCGATATAGGGACGCGCCTGGGCCGGTTGGATGGACTGGTGAACAACGCCGCCCGCTTCACCCTGGTCGACCCATTGGAAGCCACCGAAAAGGACTGGGACTTTATTCACTCCGTGAACCTGAAGGCCGTGTTCTTCTGCTGCCAGCAGGCCGCAATCCTGATGCGTCGAACGGGCGGAGGCCGGATCGTAAACATCAGTTCGCTGGGCGGCATACGGCCGTGGGCGCACCACGCACACTACTGCGCCTCGAAAGCTGGCGTCATCATGTTGACTCGGGCGCTGGCGAAAAGTTTCGCGCCGGACATCACGGTGAACTCGGTGGCGCCGGGGGTGATCCCGTTCGGGGCCGACGACGACGAGCGGGTGGAGCGGCTGGTGGCGGCGACGCCCGCCGGCCGGGCCGGCACCGGCGACGAGATCGCCGACGCGGTGGCGTATTTCCTGGGCGCCACCAACTTCGTCACCGGACAACTCATCGCCGTCGATGGAGGATTGAGTCAGCGCTGAGCGGCGGCGTATCCTAGAGTCTATGGCGAAGAAGAATTCGGACCTGTTCACCGTCAGCTGTCCGTGTTGCCAGGCCGAGTTGCAGATCGATCCGGTCACCCGCGCCGTCATTAGCCACAAGGAGCACGAGAAGCCCCGGACGCTCGCCGACCTGGAAGCCGCCGTGAATCGCTTCAAGGGAGAGGCGGACCGGCGCGAGGACGCCTTCCGCAAGTCGGTGGCGGATCACCGACAGCACCACGCCGTGCTCGACCGCAAGTTCGATGAGCTGTTAAAGCAGGCCAAGGAGAATCCAGACGCCCCGCCTCCGAAACGAGACATCGACTGGGATTAGCAAATGACGGTTGAGAGCGCCTTCCTCGGCTACTCGGTCCGGAAGCTGGCTCAATTGAGCGAGCGAATTGAAGACTGCCTGGGCCGCCTGACACTGGAACAAATCTGGCGCCGCGCCGGCGACAGCGACAACGCCGTTGGCAACCTGGTGCTGCACCTGTGCGGCAACGTCTCGCAGTGGATCGGGCATGGTGTGGCCGGCCGGCCCGATGCCCGGGACCGCGACGCTGAGTTCGCCGCCCGGGGCGGTGTCGACGCCGCGGCGCTTCAGGCAGTGCTTCGCGATGCGGTGAACGAGGCGAACCGGATCGTCTCGGCGCTTTCCCACGAGCGGCTGGCCGAGTCCATCGAAGTGCAAGGCTACCAGGTCACCGTGCTCGAAGCGGTTTTCCACGTGGTGGAGCATTTCAGCGGGCACACCGGGCAGATCCAGTTCGCCGCCAAGCTGATGACTGGCGACGATCTGGGTTACTACAAGCACCTTGCCACCGACGCCCGCCGGGAACAGGTTCCGTGACGGGACGCATACTCGCGCTGGATGTCGGCAAACGACGCATCGGGCTCGCGGTCAGCGATCCGCTGGGCATTACCGCCCAGGGCTTGCCCACGCTTGAACGCACGCGCCTGCGGGACGACCTGGAGGCGCTGGCGGCCACCATCGCGGCCTATGAGGTGAAGCTGATCCTGGTGGGCGATCCGATGCATATGAGCGGCGACGCCAGCCGGCAATCGGAATACACGCGCGAGTTCGCCCAGAAACTTGGGCAGCGGGCGGGCGTGGCGGTCGAATTCTGGGATGAACGCTGGACCAGCGTGCAGGCAGAACGGGTGCTGAAAGAGAGCGGCATCAGCATCGAAAAGCGCGCCCGGGCGGTGGACCGCATGTCGGCCGTGATCCTGCTCGACAGTTACCTGGACTCCCCGGCGTCGCGTGGGCGCGAGGACTCCGCATGCTGAAAGCGCTCCGGCTGTTGATGCTGGGAGTGTTTACCGTTGCTGTGTTGCTGCTCGGGGGCCTGTTCGCGCCGTACCGCGGCTTCGGCCGTGAAACCTACGTCGACATCCCCAAGGGCACCGGCACGCGGGAGATCGGAGCGCTGCTTGCCAGAGCCCAGGTGATCCGCTATCCGTGGCAACTGCTACTGGTGAGGGCGCTCCGGCCGCGAGCCCGGCTACAGGCGGGCGAATACCGATTCGTCGATTCGGCCAGCGTGCCGCGGATTTTCGACCGGCTGGCGCGCGGCGACGTCTTCTATTACGAAATCACCGTGCCCGAAGGCAGCAATATTTTCGACATCGCCGGTCTGGTGCAGGAGTCGGGCCTGATGACGCAGACGGGATTTCTGAACGCGGCGGCGCAGGCGCGACTGGTCGCCGACCTGGACCCGTCGGCGCCCACGCTCGAAGGCTACCTGTTCCCCTCCACCTATCGGATCACGCGGCGCACCACGCCCGACCAACTGGTGCGACAGATGCTCGATCAGTTTCGCAAGGAGTGGAAGCAGCTTACCGCGAAGGCGGGCTCGGCCAATGTCCACGACATCGTCACGCTGGCGTCGCTCGTTGAAAAGGAGACCGGGGTTGCGGCGGAACGGCCGCGGGTCGCCTCGGTGTACGCAAACCGCCTGCGCATCGGCATGAAGCTGGACTGCGATCCCACGACGATTTACGCGGCGCTGCTCGAGGACCGATATCGCGGCAAAATCCATCGCTCGGATCTGGCGAGCACGAACTCCTACAACACCTATCAGCACGCCGGACTGCCTCCGGGACCGATCGCCAATCCGGGTCGAGCTTCGCTCGAAGCGGCGCTGAAGCCCGAACAGACGCCGTTTTTGTACTTCGTCGCCAAGCCGGGCGGTTCCGGATCCCACCAATTCTCGGCAGAATACTCCGAACACCAGAAGGCCGTTCAGGCTTACCGCCATGCCCAGTCGAAAGCAGGCTCGGCTCGCTGAGATCCGCGAGTTCGCGGCCTCGGTCGCCATCGTCGATGAGGCGGGGTTCGCGGCGTTGCGCCAGCGCCTGCGCCCGATCGGAGAGGCTGGACTGCGGCGTCTGCTGCGCGAATCCGGCGTGCCGCTGGCGCCCGTGGTGGAGGGCGTGCGGCAGGAGGATTTCGATGCACTGGAGCGCACGTTGAGCGCCCTGGCGGCCGAGTACGACGCTGCGGCGGATCGTGACCGCCAGCGCCTGCTGCGCCGACTGGTGATTACCGCGAAGGATCACGCCCGCTTCGCCGCGCGGTCTGCCCGGAGCGAAACGAAGCGCCGAGAGAAACAGGAAATGGCCGAATGGGCGTTGGTGTGGCTCGAGAATCCGGGGGTCTTTTCGACCTGGGCCAAACTCCGCAAGGCTACTCGAGAACGATCGAGTCCACTTTGATGATGTCGCCGTCGCGCGTTCCGGTGACTTCCACCCGCAGATCGTTTTCCTTGCTGGAAGCTTTCAGCGCGGCCAGCGTCCGGGCGTTGCCGGCGCTGTCGAACCGGGTGAACTTGCCGTCGGAGGTCACCAGGCCGTAGCCGGTTTGCGAACAGACGATGGCGCACTGGCGCGTGTGGTTGGCGGCGTCGCGATCCTTGCACAGCACGTCGACGACGCGGCCGGTCCACGTCTCGGCCGCCGCCGGCAGGGCGAGCAGGGCCATCAGCAGGAAGCCGATCCGAGCGCGCATCATCGTTTGGGAACGGTCACCTGCTCGATGATCGGCTGCTGCGGCTTTTCAATGCTCATCGCCTTGTCGCGGTCCTTTTCGGCGGCCTTCCGATCGCCCAACTGGATCAGGGAATTGGCGCGCGCCCGATAGATGGCCGATGAAGAGGGCGCGAGTTCCATGGCGGCGTCGAAATCCTCGATGGCCTTCTTGTGGTCGCCGATGGAGGCGTAGGCGAGTCCCCGCTGCAGGTGCGATTCCACCGACTGGCTGTGTTCCAGGGCGCGGGTGAAATCCTCGATCGCGCGCTGGGGCTGGTTCAGTTTCACGTAGCAGAGGCCGCGGCCGTTGTAATCCGCGCTACCGTTTTCAATCTCGATGAGCTTCGTGTAATCCGCCAGCGCCTTCTCGACGTGGCCGGCGTCCAGGTTCAACCGGGCGCGATCGCGGTAATTTCCGGGCTCCTTAGGCTGCAACTCGATGACCCGGCCGATGTCGGTCAGGGCCTCCTCCGTCCGGTGCAGCGATTGATAGATGGCGGCCCGCAACTGGAGCGCCCGCACCCGCTGCGTACGGTCCCGCGTGGCCCGCTCAACGGCCGACAACGCGTCCGGATACTTGCCGCTGTCGAACAGTTTTTGAGCCGCGATGTAGCTGTTCTGCGCATCCACCGGCAGCGTGAAGCGGTACAGGAACACGCCCAGCGCGATGGCGACCACCACGCCCGGAATCCCCCATCGCAGGATCTTCTGACGCTTCAGCCGCGCGAACTCCTCGGCGGTCATCGGGACCAGATTCGCCGCCTGCTCGGACGCCAGCATCGGCGCTTCCAGGGGAGGATGCGGATCGGGACGGCTCTGCCGGAACTTGGACATTCTAGTTTCTTACTCAGGTTAGCGAATCGGCGGATCGGCCGCGATGGTTTAATAACAACAGTACTTGACAGTGTCTTTTTTCAGACGTACTCTGAAGTCAGTGATAAGCAGCCACATGACGCTCTCCGAACTGGTGGAGGCGTCGGGAGTCCCGGCGCGGACCATCCGGTTCTACATTTCTCGCGGACTGATGAGCGGTCCGCTGAAGGCCGGGCGGGGCGCCGAGTACACGCCGGCGCACCTGGAGCGGCTGGAGCGGATCAAGTCGCTTCAGGCCGAGGGGCGGACGCTGTCCGAAATGGCGCCGCTGCTCGAACCGGCCGCTGCGGCGACGGAAACGGCTTCCGTGGCGTGGCGGCACTACGCATTGGGAGACGACGTGGTGATACAGGTCCGGGCCGATCTCAGCCCGTGGCGAACCAGGCAAATCCGCGCGGCAATTGATGAATTCGCGCGGCGCATTCAGACGTCCGGCCAAGGACCGGAGGAGGAGTGAGGAGGAGCGGATGAGCACAACAGCGAGTTTCTTTGCCCCGCGCATTGGGGCGACGGGCGAGCCCGTCAAGCTGGCGATGCAACGGCTGTGGCTGGGGGGCCGCGTAGCGCCGGTCGGCGCCCGGTTGACGGTCCAGCACGTGTTTCGCTCGGAGGAGAAGCAGCCCATCGAGGTGATCTACGCCTTCCCCTTGCCGCGCGAAGCCGCGTTACGGGCGTTCCGCATCACGGGCGCGGGGTTCGAGGTCGACTCGGAGCTGCGGCCGATGGAGGAGGCCGTCAGGCGGTACGAGGAGGGCATCGCGCAAGGGTCGCTGGCGGCGATGGCGCGCAATTACGGGGATGGTCTGGTCAACCTCACCGTGGGCAACGTGCGTCCGGGCGAGACGGTGACGGTGTATCTCGACATCATGGCGGGGGCGGAACCACGAGATGACGGATTCCGGTTCCGCTTTCCATTCACGCTCGCGCCGTCGTATCACTCCCTGATGCGCGCGGCGACGGTCGACGGCGAGGGGGAACTCGAACTGCCATCCGATCGGTTCGGCGACGTGATCCTGCCCCGGTGGCGCGCCGACGCGTCCGGTTTGCATGAAGTCGGCTTCGACCTGTCGCTGCTCAACCCGGCGCCGGTGGATGAGATCGGTTCCCCGTCGCATTCGATCCGCGTGAAGGATGGAGGCGCGCGAGTGATGCTCGCGCCCGCTCGAGACGTGCCGGATCGGGACCTGGTGCTGGACGTCAAGTTCAAGGACACTCGCCCGCAGGTGATCGCCGGGCCGGTCGGGGACGGAAAGCGGGCGTTCGCCGCCATTGTGCCGTCCACTTCGTTCGGCGAGCGGAAGACCGCGCCCCGTCGCATCGCGTTTCTGCTGGATCGTTCGGGTTCAATGGACGGCGCGCCGATCCAGCAGGCCCGCCAGGCGATTCTGGCGTGCCTGGCGCTGTTGACGCCAGAGGACTATTTCACGGTGGTGGCGTTTGACGACGCCGTGGAACTGATGGAGGACAGGCTGGCGGCTGGCGATCGCGGCCATCGAGACAAGGCGGCGAAGTTCCTGCGGAAGGTGGACGCGCGAGGCGGGACGGAACTCGCGCGAGGCTTCCTGGCGGCGGCCCGGATGCTCGAAGGCGGCGGCGACGTGTTCCTGCTCACCGACGGTCAGGTGTTTGGGACCGAGGATATTCTGGCGAAGGCTCGCTCGGCGGGGGTTCGGATCTCCTGTCTGGGCATCGGCGCAGCCAGCCAGGACCGTTTCCTTACGCTTTTGGGTCGCGAAACGGGCGGAATCAGCCGTTTCGTCACGCCGCGGGAACGCGTGGACCTGGCGGCAGTGGACCTGTTCGCATCGGTGGGTAGCCCGGTCGCATCGGGCTTGAAAGCCGGTCAGGACGTTCAGCCGGCGCCCGTTCAACAAGTGTTTCCCGGGACGCCGGTGTTGGTGTTCGGCGTCACGGGTTGCGACTCGGTCGACATCGAATGGGATGGCGGACGGACGTCGCTGCCCATACCCGATGGGGACGCCGAAACTGGCGCGACGGTGCGCCTCTTGCAGGGCGCCCGGTTGATTACGGATTGGGAAAGCCGATATCCGGCCGAGGCGGCGACCGGCGCGCTGGAAGCTCGCAAGCGGAATCGTGTCGCGGCGCGGCTCGTTGAGCTGAGTTCGACCTACGGGCTCGCCTCGAGCGAGATGGCGCTGGTGGCGGTGGTGAAACGCGCGGGCGATCGCCCAGGTGAACTGCCGGAGACCCGAGTCGTACCCGTCGGAGTACCGCAGGACATGGCCTTCGGTTCCGTTTTCGGGGCTCCCGGCGCGCCTGTACAGGCGGCGTTGGCGGCGCCGCTGGGACGTCGTCGGACGCCTCCGTCAACGGGCGGCCGCCCACTGATGCCGACCGTAGTCCCAAGCGCCGCAAAAGCTCCGGGGGGCGGGTTGCCGGCGCCGCCTAAGCCGATTGACGGATTGATGGACTTAGCGGCCCAACTCGAGCCAGACGGCGGGATGCCCGGCCGGGACGACTCCGCTCGCGCGAAAGCGACGGCGGAAGCGGTGCTGAAGTTCGTCGAAGCCGGGCACACTGTGACGAGCGGCGCATTCCGCACCCACGTGGGACGCCTGGTAGCCTTCCTTAAAGCGCTTACCGGCCTCCGGGCGAAGGACCAGGAACTGGTGGACCGGGCGATCCACGCAGCCGCCGGCCTACAGCCCTGACCGGCAGGGCGCTATTCGGGAGGCGGCACGCTTTCGACGGCCGCCTCAAAGGCGTCCAGCGCGCCATCGAAGAAGTGGCTGGACGCCTCCACCACCATCGCCTGCGCGGCTGGAAGGCTGTCCACCAGTGCCCGCCACTCGCCCAGCGGGCCGAATTCATCATGGCTGCTCTGAATGAAGACCTTGGGAACCTGACATCCGGCCAGGAAGGCGGTGTCGCGCATCGTGGTGGGGAAGCCCACCGCGATCACGCGGCGCGCGCCGATGCCCTGACACGCGAGCTTCAGCGCCACTCGCGACCCGAACGAGAACCCGGCCAAGGTGAAAGGCAGGTGAGGGTAGCGGGCCAGCAGCAGGCTAAGCGCCGCGCGGGCGTCCTCCACCTCGCCGACGCCGTTATCGTACTTGCCCTCGCTCAGGTTGACGCCGCGGTAGTTGAACCGCAGCACGACGGCGCCGGTCCGCCGTAGTCCGCGCGCCAAGCGGTACACCACTTTGTTATGCATGGTGCCGCCGTACTGCGGGTGCGGGTGGCACACCAGCGCCGCTTCGATGGGGTCGCGGTCGTCAGGCTCCTCGAGCAGCGCTTCGAGGCGGCCAGCGGGTCCTGCGATGAACAGGGATTCGATACGCCGAGCCACCTCAGTTGGACCGGTAGTTGGTGAACTGCATATCGATGCCGAAGTCGCGCCCCCGCAACAGGCCGATGATGTCCTGCAGCGTGTCGCGATCCTTGCCGCTCACCCTCACCAGGTCGCCCTGAATGGACGCCTGCACCTTCTTCTTCGAGTCCTTGATGGCCTTGACGATCTCCCGCGCCTTCTCAATCGGGATGCCCTGCTGCATGGTGATTTCCTGGCGCACCGAGGAGCCGGCCGCCGGGATCAGCGGACCGTAGGTGAAGGCCTTCAGCGGAACCTTGCGCTTGACTAGTTTGCCCTCCAGCACGTCGATGACGGATTTCAGTTTGAATTCGTCGGCGCTGGCGAGCGTGATCTTGTGGTCCTTTTCGTTCAACTCGATGGAGGACTTGGAGTCCTTCAGGTCGAAACGTGTTTGGATCTCCTTGAGCGCCTGCTGGATGGCGTTCACCACCTCGGGCATTTCCACTTTGGAGACAATGTCGAAGGTATTCTCTGGCATTCGGTTTGGGTGTTCAGTTCAGATCGTTCAGGAACGGCGCCGCCGGATAGGAGGATTCATCCTCGCTTGCTCCGGCATCCTCGGTGACGGCTCGCAGGTTACGCAGCACCTTGGCGGTGATGTCCTCCACCAGGGCCGGGAAAGCGGCGTCCAGCGCGAGCGCAACGGCCGCGCGTAGCAGTTCTTCTTCGCTCACCCCGGCGCCCGGCGGCGTCAGTGATTCGTCGACGTCCAAGGGCGGGGCCTCGGCGAAGCGCTTCGGCTCGGGGGCCGGTTTCATCTCGAGCACGGGCCGGGATGGCCGGGCGGGCGGCTCCGGCGGAGGCGCGGACTCCATGATGGGCCTGTGAGGCGGCGGCTCCGGGATGGCCGGTCGCACCACCGAAGTGGGCTTCATTTCGACAACCGCGCGGGCCGGACGCGCCGGCGATTCGACCATGTGCGGTTCGGCCACGATCGGAGGAGCCGGCGGGGCTTCCTCAAGCGGCGACTTCGGCGAAGCGCCCTTGGCGGCCTGCGCGGCGGCGATCAGCGGCTTGATGGTCTCGATCACCGCGGACGCCTCAAACGGCTTTTTGATGATGGCGTCGGCGCCGGCCGCGCGCGCCTGGTCCTCATCGAACGGCTCCAGCATGCCCGCGGTCAACACCAGGCGGACGTGGCTGTGCGCCGGCTCGGTTTTCACATAAGAACAGATGTCGAGCCCAGAGCGGCCGGGCAGAAACACGTCGGCCAGGACGAGATCCGGATCAACATCCGCCATGCGCAGCAGCGCCGTCTCGCCGTCGGTTACACTGACGACCTCATAGCCCTCGTCGCGCAGGATGCGTTCGCCCATCCGTTGCGCGTGGGGGCTGTCGTCGGCCAGCAGGATCCGATTCATTCTTACCGTTGTATCAGGCCCACGCCCCAAGCTGGGAATCGGCTATTTGGCCGATGCCGGAGCGGCGGGCTGAGCCGCGGCGGGCGTAGCGTCCGGTTTCGGCTTGCTCTTCTTGAGTTTGGGGAGCTTGAGCTTGCTCTCCTTCTTCTGCTTCGCCTTCACCGGAGTGTGGTTGGTGGGCAGCGGCGCCTGCGCGGACCCGTTGGCCGGTTTCCCGTCCGTTCCACTGGCGGCGGGCGCAGCGGCCTGCCCCTCGGCGGCGGGCGCGGCCTGTCCGGGAACCTTCTCGCGCGCTTCCTTGCCGGCCTCGAGCGCCGCGGCGTCACCCGTCGTGGCGATGCTGATGTCGCCGGAGGTTCCGCCACCAGCGGCCGGAAGCGGCACGCTGTCGGGCACCGTCGGCCGCATCGCGTTCATCGCTGGCGAACCCGACTTGGCGGCGGTCCAGGTTTCCGGCCCGCGGCGGAAGATGCTCATCGACGTGTGCACCATGCCGGGCTTCTTCCGATTCTCGAGTTCGTACTTCATGCGGTTGAGCGCCACCGGGTCGGCCTCGGGAATCGGCATCTCCAGTTCCTTCAGCTTCTTCCGTGCGCCATCCGCATAGCCGCTCAGCGGATAATCGCGAACGATGCGGCTGTAGGACTCCCCGGCCTTGGTGCGAAACCGCGGCCCCATGCGGGAGTAGGAGTCGGCCTGATTCCACAGCGCGTCGTCGGCGCCGCTATAAAGTGGATACTGGTCCACCACGCGGAAGCGGTTTACCGCCGCGGGGAAACTGCCCTTGTGGTGATAGAACATCGCCACGCGCATCTCCGATTCCGCCAGCACTTCCTGAATATTGCGCAGCCGCTGCTCGGCCGTCGGAGCGTACTTGCTGTTGGGGAACTGGGTCAGCAGCTGGCGGCATTCCTGTTCGGCGCGAAGAGCCTGGTTGGGATCGCGGTCCACCTTCTCCATCTGCTTATAGTGGATATCACAGATGCGCATCTGGGACTCGGCGGCCTCCTCCATGGTCGGATAGAACAGGATGAAGTCCTTGTATTCGGCCTCCGCCTGCGCCAGACCATGGGCGCCGCCCTCGCGGAACCAACTGTCCGCCACGGCCAGCTTCGCCTTGGCCAGAAATTCGCTGGTGTCGTAGGTGTTGATGAGGGTATTGAGGGTCAGGCGCGCGATTTCGTAGCGCCCGCGCTCGATATCCTTCACCGCCTTGTCAAACAGCACCTTGTCGGGCTGCTGGGTGTCTTTGGTGATCGGGTTTTCGTACTTCTTGCGGCGGAGGCCGCAGGAGGTCAGAAGCATCCCGACCGCCAGCGCAACCGTAACGCGCAACATCCAGGTTCGATTCAAGGCCATATCAACGACTCAGTAATCTACTCTAAACAGAGACTGTCAGCGCCTGGCGAGCAAGCTGCTGCATCTGGCGCACTGTGGCTTCCGGATCACTGCTGTGAAAAACCAGCGACCCCGCAACCACCCAATCCACCCCGGCGCGGACCACATCGCCAAGGTTTTCCAGGTTCACGCCGCCATCGATCTCGATAGCGAATTGCAATCCCGATTCCTTCCTCAACGCGTCGAGCGCCCGGACCTTCCGCAAAGCGTTCGGAATGAAGCGTTGCCCGCCAAATCCCGGGTTCACGCTCATGATAAGGACGTAATCGGTCACATCCAGAACGTCGGCGAGCGTGGCCACCGGCGTGGACGGGTTCAACACCACACCCGCCTTCGCGCCTTCCGACTGAATCATCCGAAGCGTGCGGTCCAGATGCGGGCAAACCTCCTGATGCACCGAAACCTGGTCCGCGCCCGCTTCAATAAAGATAGGCGCGTACTTGTCCGGGTCGGTGATCATCAGGTGAACGTCCAGCTTCAGCTTGGTGATCTTGCGGATGGAGCTGACAACGGGCGGGCCGATGGTCAGGTTCGGCACGAAGTGCCCGTCCATCACATCCAGGTGCAGGATGGAGATGCCGGCCTTCTCGACCTTGGCGATTTCCTCGGCCAGGCGGGTGAAGTCGGCGGACAGAATGGACGGCAGAATTTCAGCCATTATAGGAGCTAAACCAATGCTAACACGGCGGCAAAAAACCCGTCCCCAGGCGCGGCCCCGGGAAGCCGCACCACCGTCTGAAGCACCCGCAGGCCGGGCGTTCCAGCGGCGACGGCGTCCACCACGGCCTGGTTCTCGGCCCGTTCGAGCGAGCAGGTGGAGTACACCAGGCGGCCATCCGGCTTCAGGTGCTTCAAGGCGTTGCGCAGGATGGCCCGCTGCAAATGCGCCAATCCGGCGATGGATTCGGGCTGCAAGCGCCACTTGATCTCCGGGTTCCGGGCGAGCGTCCCGGTGCCGGAGCAGGGAGCATCTACAAGGATGCGGTCGAACCGGGCGGAGAAAGGCAGCGGTCGGGCGGCGTCCAGCGCGACCCGGGGACACCCGGTGACCGTCTCAAGCCGGCGCGGGTGGAGGTCGCAAGCGATGGCCCGAACGCCCGACTCCAGCGCCTGCGCGGTCTTATTGCCCGGGGCGGCGCACAGATCGAGAAACGACTGGCCCGGCGCCAGATCGAGCAGAGGCGCGATGCTTTGGGCGCCGATGTCCTGAAACCGGGCCCCGGCCGGCGGCTCGCACCCTCTGGCGACGCGGAAACAGCCGGGGACCTCGGTCGGTTCAAGCGACGGATCCGGTGGACCGGTCCACCGAACCCAGCGCCCGGGCTCTTCAAGCGCCGCCTCAGCGGCCTTGCGTGCGGCGGCCGCGCCGTATTCGCTTTCCCACTGGGCCAGCAACCAGGAGGGACAACTCAACTCCACCGACGCATCCGGCCATGCTGCCGGCGCTCGCGTGATCTTCCGGAGGACGGCGTTCACCAGGCCCGAGGCCGACTTGAGACGCGCGCGTTTGACAAGTTCGACGCTTTCGTCCACGGCCGCATGCGCAGGAACACGATCGAGATGGCGCAGTTGATGAATGCCCATCCGGAGCGCGATGCGAACCGGCGCGTCGAGCTTCTTTCGGCTAAGATGACGATCCGCCAAAAAGTCGAGTTGCGCCTGCCGGCGGAGCGTCCCAAGGACGAGTTCGTGCGCCAGTCCGGCGTCGCGGGGATCGAGCGAGGCGGTGCGAGCCAACAGGAGGTCCGTAGCGTAGCCGCCTTGAGAGACGTCCAGCAGAATATCGAAAGCGGCAATGCGGGCGGGTGAGATCACGGGACGGTTACAGTGTAGCGGTTTGGTGGAGCGGGCTGCCGGGCGCCCGCTCCACCGCGGCGCAGACACGTCGCGTCAGTTGCCGCAGATCGGCTTGTTGTAGGCGCGAACGATGTCGGCGATACCCGTCGGGTCCAGACTGTAGGGATCAAAGTCCTCGCCCTGGGACATCTTTTGTAGCTGGTCGAGTTGCTGACTGGTCAGTCGCTTGCCCGCCTTCCGGGCGGCGTCCTCGAGAGCCGTGCGAACGGCGCTCTTTTCCGCTTGAACGGCGACTGATCGCGCCATGGCCTTGGCGCTGGTGGTCACCGCCGCCTTCGCCGCCGTACCCGTGCCGGCGGTGGCCACCGTTGTGGCGATGTTCAGCGCCACGTCGAGCACGCTATGCACCTGTTCGGTGATCGCGCCGACACACGCCGCTGTGGAGGTGGCGCAGGCCGCCCCGCAGTTCACGGGAGCCGACGCCGGGCACTGTCCCCAACACACGGGTCCGACTCCGCTGAATCCCATCCGGCAAGAGGCGTAACAGAGGCCAGCGTCATAATCCCGCCCGCCGCCACAAGAGGAAGGGACGGTCCCGACACCGCGACCCTGGGTTTGTTTTGTACAAATGGCGCCGGTGTCGGTGAGTCCGGCGGGACAATCCGGCGAACAGATGCAGCAGCCGACCTTATGGAAGCCCGGCCGGCACTTCGGATATACGATGGCGCCGTCCTTCTCGCAGCCGCCCCGACCGTTGTCGCGCTCGCAGCGGGCGTACATGGCGCTATCGCTCAGCGGGTCGCCGAACTTCCAGGGATAACCGGCGCCGCGACCGTAGGCGGCCGGCTTGGCGCACCCGGCGCCGACATCCGTGTAGCCGGCCGGACACGTCCCCCAACAGACCGGCCCGACGCCCTTCATACCAGCCGGGCAGCGCCGGTAGCAGAGTCCGGCGTCGTATTCCTTGCCAGGACCGCAATCGGTGGGAATCGCACCCACGCCACGCGTGTACGACTGGCGCCAACATACCTGCGCCTGGGACATCCAGGACGTTGTGACCGCGAATAGCACCACGACCGGCGCAATCTTGCCGATTGTTTGAAACATTTTCATCCTCCTTGAGCCGTCACCCAGGCTCGTCCCAAATGGCGACAAGAGGGAGGATTCTCCGCCAGAAATTTGCACTGGCGATTTCAAAAAGGCGTGGTATACTCCAACTGACGGTCGTAAGTGAGGACCGTCCCCTGCGTGTGAACTTCGCCCTTCGGTTATTCGTCCGGCCTAGAGTAGCTCGCCAAAGGTAACTGACTGCTGTTATGCAGTGTGTTTGTCAGGAGTAAGTGATTCAGATGACCAATATTTTCGTAGGAAATCTGTCGTATCAGACGACGGAGAGTGAACTCGAGGCCGCGTTTTCCGCGTATGGCGCGGTGGAGCGCGTGAGCGTGGTGCGCGATCGCGAGACGGGGCAGCCCCGCGGCTTCGCCTTCGTCGAGATGACCAACGCCAACGAGGCCGAGGCGGCGATCAACGCCCTCAACGGGCGCGAGATGAAGGGCCGTTCCCTGAACGTGAATCAGGCGCGCCCGCGCGAGGAGCGTGGCGGCGGCGGCGGTGGTCGCGGCGGTTTCAACCGTGGCGGCGGCGGTCGCGACCGTCAGCGCTGGTAAGTTTTCGATACAGGAGGCCGGCCCTTGGTCGGCCTCCGTACAGTTCCCTTCCCTTCCTTCCCCGCATCCTCCCCTTTGAAATCCTGATTTGACGCGATCAGCGGCAACGAGCGGCTTTCGACGAGAACATCGCGGCGCCCGTGTCCCGATCCACCAGCCCGACGCCAATCTCGCCCCGCGCCTCATTGAACTTCGCCACCGCCGAACGCGTGGCCTGGTCAAATTCCCCGCTGGCCGGACCCCCATAGCAGCCTAGTTCCTTGAGCCGCCGCTGCAACCGGGTCACTTCCGGGCCATAGCTGCCCAGCGCCAGGACGGTCGATTCGTCGCCCCCAGCGCCGCCCGATCCGGAGCGGATCCCCGCCTCGCTAGGGACCGAGGCAGAGGCGCGCGCCGGCCGGGTCGCCTGTGAGGTAGCCAACTCCGTGCCTAACTGCTCGTAACGTTGCCGGAGGTTCTGGCTGGCCGATTGGATCGACTTCAACTGGGCCTCGGTCTGGTGCAACTGCGCCACCAGTTCCTGCTGATTGCCGAGCCTCCGTAACTGGCCCCGCATCGCGTCGGCCTCCTGCGCGAGCGCCTGCGACTGGTCGGCGGCCTGCCGGCGCATCTGCTGGACGGCCACGTCCTGCGCCGTCTTTAGCGCCTCAAAGAAGTCGCGAATGCTGCGGAAACCCAACACGCCGAGCACCGCCACGAACAGGGCCGCCGTATAGAGGAACGGCTTGGCCATGGTCTTCAGGCGCGCCATCACGGCGTCGGCGGTCTCGATCTCCACCAGCCTCTGGTCTTTGAGTTGTTCCCGCAGCAAGGCCTGGACGCGGATCCGAAAATCCTCGTCGACGGCGTTGAGTCCCGCGCCGCAATCGCCGCAGAATCGCTTGTCGTCCGGATTGGACGCCTTGCACTTGGGACAGACCATGTTGCTCAGTTTCTCATGGCCGTCCAAAGGAGGAAATAGCTAGGCGAGGTTCCAGACCCCGCTGCCCCGCAGCGCGAAGTTCGCCGCGTGGCCCGCCCGGGCGGCCGCAACGCCAATCTCCACGGAGGCGTTGGGCGTCTTGCGGGTCCGCACGCAGTCGAGGAAATTCTTCATGTGATCCAGCGTCCCGTCGCCCTTCGATTTCACCTGCATCTCGGCCGCGTCCGGCTCGAAATTCTCGCTGTAACGGGGAATTTCGTTCCACATGGTGAAGCCGCTGCGGTGCAGGCGCATCGCGCCCTTGGTTCCGCGAAACATCAGGCCGCCGCCCTCGATATAGCCGAGCAGGGCGCTGTCAAACTCCACCACGGCGCTCGGGTAGGTGAGCGCCGCGCTCATCGTATCGGGAGTCTGCCGCTGTTTCAGGATGGCCCGCGTTCCGGTGGCGGTGGCGCGCTGCGGCATGTCCTCGCCCAGGAACCAATGCGCCACGTCCACCCAGTGCACGAACAGATCGGTCATCGCGCCGCCGCCGAAATCCCAATACCAGCGCCAGTGCAGGAACTGGTCGGCGTCGAACGGGCGATCCTTCGCGCTCCCGAGAAACTGCTTCCAGTCGAGCGCCGAGGTATCGACGGCGGGACCGCTGTCCTGGTTTGCGACGTGGTTCTGATACCAGTAGGTGCGAACCAGCGTGATCCGGCCGAGCGCGCCGGAATCCACCAACTGCTTGGCTTGGGCGTAATGCGCCCAGCTTCGCTGCTGAGTGCCGGTCTGCACCACGCGCCCGCTGTCCTTCACCGCCGCGATGAGCGGTTCGCTCTCCTCGATGGTGTGGGTGACGGGCTTCTCGCAGTAGACGTCCTTGCCCGCCCGGACAGCCGCGATGGTGACGGGCACGTGCCAATGATCGGGCGTTCCCACAACCACGGCGTCGATGTCCTTACGATCGAGCACCTCGCGAAAATCGACGGATTCCTTCGCCTCGGGCGCGTATTTGGACTTCGCGGCGGCGCGCCTAGGCCCATACACATCGCACACCGCCGTGATGTCGTTGCCGCCGCACTGGTTCAGCAGCGAGAGCAGGTACTGGCAACGGCTGCCGGTCCCGATGGCGCCCACCTGGATGCGCTCGTTCGCGCCAAGAATCCGCTGATACGACGCCGCGGTCGCGATGGCGCCGGCAAGGAAGCGGCGTCGGTCTGGCGTATTCATCTACGGCCTCCTACAGCAGTTCGTCGCGTTGCTGCTTTTCGAGCATTTTGACGATGTCGCCCACCTGCTGCGCCCGCGCCCGGTCCGCGATGAGCAGCGCATCCGGGGTATCCACCACCACCAGATCCTTGACGCCCAGCAGCGCCACCAGCTTGCCTTCGCCCGCGTCGACATAGTTGCCCGTCGAATCGAGCGTCAGAATTTCGCGTTGGGCGATGTTGGCGCCAGGCTTGTCGGCGTGTAGTTCATAGACGGCGTTGAAGCTGCCGACGTCATTCCAGCCGATATCGTCCGCCGCGAGCCCGACCACGTTGTCCGCCTTCTCGAGCACGGCGTAATCGATCGAGATGTTCTCGCACATGGGGAAGGTCTTGGCCAGGGCGGTCGAGAATCCCCGGCTCGTCACCGCGGGAATCGAGGCCAGCAGCGTGGCCGTCTTCGGAAGGTGCTGGCGCAGCGCGTCGAGCAGCACCGACGTCTTCCAGAAGAACATGCCCGCGTTCCAATAGAACCGGCCGGCGTGCACGAACTTGCGCGCGGTGGAAAGGTCGGGCTTCTCTCGGAACGCCAGCACATCGAGCGGGATGCCCAGGCCGGGCTGCACGCCCTTGCCGAATTCAATGTACCCGTAGCCCGTTTCCGCCCAGCGCGGCTGAATGCCCAGCACCACGATCCGGCCCTGCTCGGCGGCCTTGAACGCTGGACGCAGCAGCCGCACGTAGCGCGACGGTTTCGTGATGATGTGGTCGGCCGGGAAGACGCCCATCGTCGCCTCGGGATCCAGCTCGTTGAGCAGGTGCGCCATCAATCCGATGGCGGGCGCGGTGTTGCGCTGGCAAGGCTCAGCCAGGATTTGCTTCTTCGGAACCTCCGGCAACTGCTTGACGATCTCGGGGCGAAGCAGTTCGTTGGTTAGGATCCAGATGTTTTCCGGCGGCAGGACCGGCGCGAGACGGGTCACCGTCTCCTGAATCAATGTGCGCTCACCGAAGAAGTTGAGCACCTGCTTGGCTCGGGCGCGCCGGCTGCGTGGCCAGAAACGGGTTCCGCGCCCCCCGGCCAGAATTAGGCCGTAGCGATTCGATGGCATTCGGTTTACTCCACTGGATAGGCGCGGACCAGCTTCAGGGTGCGGCTCCAACGCGTCTTCGTGAAAAAGTTCTGCGCGAGATCGATGAAATGCTTGGCGGTGAAGTCCACCAGATCCTCGGTGGGCGCATCGTAGGACCAGAAGATGGCGAATGGCTTTCCAACGATGTTCTCACGAGGGACAAATCCCCAGTACCGGCTGTCGAGCGAGTTGTCGCGGTTGTCCCCCATGGCGAAGTAACTATCCGGCGGAACCACCAGTTCTCCGTTGACGACATGATCCTTCAGCATCGCGATGCCGCGCTGATCGACCGGACCGAACGGCTCGGCGGGGAAGTTGTCGCGATAGGGCTCGATGTTGGGGAAAATGTGCTGGGTGTAGGGTTCAACCAGCTTCTTGCCGTTAAGGAACACCTCTTTGTTGACCACCTTGATGTGATCGCCGGGCACGCCCATCACGCGCTTCACGTAATTCTGCCGCGGATCGGGCGGCCACTTGAATACGATGATGTCCCCGCGCCGCACGTCGCGATAGGGCAGGATGTGCCGGGAAAAAGCGCCCGCCGGCGAATACGCCAGTTTGTCGACGATCATGTGGTCGCCCACCAGAACGGTGGATTCCATCGAGGAGGTGGGAACGACGAACGCCTGCATCAGCGTGGTGGTGCCGAACAGCAGGATCAGGATCGTCACGGTCCACTCGGAGACAAAGTCGCGGGTGGATTCAACGAAGCTCTTCTTCATAGAGGGCAAGCTTTTATTCTAGCGTGGAGGGTCCGGACGAGGCGTTGGCGCACCCTCCTGAAAGAGGATACGCGGAAGGGGCGGTCAGGAGTTCCAGCAAGAGGGAGCCGCCGCCGGCTGAATGGAGCCGGCGGCGTGATGGCGGCGGGCGTCGTCAATTCGTGGAGTCGCCGTGTACGGACCGCGCCGACAGTTCAGGATCGGCGATCCAGCGCTCGAGTCCGTCCGGATTCAGCTTCAACTCGACCACCACCGCCTCGTCCCGCTGAATGGAGGTCACCAGCAGCCGGCAGTCGCGGCCTTCCCTCCGCATGTATACCATCACGAGCTCAAACTGCCCGGATCTCCGGCTGCGAACAGTGACAAACGGAGACCAACCGCGTCCCACCGCCCGCTGCACCGTCTGCAACAGGCGATGTTCGGCGCGGACGTCGATGTTCGGATGCTCGAAAATCGCCAGATCCAGGTGCTTCGCGCCGGCCGGTTCAGCCACGAAAGCGACCAGGTTCACCAGGCCGAAAAACGGAATACGGGTGGGCCGGCAGTGCAACTCGTCGGAAAGCGCGCGGACCAGATCGCCGAAGTCCCGCTCGACGGCGAATGCCGCGGGAGCGCATAGCAGCAGTCCCAACGCTAGGATCCTTCGCATGGCGTCACTCGTCCTTCTTGCCGGAATCGTTCTTGCGTCCCGATTCGCCGTCCAGCTTCGGAATCCCGAAGTGGCCGCCGAGTTCCTGCAGGTCCTCGGGCCGGATGGGCCCGTTGATATTGACGATGGTCAACTCCTTCGGCTCGGCCGCGATCACGGCCAGCCCGGTGATGGAGCCACCTTCGGTCCGCAGGTAGACTTCGGAATGTTCGCCGCTTTTCAACTTGCGGACGCCCACGATGCGCGCCCAGTTCGGGCCGCGCAGTTGGGAGCGTATCGACTCCACGTCCGAAGCCTGATACTCACCCGGCTTGTCGAACTGGAAACTCCGCACATAGACGCCCTTGAGCCCGCTCACCAGACGCTTCACCTGCGCCGTGTCGGGATCGTTGGCCGGCAGAAATTTCGCCGCCAACTGGAGCAGCGACGCGTCCAGCGTGACGTCCACCACCTCCGACGCCTTGTCGGCGAGCTTCTCAATGCTAGCCGGTATTTTCACGTCCTGCGCCATCATCGGCAGCAGGCACACGAATCCTATCATCGCCAGTTTCATACTCAACTCCGATGCGATTTCCGGGTCTACTTCGGGATCTCCCGGTCGATCTTCTGTAACTTCTCGCTGGTGATCTTCAGCGCCAACTCGAGCTTGGCCAGCGCCTGTTCGCCGCGTTCCCGCTCCCGCTCCCGCTGCCAGGTGACTCCGGTCGCCACCATCACCAATGCAAGCGCCACGCTCGCCCAACGCAGCGTCACCGGTCGCGAAAACCATCTCCACAACCCGCTCCGCCCGTCCGCCTCGCGCGCCACCCGCGCCAGCACCTTCGCCTCGAAGGCGCCCGGCGGATCCGTCCGCGACATCGCCTGCATCAACTGACGTTCGAAATCGTCCATCAGCGTACTTCCCCCAAACTCCGGACCGCTTTCTCCCGGAGCATCGCCAGCGACCGCTGCAAGTGGCTCTTCACCGTGCTCACCGGCATCCCCAACAACGTCGCGATCTGTTCCGGCATCATCTCTTCCTGATACCGCAGAACCATCACCATGCGGGGCTTTTCGGGAAGCGCCGACACCAGGTCCCGCAGTTTCTGATTCAACAGGAAGTCCGACGGCTCGCCCGGCGTCGACGGCTCCGGCACATCGTCCAGGGCCACGATCGGCTGATACTTCCGCCGCCGCGCCCGATCGATGCAACGATTGCTCGCCACCCGCCGGAGCCAGAACTTCACGTGGTCGTCCGACCCGAGTTCGTCCCAATGCCGGTGCAACTCGAGAAAGACGTCCTGCGCGACCTCTTCGGCCGCGTTCCGATCTCGAAGGAAGTGATAGGCGAGGCTGAACACCATCGCCTGATGCGCGCGAAGCGCCGTGAGGAACGTCCGTGGCTCGGCGTCTGTGGCCGACCCGGATTCTCTCGCCGCCTCCTGGCTTGCTCCCGCCATCTTCCCCCTTCACTGAACTATTACGCAGCGGGATCGGCGGGAGCACGCAAAATTGTTACGAACGCGCGAGAAGCGCCCCGACCGCCTTCCCCTTGCCGTCCTTGGTGACGTACACCGGCCTTTGCTCGACAGTCACGCCCGAGTTGGCCGCAATGCCGAGCGCGGCGTAGAGGGTAGCGTGCAGGTCCGAAATCGTCACCGGATCCTTCACGATGCTGCAAGGCCGTTCATCGGCCGTCTCACCGTGCAGCGCGCCTCGCTTGACGCCGCCTCCAAACAGGAGCACACTGCCCGCCTCCGTGAAGTGGCGATGCATGCCGTAGTGCTGCGGCGAGGTCATCCGGTCCGGAACCTTCACCTGGTCCTTCACCTCGCGGCCCGGCTTGCCTTCGGTCATCATGTCGCGGCCGAACTCGCTCGCCACCACCACCAGCGTGCGGTCCAGCAGACCGCGCTGCTCCAGGTCCCGGATCAGCCGCGACACCGGCCGGTCGATCTCCCGCTTCATCCCCAGCGCCCGCTCATGACCGTTCTCATGCGTGTCCCAATGCCGGAACGGGATGTATTCCGACGTCACCTCGACAAAACGCGCGCCGGACTCCACCAGCCGCCGCGCCAGCAGGCACCCCAATCCGAATCGCCCTGTGTCGTAAGCGGCGTAGGACTCCTTGGGCTCGAGCGTCAGGTCGAACGCCTTCGACGCCGGCGAGCGCAGCAGGCGGTCCGCGTTGTCCATCGAGCGCACCAGCGCCTCCCGCTGATCGTCGCCCGCCTCGCGCAGGACGGGGCTCGCGGCGATCAGTTCGCGGTACATCTTGTAGCGGTTCGCAAAGCGCCCCCCGGCCATCTTCGCGGGCGGCTGGACGCTCGCCACGGCGTCGCGCGGGTCCGTAATCAGGAACGGTCCGTTATCCGCGCCCAGGAACCCGGCCGTATGGAACGACTTCAGCGCGTCGCTTTCCGCGCCGATCTCCATGTTCTGCCCGACGCCGATGAATGGCGGCATGTCGGGATTCTTCGGCCCCAGCATCTTCGCGATCCACGCGCCCATATGCGGCATCGCCAGCGGTTGCGGCGGTTCGTAGCCGGTGTGCCAGTGATACTGATGACGCGAATGCAGGATGAAGCCGAGGTCGCCCACCCGGTGCGAGCGGATCAGCACGCCCCGATCCATCACCTTGCCGATCTCCTCGAGTCCTTGCGAGATGCGTATCCCGTCGACGGCCGTCGGGATCGAGGGGAACGTGCTCAGCACGCGCTTGCTTTCCAGGCCCGATTCGTACGGCGTGTACCGCTTCGGGTCGAACGTCTCGGTCTGCGCCATGCCGCCCGCCATCCACAGAAGGATGATCGAATCCGCCGTCGCCTTGGGCCCGCCGCCTTGCGCGAGCAGCCGGGGCGCCGGACCACACAACGCCGCCAGCGCCGCCGCGGCCGTCTGTTTCATATAGTCGCGGCGCGACAGGCCTCGATACAGGTTGTTCTCAACGGACATATTGGAACTCCGGACTCATCATCAACGCCCACAGCAGGTCTTCCACTCCGGCCGCCGTCGCCGGCGCGCCCACCATGCGCTCGGCGATCTTCCGTTCCCCGGCGGCCGGCTTTCGCGCCAGCAGATGTAGGTACAGCCGGTCCACCAGCGGCTCCGCCGACGGCGTCGCGGCCACCGGAGGCGCCCCTTCCACGCGCACCAACCGGTCTGCTTCAGGCTTCGCCGTGAACACGAAGAAACGCAGCGCCGGGCTGATGTCCGCTTTCTGGCAAGCGTCGTCGATCACCGCCTTCGCCCGCAGCCGAGTGACGCCTTTGGGCAGCGTCCGCTCGATGGTGGAGGGAGTCTGCGCCGCGACGTCGTCCCATCGCACGGTCCCGCCGGGGCCGGTGAGTTCGATATCGGTCCAGCGAGCGATCACCTTCTCGGGATTGTAGGAATCAACGTCCTCGGTCACCAGCCACAACGCCTTGGCCCCGGCAACGTCGACATCCACGGCGGTCGCCCCGCGGCGCACCAGCTTCGAATCAAACAGATTCGCCGGAGCGGGCGGAAGTTGACCCAGCAGCGCCTTGGAAGCGCGCTCCAACCGCTCGGAAAGCAGCGGCCCGTTAGTCATTTCAAGCGACTGCAACGTGGAAGGCGCCGTGGCGCGCTCCGTGTAGACCTGATCGCGAATCGGCCGCCCCAGCACGCGGCTCAAGGCGTCGGATTTCAGCCGCCACTCGCGGGCGTAACTCGCCGCGGCCGACGATCGCGGCGTCAGCGCGCGCCAATCGCCGGACACCGCCGATAGCGTGTCTTCGAACTCCTCCGCGGTCAGCCGCCTGGGCGAAGGTCCGCGGAAGGCGTAACGCGCCGCGCCGGCCGGAGCGGGAGGCGCCACGGGCATCTGATAGGCGCGCGACGTCACGATGGTGGCAAGCAGCCGTTGCAGGTCGAAGTCGTGCTCGGCGAAATCCCACGCCAGCGCGTCGAGCAGATCGCGCGACCACGGTTCGGCGTCCATGTCGTCTATCGGTTCGACGATGCCACGTCCGAACAGCAGCCGCCAGTAGCGATTCACCACGGTTCGCGCAAACCGTCCGTTCTCGCGTTGCGTGAACCACTGGGCCGCCTCCGCGCGACGCGATTGCGGCAGCGGGCCGTGCGTCGCGAGATTCCCAATCGGGAAGCGGGCTTCGGCGGTCTTGCCGGTGGGCACATCACAGCGGACCATCTCGAGCGGTTCCTTCGAAAACATCGCAGCCAGCCCGAAGGTGTCGCGCAGCTTCCAGCGGTTGACGAAGCTGTCATGGCAGGCCGCGCACTTCAGGTTCATCCCCAAAAACACCTGCGCGGCGTTCTGCGACGCCTGCATGGGCGGCGACTGGCTGGCGCTCACCACGCCGCGCCACGTCACGCCGATCAGGTATCCCTCCGGATCGTCTTTTGAAACGGGATTCAGCAGCCCCTGGACCATGCGGTCGTACGGCATGTTCGACCGCAACGCCTCCATCAGCCACGCCGTGATGCTCTTGCGCTCGCCGTGGTACACCACGCCTTCGTCGTTGCGCAGCAGATCGTTCCAGAAGCTGATCCAGTGTTCGGCGTAGCGTTCCCGGTCGGCCAGCAGCCGTTCCGCCAGCCGCGCACGCTTATCGGCCCGCGCGTCGGCCTCGAACGCCGCCAGTTCCGAAGGCGCCGGCGGCAGACCGTGCAGGTCGTAGTAGACGCGCCGGGCGAAGGCGGCGTCTGAAACCGGGGCGGGCGGCTTCACGCCTTCGCGCTCGAAATAGGCGTCAACGAAACGATCGATCAGATTACCCGAGGTCCCCGCCGGAAGAGGCGGATTCCGCGGCGCCATCGCCGCCACGCCCACATTCGCCGCCGCCGGAGTCGCATCCCAGTGCGCGCCTTGCGCGATCCAGTTGCGCAACGTGGCAATCTCATCGGCGCTCAGGCGAGGTCCCGAAGGAGGCATGGGAAGCCCGCGCTGCCCACTCACCTTCAGGATCAACAGGCTGGCGGCCGCCTCGCCTGGAACCACGGCGGGGCCGCTTTTGCCGCCCTTTAGGAACGCGGCGCCATCGTCGACGCGGAAGCCCGCCTGCGCCGTCTCGCCCGAATGGCATCCTCGGCAGCGCGATTCCAACAGCGGGTGGATCTCGGTCGCAAAGTCGACCTTTCGCAGAGATCCCGTCTGCGCGGTAAGCAATGAGTTGGCGCACAGCGCCAGAAAGAGGCTCGCGAGCCCAGATCGCATTCGTCCCTCGGTGTTACCGATTATCGAATTGCGAGGGCCTCGCGGGCAAATCCGCTGGACTTCAGGCGGTGGCCGGTTCGGCGCTCCGCGTCACGTGGGCGCGATAGGAGATATACACCAGGGCCATCAGCGGAAGCACCGCCGCGGAGGCCATCCACCCCGCGGCCAGTTCCGCTCGCACCATCACTGCGGCGGCGGCCGAACCCACCAGATAATAGGGCAGCACCCAGAAGTACGTATTCCGCCAGATCTCGCTCAGCGGCCTTCCCTGCACCGCGCACAGCGCGCCCGCCACCAGCACCGAGGAACTCAGATAGAGGACCGCCGCGGCGACCACCATCGACGCCACCGGCGCGTCGGCCAGGGCCGCCCCCAGCCAGACCCGGCAGATCCATCCGGCCAGGATCGTGCTGATCGCCTGTGTGCTGATGTTAAACGCCAGTTGCAGCGGGCTGACCGCCCGCGCGGCTTTCCAGTACACCTGCACCAGGATGACCACCACTGCCATGATCGCGATCTCCGCCCAGGCCAGTTCCTGGATCGCCACCAACAGCACGACGAAACTCACCGAGATGGTCCCCACCATGCGCGGCAATCGCACCTTCCAGGTGGAGGCCACCGCCGCCAGAATCGCGTAGGCGGCGAAGCGAACCGGACGGTCCGACGTTCCATGCGAGAGCGCCCACACCAGAACGGCGGCGCCCGCCGCGAGCACCAGGAAGAAAAAAGCGCGCGCTCCCACGGACAGTCGAGCATCGTCCTTCGGCGCGCCGCCGGCCACCTTTTCCTGACGGGACAGACCAATGAAGAAGTGCACCAGGTACAACAGCGGAATCAGAATCAGCCAGGCTGCGCCCGACCAGTCGTCTCTCGCGCCCGGAAGACAACCCACGAAGGTCGTCCCGACCAGATAGTAAGGAAACGACCAGACATACCACTCCTCAGTCACGTCCGCCAGTCGCCGCCCCTGTAACAGCGACAACACTCCCGACACGAGCCCGGTGTTGACCACAAAATAGAGCGCCGCGATCAATGCAACCTGCGCCGGCATGTACAGCGCCAGCGCCGATCGCGACGTCCACGCGAGCGTCAACTGACAAGCCTCCAGGCTCAAACTCAGATTCGCGACATTGAAGGCGACCTGTACCGGCGTCGGCCTGGAAGCGGCGTTCAAATAAGACTGCGCGAGAGCGGCGATGGCCGCCGCCAGCATGGTGACGCTCAAATCGAAGTGCAGCAGGCCATACAGCAGGACAAGGTAGTTCAGCGAGTATGTACCCGTCATTCCCGGAAGCCGCAGTTTCACCGCGCTGAGTCCCGCTCCGAGCAGCAGATAGGCGACTACGGCGATCGCGCTGGCCGGCTGCCGCCAACCCGCCAACGACGCGCAGAACGCGACGCCTCCCGCCGCAATGACCGCGGCAACGTACCATTTAGCCCTAGTTGGCATGTCGGCAGACTCTCATGCTGATCTCGGTCCCTGATATAGCAAGTGAAGATCCAACTGGCCAGGGCGTCGCCAATCGGCGCGGAACAATCCGGAAACCGCTGCAAACAAGCACATTGGAGGCGCAAGTCCTCGCGCGGACCAACTCACTGGAGAGGGCGGGCGTTCCGATTTGGCCGGTCAGAATGGCTCAAGGGCCAGGAGCGCGTGACAAACTGGCTAAGTCAGACCTGGGCGGCCTGACGCTGCTTGGGAGGTTCGGGGGAGCGTGGACGCAGATCGTAAAACTGCAGGCGGCATCGGAAACAGTGATAGATCGGAGCGCCAAAAAGCTGCTGAAGCCGGCTCAGTGGATTCCAATACATCCGATCCACGCCGTCCCGGTAGGCGAGTTTGGTGACATCAGACTCGCCGCACTGGGGACACGACACCGTGCGGGCCAGCCAATTCCAACGTTCCCAATAGGGAGTTTTTTCCCAAATGCCGCACTCCCTGCACTGGCGCACTTCTACATACAGCAACCGTTCGAGCAATCGACGTCGCCGACGGACGAAGCGCTCAGCGCCGCACTTCGGACAGGTCAAGGAATGCTTCCACACAGCCTTTGCCTTTAATAATACTAGGCTTAGTGGGAACTGTCACCCGGGAGTACTACTCGGCAAATTGATGGAAGGGCGGGTTCACCAAATCTCAGTGGGAAAGAGGGACAGGCGGGCGTGAAAAGCACCCCCGCCTTAGGAGAGGAAAACCGCTCACCGGCGCCCGGCCTCGTATCGCCGCGCGCCGACAAGGGAACGTCACATCAACGCCGAACCGCTCTTGGACTGCGTCCGGAACTCATACTGCTGGATCTCCACCGCCGCGCGGCCGTCTCCGAATCGCACCACGCGTCCACGCGCCAGCAGCCGCAGCGCGCACTTGCTATTCAACTCCGCTGGCCAACTGATCGACACATCGATCTTCCTGCCCGGCAGCAGGATCTGGTCGGTGGTGAAAAGCACGCCGCCGCTGCTCATGTTCACCGTTGCGCCCACGCCGCTCTCATCGGCGTGACGGCCGTGCACCCTGTAGCGGACGTCCCGTTCCATGGCGAACCGGTCGGAACGCCTGCGCTCTGTGTTGTTCTCTAAGTTCACTGTTCTCCTCGCATCGTCGGTCGGGATCACTTCTTCAGATGACCCATTCTCCGACATGCCGCCGAATGTGAAAATAGCTTGCCTGTTCTATTCGACCGGTACCCCGCTCATATGCGGACATGGGACTCGCCGCTAGTACCCTGGCGTCGCCTCACTCCGCCGCCTGCGCCGGCGCCGCCCCGAAACTTGCGTATATAGTACCTTCTATGGCCGTGATCGCAATCGCAGGACGCAAGGGCGGCATCGGCAAGTCCACCATCGCCGGCAATCTCGCCGCTGAATTCGACGCCATGGGGCACAGCGTCGCCCTCCTCGACGCCGACCCGCAGCACAGCCTCGCGGCCTGGGCGTCACAGGGCGAGGGTCTGCTCTCGCGTTGCGTCCAGAAGGTGGAACCCGGCGACACGGATGACATGAAAGCAAAGGTGCGCGCGGCGTCCAAGAGCGCCGACATCGTACTGATCGACACGCCGCCCGGGATGCCGGAAATCGCCTACCAGGCGGCGCTCGTCGCCGATCTGGCGCTGCTTCCCTGCGGACCCTCGCCGCTCGATCTGTTCCCGCTCAAGGACGCCCTGAACCTCGCCCTCAAAGCCCGCGCCCAACGCCGAGCCAAGAAGCCCCGCATCCGGTTCGTGCCCTCGAAAGTGCTCATGAACACAAATCTGGGCCGCAACCTCACCTCGTCGCTCGAAAGCATGGGCAAGAAGGTGCTGTCCGGCATCGGTCAGCGGATCGTGGTCGCCGAAGCGGTGTCGGCCGGCCTCACCGTTCGCGAATACGCGCCGAACTCCTCCGCCGAGGCCGAGTTCGCAAAGCTCGCCAGGGAAGTTCTCAAAGTCGCCAGCCGCTGACTTAGCCCTCCGCCTGCGACGTCAGCCATTCCAGGTACTCCGCCGCTCGAGGATCGCCCTCCCGCGGAGCCCATGGGGCGAAGGTCTTGTCGTTGGCCGCCGCGTAAGGCCCCGGCTTCACCTCATAACAGATCGCATGCGGACTCAACACCGCCATCGAGTGCCACACCCCCGCCGCGACGTCGATCCCCACCGGATCCCGGCCGAGCTTGTGCCGCGTCGCGATCCGCCCATCGTCGTCGAACGTGAAGAACGCGATCTCCCCCGCGAGCACGACAAACGCCTCCGGTTTCGGCGGGTCGACATGCCGGTGCGGCGTCACGTAGGTGCCCCGCCCCATCACGTTCAGAAACCGATGCAGGTCTTCGTCCAGACTCGCGTGGAAGTTATGATTCGTGCGCAGCCGCGGCGACGCGAGCGCCCGCTTCACGAGCGTATCGAACAACGCGGAATCGAGCAGTTGAATGGCGGATTCGGACATGAAGTCAGGCGCCCGGCCGGCCATTGACGGCCACCGAGTCCAACTTCAATCCTTCCACATTCTCCACCACGTTCGTCCTGGCGACGCTGTCGAAGGTGCACCGCGCCAGCCTCACATCGCGAATCGGCGAACTCGGGTACCCGCGCAGATACACCGCATACTTACTCTTCCTGCAGGTGACGTCCTCGACGGAGATATTTCGCACCACGGGACGGAAAGGCCCGCCGCCGCCTTCCTCATAGGTGAAATCCACGGCGACGATCGAATCGGACACCTGCCCGACCGTCACCTTGCGAAAATACACATTCTCCACCGTGCCGCCGCGGTACGAGTTCGTCTTAATCCGCAACGCGCGCTCCAGTTGCGGACTGTCCATGCGGCAATCCTCGACAAACACGTTGCGGACGTCGCCCGAAACCTCGCTGCCGATCGTCACGCCCCCATGCCCGTCCTTCATCGTGCACCCGCGCACGATGATGTTCTCGCACGCCACCCCAACCCTCCGCCCGTCGCGGTTGCGCCCCGACTTGATGGCGATGCAGTCGTCGCCCGTATCGAACACGCAATTCTCGATCAGAACATCAGTGGACGACTCCGGATCGCAGCCGTCGTTATTCGGCCCGTGGGTCGAAATCTTGACATCCCGCACCGTCACATTTCGCGACAGCACGGGATTCACCTCCCACATCGGCGACCGTTTGATCGTGACGCCCTCGATCAGGACATTCTTCGACCGGTACGGCTGTATGAACATCGGACGCAGATAGCCGCCCTCGCCGAACACGCGGTCCTTCACCGGAACGTCCTTCTCCGCCATCTGCCCCAACGCGTCCCTGGCCCTGGCCTGATTCGGCGCGCCCGCCACCGGCCTGCGCCCCTTCCACGGCCACCAATGCTCTTCATCGGCGCCGCCGTCGAGCGTCCCGGTCCCCGTAACGGCGATATTGGTCTGCTCGAAAGCGTAGATCAGCGGCGAGTAGTTCATGCACTCGAGCCCCTCCCACCGCGTAAACACCACCGGCACGTATTGTTTCGGGTCCGTGCTGAACCGCAGCGTCGCGCCCTCGCTGACATGCAGGTTCACATTGCTCTTCAGGTGGATCGCGCCCGTCAGGAACTCGCCCGCCGGGACCACCACCCGTCCGCCGCCGGCCGCCGAGCACGCCGCGATCGCCTTGCGAATCGCCTCGGTCGAATCCGCGCCCGCCCTGGCGCCATACTTCACAATGTCGAAGTCGCGCTGGGCGAACACCGGCGGCTGGATCCGTTTCAGGATCGCCGCCGCCTGGCTCCAGCCGCTTTCGGCGGAAGCGCCGCGCATCACGCCGGCCGCCGCCGCTGCGCCGAGTAACTCCCGTCGAGTCATCATATGCGCCGACGCTACGCCGCGCCTCCAAGCCCCGTCCAACGCTCGAAATTCGTACGGAACAGGCGCGTCACGTCGCGATGGATATCCTCGCGGCTCACCGGCCGGCCATCCTCGGCCAGCAGCTTGAACGTATTCGCCAGAATCGGCGCCAGCGTACGCCGCGTGTTGCGCCACTTGTAGATCACCTGCTCCAACACGCGCGCGTCGGAATGCTGCGGGATGAACGTCGTGCCCAGCATCTCCAACCGCTCCCGCGTCATCTCCTCCACCACCGACGGCTGATTCAGAAACCACCAGCAGCCGAACAGCATCAGGTTGGCGAACTTACGCGCATAGACGCATAACTCGTGCTGATTCTCGCGACTCAGCAGACTCACCAGGAACCGGTTATCCGGATAACTCACCGCCATCCGTTCGAGCGCCTGCAAGTCCGCTTTCCCCACGGCGTCGCCCGCCAGCTTCAGCGCCGGGTTCACCAGGTACCGCACGCCAATCATGAGCGACATCGGGATGTCGAACTCCCGGCACATCGGCAGCACCGCGCCCGCAATCAGCCGCCCGCGGATCGAATCCTCGGGAAACTGGAACGTGTCGGGCAGCGACACCGCCGCGTACACCGGCTTCATGCGCTTGGCCCAATCCGACAGGAACCGCCGAGCCTCGGCCACCGCCGCGTCCGAGCACCCCTCGTCCACCTTGTAGCCCTTGGCCGCGATCGCCTTCCAGTTCAGCGCCCACTTATTCAACATCCCGTCCAGCCGCAGCACCGGGTGGAACTTCGCGTGTCTCTCAACGCCCGCTTCCCACCGCGGACCCTCCGCCGGATCGAGCGGATCGTTCGTCATCACCACTTCGCTCAATCCGGCGATCTTCAGGACATTCCCGATGTGCGCCTCGAGCGTCTGCGCCGCAAAGTACTCGCGCGCGACCTTCAAATCGTCGCTCGCCGTCGGCAGCCCGAGCGCGCTCAACACCGCCACCACCCCGCGCGTCGCCTCCGACACCGGCGCATTCTCGACAAACAGCGTCCGCCAGATCAAATCGGCCTTCTCGCGCTTCGTCATCGCGAAGTACGCGTCCGGCTTCACGCTCGAGGAGCGGAACAACTCAGCCTCGAGATAGTGGTAGGTGACTAACTCGTCGATGCCCCACAGTCCCAACTCGCCGAGCGACGGCATGAACAGGTGGGTATGAATATCGATAAATTGCGTGGATTGTAACTCCTGCTCCACGACCGGCAGGATCTGATCGATTGATAGCGCGCTCATTAGCTATTCACTCCGGAGGCGAGGAACCCGCCATCCACTACTATGCACTGTCCCGTAATGAAACTCGCGGCGTCGGAGGCCAGCAGCACGGCCGCGCCAGCCAACTCTCCCGCCGTCCCGAACCGTCCCATCGGCGTCCGCATCAGGAACTCGCGGCCCCGTTCAGTGTTATCCAGCAGTTTCTGATTCAGCTCCGTCCGGAACACCCCGGGCGCGATCGCGTTCACATTGACGCCCAGCGGCGCCCACTCGAGCGCCAGACTCCGCGTCAGCGACATCATAGCGGCTTTCGACGCCGAATAGGCCGCCACTTCCTTCAATCCCACAAACGAACTCAGCGAAGCGATATTGATCACCCGCCCCCGCCCGCTCTTCACCAGCGGCTCGTAGAAGGACTGACAGGCCCGCAGCATCCCCGTCAAGTTCGTATCCAGCGTTGAATGCCACTCGGCTTCCGGCAGGTCTTTAGTCTTGATCCGTGAGATCCGGCCCGCCGCGTTCACCAGCACGTCCACGTGTCCGAACTCGCCCATCACGCGGTCGCGCAACCCGTCAATCGACGCCCGGCTCGACACATCGACGGTCTCGCGCATCGTCCGGCGCCCAATCTTTTCAATCTGCGCCGCGACGTCTTCCACCAACTGCCCACGGCGGCCCGACGCGACGACATGCGCGCCCCCCTCGGCCAGGCTGATCGAAATGGAACGGCCCAGTCCCGACGTTCCTCCGATCACCACCGCCACGCGTCCTTCAAGATCCAGCGAACCAAGCATCACCCGCACTATATTGCGCGCCGGCGCGCAGCGTCAATCGGGAAACGCAAAACGAACCGTTCAGCAAACCTCAACGATGCTACCCTGAAACACCATGACCAACCTCCGCTCCGTTCTCTTCGCCACCCTCTTCGCTCTGGCGCCATGTCACCTCCTGACGCCGCAACAGCACCCGCCCGCTACCGGCGGCGTTCAACGCACGCTCCAGTTCGAAAACGAAGAGGTGGCGGTCTGGAAGTCGGTGGTGCCCCCCAACACGCCCCTGACCATGCACACCCACCAACATCCCCGAGTCATCATCGCCCTGGTGGGCGGCGCCATGCGCATCGTGAATGAGGACGGCACATCCGAATCGCACGCCTGGGATACCGGCAAGGCCTACTGGCTCGCCGCCAGCGAAGGCGTCAAGCGCCACGCCGACCAAAATACCGGAACCCAACCCGTCGAAGTCATGGTGGTGGAGCTCAAGAAGGCTCGTTAGCCGGCTCGCCCTGCGACCACTCAAACCGCTCCCTGAATTCCGCGAAGCAGCCCGGGCACACCCAATTCCATTGCCAGAACCCGCCGCCCTTCGGGGCATAGTAGCGAGTTACAAATCCGGGAAACCGCCGGCGCGAGCGCTCTCCAACGCACGCACCAACCTCACGCGCGACATCCCGAACCCCAGAGCCGCCGGAACATAGGCATCCTTACCTCGCCACGGCCGCCAGCGCGCGAACAGGCATAGAATGTGGTCGTGCAAACCGTGCGATTCGCCATCCTCCTAGCGGCCGCCCTCCAGACATTCGCCGCCGACCCGACCTTCATCCACCGCTACATCCCCGCCATCGCCCCCGCGCCCGACGATCTCACCGCCGGCGCCCGCGGCGTCGAATACCGCCCCGCATTCGGCGCACGCGACCCGCAGGCCCGCCACCTCAAAGGCGTAGCCCGCTACGGCGAACTCACCGTCCAACCCGGCGGCGCCAGCGCCCTGGTCGCCTACCCGGCCGAAGAGCAGATCTACTACATCCTCTCGGGCTCAGGCGCCGTCATCTACGCCGGCGAGCGCCTCCCCGTGAAGCCCGACGACTTCCTCTACCTGCCCATTAACCTGAAGCACGGCGTCGAAAACACCGCCTCATCCCCGCTACGCCTGCTCGTCATGGGCTTCAAAATCCCGGCGGGCGTCACGCCGGCCCCCACGCCCAAACCCCTGATCGCCAACGCCAGCGACGTGGCGCTCACCACCGTCTCCGGCCACGGCCCGTCGTCGCTGTTCAAGCTGCTCATGGGAACCACCGAAAGCAAGCGCGACAAACTCGCCGCCGCCAACCAGATGGTGAGCCTGTTCATCATGGACTTCGCCCCGGGCGGCACCAACATCCCGCACCATCACGAAATGGAGGAGGAGATCTACTACATCCTCCGCGGCCAGGGCGAAATGGTAGCGGGCGGCGGCGCGGACGGCAACGAAGGCCGCTACCCCGCGCGCCAGGGCGACGCCTGGTTCATCCGCCTCAACACCACCGTCGGCTTCTACAGCGGCGCCAAGCCCGGCGGCGACCACGACCTCGTCCTCGCCGTCCGCTCGCGCTTCCCCTTCCCCAAACGCGCCGCCGGCCAATAGACCGTCCGCCGTCACGAACCGAATATACCTTGACAAGTATATGCCTATCGGCGTATACTAAGAACGTGGACTCTGTCTTCGAAGTCATCGCGGAGCCGAACCGCCGCGCAATATTGAGCCTGCTCGCCAACTCACAGCAATCGGTGGGCGACATCGAGCGTCAACTCGGCATGCCGCAGCCCACCGTATCCAAGCACCTGCGCGTTCTGCGTGAAGCCGGCTTCGTCGAATCCAGGGTCGACGCCCAGCGCCGCCTCTACCGCCTCCGGCCCGAGCCCCTCCAGGAAGTCGACGCCTGGCTCGATCCGTTCCGCCGGTTCTGGTCCGCCCACGTCGACGCGCTCGAACGCTGCCTCGATGACATGGAGCAACGATCGCGGACCAAAGTGAAACCCCGCAGGCACTAGAACCCAGGCAAGGAGAACCCCCATGCGTGAGCCCTACCAACCGGGTCCCGCCCAAGGCGCCGGGATTGAAAAGGACGGCGAGAAATGGACGCTCGTACTCGTGCGCGACCTGCGCCACCCGCCCGAGCGTGTATGGCAGGCGTTGACAGATCCCACGCTCCTGCGCGAATGGGCCCCGTTTGACGCCGATCGCAGCATGGCCGTCGCCGGACCCGTGCATCTCACCACCGCCGGAACGCCGCAGCCGCTCGTCTCGGAAACCACCGTGAAACGCGCCGATCCCCCGCGCCTTCTCGAATACAACTGGGGCGGCGGCGACCTCCGTTGGGAACTCGAGCCTCTCGAAACAGGCACGCGTCTCAAGCTCTGGCACAACATCCCCCGCCGCTTCATCTCCTGGGGCGCCGCCGGCTGGCACATTTGCTTCGACGTGCTCGACCATCTCCTGGCCGGCGCCCCGATCGGACGCCTGGTCGGCCCGGACGCCGCGAAATTCGGCGGATGGAGCCGTCTCTGCTCCGAGTACGGGGCCCAACTCGGCGTCGAAGTCCCCACTTGGCCGCCTCCAGGCGGCGCGAAAAGCTAACCGGAAACAGGAGCGCCATGGAAACCCGTCTCAAGGGCGTGAAAGCGGCGTATTGGGCCGTCACCGTCCTGTTCTGTCTTCAGATGACGTTCACCGCCTACGCCCAACTGCGCCTGCCCCAGGTGGCGGAAGCATTCATCCATCTCGGCTTCCCCGCCTACTTTCGCATCGAACTCTCGTGCGCCAAATTAATCGGCGTGGCGCTATTGCTCGCTCCCGCGCCCCGGCGTCTCAAGGAGTGGGCCTACGCCGGATTCGCCATCAACCTGGCCTCCGCCCTCATCGCGCACCTCGCCGTCGGCGACGGACCCCAGGCATGGGGATGGGCGGCCGCAACCGGAGTCCTTTGGGGACTCTCCTACGCACTCTGGCGCCGCCTGCCCACGCGGCCCACCGAAAGGAGCATCGCATGAACGACCCTGTTTCCAAGGAATCCGCCTCCGCCTTGATCGATCGGAGGATTCGGGACCTCGCCGATTGGCGCGGCGAAACGCTCGCCAAAGTGCGCCGGTTGATCCACGAAGCGGACCCGGAAGTGGTGGAAGAGTGGAAGTGGATGGGCACGCCGGTCTGGTCCCACGGCGGCATCATCTGCACCGGCGAAAGCTATAAGAAGGTGGTGAAGTTGACCTTCGCCAAGGGCGCGTCGCTCGAAGACCCCACACATCTCTTCAACTCGAGCCTGGAAGGGAACGTACGTCGCGCCATCGACATCCACGAAGGCGAGCAGATCGACGAGCAGGCGCTGAAGACGCTGATCCGCGCCGCGGCGGCGTTCAATCTCCTGGCCAGGAAGAAGCCCAAGCCCCGCCGCGCCGGCTAACGTCCGCCTACGCCGCGCTCAGAATCTCCCGCGCCCGGCCCAGCGCATCGCGCACGTTGCGGCACAGATTCTCCGGCTGCACGTGTTCGTGAAACTCCGCCATCGTCAACAGCCGCCGCGGTTGCGCGCGCATGCCGCACAGGATCACCTGCCGCCCGCTCGCCCGGATCTTGTCCGCGAGCGTCGCCAGCGCGTGCAAACCGGTCGAATCGATAGCCGTCATGTTCCGCAACCGCAGGATCACCACGCTGGGCAGCTTATTCAACTCTTCCTCGATGAGCACCAGTTTTTCCGTCGCTCCAAACAGGAAAGGGCCGTGGATGCGATAGATCGCCACTCCCTCGGGCACATCGTTCAACTGAAGGCTATGCTTCCGTCCCGACTCGATCTCGGCCCGTGTGACGCGAGTCACCGTCGTGGTCTGGGTCACATGCCGGATAAACAGCAGCACGGCCAGCACCATGCCGGCCTCTACGGCCACGGTCAGGTCGGCCAGCACGGTCAACGCGAAGGTGGCGAACCACACAATGGCGCTCGACCAGCCTAACTTGACGATCTCGGGAATCTCCTGCCACTCGCCCATATTATAGGCGACAGTCATCAAAATCGCCGCTAACACGCTGAGCGGAATATGTTTCGCGTAGGGAGCAAGAAACAGCAGCACCATCAGCAGCGTGAAGGCGTGGATCATGCCGGCCACGGGCGTCTTGCCGCCGGAGCGTATATTGGTCGCCGTGCGGGCGATGGCGCCGGTCGCCGGCAACCCGCCGAACATGGGCGACAGGATATTCGCCACGCCCTGGCCAACCAGTTCGACGTTCGGATTATGGCGGTCGCCGGTCATGCGGTCCGCCACCACCGCCGACAGCAGGGATTCGATCGCCCCCAGCAGCGCCACCGTAATCGCGGGCGACAGCAGGCGCAGGATCAACTCCGGCCGGAACGATGGGATCTGCAGCCCTGGCAGGCCGCTAGGAATCCCTCCGAAGCGGTTCTGAATCGTCTCGGCGGGCAGGCCGAGCGTCCACGCCAGCGCCGTGGCGCCCACCATCGCGATCACGGTCGCCGGAATGCGGTTATTGATGCGGCGCACCACGATGATGAAGGCGAGCGAACCGGCCGCCAGCGCCGTCGCCATCGGATTGAACGACCTGGCGTGCCAGACCAGCACTTCCATGCGATGCAGAAATTCGCTGGGAACGTTATCGATCGGCAGGCCGAAGAAATCCTTGATCTGAGTGCTCGCAATCAGCACGGCGATGCCGTTGGTGAACCCGATCACCACCGGCCGCGGTATGAATTGAATCACCGTACCCATGCGGCTCACGCCCAGGGCGATCAGAAACACACCCGCCAGCAGGGTGCACATGAACAGGCCGTCGACGCCATACTTAGCGACGATGCTCGACACCACCACGACAAACGCGCCCGTGGGTCCGCCGATCTGGCATCGAGACCCGCCCAGCGCGGAGATGATGAACCCCGCCACCACGGCGCAATACAAGCCGGCTTCCGGCTGAAGCCCGGACGCGATGGAGAACGCCATCGCCAGCGGCAACGCCACCAGGCCCACCGTCACACCAGCGGTCAAGTCATGGAGGAACAGATTCCTGTTGTAATCCCGCAGGCAGAGGATCGACTTCGGCGTGAAGTCACGCAACGCGACGCTAAAAGAACTCACAGCGAGCGTCGCCTCGCCTCTCTGAGTTGATGCACTTATCTTCTATTCTACCGCCACGGCAAGGTCCCGCACCGCTCCGGTGGGGCACGGCGGCCCTTAATACTGATGGGAACTGGCCTCCGAAAGACGGAACTTTACAGCCCCGCCGCCTCGTAGTGCAGGATGTGCGCCAGCGGCGCAGTCCGTTCGCGCGACGTCTCGTTAGTGGAAACTGAATCATGACTCGGACGTTCCCCGGACGCGCGGCTGAGCGCCCAGCCGTGTCGTCCATATCGCGAAGCGCGCAGTCGAGGCTTTGGCTCGTCTTTGCCGTCAGCGCCATCGGCTCGGCCTACTTGCATGAGTTGGGCCATTGCATCCCCGCCTGGGCGCACGGCTATCCGGCCGTTCCTACGCCCGCCAAAGAGTACATCCTGGCCGCGGTGACCGATCCGGTTCAACGGGTTATCTCGTTGGGAGGAATCCTCGCCACGGTTCTGGCCTCCCTGGCCGCTTTGTGGCTCTACGTCAGATCGCGGGCGGCCCGGGCTTCCGCGATTCTAGCCGGAACTTTGATGGTCCCCTTGGCTTACGTTGTGCGCTTCTTGGTTGAGGGCCGTGGCCATGATGCGACCGAATTCCAGGAAGCCCAGGCTGCGTTGGGGCTCAGCTATTCCGGCCATGCCCTTGATTGGTTCTTTCTGACCGCCTTGATCGCAATCTCGTTGGCCTGGCTTTGGAAATCCGGCGCCCGGCCCGGGCGTCCTCTTCTCTGGAAGTGCCTGCAGGGCGCGGCCCTTGGATTTGTCCTGCTGGTTGGGCTGCAAGTCACCAACAATATGATCTTCGACCCTATCTTCGGCCACCAATCGCGCCCTTCAGGACAAGGGCCTGATAGAAAGCCATGACCCGTCCCTCCGCCATCTCCGGGCGAGTTTCGAAATTGAACACTCGCACGTCTAACGCCCGGTGACTGATTTCAAACCGCCACATCCAGGATCTGAATGTTCGAATCCGGCTCCCGCCCCTGTTCTCTCAAGACTTCCAGTGCCCCGGTAATGGCTTCGCGGATGTTGTGTTTGAGTTCATCCACGCTCTCCCCCTGGGAATAACAGCCAGGGAGCGCTGGGACTTCCGCCCAAAAGCCGCCTTCTGGGTCTTTGTGGATGACAACCGCGTATTTCTGCACGCCTCGATTTTCGCAAAATAGCCAACCGGAGCTTCTATTCCGCGGTGAGCCACAAACCGGTTCAATACGCCTGTACGCTGAAGTAGTCCGGCTGCGCACTGCTCGGAGACTCTGAGCCGCCTTCACTTGGCCATCCGGCATCGGATAACACAGTCGCCATCGCAGCGCTAACTCCCTCGGCCCGCCGCGACCCTCAGTCAGCCGTCGCCGCGTTCGACTTCGCGAAGGGCGCCAGCGTCAAACAATACACGTTCTCCAAATCGTACGGAATCCCGTGCACAACGCCCTGCCCCTCGGCGATCGTCATCTTCCTCACGCGCACGTCGTCAATCCACCGAGGCAGCGCCGACATCGCCACCCGATTAGCCACAATCCGCATCCTGGCGACTTCAATCTCCATCGGATCCGTCGCCGTTATGGCTTGAAAATCCGCCAGAATCTGCGTCTTCACCAACTGCCGGATGGGGCTCTGGTTCTGCACGTCGTACATCAGCGCCACCGCTCGCTCGCTGGTCAACCCGTACTCGCCGCACGCCGCCATGGCGTTCTTGGCCAGCGCCGCGGCCTTACCGGACTGTATCGCGCGGCACTCCGGCGTGCGACCCAGCGCCGACAGCATCCCCAACCACGGCTCAATCACCTGGCAATTCGGCGTCTGCATGGAGGCCGAACAGACAAACTTCAACTGTTCGTCGTGATCCTCCCCGCCAATGGCCCGGATGGTGTCCAGATGCTCGTGAAAGATCGCCTTGCACACATCCTCGTGCTCGCTCACCATCTGCGCCAGCAACGGTTGCAGGGTCTTCTGTCCGATATTCCACTGTAGGATGCCGAAACTGATGCCCTGCCCGTCGAAATTGCCGGACACCCGGCTGAAGGAGTCCGGCGGTTGCACGCCGGTTTCGAAAGCGCCCGTCAACGCGAAGCACTTCTCCCCCAGCGTCGCATTCTCAAGCGGCGATGGCGGAGGGGACGTGCCGGGAAACAGCTTTCCCCACGTGGCCGCGTCCACAATCCCCGTGGGCTTCAGGTCCTGCTTCAGTTGAAACGACTTGACCGAACCCTCCGTGCCGCCGCCAAACGCGGAATCCACCGTGCTTGTGTACAGCCCGAGGTCCTTCAGCTTCTGCTGGATCTTGGCGACAGACTCGCCGCGCATGCCTCTTTGGACATTCATGCCGGGATCCTCCCAGGCAGGCTATTATCCCCCATTACGAAGGCCAGGGGAAGAGGCGGATCAGTGTTTCAGTTCCTTGAACACGCCCAGCGCGAATTCCAGGTTCTCCCGCGTATGCGCGGCCGTCACGCACAATCGCAGTCGCGCGGAGCCCATCGCCACGGCCGGGAACATCACCGGCGTCACCATGATTCCGCGGTCGCGCAGCGCGCCGGCAAACAACGCCGCCGTCGCTTCTTCCCTCAGAATCACCGGAATGATCGGCGTCTTCGAATTGCCCAGCTCATAGCCGAGCTCCCTCAGCCCGTCCCGCAGGAACTTCGCGTTCTCGCTCAACCGCGCCACTCGCTCCGGCTCCTCGAGCAGGATCGCGATGGTCGCCCGCACCGCCGCCACCGCCGAAGGGCACAGCGCGGCGGAGAAGATGAATGGGGCCGCCGCGTGTTGCAGATAGATGCCGAGTTCCTGCGATACGCAGGCGAATCCGCCGTTGGAAGGAATTCCCTTGGCCAGCGACCCGGTCCAGATGTCCACGTCCTTCGGATCCACGCCGAAATGTTCATCCGTGCCCCGGCCATGCTTGCCCAGCACGCCCGTGGAGTGGGACTCGTCGATCATCAGGTAGCAGCCGAACTCTTTCTTGATCGCCACCAGTTCGGGCAGGATGCAGATGTCGCCGTCCATTGAGAACACGCCGTCGCTGATGATCAGCGTGCGCATCGCCGTCGTGTTCGATTTCAGTTCGTGCCGCAGCGAATCGGGGTCGTTGTGCTGGAATCGCTGTATCTGCACGCCGCTCAGCCGGCAGGCGTCCACCAGGCTCCGGTGCGAAAGCGTGTCCAGGATGACGCGGTCCTGCGGCGTAAGCAGCGCGGCCACGACGGCCAGGTTCGCCAGGTAGCCGGAACTGAAGGTGATGGCCTCGGCCGTCCCCTTGAACGCCGCCAGTTCCTCTTCCATCTCGTGGTGCAGGTCGGTGGTGCCGGTCAGCATGCGGACGCCGCCCGTGCCGGTGCCGTACTTGCGTATGGCGTCGATGGCCGCGTCGTCCACACGCGGGTCGCCGATCAGGCCCAGGTAGTCGTAGGACGACAGCATCAGCATCTGCCGGTCTTCGGCCTGAATCCTCGGACCTGAGCGGCCTTGCAGCGCCATCTGGTACGGGTAAACGCCCAGTTCGCAGGCCTGCGCCATCAGGTCGAAGACCCTTCGCGCGCGCCCGTCCACCAGGCTCTCGCGTTTGTATACGCGATTCTTCCCGTTGGCGAAGAAACCGTTAAAGATGCCGCCCGAGGTCGATCTGAACACCCGGGTCTCGTCCGCACGTCCGCTCTTGATTGTCATTGAACCGCTTTTCTGGCGTGGACTCAGTATATTAAATGTGTTACTGCTTGTGAAACCGCTACAGAGTAAAAGATCCGGTAGTCTGCGGTAAGGAGCTGAAAACAATGCGAAAAGGAATCGTCATATGCGTAGTGGCGGCCGCCTTCGCGGCCGGAAGCGCTTACGCACAATCAGGCCCCACCGGCTTGTGGAAAACCGTGGACGACAAAACGGGACAAGCCAAGTCTCTGGTTCGCATATACGAGGATAACGGAAAGATCTTCGGCAAGGTGGAGAAAACCTTGCGCCCGGACGCCAAAAAGACCTGTGACAAGTGCCCGGACGAGCGTAAGGGCCAGCCCATGGTGGGCCTGGTCGTGATCCGCAACCTCCGCAAGGACGGCGACGAGTACTCGGGCGGCGACATCATCGACCCCGACACCGGCAAAATCTACAAGTGCAAGATCACGCTGGCCGACGGAGGAAAGAAGCTGGCCGTCCGCGGCTTCATCGGCTTTTCCCTGATCGGCCGCTCGCAAACCTGGACCCGGGAAACTGAATGAAATCGCTCACCGCCATCCGCCATGTAGCCTTTGAGGACCTCGGGACCTTCGCCCGCACCGCCGAATCCGAAGGCTATCGCATCGACTATCTTCAGGCCGGCGTCGACCCGATCGACGCCGGTTCGGACCTGCTCGTCATCATGGGAGGCCCCATCGGCGCCTATGAGGAGCATCTCTACCCGTTCCTGATCCCCGAACTGAAAGCCATCGAATCCCGCCTGCGCGCCGGCCTCCCCACCCTCGGCGTCTGCCTCGGCGCCCAACTCATGGCCCGAGCCCTTGGGGCGAAGGTGTACGCCGGCGCCGCCGGCAAGGAGATCGCCTGGTCGTCGCTCGCGCTCACCGAGGCCGGCCAGGCATCCCCCATCGGAGAACTAGGGAATACCCCGGTGCTGCATTGGCACGGCGACACCTTCGACCTTCCCGACGGAGCAGTACTCCTGGCCTCGACTCAGCGATACCCACACCAGGCCTATGCGTGGGGAAAATGCGCGTTAGCGATGCAATTTCACCCCGAAATCGACGCAAAACGGCTCGAAGAGTGGCTGATTGGGCACGCTTGTGAGCTCTCACACGCCCAAATCGACCTCGCCGCGCTACGCCGGGGCGCGGTGGAAAACGGCGGGGAACTGGCCCGCCGCAGCGGCGGCCTGCTCCGGAACTGGCTCCGCAACATACACATTCTAAAGGGTTAATCAAAAGATTAACCAGCCGGATCGACTTTTGTCCAAGCCATTAGCTCCCGCCGCTAGGCTCGAACAGTCAGTGCTGGTATGTTCGTCGCCATGCGGCCGCTGGTTCTCGGAATTCTGACCGCCTCACTCCTGTTGGGGCAACCGTCCTATACCTGGGACCAGATCCGGGACCGGTTCCGTGCCTCCAACCCGAACCTCCAGGCTGGCCGCATTGGGATTGATGAGGCGAAAACGCAGGAAATAACGGCTTTTCTGCGGCCAAACCCTGAGCTGACAACGACTTTGGATCAGTTCAACCCCTTCACAAGTGGTCCATACAGGCCACTTTCGAACGTTTTTCCGCTCGTTTCGGGCAGTTATTTGCACGAAAGACAGCACAAACGAGAGCTTCGGCTGGCGAGCGCGAAGGGCGCCACCGCCATCGCCGAATCACAGTTCGCCGACCAGGAACGCAACCTGCTGTTCAGCCTCCGGGACGCCTTCAACGCGACGCTTCAAGCCAAGGCGATCCTGGCCGTTACGAAGGAGAGCCTGGCCTACTACGACAAACTGCTGGCGCTCAGCGCCGAGCGTTACCGGGCGGGCGATATCGCACAGGTGGACCTCGACCGGCTCCAACTGCAGCGCGTTCAGTTCGAAAGCGACGCGCTCACCGCGGAGGTCAACCTCCGGACCGCTAAGATCAATCTGCTCAATCTCTTAGCTGATCGGCCCCCGGTCGACCAATTCGACGTCGCGGGGCCTTTCGACTTCACCCCCGCCGTGGCCCCCCTGGACGAGTGCCGGAACGCCGCCCTGGAGGGCCGCCCGGACCTCAAAGCGGCCCTCCAGAGCGTCGATAAAGCCCGCACGGACAACAAGTTAGCGATCGCCAACGGATCTACGGACCCGACCTTCTCGATGGACTTCGGGCGCAATCCCCCGATTCCGGCCTACACGGGCGTCAGCATGTCGATTCCGCTGCGCATTTTCGACCGGAATCAGGGCGAAAAGCTGCGTTCCGAGCTCGAAATTCGACGAAATCTGCACCTGAAAACGGCTGCGGAGGCCCAGGTGTACCGAGACGTCGACTCGGCCTGGACCACGCTGAACAGCGCCCTACGCCTGCTCGAGCCCTACAAATCGAGCTACCTGGCCACGGCCGCCCGCGTCCGCGAGACCGTGTCGTTCGCCTATCAGCGGGGCGGGGCGTCGCTGCTCGACTTTTTGGGCGCGCAGAACGATTACCGAAGTATCCAGATCAATTATCTAAACCTGGTCGGGTCCTGGTTGAGCGCCGCCAACCAGTTGAACCTGGCCGTGGGCCGCGAGGTGATCCGATGAAACCCTTCCTGCTGTGCCTGCTATTGACTGTAAGCGCAGTATTTCTAGACGGTTGCGCCGGCAGCGCAAAAGCCGACGCCCGGCTCGAGGCGCCGCCCAGGGTGGTGGTGGAACGGGAGCCGGATGCGAGCCTCGTGAAGGTGGACCACCCGGAACAGTTCCCGGTGGCTACGGCCGTCAAGCACCTTGCCACCTCCGAATTGTCGGTGACGGGCGTGGTGACGGCCGATGTTTCGCGCAATGTGCCGGTGGTGTCCATGGCGTCGGGCCGGGCCGTGGAGGTGCGGGCGAAGCTCGGCGACCAGGTGGCCAAGGGGCAGTTGTTGCTGCGCATACGCAGCTCCGACATCGCACAGGCGGTTTCGGATTACCGAAAGGCTGTCGCCGATGAAATGCTCGCGCACACGCAATTGGACCGGTCCAAGCTCCTCTACGACAAGGGCGCCATCGCGCGGAAGGACCTGGAAGTGGCCGAGGATGTCGAGAACAAGGCCCGGGTGGACGTCGAAACCACCGAGGACCGGCTGCATGTGCTTGGGACCGATACCAAGAACTCGACCGGGCTGGTCGATGTTTACGCGCCGTCCTCGGGCGTCATCGTGGAACAGAATGTCACGGCGGCGGCGGGCGTGAAGACGCTCGACAACTCGCCGAATCTGTTCACGATCGCCGATCTATCGTCGGTCTGGATTCTCTGCGATGTGTATGAAAACGACCTGCCGGACGTGCGGATCGGCGAGTTCGCCGATGTTCGCCTGGCGGCCTATCCGGGCCGGGTGTTCCGCGGGCGCATCAGCAATATCGGCCCGGTGCTGGACCCGAACCTGCGGAGCGCGAAGGTGCGCCTGGAGATGCCGAACCCCGGGCTGATGCGGGTGGGGATGTTTGTCACCGCCGCCTTCCACGGCGCGCAGGGCGAAACGCGAGCGGCCGTGCCGGCGGCGGCCGTGCTCCACCTGCACGATCGCGATTGGGTGTATCAACCGGCGGGCAGAGGCCAGTTCCGTCGCGTGGAGGTGACGGCGGGCGCGATGCTCGATGGCGGACAGCAGGAGATCCTTTCAGGGCTTGCGCCGGGTGGGCGGGTGGCGGCCAACGCGCTGGTGCTGCAAAACACGGTGGAACAGTAATGATCCAGAAGATTGTCGATTTCGCGCTCGACAACCGTTTTCTGGTGCTCGCCTTCGCGGTGCTGCTGTTTGCCTGGGGCGCCATCTCCTTCCACAATCTGCCGGTGGAGGCCTATCCGGACGTCGCCAACAACTACGTCCAGGTGATCACGCAATGGCCGGGACGCGCCGCCGAGGAAGTGGAGCAGCAGGTGACCGTCCCCATCGAAATCGTCATGAACGGGCTGCCGCACCTGATGCACCTGCGCTCGACGTCGCTGTTTGGACTGTCGAGCCTGATGCTGGTGTTCGACGACGGTTCGCAGAACGACTGGAACCGGCAGAAGGTGCTGGAGCGCCTCGCGCAGGCGAACCTGCCGACGGGGCTGCAACCGCAGATCGGGGCCGATTACAGCCCGGTGGGCCAGATCTTCTTCTACACGCTGCGCAGCGCGAACCCGCGCTATGACGTGATGGAGCTGAAGACGCTCGAGGACTGGGTGATCGAGAAGCAATTCAAATCCGTGCCAAACGTGGCCGATGTTGTGAGCTTCGGCGGGTCGACGCGCGAGTACCAGGTGCGCCTGGACCCCGACAAGCTAGTCTCCTACGGGCTGAGCCTGAGCCAGGTGGAGCAGCAACTGGCCAACAACAACGTCAACGGCGGCGGCAGCTTCATCGAGCAAGGCCTGCAACAGGTGAATGTGCGAGCGGTGGGCCTGGTGCGGAACGTTCCGGACATAGAAAACACCGTCATCAAAACACAGAATGGCACGGCGATACGGGTGCGCGACCTGGGCGTGGTTCAGCAGGGTCCGAGGATCCGGCTGGGCCAGGTGGGCAAGGCCATACATCGCGCCGACGGGCGGATTATCGACTCCCCGGACGTGGTGCAGGGCATTGTGCTGCTGCGCAAGGGCGCGGAGTCGGACGCGACGCTCGACGCGATTCACACCAAGGTGGAAGAGTTGAACACGCGCATACTGCCCAAGGGCGTGACCGTGGTTCCCTTCCTCGACCGCAGCGACCTGGTGCACTACACGACCCACACGGTGTTGCACAACCTGACCGAAGGGATCGTGCTGGTGGTGATCATCCTGTTCCTGTTTCTGGGCAACGTGCGCGGGGCGCTGATTGTGACGCTGACCATCCCGTTTGCGCTGCTGTTCGCCTCGATCTGCCTGGACCTGCGGCACATTCCGGCGAACCTGCTGTCGTTGGGCGCGCTCGATTTCGGGATGGTGGTGGACGGCGCGGTGGTGATGGTGGAGAACACGGTGCGGCGGCTTTCGCGCGCCGAGGACACCCGCACGCCGATGCAGAAGATCCGCGACGCCGCACACGAGGTGCAGCGGCCCGTGTTCTACGCCATCGGCATCATCATCACAGCGTACCTGCCGATCTTCACGCTCCAGCGAGTGGAGGGGCGGCTGTTCAAGCCGATGGCCTGGACGGTGGCCTTCGCGCTGTTGGGCGCGCTGCTGTTTTCCATGCTGATCGCGCCGGTGCTGGCGAGTTTCCTGTTCCCCCGCGGCGCCAAGGAGTGGCGCAACCCGCTGCTGGGTTGGATCACCGGCGTGTACCGCCAGGCGGCGCGTTTTGCGATCACCTGGCGCTGGCTGACGGTGGGCGTGGCGGCGAGCGGACTGGCGGCGGCCGGTTACCTGGCCCTGGGCGGACCTATCGGATCGGAGTTTCTGCCGCACCTGGACGAAGGCGCCATCTGGGCTCGAGGCACGCTTGCGCCGAGCACCGGTCCCACCGAGGGCATGCGGCTGATGGAGCAGGCTCGCATCGTGCTGGCGAGCTTTCCCGAAGTCACCAAAGTGGTCAGCCAGGTGGGACGTCCGGACGACGGCACCGACACCACCGGTTTCTTCAACACCGAATACTTCGTCGATCTTAAGCCCAAGGATCGCTGGCGCCCCGTGTTCCGCGAAGACAAGGAGGCGTTGATCGACGCCATGGGACGCGAGTTAGATAAGATCCCCGGCGTGTTATGGAATTTCTCGCAACCGATCGCCGATAACATGGAGGAGGCGGTTAGCGGCGTGAAGGGGCAACTGGCGGTGAAGTTATTCGGCGACGACCTGAAGACCCTGGAGGAGACGGCCGAGCGGATTGTCAACGTCATGAAAACGGTGCGGGGCGTGGACGACCTGGGTCTGTTCCGGGTGATCGGGCAACCGAACCTGAACCTGTCGGTGGACCGGAGGAAGGCCGCGCGATATCAGATCAACGTGGCCGATGTCCAGGACGCGGTGCAGACGGCGGTGGGCGGAAATCCGGTGACGCAGGTGCTCCAGGGCGAGCAGCGCTACGACCTGGCGCTGCGCTATCAGGAGCGCTTCCGCGATACTCGCGAGGCGATCGGCAAGATCCGGCTGCTCAGCCCCAGCGGCGAGAGAGTTTCGCTGGGCCAGTTGTGCGACGTGCGAACGCTGGACGGCGCGTCGGAGATCTATCGCGAGAATAACTCGCGCTATGTCGCCATTAAATATAGCGTCCGAGGGCGCGACTTAGGCGGGACGGTGGAGGAGGCGATCGCGAGAGTCAGCCGGCAGGTGAAATTGCCTTCCGGATATTATCTGGACTGGGCGGGCGAATATGAGAGCCAGAAGCGATCGCAACGGCGGCTGATGGTGGTGCTGCCCATCACGCTGCTGATTATCTTCATCATCCTCTACACGATGTTCAAGAGCTTCAAGTGGGCGGGACTGATTTTCGCCAACATCGCCATGGCGCCGATTGGCGGCCTGCTGGCTCTCTTGATTACGCATACCAATCTGAGTGTGTCATCGGGGGTGGGATTTCTGGCCCTGTTCGGCGTGTCGGTGCAGACCGGCGTCATTATGCTCGAATACATCAATCAGTTGCGAGTGCGCGGGCGCTCGATTGTGGAGGCGGCGGTGGAAGGGGCGGTGCTGCGGCTTCGGCCGATTCTGATGACGATGCTGGTGGCGACGCTGGGGCTGCTGCCGGCGGCGACGTCGCGGGGGATTGGATCGGACTCGCAACGGCCGTTTGCGATTGTGATTGTGGGCGGATTGATTTCAGGCCTGGTGATGAGTGTGTTCCTGCTGCCTACGCTGTATGTGTGGGTGGCCGGGCCGCGGGATGTGTTGCCGAAACTGGAGGCGGACTTTGATGAACACTCCTGAGATGGCGGTGTTGAGTCTGGACATTCCGGAGGTCGCCATTACCGGGCTGGCGGTAGCCGCGCTCGTGTGGGTGGCGTATAACTGGTGGGCTCGGCGGAAGGTGGGACGGCGGTAAGGGGGGGACCATCTCATTGCGTCGAACCGAGATCGCCGAATCGAACACGGAAACACCTCCCGAGCAATCGGACTTCGCATTGGTGACCATCAATGACTCCGAAGGTCAGATCGTCCGGGACATCTTCGGTGAATTCAAGGATCCGCAGAGAGAGTGTCGAATTGCCGACAACCGCGGCGTATATGAATGGTGGCAGATGCGGGGGCGAACACCCGAAGACCATTACGTAGTTATCCACGCATCAACCGGCGACGTAAAGGGGCCCTTGCCTGCGATCGAACTGATACGTGAACTCGACAAGCTATTCAGGCCGAGGTTTCTCCTCGTGCTTGGAACAGCGGGCGGCATACGCGACCGCGGGATGGAGTATGGACGAGTCATTTTCAGCAGGCAGGTCCACGTTGGGCACCAGCAGTTGCTCGACGTACAGTCAACGGACTCTGAGGATCCCTACGTCGGCGTCGCCCTTTTCGACGACCCCGTTCAGCCGCCTTCCGATCGGTTGTGTCTCCATGCGAAGAACGTCGCGTTCAGTTGGGAACCGGAGGAACTTGTGAAGCGCGCCGCTGAAGAGGCGATGGAAGCGGTGAAGCAACTTGACGGCGGGGAAGAGGCCCACAAATGGATTGCCGATTTCGCAGAGCTATCGCCAAGTTCGCCAGCGTCGCCTCTGCGTCTTTCGCCGAGACGATGATCGAGCACTGGAGCGGGGCCACTGGCCAACCTCCCGGTCAACTTTCACTGCTGCCGGCGAGATACCTCACTCTGTTGAACGCCGAGTTACCGACCAAGCGTCACTCGAATTCCCTGATCTACGAGGGAGTTTCTTTTGCTTGCACGATTTCCGCATTTTCGCGTCTTTCGTGATCTCGCCAAAGATGGGGGCGACAAGGTGGTGCGAGTGATGCATATGGGACCCTTGATGAGATCGGCAAACGCCTCCAGGAAGGGGCCGTTCTCGGCCTCCGCGTGCCGTGCTTCATGATTGACGACGAGGATCTTGACAGCGAAGACTGGATCCGGCGAGATCAGGTTGTTCTGAATAACGACCTATTGTTTGACTTCGCGGAAGAGGATCGGCGGCTGGTCGTAACACACCTCGACAGGCCCGGACTTGGTGCGGACTTCAGACGCTTTCGCGACCACTGCAATGTAAAAGCTCGGGAGAAGACCTTTGAGTCCCGGCTCGGCCACTGGAAGGCCGCCAACCGGCCGGCTGCCAAAAAGGGAGCCAAGGCTGGAGGTTAGGACTCGACGCGCCGCTGCTAATTCCTGGACCCGTGTGGTTCCGTGCGACCGGCCAGTGGTTTTACTACACCGCCGCCGCATACGCCTACGCCGGTGTTTAGCAGCGCGTTCAACAGGTTGTAGAGCACCGCGTACACTAACTGCTCGGTTACCGGTTGCTTGCCGGGCAGACGGAAGGTCGCCGGCAACTCCTTGGAAATCTGAAGACGGATGGAGTTCGGCAAGGTGTGGCCCGAACGGTCGCGCTGGTTCGCCACCGAGATCGGCGTCTGTAAAACCGCGCCCGTTGAGCCGTCCACGTAGAACTGGCAGCGCGAAAACCATCCGAGATTGCCGGGGTCGGCGGCGTCGAACAGCAACAACGGGGACTTGCGGTCGTTGGCGATCAGGTCGAGCAGTAACGCGCGCTGGCGGTCCTCCAGTTTGAACTCGAAGCCGGCCTGCCGCACGAGGTTCGCCACGAAATCGTTGTCTAGTTCGAGCAGTATTAGTTTGTGCTGCCCGGCCTGCAATACTTGCATGATTCTCCCGGAATGAAGACACGCGACCCGCCAACAGCCGCGCAAACTATGGGTACAACGCTATTGTAACGCCAGCGCTTATTGTACCTGCACGCTGATGGGATCGATGGCGGGTACGCCGTCAATGACGAACTGAATCGTCAGGGTTCCGCGCGCCGCGCCGGCCAGTAAGTGGACGACGAATGCTCCTGGCACGGCGTAATCGAAGGTGTCGATGCCGGCGGTGGTGGCGCCCGTGACGATGGATGCGTAGACGCCCTTGGTCACCGGCAGTCCGTTGACATCGAGCACGCGGAAGGCGATGTCGAACACGCCGCCGCGGCGGGCCGTGGACGGCGCCTGAATCAACTGGAAATAGCGCGGTTGCTCGGATGGGACGCCGAACCAGTACGGGATCCGGATGGCGGAGGGCGACCGCGAGCCTTGCACCGACAGCACTCCCTGGTAAACGCCGGCGGCGAGCCCGGACGACGATAGTGCGACGCTGACGGCGCCCGAAGCGCCCGCGTCGAGCGCGATGGTGTTGGCCGCCACCGTCGGCGCGGGACCGTCTTCGACCGGGGTCACCGCGATGGAGAACGTGTCGGGCGCGGCGCTGGTATTGGTCAGCGTCAGCGGCAGGGTCGACTTTACCGTGGATCCAACGGAGCCGAAGCTGAGCGACACCGGCGACGCCGTGATGGTGGAGCGAACGGCGGCGCTCACGTTCAGGAGTCCCGCGCCGGCGCTTTGCACGCCGGCTAGCGCGCCCCCGGTTATGGTGAACGGGCTGGCGGCGTTCACCAGCAGGGACTTGTATTCGGCCGGCGTCAGGCCGGGACGCGCCGCGATTAACAGCGCCGCCGCTCCCGCCACGGCCGGAGCCGAGAAACTGGTGCCGCCCTCCACAACGTAGCCGCCCTGGCTGACGGGACGCGCCGTGGACAGGTTCTCGCCGATGGCGAGCAGGTCGGGCTTGATGGAGTAGTCCGAACTCGGCCCCAGGCTGGAAAACGAACTGATGCGCGCGGCGTCGGCGGGGACGGCGAACGGGGAGAAATCGAGCGTCCCGTGCAGCGCCCCGCTTCCCAGCGCGGCTCGCAGGGCGACGCCGTCGCCGTTGGCGATCATGAGGGCGGGCAAGGTGGCGGCGCCGACGGCGAAGTTCACCGGGTCCGGCGCGGTGGAGCGGGCATAGATGACGGCTCCCGCGGCGCCGGCCGCCTGGGCGTTCAGCAGTTTGGTTTCGAAATAGCAGGTCCCGCGCTGGATGAGCGCGATGGCGCCGGTGAGGGATCCCGCGGGGAAGGCGTCGCAACCGAGACCGGTGGAGTCGAACGCGGTGATGTCCACGATGGGACCGGTTACGGGCGTCGCGGAGTTAGCGCCGTCGCCGGGCAGCGCCACGTACGGGTCATGCCCGTCCACGAGCAGGCGCACCATGAACGACCGGCTGTTGTTCGAACTGCCCACCGAGAGGGCCGACGGCGAGGTGGCGGGCGAGGCGACCGTGTTGGGCGTGGCGCCGTCGTTGCCGATGGCGATGGTCACCACCTTTCCGGCGGCCACGGCGTTTTCCACGGCGAACACCAGTTCGTCGTCACCGGGCCGGACGGCGGGGAAACTGCCGAGGCTCAGATTCATGACGTCCATTCCGTCCGACACCGCATCCTCGAGCGCGCGAATGATGAGTGAATCGGGCGCGCCGCCCAGGCCGTCGGGAAACACCTTGTAACTTCCGAGATATGCGCCCGGCGCGACGCCGGCGACCGGCCCGTAGGGTCCAAAGGCGATCCATCCGCCGGCGATCATGGCGACTCCGGTGCCGTGGCCGTCGATGTCGGCGGCGGGCGACGCTACTCCGGTGGCGGGGTTCGCGTAGCTGCGGGCCACGATGACCTTGGCGTTGGTGTAGGCCAGATCCGATTGGCGGATGACCTTCGGGAAACCGGCGGGCGCGGTGAATCCGCCGTCGGAGAAGGCGGGATGAGCCAGGTCGATGCCGGTGTCGATGATCGCGATCCTGGCGCCCGCGCCGGCCTTGTCGAACCCGCCGGCCTCGGTCCACGCGTCCAGCACGTTCTCAAGCGGCAGCGCGTGGTCGAGCAGTTTGCGGTACAGGCGCACCGGGCGTACGGCGCGAACCCCGTCGAGCGTGTTCAGGCGGGCGGCGCGGTCGGGCGGGATTCGCACCACGAGCGCGTTGTGGACAAGCTGGAAGGCGTCGATCACTTCCGCGCCGGCGGACTCCGCGGCGGTGCGGACGCGACGCTGCTCGTCGAGAATCGCCGTCCGGCGGGCGATGAGGGAGGCCGTCGGACGGTGGATTTGGGCGTGCTCCCGCTGGGCCAGACGAGCTACCGGCTCAGTGGTCAGATCCACGATATAGACGCCGGGGAGAGTGTCGGCGAACAGGGCGGCGGCGAGCAGGAAGAGCCACAGGAGGGCGAATTTTCTAGGCACGCGAAGTACCACAGTTAGGCCTCGAACTCGACATAAACAAAAGTAATTGTTAACATACAAAAAGGAGTGTGTTCTGAATGGCTAATAAACCGGCGTTCGCGACCGGCGCACAGGTCGAACACGGCAAGTTCGGGCTGGGTTCAGTCTTATCCTGCAATGACGACCATATCGTGATCAAGTTCGACGATCACGGCGAAAAGAAATTCGTAACCTCGATCGTTTTACCAAACCTGAAGAAAAGCGATCGGCAACCTCCCGTGGAAAAACGCAGGGCCGCCCGCAAGAAAACCGCTCCCGCAACGGCGTAGCATCGCAGTGCGGCGGGCCAACAGTGGGTCCGCCGCCGCCATCCATTCCCTTACTCCTCTCCGAAATCGCGCGCTGGACCGGCGTGTCCCGGCCCGCGGAAAACAGCGTTCAGAAACAGAATATTGAGTCCGTCCATATAGGCGCGGAAGGCCGGATCGGTGGTGAATCCGATCACCCAGCCGCGGCCGCTGCGTTGCGCCACTTCCAGCGGCTTGTAGGCGATCTGCTTGCGAAACTCGTCCCAGATGTAGCCGCTCGCCATCACCTGGTCCGGCCCGGCGTACACGACCGCGTTTACGCCGCGATCGGCCTTCTCCGGAGTGTAGATGGCGCGGCCCATCACCATGGCGTATATGGATTCAGGAACCCCAACCGTGGTCCAATGTTCCGGGTCCACCTTCGCTTTCGCGAGGAAACCGTGAGCGCTCGAGGGTAGTTCGCCCTCCGGCTGCACGGCTTTCTCGAACTCCTCATCCTTGGCGTACAGTTTGCCAGGCACGCGGGCGATGTCGCCGCCGCCGGCGGGTGGGCCGGCCGGAGGCGTGGTCGCCGCTCCTTCCTGGCGACGCGTCCCGGCGGCTTCCGGTTGCGCGGCGGGCTTGGTTTCCTGCGAAACGGCGAGGAATCCGGCGCTGGGGGAGGCCAGGTACTGGATGGCGTCCTCAATGCCGATCAATGTGCCGCCGGCTTCCACCCAGTCGCGCAGGCGGCGTCCGCCGGCGGGGCCGAGCACTCCCGCGTAGCCGCCGCCACTGCGTCCGGCGTCGGGCAGGATGATCACCTGGAATTTCGACAGGTCGGTGGAGCCGAGGTCGCTGGTGCGGATGGCTGTCACGGGGTAGTTGAACTGGCGCTCGATGAGGAAGCGGATCTGACCCGCCGAGGAGGCGGCCGCCGGACGGTCCCAGGCGACGGCGATGGTGGGTTTGCGCATCCAGAAGACGTTTCGGCTGCCGAAGTCGGGGCCTTCGTCCATCCAACTGGAATCCGTGGCGACGATTTCGGCGCCGGTGGATTTCGCCAGCCGTTGGACCGTTTCGTGGACCGAGGGCGGGTTGTCCTTCACCTTCACGATGATGGTTCCGGCAGGGTAAGCGCGCCCGGCCAGGGTGAATTTCTTGTCGTTGGAGTGCAGGCGCAGGCCGGCGCGCAGGGCCGCCGTCATGAAACGCGCCGAGGAGGTGGCGCCCCACGGGGCGAGATAGGCGACCGCGGCGTTCGCGCCCTTCACGGCGCCGGGGGGCGTGGCGGTGGATGTGAACGGCTCAAAGGCGCCGGGCGATTTGGCGGGGGCGGCGATCGCCTCCACGCCGAACTGGAGAGGCAGGGACCAGGCCGTCACGTCGTAAATTTCGCTGGACAAGCGGCGCTTCCGGCGGCGGTCCTCCTCCTTGAGAAACTTGTCGTCCATGGCCACCTGCGTGTCGAGCAGGGTGCGCACCAGGCGCTTGGCGGGCTGCGCGAGCGGGATCACGTAGGATCCGGCGGGATACTCGGCGGTCCCGTTCTTGAAGGGGGCGGTGGCGCGCTGGACTTCCGCGCCGTGCTCCACCAGGAGGGCGGCCAGACGGTCCACCGCGGAGACGTTGCCGCGGCGGGGCAGGATGTACTCGCGGACCGTGTCCTTGGAACCTTCGTCGATGGCGGTGACGTGATACTGCCAGAAGTTATCGAGCAGTTTGTCGCGATTCGCGGCGGCGGTCTCGGCGGTGGAGATGGAAGTTACAAAATGGCGGCGGACGGTCTCGCGGAAGGTGATGGTGGTCTCGTCGGATTTCCTAACTACGAGGCCGCGCGTCGAGCCATTTTCATAAGTCATGGCCAGGCCGCCGTAGTAAGACGGCCAACTGGCGCCGTAGCCCGGATAGAACGCGTCGTACTCTTCGCGGGTGAAATAGCTGAAGCCGAAGCGGTCGAAGTACTTCGCGTTGTTCTTGCCGAACCAGTAGAGCGGGTCCTTCTGGTCCTTGGTCAGGTGCGGATTGTAGGGGACGGCTTCCGGAGCGAAGTAGTAAGTCGACTCCGTGCCCATTTCATGAAGGTCGACGCACACCAGCGGATACCACTCCTTCAGCATGCGGAAGCGGCCCTGGGTTTCCGGCTGGCTGGCGGTGAGCCAGTCGCGATTCAGGTCGAAGAAATAGTGGTTGGTGCGTCCGCCGGGCCAGGGTTCGGAGTGCTCGGCGGAGGAGGAGTTCGGGTCGGGTTCGAGCCCTTCGTTGATCTCGAAGTTGTGCACGAAGCGGTCGCGTCCGTCGGGGTTCTGCTGCGGGTCGATCAATACGACGACGTGCGCCAGGACGGACTCCACCAGTTTGTCGTTACGAGCGGCAAGAAGATGGTAGGCGGTCTGGAGCGCCGCGTCGGGGGAGGAGATCTCGTTGCCGTGTACGCCGTAGCCGAGCCAGATGACGGCGGGAAGGTCCGCAATGATCTTGCGGGCTTCGGCTTCGGTGGTGCGGCGCGGATCGTAGAGGCGATGCATGGCGGCCTTGATGTCCGAAAGGCGACGGATGTTCTCGCGGCTGCCGATGGCGGCGTAGATGAGCGGCCGGCCCTCCCAGGTCTTGCCGTATTCGAAGACCTTCATGCGAGCCGGCGCGGCCGCCTCGAGCGCCTTCATGTAGCGCACGATGTTGGCGTGCCACGAAACGCGATCTCCGATGTCGTAACCAAGAACGCTTTTGGCGGTGGGAATGGCGGGATCGTACGTCGATCCAGGCCAGTACTCGAATGGCTGGGCGAGGCCGGCGGCGCAGAACGCCGTCAGCACGAACAATAGCTTGCGCATGGCTGAAGTTCCAGGATACAAGAACGCAGCCCGTCCGCCGCTTTAGCGTTTCGCCACCACCACGGTGATGTCGTCGGCCGCGGGGGCGCCTTGGGTGAACTGCGCGACGGCGGCGAGCACCGCCTTGACGATCTCCTCCGCCGGCTCGCTCGCGTGGGCGCGGACGACTTCGGCCAGACGGGTTTCGCCGAACTCCTCGTCGACGTCGGGCCGGGCCGCCTCGGTAACGCCGTCGCTGAACAGCACCAGGATGTCGCCCGGCCCCATTGTGACGCGGTCGTCCTGATAGGTGAACCGGGGCATGATGCCGAGGATGATGCCGCCCGTCTTGAGCGTGTCCACTTCGCCCGACCGGCGCACCAGCAGCGGCGGATTGTGCCCGGCGTTCGAGTAGGTCACGACGCCGGTGGCCGGGTCGATGATGCAGATGAAGAACGTGATGAAGCGGTTGTCCGGGCAGTTGGTCGCGATCGCTTTGTTCAAGCGGGAGACGCTGCGCGCCAGGTCGTCGCACTCCTCAAACAGCACCTGCACGCGCGCCTGGAGGCTCGACATCATGAGCGCGGCGGGCATGCCCTTTCCCGCCACGTCGCCCACCAGCACGCCCACGCGGCCGTCGGGGAAGGAGAGGAAGTCGTAGTAATCGCCGCCCACCGTGCGGCAGGCGGCGGTGGAGCCGGCCAGGTCGAGCCCCGGGGCCTGGGGCGATTGCGCCGGCAACAATCCGCGCTGGATCTTGGCGGCCTGTTCGAGCTCCTTGGCGAGCATCCGTTCGGCCTGCTCCACCTCGGCCAGCCGGGCGTGTTCGATGCGGATGGCGGCGACGTTGGCCATCACCGTCAACAGATTCAGGTCCTCGCGCGAGAACGGGCGGACCAGGTTCGGCGAGTCGAGATAGATCAGGCCGATGACGCGATCCTTGGCCTGTAACGGCACCGCCATCATGCTGCGGACGTTCTGCGCCACGATGCTCGCGCGTTCGCGAAACGCCTGGTCCAACTGCGCGTCCATGACGAGCACGGAGGCGCCTTCGGTGATCACCTTGTCGCGCACGGCGGAGCTGATCTGAAAGCCCTGGCCTCGCGCCGCCTTCACCACCAGGGCGCCGTCCTCCAGCGTCATGAGAACGCCGCGGTTGGTGCCGACGGCTTCGAGCGAAAGGTCCATGATGACCTCGAACAATTCGGCCAGCGGACGGTGTCCGGCCAGTTCGCGGCCCGCCCGCAGCAGGGCGCGTGTTTGCAGGCTTCCCTGAAAGACGTTGGTCTTGCCGAAATCCTCCTGCTCCGGCCCCATCAGGCCTTCGAGGCTGGTGCTGACGGTCGTGGTGGCCGCCGTGACCACCGCGCTGTCGACGAACACCACGGTATTCGAGGTTCCCCCGATCGCCGCCGTCACGTCGGTGAATTCGATGTTGAGGTGCCCGGCGGAGATGCGGTCGCCGGGACGCAGCCGCTGCGCGGTGGTGATGCGCGCGCCGTTCACCAGCGTCCCATTCTTGCTGCCCAGGTCCTGGATGACCCAATCGACGCCTGAGCGCTCGAACGCCAGGTGCTGGCGGGACAGGCCGACATCCTCCGGATAGCAGAGATCGTTGGTGGCCGAGCGGCCCAGCGTCAGCCGAGGATTCGTCAGCGGGACAACCCGGCTCTTTCCGTCCGGAGTCCGTACAGTCAATTCGAAGGCGGATAAACTGGGTGCTGGGGTCACTTTTACGAGATTAGCTCACTGACCGCCGCCATGGGCGCCCGGCTTGAAGATCCACGTCTATTACATCGGCAAAGCGCGCGACGCGTTCTCGAACGGCCTGGTGGCCGAGTACCTGAAGCGCACCTCGCGCTACCTGCAATGCGAAACGAGGGAGATCCAGCCCGGGCGGTTCGACCTTTTCGGCCGGCATGCAACCGCCTTCAAGGCGTTCCTCGATCCCGCCGGCAAGCGCATGGATTCGGCGCAGTTCACCGCCATGGTGGCCAAGGCCGAACTGGAGGCGCGGGATATCGTCTTCCTGTTGGGCGGCGCGGACGGACTGCCGGAGGAATGGAAGCCGCGCGCCGACCTGCTGCTCTCCCTGTCGCCCATGACGTTCCCGCACGAGTTGGCGCGGGCCATGCTCGCCGAGCAGATCTACCGGGCCGCCACCGGCATGCGCGGCCACCCCTACCCGCGTTAGCGGCGCACGCCTCCGGTATCCTGGAGTAAGAACCGGAAATTTATGCCATTTGCGTCCATACCGGAGGCCGTAGAGGACTTCCGCGCCGGGCGGATGCTCGTTGTGGTTGACGATGAAGATCGCGAAAACGAAGGCGATCTGACCGTGGCCGCCGAGAAGATCACGCCCGAAATCATCAACTTCATGGCGACGCACGGCCGCGGGTTGATCTGCCTGCCGCTTGCCGCCGACATCTGCGATCGCCTGCAGTTGCCCGCCATGGCTCGCACCAACACCTCGCGCTTCGGGACCGCGTTTTGCGAGTCCATCGAAGCGCGCGAAGGGATCACCACCGGCATCTCCGCCTTCGATCGCGCCCGCACCATTCGCGTGGCCATCGATCCGAAATCCTCCGCTCGCGACCTGGCGCGGCCGGGCCACGTGTTCCCGCTGCGCGCCCGCGAGGGCGGCGTGCTGGTCCGCGCCGGACAGACCGAAGCCGCGGTCGACCTGGCGCGCATGGCGGGGCTCGAACCGGGCGGCGTGATCTGCGAGGTCATGAACGAGGACGGCACCATGGCCCGGCGCCCGCAGCTCGAGGAGTTTTGCGCGCTGCATGGGTTGAAGATCATTTCGGTCGCCCAGTTGATCCGCTACCGTCTGCAAAACGAGCGCTTCATCCGCCGCAACGCGGAGGGCGCACTGCAGAACGAGTTCGGCGATTTTCGCGTGGTGCAGTACACCACCTCGCTGGGCCGCGAGATGCATCTGGCGATCGTGCGCGGAGAGGTGGCCGGGCGCTCCGACGTGCTGGTGCGGATGCATTCGCACTGCGTTTTGGGCGATGTGTTCGGCTCCACGCAGTGCGACTGTCAGGCTACGCTGACGGCCGCCATGAGGAGGATCGCCGAGGAGGGCGCCGGCGTGCTCGTGTACCTGCACCAGACCGGACCGGGGGTGAAGTCAGCCAACGAGAGCGGCGCCAACCGGCTGGTGACGCACGGCCATCAGCCCAACTTCCCTTCTTCGGACCTGCCCGCCTACCAGCACGAGATCGGCATCGGGGCGCAGATCCTGGCGGATCTGGGACTTTCGACGGTGCGCCTGCTGACCAACCACCCCAGGAAGATTTCGGGGCTGGAGGGCTTCGGCATCCAGATTACGGGGCAGGTGCGGGCGCTCCCGACAGAGTAGGGCCGAATCACTGCTGGTCGGGTTTTGCGACTCTTCGCCAGCCGCCCTGGCTGTCGGCGGCCGGAGCGGTCTTAGGCGCCTCCCTGGCGGGCTCCTTTGCCGCCGTCTCCTTCGCGGCTGGCGCCGGACCGTCGTCCACGCGCCGCCAGCCGGCGCTCGGCGCCTGCGAGCCTGGATCCACGCGCAGGATCGACGCCGCCGGAGCGCCGCTCGAATCCGAGGTGGGACCGCTCACCGAGGATCCGTCTTCGTTCACGGCGCGCCGTCGTCTAAACGGCGCCGGCGAGTCGCTGACATCCACCGACGAAGCCCGCACCACCACCGGCGCTTCGGCGCCCGGGGCCACCGCCACCACGCCCTGCGAGGCCGGACCCGGCGCGGGCCCGACGCCGTCGGGAACCATGTAGACTCGCCGGAACCGCACTTCTGCGTCCGGATAACGCTGGCGCGCCGAAGCGCTCAACGTCACCGACAGATTCCGCTGCTCGCCGCCTTTCACGCCCGTCGGAGCGTAGAAGTGCAGCGCGTACCGCTGGCGGATGCGCGACAACGTCGTTTCGAGCGCGTAGGAATCGTCCACCGGCATGCTGTCGCCGCCGGAGCGCTTGGCGATCTCGCTGACGCCCGCCGAGTGCGTGCGGTGATAGCCGCCCGGGCCGCCGGGTCCGCGTCCACCGGGACCGCCGCGAGGCCCGCCGAAAATCACGCCTCCCAACGGACCGCCAGAGCCCCAGGTTCCGCCGTTGCGACCACCGCCCTGGCCCCCACCGCCGTAGCCGCCGCCCGTGCGCATCGCATCCGGCGCTATCAGGGCGCTCATCACCGTGTCGCCCCGTTCGAGCGAGGCGAGGACGCCCTCGTCGTCGCGGCTCAGCTCGGTTTCGTCGTCGGTGAGGATGACAATCGCCCGGCGCGCGTCCTTTCGTCCATCTCGCTTTATGTAGGCCGCCGCATCGTACATACCGCGTGTGATGTCGGTTCCGCCCCGGAAGTTCTCAAGCTTCAGCACGTTCTCGAACTCGCGCTCCAGGTGTTCGTGACCCTTGCGGAAGGGCATGCGCAGCCGCGTCTGGCGGTCGAAGACCATGATGGCGAAGCGGTCGTCCGGGCCCAGCACCCGCACCGCGTCGTGCGCCGCCTCCGCGATCCGCTCGACGTGGGGGCGCATGCTGGCGCTCACATCGAGCAAAAACAGGAAGTCGACCGGCATCTCCTCGCGGGCGAAGTTCCGGATGTCCTGGACCTTCCCCTCGTCGCGCAGCACGAAGTCCTCGGCGCGAAGTCCTGTAATGGCGCGGTTGTCACGATCCACCACCTGGGCGTCCACGCGGATGAGCGCGACGTCGCTGCGGAACACGATCGTCTCATCGGCCGGCGCGGCGAGGGCGGCGCAAAGCAGGGCGAACAGTATGCGGATCATGCCAGTGAGGCCGGAGATTTCGGCTGCTGAGTATTAAAACGCGTTAGCCTGCCGCCGCGTTACGTCGATCAGTGGGTGGGATACACGGCGTACCCGGCGTTGCTGTAAACGGGCAGCACGCCGTGGCGGATGTCCTTCAATTCAACGATGATGTAATCGACGCCCCGGGCCGCCAGCTCCGCGTCGGATGCTTCGCGAAGGATCACGGCCTTCCACCGCGCGTGCCATTCGAGCGCGAGGTCCTCGAAGTAGTTCACCTGGCCGCCGCCCTTCCAGTCCACGTACACGGCCCGCCGGGATTCGGCGCGGAAGATGCCCGGATGCAGGTCCTTCAGGGACTTGGGAAACAGGAAGACGGCGTCGCGCGAGGTGTAGGCGCGAGCCCACTCGGCCACGCCGACGATGTTCGGATTCCAGAGCGCCGGGTAGTTCTGGATGCCTCCGATAAGGGGGATGGCGAAGTAGGCGGCCAAGCCCGCCATGGCGAGCGCGGCGGCGGCCCGGCGTGGCGACAGCATGTGTACGGAAATGGCCGCGGTGGCGGCGGCGGCCAGTCCCGCCACCAGCAGCGCTTCCGTCACCGTGTAGGGCGGAGTCAGCAGCTTGTGCACCGGCAGCAGGAACGGGATCAGCATCCAGGCGAACGTTTCGGCGTAGTTTCGGCCGGCGGCGGCGTGGATGGCCGCGGCGGCCGCCAGGATGATGCCCAGCGACGTGACGAACAGCATGGCCCGGGCGGGCTGAAACTGCGGGATCAGCGACCACCGCAACCCTTCGAGCGTGGCGAGCGAGAACGGCGCGCTTAACACGCCCGCCCCCAGCAGGCCGGCGAAAACGATCCAGTGCGTCACCGACAAGCGGCTGCGTAGCCGCCATAAGGCGAGCACGCAAACGCCGGCGAGCGACGTGTAGTGCACCGTCAGCTCGCGTGGCCACAGCGAAACGAAGTTGTAGGCGGCGCGCATTTTCTGGAGCGCCTCGACCGCGGGACTCACGATGGCGAATAGCGGCTGCCGTTCCGCAAGCCCCGGCTGAAGGCGCGAGAAGGCGACTAGCAACGCCAGCCCGAGCGCAGGAATCGCCAGCGGTTTCCATTCCCGAGCGCGCCACAGCAGCACGGCGAACACCAGCCAGAACGCCGCCGTGGTGGGCGCGTGATAGAGCATTGCGGCCGTGGCGGCCAGGCTCGCGGCGCGATTCCGGCCGTGCAGGGCCAGCCCGATGGCGCACAACACCAGGGGCAGGGCGAAGCCTCGCGGAACGGGCTCGTACTCGATGGTCAGCACCTGCGGCCCCAACACCATGACGCCGAGCGAAAATACGCCGGAGACGAACATTGACAGCCGCCGCGTGAATCCGAGCGACGTTCCGATGAGGAACACGCCCCACACTCCAAACGCCCGCAGCGCCAACTGCTGCGCCGTCAGGATCGAACGGAAGTCGAGCCCGGTCAGCCGCCGCGCCCCTACCGTCACTTCGTCGTACAGCGTCCAGCTCAGGTGCGGGCGCGCCACCACGGGGTCATTGACGAACAGCGCGGGGTCTTCGAGTTTCTCGAGCATGGGCACGTAGATCTGCGTGTCCTGCTGCAAATAGGTGTGGCCCGGAAAAACGAAATAGGTCAGCGCCGTCACAATCAGCACGAAAGCCGCGACGGCCGGCTGCACTATTGCACCGGCGTTTTGTCGAGTTGCTGCTTCGCCCAGACGCGGGCCGGATTCAACTGTAGCGATTTTTCGAAGGCCTTTCTCGCCTCGGCGTTACGATTCGCCTTGCGCAAGGCGACGCCGAGCCACAGGTGCGCCTCCGGAATCTTCGGATCCATCTCGATGGTCTTCTGGAAGTCGGCGATCGCTTTGTCCACGCCGCCGCCGAACTGGGCGGGCAGATAGTAGTTGCCCACGCCGCGGCTCAGGTATCCCATGGGGTTCTTGGGATCAAGCTGGATCGCCTTGTTCACTTCATCGAGCGCGCACTTGCCGTACTTCATCCCGATCAGCAGGTTGCCGCCCGCGATCGCCTGCCCGCACAGCGTGCCCAGCATTCGATGGTACTCGGAGCTGTCGGCCTTGAGGCTCGTGGCCTTTTCCGCCGCTTGAATGCCGTTCTCGGCGGCCGATCGCGCGGCGTTCTTATCCCGCTGCTCGATCGACACCTCAGCCAGGTAGGATTGCGCCTGCGCCAGCTTGTACTGCGCCGCCGGGTCCTTTGGACGGCTGGCGGCCGCCGTCGACAACTCCTGGATCGACCGGCCGAGCGCCGCCCGGTCCTGGGCGTCGCGCGCCTTCTCCAACGGACCGCCCAAGGCCGCTAACGCAGCGGATACGAGACCGACAACAGCAAACCGCATCTCACCCACCATTCTAAAGGGCCGCCACCTTCCGCTGCACCAGCAGGAACCAGATCGCCAGGACCACCAGCAGCGCGCCGTTGAAGGCGATCACCGGCGGAGCTCCCATGGACTGAATGATGCCGCCGAGAATGATGCTACCGATCGGCATGCCGCCGCGGAACGCCACGTTGTAGACGCTCATGACGCGTCCCCGCATCTCGTCAGGCGTGATCAACTGCACGAGCGAACTCACCATGGCGAACACCGCGATCATCGCCGCTCCGGCCAGGAACAGGAACACGCAACTGACCACCAGGTGTTTGGACAGCGCGAAGATCGACATGGCGACGCCCATCGCCAGCAACATCACCAGGGCCGCCTTGCCGAGGTTCTTCTTACGTCCCAGCGCGGCCACGATCAGCGCTCCAGCCACCGAACCCAGCCCCGAGGACGCCAGCAACGCCGTGTACGCCTCCGGCCCGCCGTGGAACACCTGCCGCGCGAACACCGGCAGGAAGGCGATCATCGGGAAGGCGACCAGCGTCATCGAAAACGCGAGGAAGATCAGCGTGGTCATGGACTCGCGCTTGGTGATGAAGCCAAAGCCCTGTTGGATCCCTTCGAGCACTCCGCTCTTCTTACCCGCCGGCGTGAACCGCACCTTGATCATCATCAACGTCACGATGACGGCGACAAACGACAGGCCGTTCAGGCCGAAACACCACGTCGCGCCCAGCCGCTTCAGCGCCAGTCCGCCGATCATGGGGCCGATGACGCGCGCGAGGTTGAACTGGATGGAGTTCAGCGCGATGGCGTTGGGCAGATCCTCGGGATCCACCAGCGTCGGCACCAGCGCCTGATAGGCGGGCCCGCCAAAGGCCTGGACGGTGCCCACAATGAAGGACAGGCACAGGATCGGCCAGATGTGGCGCAGTCCGAAGAACACCAGGATGGTCATGGTGAAGGCGCAGCTCATCTGCACCACCTGGGAGATGATGAGCAGTTTCTGGCGGCTGGTGCGATCGGCGAACACGCCGCCCACCAGTGAAAACAGGATGATCGGAAACTGTCCCAGGAACGCGTCCAGGCCCAGATAGAACGCTGAGCCGGAGATATCGTACACCAGCCAGCTTTGCGCCAGGTTCTGCATCCACGTGCCGATGCTCGAGGTGCAGGCCCCGATCCACATGACGCGGAAATCGCGATATTGGAATGCCTTGAAGACTCGTTTCAGCAAGAGGCGGTCCGGTTAGGGCAGCGGGGTCTCACGAGATACAAGATGCAGCAGGTTGCCGTCGCGATCGGCAAAAAACGCAAGGCGGTTGCCTTGATTCTCGATCGGATCGCCGATGATCGCCACCCCCACGTCCTTCAGTTGCTTCATGGCCGCGTTGAAATCCTCGACCGCGATGGCCAGGTGGCGGATGCCGGGGTCCTTCATCGAATTCGGACCACGCTCGCCTTCTGAAGGAATGATCTCGAGCAGGCTTCCGTTCGGCGCCCGGACGAACACGTTTGGGCCGTAGCGGAAGTTGATGCGGAAACCCAGGGTGTCCACGTACCACTGCGCCAGGCCGCCCGGGTCCGGCGATGCGATCGCCGTGTGTTCGAGACCGAGAAACATATAGCTTGGATTGTAGCAGCCGCGGGCCGACCGCAGTCTCCCGCCGCTAATTGGCTTCTATCAACGCTTCGAGATAGGCGGCCGGCCGCAGCGAATCGACGCCGCGCCGGGGAACCCGCAGCCCCAGTTCCCCCGCAACCTCCTCTAGCAACGTAACGCAATCCCGCGTCAGCAGCCGGTACGTCCGTTCGCGCCGCCATCGCGCAAGCCCCGCCCGCGCCGCCGCGAACCGCCGCGCGTCGGCGTAGACCACCAGCCGCGCGGCCACCCGCGTCATCTGGCCGGTGCGGAACTCGTCGCGCAATTCGCCAGGAGCGCTCAGCCCCAGCGCCAGGCTCGCATAGTTCGCCTGAGCCTCCGGATAGAACCCCCAGGCGGAGGCGCTCGTCCGCCGCCGCCCCGCGTCCTCCCACTCGAAGATGACGAACCCGTGGCTCGGCACGCCATCGGTCGCGCAGAAAACCACGGCGCGCCGGCGGGATCCGTCCACCGTCAAATCGGCGATCTTCGCGTCGCCGCTCACGCTCACGCGGACCTGCGCGATGCTCCATTCCGCGCCCGGCGCGCTCCAGCGCAACCGCAACGTGGCCGCCGAGTGCGGCAGCTTCGCTTCCACCAGCCACGTCTCCCGCCCCGCCGCCATCTCAAAGGCAAGCCGCCGGGCGCCATCGGGGGAAGCGGCGACGGCCTCCGGAGGCAGCGCAATCGGCTCCAGCACCGTCCACCGCCGCCCGTCATTCGCCGACATCCGCAACGCCTCAGGCGGCCCGATGAACAGGAACGTCACCGTCACTTCCCGATGCTCCTGCAATCGGGCGAGCCGCAGCTCCAGTTCCGCTCCATCGAAAGGACCCAGCGTCGCCAGGCTCCCGTCCGCCAGCCCCATAACCGGCGTCGCCGGCCGTCGGTCGACATACCACCACCCCTCCACGCCCCGCCGGAGCTTCGCCCGCCCGTCGAACGAGTACACCTCCATCCGCACCGCGCCCGTCGCTTGAAGAAGGCACAGCAGGAGCAGGCCGAGCGCCGCCCAAACCACTCGCGCGGATGCGGACCCGTCTGGAGTTCGCCTCGGCATACTATGCACTATAAGACATCAATGCCGCCAGGGTGCTCGCACCCGTTCGCGCCGCGTGAGACGATACTGGCATGACGAGGAAATTGCTCATGCTGGTTGGCGACTACGTCGAAGACTACGAAGTGATGGTGCCGTTCCAGGCGCTGCAGATGGTCGGGCATACGGTCGACGCCGTGTGCCCCGGCAAGAAGGCCGGCGACGTGGTCCGAACCGCCATACACGACTTTGAAGGAGACCAGACCTACAGCGAGAAGCGGGGCCACAATTTCGCCATCAACGCCGCCTTCGACGACGTGAAGGCCGAGGATTACGACGCGCTGGTGATTCCCGGCGGCCGCGCTCCCGAATACATCCGGCTGAACCCGAAGGTGCTCGACATCGTCCGCCATTTCTCCACCGCCGGCAAGCCCATCGCCGCCATCTGCCACGGCGCGCAGGTGCTCGCCGCCGCGGGCGTGCTCGAAGGGAAATCGTGCAGTTGCTACCCCGCCGTGTCGCCCGACGTCACCCGGGCCGGCGGCGAGTACGCCGACATCGCCATCGACGCCGCGCATGTCAGCGGCAACCTCGTCACCGCCCCCGCCTGGCCCGCCCACCCCGCCTGGCTCGCCGCGTTCCTCAAGGTGCTGGGCACGAAAATCGAGCCGTAAAATAACGTCATGGCTTCCGGACCCCTTTCCGCCGCGCACGTCGCCGAGTATCGCCACCAGGGCTTCACGCTGGCCCGCGGTTTCTTCACTGGCCAGGAGATCGAACTGCTCGGGCGCGCCGCCCGCGAGGATCGCGAACTCGATCGCCACTCCTTCGCCCGGGGCGACGGCGAAGGCGGAAAGGTCCGGCTATCGCTTTGGAACCACCCGGGCGACTCCGTGTACGGCATGTTCGCCCGCTGTCAATCGGTAGTCGAATCCGCCGAACTGATCCTCGGCGGCGAGGTCTACCACTACCATTCGAAAATGATCATGAAGGACGCCCGAGTGGGCGGCGCCTGGGCCTGGCATCAGGACTACGGCTACTGGTATCAGAACGGCGTACTCTATCCGCTGCTCACCAGCGCCTTCATCGCCGTCGATCCCGCCACGCGCGAAAACGGCTGCATGCAGGTGATCCCCGGCTCGCACGACATTGGCCGCGTCGACCACATTCTCACCGGCGATCAGGCCGGCGCCGATCCCGAACGCGTCCGCGAAATTCAGGCGCGATTGGGGCTCGTGTATGTCGAGATGGCGCCCGGCGACGTGCTCTTCTTCCACGCGAACCTGCTGCACCGCTCCGATCAGAACCGTTCTGAGCATCCGCGGTGGTCAATGATCTGCTGCTATAACGCCGCCCGCAACAACCCGTATAAGGAGTCGCACCACCCGCGCTACACTCCGCTCGCCAAGGTCCCCGACAGCCTGATCCTCGAGGCCGGCGCCAAACGCTTCGGCGGCGCCGACGTGTCCTGGCTCGAGCCCGAAGCCGACGAAAGCGCGGCCTCGCTCGCCAACCGCCCCGAATAGCGCAGGGGCGCCTCAGGCGTACCAGCCGTGCGCCGCCCGCTTCGTGGTGTAGGCCGCGCGTGGCAGATCGTCCTGCGTCCTCAGCGTCCACTTCAGCAACTCTTCGAGCAGCCGTCCGCGCCATGGGGCCGCTTCGGATGCCGCCCACAAGTTCTTCAGCTCATAGGGATCCCGAGCCACGTTGTACAACTGGCCCTGTCCCATCATGTCGAAGACCAGCTTCCAATCCCCCATGCGAACCATCTTCATCGTTCCGCTCTGCGTCACCGAATTCAGTTCGTCGTAGGTGGGCGTCGCCTCCGGACCGCCTCCGCCCCGCCCCCACGACGCTGGAATTGCGTCTTCGGGACCGTAGTTCAGCCCACCGAATCCCACCTCTGAAAGGATGCTCTCGAACTCCGCCTTCGGATATTCCTCGCCTGTCAGCATCGGCCACAGGCTACGCCCCTGGACGCCGAACGGGATCTCCGCCCCGATAGCCTCGCACAGCGTCGGCAACACATCGGCCGTCGAAACGAATGCCGGCAGTTTCCCCTGTGGCCGCACGCCCGCTCCAAACCAAGTCATCGGAATACGCGTCAGCACCTCCGGCAGGTCCACACCCTTGCGCTCGAGCCCGTAATCGCAGAAGAAATCGCCGTGATCGGCGAGGTACACGACAATCGTGTTGCGAGCCTTCCCGCTCGCCTCCAGATGGCTCAGAAGCCGCCCCACCTGGTCGTCGATCAGCCGCAGCATCCCCAGGTAATTCGACCGCGTCCGCCGCCACCGCCCGGCGTAGCCCGGATACGTCCGCTCCTCCAGCTGCCGCAGCCATCGCCACCGGAAGCCCTTCGACCTCAGGACGTCCTCCTCGACGTCGCGCGGCGGCACGGCTTCCGGCGGGAACATGTCGAAGTACGGTTTGGGGGCTTGATACGGGTTGTGCGGCTCCGGAAAGCTCACCCACAGGGCGAACGGCTGGTCCTTGGAACTGTCAATGAACTCGATGGCGCTCGACACGATGCGGTAGGGGAATTGCGCCTCCACCGGAAACGGCGACGCCTCGGCCGCGGAGCCATGATTCAGCCGCTTCATCCACCGCTCGAACTCGACATACTCGCGCGGAGGTCGTTCCGGCATCCATCCGTCCAGATGCATGAATGGCCGCCAGAAGTCGAGCCGCTCGGGAGTCAGATGGGAGTGGTTCTTGCCGCTCAACCCGGTGCGATACCCGATCTCGCGGCACACCTGGAACAGGTCCTTGTCGAAGACGGCCGCCGCGGCGGCGCTATTCTGCCGAACGCGATGCGCATGTGGCCACCGCCCGGTCAACATGCTGACGCGCGCCGGCACGCACAAGGGCGCGGTCGTGTAAGCGCGGTCGAAGGCCGCTCCCTGCGCCGACATACGGTCGAGAGCCGGCATGGTGTCGAGCGGGAAGCCCGCAGCGCGCGTCAACCCGGCGCGCTGCTGATCGGACATCACGATGACGATGTTGGGCCGGCGGCCGCCGGACGCATTCGCCGCGAGCGCGGCGGCGGGAAAGCACTTCAGCAGATCTCTTCGATTCCAGCTCATTCCGACCCTAGTATCTCAATCTGTCCCTCCCGCGTCACAAACGCGTCCGCCGGCGGCGAAGTCGTACCATGAATGAACCATGCAGAACCCGCCGCGTCTCCACGCCATCGTTCCACTACTGGCTGTCCTCGCCGCACTCGCGCCGCTGAGCCTGGCGGCCACGCCATCCACTCACGCGCAGTTGGTCCAGTTCTTCAAGGAATGGCGTGAATTCCAGCATCCGGCCATGGTCGACGGCGTGCCCGACTACTCCGCCACCGCCATGAAGAAGCAGTACGCGGCGCTGACGGAGTGGCGAAAGCGTCTGGAGTCCTTCGACCTCGCGGGATGGACGACGGCCGACAAAGCCGACTACAACCTGATCCGCGCGGAGATGAACGGTCTTGAGTTCGACCATCGTGTGTTGCGGCCGTGGGCGAAGGCGCCCTTCTTCTACCGCACTGTGTTCGACTCCGAATCGGACACGCCGCTGCACGAAGGTCCGCATGTGTACGGAGCGCTCGACCTGTGGCGCTACAAACTGCCGCTCGCCCCGGCCGATGCGAACTTCGTGCACGCGAAGCTGGTCGCGATCCCAAAGCTGCTGGCCCAGGCCAAGGTGAATCTTGCAGAGCCCAGCCACGACCTCTGGACATTGGGCATATGGTTCAAGAGAGGAGAGGCGCAGACGCTGGTCGGACTCGCCCAGGAGACGGCGGCCTCGAACCCGGAGGTGTCTTCGGCCGCCCGCGCCGCCGCCCGGTCAGTGGACGAGTTCCGCGCGTGGCTCGAGACCGGTCTGGCGAAGGCTCCAGCCGGCAAGCCGCTCGGCATCGCCGAGTATAACTGGCAGCTCGAGAACGTGCAGTTGACCACACAGACCTGGCAATCGCTCATGCAGGCCATGCAGCGTGAACTCGCGCGTTCGCTGGCGTCATTGCAGTTGGTGCGCAACCGGAACCGCGCACTGCCTGAACTACGACTGCCAGGGTCGCTCGAGGAGTTGAACCGACGCAACGACGAAGCGATCGGCGAATATCTCTCCTTCATGAAGCGCCAGGAGATCTTCACGGTTCCGGATTACATGAACCTGGATCGTCTGCGTCCGGTGAAGCGGCTGGTTGCTCCCGAGGCGCTCGACATTTTCACGAACGTCGAATACCGCGACTCGCTCCCAATGAAGTGTCACATGGTGCACTGGCTGGAGAAGCAGCGTCTGGACCACGAGCCACACCCGAGTCTGATCCGCAGTTCACGTCCGCTCTACAACATCTGGTCGGGCCGTTCGGAGGGCTTCGCGACGGCGTGGGAGGAGGCGATGATGCAGGCCGGTCTGCTCGACGCGCGCCCTCGCGCCCAGGAGTTGATCCATATCATGACGGCGGTGCGAGCGATTCGCGGCATCGCGGACCTGAAGTTCCACAGCGGTGAATTCACGCTGGAACAGGCGATGAAGTACGTATTCGAGACAGCGCCGAACGGCTGGTTTAACCCCAAGGGCTCGACGATATGGGTGGATCTGGGGATCTACGCGCACCAACCGGGCTACGGAACCACCTACCTGGCGGGCAAACTCGACTTCGACAAACTTATTGCGGACTCAGCGGCGGCCCATCCAGGCCAATTTCGGATGAGGACCTTCATGGACGAGTTCTTCTCCAAGGGAGTCGTCCCGATGTCGCTCATCCGATGGGAGATGACCGGCAAGACTGACGAAGCCCGGGCTCTGGGCCTTCGCCAGTAACTCGGCGCGCCCTATACGTCCCGACACAGATCGATACAAACCATTACGCCAGCGTCAACAATCGTGACGGCGGCAGCTCACCTCCGCTTCGTCTTCTAAGTGAAGGCAGGAGGGAGCGATGATTCAACGTAAGGCGGCATGGAGCGGCGCGGCGGCTGTCGTGATCGCGGGCGGCGCTCTGGGCCTCTATCTGCATGGCTCGTCCGGAGCCCATTTTCAGACGGCGCGAGTGGAGCGCGGCGATGTTCGGTCGAGCATCTCGGCTACTGGAGCCTGCAACGCGGTGGTGACCGTTCAGGTGGGGAGTCTCGTATCGGGCAACATCAAGGCGCTGTACGCGGACTTCAACACCAAGGTGAAGAAGGGGCAACTGGTGGCCCTGATCGATCCCGAAACGTATCAAGCGCGTGTGGATCAGGCTCGGGCGAACCTGGACAGCGCGACGGCGGGCGTTTTCAATGCACAAGCGGCCATCACCAAGACGGACGCCGACATCGCCAACGGCATCGCCAATGTGGCGACGGCTCGGGCCAACGTCGCGCACGCCGTCTCCGCGACGAGAGACGCCAAAGTGAAGCTGGACCGGCGGGTTACTCTGGCCGGTGAGAAGATCCTGGCCAAGGAGGACTTGGACACGGCGCAGGCCACCTACGACCAGGCTGTCGCCCAGCAGGAAGCGTCACAGGCCCAGGTGGACGCCGCCCAGAAGCAGGTGGATTCGCTACGGGCGCAACGCGGCGTAGCGGTCGCCCAGTTGGAATCCGCCAAAGCGCAGGTGGCGCAGATGAAGGCGGCGCTCGTGCAGGCGCAGGTGGACCTGAACCACACGCGCATCATCGCGCCGGTCGACGGCACGGTGGTGGCGCGTCACATGGACGTTGGCCAGACGGTGGCGGCGTCGTTCCAGGCACCCGACATCTTCGACATCGCGCAGGACCTGACCAAAATGCAGGTGGACACAAACGTCGATGAAGCCGACATCGGAAAAGTGCGGTTGGGGCAGAACGCCAACTTCACCGTGGATGCCTATCCCGGGCGCACGTTTCGAGGCGTGGTGGCGCAGGTCCGCCAGGCGCCGATCAACGTGCAGAACGTGGTGACATACGACGTGGTGGTGGCGGTGTCGAATCCCGACCTCAAGTTGTTCCCTGGCATGACCGCCAACCTGCGGATGCTGGTGGACAAGGCCGAAGGCGTACTGAAGGTCCCCAATGCGGCGCTGCGCTACAAACCGTCGGACGCACAGCTGAAGGCTCCGTCATCGGTTCACGCGGCCGGCATGGTGCGACCGACTGCCGCCACGGAGGGCGTGGTCTGGGTGCTAAACGGAAACGGCTCGCCGCGGCCTGTCGCTGTGAAACTCGGGATTGCGGACGGAAGTTACACGGCGGTCGAAAGCCCGGACCTTCATGAGGGCGACTCGATTGTGATCGCCGAATCAGGGGCCGCCAAGGCCGCCTCGAAGGCCGCACCGAAGGGCCGTGGCCCAGGCTTCTGAGTCATGGGAGGCAGTCATGTCCAATCTGATCGACACAGAGAATCTGGTGAAGACGTATCACATGGGGGACGTCACGGTGCACGCCCTTCGCGGAGTCTCGGTCAGCATCTCCGAGGGCAGCTTTGTCGCCATCATGGGGCCGTCGGGATCGGGTAAATCGACCTTCATGAACATCCTGGGGTGCCTGGATAAGCCGACCTCGGGCGCGTATCGTTTGGATGGGTCGGCCACAGGCGGCCTGAATCGCGACGAACTGGCCGAGATACGAAATCGCAAGATCGGATTCGTGTTTCAGAACTTCAACCTGCTGCCGCGCACCAGTGCGCTCGACAACGTTGAACTGCCGCTGCTGTACAACGGACAGGCGAATCCGGACGCTCATGAGCGCGCGGTGCTGGCGCTTGAATCGGTCGGGCTGGCCGGACGGGAGCACCATCATCCGAACCAACTGTCCGGCGGGCAGCAGCAGCGCGTGGCCATCGCGCGGGCGTTGATCAACTCGCCGCGGATCCTGATGGCGGACGAGCCGACCGGAGCCCTGGACTCCCGCACCAGCGTCGAGATCATGGCGATTTTCCAGCGGTTGAATCGCGAACAGGGGATCACGGTGGTGGTGGTGACGCATGAGCCTGATGTCGCAAGCTACGCCGGACGGGTGATCGTGTTCAAGGATGGCCGCGTGCTCAGCGACCGTCCCGTGGAGCAACCCCGCGATGCGAAGCAGGAACTCGAGTCGATGCCGGAAGAGGAACCGGAGGAGGTAGCCGTATGAAGAAGCTGATCCCTGGTGTGATGATAGCGTTGCGAGCGCTGCGTGTGAACAAACTGCGGTCGGCGCTGACCATGCTGGGCATCATCATCGGCGTGGCCGCGGTGATCGCCATGATCGCCGTGGGCAGCGGCGCCACAGCCCGCATTCAGGAGCAGATCGCCTCCATCGGCAGCAATCTGATCATTGTGATGCCCGGCAGCCTGACCAGTTCCGGCATCCGTCTGGGAGCCGGCAACGCCGTATCGCTGACCGAGGACGATGCTAAGGCCATCGGGACAGAGTGCCCCGCCATCGCGGCGGTGGCGCCGGTAAGCCGGGGCGGCGCCCAAGTGGTCTACGGGAACTCGAATTGGGCCACCGGCATACAGGGCACGACTCCCGACTATTTGACGATTCGGGACATTCAGATCGCATCGGGACAGGCTTTCACATTTCAGGACGTCGATAGCGCGGCGAAGGTGGCGTTGTTGGGCAAGACTGTGACGGACACCCTGTTTGGCGGCGCGGATCCTGTGGGACAGGTGATTCGAATCAAGAATGTTCCTTTTACAGTTGTAGGCACACTTGTGCCAAAAGGACAATCGCCAACCGGACAGGATCAGGACGACGTAGTGCTGATTCCGATATCCACCGCCAAGAAGAAGGTCCTGGGCGTAACGCAGGCGAACGCCTCCTCGGTGGGAACGATCATGGTGCAAGCTCGCGGGTCCGAACTGATGAAGCAGGCCGAGGATCAGATGACTGCACTATTGCGGCAGCGTCACCGATTGCAGCCTGCCCAGGACCCCGACTTCACGGTCCGCAACCTGGAGGAGGTCTTCTCGGCGCAGGAAAGCTCCGCGCGCGTGATGTCGATCCTGCTGGCTGCAATCGCCTCCGTGTCATTGATCGTCGGCGGCATCGGAATTATGAACATCATGCTCGTGTCCGTGACGGAGCGCACCAAGGAGATCGGGTTGCGACAGGCGGTGGGCGCGAAGACCAAGGACATCCTGGCCCAATTCCTGGTGGAGGCCGTGACGCTGTCACTGCTGGGGGGAATCATCGGAATCGTGCTGGGCAGCGCTGCATCGCTCGCGATTTCCTACTTCGCGCAGTGGTCGACGCTGATCAGTCCGGGCGCGGTTGCGCTGGCCTTTGTGTTCTCGGCGCTCGTGGGCGTGTTTTTTGGCTACTACCCGGCGCGGAAGGCCGCGTTTCTGGATCCGATAGACGCCCTCCGCTATGAATAAGCTATGCGGGCCCTGATGCTAAGCTGGTAATAGCTTCAGGGCCCGATGCAGATTCTTTCTCCGGCTCAAGTGGCCGGCTATTTCGCCTTTGTCCTGGGCGTCACAGCATTCCTTCAAAAGACCGATCGCCGGCTGAAGTTCTTCAACGCAAGCCAAAGCCTGATTTACGCGTTGCATTTCGTGATGCTGGGCAACCTGCCCGCGTCGGCGTCGTCGCTGATTTCCTCGGCGCGGTCGTTTCTGGCTCTGCGATTCAAGTCCTTCACGCTTGCCGTGGCCATCGTAGCGGTCTATCTCGCCGCCGGATTCGTGGTGGTGAAGTCGGCCACCGGCTGGCTGACCGTCGTCGCCTCTTGCGTCGCCACGGTTGCGATATTCACTCTGACAGGAATCCCGCTGCGGCTGGTCCTGCTGTGCTGCACCGGAGCGTGGCTTGCGAACAATATCTTGAGCCGATCGATCGGCGGAACGCTACTCGAATTCACGATCGCAGTGATCAACATCACCACCATGATCCGGATGTTTCAGGAGTCGAACGCGCGTCCCTCCAGCGTGGCGATCGCCTCGCGGACGCCCTCCGGCACGCGGACGGGCTTGCCGATCGAGTAATCGACGGTCACCATCGTCGCTTCGGATTCGGCGGCTGTTTCTCCGCTGGCCTTGCTCACAATGCGGTGCTCCATGTGGAAGCTCGAATTACCGATCGCAGTGACGCGCGTTCCCACGAGGACCGTGTCGGGATACTTCAGTTGACGGCGATAGTGGCAGGTGACGCTCGCGATAATCGGGCCAACGCCCTTGGGCGGCAATTCCGGGAAGAGGCCGAGGCGGCGGAGATATTCAACCCGCCCCGTCTCGCACCAGCGCAGGTAGGCGACGTTGTTGACGTGCGCGAAGGAGTCTTCGTCGGCCCAAAGGACGGTGATTTCGCTAATGACGGGGAACGCTTCGAGGGAATCGGAGTGAGACATCGTACTTCCCCATGTATAGCAGGCGCGGGCAGGAATGCGTCATTGGCGCCCGCGGCCGGCTCACATCGCCATTTGCAGCCACGGATGCCGCAAGCGAGGTCACTCGGCTCGGTCCCACACGAAGACAGCGGCGACCAGGTCCTTCGACCGTTGGCGGGCCAGTTCGTAGGCGTCCACCATATGCTCCGAAGGAATCCGGTGAGAAATTAGCGGCTCGATGTCGAGGCGGTTGGTCGCCATCAGAGCAAGGATGTATTCGAGATTCCGGCGTAGGTTGAAACGGAGGTCTCCGGCGCCGCATTCCACCTTTGGCGATGCCCCCGCGCCTAGCAACGTGAGTTGCTTTGAATACAGAGGATTCGGGTCCAGCGGATTGCGCTCCGGCATGGCCTGTCCCCGGCCCGGAAAACCCAGGATCGAGACGCGACCGCCGTATCGCGCAAGGTCGAGCGCAAGGAAATACGTCGACCACGGATTGCTGGTGAGCACCACGATATCCGCGTCCAGGCCGTTGAACTCCCGCCGGATCGCGCTGGCGATAGCGGGGTCATCCGACAGCACGCCCGCGCTGGCGCCAAGTTCAACGGCCACGCGGGCGCGGATCGGTGAGTTGGCCACCCCAACCACGCTTGCTCCCATCGCTTTCGCAAGGCCAACCGTAGCAAGACCAATCACCCCCAACCCGATGACCACGATGTTCTCACCGGTCTCATAGTGCGCCTGCCGCAACGCCGCCAGTCCAAGACAGGTGAGATAGATCAGCGACGCCTGCGCGGACGAAACCGCTTCCGGGATGCGCACCAGTAGATCCGTCTCTTTTGCGATGTAATGCGACTGATGTGGACGGGGAGCGAACACACGGTCGCCCGGCTTCAACGTCCTGACGGCGGATCCAACCGCCAACACACGCCCTGCGTTCGAGTAGCCTACCCATCGAGGATAGTTCGGAGCGCCGGGAACATACGTCGAGTCGCCCAGGTAGTTGCCGAGATCAGTGCCGGTGGACAACGCGGAAACTTCCGTCCGCACCAGGATCTCACTCGGTTCGAGCACATCGGGCAGAGTGGCCGTCTCCATGCGCAGGTCGCACTTACCGTGCAGGACTGCTCGGCGGATGTCCATCTATCTCACCAACCCCCGTCCGGCAACGTTCCAGCTACCTTCCACCACTCCGCCGCGATGAAACCAGATCTGCTGATGCATGTTTACGCATGCGCAGACGTGGTTCGGAACGATTGTCAGTTTGTCGCCGATCGTCAGACGCTTCGCCGACTCGCTGACGTCCAGATGTCCGTGCTCTTCCGACAGGCCTTCGACACGCATGTCCGGATACGCGGGGACCAGGCCGAAACCGGTCTTCTCACCGCTCAACCAACGGTCCGCGGCGAACGTCTTCGTCCCGCCGTCGACGACCACGCGGCCGGGAACGGCGGTGCTGACCACTGTCACCATCACGCGCAAGGCGCAATCGTCGACGGTGCAGGCGCCGACGCCAATCGTGTTCCGGTCATTGAACACATAGGTCCCGGGCCGCATCTCCGTCAACCGGTCCACCAGATGGCTGTTGTACGCGGTGGGTGTGCTGCCGCCGCTCACGGTTTCGCACTTCAGCCCTTCCGCTTCGATGGAAGCGATAGCTATGTCCACCTGCTCCGACACCTGTCTTAACGCCGGAGCCTGCTCGGAGGGCGGCGCCCAGATGTGTCCGGGGTAGAATGTGAGGCCCTGGAAGTGGATGCCCGGCAAAACGCTGACCGCCTTGGCGAGCGCCCCGGTATCCTTGGGAGCGACGCCGCACCGGCGCATGCCGACATCGGCTTCAACCAACAGACGAATCGTGGCCCCCGCAGCTACAGCGGCCGCGGACAACTGCCGCGCCGTCACCATCGAATCGACCGCTACCGTGACACGCCGCGACCTCGCCAGCGCGGCAAGGCGAGCCGCCTTTTCGACGCCGTAAACCGGATAGTGAACCAGAATGTCGTCGAGCCCGGCCTGGGCCATGACTTCCGCCTCGCCCGTCTTCGCTACCGTGACGCCCGAGCATCCCGACTCGATCTGCATCTTGGCGATGGCCGGAACCTTGTGCGTCTTTGTATGCGGCCGCAGGTTCAGGCCGTGTTCTCGGGCATAGGCCGCAAGAGAGCGAAGGTTCCGTTCGACAATGTCGAGATCCACAACGATGGCGGGCGTTTCAAGATCCTCGATTCGCGTCATGGGTGGATCCCTAACACCGCCAGCGAATCGCGATGGATCATCTCTTCAATGCGGTCGACGTTCAGCCTTGGCAGCCGCGTCCCTTCGAGCATGTCGTTCAATCCGCGGATCCCCCTGAGGCTGGCCTCGACGTTGGTGAACGGATAATCGGTGCCGAACAGGACCTTGTTCCAGACGCCATATTCCTGAACGAGCATCAGCGAATGGTAGAGCTGGAAGGGCCGGTAGTGCAGCGCCGAACAATCCGCATAGACGTTGGGGTGTTTCCTGATCACCACCGCACACTCGCCTTCGTAGGGATGGCTGAGATGGGCCATGATGATCTTCACCTCGGGGAAGCGCATGGCGACACGGTCCAGCAGAAAGGGGCGGGTGTATTCGAGCGGAGCTTTGTCGATGAACGTTGTGCCCGTGTGCAGCAGGACGGGGAGAGCGTGCTTGGAGGCGTACTCCCAGAGGTAATCGATTTCGGTGGAACTCGGGTCGAATCCGGCGTACATCGGCAGCAGTTTCACACCCTTGAGCTTCAGGTCCTGATGGCCGCGTATCAGTTCGTCCTGCCAGCCCGGTTGCGTCGGGTCGACGCTGAGAAATCCAATCAGGCGGTCCGCGTGCGCCGCCACATATCCCGCCACATCGTCGTCAGGCGCCCAAATGCCCGAAAGCTTCGCCTTGCCGCCGAAGACGATGGTCCAGCGGCAATCGCCTGCCGTCGCTTGGTACTCGGGCCAACGGACTGTAAGGTCGGTCTCAACTCCATTACGAGCGCGCTTTGATTGTTCCTGAAACTCGGGCGTGAAGTGCGCCGGGTAGGAAAAGAAATGGCTGTGAACGTCTACAATCATTGGCTGTCTGCGATTGTCTCTCTTTGGGATGGGCAAAGCGGAGGGCGCGGCCGAGGGCCAGGGCCATCAATCCACCATGCTGGATGACTCCATTGTCACCCGGGCGAACCCAATCCCGCTTCCCGAGGGCTGAGCACACCAGAACACAAGCAGCAGCGAGCCATCGGGCAGCAGCGTGACGGAAGGTTCTCCGAAAGCGAAGTCGGTCCACGTGGCGTGTTCGCCCGACGTACCGGATTGTGTCGAATTCTCCGCTCGCCAGACAATCCGATTCGCCTGCAGGCCAAAGTCTGCGGCGCTGGGGGTCGCCGCCGCGAGCCATACTCCCCGAGGATCCGCCTTCCGTTGGTTGTAGACCATCAGCACGCGCCCATCGGGCAGCGGAGCCAGCGCGACGGACTGGCCGCGAATACCGGTGGACGCAACCGGAGACCACGTTTCACCAACATCGTTCGAGATGACAAATGCGTTCTCGTAGTCGCTTCCGGCGCGCACATTCATATGCCAACAGGCGCCGAACAGGCGGCCATCGGCAAGTTCGACCACCCACGCCTCCGCCGCGCCGTCGTCGGGATTCGCGAAGTCCATCATGCGCCGGCCTCGCCATGTGAGTCCACAGTCGTCACTCAGCATCGCGACCACTCGATCCCGCTTTACGCGGACATCGGGATCGAACGTGTTGTAGGGCGAATAGCAGCACACCCACCGTCCCGAACGGGTGACGCACAGAGCGCCCGGGCATTCCGCCGCGCCGGGTTCCGGCAAACGGAACGACGCGGGCTCCGTCCATCGATCGCCGTCCTGCGATCGCGCGATGAACAGGTCGTTTGCTTTGAGCCCTTGTGTCGCGTCGGACCAGAACGATTCCCCTGGGGCGTCAATCCGCGTGCGGGATCCGTAGAGAAACAGTTCGCCGGACGGCGACCCGCTGATCGAGCAGAACAGCGAGTAATGTCCCGCAAGCTCCGGCCAAACAGGCCGCGCCCCGGACCATGTGCGTCCCAGGTCGCGCGACTCCGCGATCATGGGCACGAAGTCGTTCACCCCAAGCTTCGATTGCGCCATGAACGAGCACAACACTCGGCCATCGGCTAGCGCCGCGCATCGCGGGCCGGCCGTCGCACCCGAGATCGCGCGAAATACAAACCCCTGCTCGGTTGTTACAAACATGTTTTGGCGTCCTCCGGTTCACCGCAGCCGATCACCAGACCCTGAATCTGTCTCAACTCTGGAGGGCGCATCCAGAAACCGGCGGCGGATCCGCACAAGACGGTGACAACGCAGCCGATGGGACCGAACCAGAAAAAGCTCCAGTCCAGGCGCCAAAGCATCCAGGCGGAGGTGGTCGCGCCGACTCCCGCGCCGACCAGCGCGGCGCTCGCTCCGGTGCGTCTGTTCAAGGTCGCCAGCAGAAACACACCGAGCAGAGGTCCTGAGACGATGCTGCTGATCTTGTTATAGGCGATGGCCAAGGCTCCCAACCGGCCCGCAAAGAGCGCCAGCACGGTGACGACGACGCCCCATGCCGCAGCGCTCATGCGGCCCACCGCGGCGAGTCGTCGCTCATCGGCGGCCCGGTTGAACAGACGCTGGTAGAAATCGACAGACGTCGCCGTGGCAAGCGAATTGATGCCTGCCGACATCACCGCCATCGACGCGGAAAGGATCGCGGCAACGATCAGCCCGGCAAGACCCGGCCTGAGTTCGTGTACCGCAAAAAACGGCACAACCGCGTCGTTGCTGGCGAGTCCGGCCAAGCGCTCCGGGTGGAAGTGGTAGAAAGCGAACAACACCGTGCCGAGCGCGAACAAGATCACCGAAATCGGCGTGATGAGGACCGATTGCGTCAACACCGACTGCCGGCAGTCGCGCACCGACTTCGTCGTGAACAGACGCTGCAGTATCACTTGATCGGTGGCGAGCGGACTCAGTGTGAGCACCATTCCGCCGATAATCGACGCCCACAGCGAGTTGAGTTCGCGCGGATCGAACGAAAGGTTGATGGCCTTCAGCCGGCCGGCCGCCTCCGCCACGCGCCAGGCCTCCACCACGCCTCCAGGAATGCGCGAGAGGGCCACCGCCAGCAGCAAGATGACTCCAGTGGTCATGGCGGTGAACTGCACTACGTCGGTCCAGATGACGCCCTTCATGCCGCCCAGAGTCGTGTAAATAGTCGTGAACACGCCCATGAACAGCACGCACTTCCAGGCCGGCAATCCAGTGATGATCTGCAACACCAGGGAGGGCGCGTACACCACGATGGACACGTGCGCGCCGCGCAAGGAGAGAAACAGAAGACTGGCCAGCGTTCGCACCCGCAGATCGAAGCGACGCTCCAGATATTCATACGCGGTGAACAGGTTCAGGCGGGCGTAAAACGGGACGAAAACCTTCAACGCCACCACCGCCGCGAAAGGGTAGCCCGCGGCCGTCCACAGCATTTCATAGTTGTGGCCAAAGGCCCACGCAGGAGTGCCCATGATCGTGATGGCGCTCATGTCGGCGGCGACGATCGAGATGCCCACCGGAAGCCACGACATGCCGCGCCCGCCCAGGAAGTAGTCACGCGCGGTGGTTCCACGCTGAAAGGACCGGCTTCCGATATATCCGATCAACAGGAGATAGGCGACGATGACAATCGCGTCGAGCGCGGTCATGCCGCCGCGCCTGCGCCAACAATCCTCCCCAACAGCGCCGGAATGGCCGCCAGCGCGTTCTTGGAAGCAATCCTTTCACGCACATCTTCGCCCATTTCAAGCGCCGCCAGCATCCGCACAAACGGCGCTGGATGATAGAGTGGCGCATCGGTGCCGAAGCAGATGCGATCCGGGCCCACCACCGCGAGCAACTGCTCCACCGATCCCGTGCAGAATGCCCGCAACGTGCCCATGTCGAACCACACATTCGGTTGCGGCTTGCGAACCCAGGCGTTCACCGCCGTGTCGCCGGGCCCCATGATACCCACGCCTAAGTGGGCCGCGATGAAGCGAACGGTGGGGTATCGCGAGGCGAGTTCCAGATACTTGTCGATGGTGACATTCGGAGAATCGTTGCCCGTATGGCTCAACACCGTCAGCCCGGACGGAGCAATGTGCCGCTCCATCAACCGATCCATCGCATGGCCGAGAACATCGTAACCGCCCAAGGCCGGATGCAGTTTGACGCCGACCACATCGGGATTCGCCGCCGCCTCCCGGATCCACCGCGCAGACGACTCCATGTGCTCCGGATGCGCCACCACCATCGCGCTCAGGCGCTGCTGGCGCGCCACCTCGGTCAGCGTGTACGCGTTGCCGGCGTCGACGCCACCGTAGCAGGCCTCGATTGAAAATGTGACGGCGTGCGCCACTCCGGCTGCTTCGTACAGGCCGCTCAGGCGCGCTCCGTCGGCGCTCATACGCGCGTTGGCGTACTGCCCAAGGTGAGAATGGACATCGATGATCATTGGCGTCTCCATCATCTAGCCAAGCCAATCCGGATATTGTTCATGCAGGATCTTCGAGCACTGTTCGAACACCTCTTCGGAGAATGACTCGTACGGCGAAAGCAGGCGTAGAGGCATGGGCACACCGCCCAGACGCACCAGCAGTTTGTCATAGGCCCCATCCATCAGATCTTTGGTCCGCATCGGTTTCAGGATCGCGTCTACCATCGCGAGGTACTCCTTCTGAAAGCGGAACAGCTTCTCCACCTGCAGTGTCCGGCCGTATTCAAACAGTTGGTGGGTTCGTTTGGGAATCATCGGCCCGAACGAACTGAGCAGGGAGCATTCGCCGTGCAAGCAACCCACGGGGAACATGGTTTCCCCGAGGAAATGCTGCAGTTCCGGCGTCGCGCGGATCAGTTCGGCCGTGGACGTCATATTCGTGGCGGTGTTCTTGGTGGCTGCGAGATTCGGGACGGAGTCCACGATGCGGCGATAATCCTGGGCGGTGAGCACTCGCTTGGCGCGCGGCAGGTTGTAGTGGAGAAACTTCGCCTCGGGAAACGCCCCGCAGACGTCGGTGAAGAACCGCATCATCTCCACGTCGTTCAGCGCTCCCCAACAGGGCAGCGAGATCTGAAACGCCCGGAAGCCCTGGTCGTAGGCGAAGGTCAGCCGCTCAACGACATTGGCCGTGGACAGTCCAATGACTCCCACTTGTGGGAACACGCCAGGCGCCGATGTTTCCTCTCGAAACAGACGCACGATCTCGCGGAAGCGCGCCGTATCGACAGCGTATCCTTCGCCGGCCGTGCCAAAGACGTACAGGTTACTGAATCCGTGCGCCAGCGTCGTCCGCACTTCCTGCCGGAACACGTCCTCGATCAATCGTTCCCGATTGTCCCAGGGAATTTCGCAACTGACCAGTATCGCCTGATGGTATCGAGGAGTCATGGGATTCCGTTCGCTGCTTATCATCGTCAAGGCGCCGCCGTCGCCGGTCAACAATCGGGCGCGGCGGTCGCGGCCGCCGGTCCAACGCTGTGGATCACGCCTGGGTGAGTTGAGACAGCACCTTCCGGTACGCGCGTGCGCGCTCCGGGTCCACGGCGCAGTGAGCGCCCCGATACACGATCAGCAGACCGCGACGGGATCGGTTACTGCGATTCGGCTCGCTGCGATGCAACAACGAACAGTGGTGAATGATAGCCGACCCACGCGCGATCACGCCCGGGACTTCCTCAAATGCGCCCACCGCCGGAACGCCGTCGAGCATCAGGCTGTTGCCTTGGACGCCGGATGCTTTGTGGGCGAGCAAAGGCCCTCGATGGCTGCCCTTGGCGTAATACACGCACCCGTTTTCAATCGATGTGTCGTCGAGCGCCACCCAACAGGTCAACGCGTCATCCGGAACAAGGTTGAAATACGCATTGTCCTGATGAAAAGGGACCGCGGAACCCACCCGCGCGGGTTTGGCGAACAGTTCCACTCCGCACAACAGGGGTTCGCCCCCAACGAGCCGGCGCATCAGCTCAAGCAGGTTCGCATCCAACGCCAGATCACGGAAGTACTGCGAGTGGTTCTCCATGCGCCACAGATTGCGGATAGCGCGGGATCCGTCCGGGTTGGGCTGTTTCTCAAAGACAATGTCCGCCGGCGGGATGACGGGCGCGATGTCGGACACGTAGCGCGCCAACTCATCGTCGATGGCCTGCATCCGGGCGGCGTCGAACAGCGGCTCGAGTTTCACGAAGCCGTCGGACGCATAGGCGCGCGCGGCGCGAGCAAGCCCCTCGGAAGTTAGCTGCATAGCCGAAATGATAGGACCGTTTGGCGGGCGCGCGCCGACTCCTACGCCGCCATTTGACAAGCCGGTCCAGGGGAGTGGATGGCGGGCCGTCCGCACGGATCGATTCGAGTCCCGCGTTTCTATACTGAGCTTACCTTGCACGCGTTCACGAAGCACTCCATTCACGCGGCCGCCGGACTCGCGGGCGCCCTCGCGCTGCTCTTTGCGGCCGACACGGCAGCCGACCGCCGGTATGCGGAGTTCGCCTCCGGCTCCACCGGCAAGTCTTCGGCGAACCTGTACGTCTCGCGCTCCGGGCGCGTTGAGACGATCAACCGATGGGACCTGAACAACGACGGCTACAATGACGTCCTGATCGCCAACGACCACAACGTGTTCGAGACGGTGGACGCATTCATCTACTGGAACTCGCCCCACGGCTTGACGTCACTGCTGCCCGACCTCTGGAAAGAGAGTCCGCTGGCGCAGGTGGCGCTCGATCTGATGGACCACAAGAGCAATCTGACGCGCCTTGCCACGTTCGGCGGCGGCCGTTCGACGATCGCCGATCTCAACGGCGACGGCTATCCCGAAATCGTCTTCTGCAACTACATTCACAACACGCCGGGCAATGGCATCGCCTACGTGTACTGGGGCGGCGCCGATGGCTACAGCCTATCGCGAAGAACCGAATTGCCAACGCTCTGGGCCACCAGCGTGAAGGCGGCGGATCTGAACAACGACGGCTATCCCGAACTGATCTTCGCCAACGAGGGAGCGGAGACCGGGCTCGAAGATCTGTACCCCGATCGCGGCCGGGACTCGTTCATCTACTGGGGCAGCGCTTCCGGCTTCGATCCGGCCCATCCCGGGCGCCTTCCGACCCGAGGCGCGAAGGACGTCGTGGCCGCCGACATCGATCACGATGGACGACTGGACCTTGTCTTCGCGAACAATACTACCTACGGGCAGGATATCCAGGTGTTCCTTGGAGCGACTGGCGCGTACGGCGCCACGCACTCCATCACGATTCCTGTGGCTAAGCCCACGTCGCTGGCGGCGGCCGATCTCAACGGCGACGGATTCACCGACATCGTTGTCGCCACCGGCGCCCACCCGGTCTCAGTGGGGAGCATCGCACAGCGCGGCGGGGAGGCAAACCGGACCCTTTACATATTCACAGGCGGACGCGACGGACTTTCCGCCCAGCGCAAGGCCGAATTGCCGGCTCTCGAAGCGCGCGACATGGCGGCCGGCGATTTCAATCACGATGGATTCGCGGACCTGGCGGTGGCGAATACGTCGCAGGGCGGCAAGTCCGCCACTCCCTCGTACGTGTACTGGGGTTCGGCCGCGGGACTAGCCGCGTCCCGCCGCACCGACCTTCCCACGCTCGGCGCGACAGCGGTCGCCGCGGCAGATCTCAATGGCGACGACTGGCCCGATCTGGTGTTCTCGAACTCCAACGACGGCGCGAGTTACGACGTTCCTTCGTACGTGTACTGGGGCAGTTCGACCGGCTTTGCACCTTACCTGCGCAGCAACCTGCAAACGTTCGGCGCGGCGAGCGTGAACGTAGCCGATCTCAACGGCGACGGCCGCCCGGAAGTGGTGTTCGTGAATCAATACAGCGGCGACACCGGCGGCATCCGCACGAACATATTCTGGGGAAACCCGCACCACTACTATTCGACAGCGTCCATGTCCAGCATTCTCGGACAGGGCACGTATGGCATGACGGCGGCGGACCTGAACGACGACGGTTATCCCGATCTCGTGCTCTGCGCCTCCTATGCGAACGGCACGTACCTGTACTGGGGTGGGCCTGACGGCTTCTCAGAAGAGCGGCGGGAGACGCTGCCGGTAAGCACAGTGTTCACCAGCAGCGCGGCTGATCTGGATCATGACGGCTACCTGGATCTGGTCTTCGCCGGCATTGAGAACGGAGAGCGCGTCGGCTACATCCTGAAGGGCTCCCCGAAGGGATATCGGCAGTCCGGCAAATCCGTACTGAAGCTCGCGATCCAGCGCGGACCGACGCATCGCATCGCCGACCTCAATCACGACGGGTGGATGGACCTCATTTTCTCCGACAACTATTACGGAATCATGCAGGTCTTCTGGGGGTCGAAGGACGGATATTCCGAAACGAACTCCTGGAGAGGCGCCGTGGGAACCGGCGGCAATCTCGAACTGGCCGACCTGAATGGCGACGGCCGGCTGGACTTCATCGTCGCGGGAATGTTCGACCGCGAGAAGCGCTCATATAATGCCCACACGCAGATCTATTTCGGTCGCGACGATGGACTGCCTGACCTGGCGCATCCAATCGCTCTTGAATCCTACGGGGCTGTGGAATGCGCGGTGGCCGATCTCAATCGCGACGGCGCGCTCGATCTCGTGTTCACAAGCTATATGTCGGAGACCACTCGTGCGTTACCGATGTTTATCTACTGGGGCGATTCGAGCGGCTCTTACGCGAACAATCGGCGAACGGCCCTGCCGTCGTGGTCTTCGGCAGGCGTACAGACGCTCGATCTGAACGGCGACGGTTATCCCGAAATCATCGTTAATAACCACATCCGAGACGGCCGCCACACCGGGCTCTCGTACATCTACTGGAATAGCGCCGGCAAGTTCGACAAGGATCACAAGACTGAGTTGCCGACGTTAGGGCCGCATTTCTCTCAGCGCGTCGATCCAGGCAACCTGTACACGCGAAAGCTGGAAGAAGAGTATGTATCGGCGGCCCTACCGGTTGACGGATCGCGACCGGCGAGACTTGTCTGGACCGCCCGGGAGGAGCACGGCGCAAAGCTCAGGTTCCAGATCCGCGCGGCGGACACGAAAGAGGGCCTGCGGTCGAGCAGTTGGGCGGGGCCGGCCGGGGCCGATTCCTGGCACACGAAATCGGGCGCTCCACTGACCGCGATTCCGGCGACGGCGCGTTGGGTCCAATACCGCGCTCTGTTTACGTCCCCGGACGCTGCGGCCTGGCCAGTGCTCGAATCGGTGGCCGTCGAACCGGAAGCGAAGGGCGCGCGGAAATGATGACGACCGGCGTAACGCCTGAGATGGACCGTCGGAACGGCTGGCTGTTCCTGGCGATGTACATCTTCGTCTATTTGGCCGCGCCGGTGACGTACGTTGGCGTCGTGCAGGCGACATTGTGCAGCCGCATCGGCGCGGACGCGACGATCGCCAATCTGCCCGCGTCGTCGTTTCTATTCGGTGGATTCGCGCCGCTGGTGTTGTCGTTGATTGTGCCGCATCGGCTGGAACGACGGCTGCTCGTGTACTCAAACGCGATCACGGCCGTGCTACTAGGCGCCGTCTTCGTGACGCTCGCGATGAACGCGCCGCCGCGCGTGATCCTGGTCGTGCTTGTGACGCAGGGGTTGCTGCAGGGCTTCACCAACGCTTCGTCGCAGATCTTCACGTTCCAGTGCCTGGCGCGCGGAACGACGGAAGAAGGCCGAAACCGCGCATTCAAGCGGACCTTCGCCCTGACGCCCTTCTGCGCCGTCTCCGGATCCCTGCTGGCGCAGTATATTCTGAGCGGCGGGCTTCAGTCGATCCGCTTCCCATGGGATTTCGCGGCGCTCTACGGGATCGGGCTGGTCTGCCTGTTGGCGATCACCGTTCTAAGCGCCCGACTGCAACTGGCGCCGATGGACGACGACCCGCCACAGCCTTTCCTACGGGAACTCGCCGACAGCACGGCGTCGTTCATCCGCTCCAGACCGCTGATGTTGCTGCTGGTGTCGTACACATTGTGGAATTGCGTGCTCGCGATAGCGCCGACACTCGCGCTGTTCAGCCGTGAGGCGATCTCCCGCGAACCCGCCGAATTATCGGGGCTGATGATGGCGTTGCGATTCGGCTGCAAGTCCATTGGGGGCTGGCTGCTGGGGGCCATCGCGCTGCGGTGGGGCGCGCGATTCAGCGTGATGACGACTCACCTTCTGCTTGCGGCCGGCGTCATCTGGGCGTCTGTCGTTCCCGGATACCCCTTTCTGTTCGCCTTCGGCCTCATCGGCGCGGGCGAACTCGGCGGCGCGTGGATGCCGAACTACGGGATCACGCTGTCACGGCCGCAAGTGGCGGCGCGCAACATATCCATCCTGACGCTGGCGTTGCCGGCTTCAAGCTTCGCGCCCGCCATGCTCGGTTACGTCGCCGACCAGGCGGGTTTCCGTTGGAGCTTTGCGGCGGCGGCGGTGTTGGCCGCCATCGCGCTGGCGGCCACGATGCTCATACGTGAGCCGGATGACGCCCGGAAATCGGCCTAGGGCTTCGACGCCCCGGACCGCCGGGAATCGGCCGCATCCCGCATGCCCTGCACCAGAACGTGCGTCTGCGTTCGCACCATCGAAGTGACCTCGGAGCAGATGAAGAAGTTGAATCCGCGGTCCATCCAGAGTCCCGCCTGCTCGACAGTACCGACCACCATGCCACACGGCTTGCCCGCCTCTGCCGCGCTCAGGCGCACGTTGACGATCGCGTCCACCAACGACGGATGTTCGGGCTGCCAGCACAATCCCATGTTCAGCGACAGATCGTAGGGCCCCAGCATCAGGGCGTCCACACCCTCCGGGCTCGCAATCAGCTTCGAGTTGGCTACGCCCCGTGGAGTCTCGATCTGCGGCATCAGGAAGAGATTCGGTTCAATCCCGTCCCAGCCGGCCCGATCGAGCGTGCGGTTGTGAAAGATCGCGTTGCCGCCGGGGCCGCGCCGGCCGCGTGGAGGCGTGAACATCGAATCGAGGACCGTTCGAACCTGCACCTCTTCTTCCACCCAGGGAATCATCAGACCGGCGGGCCCCATGTCCAGGTACTTCTTCATGGTGTGGAACAGCGACGATTCGGGTCGCAGCAACAGCGGGAAGTCAATCAGCCGAGCCACGCGGCACAGTTCCTCGGCCTGGGGAAGCGTTGCTGAGCCGTGCTCCATATCGAGTACGGCGAAGTGCATGCCTTCGGCCTGGAAGATCTCCAGGTATCCGGGCCAAAAATCGAAAGAGAGGAAGGCCCCGAAGGACGGTTCACCGGCGCGTAGACGCGCTTTCAGAGACGATGCGAGCAAGTTCACCTCGTATTGGCCAGTATAGGCGCGCAGACCGCCGCGGAAGCCGTCTTCGAACTGGCGGGCCGCGCGGCAATCCACCTGAATGGACACATCCCCCCGGCTGACGACCCAAAGCCATTTCACTTGGTCGGCGGGACGTTTAGTTTAGGAAATCATGTTCCGCGAATCAGACACGAGCGATCTCGCCGTTCGCCTGGGCGAACGCTGCCGCATCGAGCCGCCGGCGCTTGTCGGACGCAAATACGAGGGTTGGAAGGAGGCGCTGTCGATCGGAGACGACGCCATCATCCGCCCGTACTCGGTGATCTACTGCGATACTTCGATCGGTCACCACTTCCAATGTGGCTACTTCGTGATCGTGCGGGCCGAATGCGTACTCGCAGATCGAGTGACGCTGATGAGCCGCGTAACGCTGGAAGGGCGCGTTCACGTCGGCGCGGGGACGAAGATCATGGCGCACGTGTATCTTCCGTCCCGTACGCGGCTTGGGTCGATGGTGTTCGTCGGACCCGGGACAACGTTCCTCAACGATCGTCACCCCATCCGCATGCCGGCGGAACAAATGGTAGTGAAGGGCGCGGCCATTGAGGACAACGTCTCAATCGGCGGAGGGTGCGCAATTTTGCCGGGCGTCACGATCGGCGAGGGCTCGTTCATCGGAGGGGGATCCGTGGTGACCAAGGACGTGCCTCCATGGACGCTCGCCTACGGCGTGCCGGCGCGGCATTACCCTATGCCCGCGTCGCTTCGCGAAGGCAACCGTCCTGAGTTCATGTATCCCCAAGTGGACTTGTGGGGACCGCACTCCGATCCGTCCTGGAGCCCCGATGAGTGAGAAATAGACGGTCCCGCCGCGAAAGACGAGCATGTCCACATCGCTGGACAGGCCGCCAAGACGGCTGGAAAAGTTCGTTGACCCTTTCGGGACCGTACTCCATAGTGAATGATACTTACCCGGGCATGAGGCGCCTCGTTCGTGTTCTTCATAGCCGGCAAGGTGGGAAACGCAGATGAGAACATTCAAACGAAATTTGTCTTGCCTATTTCTGGCGCTGTGCATCGAAGCCATGTTCGTTCCCGCACACGCCCAAAAGATCACTGGCGCGGTACGAGGCGACGTAACAGACGCGACAGGCGCCGCCGTTCCTGGCGCTCGCATCGCGGTGAAGAACGTCGGGACCGACGCATCCCGTGAGGCGCTGAGCGGCGAAGCCGGGTCTTACGACATTCAGTTGCTCCCCCCTGCCACCTATGACGTGACCGTTTCGCGTGACGGCTTTCGCAGCAAGGTGATCAAGGGCGTGGTGGTCAACGTAAATCAGACCGTTGAACTCAACGCGCAGCTTGAAGTCGGCGACGTCGTGCAGGAGGTCGCGGTGCAGGCGGCCGCGCCGCTGCTGCAGGTGGCCGAGAGCAGCGTGAGTTCAACGATCGAAACGCGGCAGGTTCATGAGTTGCCGCTGAACGGCCGTCAGTTTTTGCAACTCGCCCTGCTGGTGCCCGGCGCGGTCTCATCGCCGCCCGGAAGCCGCCAATCGAGTGAACGCGGCACGGCTTCGTCGGCGTTGAACATCAACGGCAACCGCGAAGGGTCGAACCTGTTTCTCATCGATGGAACGCTGAACACCGACCCGAACTTCAACGGATTCGTGATCAATCCGAGCGTCGATAGCATCCAGGAATTCAAGGTTCAGACCAGCAGTTACTCGGCTGAGTTCGGCCAACAGGCGGGCGCGCAAATCAACCTGATTACTCGCTCCGGGTCGAACCAGATCCATGGTTCGGCGTATGAGTTCCTCCGCAACTCCGCGCTGGATGCAAAGAACCTGTTCGATCTCGCTGCGTCCCCGATCCCGCCCTTCCGTCAGAACCAGTACGGCGGCACCGTCGGCGCCCCGATTCTCAAAGATAAGCTCTTCGTGTTCGGCAGCTACGAAGGTTTCCGCATGGTGCGCGCGCAGACTTCCATCGGCACGGTGCCGAACGCCACTTTGCGAGGTGGAAATTTCTCGAACCGGCTAAACGCCGCGGGACTGAACACCAATATTTATGACCCGGCTTCCACCCGCGTCAACCCGAACTTCAATTCGGGCCTGCCCTCCTCGGCCAGCAATCCACAGTATCTGCGAGATCAATTCCCGGGCAACATCATCCCTTCGACCCGACTCAGCCCCATCGCCACGGCGATTCTCGGCTACGTTGATATGCCGAACGGAGCGTCGCTGCCGCTCGGGCTTGGTCAATATCTCAACAACGCTTCTACTCAGGAAGACAACGATCAGTTCAGCGTTCGCGGCGACTACAACATGTCGACGAAGGACTCCTTCTTCGGTCGGTACAGCTACTCGAACGAGAGCATATTCACACCCGGCGCGCTGTCTTCGCAGGGCACGCGACGCGAACCCGTGCCGCAAATCGCCACTGTCGGCTACACTCATGTGTTCTCGCCCACGGTCATCAACGACTTTCGAGCCGGCTTCACGCGGCTGAAACTGCAGGTTTTGAATAAGAACGCCTATACAAAAAACATTCCGGCGGAAATCGGAATCGTAGGACAGGACGGTCTACCTCCGTCGGCGTGGGAAGTGCCGAACATCACCTTCTCGTCCGAGGGCATCTCCACGTTCGGCGGCGCGAACTTCGGCATACCGACAGTCACTCGCGACAATGCCTTTCAGTATCAGGACACCGTTTCGATATCGAAGGGCTCGCATGAACTGCGCATGGGCTTCCAGTTCGCGCGCTTCCAGTTGAACAACGCCACGCTGAACTACATCCTGCCCTCCTACGGTTTCACCACCACCCCGTACTCTGCCAGCGTCTCCGATCCCACGGGAGTGAACGGCGGTAGCCAATTCGCCGACTTCCTGCTCGGCTACTCGCAGAACAACCAGGTGACTTCCGGGTCCGGCCAGATCTACCTGCGCCGCACAAATGTCGCGCCGTGGTTTGAAGACACGTGGCGAGTCACGCGAAAATTGACCGCCACGCTCGGCCTGCGGTGGGATTTCATGCCGCCATGGACCGAAAACACGAACAAGATAGGTAATGTGTACGTGCCGCAGTTGAATGGTCCGACGATTCCGACGCCGATTCAAGCGGGCGTGAACGTCTCCGGGTACGGCCAAGTTTCAAGATCTACGCTGAACACCAACCATAACAACTGGGCGCCTCGCGTGGGCCTTGCCTATCGCGTGCACAGTGCGACCGTAGTCCGCGTCGGATACGGCATGTTCTTCGACGCGCAGATCGGAAACACGACGGTTGACATGGTGCGCAATCCACCGTTCCAGACGCGCCTGATTGTGAGCGCCCCTGATGTGGTCTTTCCGGTCCTCACGTTGAAGAACCTCAGCCCGGTCGGTGTTTCAGTCTCGTCCAGCTACTTCGCGCAGGGGCAGGCGGTCAACGGCAAGATGGAGTTTCCGACGCCCTACATCCAGCAGTGGAACTTGAGCCTGGAGCACGAGGTGCTTCCCAATTGGGCCGTCACCGCCGCCTATGTCGGATCCACCGGACGTCACTTGTCCTACTCAGGCATCGCCAATATTCCGTACCCCGGACCGGGCTCTCTGAACCCGCGCCGTCCCTATAACCCGACGCTGACCTCGATCTTCCAGTTCGCGATGCCACGCTCCAACAGCTACTACGACGGACTGCAGCTCAAGTCTGAAATGCGGGCATTCCACGGATTCACGATGCTGAATTCCTACACCTGGGCCAAGTCCATCGACACGGCGCAGGAAATTCGCGCTGGATCGCTCAATGGCACCGGCTACCAGGCTATCGATAACTGGGACCTGGACGGTCACGGGCGTGGCCGCTCTGCTTTCGATCAACGGCAGCGGTTCGTCACCAGTCTGATTCACGACATTCCTTTTGGCAAAGGCGGCGTTCTGTTCCAGCACGGCGCCGCGGCGGCGATCCTGGGCGGGTGGCAATTGAACGCCATCGTCACGGCTTCGAGCGGCCTGCCCTTCACCGTGTACTCAGGGGTCGATACGGCAAACACGGGCGTCGCCGGCGCCACCTTGCCGGACCGCGTCGTCGGCGTTAGCGCGATCCCAACGAATCGCAGCACCAACGCCTGGTTCAACACCGCTGCGTTCCAACTCGCCCCGGACTGCCGGTCGCAGTCAGTGTTCAATACTCTGACGAATCCCCTGGTCTGCTTCGGGAACTCGGGTCGCGACATCCTCGATGCGCCTGGCCTGGTGAATGTCGATGCGGCGGTGATGCGCACGTTCCGCATTCGCGAGTACGGCGGGCTGCAGTTCCGCGGCGAGATCTTCAACCTGATGAATACGCCCGCGCTGGGCGCCCCGACGGCGACGCTGTCCAGCTCCACCGTGGGCAGGATCACCAGCGCGGGGCCGGCGCGGCAGATACAGTTCGCACTTCGGTACAGTTTCTGATTCGGACACACAACGAGGTCGACAACACGAATGTCTCTGACAAGAAGACGATTTGCAATGCTTTCGGCGGGGTCCATCGCGGGCCTCGCCGCCTCTTCCGAGACGAAGGAAGTACTCGCGTTCGGTAGCGGCCGACTAGAGGCAGCCGCCGCCAGTTTCGATTGCACGCCGCCGGTCGGCTTCCGATCTTCCACCTACGGCGAAAACCCCATCATTCACAAAGTGGAGGGGCCGCTCGAGAGCCGAGTCTTCGCCCTGCGTCAGGGCAACCTGACCATTGGATGGGGCAACGCCGACCTGAACCTCTACGATGAGACGCGGCAACGTCTGGCGACCAGTTTGAAGATCCCGTTTGACCATACGATCTTCTCCTGCACCCACAATCACTCAGGCCTGAACGAAGCCGGCTTGGGCCCCGGGGACAAGACTGGCTATACGAAGCGTTACTACGACAACCTGGACGCCGCGGTCGCATCGTTGAGCGGCAAGTTCGAACCGGTAGACGCCACATGGGCCGCGGGCAAAGAAGAGACGATCGTTTACAATCGCAAATACCGTTTCCCGGACGGCAAGACGACGTTCATTCGCGAGGAGGACCGCGTCAAGCTGCCCGGCGACTACACCGGACACATCGATCCGCTAGCCAGCGTCGTTCGCTTCAACCGAAAAGATGGAAGCCCGATGCTGTTTGTGACGCATTACACCGGGCATCCGGTGATCAGCTACAACCTGGAGGCGGCGGTGGCCAATCCCGACTTCTGCGGGTGGTCCATCATCGACCTGGTGGATTCCTGGGGCAAAGCGAAACCGACCGGCGTCTTCCTGCAAGGATGCTGCGGCGACATCAGCGCGAAGGGGATGTTCTCCGGGCCCAAGCTGGCGCGCGAGTCCGGCCGCAAGCTGGGCAAGGTGTTCATCGACGCGAGCCGCCACACGCACAAGATCGAAAACCCGCAACTCGGCATCGCCACGGGCGTCGCCTACGTGCCCTTCGGTCCGCTGCCGAGCCTGGAGGAACTCGAGAAGGAGCGCGCCGAACTCGTCGCCTATCAGAAGCGCGTGGACGCCGGCGATCCGAACACGCTCCGCGTCATCGGCTACAACTTCTCCGAGACGATGCTGATGGGATACCGCCGCAGCCTCGCCGCCCCGTTTATGCGCTGGACGGATTGGGCAATCGATCTCCGCAAGAAGGGCATCTCGCAGCCAGTCGAGTCGCTGCCGGTGGCCATCACCGCGGTGCGCGTCGGTGACATCGCCATCGTCGCCATGCCGCACGAGCTGTTCGTCGACATCGGCCTCAGCGTGCGGAAGCGGAGCCCGTTCACCTACACGATTCCCGCTGCGTACTCCAATGGCATCGACGCCCATTACATCGGAACCAGCCAGGACGTCGGCGACCGCGAGTATATGTCTGCCTTCTACCGCTATGCGATGCGTCCACCGTTCCGTAAGCCTGCCGGCGATGTGATCGCCGACAAGGCGGTAGAACTTCTCGGCAAGCTGAAGAAAGGTCCAAAGGCGGTCTGATGCGTCTCGTCGCCGCGCTACTGGCGGCCGCTCTCTGTTATGCGGCGCAGCCCCAGAAATGGGTCACCGAAGGATTCGACGGATTCCGCCGCGGCGCTTTCGACGCCGGCGGCGCGAACCTGTATGTCTCGCGCGGCGGAGCGCTTCAGACCATCAACCGGCTGGATGTCAACAACGACGGGATCCCCGACCTGATCTTTAACAACACGCACGACCTCGTGTATGTGCTGCCGTCGACCGTCTACGACTTCGTCAAGGGACGTAATCTCCCGACCGTGCAGGAGCACGTGGGCCCCGGAGCGGTCCGCGTGCTCGCTCGGGATCTGAATGGCGACGGCGTCTCCGACCTCGTCATCGCCCGCGGCTTCGATAACATGTCGCGCTGGCAGAACTCTTCGGTCTATTGGGGCGGTCCGAAGGGCTGGACCGACTCGATGCATATCGAACTGCCGACGCCCTACGTACAGGATGTGTGCGTAGTCGATCTGAACCACGACGGCCGCCCCGATCTCGCCTTCATCTCTTCCGGCCCGGCGGGATACAACCGCAGCCAGATCTTCTTCGGGCAAGCCGAAGGCTACACCATCCATCGGCGTCTGGAGATCGAAACGCCGGGCGCCACTGGCTGCGCAGGCGCGGATCTCGACAGGGACGGATTCGATGACCTGATCGTAGCCGCGCCGGGTGACGGCGGATTCATTCTCTGGGATGCGAAGGTCCGCTCTCCGCTGCCGCTCAAGGGAACGCTCGCGGCGGCGGCCATCGCGGGACGCCTCGCCCTTTCAACAAAAGAAGGCGTTTCTGTTTTCGACGCTCACGGCCGCTCGTTCGCTGAACAGCAAGCCATCACGTTGCCGGGCGCTGGACGGCTGACCATCGCCAGTTTGACTCGCGGTGGAGCACCGGACCTGATCGTGACCCACTCCTCGGATGGCCGGGAATGGTCCTCGAAATCGTCTATATTCCCCAACTTCGACGTTAGAAAGCGGTTCGACCTGCCGACGGTGGGAGCCACCGACGCCGCGGTGGGCGACCTGGACGGAGACGGTTGGCCCGACATCGCCTTCGCCAACTACCGAAGCAATCTCGACTTCGACATTTCGTCCTACGTGTATTGGGGGGCGCCGGACGGCTTCAGCAAGCGACGACGCTCGTCTCTGCCGACTCACGGCGCCGTGGGCGTCGCCATTGCGGACGGCAAGCTCGCCTTCGCCAACAGCATCAAGGGACGACCCATCGGCGATATCGACACCTACGTCTATTTCGGCGGCCCGAACGGCGCCTATTCATCGAAGAACATGCAGCGCCTACCCACTATCGGCGGGTATGAGTCCTGCGTCGCCGACCTCAACGACGACGGTTTCGCGGACGCGATCCTGGTGGGATCGCACGAAGGCGATACGGGAGGATTGGCCGGATCCTATATTTACTGGGGAACCGCGAAGGGTTTGACGACCAAGGGCCGCACCGAGTTGCCCACCAGCGGCGCCATCGGCTGCGCGGTCGGCGACGTCAACCACGATGGCTACCTGGACGCGGTGTTCGCCAACATCGATCAAGAGGGCGTCCAGATCTTCTTTGGCGGCAAGGATGGCTTCACCGCCGCGCGCCAGCAGAAGCTTGCGGTCTCCGCGCCCAGATTTCCGCTGATCGCCGACGTCGACCGCGACGGTTTCCCGGATCTGCTGGTCCCATCGATTAAGGAAGGGATGCTGATCTTTCGAGGCTCGGCCGGGGGCTTTGAGCAGACACCGTCGATTCACCTGGACGCGACCGTTCCTGTCAGCGAGCAGGTGGCGGACCTGAATCGTGACGGCTGGCCCGACCTGATCGTCTGTAACCTGATGGACGAGACTCGCGGCCTGTACCACGGCGTCAACACGTACATTTATTGGGGTTCGCCACAAGGATTCTCAGCGCTGCGGCGAACCGAGTTGCCCTCGCTCGGAGCGCATCACGCCGTGGTGGCGGACTTCAACCGCGACGGCGCCCTGGACATTTTCATCTCGAACTATCAGAGCGAGATGACCCGGAGCCTCGATTCCTACATCTACTGGGGAAACGCCGCTGGCGAGTATTCCGCCTCGCGTCGCACCGCTTTGCACAACGAATCGGCGGCGGGAGTCATCGCGGCCGACCTTAACGGCGACGGGTGGGTGGATCTGGCCGTCTCCAATCACAACGATCACGGCGACCATCACACCAAGTCCCTCATCTTTTGGAATGCCAATGGAGTTTTCAACGAGACGCGAGTGACTTCGCTCCCCACCATCGGTCCGCATATGATGACAGGGGTGGATAGCGGCAACATGAACACCAGGGCTATGGACGAGGTATGGACTTCACGGCCGTGGGATGCAGGAGTACCCAGCACGCCACTGTCGTTCGAGTACGTAGGCTCAACGCAGTTCGGCTCCCATCTCCGGTTTGAGATCCGATCGGCCGCGTCGGAGAAGGAAGTCGATACGGCGAAGTGGGCGCCAGTGACGATGGTGGACAACGCGAAGCAAGGCCATGCGCCGGCCGCGCGCGCGGGACGTTGGTGGCAGTACCGCATACACCTGTTGGGCAGCGCCGCGGCATGGCCAATGGTAAGGAAAGTGGAAATCGATTTTGTTCCCGGGCGATGAAGGACAGGCGCCCGAGATACTAATGAAAGGCAATCATCCAGATATATGGTGAACAGCAGAGTACTCCGGAAACTTCGGGACGGCGACTTCGTGAAAGTGGCGGGCATGAGCCGGGTCAGCGAACCCTGGCTCGCGGAGGTGATTGGTTGGACCGGCTACGACGTTATCTGGTTCGACATGGAGCATCGCTCCTTCGGCTATAACGTCATCGACCCGATCTCGCTCGCCTGTCGCGCGACAGGCATCGACCTGATGGTCCGGCTGCTTAAGACCGGATACACGGCGCCCATGCGCGCACTCGAATTCGGCGCCAACGGACTGATGGTCCCGCACTGCCGCAGCGCCGAGGAAGCCCGGCAGTGGGTGGAGTGGACGCGCTTCCCTCCAATGGGCAAGCGTGGTTTCGACGGCGCTGGCGCTGACGCGGACTATATGTTGGCCGATCCGATCGCGCACATGAAGCACTCCAACGACGAAACCTTCCTGGTGCTGCAGATCGAAGACCGCGAAGCGGTGGAGTGCGTGGAAGAGATCGCCGCGGTGGACGGTTTCGACCTATTATTTGTAGGCCCCGGTGACTTGACGATCAGCTACGGGGTTCCGATGCAAGTGAACCATCCTAGCGTCCAGAAGGCCATTGACCGTGTGGCGGCGGCGTGCGCCAAACATGGAAAATGGTGGGGCATGCCCACGGGAAGCCCGGAAGCCGCGCAGTCATTGCTCGACCGGGGCGCGCGGTTCATCACGTGTGGGGGCGACCACGGATCGCTCGTCAATGGACTCCGTTCGAGCTTCAACGCCCATAGCGGCCTGGCCCTCAAAGGCGATGTGAAGTGATCGTTATCGACGCGCACCTGGACCTTTCCTGGAATGCCCTCGGCTGGAACCGCGATCTTCGCCAGTCGGTGGCGGAGATCCGGGCATCCGAGGCGGGCCTGCCGCAGAAGGGGCGCGGAACCAACACGGTCGCCTTTCCAGAGATGCGTTCCGGCAAGGTCGGCATCTGCCTGGCCACGGTCCTGGCGCGATCCAAGCCGCGCGGCGCAACGAGCATCGACTTCCGCAATCAGGAGATCGCCTTCGCCGTCGCTCAAGGACAGCTTGCCTACTATCGCGTATTGGAGGAGCAAGGAGCCATCCGATTCATCCGCAACGCCGCGGAACTGAGCGCGTCGTTCGCCGAATGGAAGTCGAGCCCGGCAACGGCGCCTTTCGGATTTGTGCTCGCGATGGAGGGTGCGGATCCAATCGTCAACCCCGCTCAGGTGGAACGATGGCGCCGCGACGGCCTGCGGGTGGTCGGACTGACGCACTATGGCGCGAGCCCGTACGGTCACGGTACCGGCTCCGACGGCCCGCTGACGCCCGCCGGCGTGGAACTGCTCAACGCCATGGCGGACGCCGGAATGATCCTCGACCTCACGCATCTGGCCGACGAGAGCTTCTGGCAAGCGCTCAAACTATGGAAGGGGCCCGTGCTAGCCAGTCATAACAACTGCCGCGCGCTGGTCCCCGGCGGCCGCCAGTTTTCCGACGACCAGATCCGCGCCATCATTGAACGCCACGGCGTCATCGGCGCCGCCTTCGACGCCTGGATGTTGGCGCCAGACTGGACGCTCTCAATGGAGCCGAAGGTGCAGATCAAGGCGGTGGTCGACCATATGGACCACATCTGCCAACTTGCGGGCAATGCACGGCACATCGCCATCGGCAGCGACCTGGATGGCGGATACGGAACCGAGCAAACACCGGCAGGGCTCGACACCATCGCCGATTTGCAGAAGATCGCGCTGCTCTTGGGCGAGCGCGGCCACAGTGAGGCGGACGTCGCCGCGGCGATGCATGGAAACTGGATGCGTTGTCTTGAGACCGCCTGGGCGGAGGCCGCCTAGCCAATGTTGACGTCTGAAGGTTGCCGCGCGCGCCAGGCCCGTCTGTTGGCCGCGATGGAAGCAAATGGCTACGATCTTCTGCTGACCGGCAACTATCGTACGGCCTATTATTTCACCGGCTCCCTCACCGCTGCGGAAGCGCCGGTTATCTTCGCCATCGCATCGAACGGCGACAGCCTCCTGGTAACGTCCTCCAAGCACGCCGCCGTTGCTGGCGAGGTGCGCGAACTTGAGACCTATTCGATCCGGCGCACCATCGAGCAGCCCTGGCGCGACGCGGCGGCGTTGCTCGACGACTGGCTGGTCCGCCGCCAAAGCGCATCGTCCATCGCAGTGGAACGCGCGGCTACGCCACACATGTTGTGTACGGACCCGGCCGCCCACGACGCCACCAGGCTCCTCCTGCGCCTCCGCAAGCGAAAGGAGGAGGACGAGATCGCCGAAATTCGCCAGGCGCTCCACTACTGCGCTGTTGCCTACGACGCCGCCCGGCAGGCCATTGCGCCCCGACGTACGGAATTGGACGTCTACAACGCCATGTACTCGGCCATTGTCCGCGACGCCGGCTCCAGCATCGTGTTCGCTGGCGATTTCGCCTGCGGCGCACGCGGCATTCGCGAAGGCGGCCCGCCCACCCGGCGGGAGATTCTACCTGGCGATCTCTACATCCTCGATATCTTCCCCGCCCCGGCGCTCTATTTCGGTGACACTTGCCGAACTTTTTCGGTCGGCGCACCGTCCGATCGGCAGTTGCGCGCCTGGGAGATCGTGCGCGACGCAGTGCGACTGGGCGAAAGTTTGGTCCGCCCAGGTGTTCGCGCTCGCGACGTCTATGCGGCGGTGAAGGACTTCCTCGATGGCTTCCCACTCACCGAAGGCAGTTTCTGGCATCACGCGGGCCACGGCATCGGCCATCACGGACACGAGGCTCCACGCATTATCCCGGGGACTGACGACGTGTTCGAAGTTGGCGATGTGATCACGCTGGAGCCGGGAGTGTATGCCGAGGCGTTACAGGGCGGCATTCGCCTCGAGGACAACTACGTGGTTCGGGAGCACGGACTCGAGAACCTGTTCGTATATCCGATGGAGATGTACTGAGTGATGGAGTGGAAATGAGCAACCTGTCCGGCAGAGTCGCAATTGTCACCGGCGGCGCAAGCGGAATCGGAGCCGCCACGGCCGTGGAGTTAGCGGCATCCGGTTGCACAGTGGCCATCTGCGACGTATGCGCGCCTGAGGCGGCCGAACCGACGCTCCAACGCATCGTAGAGGCGGGCGGCGTCCCGGTCTTCCACCAGGCGAGCGTAGCGGACCGTCCTGCCGTCGAAGCCATGATGGACGACGTTGTAGAACGGTTCGGCTCCATCGACATTCTGGTGAACAACGCCGGAATCAACATCCGGAAACCGTTCGTCGAACTCGAGATCGACGACGTGGCGAAAGTCTGGGACGTTGTACTGTGGGGCGCGTTCCATTGCACCCAAGCGGCCGTGCGCCGCATGCTCAAACAGGGTCGAGGCGGGGCTGTGGTGATGATCAGTTCCGTGCACGGATCGCGGCCGTATCCAAACGCGACCGCCTACAACGGCGGGAAAGCAGGCGTGAATCACATGGCCGCTTCTTGGGCGCTTGAACTCGCCGGCTCCGGCATTCGAGTGAACGTCATCGAACCCGGCTGGATCAACACCGAAGGCGAACGCCGTCACTTCGGGGAGCAGGTGATCGCGGAGCAAGGCAAGTTGCTGCCCATGCAGCGTCTCGGCGATCCCAAAGAGATCGCAAAAGCAGTGCGCTTTCTCGTTTCTGACGACGGATCCTATATCACCGGAGCTCTGCTCCGCGTGGATGGAGCTTTCTCGCTCGCCCACTAAGGCGCGTCAGCCGATACCCCAAGTGCCCGGGTTCAGCAGGCGCTCGTTCGCAACGCCGACCCGGCGCACCCGCGCCTCCAGATCCGCTGGCAGCGGACCGGCTTCGGCAAACGCCACTGCCGCTTCCAATTCGCTGACATTCGACGCGCCCACCAGCGCGGAATGCGGCACGTCCCGGCTCAAGATGTAGCGGTACGCTAACTCCGGAAGGGTGATTCCGGCCTGTTCGGCGAGCGAAGTCAATTCTGAAGCGGCGCTCTTCAACTCGGCCAGCGAATCCGGTAAATACGCATACCGCGGAGTCAGTACGCCCTTCAACAGCACTGATCGAGCCACGATCCCGATGCCACCCGACCGCGCGGCCTGCCAGATGTCGGCTTCGTTGCGACGGTCGAGGGCGCTACACGCAACCTGCAGGCAATCGCACCGCCCGCATCCGATGCCCTCGGCCGTCGCCTCCACGCCGTAAGTGCTCGCGCCGATCCACTGAACCCAACCCTTGGTCCGTAACTCCTCAAGGACTCCCAAGGCCTCGCCCTGGCTGATCACCTCCGTCGGAGCGCTGTGCAACATCATCACGTCGATGACATCGGTCTCAAGCAGCCGTAGGCTCGTCTCCACGCTTGAGATGATCTTCTGGCGAGTGTCGGTCTCGCCGGAATAGGCGCTCACCTTCGAGCACAGGATGAACTCCCGCCGCCGCCCCTTGAGCGCGCGCCCGATGATCGCCTCGCTCTCGCCATAGGCCCGCGCAGTGTCGATCAGGTTCACGCCCAGGTCCAAGGCGCGGTGAAGCAGTCGAGCAGCGGCGCCCTCGTCCGGCCGCTTCGCCACGCCGTCGGCCGCGACGCCGTAATCCAGACCAATCTCCACGGTTCCAAGAGAGATCGCGGAGACAGATAGTCCCGTTCGTCCAAGAATTCGTTGATCCATGAGTAGCTTCAGTAAGCGGCGTCCGACTCAAAAGGAAACAGCGGCCGCCGGCGCCGTTGGTAAGCGAAGTTGAGCGGGTTGTCGCTGGTCACGCCCACGGTGTCCACCAGAATGATGTCGCCCGCCACGGGGGCATAAGCGGCGCGTGGGGCCACCACGCCCTTGACGACAAGGATGTCCTTACGCTCGGGATGAACGCCCAGGCTGATCACCTGTTCAAGGCTCATCGGCGGAACGCGATGCGTCGTCAGGATGATGGTGTGTTGCTCGGCGGTCTCCACCACCGCGGTCAGGCCCTGATCGCAAGAGCCCCAACCGCCATGGCGCACCTGCGTTTCGACAAACCGTCCATCAGACAACGTGCGAACGACGCCTTCAATCGCGACTGGCGCGCCGTGCCGGTCGTCGGTCCAGGCGCCGACGTGCAACGACACCTTGCCTAGCACACCGGCGCGGACACATTCCGTGACGTTCTTCGGATCGCACAGTATCACCATGGCGTTCCGCGCCTTCTGCCGCATTAACTCCGCCAGAAGAATGGTGGAATCGGCCGGGCTCCCCGCGCCGACATTGTCGCCGACGTCCATCAGCACGACCGGCTTGTTCGGCGAAGCCAAGGCTCGTGAGACAGCCTGGCCAGGCGAAGGCAACCCGCCGATGAACTCTTTCCGGCGCTCCCAGGCCCGCCGGGCCATCCACTGCGCCGCACGCCGCGCCAAGTCCTCATCGTTATCCGCAACGGCGATGAATGCAGCGCCCATCTCCTCGACGTCGGCGTAATAGAAGCCCATCGTCACGCTGGCCGAGAGAATACCGGGCCACGCCGACACCGTCTCGACATCCTCGTACAGCCCGCGCGACGGGGCCTCCTGCGTGTACTGGCAAGATATGGCGATCACCAGCGGCGGCGCTTCCATCGCCTGTCTGGGTCGAACTCCCTCCGTCATCACGCGACCCATCAACAGAGCCGCTTCCCGCCCCCGTTCCCGCTGATCCAGGTGCGGATTGGACCGATATGCGATCAACACAGTGCTGTACTCGGCCATTGCAAACGACACGTTGGCGTGCAGGTCCAGCGTGACGATCACCGGCAATTCGGGACCTGTCAGCGCGCGCAGCCGCCGCAGGAACTCGCCGTCGGCGTCCGGGTGGCTGGCGCTCACGGTGGCGCCATGCAGCCCAATCAGCAGGCCATCGAAGGGCCCCTGATCGCGCACCGCGCGCAGCATCTCGCAGACGATCTCCTCGTAGGCTTCGGGCGTGATCGCTCCGCTCGGTACGGCGATAGCGGCCATCAGCGGAACGGCCTCGAGCCCGGTCTCGGCGCATCCCTCCAAAAAGCCGCCCAACTCGTGATGCGAGCCAGTCCATCGCGCCGCCATCGCCTGACCGCGCGTATACGACATCCGCTCGAAGTTCTCAACCGTCGTGGGCACGCCGAGAAACGTGTTCGATTCGTGCAGGAATCCCAGTACGCCAATGCGAGCCATATCGGGAGTTCGTCAGGGCAACTCAGCGACGACAGCCGCCTCGATCAGCATTCCCACCTGCAAGTCCACGCCATAGGCGCGGCGGTTCGGTGGATGAGCTCCGAAGTATTCCTTGTAGACCTCATTCACTGCGGCGATGTCACGCATGACTTCCTGCAGATACAGCCGCACGGACACCACCGACGTCTTCGTCACGCCGGCCGCGGCCAGCACTTCATCGAGTTGGCGGAAGATCTCGCGCAATTCCGCCACCACTCCGCCATCCACCGGTTTTGAGCCACCCGGAGGAATGCCGGTCAGCACCGTCTCCAGCGTTCGGCCGGAGTGAATCACGGCCGTACTAAAAGGAAATGTTTTGCTTGTGAATAGAAATTCCATAAGTTCGAGTTAGTAAGTTAGAAAGCCGCCGTCCACTGTCAGGCATGTCCCTGTAATGAAGGCCGCCTGAGGTCCGCACAGAAACGATACCGCCTCGCCGATGTCGAGAGGCGTTCCGCGCCGCCCAAGCGGCGTTCGCCGGATATACTGACCCGTCGCGCCCAGCGTTCGCAGATCGGTGACGATCGTCGCGCTGGCCGGAGTTTCGATATCGCCCGGCGCCACGGCGTTCACGCGGATGCCGTACGGCGCGAGTTCAAGCGCCATCGACTGAGCCAGCGAAACCAGCGCCGCCTTGGTGGCGCAGTAGATTGAGCCCAGTTCCTGCGCTGCATACGCTCCCACACTCGCGATGTGAACGATGGCCCCGCCCGCGCCGGATTCGATCATACGCCGCGCGGCAGCCTGCGAACACCAGATGGCGCCCTTCAGATTGACGTCGATTACATCGTCGACGTGAGCTTCCGGCATGGTCGCAAACGGCGAAACGGCGGGCAAGCCAGTTAGCGCGGCGTTGTTCACCAAAATATCGACCCTTCCCAACCGCTCCGCCACGCGGTCAACCATGGCATTCACCGCCGCCCGGTCGCGCACGTCAGCGGCGAATCCAACCGCGCCCGCAACAGTCGCCGCACCCTGTTCAGCCTGCTCGATCGACGGCTGCACAATCGCTACCCGCGCACCACGTTCCGCGAGCACGGTGGCGACGCCATGGCCGATTCCGGTCGCTCCGCCGGTGACGATCGCGACCCGCCCGTCGAGCGTCACGCCGCCCCCAGTACATCCGCCAGGCGGTCAATCTCAGAGAGCGTCAGCAATCGCGAAGGATTCTTCGTCGCCGCCGACTCCACAGAAACCGGATCCTTGAAACCGTGGCCGGTCACCAGGCACACGAACGCGCCCGACGGATCGATGACACCCGCATCGCGAGCCTTCAACCATCCCGCCAACGCCGCCGCTCCCGCCGGCTCGCAATATACGCCTTCTTGCGTCATCAACAGCCGCTGCGCCGCAAATATCTCCTCATCGGAGGCCTCAAACGCCGTCCCGCCGCATTCGCGCAACCGCTGCAGAGCCAATCCGCCGTCTATGTCCGAGGGAACCGAAAGTCCACTGACGCGCGTTGAGGCTGTCACCGGACGCACCTCGCGCTCGCCCCGCGCAAACGCAGCGGCGACCGTGGAGCACCCGGCCGGTTGGACGACGTGCACCTTGGGAACGGCGGAACCCCGCTTCTGAAATCCCTGCACAACCGCCGAGTACAACCCGCCGCCACCCACCGGAACGAACACACCATCAATCTCCTTGGCGCCGCCGAACGCCACCGTCAACTCCCAGGCGATCCTCTCGACGCCCCCCATCCCCTCCGGACAATAGCGGAACGCAGAAACCACTAGTGCTGCCCCGGCCGATTTGGAGTAAGCCTGTAGCTGTGCAAACACGCGATCTGTCACACCGGGATCCGAGACGAAGCGTGGAACGCGAATCACCTTCGCCCCGTGCGCCTGCATCTGGATCAGTTTTCCCACGGGCGCATCGTCATTCACCAGGATGTGACAGCGCATGTCGAACCGCGCGCATCCGGCGGCCAGCGCCGACCCCGTGTTACCCGACGAAGTGGCGACGCAGGTACGCACACCGCGCTTCATGAGCGAACTCAGCTCAGCGGCGATGAAACGGTCCTTATAGGATCCCGACGGATTGCAGCTTTCGAGTTTGAAATACAGCCGCCGCGCACCCCGCTCCGGTCCGATGCGCCGACTCACCAGCAGGGGAGTATCGCCCTCCCCCATCATCGACAAAGCCGGGTTCACAGCCGTCCCACCGCGTCAATTGTCTTCCGCACATCGTCTTCTGTGTGCGCCGCCGATACATACCAGCGCCCATCCGGAAGCGCCAGGATTCCTTCGTCGAGCAGAGCCATTGCGAAATCACTGTACAGAGCGCGGTCATGCGCCAGCGTGTCGCGATACGTCACTGGAGCCGACTTCTGGAAGTGCAGTTGAAACACCGGCCCGCCGCCCGTCACACACACCACCACGCCCTTGCGCTTCAACTGGTATTGCATGCCCTCGCGAAGTTCGAGGCCCAGCCGCCACATCCGCGCATAGGCCGAACCGCCATCAGCCGCCAGCGTACGGATGGTTGCCGCCGCGGCCGCCAACGCCAGGGGATTGCCATTCAGCGTGCCCGCGTGCACCACTCGGCCCGAGGCGATTGGTTCCATCGCTTCCTCCGTTCCAGCCATCGCGCTCAACGGCAGCCCGCCGGCGATCGCCTTCGCAAAGGTAGCCAGGTCCGGAGTCACGCCGTAGTGCTCCTGCGCGCCGCCCAGACTCAGCCGGAACCCCGTGATGACTTCATCGAAAATCAGTAACGATCCGTTGCTGCGGGTGATCTCGCGCAGGAATTCCAGGAACCCCTGCAGCGGCTCGATGCACCCGCTGTTGCACAGCATGGGCTCGCAGATAACACAAGAGATTTCGGATCCGTGCGCCGCAAAGGCCGCCTCCACGCTGGCGCGATCGTTCCACTGCGCGATGACAGCGTCCTGGTGAGCGCGTTGGCCCGAACCGGCCGGAACCGGCGCGTCGCCGTAGCGTTCTATCTCCGCCGCGGAGGGATGATAGCTCACCAGCACGCTGTCGTCCCAGCCATGGTAGTGCCCCTCGAACTTGAGGAACTTCGCGCGCCCCGTGCTGGCCCGCGCCAGCCGTAAGGCCACCTGCACGATTTCCGTTCCACTATTTGCGAAACAAACCCGACTCGCGCAAGGAATCACGCTGGTCAGCAGCCGTGAAACTTCGATCTCCAGATCGTGCTGCGCACCCCAGGTGTGCCCCTTCAACAACTGCGACGCCAGCGCCTGGTTCACCGGCTCGGGCGCGTGCCCGAGTATCAGCGGCCCCCAGGCCAGCGTGTAGTCGATGTAGGCGTTGCCGTCCACGTCGCGGATCTTCGATCCACTGCCGCTTTCGAAGTACATCGGGAAGGGCCGTTGCGCCCGACGCAGCCCACTTGACACGCCGCCGGCCAGGCTCGCCTTCGCCTCTTCGAATCGCGTCAGAGACCCCGCCGCCTTCTTACGGAAACTCTCCTCGTGACGCGCGGCGTTAAACACATTGACCACGGTTATTGTTCCTCCCAGGCGAGCAAATATAGGACGTCGTTCGCCTCCACAATCGGAAACTCGCGAATTAGACCGATCAGACCGTCCTGCGGCGCCCGGTATTCCTCGATCGTTTCTCCCATCAGGTCCACCAGCACTCCCAGCAGTTCTCCCGCCTTCACCTTCTGTAACATCGATACGCGATTGATGAGGAATCCGCTCTGCGTGGCCGTCGAGCCTACGTCCGTGTTCCCCTCCCCCGTTAGCCGAAATTCGATCGGTACGCGTTCCGGCTCGCCCTTGAGGATGCCCAGGTGCAGAAGAAGATTGCGGATGCCGCGCTTCATCATCTTCAGATCGTCCGGGTGAACGCGTCCGGCGCCGCGCGCCTCGGTGTAAATCCACGGTATGTTGCGGTCCGTCGCGAACGAAACGGTTCGCCCCGGAGCGATCACCGGATGTCCCCAGATAACGCTCGCTCCGAATATCTCGGCGGCCGCGCTCGCCCTCGGATCGGCGGAATAGAAGCCAGCCATGCTCGGCATGCGGAATTTCACACCGCCGCTGTGCAGGTCCAGATAGAACGACGCGCGCGCCAGAATCGAGTGACTGAAGCCCCACGCCAGCTGTTCTGACGGAGTTCCATCCGGTTTGCCCGGAAACGTTCGCGCCAGGTTGGCTCCATCCAGGGGACTGGTTCGCGTCCCTGCTCGAAACGCCGGCGGATTCAGCACCGGAACGGCAATCAGATCGCCGGCCATCTGAGTCGGGTCGAGTTCATCGAACGTCTCGTAAACAGCCCGCACACCCTCGTATTCGTCTCCATGAACATTGGCGGAGACAACCAGCACCGGCCCATCCACCGCCCCGCGAGCGACCAGCACCGGAATGCTCATTCCGCAGTCCAGCGTTTGCATCGTGCGGTGTTTTGCGCCGCGCCTCAACAGTGATGGGTCGAATTCGGATAGTTTTGCCATTATTGAGCCCGCAGACGGTGCGCGCGGATTTTGCCCTGCCCGTCCTCAATACACCAATGAACCGCGAGAAAGTCACCGTCGCCAATTTGTAGCAACGACGGTTGCCCGAACCGCAGCGACTTGAACATCTCCGGCATCGATTGCCCCGCCCGCGTCTGCGCGACGGCCGTCCCATAAATTTGCGTCTCTTCGAGCACACGCCAGCGATCGCCGGCGAAATCGACGATCCGCACGAACAGACCCGGATCCTCGCCGCGATGCGCGTGGATCGTCAGCAGCCGGTCGCCACCCAACCAGGCCAAGTTGGACGCCTGGCCCCAGGTGCCCGTATTCAGCGGCGACGACCACGTTCTCCCCTCGTCATGCGACACTGTCACATGATTCGGCAGATGTTGATCGCGGCTCGTGTCATAAGCCCACGATAGCGCCACCAGCCGCCCCGCCTGCATCTCACAGAGACGAGACTCGTACGGCGCGACGTTCGCCCCAGGCGTCGTGAAATACCGGCCCCCGTCGGCCCACGACACGCCACCGTCCGTGCTGCGCAGCGACACCCCGATCTGCCCCGATGGACTTGACCCATCCGGCGTCTTGTACAGCGCTCCAATTGCTATCAGGTCTCCGCCTTTCAATTCGACAGCCGGGCCCGAAAGTTCGATCAGTTCCGGACACGGCCGCCTAATCACGCGAGGCGTTTCCCACGTTCGTCCACCATCGGCCGACCGCGTGACGATATCGTCGCCGCCGACAATGCCGCCTGTCTCCGGTATCGCGATACCCACTTCAGGGTCCTCGCGATGGAATCGGTATCCTATTGCCAGCAGCGAGCCATCGGCCAGAGTCGTGGGTTTCAGGTAGTCGTTGGATGCGCCGACGCACACCGGCGCTTCGAGCGTCCACGTTTCACCTGCGTCGAGCGATCGCGTCACCCACGTCCGGGAATCCGCTGACTCGAACGCTTCGCCCAGCGCGAACAAACAGACGATCTCGCCATTCGGAAGCATCGCGAGCCCCGGGAAATACCCATGACGGCTCCGCACATGGGGCCGCGGATTTTCGTAGATCACGGTTCGCCCGGTCGATTGGATCATCGGTCTCAGCGTCCAGCATAGTGCCTTGCGGCGCCCGTCTGAACGCTCCAGAACGCACGCGCGCCCTCCGCATCCAGAGCATTGGACCGCCCCGCGTCGCGCCTGGCTAACCACGTCACGCTTCGGCGACAATTGAGACCTATGCAGCGCAAGTGGGCCATCGTTGGGATGCTCTTCCTGATCGCCGGACTGAACTACTGCGACCGCACGGCGATCTCCTCGGTCTACCCGCTGCTGCGATCGGAGTTCGGCCTGTCCGACGTCGTGATCGCCGCCCTTGGATCAGCGTTCCTATGGAGCTACGGCCTCGGGTCTCCTTTCGCCGGACGCGTCGCGGACCGCGTTTCGCGAACAAGAATGCTGCTGATCAGCCTCGTCGGCTGGAGCGTCGTAATGATGCTCAGTTCTCTCGCCAACGGCCCAACGGCCCTGATCGTTTCCCGCATCCTTCTTGGTATTGCCGAATGCGCCTACTTGCCGGCGTCCATCGCCCTCATCTCCGATCATCATGGCCCCGAATCACGCGGTACAGCGATGGCGGTGCAAATCGCCGGAATGAACGCCGGCATGATCGGGGGCAGCGTCGTGGCGGGGTATCTGGGCGAGCGGCTCGGATGGCGACTGGACTTTCTGATTCTGGGAGCCGCGGGACTCGTTCTGGCCGCGATCGCGGCGCTGGTTCTTCGCGATGGCCCTCGAGCCAAGGCGCCAGAGACGGAACAGCGCCCCAGCGTTTTCGAACTATTCCGGATCCCTGCCTATGTCGCCGTCGTCGGCAGCGCGATGATGATCGCAATCGGCACCTGGGTGTTCGTAAACTGGCTGCCGTTGTACATTCACGATCATTTTCACGTCGGCCTCGCAATCGCCGGGCTATCCGGAACATCGGTTCTCCAAGTCGCCGCTGTATTGGGGACGCTGCTAGGCGGCGTCATCTCCGACCGGCTCGCCAAGCGCTCGCCAGCGGGCCGCATCATGGCCCTTGCCGTCGCCTACTTCTGCGCGGCGCCCTTCCTACTGGCATTCCTGTTCGATCCGTCGATGACGCTGGTCCAGGCATCCGTATTCATGTACTCGTTCATGCGCTGCACGGGCTCCGCCAGTGAATGTCCAATCATCTGTGAGGTCGTGGGAGACCGGTTGAAGTCCACGGGACTTGGCATCCTCAACATGATGAACACACTCGCTGGCGGGGCGGGAGTGATGGTGGCGGGACTGCTGAAACAACATTTCGGTCTCGCCGTCACGTTCGCCGCCTTATCGGCCACGGTGGCCGCGGCGGGCTTCCTGGTGCTCGCCACCGCGACGTTCATGATGCGCCGCTCAAGGGTGCTGACGGCCGACCGCGAGCCGGCAGGCGTTCAGGCCGCCTGACAGCGAACCGAACGATTTCCAGTCCATGAAAACAACCGAGCTATTCGATCTGAATGGTAGAGTCGCGATCGTCACTGGCGGCGCCGGCATGTATGGCCAACACATCGTCCGCGCCCTGGCCGAATCGGGCGCCACGGTCATCACAGCGTCGCGCAACGTCGAAGCTGGAGAGGCGTTCGCCGGCAGCCTTCGAGCAGAGGAACTCGCCGTCGAAGCCGCCCGCTGCGACCTCACCGTGGAAGCCGACATCCACGCGCTCCGCGATTGGACCGTCGCCCGATACGGTCGACTCGACGCCCTGTTCAACAACTCCGTGGCCCGCTCCGGCGGCGACCTTCACCACGCCACGGCCGAAACATGGGAGCAGTCCATGGCCGTGAACGCCCGCGGCCTGTTCCTTGCCTGCAAGATCCTGTCGGAGCCCATGCAGCAACGGCGGTCCGGCTCCATTGTTAACATCGCGTCGATCTACGGACTGGTAGGTCCGCAATTCTCGATCTACGAAGGCACGGCGATGCAAAACCCCATCGACTACGCCTTCGTCAAAGGCGGAATGATCCAAATGACGCGCTACCTGGCTAGTTTTCTTGCCCCGTTCGGCATCCGCGTGAACGCCCTCGCGCCCGGCGGCTATTGGACCAGCAAAATGCCGCAACCGTTTGTCGATGCATACTGCCGTTCGACGCCCATGCGCCGGCTCGCCGACGATGACGACATCAAGGGACCGGCCGTGTTTCTCGCATCGGACGCTTCACGCTACGTGACCGGACAGACATTAGCCGTGGATGGAGGTTGGACAGCAGTCTGATGAACACCGAGACACTGAAAAGCGAATTCCTCGAGCAGGGCTATTGCCTGGTCGAGGACGTTATTCCGTCGAGCGAAATCGACGCGATCCGCCAGCGCGTGGAGCGCGACGTATATGCCCACTCACTGCTCCCGCCACCTTCCGGATACGTGCCCGGCTTCCTGCGATTCAACCAGGACTTGGCGCCCTATGTCATCTCCGACTGCGTTCTCGGATTCGCCGAGGATCTGCTGGGCCCTCACCTGCACATCTCGATGTTCACGGGAACCGTGAATGCGCCCGGCATCCCGCGCGGCGACCTGCACGCCGATTGGCCCTACAACCAGGGCGGGGCGGCTCACATTCCCGCGCCCTATCCCGACTGTCTGCTCCACATCGTCACCATGTGGATGCTAACCGATTTCACCGGCGCGAATGGCGGGACAATCGTCGTCCCAGGCAGCCACCGCAAACCCGATCATCCGCGTAATGGCGGCCCCATCGCGCCTGTCACGCCCTACCCTGGCGAAACACAGTTCGAAGGACGCGCTGGCAGCGTCGCCATCTTCGACGCCCGCTTGTGGCACGCCGTCGCGCCCAATCGCACGGACCGTCCGCGCGTCGCCGCCATCGTGAGATACGCGCCGTGGTGGCTCAACGCTAGCGCGCTACGCCCTGGCTCGGCGGACCGTATCGAGATCGTGGACGCGGTCTCAGGCGGAGACTCCCAAGTGCCGCCTGTTCCCCGGGAGGTCTATGAAGGCCTGCCACCTCGCCTGCGGAGCCTACTGCGCCATCTGATTGAATAGCCGGACGGGCGCGCCAGAGCGATTCCCGCTGGCGCGTCCGTTCTCGATCACAATCTCGCCGTTCACGATCACCATGCGAATGCCCACCGGGGGCTCCGACGGCCGCGTGTAGTCGTTGCCGGGTCCGATAGCCGCCGGGTCGAACACCACCACGTCGGCTCGCGCGCCTCGGGCGATAACCCCGCGATCGCGCATCCGGAATCGCTTCGCCGGTACGCTGGTCGCCTTCGCCACCGCGACCTCGAGCGGCATCCAATGCCGCTCCCGCACGCAATATCCGAGTAATTGCGGATACGTTCCGAAAGTTCGCGGATGGCTGAGCCCGGTCGCCACGAAACTGTCCGAGCATACCGACGTCAACGGGTGTGAAATCACCTTTCGCACATTCTCCTCGCGCGAGTTGAACGAAATCACATACAGGTTGCCCTGCTGTTCTCGCAACAGTTCGATCGCCGTATCGGGCGCGCGACGCCCGCGTTCGTCCGCGATGTCTTGGACGGTGCGCCCCACCAGCGCCGCGCCACGCGCATCATTCACGCCGCAGATGACGATATCGGCCCACGTATTCGCCATGTAGTCGTCCGTCTCCCGCGCAATCCGGTCGCGATCGGCCGGCGATTCCAGCCGCCGCAACACGGCCTGTACGCCGCCGTCCTGGCTCCATTCCGGCAGGAACTGCAGGAACGAACAGGAGCCCGCCAGGTACGGGTACGCGTCCATCCCCACATCGAGGCCGCGCCTGGCTGCTTTGTCCACCAGTTCCAGAATCACGTCGAGCTGATGCCAATTCTTCTTTCCGACCACCTGCACATGCGACAGTTGCACGGCGACCTCGGCCGTCTCCGCCAGTCGGATCGCCTCCTCCACCGCCTCCACCGCGCGGAACTTGTAGTCCCGCATGTGCGTTGTATAGAAGGCGCCGTAGCGCTTCAGCACGCGGCACAGGGCCGCCAACTCGTCGAACTGCGCAAAGCTGCTCGGCAGGCAGTTCAGGCCTGTTGAAAATCCGATGGACCCTTCATCGAGCGATTGTTCGAGCAACCGTTCCATCTCCCGCTGCTCGTCGCGTGTGGGAGCGTTGCGCGACATGCCCAGCACCCTGCGACGAATTGCCGAATGTCCGGTGAGCGCCGCCACGTTGACGAGCGGTTTGGCGTGCTCGGCCGCCGCGAAATAGTCCGCGGCGCTGTCGATTCCTAACTCCGGAAGATTCTCGAAAATGTCGCCGGTGTCGGCGTGCAACCGCTCCAACGCCGCCGGAAACAGCGAGTATCCGCAGTTACCCACCACCTCCGTCGTGACACCTTGGGAGACCTTATTCGTGCGACCGTCGAGCACTTCGTAATCGCTGTGCGTGTGCACGTCGATGAAACCTGGCGAAACGACGAACCCGGCGCAATCCACGGTCTGGGCGGCTTCGTCCCGCACCCCCAAGCCCGTAGCCGCGATCCGCCCCTCGCGGAGAAGGATGGAGCCAGGATAGGCCGGAGCGCCCGTGCCGTCGACGATCAAGGCGTTGTCGAGAAGGAGATCCATAGGGATTTGCTCCATTGTGCGCGATCAACCCGCCCCTGGTCGATGCGCCGCCTCACCTTGCGTCCGCACCTGTGGATGGGAGCCCACGTCCAACCTGCTGGACGCTCCACGGCTCCTCCGAGGCTTAAGTTACAGTGAACTCAACGCTTTATGGCGACATGGCTGTCTTTTGTAAACTGTTGACAGTTTATTGTTGAAACCGTAAGATAGCTTAATCCATGGCTGGACTTCCCTTACTGAGACCGGTCTCGATGCGTGAAACCGTGCAGGACGCCATCCGCGGCGCGCTGCATGGCGGACGGTTCCAGGTCGGCCAATCGTTATCGGAAGTCGCTCTTGCATCGGAAATGGGCGTAAGCCGCGGCCCGGTTCGCGAAGCGCTGCTCATGCTCGTGCAGGAGGGCCTGGTTGTTCACTCGCCGAACCGCGGGTTCTCGGTTGTGCACGTGACCGCCGAGGACATGGCGGAGATCCACCAGGTGCGGTTGCCGCTCGAAGCGACGGCCCTGAAGTTCGCACAGAACCGGCTGGCGGCGAAAGATCTGGCTCGATTAGAGTCGCTCAAACGAACTCTGGTGCAGGCGCACAGCGATCGTGAATACGTGCTGGGCAGCCAGACCGACATGGAGTTCCACAGTCTGATCTGGGATAAGTGCGGGAACGCCCGGCTGCAAACCGCTCTCAGAAACCTGCTCGCCCCATTCTTCGCCTACGGATCTCTTCTGAATCACGAACGGCCCAATCGGACGGCCGGAATGATCGAAGAAGAGCACACGTGTTATATACGTTTTCTGCGTGGCGAGGAAAAGCGCACGGCCGAAGCCTGCGTAGCCTTCCATCTTCATTTACCGCTCTGATTGCGTAGCGGAGAGTGGCGGCGTGGTAACGATTTTGAAACGGAGATGATATGCCTGCAACGAAGACGCGCACCGTCCCTTCGCTCGACAAGGCCTTGGGCCTGCTCGAGCTCTTGACCCGTTGCCGTTCCGGCCTCACGCTTCCCGAACTGGTGGAAAAGTCCGGATTGCCCAAAAGCTCCGCGCACTATCTGCTGGTGACGCTCGAACGCCGCGGCTACGTCCATCGCAGCGAGCGCACCGGCCGCTACATGCCCGGCGTGCAGTTGTTCTCGATGGCGAACCTCGCGCTGAATGGGCTGGGAGTGCGGCAACGCGCGGACCCATACCTTTCGGCGCTTCGTCTGCGCACCGGCCTCACCGTGCACATGGCGATTCTCGACAATAACGAGGCGGTGCTCGTGGCGCGCCACGACGCCCATGGCGGAATGCGAGTCGCCACCTGGGTCGGCAAGCGCATGGACCTGCATTGCACCGGCCTCGGCAAGGCCCTCATCGCCTTTCTTCCCGAAAAGGAGATTGAGGCGGTCGTCCGCGAACGCGGTCTGGCGCGTCACAACGAGAACACGATCTCCACGCCGCGCCGCCTCCAGGAGAATCTGCAACGCGTCGTCAAACTCGGCTACGCGCTCGACGACGAGGAGGATGAGTTGGGGACCCGCTGCATCGGCGCCCCGGTGTTCGCCAGCGGCGATCGTCCCATCGCCTCGGTGAGTCTGGTGGGATCCCTGTCGGAGATCAACCACGAGAACGTGGCTCAACTGGCCGAGGAGCTGAAGTCCACCGCTCGCGCGCTCGGCCGCGTCTTCGCGGACGTCTCGCCCACCACCTCCACGGGCGCCGTGGCGCTGTCCGGCATCGCCTGCTGAGGCTTACACGGCATTTGGCTCGAGTGACGCCGGCCACGCCGCCGGCGGCCCGAGCTCGAGCGACGCAACGGCGTTGTCGATGTGAGCCGTCGTGCGCGCGCCGCACAGCACCGTGGTGACCGAAGGATGCGCAAGCACCCACGCGAACGCCAACCGCAGGGCCGGTATGCCGCACCGCGACGCGAACGCGTGCAGGTCTCGCACGGTTTGGAAGTTCTGTTCGCTGAAGTACACGTCGGCGTGCGCCGGAATCACGTCGAAACGAGAACCCGCCGGGAACCCTGCCCGGTCGCCTGTGTACTTGCCCGCCAGAAACCCGGCCCCTAGCGGACTATAGGCAAGGAACCCGAGTTGTTCCCCGCGGCAAAGCGGAAGCATGTCTCGCTCGGCCTCTCGCGCCGCGAGATTGCAGATGGACTCGACCGCCTCCAACCGCTCCAAACCGTGCTCCGCCGTCAGGGTCAGCGCCGCCCGCACCTGCTCAGCGCTGAAGTTGCTGCAACCGAACGCCCTCACCAGGCCGCTCTTCTTGATCTCGTTCATCGCCCCCAGCGCTTCGGCGAGCGGCGTGTTCGGGTCGTAGGAATGAAACAGGTAGAGGTCAATGTAGTCGGTCTGCAATCGTTCCAGGCTCGCCTCGACCGCCTGGCGGACGTGTTCGCGGGTGAAATTGGTGGAAACCTTCGTCGTCAGCACGATGTCCTGGCGCCGCCCGTTCGAGCGTAACCATCGCCCGATAATCTTCTCCGACGAGTGGTGCTCGCCCGAGGTCTCACGGACGTCCTCGACTCCGAGAGAGTTCCGCCGGTAATCCCGCGCCTCACCGCCGCCATACGCTTCGGCGGTGTCGAGGAGGTTGATCCCGCGCGCCAGCGCGTAGTCGATAATTCGGCACGACTCGGCCTCATCGATCTCGCGCCCGAACGTAGCTGTTCCCAACCCGATCCGCGGCGCTGGTATTCCCGATCTTCCCAGGGGTTTCGTTTGCATGATCCCGCGCCTAATAGGACCGCGCCTGAACCTGCGCCGCCTCCGGCGCGAGGACCCGCCCCCACATCTCGAGCGTATGGTCGATGTCGGCTTCCGTGTGCGCGAGCGAAATCGAGCCCTGCTTGACAGCCAGCGGAAAGAAATAGACCCCCGCCTCGATCAGTTCGCGCCTCATCGCGGCGTCGCGCGCGAAATCGTGATTGGCCGCGATGTCGTGCCAATCCACCGGTGCATGGTCCATAAAATACAAACAGAACGCCGAGCCCTGGCGCACAAAGGTCGTCGAGCCCGGAACGTTTTCCAGCATCTTCCGAAGGCCGGCCTCGAGCCGCGAGCCCAGAGTTTCCAAGCGCCGGTACGCTTCGCCGTCATTCTCAAGCAGCCGTTCGAGAGTCGCAATCGCCGCTGCCGTCGGAACCGGATGCGCATTGTAGGTGCCCGCCAGCAGTACCCTCCGCGATGCGTCGGGATGAACAAAATACCGCATCAATTCGGCCGAACCGCCGATGGCGGCCATCGGATAGCCGTTCGCCAGCGCCTTGCCGTATACGGCCAGGTCGGGCGTCACTCCGGCCAGCGTCGAATACCCGCCGGGCGCATGCCGGAATCCGGTTTTCACTTCGTCGAAGATCAATACGAATCCGTATTCCCGGGACAGGTCGCGAAGCTTCTGAAGGTATCCCGGACTCGGGTGTACGATGCCGATGTTCTGCAGGATAGGCTCAGCGATCAAGCCTGCCACCGGGTATTTCCTGCAAACATACTCGACCGAGTCCGGATCGTTGAAGTTCACCGCGTGAACCAACTGTTTGTGCGCCTCCGGAATTCCCGCGCTGATCGGCACATATGGATATTCGCCCGGTGAGACCCTCGGCCCGAGCGTCTCAAGCGGAGTCATCAGATTACAGGCGACATCGTTATGCCAGCCGTTGTAGCCGCCCTGCATGACGATGATGTGGTCTCGCCCGGTCGCTGCTCGCGCGACCCGGATCGCCTGGTACGTCGCCTCGCTACCCGTGTTCAGCAGTTGCACGCCTTCGATGAATGGGACCGCCGCACACATCAATTCGGCCAGTCGCCCCTCGAGTTCGGTCGTGCCCGAGCCGTAGAGACTCGCGCCGTCCTTGAGGACTCTTGTCACCGCCTCGTTGACGCGCGGGTCATTGTGTCCCAGCAAGTGTGGCGCGAACGCGGCATGGTAGTCGATGTAGGAGTTCCCATCGGCGTCCTCGATGTAGGCGCCGCGCCCGTTCGTAAACACGATTTCGGGCTCAACCGCCCGATTTACGGACGCGATGCCGCCAGGGATGTAGCGTTTGTTGTGAGTCAGGATTTGCGCGGATCGGGGATAAGAACGCATGGGTGAAATGGAAGGCGGCGCCGACGCAAATACACGGCAGCCGCATCACAGCGAGTATACCGGACAGTCCTCGAAACCGGCCCTCGATTGCATTGACGGAGCGGCGTCTGTCCAGAATCATGGACGCGGACGGCCCGCCGCGCGCGCCAAGGCCTGCGCCCGGAAAGGGGATGTGCGGTAAATGGTAGAGAACATGAAACTGCTTCGTTACGGACAACCGGGCGCCGAGCGTCCCGGCCTGCTCGCGCCGGATGGAACATTGCGCGATCTCTCCGCCGTCGTGGGTGACATCGCTGGAGACACGCTCAGCGACGCGTCGATTGCCTCGTTGCGCGCCATCGATCCCGCCAGCCTCCCCCTGGTTCCCGCCGGAACCCGAATCGGGCCCTGCGTCGGCGCGGTCGGAAAGTTCATCTGCATCGGATTGAATTACTCCGACCATGCGGCGGAATCGGGCATGGCTGTTCCCGCCGAACCGGTGGTCTTCATGAAGGCGACATCGTGCATTAGCGGACCGGACGACGATGTGATAATCCCGCGTGGCTCCAGCAAGTCAGACTGGGAGGTGGAGTTAGGCGTAGTCATAGGTCGCCGCGCGAAATATGTTCCGGAATCCGAGGCGACGTCATACGTCGCGGGCTACTGTGTCATCAACGATCTTTCCGAGCGCGCTTTCCAGTTGGAAGGGACCGGCCAGTGGGTGAAGGGCAAGAGCGCGGATACGTTCGGTCCCATAGGGCCGTGGCTCGTCACCCGCGATGAAGTCAGCGACCCGCAGGACCTTGACCTGTGGCTTGAAGTGGACGGCCATCGATATCAGAACGGCAACACTCGCACGATGGTCTTCGGCGTTCCGTTTCTCGTGAGTTATCTAAGCCGGTTCATGAGCCTGCACCCCGGAGACATTATTTCCACCGGCACTCCGCCCGGGGTCGGTCTCGGGCAACGGCCGCCACGGTATCTTTCTCCCGGGAACATGATTCGCCTGGGCGTCGGCGGGTTGGGCGAACAACGGCAGCGCGTCGTAGCGGACGTGTGAAGGGCGCCCCGAGTCCGGCGCGATGGCCGGAGCCTCGGTCAGCGATCGAAGGCGTGGGTGCGACCGCGGGCCGGAAATCAACCCGGGGATCGCAACTCGTACTGGACGCGCGATTCAGGTCCGTTCAGTCCGCTCGAGTCGACCGGGAGAATATTCCGCTCACGGATCGTAGCCGGAGGGGCTCGAATCGTGACGATGACAACGGGTTGGAGCGCCCAGAGATCCGACACGTCACCCGCATGCATCCATTCGCGCCGAATGAAACGGAACGCCTTGAGTGCGCGAATTCGGTCAGCCGGGCGCGGCTCGAACGATGGTGCTGTGTTGATTCTATGGACGTTGTTCATGCCACAGGTTCAGGCGCGCCGGGCGGAGCTTATGACGCAGGCCGAGGATCAGGGGACCGCACTTCTGCGGCAACGGCGCCAGGCTCGCGGCGGCGGAAGGGGCGACGGGGGCGGCTGTCGGGGCGGACGTTTTCGGATTTTGCGAAACGAACCCGGATGGTTCGCCTTTTCGAGCTGTTCCGATTCCTTGGCGCGAGCACGCGCCAGACCACCATCTGTGTTTCGAGCTCACCGACGGCTTTGCGGTCGGAGGTGCGGAGGTCGGTCGATTTGACCTCTTCCCGCCCCCAGGCTTGCAGACGTTGTCAATAGCAAGATGCTTACAGTATTTGGCGCGCTGGGACTGCCACGGTTCAGGCGTCGAGCGCACGGCCTTCCAGCTTGCCGATCGCGGCTCGCACGCCGCCGGGGAAACGGACGGGCAACTGCCGGCGATGGTGACGATTGCCCAGTGCCGCAAAATCCGTTTCGTTGACACCATGGAGACAGCGGCTATCGACGATCTGAGGTCAGTACACTTTCGGCCTGCCCGATGAAGGCGAACGATGCAGGTTGTTCGCAATCTTGAGCGAACAAGAAGTAGGTTTTTCCGATGTTGGCCTCGGCCCTGGCGACGACAGTGGTAGCATGTTCGAGCGGACCTCATGTCGCAAGGCCACGACCCCACTGGAGCCCGCCGGCTCGCCCGCATCGCCCTGGGCGGCCCCCAACGCGACGTCCACCGCGTCCGTTGGGCCGCCGACCTGTGGACCGACCTCCGCCACTCCCTCCGCCATCTCTCGAAAGCGCCCGCCTTCACCGCCCTCGCGCTGTTATCCATCGCCATCAGCGTCGGCGCCGCATCCGCGGTCTTCGCCGCCCTCAAGGCGGTCGTGCTGCCGCCTCTCCCCTACTCGCACCCGGAGCGACTGGTGCAAATCGCCACCGACCTCAGGGGCGTCTCGCGTTCCCACGGCGACTACGTTTTCTGGAACGACGGCGTCGAGATCGCCCGCCGGACACATACACTCGCGTCGATAGGATTGTGGGGAAACGCGGTGCTCGACCTCGCGGGAAACGTCGCCACTCCGCCCGAAGCGCTCTACGGCGTCCGCGCATCCGCTGCGGTGTTCCCCACCCTCGGCGTAGCGCCGATGCTCGGCCGCGCCATCCTGCCCGAGGACGACCAACCCGGCCGAGCCAAAACCGTCCTCCTGAGCCACGGCCTGTGGACCCGCCGTTTCAACTCGGACCCCGCCGCCATCGGCCGCCACGTCAAGCTGAACGGAGAGGATTACACCGTCATCGGAGTGATGGGGCCCACCTTCAACTTCCCGTTACGGCGGGAGGCGGCGCGAACCCCGGTCCCATACGTCGAGTTCTGGACTCCCCTGCAGGCGGACCCGTCATCGCCGCCGTCCGGCGCAATGGGCGCCATCGCCCGCCTGCGCGACGGAACGCCGCTCAAGCAGGCCCGGGCCGATCTCGACGCCATCAGCGCCGCGCTCGCCCGCGAATTCCCCGCCTCCAACCGGGATCGCATCCACCGTGTGGCGCCGCTGCGGGACCGAACCCTGCGCACGGCGGAAAACGCCCTGTGGATGCTGATGGCGGCGGCGGGTCTGTTCCTGCTGATCGGATGCGTGAACGTGGCGAATCTCCAGTTGGCGAGGGGCTATTCGCGCGAGCGTGAGATCGCGGTCCGCCTGGCGCTCGGGGCAGGCCGGTCCCGCATCATCCGCCAACTTCTCACCGAAAGCGCGGTCCTCTCCCTGGCGGGTGGAGCCGCCGCATTCATCCTGGCCGCCGCGGCATGGCAAGTCCTGCCGTCGCTCGCGCCAGCCAGCATTCCCAGGTTGGCGGCCACCCGTGCGGACTGGACGCTTCTCGCCTTCTCCGCCGCCATTGCGGTCTTCAGCGGCCTGCTCGCCGGCATCGCGCCCGCTCTCCGCTCCACGCGTTCGACACTCAGCGGGGGCGCACTCGCCATAAGGGGCGGCGCTGCCGGTGGAACGGAACGCCTTCGCACCGCGCTCGTAGTGTCGGAAATCGCCATCGCAACCCTGCTGGCCGCCGCCGGAGTCCAATTGGGCGGCCGACTGATCCAATTGGTCGAAAGCGGCACGGGCTTCGATACGGACCGCATTTTCGCCGCCGTCGTGCTACCCAGCCGCGAACGTTACCCGTCGCCGGAGGACCGCGCGCTCGTCTACCGGCGCTTCCTGGAGGCGGCGCGGGCCATTCCGGGCGTCGAGAAGGCCGGCGTCGTCGACGCTCTGCCATTCAGCGGCGAGAACACGGGCGGCTTTGTGAGCGCGAACGCCGCGGCCCCGGCGGACGAGCGTGACCGGATCGTCGCCGAAATCGACGTAACCGGCGGCGAATACCTCCAGGCCATGGGAGTCCGTCTGCTCGAAGGCCGTTGGTTCCGCGACCAGGAGGCGGGACCGTCGAGCGACGCCGCGCTCGTGGACGAAGGCGTGGCGAAGCGCTTGTGGCCGGGCGAGAGCGCCGTCGGCCGGCGTGTGTGCGTATTCTGTGAACCCGGCCGCCCCGCCAACTGGAAGCAGGTCGTCGGAGTAGTCACCAGCATCCGTCACGCGTCGCTCGAAGGGGACGTTCACTGGACCGTTTACCTGGCCGGCGGCGCTTTTGAACGAGCGGCGTTCCTGGTCCTGGGCGGCGGCCGGCCGCCTACCGAGTTGGATACCGCCGTCCGGAAGGCGGTCGCCTCGGTCGATCCGAACCAGCCGGTGCTGTTAGGCGCCTCCATGCGGTCCCTGGTGTCGGATTCCATCGCCGACCGGCGCTTCGTGGCGGCCCTGCTCGGCGCCACGGTCTGCCTGGCGCTGCTACTCGCCGTCGCGGGCGTCTACGGAGTAGTGGCCTACCTGACGTCGCGGAGAACTCACGAGATCGGCATCCGCGTTGCGCTCGGGGCCACCCGCGGGCGCGTCCAGGGCTTGGTGCTCGGCCAGGGACTGCGGCGCGTGCTCGCGGGCGTGCTCGCTGGCCTCGCCGCGGCGGTCATCCTACTGCGCGCCCTGCGCGGCCAAATCGCCGGCTTCGAGACACTCAATCCGGAATGGATGGCGGCCGCCGCCCTGGTGGTGGCCGCCGCCGCCGTCATCGCCTGTTGGATCCCGGCCCGGCGGGCCGCGAGCATCGATCCCCTGGCCGCCTTGCGCCAGGATTGACCCCGTAACCTCGGACCCACACCCCGGTAGAACCCTTCAGCAAGGAGGATTCATGAGAATCTTGATGACTGCCGTGGCGCTCGCCAGCTTCCTACCCGTTATGGCACAGATGCGCGATAACACGGAACGCAACCTGAAGTGTTCCGAAGGGAACAACGAGGGCCGTCGCCCCCGGCATTGCGAGATGCGGGAGCAGACCGTCGCCTATTCCGGTCAACTCAACATCGATGGACGGACCAACGGCGGCGTGTCCGTCAAGGGCTGGAGCCGGGCCGACGTGCTGGTGCGCGCCAAAGTGGATGCATCGGCCGAAAGCGAGGGCGAAGCCCGCTCGCTTGCGTCCCAGGTGCGCGTGGACGCCTCGGCGGGACGCATCTCGGCCAGCGGGCCGGATCGCGTCGAAGGCCGTGGCTGGTCGGTCAGCTACGAGGTGTTTGTGCCCCACTCCGCCAACCTCCAGTTGACGGCGCATAACGGCGGCGTCCACGTCGCCGACGTCGGCGGGCAAATCGAATTCACGGCGGTTAACGGCGGCGTCCACCTGGCGCGGCTGAGCGGTCACGTGCAGGGCCGTACGCAGAACGGCGGCCTGCACATCGAATTGACCGGATCCCGCTGGGACGGCGAGGGGATGGACGTCACCACCACCAACGGCGGCGTTCACGTGCAGATTCCGGCGTCCTACTCGGCCCACCTGGAGACGTCCACGGTGAACGGCGGCGTCAGCACGCAGTACCCCATGACGGTTTCGGGCAAGATCGGCCGGCAGCTTTCGGCGAACCTCGGTTCCGGAGGGGCTACCATCCGGCTGACCACCACCAACGGCGGCATCAAGATCGCCCAAATTTAGCCGAACCCGAAACCGCTTAGCGCCGTATTCGATTCACATGGAGACGTTTCTGCGCGAACTGCGCTATGCGTGCAGGGTCCTGGCCAAGAGCCCGGGCTTCAGTCTGACCGCGGTGTTGACGCTCGCCCTAGGGATCGGCGCGTCCACCGCGGTCTTTTCTGTGGTGGACGGCGTGATGCTGCGGCCGCTGCCCTATAACCACCCGGAACGGATCGTCAGGATCTGGGAACAGGCTCCGGATGGCCACAAAATGAACCTCGCGGACGCCAATTTTGTCGATTTTCGTGCACAAAATGACGCGTTTTCGACCGTTTCCGCGTACGGTTTTGGCCTTACTTCGATCGCCGGCGGCACGGAGCCGGTGCGCGCCAACTCCGCCTCCGTGGCCCGTAACTTCTTCGAAACGTTTGGCTTAGCGCCGGTGGTGGGCCGCACGTTCGTCCCCGCCGAGGAAAAGCCCCACGGAGCGCCGGCCGCGGTCGTCAGTTATCGTTATTGGCGTAGGTATCTGGGCGCTTCGACGGACCTGTCGAAGTTCCAGTTGCGGCTGGACGGCGGCGTCTATCCAGTGGTCGGCGTGATGCCGCAAGTCTTTGATTTTCCACAAGATACGGCGGTCTGGATCTCCGACGAGCTGGACGGCCCCACCACCAGCCGCACCGGCCACAACTGGCGCGGGGTCGGCCGCATCAAGGAAGGCGTCCCGTTTGAGCAGGCGCGTGCGAATTTGAGCGCAATTGCGCACAGAATCCGCGCGGAATACGGCAAAAACGTCAATTTAGTGGACGTTTCGATGGCGCCTTTGGGCGATGCGATGGTGACCAACGTCCGCACCGCGCTGTTGACTCTGCTGGGGGCGGTGGGGTTGCTGATGCTGGTGGCGGCGGCCAACGTCGCGGGGCTGCTGTTGGCTCGTAACTCGGCCCGGCACAGGGAGTTAGCGCTGCGGGCGGCGCTGGGAGCAGGGCGGGGACGGCTGATGGCGCAGTGCCTGGCCGAAGCGGTCGTGCTGGCGGCGGCCGGCGGCTCGCTCGGCATTCTGCTGGCGGCGTGGGCGGTGAAGGCCGCGCCGGCGCTGCTGCCGGAGAACCTGCCGCGGCGCGGGGAAATTGTCGTGGACGGGTCGATGCTGCTGTTTGCGGTGGCGGCGTCGCTGGTGGTGGCGGGGGCGCTCGGCGTTTTCGCGGCTTGGCGGGCCGGGCGGGGCGACCTGCGCGAGGCCCTTTCGGCCGGTTCGCGCGGGCAGAGCGAGGCGGGGGCCAGCCAGCGCTTCCGGAGCCTGGTGGTGGTGGGCGAGATCGCCGCCACGCTGGTGATCCTGGCGGGCGCGGGGCTTCTGGGGCGCAGTTTCATGCGGCTGGTGATGACGGATCCGGGGTTCAACCCTCGGGGCCTGGTGACCATTGAGTTTTCGCCGGCGGGCCTGGATTGGAAGGCGCCGGACACGAAGATCGCCCAGCAGACGCGGCTGATGGAGAACGTCCTGGACCGGCTGAGGACGATTCCGGGAGTGGACAGCGCCGGGCTGGTGGGGGCGATGCCGGTGGCGGCCGGGGCCACACTGTCCGATGGCACGTTCCTGATTCTGAACAGCAAGCAGCCTCCAACCAATTTCGAGGAGTTCGGCCGGATCGCCCGGAATCCGGAGTTGAGAGGCCAGGCCGACTATTGCGTGGCCGGCGAAGCGTACTTCCGGGCGATGGGGATTCCGCTCGTCCGCGGGCGGTACTTCGGCGATCAGGATGTGCAGAATTCGCCGCACGTGGCGGTGATCAGCGAGGCTCTGGCGAAGGAGAAGTGGGCGGGCAAGGACCCGATCGGGCAGACGCTGGAGTTCGGCAACATGGACGGGAACCTGACGCCGCTGACCGTGGTCGGGGTGGTCGGCGACGTCCGGGGGGGCGGGCTCGACCAGCCGGCCAGCCGGATCATCTACGTCAATTACCGGCAGCGCGGCCTGAAGCTGAACTCTTCGCCGACCATCGTGCTGCGGAGCACGGCGCCGCTCGGGCAGATTGTGGCCAGCGCGCGGCCGATTTTCACGGAACTGGCCCCGGACGCTCCGGCGAAGTTCTCGACGTTCGAGAACGAGATGGGCGAATGGCTGGCGAGCCGCCGGTTCCTGCTGGTGCTGGTGGGGACGTTCGCTGGCGTCGCGCTGGCGCTGGCCGCAGTGGGCATCTACGGCGTGGTGGCGTTCGCGGTGACGCGGCGGACGCAGGAGATCGGGATCCGCATGGCGCTCGGAGCGCAGCGGACCGACGTCCTGCGGATGGTGGTGGGCCAGGGCTTCCGGCTGGCCGCGGCCGGCATCGTAGTCGGCCTGGCGGCGGCCTTCGCGGTGACGCGATACCTGGAGAGCCTGCTATTCGGCGTCAGCGCGATGGATCCGGCGGCGTTGGCCTTCGTGTCCGGCGTGTTGCTCGCAGTGGCCCTGATCGCGTCCTACGTGCCGGCGCGCAGAGCGATGCGGCTCGACCCAGGAAGCGCGCTGAGATGGTGAGCCGCGCCTAGCTAGCGGGCTAAATCCTGGCTGCCCAAAGGGTAGCGGCGCACGGGACTTGCGCCACGGGCTGCTAGCAGCAGGACCCGCAACCGACAAACCGAGCGACGGCCGGAGCTATTCGACCTGGCCGTCGGCGCCGGGTTCGGCTGCCGTGGGGCCGCCTTCCGTCTCCGCCGCCTCAACGGACTCACCCTCGGCGGGAGCGTCGAGCGCGTGCCGCTTCTTCTCCAGCTTCTTCGCGAACTTCTGTTCCTGCCGCTCCTTGCGTTGCTGTTCCTTCAGTCGTTTCTGATATGTCGTTGCTCCTCGACCTGCCATGGGATTCCTTTCATCCTTGGGTGGGAATTGCCGTTCGCGCACCCGGCGGGCGACAGCGATCCGAACACACTTCTATGGTAGCAGTCCTGGCCCGGTCACCTCGTTAACCGGACCGGCCGGGGTCGGGACACCGATTACTTCAACAAAGGTTCGAGAGCCTTCCGCAGCTGGACAAACGCCTGTTCGGAGGCCGCGGCATGGGTCGACCAGACGACTCGGCGCTCCGGCGATATCACCGTCACATAGGCGAAGTGGGCGTCGCCGAAATCCACCGCCTTCTTAATGGCGGCGGCGCCTTCAAAGATGGGCGCGTAGCGGGATTGCTGCTCCGGCGACAGCGACCTCCGCATACCTCGCAGAATGACCGGCTTGATCAGGCCGGGGACGCCTTCGAGGACGGGAATGGCGTAGTAGCCGATTTGCGGATTGCCGGCGTAGGCGGGGGCGATGAGATGGTCCCAGGCGGCCATCGGCTTGTCGGAGTCCCGCTGGAACCCGAAGATCAGAATATAGGCCTTCCTGGGCGCCGGCGCGGGGATGGCGACCTTCTGATTGTCCAGCGCGGTGGTTTCCAGAGCAGGGATCACGTCGTTCACCGCCGCAAACAGGGGGGCAACCACGATAAGCAGCGTCGACACAAGACCGCGCCGGGTCGCCGCCTTCGCCCACGCGACCCGGAAAGCCCGTACGACATGCCGGCTAGCTGACAAGATGGTCCAGTTGCTCCTGAATGTAGGTTAATAGCAATCCCGCGCCCTGCGTGGGGTCCACGCGCAGGCTCAGAATCCCGGCCGGAGTGAATTGCGCCCCCGGGGTGTGGCTGACTACGTTCATCAACCGGGCCGGATCGATTTTCGATTGCTGGTGGAACTTGAAGTTCAAGACTCCGCCCCGGCGGTCGATCGCTTCCACTCCGATCTTCTGGGCGATGCTCTTCAGCACGGCGAAACGGAGGAGGTTTTCCACGGCCTCCGGCGAGGGGCCATAACGGTCCGATAACTCGGCCAGCACCTTTTCGCCCTGCTCGCGCGAGTTCACGTCGGCGATGCGCTTGTAGGCGCGCAGACGCTGGTTTTCGTCGCCGATGTACTCCGATGGGATGCGGATGTCCAGACCCAGGTTCAACGTCGAGTGGATTTCGACCGGCACTTCCTCGCCGCGTAACTCCTGCACAGTTTCTTCCAGCATACGGATGTACATGTCGAAGCCCACCGCCTCGATGTGGCCGTGCTGTTCGCCGCCCAGCAGATTGCCGGCGCCGCGCAGCTCCAGATCCAGGGCGGCTATCTTGAAGCCCGCGCCTAAGTCGGAGAACTCCTTGAGAGCCGCCAGGCGCTTACGGGCAATTTCGCTCAGTTCGGTGTTTTCCGGGATCAGGAGGTAGGCGTAGGCGCGGCGGTTCGAGCGGCCCACACGGCCTCGTAACTGGTATAACTCAGACAGACCGTAGCGTTCGGCGTTTTCAATGATGATGGTGTTCGCCAGCGGGATGTCGATGCCGTTTTCCACGATGGTGGTGGACACGAAGACGTCGAATTCGTGGCGCATGTAACCTAACAGCACCTTTTCGAGCTCCGATTCGCCCATCTGGCCGTGTCCGACTCCGATGCGGCAGTCGGGCAACAGGCCGCGGATGGAGGCCGCGCGCTCAAAGATCGTTTCGACGCGGTTGTGAATGAAGTAGACCTGACCGCCGCGACCTAACTCCTGCTCAATGGCTGTCTTCACCAGGTCGTTGTCGAAGTGAGCCACCACCGTGTGGATGGCCAGACGGTCCTTGGGAGGAGTCTCGATCACCGACATGTCGCGGATGCCGAGCAGGGCCATGTGGAGCGTGCGCGGGATGGGCGTGGCGCTCATGGTCAGCACGTCCACGTTCTTCTTAAGATGCTTCAGGCGCTCCTTGTGACGGACTCCGAAGCGCTGCTCCTCGTCGACGATCAACAGGCCGAGATCACGGAACTGCACATCCTGCGAAAGGATACGGTGAGTTCCGATGACAATGTCCACCTTCCCTTCCCCGATTTCCTCCACCGTCGCCTTGAGTTCCCTGGTTGTTCGGAAGCGGCTCATCAAGTCGAGTTTCACCGGAAACGGAGCGAAACGGCGCTTGAAGGTCTCATAGTGCTGGAAAGCCAACACGGTGGTGGGCGCGAGCACCGCCACCTGCTTGCCATCGGCGAGCGCCTTGAAGGCCGCCCGCATGGCGACCTCGGTCTTGCCGTAGCCCACGTCGCCGCAAAGCAGGCGGTCCATGGGCTGGATGCCTTCCATGTCCCGCTTGATGTCCTTGACGGCGGTGACCTGGTCCTTGGTGGGCTGGAATTCGAAGGCGTCCTCAAATTCCTGCTGCCAGTTGCTGTCGGTGGAGAAGGCGAAACCTTCGGCCATGCGGCGTTCGGCGTAGAGTTTCAATAACTCGTCGGCCATGTCGCGCATTTTCGCCTTGACGCGCGACTTAGTGCGGGTCCAGGTGGCGCCGCCCATGCGATCGAGCTGGGGCTTCGCTTCGCCCGCGCCGCGGAACTTCTGGACCAGGTCCATGCGCGTGAGCGGAACGTAGAGCTTCGATTCGCCGGCGTATTCGAGCAACATGAAGTCGCCCTTCTGGTCGCCTTGCATGACTTCGCGAAGGCCCAGGAATTTGCCGATGCCGTGGGTGCTGTGGACGACGTAGTCGCCGGGCTTCAGGTCGGCGATGTCGGCGGCGAAGGCGGCTAACTGCGTCTTGGTGAGCGACGGGCGGGCGACCAGGTCGCTGCGGTCGAATAAGTCCTCCGCGCCGATGAAGACGAGGCGGGCATCGGGAAAGACGGCGCCCTTGCGGACCGCGCCCCTGATGAGATAGGTGCTGGCGGCGCCTCCGGTGAGATAGGAACGTTCCGTTAGCGTGGTTCGTCCGTCGGCCTGCGGGTCGATGCCGAGTTGGAAGGGCACCGAGTATTCCTGAAGGATGTCGGCGAGTCGCTCCAATTCGCCGAGGGTGGGGGCGAAAAAGGCGACGCGGTTGCCGTGCTCCACCAGCGTCTTGGCTTCGGCGACGGCCACCTGCATGCTGCCGTGGAAGGTGGTGGAGGGGCGCGTCGGGATGTGCAGCGAGTCATGAGTGAAGGCGCCCACTTCCAACTCGCGCAGGTGGAGCTCAGTGCGGTCGCCTAACTGGGCTTGTAACTCGCCCCAACGGTAGAAGTTCGCTTCGGCGGAGAAGGGCGTCTCGCGTTCGGGGTCGGCCAGGCGCTTCCACAAACGCTCGGCGGCGGCGGCGGTTTGTTCGGGCTCGTCAAAGACGATGATGGGGTCGCCGGGAAAACCGAGGATCGAGTTAGCCCGGGGATGCTTCATGGGCACAGCGAATTCCCAGCCGGGGAAGGCGTCGCCGGGGCTGACCACGCCTTCAAAGTCGACGACGGCGGCTAACTCGTGGAACAGGGCACGGGAGCGGGGATGCTCGATCAGCGGCAGGACGGCGGCTTCGGCGACTTTGAGGACGGAGCGCTGGGTTTCGGGGTCGAAGCGGCGGATGGAGTCGATTTCATCGCCGAAGAATTCGACGCGAATGGGCTTGGCGGATTCGGCGGGATAGACGTCGAGGATGCCGCCGCGGACGGAGTATTCGCCAACCATCTCGACGGGCTCGCGGCGTTCGTAGCCGATGCTTTCGAGGTGAGCGACAAGGAGGTCGAGGGGAAGCTCTTCGCCGGTGCGGAGGGTGAGCGCGAGTTGGCGGTAGGATTCGGGCGAGCCGGTGCGCAGCAGGGCGGAGCCGATGGGCGCGATGGTGATGGGCGGCTTCTGCGTCGCCAGGCGCCAGAGGCCGATGGCGCGCTGCTCCATGATTTCCGAGTGAGGAGAGAGGCGCTGGTGCGGGAGCACGTCGAGGGCGGGGATGAGTTGGGGGACCGGAAGGTCGGGGCGGTCGATCAGCAGTTCGAAGAACGTTCGGACGAGTTCAAGCAGCGAGTCGGCCTGCTTCGCGCCATCGACGATGACTACGAGCGGGCGTTCGGTGGATTGCCAGAGCAGCGTGAGATAGACGGCCTTGGCGGTGTTGGTGAGGCCGGATAGCGACAGGCGCTGCTTCTCTCGACGAACGATGTGAGCGACCAGTTCCTGAAACGCGGGGTTTCGCGAGAGCGGGTGGAAGAGTTCGCGAATGGCCGGGTGCTTCACGCCGGGCGCGAGGCTCCCGCGGGTTGTCTCGCGAGGAGTTCCTTTACGATGTTGGTGGTGGACAGACCCGGCTCCAGCGGCACGGTGAGCACCACGCCGCCGGCGGCTTCCACTTCCTCGCGGCCGGCGATGAAGTGGCTCCAATCGGCGCCTTTGATGAGCACGTCGGGGAGGAGTTCGGCGATGAGTTCGCGGGGCGTATCCTCGTCAAAGAGGGTGACGGCGTCGACGGCGGCCAGGTGGGCGGCGAGTTCGGCGCGATCCTGTTCGTTGTTGATGGGACGGGTGGGGCCTTTCATGCGGGAGACGCTTGAGTCGGTGTTGAGACCGAGCACCAGGATGTCGCCCAGCGAGCGGGCCTGTTCCAGCAGGCGGATGTGACCGGGGTGGAGGACGTCGTAACAGCCGTTGGTGAAGACGACTTTGCGTCCTTCCGACTTCCACAGCCCGCGAATGGCGACCAGGTGGGGTCGCGTGTAGATTCGCCCCATGCAGATTCCATTGTAGCGTTGCGAATGCGGAGGCTTTTCGCCGGGGGAAGCCGGCCACGGCGGCCGGGCGTACATTACCGTGGTAATATCACGTCATGGCGCTCGCCCAATCGAAGGTGACCGCGCAGGGACAGGTCTCCGTCCCGGCCGACGTCCGCAGGCGGCTTGGCATCGGCCCGGGCTCCGTTCTGGAGTGGGACGAAGATGACGGACGGATCGTTGTCCGACGGGCTGGCTGCTTCAGTTCCGAGGATATTCACCAGGCGCTGTTTCCTTCGAAAGAACCGGCGCCGAGAAGCCTCGATGAAATGAAGGACGGCATCCGGGGCCGGATCCGGAAACGGCATGCACGCGATTGACACGAATGTCCTGGTCCGCCTGATCACGCGCGACCATCCGCGGCAAACCAGCGCGGCGGAGAGCTTTGTCGCCAAGGGGGCCTGGGTCCCGCTGCTCGCCCTGGCGGAGGCGGTGTGGGTGCTGGACAGCGTGTACGAACTGAGTCCCGCCGATCAGGCGAAGGGCATCGAGATGCTGCTGCGGCATCAGCAGTTGAGCATTCAGGACGGTGAAACCGTGGCGGCGGCGCTGGCGCTGTTCCGCGACAAGCCGTCGCTGGGATTCTCCGATTGCCTGATGCTCGAGATTGCGCGGAAGGCCGGGCACACGCCGCTCGGAACGTTCGACCGGAACCTCGGAAAGGTTCCGGGGGCGATGCGGCTTTGACCGCCGCACGGCGGTGACAGCGGGCAATTCCCCCGTTACCATATAGAGAACTGGACCATGGCAGATCCTAAAGACAGACAACTCGGATTCAACACCCGCGCGCTTCACGCCGGGTATCAACCGGACCCCACCACGAAGGCGCGGGCGGTCCCGATTTATCAATCCACCTCGTTCGTGTTCGATAATTCCGACCACGCCGCTTCGTTGTTCGCGTTGCAGCAGTTCGGCAACATCTACTCGCGCATCATGAACCCCACCACCGACGTGCTGGAGCAGCGCGTGGCGTCGCTCGAAGGCGGCGTGGCGGCCCTGGCGATGTCGAGCGGGCAGGCGGCGCAGTTCATCGCGCTCAGCGGCCTGATGCAGAGCGGCGACCACTTTGTCGCCTCCAGCACGCTGTACGGCGGCACGTTCACACAGTTCGACGTCAGCTTCCGCAAGTTCGGCTATGACGTCACCTTCGTGGAGCCGGACGATCCGGAGAACTTCCGCAAGGCCATCAAGCCGAACACCAAGGCCATCTACGGCGAGACCATTTCCAACCCTCGCGGCAACGTGCTGGATATCGCGGCCGTGGCGGGGATCGCGCATGAGGCGGGCGTGCCGCTGGTGATCGACAACACCTTCGCCACACCGTATGTGTGCCGGCCCATCGAGCATGGCGCCGACATTGTGGTCCATTCGCTCACCAAGTTCATGGGCGGGCATGGCACCAGCATCGGCGGCATCATCGTCGACAGCGGGAAGTTCAACTGGGCCAACGGCAAGTTTCCGCAGTTGAGCGAACCGTCGAACGCCTATCACGGGATGAAGTTCACCGAGACGTTCGGGCCCATCGCCTACATCATCCGCGCGCGCGTGGAGGGTTTGCGCGACCTGGGGACGTGCATCAGCCCGTTCAACGCGTTCCTGCTTCTGCAGGGCATCGAGACGCTGGGCATGCGCATGGACCGGCATCTGGAGAACGCGCTGGCGGTGGCGAAGCACTTGGAATCGCACCCGCTGGTGAGTTGGGTGAAGTACCCGTCGCTCGCTTCGAGCCCGTATCACGCGATTGCGGCGAAGTACATGCCGAAGGGCTCGGGCGCGGTGTTTTCCTTCGGCATCAAGGGCGGCTATGAGTCGGGCAAACGCTTTATCGATTCGCTGAAGCTGCTGTCGCACCTGGCCAATGTCGGCGACGCGCGCAGCCTGGTGATTCATCCTTCGTCGACGACGCATCAGCAGTTGCCGGCGGCGGATCAGGCGAAGGCGGGCGTGACCCCCGACTTGATCCGGTTGTCGATCGGCCTTGAGGACGTGGACGACATCCTGTGGGATCTCGACCAGGCGCTCGAGGCTTCTCAGAAGGCTTGACGGCGGGGGCGGGCTCGCGGGTTATCGCGGGCTCGCCCGTTCGCCGACCACGGGCGCTCGCAGCTCCGGCGGAGCTTCGGGGCCGGGCGCTATATCGAATGTGACATCGAGCTGGCGGGCGGCCTTGCGGACGATGGTGACGTGAAGGTCCGCACCGTTGTCCGACACGACGCCTTCTCCGCGCGACTGCGATGCGGGGGGGAACGCGGGCGACAGTGTGACGTCGAGCGGCGGGCCTTCTATCGACAGGCGAATGAGGAGCTTGCCTTCCTTCCTGATGAGTTCTCCGGCGATGACGGAGCTTCCTACCCGGTAATTTTCGAATTTCACGTGATTCCAGGCGATCGGGATGTGCGGCGCCACGGTGACGGTGCGGGCCAGCGCGTCGCCGCGGAGTCCCAGCAAGCCGCTGACGGCGCCTCGGACGACGGCCGAGGATGAGAATAACTGGTGCGGGACTGCTCGCGGCAGGGCCTGCGCCCGGTTGCCGCTCATGTATTCGGCGATGAATCCGGCGCCCGGCCAGTCCGTTGTCGAGGCGAGTCCGTACAGGCAGCGCAGGCCGGCGGCGGCCTGATGGTGGGCGAACTGGGCGGAGATGGCGAAACCCGTGACGAAGGGCCACACGCTGCCGTCGTTGTAGGACAGCGGATCGTAGTACGGGCTGTCGGTGGCGAACAGACGCGTGCCCCAGGCGGTGGCGAGTTCGGGACGGGCGAGGGCGGCGGCGGCTTTGCGGGAAAGCGATTCGTCCAAACCTCCGTAGGCGAGCGCGAAGGACTGCCATGACGACTGCGCATCGTACAGCGAGCCGTCGGTAAGGCGTGCAAACGGCAGCCGCGCTTTGTCCGGCAGGAACCATGCGTTCATCGATTGGCGAGCGTGGATCAGGCGCGCGGCGGCGTCGCGACTGTCGGCCTGGCGCCCCGCAAGCTCCGCCAGACGACGGTATCCGTCGAGTCCGGCGAGCCACGCGCCCGCCAGGTACACGTCCTTGGCCACCTTGCCGCTCAGCGCGCCGGTCTCCACCGCGCCCGCGCCGGCCTTGGCGTTGGACATCAGGCCGTCGTCGTCCAACATTCCGAGACAGAAACGGTAGGCTATGTCGACGGCGGGCCAGGACGCCTTCAGGAACTCGAGATCGCCGGACCGGGTGACATACTCGGCGATAGAGAACAGGAACAAGGGCGTCGTGTCGCCGTGGTAGTAGCCGTATGGGTACTTCGACCAGTCGAGCAGGGCGGCGCTTTGCGTCAGCTCGTGCATGATCTTGCCGTCCGGGCGCTGGCGGTCGCGCAGGAATTCGAGGACGGCGCGGGCGCGCGGGAAGTCGCCGTAGTCGACAATGCTCCAGGAGTTCATCAGTGCGTCGCCGCCGAAATACCAGGCAAAACCGGGACGCTCGCTGGTCCCGGAAGGAGCGTATCCCGCGACCAGGCCGCAACCGACGCCTTCGTTGCAGGCCCAGCCCTTTTCGATCGCGTAGCGGGCCTGCTCGAACGCGTGGTTCAGTTCGCGGGAGGGCGTTTCAAGGCGGAACGTGCGGCGGGAGAATTCGCGATAGTAACCGTCCGATTCGCGGATGAGTTCGGGCAGGCGCGCCAGCACGTCGCGATAGATGCCGCGGGCGCCGGCCGACCCTCCGCTGGACGCCGCGATCACGATGGGGATCAGATGCGACCGCGCGACATCCGGCGTGATGTCCATTTCGGCCAGCATGGTGACGTCGGGCAACTGGTGGCCGACCTGCTCGCTCGATCGAACAAAGGCCGGCGAGCCGAGAACGGCCGCGTGACGCCGCAGTCCTTCACCGAAGACGAACAGACGCTCCGGCTCGTTCCAGTAGCTGCTTTGGCCGCCGAACGAGGCGGGCCACATCGGCTTGAACTCGGGGACGAACGTGGCGCGGAGCTTCAGCGGACGGTCCGTGTCGATGTCGAGCAGGACGATGAGGGCGGGCAGGTCGAGGGGCGCGATCCAGTGCTCGCGGACGGTGAAGGCGGCGTGCGCGTACACGATGGTGGAGCGGCCGGGAGAGACGCGCACCTGTTCGGCGAGAGAGGCGAGCGGGGCGGGTTCGAGCGAGCCGTCGAAGTAGGCCGAAAGGCGGAAGTCGCGGACGATTTTGATGGGGTTGATCCAGGCTTCGAAGCTACCGTCCTCGCGGCCCAACAGGGCGGCGCGGCGGCCCACCGATTCGAGGAACTTGGCCGGCTGGGCGGCCTTCACGATCACGGGGTCGGCGTCGGGGAGGTCGAAGCGGAGCGGAAGGTCCTGCGCCAGTGCGCAGGCGAGCGGCAACAAAAACAGGCCCGGTCTCATCGAGCCTATTGTATGGGCTTCGCGGACCGGGCTTAGTAGGTTAGTCAGCCATGTTGGCCGGGACGTGACCGCGTCCGACCAGTGAACTCGCACACAGGGGGTCCGGTTAGACCTGCCTGCCCTCCGGAGAAGAAAAAGAGCGCCGCTTCCGTCCCTCAACAGAAACGGCGCTGACCACTGCGGCTCCTCAGCCGGGCGCCGGAATGCCCTTTCGGGCATCCGTACCGTTCAGTGCTCTCACACTAGAGAACGCGTCAATCGGAGCAAAATCTGGGTCAGAAAGTTCAAAAAATCTTCGAAATGTCCGATAGCGGCCGCACGGACCGCGTTCAGCAGTGCGTTCAAGTGGGAAAACCGGGCGTGGAGGGGACCTGCCAGGCCTGCCACAGATGGCGGCGGTCATGCGCGGCGATCAATCGCATGCGTTGCGTGAAGCTGAACTTCAGCCAGGGGATGAACGGCGCCGGGACCTTGACGCGCGTCAGGCGCAGGCCCTCGGCGAGGCCGGCGATGTCGATCAGGCGGTCATGGATGCGAATGAAATCGCCTCGAATCTTGAGCATCGGCTGGCCGGGGGGCGGCAGGTAGATTCGTGGCGCCCGGGTTCTGAACCTCGGCGGAGGCTCCAGCGAGCGGATCAGCCAGCCGGTGACGGGCGAGTAGCGAAACGGACCGTCGCCGGTGAGCCCTTTCGCGCGGGCCTGGCGGACGGCGGCTTCCAGCAGGTCCGCGTCCAGGGAGTCGACAGCGTTCAGATGCGCCAGACAATCGCCGATGGACCAGCATCCCGGGGCGGGTCGCCAGTTGAACTGGACCTTCCGCATTCCGAACATCAGCCGGTCGAAGTCGGCGCGGATGTCGGCGAACTGGGCGCGGAGATCGTCCAGGTCGGTCATTCGGGCAGCCCCGGCGCAAACAGGTTGAGCTGGTTGTCCTGCTTCACGCGGCGTTTGGGGCGATCGTCGAACACGGTGCGACCGCCGATGGAGCGGGAGATGGCGCGCTCGTGGGCGATGGCGCGGTCGAAATCGGCTTGCGGCGCGGCGCTGTGCTCGACGGCGCGCACGAAGCGGTCCAGGCGCGCAAAGCCGTCCCGCTTCACGGCGCCGTCCAGCCTGGCCTGGTCCAGGGCGCGGCGCAGCACGTCGATGGACTCGTCGTAGGTCTTGAGCGGGACCGGGAATGGGTGGCCGTCCTTGCCGCCTAACGCGAAGGAGAAGCGCGCGGGATCGGCGAAGCGGCTGGGGGTTCCGTGGATCACCTCGGCCACCAGCGCGAGCGTTTGCAAGGTCCGCGGGCCCAGGTTCTCGGTCAGCAGCAACTCGGCGAAATTATGCAGCGGACGGTCATAGGCGACGGCCAGGACCGCGCCCAGACGATGCAGGTCGACGTCTTCGGCGCGGACGTCGTGATGGGCCGGCATCACCAGGCGCCGGGCTTCGCGCAGAGTGACGTCGGGGCGCTGATGGGCGATGTCGAGCATGGCGCGCTGAGCGGGCGCGGCTTGGGAGTCCACCAGGTTCATGATGACGCCCTGGGATTCGCCGACAATGGCCGAGTGCGGGTCGGAGGTGAAGTCGCGAACCGTGGCGGAATGCCAGTGGTAGCGCCGGGCGAGGCCGCTCGCTTCGTTCATTCCCTGTTGGACGACGGCCCACTCGCCCTGCGCGGTGACGATGAAACCGTGCAGGTAAATCTGGAAGCCGTCGGCGATGGCGTTGTTGTCGATTTTGGCGGTCAGGCGGCTGGATCGCACCAGTTCATCGCCATCCAGGCTTTGCGCGTCCGCGATGGCCCGCAGTTCGTCCGGGGTGTGGCGCGAGTGGCGGCCGCGGCCCCCGCAGACGTAAACGCCGAGTTCGTCGGCGCGCGGATTCAGGCCACGTTTCAAGGCTCCCAACACGGACGTCGTGATGCCGGAAGAGTGCCAGTCCATGCCCATCACGGAGCCGAGCGCCTGGAACCAGCAGGGATCGCTCAAACGCGTGAGCAGTTCGGACTGGCCGTAAGAGTGGACGATGGCTTCCGAGATCGCCGCGCCGAGTTGGGTCATGCGGTCGGCGAGCCAGGCGGGGACGCGTCCCCCATGCAGGGGCAGATCGGCTGTACCGGAGCGTTTCACCGCTTGCGGCCGGAAACGAACGCGCCAATGAAGGAGTCCACCACATCCTGCGGGACATTCGCGGCGACATTCACCACTCGGCCCTGCTGCTTCACTTCGATGGAGTCGTAAACGCGCAGCAGTTCGGGCCGATTTTCCGGAGTGCTGAGGCGGCCGAAGCCAATCAGGCCTTTCAGCGCGTTGTGAATCTGCCTGGCGCCGTCGTCGTTGGTGCAGGTTCCGACGGCTTCCAATTGGAAGCCGGCGCGCAGGTCGGCGCTGAAGCGTCCGCTCTCGATCGAACGGATGAACTGGTTCAGGTTGCCGAGGTTACTCTCGTCGGAAAACGGAAGCTTGATGGCCGCGCCGTTGAACACGGCCCAGAACTGCGCGTTGGCGGGGATCGAGTTCACCAGCGGCTGGAGCGCGGCGGGGATGCCGGCGCCGGCCCGGTCGCGATTATCGATGATCGATTTGAGCACGGGCGTGCTGCCGGCAAGCGCGGTGCTCGAGTTCATGAAGAACATCGCGTTGCGCTCGTCGCCGAACAGGCCATAGCCTTTGTACTGGCTGCGGGTGGCGCCTTCGCGCTCCAGGCGCGGCTCGAGTTCCCCGGTGGAGAATTTGCCGCGCACCATCAGCACGCCCGATTGCGAGCCGTTCGATGCAAACAGCACCTCCCAGATGTCCTTGCGCGGATCGATCCCGGTCTCCTTGGCGAACTGGTCCAGGCGCGGCAACGGAGTCTGGCTGAAGTATTTCTGATAGACGGGCGTGTCGCGCAGTTTGTCGATGCGGGCTCCGACGAGCACGGCGGTGTCGGCGGGCGCGAGCGTCGCCAGCGCGGGGTCGACGTAAACGTTCGACGAGGCGGACTTGCGGCAGGAGGCGATCAGCATCGCCGCCGCGATCGTGAGAACGAACAGGCTCCGGCGCAATCAGAAATCCCTTCGAGTGAAGACGTAAATGGCGGCGCCCAGCACGGCGGCGCCGAACATGGCCGAGGTGTAGACCGGCTGCAAGGATTCTACCTGTTGGGAACGCACCAGGTCCAGGGTCATGCGTCCGACATCGTAGACCTTCGGCAGCACCTGGTAGAGCAAGCGCCAAGCGTCGCGCGCGGTTTCCGAACTGAGCAGGCGCATCATCGTGCTGGTCTGCGCGAGGATGGGGCTGACGATCATCAGGCCCACGGTGACCATGGTGGCGAGCGCCGCGCTTTCAAACAGCACGCCGATGAGCACCACCACCGTCAGCAGCACGGCGAAGATGAACACGGTGGTGAGAATGGACCACAGAAACTGGCGTCCCCAGATGTTCGTCTTCACGCCGAAAATGATCCAGACCCCGAGCACGAGATAGGCGGTGTTCAACGCCACCACCGCGACGTTGCCGACAAAGCGGCCGAGCAGCAGATGTGTGCGGGACAGCGGCTTCGACAGGATCAGTTCGATGCGGCCGGGCTCGAGCACGCTGGGGATGAGGCCGCTCGACGCGAATACGGAGAGCGCCATGCCCCAGGTGTAAAGGAACGTCGCGATGCCGCCGTAGACGCCCTTCACCAGACGGTCGACCTGCATGGCGCGCCCGTTATCGCGGCCGAACAGGCTGAGCGTGGCCGTGGCGCCTTCCACGATGTCGATCTTCATGATGAACAGGAAGAACAGGATCATCAGCGTGGAGAGTCCGAACAGGCCCCAGAAGATTTTGCGGGCGAAGGCCTCCCGGAACGTGTCGCGGATGAGCGCCGTGGTGACATCGATCATGAACGATTCTCCGTGGGCGGGCGTTCCTCGCTGGCGCCTCCGACAGCCTGGACGAACACGTCTTCCAGGGTGCTGGCCGACGGCGCCACCGATTCGATTTCGCAGCCCGCGGCGCGGAGCGCGTCGATGGCGGCGTTGACGTTGGCCCGGTCGGGGAAGACGAATTCGGAAAAGCCGTTGTTGGAGCCCGCCGACGCCGCGTCGGCGGCCAGGCGCTGGCGCAGTTCGTCGGACACTCCGGAGGCGGACAGGCGGTAGCCCTTGCCCTTGGTCAGTTCAGCCACGCGACCCGTCAGAACCAGGCGGCCCTTGCGCAGGATGGCCACTTCCTGGCAGAACAGTTCGACTTCCTGCAACAGGTGCGAGTTGATGAAGATGGTGACGCCGGTCTCCTCAAGCCCGTGCAGGATCTCGCGGATCTGGCGGCGGCCGACCGGGTCCACGCCATCGCTGGGCTCATCGAGGATCAGCAGTTGCGGACGGTGGATGATGGCCTGCGCCAGCCCCAGGCGCTGTAACATGCCTTTCGAGTACTTGCCGATCCGAACGTGCCCCCAGTTATCGAGCCCCACCATCGCGAGCATCTCCGGAATGCGCCGCAGCCGCTCCGGTCCGTTCATGCCAGACAACGAGGCGTAGAAATCGAGCATCCCGTATCCGGTGAAATAGGTGGGGAAACGGTGGTTCTCGGGAAGGTAGCCGATGGGCGAGCGCGATTGCGGGTCCGCGGCGTTACGGCCGAACAGCCGCGCGGAGCCCGCCGTGGGACGGACGGCGGACAACAGCATCTTGACGAAGGTGGTCTTGCCGGCGCCGTTCGGGCCCAGGAGGCCGAAGGTCGCCCCACGCCGGACCTCGAGCGAGATGCCATCCACGGCGCGAACGGTCTTACCGGACCAGCGTGACTGGTAGACCTTGGTCAGGTTCTCCGCCGCTATGGCGACTTCGGAGGCCATCTTTCCATGATACGTAGCCTGACCGGGCGATGTTCCCCTTGCGGGATCCGGTCAGGGCCTCGGGTTGAAGCGTAACGCGGCCCAGTCGCGGACGCGACGGTTCGCGGGCTCCTCAAAGCGGCTGAACGCAACAGCCGACAGAGCCACCGCGAGCACGACATAGATGGCCGCCTGCGCGCCGGGCCACAACCAGCCGCCGGTGTAGAGCCACGTGCGCTTGTACCACCACAATAAAGGAATGTGGAGGATGTACAACGAGTAACTCGCCTTGCCGAGTTGCACCAGCATGCGCGTCGACAGCGCTCGCGCCGGAATTCCCCCGCCCAGGGCCAAGCCCATCAGCAGCGCCGCGTTCAGGGGACGAAGCGCTCCTCCCAGGGTCATCGACCGTTCCACCACCTGCGGGAATGCGATGAAGTACAGTCCCGCCGCCGAAGCCGGAATGTACAGCCAGAGACCGGATATCTTATCCCGCCAACTCGAGTTAGCGGCCGACTCATAAATCCCCGCCAGCGCAATTCCTAGCAGGAAGTCGGACATATGATAGAGCGGCTTCAGGGACCAGGGCACGCCGCAGTCAGCCAGCACGGTGGGAATGGAAAGCGCAATTAACGCCGCCAGCAGCATCTTGGGCCACGCGCGCCTGCCCAAGGCGGCCACCAACAAGGGGAAACACAAATAGAAGAACAATTCGCAGGAAAGCGACCATGCGGGAGTGTTCCAACTGACCGGCAACTTACCCGCCCATCCCTGTGACACGAACCAATAGTGCGCCACCATCTCGAACTTGGTGGAGATGGCCGCGCGAGTCAGAAAATACTCCACCATGAACGGCGTGATCAGAACCAGGCTCAACAGGTACGTCGGATAGACTCGGGCCACTCGCGCGACGCCGTAACGGACTAATCCGCCGCGAGTCCAGGACGTTTGGCGATAACTCAGCGCCAGCACGAATCCGGACAGGACGAAGAACGTGCTGACCGCCAGGTAACCGCCGTGCACGATGCGCTGCAACTCGACCGGCATCGTGGTCATCCACGGTTCAAGCATCATGCCCTTGCCGGTGAGATGATGCAGCACCACCCACAGCGCGAGGATGAAGCGAAGTCCGGTCAACGCGGGCAGGTGGGCGTTGGCCGCGGGCGGGCGGACGGGCGCCGTCGCCTGGGCGCACTCACTCGCTGTCGCCGCGTCCCCGGAGGGCGCCGGGCCGGCTAGCTGGATTGATGCGTTGATATTGGTATTCTAACGTGACAGCCGGAGCCGCATGCGCCACCCGGCGGCGCCGTCCTCGTAGTAGCCGGGTACGGTCGCGGTCCGCACAAACCCGAACTTGCGGTAAAGGGCGATCGCCGCGGCGTTGTCCCGCCGAACCGTAAGCGAAACGAACGCCGCCCCGGACCGTCGCGCCTTGCCGATGGCGTCCCGGAGCAGGCGCGCCCCAATTCCCTTCCCTCGGGCGTTCGGGCGGACCGCAATAGAATCGATTTCAAACCCGCCTCGGCGCGGGACGGCGATTGAGTAGCCGGCCGCAGTCCGCCCGAGTTCCGCGACGATGAAGCAGCAGTGGGGATCGGCGGCGTATTCACGAAACAGCTCGGCCGGCCAGGCGTCCACCCCGAACGACTCGTTTTCAATGGCGAGGATGCGGCGCAAGTCGCCTGCTACGAACGGACGGAGCGTCGCGGAGGTCACTCGTCGCGCAGCACCTGCAACGGCTTTTGTCCCAGGATGCGGTAGCTGGCCAGCCACCCGGCGGCGTTGGCCAGAACGGCGCTCGAAAGGATCGCGATGGCGTAGACGCCCGGATCGAAGTGCGGATCCGTCTTCAGCAAGCGCTTGATCACCACCGCGCCGAAACCAGCCGCCAGCATCGTGCCGATCAGGCCGGCGGTCGCGCCCAGGATGAGAAACTCCACCGAAAACACTCCGGCGATGTGCGAACGCGACGCGCCCAGCGTCTTCAGAATCACCACCTCGCGGATGCGCCGGAAGCGCGTTCCGGCGACGCTCGAAGCGAGGATGATGACGCCCGCCAGGATGGCGAAGGCGGAGATGAATCGCACTTCGATCGAAATCTGGTCCACCACTTCCTGAATAATGCGGAGCACGTCGGCCACGTTCACCACCGTGACGGTCGGGTAACGATCGTACATGGCGGCCTGCACCGTGGGAACGTTGCGAGGATCGATGCGGAGGCTCGCGAAGGAGACGACGGGCAGGCCTTGCAGCAGCCGTTCGTCGAAAAGGAAGTCGAGGCGGCCAATCAGGTGAATCGGGTCGATCTTGACGACGCAGGCCAGGCGCGTCGACAGGTCGCGCGCGCCGAGTTTCCAGTCGATGTGATCCCCGATCTGCAGCTTCAGCGTTCGTACGGCCTCCTCTGAGGCGCATACTGACGGCGGATCATCCGCCCCCCACCACGCGCCGCCGGTGATGTCGGCGTAAGTGGGACGAGTCTTGAGCGCGGCTACCGGTCGCGTGTTGAGGAAGCGTCGGGCAAAGCCTTTCAGCCCCTCGCGGGAAAGCGTCGCGCCATTGATGGAGGTAAGACGCACGGCGACGGTGGAGATCAGTTCGGGGCCGCGCTCGATGCCCTTCTGCGCGCGGAGCAGGTCGATGATGGGCTGGCGGTCGGCCTGCTTGATGTCGAGCAGGAACACGTTCGGCATGCCGGGCGGCGCGGTGCGCATCATCTCGCCGATGACGCCGCGTTGGATGACGTAGACCGACACCGTGAACATGACGCCGATGCCGAGCGCCACCAGGATCGCCTCGGCGTGGTTGCCAGGACGATAGAGGTTCGCCACGCCGTGTCGGATCTGCGGAGGCATCCCCGTCAGATGGCGGCTCAGCCGGCGCAGCAGCCGCAGCAACACCCACGCCACGGCCGTCAACAGCGCCAGACTGACGACCACCGCAACCACGAAGTAGCCGCCGATGCGCGCGGCTTCGCGAGGCGGCGCCGATGTCAGCGATCCGGCGATCAGACCGAGCGCAATCAGCAGGACCGCGCCGGCGGCCGCAGTCGGCAGGCCGTGACGGATCCGCTCCATCCACGTTGGCTTCGTTTCGGCCATTTCGCGCCGGAAGATCAGGCTCGGCCGCACGCGCCGGATGCTCAGCAGCGGCGGCACGGTGAACAGCAGCGACGTCAGCAACCCAATGCCGACGCCCTGCGCGGCGGGAACCCAATCGAGGAGCAGGCCGGGGTGAATCTTGAAATACTTCGCGATCAGCAGCGGGAACACGGCCTGTACGCCGAGCCCCACCAGGATGCCGAAGCCGCTGCCAATCAGCGCCAGCACAACGGTCTGGATCACGTAAATCCGCATGATCTGCCCCGAGCGCGCGCCCAGGCACTTCATGACGGCGATGGAGTCGAGCCGCTGATCAAGGTGCGCGCGGATGGCCGTCGCAACGCCGAGCGCGCCGACGATCAGGCTGATCAACGAGACCAGGCTGAGGAAGGTGGTGGCCTGGTTCAGTCCGTTTTCGATGGCCGGATGCGCCTGGCGAAAGTCGGCGATCATCGCTTCGGGGAACGCGACTTTCAGCCGGTTGCGGACCGTCTCAACGTCCACGGTGGGCGGGATGCGAAACAGGAATCGCTCCGCGGCGCGGCTTCCGGGCTGCATGAGTTCCGTGCGCTCCAGACCCGCGCGCGACATCATCAGCCGAGGCCCGACGTTCATCGAACCGGACATGCGGTCCGGCTCCTGCTCCACGGTTCCGGCCACGCGGAAGGGCTGCCGGCCGATGCGGACGCTGTCGCCGATCTTCACGCCGAACCGCATCAACACATCGTCCGACACCACGACGCCGTCATTGCCCAACGCCGCCGCAAGCGGCCGGTCGGGCTCCAGGCGCACCGTTCCGTAGTACGGATATTTGGCGGGATCGACGGCCTTCACCGATACGAGCAGCGGCAGCTTGCCCTCCACGGCGATCATCGAAATTGTTTCGGTGATCCAGGTGTGGTCGACGCCGCGCCGAGCCAACTCGTTCATCGCGGCTTCCTGATCCTGGGTCGGCAATGCGAAAACGCGGACCGACAGATCGGCGGCGATCAGCGTGCGGGCCTCGCGAACCAGCATCAGGTGGAACGCGCGGCTGAATCCTCGGACTCCGGTGAGCGCGCCGACGCCCACCGCCACGGCCAGAATGACGAAGGCGAATTTGACGCTCGAAGCGCGGCCCTCGCGCCAGGCGATCTTGAGCGCGGTCCGCCAGCTCAGGCTTTTCATGCGCGCAGCTCGTCGGCCACGATGTCGCCATCGCGCAACGTGATGATGCGATCGGCGTGCGAGGCGAGTTCGCGATCATGCGTCACCAGCACCAGCGTCGCCTGCTCCTTGCGGTTCATCTCGACCAGAATTTCGAGCACCTTCTGCCCGTTGGCGGTGTCCAGGTTGCCGGTGGGCTCATCGGCGAGCAGAATCGGCGGCCGCACGATGAAGGCGCGGGCGAGCGCGACGCGCTGCTGCTCGCCGCCCGAAAGTTGTACGGGATAGTGATCGGCGCGGCCCAGCAGGCCGACGACACCCAGCAGTTCGCGCGCGCGTTCGCGCCCTTCACCGTTTGCGCCATTCAGCTCGTAGGGCAGCAGCACGTTCTCTTCGGCGGTCAGAGTGGGGATCAGATTGTAGGCCTGAAAGACGAAGCCGATCTTGCGGCCGCGCACGGCGGCCATGCGGTCTTCGTCAAGGCCTGCGATCTCTTCGCCATCGAGCAGGATGCTGCCGGAGGTCGGCGAATCGAGCCCGGCCAGCAGACCGAGCAGCGTCGACTTGCCGCTGCCCGACGGTCCCATAATGGCGGTGAACTGCCCGCGCGGGATTTCGAAGTTGAGGCCGCGCAGGATGTCGACGCGGTGAGTGGCGGTGGCGATGCTCTTGGTGAGTCCAGAAACCTTGATCATTGGAACTAGGAGGGGACCGCTGGCATCTCCTATTATGGCGCCTGATGCGTATCCTCACTCTCGCAGTCATTGTTTTGTTATCCGCCTGCTCCCATTCGGACCCGCCGCCCGCGGCGCCGGCGGATTCGGGGATGAGCCCGGCGACGTCGGACGCGAATCCGCCGGCGCTCGATTCGCGGCGCAAGCTGGTGGCGTTCGGCGACAGCCTGACAGCGGGCTTCGGCGCTCCGGCGGGCGCGAGCTATCCGGATTTCCTGCAGAAGCTGATCGACGCGAAGAAGCTGCCCTGGCAGGTGATCAACGCGGGGGTGAGCGGAGACACGACGACCGGAGGACTGGCGCGGCTGACATCGGTGCTTGAGTACAAACCGGAGATCGTGATTCTGGAACTCGGGGCCAACGATGGGCTGCGCGGGCTGCCGGTGACCGCGTCGCGCGAGAATCTGGAGGAGATGGTCACGGCGCTACGCGGCGCGGGAACGAAGGTGGTGCTGGCGGGGATGACCCTGCCGCCGAATTACGGTCCCGATTACATCAAGCCGTTTGAGCGGATGTACACGGACCTGGCCGCCAAGCACGAACTAAAGCTGATTCCGTTCCTGCTGGCCGGCGTGGGCGGGAACGCGTCGCTGATGCAGCACGACGGCCTGCATCCGACCGCGGAAGGCAATCAACGTGTGGCGGCGAACGTGATGAAGGTGGTGGAGCCGTTACTCACGCGGTAGTCTTAGCGACTTCTCTCGGACGTTGCCCGGACTGCTAGTGTAACCAGCGAAATGAGTTCCGTCGGTGCGTTTGTGCTGCCCTGTGCGCCTCGGCGAATCGCCTCTTGTCGGTGTTGCGAGGCGTTGGAACCGGCGTAGATGAAGAACGGCGTGCGTTTGTCACCCTCCCTAATCAAATCGAGCAGCCGATAACCTTCTCGCGGCCCCTCCTGCCGGCCCATATCGGAGATTACAGCCGCGAACCGGTGCGCCGAGAGGATCCGCATCGCCTCATCGGTCGACCTTGCCAATGTGAATTGCAGACCCATCGATTCCATTGCTCGGCGTTCGTACTCGTTGTTCTCAGGCCGGTCATCTACCCAGAGGATCTGGGAGTTCCAATCTTTGGTGGTGTCTTTGCTAGCGCCTTCGGAAGCCTGAAACCCCGCGAGTACTTTGCCGGCGACGGTTTGGACCGTGGAACTGAACTCGTCGAACCTGGCAGCCGGAGCCTTGTCTTTCTCCGACGCGGCGGCAAGAGAGACCGCGCTCGCGATCAACCGCTCAAGTTGCTGAACCGTCAATTGAGACACAGGAGAGTCGCCTCCCGGTAGTCTTCCGCTCGGCCCTACTGCGCCTGCAGCGAGTATTTCTCCTGCCCGTTCGGCGACTCTTGAGATCCGACGTTCCCACACATCACCCTTCACTATTTCGGGCAAATCGGCATCGGGTATCGACGGCTCTGCAAGATATACGACGATCGGTTTCGACGCCCCCCAAAATGCGCCCAACTCAGCGCCACACCAACTTGAATTCACCGACGTTCGGGTGGCGATGAATATACACGCTTCGCATTGCTCCACCGCTCGGCGTAGTTGATCGCGCAGCGATGCGCCAGAGCGAATCTCCGTAGGGTTCCAGAACGCGACGCCACGGAGCGCCAGGGCGTCAGTGACATTATCAAATTCCGGCTTGTTCTCGAATGAATGGCTGATGAAGACGGACATTCAGATTCCCCTCAAAGGCGCCGAGTCGCGAGCGAACCGTTTGCGATGATGACACAGTCCCCGTGCAGGTTGCGCGCTCATCTGCGGCCATCACACCATCGGCTGGCAAGCCGGACACCAGAACGTGACCCGCGCCTCCGCACCCTGCTTGCGCGCCACAACCGGTTGCCCGCACCGCCGGCACGCCTCCCCGGAACGCTCATACACCCACAGCCGAGCCGTCGGATCCGACCGCCCCGTAGTCCGTCGCATCCCAGGATTCGTCGCATTGGCGTACAGCATTCGCCGCGCCTGCCGCATCAACTCGCGCGCCTCATGCTCGGTCAACGACTCAACCCGCCGGAACGGATTCACCCCGCTCGCAAAACAAACCTCGGACTTAAACACGTTCCCCAAGCCCGCCACGATCGACTGCCTCAGCAGCGCCTCCCCCACCTCGAGCGCCGGATTCCCGCACAACCGCCGCGCCGCGTCCGCCTCATCGAACTCCGCCGCCAGCACGTCCGGTCCCAGACGCTCCACGCTGCGATGCCGCTCGATCGAAGCGGCCGTGTGAAACTCCGCAATCGGGACATCGAACGCAACGGCCACGTAATCCGCCGTGTGCACCGCCGCGCGCATCCGCCCCCGCGGGAGCCGCCACGGCTCGCCCTCGCGATAGATGTGCCAACTCCCGCTCATGAGCATGTGCGTCAGCAGAATCAGATCGCCCGAAAAGTACATGCGCATCCACTTGCCGCGCGACTCCACTTTCTCCACCGTGCGGCCCGCCACCGGCGCATCGTCATCCACGCGCGCCAGATGCGCCAACTCCGTCTCGAACCGCGTCACCGTCTTGCCCGCCAACGCCAGATTCAGCGTCCAGGCGGCGCGAAAAATCGTGTCACCCTCAGGCATCGTCGTCGTCCGCGAGTTCAATAACCGGCTCCGGCATCTGCGCCAGCCTCCGCATCTGGAACCCCGCCGCCGACAAAACGAACCCAGCGGCCTCCAGATGACGCGCCAGGACATGCTGGCCAGCCGGGACGCCATCGATGGCCGTAATCATCAGGCCGCTCCGTCGAGTCATGTGACGAAACGCCGCCTGCGCCAGCCTCAACGCCACTTCCCGCGCGAACATCGAACGGTCGGGCTCGTCCTCAGGCAGAAACACCTGGATCGCCGGATTGCGACGCCGGAAGAACGCGGCCAACCGCCCGTTCACCAGGATCACGTTGGCCCCCGCCGCGCGAGCCATCGTGTGATCGGCCGATCCCGCCAGCCACGGCAGCAGACTCCCGTACGGATTCGCCGGATCCGACGCCGCCAGATGCACGGTCTCGGGCTTTTCGGGATCGTTACGCAGGCTGCGCAGCATATCCACGGCGGCGGGCGCGGAGAACTGCGCGGCGCCCATCCCGGCGACGAACATCCCACGCCGGATCCAGCCGCTCTCCTCCATCGTCTTCAACGCAGGGTAAACGGCCGCGTAACCGCCCGGAACATTTTCGGCCGCGGCCGTTTCGCGCATGACGATGCCGTTGCGAGTCAACAACTGCTGCGCCACCGCCGCCGTCCACTGCGCGGGCGTCGACGGCTCCGCGATCCGCTGCCGCAGCGTCGACCATCGTCCTTCGCCAAACCGTCCTCCGCCGCGCCGAGCGCGCATTCGCTCGATGAACCCCGGCGACCCAGGCGGCAGATATCCGCCGGACCCGCGCGGGCGCTCCCGTTCCTGGGCCGACAGCATCATGCGAACCGGATGGTAGGTGTCATTAGTGACCAGCCCCGCCCACACCAGTTCCCACAGCGCATCGGTAGTCTCATTCGGAAATCCGCCGCCCGCAGCCTGATGGATAACGCCGTGGAACGACGCGCCCTGCCGCTCCAGAAACTCGAGGATCCGTCGCGCTCGCTCGGACAGATCGGCGGGAAGCTCGCCGCGCGCGGGCGCAACCAACATGCCGAGCGATCCGGCCAGATAAAACGACACCCTCCCATCGCGCGGCCCCAGCGTCCCGCGCCCCATCCACACCACTTCGCCCGAAGCCAGCAGCGAGTCCAGGTCCGACGGCTGATAATCGGAGACGCGCGCCGGCAGAAGCTCACGTTCCAGATCGGAGGCGATCAACTCAGCTCCCTGCAACAACTCGATCGCGTCGACCAGCGCGTCAATGCCGCGGCGTGGCGTTGTGACGCCCTGCCATCGCGTCAGCAATCGAGCAAAGACGTGTTGATCGGCGGGAACCACCTCGCGCCGCAACCGGGCAAGCGTATTCCGCCGGATCTGCTGAAGCACATCCGGGTCACACCATTCGCGATGCACGCCGTTCGGGCGGAACTCGCCTTCCAGCAGCTTCGATTCCGCGTGCAGTGTACGCAATACCGCGTCCGCGGAATCGGCGGCGACGCCGTACCGCGCCACGACCTCCTGCGTCGTAAACGGCCCGTGCGTTCGCGCGTAGCGACGCACGATGGATCCCAGCGGATCGGGCGCGGGCTCAAGGAACGTCGCCGCCAAACCCGGCGGCAGCGGCGTCCCCAGCGCATCGCGATACCGCGCCGCGTATTCCACCGCGACATACCGCGTCTGTTTCGCGATCCGCACCCGCACCGCCCGACGGGCGTTCACCAGATCCTCCACCAGGGCCGCCACCGCCGCCGACTCCGACCGCGCCGCGATCTCCTCCCCACTCAAATCGCCCAACTTCAGCAGCAAATCGTGCAGCCCATCCGCGTGCCGCGCATGATAGGACGGATCGATCGACTGAAGCTGCGCCTCCACTTCGTCGATCACCGCCTGATCCAGCAACTCGCGGAAATCGGTGCTGCCCAGAATCTCCTCAAGCTGCGATTGGTCGACGGCCAACGCCTGCGCCCGGCGCTCGGCCAGCGGTGCGTCGCCGTCATAAAGGTAGTTGCCGATATAGGAAAACAGCAGCGCCGAAGCGTACGGCGACGGCCGCATCGATTCGATCGACGTCACGCGGATCGACCCGCGCTCGACGCGGCGCAGGACATCGGCGGCGGCCGCCAGATCGAGCGAGTCCGCCACGCACTCGCGGTAGGCTTCCAGCAGGATCGGAAAGGACGAATAGCGCGCCGCGACGGCCATCAAATCGGCAGCCCGCTTGCGTTGTTGCCACAACGCCGTACGGTAGCCGGGACGGCGGCGCGGCAGCAGCAGCGCCCTCGCCGAAGCCTCACGGAACCGTGCCGCGAACATCGACGTAGCGCCCAACTGCCGCAGCACCAGATCGCGGAACTCGCGCGCCGATGGCAGCAGCAACTCCGAATCCACCGGATCGTCCATATCGGCCAACCGGACGACGAAGCCGTCGTCGGACCACATGCTCTCGACGTCCATGCCGCGCTCCGTCTTCAGGCGCGCCGTCACAGCCATGGACCACGGCGCATGCACCCGGCTACCGTAGGGAGTCAGCACGCAAACCCGCCAGTCGCCCAACTCATCGCGGCAGCGTTCGATGAGGATCTCCTCGTCGTTCGGCACGACCCCCGCCGCCTGCTTCTGATCCTCCAGATAGGCGAGCAGGTTCTCGGCGGCGTTCGCGTCCAGGCAGTGCTCCTCGATCAGACGCGTATAGGCGACCGACCTCGGCAACGCCAACAGTTCGCGCGTCATCTGGCCGATCTTGCGGCCGAATTCAGCGGGACGTCCCGGATTATCGCCCTTCCAGAAGGGCATCTTGCCGGGCTCGCCAGGCGCGGGCGACACCGTGACGCGATCGTGCGTGATCTCCTCGATGCGCCACGTCGTGGCGCCCAGGATGAGGGTCTCGCCGACGTGGCTTTCGAACACCATCTCCTCATCGAGTTCGCCCACCCGCGCGCCGCGCGTCGCGCCCGCCAGGTACATGCCGTAGAGGCCGCGGTCGGGAATCGTGCCGCCGTTCGCGATGGCCACTTTCTTCGACCCTTCGCGGGCGGTGATGCGATGGGTCACACGGTCCCAGGTGATGCGCGGCCTCAGGTCCGAAAAGTCATCGGAAGGATAGCGGCCAGACAGCATGTCGAGCACGCTATCGAAGGTCGAACGAGTCAGATCCGCATAGGGCGCGGCGTGCGTCACCATCTCAAACAGGCTGTCGGCGGACTGCTCATCCATCGCCACCGCGGCGACAATCTGCTGCGCCAGCACGTCCAGCGCATTGCGCGGATAGGCGACGCGCTCCACCTCGCCGTTGTTCATCGCCCGCGAAATGGCGGCGCAGGCCACCAGGTCGCCCCGGTATTTCGGGAACACCACAGCGGAGCTGACGCCGCCCACGTGATGGCTGGCGCGGCCGATGCGCTGCATTCCGCTCGCCACCGAAGGAGGGGCTTCGATCTGCACCACCAGGTCGATGGCGCCCATGTCGATGCCGAGTTCGAGCGACGAGGTGGCGACGATGCCCCGCAGCGTTCCGGTCTTCAGCCGCTCCTCGATGTCCTTGCGCTGGTCGGCGGCCACACTGCCGTGATGGGCGCGCACCAGGGTCTCGCCGGCCAGTTCGTTCACCGCGCCGGCGATGCGCTCGGCCAGCCGTCGCGCGTTGACGAAGATCAGCGTCGAGGTGTGCGAGCGCACCAGTTCGAGCAGCTTCGGATGAATCGCGGTCCAGATGGATGGCCGCTTCGGGCCTTGTGCGGCCGGTCCGCTGGGGATCTCCTCGACCTCCTCCAGCCGCCGCATGTCGTCGAGCGGGACCTCGATGCGAAGGTCGAGCCGCTTCGGCGCGCTCGCATCGACGATCCGCACCGGGCGGTCGCCCGCGCCGCCCAGGAACCGCGCGACCTCTTCGAGCGGGCGCTGCGTGGCCGACAGACCGATGCGTTGCAGCCGCCGCCCGCACAGCCGCTCCAACCGTTCGAGCGAAAGCGCCAGGTGCGACCCGCGCTTGGTCGGGACCAGGGCGTGAATCTCGTCGACGATCACCGTATCCACCGAACGCAGCGTCTCCCGGGCGCTGGAGGTCAGCATCAGGTAGACGGATTCGGGCGTCGTAATGAGGATATCGGCGGGCCGTCGCAGGAAGCGGGCGCGTTCATTGGACGGCGTGTCGCCGGTCCGAATGGCGATGGCCGGTTCGTGGAAGTTCGCGCTCTGGGCGCGGGCGGTCAGCGCGATGCCGGCGAGCGGCGCCCGTAGGTTGCGCTCCACGTCGACCGCCAGAGCCTTGATCGGCGATATATAAAGGACGCGGCAACGCTCGCGCGCCGGCGGCGGAGGGTCGAACATCAGCCGATCGATGCACCAGAGGAAAGCGGTCAGGGTCTTGCCCGTTCCCGTCGGAGCCAGGATGAGGGTGGAATGGCCGCCCGTGATGAGGGGCCATCCAAGCGCCTGTGGAGGCGTCGGCGAGGGGAAGACCGCCTCGAACCAGTCCCGCACCGGTTTACGAAACGAACCCAGTGGATCGGAGGCGGGCGGATCGCGGCGGACCGTTTTCCTCATCTTCTTGCAGTATGCCGCATGCGCCGGGCGCGCCCAAAAGCCTAAGCCGCCGCACTGCCCGCCCCGCCGGGGGGACGGGCCTTAAGTTTTCCAGCCGACGCGCCGATGTTATAACAGGCGTATGCACCTGGATGCGTTACTCTGGATGTTCTTGCCGCTGTTGATCGCGGCGGGGTCCGCGCTCCTCGCCTTCTCGATCATGCAGGCGCGCATGGAAGTCGCCCTGTCGAAGGAGCGGGAGACCCTGGCGGAGGTCAAGGCGGCCCTCAATACCCAGAAGGTCACGCTCGAAGAGCGCGTGAAAGCCACGGAGGAATCGACGCGGCGCCAGGCGCTCGACGACTTCATGCAGGACATCCGGGTGGAGGAACGCAGCTACCTGAGGGAGAGCAAGTCCATGTTCTCCACCAAAAAGCTGATGGTGGTGCAGGAACGCCTGTACTTCCGGAACATCCCCCTATCGAACTGGGTGGAGCACGAAATGCTGCTCGAAGAGGGCATGGACCCGAAAGAAGCAGCGCGAAACGCGTCAGTTTTTAGCACAAAAGCGCTCGATAACCGCGCGGAAGTGGCGAAATTGATACAGGAATCGCTCGCCATGCGCCCGGCTCTGAGCGAGTAAGCCGCCCGCCGAACCTCACTTCTCAAAGAACATCCGCACCGCGATCAGCGCCAGAAAGCCGGCATACAGCTTTTTCACCAGCCCCGGCGGAATCTCGAGCATCAGGCGCGCGCCGAAGTACCCGCCGATCAGCAGCCCCAAGGCGATCAGCGCGGCGTAGCGGATGTTCACGTATCCGCCGCGATAGTATTCGATCGCTCCCAACAGCCCCACGGGCGGGATCAGCGCCGCCAGGCAGGTGCCGAAAGCCGCCCGGTCCTCCATCCTGAACAGCAGCAGCAGGGCGGGCGCGATGATCACGCCGCCCCCGATCCCGAACATCCCGGCCAGCACACCCGCGCAGAGGCCAAGCGCCAACAGTCCCGAATAGATCATCGCTCCCAGCTTACCGGCATGGGGTATTCTGTTGGGATCCCAAAACGGAGAGGGGAAACCGGATGAAAGACGTTCGACCTCGCAACCGCTATACCCGTCGCGCCGCGCTGACGCTCGCCGCGGCTGCCGCAACCACGCCCGCCGCCGATGAGAAACCGGCGCATCCCGTAGTGTTCTTCGAAATCGGCTGCCGGGATCGCGCCAAGTCGGCGAAGTTCTTCGGCGACCTGTTCGGCTGGGGGATGCAGGCGAACGGGCCGGCGACCACGATTGAGACCGCCAGCCGCCAGGGCATCCAGGGCCACATCAATTCCCTGGGGCACGATCCCCAGAACTACACGATGTTCTACGTCCAGGTGGAGGACGTGAAGGCCTACCTCGACCGCGCCGTGGAGTTGGGCGGAAAGGTACTGGTCCCGCCGATCAAGATCCCCACCGGCACATTCGCCTGGTTTTCCGACATTGATGGCAACCTGATCGGGCTGTTGAAACCCAAGGCGTAATCCGAAACGGCCGGGCCGCGTCTGGTAGATATGATGGGCGAGATGGCCGAACCCATGGCGGCCGGCGCTGGCGCGGCGGCGTTGCTCCGCGACTTCAGCTCCTGGATGATCTCCGAGCAGAAGCGCGTTTACCTGTTGTGCCAACGCATGCTACAGGACCGCGAAGACGCCGATTCGGCCACCCAGGACGCCTTTCTCAAGGCCTATCAGCACATACGGCGGGGGTCGCAGGAAATCGACGATCCCGCCAAGTGGATCACCCGCATCGCCGTCAACGTCTGCCTGGACCGGCTCCGCTCGCGGAAGTGGCAGTTCTGGCGCAAGCGTCCCGCGCCGGAGGACGAAACGTTGATCATCGGCGGCGCGCCCGAGTCGCGGCCGGACGCCGAGGATCGGATTTTTGCGTCCGAGATCGGCCAACGCCTGACGGCCGCGCTCGACCGGCTGTCGGCGCGCCAGCGGGCGGTGTTCACGCTGCGGCACTTCGAGGACCGCAGCCTGGAGGAGATCGGTAGTATCCTCGATCTGGACGTCGGAACAGTAAAAGCGCATATGTTCCGCGCCATTCAAAAACTGCGCGAGGAGTTGCGGGATGTGTACGCATACCGCACCCTGGAGGGAAGAAAATCATGACCCGCGGCCATTGGACCGAACAGCAGTTCATCGATAGCCTCTATGGCGTCGGCCCGGAGGACGGACATCTCAACGCCTGCGCGGAGTGCCGCGCCCGGCATGAATCGATGATCGCCCGCAAGCGCCAGATCGCAAGCGAACCCGAAATCCCCTTTGAATTCCTGGCCGCCCAGCGGCGCGCCATACACCGCCGGCTGGACCAACCGGACCGCCGGAACGCGCGCTTCCTGCCCGTTCTGGCGGCTTCGCTCGTGCTGGTGGCGGGATTCTTCGCGATGAAACAACCGCCGGCCCCCACCCCGGCCCCGAAGGCGCAGGTCTCCGACACGCAGCTTTTCGCCGATATCTACGCGCTCGAGCAGAGCTCGGAGCCTCGCGCGGCCGGACCAGTCCGAGCCCTGTTTGAGGAGAACTGAGCGGATGCTGCGAGCACTGGCGTTGATGGCGGCGCTGGCCGCGTCAGGTTGGGCGCAATTGCCGCGCGGATTCTACCCGTGGTGGGATCAGCCGATCGTCAAGAACCTGCATCTCAGCGATGCCCAATCGCGGGAAATCCGCACCATCGTACGGGAGTATCGCGCCCGGCTGATCGAACAGAGGGCCTCGCTGGAGAAAGCCGAATCGGAACTGCAGTTCCTGTTCGACGACGACAACATCGACACGAAGCGGGCCAACCAGGCCATCGAGGACCTGGCCAACGCCCGGCTGAACCTTACGCGGACCTTCTCCCAGCTTGCGCTGCGGCTTCGCGTGGTGCTGACTCCCGACCAGTGGCGGGACCTGCAGAAGCGTCGCGAACAGATCCAGGAACAGCGCCGCGAGTTCCGGCAGCAACAGAAGAAGTAGCCCGGCGGATTTCAGGCGCTTCCACGATTCGGAGGGCGCCCGAAGGCGGCTGTTCCACGGCCTCTACCAGGGCGTTCACCATCTGTTCGCGCGTCACCAGACCCAGGCGGAGGGCGCTTTCCCGGCTCGCCGGCATGCGCTCCGCCAGCCAGTAGCAGGGCTTCAGCGCCACCGGCCACCAGTGCCCGGGCCCCAGCACATACCACGGTCGAAGTATGGTGGCGCGCAGACCCGATTCGCGGATGATTCGTTCGCATTCGGTCCGGACGCCGATGTACGCCTTCATCACCGGGGCGGGATGCGCGACGCTGACATAGATGAAGTGCCCGACTCGGGCGTCGAGGGCGGCCGCCACCGATTCCTTGAGCGACGCCAGGTCGACCGCGATGAACTCGCGCCCCTTCCACGGCGCCGGGTGCGGCGTCCCCACCAGGTGGACGAAGGTATCGGCGGGCCGGACCATCTCCGCCCACGATCTCGAATCGAGCGCGTCGCCCTGTACAATCCGGCAGCCCGCAGGCAAACGCCCGGCCGAGGCGGGGCGCGTCAAGGCTCGCACAATATCGCCCTTGTTGATGAGCGCCGCCGACAGGCGGACGCCCATGTACCCCGTAGCCCCCGCGATGAAGACCGTGTGTTGCATGCTGAAGAGGAGTACGCATGGCGGCGATCGATCGGATTCAGTGCGACAGACGGCTGGCGGAACGATTCCGGGCCATCGGGCTGACGACCGAAGCTTCCCACTCGATCCCGCCTCGCCACGCCGCCTTGCGGGACGATCCTGTCGCGATCGCGCTGCGGCTGTTCCGCGACCACGGTTCGGCCAGCCCTGAGGAAGTCTTCCGATGCCTGGGGAGCGCGGGCGAGGGACTGACCCGCGGAGCCGGGGACGGCCTGTGCGCCGCGTTCCGCCTGGACCTGATCCACGGCCTGTTTCTGTTCAGCGATTGGCCGGCGGGGGACCTGGAGGAAGCGCTCCCGCCGGGCGAAATCACGGCGATTCTCTACCGGGCGGCGGCCGGGTTCGACGGCGGCCGCGTGCTAGACCTGGGTTGCGGTTCCGGAACGCTGGCGTTGCTGCTGGCGGGGCCGGGCGTGCTGGCGGTGGGAACCGACGTGAATCCCAGGGCAATCGCGCTGGCCCGTCTGAACGCACGGGTGAACGATCGCGGCGGAGTCGAGTTCCGGGAGGGGAGCCTGTACCAGCCCGTCCGTAACGAATCGTTCGACCTGATCGTGAGCCAGCCGCCGTTCATTCCATCGGCCCCCGGCGCGGATCGCCACATCTTCCTGCACGGCGGCGAGCGCGGGGACGAACTCGCGCGCGCCATCATCGCCGGGTCGGCGGAGCATCTGGCGCCCGACGGACGGGCGTTCGTGTTCAGCGACTGGGCTCTCCGGGACGGCGAGCGACTGGCCGACCGCATCCCCCACGAACGGCTCCGGGCGACGCTGTACGTCTCCCGTCCGATCGATCCCGCCGCTTACGCCGCGAGTTACAGCGACGAACTGGCGGAGGTCCTCAGCGAGCGCGGAATCACCGGAATCCGCCAATGTCTGACCGTGATTGAGCACGGCGAGGGGCTGGAGCAGCATGAGGTGCTTCCGCACCAGTGGGGAGACGCCAACAAAACGCTTCGGCCGCGCATCTCCTCACTGTAGATCTCGGATAGACTCAAACACGGCCCAAGCGGATACTGCCGGACATCGACGAACAGGACGCCATCCGGGCGTTTCTCGAGCGCCGTCGGGAGTCCGCAGGTGTTCGGCTGCTTCAATGCGCTGCTGCAGCATCCGCGGCGGAACCGGAAGCTGGCCTCCATGCGCCTGGCCTGGCTGTTGATGGCGGGATGCGCCGCGCTTTCCGCCGTCCGGCACGCGTTTGAGTGGATCGCCGTGGCGGCCGGCTGGACACAGACGCGGCTGACCACGCTGGTGAGCCTGCGGCAGATCCCGATCGTGTTGGCGCGCTGCTGCTGACCGCCGGGCTGATCGCGATGTGGTCGCCGTTTGGGGCCATCGGGCTCGGGCTACGATTCCGCCCCGTGAATGGGTTTCTGGCGATCGGCATTCTGGGTCTCGCGCTGCATCGCATCAGCGTCGAGATGGGAGGTTGACAGTTGGCGGCCTCATTGCGATACCTGGTGGCGTTCCTGATGGTTCGCCTGGCGGCGCTGGTGATCAGGCTGTTCGTACTGGGCGTGCACCATCGCTGGCCGCTTACCTTGGCCGACGGGCGATTGGCCGATCGCTACGAGGCCAACCCGGAGGAGGAGATTCAGACGCTGCTCGACGGTTAACCCCCTTTCGCCGCCGTTTGTCGGCAAATACCCGCCTTTCGTCGCGGGCCCGGCGCCGGATTCCGCGCTCTCCCCTTATTCTGCTTGCGGGGAGAAACGAATGGATCACCTGGTGTCGGTCGAACGCGTCGGTCGCAAATACCCGCTGGATCATCGTGAAGTGGTGGCGCTTGACGACATTTCGCTCACCATCCGCGCGGGCGAATTCCTGGCCATAGCCGGGCCGAGCGGTAGCGGCAAGTCCACCTTGCTGAATCTGATTGGCTGCATCGACCGTCCGTCCTCGGGCCGGATTCTCATGAAGAACCGCGACGTGACCGCGCTCGGAAGCGTTGAACTGGCCGAGATGCGCCGGCGCGAGCTCGGGTTCGTTTTCCAGAGTTTCAACCTCATTCCGGTGTTCACGGCGTTCGAAAACGTCGAGTACCCGCTGCTGCTGGCGCGGACTCCGGAGAAGGAGCGGCGGGCGCGTGTGGCCGAGGCGCTCGAACGCGTGGGGCTGGCCGACCGCGCCAGCCATCGGCCGGACCTGCTGTCGGGCGGCGAGCGCCAGCGCGTGGCCGTGGCGCGGGCCATCGTTCACAGGCCGGCGCTGGTGCTGGCCGATGAGCCGACCGCGAACCTGGACACTCGCACGGCGATGCAGTTGATCGACCTGATGCGGGAGCTGAACCGGGGGCTGGGCGCCACGTTCGTCTTCTCGACGCACGACCAGCGTTTGCTCGACCACGCGGCGCGGATTGTGCGGCTGTGCGACGGAAAGGTGACCGACGATTCGGAAATCCGGGAGGGAAACGATGCGCAAGTTTCTGCTGTTGGCCTTTAGGAATGTGTTCCGCAACCGCCGCCGCACGGCGATGACGCTGTTGGTGGTGGCCGGCGGCGTCACGGGCTTGCTGTTGGTGGGCGGGTTCTTTTCGTTCATGTTCTTCGGTCTGCGCGAGACCACCATTCAGAACGGGCTCGGGCACATGCAGATCTACAACGCCGATTACTTCAAGCGCGATGAGGTGCGGGCGCTCGACAACGGGCTCGACAACTTCAAGGGCGTTGTCGAGCGCGTGCTGGCCGCGCCGCATGTGAAGGGCGTCGCGCCGCGCATCGAGTTCTACGGGATGGTCTCGAATGGCCTGAAATCGTCGGTGTTCATGGGGACCGCGCTCGATCCGGTGGCGGAGAAGAGCCTGGGGTTCTGGTCGCGCATCACTTCGGGACGCGATCTCGAGGCGGGCGACGCCGAAAAGAACGGGGCGGTGGTGGGGGCGGGCCTGGCTCGCATCATGAACGTGAAGCCGGGCGATAGCCTGACGCTGCTGGCCGTGACGGCCGATGGCGCGTTGAACGGCGTGGACGTGGACGTGGTGGGCATCGTCACCACCGGCATCAAGGAGATGGACGACCGCCTGCTGCGCGTGCCCAGGCAGACCGGCGCGCACCTGCTGCAGAGCGAGCGCATCACGAAGCTGGTGGTGGGGCTGGACCGCACCGAGAATACGGACCGCGTGTACGCCGACGTGCTGCCGCGGCTGGGCGGGCTGACGCAGCAGATCACGATCAAGAAGTGGGAGGAGTTGGCCACGTACTACCGCCAGGTGAAGATGCTGTTCAGCGGGATCTTTATGTTCCTTGGCGTGATTGTGTTCTTCCTGGTGGTTACGTCGAGCGCGAACACGATCATGATGGCGATGTTCGAAAGGACGCGCGAGATCGGCACGATGCTCGCCATGGGTACGCCGCAGTCCTGGCTGGTGGCGCTGTTCGTGCTTGAGGCCGTGATTACGGGCGTGCTGGGCGCGATCGGCGGCGTGGTCGCGGGCAATGCGATCGGCGCGCTGCTGAACCAGGCGCACGTGGTCCTGCCTCCGCCTCCCGGCAACACCACCGGAATGCCGTTGCGGGTGTTGCACGAACCTGGATTGATGGTCGGCGCTTCGCTGCTGGTGATGCTGACGCTGGCGCTCGCTTCGGTGATGCCCGCGGTGCGCGCGTCGCGATTGAAGATCGTGGAGGCTTTGTCCCATGTTTAGGCACTTGTTGATGCTGGCGGCTGGAGTCGCGCCGGCCTTCGCGGCCGTGGACGCGCAGGCGCTGCTGAAGTTGTCCGATGCGCAGCGCAACGGGTGGTCTTCGTATGTGCTGCGCGTGAAGATCACCAATTTCGAGGCGGGCAAGGAGGACGAATCGCACCTGTACGGGGTGTCGCGGAAGGGGACGGAGAAGACCCACGTCGAGTTTCTGAGTCCGCGCGAGAAGGGCCGCTACCTGCTGATGTTGGGCGACGATATGTGGATCTACCTGCCCGACACGAGCCGCCCGGTGCGCATCACGCCACTCGAACGGCTGTCCGGGAATGCGTCGAATGGCGACGTCGCCCGCACCAACTACGCGGTGGACTACGACGCGAAGTACCTGCGCGACGAGAAGGTGGGCGAAGCGGCGTGCCGTGTCCTCGAGTTGAACGCCAAGCGCAAGGGCTCCACCTATCGGCGCATCGAGTACTGGCTGCGTGCTTCCGACAGCCGGCCGGTGAAGGCCGAGTTCTATCTCGCGTCGGGGAAACATGTCAAGTCCGCGACGTTTGATAGCTACAAGCAGGTGGGCGGGGCCACGGTGCTCGAACGAATGACGATTTACGACCAGATCCGCAAGAACTCGCACAGCGTGATGGAGTATTCGGGCTGGACCCCGCGCGAGTTGCCGGACAAGCTGTTCCACCAGGGGCGAACGGACCGGTTCTAGCAATGAACACACTGGCGGCTTTGGCGATACTGCTGGCGCAAGCCGCCGGCAACGCTCCCGACGAGCCGGCGGCGGATGCCAAGCCCACGGGGGAAACGCGCTACTCCGTGTCGTTGGCCGACGAGGGTGCGTTCGCCGGCGGGTTGCGGATTCCGGGCCCGGACAAGGGGAATCTGCTGCTGGTGCAACCGTCGTTCGCTTACCGCCGCGGCGACCGGTGGCGCGTGTCGACAAGCCTCGCGCTGGCGGCGCAAACGCAGGGCGATACGCACGCCCGGCTCCGCGTGAAGGAACTGTACGCGGGCTATTCGGAGGGCGACTTCGACTTCTCCGCCGGCAAGCGCCTGGTGCGGTGGGGCACGGGCTATGCGTTCACGCCGACCGGCATCCTGGATCCGCCGCGCGTCGCCACCGATCCGACCGACCGCCTGAATCTCAACGAGGGCCGCGAGATGGTGAAGGCAGACTGGATCCGCGGATCGAATGACGTCACGTTGGCGTGGGCCAGCGCGGGTCTCGTCACGGAGCACCGGCCGGGCATGCGCGAGACGTTCGCCGTGCGCTACAACGTGCTGTCGCACGGATTCGACACGTCGTGGATTATCGCGCGGGATCGCGGAGGACCGACCTTCGCCGGAGCGAACTTCACGCGCGTGTTCGGCCAGGCGGTGGAGGCCCATGGCGAGTTCGCCTATCGCGACGGCGCGGCGGTGCTGCTGGGCGGCAAATACACGCTGCGGTCCGGCCTGACGGTGGTGGGCGAGTTCTACACGCCGCCGAACACCGCCTACTACCGCCCGGCGGGGATGCCCGCCACGGTGGGCCGCCAGCATTACGGGTTCCTGCGGGTGAGCAAGTCGCGCCTGCGGGAACTGCCCGGGTGGAAGGAGTGGGACCTGGCCGCATCCGTGGTGGTCAACGCGGATGATCATAGCTGGATCGGAGTTTTCGATGCGGAGCGGCGCTTCGGGAATCACGTTTCGGCTTACGCCCACGCGCTTACGCCCGCTGGCGAACAATGGCGGTCGCAGTACGGCATGCTGCCTTATGCGGCCCTGGTGTCCGTGGGCCTGCGGTATCAGTTGTAATAGCAGGGACGTAATGAGTGATTCTTCAACCGGTCTGGCGTGCGGCGCGCCGAAGTACTTCGTCCGGCGAGTGCTTGGGGTGTCGCTGGCTGCAGCTTTCGCCGGCGCACTGATCTATGTGAGCATGGGCCAGGGCAATGGCCTGCTTTGGCAGTTCATCGCCGCATTGTTCTATTCGATTTCGATCGCCGTGCCGTCGTCGATCCTGCTGAACGCGTTGAGCGAGACGGCCATCGCGCAGAGGCCCTGGCTGAGCAAGGCCATGGTGGCGGCGGTGCTCGTGGTCACCGCGACGGTTGGATCGCTGATCGCCGGGTTGATGATGATCGCGGTGGGGATGCTGGAGCCCGCGCATTACTGGGCGCAATTCGCCAGGGTAATCTCGATCAGCATGATCATCACGCTGACCTTCGGCTTCAGCACCTCGTTGTATGAGGGCGTGCGGGGGCGGCTCGAGGCGACGCGAGTCGAACTGCAGACGCGCGAGGCCGAGCAGCAGAAGGCCCTGAAGCTGCTTGCCGAGGCGAGGCTGTCGTCGCTCGAATCGCGGATCCATCCGCACTTTCTGTTCAACACGCTGAATTCGATCGCATCGTTGATTCCCAGCGACCCGGCTCGCGCGGAGGCGATGGTGGGGAAGCTCGCGTCGTTGCTCCGATTCTCGTTGAACGCGAATCAGGTGAGCCTGGCGCCTCTCGGACAGGAGTTGAAGGTGGTTCGCGATTACCTGGAGATCGAGAAGGCCCGGTTCGGCGCAAGGCTCGATTTTTCCATCGAGGCGCCGGCGGAATTGGAGCTGGCCGGAGTGCCGCCGCTGTCGGTGCAGACGCTGGTGGAAAACAGTGTGAAGCACGCCATTGCGCCGAAGCCGGGCGGCGGCTCAGTGCGTGTCACGGCGGGCTCGCGGAATGGGACGGTCTGGGTGGAAGTTTCCGACACCGGTCCGGGATTCTCGATCGAAGCGGCGCCGGTCGGCCACGGGCTGGATAACCTGACGTCGAGATTGAAGCTGCTGTTCGGGGACGAGGCATCGCTTGAAGCCGCCCGCGTTGGCGGCCATGCGGTGGTGCGGATGTCAGCGCCGCGCAGGAACGGGTGAAGCGATGAGCTTTCGCGTCTATCTGGTGGACGACGAGCAATTAGCCCTCGACCGTATGATTCGCCTGCTCGAGCAGGCGGGCGGAGTCACGGTGGCCGGCGGCGCCACGGACCCCGAGATAGCTATCGAGTTTCTGAACCGCGAGACCGTGGATGCGTTGTTCCTCGACATACAGATGCCCGGCGTTAACGGCTTCGAGTTACTGGCTCGTCTGAACGAGCAGCCGATGGTCATCTTCACCACCGCCTACGATCAGTACGCACTCAAGGCGTTTGAGGTGAATTCCATCGACTTTTTGCTGAAACCGGTGGATCCCGAACAGTTGAGCCGGGCGCTGGCCAAGCTCGAGCGGCTGCGCGGCGGAGGACGGCCGGCGTGGATGAATCAGCCCGACCTGCAGTCGTTTCTCGCTCGCCTGGGGACCTCGCTGCAGGCGCCCGCGACCGGTTACCCGGCCCGGATCGCCTCGCAACTCGGGGAGCGGACTCACCTGATCGAGTTATCCGACGTGAGTCACTTCGTCGCTCGCGACAAGCTGACTTATGCCGTCGCCAAGGGTAAGAACCACTCGGTGAATTACTCCATCACAGAGTTGGAACGTAAGCTCGACCCCAGGCAGTTCGTGCGCGTGCACCGCGCCGTGCTGGTGAACCTGAGTTGGGTAGCCGAGGTCCATTCCCGCTTCGGCGGACAGGTTTCTGTCCATCTCAAGGATGAGAAGCGCACGGAATTGCCGGTGTCGCGCGATCGCGTGCGCTTCCTGAAGGAACAACTGGAGCTCTAGAGAAGGTCGGCGAAGACGAAGCCGTCCCGTTCCACCACCTCGCCCGTCTCGATTGGAATCGGCGATGAGAACATTGGACCCGCGTAGGCGAACGAGTGGAACTCCCCGTTTTCGCCGCAGGGATCGGCGGTGGGCGGCAAGTCCCTGAGAAAGGCGGCGTCGAAGTCGCGGCCGGCGAAGGACGAATCCAGCTTGCTCGGGTCGACGCAGGTGATTCGAGCGCGCAGCCCTCCTCCGATCATGTCGCTCGCAAGTTGGGCGGTCGGAAGGTCCCACAGCGGGAACAATGGCTCGAGACCCGTTCCCTGCAACTGACGCTCGCGATACGCGCGGATGTCGCGCAGGAAAAGGTCGCCGAACGCGATCGCCTGGATACCCTCGGCGACGGCCCGGCGGCACACGCCCGCCATGATGTCCTGGTAATCGTCGTTCGAGCAGGGCCACGGGAGATCCACGGCCCACAATGGCAGACCCGCCCGATTCGCCTGCGCCTCCGCCAGACGGCGCCGGACGGCGTGCATCGCCACGCGGTCGAACTCGCGGTTGAAGGTGGTGATCAGGGCGACGACCTCAATGTCCGGCGTGTTGCGCAGCATGTGCAGCGACCAGGCCGAGTCCTTGCCGCTGCTCCACGAGAGGGCGATTCGCTTCATGGGCCTACTTCGCCAACAGCTTCACGTCGCGGAACTCGATCTTGTTGTTCTTCTGGCACTGGAACCCGACCAGCCCGGCGGCGGTGTGTTTGGCGTCGGAGGCGTCGAGCAGCGTGGCGCCGTTGAAAACAATCTTGTAGTGATCGCCCTTCGCCGTGATCTCGTACTGGTTCCATTCGCCGCCCTTGATCTTGGTGGGCGACGCCTTCAAGGATCCCACCAGGCTGCCGGTGTTGAATCCGGCGGGCTGATGATCCCAGATCTGCAATTCGTAGCCGGTGATGTGCGGCTGGCCTTCCGCGGTCGAACGCAGAAAGACGCCGCTGTTCACGTTGGCATCGCCCTTGAATTCGAGCTTCAGGACGTAGTCGGCCGAGGCGACCGGCGTGCTGATCCAGCCCGCGGAGTCTCCCGGACACAGCATGGCGCCGTCGCTAACGGACCAGTTCCCGTTCTCAGCGGGCGCGGAGGTGGATCGAGGCGTCCAGTTCTTCAGCGATTTGCCGTCGAACAGCAGTTTCCAACCATCCTTCTTCTCCTGTTTGGTCAACTGATTGGGCTTGGATTGCCCGCATGCGAGCGCCGCCGCGGAGGCGAGCAGGCAAAGGGTGCGGAGTGATGTTTGCATGATGAAGTCCAATCATATATCGGCGGGGCGCCGCACGTGAGGACGCGCGGATTGGTACAACATAAGGTGCAGCGTGGTTCCGAGCTGAAACCAGGACAAGGAGTCTGATTCCATGCAGAAGCTGCCGGAAGTGGAACAAGCGCGGGAAGTTATGACGCTCTCCCAGGATTGGGGAGTTTTCCGTTGGCTCGCCGAAAAGAAGCGGGTGCGCACCATCGCCGATCGGGCGGTGGCGGCGTTCGACGATGTTGAGGCCACGGTGAAGGACTCCTGGCCCGACGAACTGAAGAAGGCGTACGACGAACTGGTGGCCGAAGCGGCCGTCGATGGCACGGCGGAGTCGAAGAAGGCTTTCGCGAAAGCGAAGACGGAGGCCAAGGACGTCGACGCGAAGATCAAGGCGATCGCCGGCAAGGTGAAGGAGGCCGACGACGAGGCCTACAACTGCCGCATGGACGCCGAGGATAAGTTCGCCGAAGCCGAGCGAAAGCTGAGCACCAGCATGGCGAAGGAGGCCGCTCAGATCGCGCTGCGGTCCTACGATTTGCGGGAAAAGGCCATCAAAAAGTCGGAAGCCGCCCGGCGCGACGCCGCCAAATAGCGTCGTGAGTGCAAAAAGGCCTCCGGGGGCGCCGGAGGCCTTGAAACACCGAACAGCGAGAAAACTCTAGACGACGTCGACGCCCATGCTGCGGGCGGTGCCGCGGACCGAATTGCAGGCGGATGCGACGTCGAAGCAGTTCAGATCGGGCATCTTCAACTTCGCGATTTCCTCGACCTGCTTCTCGGTGATCTTTCCGACCTTGGTCTTGTTCGGCTCGGCCGAGCCCTTGGCCAGGTTGACGGCGCGCTTGATCAGCACCGGGACGGGCGGCGTCTTCGTGATGAAGGTGAAGGAACGGTCCGAGTAGATGGTGATCACCACCGGGATGATCAGCCCCTCGTTGTCCTTGGCCGACGTCTTGGCGTTGAACGCCTTGCAGAACTCCATGATATTGACGCCCTGCGGACCGAGCGCGGTGCCGACAGGAGGAGCCGGCGTGGCCTTTCCCGCCGGAATCTGTAACTTGACCTGAGCTGTTACTTTCTTTGCCATTGCTTAACTCACCGCTGGAACCTAAGCCAGCCCTCTCCTATATTTTCTCCACCTGCAGGAAGTCGAGTTCCACAGGGGTCTGGCGGCCGAAAATGGTGACCAGCACCCGCAGCGTGTTGCGCTCCTGGTTGACTTCGTCGATCTTGCCGGAGAAGTTCGAGAACGGCCCGTCGATGATCTTGACGCTTTCGTTCTTCTCGAAGCTGAGCTTCGGCCGGGGACGCTCCTGGGAGCTCGCCTGCCGGTACAGCACCGAATTCACCTCGTCCGGACTGAGCGGCACGGGAGTGTTCCCGCCGCCGACGAACCCGGTGACGCGCGGGGTGTTCTTCACCGCGTGCCACAGCTCGTCGTTCATGTCCATTTCCACCAGCACGTAGCCCGGATACAGGAGGCGCTTACTGGTGACTTTCTTGCCGTTCCGCAGTTCAACGACCTCTTCGGTCGGAATCAGAATCTGGCCGATCGATTCGGCGAAACCGAACGCCTGGGCGCGGGTGCGCAACGAATCGGCTACCTTCTGCTCAAATCCGCTGTAGGTGTGGATGATGTACCAGTGCTTACTGTCGTCGACGGGGAGCGGCGCCGGAGCGGCGGCCTCCTCGGGGACGGGGGCTTCGGCGGGCGCGGCTTCGAAATGCTCGCTGGCCTCGACGGGCGCGAGTTCTTCCGCCGTTTCGTGCGCAACAGTTTCGTGCGCGACAGCGGTTGATTCTTCAGCGGCGGCGTGGCCGTATTCGAATTCGTCGTCCCGGTAATCGTGATCCTGCGGCATTGGGTTGTGACTTAGCGCGTCAAGGAGTCGAACAGCTTGGTGATACCCCGGCCAACCAGCGCGTCCACCACGAAGAAGTAGCCCGCGAAACCGAACACCGCGGCAATCACCACAATCGTGGTGGCCCGGACCTGCTTCCAGTTCGGCCAGGTTACCCGCTTCATCTCCATCTGGAGTTCCTGGATGTATTCCTTAGCCTGCGCAGGCCAACCGCTCACCTTCTGGCTGAGGTTCTTCGAGTCGTCGCTGCTTTGAGCCTGTGCAATCGCCATAACTTTACTCATTGGCCATTCACCAACATGATGGAACTATCGGCGGATGAATTTCATCATCCGTTGAAATCTAAATTTGGCAGGGGCGGAGGGATTCGAACCCCCACTCGCGGTTTTGGAGACCGCTGGTCTGCCGTTAAACCTACGCCCCTGTACTGGCGAGTGATCGGTGACGGGTGCGCCGCACGTCTTTCGCTAACCAACCAGTTTAGCAGCGTTAGACGTCGGGCGCCACCCGGCAACTGCACCCGGAAGCTACTTGATTTCCTTGTGCGGCTGGTGCTTGCGGCAGTGCGGGCAGAACTTCTTGAACTCCAGACGATCCGTGGTCGTCTTCTTGTTCTTCATGTTCGTGTAGTTTTTCCGCTTGCACTCGTTGCACTGAAACGTGATAATTTCTCGCGGCATCGTGAACTCCTAGTGGTCGGTGGTCGGTGCTCAGTGGCCAGAGCCACCCGTTCACTTTCCCGACGGACTCGCTTCCCTTCGCACTGGCCCGGCCAGCGGCCGGCGATCGGAACTGACCGCCGGCTGCTCGCCATTGACCACTATTCCAAAATCTCCGTAACCGTGCCCGCGCCGACCGTACGCCCGCCTTCGCGGATGGCGAACCGCAGTCCCTTGTCCATGGCCACCGGCGTGATCAGCTCGACTTCCAGATTCACGTTGTCGCCCGGCATCACCATTTCCATGCCTTCCGGCAGCTGCGCCACGCCCGTCACGTCCGTCGTCCGGAAGTA
>JAFDVZ010000004.1 GCA_018268715.1 Acidobacteriota bacterium | reverse complement strand
CCCTTCTCGAAGGGGATTGAAACATCACCGTTCTACTCTCCCTCTCCCTCTGCCCCCTCTTGTCAGGCAGGAACCCCTTCTCGAAGGGGATTGAAACCCGTGGTTTGATCAGCCAGCCATCGAGCGCCAGTGTGTCAGGCAGGAACCCCTTCTCGAAGGGGATTGAAACCCATGAAGAATAGTAGCAAACAACAGAGGCATACAGGGCGTCAGGCAGGAACCCCTTCTCGAAGGGGATTGAAACACTGGCGAGACTCTGCGCGACGGCAGAACTCGCGAATAGTCAGGCAGGAACCCCTTCTCGAAGGGGATTGAAAACCAAAGTCAAACCCATAGTTCCCGCAGATGTACACGAGTCAGGCAGGAACCCCTTCTCGAAGGGGATTGAAACACGGAAGGGGAAAAACCCCTTGAGCCGTTTGAGCTAGCGTCAGGCAGGAACCCCTTCTCGAAGGGGATTGAAACCGGTCACACATGCTGTCCGCACGCCGAACAATGCGGTCAGGCAGGAACCCCTTCTCGAAGGGGATTGCTTACAGGAGCGCCGGTGAGGGCGGCGGCCCTGTTTTTGTCAGGCAGGAACCCCTTCTCGAAGGGGATTGAAACGGTGGCAGGAGCAGCGGCGGAGGGCTGGGCGTTGACGGTGTCAGGCAGGAACCCCTTCTCGAAGGGGATTGAAACGTCGCCAACTACCTGCGCGGACGCATCGACCCCACCGGCGGCGGCGTCAACGGAGCCTTCTACGGACCCTCCGGCGAGCGCCTCTTCAACCTCGGCGGTCCCGCGCAGGTCAGCCGTGCCTTCGGCCTCATCGCCTCCATCGACGGCGTCTACAAACTGGTGCTCCGCTCGCCCGCCAACGCGGCCTCTCGCTTCGTCATCAAAACAGAATCGCTCGTTCCCGTCGAGCGGCGCGCGCCCGCGGCCCCGGCCCGGCCGCCCATCGAGAAGTTCGAAAGCCCTCGGATCGAAGCGCTGCGGACTGCCGTCAAGCAGGGGCGCCGCGACGCGGTCGCCGTCTTCTGGCGCGCCGTGGAGCAGGAAGGCGCGCCCATCATCGAACGCGTGGACGGCAACTCCTACGACGACCTCGTCACCTTCCTCTGGCGCGGCGCCGCCTCCACCCGCAACGTCCTGATCCTATGGGCCCCCTTCACCATCGCCAAACCCTCCGAGTACGCCATGTCCCAAATCGGCGGTTCCGGCGTCTGGTATCGAACCCTCTCCATCCGCCGGGGAGCGCGGTTCGCCTATCAGCTTTCGCCGAACGATCCCATGACCTTCGACGACGACGCCGCCATCGAGCGCAGCGCCGCCGCCCAGGTCGATCCCCTGAACCCGCGCAAGTGGTTCGGCGGGCCTTTCGACTCGCCCCACGAATCATCCTCGGTCGTCGAGATGCCCGATGCGCGCCCCCAGCCCTACTCCACCCGGCGCGAAGGCGTCCCGGCCGGTCGCCTGGAACCGGCCCGCATCACCAGTGCGCTGCTCGGCAACACCCGTACGCTGACCATCTATACGCCGCCCGCGTATCGGAAGGACGGCCCGCCGAACGGCCTCCTGGTCGTCTTTGACGAGAACGCCTACCTGACCATGGTTCCGACGCCCGTGATCCTCGACAACCTGATCGCCGAAGGCCGCATCCCGCCCATGGTGGCGGTGCTCGTCGGCAATCCCGATCCGGCTGCACGCGCCCGCGAACTGCCCCCGAACCCCGCCTTCGCCTCGTTTCTGAATGATGAACTCGTCCCCTGGATCCGCCAGCGCTACCACGTAACGCGCGACCCGTCCAAAGTCGTGGTGGCCGGCTCCAGTTTCGGCGGCATCGCGTCCGTGTACGCAGGATTGCGCCATCCGGAAACCTTCGGCGCCATCCTCTGCCAGTCCGGCTCCTTCTGGTGGGCCGATCCGAAACCAGCCCCCTACGCCGAGCCGAACTTCCTCGCCCGGGAGTTTATCCGAAGCCCGAAACTGCCCCTGCGCTTCTATCTCGACGCCGGCGCCTTCGAAGTCGACTTGAGCGGCCAGGGCAACGGCATTCTCCTGCCCAGCCGCCACATGCGCGACGTCCTGCTCGCCCGGGGCTACTCCGTTCGCTACCAGGAAAACATCGGCGGCCACGACTATCTGAGTTGGCGAGGCTCGTTCGCCGACGGTCTGATCGCGCTGATGGCCCCGGCCGAGTGACCGCCTCGGCCCCGGCGTTTTCCCGTTGATTCGAGAGGAAACAGTGCTAATATCTTGTGGTGGGTTGACCACGCCAGACCAGTTAGCGGCCGGAGGGTCTGTAAGCCTTGTTCGGCGCAGTTGTTTTCACCCGTGCACCTCGTTTCGAGGCTACGCCGGCGCTGCGGACATCACCACTCGGCCGCTCCTACCCTGTGGAGCGGGAAACGAACCGTCAGGTTCGCGCCGGGCTGCCAGGCCCGGCGCCCTTTCCAAGTGGGTCCGCCCGTCCCCGTAACAAGTCACCCCTGTCCGTTCCGCTGCATCTCGATACTCAGCCACGTTTCGCCGCGATTGAAAGGATCAGTTTCGAATGGAAAATCAAACGCTAACCATTACGGATAATCGGACTGGCCAATCCTGCACAGTCCCGATCTACGAAGGCGCCATTCGCGCCATGGAGCTCCGCAAGATCAAGACGGATGCCGACGACTTCGGCATGATGACCTACGATCCGGCGTTCCTCAATACGGCGTCCTGCGAAAGCTCCATCACGTTCATCGATGGGGACCGGGGCATCCTCAGATACCGGGGCTATCCCATCGAGGACCTGGCCCAGCACTGCACCTTTCTCGAAGTCGCGTACCTGATCCTCAACGGCGAATTGCCCAACCAGAGCCAGCTTCAGGACTGGGAGGCGCAGATCTTCAAACACACCATGCTGCATGAGACCACCAAGAAGTTCATGGAGGGCTTCCGCTATAACGCCCATCCCATGCCCATGCTCATCAGCACCGTCGCCGCCCTGTCCACCGTCTATCCCGAGGCGCGGCACATCGACGATCCCGAAAATCGCAAATTGCAGATCACCCGTCTGGTGGCCAAAATGCCCACCATCACTGGCTATTCCTACCGCCATCACCTGGGGTTCCCCTACGTGTATCCCGATAATGATCTGGGCTACTGCGAGAACTTCATGAATATGTTGTGGAAGATGGTGGAGCCGAAGTACGCCGCCAACCCCGTGCTCGCCCGCGCGCTCGACATCCTATTTATATTGCACGCCGATCACGAGCAGAACTGCTCCACCAATGTGATGCGCGCCGTCGGCAGCGCCCATGCCGACCCCTACGTCGCCGTCGCCGCGGCCGCCGCCGCCCTGTCCGGCCCCCTGCACGGCGGCGCCAACCAGGAAGTCCTCGAAATGCTCGACCAGATCGGGTCCAAGGACAAGGTAGGAGCCTTCGTCAAGGGTCTCAAGGAAGGCCATGGCAAACTGATGGGCTTCGGCCACCGCGTCTATAAGAACTACGACCCCCGCGCCCGCATCGTTAAATGGTGCGCCGACCAGGTCTTCGAAGTCACCGGCAAGAACCCCCGCCTCGAAATCGCCATCGAACTCGAACGCATCGCCCTTGAGGACGAATACTTCATCAAGCGGAAGCTCTATCCGAACGTCGATTTCTACTCCGGCATCATCTTCCAGGCCATGGGATTCGACCCCCACTACTTCACCGTCCTGTTCGCCATCCCGCGCACCGTCGGCTGGCTCGCCCAGTGGCAGGAACTGCTCGCCGATTCCGAACAGAAGATCGCTCGCCCCCGCCAGATCTACACCGGATACGGCAAACGCGAGTTCATCCCCCTCGAAAAACGGACGGCCACCGTCGCGACCGCCTGAGAGAATCGTGCGAAACGGTGCGTTTTCACGTCGAAAACGCACCGTTTAACGTACAAAACGTGTTGTTATGTGGTCCAATCCATCTTTCGCGAGGAAATCCACCACACCGTGTAACGTGCTGAAAATGAACGGGATATTTTCATATGCCGGTTTTACCCTCCAACGTCGTTGAAATTCCCAACACCAGCCATCGCCCTAACATCCGACTAAATCTATAAAAATCAACAACTTGCGAGAATGGCCCCACGCCTGCCCTATAGAGGGGCGAAAGGTAGGTATTCAAAATGGCCGTCCTCCTGGTTCTCGCGACGTTTTTGGTTTTTGTCGTTGTTGACTATTTCATGGGCAGTAAGAAGAAGGTGGTCGAGACCGCCGCTCCCGAGCAGGCGCCCGCTCCGGCGACCCTGTTGAGTTCATCCTCTATTGAAGGCATTCTGGTTCCCGATCAGCTTCGCTACCACCCCGGACACACCTGGTTGATGGAAGAGCAGTCCAAGGTGGCGCGAGTGGGCGCCGACGCCCTCGCGGTGAGCGTCATGGGGCCTGTGGATAAGATTGAACTGCCCAAGATTGGGCGATGGGTGCGCCAGGGACAGAAGTCCTTCGCCTTCTACTCCGGTCCGGAGAAGATCGAACTCGCCTCGCCGGCCGAGGGCGAAGTGGTGGAGATCAACCCCGCCGTCGTGAAGGATCCGAAACTGGCGATCAAGGACCCCTACGGCGCCGGTTGGCTCGTGAAAGTGTCGGTTCCCGAGCGCGACACCGTGCTCCGCAACCTGCTGCCCCAGTCTCTGGTGCGGGGTTGGATGAAGGAAGAAGTCCGTCGCGTCCGCGCCGCCATCCCCATGGCGAAAGTGGCCGTCATGGGCGGCGGAGCGTCGAATCCTCCCGCCGGCAGCGGCAAGAAGATCTCCGACCTCTTCCTCTAGGCGACTCGTCGAACCAGGAAAGTCACGCGGCCCGGTGGAAACGCCGGGCCGTTCCTGTCTCTGTTCTCCCTTTGATCGCCCCTTGTTTCGATACCCCGAAATTCGTCGTTCACTTCAGTCGAAATTTTATTATCTCCAATGCAATCAACGATATCCGGGAATCGATTCCCGCCGATTTGCTGATTCCAGGGGTAAGCTGAAGGTGAGAAGTGTAGCCGCGCGCGGGCGCTCGGGCGGCGTCCCTGGCCCGCCTCCATCTGCCACCTGCTGGAGGTGGCTAGTGGTGAAAACCGGCGAACCCATACGAAAAATCCAACAGTTGCGTTAGTGCTTGAAAAATAAGGAGAACGTCTGGAGTTATGGTTCGACCGAGGGTCGAATTGCGAAACGAAGCCATAACCACCCGAAATAGCACCGGATCTGGGTGTATCGGTGGCCGGCAATCTTAGTACGACGCCGGGGGCAGGGCCGGCCGGATGTCCACCGAAGCGGTGGATTCCGTAACCGGGTAAGTACTCCGGGACCCGAGCAGGAGGCGGGCGACCTTATCAGGCTTTGCGGTCTTCAACAAGCAAGTTTGCCAACCTGCCCGCCCTTCGACGAGCACCGTCGTCTCCTGCTGGCTCACTCGGTACGCCATCTGGGCCCCGTGGTGCATCTGGAGAGAATCCAACGGCCAGTCAGAATCGACCACCATACGGATCCCCCCGCCGGGACTGATCAAAATGGTCATGTCCGAGAGAGAATGCCCGGAGCGGCTCGCGGACTCTGCTGCTTCGAAGATCTTAGCCGCGTTGTCCAGGAACCTGCTCACAAATAACTCATCGCCTCGGATGGGCTCGATGAGATCAGATTATTCCGAGCGGAGCGCGATTATCGGGTCCACGGCCGCCGCGCGGCGCGCCGGAACCAGGGTGGCCGCTACGGCGATCGCGAGCAGCGCCCCGGCCACCACGGCGAACGTCAACGGGTCGGTGGCCTCAACGCCGAACAGCAGGCCGGAGATGAATCGCCCCAGCGCGAGCGCCGCTCCAAGCCCGATCGCGACGCCGGCCAAGGTCAGCTTCATGCCCTGGCCCATCACCAGCCGGACCACCCGCGCGGCGTCCGCGCCCAGGGCCATGCGGATGCCCAGTTCGCGGGTCCGCAGGCTCACCAGGTAGGACAGCACACCGTACAGCCCAAGCGAGGCGAGCACCAGCGCCAGACCCGCGAAGATGGCCAGGATCGTCATCATATAGCGCCGCTGGTTCAGCCAGTTGTGCAGGACCACGCGCATGTCGCGCGCCTGCTGGAAGATCGCCTGGGCGTCGAGCCCGGTGGCCGCCTTCTCCACCGCCGGCGCCAGCGCCATCGGGTCGCCCGCCACCCGGATGGCCAGGTTCAGGTCCGAGTGCGCGCGGGAGGGGACGAACATCGACGCCATGGCCTCGGCGTCGGGCCCCAGGTCATGGGTGGCCGCCGCCACGCCGATGATCCGGGCCCGGAGCTTGGGCTGATCGCCGTTGGGCAGCAGCACCACCTTGCCGAGCGGATCCTGGTTGGGCCAGTTGACGGCGGCGAACGGCTCGTTGACGACGATCACAGCCGCCTGCTTGGCCTCGGCTTCCTCGCGCGTGAAGTCGCGGCCGCGCCGGATCGGGATGCCGAGCGTCCGGAAGTAGCCCTCGCTCACATTGTTCACCGTCGCTACGCGGAGGCCTTTGTCCTTGGCCGGCGCGCCGCCTTCCACCTCGTAGTCCTGTTGGGAGATGCTCTCCATCGGCAGCCCGCTCGACACGCTCACCGAGGTGACGCCGGGCAACTGGGCCAGCCGTTCGAGCAACTGGCCGCAATAGACGCGGGCCTTATCCTTGGAGACGCCCTTGGGAGAGGACGGATCGGCCAGCGTCACCTGCGCCGTCAGCAGGTGGTCGACGCGGAAGCCAGGGTCGACGGCGGCCAGGCGGCCCAGGCTGCGGATGGTGAGCCCCGCGCCCACCAGCAGCACCACCGCCAGCGCCACCTCCACCACGATCATGGCGTTGCGCACGCCCGCCGAACGGCCGCTCGAGCCGCGCGCGCCCCGGGTGAGCGTCTGGTTCAGGTTCTGCCGCGCCGAGTGCAGCGCCGGCGCGAGACCGAACAGCGCGCCCGCGCCCACGGCCAGCAGCAGGCTGAAGCCGAGCGCCAGCGGATCCAGCCGCATCTCGTGGAAGCCGTGCATGTCCTTGGGCGCCATGGCCGCGATCGCGTTGAGGCTCCAATAGCCGAACAGGACGCCGAGGACGCCGGCCGCCAGGCTCAGCATCAGGCTCTCGGTCAGCACCAGCCGCACAATCCGGCTGCGCGGCGCGCCCAGGGCCAGGCGCACGGCGATCTCGCGCTCCCGGCCCACCGCGCGGGCCAACAGCAGGTTCGCCACGTTGGCGCAGGAGATCAGCAGCACGAACCCGACCGCCGCCTGCAGGATGTACAGGCTGCGGCGGATGTCGGGCCCCGCGTCCTCGACGGCCACCGGGGATACGTTCACTCCGAAACCCTTGTTCGGTTCCGGATAGGCCTCCGCCAGGCGCTTGTTGATCACGGCCATCTCAGCGCGGACCTGGTCGAGGTCCAGGCCGCGGCGGACCCGTGCAAAGACAAAGAAGCGGCGCGGCCACAACTCCTCGTCGCTGGTGGCGCGGGCGAAGTCGACCGGCGTCCATACATCGAGCTTGTGCTGGTCGAAACCGCCCCACACGCCGGGCAACTGGAAGCGCTCCGGCAGCACGCCGATGATCGAACGTTCGACCCCGTTCACGCGGATGGTTTTGCCCGTGAGGTTCGGGTCCGGGCCGAAGCGGCTCTGGTAGAGTGAGTCGCTCAGGATGGCCACTGGAGCGCCCTCGCGAGCCTCCTCGGCGGTGAACGCGCGGCCCTTGGCCAGTTTCACGCCGAGCGAGTCGAAGAACTCCGGCGGCGCCTCGCCCGCGTCCACGCGGCGCAGCCGGGCGGCGGCCGTGGCCGGCTCGGAAAGCACCACGGTGGAGGTCGCGTACGCCGTCATGTCCTGGAGCGTCTGGCTCTGCCGCTTCCATTCGCGGAAGTTGCCAATGGCGGCGGGCATGCGCTCGGCGATGAAGGCCATCAGGGCGGGGTTCTTCTCCCACACCATCACCATGCGGCCCGGGTCCCGCAGCCAGCGCAGGGCCGCGGAGTTCAGCAGCACCGAGTTGACCGCCGTGAAGATGCCGGTGTTTGCGCCGATTCCCAGAGCCAGCGCAACCACCGCCACCGCCGTGACGCCGGGACTCTTTCGCATGGCCCGGATCGAGTAACTGACATCGGCGCGGAGCGACATGACCTATTCTACGCCGCTGCCGGGACGCTACAATGATGGGACGATCCGCATGCTGTGGTTGAAGCCCGCCATCCTGTTCTGCACGCTCTGCGCGACCACCGTTTACACCGATGACCAGATCGCCGAGTTGAGGCGGCGCGTGGAGTTGCTATCGGCCAAGGAGTCCGCCGGACCGCGCGCGGCGACGCTGCGGATGGCCTCGGCGCTGTTGCGGACGGCCGCGCCGGAGGCTTCGGCGCGCTATGCGGAAATGGCCGGAACGGCGGCCGCGCCCGCTCCGGCGGCGGATCGGGGCGCGCTTGAACGGGCGATCGCGGCGGGCGACAAGGCGGTTATCCAGCAGGCCGGCCGCGCCTTTCTTCGCGCGGTCGAGCAGGGCGGGGAAAACCCCTCCGACTATGACTGGTTCGCCCTCGAGCGATCGCGCCATGACATCGTCGCGGGCGGCGATAACCCCAGCGTCCGAGTTCGGCAGGCGCTTGCCGAGTTAGCCGAGTTAGTCCGCGCCGATTATGACTTCACGTTGCGCTCGCTCGACGGGCGCGCGGTGCGGCTGAGCGCGCTGCGAGAGCGGCCCGTGGTGGTGGCGTTCTGGGCCACCTGGTGCGCGCCGTGCCAGCAGGAGATGCCGCTGCTCGACAAACTGGCCCGCGAGGGGCGCACTGTGTTGGCGATCACCGACGAGCCCGCCGAAACGGTGCGCGAGTTTGTCTCCGAGCGGCGTTTGTCGCTGACGGTGCTGCTTGATCCGGCGCGGAACTCGGCGGCCATGTTCCATGTCGACGCGATGCCGGCGACGGTGGTGCTCGACGGGACGGGCCGCGTCCGGGCCCGTCTGAATCGGACGAACGTAGGCGAGTTGAGTCAGGTGCTCGAGAGGATCGGCGCGAGTCCCAACTAGGACCGCAGCAGCGTGCTAGCTCGATAGCACGGGCCGCATCCGGGCCAGGCGCCCTACAGGGATTTCAGCAGCGTGCTCAGCCCGTTCCACAGGATCTGGACGCCGATGCAGACCAGGATGAACGAGGACAGCCGGATCACTACGTTCATGGCGGATTCACCCAATGCCTGGGCCAGGCTTTCGGCGAAGCGGTAGCTGAGGTAGATCGACACGGCGATCGCCGCTGCTCCGATCAACAGGCCCGCGATGGGCAACAGCTTCCAGCCGGAAGCGCCGCTGCGGTTGGCTCCTAGCGTGATCGCTACGGCGATGGTTCCCGGGCCCACCGTCAGCGGCATGGTCAAGGGGTAGAAGGCCTGGCGCATGAAGTCGTCCTCTCGGCAGGGCTCCTTCGCGCCGCCTGGCTGCGCGTCGTCGGATCTCCGCAGCAGGCTCCAGCCGGTGGACACCACCAGCAGTCCGCCGCCTACCTGCACCACCGGCAGCGAGACTCCGAAGAAGGCCAGGATGTGCGTGCCGATGAAGATGGACGCGACGATCAGCGCCAGGCCGTTCATGGCGATGGCGCGGGCCAGGCGGGCGCGCCCGGGTCCGGAGAGGCCGCGGGTCAGAGTGAGGAAGATCGGCGTGTTGCCGAGCGGGTTGACGATGGGGAACAGCGCGCCCACCACCAGCAGGGTGTCTCTCGCTAACTCGTCAAACGGGTTGCTCACCGCGGGATTCCTCGTGCGCGCTCGAATCCCATAATACATGGGGCGGCGAGGATGTTTGCGCTCACGGGCGTCGCAAGCGGTAAGCTATACCCCATGCAACGCAAATACTCCTCTCGGATGTTGATCCTGGCGGCGGTGGCCGGAGTGGTGGCCGGCGGGGCCTTGCCGTGGCGTCAACTGGGCGAATTGAGCCTGACGGCCGCGGCGCAGGCGCAACCGGCGCCCGCAAACGACGGCAAGCTGCGGGTGATCGTGTTTGGCGCGCATCCGGACGATCCCGAATACCAGTCGGCCGGCGTCGCCATGAAGTGGGCCCGGGCCGGACATCATGTGAAATTGGTGGCGGCCACCAACGGCGACATCGGGCATTGGGGGATGGCGGGTGGACCGTTGGCCAAGCGCCGTCATGAGGAGGTTCTCGAAGTGGCGCGCCGGCTGGGCGTCACCAACGAGGTTCTGGACATACACGACGGCGAGATCATGCCGACGCTCGAAAACCGGCGCATCTTCAACCGCCTGATCCGGCAGTGGAACGCCGATATCGTCATCACCAACCGGCCCAACGACTATCATCCCGACCATCGCTACACCTCGATCCTGGTGCAGGATTCGGCCTACATGGTCGGCGTGCCGTTCTTCGGCACGGATACGCCCCCGCTGAAGCGCAACCCGGTGTTCCTGTATGCCCCGGACCGTTTCCAGCGGCCGAATCCGTTCCGGCCCGACATCGCCGTCTCCATCGACGACGTGCTGGATCCGATGCTCGATGCGCTGCTGGTGATGGAGTCGCAGATTCATGAAGGCGGGGCCGACGGGAACGCGTCGCTTTATCCGGCCAACGATCCGGCGGCCCGCGAAAAGCGCCGGGCGCAGGTGCGGCAGCAACTGGCAGGCCGCTACGCGAGCTACGCCGAGCGCTTCCGCGAGGCGCTGGTGAAGAACTACGGCGAGGCGCAGGGGCGAGCCGTCCGCCATGCGCAGGCCTTTGAGTTGTGCGAGTATGGGCGTCAGCCTTCCTACGACGAATTGAAGAAGATGTTCACGTTCTAGCCGGGCTGCTCCGGATCTATTGTCAGACGGCGGTGCGGGTACAATGGAAGTTTGGCGTTGGCGGAATCGCAAATGACGGCGCAAGTCGCGTCGGACGGCGTACTCGGCGCACCCGGTTCGCGGCGGGCGCTCGCGGGATTTTTCATCTCCGGGCTCCTGTTCGCGTTTTTCGGGGCGATTCTGCCGTCCTGGGGCCACCATCTCAGGGCCGACTATCCCACCATTGGCGCCTATTTCCTGAGCGTGTCGGCCGGCCTGCTGATCTCCATCCGCGTGGGCCATGCGCTGCTGTGCTCCAAGGGCACTCGCGCCGGCCTCGCCACCGGATGCACGTTCGCGGCCGGCGCGCTGCTCTACCTGGCCGCCGTGTCGCCGCCCGGACCGGCATGGGCGCGCATGATCGGGCTGGGCTTCCTGGGTTTTGCCTGCGGCCTGCTGCATTCGGCCATCTTCGAGGGCATTTCACCGATTTATCAGCATGATCCGGCCGCTACGACGAACCTGGGTGGAGCGCTGTTTGGGGCCGGGTCGCTGGCCATGCCGCTGCTGATCTCGCAGACCTTCTACCGGTCGACGCCGCGGACAATTTTGATTCTGCTGGCGCTGATTCCGGCCGCTTTCGCCGTGATGTACGCGCGGATCCCCTACGGGCCGGCGTCGACGGCGCTACGGCGACCGGTGCGCGCGGTGCTGGGCGATTTGCGGAGTCCGACGGCGATGCTGGTGGGCGCGCTGCTGTTCTTTCAGTTTGGCAACGAATGGTCGGTGGCCGGGTGGCTGCCGATGTTTCTGGTCCAGCGGTTGGGGATGTGCCCCACGCATGCCCTGTTGATGCTGTCGGTGTATTGGCTGGTGCTGTTGGTGGGGCGAATCGCGGTGCAGTCGATGCTGCCCCATTTCCGCAGCCACCTGCTGATGGCGGCCTCGATCGCCCTGGCGATGTTCGGGTGCCTCATCCTGGGCATGACCGATAATCCCTTTGGCGCGGTGACCGGGATCGTGTTCACGGGCGCGGGCTTCGCCGGCATCTACCCGCTGGCGATGCGGAACCTGGAGAACCGCTTCCCGAACTACCATCCCGCCTTCTACAACGGCATCTTCTCGGTCCCGCTGGCGGGCGCGTTCCTTGCGCCGGGGATGCTGGGGTTCCTGGCGCCGGACGCCGGCATTCAGATTGTCATGTTCCTGCCGCTGTTGGGCAGCGTGGTGGTGGCGCTGCTGGTGCTCGCCATCTGGGTGGAGGCGCGGCTGGACCGTCAGGGAATTCGCAGCACCGCTTCGCCGAGCGGCCCCGCGTAGATCAACTCGAGCTTGCGGATCGACTTCAACTTCCCTTTAAACCGGAAATAGAGGCAGCCGCGCGTGGGCAGGGCGATGTCGCCTTCCTGGAGCGCGGCGCGGGCCACGGTTTCTTCGATGGGCGTCGCGTCGGGAGCGCGATCGACGGCGGTGGGAGTGCGCGGGACGGGGTTGGGGACGGTTCCGACGGTGGGGCGGCGATCGCCGGGGAAGCGCTCGGTCGGATAAGGGCGGCCGAGGATCACAGTCGCGTCGCCCATGCCCGTGCCCACTTCGACATGGCGGCGCTGCTCCCAATCCGGATACTTGATCGACGCCGCCACGGCGCCGGGCGTGTCCGGGGAGACAAGCGTCTTCGCGCCGTTGATGCGGAGGCGGAACTGTTCGTGGCGGATGGAGACGTTGCGGCGGTTCTTGGAGAACATGGCCGCTTCGATCACCAGATATCCGTCGGTGTACAGGCTGCCCTGTTGGCTGGGCACGGCCGGGCCGAGCTTTTCGGCGGCTAGCGTGGCGTCGCCTAGCTCGACGCGCGCCGGATAGTCCGCCGCGCCTCGTTCCACCTGGCCGGAGGCGAGCGCGACCGTCGCGAGGATCAACAGCAGGCTGTTTCGCAAGCACATCCTGAACGCAGTATAATCCTCGTTCCAGATGTTGCGTCTTCAAGAGATGTTCCGTCGTCAAAATATGCTACGTCGTGAAATAGCCGCCTGGCTGGTGTGTTTGACGTTTGCGGGGGTGGCTGGGGCCGCGTCGCTGCTCGAACAGAAGATCGATGAAGCGCGCCGCACCGCCCGCGCCATACAAGGGGGCGTGGTGGGCGTTGAGGTGGTGCAACTGGCCACCGGCAAGGTGCTGTACGCGTCGAACGAAGACCACCTGTTCACGCCCGCTTCAAACACCAAACTGTTCAGCACCGCGCTCGCGCTCACGCGCCTGGGCCCGAAGCATCGCATGACGACGCGCGTCATGGCCGTTGCGGCGCCCGATACAAAGGGACGCCTGGAGGGCGATTTGACGATCGTCGGCGGGGGCGACCCGTCGATGTCGTTCATCGGGATTCCGTACGCGGCGGGCGCCAAACCGGTGGATCCGCTGACCGGGGTGGAGGCGCTGGCCGACCAGGTGACGGCGGCCGGAGTACGGTCCATCGCGGGCGGCGTGGTGGGCGATGACACCGCCTATCCGGCCGATTTCTACCCGCCGGGGTGGGCCGCCGACGATGCGATTTGGGATTATGGCGCTCCGGTGAGCGCGCTGACGCTGGCCGACAACTCGATGCGCATGGATATCGGGCCGGGCGCTGGCGACGACGATCCGGTGACGGTGACGTTCACGCCGGCGATCGGGTATTTCGTTGTCAGTAACCGGGTGCGAGTGACCGCGGAGGGGCCGCATCATCTCGAGGTCCGGCGGAGCGGGCGGCAGTTGGAATTGTCGGGGACGATCGGGCGCGCGGGTGTGACGGAGTGGCTGGCGGTGGACGATCCGGCGCTGTTTTTCGCCGCCGCGTTCCATGACGCGCTGACGCGGCGCGGGGTGTCGATCGGCCGTGGGCCTTCGGCGGCGCATCGCTATGAGGGAGCAGCCGCGCCGGCGACTGGGGTGGCGCTGGCCGAGCGGCGGTCGCCGGAGTTGACCGAGTTGCTGAAGGTGACCGATAAGGTCAGCCAGAATCTGTGGGCCGAGATCATGCTGCGCGAGGCGGGACGGGTGCGCGGGGGCGACGGGTCGCGACGGCGGGGCCTCGAGGAGATGCAGGCGTTTCTGACCGAGGCGGGGATCAGCGAGAAGGATTACGTGCTGGTGGACGGGAGCGGGTTGTCGCGGCTGACGCTGCTTTCGCCGGATGCGATTGTGACGCTGCTGCGGTACATGAAACGGTCGACGGAGGCGGAGGCCTGGACTGCGCTATTGCCGGTGGGCGGGCAGGATGGCACGCTCGAGAAGCGCTTCCATAAAGACGCCGCGGCGCGGAACATCCACGCCAAGACGGGGTCGCTGTCGCACGTGAACGCATTGTCGGGGTACGCCGACAGCGCGACGTACGGCGAGTTGGCGTTTTCGATCGTGGTGAACCATACGGCGGCGCCGGCTTCGGAGGTGCGCGAGTTCATTGATAGAATCGGAATGATACTGCTTGAGTGAGGGAATTGGATGCCGATTTACGAATACCTGTGCAAGGACTGCGGATCGAAATTCGAGAAACTGGTGCGCCGTGCGGGGGACAGCGTGGAGTGCCCGTCGTGCGGCAAGTCGGACCTGAGCCAGCAACTGTCGACCTTCGCGGCGCACGCCAACGGCAAGCCGCAGGGCGCGCCGAAGGGCATGTGCCCGTCGGGTGGAATGTGTCCGACGCCGGGCGCGTGCGGGCTGAACTGATCCGGCCAGAGACACCAAGGGCGGCCACACCGGGCCGCCCTCTTCGAAGTTCCTGTTAGCTTACCAGCGGTTCTTGCTGCCGCCAAAATCCCGCTGACGGGGCCCACCGCCGCCGCCGCCCGAACGCGGTCCACGAGGTCCGCCGCCGCCGCCCTCGCGCGTCATCGGACGCGCTTCGTTAATGACCAACGCCCGCCCCAACAGGTCCTTCCCATTGCACGCGGCAATGGCGCTCTGGGCCTGCTGCTCGTCGTTGATTTCCACGAACCCAAAACCACGCGCTTCCCCGCTGAAACGGTCACGCATCACGTTAACGCTGTCCACGGAGAAACCGGCGTCCGAGAAAAAATTCTGGATGTCGGTTTCGTTCGCTGCATAGGGGAGGTTCCCTACGAATAGTCTTGCCATGCGAAACTCTTAATCTCCTATCTGTAGCTGAAGAGCAGAAACGGACCGCGGGCTGTCGGAACGTGCGGGCGTAGACCGGGACACTGCCTGACACTTCAAACTAACGCCTATATTATGGCACACAAAGAACGAAATTCCACCCTTATCTGAGAGGGGTAATCGGGCTTACGGCGCCGGCGGCGGCAATTGTCCTTTTGATTGGACAAGGGGGCAATCCGTCGGAGGAGATCGTGATCTGGCAGACAGCGGCCCAGACAGTGCAATGCGTCTGGTTGACAAGGCAGCCGAGGTCGGCTATAGTGCTGAAGTACTGATTTCTCAACGGTTTGTCGGGCAGGGTGGCAAACGATTCCGAAACGGGGCGTGGTGGGCAGAGGCGGTATTTGCCGATACGAGCCGGATGGGGATTGGATTGACGAATCGTGGGGAACGCGGTGACACCCCGGGGGCATGTTCGCATGGCTAATGCAGACGAGCGCGACGTTCCAATCGCGCCGCCACAAGTAGACGACAACGACTACGAGCACCTGCTCGAGGATTACAGCCATCTCGCGCCACCCTCGGAAGGAGAACTGCTCGAAGGCCACGTCGTCAAGATCACGGCCAAGGAAGTGTTCGTCGACATCGGCTACAAGGTGGAAGGCGTGGTGCCGATCGAGCAGTTGCAGGCGGCCGACGGCTCCGTCACCGTGCAGGCCGGCGACAAGATCGACGTCATTATCGACCGGCATCAAACGCTTCCCGGCGGCTACATGGTGTTGTCGCACGAGAAGGCGGCGAGGGTGCACGCCTGGGATACGCTCGAGAGGGCGCACCGGGAGAACCTGCTGATTTCGGGCCGGGTGACCGGGCGCACCAAGGGCGGATTGTCGGTGGATGTGGGCGTTCCGGCGTTCATGCCGGGCTCTCAGATCGACGTTCGGCCGGTGCACAACATCGACGGCTTCGTGGGACAGGACATCGCGGTCCGGATTCTCAAGCTGAACCGGCGGCGGGGCAACGTGGTGGTGTCCCGCAAGATCGCCATCGAGGAAGAAGTCGCGGCGCGCAAGAACACCGCGCTCGAGCATCTGCACGAGGGCGCGGTGGTGACCGGCACCGTAAAGAACCTCACCGATTACGGCGCCTTCATCGACCTGGGCGGGATCGACGGGCTGTTGCATGTCAGCGATATTTCTTATGGACGCGTGACGCATCCGTCGGAAATCCTGAATGTCGCCGATCAAGTGACGGTGAAGATCCTGAAATTCGATCGCGATAAGGAACGAATTTCGCTGGGAATGAAGCAACTGGCGCCGGATCCGTGGCTGACCGCGACCGAACGGTACGCGATGGCGAGCCGCGTGGTGGGGCGCGTGGTGAGCGTCACCGACTACGGCGCCTTTGTTGAACTGGAGGCCGGCGTCGAGGGATTGATCCACATCTCCGAGATGACCTGGAGCCGCCGGATGAAGCATCCGAGCAAGGTGGTGAAGGTCGGCGACCAGGTGGAGGCGGTGGTGCTGGAGGTGAAGCCGAAGGACCGGCGGATTTCGCTTGGGATGAAGCAACTCGAGCCGGATCCCTGGACGACGGTTTCGGACCGCTACGCCATCGGTTCGGTGGTGGAGGGGCGCGTGCGCAAGCTCACCGATTTCGGCGCGTTCGTCGAAATCGAAGAGGGCATCGACGGGCTGGTGCACATTTCCGACGTCACCTGGACCAAGCGCATCAAGCATCCGTCGGAGGCGCTGAAGAAAGGGCAGATCGTACAGGCGGTGATCCTCAATATCGACGCGCCGAACCGGCGGCTGTCGCTGGGGATGAAACAGTTGCAGCCGGATGCGTGGGAGACGTTCTTCGCCACGCACCAGGTGGGCGATGTGGTGCGCGGACGGGTGTGCCGCGCGGCGAGCTTCGGGCTGTTTGTCGAACTGGCGCCGGGAGTCGAGGGGTTGTGCCATAAGTCGGAAGTCCCGGGCGAGCGCGGGGCCGAGGAGCCGGCGCTGCCGATCAACGAAGAGTACGATTTCAAGATCATCAAGATGAACGAGTCCGAGAAGAAGATCGGGCTCAGCGTCCGCGCGTTGGCGCAGGACGAGGAGCGGCATCGCCTGGAGGATTACCAGAAACAGGCGGCCGCGGCCACTCAATCGATCGAACAGGCGATGCGAGGCCGGACCGAGCCGCGCTGACGGACTGGATTGACAGTTTCCGAACAGAAGAGAGAAATTAGACGATATATGACGAAGGCGGAATTAATCGAAGAGGTTTCGCGGGTTGTGGAAATGACCCGGAAGGATTCCGAAGTGATCGTGGAAGCCATCTTCGATAGCATAGTTCGCTCGCTACGCACTGGGGACAAGATCGAGATTCGAGGTTTCGGCAGTTTCCGGACCCGGCAGCGGCAGCCGCGCGTGGGCCGCAATCCGAAGACGGGCACCCGCGTGGAAGTGCCGTCCAAGCGCATCCCGTATTTCAAGCCGAGCAAGGAACTGAAGGACCTGGTGAATCACGCCGCTCAGGCCGCCGCGTCCGCCGGTGACGCCGCGTCCGCCGCCGGAGAGCATCCGGCCTTCTGATTCTAGCGGAACGCCTCCCGCTTTCCCGAGCCGTTCGCCTGACAATTTATGGATCGTTTGTGGAGTCCGTGGCGTTATACCTACATACGCTCGGCCAGTCCGTCGGACGCGTGTATTTTCTGCGTCAAGCCGGCTGAAAACGACGACCGCGGCAACTACATTCTGCACCGCGGGGAACATAATTTCGTACTGCTGAACCTGTATCCCTACACCAATGGGCATTTGCTGATCGCGCCGTATGAGCACGTGGCGACGCTCGAGCAGGCTCGTCCGGAGGCGCTGGCCGAGATGATGAGCCTGACGCGGGAGAGCGAGACGCACCTGCGGGCCGTCTACAATCCTCGCGGCGTGAACCTGGGCATGAATATCGGCGAGAGCGCCGGGGCGGGCGTGGCGGGCCACATCCACATGCATGTGCTTCCGCGCTGGCCGGGCGACGCCAACTTCATGACCGTGGTGGGGGAGACGCGCGTGCTGCCGGAGAGTCTCGAGGCGACCTACGAGAAGCTGCTGGCGCGCTTCCGGGCGCGGCGGTGACGGGCTCGCGGCAGTGGCGTTGGGCCGCCGTCGCGCTCGTGGTCTTCCTGTCGGCGGTGTGCCTGAGGCGCGCCGCCACGCAATCCATCGTCAGCGCGGAATGGGACCTGCATTCGCGCGCTATCGGACTGGCCGCGCCGCCATCTCATGGGGGGCTGGCCGCGCCGGCGGCGGCGGTCGTGTCGGCGGTCGCGGGTGTTTCGGAGTTCTCGCTGCGATTACCCGATGTGGTGGGCGGCATCCTGTTCTTCACGGGCCTGTTCCTGCTGGGACGGTTGGCCTTCGGCGATTCGCCGTGGCTGCCGCTGACGGTCGCGCTGGGCGGGCTGAATCCCTTCGCGCTGGATGTCTGTTCGATGGCGGCGGGCCGTGGATTGGGGCTGGGATGCTGGACGCTGGCCGCCTACCTGACGGCTCGCTGGGTGGCGGACGGGCGTCCGATTCCCTCGTTGGCAGGCGCGCTGTTGGGGTTGGCCGCCGCGGCGGATCCCCAGCAGTGTTTCGGCGTGGCCGCGCTTGAGATCGGGCTGCTGGTTTGCCTGTTCGCGACGAAGGGGCGCGGGGGGATCCGCATCGCGATGGCGGAGATTGCGCCGCTGTGCCTGATTAGTTGGGTGATCCCGGCCCTGGGTTATTGGGTCCATCCGCCGTTCGCTTTCTCCGATCGCACCGCGGCTCGATTCCTGGACGGGTTGAAGGCTCTGGCCACGGCTTCGGCGCTGCATGTCCCGTCATCCACCGGTTTCTGGCCGCGACTGGGGTGGCTGTCGATTGCTGCGACGGTGGCGGGGTTGTGCGCGGCGGCGCTGCTTTCGAGTGGGCGCGAGCGCCGGTTGGCGATGTTGTTTTCGGTTGCCGGCGCAGCCGCGGGCGTCCTGATTTGGGCCGTTCCGCGAGTGGGGCGCGATCGGTGGTTCGGCGCGGAGGGGTTGGCTTTCACGCTGCCGTTGATGTCATTGGGTGGGGCTCTTCTGGCCCGGCGCATCCATGCCAAGGCCGGCGCGGTGGTGGCGCTGGGAGTGGTGGCGGCTTTCGCCTGGCGATTCCAGACGCACGCCTATTATGGGTATGAAGCGCAGGCGGCGACGCGCGATGTGATCACGAGGCTCGAGGCTCGCGAGCGGAGCCAGCCGAAGGCGCGGCTGCTCGTGTCGGCGCCCTCGTCCCGTTCGCCCGAGATCGATGTCTACCGGAAACTGCGGGGAATCAACTGGCTGGCGCAGGCGCCGGATAACTCACTGGAATGCGCCGCCGATTTTTACTATCTGCCGGTCGCGCGATTCGCCCGAATGGAGTCGCTGGGGCTTCGGGTGATCGCGGATGACGGTCGCGCCGGCACGGTGTTGGCGGAGATGGGGACGGCGGCTCGCGCCCGGGTCGGCGTCCTGCGGGAATTGGGCTTTGCCGATGAACCGCAATGCAACGCCGGTGTGATGGCCGAGGCTCGGTGGGTGGACAGCAACCTGTACGGATCGGCCCGATACTATCTGCGCGACATCGACGATCGCATGCTGCCCGACCGCTGGCGCTGGACCTATGAGCGGCCCGCGTTTCTGTTGCATCAGACTCGCCGCGAGGGGGTGCGATTCCGCATGGATTTCCTGATTCACGGTTTGTATTTTCGGGATAAGTTGCCGGTGGAGCTTGAGGTGAGGGTGAACGGACGGGAGATCGGGCGGCGGCGATACACGTCGCTTGAGCAGCAGTCGTTCGACGCCGCGGTTCCGGCCGAGGCTCTGCGGGAGGATGGCGTGGCGCTGGTCGAGACCTCAATCGACAGATACTACGTGGCGCCGGAGGATCGACAGAAGCTCGGGTATCTGTTTATTCGCGGCGGGTTTGTGGATTAACGCACGATATAATCGGGGAACTGCGATGGGTCGACCTGCGGTCGGGGTATGCGGCGCGCTGGTCGCGTTGTTTCTTGTCGACGCCGCGGTGTTCCGCACCGGGCTTTATCCTGCGATGCTCGATCCCGAGTCGACGGCGGGACGCGTCGAGATGATGCGCTACGTGGAGATGCGCCGCGCGCGGTCGAAGGCGGCGCAGGCGCTTGCGTTCGGCGACTCCCGAATGGGGTTCCTGCCAGGAGTGGCGACGGCGGCGACGGTTGGCCGAGGCGTCGAGTTCACGAGCGTCGCAGTGCCGGGGACCTCGCCCCGGAGCTGGTATTATCAACTGCGCGACCTCGATCCCGACGCCCGCCGGTACGCCGCCATCATCCTTCCCGTGGACGATTACGACGACGAGGATCGGGCCGAGGATCCCGCCGATTCGGTGGTCGATATGAACTACGCGATCGCGCGGTTGCGCCTGGCGGATCTGATCGATTTCACGCGCTCATTCCCTGCCTGGAGGGAGCGGTGGGTGGTGCTGCGCGGGCTGATTATCAAGGGGACCGTCTATAAGGACGACTTACAGGGATTCTTGCTCGCTCCCGACGCCCGTCGCCGCAAGGTGCGGCTTTTTCACGATGATTCCGCTAACTGGTACAGGAATTTCGAGGCGGACAGCCGGGACGTTCAGGGACTTAGCGTCGATTGGAGTAACTGGACGCTGACTCCTCCGCCCGGTGCAACGCCCGCACAGGAGAAAGTGCTGCGGGACGTCCTGCTGCGGAGGGCGGTTCCGCAGACAGGACGGCTGGCCGAGTACCGACGTCAGTGGTTTGGGCGCATCATCGATCGTTACCGGGGCGGGGCCACGCGGGTGTTCATCTTTCGCCTGCCGCGCGGGCCTGTTCCGCGGCCGGAGTGGCTGGTTCACAGACGCAGCAGTTCAATCCGCGAGATGGCGGCGAGGCCGAATGTGGTGCTGCTGGACGAGCGATGCTTCGAGGCGCTCGAACGCCCGAGCCTGTTCATGGATCCGCTGCACATGAACCGAAAGGGTATGGACGAGTTTTCGCGGATGCTGGGCGAAGCGGTGGCCGGGCGATCGAGTCATGCTTTTTAACAGCGTCCAATACTTCCTGTTCTTCGCGCTGGTGCTGTTGCTGTTCTATAACTCGCGCGGGACGGCGAGAAAGTGGATTCTGCTGGTTGCGAGTTATTCCTTCTACGCCGCCTGGAACTGGAAATTCGTTCCGCTGCTGTTGACTCTGACGGCTATCGATTACATCGCGGCGAATTATATGAACCGCGTGCGGCCGGAGAGGAAACTTCTGTTCCTGCTGATGAGCGTGGCGGCCAACCTGGGCTTTCTTGCGTTCTTCAAGTACTACAATTTCTTCGCCTCGAACGTCGCGGCGTTGTTCGGCCTGCCGGGGACGGCCTTCGCCCTCGGAGTGATTCTGCCGCTCGGCATCAGCTTTCACACGCTGCAGAGCATTTCCTATGTGGTGGACGTCTACCGCGGCGATCAGGAGCCGATTCGCAGCCCGCTCGACTACGCGCTGTTTATCGCCTTCTTCCCGCAACTGGTGGCGGGGCCCATCGTGCGGGCGCGCACCTTCTTTCGAGACCTCTATAACTGGCGGCCGCCGAGTTCGGAGGACCGTTCTGCGGCGGTCCTGCTGATCGCGCTGGGGCTGGTGAAAAAGATGGCGTTCGCCGATCACCTGGCGGTGGTGAGCGATGCGTACTTCAACCATCTGGGGTCGCAGGCGGGTGTGCTGACCGCGTGGAGCGCTTCCATCTGCTTCGCCTTGCAGATCTACTTCGACTTTTCCGGCTACACCGACATCGCGATTGGATCGGCGAAATTGTTGGGCTTCCATTTCCCGGTGAATTTTAACCGGCCGTTTCTGTCGGCGAGCATCACGGAGTTATGGCGGCGCTGGCATATCTCGCTATCCACCTGGATTCGGGATTATATCTATGTTCCGCTGGCCAGCGGGCGGCGGGGGGACCGCGCGATCTACCGGAACCTCATCATTACGATGACGCTGGCGGGTTTGTGGCATGGCGCCAGTTGGAACTTCGTACTGTGGGGCGCTTATAACGGAGTGCTGCTCAGCGTTGAACGAATGTGGCGCGTTCGGAGGCGCCGCAAGCGGGCGGGCGCGGTGGTGGTGGATCTGCACGCTCTTCAGGTGGTCTGTACCTTCCTGGTGTTTTCCATGGGGGCTCCGTTTTTCCGGCTTGCCTCATTCACCGACGCCGTTCACGTGCTAAAGGCGATGTTCGCCGGGCCGCCGGGGACCGTGCTGCTGAACCCCTGGCAAATCGGGCTGTTGCTGGTTTCGCTGGGGGCGGCCTGGGCGGAGGAACGCTATAACTGGTTCGACCGGATTTCGAAGGGGCCGGAGTGGGCTTACGCGGCCGGGCTCGCGGCCATGCTGCTGTGTCTTTCCCTGTTCGCCGTCACGGATAACTACGTCCCGTTTATCTACTTCCAGTTTTGAAGCGCGGCGCCGTACACTGGTTGAACCTTATGGGCTATTACGGATCGCTACGTTGGCATGAACCGTTGCGCAGCTTCGACGCTGGCGCCGCCGTCCAGACTCCTTTCGACGTGTACGGCGTGCCGCGCATGGGCGAGGGGCTTACGCCTGTCGAGGAAGCGCGCCAGTTGTTGATGGCGGCGGCGGAGGTGGAACATACGCTCATGGTCCAGTATCTGTACGCCGCATATTCGGCATTGAATACGATCCCGGAGGCGCTGGGCGCGATTGTCAACGTCGCCATCGAAGAGATGGGCCACTTCATCACCGTGCAGAACCTGCTGCTATTGATCGGCGGCGACCCGCACCTGGACCGCGCTGACGATCCGGCGGGGCGCCCCGGCGCCGAGCCGTTTCCGTTCTTTCTGGAGCCGCTCAGTACGCGCTCGCTGGCTAAGTATCTGCTGGCGGAGATGCCCGCCGAGGGGGTGCTGGCTCAAGGCTCCGAGGACGCGAAGGCTGTCGATGACGCGTTGCGCGAGCTGTCGGGCGGGGCGAGCGTCCTGCGCGTGGGGCTGATCTATTCGACGATTTCGTGGATGTTTCAGGCGGCCGATTCCGGTGGCGATCCTGACCTGGTTCCCGATGCGGCGGTGTTCCCGGCTGGGAGGCGCCTGGCGGAGGAGGACTTTGTGGCCGCCACGCAATTACAACTCCGGCAGACTACGGCGGATGATTGGGGGGCGGGGCCTGACCTGGTTCCCAGCGTCACCAGTCGAGCCGAGGCGCTGGCCGCCATCCGGCAGATCGCCTCGCAGGGCGAAGGCATCGGGCACGCGTCACAGTCGCACTTCGGCGTGTTCGCGGGGTTGTATCGGAAGGCTCGGGGGGCGGCGGCGGTCGGCGCGGATGCGTCGCCTGCGGACGTCACCTGCCCTGTGGCGCTCGAATGGATGCGCTATCTGGACATCCGCTACACCATGCTGCTGGCCGATATCCGGCATGGCCTGTGGCTGCCGGCGGACGATGCGATGCGGCAGACGATTTTCCAGGATTGGGCCATCGGCAATGAAATGCGGTACGCGATCGGCCAACTGGGGCCGCGGATCATGAAGATGCCCAAGGCGGCGGGGTCTCCGCGATTCGCGGGCCCGGCGTTCCGGCGCGTGGCGGAGCTTCCCGATAGCGCCGAGGGGATGTGGGCACTGCACCGGCAGTTGATCGAGCAAGCCGAAGCGACGGCCCACGGCATCGACCCGGGCGGGTCGGACCCGTTCCTTACGGCGTGCCGCCAGTTCGACCAGGCGCGACTGATCGACGTTATCGAACCGGCGCTCAAAGGGAGGTCCTAAGGTGACGACACTCGAAATTCACCCGACCATCGGGATTGCCCGGCTTGGATCGAGCGAGGAGTTTCATTTCGGGCCGCAACCCGATATCCCGTTGCCCGCGAGTCTGCGCGACGGTCTGGGCGGGTTGAAGCGTCAGGCGGCGCGATTCCGTCTGTTTGAATGCACGCGAGACGCCAGCGGACGGCTGACGGCGGCCCGGGAGGTGACGGCGGCGGAGGGCTCCATCGAATGGCGCGTCCAACTGATGAATCGAAAGGCAGCATCGGCGAACTTCATCGGACACGGGATGCGTAACAACGCGACGGGCGACGATCTGAAGGACGCCGCGCTCATCATCGACGCGGGGGCGCGTGCGATTGCGGGCGCTTCCACGCCGGCGTTACCGCTGGATGCGGGCGGGTTCCGCGGCAAGCCGGTGCGTCTGGGCGACATTCGGACGGACGAGGCGGGACGGCTCATCGTTTGCGGCGGCTTCGGCGTGTCGGAGGCGATTCCGCCCCAACCCGATCAGAACGGCTTGAACTTCGCCGATAACGAGGGTTGGCATGACGACACGTCGGACGGTCCGATTGAGGCGGTCTTCACGCCCAAGGGCGGCCCGCCCCGCGAGGCTCGGCCGGCGCGGGTGATCGTGGGGCCGCCGGACTTTGCGCCGGAGATCGAGAATCTGACCACGCTGTACGATATCGCCGTCCAGGTGGCCGTCGATCAGGGCCGACTGGCGCCGGCGGCCAAGCCGTCCTTCGTTCGCGATATCCAGCCGATTCTGCGGCGGGCGGTCGATTATCAATGGGTGACCAAGGCGGCGCAAGGGCACGCCGGCAATCGTACGGGCAACTTCGCGCACGATTGGGCCGCGCTGGCCGATCCGGGTAATCCTCCGGCGATCGCACAGAGTGTGCTGCGGCGGCTGCGCGACGTCACACAGGATCCTGTGCCCGCGCCTCAGGAAGCGAACGAACGCAAGTGGATGCCGCGGTTGCACGACGAACACAACGACAAGAACGTGTTGACGCTGACGCGGCTCCAGTACGATTGCCTGGTGAAGTGGTCAAAGGGCGATTTTGTTGGCGACCTCGATCAGCCGCCGCCGCCCGAACTGCTGCCCGACGCGCTCGATCGGGCGGCCATGCAGAGTTGTTCCGGCGGACCGTTCTTCCCGGGTATTGAATGCGGGCGAAGCATGAAGGATCCCGCCACATGGGATTTCAGCGAACCGTACGTTCCCTTCCGCGTTAACCCCGCCCTGCGCCCGGGCGAGATCACTGGCGGCAACGCGTTACCCTGGCAGGCGGACTTCCTGGCCTGCACGTGGGATCCCCAGTTGTTTTTGGGCTGGTGGCCGGCGCAGCGGCCGGACCACGTGTTCACCGAGGCGTCGCCGACTGTGCCGAAGTTCTGGGACCGCGGCATTGGCGGCGAACTCGGCGATGACGGCATGGTGCTCAACTGGCACAAGCTAGGCGTGGTGCGGCGGCGGGCGGGTGCGGCTGGCTCGACGGTGTTTGCGGAGATCGAACGGATGCTGCCGGGCTGAGCCAAAGAGTCCGGGAGATATCGGTCCGATACCACCGCCTGACCAATATATAATGGTCCCGCGGAAACGGCGTTCCGCCACGAGGCGGCGCCGTGTCCTGAGATAAGGGGTATTTTAATGAGTGCGCGAAAGACAGCTTGTATCGCTCTGTTGGCGATGCTGCTTGCGGCCGCTGTCGTTTACGGCCAGGCAGTCAGCGCCACACTCCTCGGAAATGTGACCGACGTGACCGGCGCGGTGGTGCCGAACGCCCAGGTGACGATCACCGAACAGAACACCAATGTCAGCCGTTCTGCGCAGACGAACGAGAGCGGCAATTACACCTTCCCGGATCTTCCTCCCGGCCAATACTCGGTGACGGTGGAGATTACCGGATTTAAGAAAGAGACACGCAAGGATATCGGCGTCACGGTTAACACGGCGACGCGTATCGACGTCAAGTTAACTCCCGGCAATGTGACCGAGAGCATCGAGGTGACGGGCGCTCCGCCGGCCATCCAGACCGACCGCGCCGACACCGGCCTCCAGATCCAGGTGCAGCAGGTGATCAGCCTGCCGCTTGGAACGGGCCGCAACTTTCAAGGGTTGTTGAACCTGGTGCCCGGCACCACGCGCGCCAGCTACCAGCACTCGCAGTTCTTCAATGCGGTGAACTCGCTGCAAACCCAGGTGAACGGGCAGATGCGGCAGGGCAACAGCTATCAGATCGAGGGCATCGACGATAACGAGCGCACCGGTCTGCTGCAGGTTCTGATTCCGCCGATCGAGGCGATTCAGACGGTGGACGTCTCCACGTCGAACTTCGAAGCCGAACTGGGGCGCGCGAGCGGCGCCAACACCAACGTCATCCTGAAGTCCGGAACGAACGATTTCCACGGCGCGGCGTACGAGTTTTTGCGCAACAGCGAATTCAACGCGCGCAACTTCTTCGACGCATCGGTGGGCCACCTGACCTACAACTATTTTGGCGGTAACATGGGCGGTCCTATCAAGAAGAACAAGATCTTCTTTTTCGGCGATTACCTGCGCGTCACCGACCATGAGGCCAATACGAACCTTGGCACCATCCCGCCGGGACCCTGGCGCACCGGCGATTTAAGCCAGGCGAGCACGACCGTCTATGATCCGACAACCGGCAACCCCGACGGCTCCGGCCGCACGCCGTTTGCCGGCAATGTGATCCCGCTCAATCGGATCAATCCGGTTTCCGCGAAGATCATGGCGCTGATTCCCGGTACGAATCAGTCCACCAGCCTGAGTTCGCCGACCAATAACTATTTCGCACTGCTGCCCTTCAGCAAGGACACCGATTCGTTCGACGTGAAGATCGACGACGTGTTGACCGACAAGGATCGGCTGAGCGGACGATTCAGCTTCTCGCGCCCGAAGATCTTCCAGGCGGGCCTGTATGGCAACGCCGGCGGTTGGGCGCAGGGCGCTTTCCAGGGCACGGGCGTTCAGAAGACTTACTCGGCGGGGCTGAACTATAACCGCATCGTGTCGCCGACGCTGATTACGGAAGTCCGCGTGGGCGTCGCGCACTACCACAACGACGCGCTTCCCACCGACTACGGCAAGGCCGACACGACGGCGCTGGGCATTCCCGGCGTGAACGTGGACGACTGGACCAGCGGCCTGCTCAGCATCAACATTAACGGCGGGTTCAGCAATCCGGTGGTCGGCTACTCGGCCAGTCTCCCGTGGCATCGCGCCGAGGCCAATATCGACGCGGTGAACCATTGGACCAAGACGCTCGGGAACCACACTCTCAAGTGGGGCGCCGACTATCGCCGGCTGCGCGACGATCTGCTGCAGACGCAGACGGTGAATCCTCGCGGCCAGTACACCTTCGACACCGCCCAGACGTCGACGCCGGGCGCCAAGACCAGCATCGCCAACAACATGGCCAGCTTCCTGCTGGATCTTCCGTCGGGCGCCGGCCGCGACCTGGCCATCTACTATCCCGCGTTGCGCGGCCACCAGTTCTTCGCCTTCGTGCAGGATAAGTGGCAGGCGACCAACAAACTGACGCTCGACATCGGCGTCCGGTGGGAGTTCTATCCGCCGCCCACGCCGCGGCTGAAGGCCGGCTTCTCCAACTACGATCCGACCAACAACCAGTTGGTGGTGGCGGGCGTCGGCGGCAATCCGATGAACCTGGGCAGTGAAACGCATTACAAGTACTTCGCGCCTAGGCTGGGCGCGGCGTACCGCATGTCTCCGACCACAGTGTTTCGCGCCGGTTTCGGCATCAGTTACACGCCGTTTCCGGATAACACGTACGCCTATAACTTCCCGGTGAAGCAGAATAACCAATACACCACGGGCCAGTATAACTACCAGCCGGCGGTGTTGAGCGATGGCGTCTCGTTCGCGACTTTCGACAAGGGCTTCCCGGCGCCGACTCCCGCCGTGATTCCGTCGAACGGCATCATTCCGTTGACGGGAACGCTGGTCAGCCAGTCGATGATCGTGATTCCGAAGAAGTGGCAGAACCCCTACGTCGAATCGTGGAACCTTTCGGTGCAACAGGCGCTGCCCTATCATTTCACCGTGGACGTAGCCTATGTGGGCAATCACGGCGTACGCTCGGTGGCTACGTATAACCTGAACGTTCCGACTCAGGCCGTGCTGGTGAGCAAGGGCAACCTCGGCCGCCCGCAGTATCCGCGAACCGCGGACACCACGCAGTATTTCGCGGGTTACTCGTCGATGTACAACGGCCTGCAGTTGAAGATCAACCGCCGCATGACCAACGGCCTGTCGATCATCACCTCCTATACCTATGCAAAGGGGATGGGCTTCCAGACCGGCGACGACGGCGGCCTGTGGACCTACATCGATCCTCGCCGCTCCTATGCTCGCACGGACTTCGATCGTACACAGACGTTCAACCAGAGCTATGTGTACGAACTGCCGTTCGGTCCTGGCAAGAAGTGGCTCTCCGCGGGGCTCGCGTCGAAGATTATCGGCGGGTGGCAGGTGAACGGGATCCTCACGCTCATGACCGGCACGCCGCTGACGTTCGGCGCCGATGGATCGGTCCTCAATACGCCGGGCAGTCCGCAGACGGCCGACCAGGTGGGCGATTTCGTTGTTCTGGGCGGCATCAACACGCCGTCCAAGGGCGGCAGCGCATGGTTCCAGCAGTCGAGCTTCGCGCAGCCGGCCGGCGTGCGTTTCGGCACGTCGGGCCGCAACATCGCCTCCGGTCCGGGTTTCTTCAACCTGGACGCTTCGCTGTTCAAGATCTTCGCTGTAACTGAGCGCTACAGGGTGGAGATCCGCGGCGAGTCCTTCGGCATCACCAACACTCCTCAGTTCAGCAATCCGACCACGGCCGTGAACAATAGCAACTATGGCTATATCACGGGCGCGGGCGGTGGGCGCGGCATGCAGTTGGGCGCCAAGCTTACCTTCTAGCGAAGCATCGATCCGTCTGAGGGAAAAGGCCGGTTCGGAAGAGCCGGCCTTTTTGTCTGCTAAGCTGACTAGCGGAACTCATGCGCATTACCAGCGTCAAGGCTGTTCTGCTTTCCTATCCTCTTCCTGAGCCGCTTAAACTCGCCTACCACGGCGGCGAGCGCACTATCCTCAAGCGCGATGCGATGTTCATCCGCATCGAGACCGCGTCGGGCGTCGTCGGATACGCGCCCGGGGAAGGCAGCGAGAAGGCGAAGGCCACCATCGAAGAAATCATCGGCCCGTTTCTGACCGGGCGGAAGCTTGCGGATCCCGATGCGCTTCGCGTGCAGTTCATGGCTGGTCCGGGCCGGGACGCCAACGCCGCGAAGGTCTACTGCGCGGTCGAGATCGCCCTCTACGATGCGCTAGGCAAGGCGCTCGGGGCCCCGGTTTCCGAACTGCTGGGCGGACGGATTCGCGACCGCATCCGCTTGTATGGATCGGCGGGCATGTACAGCTCGCCTGAGCAGTACGCCGAGGAGGCCGCCGCCATCGTGGCGCTGGGCTTCCGCGCCTACAAGATGCGCGCGGGCATCGGACCGGAGAAGGACGTCGAGGCGGTGCGGCGCACGCGTAGCGTCGTGGGGCCGGATCTGGACCTGATGGTGAACGCGGACGCGTGGTGGCGCATGGGCGATCGTAACTACGCGCGCCCAACCGTCGACTCCATCGCCGCGCAGATGGCGGAATACCGTATCGCCTGGCTTGAGGAACCGCTGCCGCCGGAGGATCACGACGCTTACCGCCGATTGAAGGAACTCGATCTTGTCCCGATCGCCGCCGGCGAGCACGAGCCCGACGAGCCGCGTCTGCTCGACCTGATCCTGACCGGCGCGGTGGACTACGCGCAGATCGATATCGTGCGCCAGGGCGGCTATCCCATGGCGAAGCGTATCCTGCCATCCGTCGCGGGCGAGGGGCTGCGGTTTGCGTTCCACAGCTGGGGTACGGCGCTTGAGGTGATCGCCGCGGCGCACTTCGGCGTGTGCTGGCCCGAGTCGGTGGTGGAGTGGCTGGAGTACCCGTGCTATTCAGGGCCGTCGCGCGCCGGAATGTATCCATTCCCGCTGGCGGCGGAGATCCTGAAGGATCCGCTCGAGATCGCCCAGGGCGACCTGGTGGTCCCGCGCAACCCGGGCCTGGGCGTTGAGGTGGACGAATCCGTAGCCGAACGGTATCCCTGGATCCCCGGCCCTTGGTCGTCCTTCGACATCGCCGAACCGAGCGGGAAATAGTCGATGACGGGCGATCAGGCCGAGCGGTGGGCGGACTGAGCGCTCACCGGGGTCCGGCCTTGCGCACTGGTTCGGGACAGCCGGCGGCGTAGAGCTTGAAGTTCTCCTTGAATCGCGCCGCCAGGGCTTCGTACTTGCGATCGTACTCCTGGCGATCGCCCCAGGTGTTGGCCGGATCGAGCACTTCGCTCGGAACGTCCTCGCATTCCCTCGGAACGTCGAAGCCGAACACCGGGTCCTGGCGGTAGGCGACGTCGTGCAGTCTGCCGCTCAAGGCGGCGTTCAGCAGCCGGCGCGTATATTGGATCGAGAAGCGCTTGCCGACGCCGAACGGCCCGCCGGTCCAGCCCGTGTTCACCAGCCAACAGGATACGCCGTGCTTCAGAATCCGCGTCTTCAGCAGGTTGGCGTAGACGTGCGGATGGTGCACCATGAAGGGCGCTCCGAAGCAGGTGGAGAAGGTCATCTCCGGTTCGAGCCCGAGCCCGATCTCCGTGCCGGCGACCTTGCTCGTGTAGCCGGAAACGAAGTGGTACAGCGCCTGGTCCGGCGTCAGCCGCGCAATCGGAGGCAGCACGCCCTGCGCGTCGCAGGTGAGCAGGATGACATTGTTGGGATGGCCCGCGCGCTTTTCGGAAAGCGCGTTGTCGATGTAGGTCAGCGGGTAGGCGGCGCGCGTGTTTTCGGTGACCTTGTCGTCGTTCAGATCGAGCAGGCGCGTCTGCCCGTCCAGCGTCACGTTCTCCAGAATCGCGCCGAATCGCCGGGTGCACGCGTGAATCTGCGGCTCCGCGACGGGCGACAGGCGGATCGCCTTGGCGTAGCAGCCATCCTCGAAGTTGAAGACGCCGTTGTCGCTCCAACCGTGTTCGTCGTCGCCGATGAGTCCGCGCGCCGGGTCCGCCGACAACGTGGTCTTGCCGGTGCCGGAGAGTCCGAAAAACAGCGCGACATCGCCCTCCGCGCCGACATTCGCCGAACAGTGCATCGGAAGAACTCCATCGAGCGGCAGCAGGAAATTCAGCAGCGTGAAGATGGTCTTCTTGATTTCGCCCGCGTAGCTCGTGCCGCCGATGATGGCCGTGCGCTGGGCGAAATCGGCGACGATGAACGTTTCCGTGCGCGTGCCGTCGATCATCGGCGACGCCTGGAAGTCCGGCGCGGCGATAATGGTGAATTCGGGCGCATGGTGGCGATAGGCGTCGCTGGTGGCGGGTTTCAGGAACATGGTGCGCGCGAACAGACTGTGCCAGGCGTACTCGGTGATGATCCGGATGGGCAGGCGGAATTCCGGGTCGGCGCCGCCGAAACAATCCTGCACGAAAACGTCCCGGCCCTGGAGATACGCCTGCAAGCGGGCCTGCAGCGAATTGAAGTTCCGCGTTGTGAACGGACGGTTGTACTCCCCCCACCAGATCTTGTCCTCGGTGGAGAGTTCGCGGACGATGAATTTGTCGGCCGCCGCTCGCGCCGTATGTTTGCCCGTGTTCACCACCAGCGGTCCCATGAACGCCAGGCGTCCTTCGCCGCGGGCGATGGCTTCCTCATAGAGCGCTGGCTCCGGCAGATTCCAGTAGGCGCGCCGCAGACGGGTCAGACCGTGGTTCTCCAGTCCGTAGACGCTGGCCAGCAGTGTCGCCTCCCGCGAGGCCGGCGTTGAATCGGCCGCGGCGGTCATTTCCAATCCCTCACCAATTTGCGGTTGCCCAGGTGCAGTTCATTGGCCGATTCGGGATCGAGCGCCCACTGAATCCGCTCCAGGCCTTCCTTGATCTCGCGCAAGGCGCCGCAGTAGCTCAGGCGCAGGTGACCTTCCATGCCGAACTCCTTGCCCGGCGCCGTGACCACGCGCACCTTCTCGAGCAGGAAGTCGGACAGCTTCCGCGAATCCTTCTCGTACGCGCTGAAATCCGGGAAGCAGTAGAACGTGCCGTCCGGCCGGGTCACCTGGACCCCTGGGATCGCTTGAAGCCGATCGACCATGACGTTGCGCGCATTCTCGAGCGTCATGCGCAACGCCTCGATCGACGACTGCACGCCGTTCAACGCCCCGATGGCGGCCCATTGCGACGGCGCCGCGGGGCCCGAGGTCTGCTGCGATTGTATGTTCGCCATCGCCCGCACCACCTCTCGATTGCCGATGGCCCACCCGATGCGGAATCCCGTCATCGCGTACATCTTCGACACGCAGTTGACGACGATCAGCTTGGACTGCTCGGAGTGGTCGTCTGTGAAGTCGTAGCAGTTGTCCGGCTGACGTCCGTCGAAGATCAGACGGTTATACGTGTCGTCCATGATCAGCCATAGATCGCGCTTTTCGGCCAATTGGACGACGCCCGCAAGGAACTCGCGCGAGTACACCACCCCGCTCGGGTTATTGGGCGAATTGATGAGAATCGCCTTGGTGGCGGGTCCAATGGCCTGTTCGATGTCCTGGACGCTGGGCCGGAAACCGCCATCGCTCGCCGCGGCCGGAACGGGGACGCCGCCGGCGATGCGCACCATTTCCGGATAGCTGACCCAATACGGGACCGGGAACACCACCTCTTCGGTAGGGTCCAGGATTGCGTGCAGGGCCACCATGATGGCCTGTTTGGCCCCGCTCGAAATGATTACGTTTTCGGGGGCCACCAGTCGGCCGTAATGGTCTTCGGTGTATCGTATGACGGCTTTCTTTAGCGCCGGAACGCCGTCGGCGGGCGTGTAGCGCACCTCGCCCGTGTTGAGAAGCGAAGCGCACTGCAGGATGGCGTCGATGGGAGCCTTGCTCTTCGGCTCGCCTCCGGCAAGGTGGATAACCGGCTCGCCTTTGTCTCGCAAAATTGCGGCCGTCTCGTTCAACTTCAGGGTGGGCGATTCCTTGATGGATCGCGCGATCTGGCTCAGGCCCATGAATGGCTCCTCGGTTAGCGGAGTTTCACGTCTGAATATAGCCGAAATAGCGGAAAATGTCGCCCGCTATTCGCGGCGCGCGCCGGGCGGGGCGGGGAATCGTCCGCTGCCAGCCGATGGTCACCGCCCGGCCGGAAGGCTCAGGCAGTGGATGTGGTCGCGCAGTTTCTCCAGGTCGATGGGCTTGAACAGGTAGCCGTCGCACAACTCGCTGAAGGCGTGGAACACGGAGCGAACGGCGGTCACCGAAGTGGTCATGATGATCTTCACCCCCTCGGTGGACCGCACTCCATAGCGAGCCTCCGCGCGCCGGATCTGGCGCAGGATTTCGTGCCCGTCCGCGCCGGGCATCCGAATGTCGAGGCAGATCAAATGGTATGGCCGGCCCGTCATCATCGAGTCCACAAACAGGTCAAGCCCCTGCTGCCCGTCGGAGGCGACATCGCACTGGCCGAAGGCCGAAAGGTATTCCTGCAGGATCAGCCGCCCGGTCAACTCGTCGTCCACCACCAGCGCCCGCAGCCTGGGCTTGTCGTCGTAATGCTCTCCGACAGCGGACTGCGACGCCGGGAGCCGCCCTACAAAACCCGATTCGACCTCCGGATCCACCGGCGAATCCGGCTCATGAAGCGCCTTCTGGAGGCTGACGACCGCCGCGAGAAGGAGTCGGATCAGGTTGTCGTCGAAGTTCAGCTTCCCTTCGCGCACCAGCATCAGGACGCTTTCCGCGCATTGGCTGACGTTTCGAAGCGGTTCGTTGCCCAGATAGCCGGCCCCGCTCTTCACGCGATGCAGAAGCCGGAAGATGCTGTAGACCTCCGAAGGCGTGGCGCCGTCGGAGCCGCTGTTCAGCCCGAGCAACTGCGAGTTGAGCGCCGCCAGGTGGTCGCTGCATTCCGCCATCAGGTCCTGGCGCAGTTCATCATCCAGAATGTCTTCCATGTTTGCCGTCCGCGCAAATCTCTCGCCGTCACGCACCTTATCGGCCCGGCCGCGCCGGACTTGAATGCGCCTTAAGTGTCGCGGCGAGCGCCGGCGCCGCAGCCTTCAGGCTTGGCGATGCGGGCGTGCGCAATGGAACCCTGAGCTGAGCCGCGATCTGATAGGATTCGAGGCAACATGTCCCGCATCACTCGACGCGATTGTCTACAAGGCGCGCTGGCGTCGGCCGCGGCGGTCTCCGCCTCAGCGGCTACTCCGGTACGCAAGCCCGCCCCCGGGCGGCCCGGAATCAAGCTGGCGGAGGTCCTCTCGCCCGGGCAAACCGACCGTTACCGCCTGCTCGCCCAGATTGGCGTCACCCACGCCATCGCCACCGTCACTGGCGAATTGGCAAAGGTTCCGAGGACCCAGTACCTGGATGTTCTGGCCAAGATCCAGACCGAAATGAAGGCCGCCGGATTGACCATCGCCGGCGTGGAAAGCCACCCCGTCCCCGCCGAGAAGATCAAACTGGGCGTGGCCGGACGCGATGAGGAGCTTGAGAACTACGTGGCGGTATTGAAGGCGCTGGCGGAGATCGGCGTCGACATGGTCTGCTACAACTGGATGGCCGGCATCGGCTGGTATCGCACGAAGGTGAACATCCCCGAACGGGGCGGCGCGCTGTCGAGCGAGTTCGACTACGCCGACGCCCAGAAGCAGGGTCTCACCGAGTGGGGTGAAATTCCCGAAGAGAAGATCTGGGCCAACATGGAGTATTTCCAGCGCGCCGTCATGCCGGTGGCCGAGAAATTGCGCGTGAAGATGGCGCTGCATCCCGACGACCCGCCCATTTCGCCGTTGCGCGGCATCGGCCGCATTCTCACAAGCGCGGCCAACTACAACCGCGTCATGAACATCATGCCGGGGCCGATGAACGGCGTAACGTTCTGCCAGGCGAATTTCATGGCCATGGGCGAGGATGCCGAGGCGGTGGCGAAACAGTGGCTGAAGCAGAAGAAGATCTTCTTCGTGCACTTCCGCGACATTCAGGGCTCCCGGCAGCACTTCCGCGAAACGTTCCACGACAACGGTCCGCACGACATGGGCCGTATGCTGGCTATCTACCACGAAGGCGGGTTCGACGGTCCCATGCGCCCGGATCACGCGCCGACGCTGGAAGGCGAATCGAACAACAATCCGGGTTACGCGATGATGGGTAAGGTTCTCGCGTTTGGGTACATGAAAGGTCTCCTGGAAGCCCAGAAGATCCCCTACGCATAGGTTCGTTCGACGCGTAAATCCCGCCATTCCGGGAGTGGGCCTTGGCTGCCGCCCACTGGTGTCAGTGGCCCGCTCCCGGTGCGTTGTGGTGAACCACTTTCTTCATCAACAGCACGCCCGGAATGACCAGCGCCATGCCGAGCGCGATCCACCGGAAGTTATCGAGAAACGCCCCCAGCATCGACTCCCGAATCATCATCCCCTGCAGGATCCCATAGGCGCCCGCCTGGGACTGCGCCGCGCCGACATAGGGCGTTATACCCGCCTGTATGGCGCGAAACCGCTCGGTGAACGCCGGATCGTACGGCGACATATGCCCGGCCAGCACCACCTGGTGAGCCTGCGAACCGCGTGCAAGATAAGTGGTCGCGATCGAAATGCCGAAGCTGCCGCCCAGGTTCCGCATCAGGTTATAGATTCCAGCCGCGTTTCCCATCTCCTCATTGCGCAACGTCGACACGGTCAACGTTGAAAGCGGCACGAAGATGAATCCCATGCCCACGCCCTGCAGCACGATGGGCCAGACAATGTTTCCCATCCCCATCTCGGCGTTCAGGCCGCTGACCAGGAACGTCGACAACACAAACAGCGCAATGCCGATGATCAACATCCACCTGGCGTCGACAAACTGAATCAGCCGCCCTACCGCGGGCATCACGAACAGCGACCCCAATCCCCGCGGACTGCTGGCCACCCCCGCCTTGAGCGACGTGTAGCCCACCATCGTCTGCAGAAACAGCGGGACCAGCGTGATGGTGCTGTACAGCGCGGCGCCGAACGCCGTCATCAGCGCCGTGCCCATCCAGAAGTTTCGATTCTTCAGGATCCGCAAATTGACGATCGGATGTTCCGTGTTGAGCTCGCGGAAGATGAATGCGACCATCGCGCCCGCCGAGATCATCGCGAACCAGCGGATCCAGGTGGTTTCGAACCAATCCTCCTGCTGGCCTTTGTCGAGCACCACCTGCAACGTGGCCAGCCACAGCGTCATGTAGGCGAAGCCCAATCCGTCGATGCGGCCCGGCCGGGCGTTGGTGATGTAGGGCGGATCCTCCACGTTTCGCCGCATCAGGTGGAAGGCCAGCAGCCCGATCGGTATGTTGATATTGAACACCCACCGCCACGAGTAGCTGTCGGTCAGCCAGCCGCCAAGCGTCGGTCCGATCACCGGCGCCACCACCACGCCGATGCCGTACACAGCCATCGCCAGGCCGCGCTTAGCCGGCGGGAAACTCTCGAGCAGGATCGCCTGCGCCAGCGGTTGCAGCGCTCCGCCGCCGACGCCCTGCAGCACGCGGGCGAAGACCAGGAATCCCATTGTCGGCGCCACGCCGCAAAGAAACGACGACACCGTGAACAGCGCGACGCAGGATAGCAGCAGCCGCTTTCGTCCGATATACAGCGCCATCCAACCGCTGGCCGGCAGCACGATGGCGTTTGACACCAGGTAGCTGGTCAACACCCAGGTGGCTTCGTCCGTGGTGGCCGACAGGTTGCCGGCCATGTGCGGCAGCGACACGGCGACGATGGTGGTGTCCAGCACCTCCATGAAGGTCGCCAGCATCACCGAACCCGCGACAATCCACGGGTTGACGCGGGGGCGCCACTGCGGCGCGGCGGGAATTCCGCTCATTGCACGCGGACCTCGGGGACCACCGACATCCCAGGTCCGACGCGATACTGCGCGGGCAGCGCGGACGTCAGCGCGATGCGCACCGGTACGCGCTGCACCACCTTCACATAGTTGCCCGTGGCGTTTTCGGGCGGCATCAGGCTGAACCGCGCGCCCGATCCGCTCTGGATGCTCTCCACCTTTCCCTCGAGCCTCAGTTGCGGGTAGGCGTCCACCCTGACACCCACCGGTTGGCCGGGACGCATGTTCGCTAACTGCGTCTCCTTGAAATTCGCCACCACCCACAGCCGGTCGCTGACAATCGCCATCAGGATCTGGCCGGCGGCGGCCACGTTGCCCGCCTGCGTCGACTTGCGAGTTACATAGCCCGCGTCGGGCGCCGTGACCTTGGTGTAGGAAAGCGCCAATTCCGCCTGGCGGACAGCCGCCTCATCGCGCTCGATCTGCGCCTTCAACGCTTGAACGTCGGACTGCCGGACTCTCACTTGAATGGGCGCCGATTTCGCCTCGTTGAATCGTCCTTCGGCCTGCCGGACCTGACGCTCCGTCTGCCGCAACATCGCGGTTGTCGATGTCTGCGCGGCCTTCGCCTGCGCCAGTTGCGCTTTCGTCGCCGCGGCGGACTGCCGGGCCGCTTCGAGATTCGCCGCCGTCGCCCGAGCATCCGTCTCTGCGCGGTCCAGCGCCTGCTTCGATATCTCGTCCTTTGCGAACAGTGTCCGGTAGCGCCCGGCGTCCGCGGCGGCGCGCGCGGCCTCCGCTTCGACGGCCTTCACGCGCGCTTCCGCGGCCTGCGTGGACGCCTCGGCCGCCTGCACGTTCGCAGCGTCCTGCGCCAGTCGCGCCTTAAGAACGTCCACCTGCTCCCGCGCGGCGTCGAACCCCGCGCCCGCCTGCTCGAGCACGGCGCCGGTCACCGTGGAGGTCAGCGCTAAGTTCGACTGCGCCGTCGACGCCCGCGCCATCGTGTCGGCCAGTTTCGCCTGCGCCTCCGCCAAACGGGCCTCATAGTCGCTCGCGTCTAACTCCACGAGCAACTCGCCCTTGGTCACCCGCTGATTATCGGTCACCAGCACCCGGGCCACCTGCCCGGGCACGCGCGGACTTACCTGAATAATGTCGCCGTCAATGAACGCGTTGTCGGTCGATTCGTAGCGCCGCGCGTTCATGTAATACAGCACGCCCGCGATGGCGCACACTGTCAGAATCCCGAATGCCGCCAGCTTCGTCCTGCCGTTCTTCTTGGGTGCGATTTCGTTTGGGGTCATGAGGGGGGCCTTGCAGTCACTATCGGCGTGGGCCGCGGGCCGCGTGGGAGGATGGCGCGGCCGGCGTCATGAGATGACGCCTTTGCGCACGGCGTACAGAATCAACTCGGGGACCGTGTGCAGGTTCAGCTTCTCCATCATATTGCTGCGGTGGGTCTCCACCGTATACACGCTCAGGCTGAGGATGTTGGCGATATCCTTGTTGCTCTTGCCTTCGGCGACCAACTGGAGAATCTCCCGTTCCCGGGGAGTTAGCAGATCGTAACTGTCTTCAAGGTCGCGATCCTGTAACTGCCGCACATAATCCTCCACCAGCATCCGGCTCACCGCTGGACTGAAGAAGGATTTGCCCGCGTGCACCGCCCGAATCGCGGCGATCAGGTCGGCCTCCGCCGACTCCTTCAGCACGTACGCGCGCGCCCCGGCCTTCAACGCCCTCAGCACGTACTCTTCATCGGAGTGCATGCTCAGAACCACGATCTGCGCCTCCTGCTGGTTGGAGCAGATCTGGCGCGTCGCCTCGATGCCATTCAGATTCGGCATCGCCAGATCGAGCACCACAACGTCGGGTCGCAACTCCGCCGCCTTGGCGACAGCCTCGCGCCCGTCCGCCGCCTCGCCCAGCACCGCGAAGCCCTCCTGTCGGTCGAGCAGCAGATGCAATCCGGCTCGGATCACCGCATGATCGTCGGCCAGCAGGATTCGAATATCGGTCATACCTATCCGGCGGGCGCTTTCAGCGGCAGCAGGGCCGTCACCGTGGCGCCCTTCCCTTGCTGCGATTCCACGCGAAACGCGCCGCCCAGCGCCTTCACTCGCTCCTCCATTCCGATTATGCCCATACCTTTGTCCTGCTTGGCGTCGAACCCGGCGCCGTCGTCCTGCACCTCGACTTCGATTGTGTCGTTCTCGTGCTTCACCGTCACGCGAGCCGTGCGCGCGTGCGAGTGGCGCTGAGCGTTGTGCAGGGCCTCCTGGACGATACGATAGATGCAGGTGCGGTGCTCGTCCGGCAGGTCATCCGGGACGTCCGCCGCGACCACCTTCACGCGGAGTTCACTCGTCCGCGACAGCTCCCGAGCCTGCCACCGCAGCGCCGGCGCCAACCCCAGATCGTCCAGCATCGAAGGCCGCAGCAACAGCGACATATTCCGGATCACGCCCACCGTCTTCTCCCCGAGCGTCCGCGCCCGGGCCAGCGGCTCGGCCACGTCGCTGCCGCCTTCCCGTATGGTCGCTTCAAGATGGTTTAACTCGAGCAGCAGAGCCGACATCGACTGCCCGACCTCATCGTGTAACTCGCGCGACAGCCGCCTCCGTTCCTCCTCCTGAGTCGCCACCAGTCGCGCCGACAGCCGCTGTAACTCCCCCCTGGCGCGCTCCACCTCCCGATACTGCGACTCGGAGACCTTCTCGAGACTCAGAATCCGGCGTATGCTGAAGCCGGCCACCGTGACGCCCACCAGCGCCGCCAGCAGCGCCGTCAACGTGATCTGATTGCGGACATCGGCGAACAGGGTCGCGATTCGCCGATCGCCGACGGCCAATTGGCGTGCGTTCGCGGCCGAAATCTGGTTGGACAGCGCCAGCAATTGCTCATGCCTGGGAAACACCTGTTGACGAAGGAACGCGTCGCCAGCCCCCAGCCGCATCGACAGGTTCCACCCCACCACGGGCTCGAGCACGGCCCAATAACCCTCAACGCCGCGGCGTAACTCAACCAGCCATGGCGTCTCCTCCGCCGGTAACTCGCGCGCGAACTTCTCGAGCGAGTCGATCATCTGCCGGTGAGCCTGTTCGAGTTCCTTGCCCCGTTCCTCGGCCCGAATTTCATCGAATTCGAGCAGGTAATCCCGGACGTCGATATTGGATGTGTAGAGGTTATATCGCAGACGGTCCAATAACTCGCCGCGCGTCAGAAACTGTCGCCGGATCGCGGCATTGCGCTGTTCGATGTCCCGCAACGCCCGGTCGGCGCGGAACGCCACGGCCATCATCAGCATCAGCAGCGCGCTGAACCCTCCCAGCAGCGCCAGCCGGCGGGATACGGCGAATCGGGTTGGGGCGGCCATCTAGAGCTTCCACTCGCCGCGCATAGGGCGTGACAGCATGCGGTTCGCTTCATCGTCGGCGAAACGCTCGGCCGACGGATCCCACTTCAGGTCGCGCCCCAGGCGCAGGCTGATGTTGCCCAGGTGGGCGATCGTGATCGAGCGGTGCGCCGCCTCGATGGGCGCGATGGGCTCCTTGCGCGACAGCACACAGTCGACAAAATTCCGGAAGTGGTTGTCGCTCCGGTAGAGCCGCGTCTCTCCCGCACCGAACTCCACGTCGAGCAGCGATTTCGGAGTCGCCTCGATCGCCCCGCGGTTCACCCAAACCGTTCCCTCGGTCCCTTCGAACGTAACGCCGCCGCGCTCCGCGTTGGAAACGATCATCTTCACGCCGCTCGCATAGATCGCCTCGAAGTAGAACGAAGTAGCGGTATTCCAAGGCGCATCCTTGGACCATTCGGCCTTCCCATTGCGGATCTCCACCGGACCCGTATTCTCGGTCCCCATAGCCCACTGCGCGATGTCAGGATGGTGGCCGCCCCAATCCGTGATCTGGCCGCCCGAGTAATCCAGCACCCAACGGAAATTCACATGACATCGCGCCGGCGAGTAAGCGGCTTTCGGCGCGGGCCCCAGCCACATGTCGAAATTGAAGCCCTCTGGCACAGGCTCCGGCGCCTTGCGATGGCCGGTGCGCCCGAAGTCGGGAGTCCCGCCAGGCAACCCGCAACGAACGGTATGCAGCTTCCCCAACCGCCCGTTCCGCACCAACTCACACGCCTTACGAAACCGCGCGTCCGAACGTTGCTGGCTGCCGGTCTGAAAAATCCGCTTGTGGTCGACCACCGCCTTCACCATCGCCCGACCCTCGCCGATCGTCAACGAAAGCGGCTTCTCGCCATAGATATCCTTGCCCGCGCGCGCCGCCTGAATCACCGGAATCGAATGCCAATGGTCGGGCACGGCGATCAGCACCGCATCCACATCCTTGCGAGCCAGCAGGTCACGAAAATCCTCGTACGCCGCACACGACTTGTAGACGCCGGAGCGCACCTCGCGCCCATAGGTCCAATCGACGGTCATCCGGGCCGGTTCGCGCCCGGCGAAGCGGCCGTCCCAGTATCCCGCGCTCTGCTTGTTGACATCGCAGACCGCCACCACCTGCACGCGTTCATCCTGCAGGAAAGCGAACAGGTCGTTCGTGCCCTGGTTGCCGCAGCCAATCACGCCCAGAGTGACGCGGTTCGAGGCAGCCGGCGCGCCCGCGCGTCCCAATGCGCGAGCCGGAACGAACATCGGAGCAGTGCTTGAAAGGACAAACTCGCGGCGCTTCATATGGGGATTCTCCCGATCAGCATATCAACTCGCGCCGGCCGCGCCGCTATCGATAACCGGTCACGCGCGCGCCTCGATACACTCCGCGAACGTAGTCGAGAAACGCCTCCGCCTCGGGCGCGCCGACGGACTTCGCCATCTCCGCCACCGTCATATGCGGATCGTTCGACCAGAAGATGCCGCAGTCCTCCTCGTGGTAATAGCGGTAACCCACCTTATCGCCGAACTTCGCCCGCAACGCCTCGCCGTTCTTCAGGTTGGCCGTCCATGGCAGAATCGCATAACTCAGGTCTAACTCGTGCACCAGAATCCGCCCGGGCGGCAGCACCTGCGCCGGAATCTTTCCAGTCGGTTCAAACACGGTCGCGTTCGACCGCCACGTGCTCGAGACGATGTAGTAGCGGCCCCGCATGGCGCGGCTCGCCGGATGGCTGGTCTGCGGAGACTGCGTGGGAAACGCCACTAACTCCGCGCCCTGTCGCGCCAACTCGTCCCATCCGTAGTCAAACTCCATGTCATAGCAGATCTGGATGCCCAACTTCCCGAAGTCGCAGTCGAACACCGGGACCTCGCCGCCCGGTCGGCACCCATTCTCGAACTCCCGCGTCCCGGGCGGAACCACCAGGTGCACCTTCCGGTAAATCCCCGCGACCTCGCCCTTCCGTCCGAACAACACGGCGGCGTTCGAAATCGAGTCATCCGGTTCCCTCAGATAAGTCGGCGCCACGATATAGCATCCCAACTCCCGCGCCTTCGCCCCGAACGCATCGCTGAATTCGCCCCGAAGCGGAACAGCGCGCAGTCGGCTGCCAGGACCCGCCTCGCCGGTCACCACGCACTCCGACAGGATCGCCAAATCGACGCCCCGCCCATACTTCCGCTTCGCCGCCGCCTGCATATCGTCGACAATCGCGCACAACTCAGCCAGCCGCCGGGTTACACCAGGATGCTCCACCCAGAACCCCTGCATCACCGTGCCGACCACCACCTTGCGAGGCAGTCGTGACGACGAAGCCGGCTGTGGACGGGCCGTCACCGCCGGCGCCGCGCCCAGCGCCCCAAGAAACGATCGTCGCTCCATGCGATACCCTCCTCCTGCAATCCTGTCTGCGGATTCTATCATTCGCCATCGACAACCACCCGTCGCGTCGAGATATGATTCGCCTATGTCAACCCGTTCCCGCTGGTTCGCCGCTCTCGTCACGGCGATTCTATCGTCGTCGTCGGCCTCCAGCCAGGCGCCGCGCAAGACCCTCCGGCTCGAGAACTCCGCGGCCGCGGTGGTGGCCGATCTCGGCGGCGGCTCCATCGTCGACTTCCACCTGACCGGCGGCCTGAACCCGCTCCATTGGATCAGCCCTGACGACGTGAAGTTCCCCATCCGGCCCATGTCGCACTTCCTCTGCCTGGACCGTTGGGGCCCTCCCAGCGACGCCGAACTGAAGAACGGGATGCCCTTCCACGGCGAAGCGTCGCGCGTTGAATGGCGTGTCTCCGGTCAGCCCGGCCCCCGTTCCGCCGCCATGATCGCCGTGCTGCCGCTCGCCGGACTGGAAGTGCGGCGAGTCATGACCCTCGACGCTGAAAGCCCGGTCCTGCGAGTCACCGAAACCGTCACGAACCGCAACAAGCTGGGCCGCATGTACAACCTGGTGCAGCACGTCACCATCGGCCCGCCGTTCCTCGACGAAACCACCGTTGTCGATTCGAACGCCACCCGGGGATTCATGCAGTCGAGCCCTCTTCCGAACCCCGAAGCGATCGAAATTCACTGGCCCGAAGCGACGAAGGCGGGCAAACCCGTCGACATGCGCCGCCTGACAGACGACCCTGACCCGAACGTCGTATCGTACATTATTGAGGACGACTTAGGATGGGTCACCGCGACAAACTCATCCAAGCAGTTATTAATCGGGTACATCTTCCGCAAGTCCGACTACCCCTGGCTGAACCTCTGGCGTCACGTCCAGAACGGCCACCCCCTGGCCCGAGGCCTTGAATTCGGCACCACCGGACTTCACCAGCCGTTCCCGATTCTGGCGGAGAAACCGCGCATCTTCGGCCGCCAGACCTACACCTATCTGGACGCCGGATCGAGCGCCGCCCGCTCCTACACAGCGTTCCAGGCAAAGATCCCGGCGGACTTTGCCGGCGTCGCATCGATTGCGTACGCCAACGGCGCCATCACCATCCGTGAGCGCGGCCCGCAGTCCCGCGAAGTCGCCATCAAAACCGGCCCGCTATTCTAACTCAGCCCGTCGAGCCAAGCCTCTAACTCGCGCCGCAGCCGGGCGGCGCGAGCGGGATCCTCGCCCCCGGTGGAAATAGCCACCTGCACGCCCTCGCGCGTAACTCGAGCCGGCACGATAAACCCGCATTCCTCCGGCGCATCGGCGATATTCGCCGGAATTCCGCGCGCCCGCGCTAACTCGCCCACCCTGCGGTTAACCTCGCGGCTATCGGTGGCGGCGAAGGCCAGCGCCGCCCCCTCCAGATCGTCGTCCTGAAACTCCCGTTCGACGCGCCGGACCGCCACGGCCGCGAACCCCACCTCAAACCGCGGCGAGACCACGGTCACCACCGCCCCTGCCTCCACCAGCCCCAGCGTCTTACGCAGCGCCACCTTCCCACCGCCGACCACCGTCACGCGCGCCCCCGCCAGATTCAGAAACACCGGATACCAGCGCATGCATCGATAGTAACCGGCTCCGTCGCCGGTATGGTGCAATATTGAGGCATGAATCTCAGCCCGCTGCTGCTATTGCCCCTCACCCTACTCGCCCAGAGCACGCCCCCAAGGATCAACCAGATCGGCGCATACGGCCCCTGGCTGGCCGATACGGTGCTCGGCGACGGCCCCGCCAACCTCTCCTTCCGCACCGGCAAATGGAAAAGCGTTGAAGAATGGCGCAAGGTCGCCAAGGCCCGTGCGCTCGAGCGCATCGCCCCAGTAAACCTGGGCGGCGTCCCCAAGGTCACCGTCACCGGTCGGACCACCTACGACGGCCTCGACATCGAGTTCCTCACCTGGCAACTCCCCATGGGGCCGAAGACCGAGGCCGTGCTGCTCAAACCCTCAGGCGCAAAGGGCCGGCTCCCCGGCATCCTCGCCCTTCACGATCACGGCGGCATGAAATTTCTCGGCTGGCGCAAGATCGTCCGCACGAGCGCGGAGCCCTGGACCATCCAGCAGAAACACCAGGCGCAATACTACGGCGGCGTCGGCTGGGCGAACGAAATCGCGAAGCGCGGCTACGTCGTCCTGGTCCACGACACGTTCCCCTTCGCCAGCCGCCGCGTCCGCGTAGCCGATGTGCCGGAGCGTCTGCGTGCGGGCGGCGTCGACCCCGCGCCGGAAGACGAGGAAGGCGTCGCTAAGTACAACCGCTTCGCCCGCGAGCATGAGGACATCATGGAAAAGAGCCTCATCTCAGCCGGCACAACCTGGCCCGGCGTCTATCTCGTCGAGGACCAGCGCGCGCTCGACGTCCTCGCCGCCCGTTCCGACGTCGACCCCACGCGGCTCGGCTGCGGCGGTCTGTCCGGAGGCGGCATGCGCACGGTCTTCCTCGGCGGTCTCGACGAACGCATCAAGGTCGCCATCGCAGTCGGCTTCATGACCACCTGGCGGGAATTCCTCCTCGACAAGGCGTTCACGCACACCTGGATGACCTACGTGCCGCTGTTGCCCAAGGATCTCGACTTCCCCGAAATCCTGGCCCTGCGCGCCCCGGCCGCCACCATGGTGCTCAACTGCCGCCAGGACCAGCTCTACACCATGCCCGAAATGGAGCGCGCCGACCGCATGATCGCCGAAACATTCCGTCGCGCCAATGCTTCGGACCGCTACAAGTCGATCTACTACGAAGGTGGCCACAAGTTCGACCGGGAGATGCAATCGGACGCCTTCGCCTGGTTCGATCGCTTCCTGAAACAGAAGTAACTCACCGTTTGGCGGGCGGCGTGGCGGCGGGAGCGGGCGCCGGCGCGCCGGCCGCGCGATACCCGAAATCCCAAACCTGCACATGCAGGTTCCCGTCGGTAGCGGGCGTATACTCCACCACCGCGTATTCGCCCTCTTCCAGATCCTTCATCGGCCAGATCTTGTACAGCCCATCGCCCACCTGACGCCGGAACACCTGCACTTCCACCTGCTCTTCCACGATCTCTTTCGTCACCGGAACAATCGTCAGCTGCTCCACCACGCGATTGCCCTTGTGGTCGGTCAGCTTGATGATCCCGAACCGTTCTTCGGTCGAAAGCCGTATATAGAACTCCGGCCGGTTGCTCGAAACCACGTTCGCCGAATGCTCGCCGTCCACCTCTAGCGTCCCCTTGCCCGCCACCATGGGCACGGGCGACAGGGCCTTCAGGATGGAGCGCTTCTTCGTCTGCCCAACGAACTTCGACTCCGCCGCCGGAATGGATTTCAGAGCATTCCCGTCCACCAGGTACACTCCCGGCTCCTCGGGAACCTTCGACACTTCCTTGGCGGCCTCGCGCTCAGCCTTCTCCTCCACCGCCAGCGCCGCGGCCTCCTCCTTCAGCGCCTCATCGCGCCGCTTGGCCTCGGACTCGGTCTTCTTTAAATCCACCAGATCGAGCGGAATCTCCTCCCAATCGCCGCGCTCCACGCTGTAGTAGCGCACGCGATCGGCAAGGACTTTGTATTCCCGCACAACCTGGTAATCCCCGTCCTTCAGATACAGGCGGACGTTGGCGAACACGGCGGCTGCGGCAAGCACGAACAGGATGAGAACGCGCGGCATGGTCACACCTCTTCCAGATTAGACGAACCGGCGCTCGACGGCGGTTCCTGTTCGATAATGAAGTCGACATGCGTTATCGCAAAATCGGCCGCAAGAATTGGGACATCAGCGAAATTGGATACGGCGCCTGGGGCATCGGCGGAAAGCAATGGCTCGGCGGCGCCGACGACGAGTCGATCACGGCGTTGCGGCGCGCCATCGAACTCGGCCTGAACTTCATCGACACCGCGCTCGCGTATGGCGACGGCCACAGCGAACAACTGGTGGGACAAGTCGTGCGATCCTCGGCCCGCAAGGTCCGCGTCGCCACCAAGGTTCCCCCGAAGAACCACGAGTGGCCCGCCAAACCCGGCATCCCGATCGATCAGGTGTTCCCCTACGACTACATCATCGGTTGCACGGAAACCAGCCTCAAGAATCTCCGTCTGGAGACCATCGACCTCCAGCAGCTACACGTCTGGAACCCCGAATGGATCGGCCGCGACGAGTGGCGCCGCGCCTTTGAGGACCTCAAGGTGTCGGGCAAAGTCCAGGCCGTCGGCATTTCGATCAACGACCATCAACCCGACTCAGCCCTCGAAATCGTCAAAACAGGATTGATCGATTCCGTTCAGGTCATCTACAACGTTTTCGACCAGTCGCCCGAACAGAACCTGCTCCCGCTCGCCGCCCAACTCGGCGTTGGCGTGCTTGCCCGAGTCCCGCTCGACGAAGGCGCGCTCACCGGAACCATCACCGAATCGTCCACCTTCGAACGCGGCGATTTCCGAGGCTGGTATTTCCGTGGCGACCGCAAGCGTGAAGTCGTAGAACGCGTGACCGCGCTAAAGAAGGACCTCGAGGGCGCGCCCGGCAGCCTCGCCGAAATCGCCCTGCGCTTCTGCCTGTCGAACCCGGCCGTCACCACCGTGATCCCCGGCATGCGCCGCGTGCGCAACGTCGAAGGCAACTGCGCCGTCTCGGATCTCGGCCCGCTGTCGGCCGAACTCATGGCCACTCTCCGCAAACACGCCTGGGCCAAGAACTACTACCAGTAACTCACTCCAGCCGCAGCGCGACCATCGGGTCCACGCGGCTGGCTCGCCTGGCCGGCGCATAGCTGGCCGCTAACATCGCCAGCAACAACACCAGCGCGGCGCCTGCGTAAGTCAGCAGGTCCGCGCCGGTCACTCCGTACAACATACTCGCGATCGCCCGTTTCGCCGCCCACGCGGCCGCCAGGCCGATCGCCAACCCGATCCCCGCCATCGCCGCGGCCTCCCGCACCACCATCAGGCGCACTTGGGACGCGGCGGCCCCCAGCGCCATCCGCACGCCGATCTCCTGCGTGCGTTGCGCCACGATGAACGCCATCGTCGCATACAGCCCCAGGGCGGCCAACAGCAGCGCGATCCCCGAAAACAGCCCCAGCATCCCCAACTGATTCCGCCGCCGGCCCAGCGTCTTTCCGATCAACGCGTCCATCGGCTGGACGGACGTCACCACGGCGGCCGGCTGCGCCTCCGCCACCGCCCGTCGAATCAACCCCGCCAGCCCCGGCGTCTCCCGGGACGTCTTCACCACCAGTCTCACATCCAGTTGCGGAAACTGATTCGCGAAGAAGAAGTACTGCGGCTCGGCCGGCCGATCCAGGCCAAACTGCCGCGCATCGCCCGCCACGCCGATGATCCGCACTCGTGGCCCCTGCAACGACGGAGGCCCGAAGCGGAACGTCTTGCCCAACGGATCCTCACCCGGCCAGTAACGCCGCGCCATCGTCTCATTGATTACCGCGACTAACTCCACCGACCGCAGATATGCAAGCACCGACGGAATATCCCGCTTCACCGGAGGCATCCGCCCGTCCGATTCCTCGAAAAACCGGCCTTTGATCAGCGGGATCCCCATAACTCGGAAATAACCTGCAGTAGCCGTCGCCTTGGCCGCGCTCGGCAACTGGTCGGGCGCCGGCGCCGGCCGGTCGTCCCGATAGAAATTGCCAAACGAGTCAGGATTATCGAACGGCAGATTGTCCACCGCGCCCGCCGCTTCCACTCCCGGAACAGCGGACATTCGTTCGATCACATCGCGAATCAGCTTCAAGTTGTTCGCCAGGTCGGCGTCCTTGCGGTCGGGAGCCACAATCTGCGCCGCCGCCACACGCGAAGGATCGAACCCCGTCGACGTCCCGCGAGCCAGAATGAGACTCCGCATCAGCAAGCCAGCGCCCGTCACCAGCATCGCCGCCAGCGCCACCTGTCCAACCACCAGCGCTCGCCGAGTCCCCTGCCGCATCACGCTCGCCCGCGACCCGCGCCCGCCCGCCTTGATCGCGTCCACGATATCCGGCCTGGTGAACTGCAGCGCCGGCGCCAACCCGAAGGCCACCGCCGTAAGCCCCGCCGCCAACACCGAAAACGCCGTCACGCGCCAATCCAGCCCAATCCCGCCCAGGCTGACCACCGCCGGAAAGAACCGCGGCAACGCCGCAATGCCAGCCCAAGCCGCGCCCAGGCCCAGCGCCGCGCCGCCCAGCGCCAGCAGCAGGCTTTCGGTCAACAGTTGCAGCACCAGTTGCGGACGGCTCGCGCCCATTGCGATGCGAATCGCCATCTCCCTCTGCCGCGTCGCCGCCCGCGCAATCAGCAGCCCCGCCACATTCGCGCAGGCGATCGCCAGCAGCAGCGCCACCGCGCCCGCCATCAGCACCGCCGATTGCCGCATCTCGCCGCCGAGGTAATCGCGCAGCGGGATGACATCGGCGCCCACGCCGCCATTCGACCCCGGATAAGCCTTCGCCAACCGCCCCGCGATCAGCTTCATCTCCGTCCGGGCTTCCTCGACGCTCGCGCCCGCCCGCAGCCGGGCCACCACGCCAGTCCCGCTGTGGTTCTCGCGCATGTTATAGCCCCACTTATCGCCGCCCGAAGTAATCGGGACGAACAAGTCAGCGCCTTGCTCGAGCGAATACGCGCTCATCACCCCGGCGATCGTCAACGCCTGGTCGTCGACGGTCACCGTCCTCCCGATCACACCCCGATCGCCGCCGAAATGCGACATCCAGAATGTGTGCGACAGCACGGCCATCGGCGGAGCCCCAGCGCGATCGTCATCGGCCGAAATCCCCCGTCCCATCTCCGGCGCGACACCCAGAGTCTCGTGATATCCCGCCGACACATACGCGACGCGCACCCGTTCGGAACCCTCCGGCCCACGCAAAGCCTGCGGTTGCGATCCGCGAATACCCATCGACGCGAACGACCGGCTCCCCGCCGCCCAATCGAGAAAGTCCGGATACGCGACCGGCATATCGCCCCCCGACGGCGGAGTCTCAACGACCCGCACCAGCCGCTCCGGCTCCGGATACCTGAGCGGCCGCAGGAACATCGCGTCCAGCACGGAAAACATCGCGGCGTTCGCGCCGATCCCCAGCGCCAGCACGGCCACGATCACCGCCGTCAAACTCTGCGCCTTACCCAATGTCCGCAGCCCATAGCGGACATCCTGAAGCGGCCGCCACCGCCACGAACTCCGCTCCGGCGGGGCAGGGGACTCCACCGCCCGCAACTCCCGCCCCAGCGCCGCGCCGTCGGTCGTCTCATCCAGCGCCATCCGTTGCGCGTCACCCTCGGCGACCCCGCCCGCGCACAACTCGCGGAACCGATCCTCGGCGTGCTGAGCCAGTTCCTCGACAATCTGCTCATCCCGCTCGAACGCCCGATTCAAGCCCGCCAGCCGCCGCCGCACCAGTTCATTCCAGTCAGGCATGTTCCGCCCCCGTAATCAGGTTCATCGCGCGCACGAACGCCGCCCACCCATCGCGTTGCGTGGCGAGCACCTTCGCCCCCTCCGCCGTCAGCCGATAGAAGCGCCGCCGCCGTTCGCCGGCCTTCTCCACCCACAGTCCCTTGATCCAGCCCCGCTTCTCCAGCCGGTACAGCAGCGGATACAGCGACGCCGCATGAAACCGCAGCGCCCCCTGCGAGCGTTGCTCAATCAGCTTGCTGATCTCATAGCCATGCCGCGGCGCGCCCTCCACCAGCGACAGGATGAGCAGCTCCGCGCTGCCCTTCTTCCATTCCGGATCAATCGATGGAGCTGCGATATGTGGCACTCCTATATAATAGGGCGGAAAAAAGCCCCGGTCAATCCGACCAGGGCCTTTCGCCAATCCCTAAACTAAACCGGAAACAGAAACGCGGTGGTCAGCCCCACCAGCTTGAGCGCCTTATAAACGTCCACATTGACGCCCTTCAGCGCGATCTTCACCTTGCCATCGGCCGCCTTCGCAGCCAGCGCCGACATGGCCCGCAGGCCCGCCACATCCACCTTCCGGACGCCAGAAAGGTCGAACGTCAACTCCCCGTCCACCGTCTCCAACCGTCCCGCCGCGTCCTCAAACGCCCGAGCCACTCCCTCCGCTCCGGCAATCGGCCACACAGAATCCACCGGCATCATTGACCTCCCGCGCGCCGTCCATGCCAGGCGCGTTCAAACAACTCCACCAACTCCGTCGCCAGCGGCATCCGCGGATTCGAACGCCACGACGGATCATCGAACGCCACCTTCGCCAACCCCGGCAGCGCCTGTTGAAACTCCTCCCGCGCAATCCCCAAATCGGCGATCGACCGCGGCACATCCAATCGGTCCAGCAGCGCCTCCACCGCCGCGATCAGGTGATTCACCTTCTCTTCCACCGTCTCGCCGCCCAGCCCCAGCAGGTCCGCGATCAGCGCGTACTTCTTATGCGCCACATAAGCCCGCTGATTCGGCGACGGCATGAACTTCGACGGCACGGAGGCGTTGTAGGCGATCACATGCGGCAGCATCAGCGCATTGGCGCGCCCGTGCGGCACGCCGAACCGAGCCCCGAAGGCATGCGCCAGCGCGTGATTCACACCCACCGAAGCGTTTGAAAACGCCAGCGCCGCAATGCAGGCCGCGTTATGCATCATGCTCCGGGCCTCCACGTTATCCGGCTGCGCGTAAGCAGTCGGCAGATAGCGGAACGTCAGCCGGATCGCCTGCATCGCATTGGCCTCGGTGTACGGCGAGGAGTGAATCGAAACCCCCGCCTCGAGCGCATGCACCAGGCAATCGATCCCGGTATCGGCCGTCAGCCCCTTGGGCATGGTCATCACGAACTGCGGATCCACGATCGCGACATCGGGTGTCAGCGAGTAATCGGCCAGCGTGATCTTCCGCCCGGCTTCTTTATCGATCAGCACCGCGAACGGGGTCACCTCGCTGCCCGTGCCGCTGGTGGTGGCCGCCGCGATCAGCCGAGCATGGTGGACTTTCTCGGTCGGATACTGCACCACACGCTTGCGGATATCGAGGAACGGCGCCGCCAACTCCTCCAAATCGGCCGACGGAGCCTCATACTGCAACTTCATGATCTTCGCCGCGTCGATCACGCTGCCGCCGCCGAGCGCGATAATCTGGTCCACCTTATAAGCGTTCAGCGCCTCCACGCCCTCCCGCACCACCTTGGCTTCGGGCTCGGCGTCCGGAATCACCAGCACGTGCACGGCGGTGTCCGGCGGCAGGTAGCGCCGCACCGTATCCACATGCCCCAACCGTTCGAGCGGCGGATTCGTAATGATCATGGTGGAGCGCGACGGGAACTGCCGTATGTTCTCGATCGCGTTCATGTTGAAGTAAATCTGGTTCGGAACGCGGAACCACATATGCGCCTGCGTCCTCCTGGCCACCCGCTTGACGTTCAGGTAGTGGTAGATGTTGACGTTGTCCATCGTGCTGTTGCCGCCGCCGGTGCCGCAGCCGAAGGAAAACGTCGGAACCATGTCGTTATAAACGCCGCCCAGCGCGCCGATCGAGCCCGGCGAATTCACGATGATCCGGCCCGCGTTCATCACCTCGCCGAACTTCCGGATCACCTCTTCGTTCGATGAAAACACCACCGCGGTATGTCCGATCCCGCCCAGGTGATTCACATCGACGCACGTCTTAAAGGCCTCTTCACGGCTCCTGGCGCGATACACCGCCAGCACCGGAAACAGCTTCTCCACCGACAGCGGGTGCCCCCGCCCAACCCCGGCAATCGGCGCGATGAGCAGCTTCGTCCCGGGCTTCACCTTCAGCCCGATGTACTGCGCGATGGTCGCCGCCGCCTGCCCCACCGCGATCGGCCGCATGAACCCGGTCTCCGGGTCGATCACCGTCTGACTCAGGATCGCCGCCTCTTCCGGATTGCAGATATGCGCGCCCAATTCGGCGAACTTCTCGAGCGTGGCGTCGTAAATCCCGTCGTCGATCACCACCGTCTGCTCGGAAGCGCAAATCGTGCCGTTATCGAACGTCTTCGACGTGATGATATCCACCACCGCCATGTCGACATCCGCCGATTTCTCCAGGTAAACCGGAGTATTGCCCGCGCCCACGCCCATCGCCGGCTTGCCCGAACTATAGGCGGCCTTCACCGCTCCCGGTCCGCCCGTCGCATCGATCAGCCGGACGTCCTTGTGATGCATCAGGTAGCGGTTGTCCTCGATCGTCGGCGTATCGAGACACGTGAACACGCCCTCCGGCGCGCCATTCTTCACCGCCGTCTCGTACATAATCCGTACGGCCTCGGCGCAGCACTTGGCGGCTCTCGGATGCGGCCCGAAAATCGCCGTGTTGCGCGTCTTGATCGCCATGATGCACTTAAACAGCGCCGTCGAGGTCGGATTGGTCACCGGCAGCACGGAAAAGATCACGCCGATCGGCTCGGCGATCTCCAGGATGCCGCGCTCGGGAAACTCGTTGATGACGCCCACCGTGCGTTTGTCTTTCACATAGTTGTAAACAAACTCGGTGGCCACCATATTTTTGATGGCTTTGTCCTCCAGCACTCCCAGGCGCGTCTCCTCGATGGCCAGGCTCGCCAGGTATTGCGCCTGTTCGAGTCCGGCCAGGACCATCGGTTTTACGATGCGGTCGACGTCGTCTTGCGTATATTGGCTGAATACCGCGGCTGCGGTGCGGGCCTGGGAAACCAGTCCTTCCAGGTAAGCGATGCGATCTTCGCTAAGCGGGGCGTGATCGGCCATGCGTGTTCTCCTGCCAGAGACGGTAATTTAAGAGTATTAGGATCTGAATATCACTAACGTTTCAGTATAACCTCAGTCCGGGCGTCATTCGGGAAGGCCCGCCCGCCAGGCCCCAACCGCCTCCGAAGTCCTCAGGTAGCGATTGTAGACGCGGCACAGCTTCACCTGGCCGAAGATCGCCGGCGCAAGCCTCGCCTCCCGCGCCCCATTCACATCGCCCAGCGCCCGGTCGAAGCGGCCCCATCCATAGTCGCGAACCGACCCGCCGTCGTTGAACACGCCGTTCACCACAAACGACGTCACGCGGCTGGCCCCATCCACCATCACCGCGACATGCTGCCGCACGCCGCTGCGCAGCGAGCCCGCCTGCGTGCCCGGATCGCTGTCCCACACAAACTCCCGTTGGCCATCGTTCAACGAAATCGCCAGCGTAAAGCGGTCCGTCGTCCTCACCAGCACGCCCCGCCCGCCCTCGCGAGCGTCCAGCAGCGTCTGCCCGGCCGATAACTCATCGAACTTCACCCAAAACTCGAGCGTAAATCCTCCGCCCGCATTCAAGGCCGCTAACTCCGGCATGGCGAAACTCTTCTTCGATCCATCCACAACAGCCGCCAACCCACGCGACGGCGCCACTCGATTCTCCGCCTGACTCCAGACGCCCTCAAGCAGCGCGCGGTCGATCCGATGCACCCTCGCATAAGTCTTCATCGTCTCGGTAATGTAGAATTCCCCGCCGTCTTCGATGAAATCCGGATAACTGATCCGAATCGCCGGATCGTCGTCATAAAGCAGGATTTCCGGCTCGCTCCAATGTATGAATCCGCCTCGCTCCACGCCCCCGCACACCCATCCCGGATTGCGCCCCGAGTAATAATCCCAACGCCCCTGGTGCACCGCCTCCCCGCCATGATTATGAAACCACAGCAGGAATTTCCCATTGCTGAACTTGCGCACGAAGTTAGCCGCCCGCGGATGCTTGATCGGACGCCCGCCCGGCGCATAACTCGCATAAGCGGGCGGCGTCCAGGACTTACCCCCATCCCGGCTATAGGCGGCGCAGTTATACCCGTCGATGCTGCGATACGTGCAATACAGCGACCCATCGGATAACTCCACCAGGTTCGCCTCATCCGACACCGCACCCTTCGGCGCCCGCAACCCCTCATCGCCCTCGGGCAGCGTCTCCCACCGGATTCGCCGGGGATCGCGCTCCGTCAGAATATTCGGCGACTTCAGGAAAGCGCCCTGCGACGTCACCATCCCGCCCGGATCGCCCCACTTGCCGACCTTGGCGAAGCCGAACATCGCCTCACCGTTACGCCGGACAATCGGTTTGCCCACGCCCCAGAAGTACCGCACCTTCCCGCCATAGGCGTTCTCACGATCGATCCGCATCGATCGCACCGGGATGTAGAACCGTTCCCGCGACCACGTCCGCCCATGATCATCGGAGTATTTGAACGCATACTCGCCCAGCGTATCCACCCGGCGCGCCATCCGCGGCGAATTGCTCATCGTATCCAGCCGCAAATTCGCGGCGTTATAGGTGTAAAACACATACACCCGCCCCGACGGCGTCGCCAGCGGCATCACCCACGAAGCCTCCGGACCGTCGGCCGGCTCGATATCGACGGGTTTGGACCAACTCCGCCCGCGGTCCGTGCTGATGGTCGAAATGATGTGCTGCCCCGTCTCGCCCTCAACGCCCCGGCCCGTGGTCAGCACGCACAACCACGCCCCGTCCCGCGTCACTACCACGTACGGCTGATCGCTATACCCCTCGCGAGGAATCGTCCAGCCAGTGGCGATATTGCGCCAGTCGCCAACCGCGCCGCCCGATTGCCCGCGCGCCGCTCCCGCCGCCAGCGCCGCCAACAGATGCCGTCGAGTCATCGCCGTCCATCTCATCACACCCCATCGGTGGTTTCCAACTCCAGCCACCCCGCCAGCCGCTTCAACTCATCGCGCAGCGGCCCTCGGACCACCGTCCGCTTCACTCCCGGCTCATAATGCGCCGACAACACGCGCAGGCGTTTTTGTTTCCGGTCGGCCTTCAGGTCCACGCGCGCCACAATGCGGTCGTCCAGCAGGAACGGCAGGACATAGTAACCATGCGTCCGCCGCTCGGCCGGCGTATAGATTTCGATGCGGTACTCAAAGTCGAACAGCCGCTCGGCCCGCCGCCGGAACCACACCACGGGATCGAACGGCGACAGCAGGGAAGCGCCTTCCACCTTTCGTGGCCGCGCCGCCGCCGGATGCAGATAGGCGGCGTCGCGCCAGCCCTCCACCTCGACCAATTCCAGTTCGCCGGCCTCGGCCAACTCCGCGATCCGAGGCTTCGCGTCGCGCGGAAGCATGCGAAAGTAATCGCCAAGATCAGCCGCCGTGGCGATCCCGTAAGCCCGCGCGGCGATCCGTATCAACTCCCGCTGCGCCTCCTCGCGCGACAAGCGAAGGTCCCGGTGCGCCGTCCCCACCACGCGCTCCGCCAGATCGTAGGACCGCGCGAAGTTGGTCAACCGGTCGGCGATGCACAGCACGCCGCGCGCAAACAAAGCCTCCAGCACAATCCGCGGAATGCTCCCATACCAGGAGCCGGGAATCCGCCGGGCCACGCCCTCGGGCTCGGCCAGGTCCGCCGCCGCCAGCGCGCCCCGCTCGCGGATCTGTTCGATCACCCAATCCGCATACTCCGGCCGTTCGTCCAGTATGCCGGCCTGCATGAACGGCCGTATGCGAAACTCCGCCCGCCGGTATTCGAGCAGCGGCCACAACTCGGCGGGAACGATCGAAGCCTCATGCGCCCACTGTTCGATGAACTCGCGCTCTGCGTACACCAGCCGGTTGAATCGCCCGCGATCATAGGCGCCCAGCCGCGAAAACAGCACCAGGTAATGCGCCTGCACCAGCACATTCACCGAATCGATCTGCACCAGGCTCAGCCGCCGGATCGCGTCGCGTATATGCCGGGCGTCGGGTCGTGCGGGCCGTCCTCGCCCGAAGCCCAGCGCGGCGAGCGCGATGCGTCGAGCCTCGGCCTGCGCGATCATCCGGCGTTGTGGATCAACCCGTAGATGGGCTTCAGCGCCGGATACAGCGCCTTGTACACCTGGTGGCCGCGCGCATACTGCTGCGCCTCCCACGATCGCGACTCCACCCGCTCCGTCTCGCGCACCACCGCGCGGCAAGCCTCGGGAACCGTCGCATACACCCGCGTGCCCACCATCGCCAGCAGCGCCGCGCCGTAGGCCGACCCTTCCTGCGTCTCCAGCGTCACCACCGGCTTGGCGAAAACATCGGCCAGCATCTGCCGCCAGAACGCGCTGCGCGCCCCGCCGCCCGACACCCGCACCGACTCCACCGCCACGCCCATCTGCTCGATGATGTCCAGGCAGTCCTTCTGGCTGAACGACACGCCTTCAATCAACGCCCGAATCAAATCGGCGCGCGTATGTTTCGCCGTCAATCCCACCCATCCGCCGCGCGCGTACGCGTCCAGGTGCGGCGTGCGCTCGCCCATCAGGTAGGGCAGCCAGTACAGGCCCTGCGAGCAGACGGCGCTGGTGGCCGCCTCCGCCGTCAGCGCGTCGTATTCGGCGCCCGGCGCCAGTTGATTGCGGAACCATTGCAGGCTCAGGCCCGCGCCCTGCGTCACGCCCATCACGTGCCATGCGCCGGGAACCGCGTGGCAGAACGTATGTACGCGGCCATCGGCGTCATAGGCCGGCTTATCGGTGTGCGCGAACACCACGCCCGACGTGCCGATGGTGCACGACACCACGCCCGGCTCCACGATGCCGTTGCCCACCGCGCTCGCCGCCTGGTCGCCCGCGCCGCCCACCACCGGCGTTCCCGCCTTCAAGCCCGTCGCCGTCGCCGCGCACTCGCTCACGCGCCCGCTGACGTCCGGCGATTCGTACACATACGGCAGGATCGTCCGGTCGATGTCCAGCTTCGCCGCCAGCGCCTGCGACCATTTCCGCCGCACCACATCGAACATCGCCGTGCCGGAGGCGTCGGAAACGTCGCTCGCGTACTCGCCCGTCAGCTTGAACCGTATGTAGTCCTTGGGCAGCAGGACATGCCGCACCCGCGCGTAATTCTGCGGCTCGTTATCGCGCACCCACAGCAGTTTCGGCAGCGTGAATCCGGTCAGCACCGGATTCGCCGTGCAATCCAGCACCATTTGCCGGCCCGCCGTCGAGTTGATCCAGTCCACCTGCGCCTGGCTGCGCTGGTCGCACCAGATCAGCGCCGGACGAATCACCCGGTCCGCCTCATCCAGCAAGGTGAGCCCATGCATCTGGCCGGACAACCCGACGCCCGCAATCTCCTCACCCGTCGCCTTGGCGTCCCCGAGCACGCCCCGAATCGCCGCCGCCGCGGCCGACCACCAGTTGTCCGGGTCCTGCTCGGCCCACATCGGCCGCTCCATCTTCATATCGTCGTGGGGCGCCGTGTAACTATGTCGTACTCTTCCCTGTTCGTCTATCAGCAAAGCACGGCTGCCGCCCGTGCCGATATCGATCCCGAGCCAGAACATGAATAGGTCCTTTTGTTTTTATGTCCGAAGCTGCAAAGGCAAGTAGGCGGCCCCGAATAATCCAGCCTCATTGCCCAGGATGGCTTTCTCGATGCGCGTCTTGACGTTCCGGTAAGCGAAGGAACGCCGTTCGATCTCGGCCATCATCGAGGGTGCGAACAGCTCCCACGCGGGAAGCGGTCCGCCGCTCAACAGGTACAGCGGATAATTGAATGCGTTAATCAGGTTTCCAAGCGCGATGCCCAGCGCCCGTCCCATCGACACAAAGATCATGCGGGCCCGCTCGTCGCCCGCTTCCGCCTTGCGGAACACCTGCTCGGCGGTCAGGTTCTCGCCGATATTCATGGTGCGCGCCATGCCGCTGATGAAGGAAGCCGAAGCGTGCCGCTCCAGGCACCCGTAATTGCCGCAACCGCAGGGATTGCCGTTCGGGTACACCGTCATGTGCCCAAACTCGCCAGCCATCCCCACCTGCCCGTGCAACACCCGGCCGTCGGCGATAATCCCGCCGCCGATCCCGGTCCCCAGCGTCAGCAGAATCAGGTTCTTTTCTCCGCGGCCAGCCCCCATCCAGTGCTCGCCGAGCGCGGCCGCGTTGGCGTCGTTCTCCAGGATCACCCGCGTCCCCAGCCGTTGTTCGATCGCGTCCCGCACCGGGAAATTATCGAAAAACGGCAGGTTGCTCGAGCCCGCGACATACCCTCGTTCGATCTCGATAAACCCCGGGATTCCGATTCCCACGCCAGCCAGTTCTTCGCCAGGATGCTCCACCGCGATGGCTTCGATCGCCCGCACAATATCGGCGATGACGGCGTCTCGTCCCTCGGATAATTGGGTTCTTCCTGCGACTTTTGCGAGCACCTCGCCGGCGCTCGACACCACTGCGGCTCGTAGGTTCGTACCGCCAAGGTCGACGCCGATAGAATAAGCGGGCATACGTGGTCCTGGATCGCTTTCCAACGTGGCGCTTATTCGACAGCGGCGTTCGTCATCGCCATGAAAGCGTTTCGGGCGTCGTCTCCGCCACTGGTGCGCTGCACCAAGTATACGCCAACCAGATCCTTCTTTGAATCGATCCAGCCGTGTGTGCCGAACGCGCCTCCGTGGAAATAGGTCCCCAGCGACATCAGCGTCGCCGTCCCCAGGGGTTCGGCGATCACCTCCCAGGCCAGCCCGTAGGAGCCGCCCGGCAGCCAGCCCACTTTTCCAATACCCGCCGTATGCACCCGGCTCATTGTCTCCACCGACGCCGGCGAAAGCAGCCGCTTTCCCTTGTATGCGCCCCCATCGAGCATCATCTGGTAGAACGCCGCCAGGTCCGTCGCCGTCGTATACAGTCCGAACTCCGGCGCCGGGTATTTCGCGCCCTTGCGATACTCGGCCGCGTTCCCGCCCAGGATCGTCCCATCGGCCCGCGAGAGCTTCCCGTTCTCGCTCCGGTAGACCAGCGCGATCCGCCCGGTCTTATCTTCCGGCGGAAAGAAAAAGCTGTCCTTCATCCCCAGCGGCTCGAAGATCTTCTTCGCGATAAACGTCTCGTACGGCTCGCCGCTGGTGACCTCAATGATGCGCCCCAGCGTCGCGATGCCGGAGTTGCTGTACTGCCACTTCGACCCCGGTTCGAACTCGAGCGGCTGTTGCGAAAACAGCAGCACGGCCTCCGCCAGTGACCGGTTCATTTTCGTGTAAAGGTCCGGCGCCCCCGCCGGCAACTGGCCCGACATTCCGGAGGTGTGCGTCATCAGGTCGCGGATCGTAATCGGCCGCGCCGGCTTGCGCAATTTCACCTCGCCCTCCGTCCGGCTTTCCAGCATCATTTGTCCGCGAAACTCCGGCAGATGCCGCTCCACCGGATCGCTGACGGCCAACTTGCCCTGTTCGGCGAGCATCATGATCGCGACGGCCGTAACGGGCTTGGTCATCGACATCACCTGGAAGATCGAATCGGTCTTCATGGGCTTCTTGCCCTCGACGTCCTGCCAGCCCGAGGCGGCCAGATGAGCGATCTGCCCATGCCGCGCCACCAGCGTCACCGCGCCGGCAATCTGCCCGCGCTCGGCGAACTGTTTCATGCGCGGCGCAATGCGCGCCAGCCGTTCCGCGTCGAGCCCGCTGTTGACGGCCGCACCCAGCGCCGCCGCCGCAGTCAAGACCACCAGTAATCGACGCGTCATTGGATCACCGCCGCGTTGGTCATCTCGCGAAAAGCCTCATGCACGGGTTCGGAGCCGCCACCCGAATTCTGCACCATGAACACGCCCACCAGGTTCTTCGCGGGATCCACCCAACCCTGCGTCCCGAAGGCCCCGCCATGGCCGAAGGTCCCCATCGAGGAGAGCGTCAGCGTGGCGCCCGGCCCCCGCAGGATGCTCCATCCGAGCCCCCAACCCACCGCGGTCGAAGTCCCCACCGGCAGCCCGACGGTGTGGACCATGGTCATGGTCTCCACCGCCGCCTTGGACAGGATCTTGTGCCCGTTGTAAGTCCCGTGGTTCAGCATCATTTGGTAGAAGGCGGCCATATCTTTCGCCGTCGAGTACATTCCACCCTCCGGCATCGGGTATTTCGAACCCTTGCGATAGATGGCGTCGCCCAAGCTCACGAGCTTGCCCTTCTGCAACGAGTACACCGAGGCGATCCGCTCGCGTTTGCCGTCCACCGGATAGAACGAACTGTCCACCATCCCAAGCGGCTTAAAGATCCGTTCATCGACAAAGCGCTCGTAGGCCATCCCGGAAGCGACCTCGACAATCCGCCCGAGCGTCGCCATGCCGGTATTGCTGTAACTCCACTTGGTCCCCGGCTCGAATTCGAGAGGCTGCTGCCCATAGATGCGAACCGCCTCGGCGAGCGTCTTGTCCATATGGAAGTAGAAGTCGACGGCGCCCATCGATTCCGGCGGCATCTCCGGCATCCCGGAGGTGTGCGTCAGCAGGTCGTACACCGTAATGGGTCGCGACGGCCGTTTCAGCGTGCGAGTCTTATCGCCCGGCCCCCGGGACTCGATCACCCACATGCCCCGAAACTCCGGAATGTACTTTTCCACCGGGTCATACAGGCAAACGGCCCCTTCCTCGACCAGAATCATGATGGCGACCGAGGTGACCGGTTTGGTCATGGACATGATCTCGAAGATCGTATCCGTGCGCATGGGCGTCTTTTTATCGATGTCCTGGTAGCCAGCGGCTTCGAGATGGAGGATCTCGCCGTTGCGTTCGACCAAAGTAACGGTCCCTGCAACGATACCTTTGTCGATAAATGTCTTCATTCGCGGCGCAATTTGCGTCAATTTTGCGCTGTCTGTGACCGGTTTCGGCGACTCAGCGCGTGCAAAAAAGGGCAGAAAAACAAGCAGGCAGAGGACGGCGCGGTTCCGCATCGCACTCCAGTTTAACGAAGCCGCACCCATCGGCGATGTGCCGGCGGCCATGACGATAGCGGTGAACCTCGGTTTCTCAGGCGTCAGGAATCCGGTGATCACAGGAATCACCAGAATCGCGAATCGGCGCGGCCGGATATCCGAGGAAACCGCCCCGCTCGAACAGCAGCCCGTTGGCAATCCGTGGGACCGTGTTACTCCTGGGATGTGGAGAATTTGTTCGGAAGTGACGCCCTGGCGGCGGGATATGCGCGGTCGCGGCCGCCGGTGCACCCGCGCGTGGTCGAGTTGGCCCGGCCCTATTTGCCGGCCCGGATCGGGACGGCGCTCGATATCGGTTGCGGCGCCGGGCTTTCGACCCGGCCGTTGACCGCCGTCGCCGGTTGCGCCATCGGCATGGAACCGGCTGTTCCGATGCTGAAGTTTGCGGCCAATGTCGCGCCGGGAGCCGCGTTTCTGGCCGGAACGTCCGAGAGCCTGCCGGTCCGCGACGGTTCGATCGACCTGATCGCGGCGGCCGGTTCGCTGAACTACTGCGATCCGGCGAGGTTCTTCGCCGAAGCCGGACGGGTGCTCGCGCCCGGCGGGGCCGTGCTGATTTACGACTTTTCCTGCGGACGATCCATGCGCGGGACCGAGGCCCTGGACCGCTGGTTCGACCAGTTCGAACGCCGCTATCCGTGGCCTCCGGACAACGCCCTGAAGATCACCCGGGAGTCGCTCGAGGCCCTGGCCGCCGGTTTCCGCCTCACCCGGTACGAGCCGTTCGAAATCGGACTGCCCATCACGCCGGAATTCTACATCGACTACGTGCTGACCGAGACCAACGTGGGTTGGGCCATCCGCAACGGCGAGCCCATCGAGACCGTCCGGAACTGGTGCTCCGAAGGGACCGGCCCGATCTTCGGCGGCGAAACCCGGGAAGTGCTGTTTCGCGGGTACTTCGCTTTGCTGGCACAATGAAGGTTCGGACACGATGGGATTCGAACTCCAGGCTTACGGGGAAACTGTGGCCCGCCTCCTCGAACTCGAGGAGGGCGGCGAACGGCTCATGCCGCTGGTGGCCGAAGGGCCCTCGAACGACGAGGCCTACCGGCTGCTGAAGGCGGCCCCGGCCAAGGACCTGTTTCCCAAGTCGGCCCATCCGCGCGGTGCGCTGGCGGGCCTCTGGCTGTACTTTTCCTGCTTTGAAGAGGCCCACGAGACGGCCCAGGACGATCCGTCGCCCGAAGGCAGTTTCTGGCACGCCATCCTGCACCGTCAGGAGCCCGATTCGGGCAACTCCGCCTACTGGTTCCGGCGGGTGGGGGCGCACGCCGTGTTTCCCGCGCTGGTCGAGGAGACCTCCCGGATCGTTAAGAAGTACCCGGAAGCCGAATTCCGTCCGTCGGTACGATGGGACCCGTTCGGTTTCGTGCTGTTCTGCGAACGCGCGCGCCAGCAACCGGGCTCCCCGTCGGAGGCCGCCGCGCTCGAGATCCAGCGAGCCGAGTGGCGCCTGCTGTTCGATTACTGCGCGAGGCCCAAGAAGTGAAACGGCTGCTGCTGATCCTGATCGCGATCGTATCCATCATCCTCATCTTCCTGTTGACGAAGAGGCGGAACGCCGCCCCCGAGATTCCGTTCACGCGGGTGGTGAAGGAAACCGTCGTCAGCGCGCTGACCACCAACGGCAAGGTGGAGCCGATCGAGTGGGCTTCGGCCCGGGCCGAGGCCGCGGGCCTGGTCCGGCGCGTTGCGGTGAAGCGGGGCGACCGGGTGGCGGCCGGGGCGGTTCTGGTGGAACTCGACGCCGGGCCGGCGCAGGGCGAACTGGCGGCGGCCGAGGCGAAAGTCGCCCAGTCGCAGGCCGAACTTCAGACCATCCAGGCTGGGGGGCGCGCGGCCGAGGTCGCGACGATTCAGGGCAGCATCGACGCCGCGAAGCTCGAACTGGCGGCGGCCCAGCGGGATTACGAGGCGAACCTGCGGCTCCAGCAGAAGAAGGCCGTGACGGGCGTCGAGGTCACCGCTTCCAAGGAGCGCGTCGACCGGGCGAAGCAGCAGATTGCGGCGCTCGAGGCCCGGCGCGGCGTGCTGGTGACGGCGCCGGACCGTAGCGCGGCCGAGGCCCGGCTGCGGGAGGCTCGGGCGGCGGTCGATAGCGCTCGGCAGAAGCTCGCCATGCTGACGGTGAAGGCGCCGGTGGGCGGCACGGTGTACCAGTTCGACCTGAAGCCAGGCGCCTACCTGAACCCCGGCGATCTGGTGGCGAACATCGGGCGGCTCGACAACGTACGGGTGATTGTGTACGTGGATGAACCGGACCTGGGGCGGGTGGAGATCGGCATGCCCGTGACGATCACCTGGGATGCGATCCCGGGGAGGCAGTGGACCGGCGCGGTGGAGCGGAAGCCTTCGCAGGTGATCGCGCTGGGCACGCGGCAGGTGGGCGAGGTGGGCTGCGTGATCGGCAATCCCGACCTGGACCTGCTGGCGGGCACGAATGTGAATGCCGAGATCCGTTCGAAGGTGGTGGATGGGGCGTTGACGGTCCCCAACGCGGCGCTGCGGCGGGAGGCCGGCAAGATCGGCGTGTTTGTGCTGAGTGGCAAGCAGATCGAGTGGCGCGAGGTGAAGCTGGGCGTGGCGAGTGTGGTGAAGAGCCAGGTGCTCGCCGGGCTCAACGAAGGCGACAGCGTAGCGCTGCCCACCGATAAGACTCTGAAGGAAAAGATGCCGGTGGCGCCGGTGTACCCCTAACTCGTGGATTTCATTTTCCAGTGGGTGGCCCACTATGGGTACGCCGCCATCTTCATGCTGCTGGTGTTGGGCATCGTCGGATTGCCGGTGCCGGACGAGACGCTGCTGGTGTTCAGCGGATACCTGGTTTGGCGTGGCAACCTGAAGGCCATCCCGGTGCTGATTGTCGCCTTCCTGGGCAGCGCCTGCGGGATCACGCTGAGCTATGTCATCGGGCGGACGCTGGGGCTCGGCTTTGTGCATAAGTGGGGCAAGTACGTCCATCTGACCGAGGCCCGGCTCGACGTGGTCCATTCCTGGTTCAACCGGGTGGGGCACTGGGCGCTGTTTATCGGCTATTACATCGCGGGCGTGCGGCACTTTACGGCCATCGTCGCCGGCACGTCGTCGCTGGAATACCGGGCCTTCGCCGCCTATGCGTATTCGGGGGCGTTCGTGTGGGTGTGCACGTTCCTCGGGCTCGGGTTCTACTTCGGCGAGCGCTGGCAGCAGATACTCGAACTGGTTCACAAAAACCTTCAGGTAGTCTCGATTGCCGTTGTTGGGGCGGCGGTCCTGTTCTTCGCCGTCCGCTGGATGCTGCGCAAAAAGTCCTGAAAAATCCATCCGCCGGTTCACCCCAAACATCTTGTCGGCTGGAAAACAAACGGCTATAGTAGATCCTGATGAGTGAGCAGAAGCTTACGCCGCTGGAACTGCAGATCATGGACGCCCTCTGGGAGCAGGGCAAGCTGTCGATCCGCGAGATCCAGGAGGCCTTTCCGGAGGCTGGACGGCCCGCCTACTCGACGATTCAGACCACCGTCTATCGCATGGAGGAGAAGGGCGCGGTGCGGCGGGTCCGCAAGATCAGCAACGCGCACATCTTCGAGGCCGCGGTGACCAGCCGCGAGGCCCGGGGGCGGCTGATCGACGATTTCCTGAACCTTTTCGGCGGGCGGACACAGCCGGTGATGTCGCACCTGGTGGAGTCCGGCAAGCTGACGCTCGAAGACCTGAAGGACGCCGAGAAACTGCTGAAGAAGAACCGGCGCGAATCGGGCAAACCGTAGGAGGGGCGCATGGCTGGATACCTTTCATTACTCGCGAATCATCTGTGGCAATCGACGGTGGCGGCCGCCGCGGTGGCGCTGATCTGTTTTCTGCTTCGGAACCACGCAGCGCGGGCTCGCTACTGGCTGTGGCTGGCGGCGTCGCTGAAATTCCTGGTCCCGTTTTCGGTGCTGGTCTCGCTGGGCGCCCGGTTCGACCGGCCGGGGACGGCGGCGGTGGCTACGGCGACCGCTGTGGAGCAGATATCGCGATCGTTCGCGCCGTTGCCGACGTTGTTGCCGGTGTCGCCATCCGCGCCGCCGCGATGGCCGCTGGCGGTGGCGGCGATCTGGGCGGTGGGGGCGGCGATGCTGCTGGCCCGGTGGTTTTTGCGGTGGCGGGAACTGCGACGATCGACGCGCGGGGCGGCCGCCGAGACGCTGGCCGGCGGGGTCCTGGCGGTGTCGACGCGGGCGCGGGTGGAGCCGGGGATCTTCGGCGTCTTCCGGCCGGTGCTGATGCTGCCCGAGGGGTTACGCGAGCGGCTGACATCCGGCGAATTCGAGGCGATTGTCGCGCACGAGATGCACCACCTGCGGCGCCGCGACAACCTGACGGCGGCGTTGCACATGGTGGTGGAGACGCTGTTCTGGTTCCATCCGGCGGTGTGGTGGATCGGCGCGAAGCTGGTGGAGGAGCGGGAACGGGCCTGTGACGAGGCGGTGATCGCCGAGGGGCTGGACGCCGATGTCTACGCGACCGGGATCCTGAACGTGTGCCGCCACTATCTGGAGTCGCCGATCGCCTGCGCGGCGGGCGTGACGGGGGCGGACTTGAAGCGCAGGATCGGGGAGATCGTCGCCGGACGCGGGACGCTGCGGCTGACCGTGGCTCGCAAGGCGCTGCTGGCGGCGGCCGGGGCGGCGCTGGCGGCGATTCCATTGGCGATCGGGCTGCTGCGGGCGCAGACGTTGCCGCCTGCACCTCAGTACACCTACGAGGTGGTGACGATTCACCCGTCGAAGCCGGACGCGGTGAACATACGGATCAGCCCGGGGCCGCAGGGCGGTTTGCGCGGCGAAAACGTGACGCCGCTGACGTTGCTGACCTTCGCCTACGATCTGCGGGAGTTCCAATTCGCCGAGGTTCCGGCATGGGCCAAGAACACGCACTACGATCTGTCGTTCACACCGGACCGGCCCGAGGCGAAGGCGAGTCCGCAGATGCCGCGCGCCGAGATGGAGAGCCTGTTCGGCCGTCAGCGGCAGCGCATGCAGGCCGTGCTGCGGGACCGCTTCGGACTGGTGCTGCGGGCCGAGACCCGTCAACTGCCGATGTACGCGCTGACGGTGGGGCGCGGCGGGGCCCGGTTCGGCAAGTCCCAGGAGGGCGCTCCGGGGCCGAGCATCCGCATAGGGCGCGGAACGCTGACCGGCATGAGCGTTGGGGTGAGCGGCCTGGCGCGGGCGCTTTCGAATGTGCTGGGCCGGCATGTGGCCGATGAAACGGGGCTCGAGGGCTTGTACGATTTCAAACTCGAGTGGACGCCCGATTCGGCGGCCGAGGTTCCCGGCGATCCGGGCAAGGCGACCGAGGCTGCGGACAGCGGGCCCGGCGCTTCGCTGGTTTCAGCCTTGTCGGAGCAGTTGGGGCTGAAACTGCAGTCGAAGAAAGGGCCTGTGCCGGTGCTGGTGGTGGAGAAGATCGAGCGGCCTGGCGAGAATTAGGCCGCCTGGCGCCGGTCACTCGCGGCGGTGGTGGTTGCGTTTGGCGATGGCTTCCGCCTGAGCGGGCGTCGCTTGCATCACTGACGTACAGACCGGGGGCAATGGCTTGTCGGGAGGGAGCTTGCCTTCGAGGCGATTGGACGGGCGGCGCGCTTCGGGCGAGGCCAGGGTCTTCGGACGATTCCGCTTCATGATTTCCAGGCGCGTGACGCAGTGGCGCCAGGCCCTTTCGCAATCCGTGACGTGGCGGCTGACCGCCTTGTAGATTTCGAGACGGTTGCGCAGGATGTCGCCGAGATCGGGCGAACTCATGAGGTCCTGTTCGACGCGGAGCGCCTGTTGGAAACGAAGCCAATTCTGGGCGATGGCCGTGACTAACTGCCGCTCCTGCGCGTTCCGCGGCTGATGAGTTTCCGCTAACTCGTCGCGCAGCAGATATAACTCCATGTCCGACGGCCCGGTCTGCGGAGTCATCTTGGTTTCAGTTGCCTGAGACATAAACAACCTCTCTCTACCTTCATCGTGACATACGGGACCTGAGATTCCGGGTGGGCGGACTGGGTGGGTTGGCGGCAAGTGACTGCCGCTGTTTGAGTTAAGAATATTTTCAAATCTTGTGAATGGCGTTTCTGCTTAGTCCGCGCGCAGGACTGTGGCGGGATCGACCGATGCGGCGCGCAGGGCCGGGCCGGCGGCCGCAAGGAGGGCCGCGGCGATCAGGGTAACGGCCGCGCCGGCTACGATCCGCCAGCCGAAGCCGCCGCCGTTGAACAGGAGCTCCTTCGACAGGCGATGCGCCGCCCAGGATAGCGGCGCGCCGGCGAGAATTCCGATCAGGCAGGCGCGGGCGGTTCCTTTGAGCGCGAGAAGGGCCAGCGTCCAGGGGGCCGCTCCCAGAGCGGATCGGATTCCGAACTCGCGCGACCGTAGCGCGATGACGTAGGCTGTGCCGGTGAAGACTGAAACGCCGCCCAGGGCGAGGCCAAAGGCGGCGAAGGCGGCGAGCAGTTCTCCGATGGTCCGGGCCGCCACCCAGGTGGATGACACGGCCCGCTCCATGGCGGTGGGAGGGTCGAAGTCGACGAGCGGCCCAGAGTTGGAGATCTCGCGCGAGACCGCGGCCAGGGCCGCCTGCGAGTTGTCGCGGGTGCGCACCACCACGTGAAACCAATCGTGCGTGTCGCAACCGTAGACGGCCGGCATGGGGGCCGCAAGAGCGGAGTCCCGCGTGTCGGCGACGACTCCGATCACACGAAAGTTCTTGTCGGCGCCGCGATGCCACCGGGCGAGCAGCCTTCCCACCGGGGGCTCAGTGGGCCAAGCGGCGCGGGCGAAGGCTTCATTGACAACGGTCGCGTCGCCGGATGGGCATTCGCCGGGTTCAAAGACGCGTCCGGCGACGGTGTGCATCCGCATCGTCTCAAAGAAGTTTGGCGTGACGGACAGGACCCGGGAGAAGACCGGGCGCGTTCGTGTGAGAGCCATGGGCGTAACGGGCTCGAGGACGTTCGGGGCGGCGGGGGCGGGGTAGGAGGAGGCGACGGCGATCACTCCAGGGACGGTTCGGATGCGCGCGAGCATCGATTGAATGATGCGGTAACACTCTTCGTCGTCGAGAATGCGCGGCGAGCGCGAGAGGGTTGCGAAGAACGACGAGCAGTTGGTCCAGTCGAATCCGAGGTCCTGGGCGGAGAGTTTGCTGGCGAATCCCAACAGCGTGGCGGTGGAAACCACCAGGGCGAGACTGACGGCCATCTGCGCGCCGATCGCCCAGGGCCACAGGCGTCCGCTGCCCGGCGCCCGGTCCGTCCTGCGGGCGAGCGTGGGGGCGAGATCCCGGCGATGGACCGCGGCAGCGATGACCGCGACGGCGCAAGCCAGCATCGCGAGGCCCGCGCACACGGCTACGGCGGCGGCGCGGCGGCTGGCGGGGGCGGAAACAAGCAGGAACGAGAATGTCCTGGCGCCGAGGAACAGCGCCAGCCCGCGGCAGGTCAACCATGCGATGGCCGGGGCGAGGGCGCAGCCGGCGGCGGCCACGGCGAAGACTTCCAGCATGACGGGCGCTGCGGCGCGTAGTGGGCTGGCGCCGAGGGCCATACGCAGGGCGACCTCCCCGCTACGCCATCGGACTCGCGCCGCCACCAGTTGCATGAGGCCGGTGAGGGCGAGGATCGAGACGGCGAGCGACGCCGCGAGCAACAGGCGCGCCGGGGCTCCGGCTACTCCGGCGACGGTGTCCGCCAAGGGGGCGACCTTCACGCCGACGCCCAGGTTCGTCGCGGGATCGTGCGCCGCCAGACGGGCTGCCAGGACGCGCAACTCGGCCTTGGCCGAGTCAACGGAGGCGCTCAGCGTCAGTTTGCCGATGGAGAAGAACTGACCCGCCCTACCCGCCGACCGGTTGTCGTAGGGAACGGCGAAGTACAGGGCAGGGGGCGGGATTTTGAGCATGGTCCACAGCGGGCTGCGCGGGGCGACGCCGATGATGGTGTTGGGGAAGCCCCAGTCGGCGTCCAGGACCTGCTTTCCGATGACCGATGGGTCCGCGCCGTAACGCTCCTTCCAGTACTCTTCGTCGATCACGACGACCTGGGCGGATGAACTCTCTTCTGCGCGGGTGAACCAGCGTCCCAGACGGGGCTTCAGGCCGAGGACCGGGAAAAGTTCCTTGGAGCACTCGGCCCCGTCGACCCGGGTCCTGCGGCCTTCGGTCAGGATGGTGTGGGTGAAATTGCGGAAGATGCCGACTCCTTCGAGCGAACGGCTCTCGGCGATCCACTCTTTCGCGTCCAGCGCGGCGACGGTGGTTCCACCGGTGCGCTCACTGCGGTTGGTCTCTTCGATCCAGATCAGGCGTGGGAGATCGGGGAGCGGTAGCGTGCGCTTCAGGATCAGGTCGACTACGGAGTAGAGTCCGGAATTCACGCCGGCGCCGATGGCTATGGCGGCGAGGACGGCTCCGGCGAATGCACGGGACTTGGAGAGTGATCGTAGCGTTCTCATGGTTTCTCACAGAGGCCAGAGAGGGACGGTGAGATCGCGGCGGCGGAACACGGACTACTTCATGAACTGACCGGTCTCCTTAAGACGCCTCTCCTGCTTCTCGAACCTGTCGAGGTATGTCTGGTAGCTGGCTGGGACCGACCCGGTTCTCGCCTTGGCCGCTGTCTCAATGAATTGGCGATAGTCGGCGATTGGCCGCGCGCCTGGCGGGATGTTGAACAACGACGCATCCGCCTCTCCCACTGTTAGTTCGGTGGCCTGCCTGATTCTCTTCTCCTCCCTCGTAATCTCCTCTCTCCGGAGAAGTAGATACCCGAGATTCGGAGCAAGATATTCGACAACCTTGATCTCGGAGCCGTCAGGAAGCGCTGTTGCGAACTCGTGACGATCCACGGTCTGCCCCAACATCTGTCCAGCGTGCTGGATGCAGACGCCTTCGTTCAGTGTCGCCTGTCCGCATGTCCGTGGAGACGCCTTGAGCTCAGAGTACTCCTGTTTGGTGAGGGGCCTCTTCCACACGGTGTTTGAGATTGGATCATACCGGATGTGATCGAGCCCTTTGATGTCTAATATGTTCTGCCGCTCAAGCACCCCCGAGGCCCCGTCGTAGGTGAACTCGGCAGTGACGCCGTCCGCTCGTCGGGCCGCTTTCGTTACGGGCTGCACAGGACCTTCGACCGAGGCGTAACGCACCGTGTAGGGCTGCAACGGCGTGGTCGAAACCTGAGCCGTGATTAAAAACGCCCCGATTAACCCCGAAATAACGATGAGGATCGCGAAGTTCTGTTTCGGTGACATTTGTCAACTCTCCTTGCTGTCTTATCAGTAGACACCGTCGCAGCAGTTCTGGATATTACATTCCCCCGTGGGAACACAACCGTTAGAACACATGCTGCAACCCGCGTGAGTTACGCAGTTGACGTAGGCGCACGAATCGCCCGGTCCGGTGCAATACGGGAGACAGGTCACGTAGGACTTGCGTCCAGCGCCTGCGGTCTCTCCCCCGCAAATGGCCGCCAGCCCATGGTTTCGGCCGGCAAGCACGCCCAATATTACAGAAAACAGAAACGACAAAGCGAACTTTCTCATACTTATGGCCTCTCCGTGTACTACGCCGACCAGGGTGTCATTTCTTCTCACCGAGGGGGCATCGAAATATTACGGTCAAGTAAGGCAGGACCCCAGTGAAGTTGTATGAAGCCAACCCACGTTCCCATTATTCTGTCCGGTAGTGCGCCATACAAATATGCCGATAATGCCGATTCTATCGATAAGTATAGCCACTTGCGAACCCGATTCGTGCGCGGAGGAGATGCTCTTGTGTCTAGGCGGAGTTACGTTTTCGAGGCGCGGGCTACAACCTTTGTTGTTGATGACCAGGAATACGATCGAGGGGGGATTCTTGCTGATTTGTGCGAGGCAGGAAACTGACCGTGCGATGGCCGCTACGCCGGCAGCGATGACTCCTCTGCGCCGAAACACACGTAGAGTATGGTTGAGACGGCGTTGTTCGTCAATAGTTACGTATCATACACAACGGCCGGATCAGCAACTCCTTGATGACAGGCGCCGCTCATGGTTTCTCACAGAGGCCATGACGGGGACCCGAAGACCACGGCGCCCGGACTTCAGACCTTATCTGGGTCGGGGTGCGTCCAGGGTTGGCGGTAGGGGCGGCGGAGGAGCGTGTTCGCCTGTTCGTCGCCGATGACGCGGTGCTTGACCGGGTCCCAGCGGAGGTCGCGGCCGAGCTTCATCGACAGGTTCGCCAGGATGCAGGAGGCCGTCGAAATGTGGCCCTGTTCGATGTCCGCCACGGGCTTTGTGCGCTTGTCGACGGCCGCGAGCCAGTCCCACATGTGGGCGCGGATGGCCGGGGCGCAGTGGCGCTCCAGATCCTTCTCCGTGCGGTCCTCAGGATACTTGTCGAGCTCGTAGACCACGTTCTTGCGGATGGGCTTGGCAGAGCCGCCGTTGGGGATGAAGTCGTAGCCGTAGACGTCCGCTTTCAACGTGCCTTTGTCGCCGTACAGGATCGCCGACCAGGGGTACTTTTCGTCCGCTGGCTTGCCCCAGGAGCGGTGGGTCCAGACGATTTTGAGGTCCGGATAGTCGAAGGTCGCGGTCTGGGTGTCGGAAATATTGGCCTTGGATTTCTTATCCATGAGAATGCCGCCTTCCGAGGAAATGCGGGTGGGCCAGCCTAAGTCGAGCATCCAGCGGGTCATGTCGAGCATGTGGACGCACATGTCGCCGATGATGCCATTGCCGTATTCCATGAACGCCCGCCAGGTGCGGGGGTGGATGAGCGAGTTATACGGGCGCAGGGGTGCGGGGCCGGTCCAGAACTCGTAGTCGAAATAGCTGGGCGGGGCGGTGTCGGGCGGGTTTTCCGTGGCCCGCATGGGATAGTAACAGCAGATTTCGACGAAGCCGACTTTGCCGAGTTTGCCGGCCTTGATGATCTCGTTGCGCGCCTCCGCGAGGTGGGGCGTGGAGCGGCGCTGCATGCCCACCTGCACGACGCGGCCGTACTTGCGCGCGGCGGCCACCAGGGCCTGTCCTTCGACGACGTCGACGCTGATGGGCTTTTGGAGATAGACGTCGATGCCTGCTTGCATGGCGGCGATGGCGGGCAGGGCGTGCCAATGGTCCGGGGTGGCGACCTCGACCAAGTCGAGGTCCTTTTCGGCCAGCATCTTACGGTAGTCGGTGTAGAGGCGCGGCTTCTTGTGGGAGCGCTGGCGGGCGGCCATGAGGTCGCCGGCTTCGGCGAGCATGTTGCGGTCGACGTCGCACAGGGAGACGACTTCGACGTTGGCGGCCTGGATGAGGCGGAAGATATCGCATTTGCCGTACCAGCCGGATCCGATCAGGCCGACGCGGCGGGGCTTGGCGTCGAAGGGTTTGTCCTGAGACAAGACAGCCGCCGGGACGGTGAGTCCGGCGGCCGATGCGGTTAGAAATTGGCGTCGATTCATGGACAGCTTCTACAGCTTACTACTCCAGCGCCGGCGCTGGCTGCGGCCACCATCGGGATGGGCGGACGCGCGGGGGAGGGCGGAGCTTCGAGCGTCCGAGCGGCCAGGAAACCCGCGCGGAAGCGGCGGTATAACTGACAGTCGAGCGGAACGTCGAACATGTGGGCGAAGCAACGGGCCAGCTCCTCCTCGTCCATCTGTGGACACGCCTGCGCGACGACGGCGGCGGCGAAATCGATGTCGTTTTCTATCGGATCGTTGGGCGCCAACGCGCGGATGAGGTCCGCGCGTGCGCAGGATCCTGAACAGCAAGGTTCGCTGTGAGGTGTGTTCTGCACGCCATCATAGTGGCGGGCTAGGAGTTTTCCTCTCCCGGGAATGAAAACCAATTCAGTCGCAAAAGAATTTGAGAGACGCCGATATATAGGATTTCAAATCGGGGCGTTTGACGACGGCGTCGAGGAAGCCGTGCTTGAGTAAGAACTCGCTGCGCTGAAATCCCTCGGGGAGTTTCTGGCGGATGGTTTGTTCTATGACGCGGGGGCCGGCGAAACCGATGAGGGCGCCGGGTTCGGCGATGTTGAGATCGCCCAGCATGGCGAAGCTGGCGGTGACGCCGCCGGTGGTGGGGTCGGTGAGGACGCTGATGTAGGGGACTTGCGCTTCGTCCAGGCGCATGAGGGCCTGGGAGATCTTGACGAGCTGCATCAGGCTGACCGCGCCTTCCTGCATGCGGGCGCCGCCGGAGGCCGAGACAATGATGAGGGGATGGCGGCGCTCAATGGAGCGTTCGACGGCGCGGGTGATCTTTTCGCCCATCACCGTGCCCATGCTGCCGCCGATGAATTTCAACTCGAGGGCGCAGATGTTGACGGGGCGGCCGTCGAGCGGGCCGCTGGCGGAGATGACGGCGTCGCGCAGGCCCTGCTTCACCATGGCGGCCAGGCGCTCCTTGTAGGGCTTGGCGTCGACGAAATTGAGCGGGTCGGTGGAGGCCATGCCCGGCTCGTGGATTTCAAACTGTCCGCCGTCGAATAACTGCTGGAGGCGGGCGGCGGCGTCGATGCGGAAGTGGAAGCCGCACTGGGGGCAGACCTGGAGATTCTCCTCGAGGGTCTTACGCCAGACGATCTGGGAACAGCTCTCGCACTTGAGCCAGAGACCCTCGGTGCGTACGTGACGCTCGCCTTCGCCGCCGGCTTCGGTGGGAGGCTTCTTGCGGGTGAACCAAGCCATGCCTAAGTCCTACGGTACCACGCGGGTTCGGGCGGGGACGGATCAGGTCCAGCGGCCGGGGATGGAGTAGCGGCAGTAGGGACAACGGGGGGAGGCCATGCGGTTGCGCAGGACGCGAAAGCCCCGGCGCTCGACCAGGGTGGTGGCGCAGCCGGGGCAGCGCGTGTCCTCCAGACGGCCGGTGCGGCCCGGGAGGTTGCCGGCGTAGACGTAGCGGAGGCCTTCGGCGGCGCCGATGGAGGCGGCTCGCTCGAGTGTTTCGGGCGGGGTGGCCGGGGTTTCCGCCATCTTGTAGTCGGCGTGGAAGGCGGTGACGTGCCAGGGGATGTCGGGGGACACGGAGGCGAGGAACGCCGCGATGCGGCGGAGTTCGTCGGAGGAATCGTTGAAGCCGGGGATGACCAGGGTGACGACTTCGAGCCAGAAGTCCATGGCGTGGATGCGGCGGATGGTGTCGAGGATGGGCTCGAGACGGCCGCCGAGGGTGCGGTAGCGGTGGTCGTCGAAGGTCTTGAGGTCGACCTTGTAGAGATCGGTGAAGGGGCGGATGTAATCGAGGACCTGGGGCGTGGCGTTGCCGTTCGACACGAAGCCGGTGCGCAGGCCGGACTGGCGGGCGAGACGGAAGATGGCCATGGACCATTCGGCGGTGATCAGGGGCTCGTTATAAGTGCTGACGATGGCGGCGGCGTTGCGGGCCAGGGCGGTTTGGACCAACTGTTCCGGCGTGGCGGAGCGGCGGGCGGCGATGGCCTGGGGGTCGCGGAGGGATTGGGAGGTCACCCAGTTCTGGCAGTAGTCGCAGTGGAGGTCGCAGCCGAGCATTCCGAAGGAGAAGGCCAGGGCGCCGGGGGTGACGTGGAAAAATGGTTTCTTTTCAATGGGGTCGCATTGGGCCGACTGGACGTAGCCCCAGGGCGCGTACAGACGGCCGCCGCGATTGAAACGGACCTGGCAGACGCCGGGCTGACCCTCGAAGATGGGGCACTGGTGGCCGCAGGCGAAGCAGCGTACGCGGCGCTCGTCGAGCGGCGAGTACAGTTCGGCTTCCCGGACGTCGATAGACAACGCTTCGGCGAACGCCGCGCTGTTCATTCGCCCTGAAAGACCTGAGCCCGGAACACCGACAGGCGCGCGTCCCGGGATTCATAGGCGGCCGGCGAGAGTCCCGCCTTGCGCGCCAGTGCGTCGAGGAATTGGGCCGAGTTCCAGCCGTGTTCAGTGGCGACCTTGGGCAACAGGAGACCGGACCGGGGGCCGGATTCGAGCAGGCCGCCGTGTTCGCCGGCGATGAGGCGGCGCCGCGAGGCGATGCGCTTCATGGGGGTGAGAATGCTGACTTCGACGGTGAGCTTGCCGATGGGCGAGAGCGGGGCGAAACGGGCGTCCTCGGTGGCGGCGCTGAGGGCGAGCCGGGGGATCGTCTTATAGAGCGGCTCGGGGTCGTGAATGCGGCCGATGCAGCCGTGAAGTTGGCCGTCCTGGTAAACGGTGACAAAGGCGCCGAGCTTCTGCTTGAGTTCGGGCGTGGGATGGGTGGGCTCGACGATGGAGCGGCGGCCGGCGGCGCGGGTGTCGGCAAGCGTGGCCGCGGCGCTGTTGGCTAGGGCGAGACAGGCGTCGGGGCTAAGTTCGAAGCTCGAGCTGGGGAAATAGCCGGCGGCACCGTAGCTCACCGAATGGGAGTAATCCGACGTCATATCGGCCGACGTCTGGTAGTCGAGCGTCTCCTGATAGATCTCTTCCCGCTGGGCGGCCTGTAAAGTCGCAAGCAACAGCGCGATTGGATCGAAACCACATACGGTGGCGCGCGTCTTTTGTATTTCGGCCAGAAAGAGATCGGGATCGATGCTGGCCGCCGCGCCGATGACTCCGCCGTCCAATTCCTTGAGCCGGAGGCCGGTTTCATCGTTGACTGGGAACGGGACATAGCCGAAACCGCGTCCGAAGTGGGTGAGATCGGAGCTGGCTACAAAGACGGTTTCGCCATCGAGCAGCCATCGCAGACGGGCGGCCGCGGCCGCGCGCTGGGCCGGCGAGAGACGGCCGACATATAAGGGCAGGACCGTGGCCTCGGGGGCGGCGGCTTGCAGGAATGGGAGCTGAATTTCGACGGAATGGTCGCACAACTGGGATTCGGGCGAGATATGGAAGGGCGCGGCGCTGGTGAGTTCGCGGCCGCCGACCGAATCGATCTCGGTGACTCCGAGAGGCGTCGAGATGGTTTCAATCTGAGGTATGCCGATGCCTTCGACGCCGCGCCGGTGGGAAAAACCGAGCACGACGATGCGACGGGGGCGATAGGCGGCGATGTGGCGGTATGACGCCGCGGCGACGGTTCCGGAATAGACCGGGGCGGCGTGGGGAACGAGGAATGCGAGCCCACCGGGACGAATGAAGGAACCGGTGCGGACCGAGGAATTGGCTAACAGCTCAGTTACCAGGTCTCGGAGTTCGGCCCGATCCGCCGGATACCATTCGCCGGCGTAGGGCGAGGCGTGGAGTGTTTGCATGGGAGCGGCCTCCGCCGCTGCGCACACCCTATCGATATCGCGGATTGAGGCTGGAATCAAGCATTATTTGAGGCCAGGGAGGGGGACCGCTTGCGTGGCTTGATACAATGGACGGGACGGAAAGGTGGCCGAGCGGTTGAAGGCAGCGGTCTTGAAAACCGCCAACGGGGTGACTCGTTCGTGGGTTCGAATCCCACCCTTTCCGCCAACTCCGCAGTCCTCCCGCCCCTGAATCGATCCATTCCCGCTCTATCCGTTACAGCACGGTTTTCTTTCAGAAAATCGGAGAGATTTGCCGGAAAATGATTGTGGATTACCAGGGTTCGGTGGTAATCTCGTACTGTAGCCAAAATAGCTTCGGCGCTTGGGGGGCAAGAGTCGAAGCTGTCGGCCCCTAGCTCAGCGGGCCTCCCGTGCATCCGGCGACCATCGTGGGTCGCGTCCGGTCTCAGTCGAACCGAAGACTCAATAGGTATCTACAATGGACCTTAAAATAGCTTTGAATAAGTCCGCCCATGCGGCGGTTTTGCCTTCGGTTTTGTGCATCGACTCTCACGAGGGCGACAGGCACACGGTGGAAACGATGCTAGGAGAGACCTGCAAAGTGGTTCGCGCGTCGACGGTGACGGCGGGGTTGCGAATGTTGTCCAAGGGCCGGTTCGCGGCGGTGTTGTGCGACACCGAGCAGACCGAGGGAAGCTGGCGGCAGGTGCTGCTGGCCACCACGCACAAGGCCGATGCTCCGCTGCTGATTGTGACGTCCCGGCTGGCCGATGAGACGCTGTGGGCCGAGGCGCTGAACCTGGGCGCGTGGGACGTGCTCGCCAAACCTTTCGACCTGCAGGAAGTGACGCGCATCATCAGCTCGACGTGCCATCACTGGCGGATGCGCAGTTCGTCCGCGAGGCGGGCGATGCGGGCCGGCAGCGAGACGACGGCGATTGACGCGGACACGCTGGGCGCCAACGTCGCGTGCGCTTGATTACAGTATGGCGGCGTCCGAGGCGCCGGCCGGTCCTCTGCGATACAATCTCGGCAAATGCATCGATGGGCGTCCGCCATACTATTGCTCTCCGTGTGTCTGAGCGGGCAAAATAAGCCGCAGGCCAACTACTCCATCTCCGCTCGCCTCAATCCGACAGCTAAAACCGTGACCGGGCGCGAAACGCTGACCTGGATCAATGGATCTCAGGATCCGATCCCGGATCTGCAGTTCCACCTGTACATGAACGCCTTCAAGAACACGAAGAGCACGTTCATGCGGGAGTCGGGCGGACAGTTGCGCGGAGACCGGTTCCAAAAAGACAGTTGGGGCTACATCGATATAAAGAAGCTGGCGGTGGCCGGCGGCGCCGATTTGACGCGGGCGATGGAGTTTATCGCGCCGGATGACGGCAACGCGGAGGACCGGACGGTGATCCGGGTTCCGCTTGAAAAGCCGGTTCCTCCGGGCGGGCAGATTACGCTCGAAATCGATTTCGTGACGCAGTTTCCGCATGTTTTCGCGCGCACCGGGTATCACGGGAATTTCTTCCTGGGCGGGCAGTGGTTTCCTAAGATCGGCGTGTGGGAGAAGGCCGGCATGCGGTTTGCGAAGACCGCCGGATGGAACTGCCACCAGTTTCACGCGAACTCGGAATTCTACGCCGATTATGGGGCGTATGCGGTGGACCTGACGGTCCCGTCGGAATATGTGGTGGGCGCCACCGGGATTCAGAAGAACGCGGTGAAGAATGGCGATGGGACCACGACGTACCGCTTCGAGCAGGCCAATGTCCACGATTTCGCCTGGACCGCGCAGCCGACCTACCGGCGGTTCACGCGCACCTTCGACGCCGAACGCGAGGTGACGGCCAAGGAGTTGACCGATATCTCGCGGCTGCTGGGGATTCCGCACGCCGAGGCCCGGCTATCCAATGTCGAGATGATCCTGCTGCTACAGCCCGAGCACGCGGGCCAGGCGGAACGGCATTTCCGCGCGACGGCCAACGCCATCAAATGGTTCGGGCTGTGGTACGGGGCCTATCCGCACGCCACGATTACGGTGGTGGATCCGCCGAATGGGGGCGGGGGAGCGGGGGGCATGGAGTATCCGACGTTCATCACGGCGGGAACCTCCTGGCTGCAGGGGCGTAACGACGGCGATCCGGAAGGCGTGGTGGTCCACGAGTTCGGCCATCAATACTGGCAGGGACTGGTGGGGAGCAACGAGTTCGAAGAGGCATGGATGGACGAGGGGTTCAACACCTACTCGACCGGGAAGGTGATCGACCGGGCCTATCCGGGTTGGACGCTGCCGGTGCGGCTGGCGGGGATTCCGCTGTCGAACCTGATGCGGCTGCCGGGGTTGACGTGGGAGTCGGTGGATCGGGCCGCGTACCTGTCGGCGCCCAAGGCGGACGATCTGGCGCGGCGGGCCTGGGAGTATCAGACGGGGTCGAGCTATTCGCTGAATTCGTACATGCGGCCGGGGGCGATGATGCTGACGCTCGAGAACACGCTGGGAGAGGCGGAGATGGCCAAGGCCATGCGGGCGTATCACCAGCGCTGGCGCTATGACCATCCGGCGTTTCCCGACTTCATCGCCGCCGTGAATGAGTCGACGGGCAAGGACATGAACTGGTTTTTCGACCAGTTCGTGTATTCGTCGAACGTTGCCGATTATGCGGTGGCGGGGGTGAGTTGCGAGCCGGTCTCGGAAGACCTCGGGGTGTTCGATGGGAATGGCGGACGCCGGACGGTGACCGCGGCCGAGGCGCGCAAGATCGACGAGGAACGGGAGAAGAACCACAAACGGCAGTGGCTGACCAAGGCGACCATCCGGCGGGAGGGCGAGGCCGTCTATCCGGTGGACATCGAGTTCCGCTTCGAGAACGGCGAGACCGAACGGCGGCAGTGGGACGGCAAGTACCGGTGGGCGAAGTTCGAGTTCACCAAGGCGACGAAGGTGGCGTCGGTGGCGGTGGATCCCGAACATAAGCTGGTGCTGGACGCTAACTGGACGAATAATAGCTGGCGGGCGGAGTCGAGTTACGCGACGGCGGGGAAACTGACGTCCACGGTGCTGTTCTGGGTGGAGCAGGTTCTGGCGACTCTGGCGTTGTTGGCGTAAGGAGCAACGGACGTGAATGCACTTGCTGCGTTGAGCGCGGGCGGACGCCAGTCGATGCGTCTGTTCAAGATTACGGCGTTGTTCTATGCGATGAACCTGGCGATGGCGGCGGTGATCGTGGCGCCGCTGGCGGTGGCCGTGGCGGGCAACCTGTCGCGGAGCCTGGAGAGCGCGCGGTTGTTTTCGAACTTCGACGTGGGCTGGTTGATGGAGTTTTCCTACCAGTATCGCGGGGGGACGGCGGTTCAGTTCGCGGTGCTGACCGTGGTGGTGGGGCTGTGCTCGCTGGTCCTGAATACGTTCCTGGCGGGAGGGGCGATCGCGCTGTTTGAGCGGGAGGATGACGCTTTCTTCAGTGCGTCGGCTCGCTATTTTCCGCGACTGGCGCGGCTGGCGCTGGTTTCGCTGGTGTTTTACGGGTTCGTGGCGGCGCTGTTCGGCGTGGGCTCCCGGCTGATCGGGAAGGCCAGCGAATCGAGCATGGAGGCCGGGCCCTGGATCATGCTGCGATGGGGGCTGATCGGGGTGGCGGTGTTCCTGGCGGGCGTGGTGAATATGACGTTCGACTACGCGAAGATCGTGCTGGTGACGGGCGAGGCTCGCGGCGCGGTGCGGGCGACGATGCGAGCGGCGGCGTTTGTGGCGTCGCGGCCGGCGCGGACCCTGGCGGTGTATTGGATCTGCGGCGCGGCGGCGTTGGGGTTGCTGGCCGCCTATCACGGGTTGAGCGAGTTTGCCACGCAGGAGACCATGACGCGGGTGTTGCTGGTGCTGGTGTTCCGGCAGGCGTATGTGTTGTTCAGGGTCTGGGCCCGGCTGTGGACCTGGTCGAGCGAGGTGCATGCCTATGAGGCGGCGCCGTTGCCGGTCGCCGAGCCTGAGCCGCCGATTCCTTCCTATGTCGATGTGACGCAGGGGGCCGCGGCGGACCCCGAGACGCTGTCTTAGCCGGGCGCCCGGGGCGTCAGGCTTCGGGAAAGCCCATTCTACCGACCAGGTCGTGGTACCGCGGATCCGCTGAGATCGGGTGGAACAGGGGTACGGATCGAAGCCACCACAGGAAACTGCTGCGCTTCTGGTATTCGCTTTCGAGCGTGGCGAAGGCGCGGTCGTTGTCCCGCAGGCCGATGAGGATCCAGAGCATGCTGCGGGGGATCACATAGTTGTCGCGGCTTTGGGCGACGAGTTGGTCCAACCAGGCAAGAGCCTCGGACCGCGCGCCGGCGAGGGCTTGGGCGTGTCCCAGATAGCCGATGGTGATGGGGTCCCGCGAAATCGCCAGAGCCCGTTCGAAGAAGTTCGCCGCTTCGGCGGGACGGCCGTCGGCCAGGGCGGATTGGCCGAGCACGTAGAGCGCCTGCAGCGAATTGGGGAACATCTTCAGAGTCCTGGCGGCCTGGCGGACCGCGAGTTCGTAACGACCCACATGCAGCGCCACCCAGGCGAGATTGGCGTTGGTCCGGGGCGACAACGGGTCGATATCCAGGGCCAGGCGCGCGTCTTCGATGGCCGGCTCCGCGCGGCGGCGCACGATGGCGAGCATTAGGGATCGTAGCACGTAGGTGCTTTCATCACTGGGGCAAAGCTGGACGGTGCGACGGATTTCGGCGTCGCTCTGTTCGATGTCCCAGTCGTACACCCAGTGCGCCCATCCGAGGGCTCGATGCGCCGTTCCGAGCGAATCGTCGATGGCCAGGGCCCGAAGCGCGGCTTCCTTGGCCTGACGGTAGGCGTCGCGCTCCGGAAGCGAGCCCCAGAAGCCGAGCAGGTTGTAGGTGTTGGCGACGGCGGCGTGGGCTGGGCCGAAGGCGGGATCGGCGCGGAGGGCGTCCCGGAAACAGGCCAGCGCGTCTTCGAGCGCCCGCGGCGACATCAACGACATATGGTAGCGGCCCCGCAGATAGGCCACTTGGGCCAGGGGATTGACGGTGGGGGCCTCGCCGCCGCGGACGGAGTCGGGCGCGAGCTTCGCCAGGATGGCCGTTGCGATGGCACGGGCGACGCGGGGCTGCTCGGCGAACAGTTGGTCGGCGGCGCATTCGTACGTGTCGGCCCAGAGATGGCGCTCGGGCTTGGCGTGAATGAGTTGGACGGTGACACGGATGCGCTCGTCCACCCGCAGGACGCTGCCTTCGACGAAGGTATCGACGCCTAACTGCCGGCCAATGGCGGGGATTCCGATGCGTTTGTCCTTGAACTGCTGGGACGACTGCCGGGAGATCACGCGCAGGGCCGGGGCCTTGCCCAGTTCGGCGATGAGAATATCGGCCATGCCGCCGGCGATGAATTCCTCGCGCGGGTCGCCGTTCAGGTTCTCAAACGGCAGCACGGCCAACGACGCCTTGGGGGATGCGGGCAGGGTGCGGTGGCCGATGAAGCGGTAGCCGCGCTTGGGGAGAGTCTCGATGTATCGCGGCGAGCGGGGATCGTCGTTCAGGACTCCGCGGATCGCGCTGAGGCAGAAGTTCAGGCTTTTCGAGTAGTCGACGAAGACGCCGTCGCCCCAGACTTCGCGCCGGATTTCCTCGCGCGTCACTAACTCGCCGGCTCGCTGCACGAGCAGTAGCAGGACTCGCCCGGGTTGGGGCTCCAACTTGATTCGCCTGCCTGACTTGCGGAGTTCGAGTGAAGAGGGGTGGAGTTCGTACTCCCCGAAGCGAACGGGGGCGCTCGCGGCGGACGGCGACTCCTTGGTCACGGGATCCTCCACCAACGACAGCATACTGATTCCGATGCGACGAGTAAAGGCTGAGGAATCAATCACCAGGACGCTAACAAAAAACTGGCGCAAGCATCATCTCCGGGGCGCGGCAAGCCGTGGCATACATTTTCACGGAGGTGTCATTGTGATTGAGCACTTATCGAGACTCGGGACGGTGGTCGCGTTCCTGGCGATCGGAGTTAGCGCGACGGCCGGAGACGGCATTGCGCGGGTGAGCTTGCCGTATAAACAAGTTGGCTCCATTGACGGAGTCAAGTTTCATATTCAGGCGCCGGCGAACTGGAACGGGACGCTGCTGGTGTATATGCAGGGCAGCAAAATGTCGGCGCCGCCGGCTGAGCCGTTGCTTGCCCCCAATGTGGTCGATTCGCCGGCCGTCTCTCTGACGTCGACGCTGCTGGCGCGCGGTTACGCCCTGGCGGCTTCGGAGATCGGAGTGTCCGACTGGCAGGTGAAGGAGACGGTGCAGGACACGTTCGCGTTGACGGTTTACTTTCGAGCGACGGTCGGCGATCCGAAGCGAGTCATTCTGTGGGGTTCGTCGATGGGGGGCATGTCGGCGCTGCGGCTGATCGAGGATTATCCGAAATCGTATGACGCCGCGATTCCCATGTGCGCGTCGGGAGCGGGGTGGACTCGCAGGATGGACCGGAATCTGGACTTCGCGTTGGCCTATGCGGTGGTGTTTGGCTGGCCGGCGGAGTGGGGCTCCCTGGACGATACGAGGGTGGGCTTGAACTTCGCTCGCGACGTGTATCCGAAGCTGGCCGCCCCCGCCGCCGACGGCAGTAATAAGGGCGGGTGGGAGTTCATCCGGCTGGTCTTCGGACTTCCGAACGACGCGCTCTACGGTCTCGATCCCATGTACAAGCTGCCGATGTGGCTGATGATCATGATGACGTCCACGCAGCTTCGGGAAGACACCGAGTTCTTCGCCGGCGGAGCGTTTGTGCAGAACGCCGGGCGCGCTTACACGCTGACGAGCGAGGAGAAGGCCTACCTGGCGACGTTGGGCGTGGACGCGGAGGCGCTGCTTGCGAAGATGAACGCCCGGGCGAATATCGCGGGGAGCCCGGAGGCGCGCGACTGGGTGCGGAAGTTCGGCGATTACCGGGGCAAACTGCTGCGTCCGGTGCTGATGCTGAAGAATACGCTGGACGGGCAGGCCGAGGTCCGTCATGACAGCTACTACAAGGCCCAGGTGGAGAATTGGCGTTCGGCGGACTACCTGAGCCAGGTGTTTGTCAGCGGCGTCGGGCATTGCGCGTTCACGAGCGGACAACTGCTGATCGCGCTGGATGCGATGGAGGGATGGCTGAATACGGGCGTGAAACCGGCGCCCGCGTCGTTCCGCTCCGCCGATGGATTCGCGCCCGATTTCACGCCCGCGCCGTGGCGGGACTGAACCCCTGGTAGAGGGGCTGCTAGACCTTGAGCTCCACGATGGTTGCGCCCGCGCCGCCTTCGCTGGCCGTGGCCGGGTAGAATTTTTCGACGTGCGGGTTGTGCGCGAGCAGGTCCGCGACTGCCCGCTTCAGCACGCCCATACCGAAACCGTGGACGATGCGGACACGGTCGATTTCGGCCAGGGCGGCGGAGTCGAGGAATTTGTCCACTTCCTCCGACGCTTCTTCGGCGCGCTTGCCGATGATGTTGATCTCGCGATACGAGGTGTCCCAGCGCGGGCCTTGCTCGTAGGTCACGCCCTTCGGCAGACGCGACGGGCCGGTCTCGGCGGGTAGCACTTCCTCCACGTCGTCGACCGACACCTGCATCTTCATGAAGCCGGCTTCGACTTCGAGCAGGTCGTCGCCGATGCGGCGGCGGACGCGGGCGGGTTGGCGCACGCCCTTCAATCGCACGCGCACACCCTCCTCTATTACGATGCGCTTGGGCGCGGGCGCTCCAGGCGGGGCCGATTGCTCGGCGATGGTCTTCGATTGCTCCAGGAATTCGCGGCGCGTCTTCGCCACCTTGCGCATCGCGTGCTCGGAGGCCTTGCGCTGCTCGACGTTCTTGGTGATTTCGTCGATGGTCTGGCGGGCTTGCTCCTCAAAGCGGGAGGCGAGTTCCTGCGAGTGTTGCTCGAGTTCGCGGATCTTGGCGGCGCGTTTCTTCTCCCAATCGCGCTCAAGCGATTCCTCGCGCTGGCGCAGGCGCTCACGCTCGCGGACGAGTTCGGATTCGAGGGCGGACGCCTTTTCCAGCCGCTCGTGCAGTTCGCTGAGGAAACGCTGGATGTCGCGCTCGCTGGTGCTCATGTTGGCGCGGGCGCGTTCGATGATCTGGGGTTCGATGCCCAGGCGGCTGGCGATGTCGAGGCCGGCGGACTTGCCGGGCGCGCCGGTGCGTAGAACATAAGTGGGCTCGAGCGTTTCTTCGTCGAAACCCATGCTGGCGTTCAGGACGCCGGGCGTGTTCGCTCCGTAAATCTTGATGGGCGTGAGGTGCGTGGAGGCGAGCGTGAAGGCGCCGGCGTTGCGGAATGTATCGAGGATCGCCACGCCGAGCGCGCCGCCTTCCTCCGGATCGGTGGCGCGGCCTAACTCGTCGAGCAACACCAGGGCGTCCATGCCGACGACCTCCAGCATTTTGCGGATGGCGTGGATGTGGGCGCTGAAGGAGCTGAGGCTTTCCTGGATGGACTGCTGGTCGCCGATGTCGGCGAGCACCTGTTCGAGGATCGGGAATTCGGCCTCGGAGGCGGGCACGGGGAAGCCGGCGTGGGCCATCAGCGCGAGCAGGCCGACCGTCTTCATGGCGACCGTCTTGCCGCCCGTGTTGGGGCCGCTGATGAGCAGCGTGCGGGTCTTTTCGTCGAGCGTGACGGAGATGGGCACGACGCGCTTGCGGTGCTTGCGCAGCACGTCCTCAAGCAAGGGGTGGCGCGCTTCCTTCAGGTGCAGGCGGCGGTCGAGGTCAGGGCTGAACTTCGGCACCACGCAGTTGAAGTCGAGGGCGAAGTTGGCCTTGGCGAACAGGAATTCGAGCTGGCCCATTGCGTCGAAGGCCAGGGTGATGTCGTCGGAGTGCTGGCGGAGGCGATCGGTAAGGTCGCGGAGGATGCGCGCGACTTCGGCGGCCTCCTCGTCCTTGAGACGCACCATCTCGTTGTTCAGGTCGATGGTTTCGAGCGGCTCGACGAACAGGGTGTGGCCGCTGGCCGAGGCCGCGTGGATGACGCCGTCGACGCGGCGGCGCTGTCCGGCGACGATGGGCACCACGAAACGCTCGTTGCGGATGGTGACGAACTCCTCCTGCAAGGTGCCCTCTTCGCGGTGTTGGCGCAGGAAGCGTTCGAGCGATTCCGAGATGGATTTCTGCTGCTTTTCGATTTCGCGGCGCAGGCGGTTGAGGGCGACGCTGGCGTTGTCGGCCACCGAGCCATCGGGCAGGATCTTACCGTCGAGGGCGCGCAGCAGGTCGCGGAAATCGGCGATGGCGGCGGCGCGGGCGGCAAGCAGCGGGAAGCGGTGATCGACCGCCGAGATCAGGTTGCGGACTTCGCCGGCCTGGTCGAGCAGACGCGTGAGGTCGTAGATCTGGCGGGCGTCGAGCGAGGCGCCTTCGATGCGCAGGCGGGCGACGGCTTCGGCGGAATCGGGGATGGAGGTGAACTTGACGCGCACCACCGCGCCCCGGCCCGCGGTTTGGGGTTGGGTGGCGGCGCGCGCGTAGGCGACGGCTTCGGCGGTTTCGGCGAGTGTGCTCTCGAGTGCGGCGCGGTCGGACGATGGCTCCACCATGTGCAGTTGGCGGAGGCCGAGCGGGCTCGATACGTAACGTCCGATCAGCTCGCGCAGGGATTCGAATTCGAGGGTGTCAGCGCTGGTGATTTGCATGTGCGGCGAATGCTCGTTCAATGACGTCGCGGGTTCCTTCCGTCAGACGGTACCGGTCGAGTTCGGGTTGCGAGACCCAACCGGCGGCGCTCACGTCGTCGCCCGCCACGGGCGTTCCCTCCGAGCAGGTGCAGACGTAGTCCATGAGCACGTAATGATATTCGGGGCGGCCTTCGGCGTCGCGCATAATGCGTTCGAAGATTTCGAACAGCTTGCCGACGGTGACGATCAGGCCCGTTTCTTCGGCGATTTCGCGGCGGAGCGCTTCGTCGAGGCGTTCGCCGACTTCGACGGCGCCGCCTGGCAGCGACCACCAGCCCTTCAATGGCTCGCGGCCGCGTTCGACCAGCAGGATGCGGTCGTCGCGAAAGATGATGGCGCCGACTCCGACGATGGGACGCGGCGGATAATGGCGATTGTCGGTGCTAATACTGAAACGCTCCCTTCACGTCCAATCGTAGCCGGTACATGACGGGGCCTGCTGTGACGAGCAGCGATTGGCCGTCGCCGTCGCCGAAGGAACAGCCGGAGGCGGCGACGGGGAGTTGGACGGTGCGTAGCGGCTTGGCGTCGGGCGAGTAGATTTCCAGGCCTCGGGCGGCGACGTAGATGTTGCCCTTTTCGTCGGCGCACATGCCGCCGGGGACGCCGGGGATGGATTTGACGAAGACGCGTTCGCCGGAGACGGCGCCGGAGCGGTCGAGGTCGAAGACGTGGACTTCGCGGCGGTCGGCGTCGCTGACGTAGAGGAGCTTGCCATTGGGCGAGAGCGCCAGGCCGTTGGGACGGGTCTTCCACTTGATGACGGGCTCCGGGTCGCCTTTCGAGGAAAGGCGGTAGACGCCGTAGAAGTCGAGTTCGCGGGTGTCCTGCTGGTAGCCGAAGGCGGGGTCGGTGAAGAACGCCGCGCCGTCCTTGCGGATGACGATGTCGTTGGGGGCGTTGAGGCGTTTGCCCTGATAGTGCTCGGCCATGGGCTGCTCGCGCTTGTTCCTGTCGAGCCGGATGACGCGGCGGGCGCGCGGCTGGCAGATGTAGAGGCGGCCCTGGCCGTCGAAGGCGAGGCCGGAGGCGCCTTGGGCGTCGTCGAGGTAGAGTTCGGGCTTCTGGCCCGCTCCCCAGCGCATAACGCGATTGGTGGGGGAATCGGCGTAGACGAGATAGCCTTCCTTCCACCAGGCCGGGCTGTTGAGGTAGCGGTAATGCTCGGCGACGGCGCGTTCGATGCGGATTTCGGTGAAGTCCTGGGCGAAGGCGGATGTCAGCGCGAGGGCCGCCAGGGCGGCTCGAAGGGCGTGCACACTGTTAGCGTAACAGGCCGGCTTGGTAGACTTGGGCCTGATGCGGCTGACACCGGTGTTTGTTGATGCCATGACGTTCAGCGCCCAGTTGCACCTGGCGCAGATGCGCAAGGGCAGCGGCGTGCCGTACCTGGCGCATGTGCTGGGCGTGTGTTCGATCGTGCTGGAGTATGGCGGCACGGAGGACGATGCGATCGCGGCGCTGTTGCACGACGCGGTGGAGGATCAGGGCGGGCGGCCCGTGCTCGAACGGATCCGGCAGCGGTTTGGCGACCGGGTGGCGGGCGTGGTGGAGGAGTGTACGGACGCCGAGACGCTTCCGAAGCCGCCTTGGAAAGAGCGCAAGTTGAAGTACGTCGCGCACGTGCGGGAGGCTTCGGCTTCGGCGAAGTTGGTGTCGGCGGCGGATAAGCTGCATAACGCACGGGCGATTGTGATGGATCATCGGGCGTTGGGCGAGGGTGTGTGGGCTCGGTTCAACGCCGACCGGGCCGATATCCGCCGGTATTACCGGGCCGTGACGGAGGCGCTGCGGGCTGGATTTGACAACGCCATTGTCGGGGAGCTGGATCGCGTGGTGAGCGAGCTGGAACGGCTGGCCTGACAGGCTTGTTCACGACGTTTGGGTTCGATATTCTGACGGCGGAATGAAACTCCTTGTCGCTTTCTTCCTGGCTTTCTCCGCGTTCTGTCAGACTCAGACTCCGCCGGCGCCTGCTACGCCCGCAACGCCAACCACTCCTGCGCAACAGACGATTTCGACCACATCGTCGGTCCCCCCTCGCGACTCCGGGACCAACGCCTTCGATCGCGCCAGCTATGCGACCGCTCCGCCGGTAGTGCACGCGCTGAGCGGAAAGGTGCTGATCGCCGGGCAGCCGCCCGCCAATCCGATTCCCGTGGCGGTGGAGTGCGCCGGCGCGTCGAAGACGCCGCGGTACAGCGCGATTGCGCTGACGGATAAGAAGGGTCGCTTCCAGGCGCCGGTGGACGCTATCGCTCCGCAGACTCCTGGCGAGAGCGGCGCCGCGAGGCTGCGCGGCTGTTCGGTGCGTATCCGCGTCATCGGGTTTGAGCCGTACAACCAGGATCTGGCGCGGTTGATTGCGACGGGCGGGGCGGGACGTCTGATTGAGCTAAAGAAGGTTGCCGGCCGCGGCGACGGGACCACCATCAGCGCCACCGGTTTCCGGGCGTCGAAGCGGGCTTGGGACGAGTACGGCAAGGCTCTGACGGCCCTTGCCGCCGCGCGGCCTGACGAGGCGGCGCGACGGTTGGAGGCGGCGGTCGAGTCCTATCCCGATTACGCGGCGGCGTGGTTCGTCCTGGGCGAGATCCGCGATGGGGGTGGAGCGCGGGAGGCGGCGCGGAAGGCGTATCAGCGTGCGGCCGCGGCCGATGTCCAGTATGTGACGCCGCGGATCCGGCTGGCTCGGATGGCGGCCGAGGATCGCGATTGGGCGGAGGCGTCGCGGCTAGCCGCCGAGGCCATCGCACTGGCGCCGGGGCAGTTTCCTGAAGCGTATCTGCTGCGGGCCACCGCCGAGTTCAACCGGGGCGACTATTCGAACGCGGAACATTTCGCTACCGTCGGTTTGTCGGCGAAGGGCGATCCGGAGCCGCAGTTGGACGCGCTGCTTGAGAAGATCACCGAACGGGCGGGCCGGCTGGCCGCTCGTTGACTATAGCTGCCGGACCGCTTCCTCCACCTGGTGGGCGAGCGCGGCGTAGTCGGGGCCGCTAAGGCGAAGGGGCTTGCCGAATTTCACGCTGACGCGGCCGGGCGCCGCCATCTTCGCCGATTGATGCAGGACTTTGTCCGCGCCGGTGATCCGCACCGGGATAACCGGGATGCCGAGACGCGACGCCATCATGCCGATGCCTGGCTGGAAGGGATGTATCTCGCCGTGCTGAGTCCGTTTGCCTTCCGGAAATATCAGGACGCAGTAGTTATCGGCGGCTAACTCGCCCGCGTATCGCAGTGTGTCGAGCGCGCCCGACTCGCGTTGCGGCAGTGGGAAGGCGTTGAAGAAGAATGTCGATAGATAGTAGTTCAGGCTGTTGGTGAGGCGCTTGGCGAGCGGATAACGATCCGGGTGGAAGTGCGCGGCGAAGAATTCCTTGGCCATCGCCGGCGCGACGCGCTTGCGCCATTTCCAGGGGAGCGCCATGAGGATCGCCGGCACGTCCAGGTGGCTCTGGTGGTTCGGCGCGAAGATCACAGGCGGCTCCAGGTCGCGCAGATTTTCGAGGCCTTCGGCGTGGATCCAGGCGAAGATGCGGCCGATCGGCAGGATCCACGTGGCCAGGCTCACGTTGCGGACCATGCTGACCGCTCGCGTTCGATTCCAGCGCGGGAAGGAGTCATCGGCGGGCGGGGGATCGGGGCGGCGCTCGCTTACACCCTGGCTGAGTAAGTCGCCCACCGTGCGAGCCGATTGGAAGTGCGACTCGCTGACGTCCAACTCCATCATTAACTCCACGCGTTCGAGCGAGCTGAGTCCTAACTCGTCGAGAGTGGTGGAGGACGATACGTCCCGGCCGTGAGCGTAGCGGGCCAGGATGCGCGCGGCGGGCGTTGCGGCGGAGGCGGCCGGCGCGCCTCCCTGGGCGACCCAGCGGGCGATTTCGTGGCGCTTCAGCTTCGCCGTGCCTTCGGTGCGCGGCAGGTCGCCCGTGGTCCAGACGCTGAAGCCGCGCACGCGCTGGTGGTCCTCGAGTTCAGCGTTCGCCTGGCGTACGGCGTCGGCGGGGTCGGCGCCCGGTACGAGCACGAGCACGGCGTGCGGACGGTCCGCGCCGACCACCGCGGAGTCACGAACGCCGGCGGTGCGGTTCAGCACGCGCTCGATGTCCTCGGGGAAGACGTTCAGCCCTTCGGGCGTCACGATCATCTCCTTCTTGCGGCCGCGGATGGTGAGGCGATGTTCCGCGTCGAAGGCGCCGATGTCGCCGGTGTGGAGCCAGCCTTCTGCGTCGAGCGCCGAATCGGGGGCGTCGTAGTATCCGCGCGTGACGTTTTCGCCGCGCACCAGGATTTCGCCGTCTTCGGCGATGCGTACTTCAATGCCGCCGATGGGCGATCCGACGGTGCCCTTGCGGGCGTGAAACGGGTGGTTCAGCGTGACGATGGGCGCGGTTTCGGTGAGTCCGTAGCCTTGGATCACGATGTAGCCCAGGCGCGACCAGAACTCTTCGAGATCGGACGGGAGCGGCGCGGCGCCGACGATCAGCGCCCAGAACTTCCAGCCGAACAGGCGATGCACGCGCCGGTATCGCCACCAGCGGCGCAGCCAGTGGATCTTATCGCCGGGGTCCTGGGCGGTTTCCGGGTACAGGCGGATGACGTGATCGCGCAGGATCTCGAGGATCTTCGGCACCGACACCAGCACCGAGATGCGGCGGTCGTGAATCTGGCGGACGATTTCGCGCGGGTTGTAGCCTCGGACGAACACCACGACGCCCGCCAGCATGGGCGGGATGAAGGTCGCCATGGCCTGTCCGAACATGTGGCTGAGCGGCAGCAGGTTGAGGAAGCGGATCGGATAGAAGGGCTTGCCGTATTTGCGGTATTTGAGGACCTCATTTTCAACCGGAACAATATTCGCTAAAATGTTTCGGTGTGAGATGAGGACGCCCTTGGGATCGGAAGTGGCGCCGGATGTGAAGATGATTTCCGCCACGTCGTCCCGCGCCGCCGTGCGCGAGGGAGCGGACGCCGCGCCGGTCCAGTCGAGTTCATCCAGCCGCCAGACGGAGGCGCCATGATCGGGGTATTCGACCTCGGCGCCGACGAGCGTGACGCTTGCGCCCACCTTGTCGCGCACGCGGCGCACCATGTCGACGGAGGCGCGGTAATCGATGGGCACAAGCACGGCGCCCGCCAGCAGGCATCCCCAGAACGCCACGATCCACTCGCAACGGTTCTCGCTCCAGATCAGGACCTTGCCGCCTTCGCCAACGCCCGCCGCGCGGAGTTTTCCGGCGAATGCGCGAGCCGCGGAGGCCGTTTCCGCATAGGTTCGGACGGCGCTCCGGAATCCGTCGTCATAAATCAGAAATGGCTCGCTATGTTTTGCGAGGTCCTGGAAAAAATCGAGGAGAGTGTCGCGGCGCATCGGGACACCAATAGTAGACGAAGCATTCTCAGGGTAACACCCGCGGAATGCCGGACCGGCGGAAGGAACGCATGAGACGACAGAAAGCGTGGGTGGGCGTGCTGGTGGCGGCGGCGCTGCTATCGGCGGGCGCGGCCAAACGCAAACCGCAGGTTGACAAGGCTGCCGTCGACCGGCTGGCGGCGAGCGCCCGCGCCCAGGCGGCGGAGGGCAAACTGACGGACGCGGCGCGGGATTTCACCTCGGCCATCGAACTCATGGGGCCGGACCGCGATCTCTATCTGGCGCGCGCCGATGTCTACGTGAAGCTCGCCGAGTGGGCCAACGCGGTGAACGATTACGATCGCGTGTTGGCGCTCGGGCCGGGCGATGGACCGATCTACGCAGCGCGCGGCGATGCGCTCGCCAAGCTGGGCCTGTTCGGCCGCGCGGTGGAGAGTTTCAGCGAGGCGATCAAAGTGGATCCCGGCGCCGCGGCGTACTGGCGGGACCGTGGGCTGGCGCGTTCGGCGGCGCGGCAGCACAAGGAGGCCATCGCGGATTTCGACCGCGCCGTCCAGTTGAAGCCCGATTCGGCGGAGAGCTTCACGGGGCGCGCGGTGGCGTACGGGGAGTCGGGCGAGATCACGCTGGCCATCGGCGACTTAACGCGCGCCATCGAGATCGATCATGGAACCGACGCCTATGCGCTGCGCGGGGCGGCCTACGCGAGGCAGGGCGATTACACGTCGGCGGTGCGGGATTATTCCAGCGCCATCGATCGCGTGAAGACGAAGGCGAGCCTGTACATGGCTCGCGCTTCGGCCTATGTCGCGCTGGGGCAGCATGAGAATGCGCTGGCGGATCGCGACGCCGCGGTGAGGTTGCGGCCGGATCTTCCGGAGGCCTGGCTAGTGCGGGGAGGATCGTATCACCAGTTAGGCATGCACGATAAAGGTCTGGCGGACCGTACGGAGGCGATCCGCCTGGCGCCCAAGATGCCGCAGGCGTGGCTTGCCAGAGGCAGCGCTTATTACCTGCTGGGGATTTATCGGAAGGCGTTGTCGGACCTGGCGAGGGCGCTCGAACTGGATCCGAACTACGGCGAGGCGAAGTCGGTATTTGAAAAGGCGCGCGACAAGTTCATCGAAGAGACGATCCGGCAGGAGCGCGAAGCGGAGTCCGCCGCCGTGCCCAGCCAGCCGTTGCATGTCGTGAATACTCCGGAGGGCGGGCCGCAACTGCCGCCCAGGATTCCGCCCGCGCCCGAGGCGCCGAAGGTGACGGTGACCGCCGCCGCGCCGCCCGTGGTGACGGCTCCCAAGCCGGTCGCCGCGCCGCCGGTCGCACAGCCTGCTCCGGCCGTGGTTCGCGCGGAGCCTCCGCGACCGGCGACCGCGCCGGTCCCTGTGAAGCCTGCTGCCCCGGCGTCCAGGGCGGCCGCCACCGAAGCCGCCGCGCCGAAGTCGGCGGGAGCATTGAACGTCCGGGGCCGCTCCTTCATCCAGGCGGGCCGATTCGGCGACGCGATCGCGCCGTTGACCGAGGCGATCCGCCTGAATCCGGACTTCGCGCAAGCCTACAACGCGCGGGGATTCGCCTTCTACATGCTGCGCGATTACGCCAAGGCGAAGCGCGACCTGGACGACGCCATCCGCCTGAACACCGCCTACGCCAACGCCTATCTGAACCGCTCGAACGTGCGGCGCGTGACCGGCGACAAGGCGGGCGCGGCGGACGATCTGGCCAAATACCGCGGCCTGGTGCGATAGGGCGGCGACAGCCGGTTTGATAAAATCGGACTGTCACGCTCATGCATATCACGGATTTCCTTCGCGACGGTCTTCTCCTTCAAGCCATCACTCTGGCGGGCATCGCCCTGGCCGATTCGGGCGGCGGCGAGGCGCCCGCGGAAGCGCCCCTCAATCCCGTGGAGGAGGCGCGGAAGCGTCTGCGGAGTGACCACGGAGTCCGTCTGGTGGACGGCGCGGAAGAGGGCACGGGCGCCAACAAGCTGCCGGGCGGCGTGTACGGTTTCACCAACGCGCCGCTGACGGAATCGCCCATGTTCGCCACCCGGAACTACCGGTCCTTTGAAGTGCACAAGACGGTGGACGCCGAGTGCCGCCTGCTCGCCTTCGCCACGCCGGACGAGGCGGCCGCGATCGGCTCGATGGGCGATAAGAACCTGGAGGTCCGGCTGTATCCCGAGCCGTATGAAACGGCCACCGAGATTCTGGCGCTGCCCTTCAGCCGGTTGTCGATGAAGAAGCTGGTGACCTCGCGCGAACCGGGCAACTGGATCGCGGTGACGGTGTATCCGGCGCTCTGAATCAGACCGCCAGCAGCTTGTCGAGCTCCGCGGCCGGACGCCGCACACCCAGATAGAACGATCCAAACAGGGCGTACACGGCGCTCACCTGGTCGAAGCGCATCTCATAGATCAGCTTCTTGAAGACCAGGGCGTCATCGGAGAAAAGGTCGACGCCCCACTCCCAATCGTCGAAGCCTATGGATCCGGTGATGATCTGGCGGACGTCGCCCGCGTAACGGCGTCCGATCAGGCCATGTTCCTCCATCTGGCGGCGGCGTTCGGCCATGGGGAGCTGGTACCAGTTCTTGTCCTCGCCGCGTTTGCGGTCCATGGGGTAGAAGCAGGCGTACCTGGTCTTCGGCGTTTCGGGAAACAGGCGCGGGCGCATGGCGGCGCGCTGGCGGACCAGGGTCTCCTCGATTTCGGCTTTCCATTCGGGCGTGTGCGGGGCGATGCCGCGATCGGCCAGCGACTTGTAGATCTTGGCGGTGGAATCGTAGAGGCCGAGTTCGACGACGGAGACGTAGGACGATGTCGGTTCGAGGTAATCGAACAGGGCCAGGCGCGCCAGCCGGAACTCCACTTCGTTGAGGTCCTCGAAGCTGGGGCGGAAGTGGATCAGCATCAGGTCGCCCTTGTGGCCGAGCAGGGAAAACAGGCCGGATTGACCCGACGGGTTCTCCTCCATGGCGGCGAGTTCGCGGGCCGCTTCGGCGACGATGGAGGCGCGGCGATCCGCCGGCTCGGCTTTCCAGGCGGCCCAGCGAATGCGCATCATCTGGTGCAATACGCTTGCGCCCTCGAGCGTGAGCGGGACGGCGGGAAGGCTCTCCGCGGCGATCGGTACGGTTCCTGACGACATCCTTCCGATTGTGCCATACGCGCCGATGGGACGCGTAAGTTATTGCTTCCGGGCGATTTCCGCCGTTGGGGATTGAGCGTGAAAAGGTCTTCTGGTATTCTCTAAATTTGGGTTTCTAGACTTCACGCTTCCTCCCCGAATACGAGGTTCACATGTCAGGCCATTCTAAATGGGCGACGATCAAGCATAAGAAAGCCGCCCTCGACGCCAAGCGCGGAAAGGTGTTTACGCGCATTATTAAGGAAATCACCATCGCCGCGCGCAGCGGCGGAGGCGATCCGGACGCCAACCCCCGGTTGAGGACCGCCGTCCTCGCCGCCAAGGCCGTGAGTATGCCGGCCGACAATATCACGCGCGCCATCAAGCGCGGCACGGGCGAACTCGAAGGCGCCCAAATCGAAGAAGTGATGTTTGAAGGCTACGGGCCGGGCGGCGCGGCGGTGCTGGTGCTGTGCGCCACCGACAATCGCAACCGCACGGTGAGCGAGATCCGCCACATGTTCTCCAAGGGCGGCGGAAACCTGGGCGAACAGGGCAGCGTCGGCTGGATGTTCGAACGCAAGAGCAACGTCATCATCGAGAAGGAGAACGCCGAAGAGGACGCGTTGATGAACATCGTGCTCGACGCCGGCGGCGAGGACCTTCGCGACGAAGGCGAAACGTGGTCGGTGATTTCGGCGCCGGACGCGCATGAAGCCGTGGTGACCGCGATCGGCAAGGCGGGCATCGCGACGGTGTCGGCGGAAATCGGCATGGTGCCGAAGAACCTGGTGAAACTCGAGGGCAAGAACGCCGTTGGCATGTTGAAGCTGAACGACATGCTGGAGGAGCACGAGGACGTGCAGAACGTCTGGTCGAACTACGACATCGACGATTCGGAGATCGACGCTCTGGCGTAGGCCTCGCCAGGCATGCGGATTCTGGGGATCGACTGCGGCAGCGAGCGGACCGGCTATGGCGTGATCGAGTCGGACGGACGTTCGCACCGCATGGTGGCGGCGGGCGTGATCCGGACCAATCCGAAGAAGGGTCTGGAGACGCGGCTGATGGAGATCGTGGCCGGCCTGCGAGGGGTCATCGGCGAGTATGCGCCGGAGGCGGCGGCCGTCGAAGAAGTCTTCCATGCGAAGAATCCGAAGTCCGCGTTGAAGCTGGCGCATGTGCGGGGCGTGGCGTTGCTGGCGATCGCCGAGGCGCGCATTCCGCTGGGGGAGTACTCCCCGTTGGAAGTGAAGACCTGCGTGGTGGGATATGGCCGCGCGGAAAAGCACCAGGTGCAATTGATGGTGAAGAATCTGCTGGGGCTTCAAGAAGCGCAGCCTGAGGATGCGTCGGACGCCATCGCCGTGGCGATCTGCCATGCGACACACAACTTGACGGCGGGGCTGAGGGCGGTCCGATGAAGGCGGCGGTTCTCGCCATGGCGCTGGCGGCTGTGTGCGCGGCCGGCCCTCGCATCGTGTACTCGAAGGACTTTCCCGGCAGCATTCCGCCCTGGGTGAACATCGCGGTGGAGCCGTCCGGCGAGGCCGTGTACAAGGAAGCCGTGAACGACCCTTACCCCATCCCCTTCAAGCTGCGCGAGGAGGAGACCCGGGAGATCTTCCGGCTGGCGGACAAACTGGACCACTTCACGCGGCCGCTCGAATCGAATCTGAAAGTGGCCAAGATGGGCCTGAAGACGTTTCGTTATGAGGACGGCGGCCGGGCCAGCGAGCAGAAGTTCAACTACTCGCTGGATGAGGACGCCAGGGCGCTGGCGGACTGGTTCGAGCGGATTATCGAGTGCGAACAGCATCTGATCCGCCTGGAGCGGGCCGTCAAATACGACCGGCTGGGCGTGAACGACGCCTTGCTGAAACTTCAGGTGACGCTTGAACGCAAGCGACTGGTGGCGGCGGAACAGTTTCTGCCCTTGCTCGACCGCGTGATCAAGAACGACTCCTATATGCACATGGCGCGCGAACGCGCCGCCTCCATCGCGGATATCATCCGCAGTCCCGGACCGTCGAATCCCCAATGAAATCGTGTTGGCTGGCAGTGTTATGTGTCGCCGCGGGCTGTTTCGCCCAGCAGCCCGAGATGTCGGACCAGGAGCAGGCGCATCTGCGCGATGTGCTTTCGGCCGGTTCCTCGAGCGCCGTGGACCTGATTCACGCGCTGGAATCGCACCTGGCGAAGTATCCCAACTCGCCCAAACGGAACGATATTGAGCGCGCCATCGTGAAGTCCGCCATGCAGGCCAAGGATAATCACCGTCTGGCGACGTATGGCGCGAAGCTGCTCGAACGCGATCCCGACGACGTGGCGTTGCTCGATCCGGTGTGCCGCGCGTTGCTGTTTGAGCGCACCGAGGAGCAGTCCAAGGCCGCGCTCAAACTGTCACGGCATTTCGAGACCTATGTACGCACGTTGATCAAGGAGCTGCCGGCCGACGCCCCGGAGCGGGGCCGCCGGCGCGATGAGTTGGACCGTCTGCTAGGGCACGCGCTGTTGTACCAATCCATGGCCACGGGCTCTGCGGGCGATCAGGCGGGCGCCGCGGAGCTGGCTCGCAAGAGCTTTGACGCCTACCCGGCGGGCGATCCGCTGATCGAGTTGGCCAAGCGGCAGGCGCTGGCCGGAAAGACCGCCGACGCCGTGCGGAGCTACGCCGAGGCCTTCGCCATCCCCGACCCCACCGCCACCGACGCCGACCGGGCCGTGATCCGGCGGCGGCTGGGCGAACTGTACCAGCGGCTGAAGGGCGGGGAGGCCGGCCTGGGCGAGATTGTGCTCGACGCCTACGACCGCATGTCGGCCCTGCTGGCGGAGCGGCAGCTCGCGTTGAAGCGGTTCGATCCGAACCTGGGCGTAGTGAACCCGCTCGAGTACACGCTGACGGGAGTCGACGGCGGAAAGCTGGCGCTTTCGACGCTGGCGGGCAAGGTGGTGGTGCTCGACTTCTGGGCCACCTGGTGCGGGCCGTGCCGCGCGCAGCACCCTTTGTACGAAGAGGTCAAGAAGCGTTTTAAGGACAATCCGCTGGTGGCGTTCCTGTCGATCAACTCCGATGAGGACCGTTCCCAGGTAAAGGCGTTTCTAGCCGACGTAGGGTGGAAGAACGCCGTCTATTTCGAGGACGGGCTTTCGCGGACTTTGCGGGTTTCCTCGATACCGACGACGATCGTGTTCGGCCGGGACGGCGCGGTGATCAGCAGGATGAACGGCTATAACCCGGAGAACTTCGTGGATGCGCTGAGCGAGCGGATCCGCCAGGGGTTGAAGGGAGCCGGGTCGCAGGAGGGGCAGTGAGCTTCGGGCGGATAATCTGGATCGTGCTGGACAGCGTGGGAATCGGTGAGATGCCCGACGCCGCCGACTACGGCGACGTTGGGAGCGACACATTGGGCAACATCGCCCGCAGCCGTCCGCTGACGCTGCCGAACCTGAGCCGCCTTGGGCTGGCGAGCATACGGCCGATCCAGGGCTTGGCCGCGCCCGCCGCGCCCGTGGGTTCGTTTGGGAAATGCGCCCTGGCCTCGCCCGGCAAGGATACGACGACGGGGCATTGGGAGATGGCCGGAATCCACCTGGAGCGGCCCTTCCCGCTGTTCCCGAACGGTTTTCCGCCCGAGGTGATGATCCCGTTTGAAGAGCGTATCGGCCGTTCGACGCTGTGCAACCGGCCTGCGTCCGGCACCGGGATCATCGACGAACTCGGCGAGGAGCACATGCGCACGGGGTCGCCGATCGTCTACACCTCGGCCGACAGCGTGTTCCAGATCGCCGCGCACGAGGATGTCATCCCTCTGTTTGAGCAGTACAAGATCTGCGAGATCGCGCGCGAGATTCTGCAAGGGCCGTATGAAGTCGGCCGCGTGATCGCCCGGCCGTTTGTGGGCGAGCCGGGCGCCTTCACGCGCACCACCAACCGTCATGATTACGCGGTGCCGCCCCCGCGCGGCATGCTGCTCGACCGTCTGGCCGAAGCGCACGTCGCGGCGTTCAGCGTCGGCAAGATTCTGGATGTGTTTCTCGGCCGGGGCATCACCGGGTACTTCAAGACGAAGTCCAACGCGGACGGGATGGCGAAGACGCTGGCCGCCATGCTCGAGCTGACGCGCGGGTTGATCTTCGTGAACCTGGTGGACTTCGACATGCTCTACGGGCATCGCAACGATGTGGAAGGCTACGCCCGGGCGCTTGAAGCCGTCGACGCGTGGTTGCCCGAACTGGAGGCGCGCATGGCGCCGGACGATCTGCTGATTCTCACCGCCGATCACGGGTGCGATCCGACGACGCCTTCCACCGATCACAGCCGCGAGTACGTGCCGGTGGTGGTCTACGGCGAGCATTGCCGGGCGGGCGTCAACCTGGGTGTGCGGGCCTCGTTGTCCGACATCGGGCAGACCGTGGCGGACAACTTCGGCGCAACCATCTCCAACGGCGTGAGCTTTCTCTCCCAGATCCACCCGGCTTAGTTCCTGGCCGGGGGCTTCGGGCCATCCAGCGTGCGCTTCCGCACGGGCTTGCTTTCAAAGTCGCGCCCCAGGCGGAACTCGACGGGCTTCGGCGGATCGTCGGGGTCGAGCCGCACACGCACCGCGGCGGGTCCCACCACATGCGTGAGCGGGGGCAGGCGCGAGAGGTCCACTGACGCTTCATACTCGCCTGGCGGCAGGTTGTAGAAGCAGAACTGCCCGTCCGTCTCGGGCGTCGTGTAGCGGTTGAGAGGCTGGACGTGGATGATGAGGTTTTCGAGGGAGTGGGGATCCGGCGCGTCGAGAATCCGGCCGCAGACCGCGCCGAGCCGCACCACCTCGAAATCGACGCGCGTCGTGCGGCGTGTGCTGATGAGCACGGTTCTCCGCGAGTTGGCGCCGGGTTCGAAATTGGCGGGCAGTTCGCTCAACCGCAGTCCCAACTCGTGCTGGCCTTCGGGGATCGCGGCGAATCGGTAGGCGCCCGAGGCTTCCGACAGAGCCAGGCGCGAACCGTCGACGTCCACCGGAATGCCGGCTACCGGCCTGCGCCCGGCCGGCGTGGTTTCATAAACTTCCCCCTCGATGGCTCCGGTGATGGGGATGCGGGCGATGGTATAGCTTTCGAAGTTCCCGCCCGGAGGCGCCTGGCCCCAGCGGATCTGACGCGCGGCGCGGACATACAGGCTCCATTGATCGACGCCCGACAGCGCCGTGGGCACGGCGATGCCCTGGCTTTGCAGCAGGAATACGTTGGCCGGGTTCACCGCCATCGAGAGCGTGCTGCGGAACAGTTCGGTTTGCAGCGACCAGTGGGAGGGCAATTCGGCGCTCGCGCCGATCACCGTCGAATTCAGCGCGTTGGTGGCGAAGATGGTGCGATTCACCAGGTCGCGGCCGATGTCGAAGTAAGCGTAGGCCGTCAGCCGGCCGGCGCGCAACTGTACGTTGGCGCGGGTGAAGATGGTGTTGCGGACATCGGCGCCGCCGCTCGAATCCAGCCGCACCGATCCTCCGACCACCAGGCGGCGGAATTGCAGCAGATCCTCGAACTCGCGCGAGGTCTGGCGGTTCACCTGGCCGTTGTTTGCGAGGCGCATGTCGCGGTAGGTGAGGCGCAGGTTCTGCCGGCCGAGCGGCCGGTTGAGGGTGGCCGTCCACTGCGAGTTATTGGAGCGCGTTTCGCCGTTGCTGTCGGTGGTGTCGAAGCGGACCAGGTTGACCTGCCCGGACAGGGAGAACCGCAAGGGCAGCTGCGCGGAGAAGCCGGCGCTTTCGGAAACGGCGGAGTAGGACGCCAGCCGGGCGTCGCGCTCCCGATTGTTCCGATAGCTGCTGATCGAGCCAAACAACTCCAGGCGACGTAGCGGCTTGATGCGGACTTCTCCGAACGGGCCGCGGCGGTCGCCGACGTAGAATCCGGCGAGCGGCAGGTAGAAGGCGCCCTGGTCGACGTAGTTGGCCCGGAAGGTGAAGCGTTCGGTCTCATAGGCGAGTCCGGTGAACAGGGACAGGGGCCGTTGTCCGGCCGCCACGCCGGAGACCGACGCCGCGCTCGCTTCGCCGAACAGGCGGAGGCCCGGCAGGGGAGTGTAGAGCGCCTGGAGAGAGGCGCTGTTATAGGTGTCGAAGCGCTTGTACAGGGGCAGGACCAGCGCGCCGTCGGCCGGCTGCGATTCCGAGAGCCGCAGCAGGCGGAGACCAACGGTCAGTTGCTCCCCCCAATGGTATCGGACCGTCGCTCCGGCGGCGCGCTCTCCGGTGCTCAGCCGGTAGGGGATGCGGGGTCCCTGGTACAGCGTCTGCACGCCGTAGAAGGCCGAATAGGTGGCGTTTCCGCGCGAGGCTTCCACCATCGCGCCGCGGAGCGTCAGCTCGGGATAGAAGATGTTCGTGAACGGGTTGGCGACCATCAGGGGCGCCAGACGGAAATCGCCCCCGCTCAGATTCCAGCGGTAGCCGAGCCACGCCAGACCCCGCAATTCCAGCGCGTTGTCGCCGGTCTGCCATCCGCCGCGCGCCCGGTAGTCTTCGACCACGCCCGTCAGCAGCCCGACGCCCGGCAGAAACTGGCGGAAACGGATGCTCGCGCCCGAGGTGTCGCTCAACGGTTGGCCGGAGCCCGCCAGGTAGTAGCCCTGCGCCGCGATGTCCGCCTGGCCGCCGGATTGCGGCGCCGCCGGCAGGCAAAGCAGCAGCGCGCCCAGACACGCCCTTCCGACAACACCCGCGTGCAAGGCGTTTCCCCCCTATTTGGCGGCCGGAGGCACGACGCGCATCGTGGTCTCCTGGATTTCATTGCCGCCCAGGTCGACGCGCGTGCGGAGCGTATAGGCCTGCTGGTGAAGGCTGCTCTTGAGACGAAAACGGAAACGCTGTTCGCGCTTGGGCAGCACGGGCAGCGGGGGAAAGGGAATGGTCTCGAGCACAGCGCCGGATTCGTCCAAGAGCGCCAGGTCTCCGGACGGCCGGAAGTGCGTGACGCCCGCGTTCCGGATGGTCACCACGGCCTGCCACTGCGGTCCCTCGGCGCCGGCCTTGGCGGTGGATTCCAGGCTCATCGCGCTCACCTCGCCTTCGATGGAGGGCTTGCCCACCTGCGCATAGATCGCCGCCACCATGCGGACCGCGGTTCTCAGGCCGAGGCCACTGGTTTCGCCCAGCGTCGGAAGCGTCGTGAATCCAATGGCGCAGTGAAAACTGGCGGGCGGGGCGTCCGGCGGCACGCGCAGACTATAGCGGACTTGCGAGGAGTGGCTGTGGGCGACTTCCGCCTCCATCGGGTTCACGGTCAGCCAGCTCCGGCAGGAGCTTTCCCGTTCCGACGGATAGGACGGGGCGAACTGGGGCGTTTCCTGATCGTCGATGTAAAAGTCGAGCAGCTCCGCGCGCACGCGAATGGGCGCGCCGGACTCGTTGCTGAGTGTGAGCGAGCCGGAGTGGGCCGCTCCGGGGGAGACTCCGAATTCCAGGCGCATGGGCGACAGTCCCAGTCCGATCTGCGCGCTGGCGGTGTGCGGCGCGGCCGTCGCGATGAGGATCGCCGCAAGGAGCAGGGAACACCGGGATGTGCGATGGTGCGCCATACTTGCGCCTTAGGTTGCGCTGACCGTGAAGGTCACCGTGGCGGTGTAGGCGCCGGTCTTGTAGGCCGGATCATTCTTGAGCGTCCAGGCCACCGACGCCGAATTGCCCGCGAGCGCCGAACTGGCCCCGGCGCCGAAAGTAGCCACGGAGGTGGAGGACGCCGTTGACGATGTCTGGGAGCCGGAACAGGCGGTTCCGGGGGCCGAGACCGTGCAGGTGTAAGCAAGGGTGTCGCCGCCGGTGGGTGGGCTTGCCACGGAAGGACCGTTGGCGGGCGAGAAATCGGTGGTGACTTTGAGCGTGATGGTCCCCGAGCCTGTGGACTGCGTCGTCCGGATCTTGTACGTGAGGCTGGTTGTGCCGGTATAGTCCGCAAAGATCCCGGACGAGGTGAGCGTCGTTGTGGAGGTGTTCACCTGCAGCGACGCCTCCGCGCCAATCGATACCGAAACCGTGGTGGTTCCAGTGGCGGCGAACTGGCCGTAGGCGATTCCGGGCAGAACCAGAGCCGCGGCGAACGCCATGTATTGCGATAGTCGCATACGGTTTCTCGAAGACTGCCTCGGGCGAACTCTGTAAGGCAGCTTCCATAGTCCTAGTGCGCACATCCAGCAAGAGTTCTCGGGTTTTGATGTTCCATCAGAGTTTGGCCTGCCGGCGGCGTCCCAGGCGCGTGGTGGAAGCCAGGAACACGCCCGCGATGGCGAGAAGTCCCAGACCCCAGATCGCCGTCTTCAGGCGGTCGAATCGGCGCAAGTGGGTGCGGGTCTCGGCGATACCGTCCAGCGTCTGGTCCAGGTAGCTCTCAAAAGCTGCTTCGATGGCGTCCTGTTCGCGACGCCCGGGGATCCCGTCGGCCTCCCCGCGGACCACGCAGGCGTGTGACAACGCGGCGCCAGCGCGTTGAATGGCGGAGCTCTCCGACGGGGCCTGGCGCACCGATTCGGCGAAGGCGCCGGCGGCTTTCTCGATGAGACCGCACACCTGGTCGACGCGACCGGACAGCAGTTTCCAGCGATCGGCCGGCTGCCGGTCGGCGTCGGCCCAATCGCGCTGCTGCGCGTTCAATATGGCGTAGGCGGCGCCGGCGATCGACTCCAGCCGTCCCGGAAGTCGTGCTGTTTCGTCCACCTGGATGGCGGCGCCGGGCGTCCATCGCGACCAGAAGACAGGCGGGGCGACGGTGACCGCGGGGCGTGCCGGCCCGAAAATGGGCTGTCGGATACGTTCGGCGTCCTCGTGGCGAAGGGCGGGCGGCGGTCTCGGCGGGTGAGTGGGTAGCAGTGCGAGCGTAACCGGGCCCGGCTCCGGGTTGGAGGGCCGCGGAGCCACTGCTGCGACCGCTGGTGCGGGCGTCGGCGCCGGCGTGTCGCTTGCCAGCACCTGGTCGAGGACGCGGGCCCTTACGACTTCGAGCACCTTCCTCGCCTCGCCGTAATCCGGCCTCAGTTGGACCGCCTTCGACAGGTCCCCCAGGGCCTTCCGGTAGTCGCCCAGCAGGTAATATGCGTTGCCGCGAGCGCACCAGGCCTCGGCGGAATCCGGGCTGAGACGAATCGCCTCGGTGCGGTCCGCGAATCCCTTGTCGTGCTTCCCGAAGTAGTGATACGAGGCCCCGCGCGCCAGCCGGGCCTTCGCCCAATCCGGCCGCAGGCGCACCGCCTGTTCGCGATCCGCCAGGGCCAGTTCGTGCTCTCCCACGGCGACGTGCGCGGCCGCCCGGTCCAGGTATAAACCAGCGTCCGCCGGCCTGCAGTGTATGGCATGTCCATAGTCAGCGATGGCGGCCGCCGCCTCGCCCAGTTGCAACCGTTCATGTGCTCGCCACTCCCATCCGGCGGGATCGTTCGGCGCGAGTTCGATCGCTCGACTCAGGTCGGTGACGGCGCGGCCATCGTCTCCGAGTCGCCCGTGCGCGCGCCCCCGCTCGAGCCACGCCGCGGCCAGATTCGGGTTCAGGCGGATGGCCTCCGTGAGATCGGAGACGGCTTCCCGATCTCGTCCGGCGTCCCGCCTGGCGGTGCCGCGCCGCAGCCAGGCGGTGGCGTCGTCGCGATGGGCGTCGATGCAGGCGGAGTAGTCGGCGATGGCGTCCTCCAGGCGTCCGAGACGCTGGTACGCCTCGCCCCGCCCGCAGTAAACAGGCGCTCCGGCGCGCCCCAGCGCGATGGATCGGCGGAAATCGTCAGCGGCCTTGCCGAATTGACGCTCGGCCAGCCACGCCTGCCCGCGCAGTTCGTACAGCGCCGCGTTGGGCCCGGCGGCCTCAATGGCTGAGGTCAGGCGACCGACGGCGTCCCCGTAGGCGCCACGCTCCAGCTCCGCCCGGGCGGCGTCGGCGGCGCTTGCCGATTGCTGGCCCGGCGCGGGACGTCGGGACTTGGCCTGGGACGGGGCGGCCAGCGTCGCCAGGGCCGCCGCAACGACCACCACCCGCCGCAATTTGTCGACCGCGCCGTTCCGATAGCTCACAACGAAATATCGTGGCTGGCGAGGTCGCCTATTCTCACGCCAGACCAGCATCGGGGAGGGCGGATTCCTCCGAGAGCAACCGCGACTGCGCCGGACTAATCCACAGTGGCAAAGCGCGCACAGTTGTTCATTCTGCTCTCGGGAGCCGGCCTGGGCTTGATGGGACTCCAGGCGGCGGAGATCACCCAATCGGCGTCCGAAACGTTGTCCATCACGCTGAGCTCGGCGGCCAAAGTGTCCGTACCGGCCACGGTCACCTTGTCCAGTTCAGGCACTTTTCAGAACTTCACGGGATCGGAACTGGTCAATTTTAAGGCGCGAACCACCTCCTCCGGGTCCGCCACGGTGACCGTCAAGGGCTCATCCGAGTTCAGCCCCGCCACCGGACCCGCCATCGCCAACGGCGACCTCACCTACACCTGCGGGTCAGCGACTCTCGGAACCGCCTGCTCCGGGACGCAGACCGCGAGCACCGCCTCCTCCACCGGCGTGGTTTCGGTGGGGGCCTCGAAATGCGTGGGAACCGGTTGCGCGGCCACTTCGCCGGCCACTATCACGCTCAGCTTCACGCTCACCAACAGCCCGGCCTTCAAGACCGGCTCCTACTCGGCCCAGTTGCTCTACACCTGTTCCGCGATCTGACCCGCTACAGTCCGACGTGGAGTGTGTAGGCGAGCGTCACGGTGCAGGCCGGCGACGACGCCCCCAGGTAGTTCCACGCGTCGGTGAAGTGGTAGGACATCGTGATCGTGTAGGTGTTTCCGGAGCCGTCGCCCTGCGTTCCACTGGCGATGGTGGTGTCGGTGGTGCTCAGGTTGAATGCGGAACCGCAGGCGCCGGTCGGTTGGGTCCCTCCCGTGCCACTGATTGCGAGCGAGCACGTCGCGCGCACGGCGGAGACCGGAACCGTCGCGCAGTTGGTGAGGTTCGTCGATCCGCTGGTGTTCACCGTCACCGACCACGGCTTGCCGCCGATCGGCCCGTTGATGACGCTGGTCACGGTCGCCGAACCGTTGCCGCCGGTATCGGGATCTGTGGAGGCAATGCTGACCGTGGACGGAGACACCGTGAACGAGCCGATGCTGACAAGGTAGGGCAACTCGACCCGGCCCGGTCGGAGAACCGGCCTCCGGATCCTGTCGGCGATCCAGAACGCCGCGATTTCGAGGCACAGCGCCGCGATAAGGGTCTTCCGATTGAACATGCCGCTTAGTCTGTCTGCGCGACAGCCGCGCCCCCCAAAAGTAACGGTGGCAGGAAACCCGGACATTTCTCAATCCGTCTGGACCCGCCTCTTCAGGACAAGTTGGTCCTGAATTGTGGATTGGAGGGGACATTCTGGCGCTTTAGATCGCCCGCGAATGAGGGCGCCCGTCCGGCCAAACCAGGATCATTGGTACTACGGCTCTGTCTGCAAATCGATGTAAATAGCGGACTTATTCGGTTTTTGCTCTCCGTGGCCCGGAGCCTTCCCGATATGCATAGGTGAATGTTCGCGCGCGGCAACGCAAATGCTTTATAAGAATGCGGAACGAAACAGAGAGCCGGCAGCAGCATAGATCGCCGGCCTGACCGAAGGGGGAGCCGATGGGACGCAATACGATGGCGGGATTATTCAAATTAGCGGTGGGAGCGGGCTTCGGTCTCGCCGCGATGTCTGGGCAGAGTTTCGGGCCGACCGGCACGACGGCTCTGACCGTTACGGTTGGCGTGGAGGCGCGGATTTCCGTGACAAACGCCACCACCACCTTGTCGGATGGATCCGCCTTCTCAAACTTCACCGGCGTAACCAACCTCCTATATAAGATCCGCACTGCGCCGTCCACCGGTACGGGCTCCATCACGGCTCAGGTGACTACGGATTTCTCGCCGGCGGGCGGCCCCTCCGTGGCGTCGCCGCCGACGGCGGGTGATACGCTGACTTACACCTGCACCGTCTCCGCGCCGGGCAGCGCCTGCTCGGGGTCGCAGACGGCCTCGACCACGGTGGCGACTCCGGTAGCGACCTTCGGGGCGGACGCTCACTCAGCCGCCGCCGGCAACTCGGCGTCGGTCGATTGGACGCTGACCAACGACCCGGTCTACAAAGCGGGCACGTACTCGGCCACGGTCACCTTCACGATTTCGGCCACCTAGACATCCGCGGATTGCACGGCTTGCAGCATATGCCGAACGATACGTTTCGGACGCCCAGCGCGATGTGCAAAGTGGCGGCCTGCGGGTGGGCGCTCGTATTGGCCTGGGCCCTGTCGGGACAGACCACCTCCAGGAACGGCTCGACGACATTGAGATTGACCGTCTGGCCGGCGGCGTCGATTCTGGTCCGCGAGAGCCCCAACGCCTGGACGAACGGCTCCACGCAGGTGGCGGGAACGACGTCTTTCGTCTACCGGGCTCGACCGAGTTCCGAATCCACTCCTAGTGCGATCACCGTCCAGGTTGCAGATCCCGCGTCGCTCGTGGGAGTCTCCTCCTCCTCCAAGCTGATTTCGGGCCGTCTCGACTTCACCTGCGCATCCGATGAGCGCGAAGCCGTGTGCGGAGGGACACAATCCGCCTCCACATCGACGGCGAAACTGGTGGCGAGGCTCGGTGGACCGGACGCTCCCGGCGCCGCTGGCTCCGCGACGGTCACCTGGACCTTCACGGCCCTGCCCGCAGCGTCGCCGGACGCCAGGACCGCTGTCGCCTTCTACACCTTCTCCTCGGTCTGACCTCCGCGCTCTGACCTGAGGGCCCGTCCCGTACCACTCCGATCCTCCTTTCCCGGTTACAGGCAAGCGGCTAGACTGGATTCTTCGAATCCACATGGTCGCACTGAAACGTTTTTTGTCGACCGCCCGGGTGGCCCTGGCCGCCACGGTGGCCACGGCGGCGCCGACTGTCATCGCCGCACAAACGTCTGGGAGCACGGTGCTCACGGTTCGCGTACAGCCGGAAGCGATGATCCAGCGTCATTCGGAGGATTCGATTGTGGTGAAGATTCGTCTGGCCGAGCGAGCCACGGCGATTCTCTGGCGCGCGGAGGTGTGTGGAACGCCCCCGTCCGGCTCGGTGACGATCTCGCGATCCGGTGTTCACGTCATCCGAATGGCCGACCTGCCGGGAATTGGTTCAGTTTGTCTTGCAAGCTCCGACGGCGCGCTAAGCTATCGCCTCGACGGGTGAGTAGTTCCGCGCGCGAGGCAGGCGACGGGGGAAGCCGCCCGCCTCGCCGGATCGGCGCTCTACGTCCGGCGCCGGTCTATCGATTAACGCGTAACTGAGGGGCGAAAATGGCTCACCGGCGGAGAGAAATTCCAGGAGATTTTCGGGAGGAAGGTGGCGCGCCATGCTAACAGCGCGCCACCACTCTTGCGGGAGTTATCGTTTGACGGTGAGTTTCAGGCTTTGTCCGTTGGGATTGCCGCCAACCGCCACGGTGAGCGGCTGGTCGCCATCCGGAATGCTAGGCACAGTGAGATTGAATTGATAGAGTCCCACGAAGCCGGGCGGCAGTCCCTGATAGGACATCGTTGGCGACGATCCGCCAATCACAATGCCTAAGGCCGATGTGATGGTGTTTTGTCCCGAGGCTGGCGCCGGAGTGATCTGGCCCGCCGGAACCAGTGGATTGGTTGGTCCAAAGCCGATGCCATACAGCACGATGGTGTCTCCTGGCTTCACGGGCGCGAACCCCGGACTCCCCACAATGGTGCTACCCTGGAACGCCGCCACATAGCCGTTTCCTAACTGCAACAGTCCCGGCAGCGTGTTATAAGCGGTGATATTCACCGGATCGCTCGCGACGTCCTGACTCGTCACCACCACTTGCACCGGACCGGTGCCGATGCCGTCCGGCGCCTGCACATTCACCTGTCCCGGGCTGATATAACGAATGAACGCGCTCTTACCCGCGATGGTGACGGTTACGCCTCCCAGCTTGGTGGGCGCGGTGGTTCCGTTGAAATCTCCGCCCGACCATTCTCCCGTGGTCGCCGATAGATTCGATCCATAGATCTCAACCCAGGTGCCCGGCGACACCCCCTTGAATGCGCCGAACGCCGCCGCGCTGATGATCCCACCCTCGGCGATGACCGGCTTGGGCGTCGCGCTGGCCGCCGTCAGAGTTAGCGACGTGTTGTAGATGTGATCGCCGGACGTTTGCCCATCGCGATTGGCGGCGTTGGCCGACACATAGATCGTGATATCGCCCGATGCGGCGGCCGGAGGCGTCCAGTCGATATTGATGACATTCGATGTCGAGGGTTGCCGGTGTTCGATGAACTGAAGCGTGCTATTCCCGCTGCAGGGGCCGCCCGCGTCGTTCACTGAAGGAGTCGCGCAGATCACCTGCTGACTCGCGCTCGGCGTGAACGAACCGGCCTGTTGGTTCAAATCGCTAGCCAGCCGTGCGGTGGCCTGGAAACCGTAGACCTTGGCCGCCGAGTCAGTCACCGTGATCGTCAACGTCTGTTTTTGGCCGGGCGTGTAACTGTTTCCCGACGCCGTCAGCGTCACCTTCCCGCCGCCGCCGTTCAAGGCTGTGCCGGAGTGGCACAGAACGCACGTCGGTTCGTTGTTTCCGGGCGCCGGCACGCCGGTCTTGTGAGCCTCAGGGCCGCTCGAATAGGCCCACAGCAACACGGGGACGGCGGCCAGTCCAACGGCGAATTTCGCCAATTTCGAAAATTGTTCGCGTCTCGTCATGACAGATTTTGAGTTTAGACTACCGCGTTGAATTAGTCGGCCAGATATTGTGAACAAATTGTGAAATCTAGCGTGGCGCGAGCAGCGCGATCGCCTTCCGGGCCGTGGTGCTGAGCGGCAGCGTCCGGAGTTGATCCTCGTCGAGCCACGAGAATCCAAGCGGTTTGCGCGCCAGCCGGGCCCGCTTCACCACCATCTCATAGGTGGTGTTGGTAATCGAGTGGCGAAATGTCCCCGCCACGCCCACAATCTCCGCGTCCGGCGCCATCTCGGACTCCGGAAGCTCCCAGAAACCGGCCAGCCGCGCACTGTCCTCCGCGCGCCGCCACATCAGCAGACGGCCGTCCTTCTCGATAGCGAGCAGCGTCACCACCACCGCGCGCCGTTGGCCGGGCCGGGACTTCACCGGCAGTTCCCGTTCGCGCCCGTTCCGCCGCGCCACGCAATGCGTCTCCACCGGACACAGCAGGCACTTCGGATTCGCGGGAGCGCACAGCGTCGCCCCCAACTCCATCAACGCCTGATTGAACAGCCCGGGATCCGCCGCGTCCAGTCGCCGTTGCGCCGCATCGAGCAGCCTGCGTCGCACGACGGTCGATCGGATATCGCCCGGTTCGTCTTCAACGCGCGCCATCACTCGCATCACGTTGCCGTCGAGCACGGCGTAAGGGGCGCCGAAAGCGATGCTGGCCACCGCCGCCGCCGTGTAATCGCCGACGCCCGGCAAACCGCGGATGGCCTCATAATCGGTCGGAAATCCGCCCATTTCCAGCATCGCTCGAGCCGCCCGTTGCATATTGCGAACTCGCGTATAGTAGCCGAGCCCGGCCCAGCAGGCGAGCAGGTCGGCCTCCGGCGCCTCAGCCAGCGACGCAAGCCCGGGAAACCGCTCGAGGAAGCGCTCATAATAGGGAATCACGGTCTCCACGCGAGTCTGTTGCAGCATGATCTCGGATACCCAGATCGCGTAAGGATCCCGTGTGCGACGCCACGGAAGGTCGCGGCGGTGACGGCGGTGCCATTGTTCGAGCGCCTGTGCGAAGTCGGGCGCCCGTCCCGGTGAAGCCACGGATTTTCGCTTGCCCCCTATAATGGAAGGGTAGCCCACCTTGCACGATTCCATCATCATTCGCGGCGCCCGCGTTCATAATCTCAAGAATGTTTCGCTGGCGATTCCGCACAACAAATTGACGGTTGTTACGGGCGTATCCGGCTCGGGCAAGAGCTCGCTCGTCTTCGACACCATCTACGCCGAAGGCCAGCGCCGTTACGTCGAGTCGCTGTCGGCCTACGCGCGCCAGTTCCTGGAGCGCATGGAGAAGCCCGATGTCGACGAGGTGGACGGCATCGCCCCGCCCATCGCCATCAAGCAGAAGAACACCACGCGCAACCCGCGCTCCACCGTCGCGACGTCCACCGAACTGTACGACTTTCTCCGGCTGCTGTTTGCTCGCGTGGGACAAACTTGGTGCCCTGACTGCAACATCCGCGTGAAGCGCGACACCGTCGACCAGGTGGCCGACGCGGTGATGGAACGCCCGGCGGGATCGCGCTGGTACGCCCTGTTCCCCATCGAGCCGCAACGCCAGACCAGCGCCCTTCGCGATCACCTGTTCGAACTGCGTAAGAAGGGCTTCAATCGCTTGTGGCAAGGCGGCCGGACCTTCGAATTCTCGACGCCCGAATCGCTGCTCGATATCGATTTCTCGAAGCCCCTGTTCGCGCTGGTCGACCGCATCGTTCTCGGCGGCGACCTGCACCAGCGCCTGGTGGACACGGTGGAGATCTGCTTTCGCGAATCGGGCGAAGTGGTTTTCCAAAGCGCATCGGGCGACGAACGCCTGCGCTTCAACGAGAAGTTCGAATGCAAACAGTGCGGCCGGACGTTCAGCCAGCCGGAGCCGACTCTGTTCAGCTTCAACAGCCCGGTCGGCGCATGCCCGCGCTGTCAGGGCTTCGGCAACACCATCGATTATGACCTCGACTTAGTAATTCCCGATAAGTCGATCTCCATTCAGGACGGCGCCGTCGACCCGTGGGTGAAGCCGCAGTACAGTTGGTATTTTGACGAGGTTTTCCACGCCGCCGCGCGCGGCAAGGTGCGCCTGAACGCGCCCTTTTCCGAACTCACCGCGGCGGAGCGAGACTTCGTCGTCAAACATATCCGGAAATTCTTCGAAGAGGTCGAGCGCAAGAAGTACAAGGTTCACGTTCGCGTGTTCCTGAGTCGCTATCGCGGTTACGCCGAGTGTCCCGACTGCCGCGGCTCGCGCCTTCGTCAGGAGGCGCTCTACATACGCGTCAGCGGCGCCACCATGGCCGATGTGGTCAAGCTGAACATCGCGCGGGCTCTCGAATTCTTCGACTCGATGGACCTGACTCCGGAAGAATCAGTCATCGCCGGAAAGGTGATGGTGGAAATCCGCCAGCGGCTGAAGTTTCTAAACGACGTTGGGCTCGACTATCTCACGCTGGACCGCTTGTCGGCGACGCTCTCGGGCGGCGAGGCGCAGCGCATCGTGTTAGCCACCTGCCTGGGATCGCGGCTGGTGGGCGCCTGTTACGTTCTCGACGAGCCGTCGATCGGGTTGCACAGCCGAGACACCGGACGCCTGATCGGCATCTTGGAGGAGCTGCGGGAACTGGGCAACACCATCGTGGTGGTGGAGCATGACGCCGACGTCATGCGCTCGGCCGACCACATCATCGACATGGGGCCGGGCGCCGGCGAAACGGGCGGGCGCGTTGTCTTTGAGGGGTCTTATGAGACGGCCTTGAAGCCGGGACACGCGTCGCTGACATCTCGTTACCTCCGCGGCGACGCGCGTGTGTCGCACACGGTGGCGCGACGCAAGGTGAATCCCAAGCGCGTGCTGAAGTTCATTGGCGCGCGGGCGAATAATCTGAAGAATATCGATGTCGAAATCCCGCTCGGCATGATGGTGGCGGTCACGGGCGTGTCCGGCTCGGGTAAGTCGAGCCTGGTTCACGAGGTGATCAACAAGACGCTGGAGCGCTATCTCAACCAGGGCGCGCAGCCCGACCCGGAGCAGGAGTTCGGCGCCGCGGAGAAGCAAACCTGCACGCGCGTCGAGCGCCCGGAACAGGTGCAGGAAGTCGTTCTGGTGGACCAGTCGCCCATCGGCCGCACGCCCCGTTCCAACCCGGTGACCTACGTCAAGGCCTTCGATATCATTCGCGACCTGTTCGCCTCCACCACCGAGGCCGACCGGCGCGGCTACACATCGGGCCACTTCTCGTTCAACATCCCTGGCGGACGCTGCGAAACGTGCCAGGGCGACGGAGTCGTGTCCGTAGAGATGCAGTTTCTCGCCGACGTCGAACTGGTGTGCGAGGAGTGTCACGGAACGCGGTTCAAGAGTTCGATCCTCGAGGTTCGTTACAAGGGCCTGAATATTCACGAGGTGCTGCAACTGACGGTGCGCGAGGCGATCTCGTTCTTCGCCGAAGTCCCGCGCCTGGCCAACCGCCTGAAGGTGTTGGCCGACGTCGGATTGGGTTACCTGCGGCTGGGCCAGTCGGCCACCACGCTGTCGGGCGGAGAGGCGCAACGCGTCAAGCTGGCGGCCCACCTGTGCCAGGCCAGTTGCACCGGAACGCTCTTCATCTTCGACGAACCCACCACCGGCCTGCATTTCGACGACATCGCCAAACTCCTCGACGCCTTCCAGCGGCTGATCGCCAACGGCGGCAGCATCCTCATCATTGAGCACAATCTCGACGTCATCCAGAACGCCGACTGGATCATCGACCTGGGTCCGGAGGGCGGGGAAGCGGGCGGCCGAATCGTCGCGCAGGGGACGCCTCAGCAGGTGGCCGAGGTCCAGGGATCGTACACGGGCCGGTTTCTCCAACGCGCCCTGACGACCCAGGCCCGATAGGCTTTGGCCGAGCGCGGCCCTCGGAGCATAATGGGCCGGCGGAGCATAATGGAAGGATATGCGCCGAATCGCCGTCACTTGCGCCGTCGTACTGGTCGCCGTCTTCATCGGTCTTGCCGCTAAACAGCCGCAGCAGGATCCCCGCCTCCACAAGGCCTCCCGAGCGCCCGATCAGAACGGGTGGATCTTCGTACACCTGGAGGGCTCCCCCGCCGACATCGGCTATCAGCACGGTTTCCTGCTCGCCCGGGAGATCGAAGACGCCCGCAAGGCCATCGAAATCAGCCTGACTCACGATGCCAAGCCTTGGGCGTTCTTCCGCGACGCCGCCGAGCACGTCCTGTGGCCGAAGCTGCCCAACGAATACCAGACCGAAATCCAGGGCATCGCCGAAGGCGCCCGCGCCCGCGGCGTCAAGATCGACAGCGTCGACCTGACGGTGATGAACGCCTGGCTCGAACTCTCGCCCTATTATCTGAACTGGTATGAAAAGAGCCAGAAGCATCCCACCGGCGATCACTGCAGCGCCTTCGTCGCCACCGGGAGTTACACCAAGGACGGCCGCCCGGTGATCGCGCACAATAACTGGACCGACTATCTCACCGGCTCGCGCTGGAACATCATTTTCGACGTGAAACCGGCGTCGGGGCACGCCTTCATCATGGACGGCATGCCCGGTCTCATCCACAGCGGCGACGATTTCGGCCTGAATTCCGCCGGGATCATGATCACGGAGACCACGATCAGCGAGTTTCACGGCTTCGACCCCACCGGCGTCGCCGAGTTCGCCCGCGCCCGTCGCGCCATGCAGTACGCCTCGACGATCGACGATTTCGCCCGCCTGATGCAGGAAGGCAACAACGGCGGCTACGCCAACGACTGGCTGGTGGCCGACCGTAACACGGGCGAAGTGGCGAGCCTCGAGTTAGGCCTGAAAAACGTGAACCTGAAGCGCACCAAGGACGGTTATTTCGTCGGCTCGAATTATCCGATCGATCCGAAACTCACCGCCGAAGAGACAAATTATGACTTGTCGAACAAATCCCTGAGCGCCAACGCGCGTCACATCCGCTGGGACGCGATCATGGCTCAATACAAGGGTAAGATCGACCTGGCGCTGGCTCAGAAATTCCTCGGCGACCACTACGACACCTTCGATAACAAGGAACAGCCGAGCGAGCGCACCCTCTGCGGCCATATCGAGCTTTCAGCCCGAGGCAGCAAGCCCTGGCAGCCGGAGTTCGCCCCCGCGGGCGCCGTTCAGGCGAAGGCGACCACCGCGGTCCTGTCGGAATCCATGCAGATGACCGCCGCGCTGGGCCACCCCTGCGGCATCCACTTCAAGGCCGCCAGGCACCTGTCGGCGCACCCCGAATTCGCCTGGCAGAAACCGTCCTTGCGCGACCTCGATTCGCACCCCTGGACGGGCTTCAAGGCGAAGTAGCTACTTCTTGACCGGCGGCGGAGGAGCCTGCTCCTTCGTCGCCTCGGCCGGCAGCGCGTCGGGCGTTTCGACATCCACCGCCTTGATCGTCGATTCGGCGCTGAACTTGCGGTACATCCGGAACTCAACCTCGTTCCGGTTCAGGTACTTCGCCCCTTGGCGCGACGTCAGCACGGCTTTCAGCGGCAGGATGAATTCGTGGTCCGAGATGCTGACATGGTCGTAGTCGAGCGACAGATTCACCTCGCGCACCGGGAATCCGGACGGGATCTCATCGGCCGACAGCGTGATCTTCATCACCGCCGACGTCTCCTTGTCCACGTAGATCAGGCCATGATAGGCCGCGATAATCCGCTGCTTCACTTCCTCTGAGTAGATGCTGTACTGCGACCGGCTCTGCTCCACGCGATACGAAAACACGTGCATGCGATGCCCGCGCAGCGTTCCCCAGCGCTCCCACTCGAAGCGGGTCTCGCTGGTCGGGTCGAAGATTTCGCGCATCACGCTGCCGAACTCGCCGCTCGACGTCGCCCCTCCCAACTTGTCGTGCGCCATCTCCACGGGGCGGCTGTTCACCAGCACCACCTTGTAGTCCTCGTGCTTGTCGAAGTAACTCAGCCGCTCCGTGATGACGTCCTGCCGGATCCAGGACTCAAGCCCCGTGGGATCCACGAACCGCCGCGTAACCTGTGTGCAAATGAAGTCGGGCAGCCGCGAGGTGTAGTTCAGCGCGTACTCCCGCGCGTCCTGTAGCACCTTGCCCTGTTCCTCCGAGGTCGGCGAGGGCGGCGGCACATAGGCGGGCTTGGGCGGAGGCGGGGCGGCCTTGGGCATCGCCGCCGTGGCTGTCATCAGCGCCTTCAGCGCCTCCACCGTGCGAGGCCCGGCGCCCAATCCCTGCAGATCCTCCACCGTGGCCGCGTCCAGTTGGCTGGTCAACTGGACTTTTTTCAGATACTGCGCCACCTTCCGGTCGTCCTGCTTCATCGCGACGCTCGACTGGATGAACTGCTTGAGCTGTTCCACCGACAGCTTCATCTGGGCGCTGGCCGCGATTCCGGCGCACAACACAACCAGCAGCACACGGTTCAACATGAATTATTCCTTGTTGAAAAGACGCAGCCCGTGCGATTTCTGTTGCACCGGAGGCGGCGCGGCGGCCGTCTTGGCGATAGCCGCCTGGGCGATCGGCGCCATCACCCGGTATCCCTTGGCGTTGGGATGCAGGCCATCGTCCGCCAGATCGGCCGTCAACTGGCCGTCCTTATCCACCATCGCCGTAAAATAGTCGCAGTAAACATAGCCGCGCTGTTCGGCCGTCCGTTTGATCCAGTCGTTCAACGCGCGAATCTGCGACGGCGGACGTTCCACGCTGCGCGCAAACGACGGATTGTCGGCTTTGTGATAATCGCTGATCGGCAGAATCGACGCCAGGATCACCTTCACTCCGCGACGCTCCGCCAGATCGCCCATCATCGCCAGGTTGTTCTGAATCGTGGTGAGCGCCGCCCCCCGAGCCAGGTCGTTGGTGCCCGCCAGAATCAGCACGGCCTCGGGCTTCAGGTCGAGGACGTCGGCCTTGAAGCGGCCCAGCATCTCACTCGTCACCTGCCCGCTGATGCCGCGATTGATGAAGTCGCTATCGGGGAAATATTCGTTCAATCGCCAGCCGTCGGTGATGGAATCGCCCATGAAGACGATCCGCCGTTTGCCGGCCGCGGGCGGCGCCAGTTTCTGGTTCGCCTCGCCATAGCGCGCCAGGTTATCGCGATCGCCGCTGCGCAATTGCGCCTCGCGCTGCGTCAACGAAGCCCGGAAATGGGCCTCCGTCCGATCGGCCGCCTCGCGCAACTCCACCATGTGTTTGCCCGCTTCGGCGGGAAACGGATACGGACGCGGCACCGCGTCAGCCAGCGCCAGGTACGCGCGCAGGTTGCTCAGGAAGGAGTACGTGAAGGCCACGTTATTAGGCCGCTGTCGCAGGTTCACCAGCGCTTGGCGGCTATTCTCAATCAGCGGTGCGGCGGCCCGATTCAACTCCGGGATCGCCACCGCGGAAGAGTCCATCAATTCGATCGCCCGGGCGTATACGCGGTTCGCTTCGGCGCCGGGCATGAGGGCGGACGGGTTCTGCGCGGACGCGAACACTGCCGCGGCCAGGCAACAGAAAACAGCTTTCATGATTGTTCGATTTTATCGAGACTGAGCGTCACCGTACCGATCGGGAAATTCATCCGCACCCGGATCTGCACCGGCAGTTTCCGGGCGTCATCGGTCAGCCAGATGAACAGGCGCGCGCTGCGCGGATAGATGACGCCATTGAACAGGAACGCCTCATACCGCACGGTTTTGTACACCGTGCCGTTGATCTTGAGGTCCTCGCGCTCCTGCGCCTCCACTCGCACGTTGGCCGCCTTCTTGCCGTCGCTCAGCGGCATCTCGGCGCTACGGCCGACGTCGATGCGCATCGTGCGAAGCGCCAGCAATCCGCCCACGACATCGTGCACGCAATGCGGCGTGTCGATCTCGCTCGCCCGCACCACGGCGTTCTTCACCAGGTCGCGCTCCAGGTAGGCGGCCTTGTTGTGCTGCCGGTCGAAGTCGATCTTCGTCTCCCGGCGGCGCCGGCCCTCATTGGCGCTGATCTGCGCGCTGATGGCGCAGAATCCCGTGTCGTAATTCCCGAAATACTTGTCCTGCACGCGGTACAGCTTCGAAACCAGACCCGCCGATTCCAGATCCAGTTCCGAATGCAGCGAAGGGTACTCGGGCGTCCCGGAAGGCGAAAGCCTCAACTTGGCCGCGCCGGCCGTCACCAGCCGCCATTCGATCGTGTAGGATAGCGTCTCCGTGCGGTGAAATCCGCGCGCCACGCCGTCGCCCGACTGGCCCAGGCCCCCTGGCGACGTCAGGATCAGCAGCATCATCATCGCCACAAGACGCGCCGGTTGAGCGGTGCCCAGCATGAAACTCAATTGTATCAATTGCCCTCCCGGCTTCCCCAACCGGCCGCCCCAACCCATCGCCGGTAGCGCCGGAAATATGCGTTGGCCCGCCCCACGTCGCGCAGGATCTGCGCCCTCAGCGCCTCGGGACTTTCGAACTTGCGCTCCGCCCGCACGCGCCTCAGAAACTCCAGCCGGATCCGCTCCGGCGCGCCGCCATCGAGCGGGGCCAGCAGAAACGTCTCCACCGTCAAAGCATCGCCGCCGAACGTCGGCCGGTAGCCGATGTTGGTGATCGAATTCCAATCCCGCGCCGCCTCCAGGTCGTAGGTGCGCGTCACATACACCCCGTTGGCCGGCAGAATCTCCGCCTCCGTCGCCAGGTTCAGCGTCGGCACGGTCTGCTTCGAGCCGATGCCGAAGCCCGACACGATCCGGCCCTCCACCGAGTGCGGCCGCTCGAGGAATCGAGCCGCCAGCGCCACCTCGCCGTTCTGAATCAGCTTGCGCACGCCGCTCGAGGAGACCATGCGTCCATGCCGGCGCACCCCGGTCAGGATCTCGACGCGAAATCCGTACCTCTCGCCCAACTCCCGCAACGTTTCGGTGTCGCCCGCCTGCCGCGCGCCGAAGCGGAAGTTATCGCCCACCAGCACCATCCTCGCGCCCAGTTTCCCGGCCAGGATCCGCGCCGCGAACTCCTCGGGCGGCGCCTGCGCCAACTCCACGGTGAACGGCAGCACCAGCACCTGTTCGATGCCCTCGCCGCGCATCAGTTCACAGCGCTGTTCGGTGGTGGTCATCAGCTTGGGCGTGCGAGCCGGCGCCACCACCCTGGTCGGATGCGGATCGAAGGTCAGCACGCTCGGCCGCCAGCCGTAGCCCTCACCGATCGCCGCCACGCGCCGCATGATCCGCCGATGCCCCGCGTGCAATCCATCGAAATTCCCAATGGTCAACGCCGAAGGTCCGAAATCGGCCGGCACCGCATCCAGGGAACGGAACACGCGGAACGGGCTCATCCGGCCGAGCCTCCCACCCAGATCTCCAGCCCGTCGTAAGCCAGCCGGATATGCGGCGGCATACGCTCCTCGACGCGCGCGTGCAGCACGTCGTGCGACATGTGCGTCAGGAACGCGCGCCTCGGCTTCAACTGCTCCACCCACTCCACCGCCCGGTCCACCGTGGTGTGCGTCGGATGCGGTTTGTGCCGCAGCGAATCCAGAAACAGAACGTCCAACCCTCCCAGCCGCTCCACCGTCGCCGGCGGAATGTCGCTGTGATCGGTCAGATAGGCGCAATCGGCGAAACGAAAACCCCACGACACGCCTCTCCCGTGATGCAACCGCAGCGGCTCGAACGCCAGCCCGAACAACTCCACCGGCCCGTCGCCGAAAAGGTTCGTCGAGATCTTCGGAATCGACGACTCCGTGTAGCGCGTCTCAAACACATACCCAAAGCAGGCGCGAATCGTCTCCAGCGTCTCCGCCGACCCGTAAATCGGAATATTCTCCCGCTGCATGAAGTTGAACGGCCGTATGTCGTCGAGCCCCATGATATGGTCGGCGTGCGCGTGCGTATACAGAATCGCGTCCAGCCTCCGCAGCCGCGCCCGCAGCGCCTGCTGGCGGAAATCGGGCGTCGTGTCGATCACCACGTTGCGCCCGGCGTACTGCACCAGAATCGACGGCCGCAGCCGGTTATCGCGCGGATCGGCCGACGTGCAGACCTTGCACTCGCAGCCGATGGTCGGCACGCCGGAACTCGTCCCTGACCCGAGTACGGTGATCTTGATCGCGCCCGGCTGCATCAGCCCTGGGCTTGCCCTTCGGCCTTCAGCGTCGGAGCCGACTCCATCGCCTGCACGAATCGGAACCGCAACTCGGTCAGCGAATTCTCAAGCAGCCGTTGCTCATCCATCGTCAAATTGCCGCGCGTCTTGTCCTGCAGCAGCGACAGCAGATCGATGGTGTGCCGCGCCACGCGAAAGTCCGGTTTCGGCCGGTCTTTCTCCGGGCCGAAATGGAGGAACCCGAGTTGCATCTCGGCCTGGGCCTTCAGGGAAAGCACCAGAAATTCCATGGTGGGCGGTGGAATCGGAAAGCTGGCGTCCTGCTCGTCGTTCTGTAGGTCGGGAGTTGGATTGTCGCTCATCTTGGAACCTGCCTCTACCTATGATAAATGCACCCGCCGCCGGAAACACCCCGTTTCGGCGCCCGGCTTGCACATTGATCGAACGATGCGACGCCTTGCCTGGCTCCTGTTCATGTGCCTAGCCCCAGCGCAGGACCCGCGCTTCGGCGTCCAATCGCGGCTGGTGGTGGTGCCCGTGACGGTCGCCGACGCCAAGGGCCGCCTGCTCGACGGCCTGGAGCCCGAGGATTTCCAGGTGTTCGACAACGGCCAGTCCCGGAAGACGGCTGTCGATTTCCTGGCCACAGGTGTTGCCCCGATTGCACTCGTGGTCGCCATCCAGGCCTCCGGGATTTCAAAACCGGTTCTCGAAAAGGTCCGCAAAATCGGCGGGATGATTCAGCCGCTCGTCACCGGAGAGCGAGGCTGCGCCGCCATTCTCAGCTTCTCCGACCGCCTGGACTGGCTCCAGCGCTGCACCAACGACGACGTCTCCATCGCCCGGGCCTTCGAAGCGATCACTCCCGGCCCGCCGAAAGCCGGCCGAATGCTCGACGCCGCCACTGAAGCCGTCGCCGAACTGCGCAAACGCCCTAACTCGCGGAAGGTCCTGCTGCTGATCTCGGAAACCCGCGACCGCGGCAGTGAGTCGACGCTCCAACAGGCCGCCGACGCGGTGCAGAAGGAGGGCGTCATCGTATACGCCGCCACCTACTCGGCCTTCGGCGCCGCCTGGACCACGAAGTCATCCGCTATCGCCGACCCGCAGATGCCCAAGGCGCCCACCAAGCCGAGCGACGAAACCGGAACGGCCACCGGCGGACCCGAGCAATGCAACCCCTTCGGGTGCCCGTCTCCCAAGATTCCCGGGGCCGCCCAAAGCGTCGACATCATGGGTGCTCTCGTCGAGTTAGTCCGCCGTGAGAAAGTGGATTCCACCCAGGCTCTGACTCAGGCCACCGGCGGAGTCACGTTCCCGTTCCTTCGCCAGAAAGGACTCGAAGATGCGATCGAAAAACTCGGCGCGCATCTCCACTCTCAATACCTGCTGACCTTCATGCCCGACGCCGGAGCATCCGGCTACCACCGCATCGAAGTCCGCGTGAACCGTCCGAACGTCCAAGTACGCTCCCGCGCCGTCTACTGGGCCGGCGAATAGCGCCCTACCTCGGCCCAAGCCCCATCCGCAGATCCCGCAACACGCTGAGGACGCCCGGAACCAGCGTGATGATGAACAACACCGGCAGGATGAAGAACACGATCGGGAACAGCATCTTGATGCCCGCCTTGCCCACCGCCGCCTCCGCCCGCAGCCGCCGGCGTGTCCTCAGCGCATCGGCGTACACCTTCAGCGCCTGCGACAAACTGGTGCCGAAACGTTCGCTCTGCACGATCATCGCCGACAGGCTCTTGATGTCCTCGATGCCGGTCCGTCGCACCAGTTGCTGGAACGCCTTGCCGCGCTCCTGTCCGGCCTTCACCTGCATCACCACCGTGGCGAACTCGCCGGCTAACTCGGGATAGATGTACTCCATCTCCTCGCTAACTCGCATCATCGCCTGGTCGAGCGCCAGCCCCGTTCCCAGCACGATTCCCAGCAGGTCCACCGTATCCGGCAGCGCTTCCTGCAACTTGTTGCGATACCGCTTCACTAGTCGGTACAGCACCTGCCTCGGCAGCAGCCACCCGAGCAGGAACGCGGCCACCAGCCCGCCGAACTTCGAGGTCACCGGATTGCCGCGCTGCAAGTACAGCATCCCGCCCAGCATCGCCAGGAAAAACAGCGTCTGGAACGTCGCGAACAGGACCGTGGCTTCCTTCCGCCGGATGCCCGCCTGGGCCAACTCGCGGTCCGTGTCATGAATCCAGTCCTCGCCGCCGGGTAACAGGCTGATGAAGTACAGGATCCGGTTGACAAATCCGCCGCCCCCGCGCCGCCGGGGCCCCCGCTCGGTCGACACCAGCGCATGCGCCTGGAGCTCCTCCAGCCGGTCGTCGAGCGGAGCCTCCTTGACAGTAAATAACTCAATGCCCGACCACACCAGCGCGGCCAGCGTCGCAAAGGCGAGGATAAAGAACAGCGCCGCCATCATAATTTAGGACTCGCGATCTTCCGGATCACCAGTATCCCCACGATCTCGGAGCAAATGGCGTAAGTCAGAAACTTCTGCCCGGTCGGATCCGTGTACAGCAGCCGTATGTATTCGGGCTTCAGCACCCAGAATCCCAACCCCACCACAATGGGCATGGCGCACAACAAACCCGCCGAAAAGCGTTGTTGCGCCGTCGCCGCCTTCATCTTGGCCGCAAGATTCAACCGCTCGCGAATCAGCAGCGCCAGGTTCTCGAGCACCTGCACCATATTCGCGCCCGTCTGCCGTTGCAGGATCAACCCGGTGATGAAGAACTTCAGGTCGATCAGCGGAATCCGCTTCCCCAGCCCATGCAGCGCGTCCTCGATCGGCGAGCCCAGCGCCAGCTCCTCCACCACTTTCTTGAACTCCATCTTCACCGGCTCCACCGCCTCGGACGCGATGGTCTCCAGCCCCGCGTGGATGTTGTGGCCCGCCTTCATCGACCGGTTGAACAAATCGATCGAGTCCGGCAGTGCGTTCTCGAACTTATGCAGCCGCGCCGACCGCACCCGCAGAATATAGCCCACCGGAGCGAAGCCCACCAGCAGCCCCAGCCCCACCCGCAGCACTGCCATCGACATGCCGAACAGTTCGAACAGGAAGTACGTGCCGGCCGCAAGAATCACGCACAGCACGAAAACTTCCGTCGCCCGGTACTTCAGGTTGGCCTGATAGATGTACTCCTGAAGCCGCCGCAGCAACCCGATCCACTGGAAAAAATCCCCTAGAAACGCCAGCCGCCCACGCCGCTCCCGGCGCAGCAGATCCGGAGCCGACGCCCGCGCCCGTCCCGCCCCGCCACGCACGCGCAGGTCCCGCAGGCGCGCCGCGAGCAACGCCTCGGTCTCCTGTTGGGGGACCGTAAAGGCGAAGTACCCGGCGGCGAGCAACGCCGCGCCGAACACCAGGAAGGCGACGAACAGGAACATGCCTCAGCGCTCCTTCACTTCCTTCACCTCGTGGAAAATCGAGTTCGACAGGTGGATGCCGTACGCCTTCAGCCGGTCCATTGAAATGGGCCGCGTACCCGTAGCGGCGAACTTGCCCAACACATGCCCGCGAGGCGTCACACCCGTGCGTTCGAACACGAAGATGTCGTTCATCTCCAGGTGATCGTGCTCCACGCCCACCACCTCGCTGATAGCCGACACCTTGCGAGTGCCGTCGGTCAGTCGCGCGCAATGCACCACGATGTTCACGGCCGAAGCCAGCATCTGCCGGATCACCTTGTCCGGGATATTCTGGCTCGCCATCATGACCATCGTCTCCAGCCGCGAAAACGCATCCCGCGGCGAGTTGGCGTGCGTCGTGGTCATCGATCCGTCGTGGCCCGTATTCATCGCCTGCATCATGTCGAGCGCCTCCGGCCCGCGGCACTCGCCGATGATGATGCGATCCGGCCGCATACGCAGGGCGTTGATCACCAGGTCGCGCTGCGTCACCGCGCCCGCCCCTTCGATATTCATCGGACGCGTCTCCAGCCGCACGATGTGCTCCTGCTGCAACTGGAGTTCGGCCGTATCCTCGATGGTCACCACCCGCTCGCTCTCCGGAATGAAGCGCGACATCGTATTCAGCATCGTGGTCTTGCCCGACCCCGACCCGCCCGACACGATGACATTCAGCCGCGCCTCCACGCAGCCGCTCAAAAAGTCGAGCATCCCGGTGGTGAAGGTCTCGTTCTTGATCAGTTCCTCGGTGGTCAGCAGCTTCTTGCCGAACCGCCGGATCGACATCACCGGACCAATCAGCGACAGCGGCGGAATCACCGCGCACAACCGCGACCCATCGCTCGTGCGGGCGTCGACAATCGGCGAGGAATCGTCGATGCGCCGCCCGATATTCGACACAATGCGGTCGATGATCATGCGGACATGCGCCTGGTCCTTAAAGCGGATGTTCGTCTCCACCAGCTTGCCCGCCCGCTCCACATAGACGCTGTCGAAGCCGTTCACCAGAATGTCGCTGATCGTCGGATCCTTCAGCAGCGGCTCCAGCGGCCCCAGCCCGAAGACCTCGTCCAGAATCTCCTCGATCAACCGCTCCCGCTCGATCACGGTCATCGGGACGTTCTCGTCCGCGATCAACCGCTCGACGACATTGCCGATCTGGTCGCGCACGCCGTCTTTGTTGAGCGACTTCAACTGATCCGGCGACAGCGAATTCAGCAGCTTCGCGTGGATCTGCGTCTTGATCTGGAACCACCGGTCGGCGGCGGCGCCAGGGCGGGGAAGCGGTCGTGACGACATCAACTAGCCTTGGCCGCCGGAGCAGCCTCATCCTTCTTGACGCCCGTGGCCCGGTCCACAAACGTGCGAAACGCCCGGTCCAGTTCCGGCGCGCTCTGCCGGTCGGCGACAAACGGCCGCGCCCGGTTGATCGAATTCAGCACGTGCGGCGAAGGCGGAATCCCATAAAACACTTTCTGGTTCAATGTTTGCTGAATCTGCTCGAGCGTGGCGTAATCCGGACTCCCCCGCTTCTGATACCGGTTCACCAGCACCTTCAACTGGTCCTGGCTGAACCCCAATCGCACCAGCGCCGCCAGATACCGCTGCGCATTGCGAATCGAAGGAAACTGCTGGTCCACCACCAGGAAAATCGTCGACGAGCTATGCAGCGCCCCCAGCGTCACTTCATCGGTCAACGACCGTCCCGCGTCAATCACCACCGAATCGTACTTCTCAATCAGGAACGTCGAAAACTCCCGGAACATCGGCTCCGAAAAGTACGCCCGTTGATCCAGCGAATCCGGCGGACCCACCAGAAAGAACCCCAGCGGATCCCGCGTCACGAACCCTTCGAACAGCGCCTGGTCCAACCGCGTCAGATTCTCGCCCACCTCGTGCAGCGTGTACTGCGGCGCCGCGCCCAACTGCATGGCGCAATCATTGGCTGACCAGTCCAGGTCCAGCAGCACCGTGCGCTGTTTCCGCTGCGCCAGCACGCCGGCGAAGTTCACCGCCAGCGTCGTGGTCCCCACGCCGCCCTTCGCGCCCAGGAACGTGAACACCTTGCCCAGTTTGCTCGCGCCCGCCGCCGCCGCGCGCCGCGGAGCATGCTCCAGCCGCGTGATCGCATCGCGAAATTCGATACGCTTCACCGGTTGCACCAGGTAATCGTTCGCGCCCGCGCGCACCGCAGCCAGCACGGACTCCCCGTCGCCCGCATAGTTCGACGCCACCACGTACATGTCCGGCGCGGCCTGCTTCACCCGCTCCAGCGTCTTCAACCCGCCATCGGGATCGCTCGCCAGGTCGAAGAACATGGCCGCTTCCGGATGCCGTTCCAGATCCTGCAGCACGCGGATATACAGGTTGCCCGAAACATCCGGGTACTCGGCGACCACCTTCGCATTCTGCATATTCAGCAGATTGTCGCGCACCAGTTCGCGAAAGTGTTCATCGGATGAAGCTACAAGTAACGTGATCGCCATCGTTTGCCTTTCAAGGATTACAAACGCCCTGTTCCGGGTCGCACCCCGCGCCCTCCATATGCACCGTCGTCTGGAAATCGGGCATGGCCACCGGTTGCAGCCCCAGGTAGGTCAGGAACGCGCCGAATTGGTAGTTTCTCACGGCCACCGTCACGGTCTCCGGCACGCACTGCGCGCTGCACTCGGAATCGCAGGTGAACGCCGTAAGCGTCCCCGTATCCGCATCGCGCCCCATATAGGACACCGTCAGGTCCGCGTTCCCGTTGCGCAGTTGATCGGCGTCCACCGTCGGCGGAATGTTGCTGCGCATCCAGCCCAACACGTTGTCGCCGCTCGATTGCCAGCAGTGCGTCGACGCATACCGCGCCGCCAGTCGCGTCCACTCGCCCACGCTGTGCCAGATCCACAGCATGTGCGCCGCGTAGATAACGCCGAACGTCAGCGGCACGATCACCGTCGTGTACAGGATCGCGTACTCCACCGTCACGGCTCCGGATTGTGAGCGGCGCCGTCTCATGGTCCTCCAAACGGCACGCGCACGTGCGGCCGCAACTGCACGGGCGTTACGGTCAATCCGAAAAACAGCGGCCGGAACGAGTACCCGTCGGTCAAATACGCCGTCACGAAATCGGGCGGCAACCCGCCGCTCGCCGTATCGCAGCCCGACACGGAGCAATCGCACAGCCCCAGCGTGCCATCGGTCGCATTGATGCGCTCGGCCCGCACGGCAATCTGATCGACGGTCAATCCGCCGACAATCGACGTTCCGCCGCTATCTTCAGACCCCGTCACGGCCAGTTGCTTAATCGCCCCCAGCGTCGTATCCGCGTCGGCGCAGAAGTTGATCCCTTGCGTGCTCGCCGCCCCTCGCGCCACCGTGTACAGGATCTTCTCGATGGCCACATAGGTGTAGATCAGGCGCCCGAACTCGATCGTCCCGGTCAGCAGCATCACCGCCACCGGCGCGATGAGAATCGTCTCCACCAGCACCGCCCCACGCTCGCGACGCCTCATTGGTGCAGCACCACCTTCCCCGGGCCGGAGGTCTGCGTACACCCCGAAAATCGCCCCTGCCGCAGCGGCATCACGCTGCCCAGGTACATCGCCGCGAACCGTCCAAACCGGTCCGCTGGCGTTATGTCCACTCCGTTCGGATCCGGCTCGATCAGGAACTGCCGGAACCCCAGCACCGTCATCGACCCCGCCGACGACAGCGCGTCGACGATGGGAACCGTGATCACCCGCCGCCCGTTGCCCAGGTACTGCGTGTAATCGGTGATGTCGGAGACGTCGCTGTCGGGCGCGTACAGCGTACTCAGCGTGTCGACATCGGGGATGTTCGAACAAGCCGCGGGCAGCGAACTCTCAAACCGCGTCGTCACGCCGCACAGCATCGAAAACACGTCGCTCGGCGGCGACGCGGCGCTGCAAGCCCCCGGAATCGCCGTCGCCCAAATCGTCTCTGTATTGTTGATGGTGAAACAGGCGAGCGATTCCGTCGCATTCCCCGGCAACCCATTCGCGCCAATGCGGAACAATTGCGACTGCTCATCGGTGAACGCCGTCGGATTCGGATCCAGCCGGTCGAGCACCAGGTATGTCACCACCGACGTGGCGCCCGCCAACCCGGTAGGCGTGGGATTGCCTGTGCAGGAGAACGCGAAGGTGTAGCGCGTGGCGGTGGTGTATCCAAAGTCCACCGTGTCGCTCGTGTCCCGCGCCGCGATAGCCATCGGCTGAATCCCGCAAGCCACGCACAACGGAGCGCTGACGCCTGCCACGGCCGCTGCGGCGATGGTCGCCTTGCGATCGGTGGCAATCGGCAGAAAGCTCCAGAACACCAGCGGAGCCTCCGCGGTAATCTGCACCCGAGCGTACTTGGCCGCCGACCCCGCCACGCTGCCCGAAGTCGAATCCGCCGCCGTCGCATCGGCCATGGTGGAGAAGAATCCCGGATCGGACACCGTACTCGACAGCGACCCGGTCGTCTCGCCCAGCTTCAGCCCCGCGAAATCGTAGCGGTTGGCGTATCCGTTCGTATCGTTCAACGTCAACTGCGCGGCCGTCGTCGCCGCGTCCGTGGACGCGTCCGTGCCGATCAGTTTCGCCGCCGCCGCCAGAGCCATCGAATTCGCCGCCGCCTGCAACTCCCCGCGCACCAGGTACATCCGTCCCAGGTCGAGAGCGAACCCCATCAGCCCGAACAGCACAGGCACCAGGATCACGATCATGTGGACCGACGCGGCCCCCGACCTCTCGCGCATCAGTTGGGCTCCTGCTGCCCCCTCTGGCCCACGAACTTGGGCGCCTTGCTCTTCTTGGCCTTCTTCTTGGCGTCGATGGCCGACTGTTCCTCCTTCACCGTGGGCAGGAACGTTTCCACGGTATCCGGCAGTTTGGCCCGTTCCTCGGGCGAAAGCGGCTTGACGAAGCGCGGCGTCACCACCACCAGCAGTTCGTCGGTGGACTTCTTGGTCTGCCGGCTCTGGAACAGCTTCCCGAGAATCGGCACGTCGCCGATGCCGCGAATCCGGCTCAACTGCTGCTCCACCCGGTTATCGATCAGCCCCGCGATGGCGAAGCTCTCGCCGTCCTTCAGCAGGACCTCGGTCTCGGCCCGCCGCGTCGCAATCGCCGGAATCGTGAAGCCCTGAATCGTCACCGCGTTGGCGAAATCGAGCGAACTGACCTCCGGGGACACCTTCAGGTTGATCGCGCCGTTATGCGTCACCGTCGGCGAAAAATCCAGTTGCACCCCGAACTTCTTGAACTGCACGGTCACCACCGGAGCCAGCGCGCCGCCGGTGGGCGTGGTCGTCACGGTAGGGAAGGGGAACTCGCCACCCGCCAGGAAACTCGCCTCTTTGCCCTCCACCACGATCAGGTTCGGCTCGGCCAGGATCTGTAGAAGATTGCGTTGCGCCATGGCCTGGATGGTCGCGCCGATATTGAGATCGGGCCGGAAGACGAACAGGTTCAGCAGGTCGGAAAAGTTCAGCGTATTGTTCTGCAGATTGCCGCCCTGAAACTGCAACTGGCTGATGCGCGGCGAAGAGAACTGCTGCGTGGTCACCCCGCCCAGCGTCTTGCCATTGGCGCTGAACAGGTTGAATCCCAACGCCGCCAGGCTCACCCGGTCGATGGTGGCGAACTTCACCTGCAGCATGATCTGGCGCGGCTCCGGCGCGGGCGGCGTCTGGATCAGGTTCACCACCGACTTGGCGTGCGTGGCCGCCAGCGCGTTGGCCTGTTTCGCGACCTCTACCGGCGCCGTGCCCGTCAGCACGATCGACTCGCCGTTCCACGTATAGGCGACGTTCGCCCCGCTCAGCGCCTTCAGTTCCGTATCGAGGATCCGCCGCTGTGTCTGCGTCTCCATCAGATCGGGCGTCACCGTCACCTCATACCGCGTCGGATCGAGCGTCCCCTCCCACACGATCACGGTGGTGTGGCCCGGCGCCTTGGCGTTCACCATCACCTCGCGCGGCGACACCACCACCGCATCGGCGATCTTCGGCTCCGCCACCACCACGCGCACAATGTCCTGCCGGAACTGGATCAACTCGCCTCGCCCGGCCGTCAGCGTGATCGCCGGCCCGGACGTCGTCTCGGCGGCGGCCAGGCAGGCGGCCAGGAGAAAGCTCAGCGCGTTTCTCATTGGAAGATTTCCTGTACGTGTTTGTCCCCGCGATAGACATCGACAACGAATCGCGGCTTGGGCGGTTCCTTCTTCTCCACCTTCTTCGGCTTCACCTCGTCGCCCGTCAGATCGGCCCAATACCGGTCGTCGCGCAGATTCCGTCCGCGGCGTCCGCGCTGGCCCAGGTACGGCCCGACGTTCAGATCCTCGGCCGTGGTGGGCGTGTTCTTCTCGGCCACCGCATGGTCCAGCGGATTCCTGAGCGCCAGGCTGATCTTGCCCTGGTTCTTCGCCAGTTCCAGCTTGCGCGCCTGTTCGGGCGTCACCAGCAGCGTCGCCGCCTGGTTCTGCGGACGCGTCGCCCGCGGATCCACCGTCGCGCCCGACTGCACCTCGATGTTTCGGCCGATCGACATCACCACCACGTCTTCGATGATGGTGGTGGTCACGGCCTCGGCCATTGACCCGGTCCGCGTGAACAACACGTCCACGTGGGAGCGCGGCTGCACCAGCCCGCCCACGCCCGACGCATCGGTCACCTGTACGGAGATCGCCCGCTTGCCCGGCTCGATCATCGCCGGCAGCCCCTCGGGCCCGCCCACGCTCGCCACCTTGGCCGAGGTCAGCGGCTCATTCGCCGTCACCGGAAACAGCAGCGGCCGCTCCAGAACGGAGTTCAAATCGGCGATGGCCGTCTTCGGCAGGTCCTTGGCCACGGCGCTCACCAGCCGGACATCGGCCTTTTTGAGCCGCGTTCCGGCCGGAAGGTCGCGGGCGGCGGCCACCACGGAAGTCATCTTTTCCGTTTTCGGCGCCTTCGTATTCGCCCACAGAAACCACGTGAGCAGGGCGGCCGACACCCACGCGCCGCCGAATATCATCAACAGCCGTTTACGATCCATGGCTTGTCCCGGGCGCCTCGAGCAGCGCCGCTACATCGTCTTGATACACCGGACGCCACCCGCCCGTCCGCAGGGCGTCGGCGAGCGGCGCTCCCACCGGCAGCAGCGCATGGGTGAAGCGGTAGCGCCGAGCCACGTCCCGCCACCCCGGCCGGACTTCCACCAGCTTCAAGTATTCCTTCATGAATTCGATCCCGTAGAAATCGCTGCGCCCGTCGAAATACACCTTCCGCGCGCCGTTGAACCGGTAGATCAGGTAGCCGCCGAAGCTGTCGGGCGCGAGAATCCGGGCCTCGGCCGGCAACGATTCAACCGCCTGCGACGCCGCCACGGGGAACTGGTCCGCCGGGAACCCGGCCCCGGCCGTCCGGACGCCCACCGCCGCCAGCGCCACCAGCACCGGCGCAAGCGCCCATCCCGCAAATCCCCGGTCGATCGCCCGTAGCCGCGCCGAGTACTCGAGCGCCGAGTCCAGCCAATCCCGCAGCCGCCGGTTCAGCCCCTCGGCCCGTTCGAGAACCTCGACGAAGCCCGCGTTGGCGAGCGGCAGCGCCACCAGCGCCATCAACGGCAGGCCCCGAGCCGACCTCAGCGCCGCCACCACGAAGAACCCGATCACCAGAAACCGGTCCACCCGCCGCGTAGCCAGCGCCGCCGCCGCCCCCAGCGCCGCAACCCCCATCGCCGCCACGATCCAGCCCGCCCCCGCGACGTGGAAATTGAACGTCTGGAACTCCGCCACACGGGCCAGAAGCTCCGCATCCAAAAGATAAGCGATTACATGACGGTGCAGCGCCAATCCGTATGGATTCAAAAGGCTTCCGAGCGAGAAAAACAGCGCCGCGAGCAGGCATCCCTGGGTTCGTTTTAGCGATTTCACTTGCCCTTCCCAGACCGTGCCGCCCACCCAGGACCCCGCCGCGTACAGTAAGCCAGTTAACACTCCGAGAAAGAAGCTCGCGTGGACGTTCGCCCAAACGCATCCGAAAACGGCCGCCGCCAGGGCATGAAATCGCGAAAACGAACCCAGCGATCCCCGTTCGAGCATCCACATCCAGCCAACCAGCAGCGCCCATCCAAACACATGCGGCCGCGCCAGCCAATGCAGGTTCGCCGTCGACAGCATGGGCGCCGCCAGCACCGAAGCGAGCAGGAAATCGCCCCCCGCCGCCCACGTCAGCCGGACCCACAGCCACGTCGACAGGGCGATGGCCACGGCGAACAGCAGCGCCACGCCCCGCAATCCCCAGGCTCGATGCGCCGCCCCGGCCGCGACGTCGGCCGCCCACTCCCAATCGATCCACGGCTCGCCGGCCCGCGTGAACGAGTACGGATCCGTGCGCGGCAGTTCGCCGGAAGCGAGGATCCGCTCGCCGGTCCGGATATGCCAGCCGGCGTCGGAGTCGCGGAACAGTTTGTGGAGGCCGTCGAAGATCACGAGTGTATACACCAGGGTCACCGCCGCCAGAAACAGAGAAAGATCGGGCGCCCACGCCGCCGGACGCGAGGGTCCCGCGGCCTGCCGCCGGCGGCGGGCCGTCGTAACGCTGTCCGCCGCGCCGGTTTGCACGGCGCTGTTACTGGCCTGTGGTCCCGATGCTCGCCAGTCCCTGCGTCATGCTGGAGTACAGGCTGACGATGGCCGCGGAAAGCTGGTTCACGGTGGTGATCAGCGCCAGTCCGACAGCCGCCACGATCAGTGCGTATTCGACCAGGTCCTGGCCCTGTTCATCCTTCGCAAGATCGATCCAGAACTTCTTCAATGCATGCATGTGATTCGTAGTTTCCCCTGGTGACCTAATTTGACGCGGGGCTTACGCCCAGCGCTCTTCGAACCGCCATCGCCACGCGGCCCCGCAGTGTGTTTCTGGGCGCCGCCGCGGCGGCCCGCTTGCCTTCCAACTCATCGAGCAGTTTCAGATTCTCGAGCGCCGCCGGATGGCGCGGCGCATAGTCGAGCGCGGCCTGGATTTCGGATCTCGCCTCGGCGTAGCGCTTCTGTTCGATCAACACGGCGGCCATGTTGCTGTGCGCGGTGGCGGCGTCGGTGATGGCCTCCCACGCAAGAACCGCTTCCTTGGGATCGGCCGCCAGCGCGACGCCCAGATTATTGCGCGCGATCTCGGAGCGCGGATCGAGCGCCAAGGCCCGCCGGAACTCGGCGGCGGCGTCCGTGGCGCGACCCTGCAACAGCAGGTTGTAGCCCAGGTTGTTATGCAGCACGCTCGAATCGGGCTGGCGTTCGTTGGCGGCGCGATGCCACAGCTCGGCGTTGGCGTAGCGCCCGTCGGCGTCCTCCAGAATGCCCACCAGCGAGAAGAACTCGGCCGGCGCCCGCGAACTGCGATTGCAGAACCGGACCAGCACGTCCTTGGCTTCCCCGGTGGCGTCCGCTTTTCGCAGAGCCGTCACCAGGGCCCTGGCCGCCGCGACCGAGTCCGGAAAGCGCTCCGCCGCCAGGCGATAGTGCTCCAGCGCCAGGTCGCTCATCCCGCGAGCGCCATAGTGGGCGGCGAGCTTCAGCCGCGCCTCCACATCGTCCGGCGAGGCCGCCACCGCCTCCCGCAACTGGCGCAGCTCGTAATCGCCCTCCCCCGCCTCCACCGCGTTCCTGGCCTGCCGTTGCAGGGTGGTTTGCACGGCGGACGCCGGCGCGGGAGCGGGATCGTGCGTCACCGCCACCTTGCGGGCGCACCCGGCGAGCGTCAGGACCACCGACAGCGACAGCCACACGTTACGCATAGAGCTTTTCGAATTCGAGTTGATCGCCAACTTCTGTATTCGTACTTGCAACAGTCCCCGCCGGAAGTTCCAACACCGAATGCGCCAACAAATCCACCGCGATCCGCCGTTTCCCCACCGCGTGGCGGATCTTCCGCACCTGTCTCTTCTTGTTCAGGAATACGATGTCGATGGCGAACCGCATTCCGAACGTGTGGACCGCTTCGCACGGCACGATCCACAGTCCATCCCCCGGGTCCAGGCGCGAGTGCTTCAACAGCCCCGTCCTTCGGGTGGCGCTCGAATCGGCGATCGACGCCCGATCCGCCACCGTGGTCCCGCGAGTCTGGTTCCTGATCCTGAGCTTTGCTAATTTAGTTTCAACACTCAAAAGCGGTTCGAGTTGCGGAGCCGGCCCGCACTCCTGGCGGCTCAATCAGCAACTTACATGGATCTGAAGGGTTTAGAGTAGCTTAGGTAGGAGTCATCTTGCAATCTCGTCTCGTGCTCGCCTCGCTTGCCGCTTTTCTGGGCGTCGTCGCCGCGCCCGCAGCTCGCGCGCAGACCTCCGCCGCCACGTTTGGCGAGGTGGTGCAACTGGGCGGAACCCCCAGCGATGTGGTGCTCGATGAGACCCGCGGCCGCCTGTACCTGGTGAACACTTCGGCCGCCCGGGTGGACGTCTACGATTACCGAACCAAGACGATTCTCGGCTCCATTTCCGTCGGGACGACGCCGCTTGCCGCCGCCATGTCGATGGACGCCGCCTACCTGTACGTCACCAACAACGGCAGCTCGACGCTCAGCGTCATCGACCTGAGCGTGGGCATCGGCAACGTCTCGCAGACCGTCAGCCTGACCGCCAAGCCGGAAGGCGTCGAGGTGGGCTCCGACGGCCGCGTCCTCATCTGCACCGACGGCACGGGCGCAAGCAACCTCACCAACACGCTGCTGATCTACGACCGTACGCAGAGCTCCGGCCAGCAGGTGACCTCCGTGCAGTTCCCGCCGCCCCCGGTGACGCCCACGACGTTGCCCACCACCACCGTGCGGCCCACCACCACGTTCCGCGGCAAGCTGCAGCGCACCCAGGACGGCAGCCTGATTGTCGGCGTCAGCGTCACCAACAACAGCGCCTCCACCGTGCTCTACGTGTATGAAGTGGCTTCGGGGGTGGTGCTCGCCAGCCGCACCGTCACGGGCCAGTCCTCCGTGTTGGGCATGGCGCCCGACGGGTCGCGCTTCATGGCGGGCTATTCGCTCTATGAAACCTCGACGCTGAACGTGATCGCGCAGGAGAGCACGGCCAACGCGCCGTTTACGCTCTCGGGATCCTTCGCCACCACGGCCAACGTCGGCGGGGCGGTGTTCCATCCCGACGGGTCGAAGATCTACGCGGCGTTCAACACCACGCAGGCCACCACGCCCGCCTCCCGGCCCACCGCTTCCACGCTGCTGATCGAGGATCCCAAGAACCTGACCATCGGCCTGGGCATCAATCTGCCGGAGAGCATCGTGGCGAAGCTGATCATTACTTCCGATGGCGCCGACGCCTGGGGGATGTCCGAATCCGGCCTCATCCACCTGCCGCTTTCGAAGCTCTACGACTACCCGATCCTGATGCCGGAGACCACCAACGTCTACCTGGCCATGGACGACTGCAATCGCGGCGCGGCCAAGACCACCCTCAAGATCAAGAACATCGGCGGCGGCAAGCTGACCTTCGCCGTGCCCTCGTCGATTTCGGGCGGATCGGCGGCCATCGTGGCGCAGGCTACCAGCGGCGTCGCTCCGGCCGATCTCACCTTTACGATGGATCCCGGCCGCTCCGGCGTCACGCGCCAGCCGGGTACGAACCTCTACTCCGGATCGGGCGCGAGCAACAACGGGTTCGCCGTGAATCTGCAACTCGCGTCGAATGAGGCGATCAACATCCCGCCGGCCATCCGCATCTACATGAACTATCGCCAGTCGGACCAGCGCGGGCTGATCTTCCCGGTCCCGACGGTCCCCAACAGCACCACCGAGGGCCTGCGCGATATCGTGCTCGACGAAAGCCGGGGCCGCGTCTATCTCACCAACTCCGGCTACAACCGGATCGAGGTGTTCGATACGAAGAACCTGGCGTTCCTCGATCCGATCCCGGTGGGACAGTTGCCGCACCAGATGGCGATGGGCCTGGACAACAGCACGCTGTACGTGGCGAACACCGGCGGCGAATCGATCGCCATGGTGGACCTGGACGCCGGCCAGACGGTGGACAAAGTGGCGTTTCCGGCCATCCCGCGGGCCGGCAACACCAGCCCGGTCAGCCCTTACTCGATCGCCATGGGCCTTTCGGGATTGCAGATCATGATGTCGAACGGCACGCTGTGGAAGGTGGTGGCGGGGACCGCCTCGCCGCGTCCGGCGAGCGCCGTCATCAACGGGAATTCGACCTCCACCACACAGACCGCCATCGCCACCCCCACCCAGGCGGGTATGCTCGGGACGCCCGACTTCGCGAGCATCCTGCTGCTGAACGGCACGGGCACGGGCTATCTGTACGACGGCCTGTCGGACGCCTTCACCGCATCCCGCGTGCTGTTCACCAACCCGATCATCAGCTACTACGGAGCGCTGGGCGGCGGAACCACATCGAGCTATCTGCTGGCCAACGGCCTGGTGATGAACGCGTCGCTGACGCCCATCGGCGGCGCCACCACGCCCGGCACGGTGACCACCACGCAGCCCACCCAGCCCGGCCAGATTCCCACGGTGAGCGTGGTCAGCGTGGGGTCGCGGAACGTGGCCGCCGTCGCGCCCATCGACACCACGACCTTCGCGCGCATGACGACGCCCGTCCGCACGAACCTGACCTCCACCACCACCGACGATTCCCGCACCACGCTCGAAATCTTCGACATCACCACCAAGACGTCCACGCTGGCCGGCGTGATGCCCGAAAATCCCGTGTTCTCCGTCTTCGGCACGACGCGCCAGCAGGTGGCGCCGCGCCAGATGGTGGTTGACTCGCAGGGTACAGTGTACGCAATCACGATTTCGGGACTCAGCGTGATGCCGCTCGCTTCCTCCTCGGGGCTCACCAAGCCGCAGATCCCGCAGGGCGCCCGCGCGGTGACGAATTCGAACGACGGCTCGTCGAGCTACGCGCCGGGCTCGTTCATCACCATCAACGGGTCGAACCTGGCCTTGAGCGCGACGTCGAACTCGCTGCCCGTGCCGACCGTTCTGGGCGGCTCCTGTGTGGTGCTGAACGATGTGCCGCTGCCCTTGCTGCAGACTTCCGGCGGACAGATTTCGGCGCAGATTCCGGCCACCGTGCGGCCCGGCCTGAACGTGTTGCAGGTGCGCTCCCTGTTCCGCGCCCAGCAAAGCGACCCATTCGTCGTGACGGTCCAGAAAGCGCAGTAACTCCTTCTCGGCTCCCAGGGTGTGTTTTATTGGAATTATGAGGTTGCTCGCCGCCCTGGCGCTGGCGTTGGCGCCGACGATGTTCGCAGAGGGCGTCCCCACATGTCCCGCGACCCCGGCGTATTCGCTGTGCGACCTGGTCTTCGAAATGAATGACCAGGACGCCGCCGCGCACCCGAACCCGTACCTGACCGTCAAACTCCACGCCGAATTCCGGTCCCCGCGCCATCGCACGTTCCTGATGCCCGCCTTCTGGACCGGCGGCCGTAAACTGGTCATCCGCTTTGCGCCCGACGAACCCGGCGACTGGGCCTTCCGCCTCACCAGCAACATCGACCGCTTCAACGACAAGGAAGGCGCGTTCCAATCCACGCCGTCCGAAGTCCCCGGCTACGTCCGGCCCGCCAACCTGCACCACTGGGCGACGCTGCGCGGCGAAAACGTGAACATGCGCAAGCAGCACCTGTGGATGGGCGACACTTGCCTGCGCTTCGCCTTCCTCACCGACGCCGAGTTCCGCCAGGTGGCCGATACCCGCGCCGCGCAACACTTCACCCACCTGCGCGGCCTGCTGATCGGCGGCGCCGCGGACTCACCGGCCGTCTACGCCGACGCCGACCATCCGGCCTTCGACTACTTCCAGCGCGTGGACGACCGCATCCGCTATCTCAACTCGAAGGGCATCGTCGCCGACCTGATCGTCGCCGGCAAACAGAACCACCTGACCCGCCTGTTCCCCAACTGGGACCAGCGCCAGCGCTACATCCGCTACATCGTGGCGCGCTATTCCGCCATGAACGTCACCTGGCAGGGCATCGAGGAGTTTGAAAGCTACGATAACGGCCGCGAATTGCTGAAGGAGATCGGGACCCTGCTGAAGCAGAACGATCCGTACCTGCACCCGCGCTCCACCGATACCCGCGCGACGTCTGCGGCCCTGGCCGGCGACGGTTGGATGAACTTCATCACCCACGGCTCCGGCGACGACCAGATCGGCGCCATCGAGCATCAGTTGTACCCGGCCGCCTTCGTCAACCTCCAGTTCGCCCGTGAAAACAGCGGCGCGGGCGCGCGCACGCCGGCCGACGTGGGAACCGACGAGTTCCGCCGCCGCCTGTGGAATTCGACGATGAACGGCCAGTATCCCACCTACTCGAACACCGGCACGGCGGGCGGCGCGGGCGAGCGTTTCGACGCGCGGCAGCTCACCTCGGCCGGCGCGCAACAGATGGCGCACTGGTTCGAGTTCATGGACGACACGCGCCACTGGGAGCTGGAGCCCTGGTTCGACGTCGACGGCGCGCGGGCCATCGCGCTCGAAGGCGTCGAATACATCGTCTACGTCGACAAGCCCGGTCCCATTGAAGTGGGCGTTGAAAAGCACGGCTACGACGTGAGCTGGTTCAACCCGATCAGCGGCGAGACCATCCCGCTCAAGAAATGGAAGGGCGAGCGTTGGACCGGCCAGCCCCCCGATTCCGCGCACGACTGGGTGCTGCACATCGAGCGCGAGGGCCGCAAGGAGTCCATGCTGAACTCTTATAAGTTCGATTCGCGCGAGTACCCGCTCGAAATGCAGACGCCGGAGACCGCGCCGCTGAAGACGCCCTTCGACATCGCCGAGCCCGCCGATCTCACCGTCTCGGTGTCCAAGCCCGCCGCCTTCGCCGTGAAGCTGAAGCGCGAAACCCGCGGCACCCGCTCCATGATGTACCTGTGGACCGCCGAGGCGCCGTCCCAGGGCCGCGGCTTCCGCGTCGTCGGAACCGGCCCCAAAGGGACCTGGAGCATCCCCGCGGGCGTCGCCGGCGAACTGCCCGCCGTGGTGAGCCTGCGGCTCGCGGGCATGAACGCGCTCGGCAAGGTGTACCTGATCGACAAAGTGCTGAAGCTGGTTCCCTGATGGCGCGCATCCTGGCGTTCGACACGACGGCCGAACTCGGCAGCATAGCCTACTTCGACGGCTTGGAGCTGGCCGAACTCGCCATGCATTCGCCCGAAGGGTTCGGGCACATCCTGTTCGATCGCGTGGCGGCGCTGCTCGACCGCGTGGGCGTCGCGGTGGGCGATATCGACTGCTTCGCTTCGGCCAACGGACCGGGTTCGTTCACCGGCGTGCGCATCGGATTGACGGCGGCGAAGGGCTTGGCGGAGGCGTCCGGGCGTCCCATGGTGGCCGTCTCGAACCTGCGCGCTTTGGCCAGCTTCGGCTCGGCCGCGCTGCGGGCCACCGTGCTCGACGCCCGCCGCGGCGAGATCTACGGCGCGCTGTACGGCGCCGACCTCGAAGCCGTGCAGCCGGAACTGGTGATGAAGTTCCCGGCCTGGATCGATTCGCTGCCCGAAGGCGACATCGAGTTCATCGGCGCGAACCTGGCGCCCTTCGCCCCGGCCATCGAAGCGGGCCGATTCCGAGGCGCGCGTCTGACCCAGCCGTCCGGGACGCTGGCCGGAGCGGTGGCGCGCATCGCCCTCGCCGAATTCGCCGCCGGACGCGCCGTGGACCCCGCCGCCGCCGATGCGAACTACGTGCGCCGCTCCGACGCCGAACTGTTCTGGAAGGAAGCCTGACCGCCTGAGCGCCCGGGCTAGCAGCCCGTGGAGCAAGTCCCGTGGGCCGCGTTGCGAGCGTCGCCGGAGCGAGGGCGAGGAGCAGCGACGCAGGCGACGCCGGACATCGGACAGGAGCGGCGACAAAGCCGGCGCCCGGCGCCGCCGCAACCCTTTGGGCAGCCAGG
>JAFDVZ010000041.1:1390-5038 GCA_018268715.1 Acidobacteriota bacterium | reverse complement strand
GTCATCAGGAAGTTGATGTTGAGCGTGAAGGTCCGTAGTGCGATCCACCCCTTCTTGAGCGTCGGCAGGCCGCCGAGCAGGATCGAGACGACCGACACCGCGATCACCGGGGCCGAAGTCTCCTTGACGCCCGCAAAGTACATCGCCTCCGCGCCCGCCGCGAGTACGCCCGACAGGGCGAAGACCCCGTGCTGCCGCCACCAGGGACGTGCCGGGCTCGTGACCGCAGGCGGACGCGTATAGCACGCTCCATCCGCGCACGCTGCTCCAGACGAACTCTCAGCCGACGGACGCGGTGCGGGTGCCATGCCGATGTCGGCCAACGCGGCGACGACGGCAGCTTCGGCGGTGCCATCGTGAATCACTGTCAGCCGACGACCCATGAGGTCGAACTGCAGATCCGAGATGGCCGCGAGTTTCCCGAGCCTCCGCCGGATCAACGCCTCTTCGGCAGGGCAGTCCATCGCCGGGATGGTGTAGACGCTTTCTGGCACGGTTTACTTCGACCCTTCCGCTTGATGCGGTTGGGAATCGTATTTGACCCGGACCACCGAGCCTTCCGGAGGCAACCCGGGGAAGCGGACCGAATAGGTAGCGTGGCTGTCTGCCGCCGATCGCGGCCCACGATAGGAACCCCTCGGGCCGGTTTGGGTCTGGGCCACAGGCTTGCGGTAGTTGACCGATGCGTCGTAAACGACTTGTCCATCGGGGCCAACGACTTGAACGTCGACGTGGCCGCCCTTTGTTGCCTCCGCAGCGTCAAGGCGGCCGTCAACGACAAGACCTCCGTCTTGCTCGTACACCTCGGGCGGATGCGAGAGTGAGGCGGTGAGCGTGGGTTGGAGGGAGAGATAGCCAGTTTTCACCAAATCGGTGCGATTTGACGCGCACCCGGCAAGCAGGAAGGACACGGCAACAACAGAAAGTACTCGGCGCATTGGGATCTCCATGAACGGGAAATGCGTCGGGCGTGCGCGAGCACGCCGCGAAGCGGTGGGGCTTACTTCTTGGGAGCGTCCTTCGTGTGGTCGTGACCGTCCCCTTCTTTGTGGTCGTCATGCCCCTTGGCCTTGCACTCCTTGCACTCGCCATGCCCGACGACGCGGAGAGCGGTGCCTTCGCGTACCCAAAGGTGCGCACCCTCCCCATCGGCGGTGACGAAGTACTGCGGCTCGCTCTTGACAGGCTGCGAAGCGCCCTGACCCATCATGATGGCGGCGAGGGCCGTGAGACCAACTCCGGCGACGAGACCTGCGATCATGGACTTTGAACGGCGAACGGCTGAGACTGCGGGCTGATTCATCTAAGAACTCCTATTGACGGACACAAAGAACACTCGATTTGACACCGCAGTACCGGCACGCGCCGGGGGCGGGCAGATCGGACCAGTCATTGAGCGGGGCTATTCGGCGTTGCGCCTCCTGGGCTGTCAGGCGGGGCAGCGGGGTTCGTCGCGGACTTGGAAGCGACAGTGGAAAGGACCGCGGTAGGGGCGGCGTCTGTGGACCTCACTTCCAACGGTCCTGTCTCGGGTTTCTCCCACGGCTGTTCCGCCGTGACGAGTTGACCGCCAGGCTCCCGTCCAGTGAAGATGCGATAGAGCGCCGGGAGCACAACGAGCGTCAAGAGCGTGCTGGAAATCAGGCCGCCGATGACGACTGTTGCCAGTGGCTTCTGCACCTCGGCACCGGTGCCGTGCGCGAGCGCCATCGGCACGAAGCCCAGCGACGCCACCATCGCCGTCATGAGCACCGGCCTCAGCCGCACGAGACAACCCCTGAGAATCGCGGCGTCGCGACCGAGCCCCTCGCGTCGCAACTGATTGATGAAGGACACCATCACGAGCCCGTTGAGAACGGCCACGCCCGAGAGAGCGATGAACCCCACTGCTGCCGAGATGGAGAATGGCATATCGCGCAGCCAGAGCGCGACGATGCCGCCTGTCAGGCCCAGCGGCACGGCGCTGAAGACCAGCAGCGCGTACTTGACGCTCTTGAACGTCGAGAAGAGCAGGAGGAAGATCAGGAAGAAGCAGATCGGCACCACGACGGTGAGTCGCTGCTTGGCTGCCACGAGGTTCTCGAACTGCCCGCCCCAGACAATCCATTGGCCTGCTGGCAGCTGGACCGAGGCCATTTTCGACTGGGCTTCTTCGACGAACGAACCTAGGTCTCGGCCACGCACGTTGCACTGAACAACTATTCGACGCTTGCCGTTCTCGCGGCTGATCTGGTTGGTACCTTCAGCGACATCGATCTTGGCAACGTTGCCCAGCGGGACGAAGCCCATCTCATCGATAGGCGCGCCCAGACCGGTCCCGCCGTTCGCACTCACGAGACGCACGGCCTGCCGCTCGTCGCTCACTTTCGGAAGCGGGATCGGAAGCCGCCCGAGCGTGTCAATCTTGCCGCGGAGGGCATCGGGAAGTCGAACGACCAGATCGAAGCGGCGGTCGCCTTCAAATACCTGACCGGCCTCACGTCCGCCCATGGCAACCGCGACGACCTCCTGCACATCGTGCACGGAGAGGCCGTAGCGGGCGATCGCGGCCCGGTCGATGTCCACTGTCATGACCGGCAGCCCCTCGGTCTGTTCGGCTTTGGCGTCGGCCGCACCGGGGATGCCCTGGAGCACCGCGAGTACCTGCTGGGCTGATTTCTCCATCGCGTCAAAGTCGTCGCCGTAGACCTTGATCGCCACGTCTCCGCGAACGCCCGAGATCAGTTCGTTGAACCGCATCTGGATGGGCTGCGTGAACTCGTAGTTGTTGCCGGGTACAACGGCCACGGTGAGCTGGATCAACTGGATGAGCTTGCCCTTGTGGCCCTCGATCTTCAGTTCGGCCTCCTCTTCATGCCCTCCGGCCTCGCCGCCATGCTCATCATGCCCGCCCGCGTGTGCGCCCATCTTCTCCATCGCCGCCTGCTTCTCAGCGATGAGCCGGTCCAGTTCCGCCTCGCTGCGCCACTGGCTCTTGTCCTTGAAGATGATGAACGTATCGGAGACGTTCGGCGGCATCGGATCTGTCGCCATCTCCGCCGTGCCGGTCTTGGAGTAGATGAACGCGACCTCGGGGATCGACGAGACGGCGCGTTCCACATCGAACTGCATGGCCTGCGACTGGGTGATCCCCGTCGAAGGAATGCGCATCGCGTGCATCGCTACGTCCTTCTCGTCGAGCGTGGGAACGAACTCCTGTCCGAGCCGCGCGAAGAGCATCGCGGACGCGGCAAACGCCAGAACAGCCGCGCCTGCGACGGGCCAGCGGAACTGCACGGCCTTCTTGAGCACCGGCTCATACGCGGTCTTGGCCCAGCGGATCAAGAACATGTCCTTCTCCGTGACCTTGCCGGTGATGAGGATGGCGACCATCGCCGGGACGAATGTCAGCGAGAGGATGAACGCCGCGACCAGCGCGAAAATGACGGTGAGCGCCATCGGCTGGAACATCTTGCCCTCGACCCCGGTCAACGCGAGGATGGGGAAGTAGACCGTCACGATGATCGCCTGTCCGTAGACCGACGGCTGGATCATCTCCTTCGCGGCGACCATGACCTCGTGCAGGCGTTCCTGCAGCGTGAGCAGGCGGCCCCTGTGGTGCTGAGCTTCCCCGAGCCGTCTCAAGCAGTTCTCGACGATGATGACCGC
>JAFDVZ010000041.1:1053-1253 GCA_018268715.1 Acidobacteriota bacterium | reverse complement strand
AGGAGCACCACGATGACCAGCACCGCGCCTTCGAGCAGGTTCTTCTGCACCGTCGCGATGGTGGCGTCGACCAGCTTCGTCCGGTTGAGCACGGTCTTGGCGTTGATCCCCGGCGGGAGCGATCGCTGCACCTCCGCCATCTTCGCGTCGACGCTGGCGGCAACGGTGCGGCTGTTCGCGCCGAGCAGCATGATCGTTGT
>JAFDVZ010000041.1:0-1026 GCA_018268715.1 Acidobacteriota bacterium | reverse complement strand
CGGCCGATTCCGATCCCCCCGCCTCCGTCTTGCACGATGTCCTTGACGCGGATGGGCACGCCCCCGCGCGACGCCACGACGATCTCGGCGATCTGCTCGGGCTTCTCGATCCGGCCCGTAGCCCGGACCAGGTAACTCTCGCCTTTATGCTCGACGTACCCAGCGCCTGTAGAGATGTTGTTCTTCTCGATGGCGTCGATGACCTCGGCGAACGACAGGCCGTAGGAGACGAGCTTCATCGGATCGGGCTGGATGTGGTACTGCTTGACGTACCCGCCGATCGCCTCTACACCCGCGACATCCTTCACGCCCTTGAGCTGCGGGCGGATAATCCAGTCCTGAACTTCACGGAGATAGGACGCCAGTTCCAGATCGCTAGTGAGCGTGCGTCCTTCGGGTGTCAGGTACACGCCCTCACGCTGCCAGCCGGGCTTGCCCGGCGCAAAGGCGGCTCCCGTGCCGTGCGGCTTCACATACTCGACGGTGTACATGTAGATCTCGCCCAGCCCCGTGGCAATCGGTCCCATGACCGGTTCGACTCCCGGCGGGAGCGATTCCTTGGCTTCGCCGAGGCGTTCGCTGACTTGCTGTCGGGCAAAGTAGATGTTGACATCGTCCTCGAAGACGGCGGTGATCTGCGCGAAGCCGTTCCGCGAGAGCGAACGCGTCGATTGAAGGCCGGGAATGCCGGCCAGTGCGTTCTCGATGGTGAACGTCACCTGTTTCTCGACCTCGATGGGCGAGAGGCTGGGCGCGACGGCGTTGATCTGCACCTGATTGTTGGTGATGTCGGGCACCGCGTCGATCGGAAGCCGCTTGAGCGAGTACACGCCCAACGCCCCGACCATCACGGTCAGCAGCAGCACAAGCCAGCGGTTCTTGATGGAGAAATGAAGGATGGATTCAAGCATGGCAGGGGTTCCTTAATGAGATGCGGCTGAACGGCTTAGTGCTCATGTGCCGCGCTGCCCTTGCCCAGCTCGGCCTCCAGAATGAACGTTCCAGCAACCACAACCTCCTCGCCCC
>JAFDVZ010000040.1 GCA_018268715.1 Acidobacteriota bacterium | reverse complement strand
CGCGGTCGGCGCCGCTGCCGGCGAGCACGGTCACGATGTCCCGGCTGTAATGGTTGTCCGGCTCCCACTTGAGCCAGTCGCCAAGATATTTCTGCTCGTTGAGTACGGGCATATCAGTTCAATCCCTTCCCGGTGAGCCGCTCGACGGCCTTCATCACCGGTCCGTTTTCCGGATTCGTTTTCGTCTGCGTGCCGGTATCCGGCATCACGTGCGAGCGGATTTCGGCCGCGCCTTCCGCGGCGCGCGCCTCCATCAGTTGCTGCCGCGCCTCGGCAGGCGTGGCGTTGTTGGCCAGCAGCGCGGCCGCCCGACCAGGCATGCCAGCCAGCGCGCACAACTCGACAATTTCGCGAGCCTCGGCGTAGCCCTGCTGGCGGGCTTCGGCGCGGATCGCTTCGATGTCGATGGTTTCTTCTGCCATAACTTTCTTGCCTCCTCGTGGAATGGAAATGGTGGGTCGCGCCACAGCCTGGCGCAGGTCGGAAAGAGCGCTCGCCTTGGTGCCCATGCGGTCGGCGAGCCCGATCGGGATCGCTTCGTCGCCGAAGTAACGCGCCGCTTCGGTATCGCGGATCACGGATTCGGACATCCCGCGATTGCGCGCCACGGCCTTCACGAGCATCCCGTAAGTGCGGTTCAATTCGGTCTCGATGGCCGCCCGCGCCTCGTCGCTCAACGGCGTGTGCGGATTGAAATCAGCCTTGCGCGCGCCGGCGTGGATGATGGTGTACTTGTAGCCAAGCTGGGCATCGTTCTCGCTCATATCGAGATGGGTGACGATGACGCCGATGCTGCCGAGGCCCGAGGACTGGCCGGTGTAAACCCGCTGCGCCCCGGACGCGAGCAGGTAGGCCCCGCTGAAAGCGTTCGCGTTGGCAACGGCGTAGATCGGCTTGGCGGAGCGCGCGGCGAAAATCGTGTCGGCAAGCTCGAACACGCCCGCGACCTCGCCGCCCAGCGAATCGACATCGAGCAGGATGCCCTTCACGGCTGGATCGGTGGTGGCGTCCTCCACCTCGTTCTGGATGTCGACGTAGGAGCGCATCCCCGACTGGGCATCCAATCCGTAGGCCTTATGGACGAGGGTTCCCTCGATCGGAATGATGGCAATCCCGTCGGACGTGACCACGTACGCTTTGCGCGCGGCCGGCTGAGCAGCGATCGCGACCGCCGGCGCCGGAACGTCCAACCCGAGGCGCGGCGCCAGCACGCCCAGAATCACTTCGAACTTCTGCGGCGCAATCAGCAGCGGGGTATCAAAGATTCGAGTCGCCAGATGCGGCAGAGGCATTCGCGGGTTCCTTTCGTGGATCGGAATCGTATTCGAGGCCGAGGGAATCGGCGCGCTCATTGTCGGCGGCGATCTCTCGGTCGATGGCCTGGGCGTCGTAGCCTTGCTCGGAGACCACCTCGGCGCGGCTCTTGAAGCCCGCGCGTACGGCCATGATCTGCGCCTTGATGTCCTTCAGCGGATCGACCCAGGCAAAGCCCGGCGGGATCCACTTCACGTCGTAGTAGGGCACGAGATCCTTCGATTGCGGCAACGCGCCGCTGAGCACGGCAGCGTCAATCCAGGCCTGCCAGATCGGCCGGCACATCTGGAACACCAGCACCTGGTGCTGGATCTGTTCGCACCGGCGGCGGAACTCCAGAAGGCCCGCCCGGATCGAGGAGTAGTTGACGCCGGTGAGATCGCCGGTCAACTGCTCGTAGGTGATGCCCATGCCGGCAGCGATGGAGCGCAACTGCACGCGCATGAACGTGTCGTACGTGGCGCCGACATCGGCGGGCGTCGAAAACTTCACGTCCTCGCCGGGCAGCAACACTTGCATGGTGCCCGGCTCGAGGCCGGCCAACGCGGTTCCATTCGCGTCGGGACTCTGTTCGCCGATCAGCGAATCTTCGGGCGCGTTCTTGGTGACGAAGCCCGCGAACATCGCAGCGGTCTTCTTACGGACCAGTTCGGCGTCGTCATATTGGTCGAGCTCGTACAACTTGACCAGCACCTGCGTGAGCCAGGGCTGCCCGCGGAGTTGGCCGGGACGGATGGGCCGGAAGAGGTGCAGAACCGATTCGGCGGGAACCCGGACCAGTTCAGTCGATGCCAGCGGGTTGAGGGCGTCGCCGGGATGCTCTTTATATAAATGATAGGCAACCCGCCTTCCGATCCCGTTAAACTCGATGCCGGCCCGGATGTAATTCCCGTTCTCCAGCTTTCGCGTCTCGTTGGTCGGCAGATGCTCGGCTTCGAGCAGCTGGAGCTGCAACGGAACCGACAAGCCATCCTTCGGCAACCGCGGCCGCAGTCGAAAGAGACACTCACCGGCCTCCATCACCGAGCGGCAGGCCAGCGCCTGCAGTCCATAGAAGTCGGTGAGGCCGCTGGAATCGGCTTCGTCGGTCCACCGCAGCCACAGCGCCTGAATCTGCTCGCGGAGGCTGGCGTCCGGATGCTGCGACTGCGGCTTGATCCCTGTGCCGATGCAGTTACCGACAAAGGCATCGAGTGCGTTGGTCGCCCACGGATTGCGGCGCACCATGTCACGCGACCGCGAGCGCAGCGTGTCGGCATTGCGGAAGACGAGCGTGTTGATGTCGCTCGTTGCCGTCACCCATCCGGTCGTGCGCCGGGTCATCGCCGCCGCTTCATAGTCCGCGGCAGCCCGCATCCCCGGCAGCCAGGTCCGCAATCGATTCCAGAAGCCCACGATGTTCAGAAGCCTTTCTCGGTGGAGATTCGAATTTGGCGGATCATCGGCGTTCCGCTGTTCTTGGCGACATCCGCTTCCGCAGCCGCGATCGCCTGCTTCAGCTCGTCGACCGTGCGGTACTCAATCTCCCGGTCGCCGAACTTCACGCGGCGCACGCCGTTGGCCAGCGCGTCGCGCAGCGCTTGCAATTGTTGGTCCGTGTACATCGGTTCTTTCGCCTGCCTATCGCCTCGAAGATTCTCTTGAGGTTCCCCTTGCTATTCCGGCGCAGCGAAGCGATTCATGGGTTCGATGCAACGCACCACCAAGACCACCAAGCAGACCGCCGCCGGCTGCTACGCCGAGCGGCAGGCCGAAGCCCAGGACCTGCTGATGCGCATCGCCGCCCGCCTGGCGGACCACCAAAGGCGCCAGGCCGCCGAGCCCGCTGATTGGGGGTACGCCGGCGACCTCGGCCGCGTCACCGAGCAACTCGCTTACGTGCTGGCGGACCTGGGCGACCGGAGCGCGGTGGATCAGAAAGGACTGGAGTACTGAGCATGAAGAAGAACGACATCAAGGTTGGAGCGACCTACCTCGTCAAGGTCAGCGGCACGCTGACCAAAGTCCGTCTCACTCGCGAACACGCCCGCGGCGGCTGGTACGGCACGAACTTCGCCACCGGCCGCGAGATCCGCATCCGCACGGCTGCACGCCTCCGCTCGGAAGCGCCGTCGGCACAGCAGATCAGCCCCGATGAGGCGCGGCGGCTCGTGGACGAGATCGAATTCTGAAACAGGAGATGACCAATGACTACTTTTGCAATCAACACCGACGACAACATCACTGTGTTCGCCGCCGCCGAGCAGATTCCTGAGAGCCAGGAGCGCTTCGCCTCGGAGAAGGAGCTGGCGAAACTCGCCGCCAACTGGCCCGCCGATCGCCTGCTCCATACCTGGAACAGCTTCGCCGGCGTCGCGCCCTTCGACGATCTGAAACCGGTGAAGAAGTTCACCGACCGCAAGACCGCCGTCGCGCGGATCTGGAAGGCTATCCAACGACTGAACGTCCCCGCCGCGCCACAGGGCGCCGACGGCGCGCCGAAGGGCAAGCGGTCGAGGAAGGCGGCCACGACCGCGGATGCCACGCCCATGGCGCGAGAGGGCAGCAAGAAAGCCATCGTCCTGGAGATGCTACGCCGCCCGGAAGGGGCCACACTCCCGGAGATTATGGAGGCGACCTCGTGGCTTGCACACTCCGTGCGCGGCTTCATCTCGGGCAGCCTCACCAAGAAGATGGGCCTCACCGTCGAGTCCTCCAAGCGGGACGATGGCGCCCGCATGTACCGAATTGCCTGAACGCGAATCCCGCCAAACGCACCGCCGCCGACATTAATCCTCGGCGGCGGTTTTGCTTTTCACCGCTTCACTGATGGCGGCCAGCTTCTCGTGCACCAGGGCTTCGCGCAACCCACACTCCTGCCGACGAACATAGGTTCCGTTAATTTTCTCGATCAAGCGATTTTCGAGCTCCGCGATCTCCTTGCGTACCTCGGCCAGCAGTACCCGGTTCTGCAAGCCCACGTACGCGCCGATCAGCCCGGAGATCAGTCCAGTCGCCGGAATCAGGAATTGGATGATGATGTGCGGGTCCACGCTCGCCCCTCCAGGATTCGTAATTCTGCCGCCCAGTCCGACAGTGCCATGCACAGGCCGGCAACATCGGGATGACCACTCCTCAGTAACCGCTCTGCCTCATGAATCTCCGCGCGGCAGCGGTCAATCTCCCGCTGGAGATCTATTTCTTTGGTGGTGTTTTTGGCGGGCACTTGTGGCCTGTCTTGGCGAGACACGCGATCTGGTGACTCACCTTCTTCACGCCGTGAACCGTCTTCTGAACTCCGATTACCAATAATCCGACCGCCATCGCGGCCACTATGATTCCTGGAGTTGGCATGCGTCCTCCTGTTTCTCTTCGCGCTGCGCTTTCTTGCCGGTGTGCTGCTGCCAGCGCTCGACGATGACGTCGCAGTACCTTGGTTCCAACTCGATGAGCCGCGCCTGGCGCCCGGTCCGCTCGCAGGCGATCAGCGTCGATCCCGATCCACCGAACGGATCCAGGACGGTATCTCTCGTCTTCGATGAGTTCCGAATCGCTCGTTCGACCAACTCAACAGGCTTTTGAGTCGGATGTAGATCGTTCTTGACCGGCTTCTTCACGAACCACACGTCGCCCTGGTCGCGCGCGCCGCACCAGAAGTGGTCCGTGCCTTCCTTCCACCCATAGAGAATCGGTTCGTACTGCCGCTGATAATCGGAGCGGCCCATGGTAAACGTGTTCTTCGCCCAGATGACAAACGTCGACCAATGGCCGCCTGCCTCGGTGAACGCGCGATGCAGCGTGTGCAGTTCCGAGGACGACATGCAGATGTAGATGGCGCCCTTGGTCACCGCCAGCATGTTCGCGCAGGCGTCGTACAGGAAGGGCCCGAAGTCCTCGCCGAGGTTGTCGTTGGCGATCTTTCGATGCGTCTTGCCACGGAGCCGATCCTTCATGGAGGCGCCGTAGTTGACCCCATACGGTGGATCGCAGAAGACCATGTCGGCGAGTCCGCCGGCCATCACTTTCTCCACAGCGGCCATCTCAGTGGCGTCGCCGCAGAGCAGGCGATGCTCGCCGAGGATCCACAGATCGCCGGGAGCCGTGACGGCCGTCTCCGGCGTCTCTGGAACGGCGTCTTCGTCCGTCAGGCCGGGGGCCGGCTCCGATTCCGGCTCGGCGAGCAGGTCTTCCAGCTCTTCATCGGAGAACCCCACGACGTCCAGATCGAAGCCGTCCTCCTGTAGCGCTTCCAGTTCGACGCGCAGCATGTCTGCATCCCAGCCAGCGTTTTCCGCCAGCTTGTTGTCGGCCAAAACAAGCGCGCGCCGTTGTGTTTCGGTCAAATGGTCGAGCACGATGACCGGCACTTCGGTCATGCGCAGTTTGCGGGCGGCCAGCAGGCGGGCGTGGCCGGCGATGACGATCCCATCGGCGCCGGCAAGAATCGGATTCGTCCAGCCAAATTCGGCGATCGACGCCGCGATCTGGGCGACCTGTTCGTCACTATGCGTGCGCGCATTCCGGGCGAACGGGATCAGCCGATCGACCGGCCACGTCACCACCTGCAAGCCGGTCATGCCTTGTTCGGCTCCGGAGTGGACTTCTGGAACAAGCCCAAGGCATTGTGCAGCGCGACGATCTGGTTGATCATCGGCACAACGAGAGCGACCAGCTTTTCGAACGAGAATTCCTTCGCGAGATCGGTGCTGGCGTTGTAAGCGGACTGGATCACGTCGAGGACGAGATCCAGCTTGCGTTTCCCTTGCCCCGGCAGCGGGATCGCTTCTTCAACGGCTTTCACCGCTGAGAGAACCAAGGGACATGCCGTGCTCGGCATGTC
>JAFDVZ010000003.1:410569-621346 GCA_018268715.1 Acidobacteriota bacterium | reverse complement strand
ATTCGGTCGGAAAGCGGGGCGCGAGGAGGACAGAGACGCGGGCGGTCACCGACGACTAGAGACGAAGCTAGCCCGCTAAACCCTGGCTGCCCAAAGGGTTGCGGTGGCGCCGGGCGCCGGGTTTGTCGCCGCTCCTGTCCGATGTCCGGCGTCGCCTCGGTCGCTGCTCCTCGCCCTCGCTCCGGCGACGCTCGCAACGCGGCCCACGGGACTTGCGCCACGGGCTGCTAGATTCTGCTCGAAGTGCAACGGAATTATGGAGAGGGCGTCCGGGACGGCGGCGGTAACCTGGTGGGAAAACGGGCTGAGTAACAAAACCCAAGGAACGATCGCTAAGGAGACACCTGTCCAACAGCCTAGCACAGATATTAAGACCTCTAAGTCCGTGTCAGGCGAGAGGGGATTCGAGCGGCTCGGGCTGGTTGAAGTGGGCGTCCACCAGGTCGAGGATGGCGGGGGCTTCGAGCGCGCGGTAGATTTCCACGCGGAGCTTCGCGCCGTTGCGGAGACCGTGCGTGAAGTAAGTGGCGAATTGCTTCATCTTGCCGACTGCGTCGGGGGCCGCCTGATCGACTAACATCGAGTAATACTCGCGCATGATGTCGTAGCGCTGGCGTTCGGGCGGGATGTCGTAGCGGCCCTGGCGGATGTATTGGTCGATCTGGCGGAAGATCCACGGGTTCGAGGAGGCGGCGCGTCCCACCATGACGGCGTCGCAGCTGGTTTCGCGGATCATGCGGACGGCGTCCTCGGGCGTCGTGATGTCGCCGTTGCCGATCACCGGGATGCGGACGGCGGACTTGACCTCGGCGATGCGGGTCCAATCGGCCTGGCCGCTGTAGCCCTGCTCGCGGGTGCGAGGGTGGAGGGCGATGGCCTGAAGTCCGCTATCTTCGGCGAGACGGGCCATCTGGACCGCCACCAGTTCACGGTCGTTCCAGCCGGCGCGGAACTTCATGGTCAGGGGGATGGTGATGGCGGCGCGCACCTTTTCGAGGATTTGGGCCACCAGGGGGAGGTCGCGGAGCAGTCCGCTGCCGCCGTTGCACTTCACCACTTTGTTTACCGGGCAGCCGAAGTTGATGTCGACGATGTCGAAGCCCTGGTCCTGGCAGACGCGGGCGGCGGCGGCCATGACGTCGGGGTCCGAGCCAAATAGCTGGGCCGAGATGGGGTGCTCTTCGGGCTCAAAGTAGAGGTAGCGGAAGGCCTTGGTGGGCTTGCGGGATTTGCGGATGGCCACCACGCCGTGGGAGCTGGTGAATTCGGTCATGAGCAGTCCGCAGCCGCCCTGATTGCGAATCAGCCGGCGGAAGACCGTGTCGGTGACGCCGGCCATGGGGGCGAGGACGGTGGCGGGGGCGATCCGTACGGCCCCGATGTGGAATTCTCCGGCCAGGCGCGAAATGGCCTGACGATCGGTCTCCAAGTGGTGGTTTTCCACCACCTCCCCATCTGGAAACTGCTGCATTCAAAGACATTTTAACCTGTATTCGGGCGCGGTTTAAGAAACGTAAACTCCGGCGCCCACGTTTAAGTGGATGAGGCACTCATGAACTCAAAGATGCTGCTGGCGTTTGTTGGCGGGCTGATTGTGGCTTCGGGCGTCACCTATATGGCGATGAGGCGGAACTCGGCGGTTGCGCCGGAACCTGCCGTCCAGCCCGCGGCCGCCACGGCGCAGACGCCAGCGACTACGCCCGCGGCGGAGCCCGAACCGGCGTCGAGCGCGCCCGCCGCGGCGCCGGAGGTGAAGGAATCGGCCAAACCGTCGCCGGCCCCGGCGGCGCGCCCCAGCGTCGCGCGGCCGGCGGAACATGCTCCGGCGGTTCATCATCCTAAGAAAGAGGCGCCGCCGATGGTGGTGGCGCAGGCGCCGGCTCCCGCGCCGCCGCCGGTTATGACGCCTACGCCTTCTTCGCCGCCTCCGCCGGAGCCGGCGCCGCTGCCCAAGGTGGAACCGGCTCCGTTACCCGCGGCGCCGCCTCCGCCGGCCGCTCCGCAACCGGCGACGGTGACGGTTCCGCGAGGCGCGACGCTTTCGGTGCGGTTGGGCGAGACGCTTTCGACGGAGAAGAACAACGCCGGCGATACTTTTCACGCGGTGCTCGATCAGCCGTTGATCGTGGATGGATTTGTGATCGCCGAGCGGGGGGCCCGGGTGGAGGGTCGCGTGGTGGAGTTGGAACGCTCCGGCAGGGTGAAGGGAACGGCTCGGATGGCGCTTGAATTGACCCGGCTGCATACGGCGGACGGGCAGAGCGTGCGGATCAACACGTCGGCGTTCACGCGGCAGGCCGAGTCGACCACCAAGAAGGACGCGGCCAAGGTCGGCATCGGGGCGGCGATCGGCGCGGCCATCGGCGCGATGGCCGGCGGGGGCAAGGGCGCGGGCATCGGCGCGGGAGTGGGCGGCGCGGCGGGGGCCGGAGAGGTCCTGCTGACGCGGGGACAGGCGGCGGAACTGCGGGTGGAGACGCGGATGACGTTCCGGCTGTCGGAGCCCGTCACGTTGACCGAGCGGCTGAAGAATTAGGAAGAGTTTCGCAGCACGGAGGCGGCTCGCTCCACCTGGCAGGAGCGGCCGCCGCTGCTTCGGGCCGCCATTTCAGATGGCGGCCTCTTTTTGCGCCCGATTCGAGATATCCTGCTTCAAGGGAGACTCTTCCGATGGCAGCCGAAGCGGCGCGCCAATTCGCCTACGCATGGATTGCCCTCACGCTCGCGCTCGCCTGCCACGTCCTGGACGAAGCCACGCACAATTTCCTGTCCGTGTACAACCCGGCGGTTTTGCAGATGCGGGCGGCGCTGCCGTGGCTGCCGATTCCCACCTTCGGCTTCACCGAATGGATCGCGGCGTTGACGCTGGCGGTGATGGGGCTGATGGCGCTTTCCCCGTTCGCGTTCCAGGGGCGGCGGTGGATGGTGGCGGCGAGCTATCCCTACTTCGGCTTCATGCTGGCCAACGGGCTGGCGCACATCGCGAGTTCGGTGTACGTGGGCGAATTCCTGCCGGGCGTGTACTCCTCGCCGCTGTTGCTGGCCGCCGCGGTGCACCTGTGGTTCCGGGCGCGCGACAGCCGAGGCTGGTCCTACTCCTGATTTGCGCCGTCCTGGCGCTGGCGGCGACGGGCTGCTCGCGGGCGCGTCCGCTGGCGCCCGAGCCAGAATTGCGGGTCGCAGTGGACGCGGAGAATCCTGTCCTGGCATTGCCTTTGTATGTCGCCTCGTCGCGGGGGATGTTCGCGGGCGAACGGCTGCGGGTGAGCCTGGTGGAGGCGCGGGACGCCGACGCGGTGACGGCGGCGCTCGGGGGCGGACAGTGCAATCTGGGGGCGGCGGCGTTCGACCAGGTGCTGCGGTCGGGCGGGGCGGGGAAGCCGTTGACGGCGTTCCTGCTGATGTCGCGGTCGCCGATGCTGGTGCTGGTGAGCGCGGGGTTTCTGCCGTTTCCTAGGGGCGGGGCGAAGTCGGGGAAGGTGGCGGTGGGGCGGCGGGGGGATGCGAGCGAACTGTTCGCCCATTATGTGTCCGAGGGGATCGCGGTCCCGAAGGGCGGGGCGGTGGGCGCGGCGGCGGCCTTCCGGCGACGGGAGACGGCGGTGGCCGTGCTGGACGCCGCGGCGGTGAATGAACTGGAGGCGCGGAGGGCGCCGGTGGAGGTTCTGGCCGATACGCGGACGCTGGCCGGCCTGTTGGCAGTGTATGGGGTGTCGGATTACCCGGCCTCCTGCGTGTATGCGGCGCCGGAGTTTCTTCCGGCCCACGAGGATCAGGCCCGGAGGTTCGCTCGGGCGGTGGCGCAAGCGGCCCAGTGGATTCGCGCCCATGACGCGGCAAGCTGCGTCCAGGCGCTTCCCGAAAGCGCGTCGCGAGGCGTCGACGCGGACGCTCTGGCCATGACGGTCGAGCAGGCGCGTGCGCTGTTTTCCGTCGATGGCGCGCTCACCATGGCCGGCGCCGAGGCGGCCCGGAAGGCGCTGGCGGCCTCGGACGAGCGCTTTCGCGAGGGGGTGGTCCCTCCCGAGTCCTCGACGCGCAAGTATGTTGACCCTCGGCCCTAGCCGGGCCGCCTATTTGCTGAGCCTGAGGATCTGCGAGGAGATCGACAGGAAGGCTCGGGCGAGCACCGAGGAGTTGGTGGAATAGATCAACTGTCCCTTTGGCTGGTTCGTATAGTTGATGCATCCCGGGGTGGCCGAACAGGCCTGGTAGGCGTTCGAGCCGCTGAAGGTGTCCTTGTCCGGATCGTTGGTCATGCGCTGCATGAGCGTGAAATCGGGCGGATCTCCGCCGTTGCCGCCGAGCGCGATGCCGAAGAAGTAGGCCGGAATCGTTGCGTTCGTGCGGGCGTTGTAGGCGGCGTTGTCGGCGGCGTTCAGCGAGGCGTTGTGGAAGTTCTGCCAGCCGTTGTTGGCGACGTAGCCGTTCGACATCGTCACCGGCTTGTAGGCGCTGGTGGGGTTCAACTGGTTGCCCCATACGTCGGTCGTGGGCCAGTAGCCGAAGTCCGCCGTGCTGCGGTGGTTGGAGTTGAAGCCGCAACCGCGGGCGGCGGTCGACGAGAGGTAGGTGTTCGAGTTCCAGTAGTAGTTGGCCAGGTCGAAGTAGGAGCCGAGCGACGGGTCGGAGGAGTAGATGCCCGCCACGATGCCCGCCGGTATGTCGGACTGGTAGGCGCCGACGCCCAGACTGACGCCCGAGGTCCAGTTCGGCAGTTGGGAGGCGCTGCGGAATCCGCCTCCGGCCATCGTCTTGCTGGCGACGTCCTGACAGGGGCTCGAGTTCGCGAGCAGCGCTTTCTGGGCGCCCGAGTCCCAGAGATTCAGCGTCAGGGTGTTCGGAAGACCGTCGGTTTCGAACATCAGGACGTTCAGCGCGCCGGATAACCGCACCTTGTACAGTTCGTTGTAGCCGGCTGAAATGGCCTGCGCGGTCCCGGTTCCTCCGCCGCAGGTGATCGCGTCGAGAGCGCCCGTGCTGGAACCCAGGCTGTTGGTGTAGCCAAGCACGGTCTGGAAGTTGGCCGTCGGAGCGGAGACCACCGTGACGCCGTCGTTGAAGGTGACGAGCCCGATCATGTCGCGACCCGCGGCGAACTGGCCGGTGAAGATCTTGGCGGCCGTGATCATGTTCCCGCACACGCTGCCCATGGAGCCGGACCGGTCGAGCACCATCATCACGATGACGTCCCGGCGGGAGGCGTTGCCCGAAGCCGAGACGGTGACCGCATCGAATCCCAGCCACTTCATGAAATAAGTGGGCGCCGAGGTGGTGGCCGAGACGGAGACGTTGCGCAGGTGGGGGTTGGCGGTATCGTCATACACGTTCACGCTGGAGGCGGTCATCTGCGTGTTGGTGGTGGCCCACACTCCGTTTGGGAAGTTGCCGTAAAACCAGTTCACGGCGTTCTGACGGGCGCTGTCGGTTTGCGCGGTGGTGCTCTGGCCGATGTTGAGGGAGCGGGCCGCCGCCAGCGAGGCTCCGTCCACCGCCGATTGCAGGCGCGACTTCACCGTGTACAGCACCCCAACGTCGATGGTCAGACCGACCATGGGAATGATGAACAGCAGCGAGAGAATTCCGATCATGAGACTGATCCCGGACTCGCGCGAGCGGGCTCCGGGACGGCGCCGTTTCGTGACAGAAACCATGTTGTGCGTCTCTTTCCAGTACGTCCTTGTCTAGAAGTAGTAGCGAGTGTAGATCGCTCCCATGCTGAAGCTGCCGATGCTGATGCCCGGGGGCTGCAGGTAAAACTCGACGATGTACATTACCTGGCCGTCGACCAGGGGCGTCCGGCCGCCGCCGCTCACCTGCCACAGGTTCTGAAGCTGCGTTTGCGACGCTCCGGGCACCTTGGCGCCGGAGTCCGTGTAGGGATTCAGGACCAACCCGCTGGCCGAGATCGAAGTGGTGGTGGGATCGCCCAGCGCGGCGGTGCTTTGCCCGACCAGCGCTCCGTTGCCGAAACGAATCCGCTGGGTGTAGACGAAGCTGTCATGATTCACGCAGTTCGCCGCCCCCACCGCGGTGCAGATGGACGCCGTGGTCGGGCCGACATAGGTGATCTGCGACACGGTGACCAGTCCGTCGCCGCCGTTGCCGGTGTTGGTGGCCTGATTCCCGGTGAAGCTCGCGCCGATCTGGAGGTTCAGCCCGCGCGCGAGCCGTTGCGCCAGCTGCTGCATCGAATATACGGAGAAGTCGCCGCCGTGAATGTAGATGGAGTCGAGGTCGCGGCACACCTGCTGGGCCTGGGTGCTGCGGATCATGTTGACGCCGGTGACGACGCTGCCGATCAGCAGCGGAATCAGAATGATGGCGACCAGGGCGAACTCGATGATCTCCTGGCCGCCTTGGGTCTTCCGCCGCCGGGCGCTGACGGGTTTGGGCATGGCTCGTCCCTCCATGGCCTAACGCGAAACCGAATTGACGCCGGCGGGGTAGCCGCCGAGAACATCCGATGAGTAGACAGCGAAGGTGATCGGCGCATCGGTGCGGACCGCGCTGCCCCACAGCAGGGATCCGCTCAGGGGCGCGAGCCAGGCCCAGGAGATGTTCTGGATCGACACTTCAACCACGTTGCCAGGGAGGTTGCCCCCCGTGGCGATGGGAGTGTTCAGGTTGCCCGTGGAGTAGTAGTTGACGAAGATGTGCGCGGGGTTGTCCGTGGTGGTGACGAATCCGAACGCATACTGCTGGACCACCGCTTTAATCGAGGCGTCCTGGCCCTGGCCGCTGGCGGTCTGAAACGTGATGGCGTACCGGCAGCCTTCGCGGACGGCGTTCTGAATCGTGCTCCAGCGGAACAGGACCAGGCCGAAGTCGGCGAAGGCGCAGAACAGGGCGAAGGTGGGTAGGATCGTGAAGACGCTCTCGATCAGGGTGTTTCCGCCCGACCGGCGTTTCCGCCGCTCGGAGATCCGGTGGCCGGAGCGAGGGTTGGAAAGAGGCGTGGTCTCCATCTGTTTGCATATCGGCTGGGGCGGGATTGGGAATTAGGCGCCTCCGCTCATCTAAGGTGATTTTGGCGAACGGCTATCCTGGTATTTCCGATGAAAACAGTCAAATTATTTACGGACGGGGCGTGTTTGGGGAATCCGGGGCCGGGCGGCTGGGCCTGCATCCTCCGCTATAAGGACATTTCGCGGGAAATGTTCGGCAGCGAGCCGCACACGACGAATAACCGGATGGAGCTGACGGCGGCGGTGCGGGGGCTGGAGACGCTCAAGGAGACCTGCGAGGTGGAGGTGGTCACCGATTCGGAGTACCTGAAGAACGGGATCACGTCCTGGGTGAAGAACTGGAAGCGCAACGGCTGGATGACGAGCGCCAAGAAGCCGGTGGTGAATCAAGATTTGTGGCGCCAACTGGATGAGCTGAACGCCCGGCATCAGACGCAATGGTCGTGGACCAAGGGGCATGCGGACCATCCGGAGAACAACCGGTGCGATGAACTCGCCTCCCGGGCGGCGCGCGAGCAGAGTCACAGTTAGACGGGGCCTGAAATGGAAAAGGCCCCACGCCGTGCGTGAGGCCTTATTCCGCGGGATTGCCGGCTGTTTAGTTCTTGCGGAAGCGACGCCATCCGATGAGCAGAAGGCCGCTGCCGACGATGATGAGGGCGCCCGGTTCGGGAACCGCGGTCAGGTCGGCCACCGAGACGTTGCCGATGGCGATGCCGCTCGACTGAGTCAGGTTGCCGCGGAACGTCAGCGTCGCGGTGCTGCTGATGGCCTGGAACGTCAACGTATACTGCTGCCAGTTCATGGCGGACTTGGTCACGCCGGAGGTCACGTCGAGGTTGCCCGACATCGGAATGCCGTGGCCGCCGGACCCGCCGCTGGTGATGTAGACGCCGCCGCTGCCGTCTCCGTCCAGCACGGCGACGTTACCCTGGCGCAGCATGATTCCGTTGGCCGGCGTGTCAGGGTTGCCGCTGTAGTAGAACGTCACGCTGTAGACGTGGTTCAGCAGGACGTCGAAGGTCTGCGACAGGATGCCGCCGGAGACTCCATTGAGGTCGACGCTGTAGCTCGATCCCGGAGGCGCCTCCCAATAGGTCGAGATGAGATCGACGTTGCTGATGGTCCATCCCGGCAGTGAGGTGGTGTCGCTTCCGCTGTTCGAGAGCAGATACCCGTTCACATTCACCGCCGCGGGGTTGGTCGGCGTCAGGGATCCGTTTGTAAACGCGCCTCCGAATGCGAGTGACCCACTCCACAACATCACAGCAGCAACCGATAGTGTCTTTCTATTGAGGTTCAAGCGTTTCCTTACTCCCTTCCGGATCTCACGTAAACCCTTGTAGTATACACCACTCCGGGATGTGGCACGGCAGTTATTTTGGGGGAGGCGGGGGATTTCGAGGATATTGCAGACTGCCAGATAATGCCCTTTGAATCAATTGTTTGTGGGGAAAAAGTGAGGTTTCTGGCGAGGGCGGCTGCGATCTGCACCCGTCAGGAACGGTACTAGGGGGTCTAAAGGCCGTCCCGTGGCCCGGTTCGGGATGTTAGCCTGAAGACGGCGCCGACACCGCCACGAATGCGATTCGAAATTCAGGCGCAATGTCCGGTCACCGGGGCTCGCGCCGGCCTCCTCCACACGGCCCACGGGACGATCGAGACGCCGGTTTTCATGCCGGTGGGCACGCAGGCCACCGTCAAGGGGCTGACGCAGCGCGACCTGTCCGACGAGCTCGACGCGAGGATTATTCTCGGAAATACGTATCACCTTTTCCTGCGGCCGGGGCATGAACTGGTGCGTAAATTGGGCGGATTGCACGGGTTTATGTCCTGGGACCGGGCGATTCTGACCGACTCGGGTGGGTTCCAGGTGTTCAGCCTCGATTCTCTGCGGAAGGTCACCGAAGAAGGGGTGTTATTCCGCTCGCACCTGAACGGCGACGCCCACATGTTCACGCCGGAGTCGACCGTGGAGGTCCAACTGGCGCTCGGCAGCGACATCCTGATGGTGCTTGACGAGTGCCTGCCGTATCCTACCGAGCATGAGGCGGCGCGGGTTTCGATGCAGCGGACGATCCGGTGGGCGACGGCGGGGATGGCGCGGTACCGGTCCCTGGCGGATCCGGACCGGTACGCCTGCTTTCCGATCGTTCAAGGGTCGATGTACGGGGACCTTCGTAAGGAGTGCGCCGCCGCGCTGGTGGAGCTGGACGCCCAGGGCTACGCGATCGGCGGCTTGTCGGTGGGCGAGCCGCGGGCGCTGAGTCTGGAGATGGCGGCGTTGACCGCGCCGCTGCTGCCGGCCGGGCGGCCGCGCTACGTCATGGGGGTGGGAATGCCGGCCGAATTGCCCGAATATGTGGCGCTTGGCGTAGATATGATGGACTGCGTGCTGCCCAGCCGGAACGCCCGTAACGGCTATCTGTTCACCTCCGAGGGCCGCGTCATCATCAAGCAGAACCGGTATCGGGAGGATCCGGCGCCAGTGGATCCGTCGTGCGCCTGTTACACCTGCCGGACGTACTCGCGGGCCTATTTGCGGCATCTTTTTCAGGCGGGGGAGATCCTGTACTCGATGCTCGCCACGGTGCACAACGTCCGACGGTATCTTGACATCATGCGCGGCATCAGGCAGGCTATACTTCTTGGGAGATTCCCCGAACTGCTAGCCGAAGTGCGTTCCGAGCCGGCGGAGCGGGAGCCGGCGTGAGCGCCGTCCCCTTCCTGCCTTGCCGGGCGCGGAGCTGCCGTTCTTTCGGATTACAATAAGACCTGGATCTCGAAAACTGAATCAGGTTCGGCGGTCTCCGCGATCGAAAAGCAGGCCCGATGGCATATCCGACACTTATCCTTCTGCAAACCGCGCAGGGCGGAAACCCGCTGCTGCAGTTTCTACCTCTGCTCCTCATTGTAGGAATTTTCTACTTTCTGGTCTTCATGCCCATGCAGCGGCAGCGCAAGCAACAGGCGCAAATGCTCAAGGACCTGCAGAACGGAAACATCGTGCTGACCACGGGCGGGATCGTGGGAACTATCGTTTCCCTCAATCCCGATGATACTCTGATACTTCGTATCAAACCGGACAACGTGAAACTGCAGGTGGCGCGCAGCGCCATCTCCAGTCTGGTCACGGAAGAGAAAAAGTAGGAAGGCCATCGGAGCGGCCGGGCAGTTTCCACGCGCCCCAACGCCAATCGGAACGTACAGGAAATGAACAGCAACCTCAGAATCAAAGCGATCGTGATCATCGCCGTGCTCCTCGTCTGTATTTACGGCGTGATCGGCATCCCGAAGAGCAAGGCCGAACTGGTGGAGAACTGGAAGAAGAACATCCGCCTGGGACTGGACCTCCGCGGCGGCAGCCAGTTGGTCATGCAGATCCAGGTGCAGGACGCCTTCAAGGCCGACGCGGACGCGACCATCGACCGCATGAAGGACGAACTCCGCAAGGCGGGCGTCGACTACGGCGCCATCGACCGGAACGACCCGCAGGGCATCGGCGACGCCGATCAGATCCAGATCAACGTGCACGGGGTGCAGTCGACCAAGGCGGGCGACTTCCGGCGCGTGGTGAATGACGGCTTCGGCTCCATCTGGATCCTCACGCCGCTCAATTCGACCGACTACAAGATGACCATGAAGCCGAGCGAGGCGTTGCGCCTGCGCAAGGACACGGTGACACAGAGCCAGAACACGATCGAGAAGAAGATCAACGGTCTGGGGCTGACCGAGTCCTCGGTGCAGGAGCGCGGCAATCCGGAGCAGGACGCGCAGCTGCTGGTGCAGATGCCGGGCGTCGACGATCCGGCCCGCGTGAAGGACATCCTCAAGACGGCCGCGCTGCTGGAACTGTTCGATGTGAAGGACGGTCCGTTCAGCTCGCGCGAGGAGGGCCTGGCCAAGCACGGCGGGATTCTGCCGCTGAACACGCAGATTCTGCGCGGCGCGCCGCGCGGGGGCCAGGAGCAGGGCTGGTACCTGTTGAGCCGGACGCCGGTCATCACCGGCCGCGACCTGCGGGACGCCCGTCCGCAGCAGGGTGAGGCGGGCCGCTGGGAGACCAACTTCGTGCTGGCGCAGGACGCCGCCAAGCGTTTTGAGCGGTTCACCGAGGCCAATATCGGAAACCGGCTGGCGATCGTGCTGGACAAGATGGTGCTGAGCGCGCCGACCATTCAGAACAAGATCAGCGACACGGGCCGCATCACCGGCGCGGCGAATCACGAGGAGGCGTCGGATCTGGCGCTGAACCTGCGCGCCGGTTCATTGCCGGCCGGCGTGGTCTACCTGGAAGAGCGCAGCATCGGGCCGGCGCTCGGCGCCGATTCGATCCGCGACGGACTGTACTCGGGCCTGGCGGGGCTGATCGCCGTGATCGCCGTCATGCTGGTGTACTATAAGCGGGCGGGCATCAACGCGACGCTCGCGCTGATTCTGAACGCGGTGATCCTGATCGGCGTGCTCGCCTACTTCGGCGCGACGCTGACGTTGCCGGGCATCGCGGGCGTGATTCTGACCATCGGCATGGCGGTGGATTCCAACGTGCTGATCTTCGAGCGCATCCGCGAGGAATTGCGCTCGGGCAAGGCGGTGCTGGCGGCGGTGGACGCCGGCTTCAGCAAGGCGTTTCTGACCATCATCGATACACACGTCACAACCGTGGTATCATGCGCCTTCCTGTTCATATTCGGCACGACCGCCGTGAAGGGGTTTGCGGTCTCGCTGGTGATTGGCCTGGTGGCGAATGTTTTCACCGCCGTGTTCGTCTCGAAGGCGATCTTCGACTTCGAGTTGTCGGGCCGGCGCGAGGTCGAAGCATTGAGTATTTAAGGCATTCGGATCCGGTTCCTCCGGGGGCCGGATCCGGGCCAGGGTTTGAGGAAAATTCGCACGAACTGGCGGATTTTGCAAACGAAAGTTAACAATTAGGGAACTGAATCGATAACGCCGGTGTCTATACCGTTCAAAGGCCGGCAGCGCAGGTTGCATGGAAATTTTCAAGAACACCAACTTTGACTTCCTCGGCAAGAAGTGGCCTTTTATCATCCTTTCGCTGATCCTCACCGCGATCGGTCTGATCAGTCTCGCAGTAAAGGGTGGTCCGCGCTACGGCATCGACTTCCGCGGGGGAGCGCTCATGTACGTTCTGTTCAATCAGAACCCCCCGGTCGACAAGATCCGCAGTGTGCTGTCGGCCCAGATTCCGGGCGAAATCTCCGTTGTGAACGTGTCCGGGTCGAATGAAGTGATTATCGGCACCGAGATCCAGGAAGAGAAATCGCTGAACGCCAACCGCCAGAAGATGGTGGATCTGCTGGAGAACGCCTTCGGGACTCCGGGCAAGCTGGACGTGAACAACTCCGGCGCCTCGGCGCTGGCCGAACGGCTGCGGGATCCGCTGCAGCGGGCGGGCGTGGCCCTGTCCGAGCAGCAGGTGCAGGACCTGGCCAAGGCCGTGATGGACTTCAAGAATGGCCAGCGGTCGGGGTTGTTGCGCAGCTTCGACGAGCTGTCGGGCGCCGCGGGCGTGACCGGGCAGGCGATCTCCGTGATGAAGCAGGAATGCGCGTTGTCGCCGTTCACCATCCGGCAGACCGAAGTAGTGGGTCCCCGCGTCGGCAAGGAACTGCAGAGCACGGCCGTGCTCGCCACCTTGTACGCGCTGGGCGGAATGCTGGTCTACATCGCGTTCCGCTTCGAGTGGATCTACGGCCTGGCCGCGGTGATCGCCGTGTTTCACGACACGATCATCACGATCGGGCTCTTTTCAATTTTTAACAAAGAGATCTCTTTGACGGTGGTGGCCGCCCTGTTGACCTTGGTCGGCTACTCGATGAATGATACGATCGTAACCTTCGATCGTATCCGGGAGAATTTGAAGCTGATGCGGCGGGAGAAGTTCGAGCCGTTGGTCAATATCAGCATCAATCAGACCTTGAGTCGGACCATCCTGACTTCGGGTCTGACGTTCCTGACCGCCATCTCGCTGTTCCTGTTCGGCGGCCAGGTACTGAATGGTTTTGCATTCGCCCTTGTGGTAGGTATTATCGTCGGCACTTATTCGTCGATTTTCATCGCGAGTCCGATTCTGATCTTCTGGCAGAACTTCATGGAAGCTCGGAAGAAGGGCGCGCCGGCAGGTCCGGCGGCGGTGAAAGAAGCAGGGGCAAAGAAAGTCGTGAAGTCCAGGTAGCCGCCTCTTTCGGGTGTATCGCGCGAGCTCTTGGGTCTCGCGCGGGCGGCCGGAACGCGCTGCCGGGCAAGAAGGGGAAAGGTCATGTTTGAACAGACTTTCGTAGATGGAACTGTCAAGACGAACAAGGGATGGACGGTCATCCTTTCGTTCGGCCTGCAGATCATCGCAGTCGGGGTCCTGGTTCTGATCCCGTTGATTTACACGGACACGCTGCCCAAGGCGACGCTGACCAGTTTCCTGGTGGCTCCGCCTCCGCCGCCTCCGCCGCCTCCGCCTCCGCAACCCGTCGCCCAGGTGAAGGTAGTGAAAGTGGCTCCGCGGCAGTTCGATGCCGGCCGCCTGATGGCGCCCAAGTCGATCCCCAAGGAAATCGCCATGATTAAAGAAGAGGACCTTCCTCCTCCCTCCGCCGCCGGCGGTGTGGTGGGTGGAGTTCCCGGTGGCGTTCCTGGCGGGACGGCTGGCGGCGTGATTGGCGGCATCATCGGTTCGGTGCCTGTGGCCGCGCCTCCTCCTCCTCCTCCTCCGGTGAAGGCGGAAGTGAAGCAGGTCCAGCGAATCCGTGTTGGCGGAAACGTTCAGGCCGCGAACCTGATCCGCAAAGTGACGCCGCAGTATCCGCCGCTTGCGAAACAGGCCCGTGTGCAGGGTACGGTGCGGTTCCAGGCCATCATTGGCAAGGACGGCACCATTCAGAATCTGCAGCTGATGTCCGGCCACCCTCTGCTGGTGCCGGCGGCCACCGACGCCGTGAAGCAGTGGCTTTATAAGCCGACGCTGCTCAATGGCGAGCCGGTGGAAGTCGTGACGCAGATCGATGTGAACTTCACGCTGAGCCAATAAGAGGCTGAGCCTGAAGGGGCCCGCTCACGCGACGCGGGGTCCGGACCCGGCCCTCGCGCGCGGCAGGTGGGCGTTTCGTATCCAGAAGACAGATTAGTCAGATAATTCAACTCGCAGGAGAGAAAAATGGTTTTACAGTTGCAAGTCTGGGCGTTCTTGCTCCTCCAGGAAGCAGCGCCGGCTATCAGCTTTGACCCGCGCGCCATGTGGGCTCAGATGAGTTGGCTCGCACGGGCGGTGGTCATTATCCTCTTCATCATGTCCGCGTGGTCGATCGGCGTTATGATCGATCGCCTGATCGCCTTCAACGGCGCTCGCGGCCAGTCCCGTCAGTTCGCACCGGCCGTGGCCGGCGCCCTGCGCGAAGGTAAAGTTGACGAAGCCATCAAGATTGCCGACCGTTACAGCAAGAGCCACCTGGCGAAGGTTGTCGTAGCAGGCCTGCAGGAATTCAAGGCGCATCAGCAATCCAGCGATATACCGGGCGAAGAGATTGAAGCGTCCAAACGCGCTCTCGAACGCGCCGAAGCCATCGTGCACGCGGAACTGAAGCGCGGCATCAGCAACCTGGCCACCATCGGTTCGACCGCCCCCTTCGTCGGACTGTTCGGCACGGTCGTCGGCATCATCAACGCGTTCCGCGGAATTTCGAGCGAGAAGAGCACCGGTCTCGGCGCGGTGGCGGGCGGTATTTCCGAAGCCCTGGTCACCACGGCCGTCGGTCTGTTCGTCGCCATCCCCGCGGTCTGGATGTTCAACTACTTCACCAATCGCGTGGAAGCGTTCGACGTGGAGATGGGCAATTCCAGTTCCGAGCTGATCGACTACTTCCTGAAGCGCCGCGGCGCGCGCGCGGCGAAGTAGTCCCCCGCCAGCTCTGGCGAGTTGAACCGGGAACTTCCGCGGCGGTTCCGGCCGCCGCGGGGACTCCCGAATAGGAGACATTATGAAGAAAATGAAAGCGGCCGATGTCGTAGCCGACATCAACGTGACGCCGATGGTCGACGTCATGCTGGTGCTGTTGATCATCTTCATGGTCATCACGCCGATGTTGTCCAAGGGTGTTAGCGTCGATCTGGTGAAAACCAGGAATCCCATCGCTATGCAGGCGGCCGACAAAGAGGACGCGGTTCTGGTTGCGGTCACCCGCGACGGAAAAGTGTACCTGAGTCCGGGTAACTCACAGACGACCCCGGATCAGCTGCCGCAGAAGGTGAAGGACCTGTTGACCAACAAGCTCGACAAAACGGTCTACATCAAGAGCGACTCTCGCGCCCGCTATGAACGGGTGCTCGATTGCATCGATAACCTTCGCACCGCCGGCGTTGACCAACTGGGTCTGCTCACCGAGCAGATCAAGGATAAGGGCAAAATGGGCGGCGGCGGCGGTCAGTAGGAAAGGCAGAAGGGAGTAACAGACTATGTCAATGGCAGTGGGCGGCGGTGGCGGCGGATTACGGGCCGACATCAACATGACGCCCCTTATCGACGTTCTGCTCGTGCTGCTGATCATCTTCATGGTTATCACGCCTTTGACTCCTCACGGTCTCGAGGCGTTGGTGCCGCAGCCTCCGCCGCCGAACCAGCCTCCACCGAATCCGAATCAGGACCGCACCGTGGTGATCGTGATCAACAAAGACCACTCGTTGATGTTGAATCAGGAGCCGACGGACGAAAACCGGCTCGGACCCCGGCTGGAGGAAGTGTTCAAGACGCGCGCGGAACGTGTTGTGTTCGTGAAGGCCGATCCCGACCTGGAGTTTCAGACGGTGGCCAAGGCGATTGACATCGCCAAGGGCGCCGGAATCGACAAGGTCGGACTGATGACCCCGCAGGTCGAGGCCGGTAGATAGCAGCAGAATCACCCACCAGGATAATCGTATGAACCGCATACTGAGAGTTAGTCTGGCCGCGGCGGCTGGGCTGCTGGTGTTGGTCGGGACCGGTTGCGACAAGCTGAGATCGCGCGACGAACTGAACAAGGGCGTGGCGGCGTACAAGAACGCCAAATACGCCGAGGCGATCGACCGTTTCAAGTCGGCCATCGCATTGGATCCGACCAATCCGAACGCCAAACTGTATCTCGCCACCGCGTACATGACGCAGTGGATCCCCGGCGCTGACTCGCCGGAAAACAAGCAACTTGCCGAGCAGGCCAAGAAGGAATTCAGCGAGGTATTGCAGAAAGATCCGAACGACAAGATCGCTCTCGCCTCGTTGGCCTCGCTCGCCTATAACCAATCGGGATCGTTGCAGGGCGACGAAAAGCTGAAAATGCTCGATGAAGCCCGCGACTGGAACTCGAAGCTCATCCAGGCGGATCCGAAGAACAAGGAAGCGTATTACAGCCTGGGCGTGATTGCGTGGTCCAAGTGGTATCCGGAACTCGGAAAGGCTCGCGCCGACCTCGGCATGAAGCCGGAAGATCCGGGACCGCTGAAGGACAAGAAGCTCCGGGAATCGCTCAAGGAGAAGTACACCGCCGTTATCGACGAAGGTATTTCGAACTTGAACAAGGCTCTTGAAGTCGATCCGGAGTACGACGACGCGATGGCGTATCTGAACCTGCTGGTCCGCGAAAAGGCCGACTTGGCCGACAACGGCGACCAGTATAAGGAACAGATCAAGGTCGCGGACGACTGGGTCCAGAAGGCGCTCGAAACCAAGAAGAAGAAGGCCGCGCGTCAGCCTGGAAACGTCGGCATCACGCAGGAAGAGAAGAAGTAGTAGTTCGCATTTATCTTTGTTACGGCGGCGGCGGGGACCCTTCCCCAACGCCGCCGTATTGTTTTTGAAGCCGATGCGAATCCGCTGACAGCCCGTGGCCGGGCGTCCGAAGGGGCCGCGGCGGTCCCCGGAGCGCGCCTTGTGGCGGCTCCTTTCCGAGGTCCGGCGTCGCCTCTGTCGCTGCTCCCCGCCCTCGCTCCGGCGCTGTTCGCGACGCCGCCCGCGGGACTTCCGTCACGGGCTGCTAGACTTGAAGGAGAGTTCATGTCCCCCGAAACCGATGTTGGACAGGCGTGTCCCCCGGCTATGCCCGGCACCGGTCCGGACTGCGTCGAGCAGGCGTTCGAGCAGCTTCACGAGCTGGTTCGCCGCGCGCGGCCGAATGAGGATCTCACTCCCCTCGAGCGGGCCTTCCGTTTCGCCGAGCAGCGGCACTCCGGACAGTTGCGCAGTTCCGGCGAACCCTACATGCTGCATCCGCTGGCGGTGACCACTCTGCTCGCCGAGCAGCAGATGGATATCGTGTGCCTGGAGACCGGGCTGCTGCACGACGTGGTGGAGGACACCACCGCGACGCTCGACGAGATCCGGGTGAATTTCGGCGAAGATGTCGCGCGCTGCGTCGACGGCGTCACCAAGTTGAGCAAGGTCAACTTCTACTCGCGCGAGGAGCGGCAGGCCGAAAGCGTCCGCAAGATGCTGCTGGCCATGGTCACCGACATCCGCGTGATCCTGGTGAAACTGGCCGACCGCATCCATAATATGCGGACCCTCGACTCGCTGCCGCGGGACCGCCAGGAGCGCATCGCGCAGGAGACGCTGGAGATTTATGCGCCCATCGCGCATCGGCTTGGGATGGGTAAGATCCGAGGCGAACTGGAGGATCTGGCGTTCCGCTACGCCGAGCCCGAGGCGGCGCTCGACCTGATCAACGAGATCGACTCCAAGCGCCAGGCCAACGAGGCGTTTCTCGAAGAGATCAAGCACTCGGTGGAGGTCAACCTCGGCCGCGAGGGCATTCCGGCGCGCGTGCAGTCGCGCGTGAAGCGGGCCTATTCGGTGTATCAGAAGATCAAGCGGCAACGCATCCCGCTCGATCAGATCTACGACCTGCTGGGGTTGCGCATCATCACCGATTCGGTGAAGAACTGCTATGCGGCGCTGGGGGTCATCCACAACGAGTGGCATCCGATTCCCGGGCGCATCAAGGACTTCATCGCCATTCCGCGGTCGAACCTGTACCAGTCGCTGCACACTTCGGTGATCGGTCCGGGCGGATTGTCGTTCGAGGTGCAGATCCGGACCGAGGAGATGCACCGGATCGCTGAAGAGGGCATCGCGGCGCACTGGAAGTATAAGGAAGGGAAGCGGGGGCCGGCCGAGGACGATCAGCGGGTGGCCTGGCTGCGCCAACTGGTGGAGTGGCAGCGCGAGATGCGCGATCCGGGCGAATTCATGTCCACCCTGAAGGTGGACTTGTACCCGGAAGAGGTCTACACGTTCACGCCCAAGGGCAAGGTGATCGTGCTGCCGCGCGACGCGACGCCGATCGACTTCGCCTATTCGATTCACAGCGACGTCGGCAACACCTGCGTCGGGGCGAAGGTGAACGGGCGCATTGTCCCGCTCAAGTACACGCTGCGCAACGGCGACGTCTGCGAGATCCTGACGCAGCCCGGCCACGTGCCGAGCCGCGACTGGCTGACGCTGGTCAAAACGTCGAAGGCGCGCAACAAGATCAAGCACGTCATCAACGCCATCGAGCGCGCCAAGGCGATCGAAATCGGGCAGAAGTACCTCGAAAAGGAGGCGCGGCGCTTCGGCGTGGCGTTGACCCGGATCACCAAGGCCGAGATGGAGGCGGTGGCGTCCGAGTACGGCTACAGCAAGATCGAGGACCTGCACGCGGCCCTGGGCTACGGCAAGTTCTCCGCGCGGCAGGTGCTGCAGAAGCTCGCGCCGGACCAGGTGCAGCCGGAGCAGCCGGAGCCGCCGGCGAAGTCGCTTTCAGCGCCCGCGCCCGCCACCGGAGTGCCGGTGGGCGGAGATACGCACGGCGACCTGGTGATTCGAGTGAAGGGCTGCGACGACCTGTTGGTGTATCGCGCCAAGTGCTGCAACCCGATCCGCGGCGAGGCGATCGTGGGCTATGTCACGCGCGGCAAGGGCGTCGCGGTGCACGCCACCAGCTGTTCGAACGTTCAGAACCTGATGTATGAAGTGGAGCGGAAGATCGACGTCGAGTGGGCGCGCGCCGCGGCTGAGTCGTTCCCGGTGCGGCTGACCGTACTGACCGACGATCGTCCCGGAATGCTGAACCAGTTGACCAACGTCCTGTTCACCGAGCAGAGCAACATCCGCAGCCTGGACGCGCGGTCCGACGACCGGCGCGGCGCCGACGGGGCCGTGGTGGAGATGACGGCGGAAATTCGCGACAAGAAACAGCTGGAGCGGGTGGTGTCCGCCATCCGCCGGATCTCCGGCGTCCGCGACGTAGAGCGCGTTCAATAATTCAAGATGCACGCATATCCCGAGCACATCGCCATTTCGAAATCGAAGGGCATTAAGATCGACTGGGCGGACGGCCACCACAGCGAGTTCTCCTGCGCGTTCCTGCGCGATGAGTGCCCGTGCGCATCCTGCACCGGCGCCCACGGCACGACGCCGCAGAAGACGGACTACGCAAAACCGCAACCGGCCGGCAATCCCTTCCAGATGTACAAGCCGCTACCGAAGATGCTGGACATCGAGCCGGTGGGCAACTACGCGCTGCGGATCGAGTGGAATGACGGGCACAACTCCGGGATTTACTCGTTCGACCACCTGAGGCAGATCTGTCCCTGCCCGTCCTGCAAGGCCCGTGAGTGAATGCGTCCCGGGGCAAAGAAAAAGCGGCGGGCTGTTGACCCGCCGCCGTTATCCACGTTTTGAGTCCGAAGCGGAAAACTACAGAAGCCGGAAATTCACCTCGATCTGTGCGGCCACCGGAACGGGCTTGCCGTCCTTCAGGCCGGGCTTGAAGCGCCACTTCTGAACCGCTTCGATCGCCTTCTGATCGAGTCCCAGGCCGAGCGGGCGAACCACCTTCAGGTCGCGCGGGTTGCCCTTCTCGTCCACCACGACATAGAGCACGACCGTTCCCTGGAATTTCGCCTTGCGGGCTTCCTCGGAGTACTCGGGCTCCACCTTGAAGACCAGTTGGGGCGCCGAAACGCCGCCGCCGATCCGGTATACGCCGCCGCCTACGCCGCCGCCCGAACCGGGCCCAAAGCCCGCACCGCTGCCCGATCCGACGCCGCCGCCCCGTCCGGAGCCGATGCCGCCGCCCGAGCCGGGACCGTTGGACGGAGGACCGACCTTCGCCAGCGGATCGCCATACTGATTCATGTTGACCTGCGGCAGGTCCGCATCCGGAGGCGCGATGATGGTCGGCTCCATCGGCAGCTTCGGATTCTGATTCAGAATCACCGCCGAAGGAGGCGTGAACTGCTTGTTGGACGCCCTCGGCAAACGGCCCTTGCTGGCCGGCAGGGGAGAACGGTCGCCGCCGCCGCCGCCACCGCCCATGGCCTGTTTCTGCGGCAGGTTCTTAGGCTGCCAGGCGGCGATGTCCGGCGCGATCAGCTTCACGGCTTCCTTGGTGATCTGCTGGACGTGCTTGTTGGTCCCGATCAGCAGCAACAACGCCACCACGCCGCCGTGAATCAGGACCGAGCCCAGCCCGGCCTGCCTGCCCTGGCCGCCGTAGAAACCCCAAATGTCCTGCACTGCCACCGGCTTCGACTGAATGCCCATCTCTTCGAGCGAGGGCAGTTTGGGCGGGTTGATCAGATCCTTGACGTTCTGAACGAGCGAGTGATACCAGGGTTCTTCCACCGACGCCGCCAACAGGCGCTGAAGATGGACATCGGCTTCCTGCGCTTGCGTGGCCGCTTGCGGCACGGCGTGACCAGATTCTGTGCTCAATGGTGCGTTCCGATCGCTGGTGCTCTGTTCCATTAACGCCTTCTCTCGCCTTTGGGAAAGGTCCCCCTTCCTCAAAGACGCTCACACGTTCCGGCAAGTTGCAGCTTTTGGAATTTTACGGGATCCGCTTGCTGTTCCTAGTCTATCACGATGATGCAACTGGGCTTCCAGATTCCGAATTTCATAGTTCCAGCGATTTGCGGGCGCTGGCGGCGTTGCGCGGCTTCACACTGGCGCCTTCCGCGTTACACTTTTGCGAGCTCCAGGAAGGCGGCCGTTTCCGCCCATAACTGCTCCACCGAATCCGTCATTTCATGGCCGGAATCGACCACCACGAGCCGCCGCCTGGGTTCGTTTTGCGTAAAAAGCTCCGAAAGCTCCAGCGGCACAACGTCATCTTTGGCGCCATGCAGCACCAACGCCGGTTGCGGCGCGGCGGGAAACTCCTCGTATTGGAGACCATCTTCGATGAGCGTATAGAACAACTTACGCTCCGAACCGGAACCGTAATGGGAAAACACCCGGTAGCCGGTTTGCCGCCAGCGCTCCATTTCCGCCTCGCCGAGCCAGGTTTGCCAACGTCGGGCGAAACGGAAGGCCGGCGCCATCAGCACCAAACATTGAATTTCCGGGTGACGGGCCGCGTACGCGGCAGCCAGATAGCCTCCCAGGCTGGAACCGATCAGGACCGCCGGCCCAGCGCCACAGGCTCGAGCGATCACACTTAGCTGTTTAGTGACCGTAAGGTGTTCGAAATCTCCTTCATCGAGGGCCGGAATCTCGAGCGAGAGGCCGAATTCCGCGAACTTTCGGGCGAAGAAACGCGCTTTCGTCGAATTGGGGCCGGAGGCGAAACCGTGCAGGTAAACGTATTTCATCTCACGTTGAACTTGATGTCGGCGGAGGAGCCAAACTTCTGGAACGGGGTGTAGGTGTAGTGATTTTCAGCAACCAATTGCCCTTTGCGGAATTCGCGGTGGTTCACCGCGGTGGGCGCCACCACTCCGTGGGTGGTCATGGCGTAGTCGACCTCCGCCTCGTCCCGCACGGACTCCGTGTCCTCGAGGCGGGTGGAGACGAGGGTGATCCGGAGTGGGCGGTAGCTCTGGCGGGAAACCCAGATTTCGCCGGAAATCTGCGGCCGCTGCCGTCCCTTGGCGCCGAAGACGGTGAGGGCGCCGGGGCCTTCGTGCTGCTTGTACTGGAACACCACGCACCAGTCCGCGCCGAGCAGCTTGTTGGCGCGGAAGGTGTATTCGTACTGTTCCTGCGAAGCGCGGGTGAATAGCAGGATGAGCTGGCCGAAGTCGGTGGCGGCGCCGACCAGGCCGTGCTTTTCAAAATCCTCGAGCAGTTTGCGGCGGGTCCGGTCGTCGTTGGAGCGCAGGGCGCGGAGCAGGTCGGCGAGCGCTTTATCGCTTTCGCTCACCGGGGCGCCGTCGACGCTCAGCACTTTGCGGAGCTCGCGAATGCTGGGCGGGTCGCCGAGGGCGGCGAAGGCGTACTCGGACTGGATCTCGCGGGTTTGCCACTCGGGACCTTCGGGCTGGCCGGTGGAGGTTTGGACGCGGGGATGGAAGCGGCGCTTGCCGCCGGTCTTGACGGCGCGCTGCTTCAGCGTTTCGCGCGCGATCAGGTTTGGGGCGGTGGAGGCGAAGGCGGAAGCTTCCTCGGCCAGGCGGTCCAGAAGCTTCTGGGTGCGCGGGTCCGCCAGCAGCGGCAGCGCGGCGGAGAAGACGGCCAATCGTGCGGCGATTCTCACGTTTTCAGCATGCCACACCGGGCCCTGGAGCCTGATTGGAGGGCGGTTTGGGCCAATCGCCAGCGCACTATGATACTATCGCTAGCGACCACACAGAGCGTGTTAGAATCAATGCGTTTGCAACAATACGGGAGGGTTCATGTCTGTTGAGCAGAAGGTGAAGCAGATCATCGTGGAGCAACTCGGCGTAGACGAGGCCCAGGTGGACAGCACCGCTTCCTTCGTGGACGATTTGGGTGCGGATTCGTTGGACATCGTGGAACTCGTGATGGCGTTTGAGGAAGCCTTCGACCTGGATATTCCGGATGAAGACGCCGAGAAGATCCAGACCGTGAAGGACGCCGTCGACTACATCGAGAGCAAGAAGGGCAAGTAAGCCCGCTCTGGCCTCGCTTCATCGGAGCACGATTTGTCAAGACGAGTTGTAGTAACGGGGGTCGGGCTCCTCAGTTCCGTGGGAATCGGGACGGAGGAGACCTGGAAGGCGATCCGGCAGGGGGTGAGCGGAATCGGCCGCATCACGGCGTTCGATCCGGCCGCGTTTGCCTCTCAGATCGCCGGCGAAGTGAAAGACTTCAACCCCGCGCAGTTTATTGAGAAAAAAGAAGTCAAGAAGATGGGGCGGTTCATCCAGTTCGCCATTGCGGCGACGGAATTCGCCCTGCAATCCTCCGGGCTGAAGGTGACGCCCGACGTGGCTGAAGGCGTCGGCGTTTATATCGGCAGCGGCATCGGCGGCTTTGAGGTGATCGAGCGGGAGCACAAGATCCTGCTCGAGAAGGGCCCGGGCCGGATTTCGCCGTTCTTCATCCCGGCCACGATCATCAACCTGGCGTCCGGATATGTATCCATCCGAACCGGCGCCAAGGGGCCGAATTCGGCCACCGCCACGGCCTGCACCAGCAGCGCCCACGCGATTGGCGATTCGTTCCGGCTGATCCAGCGCGGTTTCGCCGATGCGATGATCTGCGGCGGAGCCGAGGCGGCCATCACTCCCATGGGAGTGGGCGGTTTCGCGGCCATGCGGGCGTTGTCGCAGCGCAATGACGAACCGCAGCGCGCTTCACGGCCGTGGGACAAGGATCGTGATGGTTTCGTGGTGGGGGAAGGCTCGGGAGTCCTGATTCTCGAGGAGTTGGAGTTCGCGCAGCGGCGTGGAGCGCCGATCCTGGCCGAGGTGGTTGGCTACGGGATGAGCGCCGACGCCTATCACATGACGTCGCCTTCCGAGGACGGGGACGGCGCCTACCGTGTGATGAAGCTGGCGCTGAAGGACGCGGGGCTCGAGCCGTCCGATATTCAGTACATCAACGCCCACGGGACATCGACGGATGTTGGCGATAAGATCGAAACCATCGCCATTAAACGGGTGTTCGGGGCCGACACCAAGGTCGCGGTGAGTTCCACCAAGTCCATGACGGGCCACCTGCTCGGTGGGGCGGGCGGGCTCGAAGCGGGCATCACCGTGATGGCGATCCGCGATCAAGTAGCGCCACCCACCATCAACCACGAGAATCCGGATGCGGACTGCGACCTGGATTACGTGCCGAACGTCGCGCGACCGATGGCGATTGAGTGCGCCCTGTCGAACTCATTCGGTTTCGGCGGCACGAACGGTTGCCTTATCTTCAAGCGCTATCATTAGAACCGGGGCGGCCGTTGTCGAGCCGCCCACACTAAACCTACCCATCATGCTGTCTGGATGTCTGCAAATCCGGCGGCGCGTCACACTCGCGAATGGTGAGCGGCGCCGGAGGACTCCTTTCAGACAACTCACGGATGAACGGTCATCATCATGAAAATCGTCGTTGCCATCAAGCAAGTGCCGGTGCGCGATTCGCAGCTGCGAATCGAATCGGACCAGCGCTGGATTCAGGAAGACGATCTCGGATTTGAGATCAACGAACCAGACGCCTACGCTCTAGAAGAGGCCCTTCAACTGAAGGAAAAACACGGCGGCGAAGTAGTGGCGCTCTGCGCCGGGCCGTCCAGGGCCACTCAAACCATCCGCGAGGCGCTCGCCAAGGGCGCCGACCGCGCAATCCACATCGAGGACGACAACCTGCGGGACCTGGACACGTTCGGCATCGCGACGCTGCTTGCCGGCGCGGTGAAGGCGGAGAAGCCGGATCTGATCCTGACGGGTCTGCAATCGGACGATCTGGGCTATGGCCAGACGGGGGTGGTGCTCGCCGAACTGCTCGGGGTTCCGCACGCCACCATCATCATGCAGGTGGAGGTTCAGGGCGGCTCGATCCAGGTGAAGCGGGAGCTGGAGGGTGGCTGGTTCCAGCACATCGAGATGCCGCTGCCGGCGGTGTTGACGATTCAGTCGGGCATCAATAAGCTGCGCTACGCGACGCTCATGGGCATCAAGAAGGCCAAGAGCAAAGAGATCAAGAGCGTGACGCCGGCGGCTGCTCCAGCGGCGACGGCGGTGCTCGAGCGGGTCTACGTTCCGCAGAAATCCAAACAGACCCAGATCTTTGAAGGCGACGCGAAGTCGGCCGCGGCGAAATTGGTGGAGAAGCTGAAATTCGAGGTGCGGATCATATGAGCGGCGTACTCGTAGTGATGGAACAGCAGGCTGGCGCCTGGCATCGGATGTCGTGGGAGACTCTGGCGGCGGGGCAACAACTAGCCGAGCAGGTGGGCCAGCCGTTGTACTCGGCGGTGGTGGGACAAGGCGTCGCGGCGCTGGCGGGCGAGGCGGCGACGAAAAAGCTCGACAAGGTGCACGCGGTGGAGCACGCGCTGCTCAAGGACTACACGGCGGACGGTTTCACGGCGGCGCTGGCGCAGTTGATCCAGGCGCATGCCCCGTCGTATGTCCTGTTCCCGCACACCTACCAGGTCCGCGATTTCGCTCCCAAGCTGGCGGCGCGGTTCGCGGCGAGCCTGATCAGCGACGTGGTGGCGTTCCACGCCGGACCGGTGTTTGTACGGCAGTTGTTTCAAGGGAAGTTGAACGCCGACATCCGGCCGGCGGGGGCGGGTCCGGTGTTCGTGTCGGTGCAGGCCGGCGCGTTCCGGGCCGAGAGTTTGGTAGAAGGCGCGGCTCGGGTGGAAACGTTCGCGCCGCGGTTGGACGCCGCCGAGATTCGCACCAAGCCGCATGAGCCGTTCCGTGAGGCGGCCCGAGCGGTGGACCTGGGAGCGGCGGAGCTGATCGTCTCAGTAGGCCGCGGCATCAAGGAGAAGGACAATATTCCGGTGGTCGAGGAGTTGGCCAAGGCGATGGGCGCTGAGCTTGCGGCGTCCCGGCCGATTTGCGACAACGGCTGGCTCCCGATGGAGCGGCAGGTGGGCAGTTCCGGGCAGACCGTGTCGCCGAAGATGTATATGGCGGTCGGGATTTCCGGCGCGATTCAGCACCTTGTGGGAATGAAGGGGTCGAAGACGATCGTGGCGATCAATAAGGATTCCAACGCGCCCATCTTCGAAGTGGCCGATTACGGCATCGTGGGCGATCTGTTCGAAGTCGTCCCGGCGCTGGTGGAAGAGGTCAAGAAGGCGAAGAGTTAGCTAGACGGGTCATCGGCCGGGTGGCGCTGACCGTTCGGCGTCACTCGGCTTCCGCGTCGCTGACTTCCACGTCCTGGTAGAGGCTGCTGAGCGGGATGCTGACGCCGAGGCTGTTGAGCTGCGCGGCGGAGGCGAGGCCTCGATACTCGCGTAACTGCCAGGAGGCGTCCTTCTGGCGCTGAAAGACCTCCACGACGGGGGCCGTCTGGGAGATTAGGACGTATTCCTGTAAGGACTCGAGGCGCCGGTATCGGGCGAACTTCAGGCCTCGGTCGAAGCGTTCGGTGGAGTCGGACAGGACCTCACAGACAACTACCGGGTTGAGCAGAATGTCGGCGCCTTCTGTCTGTGCCTTTCCACATACGACCGAGGCGTCTGGATAGACGTAGGTCCGTTCGTTGATGCGAACACGGGCGTCGGAGTTCGCGACCCGACAATTTCTTCCGGCGAGCGCAATGTTCAGTTCCGTGACCATCCGGCCGGAGAGCACGGCGTGAGCGAACGTGCCTCCCGACATGGCGTAGGTTTCGCCGTCGAGATATTCGCTTCTGTACTCCGCCGCGCGGTCCTGTGCGAGGTACTCTTCGGGACTGAGCCTGGGAACCGGTTGGGCCGACATATCTATATTTTATCGAACCTCATTCCACGGCGAGAGCGGCGATGTTCGACAGCCTTCCTCCGACGCTTAACGTTACTTCGACCAGGTTCCCCGTCTTGGCGGCCGCCGGGATACGAGCGTTGACCTGGTAGAGCCCGACGAAGCCGGGAGTCAGGCCGACGAAGGGAGCATCCGCGGAAGGGGATGTAACGCTGCAGCGATCCCCCTGCAGGTTCGAACACTCGAAGATGAGGGTGACTGGCGCGCTGACGGCAGCTAGCGGAGTGGCGGGCGCCGTTCCGCCGGTGGACTGGGCGGCCGTCACCGGGCCGAGTCCCGTCGCGAAGATCGTAATGAAGTCGCCGCGCTTAGTCGGGTGCGATCCGGGAAATGCGCCGGTGGGCGCCGCGAGCGTCCAGTCGGCGGACACGATCGCTCCCTGCAATCCGTCGATGGTGAAGATTCCTGGCGCCGCTGGGGCGATGGCGACTTCCACCGGGGCCGATGTCTCGCCGGCGGCGGTCACCGTCAACCGCGCGGAGTCCTTGCCGGCCAATTCCCATGGCGCCTGGAAGTTGACCTGCCCGCCCGATGCATAGAACACGGGTGCGGCGATTCCGTCCAGCCGCACGTCGGCGGTCGAGTTATCGGCGAGCAGGGATCCATAGACTGTCGCGATGCTGCCGGGCGCGAGTGGCGGCCCGCAGTAAGGACTCGCCGCGTTGACCACGCCACCGGTGTGAATCACCGGTCTCCATGCGAACTCGACGGGATTCGAAACGCCGCCGCCCGCGCCGGGAGTCACCACCGTGACCAGCGCGCTGCCGCTGGAGGTGAGTTCGCCGGCGGCGATGGGCGCCGTCAGGTGGCTGGAGTCGATGAAACTGGCCTTGTGTTGAGCGCCGTTCCATAGCACCGTCGACTCAACGGCGAAGTTGCGACCCGTTATGGACAGCGTGGAGTCGCTTCGCGCCGCCGAGCCATCCTGTGTCGCGACCGATATAATCCGAGGAGCAGTTAGCGGAACGAGCAGGTCCCACATGCCGCGGCCGTAAGTGGCGACTCGGAGCGTCCGAGTGGCCCGGTGTAACTGCACCCCGCGGACTCGAACATGCGGCAGTCCGGCGCCCAGAACGTGCCAGGAAGCGCCGTCGTCGATGCTACGGAACACGGCTAACTCAGAGGCGAGATATAACGTCCCGGGCAGATCCGGGTCGAGTTCCAGGTCATAGGCGGGCAGGGCGGGGAGGTTGCCGCTGATGTCGCGCCAACTCGCACCCGTGTCAACGGTCTTGTACACGTGCCCCGAAGGCGCGCAGGCGTCGGCGAGATCCCACATCGTGGCGTAGGCGATGGCTGCCGATGATGGGTCGACGACGATTCGCGATACGGACCGGTGCGGCAGCCCCCGGGAGCGGGACTGCCAGACCGGGTTCTTGTCCCGAGCGTTCGTGGTGACATACAGGCTTCCGTCGCTTGCGCCGGCATAGGCGGTTCCACCGTCGGCGGAAATGTCGAGTGCGGTGAGGCTGCTATCGCCCGTGGTCAGGTTGGTTGAGATCGGATTCCAGGACGCGCCTCCATTCGGGGAGTAATAGACGCGCTGAGAGGCGAGATACAGTCCCTGAGAATTCGCGGGGTCGAGACGTAGAGGCGCGGTCCAGGCAAATAGGTCGGTCTGACCTATGCCCGACATCGGTTGCTTGGCCCAGCTATCCGGCGCGCCGCCGCGCGCTGACACGTGGAGAGGGCCGCCACCGAGACACAGGACATAGGCAGTGTTCGGGTTCGACGGATCGATGCTGCTGTCTCCGCTTTCGCAAACAGCGGCCGAGCGCCACTCGCGGGAGCCGCCGTACAGGGCGCCCGGAAGGTCCTGGGTGTCGCCCAGCGTGTGATTCGCGTCGGTCGGATCGACCGAGAGATTGTAAAACTGCACCGCGCCGAGCGTTGCGTTCAGGTTGGTCCAGGTGGGAGCGGGCCTGGCGTAGTCGGAACTGGAGAAGACGCCTCCGTCGTTGGCGACGTACATCCGGGCGCCGTCGGCGGAGAAGGCGGCCGCGTGATAGTCGACGTGCAACGTGTCGTCTCCGCGGTCGTCCTGAGTTAGATTGGACCAGGATTTGCCAGCGTCGGTGGATCGAAACAGGTGCAGACCGCCGGCGAAGACCGTGTCGGGCGTGGACGGATCCGCGGCCAGGAACGGGTTGTACCAGCACCACTTGCCGCAAAATCCGACGGGGGCGGTGAGTGGAGCCCAGTTGTCGCCGCCGTCGTCGCTGCGATACATTCCGTCGAGCGTGCCGTCGGAAGGATCGGCGATGCTGAGATAGAGACGCTTGGGCCGGGCCGGAGACGCCGAGAGGATCGCCAGCCCCCCGGCGTTCCGGGGAGAACGAGTCATCGCTGTCCAGCTAACTCCCTGGTCGGACGACTTATACACGGACAACCCCTGGGCGCTGACAGTCGCATAGGCCGCCAAGGGATCAGCGGGGTCAAACAGAACCGCTCCCACCGGGGCTTTCAGGCCTGTTGGAAGCCAGGACAGGCCGCCGTCGGCCGACCGGTACAGCCCGGCGGGCGTGGCGCCGCAACAGGCGACTCCCGCGAGTAACACACGATCGTCCGAGGGACTTATCGCCATCGCGGTGATTGGAGTCCCGCCGTAGTAATCCGCCGCATCGCCGCCGAATACTCCGGCTAACTGAGTCCAGCTAACTCCCCCGTCGGTAGACTTAAGGATTCCGGCGCCGGTGTGGTCCACTGAGCCGGTGGCCAGATAGATCGTGTCCGGGTGGAGCGGACTGATCGCGACGGGTCCGCTCCACAGCGACGGTCGGTAGTCGGTCAACGGCGTCCACGTCTTGCCGCCGTCGACGGTCTTCCAGAGTCCGCCGGACGCCGAGCCCGCGTAGGCGACGTCGGCGTTGCGAGGATCGATGGCGAGGCTCCGCACCGCCCCGGTAAACCTGCGTCCCGCGGCGTCACGGAGCGGCTGCGGTCCGATCGACAACCACTGCAACGGATCGAGCGAGGACGTGGACCGAGGGGCCGGCAGGGCGGCGTTCATGCGCGCGAACTCGCGGTAGGCCGCCGAACGCACACTTTGCGGGGCGGCGCCGCGGGCCGCATCGTGCCAGCGCTGGACATCGCCCGGTGAAGCGATTTCGCGCTCCTCGTCGGCATCTTCAACCGGCTGCGGGGTCGGGAGCGCGTGCCGGGCTGGAACGGAGCGGACGCAGCCGCCACAGGCGATGGCGATGGCCAGCAGCAGCGTGGGGCCGGCGGCTCTGTCCGCGATGGTTAACAAAGATCACACCTCCGTCGCAGGGCTCATAACCATCCTAGTTCGCGGATGCCCGGGCCGGCCGGAAGCCGCTCCTTTTCCGTTTACCGATTCTGGAGCGCTGTTTGCCGATAACTGCTCACCTGGCCGAACGGCGCCGGAATACACTCGAACCATGGATGGCTTCGATCGGCGTTGGGCGAGGAACCTCCAACGCGAAATACGGCGAAACGCCCGGCAAGGCTGGTGGATGAACCGCGCCGGATGCCGCCCGCGCTCGGCCACCGGCGGCTTTGTGTTCGGGTTGGTGATCATCGCCGCCGGCACGCTGATGCTGCTCGACAATCTGGGCATCCTCCACGTGCGGGACATCTGGGATTACGCGCCGCTGGTTCTGGTGGCGATCGGCCTGGCCAAACTCCTGGAGGGCGGGCGAACCGGCGGGTTGCTGTGGGGCGGCGTTCTGGCGGGCGGGGGAACATTGTGGTTCCTCAGCAATATCGATGTGCTGAGGCTCGATCCCCGCTTCCTCTGGCCGCTCGCGTTGATCGCGCTCGGCGTGCTGTTTCTGTACCGCGCGGTTGAGCAGCAATGGCGGCCGCCCGCTCCACCGGAGGACAGCCAGGACACGGACCCGGGAGCGCCTCCGGTTCAAGCGTCACAGGCGCAGATTAACATCGCCACCCTGTTCGGAGGCGTGAAACGCTATGTCGATTCGTCCGATTTCCGCACGGCCGACCTGTTCGCCTGCTTTGGCGGCATCGAGATCGACTTCCGAAGCGCGAAAGTTCAGCAACATGCCGTCATCGACGCCAACGCGGTGTTCGGCGGCATTGAGATCAAGGTTCCGCGCACGTGGTTCGTGGAAGTCCGCGGGATGGGGATTTTCGGCGGATACGAGGACAAGAGCCTCCATCCGGACGAGTCGGCCGGACCCGCGCCTCGGCTCACGATCACGGGTGTGGCGTGCTTTGGCGGCGTCAGCGTGATGACGGTGTAGGCGCGCCATGCACCCGGTATTCGCTTCCGCCCGAAGGCTGCTGCTGTACATCGTCGCATGGCAGTTGCCGGCGTTCCTGCTGAGCTATCTGCTGATGGTGTCGGCGCGTTTGAGCCTGCTGGAAGTGACGCTGCTGTGCGCGCCGCTGTGCATGGTGTACGCCATCGCCTGCCTGTCGCCCTGGTATCTGTGCCGCGTCCTGCCGCTGCGGAAGGGACCGGCCTTGAAGATCCTGGCTTACCATCTGGTGGCGGCCGCCGTGGCGGCGTTCTTCTGGACGCGGCTGGCCCGCTTCCTGGCGAGCCTGCTCGACAGCTACCATCCCGGGTTCGAGCATCGCTTGACTCCGCATGTGCCCTTGTTTTTCGGCGTGGGCGTGTTGCTATACGGTCTGGCGGTGGCGTTACATTACACCTATCTGCAGTTTGAATCCGCTCGGGAGGCGATTGAGCGGGAACACGCGTTGCGCGTACTGGCTCGGGAGGCGGAGTTGAAGGCGCTGAAGGCGCAGATCAACCCGCACTTCCTGTTCAACTGCCTGAATTCGATCAGCGCGCTCACCTCGGTCGACCCCGGGCAGGCGCGCGAAATGTGCATCCGCCTGTCGGACTTTCTGCGCAACACGCTGCGGCTGGGCGAGCGGACGTCGATACCGTTCGGCGACGAGCTCGCGCTGGTGCGCACCTACCTCGACGTAGAGCAGGTGCGCTTCGGCTCCCGCCTGCGTGTCGAACAGGATATCGGCGAACTGTGCGATCGCTGCGTGGTGCCTCCGCTACTGCTGCAACCACTGGTGGAGAACGCCGTGAAACACGGCATCGCGAGCCTGGTGGATGGCGGTTTCATCCGCATTCGCGCGCATGTCTCAAACGAAGTGCTGCGCGTGTCGGTGGAGAACGATTTCGATCCGGACAACCCATCGCCGAAGCGAAGCGGCCTTGGGCTTGCGAACGTGCGCAATCGGATCGAGACCCGGCACGGCAATCGCGGCCACATGAATGTAGCTGTCACGGGAACGCTGCACCGCGTCGACCTCGAACTGCCCTGCGAGCGCGCCGCGGCGGAGGTTCCCGCAAGGAGCGTCATCTCACATGCCTGAACATGAGATCATCCGGGCCGTCCTGGTGGACGACGAGGACCTCGCGCGCCGAGTGCTGCGCGAGTATCTCTCCGCGGCGCCCGACATCGAGATCGCGGCCGAGTGCGCCAATGGCTTCGACGCCGTGAAGGCGATCACCGAACTGAAGCCCGACCTGGTATTTCTCGACGTTCAGATGCCGAAACTGGACGGCTTCGAGGTGCTCGAACTGATCGAACGCGAGGTGGCCGTAATCTTCGTCACCGCCTACGACTCCTACGCCATGAAAGCGTTCGACGCCCACGCCATCGACTATCTGTTGAAGCCCTTTGGCAAGGACCGCTTCGCCACGGCGCTCGACCGCGCCCGCCAGCGCATCCGTTCCGGAAGCGCGACGACGCAACCGCTGCCCGAGCCCGCCGCGTTGAGCGCCGCCGCACGCGCGCCGCAGGAGTTCGCGCAGCGCGTAGTGGTGAAAGACGGCGCCAAGGTGACCATCATTCCGGTGGAACGGCTGGATTACGTGGAGGCGCAGGACGACTACGTGGCGCTGCACAGCCAGAAGAAGACGTACCTGAAGCAGCAGACCATCTCGAGCCTGGAGGCCATGCTCGACCCCAACCAGTTCGTGCGCGTGCACCGGTCCTCCATCGTGAACCTGGAGCGCATCGCCAAGATCGAGCCCTATACCAAGGACAGCCGCCTGGCGATCCTGCAGGACGGCACACAACTGCCGGTGAGCCGCTCGGGCTACGCGCGGCTGACCGCCCTACTTGAAGGAAAGTAGATGCGCGCGCTTTGGGACGATGTCCAGCAGGCCGCAAGGCAGCTTTGCCGGGTCCCGGCGCTGGCGCTGCTCGCAATTCTGACGCTGGCTCTGGGGGTTGGGGTGAACACCGCCATTTTCAGCGTCGTGAACGGGCTGACTCGTCCGCTGCCGGTCCGTTCGCCCGGTCAGATCGTGGTGCTCGCGGCGCGATTGAAGAACGATCGCATCGGTCTCGAGTACCGCTTGTCCTACCCCGCGCTCGGCGATCTTCGCCAGCAGGCCAGCGCCTTCCATGACCTGTTCGGGTTTGCGGTCGAGCTCGGCGGAATGACCGCCGGCGATCAGACCCGGCAGATCATGTACAGCGCCGTGACGGGCGATTTCTTCGCCGCGCTGGGGGTCGCGCCGGCCGTCGGACGAGTGTTCCTTTCCGGCGAAGGGGAAACGCGCAATTCTGAAAATGTTCTGGTGCTGGGGTACTCGTGCTGGCGAAAGCGGTTTGGCGGCGATCCCGGCATCGTCGGCCGCCGCGTCCGCGTGGACGGACGCCCGGTGACGGTTGTTGGAGTGGCGCCGAAGGAATTCCACGGGCTCTATGTGGGAGCGGACATGGACGCCTACCTGCCGCTGAGTTTCCTCGCCGGCCAGGACAACCGCAACCTGAGTGGGTTGTTCACCGCCCGCGACATTCGTCTCATCACGGTGGTGGGCCGGATGGGGCCCGGCGTCGACCTCGCGCAGGCGCAGGCGTCGGCGGACGTCGTTGCGCGTCGCATGGCGGCGGCGCACCCGGCCACCGATCGTGATGTGGGAATCGCGGTGACGCCCGAGACGCTGGCGCGTCCGATGCCGCTGCGGCGAATGGCCGACATCACCCCCGCGCTCGCCGGGACGTTTCTCGGGCTGGCGGGATTGGTGCTGTTGGTCGCGTGCACCAATGTCGCGAACCTGCTGCTGGTGCGTGCGAACGTTCGGCGTAAGGAGATGGCGATCCGGACCGCGCTCGGGGCGGGGCGTTGGCGGGTGGTCCGGGCGATGGTCGCCGAGAGCATGATGCTGTCGCTGTTGGGCGGATTGCTGGGCACGCTCTTCGCCCTCTGGGCCAGCAGCGCGTTGAGTTCCATCGAGTGGCTGGAGACGAGCCTGCCGGTGGCGATGGACTTCTCCTTCGATTGGACGGTCTTCGCCTACGCAGTGATTGCGACGGTCGTCACCGGAGCGCTGGCGGGCGCGTGGCCCGGCCTTCGGGCGTCGCAGGTGGATGTGCGCACGGTGCTGCACCAGGGCGGACGCGCCGGGAGCGGCGGCGGCCAGCGGGTTCGCGGGATGCTGGTGATCGGGCAGGTGGCGGCGTCGTTCGCGCTGCTGGTTGCGGCCGGTCTGTTCGTGCGGCAGTTGGGCGCGGCGAGCCGGATCGAACTGGGCTTTGAACCGTCGCATCTGCTGAACGTCACGCTCGACCCGCACCACATCGGCTACAGCCAGGCGCGCACTCGGGAGTTCTACCGGACCCTCGAACAAAAAGTGCGCGCGCTGCCGGGCGTGGAAGCGGCGAGTGTAGCGTTCAGCGTACCGATGGGTTACTGGAATTCGTCGGCGCCGGTTCTTGCCGAGGGCCAACCGCGCGTCGCCGGCGAGTTGCTCCCCACGGTTCTTTACAATCCCGTCGACTCGAGTTATCTCGAAACGTTGCGGATTCCGCTGGTCCGTGGGCGCGGGATTCGCGAGTCGGACAGCAGTACTGCGCCTCCGGTCGCCGTGATCAACGAGACCATGGCGACGCGCTTCTGGCCGGATGGGGACGCCATCGGAAAGCGGTTCAGCATGCGGCCTGGCGGACCGTTGGTCGAGGTTGTGGGCGTCGTGCGAAATGGCAAGTACATGGTCTTGTTTGAAAGTCCGCAACCGTACTTCTACGTGCCCATCGCGCAGGATGATTGCTCCCTGCGCGTGCTGCAGGTGCGCACGACGGTCGAACCCCGTTCGCTCATCGCGCGTGTGGAGCGGGAGGTCCGCGCGATCGATCCCGCCATCTCCATCATCGATGCGCGCACGATGCAGCAGTCACTGGCCGGCGGAATGGGCTTCATGATCTTCCGTTTCGGCGCATGGCTGGCGGGATGCATGGGACTGCTCGGCCTTGCGCTGGCCGTCGTGGGCGTATTCGGAGTGGTGGCCTACTCGGCAAGCCAGCGAACCCGGGAGGTCGGCGTACGCCTGGCTCTGGGCGCGACGCCGCGCGACGTGCTGCGCCTCCTGCTGTCGCATGGGATGCGCCTGGCGCTGTGGGGCGTAGCCGCGGGACTGGCGCTGGCCATCGCGCTGGCGCGGATCGTTGGCGGGTTCCTGGCGTTCGTCAGCCCCTTCGATCCGGCGACGTTCATTGGTGTGACCCTGCTGCTGTCTGGCGCCGCGCTGGCGGCCTGTCTGGCGCCTGCCAGGCGTGCGATGCGCGTGGATCCGATGACGGCGCTGCGGCACGAATAACGCCGCAAGTTTCCGCCCGGCCGCCCATCTGCGATAAGCTGACATCTTCGTGAGTGAGCGACCGCTGTATATCCAGGTAAACCCCCGCGACAACGTGGCGATCATCGTGAACGCGGGCGGACTCGAGCCCGGCGCCGAGTTTTCATCAGGGCTGGCGCTGGTGGAGTCGATCCCGCAATCGCACAAGGTCGCTTTGGAAAATATCCTCGAGGGCGCGCCCGTGGTGCGGTACGGCGAGGTCATCGGCCAGGCGGCTCGTAACATTCCTCGCGGCGCCTGGGTAAGCGAGGAGTTGGTGACGTTGCCGGACGCGCCGTCGCTCGAATCGGCGCCGCTGGCAACCGCGGTTCCGCCTCCTCCTCCGGCGCTCGACGGATTCACCTTCGAGGGCTACCGCAACGCCGACGGAACGGTGGGCACGAAGAACCTGCTCGGCATCACGACGACGGTGCAGTGCGTCGCGCCGACCGTCGAGTTCGCCGTGCGGCGCATCCGGGCCGAGATCCTCCCGCGCTATCCGCACGTCGACGATGTACTCGCGCTGACCTACCCCTACGGTTGCGGCGTCGCCATCAACGCGCCCGGCGCGGAGATCCCGATCCGCACGATCGCCAACTACGCCCGGAATCCCAACTTCGCCGGCGACCCGCTGGTGGTCAGCCTGGGATGCGAGAAGATGCAACCCGCGCGGTTGACCGGCGCCGGACTGCCCGTGTTGCACGATGAGCCGTGGCTGGTCCGCCTGCAGGATGAGCAGTACTTCGGATTCGGCGACATGGTGGAAGCCATCATGAATCTGGCCGAGAAGCGCATCGCGCGGTTGAGCCGCCGCGAGCGCGTGACGTGCCCGGCCTCCGACCTGGTGGTGGGGTTGCAGTGCGGAGGCAGCGACGCATTCTCCGGCGTGACGGCGAATCCGGCGGTCGGCTACGCGGCCGACCTGCTGGTCCGGGCCGGCGCGACGGTGATGTTCTCCGAAGTGACCGAGGTCCGGGACGCGATCCACCTGCTGACGCCGCGCGCCGCCTCGCCCGACGTGGCGACGGCGTTGATCGGCGAGATGAAGTGGTACGACGATTACCTGCGGCGCGGCGGGGCGGATCGGAGCGCGAATCCCACGCCTGGCAACAAGCGCGGCGGGCTGGCGAACATCGTGGAGAAGGCGCTGGGGTCGATCGCCAAGTCGGGCTCCACCGCCATCCAGGCCGTGGCGTCGCCGGGCGAGCGTGTGTCGGCCAAGGGACTGGTGTTTCTGGCGACGCCCGCCAGCGACTTCATCTGCGGCACGCTGCAAACCGCCGCCGGGATGAACATGCACGTCTTCACTACCGGCGAAGGCACTCCCTATGGCCTTGCGGCCGTGCCCGTCATCAAGGTGTCGTCCCGCACGGAACTCGCCGAGCGCTGGCCGGATTTGATCGACGTCGACGCCGGAGCGATCGCCACTGGCCTGGCGACGATCGAGGGAGTAGGATGGGAGATCTTCCGCTTCATTCTTGGCGCCGCCAGCGGCCGCAAGAAAACGTGGTCCGACTATTGGGGGCTACACAACGCCCCGGCTCTGTTTAATCCCGCGCCCGTCACATAACCGATCATGACCGGTCCCGATCTGCTTGTGCTGTACACGCTGGCCTCCATCGGCCTGCTGCTGGTGCTGATTCTGTACGTGCGGATGCACGCGTTCCTGGCCATGCTGGTGACCAGCATCGGCTTGGGGCTTGCTTGCGGCATGGAGCCCGCGAAACTGCTGAAATCGATCCAATCGGGATTCGGAGAGGCGCTGGGGTTCATCGCCGTGGTGGTGGCGCTGGGCTCGATCATGGGCCGCTACATCGAGTACTCGGGCGGCGGCCGCGCCCTGGCCGAGGCGCTGCTTGCGAAGTTCGGCAAGGACCGGGCGGTGTGGGCGGTGTTGACGGCCTCGTTTCTGGTGGGCCTGCCCATCTTCTTTGAAGTGGGCTTCATCATCCTGCTGCCGTTGGCGCTGAGCCTGGGGCGCGAATCCAAACGGTCGCTGCTGTACTTCGGCCTGCCCATCGCCTGCGCGCTGACGGTGACGCACGCGATGGTTCCTCCGCATCCCGCTCCGGCGGCAGCGGCGCAACTGCTCGGCGCGGACCTGGGCCTGATCATCCTGTACGGCGCGATGCTATCGGTCCCCATGACCATCGCCGGCGGCGTGATCTATGGCCTGTGGATCGCGAAGCGCCTGTACATCCCCGCGCCGGCCGACAAACCGGAAACGAGCGGCGAACAGGACGCGCTTCCGCCGCCGAACGTATGGCTGGTGGCGGTGCTGCTGACCCTGCCCGTGTTGCTGATCTTCGCCTCGACCATCGCCAGCCGCGCCGGCGCCGGCGCAAAGGGCTTCCTGACGTTGATCGGGCACCCGTTCTGCGCGCTGGCCATCGCGGCGTTCGCCTCGATGTACTTTCTGGGGACGCGCCGGGGGCTGGACCGCGAGGCCGTCACGCGCATGGCCACGCAGGCGCTTGCGCCCACCGCCAGCCTGCTGGTGATCATGGGCGGCGGCGGAGCCTTTAAGCAGGTGATCGTCGACTCGGGCGTCGGCGCCTACGCCGGCAAGATGCTGGCGGCGTCCAACATCTCGCCGCTGGTGCTGGCCTGGGTGGTGGCGGCCGGCATGCGCGTGGCGCAGGGGTCGGCGACGGTGGCCATCATCACCGCCGCGGGCATCGTCGCGCCGCTGGTGAAGGGAATTCCGGGGTATTCGTCGGAGATGATCGTGCTGGCGCTGTGCGCCGGCGGTACGATCCTGTCGCACGTGAACGACGCGGGCTTCTGGCTGGTGAACCAGTCCTTCGGCATGACCGTGCCGCAGACGTTGCGGTCCTGGACGGTGATGAAGGTGGTGACGTCGATGGTGGGGTTGGCCATCGTGCTCGCCGCGCAGGCCTTGTTCGGCAAATAGGTCCCACGGTCGGCGCCGCTCCAAAGGCGGTAAACTGGAAAATCCGTGACTGCCGCAATCAAGTTCTCCCCCGTGCTGGCAGCGTTCGCCGCCAGCGTCATCTCCTTTGCCCAACCGCGCCCGGCTCCCGATCCGCAAACCGTCGCGGCTCGTAACGAAACTGAAAAACAACTCGCCGCCGTCGCCGTCATCGACCGCAAGGTGATGGTCCCGATGCGCGACGGCAAGCGCATGGCCACCGATATCTACCGGCCCAAGGATGCGTCGAAGAAATATCCGACCATCTTTGTGCGCACGCCCTATAACTTCAACTTCTGGGACATCCGCCTGGGCGCGCCCCGCGACATGCGCGCCGAGTTAGACGCCGTCAAGCACGGTTACGCCTATGTCGAGATGAATGAGCGGGGACATTTCTTCTCCGAAGGCAGTTATGACATCCTGGGACCGCCGCTCACCGACGGTTCCGACGCGATCTCCTGGATCTCCTCGCAGTCGTGGTCGAACGGCAAGGTCGGCACGATCGGCTGCTCGTCGACGGCCGAGTGGCAACTAGGCGTCGCCGCGCAGAACAACCCCGCCTTCACCACCATGATCCCGATGGGATTCGGCGCCGGAGTCGGCCGCGTGGACGGCTGGTACGAACAGGGTAACTGGTATCGCGGCGGAGCGATCCAGATGCTGTTCATCGCCTGGCTGTACGGCGAGCAGAACCAGATCCGCCCGATGTTCCCTCCGAACACGACGCAGGAGGACCTCATCCGCGCGTCCAAGGCCTACGACCTGGCGGCGCAACTCCCGCCGGTCGACTGGTCGAAGGGGCTCGCCCACCTGCCGGAGATCGACATCATCAAGGCCGTCGACGGTCCGCGCGGCATCTTCGCCGATCGCATGGAAGTCTCCACGGGCGGCGCGATGGTGAAGCGCGCGCCGAACGATCCAGCCTGGTATCGCGGCGGTCTGTGGCACGACGATCAGCCGATCAACATCCCCGGCTTCTGGTTCATGTCCTGGTACGACGTCTCCACCGGCCCGAACCTGGCCGCCTATAACTTCGTCCGCCGCACGGCCCGGCCGGAAATCGCCGACCGCCAATACGCGGTGATCGCTCCGACCCTGCACTGCGCCTACAAGCGGGCGACGGCGGAGACCGTGGTGGGCGAACGCAACGTCGGCGACGCGAGGCTGAATTATGACGAGTTGACCTACGGCTGGTTCGACCGATTCCTGAAGGGCGAGGATAACAAGACCTTCTCGAAGATGCCGAAGGTTCGCTATTACACCATGGGTTTGAATAAGTGGCAGTCATCGGACACCTGGCCGCCCGCCGGCGCGCAGCCGATGACGTTCTATCTCGCCAGCGGCGGGAAGGCCAACAGCCTGTACGGCGATGGCGCGCTCGCCGCGGCGCCGCCCGCATCCGACGCTCCCGACAGCTTCGCCTACGATCCGATGAACCCCGTGCCCTCCTACGGCGGCAACGTGTGCTGCACCGGCAACGCCGTCACCGGCGGCGCGTTCGATCAGCGCAAGATGGAGACCCGGGCCGACATCCTGGTCTATTCGTCCGAGCCGTTGAAGGAAGGCGTGGAAGTCAGCGGCCCGATCGAGGTGACGCTGTATGTGTCCTCCGACGCCAGGGACACCGACGTCACGGCCAAACTGGTGGACGTCTATCCCGACGGAACCGCCTACAACCTGGATGAGACCATCCAGCGCCTGCGCTATCGGGACGGCTACGACAAGCCGCTGGCCTGGATGGAGCCCGGCAAAGTCGCCCGCGTCAAGTTATCGCCCATGAATACGAGTAACTACTTCGCGGCCGGCCATCGCATCCGGCTCGAGATTTCGAGCAGTAACTTCCCCCGTTTCGACCGTAACATGAACACCGGCGGTAATAACTACGACGAGACCAAGGGCGTCATCGCCCATAACAGCGTCCATCATTCGACTCAGCACGCCTCCGAAGTCCGCCTGACGGTGGTGAAGCGCTGACCGGAGCGTTCGATGGGGACCACCTCAAGCATGGCGAAGAAAGCGAATGAGCCCACGCCGGTCGACCCGAAGGCGACCGTCGCGTTGACCCCGGATCTGACCGACCCCGGCCTGTACATCAACCGCGAGTTAGGATTACTCGCGTTTCAGCGCCGTGTGCTTGAGGAAGCCATGGACGATGGCAACCCGCTGCTCGAGCGGGTGAAGTTCCTGGCCATCCTCGGCTCCAACCTCGACGAGTTCTTCATGGTCCGCGTGGCCGGCCTGATGGCGCAGGTGGATGCGGGGACCGTGGAGGTCGGCCCGGACCGCATGACTCCCGCCGCCCAGTTAGTCGCCATCCGGCGCGACGTCAAGAAACTGCTGGCCGACGCCCATAAGCACCTGGAGGACAAGCTGCGGCCGGAGCTTCTGGCCTCGGGCATCGAGCTGCTGGACATCGGCGAACTCAACGACAAGCAGAAGCTGCGGGTCCGGACCTACTTCCAGGAGACCGTCTTCCCCGTCCTGACGCCGCTCGCCTTCGACCCCGGCCGCCCGTTCCCGCACATCTCGAATCTCAGCCTGAATCTGGCCGTCCTGATTCGCGACGCCAACAACGTGGAGCACTTCGCCCGCATCAAGGTGCCGGATTCGTTGCCGCAACTGGTGCCGGTCACCGCGCCGGCCCCGAAGCGGAAGCTGCGGCGCGCGCCGAAACGTTCCTCCGTGGTGTGGCTCGAACAGGTGATCGCGGAGAACCTCGCCTCCCTGTTCCCGGGCATGGAGGTGGTGGAAAGCCATCCCTTCCACGTCACGCGCGACGCCGAGGTGGCGATCAAGGAACTGGAGGCGGAGGATCTGCTCGAGACCATCGAGGAAGGCGTCCGCCAGCGCCGTTTCGGCGACGTGGTCCGGCTGATGGTCACCGACTCGATGCCGAGCCACATCCTCGAGATCCTGATGAATAATCTCGAGGTGAATTCGAACGAGGTGTATCGCGTACGGCGGCCGCTCGCGCTGAAGCGGCTGATGGCGCTCAGCCAGCTCGACCGCCCCGAGCTGAAGGAGCAGGCCTTCGTGCCGGCGATTCCGGAGACCCTGCGGCCCGTCGCCGAGGACGAGGACCTGTACAGCATCATCCAGCGCAACCAGGTGCTGCTGCATCATCCCTTCGACTCCTTCCAGCCGGTGGTGGACCTGCTGCGCCGCTCCGCCCACGACCCCAACGTGCTCGCCATCAAGATGGTGCTGTATCGTGTGGGCCGGAACTCTCCGGTGGTCGAGGCCCTGCTCGAGGCCGTCGAGGAGGAAAAGCAGGTGGCCGTCCTCGTCGAACTGAAGGCCCGCTTCGACGAGGAGAGCAACATCGAGTGGGCCCGGGCGTTGGAACGCGTCGGCGCGCACGTGGTCTACGGCCTGGTCGGCCTCAAGATCCACTGCAAGGTGGCCATGATCGTCCGTCGCGAAGGCGACAAGATCCGGCGCTACGTTCACGTCGCCACCGGCAACTACAACGCGGTCACCGCCCATCTCTACACGGATCTGGGCCTGTTCACCTGCGACGAGGCCATCGCCGAAGACGTCACCGACCTGTTCAATTACCTGACCGGCTACTCCGCCAAGTCGAACTACAAGAAGCTTCTGGTCGCGCCCGTGAACCTGCGCCAGCGCCTGCTCGCCATGATCGAGCGCGAAATCGACCACCAGAAGCAGGGTCGCCAGGGCCGGCTCATATTTAAGATGAACTCGCTGGTGGACGGCCCGCTCATCCGGACGCTCTACCGCGCCTCCCAGGCCGGGGTGAAGATCGATCTGCTGGTGCGCGGCATCTGCTGTCTCCGTCCGGGCCTTGCCGGCATCAGCGAGAACATCGAGGTGTCGAGCATCGTCGGGCGGTTCCTCGAACACAGCCGCGTCTATTACTTCGGAAACGGCGGCGAAGAGGAAGTCTACCTGGGCAGCGCGGATCTGATGCCGCGCAACCTGAACCGTCGCGTGGAGGTGCTGTTCCCGCTGGAGGATCCGAAGTTGAAGACCCGCGTTCGCGACGAGATCCTCGCCACCTATCTGGCCGACCACGTGAAGCGGCGCCGCATGCGCAGCGACGGGACCTATGTCCGGCTCCGGCAGCTCGCCTCGAAGCCGGGCCTGAACAGCCAGGACGCGCTGGTCGAGAAGGCCCGCGCCGGGGCGGGCCGTTAGCCGGTTACCGGGACTTGCGCCGCAACTCCTCGGGCGGACGCTCGCGATCGTGCGGCTCGACGTTCACCGTCCATTTAAGCGGCACGGTCTGCGGGATGTAGCACTGCCGGTCGTCGCAGGCCTGATATCGCAACGCGCCCGAGATCGTCAGCGGACCCGGCGGCAGTTTGCCGATGGTGACGTCGCGGACCAGCCGGAACTTCCCGCTGAACACCGGCACGGTCTCCTGGATCGCCTCCAGCCGCAGCCGCTTCGGCGCTGGAAATTCGACGGCGTGGGCGGAGGACTGACTGCCCGCCTCCATGGTCCACTCGATCGGAATGTACCCCTCGACGCCCGGCGCGTACACATGCATGCTGGGCTTCAGCTCGATGTCGAGCGTCAGCGCGATCCTTTGGCCCGGCCGTACCCGATCGGCGCTCGCGGCCGAGGAGAGGCTCAGATGCCGCGTCTCGACGGTGGCGTGGGCCCCGCCGGCGGTGGCGCCGAACTGTCGTACGAGGATATCCGAGGTCATATAACGCTGGGTATAGTCGTCCTCGAAGTATTTCGCGATGACCTTGCCCGTGGGGTCGACGATATACGTTCCTGGGTAGGGGATGCCCGCAAAGGGAGTCCCTTGTGGAACCTCGGTGTTCAGAATGCCGAACGCCCGGATGATGGCCGAACCCGCATCGGATAGCAGCGGATACCCGATCCCGCGCCTTTCGGCGAAGTTCTTTAAGGTGGCGGGCGAGTCGTAGCTGATCGCGGCGACGCCGAGCCCCTGCTGGCGGATCTTCTCCAGGTTCTGTTGCAGCTCCACGAGCTGTCCTTTGCAGAAAGGTCACCAGTCGGCCGACCGGTAGAACACCAGCATGGCCCCCTTGGGACCAGCGATGGTCTTCAGTGTCTGCGGGTTACCGTTCTGGTCCGGGGCGGAGAAGGCCGGGATGGTCGCGCCGATGGCGGGGCCGGTGGGGAGCGTGGCCGAGGGCAGCAGTTGTGGCGTTGCGGTAACAAAAATCAGGGCCGGGAGTAGCGATTTGATCACCTGGATTGCCCATCTTCCGGATAGGGTAGTTCGATCACCGTACGATGACCCGTGGTACTTCGTCGCAAACGGTAATAGCTCCTTTTTTCTATAACTTAGGTCTAGCAATCATACCACCATAACCCCTATACTAGTAGAACAGATAAAGCACGGATGTAGTGGCTGCAATGCGGAGGGGCCCAGTATTGACGCTGGTTCCCGGCAATGTTTCAAACAAGGCCGATCGAAAATGATTCTGGTCAACCATTCCCCCAGCATAGTAAGTACTGCGACTACCACTCAAGGGAATCCCCCTAGAGGGATTTGCGATGGCCTCAGTCGGGAACTAGGTAAGTTAAAGGCGGCTTCATGTTGGCACGCCTGAATTGAGAAAAGTACTAGAACTATTTAGAATCAAGGCGGAGTATAGGTCAGAGCCATGGAAAACACAGTCACGGCGGTCCAGCACACCGATCTGGGTCCGGAGGTATCGGAGAAGCGCAGGAAATCGATCCGGATTGTGATCGCAGACGATCACCCGATCGTGCGCGACGGCCTGAAGAAGCTGCTGGCGCTCGAAGACGACATCGAAGTCGTCGGCGAAGCCGGCGACGGACGCGAGGTGCTGGAGCGCGTCCAGGAGTTGGAGCCGGATGTATTGCTGCTCGACCTCCGGATGCCGAATCTGGACGGTCTGGCGGCGCTGCAGGCTTTGCAGCAGGCCAATCGCAGCACGCGCGTCATCGTGCTGACGGCTTCCGAGGATAAGAACGAGTTCGTTCAGGCGATGAAGTTGGGTTGCTCCGGCATCGTGCTGAAGCAGACCGCGCCGGACCTCATTATCAAGAGCATCCGCAAGGTGAACGCCGGCGAAATCTGGCTCGATTCCCACACCACCGCCGCCGTCATGCGGCAGTTCTCCTCGCCCATTGACATGGCGCCCACGGGGCAGAGCAAGACGCGCGAGCGTTCTCCGCTCAGCCAGCGCGAGCGCGAAATTGTCGCGCTGGTGGCGCAGGGCTATAAGAACAAGGAAATGGCGGAGAAGATGTTCATCAGTGAGCAGACGGTGAAGAACCACCTGCACAACATCTTCGACAAGCTGGGTGTCTCCGACCGCCTGGAACTCGCCCTGTATGCGATCCACAAGGGTCTGCATCTGGGCGCCGAACGGTAGCGTCAACCCGGCGCCTTCGGGACGCGCGCCTATAAAGTCCAGGCGCCATTAGGCCGATTACTCTATCGGGAGGACATATCGGCGAACCATGCAGGATGCCACGTTAAGCGTTTCGATCCCGTGCACGGCGACGATTAATCTGGGGCTCGTTGGCGAGTCTGATTTCGCCGGCGCTCCGTGCATCCTGGCGGTGGACCCTTGTGTGGCCAAGCCGGGAGCGGTGATCACGGCGATTGGCCACGCCCTGGGTCGCGACGCCGTCGCCGGAGTCTTCCTCTCCGACCCGCGCTTCGACTGGAAGGCTGAAATCGAAACGCAGAGTCAGAACGTCATCCGCTTCCGCATCCCGGAATTCGCCCGCAAGGGCCCCCAACGCATCCTGCTGCTGACCGCGGGCCGCCGTCGAGTGCTGATCCACCAGAACGTCACCATCGTGGTCGAATAGCCGCCGTGGTCGAATAGCCGCGCCATCAGCCCGCTGGACGGCCGCCTCCTCAGCGGCCGTTTTCGCGGACCTTATCCAGAAACAGCGCGTGTACCCGGGGATCTTCGGTTAACTCCGGATGGAAGGTCGCTACCAGGTGGCGGCCTTGTTCCACCAGCACCGGATCGCCCGCGTAGCTCGCCAGCACCCGCGCCTGTCCGCCCACCCGCCGGATGATGGGCGCGCGGATGAAGACGGCCTCGATGTCCGCGTCGGTCAGCCGGCTCTCTTCGCCAGGCTCGAGCCGCGCGATCCGGCTGTCCAACTGCCGCCCGTAGGCGTTGCGTTGCACGCCGATATCCATCAGTCCCAGCGATTCCTGCCGTGGGTGCGACACGTCGTTGGCCAGCAGGATCGCCCCGGCGCAGGTCCCGAAGATCGGCTTGGCGGCGCCGAACGCCCTTAGCGGCTCAAACAGGTTCTCGTAATGGAGCAGCTTGAGCATGGTGGTGCTCTCGCCCCCCGGAATTACAAGCCCGTCGACCGAGTCGAGCTCCGCGGCGGTCCGCACCTCCACCGGATCGGCGCCCGCCCGGGCGAGCGCCTTCCCGTGTGCCTCGAAGTCCCCTTGCAGGGCCAGCACGCCGACCTTCGGTTTGCCGTTCTTCATTACCAGCCGCGAGTCTGCATCAACTCGCCCTCGGCCAGCTTGCCGATTTCGAGACCCGGCATCGCCTCGCCCAACTCCTCGCTGGCCTCGAGCAACTTGGCCGGATCTTTGAAGTAGGTGGCCGCCTTGACGATCGCCTTCGCGCGCGCCTCCGGATCCGACGACTTGAAGATGCCCGACCCGACGAACACCGCTTCGGCGCCCAACTGCATCACCAGCGACGCATCGGCCGGCGTCGCAATGCCGCCCGCCGAGAAATTCGGGACCGGCAGCTTGCCGTTCTTCGCCACCCACTCCACCAGTTCGAGCGGCGCCTGGAGGTTCTTCGCCTCGTGCACCAGCTCTTCCTTGCCGAGCACGGTCAGTTGCTTCATTTCCTTCACGATGGTCCGGATGTGGCGCACCGCCTCGACGATGTTGCCGGAGCCGGCCTCGCCCTTGGTGCGGATCATGGCCGCGCCCTCGGCGATCCGTCGCAGCGCCTCGCCCAGGTTGCGCGCGCCGCACACAAACGGCACTTTGAACTCGCGCTTGTCGATGTGGTGCTCCTCGTCGGCCGGCGTCAGCACCTCGCTCTCGTCGATGTAATCGACGGCCAGCGCCTCCAGCACGCGCGCCTCCATGAAGTGGCCGATGCGGGCCTTCGCCATCACCGGGATGCTCACCGTGTTCATGATCTCCCGGATCACCTTGATCGACGCCATTCGCGCCACGCCGCCCTCTTTGCGGATATCGGCCGGTACGCGCTCGAGCGCCATCACCGCCGCCGCGCCGGCCTGCTCGGCGATGCGCGCCTGCTCGGCGTTGGTGACGTCCATAATGACGCCGCCCTTCAACATCTCCGCCAGCCCTACTTTGAGCCGGAATTGTTCGTCCATGTACATGGTCCTGTCCTCTCCCTTCCTGTCGATCTCTACACCAGCGCCGGCTCCATGCCCGCATCCACCGCCGAGCGCGTACGCGCCGTCTCCTCGGCGAAAATGCGGCCCAGTATGCCGACGCCCTTTTCAATGCGATCCGGCGCGAGGCCGGCGAAACTCAACCGCGCCGAGGAGCGATGCTCCTTCGTCACGGCGAAATGACGGCCCGGCAGATAGCCCACGCCCTCGCGCTGCGCCCGCGCGAGCAGGTCGGCGGTGTCCACCGCGTCGTCAAAGGTCACCCAGATGCTCATGCCGCCCATGGGGCGCGTATGGGAGGCGATACCCGCCAGATGCCGCTCGCATGCGTCGAGCACCGCCCGGAGCCGCTTCCGTCCAGCCTCGAGCATATGCGCCCGATGCGCCGCCAGGCGCCCCGATTCGGCGAACCGCAGCAGCACCGCCTGCGAGAGCTGATCGGTGTGCAGGTCGCACCATTGCTTGGCTTCCGCGATGCGCCGGGTCACCTCGCGGGGCGCCACGATCCAGCCCACCCGCAGCCCCGGAAACGCCGTCTTCGAAAAACTCCGCAGCAGGATCGTGTCGCCGGTTTCGTCCAATTGCTTGGCCGTCGGAATCCGCTCACCCTCGTATCGAAGGTCGCCGTAAATGTCGTTCTCCACCAGGATGGTGCGGTGTTCCTGCGCCAGGCGCACCAGCGCCGCCCTCGCCGCGGCGGGCAGCGTGGTCCCGGTCGGATTCTGGAAGGACGACGTCACCACCAGCAGCCTCGGACGCTCCGTTTTCACCACTCTCGCCGCCGCCTCGACGTCGATCCCGTCGCGCCCCACGGGCACGCCGATCACCCGCGCCCCGCCGCCCGCGAACGCGTTCTTCAATCCCGGATAGACCGGATCCTCGATCGCCACCGCATCGCCCGGATTCACCAGCGCCCGCCGGATCAGGTCGAGCGCCTGCTGGCAGCCGCTCGTCACGACGATATCGTCGGTGGCGAGCGCCACGCCCTCCTGTCGCGCCGATTCCAGCAGGTAACGCCGCAACGGCGCGTACCCCGCCGGGGCGCCCAACTGGAGGATGTTGGCGACCTCGGGGCTTCCAAGCACTTCCGCACAACTGTGCCGGAACGCATCGAGCGGGAACAGCAGCTCCGACGGCCTCGACGCCACAAAACTGATATCGGAATCGCCCGCCATGCCATGGCCGGAAGGCGCCGGATTCAACAACTCCCGCCAATTCAGCCGCCCGGGCGCGGATTTGTAGGCGACAAAGCTTCCACGGCCCACATGACCGCTGATCAACCCGTCCTGCACCAGCAGGTCATAGGCGGCGGACACCGTCGTCCGGTTCAGTCCAAGCAGGCCAGCCAATTCCCGCGTGGCGGGCAGCCGTTCGCCGGTTTGGAGAGCGCCCGAAAGGATCGCGGAACGCACTTGTTCGTAGAGTTGCCGGTACAGCGGCGCGTCGGACTGCTCATTCAATTGGATGGCGGGTAGCATGCCAATCTCCATCGAACCATACCATTTTGGACTGGCATCCTGCAAGCTGATAGAATCGAGCCAACCATGAAATATCAGCGCTGGATAGCGGCGATCCTCGCACTGACGATCCTGGCTTGCTGGGGCATTGCTAAGAAGAAGAAAAAGAACGAAGAGCCCGCCACGCAGACCTTGCCGGTGTTGCAGGATCCTCCCCCGGCCATTGCCACCGACGTCCAGCAACTGGTTTTCCGGGTGGCGCCCCTGTCCTCGAAAGGGCTCCTTTCCCAGCAGGTGCGTGACGCCCTGAAGGCGCTGATTTCCGGCGCCCACGGCTCGACGATCGTGAAATTGCGGGCATTTGTCGCCGGAACCGGCGATCTCCGCCGCGTCCAGACCCTGGTCAGCGAGACTTTCGGCGAAAAACACCTCGCCGTGCCCGCGCTCAGCACCATCCAGGGCGGAGCGTTGCCCGGGGAAGGCGTCCAGGTTGCGATCGAAGCGATCGAGGCGCAGAAAAAGCCCGCCAATCCAGCCGGCCTGGGGTTCATTTCCGGCCAGCCCGGCGCGAACATCGACGAATCGATCGCCCGTATCCGGACCGCCTTGAAGTCCCAGTCGCTCGCCGACTCAAGCGTCCAGCAGGCCACCTGTTTCCTCAGTTCGCTCGACAACCACGCCGCCATTCGCCAGGCGCTTGCGACCGCGTTCCCGCAAGCCGCCCTCGACATCGTCCAGATGCAGCGCCTTCCCGTCCGCACCGCCATCGAATGCGAGGCGATCGCGACGCTCGAGCGGGCGCCGGCCGCGCGCGTCGAGTTCGTCAACCCGGAAGGGTTGCCAAAATCGACAAATTATGCGCAAATTGCGCTGGTTGGGCCGGGAAAAGTGGTCATTTCCGGCATGCAATTGGGCTTTGGAGCGGCCGAAAAGGACGTCCGGCTGGCGTTTGAACGTCTCGGAAGGGCGCTAGAAAGCGTCCAAATGAGCTACAAAGATGTCATTTTTGCGCATATTTACCCCGTTTCGGACGACGTAACGGAGCGTATTCGCGCGGTCCGGTTCGGCTTTTTCGACGCGGCGCGCCCGCCTGCGAGCACAATGCTCCCCTTTGAGGCCATGCAGTCGCTCGACGCCAGCTTCGGCATGGACGTCGTGGCGGCGAAATAGGCGGGCGTTCGCGCGCTCTCCGCGCTATCCTCATTACTAGCCGTGGACGAGCTGCGAGGACTCACCGAAGAGCTCCGCCGCCTGGAATCCCGCCTCCGGGCCGGCGGCGGTCAGGCCAAGATCGACAAACAGCACAGGGACGGTAAACTGACCGCCCGCGAGCGCATCGCGGCGCTGGTCGACCCCGGTTCGCGATTCCTCGAAATCGGCCTGCTGGTCGCCTACGACCGCTACGACGGCCAGGCCCCGGCGGCGGGCGTCGTCACGGGCCTAGGGCGCATTGAAGGCCGACCGTCGGTGATCGTCGCCAACGACGCCACGGTGAAAGCCGGCGCCTGGTGGCCGGAGACGATCCACAAGATCCTGCGCGCCCAGGAGATCGCCATGCGCAACCGGATCCCCATCGTATATCTGGTGGATTCGGCGGGCGTCAATCTGCCCTATCAGGACGGCATTTTTCCGGGCCAGTACGGAGCGGCGCGGATCTTCTACTACAACTCGCTGATGCGCCGTGTGCTGCGCGTGCCCCAGATCGCCGCCGTCATGGGACCGTGCATCGCCGGGGGCGCCTATCTGCCCGCGCTTAGCGACGTGATCGTCATGGTGAAGGGGTCGAGCTTCATGGGGCTCGGCGGCCCGAATCTGGTGAAAGGCGCGGTGGGGCAGCGGATCGACGCGGAATCGCTGGGCGGCGCGACGTTGCACACCACGGTCAGCGGCGTGGCGCATTACGCGGCTGACAGTGACCAGCAGTGCCTGGAGATCATTCGCCAGAAAGTCCGCGAGACTCCCGCTTCGCTGGTGACGCCCGTTGGCGCGGAGCCTGCAAAACCGGCCGACGGACTCTACGAACTGCTGCCCGCCGACCACCGCAAACCCTACGACGTCGAAGAGGTGATCGCCCGCATCTTCGATGGCGGCGACTATCTCGAATTCCAGTCCGCGCACGCTCCCGAGATGCTGTGCGCCAACGCCCGGTTGTGCGGTCGTCCGGTTGCGTTGATCGCCAATCGCCGGGGCCTTTTGCGCACTCCGGGCGGTCCGCGCATCGGCGGCATCGTGTATGCGGAATCGGCCCGCAAGACCGCCTATTTCGTCGAGAACGCCGAGCGCGCCCGGACGCCAATCATCTACCTTCAGGACGTTTCGGGGTTCATGGTGGGCGCCGACGCTGAGGCAAGCGCCATTATTCGCGCCGGGGCGGAGATGGTGGAGTCGATGGCCTGCGCCACGGTTCCTAAGATCGCGCTCACCCTGAACCACGCAAGCGGGGCCGGTTACTACGCGATGGCTGGCCAGGGCTTCGACCCGAATTTTACTTTCGGCTGGCCCACGGCGCGCATCGGGGTCATGGAAGGGGACTCGGCGGTGCAGGCGATTTTCGGCGCCGAGTTGTCCCGCCTTGAAGCGGCTGGAGAAGCGGTCCCGCCCGAGCTACAGGACCGTATCGCCCGTACGCGGGCCGATTACGAGGCCTGGCTCGATGCCCGCTTCGCCGCCGCGCGCGGCCACATGGACGCCGTCATCGATCCGGTGGATACGCGCGATATTCTGGCCTTCGCGCTGGACGCCTGCCTGGCCTCCGGCGTCGCGGGGAGACCGCTGGCCGTCGAAACCCTATGAGTGAGGCTCTCGTGATTACGCGCGAGGGGCGCCTGCTGCGCCTCCGCCTGAATCGTCCCACCAAGCGCAATGCGCTGGGCCGCGATCCGTGGGGCGCGCTGGTGGAGGCGTTTGATGACGCCTCGGCCGACCCGTCCGTGGGCGCGATCCTGCTTGAGGCGAAAGGACCGGGCGTCGCGGGGAGACCGTTGGCCGTGGAAACCCTATGAGTGACCCTCTCGTGATTACGCGCGAGCAGCGCCTGCGTGCGCCTCCGCCTGAATCGTCCCACCAAGCGCAATGCGCTGAGCCGCGATCCGTGGGGCGCGCCGGCGGAGGCGTTTGGTGACGCCTCGGCCGACCCGTCCGTGGGCGCGATCCTGCTCGGGGCGAAAGGGCCGGGCGTCGCGGGGAGACCGTTGGCCGTGGAAACCCTATGAGTGACCCTCTCGTGATTACGCGCGAGGAGCTCCTCGTGCGCCTCGGTCTGAATCGTCCCGCCAAGCGCAATGCGCTGAGCCGCGATCTGTGCGGCGCGCTGGTGGAGGCATTCGATGACGCCTCGGCCGACCTGTCCGTGGGCGCGACACTGCTCGAGGCGAAAGGGCCGGGCGTCGCGGGGAGACCGTTGGCCGTGGAAACCTTATGAGTGAGCCTCTCGTGATTACGCGCGAGGAGCGCCTGCTGCGCCTCTGCCTGAATCATCCCGCCAGGCGCAATGCGCTGAGCCGCGACCTGTGCGCCGTGCTGGTGGAGGCGTTCGATGACGCCTCGGCCGACCCGTCGGTGGGCGCGACACTGCTCGGGGCGAAAGGGCCGGCTGTCGCGGGGAGACCGTTGGCCGTGGAAACCTTATGAGTGACCCTCTCGTGTTAACGCGCGAGGAGCTCCTCGTGCGCCTCGGCCTGAATCGTCCCGCTAAGGGCAATGCGCTGAGCCGCGATCCGTGGGGCGCGCCGGCGGAGGCGTTCGAGGACGACTCGGCCGACCCGTCCGTGGGCGCGATCCTGCTTGAGGCGAAAGGGCCGGGCGGTGTGGGGAGACCGTTGGCCGTGGAAACTTTATGAGTGAGCCTCTCTTGATCACGCGCGAGGAGCGCCTGCTCCGCCTCCGCCTGAATCGTCCCGCCAAGCGCAATGCGTTGAGCCGCGATCTGTGCGCCGCCCTGGTCGGGGCGTTTGATGACGCCTCGACCGACGCCTCGGTGGGTGCGATCCTGCTTGAGGCCGAGGGGCCGGTCTTCTGCGCTGGACTCGACCTCGACGAAATCCTTTCGCCCGGCGCGGCGGCGGACGTCGCCCTCCATGACCGCCTGTTCAACTTCGGCCGGACGGTCGGCAAGCCCGTGGTGGCGGCCGTTCAGGGCGCGGCCCTGGCCGGCGGTATGGCGCTGGTGGCCAATGCCCACGTCGCCGTGGCCGCGCAAGGGACCAGTTTCGGTATGACCGAAGTCCGGCTCGGACTGTTCCCCTACGTTCCATATCGGGCCGTCGAACTCGCCGTCGGCGCCCGGCGCGCCCTGGAGCTTTGCCTGACCGGCCGAGTTTTCGCCGCTCCGGACGCCCTCGCCTGGGGGCTCGTCCACTACATCGCGCCGGCGTTTGAGTTCGACGACCTGGCCGCAACCATCGCCGGCGGTTTGGCCGCCTCCAGCGCTGACGCCGTACAGGGAGGGCTCGCGTTTCTTCGGCCCCGTCAGGAGGCGGACGCCGATTTTCGGGAACTCGCCGTGTTGGCGCGTCAAGAATCCCTCGATTCCGCCGATCTGATAGAGGGAGTTCATTCGGTGCGCGAGAAGCGCGCGCCGGCGTGGCCGTCTCACCGACTTGGAGGGGGCCGATAGGGTTGGAAGCAGGTCCCGCATGGAGCCGTGGTGACTTCGGCCATTCGATCGCGAGATCATAGAGGATTCACCCTATGCCTTCGGGAGCCTGGTAGCCCGATGATCGGAATGAGAGTGTCTAGAACCTGCCTAGCGTCAGCGGCCGCCAGACCAGTTGGGACCGAACGCTACGGGTGTGTCCCGAGCATGAGAACACGTTGATGGCCAGCGCTCCAATCGCGTGGTGGGTTGCTGGCGGCTTGGTGGTGGCGCTGGCGATCGCTCTCTGGTCGCTCATGGTGATCCGCGCCTCGACGCGGCGCCTGGAGGTGAAGGAACAGCTCCCTCCGCCTCCGCCCGATGTGGACGCTGAACTCCGCAAGCTGATGAACCAGGCGCCCATCGCCTACTATGAGCTGGACGCGACGGGCCGCTTCGAGTTCGTGAACGAAAAGGAAGCCGAACTGCGCGGGCTGCCGACCTCGGAGTTGATCGGCAAGTTCATGTGGGACCTGGAGCCGCTCAGCCTGCAGCCGAGAGTGCGCGAGGATACGCTCCGCAAGCTGGCGGGCAACCGCGTCATTCTGCCGTTTGAGCGCAACTACCAGCGCCTGGACGGCGGCATTCTCACCCTTGAGACGCACGAGGTGCTGCGCTACGACAAGCTGGGCAAGGTGATCGGCCTGCGCGCGGCCACGCTCGACCAGACCGAGCCCACGCGCACCCAGGAAGAGGTTCGCCAGACCACCTCCGAACTGAAGGCGATTTTCCAGGCCTTCCCCGACTTGTTCCTGCGCGCCGACGCCGAGTGCACCATCCTCGACTACCGCAGCCCGAAATCCACCGGCAGTTTTGGTTTTGCGCCGAACTGCGCGGGGCGGCGCCTGAAGGGGGCCCTGCCGGACGCGGCCGGCGAGAAGGTGGAAACGGCTGTCCACGACGCCATCGAATCCGACAGCCTGATTTCGGTGGAATACTCCTCGCAGGGCGCGCACGCCGAACGCTTCTTTGAAGCCCGCGTCATCCCCCTGAACCGCCGCGAAGTGATCATCATCGTGCGCGACATCACGCCGCGCAAGATCGCCGAGCGGCAGTTGGAGCGCTTTGCGAGCGAGTTGGCCAAGAAGAACGCCGAATTGGTGGACGCCCTGGCCACGGCCCGCGAGGCCACCAAGCTGAAGAGCCAGTTCCTGGCCAATATGAGCCATGAGATCCGCACGCCGATGAACGGCATCCTCGGCATGACGGACTTCCTGCTGAACACGAACCTGACGGCGGAGCAACGCGATTACGCCGAATCGGTGCGCAACTCGGCCACCTCGCTGCTGGGCATCATTAACGACATTCTGGATCTGTCGAAGATCGAAGCCGGCAAGATGTCGCTCGACCGCGTGGATTTCGACGTGGTCAACATGGTGCGCGACCTCGCCAAGGAGTACGCGCTGCACGCCCGCGCCAAGAAGCTGCAGTTCAGCTACACGCTGCAACAGGAAACGCCCATGTGGGTGCGCGGCGATCCCGGCAGGCTGCGCCAGGTGCTGACCAACCTGCTCGGCAACGCCATCAAGTTCACTCCGTCGGGCGAGGTTTCGCTCCGTATGGAGTGCATCCGGGACACCGACGACACGGTGACGCTGCAGTTCTTCATCAAGGACACGGGAATCGGCATCGCCCCCGAACAGCGCGCCCGGCTGTTTGAGAGCTTTGTGCAGGGCGATGGCTCGACAACGCGCAAGTACGGCGGCACGGGTCTCGGCCTCGCCATCTCCAAGCAGTTGATCGGGATGCTCGGGGGTGACATCGGATTTGAGAGCGAGCAGGGGCATGGGAGCCTGTTCTGGGCCACCGCTGTGTTTGAGCGCCGGGTGGCGCCGGCGGTCCTGTCGCCGGCCGCGGCCCCGAAGGACGATGATTTGAAGGTCCGCCGCATGCCGGTCTTCTCGGTCAACACGGTGTCCGCGCCGGCCGCCGTCGATCGCCCGGCGAAGGCGCCGGCCGCCCGGGGCAAGGTCCTGGTGGCGGAGGACAACCTCATGAATCAGAAGGTGGCGGTGCGGCTGCTCGAAAAGGTGGGCTTCCAGGCCGATGTGGTCGACGACGGCCGCCAGGCGGTGGAGGCGGTGCGCAAGAACAGCTACGTACTGGTTCTGATGGACTGTCAGATGCCTGAAATGGACGGCTTTGAGGCGACCGCGGAAATCCGGCGCATGGAGGGCAAGGACCGTCACACGATCATCTTCGCCCTGACGGCCAACGCCATGATGGGCGATCGCGAGCGGTGTCTGGCCGCCGGAATGGACGATTACCTGAGCAAACCTTTTGATGTCGCCGCTCTCCAACGCGCCATCGACACGTGGCTGGTGAACGAAGGGCCCAAGCCGCGCCAATCGGAGAAGATGCAGGCTTTGCTCGAGCGGGTGCGCCCCGCGCTGCGCCCCACGGCGACGGATTAGTCACCGTCATCTACCCTGCAACGACAATTTTGTACTCGTGGCGGCGACCTTGAGGCCAACCTCGCGGAGGCGATCTCCGCCGCGGGGTAATCCAGTTAGAGACGGTGTATCGGCCTGCCGTTGGCGAGGATTGTGGGTGCTATTCTGGCTTCCTCGACTCCTGGCTCCTGACTCCCATATCCCTCGCCAATTCAGCGTCCCCGCAGCCGCAGCCGTCGCAAGGCCGGATTCACCAGATCCACGCACTCCGAGATGGCCAGCGCGTGCGTGCTCATCAGATAAGAAACGCCGTAGATGGCGAGCACCATAACCGCTCCCAGCAGCCGGTGTTGACGGCCCACCGCCGCACGCATCACCCACGCCGCCGCCGCTGACACCGTCGCCGCCGCCCACAGCTTCGCCATCAGCCGGCCCGGCAGTCCGGTCTCCCCGATTCGCCCGTTCAGCGTGTATCGCAGCATGGCGAACTCGATCCAACCCGCCAACCCCGCCGATCCGGTCAGCCCCGCCACGCCCCAACGCGCCGCGATCCCCAGCAGACGGGGCAGTGGAAACGCGCACAAATAGCCGAGCGTCACCGTCAGCGTTACACGGATCGCCGCATAGCGGAGCGGCGTTCGGGTGTCCCGCAACGCGTAGTAGGTGGACGAGTACAGCCGGCCCAGCGTCGACGCCAGCAATCCCACCGACGAGCCCGCCAGAATCCCCCACACGTAGTTGGAATCGGCCGCCCGGAAACGCCCGGATTCGAGCAGCACCGCCGTGATCATCGACCCCAACGCCAAAAACGCCATCGCCGTCGGGACCACGAAGAACGCGATTCGCCGCAGGCCCGCGTTCAGGCGTTTGCGCAGGTATTCGGCCACCTCGTCGCCTTCCCCCAGCGCGCTCGACATGGCCGGCAGTTCGGCCGCCGACACCGACATCCCGAACAGGCTCACCGGCAGCGTGTACAGCAGTTGGGCGTTGGTAAGAGCGGCCACCGCGCCGGTGCCTAACAGGCTGGCGAACACCTGGTCGACATAGGCGCTGATCTGCACCACGCCCCGGCTGACGAATACCGGTCCAAAATTCCGGATCGTCTCCCGCACGTATTCCGACGCCATGTCGAGGGCCGGCCGGAGACCGCGGACCAGCCGCAGCACCACCGGAATCTGCACCGCCAATTGCAGCGCGCTTCCGGCCACCGATCCCCAGGCAAGCCACACCGCTAAGGCCGGCAACTCGCGACGGCCGAAGATCAGCATCGTGCCGATCATGGCGAAATTCCAGATCACCGGGGCCGCGTAGGACAGGAAGAACCGCCGGTGGCTGTTCAGAATTCCCAGGCACCAGGCCGATAGCACCAGCAGTCCCGCGCCGGGAAACAGCACCCGCACCAGGGTGATGGTCAGGTCGCGCTTCGGGCCGTGGAATCCGGGCGCGATCAGGTTGATGAGCAGGGGCGTCACCAGCACGCCGACAAACACGATCGAGGACGTGGCGAACCCGAGGATGGCCAGGATGGCTCCGGCCAGACGGTCCGCCTCCTGCTCGTCGTCTTGGGCGAGTAAGCGCGAATACACCGGGATGAAAGAGGCCGATAGAACGCCTTCGCCGAACAGATTTTGCAGGAAATTGGGGATTTTAAACGCCGCGTTGAAGGCGTCGGCGGCGTCCGACTGCCCGAAATAGTGATTGAAGGCCCGCTGCCGGATCAATCCCACGATCCGGCTGAGCAGGATCCCCGCCGCCACCAATGCGGCGTGCCGACCGCCGCCGTCCCGTTTCGCCGTCGTTTCCGCCAACTTCGAATTTTGGCACACCTGTCGCCAGTACTCCGTCGCGCAAAGTCCGGATATCCCTGAAATCCCGTTCGATCTAAAATAGGGGTACTCGGCGACGTGTCGCCGTCCCGAGGGTTGGCTGGAGAAGAATCTGCTTAGGAAAGCACTTAGGTAGTACCACATGGGTCCACCCGTGAACACGCCCGGATCAAGGCTCGGGACGATTCTCGAGTGGCGCGCCAGCCAGATCGCCGACCCAGTGGAGCGTCTGCGCTTCCTTCAGAACGCGGAACGCACCCGTCCGCGCGCACCTTTCTACCGGCGTTTCGTCGGGCGGGGGGCAGGCCGGGTGGCCGGGTCGGTCCTTATCTGGATGTCGCTGCTCGCGCCGTCCTACACGCCATCGCGCGCCCGCAGTTCGATTTCCGTCCACGGCGCCGCTGCCGGCGACGCCGCTGTGGCGCCGGTGTGGCCGGTCGAAAAGAAGCCCGAATACGAGCTGTACAGCAACGGCCTGCGCATCGAAAACGAGTTCGCAGTCTCTGGAAAGCCGCGCCAGGCCTACGCGGTGTATTCCGGCAAACACGCCGACGACCAGCCCATCGAATGGCGCACGGAGCCCGCCGGCATCGTTTTTCATTCCACAGAGAGCCTGCAGGCGCCGTTTGAGGCTTCCGAGGCGCGCATGATCCAGCGAATCGGGCGCTTTCTGCTCGATTTTATCCGCACTCAACGTTCCTACCATTTCGTCATCGACCGTTTTGGCCGCGTCTATCGCGTGGTGGCCGAGGACGGGGTGGCCAACCACGCCGGCCGCTCCGTGTGGGCGGATTCGCGCGGGGTCTACGTCAATTTGAACGCCAGTTTTCTCTCAATCGCATTCGAGGCCCAGACCGACGCCTCCATGCCCTTGAGTTCCGCGCAGGTGCATGCCGCCAGGGTGCTGACGGACATGCTGCGGGGCCGGTTCGGGATCCCCGCCGCCAACTGCGTCACTCACGCCCAGGTGTCCGTCAATCCGTGGAACTGGCGGATCGGATACCACACCGACTGGGCCTCCGGCCTGCCGTTCGCCGCCCTGGGACTGCCGGATAATTACGCCCAGCCGCTGCCCGCCATCGCACTGTTCGGTTTTGAATACGACGACGTTTTTCTGAAGGCCGTGGGGCGGCCGTGGGAAGGGCTCGCCATGGGTCGCGACCTGGCCGAAAGCCAGGCGCGGGCGGCGGGCGAGAGCCTGCCTGTGTGGCGTGAGCGAATGCATGACCGGTATCGCAGAATAATCAACAGCGCTCGATCGCGCTCGAACGAGGAGAGTCAGGATGAAAGCTACAAAAACAATTGACAGCCCGGCAGTCGGACTTGACGTCGGAACCAGCCGCGTAGCCGTGGCGCAGAGATCCGGTGACGAGTACAAGTTCGAAAGCCAGTTGAACGCGTTTGTCAGCATGCCGTTTTCGAAGCTGACGGCGTCGGTTTTGGATAAGGAAGGAATTCCCCACTCCGTGACGCCGGCCGAAATCATCGTCCACGGCAACGAGAGCGAGAAGTTCGCCGAGTTGATGGGCGTCGAAGTGCGGCGGCCGATGACGCGCGGCACGCTCGATCCCAAGGAGCCGGAGAGCCTGAACCTGATCCGCGAGATCATCGCGCCGATGGCGGGACAAGGCCACGATGGCCAGCGGCTGTGCTTCACCGTGCCGGCCGCTCCGCTGGGCGCCGAGGAATCGTTGACCTTCCATGAGACCACGTTGCGCCAGATGCTGACGGAGATGGGCTATCAGACGCGCTCCATCAACGAAGGGCTGGCGGTGATTTTCGGCGAGCTCGACAGCTCCAATTACACGGGCATCGGCATTAGCTGCGGGGGCGGGTTGTGCAACGTCGCCATGGCCTATTTGTCGGTTCCGGTGCTGAGCTTCAGCATCCCCAAGGCGGGCGATTTCATCGATTCGAGCGCCGCCGCGCTGACCGGCGAGCGCGCCAACCACATACGGCTGATGAAGGAGGAGTCGTTCCACTTGAACGGCTCGCAGAGCGATAAGATCCACCAGGTGATCGCCGTTTATTACGACGACCTGATCGCCTCGCTGGTGGCGGGCCTGAAGGAGGCCTTCGCCAAGACGCGCAATATGCCCAAGATCGGCCGCGCGGTGCCGCTGGTGTTGAGCGGCGGCACGGCCATGCCCTCGGGCTTCCGCGACCGTTTCGAGAAGGCTCTGCGCGCTTCCGATCTGCCCATCGGCATCTCGGAGGTCCGGATGGCGTCGAATCCGCTGTACGCGGCCGCCAAGGGCGCGTTGGTGGCGGCGCTTTCGGATATGTAGGCCGTGGTCGCGCGCGCTGTCGCGATGGCCGGTTGGGCCGCTTTGAATGTGGCGGCCCAGTTTTCCGGCCTGGCGGTGGTTCCCGATGGTTCCGGGGCATACTTCACTTCGAGTCTGCGGCTGAAGGGCTCGGCGGGACCGCTGAATGGCAAGGTGTTTCTGGCCACCGCGGATGAGGTGCGGCTGGTCAGCGCGCGGGAGACGGAGGGTGTTGCGGAGGGCTCGTCGCTTTGCACGGTCGGCGGGTTTCGCGACTATGTGGGCGCGGAGGCTTCGGCTGGCCCGACCGCGCTGTTCTATTACGCCAACGCGTTGTCCTGCTCCTATCCGCCGTACACGTTGAGCACGCGGCTGGTGACGCCCGCGGGCGCGGTCGAACTGGCGGGCGTTGCGCGCGTGAGTGCGAACGGGGCTTGGGCGGTGGTGTATGCGCCGCGAACGGCAAGGCCGACGAGCGCCATCGACGTCACCTTCATCGATCTTTCCACCGGCGTGCGGACAGCCGTCGCCATCGTCCCGCCGGGCGGGTTCGAGTACGTCCAGACGCCCTACTCCGGAGGCCGCATGGTGGCCAATGACGGGACCGCGCTGCTCGGCTTCAGCACGGTCGGGTATTTGTTGAAGCCAGGCGGCGTCCAGCAACCGCTCCCGGTTGAAGGCGGTGTGCCGTTGGCGATCAGCCCGAACGCGGCGAAGGTGCTCTATTACACCGGAACGGGGTTTTTCGTGCTCGATTTGGGCGCGAATCGCTCCACTTCGGTGGTTTCCGGCGATCGTAGTTTCGCGACGGGCTTCGCGTTCAGCGAGGATGGCTCTCGGCTGATCTATGTCTCGGGCGGGCGCGTTCATCTGGCGAGCGCCGATGGGGCGACGGACCGGGTGCTGGCGGCGGATGCGGGCGTCGTGACGGAAGCCGGCATCTCCTCGGACGGCACGGCGGCATGGGCCGTCACCGATGCCGGCGGACTCGTGCGTATCGATGTGGACGCCGGTTCGAGTGTACGGCTGATCGGGAGAACGCCCTTCCTGCGGGCTTCTTCGACGGTTACGGCCGGATTGGCGCCCATTTTCGGCGCGTCGGGAATGACGGAGGCGACCATCGAAGGCTCGCCGCCGTTCGACCCGTACCTGGGCGCGGTCACGATGTGGATGGGCGAGCGGAAGGTCCCGCTCATTTACCTGACGCCGACCAGCCTGCGGTTCCTGGTTCCCTGGGACTACCCGGCGGGGACGGTCCGCGTGCTGGCCGAGGCTCCCGGCGATCGGACGCCCTTCGACTTCCCCCAAGTGGAGACCACCGTCAGCGCCGACGATCGCCCGACCGCGGGCGCCATCGCGCGCGCAGATTGGACGCAAACCTACGTGGGCCCGATCCAGACCGGCGAGATCATACACGTGTTCGGGATTGGGCTGGGGGCCGTGTCGCCGGAGGTTCCGCCGGGCGCCGCCGCGCCGTCCTCCGAGCCGCTGGCCCGCGTGGTGAATACGCTCGCTTGTTCGAATGCCGAGGTCCTGTACGCGGGCCTCGCGCCGGGGACGGTGGAGCGGGTCTACCAGGTGGACCTTCGCATCGGGCCCGTGGCGGGATACCAGAAGTTCACCTGCACGCTGGGCGGCGGGGATCCGTTCCTCTTTCTGACGCTGAACATCGTCGACTGAGACCGGCCTGTAACGCGGCGGTGGCGCGGTGCGCCTTACAGCACAATGCAGACGCGAATCCTGTTCGCCGCCCTGGGTTTCGGGTTGGCCGCCTGGTCACAGTCCCTGCTCGTGTTGAACAAGGGCGACAATACGCTCGCCATCGTGGATCCCGTGACGTTCGCGGTCAAGGGCCGCGCGCCGTCCGGGCCCGACCCGCACGAAGTGGAGGCCTCCGAAGACGGCCGCACCGCCTACATCACCAATTACCAGCGCGGCAACGGCCTGCCGAATACGATTTCCGTGGTGGATGTGGCGGCGGGGAAGGCGCTCGCGCCGATCGATCTGGGAGCGCTGACCCAGCCGCACGGCCTGCACTTTGCGGGCGGGAAACTGTTCTTCTCCGCGGAAGGGGCCAAGGCGATCGGGCGATACAACCCGGCCTCGCGCAAGATCGATTGGGTGATGGGCACGGGGCAGGATCGCACGCACATGGTGATCGCCGCGCCCGACCTGAAGCGGCTGTTCACTACGAATGTCACCGCCGCCAGCGTGTCGATCATTGAGGAAGTCGAACGGAAAGTGGGGCCGCCACCGGGCCGGACGGCGCGGGATTGGACGGTGACCAATGTCGCGGTGGGCGAGGGCGCCGAAGGCTTCGACCTGACGCCGGACGGCCGGCAGTTGTGGGTGGCCAACGCGCGCGCGGGCTCGGTGTCGATCATCGATGTCGCGTCGAAGAAGACCATCGCGACCATCCCGGTCCCCTTCCGGGCGGCGAACCGGCTGAAGTTCACCCTCGACGGCAAACTGGCGCTGATCTCCGACCTGGGCGGCGATCAGATTTACGTCGTGGATGCGGCCACGCGCAAGCTGGTGAAGTCGATTCCAGCGGGCGGCGGCCAGGCGGGCATTTTGATGGACCCGTCGGGCGGCCGGGCGTTCGTATCGGTCGGCCGGCTGAACTCGGTGGCGGTGGTCGACCTGAAGACGCTCGCCATCACAGGACGCGTCGAAGCCGGCCCCGGTCCCGACGGGCTCGCCTGGGCCCCGGCGGTCAAGTAGCCTTCAGACGATAGGGCCGATAGATGGGATCCCACACGTTGGCCTGGATGCGCTCCGACATGGTCTCTCCGTCGCAGGCGTCGGCCACTCCGTCGGCCTGCGCGCGCCGCGCCACCGCGAGCGCCACGGCCGCCGACACCGAGCGCAGATCGTGAACCGCGGGCAACAGCCGGCCCCCTTTCGAAGAGCGCGCCGGCGAGATCCCGGCCAGCGCCTTGGCCGCCGCCATGAACATCCCGTTGGTGACTCGGCGGGCGCTGCTTGCGAGAATCCCCAGGCCGAGGCCCGGGAAAATATACGAATTGTTGATCTGGTCCACCGGAACCCACTTGCCGTTGCGGTACACCGGCGGGAACGGGCTGCCCGCGCCAATGACGGCGCGGCCTTCCGACCATGCGATGAGATCCTCCGGGCTCGCCTCCGACCGCGACGTCGGGTTCGACAGCGGAAAAATCACCGGGCGCTGAGTGGACGTGGCCATGGCCCGCACCACTTCCTCCGTGAACGCCCCCTGCTGGCCGGAAACGCCGATCATGGCGGTGGGCCGGACGTTCCGTACGACGTCCAGCAGGCCGATCCGATCGGGGTTCATCAACTGCCAGCCTTCCACCGAAGCGCGCGAGCGGACAAAACGCTCCTGCGTGGGGCGCAGTCCGGTCATGCCCTCCACCAGCAGTCCTTCGCGATCCACGGCCCAGAACTGCTCGCGCGCGACGGCCTCCGGGATGTTCGAATCGATCATCGACCGCAGCATCAGCGACGCGATGCCGATGCCCGCGGCGCCCGCGCCCACCAGAACGATCCGCTGTTCGCCCAGCGGGACGCCCGTCAGGTTGATGGCCGCGAGCAACGTTCCGGCCGCCACGGAGGCGGTGCCCTGAATATCGTCGTTGAACGTGCACAGCCGATTCCGGTAGCGTTCCAGCAGCGCACCCGCGTTGACGCCCGCGAAATCCTCCCATTGCAGCAGCACGTGCGGCCATCGTTCGATGACGGCGGAGACGAAGTTTTCGACGAACTCGTCGTATTCGGCGCCGCGCACGCGCTCATGGCGCCAGCCGACGTACATGGGGTCGTCCAACCGCTCGGCGTTGTCGGTGCCGACGTCGAGCAGCACGGGCAACGTCTCCCGCGGATGGATGCCGGCGCAGGCGGTGTAGAGCGCGAGTTTGCCGATCGGGATGCCCATGCCGCCGGCGCCCTGGTCGCCGAGGCCCAGGATGCGCTCGCCGTCGCTCACCACGATGACGCGGACCCTGTCGTAGCGCGGGTGGGACAAAATCGAGGCGATGCGGCGCCGGTTCGGATAGCTGAGAAACAGGCCGCGCGGCTTGCGCCAGATCTCGCTGAAGCGCTGGCAGCCTTCGCCGACCACCGGCGTGTAGACCAGCGGCAGCAATTCCTCGAGATTGCGCGACAGCACGGCGTAAAACAACGTCTCGTTGGTGTCTTGCAGGTCGCGCAGATAGGCGTAGCGCTGGAAGTCGGTTTCAAAGCCGCGCAGGGCGTTGAGGCGGCGGGAGGCCTGGTCCTCCAGGCGTCCGATATGAGGCGGCAGCAGGCCGTGCAGGGCGAATTCGGTGCGTTCGGTTTCGGTGAACGCGGTGCCCTTGTTGAGCATCGGATCGTTCAGCAGGTCGAGCCCGGAAACCGTGATCTCTAGCGGATCATTCATTAGTGCTGATGATAACCCGCGGCGCGCCGGGAGTCACAGCTTGGCCGGTGGGCGACAATGGTATGGAGCTAATTTGAGGTGGACTCGGTAATGACACGGTGGGCGGCGATTGGGGTGTGTGCGATGGGCGTGGCGTTCGGACAGGCGGCGGCGCCCGTGCCCATGCCGGCGCAGTTGGGGCTCCCGCAGGCCGAGCAGATGCTGCTGGAGCGAAGCCTGGCCGTGGCGGCCAGCCGCGGACAATTGGAGGCCGCGCAGGCGTTGCGCCAGATCGCGGGATACAAGCCCAACCCCACGCTACAGTTGGGCGCCGAGCAGTTCCCTGTTCATTCCAACATGCCGGGAACGGTTCCGCGCTTTTTTTCGAGCAATCTGGACGCGGCCACCGAGCCGACCTATACGGCGCAGTTCATTCGCCTGTATGAACGCGGCGGCAAGCGCGAGGCGCGCGTCGCCCAGGCCGAGGCCCAGATTGACGCCGCCAAGGCGCAGATCCTGGACAGCTTCCGCACCCAGTTATGGCAACTGCGGCAGGCGTTCGCGGCGGCGTTGCTCGCGCGCGAGAATCTGAAACTCGCCGAGGCGATGGATCAGGAGTATCAGCAGACCGAGGACCTCACCTCCATTCGCGTGAAGTCCGGCGATCTGGCGGAGATGGAGTTGTATCGCGTCCGCACGGGCCGGCTTCCGTTCAAACAGGCGATCCTCGACGCCCGCACCGCCTACCAGCAGGCGCTGAGGGACGTGGCGAATCTGCTGAACGCGTCGGCCGGCGGCGCCGAGATCACCGGCGATTTCAGCAACCGGCCGTTGCGCCAGAGTCTGGAAGAACTGGTGAAGACGGCCCTGGACCGTCGTCCGGACGTGACCGTGGCGCGCAATAACTCGCGCGCTTCCGACGCCGGCGTCCGCCTGGCGGAGGCGCAGCGCGCCCGGGATATCTCAGTGACCTTCGAGTATCAGCAGGTGGGCAATGACAGCGCGCTCGGCGTGATTACGCAGATTCCGCTGTTCATGTATAACAACCAGAAGGCGGGCGTCGCGCAGGCGGTGTCGATGCGGCGCGTGGCGGAGGCGCAGTTGCGCGCGGCCGAGTCGCAGGCGCGCACCGACGTCGAGAAAGCCTACCAGGCGTATCTCACCGCCCGCGGCGCCACCGCCCTCTATGGCGCCGATAACCTGGAACAGGTTCAGAAACTGAGAGAGGCCGTGGCTTATAGCTTCAAGCGGGGCGAGGCTAGCTTATTCGAGTTATTGGACGCCGAGCGGACGGCCCGCCAGGCCACCATCGCCTATAACCAGGCCCGGGCGAGTTACCAATTATCGCTGTGGCAGTTAGAAGCCGCCATTGGACAGCCTCTGGAGTAAGACTACCTGGCGATGGCGGCCTGGTTCACGATGGCGGGAGGCGGTTCGGCGGAGCCGCCGCGCACCAGCCCTCCGCACACGGCGAAGAACAGGAGAGTGAAGGCGATCCACACGCCCGTTTCTTGTCTTTCCGACAGCGCTCCCTTGCGCAGAATGAACAGGAGCAGGAAAATTGCGAGCGCCAGCACGGCGGCCAGCCACGCGCCAGGTTCTTCGGGAACGTCCATATTGGGTGGTCTCCTCTCTCCGACCAACTCAGAATAGCCGCAAGGGCGTGAGGAAGTCACAAGGAAACCATGAAGAAGTTATGTGTATTGGTTTAGGACACGCTCTCCGCGCTGTAGCGCGCGATGAGTCCGGTGCGGACCGCGTAACCGTATACGAAGGTGAAAAGCCAGCCCGCCAGGGCGAGGTAGGCCAACGCGAGCGCCGAGCCGGCCGCTAACTCGACATACGACGGGGCGCCGCCGGCCACGATGGCCCGGAGGTTTTCAAAGACGTAGGCGGGCGGGAACGCGCGCGCCGCCATCCGCATCCAGTCGGGTAGCGCCGATAGCGGGTAGAACACTCCGGCCAGCGGCGAAATCAGGGCAGGAATCGGCCAGACCAGCCACTCCGCCGCCGGCCCCAGTCGCATGACGATAGCCGAGCCCGCCACGCCCAGCGCGACGCCGAACAGGAACAGGATCAGCAGGAACGGAATCGCGGCCAGTCCGTAGGCGAGCACCGGCAGGCCGAATACCAGGCTCGCTATGGCGACGATCACCGCCAGTCCGATCAAGCTGGTGGCGATGCTCGACAGCACCAGTCCGACGACATATTCGCCCACCGACAACGGAGCCGCGAACAGGTTCAGGAAGTTGCGCGACTTCACGTCTTCAAAGAACGTCATCGTCACGCCCTGCATCACGCGCGTGAAGAAGTCCCACAGCAGGGCCGCTCCAAGCAGCGCTTCGACAAAGTGCATGCGCGGCGCGATGGCGGCCAGATAGCGGCTCATGAAGCCCCACAGCAGCATGTCCACCGCCACCCAGATGAACAACGGCACAAGGCGGGCGGGGCTGCCTCGCATCAGGTAGAACTGGCGCAGCAGGATCGCCGCGGGGGCGCGCATCACGCGGCGCCTCGCAGGGATTCGCGCGCTACGGCGATAAAAAGGTCCTCCAGATTGTCCCGCCCGTGCGCGGCCGGCAGCGTCTGCGGATCGCCCTCCAGCAGGATGCGGCCTTTGGAAAGAAACAGGACGCGGTGACAGACCTCAGCCACTTCGTGCATGTTGTGCGAAGTCCACAAAACCCCGGCCGGGCTGGCGGCGGCGAAGTCGCGGATCTTGGCGCGGATGTCGCGCGCCGTGGCGGGGTCAAGCGACGCGGTGGGTTCGTCGAGCAGCAGCAGGCTGGGCCGGTTCAACATCGCCTTGGCCAGGCAAACGCGCGTCTGCTCGCCCGATGAGAGCACGCCGCACCGTGTGTCGCGGAAACGCGCCAGGTCGAACTCGGCGATGACTTCGTCGATGCGCTGGCTCAGCCGAGGGACCCCGTAGATCAGTCCGAACACGCGCAGGTTCTGGGCCACCGTCAGGTTGCCGGGCAGTTGCGCGTAGACGGCCGCGAAGTTGGTGCGGGCCATCGCGCGACGCCGTTTGCGGGCCAGGTCCAGACCCTCCACCGCGACGCTGCCCGAGTCCGGCTCCAGCACGCCGAGAATCATGTTGATGGTGGTGGTTTTCCCCGCGCCGTTCGGGCCCAGCAGACCGACGATCTCGTTGCGGCGGACGCGGAAGCTGACGCCATCCACCGCGGCCTTGCCGGCGTAGCTTTTACGGATGTCGCGAAGTTCGAGGATGTCCGGCGCTGCCACTCTGTTTCAGCGTACCGCGCCAGGTGTGTCAGCCGATCATGCGGCCCGGTTGGATCCAGCCGATCGACACGCCAGTCATCACCAGGCCCAGCACCATCACCACCACGGCGGAAAATACCGGCGCATAGCGCAGCGCCGGACTCGCGAATGGCGCCCGGCTGGGCAGCAGACTCTTCGCATACAGCACCACAACGCCGATGCCCATCAGCACCAGCGCGAGTCCGGCGCTGAAACTCGCCAGCAGCATCAGGCCGATGCCCGTGCGCCCCAGGGCGATCGCGCTGAGCAGCAGAACCAGGGCCGACGGGCAGGGAACCAGGCCGCCGCTTGCTCCCAGCGCGATCAGGCTCGCCAGCGTGACGGGGCCTTCGGGGACATGGCTGTGCGAATGGCCATGGTGATGGTGGTGGTTATGCCCGTGATGATGGTGATGGTGATGTCCGTGCGCGTGGGCATGCTCGTGCGCCAGTCGCCGCGTCCGTTCCACCAGCAGCATGGCGCCGATGGCGACGATGGAAAGGCCGGAGATCGCACCCAGCGCCGGAATCACCTTCTCCGGTGCGACGTACTTCTGGAAGAACAGGACGCCCAGCCCCAGCAGGAACACGCTGACCGTGTGTGTGAACGTCACCATTCCGCCCAGAAACAGCGCGTGTTTGAACGTGCCGCGGCTCCCCACCAGGTAGGCCGCGACGATCGTCTTGCCATGGCCCGGCGACAGCGCGTGCATCGCGCCCAGTCCAAACGCCACGCACAGTCCGGCGGCGAGCAGGGGGAACGTGATCTCCCGGCCGCCCAACATCCGCGACAGGAAGTCGCCGCGCACCACCGTCCCGGGGGCCTTCGCCTGCTGCTGTTCGGCGAAGGTCGGCGCCGTCGACGGCGTGGGCGTTGGAGTGGGTGGCGGCGCCGCGGCGACGATCGTCGGCGGGGCGTCGATGTGGAAGGTCGCGGCCAGGTCCTGCGGCGGCGCGGCGATGGCGTCGGTCGGATACGCGGTGAGCGCGCGGCTGCGGTCCTCCACGGGCGCGGTGGACGAATCGACCTTGACGCCGGCGTGTCCTTGAACGACGATCTCCTTCCACCCGGCGCGCGTCGCGTAGTTCGTGTCGTCATATTGGATGCGGCCGTTTGAAGCCGCGAGCGTCGCCACGATGGTGACGCGCAGCACCGGCATGGCGCCGGCGCCCTCCGAAACGGCCGCCAACGCACGAGTGAAGCGCAGTTTCACGGGCCGGCCGTCCGCGGCGACGCGCAGTCCCGCCAGCCACGCCGGAGCGTTCTCGATGGCTCGCGCTTCTATGGCTCGCGGATCCCGTCCGTCGAGTTTCCATGCCTGCGTCAGCTCGAAGGTCGGGATTTCGGCCAGATCCAGCGCGTAGGTCATCTCCGTCGCGCCGGGGCGGACGTCGAAACGAGCATAGTGGGAGACGCTGAAGTTGCCCATCGGGTGGGCGGCGGCCATCGCCGCCATCACGAGTGTCAGAAGCGCGATTCTCATCACCAGCTATACGCAGGCGGGCTTCGATCGGATTGCGATACTGAAGAGAAATGCCCTACGATTATCCGCTCGCCCACTACACGGCCTTGCGCGCGCCGGCGCCGATCGCCATCGACGGAAGGCTCGACAAGCCCGTGTGGAAGGCCGCGCCGGCCTCGTCGCCGTTCATCGACATCGTCACCGGGGAGCCGGCCTGGTTCGACACGCGCGTCCGCATCCTGTGGGACGACCAGTATCTGTACTTCGGCTTCACGGCCGTTGAAACCGACGTATGGGCTACGTTCACTGAGCGCGATTCAAAGATCTGGTTCGACAACGACCTGGAGATCTTCGTCGCCGGCAAGGACGCTTACTACGAGTTCGAAGTGAACGCCTTCAACACGATCTACGAAGTGATGTGGGTGTGGAAAGACATGTATTTCGAAGGCAGCCCGTACAATGTGGCGGAGTGGGATCCGGAGGGCAAGAACCTCATGATCATCGACGGCATCGGGGGGCACGTGCATCCGCGCGGCGTCCGCTACGGGTTCCTCGACTGGGACTTCCCGGGCTTGAAAAGCGCGGTGCACGTCGATGGCGAGATCAACAGCCGCAAGGGGACCGATCGCGGATGGTCGGCGGAAGTCGCGCTGCCGTGGGCCGGCATGAAGTGGCTGGCCGACGGGCGCGCGCTGCCTCCGCGAGACGGCGACGTATGGCGCATCGATTGTTCGCGGTTCCAGCACATCGGGCGCGATGGCGAGAAACTGGATCCCGCCGCGGGCTGGACCTGGAACCGTCACGGCCACTACGATTCGCACATTCCGGAAACCTTCACGCACGTCCGCTTTTCCGATTGCGTCGCCGGCTGATTCGGCCGCTGGTGCGCGCCTAAGACGCTATCCTGAAGAGAATGATTGTTACTGGAAACGAGTTCCAGGAGGTGGTGGAAGCCCAGGGGCACCTGATCGACTCCCACATCATGGAACGCATCTTCGATAGCGTCGTCGAATACGGCGGCCGCTTCGAAGTGGAGCAATTCCGCATCGGCCGCACCAACGCCGAGCCGTCGCAACTGCGCATGCGCATTGAGACGTCATCGGCTGAGTCGATGGAGCAGTTGCTCGCGCAATTGCTGGGGTTGGGTTGTTCGCCGGTGGATTCGGGCGACGCGGAGCTGCGGGTGATCGAGCAGGATCGCTGCGCTCCGGAGGATTTCTATTCGACCACGAATCATCGCACGCTGGTGCGTCACGGCGGCGACTGGGTGGAGGTGGGCGAGCAGCGCATGGACGCGTTGGTGGTGTTGCGCGATGGCCTCGCCACATGCCGGAAACTGCGCGACGTTCGCCAGGGCGACCATGTGGTGGTGGGCATGCGCGGCATCCGCGTCATCCCCGAATCGAAGGAGCGCGATCGCCTGGCGTTTGCCTTCATGACCAACGGCATCTCCTCGGAACGGCAGGTGGAAACGGCCGTCCGCCAGACCGCCGCGCTGATCCGGCAGACCCGCGCGTCGGGGCAGCGAATCGTCGTGGTGGCCGGACCCGTGGTGGTGCACACGGGCGGCGCCGCACCGCTCAGCGGCCTGATCCGCGACGGATGGGTGGACGCGATCCTGAGCGGCAACGCCCTGGGCGTTCACGATATCGAGGCGGCGCTGTTCGGCACCTCGCTGGGCATCCGGCAGAGCGACGGCCGCGCGGAAGAGCACGGGCATCGCAACCACATGCGGGCCATCAACGCCGTGTTTCGCGCGGGTTCCATCGCGAACGCGGTGGCGGCCGGGCGGCTGAAGCGCGGCATACTGTATGAGTGCGTGAAGGCCGGCGTGCCGTTCGTGCTGGCGGGCAGTTTGCGCGACGACGGTCCGCTGCCCGACACCATCACGGATATGAACGCCGCTCAGGACGCCTACGCGAAACAGTTGCGGGGCGCGGGTCTGGTGCTGTCGCTTGGGTCCATGCTGCACTCCATCGCGGTCGGCAACATGCTGCCCAGTTGGGTCCGCGTGGTGTGCGTCGACATCAATCCGGCGGTGGCCACCAAGGTGAGCGACCGCGGCACGGGCCAGGCCGTCGGCGTGGTGACCGATGTCGGCCTGTTCCTCGATTTGTTAATGCGTACACTGTGCGCAATGGAGAAATCAGATTGAAACGCCAGTACACCGATGAGCACGCCGAAGCGGGGGTCCAAGCCGAGCTGCCCGGGATTGAGACGTGGCCCAACCAGTTTGTGGGGCGCGAGTACGAGATCGAGATCGGCATTCCGGAGTTCACCTCGGTGTGTCCGAAGACCGGCCTGCCGGACACGGGCAACGTGGTGCTCCGATACGTTCCTGACGAGTTATGTTTGGAACTGAAGTCGCTCAAAATGTATACGCTCGCCTATCGCAACCTGGGCATCTTTCAGGAGAACGTGGTGAACCGGATGCTCGACGACGTGGTGCGCGCATCGAAACCGATTCGCGCTACGGTGACCGGCGAATTCGCCCCTCGCGGCGGGCTCACCACGGTGGTGACAGCGGAATACGAGCGGGCTACCGGGTCGAAGAAGAAACGTGGACGCTGACGAGATCAGAACCGAAGAGCTGACCGAAGCCATCCGCGCGGTGCAGGATCGCGTTCGGAGCCGTCATCCGCGGGGCGTGTTCGGCGTCGGCGACATCCCGATACCGGACCTCATGCCGCTGGTGCATGCGCGTGACGCCGCCGAAGCGAAGGTGGCCGCCATCGGAACCGTGAATCCGCGGCGCGGCGGACTGCTCAATGCCATCGCGCAGACCGTCAAGAAGACGGTGGCCCGCGCGCTCGACTGGCACATCCGCGAGCAGGTGGAGTTCAATCGCGGCGTCATCGCCTCCATTCAGGCCACGCTGGACGCGCTCGAGCAGCACACGCGGGCCATGTCGCAGATGGCCGGCCATTTCCACGCGCGCATTTCGGAAGTGCGCGGCGAAATCGCCGGGCTGCGAAGCGAATTGATCACTGAAGGACAGCGCGTCGCTGCGTGGCGCGACGAGCAGGCGCAGACGCTTTCTCGGGAGGCCGCCGAGTTGAAGGACGTTCGCGCGCACTGGGCGCAGTGGCGTGTGGGCTGGGAGGAGAAGCTGAATCGCGCCGAGGTGTACATGTTGCGGACCATCTCTGAGCTGAACGCAGCCTTCCAGCACCGTTCCACGCTGACCGAGGCCGAATTCCGCAAGTCCCTGCGCGATCAGCACGCCAACTATGACCTCGCGCTCCAGAAGGCCGTGCGCGAGATTCAGGACCGCCTGTGGGCCGATCTGGCGCGAATTCGCGCCGAGTACGAGCAGGTGATTCAGGCCGAGCTGCGCGTGGTGCGCCAGCGCGGACTTACGCAGACCGTCCCCGCCGGCGCCTCCGGGCCCGCGCGGGAGGCCGCGCCGGCCATCGATTGGCTGAAGTTCGCGGACAAGTTTCGGGGCCCGGAGGAGCACGTTCGCCGGGGCCAGGCGCTCTATCTCGATCGCTTCGCCGGGACCGCGGATGTGCTCGACCTGGGCTGCGGCCGCGGAGAGTTTCTGGAGGCGGCGAAGGCGGCCGGAATCGGCGTGCGTGGCGTCGATCTGAACGCGGAGAACGTCGCCATCTGTCGTGAGAAGGGGCTCGACGCCGAAACGGCCGACATGTTCGAATGCCTCGGCGGACAAGCGGACGGCTCGCTCGGCGGCGTGTACTGTTCGCAGGTGATCGAGCATCTGCCCGCGGCGCGCGTTCCGGAACTGGTGCGGTTGGCCGCGGCCAAACTGCGGCCGGGCGCACTGATGGCGTTCGAAACGCCGAATCCGGAATGCCTGGCCATCCTGGCCACGCACTTCTACCTCGACCCGACGCACGTGCGTCCCGTGCCCCCCATGTTGATGGCGTTCTATCTGGAGGAGGCGGGCCTGGGCGGCATCGAAATCATCCGGCTGAATCCCGCCGCGGAGACGATTCCGGCCGTGTCCGATCTTCCGGAGTCGGTCCGGTCGGCGTTCTTCGGCGGAATGGATTACGCCATCTTCGGCCGTAAGCTCTAACGGGCGGCCTCATACATCGCGATGATGTTTTCCGGCGGCACGTTGCCCAGGATGTTGTGCACCTGCTGGAACACGAAGCCGCCGCCCGGCGCCATGATGCGGACCTGTTCCCGGACGTGCCGGCGCACCTCATCGGGCGTCCCCATGGGCAGAATTCGCTGGGTGTCGCAACCGCCGCCCCAGAAGACCAGGTCCTTGCCGAAGTCGCGCTTCAGGCCGTCCGCCTCCATGCCCCGGCAACTGATCTGCACGGGGTTGATCACCTCGAGCCCCGCGTCGATGAGGTCCGGAATCAGCGGCCGGACCGCGCCGCAGCAGTGCAGCATCACCTTCACGTCGGCCAGTTGCTTGGCGCGCCGCCACATGGCGGAGTGCCGGGGCTTGAAGAACTCGCGGTACATCTTCGGCGAGATCTGCGGACAGTTCTGCGCCCCCAGATCGTCGCCGAAGTTGATCACGTCGATGTGCGGCCCCACCGCGGCCAGGAACTTCTCGAGATTCGCCAGGTGGACTTCGAGCAGGGCGTCCAGGAACCGGTGGACGCGCCGCGGTTCGCCCGCCAGCATCATCAAAAAGTTGTCCATACGGTAGTAAAACTGCCCCATTTCGAGCAAATTTCCGCCAAAAAGAGCCACAATTGCACGGTTTGTGCGCGATCTGAGAGCCCTGGCGCCGGCCTCCAACTCGTCGAAACCCCCAATTGACGGGCCTGGCGGCGACGCAATGCCCGTCCACATGTGCTCTGGATACAGTTCCGCGATCCGCCCCAGATCCTCCTCGCCGTCGAGGAACGGCCACCACGTCTGGTCGAAGTGCAGCGACCCATCGGGCATGCGCGCCATCACGTGACCCTTCGGCGCGCGGTACACCCACTCGCCGCCCACGCGCTCGGGAATCGCCCAAATGGGCATCTTGCAGGGAGTTCCGTCCGGCAGCGTCCAATCGCCCCACCACTTCTCGTCGAGGCAGAATCCGCGCCCCATCTCGACCGCGTCGGCGCCGGCCCAGTCGAGCACGTCGTCGTCGACGATCGCCAGTTGCTGGATCGGGTCGTAGACGTAGATCGGGCGCGCTTCGAGCCCCAACGCCGCGCGGAGCTTCGGATAGGCTACCGAAGAGATTCCCGAGGAGCGATAGGCGCCGAGGTCGACGGCGACGCGATCGGGTTCGCGGTGGTTCAACGTGGAGAGGATGCGCTCCCGGTGGGTCATCGTTAGCACCACGATACATCAAGCCCGTGTGTGATGAAATGGTGGTCCGGTATTCGAATATGAGATTCGCATTCATCCTGGCGGCCGCGCTCTCGGCGGCGGCTCAAACGGCGCAGTTCCGCCCGCCCGCCGTACCTCTGATCGCCCACGATCCCTACTTCAGCGTGTGGTCGATGGCGGACCGTCTTTACGACGACGACACCCGCCATTGGACTGGTAAACCGAACACGTTGATCGGGTTGATTCAGATTGACGGAACGACCTACCGCGTGATGGGCCGGGAGCCGAGGAACGTCAATCCGCTGCCGCAGACATCCGTTGAAGTGCTGCCCACTCGCACGATCTATCAGTTCGCAGGGGCGGGCATCCGGCTGCAGTTGACCTTTCTCACTCCCGCACTGCCCAAGGATCTGGACGTCCAGTCGCGCCCGCTGACCTACATCGTGTGGGATGTGTCGGCTTCGGACGGCCGCGAACACGATGTCCGGACTTATCTCGACGCATCGTCGGAGTTAGCCGTCAATACGCCGGACCAGTTGACCGCCTGGTCGCGGTTCCGGCTGAATGGTCAGGACGTGCTGCGGATCGGGTCGCGCCAACAGCCGGTGCTGGAGAAGGTCGGCGATGACCTTCGGATCGACTGGGGTTATTTATACTTATCGCCCGATAAGTCGGACGGAGTTAGCGATGCGGCCGTGGCTCGCCCCGACGCGATGGAGGCGTTTCGGTCCAACGGTCGCCTTCCCCAGAGCGATAACTTGAAGGATCAACCCGTGGCGCGCCGAGGTGGAACGCCCGTGCTGGCGATTGCGACTCAGTTCCGGGTTGGCTCTGTTCCGGTTTCCCGGTATCAGATGATCGCGTACGACGATTTGTACTCGCTTGAGTACTTCCAGCGCAAGGTGCGGCCCTGGTGGCGTCGCAACGGAGCCGGGGCGGCCGAGATGTTGACGCTTGGCCAGGTCCAGTACGCGGACCTTGCGGCACGCAGCAAAGCCTTCGACGACGAACTGATGTCGGCGCTACGTCGCATGGGGGGCGAAGAGTACGCGCGGTTGGCTTCGCTCGCCTACCGGCAGACGTTGGCGGCTCACAAACTGGTGGCGGACGCGGATGGCACGCCCCTGTACTTCCCCAAGGAGAACTTCAGCAACGGCTGCATCGGGACGGTGGATGTGTTCTACCCCAGCGCACCGTTCTTCCTGTTGTTCAATCCGGCGCTGCTGGAGGCGCAGATGCGGCCGCTGATGGATTACTCGCGGATGGGGCGTTGGAAGTTCCCGTTCGCGCCCCACGATCTCGGAACCTGGCCGCACGCCAACGGGCAGATGTACGGCGGCGGCGAACTGAACGAAGTCAACCAGATGCCGGTGGAAGAAAGCGGCAACATGCTGATTCTCGCCCTTGCGCTCTCAAAGGCGCAGGGTAACACGCGGTTTGCCGAGACTTATTGGCCGATCTTCACTAAGTGGGCCGAATACCTGAAGGACAAAGGTCTGGATCCGGAGAACCAGCTCTCGACGGACGACTTTGCTGGTCACCTGGCGCACAACACAAACCTGTCCATTAAGGCCATCGAGGCGCTTGGCGCGTACGCCAAATTGTGCGATCTCACCGGCCGGAAGTCCGAAAGTGCGGCGTATCGAAAGACAGCCGAAGAGTTCGCTCGCAAGGTTCTGGAGCTATCCGCAGATGGTAACCACTACCGGTTGGCCTTCGACAAGCCGGGAACCTGGAGTCAGAAATATAACCTGGTTTGGGACCGCCTGCTGGGGCTGAACCTGTTCCCGCCCGATGTGGCGCGCAAGGAAATCGCCTTCTACAAGACAATGCAGGAGCGGTTCGGCCTTCCGCTGGACAATCGGGAGAAGTACACGAAACTGGACTGGATTCTGTGGACCGCCACGCTGACCGAGTCACGAGCCGATTTCGACGCCTTCGTCGGACCGGCCTACCGGTTCGCCAATGAGTCGCCGACGCGAGTCCCGCTGACAGACTGGTATTGGACAAACGACGCGAAACAGCGCGGTTTTCAGGCTCGGTCCGTGGTCGGCGGGCTGTTCATCAAGATGTTGAGCGATCCGACGACTTGGAAGTACTGGGCGGAACGCTGAGAGCCTCTATAACGCGACGAATCGCGCCAGGGCCCGGTCCTTGCGCACTTTGCTGATGGGGAAAACCTGGTTGTGCATCACCAGCCACACTCCAGCGGGCAGCCGCCGAGCGGCGAATAGGCTCTCGGTCAGGTTCTGAAGGCCGTCACTGTTTTCGAAGCCCAGCGGCGTCATGGCGCCGGTCAGTATGATCGGCGCCTGAAGATTGGGGAACGCCTGCTGGAGGCGTAGGCCGGTTTCGACCATCGTGTCGGTGCCGTGAGTCACCACCACGGGCGCGAGTCTCTCGGCTAACTTTGCCGCGACGGCGTTGACAACAACCTGGCGATCCGCTTCCGTCATGTCCAGGCTGTCCTTGTTCATCAAACGCGTCGTTTCAACGTCGGTGTCCGGCAGCCGGAGGCGGTCGAGGTAGCGGACGATCTTATCCTCGACGTTCTCGACCGCGCCGGTCCGTTCTGAGTAGACCTTCTCAATCGTGCCGCCGCAGGACAGTAAGTGGATGAGGCGCATCATGAAGAACGGGTCTGTTAAATCAGAACGAGATCGCGCTGGATTTCACCGGTCACGATCGCCTCATGTTCGCCCACAAAGACATTCACCTCCGACCGGACGCCAAAATCTGCAAGGTAAATCCCCGGCTCGACGGAGAAACAAGTCCACGGGATCACGCTTCGCTCGTCATGAGTCTCCAGGTTGTCCATATTTGCGCCGGAGCCGTGCACTTCGGTCCCGATCGAGTGACCCGTCCGGTGGAAGAAGTAGTCACCGTAGCCTCGCTCGCGGATGTGAGCCCGGGCCGCGTCGTCGACCTCGAAACCGTGGAGCGGACGTCCGGCGGATACGGCAGCCTGGACGCAACGGACAGCGGCGTCGCGCGCATCCCGCACGATTTCGAACACGTCTTGAAACGCCGATGGAGGCGCCTGGCCGCAGAAACCCATCCATGTGACGTCGTAATAAACGGCGTTTTGGCGGTTGAATTTCGCCCAAAGATCGATCAGGACCTTGTCTCCAGCGACGATCTGCGAACAGGCGCCCGGCTGCGGCTCGTAATGAGGGTTGGATGCGTTACCGTTCACGGATACGTTGGGACCGTGGTCGGTGAACAATCCTGCCGCCGCGAACCGGTCGGCGATGAATCGCTGAACTTCCCACTCCGTGACTGGCGAATTGCCGCGGATTCGGTCGCCAATTAGACGAAATGCGTCGCGTCGAATTTCATCGACAAGCTTGCCCGCTTCGATGTGGGAGTCTAGCTGTTCCTGAGTCCAGCAGGCTTCAAACCGCTGCACCATGTCGGCCGATGTGACGATTTCGACGCCGCTCGAACGTACTAACTCGATGGTGCCGGCGTCGACCATGGCCACATACGGGACAGCGCACTCCGGTGAGTATTGCATGGCGATGCGACCTGCGCCGGCGAGCAATGCGGCCACCCCGGTCTTCTGCTCGCTCCAACTGGAGTAAAGCGCCTTAGCGCCGGGTAGAGGGTCGAGATGATAGGCCTCGATGCGGTGTGCGAGTTTGCGCGGCTCGCCCGTGGCGGGTATGAAATAATACCAGCGCCGTGAGACCAATGGCGGCACGGGCAACTGGAGGATTCGATAGGCCAGCGGATCGCGGACGTGGTGATCGAAGAAAAGCCACCCATCGACGCCAGCGTCCCGAATGGCCTGTTGAATTGCTTCCAGTTTCATCTATTTCACTCCCGACATGAGACGGACGGTCGGACGGACGAGAATCGCCATCACAACGGCTGCCGCGATGGAGAACCCGGCCACAATCCCGAACAGAGAGGGCACCGACAACGAGGCGTAAAGGGACGCCAGGCGACCACCAAGGTAGTTACCCACCGAGAGGGCCAGGAACCAGACTCCCATCATGAGTCCGGTGACTCGCGGAGGCGCCAGCTTGGTCATTGCGCTGAGTCCCACGGGACTTAGACATAACTCGCCGATGGTGTGGCACACGTATGTCATGGTCAGCCATACCGGGCTCACCTTGCCGCCCGCCGCCGCGATGGTGGCGGCCGGAATGAGCAGTGCAAAACCCAGTCCAACGAATACAAGCCCGAGGGCGAACTTCGTTGGGCTGGACGGATCGCGCTTGCCAAGCGCCAACCAGATCCAAGCGAAGACAGGCGCAAGTGAGATGATGAACAGCGCGTTCAACGACTGGAGCCAACTGGCGGGAAAGGCCCATCCAAAGACTTCGTTGCGAGTGCTGTTCTGAGCGAACAGATTCAGCGAACTGCCCGCCTGTTCAAAGGCCGACCAGAACAGCGCCGCGGCCGCGAAGAAGACGAAGACCGCGAGCGACCGTTTACGTTCCACGGGAGACCATCCGCGTCCCAGTAAGAGCCACGCGAACACCGCGATCGAGAGGATCAGCAGCCCCAGGCCAAAGGCGTCTCCGATGTCCTGGGCAGTCAGCGACAACGTTCCGCTCGCCGCCAGCGCGACGACCACGACGATGGCGCCGAGGACGGCCGCGATTCCCAACGTCGTGCCGCGAGTGAATTCGAAACGGGACGCGGGCCGGAGGCCGGCCTCGCCGAGGTTCTTCGCCCCCGCCATGTACTGAATCACTCCGATCATCATTCCAAAGCCCGCGAGCGCAAATCCGAGATGCCAGTTGACCTTCTGCCCGACCCAGCCGCAGATCAGCGGCGAGAGAAATGCGCCGAGATTGATGCCCATGTAGAAGATCGAGAAGCCGGCGTCGCGGCGATTGTCGCCGGGTGGATAGATGAATCCGACGATCGTGCTGGCGTTGGGCTTCAGAAGGCCAGTGCCGAGGACGATCAGCAGAAGGCCGGTGTAGAACGGCGCGAGTCCGGTGGCCGCGAGGCAGAATTGGCCGCAAATGATCAAGATGCCGCCGTACAGGACGGCGCGGCGCGCACCGACGACACGGTCGGCGAACCATCCGCCGGGAAGGCTCAGCAGGTAGACGCTGGCGGTGTAGAGTCCATAGATGATGCCCGCCTTGGCTATGTCGAATCCCAATCCTCCATTGGCGGGCGACGCGGTCATGAAGAGGATCAGAAGCGCGCGCATGCCGTAGTAGCTGAATCGTTCCCACATTTCGGTGAAGAACAGCGTCGCCAATCCGCGCGGGTGGCCGAAGAAACGGGTGTCGAGCGCGATGGGGGAGCCGGAATCAGCGGTGGTCGGCATATTCGGGGTGTTCTCCGGTGGCCTTGCGCCAACGGATGGATGGCCTTAAGTTTAGCAGGCCGGCAATTTCCTTGGGCTCGATGACGGTGAATTGAAGTGCGTCGTCGAGCCAGTCCTGGCTGAGGCCGCTGACGTGCTGAGTGGCGACCGTCAGGGTGTAGTCCTGCCGGCTGAGATTGCAGTCGAGGGTGAATTCTATGCTGAGCATAGTGCCGGGCTCGTAGCTACCCAAATCGACCTGTTCCACTCGCGTATTGGTCCCGAAAACATCAATACCGAGTCGATTGCGAATGAGCAGGCCAACCACCGGTTGATCCACGGCCTGCGTGAAACGCGCCGCCACGCGAATCGTCATCTTCTCGCCGCTGGTGAATGCTCGACACGGCTCACCGCTCGCGTTCGACATCTCGACGGTGAGGATCCGACTGGCGCCGTCGCCGTGTCGGAAACTGGGCCTCAGGGCGTCGTCAGAGTGGGACTCCGATCTTCCGGCGGCGTTCTCGCGGTCAAGCACATAGCCGACATAGCGGTTCACGACATCCTTCGGCGAACCTTCCGCGGCGATCTCGCCATTCAACATAAAGATCGCCCTGGTGGACAGCCGCTTCACCAGTCCGAGGTCATGCGAAACAAACAGCACGGTCACGCCGCGCTGTTTCAACTCTTCGAACTTCTGGACGCATTTGTTGGCAAAGATCGCATCGCCCACCGCAAGCGCTTCATCGACGATGAGGATTTCGGGATCGATATGAATGGCCGTCGAAAAGGCGAGCCGAACATACATGCCCGTCGAGTATTCCTTCACCGGGCGGTCGATGAAGTGGCCGATCCCAGCGAACTCCTCGATGAGCGGGAATGCGGTGGAGACGTCCCGTCGCGACAGGCCGAGGATTTCTCCGTTGAGGTAGACGTTGTCGCGGCCTGTGAACTCAGGGTTGAACCCGGCGCCCAACTCAAGCAGCGCGGCGACGCGGCCCTGTTTCAGAACGCGGCCGCTTGTCGGTTGCAGGATCCCGCTAACGATCTGCAACAGCGTGCTCTTTCCCGATCCGTTGGGGCCGATCAGGCTGAGCACCTCACCACGACCGACTTCGAAACTTACATTGCGCAACGCCCAGAAGTCGGTGCGACGCGGCTTGCCGAAGAACGGCACAACCTCGCGGAGACGATCCGACGGGCGGTTGTAGAGAGGGAAAACTTTCGAAACGTGCTGAACCAGAAGCACAGCGGCAATCCAAACTATACCGTGGATTGCCGCTCTGTCTCAACAAACGTTTACATGCGAATGGTCACCGTGAGGTCGGAGCCTGGGAACGAGGTGGGGGCCTGCGGCACCCCGATGATGTCGAGGCTCAATTGCGATTTCGCCGGGAGCGCTGGCATTCCGAAGCCATCGACCGACGCCGTGGTGTCTCCACCCGGAATCCGAAGGTCGCAGTACTCGGCGCCATCGACCCTGAGTTTCAACTGCACGTCGCCCGCCGCCGCCTGCCGCAATGTCGCGTAAATGTCGCGAATCGCGTGGGTGTCGTCCACCAGCAGCGGCGGCGCCGCGTCGGTCTGGAGGGACAAGGTCCCGTCCACCTGGATCGAGAACTGTCCGCCCGACAGAGTGCGGATGCCGAAGTCGTCCAGCGTCGTGAACGAAATGCGCGTTACGGGGCTGTCGCCGCGCGAATTCGTCATGAACAACTCGGCCGCGCCGATTCGCGCGTCCGGCAGAAAGACCGGGAAGGCATAGCTGCCGCTCGCGGGACTGCCGAAAAAGTCGCGCACGAAGGGGACGATGCACACCCGCCTTTGCAGGACGATGACCGGAGTTCCCGGCACGTGGGCCTGAGCGGATGAGCCGTGCGACGCTCTGGTGACGGTGCAACTTGCGTTGTCCTCCGCCAGGGCGGTCACCACCATGATCTCGCCGTCCACTTGAATGATATCGTTGGCTGCTGGTGTTGGACTTCCCGTCAACAGAATCGTGCTCGCGTCCTCGGCCATCTCCTCTCTGACTACGAGCGCCGGAATACCGGCTAACTCATCCAGATAGAGAAGCGTCAGCGTGCCCGCGTTAATGGTGCGAGTGTTAGCCAAGTCTGAGAACCCGACGCCGGCCAGGTCTACCGTTCCGTGGCCGACCGGTATCAGGCCGAAGATCGGAGCCGGCGGAGTATCGGAGTCAAAGGCCAAGCCTGCGCCGCCGATCTGCCACCGAGTAATTGTCGACAATTCAGCGGCGCACTCCTGATCGTGCACGTTAGCGGACCTGCCGATGATTTCGACGGTGACGCCCACTCGATTCGGAACCGGGAACTGCGCTGGTCCTTGGATGGTCAGTGATCCGAACTGCCAACTCGGTTCGACAATGACGAACGAGCTATCGGTTCCGGGGGGGATGTCCCACTTGGGACTCACCGTCAGCGTCGTCGCGTCGTTTGCGGTTATGGACCGTTCCTGGCCAACGCCCACGCCCTTGGTGATCCTCGCCACCATGCCTCGATTGTCATTCGTGAGCATGTGCAGAGTGCTGTTGCCGATCGTGTTGGCGCTCGTAATGTCGGCCGCCGCCTCGGGTTGAACTTCCAGCCGCCAGTAGAAGTTGGCGTGGTCGTAGTTCTCATCCGGAGGGCTAGCCACGTGATTCGGCTGCACCCCTTCGTCGACGAACGCATCCGCCACCTGCTGACCCGTGGCGATCTGAAGAAGCTGAGCTGGCGTCGATCCACGATACACCCGGAATGTGCCGGTTCCGCCCGAGAAACTGAGGTTAGTTAAGCGAACCTTGTTTGTGTCCGACCCTGCCGGAATCGTGGCGCGGACTATGAACGAGAGCGAGCCCTCGTTGCCATCGGCGTCCACTCCGCTGACGGCGTAGTACAGGGTCTGAGCGCCCTGCAACTGGCCCCCTGTCGAATCGATCGTAGGAGTCAGGCTAAGGACCGGAATCGCCGCTGTCGACAATTCCGGTTTGGACGGCGCCGAGAAGCCGACTTCGAGCAGCGTCGTATAACTACCATCGGATGACTGCTGAGCGGTCTCTTTCACCGAATACTGCGGTAGTCCCAAGTCATCGAGGACGTCGCCAAGCAGCGGCCTGGGAATGCCGACTCCGAAGGCGGGCTCCCTTCGCCCGGCGTGGCCGCCGATGTCGGCGCCGGTGTACCAGTCGTCATCGTGGTACTGCGCCGTGATGACAACGGTCCGGTAATTGACGCCCGGCGCTACGCGAACGACGCGAAACGGCTGTCGAGTAAGACCTTCCTTCTCATAGGTGATGGCGATCAGGTCGCCGGGCACAAGGCCGAAACCTCGCACACTTGTTCCAAATTCGACATAGAGGTTGCCGGTGATGCTCTTGTTCAACTGCAGTCGGAGAATGCGCGCCGCTTGGTCGAAGTTCGGCAGGCCAAGCGCCGGCAGAGAAGCCGTGAGTTCCTGCCCCATCAGCGCGACATCGTCGATGTCGACAAGCGACAGGCTATCCTGCTGATATTCGTTGAACTCGTCTTGAAACTCCACCGTGAAACGGTTGGTCGACTCCGACGCGCTGCGAGAGAAGAAGCGCAGGTAGGGTTCGCCGTTTGACTTCCGGACGATGCCCGAGAACTGCGCCGAGCCGTCGCTAAACTCAAACAGCGGCCAACCGCCGTCCAGCGATTCGGTGCTGTTGGTCGACGCCGACTGAACGGGTTGTTGAGCGGCGATCGTGTTCTCGGCCCGCAGCACCATCTTGCCGTCACTGCCGTAGGTCAGCAGCAATGCGGACCCGTTTCTCACGCCTCTCACGATATCGGCGGCGCTCCGTCTCTTCCGGACCACCAGGTTGCACTGATATCGGGGGATCGTGGTGGAGTTGCCGTTCAGATCCTTGGTGTCGACCGGTTGATCACAGTAAGCCGCCGTGTTGGCGAAACTCGCAAGATCGATATCGTCCAGCGACCATCCGCTCCGACGTAACACATCCAGCAGGACCCACGCCGGGTTGTTGGTGAACGCGACGTCCACCGGATGGCCATCGGTGTCGAACCGGGGCAGCTTCAGCCCCTCTGCTAGCACCTTGATCTGGGGCGTCGACGTTCCACTGTTGATGCGGTTCGGAACCACCACCGACAGGTAGGCCATGCTGCCGTAGGGATCGCCCAACGGATTTCCCGCCGAGTCGCGGAAATCGCTGTTGAACGCTCCGGACGGACCCCCAGGGCTTACGACGCGAAACCACCCTGTACCGGTCATATTCGTGCCTTCAACGGCCTCGGGCAACTCGTTGTCGTTGACGACGACTTTAATGACTCGGCTGATGTCGCCGGCGCCCAGCAGCACTTCGAAACGAGTCAGATTTCCATCGTTCCGAGCAAAGACAATCGGCGGCTGATACCAGGCGGTTCCGTAGACGATCGGGACGAAATCGTTGTAGCGCGCCTCATTGTCGATCACGGCGGCGGCATGATACCCGCTCTCGCCGTATCCGCGCACCAGCACCGACGCGGGGACGAACTCGATTCCGCCGAAGCGCCGGGTGACGTGCCCGTCCGCATCCTGATCGAACATTCCCCGCTCTGTGCAATTGGCCCGTGTGTAATCGCAGGTTCCGAAGACTTTCCCATCGCCATCCAGGTTCCCTTGGCCATTCTGCTGCCCGGCCGAATAGCCGCACCGGTAAAATGGCGAATACGTCCCTTTCGTTCCGCCATCCACCGCGGTGGTCCTCTGTTCTGCGGTGGTCGGGAACGCCCAGGGGCATCTCCTTTGAATGCGGGTTTCCGGCAACTGTACACGTTGCAGGTTGAGCCGGTTCGCGAAGGTGACCTTGAAGGTCGAAGCGCCCATCTCATCCGGCGGTCCCGCGATTCCGCGGAACACGATCCGTGCGTCCGTGACAGCGGCGCCAGCCTTGAGATCGTAGAAGACCAGTCCGATCGTCAATTGAGCGCCCTTGAACCCTTCCTCCCACTCGATTTCCGAAAAGTAGGAGTCAGCGTTTGCCAGCACTAAGGCGATCTTCGCGGCGGCGTCCGCTCCGTCATCGAGCGACGATTTAAGCTCGAAGAGGTTGTGACTCAACACGCGCGCGTGATAACTCGCGCCATTGGCGGAGACACTATGCGTGCTCCAGTGTTCGACCCTGCCCGAGGGCCATTTACAGTCGAATAGAAACAGTGGCGTCTCTCCCGACTCCTGTTGCTTGAGGTTGTTGAAATCCTGCATGGCTAATCTCTCGCGACGATTCGCAAGTTATAACGGTTCTGGTTCGGGCCATCCGAGGTCATATCGAGGGCGTCGCTGTCGAAGCGCGCGCTCGAGTAGACTCCGTTACGGGCGCCGGTGAGTTTGTAGGCCGATGGCCCGGGTTGCGGTTCGGCCTGAATTCCGTAAAGATCCACCGAAGCTCCCGCGGGAAGCGCGACCGAGAAGGTAACCGACTCGTCGGCTGTGTCGAGGGCTCCCGCCACTGTCCACCGCATCCAGGTCGGTCCCGCGGTCGCACTCCGGCTCTGCGATGCCGAACCGGAGGTCCGCCGCAGTGACAGAGTCGATCCTCCCGCCGAACGAGCATACACGCTGAACGAATAAGTGAACCAGGCCGGCGCGGCGAGCGTCTGGGATAGGGTCTGCTCCGCCTGGCCGGCGTTGATGAGGCGGACCGCGTGCTGGCCGCCGAACGGATCGTCGATCCCCGTGGTGCGCTGAAGTGCCGGTCCGCTGATCCAGCACGGCTTGTCGTACTCCTCGCTGTAGGCGAGCAGATTCGCGGTCGGGTCCAGCAGAGTGAACACGCCCAGCCTGCCCTCCACGGCCTGGAAGAGGTTCTGGACGGCCTCGGCCTCGAGATCGGTGAGATCCCGAAGCGCCAGATTCCAGTGATTCGTCTTCGGCGCCGCGTCCACCCAGTTGACGGTGGCCCCGTCGGCAAGTTCGTTCCGTAGCAGGTAAGTCGAACGGTTGAGTTTCAGCGGATACTGGCTGATCGTCCCTGTTGTCAACTGCGGAAATACAAGCATTACGCGCGATTCTCCCTAATGATCAGTTCGGTTCTGGTCCTGCCCGCGGAGGTGAACTCGAGGTCCAGGCTCCCGCCTTCGATGCTGCAACTTGCGTACGCTGAGTTATCCCAGGGATCGACGAACGAAAAGGGCGACGCTGGACTCGCCTGGTCGAAGAAGTTGCGGACCGCCTGTAACTCCCCGTCGTCCAGCCGGTCAAGCCGGATCAACCAGCGTCGGAGCGGCGCCGGGTACTCGCGAAAGCGCTGTTCGGAGCCGTCGATGAACTCGATCACCTGCGTGTTGTACGTGATCCTGCGCTGCGCCGGATACTGGGCCACGGCGCCGGTCTTGAGGGTCGGAAACGCGGCCATGTCACATGTCTCCGATGACGTCGTTCAACGCACTGGACTCGAGCATCGCCTTGCGGACCGCGTTGGCGATGTCGTTGCTGTGATCCAGGAACGACCTGCTGTCCATGGCTGACACGTTCACCGTGATCTGCTGCGCCGTTGCGCTGTCCGACGATCCGAGCGCCCGCGGAACGCCTCCGGAACCGTAGTCGACGCCGCTCATTAGTCCGTTTTGAAGGCCCGCGGCGAACGACACCGCCGTTGGCAGAGCGAACTTCGTCACGGTCGTTTCGGCGCTCGAGTCGCCTCCGCCGAACAGGTCCATCAGTCCAGACACGATCGGGCCCAGCAGACCGCCGCCCAACACGGTGTTCAACATGGAGCCGGCCACCCCGGACGCGACCGAGCCGACGGACTTGGATGTCGTGTTCTCAGTCACGGCCCGGGTATTCTCCGTCAGCGACGCGAGTTGGCCTTCGATGCTGGCGCGAACTTCGGCGAGTTGCGCGGTGCTGACCGCAATCGCCTCGGCGAGCGAACTCTGCGCGCTGCCGGAGGCTTCGGCGCCGTCTTGGGAGGCGGCGCCGGTAGTCCCCGGCGAGTTCGCCACTACGACGGTGGCCACCTGATTGCCGCTGCCGGCGATCATTCCGGGGACGTTGAGAACCCTATCGAGTTCCGTTTTGATGATCTTGTCTTGCATGGATTTGCTCCGCTCTCAACTCCTGTTCCAGAACAAGGAACGCTTCCGCTGTTTTGGCCGGAAGGGTCATCAGGCGTTGGCCGCCGCCCGATTTCCAAACCGCGAACTCCTCGAGACGCCGTAACGAGGCGGCCGTAACCGCCCCTTTCGGACACTGGTGTGCGATCGTCTCGCGTCGCGCCCACACGATTCGCGGCTTGGACCCTTCCTCCGGCGGCAGGAACGGGCAGCCGCGCTGCCGTTCCAGACCCTGCCGCCGGCAATCACCGCACTTCCACGCGGCCTGGTTCGCGAATTGGAAATGGAAGGCGATGATTAGTTTTTTCTTTCGTCGTCCGTGAGTCCGCACTCGCACTTGATCCGGTCTACGATCTCCCGGAGCAAGTCCTCGGGACCACGCTCGAACAGTGTGTCAGCGGTCGGCGGTTGGCCGTCGATCAACAGGCCTGAGACGCCGGCCAGGCCCCACCGAAGGTAGGCCTGGTCGATCTTGGCCGACAGTACGGCGGCCTCCACCTGCTCGCGGGCGGTCTCGCCGGCGCGGCTGTATTCGAGCGCCACCGCCAGGTCGCGGATCGACTCTGCTAACTCGATCCGGCGTCCTAACGACATGCGGTTCAGCGAGTAACTAACTCCCGGAATGCTCGCCGCTTCGCATCGGACCCGGCTGCGATACTCCATCGGCTTAAGCGAACGCAATAGCAATCTCATCGTCTCCGCTCCCTTGTGCGCGGCATTTCCGGAACTTCCAGATCAGACGTGTTTCGCTGTCGTCGAATTCCGGAACCTGCGCCATCACGCTGTTCAGGTAGATCCCGCACAACTGTCCGCTTTGCTGGCCGAGTTGGAACATTACGCTCACCGGCGACTGCTGGCGGGCCGCTTGATATAGGGCCTTGCACTGGTCGTCGTCCTGCGCGTAGACGCTGAACTCCACATCGACGTTGCGCTCGCCGGGCACGATCGCTCGCGGCAGCAGATAGCCGAACTCCCGCGCGCGCAGGTCGGTGTTATTGCTGAAGCTGAGCCTCGCCGACGCGAGCGTGAACACCTGGCCGGGCGTGCTCCCGATCCAGGCCTGTCCTAGATGGCCGGGAATCAGCGAGTAATCGAAGCCGACGGAGGCGGGCTCGGACGGAAACTGCTGCAGTCCGGCCTGTCCGGCGGTGAAACTCGACGAGTCGACGACATCGGCGGCGTACCCGCTGAACTTGAATTCGTGGAAGTCGCCGTTGACGTCGATCTGGAGTTTGTCGATCGCGGCGCCGGCGAACATGCGTTGGACAGCGGTGGTGGGTGACCAGCTATCCAATATGGTGACGCTCTTCAAGTCAGCCGTTGGCAGATAGGTGCAGGTGCTTTCCACCGCGTCGCCCGCTACCACCGTGGCCGTGAATGGCGCGTTTAACAGCACGGTTTGCGGATTCACGATTCCCGTGACAAAGCGGATTTCACCCGCAGCTGACACAGCCTGGCCGACGGTAAGTCCGTGGGCCGCGACGAAGGTAAGCCGCTGGCCGTCGGAGGCGGAGACCGCGCCGCCAGTATACTTCAGTCCGGCGCCGCCCAGGGTCGCTTCGAGCAGCGCCCCGTGAGGCGGCTGTTCGGCCGGATCGCCCCACGCCGCCATATAGGTGCCGAGTTCGAAGCTGGTCTGAAACCGTCCGCTGGACGGAAGGCCGAGAAAGGTTCGCGTCCCGGTCTTGTCCTTGCGCTGAAGACGTTCGCGCTGATGCTTCGCCTTCAACGACACGGCCGGGATCCGGCTGAGCTGCGAGACCGCCGCCGCGCCGTAACTCGCTTCGATACCGACGTAGAAGCGGTTGTTATTCGATGAAATGTAACTTGCCATGTTATTTTCTCATTGGTCCGGACTGAAGCGGGTGACTCCGCTTCAGTCGGAGCTGACCTCCACGTCGAAAGTCACCTTGGTGATTTGTATGAAGTTCTTCCCGCCGGCCTTGACGGGGCCGTAGGAGACTTCGTAGGCGCCGCCGAAATACATCCCGTTACCCCAGTCGCCCCGGTTCGCGTCCAGAACTTCGGTGACCGCGTCCGCCAGCAGGTGCGAATTGTCCTCGATGCCTTCCAGGTTGATGTGGGAGACGCGGGCTTCCGCCGTCAGCGTCACAGTCCCCGAAAAGCGGCGGAACTTCTCCTTCAGCCGGTTCGAGACGCGGTCGCAATACAGCGTGACCTGCGGGTAGCGGGCCACGGTGCTCTTTTCCGCCAGGTCGGCCGCGATGTTCGACATGCGGACCAACTCCGGCGGGAACGGAGGGTGAATGATCCCGGAGGCGGTGGAAAGGGCGCCGACCGCGGCCGGAAGCCCGTTGTCATGGGCGCGCAGAAGCTCGACGGCCGCGCGGCTGACGCGCATCGCAATGTCCGCCATGGTTACCCCCGGGGGATCATCCGCCGTTCCACCACCAGGATGTCCGCCTTCTGGCCATCTCCCAATGGCGAGCCGGAATGCGTTAATCCGGTCGGAATTGTGTAGGGAGCGTCCACCGGCAGCGGGGCGCTATTCTGTTTCAGCGCCGCGTTCTGGTCGAGCCCCAGGTAAACATTCCATCCGGTGATTCCATCGGGAGCCGGCAGCGCCGCGATCACTTGGTCGCCGGGTCCCATGGACGCCTGCCACATCTCTCCCGGCGCGCCTTCTTCGCCGGTCGCCCTCACCCACGTGAGGTAGATTGAGCAGTCAACGCGCGCTGCCGTCTGGCTTGTTTGACTAACCAGCGCAACAGGTGCTTTTGGGACTGGATTTCGGCAGATGCCGATCCCTGTCGAGAAGGTGTATTCTGCTGTTTGTTTTGCGAGGATTTCATAGCTGTCCCATTTGTTTTTGTAGCGATCGGTGACGTCCGAACAATACAGGTCCCGGTATAATCCGGCCAGTGCGCGCATGGCGTGCCAGCGCCGCAATGGTTCGCTGACCACCACGTCCGCCAGTCCGATCCGGCGCCTGGCTTCTTCGGCCGGAGGCGTGTTGGAATACGGACTCGCGGCGGACCCCTGCGCCGGACACAGGAACAGCAGGAAGGTGAACAGTTCCTGGCCGACCTCCTCGGCCGCTACGGATAACTTGGCGTCCAAGTCGACGCCGGCGTCGCGAGACAGACTGTCCGCGGCGCTGTCATAGCGGCGAAGATCGTCGATTGTGGCCGGAGGGCCGTCCGTGAAGAGCGACATGGATGCACCTCAGCCCTTCACCGGGCGGTTCTTGTCGCGCAGCGCCCGCAACTCCGAATCGGAGATGAGTGTGACCTGGACGCGGGATGAGGCCACCGCGTCGTCGTAGCGTTGCTTGGTGTCGCGCACCTCGGCCAGGTAGGTTTCGCTCTCTTCGGCCGTCGCCAGCCGCGCCCGGCCTTCGACAACCAGGCGCGCGGCGACGCCCGGCGTGACCTCGGTTCGGATGCCGGCCTTGCCGCCGTCCGGAGTGGGTTTGCTGACCACCACGACGAATTCCTCGGTGATGGATGCTTCGACATCGCGAAGCTCTTGGTAGTATGCTCGTAAGTCCACGTGTTCACTCCAATGAAATAGGCCGGCCCTTTCGGACCGGCCTTGTTGCTAACAGACGACCGATGACTCAGCGCTTAGCTGAGCACCTGCACGCCCATGGTGTTGCGCAGGACGCCGCAACCGTACAGCACGTCGACGGTGAACTGCTGGGCCAGCGTGTTCGGCTGGTAGCTCATCGTCACACGCAAGCCGAAGTTGCCCAGTTCGGCGTACTCGGCGATGGCGCCGGTGCCCGGAAGAGGCTGGGGCAGGCGGCGGACCACCAGACCGATCGCGTCCTTGGCGAACGCGACGTTGTGGACCGTGGAGGGAGCGCTGCCGGTCTTCTGCACGAACTGCGAGCGGAAGATGAAGAAGTCCTTCATCTTGCCCACCGAGCCGTCGACGAGCGCGCGGAGACCGGCCTCGCCGGCGGTCCGGAACTCGCTGAAGCGCGGGATCTGGCGCAGCGCCGAATACGCGTTGGCGTCAACCACCAGATACTTCGGAGCGCTGGCCGGAACCTTCGCGGCGAACAGGGCCGTTTCGGCCGAGTCCACGATGGCTTCCGTCGGCGGCACGCCCGCGGCGCCCAGCGGCGCGTTGGAGGTGAACTGCGAGGACAGCGCCAGCAGGTCCGACTCGATCTTCTCGGCCAGGGCGATCACCGCCGGCTGCATGTACAGCCGAAGCAGGTCGGGCACCGCCAGCACCTTGGTCACGTCGGGAATCTGGAACGTCGCCTCGGCGTGCGTATTGAGGACGATCTGCGCGTTGCCCAGGTTGGGGTTCTGCGGCAGGACCGAACCGCCTTCGGCGATGTTGTTTGCGACCAGCACCGGCGGAATCGGCACGTTGATGGTGTCGCCCGCCTGGGCCAACGCCGGCTCGTAGTTGCGATTGACCAGGTTACCCATGACAAGGTTCCCCATCAGGGCGGGCAGCGCATCCACCGCCACCAGCTTCACAATCGCGTTCGCGACATTGGCCGAAGTAATAATCGACATTTGTTTCTTTCCTCTCCTGTGATCACTTGCTATTTGAATTCGCCGGCCGCTGTACGGCGACCCCGGCCGGCCCGCGTTCCGGCTGGAGTTAGGCGCCGCGCATCGTCTGCGATGCGACCCGCGCGATCTCCTGCCGGATCTTTTCCAGCTCCTCGGGGTTCATCCCCGGACGGATCTTGTCCAGATCCGCCTGAGCTGCGGTGTTCACCGGGTTCTTGCTGAACGGCGCAGCGCCCGACCCACCGGTCATCCGGGCCGGCAGCAGCTCCGGATTCTCGTTCACAAAGTGCGTGAGGTACTCACGCAGCGGCAACTCGCCGGTATCCGTGCGAGCCACCAGTCGGCCGTCCTCGCCTCGCGCGATTTCGTCCTTGACGGCCCGGTACGCCAGGTCGACCTTGGATACGCCCAACCGCTGGAGTTCGGTCCGGATTGAGCTGCTGCGCTCCACTTCCTCGGCGCGCGCCCGGCTGCGGTTGTTCTCTTCCACCAGCTCGTTCACCCGCAGTTCGAGTTGTTCCCGCCGCTTGCGCTCCTCGGTGAGCTCCACCTTGTAGGCGGGCTCGGCCTTGGCGCGTTCCTGCTTCACGAACTCCTGAATGGCGTCGCGAACGATCGCTTGCACGTCTATTTGAGGTTGTTCCATAACTCTCCTGTCTAACTGGTCGGTCCGGAGCGCGGCCTTGGATTGATTCCATCGATCTCCGCGGCGATCTCGTCCTTGATGTCTTGGCGGACGTCGCACAGGTATTTGAGGGCCAGTTTCCGGAATATCTGCTTCTTGAGCGTCGGCGACTCGATGCCGAGCGAAAGCAGCCGCTCGGCGTCGCTCAGCTCCGTGGTGAAGTCGCCGATGTCGAACTCATCGAGTCCGCTCACGTCGACGCGGAGCCCATCTTCCCGGGCTTCTTCGATCGCCCGCAACACCCGGCGCGCCAGGTCCTTGACGCTGTCGCCGAATGATCGGAGCACTTCCTGCGTGATCGAAAAATCGCGCACCTTGCTCAGTCCCGACTGGCTCGCCTTGTCGAGCGGCCCGCCTAACTGCATCAGGTAACAGACCCGGTAGATCTCTTCCTGCAACCGAGTCAGGTTCTGGGCCGCGATTTCAAAGACGCGCCCCTCCGGCTCGGTCCACCCGAACCGGTCTTCCGGTCCGAGTTGAATGTAGTAGGACTCGCCGACAATCTGATTCCACTTGCGTTCGGAATAGATCACTGGCGTCGCGAAGAGTCCCATCGTCAGCGCCCATGACAGGGCGTTGGACTTGTTGAAGTGCTCCAACTGGAGCGATCCGGCCCGGTTCAGGAGCCACAATCCGTCCTGGAGTTCGAGTTGGAACAGCGGCACCCGCCGCTGCTTGGCCAGGCCGTGAACCCCGGAGTCGATCAGTTCGATGCTGCCGTCCGACTGGCCGGGCTTCTTCACCTGGCGATAGGCGCGGAAGTTCTCCTGGTCGTAGTACGTCCAGGTCACTTCGATGCTCCATTCGTCCTCGGGGCGGTCCTTGCGCATGCGCTCGTTCTTCAACACCACCCACTCCAGCCGGCCGTTCTCGTCGTAACTCCAGTTGGTGATGTCCTCCGGCGAGTAACCCACCAGATATGCGCGCGAAACGCCTAACTCATCCTCCTCGGCGCGGCTGCCCGCGTGACTTCGGGATTTCGGAAAATCCACGAGGATGTAGCTGGAGCCGAGCACCAGCGACTCGATGAACCGCTTGCGCATGAAGTCGGTGAGGCCGGTCCCCCGCAGGTCGCAGTCGTCGGTGAAGTCGGCGAAAAATCTGCGGCCGGCGTCGTTGGAGCCCTCAAAGGCAAGCAGCGGCTCGCGGCGGAACAGCGTGGCGCCGTACCAGTCCACGATCGAACCGATGTAGTTCTCGTAGAACACGCGGCTCAAACGCTCGCTGTACACCTCCATGGGTTCTTTGTTCCGCTGGATCAGGTACTCGGCCGCGTTATCCAGAAAGTGCTGGCCGCCCATGTACAGGTCGCGGTACTTCTTCCAAGTTGCCTTTTTGGCCCTATATTCCGGATGTTCCCGGTCGATTTCGAACATTTTCGTTCGTTCCCTTTCCACTGATTTCTCGAGCGCTCAAAACAGGCGCTCCCGCCGTTCGCCAATCGGTTCGCGGCACTCCTGCCAGACCAGGTAGCCGATCGCATCCGACAGATGCGTTCGCCGGGGATCGCTATTCTTGTCGATCATCGCCGTGTTCTCCTGGTAGCCCACCTGCTCGAAGTCCTTGATCAATTCGCGGCACTTCGGGCTGACGAACATCCGCGCGCGGCCGGCCACCGATTCGAGCGCCGCGTTCACCACGGCGATCCGTTCCCGCACGGCCGGGTTCGACGCCGGCACCTGCATGGTGTACTGATAGCCGTTGCGCCGCAGAAATTCGCTGATGATCTCGTAATCCGTCGATCCGGCGGTCTGCATGCGCGCCCCGCTCGCGTCGCCGTACACGTCGACGCCCGCCGAATGGGGGCCGAAACGCCGGTCAAACTCCTTGCAGGCGTCGTTCGTACTGGCTCGATTCAGCACGATTTCGTCGAAAACAAGCACCGAATCGCCCACTTTTTGCGCCACCAGCGAGCACATCGGATTCACATTGAAGTCGAGGGCCCACAGCAGCGGCCGGCTCCGGTCGACCTCCAGGTCCCGTACGTGCTTCCTCCGGTCGAATGCGTAATACACCCGTCCCGACGTCATATTGAGGTACTCGCCGAGCACCTCCTGCTGATAGAACCGCTCGTCGTAGCTGTACTTCAGCCGGTCGTAGAAGTCCGGGACCTTGTCGAGCAGGTGCCGGTTCTCGAACGGCTGGGCGATGATCGCCTCGTAGCCTTCCACCTTGTTGGCGATGAACCGGTCGTACACCCAGTCGAAGCCCTTCGGAGTCCACACCCCGAATCCGCACAACTGGTTCGCCTTCGGATCGCGGAGGCGGCCTTCCAGGCGCAGCCACGCCTGTTCCGGCGTGTAGGTCAACTCGTCCACCCCGAACCAGGCCAGGTTCGTGCCGCGCAGCCGCTCAAAGTCGTCCAGGGACCGGAACAGGAGCTTCGATCCGGTGTCCTTCATGACGATGAAGTTCTCGGCCTTGTTAGAGTCGAATTCCAGCCGGTTTTCCTCGAGCAGTTCGAGGAGAGTCCGCTGCGTCGCATCCCGCAACATGGGATACGTTGGGGCTCCGAGCAGGCCCAGGCGCCCGTTGTTCACGAACAGCATCCGGATCGCTTCGTGACATAACGCCTGGCTCTTGCCGCAGCCGATCGGCCCGGAGAACCCCTTGAAACGCGCCGCGCTGTCGTGAAAGCGGCGCTGTGAGGGCAGCGGGCTGTATTCTATTCCGATCCGGACGGTTCCGCGGACTTTGGATCTACCCATGACACTTTGATTTCCTTTATGTCTTCCCTGGTCTCGGACAGCTCCTTTTCGAGGCTCAACAACCGGACCAGTTCCGTCACCCCGGCCTTCCCGGGGTGCTCCTCCAAGTCGGCCGCCCATTTCGCGATGAGCCGGCGGACCATCTTTAGTCGGGACCCCTTACGGGGCGTGGCGCCTCCTGGACGGGAGGCTGTCTTCCCTTTCGTTTCCGGCGAGGTCCCGGATTGCTCATCCGTCCAGTCGCCGGCTGTTTTCTTCGCCATGCTTCCTCCTGAAAAGCAAAGGGCGCCCCGCCTTGGGGCGCCCGCCGAACCGCACAAACCTTTTCTCTCTGCCTTGAACGTACCATCCTGTCCAGCGGACCGGGTGGAAAGTGGATGTCAGAAAGCCAATGGAATCAATGGATTACGTTTTTTTTATTTTTTGTGAATGGCCATTTCCGGGGTAGTCAAAAATCGAAAAATCCACCCGGTACGGCTATTCGGGGCCGTCCTAAGCCGATCGCCCTAGGCTGAAGTACGAGGGCGCCAGCGCCAACTAAGGTCCTGTGCTAGGCAAAATACGCACATTCAACAATTGTTGGTGACCAGCGAAGTCTCTAGGCTTAAAAGCGGGGAGTGCTGATGCTGCGCGGTGTCATTATTTGCGGAGACGAAGATCTGGCCTTACGGCTGGAACGTTCGCTGACCGAAGTCGGTCGGGTCGGCGTCGTTCGCACCGTCGATCACTATCCGGACCTGGTCGAATTGACCAGGCTGCTGAGAGCCGCGGCGCCGGAAATCATCTTCCTCAGCACGGAATCGATGGCCCGGGCGGCGGAACTCGTCAAACAGGTGGAATCGAACGCTCCCGGTGTGCAGATCATCGCGATCAGCCGCGCCTCGGATCCCGAGGTGCTTCTCGAATCCATGCGCGCCGGCATCCGAGAATTCGTCGCCCTGCCGTTCAATCCGAACCAGCTCGAAGAGGCGTTGCACCGCATCCAGGATATGCTGGCCAAGCGCCCGCCGAGCTTCCAGACCAGCGACATGGTCTATTCGTTCCTGCCCTCCAAGGCGGGCGTGGGCGCGTCGACCATCGCCCTGAACGTGGCCGTGGCGCTGTCGAACATCCCCGAAACGTCCGTAATCCTGTCCGATTTCGACCTGAATTCGGGCATGATGCGCTTCATGTTGAAGCTCGACAACGGTTACTGTGTCGCTGACGCCGCCGAACACGCGCTCGAAATGGACGAGGCGCTGTGGCCACAACTGGTCACCTCGGTGGGACGCATGGACGTCCTGCACGCCGGCAAACTGAATCCCGGGTTCCGCATCGAAGCCGCCCAGATCCGCCACCTGATCGACTTCATGCGCCGGAACTATCGCGCGCTGTGTTTCGACCTGTCGGGCAACCTCGAGAAGTACTCGCTCGAGATCATGCACGAATCGAAGAAGATCTTCCTGGTTTGCACGCCGGAGATCCCGTCGCTCCACCTGGCGCGTGAGAAGTACTCGTTCCTGAAGTCGCTGGACCTTGAGGACCGCATCAGCGTGCTGGTGAACCGCGTCTCCAACCGGCCCGTCATCACCCCGGAGCAGATCGAGCAGATCCTCGGGTTGCCGGTGCTGATGACCTTCCCCAACGACTACAACGGCGTCCACCGGGCGCTGACGGCCGGCAAGGCCATCGAAGCCAATACCGAACTGGGCCGCGGATTCGCGCGACTGGCCCAGACGCTCGTCGAAAAGCGGCCGTTGCCGCCCCCCAGTTCCGCCAAGAAGCGATTCATCGAGTATTTTTCGATCATGCCCAGCCGGGCCTCGTAAGAAAATGGCGGCGCCTCCGGCGCGTGTCTGGTACACTGAAGTTTCCGCTTGCCGGGCGCTTAGCTCAGTTGGTTAGAGCGCGTGCTTCACACGCACGAGGTCATAGGTTCGAGTCCTATAGCGCCCACCATATCCGCAGTTTCCTACAGACAATCCGCTTCCAAAACGCAGTGCGGGGATATTTGTGGCGCCCTCAGGCGAGGTGTTGCGCGAGATCGTCGACTTTCGCCGCGGGCTCCGGTTGCTCGTCGACGTGGTGTTTGCGCAGGTACGCCGTCATCGGATTGTCGAGCAGGGCCAGATGCCGGGAAACCCAGGCGCCGAAAAACTCGAGGGTCAATTCGTTGGTGGGCGCGGACAACGTCGAACCTCCGACGAACGCATCCTCGATGTGACCGAGCCAGTCGATCACTTCCCGATGCTCCTGCCGGTGATGCGCGAGCCTGGGGTACCCGTACGCTTCCATCAGCGATTCCTCACGGAGAAAGTGCTCGACGGAGAGCCGCACCAGTTCCTGGAATCGGACGAGAATCTCGTCCCGATCAGCCGATTTACGGATGAGCGCGTCGATGTCCGCGACCAGGGCGAGGATCACCGAATGGTCCTGTTCGATCGCCGAATAGTCCAGCCGACTGCCTGACACAGCGGTCATATCGGCGATTCCCGGATCGTCTTGAGGCGAATTCGGCGCCAGACGCGCCGGTTCGACGTCTATTAGCGTCTATTATGGTTCTTGGATGTCTGAACTCAGAACACTAAGCACTCCGGTACTCCTCCACGTCTCGCAAATCCTCTCGGTTTCGCTCAAGAGCATGGTCGCCACCATCGCGCTGCTCGATGAGGGCGCCACGGTTCCCTTCATCGCGCGTTACCGAAAGGAAGTGACCGGGAATCTGGACGAAGTGCAGATCCGGGATATTCAGGAGAAGCTCGAGTACTTCCGTGAATTAGAGGACCGTCGCGAGACGATCCTGCACAGCATTGACGAGCAGGGAAAACTGACGCCCGAACTGAAGGCGAAGATCGAAGCCACGCTCGAAAAGAACGAACTCGAAGACCTGTACCTGCCCTACAAGCCGAAGCGCCGCACCAAGGCGATGATCGCGCGCGAGCAGGGGCTGGAGCCGCTGGCGAACTACCTGATGGAGCAGAAGCCGGGCGAACTGGGCGTGGATGCCCTGGCGGCTACTTTCGTCAGCGCCGAAAAAGGCGTGGAGAGCGCCGAGGACGCCCTGTCCGGGGCCCGCTTCATCGTGGCCGAGACGGTCAGCGAGAGCGCCGACCACCGCAAGTTCATCCGGCAGATCATGATGGACTCCGGGTTTGTGGTGGCGCGGGCGATCGAGGGCGTCGAGGATCCCGAAGGCAAGTTCAAAATGTACGCCGACTATCGGGAGCCGGCGTCCAAGATCCCGTCCCACCGCATGCTCGCCATACGCCGCGGCGCAAAGGAAGGGTTCCTCAACTTCGAAATCGACCTCGAACGCGAAAAGCCGATTCTGTTTCTCAAGAACAAGACCATCTACGAGCCGGGCGACTGGGTTCCCCACCTGGAACTGGCCGTTGAGGACGCCTACGACCGGCTGATCAACCCGTCTATCCAGACCGAAGTTCGACTGGAGCTGAAGGACCGCTCCGACGATGAAGCCATCAAGGTTTTCCGCGAAAACCTGGAGAACCTGCTGCTGGCGCCGCCGGCCGGAATGCTGAGCGTGCTGGCCGTGGATCCGGGCCTGCGCACGGGCTGCAAGATCGCCGTGGTGGACGATACGGGGAAGTTCCTGGAACATTCCGTCATCTATCCGCTCGAGCCGAAGAACGACCTGGCGGGTTCGGTCCGCATCCTTTCGGGTTTGATCCACAGGCACAATGTGCGCGCCATCGCCATCGGCAACGGCACGGGATCGCGAGAGGCGGACGCCTTCGTGAAAGACTTCCTGCGCCAGGCCGGGTTGCAGAACGTGTTCAGCGTGGTGGTGAGCGAAGCCGGCGCCTCGGTCTATTCGGCAAGCGATGTGGCGCGACAGGAGTTTCCGGACCTGGACCTGACGGTGCGCGGCGCGATCTCGATCGCTCGACGTCTGCAGGACCCGCTGGCCGAGCTCGTCAAGGTGGATCCGAAATCGATCGGCGTGGGGCAGTATCAGCACGATGTGGACGGCAAGAAGCTGCGGCTGGGGCTAGAAAACACGGTGGAGTCCTGCGTGAACCGTGTTGGCGTCGACCTGAACACCGCGTCCTGGGCGCTGCTGCGCTATGTGGCGGGCATCAAGGAAAACACGGCTCAGAAGATCGTCGAATACCGGAACGAGCATGGGCGCTTCCGCTCGCGGGTGGAGTTGCGGGCGGTGCCGGGTTTCGGTCCCAAGACGTTCGAACAGGCGGCTGGATTCCTGCGCATCCGCGGGGGCGAGCAGCCGCTGGACATCACGGCCGTGCATCCGGAATCGTACCCGATCGTGGAGCGGATTGCCGCCTCGCTCGGGGTGTCGATTCCAGAACTGATCGCCAAGCCAACGCTGGTGGACAAGATCAAGATCGAGGATTTCCAGACCGAGACCGCCGGCGTGTTCACGCTCACCGATATTCGGGATGAACTGCGCAAGCCGGGCCGAGATCCGCGCGAGCAGTTCGCCGTGGCGAAGTTTCGCGAGGACGTGAAGGAGATCGCCGATTTGCAGCCGGGCATGACGCTGGAGGGCGTGGTGACGAACGTCACCAAGTTCGGCGCCTTTGTCGACGTCGGGGTGCATCAGGACGGCCTGGTCCATATCAGCGAGCTTTCGAGCCGCTACATCAAGGAACCATCGGAAGCGGTGAAGGTGGGGCAGATCGTAAAGGTGAAGGTGCTGTCGGCCGACCCCAAGGTGAAACGCATCGCGCTGTCGATCAAGGCGCTGCAGGAGCCGGTTCCGCGAGGACAACGCCCAGCGCCGACGGCCAAGCCCGCACCTCCCAAACCGACCATGGAAGACAAGCTGGCGGCACTCCAGGCCAAGTTCAAGAAACGCTAGAAGTGGGCGCGACGTCACTCGGCTATAATCCTAAACACCAATGAAACGCACGATGCTGATCGTCCCCGCGTTGCTGATGGCGGCCGGCTGCTCTTCCGATAAGCCGCAGCCCGCGCAGAAGGCGGGTCCCGCGACCGCGGGCGTGATGATGGCCGAAAACAGGAAACACCCGCTGGCGAAGTACTTGGAACTGGCCGGGTTCCGGCTGTTGGAGCAAGGACAGGGTAAGCTGACCGTGAAATTCGGAGTGGTGAACCACTCCGACGCCGACGTGGCGGATCTCGGAATGAAAGTTTCCCTGAAGCCGGTGACGGCCAAGCCGGAAGATCCGCCGTTCTGCACGTTCTCAACGAAGGTGGCGTCGCTGGGGCCCCAGGAGATCGCGGCGGCGACCGGCGAATGCGCCACCACCCTGCGCGTGTACGAGCTGCCGGACTGGCAGTTCATCCGGGCTAGCTTCGAGATCACGTCGCCGACGCCGTAGTTCAGCCGACGATCAACTGGAAGATGTCGGGACGGGCGTAGTGTCCCGCCACGTCGAGGTCGAACTTGCCCTCGGCGATGACGCCCGTGTCGATATCGGCGGTGACGACGCATTCGCCGTCAAAGCGCGGTCCTGCCAGCAGGCGGCCCAGGGGATCGACGATCACGCTGCCGCCCCGGATCAGAACGGTTTCGGGGGCGTCGCCCTGGATGGCGGGGTAGTCGGCGGGGCAGTCGCCCCGGCGCAGGAACTGGCAGGCCGAGATGACGAAACAACGGCCTTCGAGGGCGATGTGGCGCATCGTGCCGGCCCACGCGTCACGGTCGTCCACGGTGGGGGCGCAGTAGATCTGGATGCCCTTCTGATACATGGCGGCGCGCAGCAGGGGCATGTAGTTCTCCCAGCAGATCACCGCGCCGATGCGTCCGAGCGGGGTCTGGACGACGTCGAGCGTGGAGGCGTCGCCGAAACCCCAGATGAGACGCTCCATCGCGGTGGGCATCAGCTTGCGACGTTTGCCGATGAGCGCCCCTTCGGGCGAGAAGTAGAGCGCCGAGCAATAGAGCGTTCCGCCATCGCGTTCGATGCATCCCATGACGGCGTGGACGCCGCGCTCCCGACAGGCCGCGCCGATGGCCTCGGTGGCGGGGCCGGGCGCCTCGATCGCGCTTTCAAAGTACCGGCGGAACATCGCGCGGCCCTGGTCGGAACGGGATCCGACGCGAGCGCCGAAGTCGAGTCCCTTGGGGTAGCCGCCCAGGAAGGCTTCGGGGAAGACCACCAGGTCCGCGCCGGCGGCCGCCGCCGCGTCGAGCCATTCGACCGCCTTGGCCGTGGTGCGGTCGATGTCGAAGAGGATGGAGCCGGCCTGTACGGCCGCTACTCGAAATTTCGCCATGCGAAACGATTGTACCCGTCCCTTGGCCGCCCTATACGGGAATCGTGGAACCGCCGATACATTAGCAGGCACGCACGCATGTGGTTGGCTGTTGTCTTAGTGGCCCTGGGGGCTTGTCTGGCTCCAGGCGCCGCTCCCGTGACAGGGGAGACCAAACCCAAAGCGATGGTTTCGGAAGCGCAGGTGGTGGGCTGGGTTCAATCCTGGCAGAAGCGTCTGCGGTTGGACGATTGGAAGATCGACACCCGGGTCGTTCGAACGTCGGAGCTCAAGCCGGATACGCTTGGGCACCTCAAGTGGAACAGCGTGTCCCACACGGCCACCATCAAGGTGCTGAATCCGGCGGACTATGATATTCCGGCGGCGGACGTCGCCGAAGATATTGAGTACACCGTGGTGCACGAACTGATCCACCTGCAGCTGTCGGCGCTGCCGAGGGATCTCAACCGCAAGGACATCGAGGAACAGGTGGTGAACCGGCTGGCGGACGCGCTGATGCGCTTTGAACGGGGCGAATCGTTCCGGGCGCGCAGCCAGCCGGTAACCCCTTATCGAGCCAAGCCCGGGGAGTCGGCTCGCAACGCCGGGCGGCGGGAAGCCGGCGCCGGGCCGTGACGGTTCGAGGCTCTATTTTACGGCGAGCCAGGCGATGAACAGACCGTCGGGTTCGACGTCATCCCAATAGCTGATGAAACGGCTGGACACCTGGCTGCAGTGCCGGGCGAGCAGACGCTCCAGTTCGCGACGGCCGAACCACCGTTCCCATTCGGGCGTCTTCAGGCGGCCCCAGTGGCTCGCGTTCTTGTCGATGATGAGGATGCGTCCGCCCGGTTTGACGATGCGGCAGATTTCGGAGACGGCGGCCTCGATGTCGACGGCGTGCTCCAGGCTTTCGGTGGCGTAGGCGCCGTCGCAGGAACCGGACGCCAGCGGCAGCGAAGTCATGGACGCGGCGCATCGAAGCAGGTTTAAGTCCGCCTGGGCGAGCATCGCTTCGGCAAGATCGATGGCCACGACGCGGGCGGCGGGATTGCGTTCGGCGACGATGCGGGCAAAGCGACCCTTGCCGCAGCCGAGATCGGCGACGGTTCGGCCGGAGACGTCGCCGAGATGGGACAACACGAGCTGAACGTGATAGATGCGGGGATCGATCGAGGAAGGGAAGTGTTCTTCATCGCGCGCCGCCTCATTGAAGAATCGCGCGATGCTCGACACCGAGGGAGCCGGCTGTTTCGGACGGCCGAACAGCCGGCTGATCCAATTCAAAGCGCCTAGACCTTGTTCAAGAAGATCGGAAGGCCGGTCTTGTTGCCGTAGTTGGGCCGGAAACGGTCCGTGTTGTACATGGTGGCGATGTCAACCTTGCGCGGCCCGAGCTTCGGATCGGGGATCGGCATCATGGCGTAGCTGCCGTTCACCAGGGCGGCCATCAGGCCACTCTTACCCTCGAGCACGGCGTCGAGCGCCATGGTTCCGAAGGTGGAGGCAACCAGTTTGTCCACGAAGTCCGGATCGCCGGAACGCAGGTCGTAGGTGAGGTCGCTGACGATGGTTTCTTCCTTCGCGCGGACCTTCACTTCGGTGGCCAGAGCCTCGGCGACGCTGGCTTTCTTGCGGTGGCCGTAAGCGTCGGGCTCGCCGTACTCCTGCACCTTGTAGCCTTCCCACTCGGCGCCTTCCGACAGGACCACCAGCGCGTAGTTGCTGGGGTTGTGCTTCTTGTCGTTGACCAGCAGGCTGATCAGCTTGTCCACGTCAACCTTGTATTCGGGGATGACGCAGCGGATCGACGACACATAGGCGGTGTAGAGGGCCGTGTAGCCCGCGTCGCGGCCGAACACGCGGAAGATGCCGATGCGTTCGTGCGAACCGACCGTTGTGCGCTGCCGCTGGATGGCGTCGGTGGCGCGGGTGATGGCGGTCGAGAAACCGATGCAATACTCGGTGTTCTGGACGTCGTTATCCATGGTCTTCGGGATCGCGATGACCTTGAAACCGAGCTTGTCGAGCTTGGCCGAGTAGCTGAGGGTGTCGTCGCCGCCGATCGAGATCAGGTAGTCGAGACCGAGCGTTTCCAGGTTCTTGAGGACCTGCTTGCTCAGGTCGTAGACGGTGGACGTCACGCCGCCCTTGGTCGTCTGGTTGGTCGGAAACTCCTGGCCCTTCACCACCTCGGGCAGGCTCTTCATCTTGGCGGGGTTGGTGCGGCTGCTGTGAAGGAACGTGCCGCCGGTGCGGTCGATGGTCCGCGTGTTTTCGCGACTCAGGGGGAGAATGTAGCGGTTTCGGCTGTCCGGATCGGACAGGTTTACGTGGGTCAGGCCTTCCCACCCGCGGCGAATGCCGACCACTTCGCAATCATTCTCGAATCCGCGATAGACCACGCTCTTGATGACGGAGTTGAGGCCGGGGACATCGCCCCCGCCCGTGAGGATTCCAATTCGTTTGTGGGCCATGAACCTAATATTCTATCTCGGGCCAGCCCACAAGCGGATGACCGCCGCGGCGTTGCGCGAGCGTGCCGGGCGGCCGTTTCCCAGGCGTGCAGGAATTCCATCTGCTGACCGCACTTGTGATACCGGGCGAACGGGCCACTTCGCGGCCCACTCCCGCCACCCGTTCGGCCAGTCGCGGGTCCTTCAGCCGCCCTTCCGAGTCGAACACTTTCCAGGCTTCCGGGATGGCCGCCTGCTCCGGAACGACCCAGGCGTGCAGGGCCCGTCCGATGTGGCGGAGTCCGCCGAGGCCGCCGAAGGCGCCCATGGCCCCGCCAGAAACGCCGACGAGACCGATCATTTTGCCCTCCAACTCCTCGAAAGCCAGATAATCGAGCGCGTTTTTGAGCACGCCGCTGAAACTGCCGTGATATTCGGGCGTTCCGAGGATCAGGCCGTCGGTTGCCCGGACCGCCGCGCGCAGGCGCTGCCCCTCGGGATCCGTCGCGGCGATGGCCTTGTCGCCAGGGTGGACGGGGAGCCGGTAGTCACGCAGGTCGATGAAACTCGTCTCGGCGCCGCGCTCCCGCGCGCCCTGGAGCGCGATGCGCAGCGCCTGCGCGGTGTAGCTGCCCGGGCGCAGGCTGCCGCACAAAGCCGCTACCTTGACCGGTGGTTCGGTTGTTGGGGTTTCCATACGTATGCGCATTGGATGCGAACGGGGTGGGACCGGGTGCGGGCGCATGCGGTCAATGCCGGTATAATCTAGGCGTCGCCGGGCGTCGTGCGTCCGGCCCTTCATAAGGAGAAGGAATGCCGAAATTCGCAGCGAATTTGTCCATGATGTTCAACGAGGTCCCGTTCCTGGACCGTTTCGAAGCCGCCGCAGGCACTGGATTCAAAGGGGTCGAGTTCCTGTTCCCCTATGAGTTCCCGCCGGAGGCCATCGAGGAGAAGCTGCGCCGTTACGGGATCGAGATCGTTTTGTTCAACATGCCTCCGGGGAACTGGGCCGCGGGCGAACGCGGAATCACGTCGATTCCCGGCCGCGAGGAGGAGTTCCGAGAGGGTGTGGAGAAGGCGTTGCTATACGCTACGCGACTGGGCGTCCCGCGGTTGCACGCGATGGCGGGAATTCCGCCCGCGACGGCCGATCGCGCCGCGTGCCGGGAGACGCTCATCGCGAATCTGCGCTACGCCGCCGAACAGCTGGCCACGCATGGGATCACGCTGTTGCTCGAGGCGATTAACAGCCGCGATATGCCGGGCTTCTTCGTCAATACCCAGGCGGAGAGTTTCGACATCGTGAGCACGGTCGGGGCGCCGAATTTGAAGATGCAGATGGACCTCTACCATATGCAGGTGATGGAGGGGGACCTGGCGAAGAAGCTCGAAAAGTACGCCTCGCTTTGCGGCCATATCCAGATCGCGGGCGCGCCGGAGCGCAACGAACCGGATACCGGAGAGATCCGGTACGAGTACCTGTACAAGAAGCTCGACGCCATGGGGTATGCGGGGTGGCTCGGCTGCGAGTACCGGCCGGCGGCAAAGACCGTCGACGGACTCGGCTGGTTCCACGGGTTGGCGGCGGGCTGATTACGGGCGTGGCTTGTCGTCGTGCGGGTGACGTCGAGACTCGACGTCGCAGGTGTCCGCCATTCAAGTGGGCACGCCGAACTTGGGAAGAATCCAGCGCTGCAGGGCGATGTAAGCCACGATTACGAGAAGAATTAGCAGCCAGTCCGGCACGGGCGTAGTCCTTTCGAACGTCTCTACCTACCAGGATGCGACATTTTCGGGGAAGTGACACGGCCGTGCGCGGGCGGGTTGACTAGGATCGCCCGGCTGGCATGTAATAGCCGAATGGGGAACAACCCTCTTGTACTACTTCAAGGACATCAACGTCCTGGTGACCGGCGGCGGCCGGGGCATCGGTAAGCGGCTCGCGATCGGGTTCGCCAGGGCCGGAGCGCGAGTCGGATTAGTCGCCCGCAGCAAAGCGGAGCTGGATCTCACCCACCTGGAAATCGAACATAACGGAGGCAACGCGTTGCGGATGCGGGCCGACGTGTGTGATCTGGAACAGGTGACGGCGGCGGTGGACCGCATGCGCGTCCACCTGGGACCGGTGCATGTGCTGATCTGCGCGGCGGGAATTCAAGGGCCGATCGGCCCGTTCGCGGAATCGAGCGCGAAGGCGTGGAACGACACGATCACCACGAACCTGTTGGGAGTGGTGAACTGCTGCAGGGCTGTGCTGCCGCAGATGGTGGAGCGCCGGTCGGGCAAGATCATCGCGTTGAGCGGGCGCGGCGCGGCCAATTCGCGGCCGAACTTCTCCGCCTATGCGGTGTCGAAGGCGGCGCTGGTGCGGTTTGTCGAAACCGTCGCCGACGAGGTGCGCGATCACAACGTGCAGGTGAACTGCATGGCGCCGGGCGCGGCGTACACCAACATGACCGATGAAATCCTGCGGGCCGGCGAACGGGCCGGGTGGAAGGAAAGCGAGGAGGCGCACGGGGTACGCATGACGGGCGGAGTCACGGCCGATCAGCAGATCCAGTTGGCGCAGTTTCTCGCCTCCGAGCAGTCCAATCACATCAGCGGGCGGCTGATCCACATCAACGATGATTGGAAGAAGCTGAAGCACGCCAACATCGAACCGGACATGTATACGCTCCGGCGGTTGACTCGGGCATGACGCGGCGCATCGCAGCGATCGTATGTTTGTTGGCGCCGGCGCTCGCGGCTGACTCTGCCGTTGGCCGGTTGCTGGAGGCGAAGATGGCGTCGGCAGTCCGCGCCTACGACGCGGCCACGCCGGGCGCGATCGGGGTAGCCGCCATCGACCTGACGAGTGGACGCGCGTTTGTCTATAACGGGGATGCGGTGTTTCCGACGGCGAGTTCCATCAAGATCCCGATCATGGTGGAGTTGTTCCGGGCGGCTCGCCGGGGCGAGGTCCGGATGTCGGACCAGATCACGCTGACTGCGGCCGACGCGGTGGGCGGCAGCGGCGTGCTGACAGGGCGATTGAAGCAGGGGCCGCAGACGTTGACTCTGCTCGGGTTGATCACGGCGATGATCGAGCATAGCGACAATACCGCGACCAACCAGTGCATCGCGGTCGCGAAGATGGATCGTGTGAATCGGCTGTTGCGCGAGCAGGGCTTTCAGACCATCCGTCTGCGGCGCATCATGATGGACACGGCCGCGGCGCGGCGGGGAGAGGAGAACGTGGCGTCGCCCGTGGAGATGGCTCGCCTTGCGGAGATGCTTTATCGCGGCAGGCTGGCGAACGCCGAGGACACCGCGCAGATGATCGGTATCCTGAAGCTGGTGAAGGCGGAGATGCGCGCCGCGATCCCGGCGGACATCCCGGTGGCGGCGAAACCGGGCGGCCTGACGGGGGTCCAGTGCGAGACGGGAATCGTCTACCTGCCCGGCCGGCCGTTCGTGCTTAGCGTGTTTGGGACCTATCTGGATGACGGCGCCACGCCGGTGCGCGCCATCACGAAGATCGTCTTCGAGTATTTTTCGAAGCTGGCCGAGTCGAACGAATACGGGAACCGCGTGGGGCGTTAACGGGCTCCCTGGCAGCGGGCGGCGCGGCGCCCGCCAAATGCGTGAGTCGTCGACGATCAGGGTGTGGCAGTCCTGGACAATGTCCAGGTTGGGCCGTCCCTGGAAACTCCAGCCGGCCGGCTATCGCGCGGTGACCGTGCGGCGCTTGCCGTAGATCCGCACCACGTTCTCGATCAGCGTCAGGCCGTTGCCGCCGTCCATGCTGAGCAGCGACTCCGGATGGAACTGGACCGCCTCAATCGGCAGGTCACGATGGCGCACGCCCATGACGACGCCATCCTCGGTTTCCGCCGTCACTTCCAGGCAGGCCGGGAATACCGGCTTCAGCGCGAACAACGAGTGATAGCGGCCCACTTTGATCTGCCGCGGCAGTCCCTCGAAAATCCCGATGTTTCGATGCGTGATCAACGATGGTTTGCCGTGCATCGGGTAATCGAGCACGCCCAACTCGCCGCCGAAGGCCTCCACGATGCCTTGCAAGCCCAGGCAGACGCCGAATACGGGGACTCCAGCACGCGCGGCGTAACGCACGACGTCGGGCACGCCGAAATCGGCGGGGCGGCCGGGACCGGGCGAGATCAGGATCAGGTCCGGCGCGATCTGGTCGATCATTTCAAGCGGGAAGCCGGAACGGTACGTCACCACCTCGGCGCCGGTCTGGCGCGCGTAATTGGCCAGCGTGTGGATGAAGCAGTCGTCGTTGTCGACGAGCAGCAGTTTCACGCCGGCGCCGGGTTTGGCCGGTTCCGGCGGGGCAGCGGGCTGAGCGCCGGGAGCGTTCAGCGCGCGGAAGAATCCTGTCGCCTTCATGCGCGTTTCAAGCTCCTCGGCCTCCGGGATGGAGTCGTAGAGCAGGGTTGCGCCCACCGGATAGCGGGCCACGCCGTCCTTCAAATGCACAGTGCGGATGAGGATGCCGGTGTTGATATCGCCGTTCAACGACAGCATTCCGAGCGCGCCGCCGTACCAGCCGCGCGCGTTCTTTTCGAGCTTCTCGATCGCCTGCGCCGCGGCCTTCTTCGGGGCGCCGATGATCGTCACGGCCCACATATGGGTCAGGAACGCATCCAGTGAATCGAAGCCCGGCGCGAGTGCGCCTTCCACGTGATCCACGGTGTGGAACACGCCCGCGTAGCGCTCGATCAGACGCCGGCCAATCACTTTCACCGAGCCCGGAACGCAGACGCGCGACTTGTCGTTGCGGTCGACGTCGGTGCACATGGTCAGTTCCGACTCTTCCTTGGCCGACATCAGCAGCTCGCGGATGTTGTCGGCATCGCTCAGCGGATCGCCGGTGCGGCGCGCCGTGCCGGAAATCGGGCACGTTTCGACGCGCGATCCTTCGATGCGTACGAACATCTCGGGCGAGGCGCCCACCAGTTGCTCGTCGCCGAACTGCAGCATGAATTCGTAGGGGCTGGGGCTTGCGTGCTGGATTCGCTCGAAGAGGGCCGAGGGGCTGTCCGAGTAGGGCGCCGAGAACGTCTGCCGGAGGACGACCTCGTAGTAATCGCCCTGTTTCATTCCGCGGCGGACCGCCTCCACGTTATCCATGTACTCCTGCGGCGTGTGATCGGAGATGATCTCCGACGGCCCGGTGGACTTTGGAACGTGTTTCAGCTTCGCACCCGTGCGCGGCAGCCCTTCCGTACTGGCGTCGCCGCGCGAGAAATCGTATCGATACCGCTCGATGACTTCCTTCTTCCGATCCATGAAGTGGATGTCGTCGCAAAGGAACAGGTGCAGCGCCTTCGCGCCGCCGCGCTCCAGTTGGAACTCGATCGGGTCGAACTGGAACAACAGGTCGTATCCGAAGGCGCCCACCAGCCCGAGCCGCGAATCCTGTTCGCTGCCGAACTCCTGGATCAGCGTTCGGAGTATCGAGAACACCGATGGTTGCTTGCTTCGCTCTTCTTCCGGGAACAGCGCTGGAAGCGGTTTCAGTACGCCCGTCATCCGGTGCGCTTCCACGTCGAACGTGTCCCAGTGCGGGTGCGATGCGAGCACCGGTTCGAGCAGGTTCAAGAGAACGGCGCCACGATCATTCAACGCCCGGAACGCGACTTCGCGGCCCCACGACACGATCTCGAGCGGCGGGCAGATGCTGGCGATGTCCCATCGCGAATAGCGCTCCGGGTACTCATAGCCGGATGAGAGATAAATTCCGCGTTGGGTGTCGAGCTTGTGCAGCACCGATTTCAGGCCCTTGTGGTACGGGACCTGAGAAGCGGTGCGTGTAACGACAATTCCGCTCTTGGTTTGATACTTCAATTGGGGCATATCGGGGACCTTTGATCGAAGTCGAGGATCTACTTCGAGGGTAACACGCGGGTATGCTCCAGGCGCTGTCGCGGACGTTCCGGACGCGATTCACAAGGTCGGAAATATCGATCGTGGGTATGCCGGAAAAGAAATGCGGGCCGCGTCAGTATAGCGTTGCGGCCCGCGAGCGCAGGAGGCCACGTACAAATTACGAAACCGTCGCCACCGTGTTCACCGGCGCGGGCAGCGCCAGCGGATCGTTGGGCATGACGATCCAGCACACGATGTAAATGATCACGCCGACGCCAAGCGGCCAGATGGCCAGCGCCAGCGCGAGAATCCGGATGAGGGTCGGGTCGACGCCAAAGTAGCGAGCGATGCCGGAGCAAACGCCGGCCATCTTGCGGTCGATGCGCGGCCGGCTCAAACGGCTATACACGGCGCCAGGCGCCTGTTGCATCCCGCGGCCGGTTTCAGCGCCGCACTGCGAACAGAACCGGTCCCGCTCTTCGAGTTGAATGCCGCATTTGGTGCAGAACATTGTCGTCTCCAATCGTCGTCTCCAATCGTGGATACGTAAGCGGATGGAAAATGTTCCGTCAAGGGTCTTGATACGCTGAGGGCGTGAACTCCGCGCAAGGTGTTTCCCGCAGATCCGTACTCGCCGCTCTGGCGGGCGCGGGCGTTGCTTCGGCTGCTGCTGAGGTGAGCCGCGATGTCATCCATCTCGACCGCGAACGTCAGGAGATCGATCATTTCGGGGCTTCGGACTGTTGGAGCATGCAGCGCGTTGGCAAGTGGTCGGCGGCGAGCCGGAATCGAGTGGCGGACCTGCTGTTTTCCACGACCTCCGGAGCGGGCCTGTCCTCGTGGAGGTTCAATGTCGGCGGCGGAATCAACCCGCGAATCACGCACCCGTGGCGCACGGCGGAGACTTTCGAGTTAGCCGAGGGCCGGTATGATTGGACGCGGCAAGCGGGCGAACGGTGGTTCCTGGCCGCCGCCAAGGCGCGCGGGGTTCCGCGATTCCTGGCGTTCGTCAATAGTCCTCCTGGGCGTATGACGCGCAACGGATTAACGTACTGCGGCAAAGGCGGCGCAAGCAACCTGAGGCCCGGATTCGAGGCGCAATACGCGCGGTATCTCGGCGACGTACTGGACCATTTCCGCACGAATCCGGATGAAACAGAACGCATCGCGTTTGATTACGTGAGCCCGGTGAACGAACCGCAGTGGGATTGGGAAGGGCATTCGCAGGAAGGCATGCGCGCATCGAACGCCGACATCAAAAGGATGGCGCGAGCGCTCGCGACGGAGTTGAAGCGCCGTGGATCGTCGACCGAACTGGCGATGTTGGAAAGCGGCTGCCTGCCCGACATGTGGCGTTTGAACCGCAAGGCCACGGAAACGTGGGGTGAGCCGTACGGCGACTATCTCGCCCAGTTCATCGGCGATCCGGAGATTGCGCCACTGTTGGCGAAGAGAATCGGCTACCACTCCTACGGTTCGGACCTTGTGACTGGGCCCCTGTTGGAGCACCGCCGGATGTTGGGCGAGAGGATGACGCGGTTCCCAGGGTGGAAGATCTGGCAGACCGAGTACTGCATCCTGGTGGGCAGCGAAGGCAAGGGCGGCAGCGGCCGCGATCTGACGATGAACACGGCGCTCGACGTGGCTCGGATCATCCACCTCGACCTGACGTTGGTTGGTGTGTCGGCATGGCAGTGGTGGACCGCGTTTTCGCCCGAGGACTACAAGGACGGTCTGATTTACACGAATTGGAAGAAGCCTGGCGACGACGAGACAATCTACCCCGCGAAGCTTCTATGGGTTATGGGCAACTACAGCCGCTTCGTGCGTCCCGGCATGACGCGAGTTGAGTTAACCGGCGGCGCGCACGACGTGCAGGGCTTAATGGGATCCGCGTACAAGGGGGGCAAGCGGGTCATCGTCGTGTATGTGAATATGGGCCACTCGCCTCGAACCCTGGAACTGACGGCGGGTGGACGGCGTCTGGGTCCCATGACCCCGTTTGTGACCTCCGATCAGCCTGGCGACGACCTGAAGCGTTATCCTGACGTCTCTGGAACCGTCACCCTTCGAGCGCGTAGCGTGACGACGCTAACGGCGGAGTACGCGCAGTGACGCGAATAGGGCTCGCCGTCGCCGCGATCGCCCTGGCAGTCCTGCTTGGGACGGCCCAAACGCCCGAGAGCCCCATTCGGTTCGCCTACCGGGCGATCCCGTTCTCCGTCGACAGTTGCGAAACGCCTGAACGCCACGCGCCGGAGACGATGGCCGGGGGCGTCGCGGTGTTTGACTATAACAACGACGGTTACCTGGACATCTTCTTCGTCAACGGCGCGGATATCCGCACTCTGAAGAAGGATTCGCCGAAGTACTCGAACCGGCTATTCGCCAACGACGGAAAGGGCGGCTTCACCGATGTCACAGCCAAGGCCGGACTGGTTGGAACGGGCTACGACAACGGCGTGGCGATCGGCGACTACGACAACGACGGCTGCAAAGACATCTTCGTCGGTGGGGTTCACCGCAACACGCTGTATCACAACAACTGCAATGGGACTTTCACGGACGTGACGGAGAAGGCGGGGCTCGCTTCAAAGCCGGACGCGGAGTTCGGGCCCCTATGGTCTGTCGGCGGCGCCTGGGTGGATGTCAACAACGACGGGCTGCTTGACCTGTTTGTAACCAACTATCTTGCTTGGGACATTGCGACGGAGACGCCCTGCGAATACAAAGGGCATAACGAATACTGTCATCCGAAGATGTACAAGAAGACCCCCAATCAGCTGTTCCTGAACCTCGGGGGCGGCGTATTCCGCGACGCTTCGGCTGAATGGGGCGTTCGACAGCATCCCGGCAAGGGCATGGGCGTGGCCGTGGCGGACTATGATCTCGACGGCCGGCCCGATATCTTTGTCGCCAACGACAAGGTGTATAACTCGTTGTTCCACCACGCGGGGAAGACGTTCCAGGAGGTCGCCTTTGACGCGAACGTGGCGCTGCGTGAGAATGGCGAGTTCATTTCCGGCATGGGCGCCGATTTCCGAGACGTCGATAACGACGGCTACCCGGACATCAGCCTGGTTGCGCTTGACGACGAGACGTTCCCGCTGTTCCACAACACCGGCAAGGGCGATTTCACAGACGTGACGCTGGCCAGTCGCATGGCTTCGCTGAGCATGACCATGGCCGGCTACTCCACCAACATCGCCGATTTCGATAACGACGGCTGGAAAGATATTTTCGTGTCGCGAGGGCATGTCCAATCACCGGCGGCGGCGCCTCGCATTACTGTCGATCAGCCTAACTCAGTGTTTCGCAATCTCGGCGGGACCCGTTTCATCGCGCTAACCGCCGAGGCCGGATTCGCGTCGCGACCGCCGGCCCGCCATCGCGGCGCGTCGTACGGCGACTTCGATGGCGACGGCCGCCTGGACGTCGTTGTCTCGGCCTTGGCCGCTCCGGCTGAACTGTGGATCAATGAGAGTCCGAAACCGGGGAATTGGCTGGAGTTATTGCTTGAGGGCACGAAGAGTAATCGTGACGCTGTCGGGGCGCGTGTGAAAGTGGTGAGTAAGTCGATTACTCAATACAATCACGTGTCCGCGACGTCTGGCTACGCATCCTCGAGCGCCGGCCCGTTGCACTTCGGCTTGGGAGCCGACAAGACGGTCGATCTCATCGAAATCCATTGGCCCAGCGGGCAGATTCAAGTTCTCAGGGACGTTTCGTCCGGCCATGTCCTCAAAGTGAAGGAGCCGGTTACGCCGTCAGTTCCACCGCGCTGACCGAGCGGGCAGGGAAAGTCCAGCGCAGTTCCTGGAGCGCCGTCTCAACGGGCCGGAACACATCCGGTTGATCCTGGCTGACGTATTCGCGGGGATTCGATGGCGCGATGGCGAACACCCTTCCGCCCTTGAGCGCAACACCGCTCACGGTGAAGGACGCTTCACATGAGTTCGTGTAACTCATGTTTAGCACGTGCAGGAAAACGCGGTCTCCCGTCCGGCTGGCGGCGATGTCCAGGGAGGAGGGCGAGGCCGTGACCGCTACCGCTTGCTTTCCCCCGCGCTGCTTGAAGAGCTTCGCGATCGATCCCACCGGCATCAGGTAGCTTACTCCGCGTGGCGTCTGCAACGTCACCGCATTCACGGTCCATCGATTGCCCTGAAAATCGGCCGCGGTCGCGATCCGCACCCGTGCCCCGTGCCGCTGATAAATGTTTAGCGATCGGGCGTGGTAGACGGCGGAAAGCCACTCCGCCAGGATCGGGTTAGCGTTGCCGGGTCGCAGACTGAGATGCCCTTCCGTGATGGCGATCGGATGGGTCCCCGCGGCCTGCTCCATCTCCGAAACGCGAGATTCCACCCGGTCCGACAATTCGATCAACTCCTCCCATGCCTGCTCGGGGGCCGACTGGTAACGGAGTCCGCGGAGCACGGTGTCCGAGCGCGTCGGGCTCTGCCCCATCATGTGAAACGCCACGTAATGGATATGCTCGCCAGCACGTCGCACCAACTCCGGAGCCCAATAGCCGTCCGGATTCCCTCCCCGATCGCCCCATCCAATCAACTGGATCGAGCGGTCCCGCGACCGCATCGCCTTTGAGAACTCGATGGTCCGCTCAATCGCTTCATCGCGGCGAAAGGTCGCGGTTCCGTACGACGTCTCGTTGCCGATTTGCCAGAGTTTGACGTTGTAAGGCTCGGCATGGCCGTGCGCCCGCCGTTCGCGATTGGACGGGTCGTTTGCGTAGGAGACCCAGTCCGCCGCCTCCGCGGAGTCGCCGACACGGCCGGCGTCCCGATAGCGCTTCTCGCCGTCGCCAAGGAAGTTGACGCAGTAGAGCGGTTCGGCTCGGACTCGCCGGCAGAAATCGACGAACTCGTGGGCGCCGACGCGGTTTGTCTCCTTGCCTCCCCAGACGTAGTTGCGCATCCCAGGGCGGCGATCCGCCGGGCCAACGCCCTCCCGCCAGCGGTAGTAACGGCTGTACAGTCCGCCGTACCTGACGACATCGGGCGCCAGGCCGGCGACGGTGTCCATGAAATCGGCTCGCCAGTCGTCACGATCGTAGTCCCAGGCGGCCTCGACGGAACTGTCGGTAACGCCTAACGGCTCCATGAACTGCATGTAGAGGTAGGGCGAGATGTCGAAAAGCGGCTTCGGGTCGACGACAATCGCGCCGGTGATACGGGTTTGCGGCGCGAGCATCGCCGCGCTGCCGACAAACGTTCGCCGGGTCTGCATGATCGCAGTCTATAGCGGGTCACGTCGCCTGCGCATTCGAAACCTTTGACTCTGGCCTGTCACCTTTCGCGTAGGACTGCATCACGAGACCCGGCGAGAGCCCACCATCTGTTCACTTTCGAAGGGTGTAGCCGGAGCCTGACGGCCCGTTCTACGCGGTGCGGCGATACACCTCATTTCGGTGTTGGCAAAAACTTGTAGTCCGCTCCAAATTAGGGCTTGACAATACCAGACAAAAAGACTCTAATTTACTTTGTTCCCCCAATCATGCAGCTAACGCGCGCAGCCGATTACGCCGTGCGGATCATGGTGCATCTGGCCGGCTTACCGCCGGGCAGTCGGCCGAACCGCAATGTGCTCGCCGAGGCGAGTGAAGTGCCGGAGCATTTCCTGAGCAAGATTCTGCAGTCGCTTGCCCGGGCGAGGCTGATCGATTCGCAGCGCGGAATGAACGGGGGGTTTTCGCTGGCCCGCGCCCCCGAGCAGATCAACCTGCTCGACGTGGTGGAGGCCATCGAAGGACCGACGCATCTGAACGCCTGTCTCCTTCCGGGAGATAGTTGTGGCCGTAAGCAGTGGTGCCCGGCGCATTGCATATGGGCCGAAGCGCAGGACGCGATGACGAGCGTGTTGAAGCGCTCCACCATCGCCCGCCTGGCGGCGCGAGCCGGCAAGGACACGCCAGACCAGGACTAGAGGAGCGGCGGATGGAACTGACGTGGATCGCACTGGCGGCCAGTCTGATGATGGGACTCGGCGCCGCGTGCATCTTCATCTTCGCCGTCAAGCGGGACTACTTCCGAAATGTGGAAGACGCGAAGTACCAGGTTTTCTGGTCCGACCTGGAAGAACTAGTGGATAACTCGAAGGAGAGCAACGAAGATGGCAGTGGTCCACAAAGCCATAGCTCACAACACCGAGGCTGAGCCTCGCATGAATCGCCGCCGCATGTTGGGCTGGCTGAGCAGTTTCGGGCTGTTCGGCTCGGCGGTGCTAAGCGCTTTCTCAAACTTCGTCTTCATCAAACCGCGGGCGACCTACGGGCAGCCGCAGCGGTTCAACATCGGCCGGCCGGACGATTTCCCCGCCGGCGCCCGCATCGCGCTTGAGACCAAGCGAGTGTGCATCGTCCGTGAGGGCAATAAGATTGCCGCGATCTCCACCACCTGCACTCACCTGGGCTGCATCGTCGGCATCGCGGACACGGGCTTTAACTGTCCGTGCCACGGGTCCCGCTACGACCAGGACGGCAACGTCACGGCCGGCCCCGCGCCGAAGGCGCTGCCTTGGTTCAAGGTGTCGCTGGCCCCGTCGGGCGAACTCGAAGTGGATAAGGACACCGAGGTCGAGCCCGGGAGCTATCTCACCGTATGAGCACAGAGACGAAATCTCCAGGTTTGTGGACCAGCATCCTCGAGATGCCGTCCAACATGTGGTCGTCGCTATTCCGCAACCCTCTTCCGCACAGCGATCTGGAGCGGTCGCAGACCAGTTTCACGAACTTCTTCCTGCATATCCACCCGGTGAAGGTTCACCAGAACACGCTGAGGCCGCTTTACACGTTGGGCCTTGGGCTGATGTCCTTCTTTCTGTTTGTGATCCTGATCGTGACGGGCATCCTGTTGATGTTCTACTACGTGCCCTCCACGACTCAGGCCTACGATCGCATGCTCGATCTGCGCGGCTCGGTCGCTTTCGGAACGTTTCTCCGCAATATGCACCGGTGGTCGGCTCACGGCATGGTCGCGCTGGTGTTCCTGCACCTGTGCCGGGTGTTTCTCACTGGTTCCTACAAGAAGCCGCGCGAGTTCAACTGGGTCCTGGGCGTCGTTCTGTTTCTGCTAACACTGTTCATGAGTTTCACGGGATACCTGCTGCCATGGGATCAGTTGGCCTTTTGGGCGATCACTGTCGGCACGTCGATTGCAGGATACGCTCCGGTGGTGGGCGCGGATATGAAGTTCCTTCTGCTGGGTGACGCCACGGTCGGACAGGAGGCGCTGCTTCGCTTCTATGTGTTGCACGTCGCGGTGTTGCCGGCGGTGTTGTCGCTCTTCATCGCGGTGCACTTCTGGCGAATCCGCAAGGACGGCGGCCTCTCTCGACCTGCCGAGACGGACGCGATCCCCCAGGCCGCTGGGGTGGCCGGACCGGCTCCGATTCAGGTGTCCGTCAAAGCGGTTCAGTTGGCCAAGGACAAGATCTACGGTTTGCAGGGATTCGTCCGGGGGCCGTTCAATAAGGTCGGCAACGTTCCAGACAAGAGCCTGTTTTCCTGGCCCAACCTGGTCATTGCGGAACTCTTCGTGTTTGTCCTGACTCTTGCTGTCATCCTGACGCTGTCGCTGATGTTCAACGCGCCGCTGGAGGAGCCGGTGAACGCGATGCACCCCCCGAATCCAGCGAAAGCGCCGTGGTATTTCCTGGGCCTTCAGGAGATGGTCAGCTACTCGGCCTTCTGGGGCGGCATCGGGGTGCCGACGGTCTTTGTCATTCTGCTGATCCTCGCGCCATACCTCGATCGAGGGGCTGGAGGCGTCGGCAAGTGGTTCGCGAGAGAAAGGCTGTTGTCGAACACGATCTTCTTGACGCTGGTGGTTCTGAACCTGATCTTTGTCGCCATAGGGACGTTCTTCCGCGGCGCCAACTGGGAGTTTGTCTCCCCGTGGAAATAAGAGGCTGACACATGAGACTAGCACTCGCAATCGGCAGTTTCGTAATCCTCATTGTTCACGGGGTCGTGTTCTACAATCAATTCTTCCACAAATGGGAGAACTACCAGACCGCTTACTTCGACCAGGCTCGATCGCTCGCCAAAACCGACTCGGAGAAGGCCGCGCTCGAGGGCCGCAAGGCGCGGATCGAGCAACGGATCGTGACTCAGTTCGGAGACACCCGCGTCGATCGCTGCGCGACCTGCCATATCGCTGCCGACGATCCGCGATTCATGCAGCATGCCCAGCCGATCAAGACGCACCCGTATTCAGCCGAACTGGGCGATGTTCAAGCGAATGGCAAGTGGGAGCGCCGGCATAAGTTCACCGACTTCGGCTGCACGGTCTGTCATGACGGCCAGGGGCGCGGCCTGAAGCAGGAGTACGCGCACGGCGACGACGAGTATTGGACCGAGCCGATGCTCGGCTACGTTGTCCAGGAACAGTGGCGCAAGGAGTTCAAGCCGTTTCTGAAGGGCAAGGAGTACATGCAGGCCAACTGTGCTCAGTGCCACACAGAGGAGAATTTCGCCGGGACTCCGCTTGTCGCCAAGGGGCGCAAGCTGTTCTTCTCGCAGAATTGCTACGGGTGCCATCGGATAGAAGGGATCTCGGACGGAACCCTGGGCCCGGAGTTGACCGAGGTGGGCAAGAAGTTCCGCATCGATTATCTTTGGGAATCGGTGGTTGACCCGACCGCCAATATGGCTACCTCTATCATGCCGAACTTCCATCTGAAGCCGGATGATGTGAAGGCGCTGGTCATATTCCTCAAGAGTCGCAGGGGAATGAACTTCGCCGAGACGGGGTTGGCCCGTTATGAGGCGGTGCTGAACCTCAAGAAGCCGGCCGAAGGGCCTGCGCCGTCCGCTCCCGAAATGACTGGGCCGGCGTTGGTCGCCAAAGGCAGGGAACTGATCGACCAACACTCGTGTGGCGCCTGCCACAAAGTCCTGGACCGCGACGGCGGAATCGCTCCGGACCTCACATATGAAGGGGCTGAGCGCGACGCCGAGTGGATCTACGATCACTTCAAGGATCCGAAATCGCGGACCGCGGACTCCATTATGCCGACTTTCCGGTTTCCGGACTCCGACTTTCGCGCAATGACCGCCTTCCTGGTAGCACAGAAGCCGCAACTGACCGCGGCGGCTCCCGCCGACACCTATAAGGCTCTATGCCAGCGTTGTCACGGAGAGAAGGGCGACGGTCACGGACCGATTGCGTGGTATCTCGATCCCTATCCGCGCGACCTGACCAAGGCCGGGTTCATTAACTCGAAGACCACAGAACGTCTGACGAACTCAATCAAGAAGGGTGTTTCCGGCACGAATATGCCGCCGTGGGGCGGGGTGTTGAAAGACGATCAGGTTAACTCCCTGCTTCAGTACGTCTTCACGACGTTTACCAAGGAGCCGCGGAAGGAGATTAAGCCTCTCCAGGCCCCCGATAAGAACCCAGTGGCTTCGGCCGCTGACTCGATCGCACGTGGAGAGAAGACGTTCGTGGTTCGTTGCTCGGGTTGCCATGGTAAGAAAGCGGACGGTAAAGGCCCGAACTCTCTTGACATTCTCCCACGGCCGCGGAACCTGCGGAACACGGCGTTTGTCAACAGCGTGGACGATCACCGCCTGTTCCAATCGATTATGTACGGCGTCCAGGGCACGGCCATGCCGTCCTGGGTCGACTACGGGTTGACCCAAAATGACGTGGGCGACCTGGTCAATTTCATCCGCAGTATCAACGTAAAGCTTCCTGCGAGGACCTTAAATGCCAGAGGATACTAGCCGTGTACAGGCGTCGCCGTCCATTTCGGCCGGCGGCGCTGCGGTCGTCCACGAGGATACGACCGCTAAGTGGTTCCTGATCAGCTCGATCGCCTACTTCTTCATCGTTGGGATTATCGCCGTGACGATCGCGGCCAAGTTCGTCTGGCCGCAGTTGCTCGGCACAGTGCAGTATCTGACCTACGGACGGTTGCGCCCGCTCCATGTCAACGGAATGCTGTTTGGATGGTTGCTCGCCGCGGATATGGGCCTCGCATTTTACCTGATCCCGCGCCTGTGCGGCGTGAAGTTGTGGAGTGAGAAGTTGGGCGTCGCCACTGCCGCGCTGTGGAATGTTATCGTCCTCGGCGCTGTCGTGATGCTTCTGATGGGTTATAACCAGGGCCTGGAATACGCCGAACTGCCCACCTGGGAGGATGTTCTGGTGGTGATCGCCTGGATCATGTTCGGGCTGAATATCTTCATGACGATCGCGTCACGTAAGTACGACCAGATGTATGTCTCCATCTGGTACATCATGGGAACCATCCTGTGGACCGCTTTCGTTTATCTCACCGGCAACTTCGCGGTGCTGTTTGCCACTGGCGTCAACCAAGCCAATCTGAACTGGATGTACGTCCACAACGCAGTCGGACTGATTTTTACCCCCATTGGTCTTGCGCTGGCGTACTACTATATCCCGAAGGCTTCCAATTCGCCACTGCACAGTCATAAGTTGTCGATGATCGGGTTCTGGTCGCTGGCGTTCGTGTATGTCTGGACTGGCGCGCACCACATGTTGCACGGGCCGATCTCACAATGGCTCCAGACTATCTCGATCGCCTTTTCGGTCATGCTGTTGATCCCGGTATGGGCCGTTGTATATAACTTCTTTGCCACCATGCAGGGCCAGTGGCATCAACTACGCGAGAACGTGCCTCTGAAGTTTCTCATGTCCGGCGTCGTGTTCTATTTGCTCACCTGTTTCCAGGGGCCGATGCACAGCCTTCGGACGGTCAACGCCATCGTCTCCAAGACTGACTGGATTCCGGGCCACGCCCACATGGCGGTGTTGGGCGCATTCTCGTTCTTCGCGATCGCAGGCACTTACTACACGGTGCCGCGCATGTTTAAGTGCAAACTCTTCTCCGATACCCTCGCCAACTGGAGCTTCTGGTTCCTGATGGTCGGCGGCCTGGGGTTCTTTGTAACTCTTTGGCTCGGCGGATTCTGGCAGGGCTGGCAGTGGAATAACGTATCGATCCCGTTCATCGACACTGTGAAGGCGCTTCAGCCGGTGTGGCTGGTCCGCTTCTTCTCGGGCATCCTGATGTTCACCGGAATCGTGTCGTTTGCCTATAACATCCTGGCCACGATCGTTGGGGCGAAGGATAACCCCGAAGCAGCCTGATAAGGAGGACACGAAGCCATGCTACGAAAAGCCGATTCTAACTTTGCCTTCGCCGTCGGTGCCGCGCTGTTGTTCTTCTTCATCGGCGGCATCCTGACTACCGTGGTTCCTCCTCTGGTCGACAAGAGCTGGTCGAAGCCGTTTGAGAATAGCGACCCGTCGCAGGGGGCGACCGGCAAGCTGGTCGCCTACACCGAACGCCAACTGAAAGGGCGCGCGATCTATGTCCGAGAGGGGTGCTGGTACTGCCATACCCAACAGACTCGTACGCTCCTGGCGGACACGGTTCGCTCCGGCTGGAAGGGCGTTCGTAGTCCCATCTCGACGCCGGACGAGTTCGTCTACGATTACCCCCACATGTTCGGCACCAAGCGGACCGGCCCCGACTTGTCGCGCGTCGGCGGCAAGTACGACACGCAATGGCACCGGACGCACTTCCGCAATCCGCGCGACCTGGTGCCGGGCTCGATCATGCCCCCATTCCCCTGGATTGTCGAGAATCCGGAAGAGTTCACCGCATTGGTGGATTACATTCAGACGTTGGGCCGCGCGAAGAACTGGCGCCCGAACGGCGACTACGAAAAGTAGGCGATGCCATGGACTACATGTATCCCAGCGTGTTTCTAGCCTATTTCATGTTCTTTGTCCTGACCTTGTTGACCCTTGTGTGGCTTATCATGTCGCGCAAGCAGGGCTTTTGGGGAAAGAATAGCGAGGAACCCAAGTACAGGATGATGCGGGACGACGACGAGGGTAACTACAATGGCTGATAAGAAACTGGAAATCAAGGATTACGCCGGAGGTTGGATCACCGAGAAGGAAGGAACGCAAGTTCCAGGTTTCCTGAAACTCGCCATCCCGGTGATCGGGGTATCGGCGGCGTCTTACCTGATTTTGTTCATCAATGGCGAAGTCAGCCACTCGGAGCGCGGCCAGTTCGTTCAACAACTGGACAAGGTGACTGGCGATGCGAACGGGTTGATGTACGTGGTCGCGGCGCTGGCCTTCGCTTTCGTAATTTCGGTGGTGTTGTTCGCCGTTCGCGATTCCAAACACTGAGCGCGCTCCCCCATGAACAACGGCTTCTTCCAAGTTAGGGTGCCTGACGCCACTGATTATTGGGTGGAAATGGTCAAGTGCCGCCACGCGTGTCCGGTGAAGACGGATGCCTGTGGGTACGTGAACGCGATCGCGGAAAGCCGCTATGAAGACGCCTACCGCATTGCGCGCGCCACGAATCCGTTCGCCTCCATTTGCGGAAGGGTTTGCGGCGCGCCGTGCGAGGCGAATTGCCGGCGTGGCAGTCTCGACTCTCCGGTGTCGATTCGAGCCCTGAAGCGCTTCGTCACGGAGAGGTTTGGCCCCGAAACGGGCGATTACGCCACCTATCGTGACGCCGCCGACAAGCGCATGTTGCCGCCCAACCGCGGCGACTATGAGCGGGTGGCGGTGGTCGGCGCGGGCGTGGCCGGCATGACAGTCGCGCACGATCTGGCCCAGGTCGGCTACAAGGTTACCGTCTTCGAGGCGAGCGCCAAGCCGGGCGGAATGTTGCGAGTGGGCGTCCCAGTGTTCCGTCTTCCTCGCGACCTGGTGCAGCATGAAATCGACGCGATCGTCTCGCTGGGCGTCGAGTTGAAGTGCAACATGCGTCTGGGGCGGGACATGACCATCGAGAGTCTCCGCCGCGAAGGCTTCAAGGCGATTTTCCTCGGCATCGGCCTGCCCAAGGGTCGGAAACTGCCGTTGCCCGGCGCTGATCTGGACGGCGTCTACGACGGCATGGATTTTCTCAGAGCCTTCAATGAAGGCGAACCGCTTCCTCTCGGCCGCAAAATCGTTGTGATCGGCGGGGGCAACGTGGCCTATGACGTCGCGCGTTCGGCGATCCGGCCGGTCGAATTGCTCAAGCGCGGAGAAGCGCTCGAGGAGATGGGCCGCGGTGAGCAGGTGGCCTTCGACGTCGCGCGCTCGGCGTTGCGCCTGAGCGGTGACAAGGAAGTGCACGTGGTGTGTCTCGAAAGCCGCGCTGAGATGCCGGCCGACGAGATAGAGATTATCGAGGGCGGGGAAGAGGGCATCCACCTCCACAATCGGCGCGGCCCACGCGTCGTGCTGGGCGAGAACGGAAAGGTTACGGCTCTCAGAACAATCGCCTGCACGTCTGTTTTCGATGGAGAAGGCCGCTTCAACCCGGCCTTCGACGAATCTCAAGTGGAGGACATACCCGCCGACACCTTGATTTTCGCCATCGGCCAAACCTCCGACCTGTCCTTCCTCCAGTCCGGCGACGGCGTAGAAACCGAGCGCGGCCTGGTGAAGGTGAACCGCGAGACCTACCAGACGACGGCCCCGGACGTCTTCGCGTGCGGCGACGTCGCCCACGGGCCGCGGCTGTTTATCGACGCGATCGCGTCGGCGCAGATTGCCGCCCGGTCGATGCACGACTTCCTGCGCGGCACGCGCACCGACGTGGCGTTACGCAAACAGTGGAAACCGGCCGTCTACACCATGGCCGAAGGTTGGAATCGCTTCGAGCGTGAGAACCCTCCGGCTCTCGCGACCGACAAACGTGCGGCGTCCCTGGAAATCGTCGAAGTAAGCTACGGCGAAGACGATGCCAGAAGGCAGGCCGCGCGGTGCCTTCGCTGCAACGTCGACACGGTGTTTGACACATCGATCTGCGTCGCCTGCAACGGTTGTGTGGACGTGTGCCCCGAGAACCTGATCCGGTTAGTCGGCTTGAGCAAACTGGTCGCCGATCCGCAGTGGCTCAAAACGGCGGCCGAGGGTTTCGGCGTGGAGGAGTCGGATCTGACGTCGCTGAGTGCGGCCGAACTCGACTCGCTGGGCGGAGTGATGATGAAGGATGAGACAACGTGCATCCGCTGCGCCATGTGCGCATCGCGCTGCCCCACCCACGCCATCACGATGAAACATTTCGACTTCTATCGTGAATGCGTTACCGTCCCAACCTCGAATTCGAAGATTTTGTACAAGTGATTGCCTGGGGCGGGTTCGGCGTCCGCCCCAGGCTGTTACCTCGGATGGATGACTGCATCATTCAAAGGGAAGCGATAGCATGATCACGGCTCTCGATATATCCGTTCCCTTCGGGCTCGGCGTCGTCAGCAGTCTGCACTGCGCTCAGATGTGCGGCCCGATCGTGCTCAGCTACAGCATGGGCGGACGCAGCGGCGCGTCAGGACACCTCTGTTACAACGTCGGTCGCATCGCCACGTACGCCATCCTTGGCGCTGCGGCGGGCGCGGCGGGTCAGGCCATGGGACTTATGGGGCAACTGGCGGGAATTCAGCAAACAGCCGCCATCGTTTCAGGCATCCTGATGATCGTCGCGGGTCTCTTCATGACGGGAGCCGTCCCGGTCCAGAAACTCGTGAGCATCGACCGGACAGGCGTCTCGGCGTTATTTTCGCGGACCATCGGCAGACTCCTTCTGGCGAAAGGCGCGCTCAGCAAGCTGGCGCTCGGCCTGGCGATGGGATTGCTTCCCTGCGGCCTGTTGTACGCGGCTTTGCTCAAGGCGGCCGCCACGGGAGCGGCGTTGAACGGCGCGGTGTCGATGGCCGCGTTCGGAGTGGGAACCGCCGGCTCGTTGTTGGCCTTGGGCCTGTTCTCTTCGGCGGTTGGGTTACGGATGGGACGTTGGAGCAACGCCATTGCTTCGGTTAGTGTAATGGTTATAGGGGCGATGTTGGTCTGGCGCGGCTGGATGGCCCACATGCCCCGAATGAGCTGTCATGCAGGCATGTGACCCACAACTGAAAGTCCTTCAGCAGCACGACTACCGGCGGACCCGGAAGACCTTCCACCTGATCTGCTTCCTGATCTTCGTGGCGTTGCCGTTCTTCAACGTCATGCGGTTCGACATACCCCGTCAACGGTTCTATTTCTTCGGCGTCGAACTCTGGATCAGCGAATTCGGAATCATCTTTCTGTCGCTCATGTTCCTGATGTTCGTGATCGTGGCCTCGTCGATCGTGTTCGGGCGCGTCTACTGCGGATACGCCTGTCCGCAGATGATCTTCAGCGAGACATCGATCCAACTCGAGGACACGCTGAGGCGCAAGATCACAAAGTACTTCGGCGGATGGTCGCCGGCTGCCCGCAACCGGCTGTGGCGTGCGTCCTTCTATGCGATCATCGGCCTGGCGTCCGTCTTTCTCGCGTTCGTCTTCACATCCTATTTCGTCGAACCGCGCGACCTGTTAGGCCGGCTGATGCACTTCGACGTGAAGACGGCGGGCGGCATCACCGGCGCGGTGGTCACCCTGATCACCTTCCTCGACTTCACGCTGCTCCGGCAGAAGTTCTGCACCACGGTATGCCCGTACGGCTATCTCCAAGGGATCCTCGGCGACAATAACACGCTGCTGGTCAATTACCGGGACGAGGCGAAAGAGTGCATCAACTGTAAGAAGTGCGTACGAGTCTGCCACATGGGCATCGACATCCGCGACGGACCGTTGCAGATTGAGTGCGTGCATTGCGGCGAATGCATCGACGCCTGCGACCAGATCATGGGCCGCCTGAAGACTCCGAAAGCGGGCCTCATCCATTACACCTGGGGCGAGAGCGGCGCGGATGTCGAAGGTGAAACGGGCTGGTGGCGCAAAATGGGCATCCGCGACGCAAAGCGCGTGGTGATCCTCGTCATCTCGCTCCTCTATCTGGGTGGACTCGTCACTGCGCTCGCCATGCGCCGGGCGGTGCTGGTGCAACTTGCACCTGAACGCGCCACTCTGTACCGGCTCGACGATGCGGGCGTCGTCTACAACAAGTTCCGCGTGAAGATCGCCAACCGCAGCGGGAAGCGGGTTGAGGTGACGTTCGCCGCCGAGCAGTTGCCCGGCGCCAGCATCATCGGGATCGGCGCGGTCCCGCTCGAACCCGGCGCCGCCGTCGAACAACAGTTTGAAATCGCCGCGCGCCGATTCCAGGGCGCCGAAGACGTCAATCATTTTCGCGTTGTGGCCAAGTCGTCTCCCATCGGAGAGCAGGAAGTCTTCGATGAGACGTTTTTGATGCCGCCGGAAAGGAAGTAAAGTGTACCGTTTCGATTCCCGTGGAGCCTTTCTCCCGAAGTTCCTGGGCGGCGTCATCGTGTTGTTTTGCGCGATCCTGATCGCCTGCTACTACATCGCCAAGCAGGCGAACCCGATCATGCTCGACGAGAAGGGCAACCTCCGGGACTCGCACGCCGCAGTCGCCAAGTGAGCGCCCCAGCCGCCGGCGAGCCGCGCCCGACCTCCTGTTCGCTGTGCGGACTCCCCGCCGGACGCGGCCCCATTTCGCGCCCCGTGGCCGGCCAGGATCGCGTCTTCTGCTGTCTCGGCTGCATGAACGTCTATACGATCCTGGCCGAAAGCGGCGTGACTGCCCAGGGCGTTGACTTCCGCGACACGGAGTTATACAAGGAGAGCCTCCGTCTCGGCCTCATCTCATCCGGCCAGGCCGCGCGAAAGTTCGAAATCCCGGAAGGCGCTGAGACGCGAGACGCTGTATTCCAGATCTCCGGAATGTGGTGCTCGGCCTGCGGCTGGGTGATCGAGCACGCGCTGGCATCGGAACCTGGAGTCGTCTCCGCCGAGGTGATGTTCACCTCCGATCTGCTGAAGGTCCGTTACTGCCCGCTCTACGTTCCACCCGGCCGCATCCCCAGTCGGGTCGAATCGCTCGGCTACAAAGCGGCCGAATACGCCGCGCAGACTGAACGGGACAACTCCGAACGCCGTTCGCTGCTGCTCCGCCTCGGCGTCGCGTTCTTCCTTTGGATGAACGTGATGACGGTCAGCCTGGTCGTCTACGCGAGTTACTGGGAATCCATCTCCGATTCGGCGCGAGCCATCGTCCCATGGGTTCTCATGGGCCTCGCCACGCCCGCGGTCCTCTATTCCGCCTGGCCCATCCTGCGCGGCGCATGGTTCGGACTGCGCACCTTCACCTTGCGCATGGAGTCGCTGCTGGCGCTCGGAATCCTCGCCGCGTACGGCTACAGCGTCGCGCAAGCCGTGCTCGGCGGCCAGCACTACTACTTCGACACCGCCTGCGCCATCATCATGCTGGTGCTGCTCGGCAAGGTGCTCGAACGCGGCGCGAAGGAACGCACCGCGCAGTCGATCGCCCTGCTCTACCGCATGATGCCGGCCAAGGCGCGGCTCCTCCAGGATGGCCGCGAGCGCTTCATCTCCATCGACGCTCTCGAGCCCGGGATGACCTTCCTCGTCAAGACCGGCGAACGCATTCCCGCCGACGGCGTCGTCGTCTCCGGCGACTCCCATGTCGACGAATCGGTGCTCACCGGCGAATCGGCGCTCCGCCACAAACTCCCGGGCGAAACGGTAATTTGCGGCAGCCTCGCCGCCACCGGAGTGCTCGAAATTCGCGCCACACGCGTCGGCGCCGGCAGCACGCTGAACCAGATCATCCAATCGGTCCAAGCCGCCCTGAACAGCCGCTCCCGCATCGAACGCACGGTGGACCGCGTATCCCGTATCTTCGTGCCGGCGGTGACCGCGCTCGCCGCCCTCACGCTCATCGGATGGCTCGCCGCCGGCCTCGACATCGCCGACGCCCTCATGCGCGCCATCGCCGTTCTGGTCATCGCTTGCCCTTGCGCGCTGGGCATTGCGACGCCGCTCGCCATCACCGCCGCCGTCGGCGCCTGCTCGCGGCGCGGCATCCTGGTCAGCGACGCGCGCGTCCTTGAACTGGCCGGCAACATCGGGAACGTGATTTTCGATAAGACCGGCACCATCACTCTCGGCGAATTCAGCGTCGTCGCCGTCCATCCCGCGGGCGTTGACATCGCCCCGTTGGCCGCCATCGAGCAATACTCCGAGCACCCGCTCGGGCGCGCCGTCGTCCGCTACGCCGAATCGCTGCGTCTCGCCACTCCCCGCGCGAACGACATCGTTGTATTGAAAGGATGCGGAATTCAGGGCCGCGTCGCCGGGTCCCAGGTCTTCGCCGGCAACCGCCGTCTCATCGCGGATCAGGGTCTGGACCTCGACCGCGAACTCGAGCAGAAGGTCCAGCAATGGGAGGCCGCCGGCCACACCGTCGCCTATTTCGGAGCCGATGGCCAACTCACCGGCGCGGTGGCTCTTGGCGATCGCATTCGACCCGAAGCCGCCCCCACCATCGCCGGATTGAAACTCCGCGGCGTCCGCACCGCCATCGTCTCGGGCGACTCCGCGCGCACCACCGCCTCCGTGGCGGCTCAAACCGGAGTCGACGAATTCCGGGCCGAGGTCCTTCCCGCGGGGAAGATGGACGTCGTGAAGCAGTTCCAGGCGTCCGGCGCCGCCGTGGCGATGGTGGGCGACGGCGTCAACGACGCGCCCGCGCTCGCCGCCGCCGACCTGGGCATCGCCCTGGGATCGGGCGCGGCCCTCGCCATGCAAGCGGCCCCGGTAGTCTTGATGTCGAGCGATCTCAATCGCGTCGTCGCCGTCTTCGAAACCGCTCGGGACGCCATGCGGGTCGTGAAACAAAATCTGTTCTGGGCGTTTTTTTACAACGTGGCGGGAATCACCCTGGCCATAACGGGAATCCTGAATCCGATCCTCGCCGCCGGGGCCATGGTCCTGTCGAGCCTGTCCGTCATCGGCAACTCACTGCGTCTCAACGCCCGCGTCAGCCGCCGCTAATAATGGGCGCGAGGCGCGCCGGACCCCCAACAATTCGGTCGCGCCTCGCCGGAGCCCCCCGCCGGTCAGTTCTTGACCGGTAAGGTAGCCCCGTCCTGCGTCTTCAGGCTCCCAACCTGCAGCACCACCGCCGCGTTGCCGTCCTTCACCCCGGCCGGCACTTTCACGTTCAGTTGGTACAACCCGCTGATCGACGATGGCGACAACCCGACATATTGAACGTCGGCATCGGCCACGGCGACGCCTCCAATCATCACCGTGACCGCGCTGGCGAGTTTCGACTGACCGGTCGCAACCTCGCCCGCCGACACCGCCGGACTGGTGGGCCCGAAGCCCGTTCCGTACAACGTGACGACATCCCCCGCCTTGGCGAACTTGCCGGTAGCCGCCACCGCCGTATCCGCCACGATATCCCGTGTGCCGGCGAACTGCGCGGCCACGCTCTTGCCGTTAAACGTGAAGAACGCGGGTGCGGCGGACGCCAGTTGAATGGTCATCGGATCCGTGACCATCGCGTAAATCGTGTCCGGATTCGCGATCAACTGCAGCCGCACAGGCCCCGTGTTCGCAGTGGTCGGAACCTGCAGGTTGATCTGATCGCCCTGCGAATAGGTGATCGGGGCCCGCTTGCCGTCGATCTCCACGGCGATGCACCCCAGCGCCTTGGGAAACGCGCCGTTCACCATATATCCAGCGTCCACGGTGCGCTTTGCGTTGCCCGCCGCCAGGTTGCTCCCGAAGATCGTGATCAGCGTATTCGCCGCCAGACCGTCGCCGAACGAGGCGCCGTTCACCACTCTAGTAATCGTCGGCTGGCTCCGCAGCGCGCAGTTCGTGCCGATGGTTTTCTTGGTCGTGTAGATGTAGTCGCCGCTATTGGCGCCGTTGTTGTTGGCGGCGTTGCCGGCCGCGTAGAATACGATGTCGCCGACGTCGGTCGCGGGCGGCGTCCAGTCCATGGTGAACGTGTAGCCCTCGCCCGCGGCGGTCACGGGCGCGGCCTTATGCTCGGGAAACTCCAGTGCGCCGTTGCAGGGCCCATCGGTAGCCGGCGTTGTGTCGCAGCGAACGCGCACCAGGTCGTTCACGGCGAACGTGCCCGCCTGTTTTGATTCGTCGCTGGCCAGGCGCGCGGTCAGTTGGAATCCCCAGCGAACCGCCTCGGCGCGTTGCACCGTCACCGAAATCGTCTGCTTTACGCCGGGCGTGTAGGCTCCGGCCGAAATGCGGACAGTGCCCTTGGTGTCCGAATTGGCGGGAGCGTAGGTGCGGTGGCACGCCGAACAGTCCAGCGACCCGTCAATCGGCGCTCCCGTGCGCTTGGTTGGAGGCCCGGTGCTAAAAGCCAGCAATGCGACCGGCGCCGCGGCCGCCATCGCGAGTCCCATCGAAGTCCATTTGATTCTCATAATTGTGTCGATGTTATGGTGTTTTCCGAAATGAGTCGTGCACAGGCTGTGAATTATTTGTAAAACCGCTCCGGACGCTATCCTGGTAGGAATGACCGTAAGTCCCGCCTACGTCACCGATGCTTCAGGATTCCAGGGATGGGCCGATGAATTGTCCGTCCCGCGCGAGGAAAGCGAACTCGTCGACGCGCTGGTCCGAGCCCGCGCCGCCCGCACGCCCGTCACTCTCGCGGGCGCCGGCTCCGGGCTTACCGGCGCCCGCGTCGCCCAGGGCGGCCTCGTCATCTCTTTGGAGAAATTCCGCCGGCTCGACGTCGAAAAGGGCGCTGCATGGGCCGGCGCGGCCGTCAGCCTGGTCGAACTCGGTCAGGCGCTGGCTCGCACCGGGCAGTTCTTCGCGCCCGACCCAACCGAGTGGACCGCCTCCATCGGCGGCGTCGTCGCCACCAATGCGAGCGGATCTCGCAGCTTCCGTTACGGCAGCGCGCGCCGGAACATCCTCGGCCTGAAAGTCGCCCTGATGGACGGCTCCGTGCGCGAATTCGCCCGCGGCGAGACCGTCGATTTCGAAGTTCCTGCAATCCCGCTGCCCGCCACCACGAAGTACACCGCGGGCTATCGTTTGCAACCCGGAATGGATTGGATCGACCTGTTCTGCGGCTCCGAAGGAACCCTCGGCGTGATCCTTGAAGCCAAGCTCGCGTTGCTCCCCGTCCAGGAGGAGGTGTTCTCCGGCGTGATCTTCTTCGACGCCGACGCCCGCGCCCTCGCCGCCGTCGACGCCTGGCGTCCCATTGTCGGCCTCAATATGCTCGAGTACCTGGACCGCAACTCCCTCAACCTGCTGCGCGGCCGTTACCCCGACATCCCCAGAGGCGCGGGCGCGGCGCTGCTCATTGAAGCCGAGGGCGACGACGTCGACGCCTGGGAGCGCTACCTCACGGAAGCGGGCGCCGACATCGACGCCTCCTGGTTCGCCATGTCCGCCAAGGACCGCGAGCGATTCCGCGCCTTCCGTCACTCCCTGCCGGAACTGGTGAACGCCACGGTCCTTGAAAGAGGCTTCATGAAAATGGGCACGGATTACGCGGTTCCCATCGCCCGCAATTCCGAAATGCTCGCCGGTTATCGCGATCGTCTCGAACAGGAACTGCCCGGCCAATACGTGATCTTCGGCCACATCGGCGACGCCCACGTACACGTCAACATGCTGCCGGCCTCAAAGCCCCAGGCGGAAGCCGCCGCCGCTCTGCTGTCGGAGTTCGCCCGTAAAGTCGTGGACCTGGGTGGAACCGTCTCCGCTGAGCACGGGCTCGGCAAGCGCAAGGCCTATCTGCTCGCCATCCAGTACGCGCCCGAACACATCCGGGCCATGATGGACGTGAAGCGCCGGCTCGACCCGGATTGGCTCCTCGGCCGCGGCACGCTATTCCCTGTCCCGCCCGAATTCGCCGCCTAGCTTCGGCGAATATCCGGCGATATCATGCAATCGTGCGTGTACTCATCGCGGACAAATTCGAACAAACGGGCATCGACGGTCTGACCCTGGCCGGATGCGCCGTCTCATCCCAACCGGGCCTCAAGGACGAGGCGCTTGCGGCGGAAGTGGCCGCCTGGCGTCCCGACGTCCTCGTGGTCCGATCCACCAAGGTAACCGAAGCAATCCTCGCCGCCGGCTCCCTGAAGCTCATCGTTCGAGCCGGCGCCGGCTACAACACCATCGATGTCGCGGCGGCTTCCAAACGCGGCATCTACGTCTCCAACTGTCCGGGCAAGAACTCCATCGCCGTCGCCGAACTGGCGTTCGGACTCATTATGGCGCTCGACCGCCGCCTGGCCGACAACGTTACCGCGTTGCGCAACGGCCAGTGGAACAAGGCGGAGTTCTCCAAGGCCCGCGGCCTGCACGGCCAGACGCTCGGCCTGATCGGACTCGGCCAGATCGGCCGCGAGATGATCCCTCGCGCCCGCGGATTCGGCCTGAACATCGTTGCCTGGAGCCGCAGTCTGACGCCGGAAATTGCCGCCGGACTCGGCGTCGCCTCTGTCTCGGATCCGGCCGCCGTCGCCGCCCGCTCCGACATCGTCAGCGTCCACCTGGCGTTGAACGCCGCCACTCGGGGACTGCTCGGCGCCGCCTTCTTCGACGCCATGAAGCCCGGCTCGACATTCATCAACACCGCCCGCGCCGAAGTGGTCGACCAGTCCGCGCTCGTCTCCGCCATTCGGGACAAGAAGCTCCGCGTCGGCCTGGATGTGTACGCCAACGAACCCGCCGGCGGCGCGGGTGAATTCGCCGATCCTATCGTGCGGGAGCCCGGCGTCTACGGCTCGCATCACATCGGCGCATCCACCAACCAGGCGCAGGAAGCTATCGCCGCGGAAACCGTTCGCATCATCCGCAGCTTTAAGGACACCGGCCACGTGCCGAACGTCGTGAATCTCGCGCGTTCCACGCCGGCCACCTGTTCCCTCGTGGTGCGTCACATGGATCGGCCCGGCGTCCTCGCGGCGGTTCTGGACTCGATCAGCGCCGAACGCATCAACGTCCAGGAGATGGAGAACATCGTCTTTGAAGGCGCGCAGGCGGCGGTGGCTCGCATCAACCTTGAGGCCGAGCCCGCCGCGGAACTGCTCGACCGGATTCGTTCGAGCAACGCGAACATCCTCGAACTCAGCGTGATTCGCCTCGCTTAACAGCCCGGAGACAGCGCCTACAACTCGCGTCGCGCTAACCGGCGGACAAAGTCCCGATCCCCGTCGAGGAAGTCGTAGTGCGGCAACCGATCCCGTGACTCCCACCGGATCTGCTCGAACGCGCCATTCATCATCTCGCCGTGGAAGGTTTCGACTTGGTGAAAGATCAGCAGTATCGGAGGCCGTCGCGGGTACTGGAACTCGTAACGGATAATTTCCGGCCCGATTTCGGCGGTAACCCCCAATTCCTCCTGCAACTCCCGTCTCAGCGCGTCGCGAGGCGATTCGAACGCCTCCACTTTGCCGCCCGGAAATTCCCACTTGAGCGCGTGCCGGTCCTGAGCCCGGCGCTGGCCAATGAGAATTTGCCCCTCCCGCTCGATGACAGCGGCTACCACCATCAGCATGGGTTTGGTCGTCATAGGGCGTTCTACAATCATAACTGCATAGCGCCCAACCGTTCGACTATGTTTAGTCCCACTCTGCTAGATCATTTCCAAAATCCCCGTAACGTGGGTGAGTTGCCCCCGCCCGCTGTCTCGGTCACCGTCTCGAATCCCGCCTGCGGAGACATCCTGGCGCTCAGCGCGGTCATCGTCGGCCGTCGTATGGATCGTGTGTGTTACAAAACTCGCGGCTGCACGGCGTCCATCGCCGCCGGATCGGTGCTGACTGAGCTATTGCAAGGGCGCGATCTCGCCGCCATCGCCGCTCTCGACGCCGAAACCATCGCCCAAGCCTTGGGCGGACTCCCCGCCGAGTCTCGTCACGCCGCTATCCTCTGCGCCGACGCGGTCAAGGCGCTGTTGAAAAAGGCGGCCTAGGCTCTCCGCGTCTCCTGCAGGATACGAAATAGCGCCACGAAGTGCCGGTACCCGATTCCGGGCAACTTCTTCAGCCGGTAGACCTGCGTGACGCCCGCCGCCCGGTCCCGATGCCGCACCGGGAACTCACGGATCGAGTACTTCAACCGATGCGCCCGCGCCATGAACTCCCACCAGAACCCCTGCTCCATCGCCCCCATCCGCGGCGCGAGATCGGCGATCACATCCCGCCGGGTCAGCATGAACGGGCAGCTCGGATCGTGAATCGGACAGCGGTAGAGCATCCGCCAGAACAGCTTGAAGAAACCCGACATGCCCTTCCGCATCCAGTTATCGGCGCGCCGCACCCGCCATCCGATCAACACATCGGCGTTCGAACGATTCTCCCAAAATGTCCGAAAGTCCTTGGGATCGCACTGGCCGTCCGAATCCAGGCACAGCAGGTGTCCGGCATCCATCGCCAGCATTCCGTCCCGCACCGCCCCGGAATACCCCTTGCGCGCATCGCTCAGTAGCAATTTCGCCGGAATCGTCTCGGACACCCGTCGCAGCACCTCTTTGGAATTATCCCGGCTGCCGTCCTCGCACAGGATGAACTGCACCCGCACGAATTGGGACAATTCCGCGTAGATCTCGCGTATGGTTTGCTCGATGCTCTCCGCTTCGTTATGAACCGGCAGAAGCACCTGGACGTCGTAGACAGTTTGCGACATAAAGACTTCAATCACGATCATCGGGCGAACGCCGCCTCGCGTTTAGAGGTGGCGCGCCGGACGGCTGAACATCGGCGCGGGCAGCCGTAAAGCTAGCCCCGCCGTCCGCCGATCCCTCTACCAGATGAGAGCTCCCAAGGTCGCCGCACCCGCCCCCTCGCTGGCCGACCGCCTGACCCGGTCGCCCGCCCGCTACCTGGCGATCTTCACCCTCATCTACATCCTCGCCGAATGCTGCCAGGCCAGCCGCCGCCGCTTCATTTTCGACGAACTCATGACCTCGGCGCTGGCCAACCTCCCCGACATCCGTCAGATCTGGCCCCTCATCGCTCGCGGCATGGAGCTGAACCCGCCCCTGACGTTCTGGCTCGCCTGGATCCTCCGCCACGCCATCGGCGAAGGCGAAGTCGTCTCCCGCCTGCCCGCCGTCGCCGGCTTCTGGCTGATGTGCCTTTGCCTATACGCCTTTGTGCGCCGCCGCTCGACCCCCGCCTACGGCTTCATAGCCCTGCTATTGCCGCTCTTTACCTTCACCGCCTGGCACTCCACCCTCTCCCGAGGCTACGGCCTGATGCTCGGAGCCTCCGCCCTGGCCTTGCTCGCCTGGCAACTCGCCGCCGACGGCGTCCGGCGCGGGTGGGCCCTGGCGTCGATCGCGACCGGCGTCGCCATCGCCATCAGCAGTCACTACTACTCAGTGTACGTCGCCCTCGCCATCGGCCTCGGCGAAATCGCCCGCGCCTGGGAACGCCGACGGCTCGACCCCGCCATCTTCGCCGCCCTCGCCCTCGGACTCAGCCCTCTCGCCGCCTACCGCCAACTCCTCGGCGGAGCGGCCCATCACGCCACCACGAACTTCTGGGCGTCGCCCGCCGACTCCCCCACCGCCGACTTCCTCTACGAATCCTACGCGGGCCTCCTAGGCCCCGTCATGATCATCGTCCTGGCGTTGCTGGTCATCGCCCTCTGGCGCCGTTCCGATCAGGCCGCGTGGGCGCCCCAAGCCCTCACCCGTCCCGAAATCGTCGCCTGCGCCGCGCTCGCCGCCATGCCCCTCATTGTTTTCTGCGGCGCGATGCTCGGCCCCGTCCCGTTCTACACCCGCTACGTGCAACCCGTGGTGATCGGCTTCACCATCCTGGCCACGATGTTCCTCCACCGCATCGCCGGAAACTCCCGTCGCGTCACAGAAATCTCGGTGGCCCTGGTGGTCTGGTGCTGCTTCACCCCCTGGACCGGTTGGCAAGCCTGCAAGCTGATCGCCGGCAAACGTCCCGCCGCCTACCTGGAATTCAGCCCGAAACTCCCGCTCGCCCAAAACCTCCCCATCGTCTTTGACGGCGAATCCATCTATCTCGAGTATTTCCACTACAGCCCGCCGGAAATCCGCCGCCGCATCCACGCGCTGTTGAACCCTCAGGCCGCCGTCCGTTACTGGGGCTCCGACACCACCCAGCGATCCCTCCTGCTGGCCCAGGCCACCCAGGACTTCCACGCCGCCGACTACCACCGCTTCCTGGCCGCTAACTCCGAATTCCTGCTGATGCGAGTCGGCGGAGAAAGCTGGCTCCCCCAGGCCCTGCTAGCCGAAGGCGCCCGTCTCCAACTCCTGAGTCTCGACAAAAACCTCGGCTACTTCGAACAAGCGGCCACCGTCTACCGCGTCACCCTCCCTCCCGCCGCGCTCGCCAAACGCTAGCCCGTTCCCTATACTGGTTCGAGGCGAAAAGCCAGAGGAGACATCCCAATGACACCTGAGCAAGCCGCGGGAACCTTCCAGTTCCTGCTTCCCACTCTTGAAATGGAGCACGCCACCACCAAGCGAGTCATCGCGGCGATCCCCGCCGATCATTCCTCCTACACTCCGGACGCCAAGTCCCAATCGGCGGACTCGCTCGCCTGGCACATCGCCGCCAGCGAACAGATGTTCCTCCATCTCGTCGCCACCGGCGAATTCCTCAACACGCCGCGTCCCGATTCGGTCGCCACCCCCGCCGACATCGTCGCCTGGTATGGCGAGCAGCGCGCCGCCAACTTCGCCGCCGTCAAACAGCTATCCGGCGAGCAGTTGGCCCGCATCGTCGATTTCCGCGGCTTCTTCCAACTCCCCGCCGTCGCCTATCTGCAATTCCTGTTGCTCCACTCCTCCCACCACCGCGGCCAGCTATCCGCCTACCTCCGTCCCATGGGCGCCAAAGTCCCCTCCATCTACGGCCCCAGCGGCGACGAAGGCATGCCCGCTCCCCCCAAATAAACCACCGTCGGAAGCCGGGGGAGGGCCGTCCTGGGCGCGCCATCCCCGCCCCGTCGGAGGCATCCGCCCTTCCCGACACGCTACAATCAGTTGCTTATGAAACTTGGTCTCCTAGGACTCGGCTTCATGGGCAGCACCCACCTCAAGGCGATCCAGGCCCTCCCGGGCGTCGAACTCGCCGCGGTGTGCAGCGTCGATGAAGCGGCCCTTTCCGGCGACTTCCGCCACATCCAGGGCAACCTCGGCGGCCCTGGCGAAGTCTACGATTTCTCCTCCGTGCGGAAATACCGCGACCTCGACCAGGCCATCGCCGACCCCGACCTCGACGCCGTCGACCTCTGCCTTCCCACCCACTTCCACGCCGACATCGCCATCGCCGCCATGCGCGCCGGCAAGCACGTCCTGGTGGAAAAGCCCATGGCGCTCGACGGCCCCGACGCCGACCGCATGGCCGCCGAATCCGAACGCACCGGCCGCATTCTGATGACGGCCCACGTGCTCCGCTTCTTCCCCGCCTACGTCGCCCTGCGCGAAGCCCTCGCCGCCGGCCAGTTCGGCCCCCTGCGGTCCGCCGTGCTCCGCCGCCGTTGCGCCGCCCCCGCCTGGGGAGGCTGGCTCAAGAAGCCCGAACTCAGCGGAGGCGGCGTCTTCGACCTCCTCATCCACGACGTCGACATCGCCCTCCACCTGTTCGGCCGTCCCGTCTCGGTCGAAGCGTCCGGCTACCAGGACGCCGCCCGGGGCATCGACGTCATCCATGCCCAGTTCTTCTACGCCAACGGCGGAACCGTCCTGGTCAGCGGCGGCTGGCACCACCCCAAGACCTACCCCTTCTCGATGGAATACACCGTGGTCACCGACGGCGGAACGTTCGAATACAGCTCCGCCGGCCGCGAACCCGCCCTCTATCGCGAAGACGGAACCGAAGAAAAACTGACCATCGTCGAGCGCGACGGATACGCCGCCGAAGTGGCCTATTTCGTCGAATGCTGCCAGGCCGGACGCGCCCCCGCCGTCTGCCCCCCGCGCGAATCCGCGGATTCGGTGAAACTCACCCGGTTCATGCTCCAGGCGCGCGAAAACAACGAAAAGAGGATCGAATGCAAACTGTAACGCCACTCGAAACCGGCGTCATGTTCTGGGCCGGCCGCGACAGTCTGGCCGAGCTGAAAGGCATGGGCGTCCGCTGCGGCCAACTCGGCATCGCGGGAGGCGTGGCCCTCACCGACGCCTTCGCCGCCGAATGGAAAGCGGCCCTCGCCGAGCACGAATTCGCGCTCATCACCGTCTTTGCCGCCTATGACGGGGAAGACTACGCCGACATCCCCACCGTCGAGCGCACGGTCGGCTTCATCCCCCGCGCCACCCGCGCCGTCCGCGTCGCCCGAACGCTTGAAATCAGCGACTTCGCCGCGAAAATCGGCGCCCCCGGCATCGCCTGCCACATCGGTTTCGTCCCCCACGACACCGCCAACCCGGACTACCTGTCGGTGCGCGAAGCCGTCCGCCAGGTGTGCGACCACGCCGCCCGTTACGGCCAGACCTTCGCCCTCGAAACCGGACAGGAGCCCGCCGCCACCCTGCTCCAGTTCTTCAAGGATGTGGCCCGCCCCAACCTGCGCATCAATTTCGACCCGGCCAACATGATCCTCTATGGCACGGGCGACCCCATCGAAGCCCTGAAACTCCTGGCCCCCCACGTCGTCTCCGTCCACGCCAAGGATGGCGACTGGCCGCCCAAGGACCAGCCCGGCGCGCTCGGTACGGAGCGTCCGCTCGGCCAGGGCTCGGTGGGAATCCCGAAATTCGTCGCCACGCTCAAGGAAATCGGCTACTCGAGCAGCCTCAACATCGAGCGCGAAACCGAACCGCAGGACGTGCGCATCGCCGACATCCGCATGGCCGTCGGCCTGTTGAGCGGGTTGAAGTAAGCGAGCGATCCGGATGGGGGCTCGTCGCCGCATGAGCCCCAACCTCCGCCCGCCGGGCCCGGAGCGCCCAATCGGGAATCGGGCGCGGTCCCCGCGGCGGCCGCCGTAAGGGACCGCTGGCGGCGCAGGCGGTACCATGGAATCAGCGGAACCCAATGTCCCAATCCACTGGCGCCCGTCCGATCACCGGTGACGACATCCTCTCCGAACTCCTCCGAAACGTCGAGGCCGGAGCCTTCAAAGTCCGTTACACAACACTGGTCCCCTGCGTCTTCAACGTCTACCTGCACGCCGAGGATTACGAACAGATCCGGCCCATTTCGAGCTTCCTCCGCGACGAAGCGAAAAAGGCTCTCGACGAACGCCTCGCCGCGCTGAACCGCACCCGCTCCATGCCCTCCATCACCAAGTGGCTCGGCCTGGGCGGCGCCGCCGCGTCGGAAAAGAAAAGGATGGAGTTCAAGGCCCTCAATCCCGAATGGACCATCGACTTCCATCGCGACGACGAGGACCGCCTCCGCAAGGGCGACATCGAAATCTACTCCGAACTCGGCTCTTCCGAGCAGGAGGACTTTGGCGCCGGCGCCAAGACCACCTTCATCACCCGCCGCGGCGCCGAACAGGCCCCGCCCCCTCCCGAGCCCGTCGCCGGCCCCGACTCCAGCCCCACCGTCACCATCGCGCGAACCGATCGCCGCGCCTTTGCGTACCTTCGTTATCAGGGACCCGCGGGTTCCAGCACCTTCCCGGTCACGCGCGATCAAACCGTGATCGGCCGCGGGGGAAAGGCCTTTTGGGTGGATCTGAAAATCGAAGGACCAGCCGACGTCTCCCGTGAACACTGCCGCATCCGCCGGGACCCGGCCACCGGCCGCTTCACCATCAAGGACGTCAGCCAGTACGGCGTAACCGTCAACGGCGAGCGCATTCCCTCCAGCCTCGAACGCGGCCCCGCCGGCGACAAGATCGATCGGGGCGTCGAAGCGCCGCTCCCCGATCAGGCCAGAATCGGCCTCGCCGACGTCTTCTTCCTCGACTTCGCCATCGCGGACTCCGAATGAGCGCCGAGACTCTGTTCCGCTGGCGCGGCGCGCTTCAGTTGGCCCTGGTGGTTTTCGCCCTCGCCATTGGCTGGATGATGGCGCGACGGAGCGATTGAACGAAATGCAGCCCACCACGCCACTGCTCGCCGCCGGACTCTCCGACACCGGCCGCCAGCGCCAGGAAAACGAGGATCGCATCCACGTCGACCCCGTGCGCGGCGTCTTCATCGTCGCCGACGGACTCGGCGGTCACGCGGCCGGTGAGAAGGCGGCCGAAACCGCCGTCGAAATGATCCTCACCCGCCTGTCCCGCAAGGTGGGTGCGCCCGAGGATCGCATGCGCGAAGCCATCGCCGTCGCCAACAACGAAATCCTCAAACTCGCCAACGGCCGCGCGGACTGGCAGGGCATGGCCTCGGTCGTCACCGTTGCGCTCGTCGAGGATGGCGTCGTCACGGTCGGTCACGTGGGCGATTCGCGCCTCTACCTGCTCACCCCGGGCGCCATTCGCAAGAAGACGCACGATCACTCCCCGGTGGGCGAACTCGAGGACGCCGGCCAACTCACCGAAACCGCCGCCATGGCCCATCCCCGGCGCAACGAGGTCTTTCGCGATCTGGGTTCCCAGCAGCACGGCCCCGATGACGACGAGTTCATCGAGATCATCCGGTTCCCCTTCAGCCCGAACATGGCGATGCTGTTATGTTCCGACGGGTTGAGCGATCAGATCCCCGCCGAACGCATCCGCCGCAGCGTGGAAACCCACGCCGGAAACCCGCAGCAGGCCGTGCGCGAGCTCGTGCGGATGGCCAATGAGGCGGGCGGCAAGGACAACGTGTCCATTGTTCTGGTGGAAGGCGCGGAATATCGCGTGGCGCCTCCCGCTCCCGCGCCGGAGCTTGCGCCGCGCGCCCCCCTGGCCGCCCCCGCCCGGAAATCCCGGCCCGCGCTCATGTTGGTTTTGGGCGCGCTGCTTTGTCTCGCGTTGTTCGCCGCGGTCCGGCCCTATATTCGCGAATCGGGCGATGGCCTCAAGCTGGAGTTTGGAACCGTTCGCGGGCCCGCGGTCTGGAAGGTGACTCCCGACGGTCCGCTGACGCTCGCCGCCGCCCTGGCCCAGGCCCGGGAGGGCGACTCCATCGTCGCCGGCCCCGGCGTCTATCGCGACAAGGTCCGCCTTGCCACCGGCGTCGCGCTCATCAACGAACCCCGCCGCACGGCCACGCTCGAAGGCGGCGAAGTTTCGGCCGATAACGTCCGCCGTTCCCGCCTCGTGGGCTTCAAGATCTCCGGCCCCGCCACCGTCGGCCTGCGTCTGATGAACTCCGAAGTGGAGGTCACCGACGTTCAGGTCACCGGCATGTTGGAGGCGGGAATTCTGGTCGAAGGCGACGCGCCGTCGCTGATTCGCGCCTCCACCATCGCCGGCAATCCCGGTTCGGGCGTGGTGGTGCGCGGCGCCGCCGCTCCGGCCATCACGAACAACGTCATCGTCGGCAACGGCAAGACGCCCGGCGCCCTGCGGCCCGGCCTGCACATCGCGGGCACGGCGGAGCCCGTCATCACCGGCAACGTCATCGCCGACTCCGGCGTCGAGCAGATCTGGGCCTCGCCCCTGTTCAATGCGGACTCCCTCACCGCCAGCAATTTTCTGGCCCCGGGCGCGAAGGAACGCAAGGCGCTCGTCAAGGTGGTGACGCGTTGACGCCTCGGAATTTCGAAGGCTTCGACATCGTTCGCAAGCTGCCGGCCGGCGGCATGGGACGCGTGTATGAGGCCGTCGAAGCGTCCACCGGTCGCCGCGTAGCGCTCAAGCTGATCGATCACGGATCGGACTCTGACACCCGCCAGATCGTCGACGCCGAACGCGTCGGCGCGGAGTTGCACAAGCGCCTTTGCGCCGAGGATGCGCGCATCACCTCCGTCATCGGCACGGGCGACACGGAGGATTATTTTTACATCGTGATGGAGTACGTCGACGGCCAGGATCTCTCCGAACTGGCCGCGGTCGAACGCATCGGCTACCTGTTTGCCGCGCGCATCGCCCAGGACGTGCTGGAAGTCCTCAACATCGCCCACAGCTTCGCCACCGCCATCGACGGCAAGGAATACCGCGGCATCGTGCACGGCGACATCAAGCCGCGCAACATCCGCATGACCACCACCGGCCAGACCAAGGTGCTCGATTTCGGCATCGCCAAGGCCCTGTCGGCCACCCGCAGCTTCACCCAGAACGTCTTCGGCAGCGTGCAGTATTCCTCGCCGGAGCGTCTGGAAACCGGTGAGGTCACCATCAGCTCGGACCTCTGGGCAGTGGGCGTCGTGTTGTATGAAATGCTCGCCCGCCGGCCTTACTTCCAGGCCGATAGCGCCGCCAAGTTCGACCGCCTGATTCGCGGCTACTGCCAGTTTCAGCCCTTCGCCGAGGAGTGGCCGGAAGCGCTGAAGGCCATCCTGCGCCGCGCTCTCGATCCCGATCCGGCCCTGCGCTACCCTTCCGCCGGCGAGTTTGCCGAGGACCTGAGCGCCTTCCGCTCCGATCGCGTACCCGCCGCCGTCCACTTTGACGCCGAGGCCACCCGCCGCACCGCGCGCACCGTCGACGGCGACACCGGCACGCGCCGCACCCTCGTCACCGACGCTCCCACCGGAGATCTGGAGGCGACGCGCCGCACCTCGCCGGCCCCCGCGGCCGAGGCCAGCCTTTCCGCCAAGCCAGCCCCGGCCGCCGCGAAGGCGAAGGACGGTCCGCGCTGGGGCCGCATCGCCACGGTGGCGTTTGTCGTGCTTGGCGCCGTCACCGGAATCTTCGGCGTCCGTGAGTATCTGACGTTCAAGGATGCCCGCGCCCTCTCGCGCGACCTCGAAAGCGAGCGCGTCACCCGGACCGACACGGCCTGGGAGCGCTACCAGGCCCTCTCGAACAAGGCCCTCATGGGGTGGACCGTCTGGCCCGCCCAGGACGCCATGCGCAACCGTCTGATGGCCGACGCCGAGCGCGTCATCGCCGCCTATCGCGGCGGCGACGCCGTGGTCACCGAGAGCGACTGGGTGCGCGCCCGCAACACCGCCGCCAAGGCCCTCGAACTGGTTCCCCGCGACAAGGAGGTGAAAAGCCGCCTTCGCACCATCGACGGGCACCTGTTCCGCATTCGCGGCTCCTCCCGCCGCGACGCCAACATGCTCGAACAGTCGCGCGAGTATTACGACGAGGCCGCCCAACTCGATCCCAAGACGCCCGACCCATGGCTCGGCCTGGCGCGTCTCTATGTCTATTCAACCCGCGATGTCGACAAAGGCGAGGCGGCTCTCAAGGAGGCCGAAAAGCGCCACTTCGGCATTGGCAAACGGGAGTCCGCCATGCTCGCCGACGGATATCTGTACCGCGGCGAACGCTCGTTCAAGGAAGCCCTGGCCGCCCCATCCGACGAGGAGCGCCTGAAGTACCTCGACCTGGCCCGAAAAGACATCGAAAAGTCCAAGCAGCTTTATGAGAGCATCGTCCCCTGGGGCGGCTCCGTGGCGAGCCTCCGCAAAGTGAACGACGATCTCGATAAGCTGGATGGACTCAAGGCCCCGCCGGATTCAAGCGACAGCCAACGGGACAACCGCCCCTGGTGGCAGCGCGTCATTCCGGGGCTCACGAAATAACCATGGCCGTTACACGCAGCAGCGCAGCCGACCGCGACAATCGTCCCCCGCAGTTTGAAACCCGCACCCTGCGTTTCCGGACCGCCGAGTTTCTCGGTCTCGTCGCGGCCGCCGTTCTGGTCGTCGTCTCCCTCGTTTTCGCCTTTCAGGGCCGCGTGGCGCGCTTGTCCGAAATCCCGGGCGCGCCGCTTAATCTGTCCCGGCTCGACAAGCCCGAGCAGCTTTTGCCGGTGCTGGCGCCCATCGCTTCTCCCGCCGAGCGTCCCTACATCGCGCGCCGCATCTTCGACCGGATCCGCGACCTGGGCGCCGTGCCGAACGTCGGCTACCTTGCCCGCATCCGCGTCCCCGTGAAAGAGGTTCTGTCGGCTCGCGGACTCACCACCCTGCGCGACCGCGCCCGGGAGCGTCAGGGCGCCGAGACCATGACCCTGCTCACCGCCGCCCAACTCGGCGAGTTGAAACCGGCCCTGGCGGTCCGCGACCTCGCCGGCTACCGTCGTCTTCTGTGGATCTGGAGCGCGGTCTTCTTCGCCATGTTCCTGGCCGTCCACCTGTTCTGGACGATTCGTGGAATCGGCGGTTCGCCCTTCGTGCTGCCGGCCATTGAGATGTTGAGCGGCCTGGGCCTGGTCCTCATGATCGCCCTCCGGGATCCGTTGCGCGACACCCTGATGTTCGTCGACTTCGTTCAGGGCGTGGCGTTGGGATGTGTGGTGATGGCGGCGGCGAGCGTACTCGACTACGAGCGTCTCACCCGCCGGCTCAGCTACATCCCCCTGATCCTGGGGTTCCTGCTGTCGGCCGCCCTGATCGTCTTTGGAACCGGCCCCGGCTTGAGCGACGCCAAGGTGAACTTGCTGGGCTTCCAGCCCGTCGAAATCATCCGAATCCTGATCGTCTTTTTCCTCGCCGGCTACCTGGCCGAGCGCTGGGAGTTCCTGCGCACTCTCAAGGAGGAACGGACGGAACTGGCGCGCGTCTCCCGCTGGATCGAGGTTCCGCGCCTGGAATACCTGGTGCCGGTCCTCGCCGGCGTCTTTCTGACCCTGGCCTTCTTCTTCCTGCAGAAGGATTTAGGCCCGGCCCTGCTGATCGCGGCGATGTTTCTGGCGCTCTACGCCGTGGCGCGCGACCGTTACCTGTTCGCCACCCTCGGTTTCCTTCTGATCCTCGGCGGCTTTGTCGGCGGCTATGCCCTGGGCTTTCCCCGCACCGTGTCCCAACGCGTATCGATGTGGCTGTCGCCCTGGGACAACTCGGTGCGGGGCGGGGAACAGGTGGTCCACGCAATGTGGGGTTTTGCAACAGGCGGCCCGCTGGGAACGGGCCTCGGACTGGGCGACCCCGAGATCATGCCGGCGGCCCACACGGACCTGATTCTGGCGGTGCTCGGCGAGGAGTGGGGTTTTGCCGGCGTCTTTGCCGTTTTTGTGCTGTACGCCGCCCTGGTCTGGTTCGGCTTCCGAACGGCCCTGCGGGCCCGGTCGGACTATTCCTTTTTCCTGGCCCTCGGCCTGAGCCTGACGGTGGCGCTACAGGTTTCGTTGATCGCGGGCGGCGTGCTCGACATCCTGCCCCTTTCGGGTGTCGTACTGCCGTTTTTGAGCTACGGAAGGACCGCTTTGGTGACAAATTTCGGCATTTTCGGCGTCCTTTTTGCGCTGAATCGTGACGTTTTTGCATCAAAAACGACCGTTCCGTTCCGTTCCGCCACCCGTTCGGTGGCCCTGGCGGTATCCCTCTTTGGCGCCATACTAGTCGCTAAGTCCGCATATATTCAACTACTTAGAGCCGACGCGACGCTCGGCCGCGGCGCCCTCACCATGCAAGCCGACGGTTTTCGCCGTTTTCAGTACAATCCGCGGCTTTTGGCCGTTGCGCGGGGCATTCCCAGGGGGACGATCTACGACCGGAACGGCCTGCCGCTGGCGTCGAGCGATTGGGCCGAAATCGCGAAATATCGCGACGCTTACGCGCGGGCGGGCGTCACGTTGCCTACTGAGGCGCCGCCGCTCGAATCCCGGTTCTACCCGCTCGGCGCGGCCGGCGTCCACCTGCTCGGCGACCTGCGGACACGGGCCAATTGGGGCGCCAAGAACAGTTCCTACGCCGAACGGGACTTCGGAGTCGCGCTGCAGGGCTACGATGACCGCGCCACGGTGGTCGCCGTGCCCGATCCGAAGACGGGGAAGCCCACATATTCGGTCCGGTACGACTACCGGGAGCTGGTGCCGCTGATCCGGCATCAATATGAGCCCAATAACCCGGCGGTGAAGAAGATTCGGGAGCGGGACCGGTCCCTGCACATGTCGATTGACGCCCGGCTGCAGGTGAGGGCGTCGCAACTGCTTGCCAAACAGCTCGAGAAGCTGGGGCAGAAGAAAGGCGCCGTCGTGGTGATGGATCCCGCGACCGGCGATCTGCTGGCCGCCGCCAGCGCCCCCTTGCCCGCCCAGATGCCGCCTCGCCTGACCGAGCCCGAAACCGACGATTCGATGTTTGACCGGGCCCGTTACGGCCTGTATCCGCCGGGCTCATCGTTCAAAGTGGTGACGGCGATCGCAGCCTTGCGGAAGGATCCGAAGCTGGTGGACCAGAAGTACGACTGCACGAAACTTCCCGACGGACGCACCGGCGCCGTGGTGAAGGGCTGGAGGCGGCCGATTCGCGACGACGTGAAAGACACGGCGGCACACGGCTCCATCGCCATGAAACAGGGTTTAGTGGTCTCCTGTAACGCTTACTTTGCGCAGTTGGGGACGTATAACGTCGGGGCGGACGCGCTGCTCGAGACGGCGAACCTGCTGGGGATTTCGGTGGCCGCTCCCAGCAGCGCCAAGCAACTGGCCAAGGACATCCCGCAGGTGGCCTATGGGCAGGGGCAGGCGGTGGCGAGCCCGTTCCAGATGGCTCGGGCGGCGGCGACGATCGCGGCCAGCGGGGCGATGCCGTACGGGCGTTGGGTGACCGATGGGAACAACTCGCGGCAGGAGGCTCCAAAGCGGATCCTGGCGCCGGATCTGGCGGCGGAGATCGGATCGTTCATGCGGGCGGTGGTGACGTCGGGGACCGGGCGTTCGGCCGGGACGGCGAAGGTGGAAATCGCCGGCAAGACGGGCACCGCGGAGTTGGAGCACGCGAAGTCGCACGCCTGGTTTATCGGGTTTGCGCCCTATGGCGGGAAGAAACCGCTGGCCTTCGCCGTCCTGATCGAGAATGGTCAGTATGGCGGAACGGCGGCGGCTCCGCTGGCGGCGGATGTGATGTCGGCGGCCAAGGATCTTGGGTTGTTCGAAAGGACGGAATGAACCGGCTGCACGAGTTCGAGCGATTCGTCGATGAAAAGCTGCGGGGTTTGGTGCGCGGATCGGCGCCGCAGGGCGAGCGGCGCGAACTGATCGAGGTGCATCGCGCGATTCTGGACGAGGTGGCGGCGCACTCGGAATCCCTTCCGCGGGGGCGGCGGGTGTTCTCCTATCCGCACCTGGTGGTGAGCGTGCTGCTGCCGGAGCCGGGGCGGCGACGGGCCTATGAGGTCGCGCTGATCGAAGGTGGGACACTGGCGCGAGACATCACGGGCCGGCTAACTGACGACGGCGTGGAGATGCCGGAGCGATTCACGGTGGCCATCGAGTTAGTGGACGAGTTAGCGGCTGAGTTAGCCGCGCGCGGGTTCGACATCTCCTATCGCAGCGAGGCCCCGGCGCGGGTGGCCGCGCCAATGCCGGTCATGTGGTTGAAGATTCTGTCGGGCAAGGCCGAGCACGCCGAATATTCGTTTCGGAAGAATCGCATCAACATCGGGCGGCTGGCCGATGTGGTGGATTCGTCGCACCGGCTGATGCGGCGCAATGACGTGGCCTTCGCGGAGTCGCTCGAGATGCCCAATCCCACGGTGTCCCGCACGCACGCGCACATCGCGTTCGACCCGGCGTCGCAGGCTTTCCGCATCTTCGACGACCGCAGCGCGCAGGGGACCACGGTGCTGCGCGAGGGCGTGATCCTGGCCGTTCCGAAGGGGCCCAGCAAGGGAGTGTTGCTGAAGGAAGGCGACGAAATCGTGCTGGGGCAGGCGCGCATCGGCTTCGACCTGCACTCTGAGTCCGAGACGGCGTGATATAAAATCGGACCAAGGAGGAGTACCTTCATGGTCTCTCGCCGCGAATTGCTGGGCGGATTCGCCGCCAGCGCAGCCGCTTCCTTTGCGAAGCCGGCTCCCGCCAACACGGTCGCCATCGCGCGATGCAGGAATTATCAGGAAGACATCTATGGGAAACTCGCCGGGATGTTCGACCAGATTGGCGGCGTCGGCTCGATTGTCAAGAACAAGACCGTCGCGCTGAAACTGAATCTGACGGGCAATCCGAGGCGGTTTCCGCTCGATCCGGCCATGCCGTACCGGACGCAGCCGGACACGGTGCTGGCCACCGTGCGGTTGCTCGCCAAGGCGGGGGCGAAACGGGTGCGCATCATCGAGACCTTCTTCCCGGCCAAACAGGACATGGCGCTGTGGGGACGCTACGCGCTGGACGTCAACGCCATCAACAACGCCGGCTGCAAGGTGGAGTGGGAGAATTGCCAGAACCTGGGGCAGGGCGCCAAGTATGTGACGGTGAAGGTTCCGGGCGGCGGGTACATTTTCCCCTCCTATGACCTGAACCACTCCTTTGTCGACTGCGACGCGTATGTGTCGATGTCGAAGTTGAAGAATCACTGGATCGCGGGCGTCACCATGTCGCTCAAGAACAATTTCGGCATCACGCCTTGCTCGTTGTATGGCGGCGATTGCGGGGCTTCCGGCAACGAGGATCCGCAGCAGGAACGCGGCCCGGTGTGCCATAACGGGGCGCGGACGCCTCCCAAGGGCGTGGCGCAGGAGATCGACTTGTCGTCGCCGCGGGACTTCGGCTATCGCGTGCCTCGCATTGTGGCGGACCTGGCGCGGGTGCGGCCCATCGATCTGTCGATCGTGGATGGCGTCGAGTCCATCCGAGGGGGCGAGGGAGTCTGGAATCAGGGCGTGCAGATTATCAAGCCGGGCGTGATGCTGGCGGGGAAGAACCCAGTTTGCGTCGACGCCGTTTGCATGGCCGTGATGGGGTACGACCCGAAGGCGACACGGGGCTCCAAGCCGTTTGTCCGAGGCGATAACACGCTGCTGCTTGCCGAGGCCAAGGGCGTCGGGACCACGGATCTGGCGAAGATCGAGGTGGCGGGGTTGTCGATCAAGGACGCGCTCCACGACTTTGGGCCGGGTCCGGTGGGGCACACGATTTAGGGCGCTGGGGCGCTAACTCCAGTAACTCCGGTCCAGGCTGCGGTACTGGATCGACTCGGCCAGGTGCTTCGCGGTGACCGACGCGGCGCCGTCGAGATCGGCGATGGTTCGGGCCACCTTCAACAGCCGGTCGTGAGCGCGGGCGCTGAGGCCCATGCGACGCACCGCCATTTCGAGAGTCCGTTCGCCCGCGTCGTCGAGCGCGCAGAGTTTCCGAAGGGCGGGCGCCGGGATCTCTGCGTTGTAGTAGCCGCGCTGCTGCTGGATGCGGCGCGCGGCGGCCACACGGTCGCGGATTTCGAGAGACGTCGCGCCGGAGTCCTTGCCGCGCAGCTCCTTATAGGGGACCGCGGGGACTTCCACGTGTAAGTCAATGCGATCGAGCAACGGGCCGCTGATCTTTCCGAGATAGCGGGTGATGATGGCGCCGGTGCAACGGCATTCGTGCGTGGTCGATCCATAGAAGCCACAGGGACATGGATTCAGGGCCGCGATCAACATGAAGTTCGCCGGAAACGACAGCGTCATATTGCTGCGGGCGAGCGTCACCGAACGCTCCTCGAGCGGTTGGCGTAATAGCTCCAGCACGTTGCGCGGGAACTCGGGCAATTCATCGAGGAATAGCAGACCGTTGTGCGCGAGGCTGACTTCGCCCGGACGGGGAGTGCCGCTGCCGCCGCCGATCAATCCGGCGTCCGAGATCTTGTGATGCGGCGCGCGGAACGGCCGCTCCGACAACAGGCCGACGCCGTTGGCGAGCAGGCCCGCTACGCTGTGCACTTGCGTGGTTTCGAGCGCTTCTCCAAATGTCAGAGGCGGCAGGATGCCCGGCACGCGTCGCGCCAGCATGGTCTTGCCCGAGCCCGGAGGGCCGATCATTAATACGTTGTGGGCTCCGGCGGCCGCGACCTCGAGCGCTCGTTTGGCGACGATCTGCCCGCGCACTTCGGCGAAGTCGAGAGCTGGGGGCGGCGCCTCCGCGCTCATCGCGGCGCGGGCGTCGAACGGGGAGAATCGGGTGGGGTCCTCCAGAAAGCGGACGACCTCCGACAGGTGCTTCATGCCGAAGACTCGCACGCCTTCGGCCACCGCGGCTTCGGCGGCGTTGTCGGCCGGCACGAGCAGGTTCCGGATGCCTTCGCGACGGGCGCAGGCGGCGACCGACAGGGCACCACGAACCGGACGGATGCCGCCGTCGAGCGACAGTTCGCCGATGAACAGCGACCCTTCGGCGCCGCTCACCTTCCCCATCACGCCGAGAATGCCGAGCGCCATGGGAAGGTCGAATCCGGCCCCTTCCTTGCGGACATTGGCGGGCGCGAGGTTGATAGTTACGCTCTTGGAAGGATAGCCGAAGCCGGAGTTCGAAAGCGCCGATTTGATGCGTTCCCGGCTCTCCCGAACGGCGGTGTCGGGCATTCCGACGGTGACGAAGTCGCGCCCCGAACCGGGGTACATGTCGACTTCGACATCAATAATATGAGCGTCGATGCCGTAGACGGCGGCCGTGCGTGTCCGAAACAGTGCCACGTGTCATAGTGCGAAGCCGTGTGGAAACTTCGCACGGAATCCGCCCGCCAAGGCCCCGGCCGGAGCAGTGACGATACAATCTGAGTTCGCCATGAAACTACGTGTAATATTGCTGACATTTTCCTTGGCTTGCCTGGTCGCGACCGCGCAAAGCGCGGCGAGGCCGAAGGTGGTGGTGATCTCGCTCGACGGCTTTCCGGCTTATGCGCTGGAGGATCCGCACCTGCCGATCCCGACGCTCCGAACGCTGATGCGGAACGGGGCGAGCGCGTCCATGACAACCATCAACCCCACGGTGACGTGGCCGAATCACACCACGATGGTGACTGGGGTCCGCGCGGACGAGCACGGGTTGCTGGCCAACGGCTCCATCGTGCAAACCGGCGCCTGGCCGCCGGTGAAGGTGGATCCGATGATCGCCAAGCCCGAGATGGTGCACGCGCCCACCGTTTACGACGCCGCGCACGCCGCCGGACTCACCACCGCGCAGGTGGATTGGGTGGCCATCAACAAGGCTCCCACCATCACCTGGGCGTTCAGCGAATGGGCTTCGGCCGATGGCCCCCTGGAAAAAGAGATGATCGAGCGGGGTTTCCTTTCGCCCGGCGACCTGGATGGTTTTTCGAAGTCCAATATTCTGTTCCGCGATCAGATCTGGACGCGTGCGGCCGCCTACCTGATCAAATACCATCAGCCGGACCTGCTGCTGTATCACCTGCTTTCGCTCGATTCGAACCATCACGAGTATGGTCCGGGATCGCTGGGGGGACGGGCGGCCATCGCCTTCCTGGACAGTTGCGTGGAGAAGGTGGTCAACGCGGTGCGGGAGGCCGGGCTGGCGGGCCAGACTACGTTCCTGGTGGTTTCAGACCATGGCTTCAAGAAGTACGCCAAGCAGGTGCGCGCATCCATTGCGATTGAACAGGCGGGGCTGGCGGGGAAGGTGTGGGTGATTCCCGAGGGAGGGACCGCCTATGTCTACTTCGACGACAAGAACGCGGAGCTGGCGGCGAAGGTCCGGAAGGCGCTGACCGGCGTCGAAGGGATCGATCGTGTGATCGAACCCGCCGAGTACGCATCGCTGGGCCTGCCCACTCCGGCCAAGGACAAACAATTCGGCCAGTTGTTGTTGTCGGCCAAATCCGGCTATTCCTTCTCCGGCGCCACCGGAGGACCCGTGACGGCGGCCGTTCCGCAAACCGCCGGCAGCCACGGCTACCTGGCTTCCGATCCCGAGATGAACGCCATCTTCATCGCGGCGGGGCGCGGCGTCCGTCCCGGCGTGAAGCTGCCCACGGTGGCCAACACCGACATCGCGGCCACCATCGCGTCCCTGCTGGGCGCGCCATTCCCGAGTTCGAAAGGGCGCGCCCTTAAGCTTGAGTAAGGCTAACTCAGGGTAGCTGGCGGATCGAGATGTTGCGGAAGCGGTGCTGGCCCCCGGGAATCCAGCGATTGCCCAGGTGGACCTGCACCGCCACCATGCCTTCCACGGCGCCGTCGGTCATGTGGTTGGCCGTGTCGGTCCAGTCGGTGATCTTTACGCCGTTCATCCAGACCTGGATGTGCGGCGTATCGCCCTCAATGCGCGCCTTCAACTGATTCCACTGGCCGTTTTTCCACACTTCGCGCCAGTTCGGCGTGTAGCCCTTCACGTTCTTGAGCCCTTCGCCGTAGATGCCGCCCACCGCTCCGCCGTCCAGGTAATCGATCAGCACCTGGTAGGCGTCGCCCGCTTCATTGGAGCGCAGGAACAGGCCGCTGTCGCAGCCGTAGTCGGGGTTGATTTCGAGCGACACTTCAAAGTTCCTGTACTTCTTGTCGGTCAGCAGAATGCCGCCGTGTCCGGGCCGGTCCTGCTCTCCGGTGATGACTCCGTTGGCCACTTTCCAGGCCTGCGTCTTGCCGTGATGATTGGTCTGGCTGATATGCCAGCCGGCCAGGTCGTGGCCGTCGAAGGCGGACTTGAATTCAGAATCGCCGGAGACCAGTTCGAACTTATGCGGCACGGGCTGGGCCATCGCGCGCTGCTTCTCGATCAGGTCCGTCTCCACGGCGTCGAGCGCGTCCATGGCGGGAACGGCGTCCCGGAGTTTGTCGAATTCCAGGGGAACCTGGAGGCTGCGCCAGCGCGCGAAGTGGATGTTGTTGTGCTTCAACGTCAGCGCGTGGACCTGCGCGGCTTGCCCCCACATCGGGGTGTGATACCGGGCCAGATTCACGCCGGCCGCGAGTTCGGCGGCGGTGAATGTCGCCACTTCCTCGCCATCAATGCGCAGGGTGTGCTTGCCCGCGCCCAGGCCCGACACCTTCAGGGTCTGCTGGTTCAGGGCGTCCATGAAGTCGGACGAGGCGATGGTGAGGCCCATCACCGGATCCGCCGTGTCGATGGCCATGGGCAGGGCGGAATCCATCTCGGTCCACGTGATCGCACCGCCGAACTGGAGATCGGAGATCGACGCGTTTTCGCTGCGCACCGCGCGCCGGGCCGCGGCGTCCAGTTCGACGCTGGTCACGGTCGCGGGAGCGTTCCAGGACTTCAGCAACTGCTCCGCCATGATGAGGTGGCCCGCCGCGCCGGGGTGCACGCGATCGGGGATGATCTTCAGCGCCATGGCGGAATCGGTGGACTTGGCGCGTTCGAGCATGGCCGTCACGGGCCGGTTCAGGTCCGCCAGGGTGAGCGATTCGGTCCGCGCCAACTCCTGGATGAAATCGGAGTAGCGCAGCAGGACCGCGTTGTAGCCGCCTTCGAACGTCGGGGCGCGCGTGACGTCGTCGTAGGGCGAAGGTTGGATGGCGGTGATGCGAACGCCCGGCAGCGCCGTCTTCAACTGCTTGACGATCTGCTTGTAACCGCCCGAATAGATGTCGAAGATCTGTGCGTCGAACTTGCGGTAGCGGCCATCGTTCATGCCGAGCATGATGGTGACGACGTTCGGGTGATAGGCGACCACGTCGCGCGCCAGGCGAACCTGGACGCCGCCGCCTCCGCCGCCGGTAACGCGATCGCCGCCCCATCCGGAGTGGACGAAGGTGATCTTGCGCGCCGGGAAGCGCGTGACGGCATAGGTTTCAGCGAATGTGGTGTAGAGGCGCTGGTCCGTGATGCTGTCGCCGAAGAAGACGACGCGATCGCCGTCCTTCAACTGAAAGGCGTCCTGTCCGAACGCCGCCATCAGCGATGCGGAGATCGCCGCGAAGCGAAGTATGGTTTTCAAGGGCTGCTCCAAACAGGAACAATCGTATCCGATTCGGGCGCCCGATGCGGTTAGCGTTTGGGATCGCCGGCCTGGATCCAATCCTCGGTGAAACGGACGTGCTTGATCGACTTGCCGGCGGGGGTGAAATGGCTGTAGGTGACGTGGATGGAGCCGTCCTTGGCCTGGATGACCGATGGGTAGTGGAACGAGTTTTTGGTCGGGACCGCCGGGTCGCCCTCCAGGTGGCGAAAGTGTTTCCAGGTGGCGCCTTCATCGTCCGACAGCGCCGCCGCGAGCGACCATCGGCCGCGTTCGACGTCGTTGTAGACCATCAGCCACTTGCCGCTGGCGAGGGCGATCGCCTCGATCGACGCTCCGGGGTTCGGGATCGCGGTGTCCTTCGCGACGGTCCAACTGACGCCGTCATCCTTCGAATAGCTGACCTGCACGCGCTTGGGCGGAGGGCCGTTGTCGCGGAGATATGCGACCAGCACGCCGTCCTTCCCGCGCACCACGGATGGCTGGATGCCGCCGAAGCCCACGATCGGTTCGCTGGCGGTCCAGGTGTAGCCGTGGTCGTCGCTGATGGCCATGATCCCGTATGAGTAGCCGTCGGAATACATGGGAACCAGCAGGCGGCCCGACGGCAGTTCGAGCGGATGCGTGCGGGTGAACCAGCCCATGCGGGAGAAGTACTTGTCGGCGGCGTGTTCGCGCAGCTTGGCGATGTATTCGGGCGCTCGCGGATCGGCCGAGGGCGGGGCCTGAGCGAGCAGTTGCTCGGTTTTGGCGACGATGTTTTTGGGGATCAGCAGGATGTTGTCCTGATGTTCCCACTTCGGCGGACCGGCGGGTTGGCGGTAGTCGGTGGAAATGCGGTATTTCATCAGGGCCGTTTCCCACTGGTTGGCGATGATGGCGGGCCAGAACAGAAACAGGCGCTCCTGTTTGTCGACAAACAGCACGGGATTTGTATCGGGGAAGCCGGGCGTGTCGGCCAGCAGGAACGGCTCGCTCCAGGCGCGCGAAGCCTTGCTCCAGCGTGCGGCGCGGATCACGACGTCGTCGGCCTGACGCTCGCCGGAGCCGTGGAACCAGCATGCCAGAAGGTCGCCGCCGGGCAATTCGACGATGGAGGAGGAGTGGTTGTGCCACTTCTCCGGCGGGAAGATCAGTTCGCTGGCGGGGTCCGCGGCGCAGGCCCACGCCGCGGCGAGGAGGAGAACGGCGGCGAGTTTCATTTACATTCCGTGCGAGCGCTGGCGGCTCAACTCGCGCGATTTTTCGAGGATCAGGTCGGCCACTTCGCGGGGCCGGTCGATGCCTTCGATGACCATGGCGCTGCGCTCGCCGGCCGTCTCCACCAGAAGGTCGCCCAGGCCGAGCATGCGTTCGCCCAGGCTCTGGCGCGCGGTCACGTCCTGCACCTTGCCGAGGTCCACCGTGCGCCGGGTGCTCGACAACAGGCCGGATTGCAGCGTCAGGTGGTCGCCTTCGATGGTGAGCGAGAACATGCGCGTGGCCAGGTGCTTCTGGATGGGGATGAAGTACAGCAGGAGGGCGAGAGCATGCCACGGACTCGCGTCCTTGGCCAGGTATCCGTACAGTCCGTAGGCGGCCGCGGCCAGGACAACGGTGATCAGGACGTACCAGGCGACGGTGGTCTTAAGGCTCGGGCGTACAACGCGCTTTTCAGCCATGAGAATATTCTACAGCGCGTGCTTCGTAAATCAGTGAATCCGACGCGGCTGTGCGCCAATCGACGCTGCGATACAATCCTTGGGCATGATGAGACCCACACTCGTGTTGTTGATGTTTCTGATGGCCGTGTCCGCCTTCGCCGCCGACGTTACCGGCAAGTGGAAGGCGAGCATGCAGGGCCCCGACGGCGAAATGCAGTTGACATTCAACCTGAAGGCGGAAGGCGCCAAGTTGACCGGCAGCGTCGAGAGCCCGATGGGCACGATGGCGATTTCCGAAGGCAAGGTGGACGGCGACAACGTGACGTTCACGGTGGCCACCGATCAGTTCACCGTAGTGCACAAGGCGACGGTTTCGGGCGACGAAATGAAGATGAAGGCCGAAATCGGCGACCAGACGATGGAACTGACCGCCAAACGCGTCAAGGAATAGCGGCCGGCGCCACGGCAGTCGCGCGCTTTTCGGTCCGGCCGGGTCGATTTGTGACCTCGAAGTCCGGTATTCTGTTGTTTTTGGAGGTTTTTTGCCGACACCCAAGATAACGGCGCTCGGGTGCTATGTCCCCCCGCGCGTCCTCACGAACCAGGATCTCGAGAAGATGGTGAACACCACGGACCAGTGGATTCTGGAGCGTACCGGCATTCGCGAACGTCACATTGCGGACCCCGAAGTCGCGACATCCGATCTGGCTTTTGAGGCTGCGAAGGTCGCGCTCGAGAAGCGGGGCATCGCCGCAAGCGAACTGGACGCCCTCATTGTCTGCACGGTCACTCCGGACATGATGTTTCCATCCACGGCGTGCCTGGTGCAGCACCGTCTCGGCGCGAAAGGCGCCTGGGGCTTCGACCTGATCGCGGCTTGCTCGAGCTTCGTTTATGGACTGACCACCGCGGCCCACCTGGTCAAGGCCGGCTCGCATCAGAAGGTCCTCGTCATCGGCGCCGACACCATGTCGCGCATCATCGACTACACCGATCGCGCCACCTGCGTGCTGTTCGGCGATGGCGCCGGCGCGATGCTGATTGAGCCGGGCGAGGAGGGGGAAGGGTTCCTGGGCTTCGCCAATGAGATCGACGGATCGGGCGCCGAGGCGCTGAAGATGCCCGCCGGCGGAAGCCGCATGCCACCGTCGCACGAGACCGTCGACAAGCGTCTGCACTACGTCAAGCAGGATGGGCAGCAGGTGTTCAAGTACGCCGTGCGCAAGATGTTCGACGCGTGCAAGGAACTGCTGAGCAAGAGCGGCGTGGAGGCCAAGGATGTGAAGCTGCTGGTGCCGCACCAGGCGAATCTTCGCATCATCAACGCGGTGGCCGAACGGCTCGGCATGAGCAGTTCCCAGGTGATGATCAACATCGACCGGTACGGCAACACCACCGCCGCCACCATCCCGCTCGCCACCCGCGACGCCATCAGCGAAGGCCGGCTGGTGAAAGGCGACCTGGTGTTGTTCGCGGCTGTCGGCGCGGGTTTCACCGTGGGCGCGAATCTTTGGCGCTGGGCCTGCTAGCCTAGACCGTCGCGCTCGAGAGTACGCCTTGGCATGCCGGGCGGACCGGAGTCCGTGGGATTTCGCTGTCCGTCCGGCCCAATCCTTCCCAACTCCCCCAGATCGTTGCTCCCGGACGCGCCTGGCGAGGGCTCCGGCGGCGAACCCGCACGCGGTTGAATCGTTTTTACGGATGGAATAGCATGGTTGTCCAGAGTCGCACCGGTCCCGAGCAAAGGATCGACGAAGGAGTTACCCAGTGAGTGACAACCGGTTTTCCAGACGTTATTTCTTCTACGGATCCATGCTGGCCGGAGCAGTTCCCGCCGGCGGATTCGCCAGCGCGCCCTCATTGAAGGGTGCGGGATACAAGTCGCCGAACGAGAAACTGAACATCGCCGCGATCGGCGTGGGCATCCGCGGTCCCGAAATCCTGATGGGCGTGAAGCCCACCGAGAACATCGTCGCCCTGTGCGATGTCGACGAGGCGCGCGCCGCCAAGACCTTCAACGCCTACGATAAGGCGACGAAATACAAGGATTATCGAAAACTGCTCGAGGCGGAAAAGAACATCGATGCGGTGATGATCGCCACGCCCGACCACATGCATACGCCGATCGCGCTGGCTGCGATGCAGGCGGGCAAACACGTCTATTGCGAGAAACCGCTGACGCGCACCGTCTCTGAAGCGCGCCTGTTGGTGCAGGCCGCCGCGAAGTACAAGGTGGCGACGCAGATGGGCAACCAGGGCTTCAACCACGAGGCCACGAAGACCGCCTGCGAGATCCTGTGGTCAGGTGAGATCGGGGAGGTCCGCGAACTGCACGCCTGGACCGGCGGCATCTACGGCGGGCAGCCCAATCTGCCGGCGACGGGGCCGGCGAAGTCCGATGTGCCGTCGACGCTCGATTGGGACCTGTGGCTCGGCCCGGCCAAGCCGCGCGACTTCAATCCGCTGATGACGAACCAGTGGCGCGCCTTTCTTGATTTTTCGACCGGCGGATCGTTGGGCGACTGGCTGGTGCATAACCTTGGCCCGGCGCACCTGGCGCTGCAACTGGACAAGGCCTCGCCGACCAGCGTCGAGTGCGTGTATGTCGAAGGCAAGAGCGAATGGGTGTGGCCGTTGCGCTCGCACCTGGTGTTCGAATTCCCGGCTCGTGCGAACATGCCGCCCGTCACCGTTCACGCCTACCAGAACATGCGCGGCGACTTCCAGAATCCTCCAGGAATGGCCGAAGGCGAGCGGCTGTTTCCGGGGATGAACAACCTGGCCGAGAAGGGCCGTTCGTTCCTGACGACAGGCGACGGCACGATGATGGTCGGCGATCGGTTGGGCGTTGACGGCAAGCCCGCGCCGGGCGTGTTCGCGCCTGGATACGGGCCGCCGCCGCAGATGGGCCCGCGGCCGGGTGGTCCCGGGCGTCCTCCGGGCGGATTTCCTGGCGGACAGGCGAACTCGGACCCGAAGATGCGCGCGCCGGGCAATGGCGCCGTGTTCGTCGGATCGAAGGGCTATATGGCCACGGTGACGCGCGGCGAGGGCGTGTGGCTGCTGCCCGCCTCGCGTTGGGCCGAGTACAAACTGCCTCCGCAGATGTTGCAGCGGGGCGTCAACCATCAGCAGGATTGGGTGCGCGCCTGCAAGGGCGGGGCGCCGGGCGTGTCGGAGTTCCCGGTGGCGGCCAAGTACATTGAGTGGCTCGCGCTGGGGGCCATCGCGCTGCGCGTCCCGGGCAGACTGAATTGGGATGGCGCCAACATGCGGTTCACCAACAGCGCCGAGGCGAACTCCTACCTGAAGCCGTTTGTGCGCAAGGGGTGGGAATTCAAGCTGTAATAACAATTGATGATCACACGCAGGGATCTGCTTAAGACCGCCGCGGCGGCCGCCGGCGCGTCACGCTCATTCGCGGACGCGCCGCGCGATTCGAACGTGCTCTGGCGCCGTTCTCCCGCCGCGACGTGGAACGATGCGTTTCCAGTGGGCAACGGGCGCCTTGGGGCGATGGTGTTCGGCCACGCCGTCAAGGAACGGATCCAACTGAACGAGCACAGCCTGTGGTCGGGCAAGGCGGCCGAGGATGATCGCCCCCAGACGCGGGCGGCTCTGCCCAAGGTGCGGCAACTGCTGTTTGACGGCCAGTATGCCGAGGCCAACAAGCTGGCGCAGGCGGAGATGATGACGCCGATGCGAGCGGAGACGTTCGGGTCCTATCAAACCCTTGGCGATCTTACGCTCGAGTTCCGCCACTCCGACGATGTGACCGATTACCGGCGCGAACTCGACCTGTCGACGGGGCGGGCGGCGGTTTCCTATCGTGTGGGCGGCGCCGGGTATCGCCGGACTGTGTTCTCGTCGTTTCCTGACCGGGTGCTTGTAGTTCGTCTGGAGACGGACGCCGCCGACGGCCTGTCGTTACGTGCGGCGCTTTCGCGCGAGAAGGACGCCGAGACCGCCGGAGATGGCGAAGTCGTGCGGATGACGGGGCGGCCCCGGCCCTACGGCGTCGAATTCGCGGCGCTGTTGGGCTGCGTTGTGGAAGGCGGATCGAAGAAGGTCGACACCGATGGCTTCCGGATCGAGCGCGCCAAGACCGTTACGCTGTTCGTCACCGCTGCGACGGATTTCGACGAACCCGACCCGGCGGGCCGTTCACGCGTGTCGCTCGATGGGGCCGTGAAGCGTGGCTATGCGGCGATTGCGCGGGCGCAGGCCGCCGATCATGCGGCGTTGTTCAACCGTGTGTCCCTCGAATTGGCGGGCCCCGATCGCAGCGCCGAGCCTACCGATGAACGCCTGGCCGCAGTCCGCAAGGGTGAGACCGATCCGGCGTTCGCGGCGCTCTATTTCAACTTCGGCCGTTATCTTCTCATCAGCTGTTCGCGCGCGGGTTCGTTGCCTTCGAATCTGCAAGGGTTGTGGGCCGACGGGCTGACTCCGCCGTGGTCGGCCGACTATCACATCAACATCAACATCCAGATGAACTACTGGCCGGCGGAAGTGTGTGGGTTGAGTGAACTGCACGACCCGTTCTTTCGCTACATTGAGCGCCTGCGCCCGCACGCTGAGAAGACGGCGAAGGTTGCGTATGGCTGCCGCGGGGCGGTGGCGCACTATACCACCAATCCATGGGGCCACACCGCGTTGGACGGCAACATCGGCTACGGGCTATGGCCCGACGGGCTGGCATGGTCGAGCCTGCACTTCTGGGAGCATTTCGACTACACGCAGGACCGCGCCTTTCTGCGCGACCGCGCCTATCCGATTCTGAAGGCTTGCGCGCGATTCACCCTGGATTACCTGGTCGCCGATCCGAAGACCGGCAGGTTAGTCGCCGGTCCGGCTAACTCGCCTGAGAATACCTACATTGCGCCGGGCGCAGTCCGCGGTAACATCACGATGGGCCCGACGATGTCCCAGTCGATCGCGTTCGCCGTGCTGAGCCGGACCGAGAAGGCCGCCGCCCTGTTGGGCGCTGACGGCGATTTCGCCGCCGAGTGCCGGGCCGCCATCGCGAAACTGCGGCGCCCGCGCGTTGGAAGCGATGGACGTCTGATGGAGTGGTCCGAGGAGTTTGGCGAAACCGAGCCCGGCCACCGCCATATCTCGCACCTATTCGGCCTTCATCCGGGGTATGAGATCGATCCGGATGAGACGCCGGAGTTAGCCGCCGCCGCTCGAAAGAGCCTGGAATACCGTCTATCTCATGGAGGAGCGCATACAGGTTGGAGCGCGGCGTGGGTGACGATGTTCTGGGCTCGCCTGCGGGAAGGCGATCTGGCGGTCGAGTTTCTGCACAAGTTGTTGCGCGATTCGACTTATCCCAACCTGTTCGACACACACCCGGCCAATCACGGCGCGATCTTTCAGATTGACGGAAACTTCGGAGAGACGGCGGCGATCGCCGAGATGTTGGTGCAGAGTCACGGCGGGCGATTGCGGCTTTTGCCCGCGCTGCCGTCGGCGTGGAAGTCGGGTCGCGTCACCGGCCTGCGAGCGCGGGGCGGCGTCGGCGTCGACCTGGAATGGAAGGACGGCCGCGCCGTGTCGGCAACGATACGGCCCTCGGTGGACGGAGTTCATCGGGTCGTGGCTCCGCGCGGGCAGTCTGTCGTCGAGGCGCTCGAAAACGGCAAGGCGCTTCCCTCGAAACCAGGGTCCCTGGCCGTCAAGAAGGGCCGCGTGTACACGCTTCGTTTCGCCTGATCATCGCCTTTCGCGACCCGGCCGGCGCACAAACAAGACCCACGCGCCGAGGGTCTAACAGATCTGTAGCTCGAGTCTCCTATACTGGACGCTATGCGCAATCGGCGCCTGATCTGGGCGCTTGGGGGTGGTTTCGCGGTCCTGGCCTTCATCGCGACGGGGGTGTTGTGGAAGGCTTCGAGGGTTCTTCGAACGTCCGCCGGTGAGGTGGACGCCGAGGGACAGGTGCGCTTTGTCGAGTCGAACCTGGATGGAACGGTTCCCCCGGGGTTCGAGACCATCTCCGCGCCGGCGGGATTTCGGGACGCGGCGGAGTTCGGCGGCCGCCTGTATGTGGTGGGTGACGCCGGAGTCTTCGAGTACGACGCGGCCGGCGCGTTGACCAAGAGCTACCGCACCGGGCTGGAACTGCCCCCGGCGCCCATTGTCGCCGCCGCGGTGGGCATCGGAGGCGGATCCCAAACGCGGGAACTGTGGATGGCGACGGCGGGCGAAGGCGCGCTGGCCTTCGATGGAGCGCGGTTCCGGCAGATCCGTCCCGATGATGCGGGCGCCCGGAAGATGACCGCGGTGCTGCCTCTTTCCACCGGTCGGATTCTGTTCGGCACGGAGAAGGCCGGCGTGGTCTCCTTCGACGGCAAGCATCTGGCGCGCGTTGTTCCGCAGGCCGGCGACCATGTGACGGCGCTGGCGGGCGAAGAAGCCAGCCTCTGGATCGGTACGCAGAACGAAGGTGTGGCGCATTGGCGCGCGGGCCAGTTGGAGCGCTTCGGCGAGAAAGAAGGCCTGCCCGACGCACATATCTTTTCGATCGCCGTGGATGTCGATACGGCTTACGCGGCGACAGCGCTGGGAGTCGCCGAATTGCGTGACGGGCGGGTGCAAAGGGCGCTGGCGCAGGGATTCACCACCCAGGCCGCGATCAAGCTGGATGGGTCGCTGCTGGTGGGAACGCTCGACGAGGGTCTGTTGCGGGCGCCCCTCGACGCCAAGACGAAACCATCGGCGGCCGGCGAGGCGTCGAACGTCAGACGGTTGCTCGCCATGGGTGGGGCGACGCTGGCGCTGACGCCGGACGGGCTGTTCCGCATCGGCGCCCGGCACGGCGACTGGACGCCTGTGCTGACGGCGGCGGAGGCGCGCCTGGCCGACCGCAACGTCTCCGCCTTGGCGCCCGACGGCGCCGGAGGATTGTGGATCGGCTATTTCGACCGCGGGTTGGACATCGTGGAGCCGGCGCGCGCCAGGGCCCGGCATCTGGAGGACGACGTCTTGTTCTGCGTCAACCGCATCGCGCATGACCGCGCGCATGACCGCACGGCCGTGGCTACGTCGAACGGGCTGGCGATGTTCAGCCCGCGCGGCGAACGTCGCGAGGTGCTGACGCGGCGCGACGGGCTCATCGCGAATCAGATTACGGATGTGCTGTTTCGCCCCGATGGCGCGATCATTGCCGGCACTCCGGCGGGCGTCAGTTTCATCGAGGCGTCGCGGATTTCCAGCATCTACGCATTTCACGGGCTGGTGAACAATCATGTCTACGCGCTCGCGCAGCTGGGCTCGCGCACGCTGGTCGGTACGCTGGGTGGGCTTTCGGTGATCGAAAATGGTTTTGTCACGACGAGCTATACCAATAACAACTCCCGTTTGACACACAATTGGATTACGGCCGTGTTGCCCTTATCTGACGACACGTTCATCGGCGCTTATGGCGGCGGCATCGCTCATACCGGCGTGGCGGGCGCCTGGACTACGTTCGCCGATCTGCCGAAGAACTTTGAAGTGAATCCGAACGCGATGGCCGCATCCGATCGGGCGGTGTACGCCGGCACGCTGGGGCGCGGGCTTGCGCTTTACGATCGGTCGCTGGCAAGATGGCGCTGGATCACGCGCGGACTGCCTTCGATGAACGTCACCGCCATCGCAGTGGATAACGGACTGGTCTACATCGGCACGGACAACGGCCTTGTCCGCGCGCCTGAGGACAACCTCATCAAATGAAGAAAGCTATACTCTCGCTGGTCTGCGCGATTCCCTTGTTCGGGGACGCGGGGGTCCTGCTGCCGACCGATGCGAAACAGCCGGATCCTGCCGTTCTGTCGCTCGAACAGATGTCGATCGACGTGTTGATCGACAACGCCGACGCGCGCGTGGCGGTGCGGCAGGTATACGCGAACCACACGGGGAAGATCCTGGAAGGCAACTACACCTTCGCCCTGCCCTCCCGCGGACTCGTCTCCGATTTCGCCATATGGGACGACGTGACCAGGATTCCCGGCGTGATCCTGGAGCGCAAGCGCGCCGAAGAGATCTACAACGACATCCGCATTCAGGCGCTCGATCCGGGTCTGCTGCAAATGGGCGAGCAGAGTTCCGATGAGGCGAGCCGCGGATCCGCGTTCATCGCGCGCGTTGCGCCGATTCCCGCCTGGGGCTACAAGCGTGTCGAAATCGAGTATCACGAACGGCTGAGCGTCGAGCAGTTGAAAGGCTATTTCGCCATACCGTTGCGGCCGGACGTCTACCGGGCGATGACCGCGGGCAAACTGACGATCCGCTTCGAGTTTCGCACGGAGCATCCGATTGCATCGTTCAACATCACCAGCAAAGCCTACGCCGCGCGGGTCGCCCAACAGACGGCGAACGTGGTTCGTGTCGAGTTCGACGGCAAGGCGGTTCCGCTGAGCGAAGACTTCGCGGTCGAATATACGTTTGCGCCGCCCAAGGCGGACACGCTCGCGGTGATTACGCATCGCGATCCGGAGGAAGCGGGATTCTTTGAAGTGAGCACCCTGGTGGGTGCGGCGCGGACCAGCGGCCAGTCGGGCGCTCCGCGGACGGTGGTGGCGCTGTTCGATGCGTCGCTCTCCATGCAGTGGGAGAAGTTGGAACGTAGTTTCCAGGGGCTTGAGAAGTTACTGAGAAGTCTACGCGCGGGCGACCAGTTCAGCCTTCTGCTATTCAATTCGGAGGTGGCGGCGATGGCGCCGGCGCCCGTGCCAGCGTCGCCGGTCGCGGTGGAAAAGGCGATGGCGTTCGTACGGTCCAGCCGGCTGCGCGGCGGCACCAACATGCAGGCCGCGCTGGAAGCGGCGCTGAAACAAAACGGTCCCAATCCGTACATTGTTCTGTTCAGCGACGGCGGCGCCACCGCCGGGATCGTTCAGAATGCCAGGCTGGCGGCATGGTACGCGGCGGAATGGAGCAAACTGGCCGCGGCCAGACGGCCACGTACGTACGTGTTCGCCGTGGGCGACGACGCGAACGTCGCGTTGTTGAAGCAGTTTGCGAAGAACGGCGGGTTGATTGAGCAGGTGCGATCGACTGAGCCCTTGGACTTCAAACTGAATGCGTTCCTTTCGAAAATCGGGCGCGATCCGGTGGAGGGTTTGGCGTTCACGGCGACGCCCGCTGTTGGGCTCGTGTACCCGTTGGAAGACACTGTATTCCCGGGATCGATGGCGGCGTGGGTTGGCACGTACGGTAAGCCGGCGCGAACGACGTTCTCGGTGAAAGGGTCTCGGGAAGGCGCGGCGTTCACTGCGCAGACAGCGGTGAGCCTGCCCGCGCAGAACGCCGAGCATCCGGGACTTCCGCGCACCTGGGCCAAGGCTCGCGTGGATGCGCTGCTCGAGAAGATCGAGCGCGACGGAGAGGACCGGGCGACCATCGACGAGATCATCCGCCTGGCGCGGAAGTACAAATTCGTGACGCCCTACACGTCGTTTCTGGCCGCTCCCCGCGCGCTGTTGCGCCCCCGGCTGATTCGTCCCGGCGACCCCGTGTTGCGCGTCAGGACCGATCTTTCCATCGCTTCCATCACGGCGGTGTTCCCCTTCGGCTTGGTGAAGAAGTTGCGATATCTGGAGCACGAGGATACCTGGCAAACGAGGTTCCTCGCGCCGGTGGATATGCAGGATGGAACCTATCACGTGCGGTTGATTCTGCGCGACAAGGAGGGGCGAACGTTCCGCGAATCGAAAAGCTTTGTGATCGCGAGCAAGCCGCCCGCCGTGAAGGTGCGCTTGGACAAGACCAGATATCGGCCCGGCGAAACCGTACGGTTGAGCGTAAACGCATCGGAGACGGCGCGAACGATCGTGGCGAGGATGTACGGAGCCGAGGCCGCTTACATGAAATGGAACCCGCGCATGAACGCAAACACGGGCGAGTTATTCGTGCCCGCGTATTTGGCGGCCGGAAAGTACAAGGTGACCGTGACGGCGGAGGACTTCGCCCATAACATCGGGACTCAGGAGGTGCAGCTTGAAGTTATCCCGTAGCCGGATCGCGCTGGCCGCCTCCGCCGTGATTTTGGCCGCCGTTCTACAGGCCGAACTGGCGCACATCGAGGCGACGAGCCCGCTGCAGGCCGTATTCTTCAAGTTGGTTCCCTCGGGCCCGGCCAAGGCGTTGGCGCGGCGTCCGTCCTCAGAGACGCGGCCTGAGTTAGCGAAACTCATTGCGGTGCGGCCGGCCGATGGCGAGTTGTACTCGTTGCGAGCGCTCGAGGCCGAGCGGCAACTCGACTTTGGGTCGGCTGAAGCCGACTGGATCAAGCACGCACAACTGGCCGGCGACAAATTCTCGGGCCAAATCGCCCTGGCCGATTACTACCAGCGCCGGTTGGAGCCCGCCAAGGAAGTGAAGGCGCTCCATGAGGCGGCCGTCCTGCCCGCACAGGCGGCGGAGAGGTACACGCCCGCGATGGAACAGAAATCGTGGAGGGCGTTTGAGAGGATGACCGCCGCGATCGACGACCACCTGCTGGGTTTCGACGCCGCGCGCGCCGAACACCGTGCCTGGATTGCGCGGTATCCCAATGAGTCCGCGGCATACGTTAGGGTGCTCGACTACGCGGTGGCGCACAAGCAATACGGCTACGCCGAACAGTATCTGAAACAGTATTCGGCCGCATTCCCCACCGACGCAGTCTATCCAGTGAAGGCGCAGGCTGAGATTGAGGCCTCGCGGGGATCGGCGCAGGCGGCGCTGGCGCTATACGACCGCGGTTTCAACCCGCTGTGGCCCGCCGAACTGATCAAGGCGTACTTCGAGCAATTGAAAAGCGCTGGGGCGTTGCGGCGGTATCTGGCGGACGCTCGCGCCAAGGGTAACTCGATCGACGGCGCGGCGCGCATCTTCTATTACTGGCAACAGCAGGGCAACGTCGCGAACGCCCAGCACGCGCTGATTGACTACGAGGCCCGCAAGCCGGCGCAATCCTGGAAGGCCGACGAGTTATGGACGCTCGCGCAACTCTATGAGGCGGCGAATAATCCCGATCGGGCGGCGCGTTGCTATTACTCGTTGTACAGCCAGCCGAATGCGCAGGCGGCGGACGCCGAGCGCGCGTTGGCGGGCCTGACGAACCTGCTCTTCGCAAATGCGGGGCAGGGGATCCGATTCGGCTCCAGCGACCTTACATACTATCGGGACATCGCGCAGGCGGACCCCTATCCCGGGTATTTGAACGGAGTCCTGTCACTCATCCTCAACTCTACCGGTCCGGCGTATGCTTACTCGGACGAGAATCAGAAGGCCCAGCCGTACTTCCAACGCGCCAAGGCGTCCGAGTTGGTCACGCTGTTCGATTCGCGTTTTCCGAACTCGACGCGCCGGCCGGGCCTGCATCTGAGCCGCATCCAGTCGTTCGCCACCTACGGCGACAATCAGGCCGTGATTCGCGCCGGCGGGCAGTTTCGAGCTCAGTTCGCCAATGCCGCCGAACGAACCCAGGTGGCGACGCTGATGGCGGACGCCTACGCCCGCACCAACCAGATGCAGCAGGAGTTTGCCCTGTACAACGAGCTGCTGCGGGAATTGTCGCGCCGCGCCGATGGCGTTCCTCTGGGCGAACATGGCGGCGCCGCGCCGGCCGCTCCCAAGCAGGACCAGCCTCAGGAGCAGGGCGACGCCGCTACTCCGGCCGAGCCGCGCGAAGCCCCGAAGCGGGGGGCGCGGTCGCCCGAGTATGCACGAATTCTGGACCGCTATCTGGCGCGCCTGGTGAATCTGAAGCGGATTCCCGACGCGCTGGCGCTATATCGCCAGGAGATCGATCGAAACCCGAATGACCCGGGCTTGTACGAACGCTTCGCCGGCTTCCTCGAGCAAAACCGCCTGGGCGCCGATGTTGAAGCGACTTATAAGCGGGCCATTTCGCAGTTTCCGGATACGAGTTGGAGTCATAAACTCGCGCGTTGGTACCTGAAACAGAAGCAGACTGCCCAGTTCACACAACTCAGTCGCGAGGTGGCGGAGAAGTTCTCGGGGGCCGAGTTGGAGCGCTACTTCAGCGAGGCGGTTCCGCGCGGATCCGTTGCGGCGGCGTTGTACCTACAGTTGAATTTGTACGCCCACCAGCGATTTCCCAACGACCTGGCATTCACGCGCAACCTGCTGACGGCCTATTCGACCCGAGGCTCCGCGGATGCAGTGGCCTATGAGTCTCTGCTGCGTGCCAGTTGGTTCCAGGCGGATGACCTGCGCGTGCGCTTTTTCGAATATCTGGCCCGGAATCGGAAATTGGACGCCGAGTTAGCCGCGTTGGGTTCGATCGGGAGTCAGCAGCAGGTGAACGCGAATCCGGTGGGCGCGCGCATGTTGGCTGAAGGGGAAAGCTGGCGGACGAATTTCGAAGCGGCGGCTCCGGTGTTCCACGCCATTGCCGCCAGTTATCCGACGGCTGATCTCGCGGCGCCACGAGCCGTGGCGATTTACCGCTCGCTCGCCACCATCGATCCAAAACACACCGACACGGCGGCGGCGCTTGAGCAGTCGTTGGTGGCCTATGCTCCAGGCGACTCCGTGGCGCTCACCTACGCTGGAGAGATCCAGGCGGATCGGGAACGCTTCGATCGTGCCCGGCCTCTGTGGAACCGCATAGCCACGACTGAGCCGGGCAAGGCGGAGCGATATCTCGAATCGGCCACCGTGTTCTGGGATTACTTCCTTTTCGATGATGCGCTGCGAGTGATCGACGAGGGGCGTCGTAAGCTGAACGATCCCGCGATGCACGCCTATCAGGCGGGGGCCATCTACGAAAGCAAGCGCCAGTATGACCGGGCCCTCAGTGAATACGCGAGCGCGGCGTTCCGCCAGGCGAACGATCAGGCTCAGCGGAGGTTGGTGCGGTTGGCTCGGCGGCCTTCGCTGCGCGATAGCGTCGAGCGGCTGACGGTGCAGGCGGCGACCGCGGCGAATGCGGGTCCGCGCGAGATTGGTCTTCGGACCGCCGTGCTCGAAAACCAGGGCCGGCGCGCCGACATGGAGCAGACCCTGTTGTCGGCCGCCGGACGCGCCACGGCGTTCGAAACGCTCGACTGGGTCGAGACGCAGGGACGCATCGGCGGGTTCCCGGCAGTCCAGGAGGCGGCGATGACGCGCCGCGTGGCGATTACCACGGATCCCGTGGATCAGGTGCGGCTCCAACTCGGGTTGGCGCACTTCTACGAGGATCAGGCCCGACCGAACGACGCGCAACGGGTGCTGTCGGCGTTGCTTCGGACACATCCATCCACGCTCGGCGTGGTGCGCGCGGTAACGGATTTCTACTGGCGCAGTGGGCAGCCGAAGAACGCCGTAACGACGCTGACGGCCGCCGCCAATGGCGCGCAGCCGTTCTATCAGAAGTCGTTCCGGCTGGAGGCTGCCCGCAAAGCCACGGAATCGGGCGATACGACGACCGCGCGCCAAACGCTGGCGTTGCTGCTGAAGGACGATCCCTACCGTTCCGAGTATCTGTCGGCCATGGCCGATACCTATGCGCGGGCAGGTGACGACCGCGGGTTGCGCACGTTCTACCAAGCCACGATCGACGGCCTGCGCGCGTCGAACCTGACCGCGTCCGACAGGACAGAACGGACCGCGGCGATGCGCCGAGGCCTGATCCCGGTGCTAACTCGAGTCAAGGACTATTCTTCCGCGCTCGACCAGTACGTTGAGGTGTTGAACCGTTATCCGGACGACAGCGAGTTGACGCGTGAGGCCGCGGCGTACGCCGGCGCTCATCAGATGAGCGAAAAACTGATCGCGTACTACGTCAAAACCGCGGCCGCCTCTCCGAAGGACTCGCGTTGGCCCATCGTGCTGGCGCGCCTGGAAACGGAGCTCGAGAAGTTCCCGGAAGCGGTAGAGTCATATTCGAAGGCCCTCGCCATCCGGCCCGAGCGGGCGGATTTGTGGAACGCTCAGGCCGCCCTCGACGAGACGCTTCTGCGTCTTGCGGACGCCGAGAAGAATTACCTGAAACTCTATGAGCTCAGCTACCACGACACGACCTGGATGGAGCGAGTCGCGCTGACTCGCGCGCGCCAGGGGCAGAAGGCAGGAATGCTGGCGGCGGTGAAATCAGCGTTCATTGAGAATCGTCCCGAACGTCCCGACAACTTCTTCGCGGCCGCCGCGCGGCTGGAGAACTGGGGCTATGTCGCCGAGGCCCGGCAGTACGCCGAACAGGGCGCGGCGGCGCTTGGGACGGATCTTCCGGCGCAGTCGGAGTACGCGGTGAGTTACGCGGGGATCATGGCGCGATCCCGTCAATATGAGGCGGCTTTCAAGAGACTCTCCGCCAACGGGACCGACCCGGAGAAGGCGCCCGCCCTTGGGGACGCTTTGCGGCAGATGGGGCGCGTTGCGGGGACGTATTTCACGCCGGAAGAGAAGACGGCGTTCGCCGCGTTTCTTGAAAGGACGCGTTCGGCGGACTCGCGTCTGGGCCTGGAGGCCGCGCGAGCCGCCGGGTTGGAGGAACTCGCGGCGAAGTGGCTGGACGCCATGCTCGCTGCGAATCCCTCCGACGTGTTAGTGCAAAACCAGTATGCGGAGAACCTGACTCGGCGGCTGCGGAATGGCGAACTGGGTCGACGCTTCGAACAACTCTATAACTCCATGCCCCCGCAGGCGGAGAATCGCGAGCCGCTGTTGTCGCAGGCGATGGAGGCATACCGCCGCTCTGGGGAGGCGGCGGCCGAACTTCGTGTGATCCGGTTGGGCGCCCGTCATGGGGACATCGGGCAGATGGCGGAGCGTATGTGCCCGCTCCTGCTGGCCCAGCCCCAAACTCTATTGACGGTTGCTTCTTCGGATGCGGCGGGAGACATGCGCGACCTGGCTGCCAACTGTGTCGTCGAAGGCGGCAAATCCGCCGACGCGTTGGCGGTGATTGCGGCTCGGGGAAAAGTGTTTCCCCCGGTCTGGACCTCGGCGTACACCGCGCTCGCGGGCTTGTTCTTCGCGATCGACAATCCCCAGGTGCGTAGCGCATTCGCGTTGGCCCTGGGCAGCCCGGTAATCGGCGAAAATATCGGCAAACCGGTCGACCGCGACCGGCAACTCGCCGGCCAGCCATGGTTCTACTATGCTTCGCGGTACGGCGAGTATCTGGCGATGACCCGGCAGGCGAACGCCGCGGACTATCTGCCGGCTCTTGTCGAATCAGCACCGTGGAGCAATCGTCGCCACGAGGAGTTAGGGGATTACTACCGCGATGCGGGAGATACGCGCGCGGCCGTGGCTGAGTATACGCTCGCTCTGGAACTCGACGCCGAGATCGGTTCCGCCCACGACAACCTCGCCGAACTCTATTGGGCCGCCGGGCGCAAAGACGACGCCAACGCCGAATACCGTCGCGCGCTGGAATCGTATATCCAAACGCAGGACCGAGGCCCCGCTCAGGCGAGTTTCACGAATGACGTCCGGACAACACTGGTTCACATCGGAAGGCGCGACCTGCTTGCGACGTTGAGGCCGGAAGCGGATCGCCTGCTGAAGACGTGGCTTCGTCGCAATGGGACGTACATGTTCGAGCCTCTACTCGAAGGGATCCTTGGCGCCTCCGGCGATCCAGCCAAGGGCGTTAAGTGGTTGACGGACCTGAGTCAGGCCACGGGCGACCCGCTGTCGATCCTCGGCCGCGCGGTGCGCAATCAGTTGCTCCCCGACGCTCAGCGCGATTTGTTGTATCAGAAGTTGATCGATGCGAACCAGTCGAAGCTTTCGGCGTCGTTTGGACAGCCTCGCGAGACTGCGGAGCAGGCGCTGCGCTCATGGCAAACCGAGTACATCCGATCTCTGCTCGACCGCAAACAGGCGGCCCGTGCGCTGGCCGTCCTGAACACGATCCCCGTGAAGACGCGAAAGGCCGGCCAGGCGGAGTATGCGTCGCTGGCGATCCAGATCGCGGGCCTTTCCGGCGATGTGCCGGCGCTGCTCGCTCGATACGCCATCGAAGCCGACCCACCGCCAGTGGATGCGCTTCGCGCCGGGGCGAACGAACTGAACCGGCGTGGAGTTGAAGCGGCGGCGCGCCGCGTGCTCGAGTTCATCTACACGCGTGAATTGGAGGCGCATCACTTCGATTCGGCGAACTTCCTCGGTCTTGCCGAGATCAGGTTGGCCGAGGGCGACTCAGCCGGCGCCACCGAACTGCTACGGCGCATGACGATGCTATGCGGAGCGCCGTTTGAGACCCAGGCGTCCGCGGCGGCCTTGCTGGCGAGGTTCGGGAAGACGGCCGAGGCGGCGGGATTTCTCGAGCAGTTAGTGAAGGCGGTTCCATGGGATATGGCCTCGCGCGCTAAGTGGGCGGAACTGGCGGCTAACTCACGGGAGTTGACGAACATAACCAGCGACTCTAACACGAGTTACGTTGTTCGGGCCGACGCGGCGGTAGCGCTTCGCAAGATGGGAGGCGCGAAGGTCTCCACGGGATCGGCCGAACTGGATCTCTTGGCATCCAGCGCGCCCCTCACGGAATTGGGCGTCAACAAGCCATATTGGCGTCCCGCAAGGTTGGAGGCGGCGGCGGTGATCAAGGACGGCGCGTCGAAGGCGCGCACCTTGATCCTAGCGATCGGCGCCGATCCGACGCCGGTTGCGCCGCGTGTTGACCTGTTTAGGACACAACTCAGTCTGAAGCGCTACCAACAGGCGATCTGGGTGTTGCCCGACGACACGCAGTCGTCCGCAAATATCCCCGACAACGAGGCCATCCCGGAATATCTGGCCGGATCCTTTCTGCGCGATACGCCGCTGACCGCGGTGGAGCGCGCTTCGGTATCGAAAGGACTGGGGGAGGCGTGGAGGAATCTCGGCGATCCAACACGCGCCAGTTATTTCTACCGGCTGGCGATGGAGTTGGATAAGTCGCCGGCCTTGAAAGCGGCCATTCAGGCAGACCTGGATTTGGTTCGCAAGGCCGTGGCTCTTCGACGGGAAAACAACGAAAGGCGTCCGGTGATCAGCAAGAACCTGGAACAACCTCATACCGTCCGGCCGAAACTGGCCGCTGGAGGCGCGCGATGAGACGGGACGCCCGAAAGGTCGCGGTCGGAACCGGGGCGCTGCTGCTAGCGGCCGTCGCCGTGTTGCTGCCGCAAGCGTCGGTACAGCAACGTCCGCTCTCCGATCTGTTTCCGGCGGGTCCGGTGTTATTCCTGGAAGCGAGGGATTTCGCCGGGTTGGTCCGGGATTGGAATAACTCGGCGGTGAAAAGGTCCTGGCTTGCCAGCGGCAACTACAAGGTGTTCTCCAACTCCCGGCTGTTCCTTCGCTTGAAGGAGGCGCAGGACCAGTTCGCGGCCGCCGCCGGCATCGCGCCCGACATGACGCTGGTGGACGCCGTGAGTGGCGGTAATTCAGCCCTGGCCCTGTATGACATCGGCAACCTGGAGTTTCTCTATGTGACCAGGATGCCGCAAGCCAAGGCGTACCAGAGCATGCTTTGGCAATCGCGCGCGAAGTTCCAGCCCAGGAAATCAGCCAACGTCGATTACTTCGTCAGGCAGCAGCAAAGCCGGACAGCGGCGTTCGCGGTCACCGGCGATCTTCTGCTATTGGCCACGAGCGAGCAGGCCATGGCCGGCGCGCTCGCCCTCATCGGCGGGCAGACCGTTCCGGCGATGAGGCAGGAGCCGTGGTATCAACGCGCGGCGGCGGCGCAGGGCGCCGGCGAACTCCGCATGGCGATCAACTTTCAGCGGACTCTGAACACGCCCTACTATCGCTCGTATTGGATCCATCGGAACGCCACCGAAATGGCCCAATTCGACGCGATCGTCTCCGATCTCGACCGCTCGGCGGCCGAGTTTCGCGAACGGCGTGTGTTGCTGCGCGCCCAACCTGCGTCGGACCGGCGTTCGGGTGAGGGCGCCGTGGCCGAGATTGGAAAGGCGGCGCCGGCGGACGCGGGTCTCGTACGCGCCTGGGCGAAGCCGGACGCCCAAGTGGTGGTGGCGATGCTCGAGCAGAAGTTGTTCACCCCACGCGCTGACGCCGCTCAGCGGGAGACGTCAGCGCCCGCGGCCGGGTCGATGGACGCCCCGCTGGGGAGTGAAGACGACCTTGAGGTTCGCATCGACGAGGCTCCGCCCGTGACGGAACTGTCCAGGGCCGATCTCAGCGCCGTGCGTTCGTTGATCGCCGCGAATCCGGTGCAGGCCATGATGCAGGTGGAGACCAGCCGGCCGCCCGCGGATGGCGTGTTCGTAACCACGGCGCGAGCGGTGGCGCTGCTCGGCGAACACAACTGGGACGCCGGCGCGGCGCGTACGGCCGTAGACGGCGTGACTACACAATTGTGGGCCGTTGCCGGACCGCCCTCGACGCTCGGCCGGGTGCACGTCGTCGCGGCGGGCCGTCTGCTTGTGCTGTCGCCGGCTGACGATCTGGCGGCGATGATCATCGGCCGCTCGAACGCGGCTGCGTCGCTGCCCGCGGCGCAGTACGCCATGCGCTTCCTGCACTCGACAGAGTCGCCGCGCTACCAGCGCATGACGACCCTCATCGACTTCCCGAATCGTCCAACCGGCGATGGGGCTGCGCACGAGCCGCTCTTCTTTTCGGAAAACATCGCGAGCCTGAGCCGCGCCTTGAGTCGCCTCGAATCCGCGGCCCTCGACTCGCACGACGACGGGACGGCCGTGCGACAGAACGTCGTCTACCGGCTTCGATGACGCGGCGAGGGTTCCTCGCCATCGCGGCCGCGGGCCGTCGCGATGAAACGCTCGCGAGAATGGCGGAGCGTGAACTGGCGCCCCACGAATTCGTGCTGCTGCGCACATCGGACGGCGCCACGGTCGCCCGGCGGTGGAGCGCTCCGGCCGCGCCAGCGCCGCTGGGATCGTTGGTGAAGCCATTCCTCGCGCTGGCGTACGGCGAAACCCACGAGCAACAGTATCCCGAACTGACCTGCGAAGGCTGTTGGCTCCCGCGGGGACACGGCCGCATCCCAATCGGCGACGCGCTGGCGTACAGTTGTAACTCCTACTTCAAGCAGTTGGTGGAGCGGATGGACCGCGAGGCGGTGCGGCGCACCGCGTTGCGGTACGGCTTGGACGCTCCCGCCGATGCATCCGCCGATGTTCTGATCGGGCGTTACGGCGTGTGGCGGGCCGCGCCTGAAACTATCGCCGCGGCCTACATGGAGCTGACCGCGCGTCGCGCCGAGCCCGGCGTCCCCATGGTGCTCGGCGCGATGCGGCGGTGCGCGCGCTTGGGGACAGCCGCGGCCGTGAACGCCCGGGTGGCGGCGAAAACCGGCACTGCACCGTGCGTTCACAACGGGGCGCCGGGAGACGGGTTGCTGACCGCGCTATTTCCCCTGGAACATTTCGACTATGTCTTGTTAGTGCGGGCCCACGCCATGCCGGGAGCTGAGTGCGCCCGCCGGGCGTCGCCCTTCCTGCGGCAGGCGGCCTTGTGAAGCGGCTCCTCCTGGTCGCGCTAATTGCCTCGGCAAGTCTCCAAGCCGCCGAAGTGCGTGTGGCGGTCTTCGGACTGTTCCATCCCCGAGAGGTTCGCACCCGGCGGTTGAACAGTGGAGAGTTCCTGCTCAGCGTGCCAGGGCGCATCGAGCGCCGATTTCGGGGGCGGCTCGAGATCGTGCAGTCAGGCGCCGAGGTGATTCCCGTCGTCACCATGGATCTCGAAACGGCGGTGGCGTCCATCGTCGCCGCGGAAAGCCCGCCCGGCGCGGGGCTGGAGAGCCTGAAAGCCCAAGCGGTGGTGGCCCGATCCTACCTGCTCGCCGCCCGCGGGCGTCACCCGCATTCGGACTTCTGCGACACCACGCACTGCCAGTTTCTCCGGGAGCCTCCGCCCCAGGATTCGCCCGCCGCCCAGGCCGCGCGCCTTACCGCCGGCGCCGTGCTGATGCATGAAGGACGCGTAGTGCCAGCGCTCTACTCGTCCGATTGCGGCGGATCCACACGTAGCCAGGAATCGGAAGGATTCCCGTACTTCGCGGTAAAGTGCCCTGTCGTCTCGGGGGTCGCGTCCGGTCACCGCCTGGGCCTCTGTCAGACCGGCGCGGCGGCCATGGCGCGATCCGGCGCCGTGTGGACCGACATCCTGCGCCACTACTACCCCGCCGCAATCATCGCGTGGGAAGGATTCTGAGAATCTGGTCCGCCACCCATTCCGGAGCCTCCATGGGAATGAAATGCGAGTACTCGGCTACCACGTCCCGCCCGCTGGCGAACCGCGAAGCGAGATCGGGCGTGGTCGGCGAAGCCAGCATATCCGACGCGGCCGAGTTGTCGAACAACAGCGGAGAGCGAATCACCGTGACAGGCGCGGTCACACGGGCGATCTCCGCGTGGATGTTCGACTCGGGCGCACTGTGCTGCTCATAGATTGAGCCTTCGATGTCCGGCGGGCAAGCCAGCACGAATCCCTCCCCATCGGGCGCGGGCAACAGACCGTACTCGCAGTAATCGCTCAGCACCTGTCGGTCCCAGCGGTCATAGGGCGAACGTCCGCCGTAGCGCTCCAACATCACCTGCCACGACTCGAAGCGGTTGCGGCGCTTGCGCGCGTAGTGCGGCGCGGTCTCGGGTCCGGTGTAGGCCTTCTCGGGCAGAATCACGGGATCGATCAACACCAATTGCGAAAACGCCTCCGGCGCCAGCGCCGCCGCCAGCGCGAGCGAATGTCCGCCCATGGAATGGCCCACGCCCACCGCGCCCTTAATCCCCAGCTTCGCGGTTGCCGCGGCGACATCCTCTCCAAAGCGCCGCCAGGGAATCGGAGGCTCGGGCTTGGAGCTTCGACCGTGCCCGCGCATGTCCAGGCAGATGGAGCGCTGCACCAGGTGATCGGTGACGGCGTCCCAGCAGCGCGCGTGAAAGCCCGTTGCGTGGCAGAACAGAACGGCGGGATCGAGGCCGGGCCGCTCCCACACGGCGATGCGTGCGCCGTCTACTTCGATTTGCGTTGGGTCCATGGTTCGGGGTTGTTCTCCAGCATCTTCCAGGCCTGGAACAGCCGCAGCGTCACCAGGCTCAACACGCTGAGCGTGATCGCCATCAGGTACAAATGCTGCGCCACGCACACTCCGATCACCGCCGTCATGAGGATGCTGGCCGCCGTGGCCGTGCCGTGCACCGTCAGGCCGCTCCTCAGGATGGTGCCGCCGCCGATGAACCCGATCCCGCCGATGAGTCCCTGAATCACCCTCGATTCGTCCGAACTGCTCATGGTGTAGCGCGCCGCCAGCACGACGCCGCACGATGCGACGCAAACCAGCGGAAAGGTTCTCAATCCGGCCGAACGCTCGTGATGCTCCCGCTCCCAACCCACCGGCAGCGCCAACAAGTAGGCGACCGCGACGTCCACGATCATGCGTAGTTCGGCGCCCGAAACCGGGTTCATGCCGGGACCTCGGCCGCGGCGGCGTCCCACACGCCCTCGAAATCGACGAAGTACGTGCTAAGCTCCACGCCCGGATGCCGTCGCCGGATCACATCGGCCGCTTGCATCAACTCGACCCGCAGCGTCTCCGCCTCCAATTTCGTATCGCCGCCGAAGCGTCCGTCGAGACCGCCGTAGGCGCCGCAATCGGAGTGCATCATCAGGATCACCCTTCCGGTTCCGTGCAGACGGATCGACTTATCGATCTGCCCGAGCACGAACTCGCGCTCCCATTCATGATCGGGCGAGGCCAGCGACTTCGCTCCGCCGGCGATCTTAATCGGGTCGATGTTGGCGATTCCTGACCGCTTCAGGAACTTGCGGAACCCGAGTTCGAAACGATTGTCGAAGCACCAGACGATGGCGGCGTCGCACTGATACTTCTCTCGTGGGGCGTCGAAATGGAATACCTTGCGCATGGCGTTGGCCTCTCGTCCATTCTAAGTGGGCCGCGCGCGCCGCGCGAGCGAACGCTCTGCTGAGAGACAATGGAGCATGTCTCCGCAGGCGCTGGATGCCGCCGCGGCGGAGGTCGCGACCAAGCTGCCCGGAGGGGGCGGCCCTGGGGATCGGGTTCCCGACGATCCTGGCGGGGACGGCCGGGGCGGCGGCGACCAGCCGCAGGCCATGCTCTATAGGTTGGGACTTGCGCTCGCGCTCGCCTCGATCGCGGCCCTGTTCATCTCTCTCGTCGTCGTATACGTTGTGCGCTCACGCACCGCAACCTACTGGCAGCCGGTGCATCCGCCGCCGGCGCTATGGATCAGCACCGGAATGCTGCTCGCCAGCAGCCTCACCTTCGAATGGGCGCGCCGCGCTCTGGCGAAAGGTGAATGGCTGGTTTACTGGCGAAGGGTGCTGCTCACCGCATGGCTGGGAGCCTCGTTCCTCGGCGCCCAACTCCTGGCGTTGTGGGGCCTCTATGGCCGCGGCTATCACATGAAAGGGAACCCGCACGCATCGGAGTTTTACCTGTTCGCGGGACTCCATGGGGCCCACCTGATCGGCGGACTCGTCGTCCTCATGTGGCTGTTGGCGCGGCGGTCCGAAAACCGTCCGCGCACCCGGCTGGCCGCCGAGCTGTCCGCTATCTACTGGCATTTCATGGGTTTAGTCTGGTTAGGACTGTTCATGGTGCTGATGGTCGTCGGACGGTAAACCTCCCCGAACGGAATTTCGTCTACACGCCCGAACGCAGGTAATGCCGCCGCGGCTCGAGTATCATGAATTGCGGCTCAACACTGACAGCAGCCGACACGATGACGGAAGTCGCCGGAATAGCGGATTTCGATAGTATCGTTGCGGTCTATCGCGCCAAGGTGTTCCGTTTTGCGTTGGCGTCGCTCCGCGATCCGGACGCCGCCAACACGATTACGCAGGATTGTTTTATGCGCGTGTTCCAATCCCGCGGGGCGTTCCGCGGCGATTGCAGCCTGAACACGTGGATCATGCAGATTGCGGTCAATCTGGTCCGCGACCACGTCCGCAACCGCCGCCTGCAGTTCTGGAGAAACCTCGGAAAGCGGTCAAATCCGCTGGAACTGGCGAGTGAGACGCTCGCCGGGCGCGAACGCTCTCCGGAAGTCCAGGCGGTGTTGAAGGAGCAGGTCCGGGCCGTGTGGGAGGCCGCGGCGAAACTCCCCGAGCGTCAGCGAACCGTGTTCCTCCTGCGGTTCGTGGAAGATATGGACGTCCTGGAGATCGCCGCGGCCACCGGACTTGCGGAAGGGACGGTGAAGGTGCACCTGTTCCGGGCCCTGGACGCGGTCAGGAAGAGGGTCGGTAAGCGATGAGTCATCTGACGTCGGAACAAATCTCGGACTATTTGTCGGCGGCGTCCGACGGCGGCGTCCAGCGGCATCTGGCCGGCTGTGCGCAGTGCCGTTCGGAAGTGGAGCGGTTGGACGCGGCCTTGCGCGGTTTCAGGGCGGCGATCCACCAATGGGCCGAGGCGCCTTCTCCACCGCCCGCCGCCGCCGGATTGAGGAACCCGTGGTGGGTTGCGCTGGCGGTGGCCGCTGTCCTGCTGGTCTGTGTGCTTCTGAGCCGGCAGGCGCCGGCTCCCATTCCCGCCGCGGCGCCGGCATCCGACGCCGCGCTGTTGAATCAGATCGACTCCGACGCGGCGCGGACCGTGCCCGCGCCGATGGAGCCGTTGTCGCAGTTGGTTTCATGGGATCCCGAGGAGTAGTCAGGACAGGAAAATCGACATGAACATGCCAGGTACGTTTTGTTTGATGATTGCGGCGGCCTCCCTCACCGCGATGGGACAGCCGGAGCCCGGCCAGCCGCCGGCGCCCGGAATGATGGCGGGACGCCAGGCCGGCCCCGGCGGTCCGGGAATGATGCCAATGGGCCCCGGCGGACCCGGACCCGGGGGGCCCATGCGTGGTCCCATGCAGCCAGGCCGGCCGATGCCGGGCGGGCGATGGTGGACCAATCCCGAAATGGTTCAGAAACTCGGCCTCACCGCGGAGCAGAAACAGAAAATCGACTCGATCTTTCAGCAGAGCCGTCTCAAGCTGATCGACCTGAACGCGTCGTTGCGCAAGGAAGAGGCGATCCTCGAACCGCTGCTCGAATCCGAAAAGCCGGACGAGGCGAAGGTGGTGGCCCAGATCGATCGCATCGCCCAGGCTCGCGGCGAGTTGGAGAAGGCGAATGCGCGCATGCTGCTCGGCTTCCGCGCGGTGCTGACGCAGGATCAGTGGAAGAAGCTGCAGGCGGAGCGACCCCAGGGGCCGGCGCGACCCAGGGCGCAGCAAGGTCCTCCGGGCGCTCCCGCGCCTCGCCAGTAATCGCTACACTGGGCGCTATGACATCGGAAGAACGTAGCGCCCTTCTCGAACAGCTCCGCGCCGGAAAGGTCGCTATCGCCTCGGAGGTGGAAGGCCTTTCGGCGGCTCAGGCCGGCTTCCGGGCAGTCTCCGGGGCCTGGTCGATCGTCGAATGCGTGGAGCATGTCGCGCTGGCCGAAACCGGGATGTTCATCGCCATCTCACGCAGGTCGACTCCCGGCTCCAGCGAACAGCATCGGGAAGAAGGTTACTTCCGGAACTCTCTGAAGCGGACGCGCAAGTTCGAAGCGCCCGAGATGATGAAGCCCTCCGGGCGCTACGCATCGCTCGCCGAGGCGCTGAAGGCGTTTGAAGACAGCCGCGACCGCACCATTCGCTATATCGAGAAGGTGGATGACGACCTCCGCGGTCGCAGGACGACGCACCCGGTGGCCGGCGATATCACCTGTCGCGAATGTCTCGGCCTGATGATGGGACATCCCCTACGGCACGCCGAACAGATCCGTGAGATCAAGGCCGCGGCCGGCTTTCCTACAGCTTGACCGCCCGCCACGCCGCGTTGTCCGGATAGGTCGCGCGCAGGCGGCGGATGGTGGCCGCGAACTCGTCCCGGCGGCCTTCCTCGCGGTACACGCCCGCTAGCACCAGCATCGCGAACCCCTTCAGATAACGTCCTTCTTCGGCGGCGTATTCGATGTTTTTGATGGCCTCGTCACGGTCGTCTTCGCCGAATTCGAGCGGCATAAACCGTCGAAACAGCGTCGGCACGCGGAAGCGGATATAGGAGTTGAAGCCGAGCGTGAACCATGCGTCGCCCAGCGTCTCGTCGTGTTCGAGCATCCGCAACGCGATGTGTTGCGCTGTTTGCGCGTGCTCCCAACTGTCCAGGTAGCTTTTGTGGACCATCGCCAGGAAATCGCGCTCGAGCCCGTGCAGGTACATCTGCGCGAACAGTGCAAAGCGATCCGTGGGGTGCGCCTCGGCGGCGGCCAGGGTCGCGTCGAACTCGCGCTTCATTCGGTCCCGGGCGTCGCGATCGGGTCTTTCGGGTTCAGCCTTCTCGATGTCAAACAGCGTGAGCGCGAGCACCCCGGTACGAACCATCTCGGCGAAATACAAGCTCGCCGTCAACGCCGTCCGGGCTTCCAGCGATGGGGGATGATGGGCCGCCGCGTGTTCGGCGATTTCGAGGGCGCCGGCCGCGTCAAAGTTGTACAGACGTTCCAGCACGCGGTCCAGCGTGCTGCCCGGTACGCCGCGCGCCGGCCGTTTCACGCCAGATCCAAGGCGGCCAGTTCGGCCAGGTCCAGGCGTCCTGTATAGATCGCCATGCCGAGCGCGGAGTGGATCCGCATCGCGTGGAGCGAGCGAATGTCGCCGATGGTGGTGATGCCGCCAGCCGCCGTGATCTCGTGGGAGGTGGCGGCGCGCAATCGGCGGAACCAGTCGAGGTCGGTGCCCTGCATCATGCCTTCCTTATCCACATACGTGCACAGGAAGCCCGAGCAATAAGGCTCAAGTTCATGAATCACGGCTTCGGCGGTCATGTCGGTGGCCTCCTGCCAGCCCTTGACGACGATGCGGCCGCCTTTCGAATCGAGCGCGATCAGGATGGGCGCCGCGCCGACGGCTTGGCGGATTGAGGCGAGCAGATCGTGGTTCACGCCGGTCTTCGTGAAGGCCGAAGTGCCGACGATGACCCGGCTCGCGCCCTGGTCCAGCAGCTTGCGCGCGCGATCCGGGGTGCGTACGCCACCGCCCGCCCGGATGGTCGCGTGGCGGGCCAGCAGTTCGATGATCGCGTCGTTTGAGCCCCGCCCCAGGGCCGCGTCCAGATCGATCACCTGGATCACCGGGAACGCCGCGAAACGCTCCAGCATGACGAGCGGCGCATCGCCTTCGAGCGCCTTCTCACGGCCTTGCACAAGCTGGACGACCTTGCCGTCCATGAGGTCGATGCAGGGGAGAATCACTGGGGCGGCCTCACCGGGATGTGCGCCTGGATGAGTTCTTCCTTCAGGCTGGCCACCGTGTAGGTCCCGTAGTGAAACACCGAAGCGGCGAGCGCGGCGTCAGCCTCGCCTTCTGTCAGCACTCGCACGAAATGTTCCGGCGTGCCTGCGCCGCCGCTTGCGATCACCGGGATGTGCGTGGCGCGCGAGATGGCTCGGGTCAGCTCGCAATCGAAGCCGGTCTGGACGCCGTCGGTGTCCATCGAAGTCAGCAGGATCTCGCCCGCGCCAAGCGATTCGCCCCGCTGGGCCCATTCGATCGCGTCGATGCCTTCGTCGTCGCGGCCGCCCCGCGTGTAGACGTTCCAGCCTCCGCCGGCGCGGCGTTTGGCGTCGATGGCGAGCACCACCGCCTGGGCGCCGAACTCGAGGCTCAGTTCGTGGATCAGTTCCGGGCGGCGCACGGCGGCGGTGTTGACGCTCACCTTGTCGGCGCCCGACAGCAGGATGACCCGCGCGTCGGCGACGCTGCGTATGCCGCCGCCCACGGTGAGCGGGATGAAGACCTTGCGCGAGGTGCGCGCCACGACGTCGGCCATGATGGCGCGGGCGTCGCTTGACGCCGTGATGTCGAGGAAGACCAGTTCGTCGGCGCCCTGCTGGTTATAGCGGTCGGCGAGTTCCACCGGATCGCCGGCATCGCGCAGGTTCACGAAGTTCACGCCTTTGACGACGCGCCCGGCGGTTACGTCCAGGCAGGGGATGATGCGTTTGGCCAGCACGTTAGAGCTCCAGGAAATTGTTGACGATCTTCAGTCCGATGGGTCCTGACTTCTCAGGGTGGAACTGCACGCCGTGCACGTTGCCCTGTTCGAGAATAGCCGTGTAGGGCGTCGTGTAGGTGCAGGCCGCCGCCGTTCCTTCGTTTTCCGGCACGTAGTAGCTGTGCGCGAAGTAGACATAGGGGCGTTCGGGCAAGCCCGCGAGCAGGCGCGATTCGCGGCGCCGCTCCAACTCGTTCCAGCCCATGTGCGGCACGCGCGCGTCCATCGGGAACCGGCGGACCGTGCCGGGGAACACGCCCAGCCCGCTCGCCTCCGGCGCCTCTTCGCTATCGGTGAACAGGCCCTGCAGGCCCAGGCAGATGCCGAGAAACGGGACCCCGGCGGCGATGCGTTCGCGGATCGGCTGGCGCAGGCCGCGCTCGTCGAGGGCGCGCATCATCTGGCCGAAATGGCCGACGCCGGGCAGCAGGATCTTGGTCGCTTCGGCGAGGCGTTCCGGGCCCTCCAGGACCTGGTAGGTCGCGCCGATCTCGTTGAGGGTGTTTTGCACGGAGCGGAGGTTGCCGGCCCCGTAATCAATGATGGCGATCATAGGAGACCTTTAGTCGAAGGTAGTTGGTCCTTCAGCCGTTCGTCCTTCGAACACGCGTACTTGAGGGCGCGGGCGAAGCACTTGAAAATCGCCTCCAGCTTGTGGTGGTTCGAGCGGCCGTACAGCACCTTGGCGTGCAGGTTCGCGCCGGCGTGGTTCACCCAGCCGCCGAAGAAGTCCTCGGCGAGTTCGGCCTGCAGGTCGCCCACCAGCCGGACCTTCACCTTGTCCTTGTAGACCAGCGCCGGGCGGCCGCCGAGGTCGAGCGCGACCACCGCCAGCGTCTCGTCCATCGGCAGCACGAAGTAGCCGGCGCGGTTGATGCCCTTGCGGTCGCCCAGCGCCTTCGCGAACAACTGCCCCAGCACGATGCCCACGTCCTCGACCGTGTGGTGCTGGTCGACGTCCAGGTCGCCGTCGGCTTTCAGGGTCAGGTCGAAGCCGCCGTGCTTGGCGAAAAGCTCCAGCATGTGGTCGAAGAAGCGGATGCCGGTGGAGACCGTATAGGTCCCCTTTCCGTCTATGTTGAGCGAGCCCGAAATGCGGGTTTCCTTGGTGTTTCGCTCGATCTTCGCTTTTCTCATCCGACCACGTCTCCAATCTGATTGATATCCTCGATCACGGCCGTCACACTCTCCTGCCGGAACTGGCTGAGCACGTCCTGGCGGCGCGAGTGACCCTTCGCCACGACTCCCACGAATGGAACCCCCGCGGCGCGGGAAGCCCTTGCATCGTCAATAACATCCCCGAAATAGAGCATCGATTTCCCTGGGTTCGTTTTAGCGATTTGATTTAGGCCATCGGGCGCCGGTTTCGCCATTTCTACGTCTTCCGCGCAGATGATGGGGGTAAACGGGATGGACGGCGCGAACCGGTTCAAGGTGATGTCGGCCTCCCAGTGCATGCGCCCGGTGAAGATGGCCAACTGGAACCGGGAGGCGAGCCCTTCGAGCAGGCCGGGCCGCGGGATCCAGCGCTCCTGGGCGACCAGACCCTCGGCGTCGTCCGAGCCTTTCCAAAGCCGGTTGAACTCGTCCACGACGGCGTCGTACGGGACGGGCGCACCCAGGTCCTGGGCGATCTTCTGGGACAGGGCCCAGTCGTTATTCCAGCCGCCCTGGTTCTTGTAGTCCTGGATGAGGTCGCGCGAAATGGTCTTGCCGGTGAAGTGTTTGACCGTCTGGACGATGGTTTCGCGATAGGAATCGCCGACGTCCACCAGGACGCCGTCCATATCGAAAACCAGGATGTTGGGGGCTACCACAGGCTCTCCAGTTCGGTCAGGAAGCAGCGAACCTGGTCACGGGTTCCGATGGTGACGCGGACGCAGCCGGCGATCTCGTAGCTGCGGTCGCGAATCAGAACGCCCCGGCGGCGAAGTTCGTCGCGAATGGGGATGGAGCGGGCGCCGGCTTCGAACAGGATAAAGTTGGCCTCGCTCGGGTAGGCGTGGATGCCCAGCCGTTCGAGCCCCTGGCGGGCGAGATCGCGCGCCGCCAGAACCTCATTCACGTAGTTGGAGACGTAGACCGTGTCGCGGATGGCGGCTCGCGCGGCGAGCGCCGCCAACGTGTTGACGCTGTAGGGCGATTGGGCCTTGTGCAGGTAGGCCACGTTGGCCGATTGCGAGAACAGGCAGCCGAAACGCATCGCCGCCATGCCGTAGACTTTCGAAAACGTCCGGCTGACGAACAGGTTCGGATACTGAGCGATGTGCGGGAGCGCCGTGACCCCGCTGAATTCGTAGTAGGCCTCGTCGATCAGGACGGCGGCGTGCGGAGCCTTCTGGAGAATCGAGCGGACGGCATCCAGGCCAATGCCCGTTCCCGTCGGGTTGTTCGGGTTGGCGATCAGAATGGCCTTGGTGGCTGGCGTTATGGCGCCCAGCAGTTCGTCCAAGGGGAATTCGAGCGTGCCCTCGCGGTAGGGGATCTCGCGGACGGCGGCTCCCGCTACCTCCGAATAGAAGCGGTACATGGCGTAGGACGGGGTCAGGATCAGGACCTCCTGGTCGTCGTCCACGTAGGTGTTGACTAAAACCTGGATCGCTTCGTCGGTGCCGTTGGTGAATAGTATCTCGTCTTCGGCGACCTGGAAGAAGGCCGATAACTCGCGCCGGGCTTCCATGTATTCCGGGTAGACGGAGAGGCTTCCCGCCGATAACTGCTGTTTCAGAAATTCAATGACTTCCGGCGAGCACCCTACGGTATTTTCGTTGAAATCCAGTCGGAGCTTGTCGGCGCGTCCCCCGGTTGGCGGTGAGTACGGGGCCATCCTGAGCACGGCTGGGCGGACCTCAGGCATTTCTCACCTCCACCGACCGGGCGTGCGCCTCGAGGCCCTCGGCGCGAGCCAGCGATGTTATCGCCGGAGTCAGTCGAGTTATAGCGCTGGGAGTTAGTTCCTGCACGGAAATTACCTTCACGAAGTCCGCCGCGGAGAGGCCTCCTCTTAGTCTGGCGGCGCCCGATGTGGGCAAGACATGGTTGGGGCCGGACGCGTAGTCGCCCGCCGCCTCAGGACTGTACGGGCCCACGAAGATGCTGCCCGCGTGCCGGATGGCGGGAATCAGGCTCGCGTCATGGATGCTGAGGTGCTCCGGCGCGAGGGCGTTGGAGAACGCCACGGCCTGCTCCATCGCCGCCACCACCACGATGGCGCTATTGCGATCGATGGCGGGGCGGGCGACTTCGGCGGTCGGCAGGACGGCTAACTGGCGCTCGACCTGGTCGGCCACCGCGGCGGCGAGTTCGGCTGACGTTGTCAGCAGTATGGCCGATGCATCCACGTCGTGTTCGGCCTGCGCCAACATGTCCGCCGCGATGAAGCTGGGGTCCGCTTCGGCCGCGATGATGACGATTTCGGTGGGTCCGGCGATAAAATCGATGCCGACTTCGCCCGCGATCAGCTTTTTCGCGGCGGCTACGTAGATATTGCCCGGGCCCACGATGCGGTCGACGTGCGGGATTGTCTCTGTGCCGTAGGCGAGCGCGGCGATGGCTTGCGCTCCGCCGATGCGGTACACCTCTTCGACTTCGAGGATGGAGCAGATTCCGAGGATCTCCGGGCTTGGTTTCGGGCAGACCACGGCTCGTCGGCGGACGCACGCCACCTGGGCGGGTATGGCCGTCATCAGGAGCGTGGAGGGCAGGGGATAGCGGCCGGCCGGGATGTAAGCGCCCATGGCGTCGAGCGGCCGTACGATTTGTCCCAGCCGGCGTCCGTCGGGATACTCGACCGACTTTTCGGGTGGCAACTGGAGCGCGGCGTAGGCGCGGATGTTGGCGGCCGCCTGGTCCACGGCCGTCAGGAAATCGGGGGACAGACGGTCCCGCGCGGCGTCGCATTCAGCGCGGGAGACGCGGAAATCCGCGCCTTCGAAACGGTCGAACTTGCGGGCGTATTCAAGCAGCCCCGCGTCGCCGCGCGTGCGCACGGCTTCGAGAATCGGCGTCACGGCGCGTTCGGCCTCGGCCAACCGGACGGCTTTGCGCGTCACCAGATCCTGAGCGTCGTCGTATTGAAGAACTCGGATCATCTCGTCCTACATCACAATCTTGTTCAGCGGATACTCGACGATGCCCTGGGCGCCCGCCTCCTTGAGACGCGGGATGATGGTGCGCACGGTGGATTCGTCGATGATCGTGTTCACGGCCACCCATTCCGGGTCGCTGAGTTGGGAGATGGTGGGGCGCTTCAACGCCGGCAGGACGCCCAGCACCGCTTCCAGGTCCGCTTTCGCCGCGTTCAGCATCAGGCCCACCTTGCCGAGAGCGTTGATGGCGCCTTCGAGAAGCATCTTGATGTCCTCGAGCTTGCGGCGCTTCCACTCGTCGCGCCAGGAGTCGACGTTGGCGATCAGTTGGGTGTTCGATTCGAGGACGGTCTCAATAATGCGCAGTTTGTTGGCGCGCAGAGAGGAGCCTGTTTCGGTGACTTCGACGATGGCGTCGGCCAGGTCGGGCGGCTTCACTTCGGTGGCGCCCCAACTGAACTCGACCTTGGCGTGGACGCCGTTCGCCTCCAGATAGCGCTTGGTGGTGGCCACCAGTTCGGTGGCGATCACCTTGCCGTCCAGGTCCTTCACGCTGCGGTAGGGAGACGCCTCCGGCGCGGCGAGCACCCAGCGCACTTTGCCGAAGCTCTGCTTGGCGTAGATCAGGTCGGCGATGGTCTCCACCTTCGCTTCGCTTTCCTCGATCCAGTCGCGGCCGGTGAGACCGGCGTCGAGCACGCCGTCTTCGACGTAGCGCGCCATTTCCTGCGCACGGATGAGCATGCACTCGATTTCGGGATCGTCGATGGCGGGGAAGTAGGAGCGGCTGCTGGTGGTGATGTTGAAGCCGGCCTTCTTAAACAAGTCGATGGTGGCGTGTTCCAGGCTGCCCTTGGGGATTCCGAGTTTCAGCTTCATGCTTTGTACACCTCGTTGGGATCGTATGCGCGCTCTTCGGTAATCGCCCATTCGCCGTCCTTCAGCGTGCGGAAGAAGCAGCTTTGATAGCCTTCGTGGCAGACGCCGGGTCCGAGCGCCTCCACCTGGACGAGCACGGTGTCGAGGTCGCAGTCGGTGGAGATGCCCTTCACCACCAGGCGGTGGCCGGAAGTTTCGCCCTTGAGCCACAGCTTGTTGCGGGAGCGGCTGTAGAAGGTCGCGTAGCCGGTTTCCACCGTCTTGCGGAACGCTTCTTCATTCATGAAGCCGACCATGAGGACGCGGCCGGTTGCGTGATCCTGGATTACCGCCGGGAGCAATCCATCGAGTTTCGTGAAGTCCAGTTTCATTTGTCGAGTCGATATCAATAAAAAAGCCCGCCGTTTCCGGGCGGGCTGTTGGGTGATTCCGTTTTGCCTGAAGTTAGCCGTCAGCCCGTCGCGACACACGATGCCCATGATGGTGGTGATGATGGGTTCGGGGGGCGATGCCAGCGGTCATGAAAGAATCAGGATAGCACATCAGGGGGCGGGGTTCTTCCGCAGATCGTAGACGAAAATCGAGTGTCCGACGACGGCCATGGGGCGACGCGCCCGGAGCCAGGCGAAGCGTTCGGGGCCCACGTATTGACCAAACAGGGGCGTGGCGCTGACGGCGACTACGTCGTCCAGGGTTTCGGCGGTCGCGTCCTGAGGGATGCCGTCGGCGTGGATTCCGTAGTAGGCGAAGTCGACGTTGGCGAAGAAGCCGAGGCGGATGTCGCGGATGCCATGGCTTGCAAGATAACGGCTCAGCTTCTTGTAGTCCTGGCCCCAGTCGATGTTGGAGTCGAGCAGGTAGTTGGGGCCGGCTTTCGGGCCGCCGGATGGGAAGTTGAAGAAGGCGAGGTAATCCGGGTAGATGGCGGCCGATTCGATGGCCAGCAACGCGACTACGGCGATGGCGGCGGGCTTCCTCCATTCCGCCAGAACCGCCGCGATGACGACGAACAGGAATGGATAGATGGGCAGCAGATAGCGCACGCCGATGTCGATGTGGGTGGTCATCGCGAGGGCGAAGTAGACGGCCGCGGGGAGAAGCAGTGCCGCGAGCAAGCGGCGATGACGGCTTCGCCAGATGAGGGCGAGGGCGGCCAACGCGCCCGCCAGTGTGGCGGCCGGCGTCTTGACGGCGAAAGCGACGGGGAAGTAATACCACCAGCCGCGGTCCGAGACTTGGCCGAGTAGATAGGCGGGGTGGCCCGTGGCGCTGTGGCTCGATTGCCAGTCGATGCCGGTGAGGAAGCTGTAGGCGGGAACGTGGAGGGCGGCCAATGCGGAGAGGGCCGGGCCGGTGATGCCGGCGCGGGTGATCCTGGCGGCGAGTGGCGGGAGTTGGCCGCTGTGGAGGACCTCCGGGGCGTAGACGATGACGACGACGGCGAGCGCCGTAGCCGCGGTGATTGCGAGGGCTCGGAGACGGCGCTGGACGATCGCCATGGCGATCAGCAGGGGGACGAGGTAGAGCGCCGAGAACTTGGTCGCCAGCGCGCAGCCCAGGGCGAGACCGGCGAGGACGCCGCCGCCTTCGAGCCATAGTGTCCAGGCCATGAAGCCGAAGGCGGCTACGGGCAGGTCGTTGGTTGTGTATCGGCCGTGGGCGATGATGTTCGGGTCGAAGGCGTAGAGGGCCAGCGCGGTGATGCCGGCGGCGTCGCCGAAGCGGCGGCGGGTCCACCAGGCGAGATAGACGGCGAAGGCGAGCGCCATCGCGATGGAAACCAGGCGTCCGGCGAATAGCATGGCGTCGGGCGAGGCGGTGTTCCGGTACAGAAACAGGTTGCCGACCATGACGAACTCCGAACGCTTCCATTCCGGGCTGTTGGTGTCGAGTTGTGGGTGGTGGATGAGGCGCAGGGGCAGGGATTGGAGCAGGCGGGCTAGGGGCGGATGCTCCGGGATCATGTCGTAACGGCCGGTGAACCAGTAGCTGTAGCCGGAGGCAAGGTAGCCGGGCTCGTCCCAGGTGGCCGTTTCGTCGCGGACCGTGATGGTCATCACGGCGGCCATCACGGCGATGATGGCCGATGCCGCGAGCCATGTTCTCGCGGATGGTGTCGTGCGCGACGGCCGGTGCATTCCGTCAGATGGGCCGCGACCGGATTGCGTCCACGGTTGCGAGCGTACCTGCCTCCAGGACGATGCTCGGGCGGTCGGCGCCGTGCTCACCCGAGCGCCCCGACGCGAACGGTCCGACCGTGGCCCGCATACCCTGTATGCAGGGCTTGCCGCCCATGATTTCCGGGTATTGCGTGAGCCGATCCATGGCGCCTCAACCCAATTCTACGTCGGATACGCCGTCAGTTCGTGGCGGCCGCGGGCGGGTGGATCCGGATTCCGGCGGAGGCGTCCTTCGGGACCATGACGTAGCGCGCACTGTAATCTGGATGCAGGCAGGTGATCCGGAGTTTTCGGTTGCGGGATACCGGGTGGTTGTTCCAGCGCGAGCGGATCGCGGCGTTCGCGACGACCAGTACCGCCTGTGTTTTGTCTGGAGAGGCGGAGACGCTTACGCCCGCATGCTGGCTGAACATGCAGACTCGCTATGACCTTGAGACCGCTCGAGACCTGTTCGAAAAGCGAATCGCAACAGAGGTCCTTCCCCGCACTGCCGCCTAGGCCGGCTCCCCGCCGACTGCTTCCGGCCCGATGAGTTGGCCGTCAGTTCGTGGCGGCGGCGGGCGGGTGGATCCGGATACCGCTGGAGGCGCCCTCCGGGAACACGATTTCGATGGTTCCGGCGGCGTCGCTGGTCTCCTCATGCATCTCTTCGTCGTCCACTTCGACGTCGTAGAGCGTCTTCGGCGCGAGGCCCAGGATATACACCCGCGACACGCTTTTCAGCTCAAATTGCACCGGCTGTTTGGCGAAACATACCGCTGTGTCGCCCAGCAGGATGGGCTCGCGCGATTTGCGGGTGTTCAGCGAAGTGATCTTGCCGTCCTGGAACATCTGCCACTCCTTGCCGACACGGCCGAACCACAGCGCGTCGCCGTCCCATGACGACCGGATGAACAGGCCGCCGGTCTTCGGGTCGTGATGCGCCAGGGGGAAGTGCGAGTAGCTGAGCCCGGGCTGGTAGGGGTTCGCCCACAGGAACTCGTAAACGATGCCGAAAGCGGAGCGGAGCAGGAAACGGTCCTGCATCAGCCAGCCTTGCAGGAACTGGTTGTTGACGGCGTTGTTGTCGAAGGCCACCATCTCCATCTCCGCGGCGCGTGACAGGGCGGCGATCCGCAGATCCGGGGCCTTGTCGGCGTCGAAGGCGGGGATCCAGTATTCGTTTTCTGGCGACGGGTAGGCGGACGGATAGTGGCTGAGCAGGTGCAGCGCGGGCAGTTCGCGGAACCAGTCGCGGGCGTCCTCACGCAGGTCGATGGTGAGGTTGTCCTGGATGACGTGCAGCATCTCGAACAGGGCGAACAGGGCGTCTCCGGGAGGCAGGTCCGAACCTTCGCGGAGACGGGGCGCGGCGCCCTTTCGCCAGCCGTTCTGGATCACGTCGCGCAGCGCTGCTTCTGTCGCGGCGGGGTCGATGTCGGCGGTGGCGATGGCGGCCAGGGTGCGGTCACGCAGGCTGAGCAGGTCGGTCCTGGCGGCGAGCGCCGCGGCGCCGCGGATCAGTCGCGCCGACACCGCACGGGTTTCGGCGGCGGACATCGCCGGGCGGCACCAATCGAAGACCAGCGCGATTTGACGCAGGTCGGTGGCGGAACCGGCCCAGGCGATGGCCTGGCGGGCGGAATCGGCTTCTCCGGTGACGGCGTAATGCAAGGCCAGGGCGAATCCGGGCTCGGGCATTTGGGCCTTGCCCGACATCAGGACGTTGAACTGTTCCCACCGCATGGACTGGCGGTCGCGTTCGCGCTTGAGCAGGCGCAGGCGTTGGGGGCGGAGCAGCAGGCGGGGTTGTTCGGTGTAAACTTTGTACTCCTCGGCGGTCTGGGCGGCCATGCCGGAGATGGCGATCAGGACGACGAGGAGCGGTTTGGGCAAGGAAACCATGTGTCCCACGCCCATTGTGTCATAGGGACACACCAGTTGCCCCGGTTGACCGCGCGCACCCACCCAAAGCGGCGCCTTAAACCCTTGAAAAATCTGGTGAGACAACACGGCCTCGGAATTGCTATGATCAAGGGCGAATTGATGAAGTCACTCTTTTAAAACCTGCCCTCTGCTTGCAATCGGCAGGACGGAGAGGCGAGCGGGCTGTGGAACAGCGTGCTTGCGGGAGCCGGTGTTTGCGATTTTCAAGACCGCTCATTTCTTCGGATCGCGGGTTGCAACAGAGGGGTTTTTTTGTGACTCAGAGGGCGCAATCCCCAACAGGTTCTAATTGCTCCGGTTCTCGCACGCTCTTTTCCTGGGTCCCCGGTTTCGGTGGTTGTCTGGCGTTCGCTGATGTAGGATTGCTTGGACGCGGGCCTCGTCACGGACGGATCATGGCACGATCTTCAGAATCAGACCGACGCTGACGCCAGGATCCTAGCCCTTACAGGGCGGACCGCACCGGAACGGGGCTCCTTCTCGCACACCGGTCCGGTGCGGTACTTCTAAAGCCGCGGTTGCGGCGACTTCGTAGGATTCCAGACTACCACTCCTTTGCGCCGGACGCGACGCCGAAATACCTTGTCGCGATTCGTTACGTACAGCCAATCCAAATCCGGGCCCGCGAAAACCAGGCCTGAGATGGGCTTCGTCTGCGGCTTGTTGAAAATCGCCACAACGCGGCCCGGTTGGTCGCAGATCTGGATTCCGGTGCGGGTGGTGGCGTAGACGTAGCCATCGCTGTCGACGGCGAGCGCTTCGGCGCCGGAGTAGTTTGCGTCGTCTGATGTCTCCAGCCGGATGAACGCTTCGCCGTTGGCGAGCGAACCGTCGGCCTGGATCTGATAGGACCAGATCCAGCGGTCGCGGTAGTCGGCGACGTACAGCAGGGACTGGTCGGGCGAGAGTGCGATGCCCGTGGGAAATTCGAGGCCCCGCTCGGCGACGATGTGCTTCTTCCCTTTCGAATCGATCAGCCAGACGCGCTTGGCCTGTGGGTCGGTGAAGTAGACGTCGTTCTTTGCCGTGACGGTGATAGCGCTGGAGTTCACGAGTTCGGCCAGGGTCGTTTCGGCGCCGTCGGGCGTGTAGGCGATGACGCGGCGCCGGCCGTTCTGACAGGCGTAGAGGCGGTTGTCCGGTCCAACGGCGATGCCGCCTCCGCCGCCTGTATCGTCTTTGAACAGGACGGGTTTTGCGCCGGGTCCGGGGATCCGGAAGATGCGGTTTCCAGCGGCGTCAGCGAAGTAGACGGCGCCGTTGCGGTCGACGGCGAGGCCGGAGGCGAACTTCTGTCCTTCGGCTACGGGCTCCCAGTCAGAGGCCGGGTCGGCGATGTCTCTTGAAAACTGACGTTCGCCGGTTCCGCCTTTCGACTTCTCAATGGGCTTCGGGTGATCGAGCCATAACCAGCGCAGGGCGTCGGGCAGGATCGCCGCTCCGTGCTTGCTGTTGTGCGCCTCCGAGCCGACAACGAACTTCACGTCGTAGCCGGCGTATTCGAGCGCCGAGGCCATGCTCTGGTTGGCCAGATACCAGCTTCCGGAGTAGACGTTGAGGTCGTTGCGGCCGTCCTGAAGGAAGATGCGGAGGGGTTTGGGCTCGGTCTTACGAATCAGGTTCGGGTAGATTTCGCCGCCGCGAAGGTTGGTGTAGCTGCCGACCCAACTGAGGACGCGACGGAACTGGTCGGGGCGATTCCAGGCGACCGTGAAGGCGCAGATGGCGCCGGAACTGGATCCGCCGATGGCCCGATGGCTGGGGTCGGTGGAGATGTTGTGCTGCCGGGCGACTTCGGGCAGGATCTCTTCAAGGAGGAAGCGCGAGTAGCGGTCGCCGAGGGCGTCGTATTCGAAGCTGCGATTGTAGCGGGCCTGGGCGTTTTCGTTGATCGCGGGCAGCACGCCGGGGTTGATGAAGACGCCGATTGAGACCGGAATCTCACGCTTGTGGATGAGATTGTCCAGCACCACGGTGGCGCGGATGGCGCCGTCTTCCTTCACCCATCCGCCGCCATCCTGGAACACCATGATGCAGGCTGGCGACGCTGCATCGTACTGCGCCGGGACGTAGATCCAGTAGTCGCGGACGGCGCCGGGGTAGATTTTGCTCGTCCACTGGCGCTGAGTGACGGTTCCTTTGGGGACTCCGTCGTGGCGCTGGGAGTCCGGGCCGAGCACGTACTCGCTGGCCGGCGCGGTTTGGGCGGAAGCCTGCGCCGCGGCGAGCGAAGTTAGGAAGCTGCGTCGTTGCATCTCAGGCCATGCTAACACTCGCGGTGAGCGCGGCCCTGGCGATCAGCGCAGACCCTGTTGCTTCAGCCAGGCGATTAGGGCGGCTGGATCGTCGCTGATGATGGCGTCCACATGCGCGTCGACGAGCTTCCGCCAGTCGGATGGTTTGTTCGCCGTCCAGGGGACCACCTGCAGGTCGGCCGCGTGGGCCGCCTTCACCTTCTCGGGAGTCACCAGCGAGTAGTGAGGAGACACTATCCCCGCGCCCGCTTCCTTGGCGATTTCGGTGAACTCGCGCTGGTCGGATTGGGTCAACGCCGACAACCGGATCTTCGGCGCGAGTTGCTTCATTTCGGCGAGCGTCCGGTAGTCGAACGACTGTAGAATTATCCGTTTTTCGATGTGATGCTTACGAATCTCGTCGAGCACTAACTGGGCGAACTCGCGCGGAGGCGGAGTTAGCTCGGGTTTGTCCTTGAAGATCTTGGTCTCGATGTTGAATTCGACTTTGCTCTTCGCCGCCAGCGTGAACACCTCGTCGAGCGTCGGCATGCGCGTTCCCGGAACCGGCTGCTGATCGGGGAAGGCCGGGTTCTTCACGGCCCCGCAATCCCATTCCCGCACCTGGGCGAGCGTGAGTTCGTGAATCACCGCGCTGGGTTTCGGGCCGGAGCATACCGGCGGATGCAGGATGGGATCGTGCGAGATGACGATGACGTTGTCTCGCGTTACGGCCATGTCGAGTTCGAGGACATCGACGCCGGCCCGCATGGCGTATTCAAAGGCCGGGAGCGTGTTTTCCGGCATGCGGGCGCGGGCGCCGCGATGCCCGTGCACCTGGATGCGCGGCTCGGCGGCCAATCCGTTCAACGTAGTCATGAGCGCGAGACCCGCCAGCAGGCTACTCGTGATGAGGCGGTTCAACGGGTGTCTCCGGTTGCGCAATGGTGGGGGCTTCCGCTGACTCGACATGCGTCGGCTCGGGCGTTGGCTCGGGCTCGGCGGCTAACTCCTCGACGGGCTCCGGCGGAGCGTCGTCGACGGGGAGGTCGTATTCGGGATGCTCCTCCAGCTTGATGTCGCACTCGCAGCAATCGCTGCAACGGCGGCAACGGTCGCACAGGTGGTTCGGGCAGGCGTCCTTGGTGCAATATACGCAGATCGAGGTCGATTGCTCGCCGCAGATGCTGCACGTGAAGGTCAGGGTCGGGGTCAAAGTCACTTGCTCCTTGGTTTGGACGCGGGCGCCGGCGGCGGCTGCTTGGTCAGGAAGGCGCGACAGCGCTGCGCCTCCTTGTCCATGATCGTGAACTCCTGCTCCTTGGTTTGGGCCAGATCCACCAGATAGACTCTCAAACGTTCCCGGTTGTTTTTGTGCTCGACCAGCGCGGCCTGCAACAGTTCGGCCACCGGCGCGTTGTAATACTTGCGAACGCCTTCGATGAGCGCTGAGGTTGACGATTCCACCGCCTGCATGCGGAAGAATGTCTCCAGCACCAGGGTCAGCCGTTCGGGATCCTTCGCGAGTTGATCCGCCACGCCGTTCAGGTAGCGGATCTCATCCTGCGCCGCCTTCCACTGCGCCACATAGGACTGCCCGGCTTGCGGGTCGCGCCAGTTTTTCGGGTCAGCCTGTTCGAAGATGGGCTGCATGCGTTTCGCCGCCGCCGTCAATGTCTTCAGCTGAGTCTTCAGGTCCCACTCGGATTCCACACCCGCTTGCGCCGGTTGTGATTGACCGCGGGCGGCCAGCGCCGCGAAGGCGCACAAGCAAACATACTTCATCATCCGCGACATCCTTTGCCATTCTCTCATGCGTTGCTCACGCGAGATCGATCGCCGCCATCTCATGTACTTCGACGGACGGGATTTCGAACTGGATCGTTTCTCCCTCCACTTTGAAGGGGACCGCCCGGCCCGCCACGCACAGGCGCACCGATTTCGCCTTGCCTGGCGCATGCAGGCGCACCTGCTGCGGGCCCACGGGATAGACCTCGCGGACCGGGCCTTTCATCATCATCGGGTTGGTGAGGTTCACCAGGTGCACAGTGACGCTCGAGCGCTGGCGCCACACGGTGACGTCGAGCACTCCGCGTCCGGTGACACTCACCGGAGACCGGCCCGCCAATGCCCATTCGACCGAGTTGCGGAGAAGCATCAGGTGGTCCTTTGCCAGGATCTCCCAGAACGTGCGGTCGATGTCCCAGGGGAAATAGATGACTCGCGACTTGCCGGACTCCACGATGTGCACGGCCGGGACGTCGGTCCGCGGAATGCGCGGGTACACGTCCTCCATGGGCAGGTCCGGGTAGGAAGGCACGAGCGTCATCGGCGCCGTTCCGCCGCGCGTGCTTCGCGTGTAGACGCGGCTGACTCCGTTGATGATGCGGCCGGCGTCTTCCAGCCCGCGCAGCAGCGGATGGGGCGGGGCCAGGTTTATGTAGGAGTTCTGCACGCGAGCGTCCACCTTGCCTTCGAAGGCGGCGCCGAACACGTCGGCCAGGCCGAAGTCCTTTCGACGCACGCCCCACTCGTCATAGAGGCTGGTTTCGTGGGTGGCGATAAGACTACCTCCGCCGCGGACGTAGGCGCGCAGTTGATCGCATTGGGCGTCGGAAAGAGCGGCGATGTTCGGCAGGATGAGGACGTCGAAGCGGCCGATTTCGTCGGGCGTCAGCTTCCGATCGTGCACCATTTCAAACGGGATGCGCGATTCCACCAGCGCCTGGTAGAAACCGTCGATGGGCGCTTCGACCTTCGCCGCCGCCTGTTCGCCGCCGTAGAACTTCGCCGTATGCTGCGAGAACACCATCGCCACCCGCGCCAGGTTCGCTTCGTTGCGCAGGTACTTTTCGTTCCGATAGTGCCACTCGTACAGCTGCTGGACAGGCTTCAACCAGCGCTTGTCATAGGGCTTGCCGTTGAACTTTGCAAACCACGGGCGCAGACCGTTGGCGACGCCGTCGGCAGCCCACAGCCGGATCTCCTCGCCGTCCTGGACCGAATCCTTCCAGCGATAGGGCTCTTCGATGCCTACGCTGAAAATACCGCCGATGGGTTTGCGGCCGAGCGCGGCGCGGTATTCCTTGCCGTTCTTGCCGTTGCTCCAGGCGGACATGACGCCGCGGCGGGCCTGGCGGTCGGCAAACAGGATGTCCGACATCTCGCCCACCGTCTTCATGTCGAGTTCGCTCAGCGCGCCGCCGCCCGAGTTGGCGATGAAGCGCGCGTTGGGGTTGATCTTACGGATTTCGGAATCCCACAGCCGCCACACCTCAAACAGCCGCTGCTCATGCCAGACCAGGTACGCTTTGCGCGCGGGATCCTGCGGGTTCAACGTGCGCGGCAGATCGAGGCCGGAGAACTGGCGGAAGTTGCGCCGGCAATGCTCGCAGTAGCACATGCCGCTGCCCGCCCAGCGGTTGCTGAACACGCCGTCGACGCCGTATTCGCGCACGATCTCCTTGGTCACTTCGGTCATGAACTCGAAGTTCATGGGGCCAAGCGCGCAGGTCACCCACAGGGCCGGATTCGCCCAATGGCGGCGCTTCTGGCCTTTGTCGTCGACGGCGATCCAGTCCGGGTGAGCTTCGTACAGGTCCTGATGCGCGGCGTGGGGATCGGTGCGCGCGATCACCGCCATGCCGAGTTTGCGGCAGCCCTTGACCAGGTCTCCGAACGGGTCGCGATCGCCGAGCATGCGGCTGCGGCTGTGCAACGGGATCCTGGTCGGGTAGAAGGCCATGTAGCCGCCGCCCGCCAGGCACGCTCCATCGGAATGGGTGGCCTTGAAGTAGTCGAGCCAGAATTGGGCGTCGTATTGGCCGGGATCATCCTCGGTGAAGACAAGCTGCGCCCAGCGCATGGGCTTGTCGAACCAGTTGGGCGGCGTCGAATATTGGGCGGCGGCGGGGACCGCGGCTGCGGCTCCGGCGGCGATGATGAAATTCCGTCGAGTTGGTTTCATTGGTTCCAGACGAGGTCCACGTGATCCTTGTCGGCGCTGTTCCGATCATCACGATATACCATCCCGGAACCCTTCCACTCGATGGCTCCCGGCGCGGCCCAACTGGTGACCAGCGCGTTGGTCATGTCCGAATCGCCCGGCTTGGCGTCGGTGACCCACACACGGCCCCAGGCTTCGCGAATGGACGCCAGGATATTCCGCGCGAAGGCCGAACTCATTTCGCGATCCATGATGACGTTCATCGACGTGTGGTCGGAAACGGCCGCGACGTCGCGGAAGAATTCGACGGTGGTCAGTTCGTCCGGAACGCTCTTGCCGAAGAAGGCGTCGATCAGCGTGAACCCGTAGCGCTGGCCGTCGCGGCGCAGTTTGCGGACGGCGTAGCGCGCCGACAGGGGCAGGAAGCGGACCTTGGCGGGCAACGGCTGTCTAAGGAACTCGCGTTCGGCGATGCGCTTCACCGCCGGGTCGACGTCGACGGCGTCCACGCGCCGGACGTAGGGGAAAGCCGACGCATCGCGCGGGAAGGTGAATCCGGCGGCTCCGATCACCAAAACGTATTCGGCCCGTGTTGTTTCAAACGCTCTCTGTACTGCGTGTGCGTAGGCGAAGGACGTCTCTCCGGTGTCGGTGTAGATGCCCGAAGCCCGGCCGCCGCCCATGATCAGAGCGCGCTCCATCCGGCCATTGGCCGCCGGGTCCTCTTCCACGCGGATGGTTTGATAGGCGCTGTCGAATGCGTATTTCGCCGTGGTGCGGGCGGCCATCGCGTTCGACGCAGCCACCAGCAGGAACGCCCCGAGCGCCGCCGACGCCACCGGCCGCAAACGCCGCGCCGACATGGCGAGTGCGCCGGCCGCGAGCAACGCGAAGACGACCCACGTGGAGCGAGCGACGCCGATCGATGGGAACAGCCACACCGGAGTTACGATGCCGCCGGCCACCGATCCCACCGTTGAAAAGAACAGGACCTTTCCCGAAGCCTTGCCCGCCTTGCCGTCGACGTTGGTCAGTTCGGCGAGCATGGGCACGGTTTGCGAGGCGAGATAGATCGGAAGCAGGAATAACAGGCTCGCCGTGACGCCGATGGCGAGCGGCAGGTCGAGCCCGAGATCGAGCGCTTTCTCGAGCGCCGGCGCCTCCAGGGGGAAGGCCACCACGCCATAGAGCGCGGCCGCGGCGAGCAGGTTCACCGACAGCCGGCGACGCGTCGCATCACGGTCCCATTTCGCCGACAGCGCCCCGCCGCGCCAATATCCCGCGCTGAGCGCGAACAACACTACGCCCAGCATGACGCCAGTGAGCGTGATGCTCGACCCGACGATCGGAATGGCCAGGCGAATGGCGATGACTTCGACCGCCAGGGTGGAAAAACCTTCGCTGAAGGCGACAATCCAGGGCAAGGCGGATTCGCCCTGCTCCCGCGAAAACGAAATCGGCACCATTCCATTGTTTCACCCGGATTCGGGCGTTTCCAACACAGCCGAATTGTGGGCGTCAGACCCACGAGATTGAAGCAGGAAAACTACTGGAGGATCCACTTTGTCCATGAAGAGAATGATGTGGGCGGCGGCATGCACTGTCGCGGCCTGCTGGGCGAGTCAGCCCATTGAGCCCGCGCTCACCATCACATCCAATCTGGCGCTAACCAACAACAGCGCGCTTCAGATTCACAACAGCAGCAGGTTGCCGGTCACGCTGCTGGTCGCGGCGGGACCGCTCGGATCGTTGCGATTCGAACAACAGCGCGTGACGATTTCCGGAGGCCGTTCGGCTGAGGTGAACCTGGGGCTGCTGCCGCTGAGAGGACTGGTGACGTTGCACGTGCAGTCGTCGATTATCGCTGAAGGCGGAGCGGCGGAGAACGGTCCGTCGCTGTATGAGATTTTTCAATGCGACGGAAGCGTGCGGAAACTCGACTACAAACAGGCGTTTGTCGCCAGGCGTGAGTTGATCAACCTGGACGCGCGCTTCAGTCCGGGCGTCGTGGATCTGGGCGCCGGGTATCGGGCCACTCGCAAGATGGCGCGGTTCACCTTCAGCTCGCAGGATCTGCCCGTGGATGCGCGCATCACGCCGATTGACGAGCCGGATATCGACGAGTTGCTGACGGTTTGGCGGCAGCCTCTGCCGGCGCCGGGCGGTGTTTCTTATGGCGGGCTTCTGCCGATCGAGCGCGCTCAGACGGCCGTGGCGGAAGCAGGGGCCGGCGGACGGGGGATCCCTTCGGAGACGGCGGAAACCGCGGGTCTGTCGATCAAGGGAGGCTTGTTTATCAAGAGTTCCCCGACGGTGACGATTCCGGGCTGGGGCTGGACCGCGGAGGTATGGCAGTTGATCGATAACGACTGGGAGTTGCACGGTTCGGCGCGCGTGAAGCACGACGGGACCTGGTCGGCGAATCTCGATGAGGATGCCCAGAAGAGCGTGCCCACGCATATCCACTATGTCGCCGGCAACCGATTCTTCCAGATTCAGGACGCCGACGGCGACGTCTATAGCTGGAAACATTCGATGTCCAAATTGCAGGATACGGGCAATCAAGTGATCGACCTGACGGTGACCGGCGACCTGCCTGGGTTGGCCGATATGTTCCACGGCGGCATGCAGGAATGGGCCCGTTTCAAGGCGGTCAACATCAACCCGCTGATGGACGATCCGATTGAAATCACCTTTCCCAATACGCTGGACTCCGGCAAGTGCCAGAGCACCGATAGCGTCGGAAACACCATCGCATGGTCCTGTTCTTACTGGAGCCAGGGACAGATCTACATCATCCCGAAGCACGCCAACGCCACGGTGGTGCAGCACGAGATGGCGCACAGCATCAACGCCTATTACTGGAGCAGCATGCCGGGCGACGCGGGCGGGAAGCACAAGCTGGGCGGCTGCTTCACTCCGGGTCTCGCCCTGACGGAAGGGTTCGCGGACTTTGTGGCGTATTGGGTCCAACTGAAGCGCAACAACACGGCGCCGAGCATCCCGAATCTGACGCCGAACCTGGAGAGCCTTTCGTCGAGCATCTGCACCGGGCAGACCAACGAGATGCGCGTCGCCGCCACGATGTGGGATATGTACGACACGATCAATGACGGCACGAACGTGAACACCAAGTTCGACGGTTGGAACTTCGTCAATGAAGGCGCGCCGGTTTCGTTATATCTCGGGACGACCAAGACACAGATGACTGACTATCTGGCCCAGTTGCTGCTTCTGTTCGGCCCCAGCGGCTGGCAGGGCGCCAACAGCCTGTTCCGCCTGAACACGATCATCAACTAACGGGCGAGCTGAGTCGAGGCCGCGGCTTACCGGCGCGGCCTCGGTCTCCTACGGCTTCTTGAGTTCGGGCTTCTGCTCGACATCCTCGTACTTGATGATGATGTCGCTCTTGAACTGCTTGTAGTCCTCGTATTTCACCATCATCTTAATTTTCTGCGGCCCGGTCTGGAACTGTAGCGTGTCGTTGGCGATTGTGTAGGTGGGGAACCAGTACTTGCCGTCGATCTGCTCACGGTAGGTTTCGAATTTCGGGTATTGATTGTCGGCGCCCCTCTTCAATAATCCGACGCCGCGGCCGTAGGACTTCACAATCTGCAGGTCGCGATCGTCCACCCATACCTGCCCCTCGAAGTAGCGCTGGCCCGATTCCATCTTCTTCGGACGCACGGCGAAGACGTAGCAGCCGATTTCGTCCACCTGCTCCCGGCCGATGTAGCGCACGTTGTACTTGGGCAACTGCTCCGTGGTGAGGACGAACGGCTGCACGTCGCGAAGATCCTGGACGTCGCCCGGGTCGAGTTGCAGGTTGCGCAACGTGGCCATCGGGGCGCGCACCACCTTCTCCGTGCGCTTGCCGTCGGGCGTGAAGATGATGTCGGAGACCATCTCCCACTTGCCTACCGGCGTGCCGCCTTCGTCAAGCTCCTGCACGCGCGCGGTCTGCCGGTAGGTGTAGTTGCTGCGCGCCCGCTGGAAGTCGGCCTCCTTGGCGGCGAACTTCGCGATGATGTCTTCGATCTGCGCGGGCGTCGGATCCGGCGCGGTGGCCGCTGACAGGATCGTCCCGGCGGACAGGACGATGGCGCAAGCAATCCGGTGCATAGTTTCCTCTCCTGGGATGGACGTCGGGTTCGCCGGAGCGGTTACGCTCCACGCTTCTTCTCAATGTACAGGGGAACGCGGCGTCGATGCGAGAATGGTAGTGGTTCCAGATGATTCAGTTGTCCGCGGCCGGCAAGCGTTTCGGCCACAAACTCCTCTTTGAAAATGTCGACTGGCTGATCACGCCGCGCGAGCGCGCCGGGCTGGTGGGCGCCAATGGCACGGGAAAGTCGACGATTATGAAAGTGCTCGCCGGCCTGGACGGGCTGGACTACGGCGGCGTCGCGCGCACTCGCGGCATGACCGCCGGCTATCTGCCGCAGGACGGCCTGTCGCTGTCCGGCCGCAGCGTATTCGCCGAGTGCATGTCGGTGTTCGACGATCTGCGGGAGATGGAGACCGAGATGGAGTCGCTCATGCAACGCATGGGCGAACTCGACCCAGCGGGCGAGGAGTACTCGCAGGTGGCCGACCGCTTTCACCACCTGGACACCGAGTTCCGTACCCGTGACGGATACGCCATCGAGGCCCAGGTGGGGACGGTGCTGTCCGGGCTGGGCTTTCGCAAACAGGATTGGCGACGGCGCACCGAGGAGTTCTCGGGCGGCTGGCAGATGCGCATCGCCCTGGCGAAACTGCTGCTCGAAAAGCCCAACCTGCTGCTGCTCGACGAGCCCACCAACCACCTGGATCTGGAGGCGCGCAACTGGCTCGAACGCTACCTCGGCGACTATCCGTACGCCTTGGTTCTGATCTCGCATGACCGGTACTTCCTGGATGTGACGGTGGAGCGGATCGTCGAAATCTGGAACAAGACCATTCACTTTTACCCGGGCAACTACGAGAAATACATCCAGCAGAAGACCGAGCGCCGGGAACAGCTCGAGGCGGCTTACCGGAATCAGCAGGAGCGTGTCCAGCAACTTGAGATGTTCATCAGCCGGTTCCGCTACCAGGCTTCCAAGGCCAAACAGGTGCAGAGCCGCATCAAGGAGTTGGAAAAGATCGAGCGGATCGAGATTCCGCCCGAGGAGAAGGCGATCCATTTCAGCTTCCCGCAGCCCAAGCCGAGCGGACGGATTGTCGCGGAGTTCGAGGATGTGGCCAAGCGCTACGGGTCGCTCGAGGTCTTCAAGGACGTCGATTTCCTGATCGAGCGCGGCGATCGCGTGGCGTTGGTGGGTGTGAATGGGGCGGGGAAGTCGACGCTGATCAAGCTGTTGGCGGGGGCGGAGCCGCTTTCGGAGGGCGAGTACCGGCTGGGGCACAATGTGCAGCCCGACTACTTCGCGCAGGATCAGTATAAGGAACTGGATCCCGATGGCCGTTTGCTGGACGATCTGGCGGGCGTCGCGGGCCATGCCGGCCAGACGGAGTTGCGGAGTCTGCTCGGATGCTTCCTGTTTTCAGAGGACGATGTGTTCAAGCGGATCGGCGTGCTGTCGGGCGGCGAGCGGAATCGCTATGCGCTTGCGAAGCTGCTGGTGCGTCCATCCAACTTCCTGCTGCTTGACGAGCCCACCAACCACCTGGACATGCGAGCCAAGGATGTCCTGTTGGACGCGCTTGAGAAGTTCACAGGAACCGTGGTCTTCGTGTCGCACGATCGGTATTTCATCGACAAGCTGGCGACGCGCATCTTCGAGGTCGGGGAGGGCGGGGTCCGGATTTATCCGGGGAACTATGAAGACTATCTGTGGAGGAAAGAGGGCGGGCAGATCGACCTGACGCTACCGGACGGGAACGGGCGACCGGCTTCGAACGTTGCGGCGCCGGTCGAGCCCGCGGCGGCGCCATCGGCGGAATCGGTGGTGAAGGGCAAGCGGCTGAATCCGATGAAGCTCCAGAAGCTGCGCGATCGCTGTTCCGAGCTGGAGGGCCTGATCGCGGAGCTGGAATCGGAGATCGCCGGGCATGAGGCGGCGTTATCGGATTTCAAGAGCGCGGAGGAGAGCCGGCGGCGGATGGAGGCGATGGAGAAATCGCGCGGGGAGTTGACCGAGAGGATGGCGGAATGGGAGGCTGTTTCGGCGGAAATCGAGGCGAATTCCTGAGGGGAACGGGCGGGTTCTCGAAAGAGCCCGCCCTGGTCGGAACGGACTACTTCTGTTTGGCGATGATCTTGTCCGAGATCTTCTTGAAGACGGATTCCGGCAGCACGCCCTTGGACACCAACTGGCTCTTGTTGGCGTAGGGACGGGCGGCGATGATCTTGGCGGAGTAGGCTTTGCCGATGCCGGGCAGCGCTTCGAGCTCCGGCCCCGTGGCGCTGTTGATGTCGATGAGGGCGGTCTTGGCGTCAGCCGCCTTGGTGGCGGTCTTCTTGGCGTCGGCGGCCTTCGCGGCGGCTCCCTGACCATAGGCGCCGAGAGTCAGCGCGAGCACGGTCACGGCGATGGTGAGAAGTCTTCGTAGCATAAAAAATCCTCCTTGTTGTGGGTGGAGCTTTCTTATACTAGCGCGATCTCCAGAGGCGCAGCCCGTCTTTAATCGGGCGTTAATGCGCGCCTTTGACCCGAATCCCGGACCGGGCGCGCCGGCCCGGCCCGTCGGGGCCGACAGGAATAGCCGTTATTGCAGGAAACCGCCGAGCCCCTGCAGGTCCTGCGTCGAGAGAATCTGTTCGATGTCGAGCAGCATGCGGACCTTGCCCTTGGTCTTGGCCATGCCGAGAATATAGGGCGTCTGAATGCCGTGGCCGAAGTCCGGCGTGTTCTCGATATCGGAGGAGAACAGGTTGAGCACTTCCGAGACGCCGTCGACGATGACTCCCATCATGACCTCGCCGACCTTGACGACGATGATCGAGGTCCGCTGCCCGTATTCGACGCTCTCCATGCCGAACTTCAGACGCAGATCCACCACGGGGATCACTTTGCCGCGCAGGTTGATGACGCCGCGAACGTGCGGGGGAGTCTGCGGGACCGCCGTGATGTCCTGAAGGCCCATGATCTCCCGGACCGCCAGTACGGGAATGCCGAATTCTTCGGGGCCCAGATGGAAGGCCAGATACTTGCCCGCTCTCGGGTCGGTCGCCGCCGCCGCGTTGCTGGCAGATGGATTCGTTGCTACGGTGCTGTTGGTCATGCTCACGTCCTACACTCAGATTTATCGGCAGGAAACCGGAAGGGCTTGAGTACTAGCCACCGGGTTTCTCCGCTCTCCGGATGCGAGAGCGATCAATCGGCCGGCGATCCGGTCGAGCGGGAGCACCTCGTCGGCGGCCCCCATGCGGATTGCTTCGCGCGGCATGCCGAACACCGCGCAGCTCTGCTCGTCCTGGGCGATGGTGCGCGCCCCGGCCTGTTTCAGTCTCATCATGCCCAGGGCGCCGTCGCTGCCCATTCCGGTCAGCAACACGGCCACTACCCCGGCGCCGCCCTGTTCGGCTATGGAGTCGAACATCACGTCGACGGCCGGGCGCTGGTAACACACCAGGGGGCCATCGGCCACCGCCACGCGCCCGCGCCCGCCTGAGCGCGAAACCCGCATGTGGAAATTGCCCGGCGCGACCAGGGCGACGCCGGGCGTCACCGCGTCGCTGTCGGAGGCCTCCCTCACGCGCACCGCGCAAAACTGGTTTAGCCGGTCGGCGAAAGCGCGCGAGAACCCGGCGGGAATGTGCTGCACGATCACGATGGGCGGGAATGCGGCCGGGATCTGGCGGAGGATCCGCTCGATCGCTTCGGTGCCCCCGGTCGAAGCGCCGATCGCGACCAGTTTCACGGGACCCGCGACCGCTACGATCGGCGTCGGGACCGGTTGTTGGGCTCTCGGGGCCGGCGGACGGCTGATGGGGATGGCTCCCGGCGCGGTCATCATCCTTCGGCGGACGCGCGCGTTTGCCGCACCGCGCACCTTCTGGGCGAGCGAAAACCGGAAATCTCCCACCGAGTATGGCCCATCGGGTTTGCCGATGACTTCCACCGCGCCTTCCGACAGGGCTTCCACCGCGACTTGCGAGGACTGTCGGGCCAGTGAACTGATCATGATGACGGGAACCGGTTGCTCCCGCATCAACTTCTTCAAGAAGGTCAGCCCGTCCATGCGGGGCATCTCGACGTCCAGCGTCAGCACGTCGGGCCGGAGATTCGCTATTTTCTCGATCGCGATGATGGGATCCGGCGCCGTGCCAACCACTTCGATATCCGATTCGCCGGACAGTGTGTCGGTCAGAATTCTCCGCACGAGCGCCGAGTCGTCGACAATCAGGACCCGGATCTTGCGGCCGGTCATGATGGATTCGCCTCAAGCTCCGCGAATCGGAAATGGATCTCGAGCGCGCCACCGGTGTCCAGTTCGAAGAAGGCGGAATACGCGGAGCCGTTTTCGTCCGGGGCTCCGGGATCGATCGCCGGCTCGTCCAGGTCGAAGCCGGAATCCGACTCAGCTTCGCTCAGCACGCTCCCGCACACGATGTTGGCCAGCTCGCAGGCCGTCTGCGCCACCTCCGCCGGCGTCATCTCGTCCTCGCTCAGCTTGCCGAGAAACGCGGCGCCGAGCGTTGAAAGCGTCGAGCGGTCCGTCTTGAGGCCGAAACAGCCCGACGGCGAGCCTCGGAAGCAGACCCGCACCGACAGGGCGTCGTCGCCCGCCCGCGCCTGCTCGCTCTCGGCCGCCATGGCGAAGAACATCGTCTCCAGCACGTCCGGCACGCAGCGCCCGCATAATTGGCCGATATCGTTGATTGTCGCCACTGTACTCACGTCACACCCCCAGCACCCGTTCGATTTCGCACCGCAGAGCCTCGGGCTGGAACGGCTTCCGGATGTAGCCCTGGGCTCCCATCTGCTGCATCGTGTCCATGCGTTGCCGGGTTGCGTCGGTGGAGACCACGATCACCGGAATGGTCCGCATCGACGGCGTCGCCGACATCCGTTTCAACATCTCTGAACCGTTCATGCGCGGCATGTTGATGTCCGATAGCACCAGATCCACTGGCGACTTGTCCATCAGATCGAGGGCATCCTGCCCGTCGCCGGCCTCGAGCACGTCTTTGGTCCGAACCCCCGAAACAGTCAGGATCCGGCGAATGAAAGACCGCATCAACGGGCTGTCGTCGACAATCAGGACCGACAACTCCCGGCACCCCGCTTCCATTGACTCATTGGCCATATCGTGAATCCTTGAGCAGGATCTCCCGCTCGGTCCCTCCACCTTCCCTAACGATGAACCGGCCGCTATCCAGATCAAGCCGTACCGTTCTCGAAACATCGCCTCCCACCTGTTCTCCAGCCACCATCAGCCCCAGTTTCCACAGAATCTTGCGCGCCGCCGCGTGATTGCGTTTGCCGATGGCGAACACATCCTTGCCGGCCGTCACCTGCGCCCCTCCCGCCAGTCGCACCGAGATCCGCTTCTCGGAGGCGCCCTGCGCCACCATCTGCCGCAGCAGCAGCGGAATCCCCGTGTCGGCGAAGGTGAACGGATTGGTCTCCGCCTTCTTCGGATCGAGCGTCGATTCGGGCAACAGGATGTGCAACAACCCGCCCACCCGGGCCACGGGATCGAACATGCACACCGCCACGCACGAGCCGAGCGCGTAAGTCACCAGCACCGGCCCCGGCGCCGCAGCCACCTTCGCGTCGGAAATGCCGACCACGACCTGGCGCTCCATCGACGGCCAACACACATTCAACGGCGTCATTTGATCAACCCGCGCTTCCCAGAATTCACCCGGTAGACCGCGGGCCGCAGGTAATCGAGCGGATGGTTCACTCCCGCAAGGCTCTCTGAGTGTCCGACAAACAGGTGTCCACCCGGTTCGAGGTGCGAGGCCAGACGCTGCACCAGGTTCTCCTGGGTCGGCTTGTCGAAGTAAATCATGACGTTCCGGCAGAAGATCAGATGAAACTTCTCCTGGAACGGAAACGGCTCAATCAGATTCAGCCGCCGGAACTCCACCTGCGACGCCAGTTCGCGCCGGATTCGCAGGCCGCCGTCCTCCGGCGTCCGCACGAAATAGTCGTGCTTCCAGTTGGGTGGAGCGGGATCGAGCGACATGGTCTTGTACACCCCCGCCCTGGCGATGTCGAGCACCTTGGTTGAAATGTCGGTGGCCAGCAGCCGAAGCCCGCGCACCTGTCCCTTCCAGGCTTGCGCCACGGTGCACAGAATCGTGTACGGCTCCTCGCCCGTGGAACTTGCCGCGCACCAGATCCGCAGGTCCGAGCCTGGTCGGAAGTGCGGCAGAATCTCCGACGACAGGTACTCAAAGTGGTGCGGCTCCCGGTAGAAGCTGGTGTGGTTGGTCGTCAGCGCGTTGATCAGGTTGATCAGCTGTTGCCCGCTCTGGTCGCGCTCCACCGACGCGATATAGTCGCGGAACGATCGGAACTTGCCCTGACGCATGGTCTTCGACAGCCGCGCCGACACCAGTTCTTCCTTGCCATGGCGAAGGTCCAACCCGAAACGCCGTTTCGCGAGGCCCCGGATCTCATCGAATTCCGCCGGATTCAGCTTCGGCACGTCCGCCAGAGGGGCGGGCGCGTCGTTCAGGAACGACGTCCGCTCGGACGGATTCGATTTTCCGCTCTTAAGCAGCATGGCTGTTCTGCACTCCAGAATAGGGATCGAAAACACGGTCGAGGTCGAGAATCAGCCCCACGCGGCCGTCGCCCAGAATCGCCCCGCCCGCCACGCCCGGGACATTTTGCAGCGTCGGGCCAAGGCTCTTGATGACTACTTCCTGCTTGCCGATCAACTCATCCACCATCAGGCAGTACACCCGGTTGGCGGCCTCGGCGACGATCAGCAGAGTCTCCTGCGGATCCTCGGAACGGGGCTGGATGCCGAAGCGGCGGTATAGCCGGACCAGCGGAAGCAGACGCCCGCGGACCACCGCGAGTTCGCCTTTGTCCTGCACGGTGGAAACAGCGCCCGGCTCCGGCCGTAGAATCTCACGCACCGCAAACAGCGGAATGATATAGCGCTCCGCGCCGACGCCGACTACCAGGCCGTCGACGATGGCGAGCGTCAGCGGCAGCTTCAGCAGAAACGTGCTTCCCTGTCCGGGGACGGACTGAATCTCGATGCGGCCCCGCAGTTTCTGCACCTGCCGCCGCACTACGTCCATGCCCACGCCCCGCCCCGACACGTCGGTGATGGTGGCGGCCGTTGAGAATCCCGGTTCGAAGATCAACTCGTAGACGCGCTCGTCGGTCGGCTCCTCGGTGGCCGAGATCAGGCCGTTCCGTCGCGCTTTCTCGAGGATCTTCGTGCGATCGAGGCCCGCCCCGTCGTCGGCCACCTCGATAACGATGTGCCCGGAGCGATGGGAGGCGCTCAGCCGCAGGCGTCCGGCTGCGGGCTTGCCCTTGGCCAGACGGACGTCGGCCGGCTCAATTCCGTGATCCACAGCGTTGCGCAGCATGTGCATCAACGGATCGCCGAGCTCCTCGACCAAGTTGCGGTCGAGTTCGGTCTCCCCGCCCGTGATCTCCATCTCAATTTCCTTGCCGGTCTTGCGCCCGATGTCGTGGACCACCCTGCGCATGCGGTTGAACAGATGCTCCACCGGCATCATCCGCATGGCCATGGCGGTCTTCTGGACGTCGTCGGTGATGCGGGCCAGCTGCATTAGGTTGCGCGCCAGCCGCGGCCGGTTCATATTTTTTAGATCGGGATCGTGCTGGATCATCGACTGCGCGATCACCATCTCGCCAACCATATCCACCAGATGGTCGAGCTTGCTTGTGTCCACCTTAACCGAACGCGCTTCCACGGCGGCCAGGGCCGACGGCTGCATGTTGTTGGCGAGCGCCGGCAAGGTAGACTCGGGCGAGATCGCCGCTTCCACCAGGTCGGGCTCGGCCGCCTCGACCGCCGGCGGCGCTTCCGGCGCCTTGCCGAGCACGTGGACGCGCTCGAGCAGTCCGGTCGGATTCGGCCCCTCGCCGCCCGTGTGGATCGCCGCGAGCCACTGGCGCAGCAGATCGGCGCTCTCAAGCACCGTGTCCACCACGTTCGACGTCATCGCCAACTGGCCGTTGCGGGCCTGATCGAGCACGGTCTCCACTTCGTGGGCCACGTGCTGGATAGTGCCGAACTCAAGAAATCCCGCCAGTCCCTTGATCGTATGGAAGCCGCGAAAGATGGCGTGCAACGCCTCGCTGCTCGAATTTCCCCGCGCGATCGACAGCAGATGCGTTTCGATCGCTCCCAGGTGGTCCTGGCTCTCCAGAATGAACTCCTGCACCAACTCAGGATCCTGCGCCAAGTTGTTGGTCCCGGCGCCGCCGGCCGGGGGATTCGCTGCATCTCTATCGGACATCCACGTTCACCTTTCGTCGCCGCCTCGGCTGCACTACTCCACATCCGCCATCGCGAAGTGCTTCACCGCGTCCGTCTTGCCGCACGGCATCAGCCCCACGCGGATCTCCAGCTTCTCGCCATCACAGTCAAACGGCGCCACCACCCACTCCCGCACGCCGGAGCTGCGGGCCTGGTAGTTGCGCCCGAACACCACGGTCGGAATGCTCAGGCCCATCGGTCCCAGCTCATCCTCAAGGTTGCTCTTAACGTTGCCGATGATCATGTTGGTGATCTCGGCCATGGCGTCCAGCACATCCTCGTTCACCGATGCGTATTCGGAGGCGAGTAATGCGCCCGACAGCCGGCAGGCGAGCGTCGCGGTGCAGGAGATGCGCCCCGCGCCTGTCCATCCGCCCGCAAAACCGATCAACGAGATCACTCCGTCAAACGGCTGTGTCGCGCCCTGCTCAACACTGTGTGGCAGAGCGGTGGCGGGAATCGCCAGCATCATGCCGAACACTTCCTCGGTGGCCGTCCGGATGGTTGTCAACAGTTTTTCGTGATTTAGCGTTTCCATTCGGTGCTCCAGTCGGCCGGGATCACACGAGCCCGGCGAGTTTTTCCTTGATTTGCTCCGCCGTGAAGGGTTTTCGAACATAGCCGTTCGCGCCAAGTTGCAAGGCTTGCAGCACCTTGTTCTGACTCCCCTCCGTGGTGACCATGATGATGGGCACCTGCTGGAAAGCTTGGTCCGCGCGCAAGTTCGCCAGCAACTCAAGCCCGTCCATGTTCGGCATGTTGATATCGCTTAGGATCAGGCCGACGGGACTGCCCTTCAGCTTCTCGAGGGCTTCCCGGCCATCGTTCGCTTCATAGACTTTCCCGAGAGAAACGTCGGCTTGGACCAAAACGCGCTGCAGAATCTTCCGGATTGCTGCGGAATCATCCACAATGAGAACATCCAGCGACATGCAAACTCCTTTCAACCTCTGGTGCCCTTATCGGACATCGTTTGAAGGTGTATGAGGAGAAGATCAGTACGGAAGAGGACTATCGGGTCACCACGTACTACAGGTGTCTAGAGAGTGAGGTGAGGGAGGGCGGGGCCGACTCGGACGCTGCGCAAATGAAAGCGGGAAGGCGGGCGGCTGGGCCGCCCGCTCCGTCGGACGTTAAACTTGCGCCGCTAACTGCCGCAACACGTACGGCAGGATGCCGCCGTTGCGGTAATATTCGATCTCCTGCGGAGTATCGATGCGCACCTTCACTTCAAACCGTTTGACGCCGCCGTCGGCCGCCGTGGCCGTCACCGTCGCCTTGCCGCTCGCTACGCCTTCGACCACGCCCTCGATCCGGTAGGATTCAAAGCCGGTCAGGCCCAGCGATTGGCGATTCTCGCCCGCCTTGAACTCGAGCGGAAGCACACCCATGCCGACCAGGTTCGACCGGTGGATGCGCTCGAAGCTCTCGGCGATCACCGCCCGCACGCCCAGCAACAGCACGCCCTTGGCCGCCCAGTCGCGCGACGAGCCCGAGCCGTACTCCTTGCCCGCGATGATCATCAGCGGCGTCCCCGACTCGGCGTATTTCACCGCCGCGTCGTAGATGAACATCTTCTCGCCGCTTGGGACGTACGTAGTCCAACCGCCCTCGGTGCCCGGCGCCATCTGATTGCGCAGCCGGATGTTGGCGAGGGTTCCGCGCACCATCACTTCGTGATTGCCGCGCCGCGCGCCGTAGGAGTTGAAATCGGACGGTTTCACGCCGCGCTCCACCAGGTACTTGCCCGCCGGGCTGTCGGCCGGAATGCTACCCGCAGGCGAGATATGATCGGTGGTCACCGAATCGCCCAGCACGGCCAGCACGCGCACGCCGTCGAAGTCCTTGACCGACGTTTCCGGATCCACCATGGCATCGAAATACGGCGGCTTCTTGATATAAGTGGAGGCGCCGTCCCAACCGTAGGCGTCGCCAGTGGGGACCTTCATATTTCGCCAGTTGGCGTCGCCCTGGAAAACCTCGGCGTACTGACGCTGGAACATCTCGCCGCGCACGCTCTGCTTCACTGTGGCTTCCACTTCTTCATTAGTCGGCCAGATGTCGGCGAGGAACACGTCCTTGCCGCCCGGATCCACGCCGATGGGCTCGGTGGTCAGATCGATGTCCACGCGGCCGGCGATGGCGTAGGCCACCACCAGCGGCGGTGAGGCCAGGTAGTTGGCCCGGACCAGAGGATTGACGCGACCCTCGAAGTTGCGGTTGCCGCTGAGCACGGCCGCCACAGTCAGCTTCTGGCTGCTCACGGCTCCTCCGACATCCTCGGGAAGCGGACCCGAGTTGCCGATGCACGTCGTGCAACCGTAGCCGACCACGTGGAAGCCCAACTCCTCGAGCGCCGGCAGCAAGCCCGCGTCCTCGAAGTACTCCGTCGCCACCTTCGAGCCCGGCGCAAGCGACGTCTTCACCCAGGGCTTCGCCTTGAGCCCGCGCGCCACAGCCTTCTTCGCCACCAGTCCGGCCGCCAGCATCACCGACGGATTCGACGTGTTCGTGCAACTGGTGATGGCGGCGATCACCACGCTCCCATCCTTCACATCGAAGGAGGAGCCATTGCGCGCCACCGCCACCGAGCGCTGATTCTCCGCCGGGACCACCGTGTGGAAGTTCTTCTTGACGTCCGGCAGGTCGATGCGATCCTGCGGACGCTTGGGGCCGGCGAGCGCCGGAACAACGTCGCCCAGATCCAGTTCGATCGTGTCGGTGTACACCGGATCGGGCGCGCCCGCGGTCAGGAACAACCCCTGGTCCTTTGTGTAGGCCTCCACCAGCGCGATCAGCTCCGCCGGCCGGTTGCTCATCCGCAGATAATCGAGCGACGCTTCGTCGATCGGGAAGAAGCCGACGGTCGCGCCATACTCCGGCGCCATGTTGGCGATGGTGGCGCGATC
>JAFDVZ010000003.1:0-410544 GCA_018268715.1 Acidobacteriota bacterium | reverse complement strand
CCACGCCCTTCTTGCGCAGCATCTCGGTGACCTTCAGCACCAGGTCAGTGGCCGTCGCGCCCGCCGGCAGCTTGCCAGTGAGCTTGAAGCCGACCACCGGAGGCAACAGCATCGAAACCGGCTGGCCCAGCATGCAGGCCTCCGCCTCGATGCCGCCCACGCCCCAACCCACCACGCCGATTCCATTGATCATGGTGGTGTGGGAATCGGTGCCCACCACGGTATCGGGATAGGCCATGCCGCTCGCGTCGGAGAATACCACCCGCGCCAGATATTCGAGGTTCACCTGGTGGACGATGCCCGTGTCGGGCGGCACCGCGCGGAAATTCTGAAACGCGGTCTGGCCCCAGCGCAACAGGGAATAGCGCTCCTGATTTCGTTGAAATTCGAGCAGCGCGTTGATGCTGAACGCGTCCCTCGTGCCGAATTTGTCCACCTGGACCGAATGGTCGATGACCAGGTCCACCGGAATCAGGGGATTTGCGAGTTTCGGATTGGCGCCCATGCCGGCGAGCGCGTCGCGCATGGCGGCGAGATCGACGACACAGGGCACTCCCGTGAAGTCCTGCAATAACACCCGCGCTGGACGGAACTGAATTTCCTTCGCCGGGCCCGTGACGTTCCAGCGCGCCACGTACTCGATATCGGACTGCTTTACGGTGCGATCGTCTTCGAACCGCAGCAGATTCTCGAGCAGCACCTTGATACAGTACGGGATGCGCTGAACGCTCGCCACCCCGGCCTTTTCCAGTGCTTCCAGACGAAAGAGCTGATATTGGAGACCGCCTGCTTTCAGCGTAGAAAGGGCGCCAAAACTATTCTTGCTCGCCATTACTATTTCAGTGTACAAAACAGGTTCCACGACGGCGATTGGTTTTGACGCCCTCTGACGCTCTTACCGGCGCTCCACCGCCAGGTTGTTCTTCACCGCAAACACCCCGGGCACGCCCTTGGCCTGAATGCCGGCCACGTTCTTGTCGCCTTCGTTGGCCACCACGCCCTCCAGGCGCAGTTCGCCGTTCTTCACCACGATGTGAATGGGCGGAACGGCCTGTAGCGCGTAGCGGTTCAGGCTGGATTGCCCGTAGATAGCCCGATAAGCACCCCGCCGGATGCGGTCGTCGGCGGGGCTGAGCGGCAGCACCTCGATCTGGTTCTCCACGCGCTCGACGCCCTCGATTCGCTTCACCGCGGCTTCGGCGTCGCTTTTCAGGGTGGGACGCGTCACCTCTCCAAACAGCGTCACCGCGCGTCCGTCCACGCGGTAAGAGAGATTGTCGAACACGCCATAGTAAGGCAGCATCACCAGTTCGTGACGCACCTCGCGGACCAGTTTCTCGGGCGAGGCTCCGTCGGCCAGCGCCGCTCCGGACACCATCGCGAACGCCGCAGTCAGTAGAATTCGTCGGTTCATTTGCATTGCTCCTGTCAGTTGTTGAAATGCCTCATGGACACTTACGCATTCCATGGCTCGCTGGATTGGAGACGGATGAACTCGAAAAAAAGTTACTTTGCTTCGAACGTGATCGTCGATTCGCCGGAGTACTTATGGTAATTGCGGAAATCGATGACATTACGCGCGCAATCATTGGTTCCGCGCGCGCAACTCAGCGATTCCGAATGCACCGGCAGCAGATAACTCCGCTCGCCGATGCGGATGTACTGATAGTCCACCGCTGATTCGATCTTGTCGTTGGGGAATCCTTTCGGAAGCTGGACCGCCTCCATTTCGATGCGCAGCGCCTGTGACGATTCCCTGTCGATCCAGATGCTGCCCCGGTAGGCCGGCCGGACCGATTGCGCCGCCACCTCCACATGCCAGTGGGAGTTCTCCTGATCCACTTCGAAGTCGAACAGGTAGGCGTCGCGGCCCGACGCCTTCGCCTGGCGCCGGTAGCGGAAGTCGGCGGCGGTGGCGGGGCTGAACAGGTCCCGCAGCACGGTCCCGAACTCGCCGGTGGACCATGCGCCGTCCAGGTCCTGAATGCGCTTCTTTACGGGCTTGCCGTTCACTGCCACGTTCCGGTACTGCTCCTTACCGTCTTCGTAAACGACTTCGGTCGATACGATGTCGAGCGCCTGCCAGCTTACCTTGGGCGTGGTGCTCTGGAAACGCGCGATCTGCTCCTGGCATACGTATGCCGGCAGCGATTGGGTGAACATCTCCGCCGCCTGTCGCGCCTTCTCGATTCGAGGATCCACTTTGTAACCGCCATCGGCCGCAACCGCCGCCACGGGAGCGCTGGCGGCCCGCACAGTGGGAGACTCCGTTGCACGTTGCGAGGCGGGCGGCGCGCTGGAGGCGACCTCCACCGGAGCCGGCTTATGCGTGCGCGCCGGTCCGCCGCGCCGCAGTTTTGGCGTTCCCGGGTCACTCTCATCGATCGGAACGTTCGACTCCACCACGGGAAGGTCGGCCTTCTCAGGCGGTTCAGGCGGAGGCTCCGCTTTCGACGGAGCGGCTGCGGCGGGAGTGGGGGGCTGGGCCGGCTTGGCCTCCGCGTCCGGCGTTTTCGAGCCTCCTCTGCGAATTATCGGCCGGTCCGGATCGTCCCGGTCCCCGGCGTCGGGAGGCGGTGATTTCACGGACACCTGCACCGGCACGGAGGCCTTCTCGCGGTCCTGCATGGAGCCTTCTTTTTCGAGATTCACCCGCACCGCGTAGAAGTAACCCTGCTCATCCTGGTTGGCCTCGACCATGACGTGATCGCCCGGCCGCAGCAGGTCGGATTTCATCGGCTCGCCTTTGTTCAGGAACTTCGTGGTATCGGCGCAACGAAATTCGATGTTCCGAGAGTCATCGGCTGTCAGCACAAGGCTCTTGGCGCTCAACTGGCGCAGCATGCCCTTGATCTGCTGCAGGTTCGTTTCGTCGGTTTGCTTGTCCGCGGTTTTCTTCTTTTTCCGAGGCCAGGGGATTCCCGGGCCGGTCTGTTGCGGATATTGGCCTGGGTAGCCGCCCGGATAACCGCCTGGATACTGCGCCAGGGCGTCGACGGCGACCATCGCCCCAACCAGCGCCAGGGGCAGGCAGTGACGGCACACGATTCCCACGGACTTCCAGACGGATCGAATGTTGGCTCGGTTACAGGCCCGTCGGCGGGAGTCCGGAGTATCATTCGTTTTATGTCCGTGCCTCTCTCCCGTCGCGACCTGCTGCTGGCCGCCGCCGTCCGCACGCCTGCTTCCGGCATCCGTCACGAGGTCTTCGCCCGATCCCCCAGCCCGGGCGTGGCCGTCATGGCCTACGCCTTCTACACCGAGCCGCGAGGCGGCGCCATGGTCTCCATCGAAGAGCGCTGGAGCCGCTCCGACACCGTCGACGTCGCCTACATCCGCCGCAGCCGCGATCACGGCCGACACTGGGGCGAGGCTGAAACGCTCCGCACCGGCGAAAAGCGTCCTGGCGGAACATTCCGCCTCCACCCGCGTTGCTGCTTTGTCGATGCGAGTGGCCGTTTTCTCGAGTTCAAGATCGAAGGTCTGCTGCCCACGGACGATCCGCTCGAAGGGCTGCGCCAGTGGAACATTCACTATCGAGTCTCCGGCGGGCCATGGAAACGGATCGTCCACGAAGGCGCGGAGTACAACGACGGCCACCCCTTGCCCGGCGTCTGGACCGGCAAGAACTGCGTGATGCTCGGCGACATGGCCTGTGCCCCGGTGAACGCGCCGGACGGTCACATCCTGCTCCCGGTGCAGATGACGCCGCTCGGACCGGACGGCAAGCTCGCGAATCCCGGCGGTGGGTACACCTACACCGACGTCGCTGTCCTGCACGGGCGCTGGCGCGGCAGTTCGCTCTCCTGGACCATGTCCGATGTTGTGCGCGGCGACCCGCGCCTCTCCACACGGGGCATGGACGAAGGCACGCTCGGACAGCTCGACGACGGCGGCTGGATCCTCATCATGCGCGGCGCCAACGACCGCCACCCGGATCTCCCCAGCTACCGCTGGATCTCACGCTCTTCCGACGGCGGGCGCCGCTGGACCGCGCCCGAGCCCTGGACCTACGACGACTCCCAGCCCTTTTTCAGCCCGAGTTCCTGTTCGCAACTGGTCCGTCACCACTCAGGGCGGCTGTTCTGGCTTGGCAACATCACGCCCGCCAATCCGCGCGGAAACCGTCCGCGCTACCCGTTCGTGATCGGTGAAGTCGACCGGCGCTCCGGTTTGTTGAAGCGCTCCACCATCCGACAGATCGACGGGCTCGCGCCCGGTGAGGATCCCATCCTCTCGTTGTCGAACTTCTACGCCCGGGAGGATCGTGAAACAGGCGGCATTGCGCTGCACATGGCGAGGTTGTTTGCTGGCGGCGAGGCGCCCTGGTCAGGAGACGCGTACCTGTACCGCATCCCGGTCTAGGCTAGCGTGGAGAGTCGATATAGGAGGCGATATCGGCGGGATGCGTCAGACGTCCGGCGAGAATCGCCATCAGGATCCGCTCAGAGACGATCGTATTGAACGGCGCGTCATACCGGACCGCCTGCTTCTGGCCGGGGAGCGATAGCAGAAATGGCGAGCCCATCGTGTCGCCCCGCGCGATGTCGTCGTCGGCCGCGGTCCAGAACTGGCTGCCGCGCCAGAACTCCGTGCGCCATCCGTGGTCGGAGCTGACCAGCAGCGATGTCCGTTCGGCGAGCCCCGCCTGCTCGAGAGCCTCGCGGATCTCCCCCAGCGTCCGATCGGCCAGCGCGAGCCCGTCGGCGTAGCCGTGCGGCGATGTCGAGTCCAGTCGTCCGGTGGCGGGATCGTACACGCCGGGTGGGTGCGGCGTGGGCAGATGCAGCAGCACCAGTCCGAACGCCGGGTTCGCCGCCGTACGCCGCGCCTGCTCGAGCAGCGTCCTCATCCGCTTCACCTTCTGTTCACGATCGAAGCGGCCGGGCGACGATCCTGGCAGGTATTCGCGAAACACCGACGCCTGGCGCCTGAAGGCGTACGTTTCCAGGTCGAATAACGAACCCGATTCGACCGGCTCGCGCAATCCGTTGGCCGAGGCGGCGGTCCACTCACAGCCGGCCAGGCGGGTGCTGAAGAGGCGGCAGTAGGGATGATACCAGCCCACCACCGCCGGATTCCGCCCCGCTTGCCGGGCCGCGTCGAAGATGTTGGGTAACGCCTCCCACGACTGGCGCCCGTCCTCCCCCTTCAGCTTCAGCCACAGCCGCCGCGGACCGTCCGAAACCGCCTCCGTTACCTCCCGCCCGGTGATCAGCGAAGGAACCGAAACGATCGTGGCAGCGCCCGGCGCAGAGGCGCGCGTCGCATAGAATCCCTCGTTTCTCATCCGGTCCAGGTTGGGCAGCGCGAGTCCCTGGGGACGACGATCGAATGCGATGGCTTGGCTCATCTCATCGAACAGGATCCAGACCACGCGAGGGTCCGGGTTCGCCGGCAGCAGCGCCGCCGTCGCACCATCCTGATAGTCGGCCACGGGCCACGGCCGCCGCGCCATCCCGGTGGCGATCACGGCGGCGAGCAACGGGCACGAATACAGTAGTGTTCGCCGCAACCATCGCGCCGACGGCCGGCTTTTGAACAGGAACAGAGCCAGAATCAGCAACGACCCGGACGCCGCTATGGTGAGTAGCATCATCCGTCCCGGCCCGCGCGCCAACACCGGGAACCAGTCGGGTGGCAGCGCGCGTGCCGCCGCATACCGAACCAGTTGGAGGGGGATCAGGGCGGACGCGAGAAATAGCGCGATTCCGAGGCGGCGCCAACGGCTTCGCTCGAACCAGCCCCAGGCGAGGAACGCCATCGCTGAAACCGTCAGTTGCCCCCCCAGCGCGGGCAAGCCCGTCGCGTGCAGGGGGCTATACTTCACCAGATAGAAATCCGCCTGCTGGACCTCCACCCAGACGCTCAGAAAGCACCACGCGCCGAAGGCAAAACATGCCGCCATGCGGGTTCCCAGGCGGACGCGCTCGTTCAACCGGACTTCCTCCGATAGCAATACAGCCGGCGTGTGGGCGTGACGTCGCAGGCCTCGGCCAATTCGAAGCGGAGCGCGGCCGCCTCCTCAAACGCCGCCTGTGTCATGCCGGTATGCAGTTCATCGCGGCCTCGGGCGATCTGACGGAATTGGCTGTCGGCCGGCGCCACATATTCAATTACCAGTACATCGCTGGTAAGTTCCCAGGCCAGCTCAAAGATTCGCGCCAGAGGAACTCGCTCGGTCACCGCCAGATGGTGCGCCACCGCGAGCATCAGCACGCAGTCGAATCGCCCGCGCGCTCGCTCGAGAAAAGACCGCGTCTCGCCGTTCATCCACCCCATGGCGGGAGTCGGCCGGGCTAGGTCCACCGCCAGCGGCAGGATGTCCGCGTTCTCCTTGACGGCCCGCCGCCACAACGCGCCGCTCGCCTCCGGAGCCTTGTCGACCGACACGACCCTGGCCCCGGCTCGAGCCGCCATCCGACTGTAGCGTCCCGTGTTGGCGCCAATGTCGAGCACCCACGCGGGAGCGTGTTTTCGCAACGCCGCCTCCACGAAATCGTCCTTCCTGGCGAGTGCGTCCTTTCCGTAGGTGTGCCCGGTGGTCTCGTAGTCTACCGTCTCGCCGCTGGGAGCGGGCGGCGCGGCCTGGTCGAGTAGTTTCGCGGCGCGGGCGAAGGTGCGATGCAGCAAATACCGGGCCTCGCCGGCGTCACCGGCCTGCCTGGCGACGTAACGCCGCTCGCCGCCTTCCGCCCGGCGGCCCGCCAGCGCGGGCAGCATCACGGCGCCGAACAGGGCCGGCGTCATCAGCCGCCACGCCGGACACAGGCGCAACATGCGCTCCGGTCCGATTCCATCGCGATTGGCCGAAAGCAATTCGTCCGGACGGAGCCCCGCAAAACGCATCGCGAGCAAGGGATAAATGAAGGTTTGGACGAACTGCGCATACGGCCGCCACATCGGATCAAGCGGCGTCCGCTCGGAAAACGAGAGAATATCCAGGAAAATCGGCGCCGTCCCCCGAAACATCACGTTATAGGGGGTGGCGTCCTTAAGAGCCAACTCCGCTTCGTCTGCCTCCCGCGCGAGCCGCAACGTCACCCGAGCGGCGGCGTGCAGCATCTCGGCGGGCCATTCGAACGGGTAACTGGGAAACGGAACCGGTTCGTGTCGAAGTAGCAACGCCACGTCGGCGCCGACCTCCCGCGGATGGTCAGCCTCTTCCGGAGAAACAACGCCGGTGCGGCAGAGCACACCCTCCGACATCCAGCGGCGGGCGGCGGGAGAGTCGAGAAACGCCTTCGTACGGTCGACGGCGTGTGGGTATATACAGCGCCACACGTTGGATCCGGAGTGAATTACGTATCCATCCGGATCGCGGAACGATTCGCTCATTCCGTCGTCATTTTGGGGCCAGACCTGCGTTGAAAGAAACCGGCGATGAGTCGGCGCACGCGGTATAAGACAGTCAGCCCACCAACGAGAGCCACCTGTACGTAAAACAGGCCCGTACCGGGGTCAGTGTACATATATCTATATAACGACAGAATTAGCACAAAAGTTGCGAGGGCTTTTCGGACATCCAGAACGCTCGAAGGGCGCCCAAGCTTCAATCGAATGGCGCCCTTGTAATCCTCTCGCCAAAAATTGCGTCTAATAGGTAGTCAAATGTAACGGTGACCGCGGCTATTCGGACCGCAATGCCGTCATGGGATCGATGCGAGAGGCGCGTCTCGCCGGCAGGAATCCCGCAATGAAGGCGCACGCCACCAGCACTCCCGCCGAGACCGCCAGCGCCCCCGGATCCGTCGGCTGCATGCCGAAAAGCATCGACTTCAAGAGTCTGGTTCCCTGGTAAACCCCCGCGAAACCGACCGCCGCGCCCGCCACGCACAGCGCCGCCACTTCGCTGAGCACCATCCGCACGATCCTCCCCCGATTCGCCCCCAACGCCATGCGAATTCCGATCTCGTTGGTGCGCCGAGCCGTGTTGTACGCCATCGCGCCGTACAATCCGACCGAAGCCATCACCAACGCCAACCCGCCGAAGCAGGCGGACAAAGTGGCGAACATCCGCTCCTGCCGGATGGTGTCGTCGATGCGGGCCTTCTGCGTCGTGACTCCCTGCACCGGGACGAGCGGCGACGCCTCCCGGACGATCTGGCGCACCGTGTTCGCCAATGCCAGTGGATCGCCGTGCGTACGGACCTCGAAGTACAATTCGCCGATCCGTCGCGGCGGCGCCACCTGCCTCCACGGCAGGTAGGTCACCGGGGGGATCTGCTGCTTGAGCGAGCTGTATCGAGCCGACTTGGATACTCCCACAATTTCCAGGTCGAGTTTGTTAGGTCCGCTGCCCATCGAAAAATGCTGCCCCACCGCACTCCGGCCAGGGAAGTACGTCTCCGCGAACACCTGATTCACGACCGCCGTGTTGGAGCCTCCCCCAGCATCCCGCTCGTCGAAGCCGCGGCCTGCGACGATTGGGACTTGCATCGTCTCGAAAAAGGACGCGCCCACGCGCGTGAACGATGTGTTTGGGCCCCGCTGGCCCTCGGGAGGCTGCGGAATGCCGGGCACAGTGATGCTGGTGCGGCTGGTCCACCCACCCACCAGAGGCATGTCCGAGGATGTGGCGGCAATCGCGCCGGGGGCCGAACGCAGCCGACTCTCGACCAGCGAGTAGAAGCTGGCCAGCGCCGCGCCCTTGTATCCCGCGCGGCTCGCATCTATGTTGAACAGCAGGACATTCTCGGCGTTGAAACCCAGGTTCACCGAATGGAGGTTCGAAACCGTACGCACAAACAATCCGGCCGACACCACCAGCAACAGCGACAGAGCGATTTGCCCGGCCACCAGGACGTGGCTAAGGCCGAAACGCAGGAATCCCCAACGAACTCCGCTCGACCGTGGGTCGCTCGATCGCGTCTGCTTAAGCGACGGGGTGATGTCGATGCGCGTGGTCTGGAGCGCCGGCGCGAGCCCGAACCCGACCCCTGCGGCAACGGCGATCAGGAACGTGAACCCCAGCACCCGCCAGTCGATGGCCACATTGACCGAAAAACCATCCTCGGCGGTGGCGAGCAGTGTCAGCAGCAGGCGGATTCCCGCGGCCGCCACCCCGATTCCCGCGATCCCGGCAGCCAGCGCGAGCAGCACGCTTTCCGTCAGAAGCTGGCGGATCACCCGAAACCGCCCGGCCCCCAAGCCCAGCCGCACCGCGATCTCCCGCCGCCGCGCCGCCGCCCGCGCCGATTGCAGATTGGCGACATTGGCGCACGCGATCAGTAGGATCAGCCCGACCATCCCCATCAGAATCCACAGCGGCTTCGAATACTGACGGCGCAGCGAGTCCATGCCGGATCCACCCGGTGTGAGCCACAGCTCCGGCAAAGCGGCGCGCTCACGATCTTTGGTGGCCGTGCTAGCGATATACGCATGCAACGGTCCGCCGAGTTGGGCCTGTGCGGCGGCCAGCGTCACGCCTGGCTTCAACCTCCCCATCAGTTGGATCCAATAGTAGTTCCCGTTCTCGAACATCTCCCGTCCGTCCGGCTGCAGCCGCACCGTCGGCTGGTGCGCCATGGGGATGAACAGGTCGGCCTTCATCTGCGGTTGGACTCCGTAAAACTCCGGCGCGGCCACCCCCACGATGGTCACCGGGATGTTGTTCACCGTGGCTGCCTTGCCGATCACCGCCGGATCTCCGCCGAAGCGCGACCTCCAGTAATCGAAGGTGAGCATAGCGACAATCGGCGCTTCCGCGCGGTCGTCATCCGGACCAATCAGGCGTCCCGCCGCCGCCGGTACCCCCAGCCCGCCGAAGTACCCGCCCGTGACGCACTCGCTATTCACGATCGCGGCCTGGTTATCCACCACCATGTTCAAATGGCCGGCCTCCACGTAGCCGAACAGCGCCGAAAAGCTCTGGTTGTTCTCCCACAGCACCCGCAGCGCCGGATACGGGAAATTCGGACTCACCACGCCGCCGCCGGGCGCGTCGTAACTCTCGCCCCAATGGCTGTGCACCACCGGAGCGTTGCCCCTGGCCCGCCAGGTCAGCACCGCCAGATCTTCCGGACGCTCCACCGGCAGCGACCGCATCAGGATGGCGTCCATGAAACTGTAAATCGCGCCGTTGGCCCCGATCCCCAGGGCCAGGGAAACCACTGCCGTCAGCGTGAACAACCGGTTCACCTTCATCGTGCGCAACGCGTAGCGGATGTCCTGCGACAACTGCTCGAGCCATACCCACGTCCACGCGCTCCGGCTGTCTTCTTTTAGCAGCGTGACGTTGCCGAACTGCCGCCGGGCCTGATCCGGCTGGACGCCATCGGCCGCCTTGCGCTCCAGGTGATCGCGGATCTCCTCATCAAGCTCCTGCTCGAATCGACGCCGGTTCAAGAGATACTGTAGCCGTCGAAATAACTCCATCATGGCTGGATCCCCTCCCTACACCGCCTCGATCACCCGCGTGATCGCACCCGAAACCTGCCGGTACTGCTCCAACTCCCGCGCCAGTTGCTTGCGCCCTTGCGGCGTAAGCCTGTAATAGCGCGCCCGTCGGTTGTTCTCCGACTGTTTCCACTCGGCCGCCACCCACCCCTTCACGAGCATCCTCTGCAGCGCCGGATACAGCGAGCCTTCCTCCACCTGCAGCACGTCATCGGAAGTTTGCTGGATGTGCTGCGCAACGCCATAACCGTGCATTGCGCCCACGCGCGCCAGCGTCTTCAGAATCAGCATGTAGAGCGTGCCGGGAGGGATCTCGGGCCGCGTGGTTGCTTCCATAGTCAAACTATAGGATAGTTCGCCTAGGGAAGCAATCCCAAAAAACGTTCGCGATATGATGTAAGCGACTTCACCGCCATGTCCATTCGAACCCTCGCCGCCCTACTCGTATCCATTGCCGCCGCCAACGCCCAGGCTCCGCCCTCCGCCGATGTCTCTATCCGCGCGGACAAGGCCGGCCCGCAGGTTAACCGTCAACTCTTCGGCCAATTCGCCGAGCACCTGGGCGCCGGCATCTACGGCGGAGTCTGGGTGGGCGAAGACTCGAAGATCCCCAACACGCGCGGTTATCGGAACGATGTTCTCCAGGCCCTGCGCAACCTGAAAGTGCCCGTCATCCGTTGGCCCGGCGGCTGTTTCGCCGATGAGTACAACTGGCGGGAAGGCGTCGGTCCGCGCACCAAACGACCGGTGAAAATCAACACCCACTGGGGCGGCGTCACGGAGCCCAACACGTTTGGCACCCACGAATTCCTCGACTTCGCCGAGTTAGTCGGAGCCGAAGCCTACATCAGCGGCAACGTAGGCTCCGCCGCTCCCCGTGAACTGGCCGAGTGGGTGGAATACGTTACGTCTCCGGCTGGCTCGCTCGCCAACGAACGCGCCGCCAACGGCCGCAAGACTCCCTGGAAACTCCCCTACATCGGACTCGGCAACGAACTGTGGGGCTGCGGCGGCAACATGCGCGCCGAATACGCCGCAGACGTCACGCGCCGCTACTCGACCTTCATCAAGACGCCCGCCGGAACCCGCACCATGAAGTCCGCCTCCGGCCCCTCCGACGAGGACTACCACTGGATGGAAGTCATGATGCGCGACGCCGGCCGCTACTTCGACGCCATCGGCCTGCACTACTACACCATCACTCATGACTGGGCGAAGAAAGGGTCCGCCACCGTCTTCGATGAGACCGAGTACGCCATGACCCTGCAGGCCACACTCCGCATGGACACGTTCCTGGCCCGCCACTCCGCCATCATGGACAAGTACGATCCGGCCAAGCGCGTCTGGCTCGCCGTGGATGAGTGGGGCGACTGGTTCGACGTCGAACCGGGGACTAATCCCGGCTTCCTCTACCAGCAGAACAGCCTGCGGGACGCCATGGTGGCCGCGATCAACTTCAACATCTTCGTCAAGCACGCTGAGCGCGTGAAGATGGCCAACATCGCCCAGATGGTGAACGTCCTCCAGGCCATGATTCTGACCAAGGACGAGAAGATGGTGCTAACTCCGACGTATCACGTTTTTGAGATGTATAAGTCCTACCAGGACGCGACGGCGCTGCCCGTTGAAGTGCATTCGCCCTGGTATAACAAGGAGGGTTCGACGCTGCCCGCCGTCAGCGCCTCAGCCGTGCGGGGCAAGGACGGCCGCCTGCACATTGGTCTGGTGAACGTGGATCCGAACCGCGCCGTCGCGGTGTCGGTGAAACTCGACGGCGCTGCTCCCTCGACGGTCGGCGGGCGCATTCTCACCGCGCCGGCCATCAGCTCACATAACACGTTCGATCAGCCGTCGGTGGTGCAACCCGCCGTGTTCAACGCCGCCCGCATGGACTCAGGAGCCTTGAAGGTCACATTGCCAGCCAAGTCGATCGTGATGCTCGATGCGCAGTAAGAGCCAGCCAGGAATGAGCGGGTCAGGCAGCGCCTGACTCGCTCTCCAGAAGACCCGACGGCGTCGCCTCTTCGCGAAACGCGATCTTGAGCAACAGCGGCGTGACAATCGTGCTCGCGACGGCCATGAATACCACCACCGCGTACGTGTCCTGCTTGATCACCGCCAGACTCAGGCCGATCTGCGCAACCACCATCCCCACCTCGCCGCGCGGCACCATGCCGAGCCCGATCTTGAGCACGTTCGACCAGCCGAGCGAAATCGCTCCAAGCCCGCAGCCCACCAGTTTTGTCACCACCGCGACGCCCAGAACGATGATCGCCAGCGTCACCGTGGAACGGTTCTTGAACACGCTCACATCCAAATGCAACCCGATGCCGGCCAGGAAGAACGGCACCAGCAGCTCATTTACGCCCTTGGACAGGTCCCTCACTCGCGGCCCCGCGGATTCTGAAAGCGCCATGCCAGCCAGGAAAGCGCCGATGATCGCGGCCACGCCCGTGTACATGGCCAGCACAGCCAGAACAAAAAGCAGGATCATCGCCATGTTGAACTGAACCTCGCCGGCTCTCAGTCGCGATTCCACGCGCGGCGCTACATGGCTTACGGCGCGTGTTCCCCAATAGCCCACGATGACCGTGAAGGCGCTCGCCAGCGTCGCCGTCAGCGAGATCTCCCAGATATTGATGGAGCCGCGGCTCAGGCTGCTCACCACGGCCAGCACAATCAGTCCCAATACGTCGTCGATGACGGCTGCCGCCAATATGATCTTGCTCGCCACCTCGTGCAGCAATCCTCTGGCGGACAGCACTGACGCCGTGATGCCGACGCTTGTCGCCACCAGCGACGCGCCGACGAAAATCGCCTCTGGCGTTGGTGCGCCCCAGTACGTCATCAGTCCCCAGCCGGCGAAGAATGGGACGATGACTCCCGCCGTGGCTACGATAGTGGCCGTTCCGCCAACCTTCACTAACTCCGCCGCCTTGACCTCCAGCCCCACTCCGAACAGGAGGAACATTACTCCCAGGTCCGCCAGCGCCGTCAGCGTGGGATTCGGGCTGATCCAGCCCAATACGCTCGGTCCGATCAGAGCTCCAGCCAATATCTCGCCGACAATTCCCGGCTGATTCAGGCGCTCGAATATCTCCGCCATCAACTTCGCCGATCCAAACACGATCAGCATGGCGAGCGGCAGCGATATCTCGGGAGTGGGATGCATGGTTGTTACTCGGCGGTCCGTCTCTGTTTGAAGAAGTTAAAGGCCGCCACCGCCGCGATGCCCAGCAGGACCGAGCCCAGCGGCACGCCATTCGACACAAGCGCCCATCCGCCAAAGATAGCGGCGGCGAAGAAGAGAGTCCAGGAATGCTTCATAGACGAGTCACCACGAATGAACCCAACACCAGCAGGGCCAGCACGGCCGCTGGCAAGACCAGGGACTTTGTCCACGCCGGCTTCTGCGTCCCCTCACGCTTCAATCGGCGGATTTCGGACAGCTGCTTCCGAGCGAGCGAGACATGCCAGCTGTTCTCGGCCAACTCGAGCGCTTGCAGGGTTTCCTTTTCGGCCCGGTCGAGCGCGCGGAGCCGGTAGTACAGCTCGGAATACTTCAGCTGCGCGAAGAAGTTCGATGGATCGATGCTGCGCGCCGCCTCGAGCGCGTCCATGGAACGGTAGGCGTCGAAATTCATGGCGTGCGCCATGCCCAGGCACGTGCGCAGATCCGCGTTGGTCGGATTCTCCGCGCAGGCCTTTTCAAGCGTCACGATGTAGCCGGCCAGTTGGTCGGGCGAGACCGTGTGAGGGTCTCGCCACGGAACCGGCGGCAATCGTAGACTATCCGGCGCGGCCGTCGCCGTAGCCGTCACAACCTGGATTGCCGTTGATGACACTTCGTTACGCTCCCATCGCCCGCGACTTCAATTCGAATTCGGGATAGCCCAGAGCGCCCATTTCCGGCAGATCCAGACCTTCGAGCTCGATCTTGGCGTCCACGCGCTGACCGACGAGTACGTCGACCACCAGGTTGACCACGAAGCTGAACACGAACACGAATCCGAGCAGCGTGGCGACGCCGATCAACTGCGCCACCAACTGGCTCGCATCGCCGTAAAACAGACCGGTGACGCTGCCGTTCACGCCGTTCCACGAGCCGCCGAAGTTGCTCTTGCCGTCTGCGAACAGGCCGACGGAGATAACTCCCCACAGCCCGTTGGCGCCATGCACCGAAATCGCGCCCACCGGATCGTCAACCTTCATCACCCGGTCGACGAATTCGACCGACAGGCAAACCAGTACGCCGGCGATGAGGCCGATGATCACGGAAGCCACCGGGTTCACGAACCCCGAAGGCGCCGTGATGGCCACCAGTCCGGCCAGCAGGCCGTTGCCGCTCATGGAGGCGTCCGGCTTGCCGTACCGCATCCACATGTACATCATCGCGCTGAAGCCGCCCGCCATGCCGGCGAGCATCGTGTTCACCGCCACGGAACCAATGCGCAGGCTGCCGTTGCCCGATGCGCCCAGCGTCGATCCCGGATTGAATCCGAACCAGCCGAAGGCGAGGATGAAGCAACCGGTCAGCACCAGCACGATGTCGTGTCCGATAATCGCGTTGGCCCGGCCGCTGCGGTCATACTTGCCGATACGCGGCCCGACCAGGATGCCCATGGCGAGCGCCGTGATGCCGCCCACCGCGTGCACCACCCCCGATCCGGCGAAGTCGCAGTAACCCTTGCCGAGGCCGAAGTTGGCGCCCAGGTTGGCCAGCCAGCCGCCGCCCCACGCCCAGTTAGCGAAAATCGGGTACGTGAAGGCGCCCATGATGAACGACGAGATGATAAACGCCGAGTACTTCCAGCGCTCGGCCGCCGTCCCAGTCACGATCGTCAGCGCCGTGTCCATGAACACCATCTGGAACAGGAAGATCACCATGACGGCGACGTCATAGGTCCCCTTGTGCGTCAGGAAGTAACCGGTCTGGCCGAAGAGCCCGAACGGTTTTCCGAACAGTGTGATGGCGAATTCCCCGTTTAGCACCGGAGTGCCGCCCAGGTTCGCCACCGCGCCCACGCCGCCCATCTGGATGGCGAAGCCGATCAGCCAATACGCCAACAGCCCGGTGCCGTACACCATGAAGTTCATCATCATGGTGTGGTTGGCGTTCTTGGCGCGGCACAGGCCGGTTTCGACGATCGCGAAGCCCGCCTGCATGAACATGACCAGGAAGCCCGTGATCAGCGTCCATACGAAGTTGATCGCGATCTTGTTCTGACCCACCTGGTTCACCAGGTCGCTAGCCGTCAGACCCTTTTTGGAATCGGAGACAGCCACGTCGGCGGCCGTTCCCGTCAATCCGCCGTCGGGATCCCCCTTGCCGCGCGCGTCCGCTGTCGGAACGGCCGCGTTCTTGAGGTCCGCGTCCGTAATCGGAACCACCGCCGGAGCCGGAGGAGGCGCCGCGGCCGCCGGGGCCGGAGTCGTCGCCGGAGCGGCCGCTGGGGCCGGCGCCTGCGCGAACGAAACCGCCGCCAGACAAATCGCTGTCAATGCCAGTGAGAGTTTTCTCATTTCTCGCGTCACCTCTTCCAAATCGCGTTCTTCATGTAGGCGCGATTGATCACGCCAATGATTCCAACCAGGCTGACTGCTATCCCGGCGAGAACCATCACCATTCGCCCGCTCACTGAGGAGGACATCCCCAGGCTCATCAAGGCCAGCAGGAATCCCGCAAGTGTAATCAAAAGACCGAGTGCAACCATCGATATCTCCTTCGCCGATCCGCTATTCAGCGGCGGCCTTCTCCATGGCCTTGCATTTCAGCAGGACGCCGATCGAGGCCCCCAGCAAGACAAGGAACAACAGAATCAGCAGAATCCCACCGCCCGCCAGACCGGCGGACAGCGCCGCGAACGACGCCAGAAAGAGACTGACGCCCACTGCTTGTGTCGGATGCGATCCCATATTTGATGTCTCCAGAGTTGAATTTTTCTGCCAGCTATAACGCTGCCTCTCCGCGGTCGTTGTTGCGGATGCGGATCGCGTCCACCACGTCGTACACGAAGACCTTGCCGTCGCCGATCTTGCCCGAACGCGCCGCGTCGGCGAGGGTCTTCACCACCTCGTCCACCATCGCGCCCGGGATGACCAGCTCCAGCTTGACCTTGGGCAGAAAGTCGATGTTGTACTCCTGTCCCCGGTAGACTTCCTTGTGGCCCTTCTGGCGGCCATGGCCGCGAACTTCGGTGACGGTGATGCCTTGCACCCCGGCGCCGATGAGGGCGTTCTTTACTTCGTCCAGTTTGAACGGCTGGATGATCGCTTCGATCTTCTTCATCGCGCTCCTTTTCGAGTTGTTGCGTGGAAGACGGGCAAGCTACGCGGGTACGCCCGATGGGAACCGCAATGCGGATCGATTCCCGAATCTCGTCTCATCGCGTTTGCCTCTCGGGCCCCGGGAAAACGCCCTCGCGTGCGCGATGACGGTTCCACTCGATAGCGACTCACTCACTGCACGGAGGAGGAAAGAAGCGCCGGAACTCTCGTTCCTACGCTCGATTTCCGGGCGTCCGCTCCATCCGGTCCGGGTCGGGCCGTTGGGCGGAACGGGACACTAATGCTTCAGCGGCGCACACATACCCGCCGCGAAATTTGAAGGCTGGACCGGCGCCGCTATGTTCAGCGACACGTCCCGCGTCTCCGATTCGCTCTTGAGGTTGAGATACCTGAGCTAGATCAGGCTGGGATCTACTTATGGCTTCGAGGCTTTGAGATAGCGTAGCTCGACGCGTGGGTGAACTCCAATACAAAATTCCAATTCAGGCAACAACAAAAATAAATTGGCCGTCTGCTGCCCGTCTGAGTAAGCTTGACCCTGCGAGTCGCTGGGATCTCCCGCCACGTCCTGTATGGTTCCCGGCTGATCAAGCGCCTGGGGCGATGAATCTTGAAGCCAGGACGGGTGTCCGGTGGTGAGTGTTAATATGGCCGATAGACTTCTAGAGAATGTATCGTTAGATATCGAAATAGTTATCCATCGATTCTATAAACCTGCCAGATCGGGCAGTCAATGGGCAGCCCGCCGGTCCGCCTTCTCTCCACGGTCATGAGAGGCGAACGGGCCGCCGCATTACGTCAACGGCACGCTCGCCGAGCTGCGGGAACCCGACCGCCCTTCATCGACGAGCCATCCTGGAACGCCTTCGTCGCCCACGTGCTCGAGGGCAAGAGCATGCGCGACATCGCCCACGATTTCGGCCTGTCCACACCCACCATTGAAGTGACCGTCCTTCGAGTCGCCCGAACCCTGGAAATGCCGCGTCCCGAGGAAGCCTGGTCCGGCGCCATTGGCCTCGACTCGCCCATCGAGGATCTGGCTCTCTCCGGCCGGGCCCGCAACGCCCTGCGCAAGGCAGGCTGCAGCACCATTCGGAGCCTTGTCGAGATGGATTTTCGCCGCGCGGTCCGGCGTCTCGGCCCTATCACTCGTGACGAGATCCTTGCCGCCCTTCGCCGTCATGGTTTTGAGACGCCCCCGGCGGTCACCGAAGAGACTAGCCGTTCGATCGCTGAAGTCAAACAGGAAATACTCCGCCTACGCAGTCAGATCGCCGCCGCCACCCGCCAATGGCGGAACCGCCTCGAGAGGATCGAGATCCGGATCCGGCGTCTGCAAGGACAGCCCGAGCAGATCTGATGGATGGCAGTCCTCATCTGAAGGTCTTGGCGCTTCCTGGCTGAAGGATATTCAGCCTCAGCGCATTATTCGCGACAGACGAAATTCTCGGCCTTCTCCGGGTCGCCGTTTCCCGCGTAGTGTGCGTGTTTTGGATAGGCGCACAACGGCCTGCTGCGGCCCGGCTTCGATCTTGACGTCGCCACAACGGACTCGGGCGCCTGATTCCGCTCCACCCACGCCACCATCGCGCTCAGCAGGTCGAAGTTGTCCATCGCGCCCTCGCCGCCTCCACAGTGCCCCATGGACGGAACCAGGAAGATGCGGCTCCACGGCGAAACCGTCTCCAAGCCGCCGTTGGACTTCGTCATCCGCTGGTAGTAATCGAGCGTGTCGAGCGCGGAAAACCACGGGTCGCTCATCCCGTGGAAGAAGAGCAGTTTCCCGCCGTGGGCCGAAAATGAGCTCAAATTGATCCACGTCGAGTCGGTCAGCCGGACCTGCGGGTCGCCGGCAATGCCCGCCGCGGCTGCGTCAACGTCCATTTCGGTAGCCGTCTGTGGCGGGCCGACGGGGCTCGGCCCTGGATTCAGCAGCCCCGGAATCGCTCCCTGTCCTCCGGCCGTCAGGCCCGTATCCCAGGGGAACGGAGAATAGACGGCGGCGCCGCGGGACGTCCTGGGTCCTGCTAATCCTTGCTCGATGGCAGCCGCCTGCTCAGCCGTCAGGCAGGAATCCGACTTCGCCGCCTTGCACACCAGCGTCTTCACATCGAAGCGGCAATCGCGCGGATTCCAGATGGCGCCGTCCCGAAGACCGTCGTTGGCGTCGCAAGCCTCCAGCAGCGCATCCATAATGGTCTTCTTCTCTCCGGCGGTCAGCGCCTTGGCGGCTTGCGGCTTACCCTCGGGGTCCTTCGGCGCCACCCGGTTCAGCATGGTGACCATCCAGCGATCCGCCAGATTCGAGTACCCTGTCCGCATCGCCGGAGCACCGGAGATCACTCCGTCGAAGTAACTCGGGTAGCGCTGAGTCATGATCATCGCCTCCCGGCCACCCGTCGAGCAGCCGGTGAAATAGGAGTGATTCGCCGGCTTGCTGTAATAACTCACTACAATCTGCTTGGCGAGTTGCGCCACGCGTCCGATCGCGACATAGGCGAAATCGAGCGCCGCCTGTTGATCCGCCAGGAAGGAGCCGTCGAAAACGCGGCCCTGGTGACCGGTGTCGGTGGACGCTACCGCGAATCCCCGACTCAGCGCCGGACGTCCACCCGCGGCCACCGGTCCAACCGGCGGACTCACCGTACCGTTCAACCCGCCGCCGCCCTGCATCAGGAATGAGCCGTTCCACTCATCGGGCAGCGCAACAGCGAACTGGATCCCATAGGGTTTTCCCGCCACCCCGGTTCGCCGGTCCAGAATGCCGTCCACCCGGCAATGGGCCGGCAGTCGTATCGGCCCCGAATCCACCGCCGCCTTCCACTCCGTCTTGGTGATTTCAAGCGCCAGCCCCGGCGCCGAAAACCGCTTCATCGCCGCACAGGACTCGGCCCGCTGCGCCAGGCTCGCCGATGCGAAAACCAGCGAGAAAGCGAGAACCCTGTACGAATTATTCGACATTGAGAATCACTCTCCGGTAAGAAGTCAGCCTCGGTCTTCCTTCGTCGGTCACGGCCAGGATGATATGCGCCGAACCCTTTCCATTACAACTCGCCCGGCCCGGAAGCCACAGCGGCCGGCAGGCTGTGGCCGCTGTCACGGTGGCCTTGGACGAGTCCGAACCGGTCAGCGTGACGGCCGCCAGGTTCGTCCCGGTGGAACCCGCCTCCGCGTAGTGGAACCACTTGAAGCGCAGCCTTTGGCCGTCGGGATCGGTGGACTTCCCAGCATCCAGGACCACCGGTTGACCCACGTGCGCCGTAACGTAGATGGGCGCGGAGCCCCTCTGCCCATTCACCTCCAGCACTGGATTGTGGTTGGCGTGCGCATAGTCGGCGACGGTCCAATCCATGCGCGCGGCGAAGTCATTTTGAAAGGCTTCCCGCCACCGCCAGATCGTAGCTTGATCGGTGGTGTGCTCATGTCCTGACTGGTCCACCACCGTGTCTTGCGAAGTCACTCGTGGAAACAGGTCTCCGCCCTGAGTCCAGAAGGCGTGCGGCTCGGCCCTCGGCTGGCGGTGAACATAACGTCCGCCCCAACCGCCCCAATCCGGCCGCCGATAGGAGTTCAATCCGTTGTCGAGTAACCCGAGATAGGCCGGCGTGTCTCCTTCCATGATGAACGCGAACTTGGGATACACTTTCCCCAGCGGTCCCTTGGCGCGAACATTGACGTCCAGCCACTCGTTGGTGACCGAGGAGTTATCGGCGCCCGCGCAGTTTCGATAGAAAATGTCTCCGCTGATTCCGGTCCACGTGGCGTAGTAATAGTCGTCGCTCCGCTGCGTCGACGGTTGAACAATGTAGAAGAGATCGGGAAACTCCCGCCGGATCCAGGCGCCGGCGTCGTCCTGGTCTGATATCGAATACACGCGCAACTTCGCCACGAACCTTTCGACGTCTGCGGCGGGCCTCGTCGCTCGAACATGCATCAGCGCCTGCGCCAGCGTATTGGCGCCTCCCCACACGGAAATCCACAAAGGCCGGTCATCGGCGCGGTCGGCCGCGGCGATCAGCGCTCGGGCGCCGTCAGTCATCTTGTCCGGCCCGGTGGCGGCCATTCCGTAGGCCGGTTGACCACTGTAAATTCGACTCTCGAGCAGCGCCGCCTCGGGCCACCCGTCGGCATGTCGAAGCAGGTTCCCCCGGACCTCGCCGTAGGCCCTCACCAGGGCATGCATGGTCTCCGGATGGACCACAGTCCGTTGCCACGTCGATGTAGTCGCCACCAGGCCTTCGATCTCCAGTTGGTTCGAGTACACCAGCAACCGGACCAGCGACATCTGATCGTCGGGTTCGTTCCCGATATCGCTCAACACCAGAATCCGAGGCCGTCCCGTGAAATCGTCGACATGCGTTGGCGGAAGCCCCGCGCCGGAGGCCGCCAGCACAAGCGTTCCCAGTAAGACCACCGCCCTCATGACTCGGCTCCATGCCGATGAGTCGGCCAGCCCAGATACGTCTCGAACGCCTCTTTCAGGACGTCCGCGCAGTTGGATGCATTCATCGCGGCGTGATGTTCGAACCCGTTGCGGCAGATATACCGCATCAGCTTCTGTAACTGGGGAACCTCCACCACGGCCCGGCTGCCAAACGTAGCCAGTGGATCGTCCGTGAACCGTCCCTCGCCCGTATACGCTCGGACCGCGCCGTTCACGTCATCGGTGCTAACGCGGGCAAACGTGACAGGACCGGCGGGCGTGCGCCCCGCCAGCGCGCCATACGTATTCTCCACTCCCAGCGTCGACCCCAAAATCGGCGCCGTCCCAATCTCGACGTCCGGCAGGAAACTCTTGGCCCAGTTGCCGCAGTGGAAGAAGACACACTTATTGCGATCCCCGCCGTAGTTGTTATTCCAGTCCACCAGCGCGCTCGGCCGTCCGGACGCCAGTTGCAGCGCGTACATGGCCACGACGCCGGCGATATCCACCTCGCAGGCGCTCGGCATCAGCCGCTCGCTCATCATGCTCATCACCGTGCACACATTGACGCCGAAATTCTCCTGCATCGAACTCCAGCACTGTATAGCGGTCGCGTCCAGGCCGTTCGCATCCATCCACTCATCCAGGACGACAGCCAGCTTCGACATGCGAACCAGCGCCGATCCTGGAACCTGCGCCGACGCCGCATAACCGGTCACGTCCCCGAGCTTGGCCCTCACCTTCGCGTCCCCGTCCGACAGTCGCCCGGCGCGTCCAAACAGGTCCGACAGATCCATGGTGCTGACGCTGACGCCCGCCGCCTGCAGCAGTTTTTCCGAATACCGCGTCGTGTTGAATGCGTTCGGCCGGGCCCCGACCGCGCCGATGCGAGCCCGTCGCAACCCGCCCACTACTCGGCACTGCGCGACGAACTCCTGCAAATCCCGCCGGAACTCCGCCGCGCCCGGGTGAATCGTGTGGTCCTCGGTCAGGCTGAAAGGGATCCCATATTGCAGCAGGTTGTTACAGACCGAGATCTTCCCGCAGAAGGCATCCCGGCGCCGTTCCACATGCAGCTGGTCCAGATCGTCCGGCCACGCGTGCACCAGCACCGGCACATTCAGTCCGGCTAACTTCAGGGTATCGGCCACGCCCTTTTCGTCCCCGAAGTTAGGCAGCGTCACCACCACTCCGGCGATGCGGTCGCGATTTGCCCGGAACAATTCGGCGCACGACTTGGCGTGTTCCCAAGTCTCCACCGCGCCCAGCTTCGCCGCCCGTTCATCCAGAATCACGGCGTCAATGCCGAGCTCCGTGAATAGCTTCAATATCTCCCGCCGGGCCTCACCCACCAGCACATCGGGGAAGAAGTCGCGATTCCCGACAATTACGCCTAACGTCACCGCACCCATTGCAGTCCCCCTCACTTCCTTCCGAACAACCCATACTGATCGACATTCGCCGGCGTGACCAATTCGCAGTCCACCGTCTGCTTCTCCGGCGCGCCCGTTGACCCGGTGGTCAGGTATTGGTGCGCCTGTTCGACGGCCATACGCGCGACCTTGGCGGCCGGCTGCAGCACAGTGGCTTTCATCCCGCCTGCGCGTATGGAGGCCAGCGCATCCGGACTCCCGTCCAGGCCAACTACAATGACCTTATCGAGCCCTGCGTTCTTCAGCGCGGCTGCCGCCCCGACCGCCATGGTGTCGTTGCCGGCGATAACTCCCTTGATATTCCGGTTCGCCTGAATCATTGTCTCGACCTTCGAAAATGCCTCGGTCTGGCTCCAGTTCGCGCTCTGCCGCCCGACCTGTTTCATCCCATCGTACTTATCGAGGACATCGTGATACCCTCGCGTCCGTATCGCGGCGTTCGTATCGGACTCTCGCCCAACTAACTCGATGTACGGCCCTTTCTCGCCCATCAGTCGTACAAACTCCTGCGCCCCAACCGTGGCTCCCTGGTAGTTATTCGAGACAATCTGCGAGACAGCCACGCCATTCGCATTAATCTCGCGATCGATCAGAAACACGGGAATCCCCGCCGCCTTGGCCTTTCGCACGGCCGCCACGGAAGCGTCCGCCCCAGCGTTATCCAGCACAATGGCCGCGGCGGAGTTAGCGATGGCGACGTCCACCAGTTGATCCTGCTTATGCGCATCGTCGTCATGGGTCGTGACAGTGGCGTCATACCCCAACTCGCGAGCCCGGGCGGCGGCCGTATCCGCCTCCGCCTTGAAGAACGGGTTATCGTGGGCGGGCGTAATAATAGCAATCAGCTTCTTGGACGCGGGCTTACCGGGGCCGCATCCGGCCAGGGCCAACGCGAAGGCGGCCGCCAACAGAGCGGCAAGGCGATGGTTCATATCAACTCCTCAAGGCCGCGGCAGCGCGCCGCGAATATTTCTGTTGCATCTGGTCGAGAATTACGGCCAGGACGATCACAAATCCCTTAATAACGATCTGCCAGAACGCCGACACGCCGAGCAAAATCAGCCCATCGGCGAGCACCCCAATGACAAACGCGCCGATCACGGTCCCGCCGACGCTCCCGCGCCCGCCCATGAGCGACGTCCCACCGAGCACGACAGCGGCGATCGCATTCAGCTCAAAGGTTTCCCCGGTAGCGGGATGCGCCGCCGCCAACTGAGCCGCGATGACAATCCCGACCATAGCCGCGGAGACCCCCGAAATCACATAGACAGCGAACTTGATCCAGGCCACCCGCACACCCGACAACTCGGCGGCCCGCTCATTGCCGCCCACCGCGTACACCCGGCGTCCGAACGGCGTTCGCTCGGCGACAATCATCCCCGCGACCGTGAACGCGAGCATCAGCCAAATCGGCACAGGCAACCCGAGCAGCGTACCGGCCCCCAGCGTCCCAAACCCCGTATTCCCCAGTTCCGCCCGCCCCGCCAGATTCGGAAACGTTTCACCACTGGAGACCAGCAGCGCCGCCCCACGCGCGACATACAGTGTTCCCAGCGTCGCGATAAACGGCGCCACCGCCAGTCGCGAAATCAGCAGCCCGTTCACGGCCCCCACCAGGGCGCCAACGGCTAGCGCGATGATCACTACCAGCCAGGTATGGAAGTACACCACCACGCCAAACGAACGCAGCACCAATCCCGTATGGATCAACCCGCCCGCGACAATCCCCGCCAATCCCGCCACCGACCCGACCGACAAATCAATCCCGCCGCTCAAGATCACAAACGTCATCCCGACCGCCAGAATCGCGTTCATCGCGACATGTTTCACCAGGATCGTCAGGTTGGCCGGCGCCAGAAAGGCCGGCGAGAGGAGGCTGAACGTCACAATTAGCGCCGCCAGCACAATCAGGGCCCTGAGTCGGAACAGTTGCGCCTGAATCACGCAGCGGCGCTCCCTTCCACACCCGTAGCCGCTGCCGCCAGAGCATCGTCCGAGGCGTCTACTGCTGCGAACTCCGCCGTCACCGCCCCCCGCGCCATCACCACCACGCGATGCGCCACCGCCCTCACCTCCTCCAATTCCGACGACGCCACAAGAATCCCGATCCCGCGCTCAGCCAACCGCCTCACAATCGCATGAATCTCCGCCTTCGCCCCGACATCCACGCCGCGCGTCGGCTCATCCAGAAGCAGCACACGAGGCCCAGTCAGCAGGCACTTCGCGATCACCACCTTCTGCTGATTTCCCCCACTCAGCGACCCCACAGGCCGCCCCAACCCGGCGCTCTTGATCCGCAGTTGCGCCGCCATGTCCTCGGCCGCGCCCATCTCCGCACCCCGCCTCAGCCATCCGAACCGCGCGAACCGTCCAATACTCGCGAGCGTAATATTCGCCGCGACGGACATCGATTGAGTCAGTCCGAGCGCCTGTCGATCCTCCGGAACCATGGCCATCCCGGCTGCTATCCGCCCCGCGGCATCCAACCGGTCGATCCGCCGACCTCCCAGCGTCACCGAACCCGCCGACACGGCGCGCAGCCCCATCAGGCATTCGAGTAGCTCAGTCCGCCCGGCGCCCATCAGCCCGTATAAACCAACAATCTCGCCCGCCGCCAATCGAACCGTGACATTCCGGACCAGCGCGCGCCCCGAATCCGCCACCGCCGACAAGCCATCCACTCGCACTAACTTATCTCCAGCCCGAGCCTCCGTGGCCGTCTCGAAGGTCCCATCCGTGCGCCCGGTCATCTGTTCGACAATCCACCGCCGGTCGACATCGGCCGTGGCCGCCTCGGCCGCCAGCCGGCCATCCCGTAGTACGGTCACGGCATCGGCAATGGTCAATAACTCCTCCAGCCGATGTGAGATATAAAGGATAGCCACTCCGCGCGCCGCCAGGTCACGAATGATGCGGAACAGCACTCGAGCCTCCGCCGCGCTCAACGCCGAGGTCGGCTCATCCATCATGAGCACCCGCACATCGCGAGCCAGCGCCTTGGCGATCTCAACGATCTGCTGTTGCCCCAGCCCTAACTCGCCAACAATCGCCCCGGGAGGGATCGGATGTTCCAGCCGTTCCAGTAACTCGTGAGCCCCGCGCTCCTGCCGTCTCCTATCCAACAACCCGCCCCGAGCTAACTCGCGAGCCAGATAAATGTTCTCCGCGACACTCAGGTTGGGACACAAATTCAATTCCTGGTGAATCACCCCGATGCCCAGCGCATCGGCCTCCCGCACGGAGCCCAGTGAGACCGGCCGGCCATCCACCAGCAGGGTCCCGGACGTCGGCCGCACAATCCCGGCCAGCACCTTCACCAGCGTCGACTTCCCGGCGCCATTCTCCCCAATCAGCGCCCTCACTTCGCCCGCGCGCAGGCGGAACGTCACGCCATCCAGAGCCAGCGTCCCTGGATATCGCACCGACACCGCGCGAGCCTCCAGCACCGTCACCGCCGCTCCTTCACGACGAACCGCACCGGGACCAACTCCCGCAGCGCGGGCGCCGCCTCCACCGTACCCGCGAACTCCACGACGCGTCCCTTCAGGGAAGCTGCATTTAACCCAGCTAGCACCTCCTTCAGCACCCGTTGATTCAACTCATTCCCAACATCGGCGAACTGCAGTTGATTCACGAAATCCGTAAACCGCACCACCCCGGTCGCATCGCGCAGCGAAGTCCCGCGCAGCACCGGGCCGATCTGCACCGACACATCCGACCGCCCATCGAAGGGCGCGACATCCACCATCGCCAACCCCACGCGAGACCGCGTGTCCACCTCGGTCACCACGCCCTCGCCCCGCACGACAAAGTACGCCGGACCATTCGCCGCGCGGCGCCCATAACGCCGCACCGCCTCATCCGGAGCGGCATCCAAGATTACCCGAGCCTCCACCGCTTCCCGCTCAATCGCCGCCGCCAGCTTCGTCTTCCAGATCGAATCGACATATGCCGCGGGATCCGCCACGGCCTCGCCGTTCGGCTCCCCGATCGGTCGCACGGTCCAAGGCGCGCACGCCGTCAGCCCCAACGCCGCCACCCACACCGCAACCGGTCTCACCGGCCCTTCCTCTCGCCCAACAACCGCTCCGCCGTAGCCAGGTCCGTGATCAACACGTTCACCAACGCGCCAATTAACGCCCCGCGGATCGCGTGCGTCTTTCGCTTACCCCCGGCCACCCCGACCCTCCGAGGCACGGCCCGCAGCTGCCCTAACTCAATGCTGATGACTCGTTGGTCTAACTCCGTCACAATCGGCTCGCCGGAAGCGTCGAAAAACCGCAGGCAAATATCCCCCACCGCCCCGCGATCGGCCAGTGTCTTCAACTCGCGCGGCGAAAACACATTCCCGCTCGACGCCAACCCGCGGGAGGGCTCGGTCGCGCCGATGCCCACCATCGCCAGCGTGATCTTTGGAAACAGATCCAGCGCCTCGCGCACAAAGCGGTCTTTCATCAAGACATCGCGCGCGTCCCTCGACCCGATAATTCCCGGCGCGGGCAGCAACGTCGGCGCGCCGCCAATCAAATCGGCCAGCCGCCGCGTCAGCACCGTGGCATGCACCTCCGCCGTGGGACTCCCGACGCCGCCCAGAATCTGAATTACGCGCGAGCCCTTGAACCGTCGGCTCGGATGCATGGCGTTCACCATCGCCAGCAGTGCCGCGCTCCACGACGATATGCCAATCACATCGGTGGGCTTCAGCGTATTTTCCAAATAGAAGGCCGCCGCCGCGCCCAGGTCATGCGCAATCTGTTCCTCGTCCTCCAGGCAATCCACCACCACGGCCTCGTCCAGCGCGAAGCGCGATTGCAGTGCGTCTTCGACGTCGGTGTGCGTTCCCGGAGGCAGGCTCACCACCACGCGCACAATACCCTCCCGCTCGGCCCGCTTCAACACCCGCGAAACCGTCGACTGGTGGATATTCAACCGCTCGCAGATCTCGGTCTGGCGCAACCCTTGCGTGTGGTACATTCGGGCCACCTTCGCCATCAGCCTCAACTCATCGATTCGAGCCATCCCGTCACCTCGCCGACCGCGCGCGCCCCAGCGCCTCGCGCCATCCATCGATCAACTCGGCCCGGCGAGCCTCCGCCATCGCGGGTTCAAACCGAGTCGTCTCCCGAGGCAACGCCTCCAACTCCTCGAGCGACTCCCAGAACCCCACCGCCAACCCCGCCAGCCACGCCGCCCCAATCGCCGAAAGATCCGCTGAAGCGCTGCGAATCACCGGCCTCCCTAAAACATCGGCCTGAAACTGCATCAGCCGTTGATTCCGGCTCGCGCCCCCGTCTGCGAACAGCGTAGCCGGCGGCCGCCCCGTGTCCTGCTCCAACGCCTCGAACACATCGAGCACCTGATAAGCGATCGAATCCACAGCAGCCCGAGCCGCATGCGCCGCCATCGCCCCGCGCGTCAGCCCGCACAACACGCCACGCGCCCCCGCGTCCCAATGCGGCGCCCCGAGCCCGGCGAAAGCCGGCACAATGTACACGCCATTGGAATCCTCCACCGTATCCGCCAACTCCGCTAACTCCCCCGATCCGCCCACGAGCCTCAGGAACCCGGCCAGCCACTGCACCGTGCCGCCCGTATTCGTGATGTTGCCCTCCAGCGCATACCGCACGCCATCGGCGCCTGCCCACGCAACGGTTGTTGAAAGCCCATGTCGCGAAGCCGTCGGCCGCGCCACCGGACTCATCAAGGACGAGCCCGTTCCGTAAGTCGCCTTCACGGCGCCCGGCGCAAAGGCCGCATGTCCGAACAGCGCGGCATGCGAATCCCCGATTAGGCTGGCCACGGGCGTCCCATCCTCCGCCGTCGCCCCAAACACCGAACACGACGGCCGAGGTTCCGGCAAGCAAGCCGCGGGGATATCGAAGATTCCCAGCAACCCCGCGTCCCACTGGCACAACTCCAGGTTGAACAGTTGCGTTCGCGAAGCATTGCTGAAGTCAGTGGCGTGCACGGCGCCGCCGGTCAAATTCCATAGCAGCCAGCTATCCACGGTGCCCGCCAGCAATTCGCCATCTCGAGCCCGCGCCACCCCATCGGGAACGCTCTCCAACAACCACCGCATCTTCGAGGCGCTGAATAGCGGATCCACCGGCAGCCCCGAAGCCGCACGAATCTGCGCTTCCAGCCCTCGCCGACGCAATTCATCGCAGAACGCGGCGGTTCGCCGGCACTGCCAGATGACGCAAGGTCCCACTGCCTCGCCCGTTCGCCGATCCCACACCGCCACGGACTCGCGCTGATTCGAAATCCCAATGGCCTCGACCCGCGCGCCCGCCGCCAGCGAGCGGCATTCCGCGACCGCCTCCACCACACTGCGCCAAAGCGCCGCCGGATCCTGCTCCACCCAACCCGGCCGGGGGAAAGATATTTCAAGCCTCCGCGAGGCCCGCGCCCGCACGCCTCCCGCTCGGTCCATCAGCAGGACCTTGGTGTTCGTCGTCCCCTGGTCAATCGCCAGAATCAGCGGTTCCAAGCTGCGCCTCCATCAGGGTCAACGCCGCCCGCCGTATGCCTTCGGGCGTCAGTCCATAGTGTTCAAACAGGAACTCCGCCGATCCGGTGGGAGCGAACTCGCCCGGAACGCCCAACAGTCGCATGCGCGCCGGCCGCGTCTCCACCACAACCTCCGCCACCGCGCCGCCCAACCCTCCCGTCACGGTATGTTCCTCGATTGTGACGAGAGGACCGCGCCCCGCGGCCTCCGCGACAGCAGCGCGATCGAGCGGCCGTATCGTCGACATATTGAGGACGGCGGCCCGGACCCCGTCTCGCTCCAGCAACGCGGCCGCCTCGAGCGCCTGGTAGACCATGGTCCCCACCGCGATCAACGTTACATCGTCTCCCGTCCGCAACCGCGCCGCGCGCCCAATCTCGAAGCGGTAATCCGCCGGATGCACCGCCGGCACAGGCATGCGGCTCAGCCGCAGAAACACCGGCCCATTGTGCTCCGCCACGGCCCGCACGGCGGCGGCAGTCTCGGCCGGATCCGCTGGAGCAATGACTGTCAAATTCCCAATCGCGCGCGTCCACGCCAGGTCCTCGATCGAATGATGCGTAGGCCCTAACTCGCCATACGCCACTCCACTCGACATCCCGCACAGCTTCACATTCGAGCGCGAATAACCAAGGTCGACCTTCACTTGCTCCAGCGCCCGCCCGGTAAGAAAGCAGCTAGCTCCACACACAAAGGGAATCAACCCGCCATTGGCCAACCCGGCCCCCACTCCGATCATGTTCTGTTCGGCGATCCCGACATTCACCAGCCGCTCGGGAAAGCGTCTCCGGAACTCTTTTAGATTCGAAGAGCCCACCGAATCGTTCACTACCACGACAATCCGGCGATCGGCGGCCGCCAATTCGATCAGCGTCTCCGCGAAAGCCTTCCGGCAGTCGAAACCAAGGCTCATGCGGCAGTCTCCCCGCCGCCTAACTCAGTCAGCGCCGCGGCTAACTCCTGCGCGGTAGGAACCCTGTGATGCCACTCCACGCGGTCTTCGATAAAGGAGACCCCGCGCCCTTTGCGCGTCCGCGCGATCACGCAATTCGGCTTGCCCGCCTCGAACGGCGCCGAGCGAAACGTCCTGGTCAGGGCCGCGATGTCATGCCCATCCACCTCACGCACGGCCCAGCCGAAGGCGCGCCAACGCTCCGCCAGCGGCTCCAGCTGTACGGTCAGTTCGGTGCGATCGCCCTGCTGCAACCCATTCCGGTCCACAATGACGGTCAAGTTATCCAACCCGAAAGTGGAAGCCGCCATCGCCGCCTCCCAGTTACTGCCCTCCTGTAACTCGCCATCGCCAGTCATGACGAACACGCGCCACGAAGAGCCCGTGATCTGAGCGGCCTTTGCCGCGCCGACGCCAATGGGCAACCCATGGCCCAACGGCCCGGTGTTCGCCTCAATTCCCGGCAGCTTGTTCCGGTCCGGATGCCCGCTGAAGCGCGAAAGCGGCTTCATATAATCGGCCAGCCACTCGCGCGGGAAGAATCCGCACTCGGCCAACGTCGCGTACAGCGCCCCGGAACAATGCCCCTTGCTTAGAATGAAGCGGTCCCGATCCGGCCGCGTGGGATCCCCGGGATCGACATTCAATATGGAGGCGTACAATACAGCCAGGACATCGGCGGCCGAAAGGTCCCCGCCCGGATGTCCGAGCCCCGCGGCATGCACCATGGTCAGGCTGGCCCTCCGGACGGCCCGCGCCAGGCGATCCGCCTGCATGTTTATGCTCATTTGCATCCGGATGCTATCAAACCCGTTCGCCGTCGTCAATCCTACGGACCGCGCGAATTACTTTCGGGAGTGACCTTCGCTCGCGACGCACTCGGCGCACAGGCCGCTGAACTGAATTGAGTAGTCCTCAATCTCGAAGCCGGTGTCCGCGCCGGGCAGGGTGAGTTTGTCGTACACCGCGTTCTGAAGGTCCGTCATCGCCCCGCAGCGAATGCACAGCAGGTGGTGATGGCGGGTGGTCAGGCTCTCATAGCGGGCCACCGCGCCCGGGTGACACACCTTGCGGATGATGCGCAGTTGCGCGAACGTCTCGAGAATCCGGTATACCGTGGTCCGCGACACCTCGGGTATCAGAACCCGCACGTCCTCCCACAGCTCGTCCACCGTAGGGTGGTCGAGACGCGCCTGTAGCGCCTCCAAAACGGCGCGGCGCTGCGCGGTCAACGGAAGTGAGTGCTTGCGGCATAACTGCTCCAGCCGCTCAATAGCGGCGCCCTTTCGGCGCGACACGGTTGCCATGGTATTGCAAACGCAATATGATGTCAATGGGTTGCCCGCATCATTTCGGCGCGAGCAGCCAGGCAAGGACTCATTTATTATTATGGACAAATCGAAGAGCATCGCCCTGCTGAACCAGTCGGTGGCCGACGAGTTGCAGGCCGTTCACCAATACATGTACTTTCACTTCCACCTGGACGATCAGGGATTCAAACCCCTGGCCCAGCTCTTCAAACGCATCGCGATCCAGGAAATGGGACACCTGGAGGCGCTGGCCGAACGAGTGCTGTTTCTGAAGGGCGACGTGGAGATGGTCCCCGCCGGTCCGGTGGAGAAGATCCTCGATCCCGCGGCCATCGTCGCCAAGGCCATGGCGATGGAAGATCAGAGCGCCAAGGATTACAACTCCAGCGCCCTGCAATGCTCGGCCAACGCGGACGCCGCCTCCAAGCAACTGTTCGAGCGCCTGGTGACCGACGAGGAAGGGCACTTCGATCAGTTCGAGAAGCAACACGACGCCATCGAGCGGTTCGGGCTGAACTACCTGGCGTTGCAGTCGTTCGGCGGCGGACAAACGCCGGCCGCCGCCGCGAACGCCGACTAGCGGCGGGCGCTCCCTACCGGCCCGGGATGGACGGATCGGTCCACATTATAATGGGATGATCGCGAATTCGCCCCGGCATGCTGCTGTCGATTCTCATCCCCGTCTACAACGAGCGCACCGTCATCGAGCGCAGTCTCGCGCTGATTCTCAACGCCGAACTGCCCGAGAACATGGAACGGGAGCTGATCATCGTCGACGATTGTTCGACCGATGGGACGTGGGCGATACTCCAGCGGTTCGCCTCCCATGAACCGGCGATCCGTCTGTTCCGGCACGAGAAGAACCAGGGCAAGGGCGCCGCGGTGCGAACCTGCATCGCACAGGCCCGCGGCGACTTCGCCATCGTGCAGGACGCCGATCTCGAATACGATCCGGCCGAGTACCCGAAGCTGTTGAAACCGCTGCTCACGGGCCACGCCGACGCCGTCTTCGGATCGCGCTACATGGCCGGCGAGCAGACGCGCGTGCTGCCCTTCTGGCACTCGATGATGAACAAGGGCCTGACGCTCATCTCGAACATGTTCTGCAACCTCAACGTTACGGACATGGAGACGTGCTACAAGGTCTTCCGCACCGATCTGCTCAAAAGCATCCCGATCCGCTCCAACCGCTTCGGCTTCGAGCCCGAGATCACCATGAAGTGCTCGAAGCGGAAGTTCCGCATCTACGAAGTCCCCATCAGCTACCACGGCCGCACCTACGAGGAAGGCAAGAAGATCGGCTGGAAGGACGGCGTAAAGGCGCTGGGCGTCATCTTCCACTTCTGGCTGATCGACGACCTTTACGTGGAGCCCTACGGCCGCGCCTTCCTCAACAACATGACCGGCACGCCGCAGTATCTGAGCTGGGTGTCGTCGAAGATCCGCAAGCACCTGGGCGACAGCATCATTGAGGTCGGGGCGGGCATCGGAAACATCACCGGGCGGCTGATGTCGCGGCGGCTGCGTTATGTCGCCGCCGAGCGGGATCCGCTGTATCTGCACGCCTTGCGCAACCGTTTCCTGCGGACGCCGAACGTGAGCGTGGCGGCGCTCGATCCGGCGCGTCCGTTGGAGTTCGAGCCGATGCGGGGCGCCTTTGAAACAGCGCTGTGCCTGAATGTGCTCGAGTGTGCGGAGGATCCGGACGCGGTGGTGCGATCGCTCGCGCGGTCGCTTCGGATAGATGGGCTGATGGTGATTCTGGTTCCCCAGTCGCCCTCGTTGTTCGGCACCGTCGACGTCACCCTGGGGCACAAACGCCGGTTTTCGCGCGACGACATCGCGCGTCTGGTGGACCGGCATGGGCTCACCGTCGAGCAGGTGTACGACATCAATAAGATCGGCAAGCCGGCCTGGTGGATGTTCGGGCGGCTGTTGCGGCGCAAGCACGTCAACAAGGTGACGCTGAAGCTGTTCGACAAGTCCGTCTGGTTCTGGAAGCGTGTGGACGGTCTGCTGCCCTGGCGGGGGCTGTCGTTGATCGTGGTGGCGCGAAAACGCGGCGAAGAAGGAGCGGCGCCAGAGCCGGCGCGGCGGGAGGCCGATGCGGTCTCTCGTACTTGATCTCGAACAGCGGCGGCTGGAGCAGCGCGACGCCCCCGAACCGGAGTTGAAGGCCGCTGACGAGGTTCGGTTCCGCATTCAGGAAGTGGGCGTGTGCGGCACGGACCGCGAACTGGTCTCCGGCCGTCTGCGCCGCCGTCCGGGCGACCGGCCGGCTCTGGTGATCGGGCACGAGGCGCTGGGGCAGGTGCTGGAGACCGGCGCCGCCGTCAACGGGCTCGAGCGCGGCGATTGGGTGGTGCCGATGATCCGGCGGCCCTGCGCCCCGGCATGCCGGAGCTGCGCTCGCGGGCGCAACGATCTCTGTCTGACCGGCGGGTTCAACGAGCGCGGCATCTTCGGACTGGACGGCTATTTCACCGAGTTCGCCGTCGACGCGGCGCGCTATCTCCTGCGCGTCCCGGAGCGGCTGGTGGAGCACGCCATCCTGATCGAGCCGCTCAGCGTGGTGGAAAAGGCCGTCGCGAGGGCGCTGGCGGTGCGCCAGACCGAGGAGAACTCGGCGCTGGTGCTGGGGCTTGGGCCGATCGGTATTCTGGCGGCGCTGGTATTGCAGTCGCGCGGATTCCGGGTGCGGCTCGCGTCGCTCGAGCCTCGCGATCATCCCCGGGCGGCAATGCTCGAAGCGCATGGCGTGGAGTATTCGACCACATTCGAGGGCCGTTACGACCTGATTGTGGAGGCGGCGGGATCGGCGGAACTGGCGTTTCAGGCGGTGCGGGCGCTGGGTCCGGCCGGCGTGTTCGTCACGCTGGGGGCCGGGCAGGCGGTGGGCGAGTTCTCCTTCATCGACCTGATTGTCGGCAACCACACGATCGTGGGCAGCGTGAACGCGAGTCCCCAGGCGTTTCAAATGGCGCTCACGGACCTGGAGACGTTGCCGCCAACAGCCTTGCGGGCCATGATCCGGCGGTTCGAGTTCGGCGACTACCGGCGCACGCTGTTTGACCGTCCTCCCGGGGCGGAGCCTAAGTTCGTACACGTGGTGTGAGGCGGCTCTGCAACAATAAAGACTGAAATGTCCTACTCATTCCGGCACGCAATTTGTAACGAGGTGTTCCAGAACTGGCCGTTTCATGACGCGTGCAAGGCCATCCGCTCGGCCGGTTACTCCGGCATCGAGATCGCGCCGTTCACGCTGTCGGCGACGCCCGCCGAGATCACCTCGGCCGAACGCAAACAGTATCGCGGGGCCATATCCTCGGAGGGGCTGCGATTTGTGGGTCTGCACTGGCTGATGGTGGCGCCGGCCGGGCTGCACGTCACCACCCCCGACGTCGCGTTGCGCGAACGCAGTTGGCGCCATATCCGCGATCTGGTGGACCTGTGCGCCGACCTCGGCGACGGCGGCGTGATGATCTTCGGATCTCCCAAGCAGCGTTGCGCCACCGGAGGAGCCACCGTCGCCGAGGCCACGGCGCGCTTTCAGGATGGGCTGGCCGGCATCGCGGGACACGCCATGCAGCGGGGCGTCACCCTGTTGGTGGAGGCGCTTCCCGCCGATCAATGTGATGTCGTGCAGTCGCTCGACGAGGCCGTGGAGATCGTGCGCGCCATCGCCAGCCCGGCCATTCGCACCATGTTCGATTCGCACAACGCGGTGGATGAGAAGGAGCCGCACGCGGCGCTGGTGGACCGCTATTTCGAATACATCAAACACGTCCACGTGAACGAAATGGATGGGCGCCATCCCGGAACCGGGACCTACGACTTCAAGCCGGTGCTCGATGTCCTCCGCGGGCGCGGCTACGGCGGCTGGGTGTCGCTGGAGGCGTTCGACTTCACGCCCGGCTCCGAACGGATCGCCGCCGAAAGCATCAATTACCTGAAATCGGAGATCGCGAAGCTACCCGAATGAAGAAATATATCGTTACTGGAGGCGCCGGGTTCATTGGATCCGCGCTGGTGCGCGCGCTGCTGGCGCGAGGCGACGGGCGGGTGGAGGTGGTCGATAACCTGCTAACTGGCCACCGCCGGAATCTGGCCGAGGTGGAGTCGCGGATTGCGTTTCATGATGTGGATATCCGTGATTTCGGCGCCGTCGCGCCCGTGATCGCGGGCGCCGACGTGGTGTTTCACCTGGCGGCGATTCCATCGGTGCCGCGGTCGATCGCGGATCCGGTTCCCTCGCACGAGGTGAACACCGACGGAACGTTCAATGTGCTGCGGGCGGCGGCCGAGGGCCGGTGCGGGCGCGTGGTGTACGCGGCGTCCTCGTCGGCTTATGGGAACACCGAAGTGCTGCCCAAGGTGGAGACCATGCGTCCCCTGCCGCTATCGCCCTATGCGGCGCAGAAGCTCATGGGCGAATACTACGCCTCGGCGTTTTCCCACTGCTATGGGCTTCAGACGGTCTCGCTGCGATTTTTTAACGTGTATGGTCCGCGGCAGGACCCGTCGAGCGCGTATTCCGGGGTGCTCTCGCTGTTCATGAAGCACTTGATCGCGCGCACCGCGCCGACGATTTTCGGCGACGGGGAGCAGACGCGGGATTTCACCTTCGTTGAGGATGTGGCGGAACTGGTGATCAAGGCGTCGCAAGCTTCGGGCGTGTCGGGGAACATGTATAACGCGGGCAACGGGGGGCGGTACTCCCTAAACCAGTTGTGGACGTTGCTCCAGGAGATCGAAGGAGTACGGATCTCACCGGCCTATGGGCCTCCGCGCGCTGGCGACGTGCGCGATTCGCAGGCCGACACCACGGCGGCGGTGCGGGATCTGGGCCACGCTCCGCGATTTACCATCGAACAGGGGCTGCGGCGTACGCTCGACTGGTATAAGAAGGATGTGGCGGCGGAGGCTACCCTCACCGCGTCCTGACCCTGCGAAACCTCCTGAAGATTGTCCTTTCGGCCGATAAGGCACTACGATGGGACAACTTGCGCAACGGGTCCTGCGCGTGGCGTGGGTCCTTGCGGCCGGGGTTCCGGCCTTAGCGCAACATTGGAACTTCCGCATGTTTGGGGCGGAAGCCGGACTCACCAATCCGACGGTGCTGGCGATGACGCAGGATCGTCGGGGGTACCTGTGGGTGGCCACCGAAGGCGGAGTGTTTCGCTACGACGGTGACCGGTTCGAGCCCATTCCCGTGGTGGGGGGCGGCCAGCCCGGGGGCATGTACTCGCTCGAACGATCAGCCGACGGGAGCGTATGGGCCGGTTCGAGTTCGGGCTTGTACCGCGTGCTCGGGCGGCGTCTGGCTCTGGTGCGCGGCATGGCCGGGCGCCCGGTGGGTAGCGGATCCTCGATTGCCTTTGGCGGGGGGCGCGTCTACTTCGCCAGTCGTCAGGGCCTGTTCTCGGGGCCCGTTGATGGAACCGCCGACGCCGTCCAGATCGCCACCGAACCGGCGCGCAGCGTGTTTGTCGATCGCGACGGAGCGGTCTGGTGGGGCTGCGGAGTCAACCTGTGTTACCGGCGCGACGGAAAGACCATCGCGCTGGGCGCGGCGGAGGGTCTGGAGGCCGGTCCCTGGCGCGCGATCGCGCAGGATCTGGATGGGCGGATGTGGATCCGTTCCGCCGTGGCCGTCCTGATGCGGGAGAAGGGAAGCGCTCGATTCCGGCCCATTCCCGGGCTTCCCCGGCTGGACTCGGCGGCCGCCCTGCGCATCGTCGCCACACGGCACGGGGAGGTCGTAATTCCCCATTCCAACGGCGTGGCGATCTGCAAGGAGCTCCACTGCACGTTGTTCGGGCCGAAGAACGGCCTGCGGCGCGCGGAGGTGAACGCCGCGCTCGAAGATCGCGAAGGCTCATTGTGGCTGGGATACGCCGGCCACGGGTTGGCGCGCTGGCTCGGGCGCGAGGACTGGGCGGGTTTTGGCGAGGAGGAAGGCCTCGCGAGTCCCGGGATCTGGCGGATTGTGCGGGACGCCGAAGGCGCCTTGTGGGTGGGCTCTAACCGCGGGCTGTATCGCGCCCGGCAAGTGGACGGCGGGCTGCGCTTTGAACGGTCCCCGGTGGTGGGGGAGCACTCAATCTACGGGCTTGCCGCGGATCCCGGCGGCGGTCTGGCGATTGGCACTTTTCAGGACGAGGTGGGTGGCCTCACGCTGTACGATCCGGCGACCGGGCGCAAGACCGTGTTGAGGCCGCCGGACGCGCCGCGTCCTTTCGAAGTCCACGACGTCTACGCCGATTACGACGGCGCGTTGTGGATTGCGACGTCGCGCGGGCTGTACGTTCGGCGCAAGGGCAAGCCGATGGAGAAGTTCGCCCCCGTGGGCGATGCGTTGATCCGGTGCGTGGCCTCGGTTCCCACCGGACTGTACGTGGCCACCGACCGTGGCGTCTATGTCCAGCGGGGAAAACTACGCCGCTTTCTGACCACCGCCGATGGGCTGCCCGACGCCAACGCCCAGGAGATCGCCCTCTCTCCCTCGGGCGACGTTTGGGTCACCTTCCTTTCAGCCTCGGGCATCACCCGGTTGCGGTTTCCGGACGGGCGGCCTCAGGCGGAGACGATCACCACCGCCCAGGGCCTGATCTCGAACGTGGCCTACAGCCAGTTCTTCGACCGTTATGGACGCCACTGGGTGACCACTGACATCGGCGCCGCCGTCGAGCAGGCGGGGCAGTGGAGCGTGGTGGATGTGTCGGATGGGTTGATATGGAACGACTGCAACGCCGGGGCGCTGTTGGAGGAGCCCGACGGGACCATCTGGATCGGCACCAGTTCCGGACTTTCGAGATTCCGCCCGGCGCCCCCGCTCGATCGACCCAAACCCGAGGTGCTGATCACGTCGCTGTTGCGGAACGACGCGGCCTCCGAGCCGGGCGATTTTGACTCGTCCACCTATTCGGTGGCGCTGCGCTTTAGCCTGCTGTCGTTCCGGCGCGATCACAAGGTGTTCCGCTACCGGCTGGGAGGGCCCTCGAGCCCGTGGATCGTCACCAGGAACAACGAAGTCCGCTTCGCCGAACTGCCGCCGGGCCGATTTACGTTCGAGGTGCAGGGAGAGACGGCGCCCGACAGTTGGAGCGACTCGGCTTCGGTGAGTTTCCGGATTCATCCCGCGTGGTACAGTGCCTGGCAGTTTCGGTTGGCGGCTTTATTGGCGCTGGGCGGGTGTATTTGGTGGTGGTGGCGCGCGCGGGAGCGACGGCAGCACCTGGTGAGGGCCTCGCTCGCCGTCGCGGTGGAAGAGCGGACGCGGGAGTTGGCCGAGGCCAAGGCGCGGGCCGAGCTGGCCAGCCGCTACAAGGGCGAGTTCGTCGCCAATATGAGCCACGAAGTCCGCACGCCGCTCAACGGGGTGATCGGGTTGACCGAACTGGCGCTCGAGTTGAATCGGGACCCGGAGGTGGCGCGTCATCTGGAGATCGCCCACACATCGGCCAAGGGACTGCTGATGTTGATCAACGACGTGCTGGACTTTTCGAAGGTGGAATCGGGCCGGCTCGAGATTGCTCCGTCGCCGTTTGAGCCGCGCGGGCTGCTCGACGGCCTGCGATCGATGTTTGCTCCGCAGGCGGCCGCCAAGGGCCTGCGACTGGAGATCGGGGCGCGGGACGGCGTGCCGAAATGGCTGTTTGCCGACGACGCGCGCCTGCGACAGGTGTTGATCAATTTGGTGGGGAACGCCCTGAAGTTCACCTCGACGGGGAGCGTTACGGTCCATGCGGATTACGTCGGCGGCGAGTTGTTCATCGTGGTCGCCGACACGGGAATCGGCATTCCCGAGGACCAGTTGGCGGGGATTTTCGACGCGTTTCGGCAAGCGGATAACTCAACCTCCCGGCGGTTCGGCGGAACCGGTCTGGGACTGACGATATCCAAGCGGCTGATGCTGTTAATGCGCGGTCAACTTGGGGTGACCAGCGAAGTGGGGCGGGGCAGTACGTTCACCGCCAGGTTCCCCGCGCCCGAGTGCGCCGCGCCGGAAAGGCCGGCGCCGCCGGTTGAGCCGTCGGGCAAGGCCCCGCGGTTGGAGATCCTGGTGGCCGAGGATAATCGGGTCAATCAGTATCTGATGCGGGCCCTGCTTACCAGGATGGGCCACTCGGTGACGATTGCCGAGAACGGGCTCGAGGCGTTGGCGAGGATCGCCGAGCGCAGGTTCGACGCCGTACTCATGGACATCCAGATGCCCGAACTGGACGGAGTCGAAACGGTGGAGAGGATCCGTCGCGCCGAGCTTGGAACCAGCGAACGGCTGCCGGTCATCGCCCTGACCGCGCGCGCCATGGTGGGCGATCGGGAGGCGCTGCTCGCCGCCGGCATGGACGATTACCTGGAAAAACCGGTCCACGCCCCCAGGCTGGAGGCGGCGCTACTAGCCGTAGCGGGGCGGGTTCAGGACCAGGCCGGCCAGCGGTAGGGGAGTTCGGCCACCGATCCGATGACCCAGTCCGGACGGACCGTTCCAGCCAGGTCCGCCTCCCGGAACTTGCCGGTGCGGACCAACGCTCCACTCAAACCGGCGGCCATCGCGCCCCGCACGTCAGCCTCGACGTCGTCACCGATCATGAGAACCTCGGCCGCTGGAAGGCCGAGTTTCGCCGCGGCGGCCTGAAAGAACGGCGCGGCCGGCTTGCCGACCACCATCGCCGCGCGGCCGCTGGCGTGTTCCAGGGCGGCGACGAAGGGCGCCACGTCCAGCGAAACCCCGTCATCGGCCATCCAATAGCGTGTCTTGCCGAGCGCGATCAGCACCGCTTCCGGGTTGTAGTGCAGCAGGCGAAAGGCCCGGTTCAGCGTTCGGAAATCCCAGTGCTGCCCCAGATCGCCGACCACCACCCAGCGGGCGCCTCGTTCGGCGTCTTCGGGCAGGCGATGCAGCCCGGCGAACTCGGTCTGCGTGGAGGGCCGCAGGAACAGCGCGATGTCGCGAGCGTCGCGGGCGCGCAGCCAGTCGGCGGCCGCCGCGGCCGGACTGAGCAGCCGATCCACCGATGCCGGGAATCCGAATCCCGCCAGCTTCTCCACCAACACGGCGCGGGAGCGCGAGGTCGTGTTGGTGAGGTAGAGATACGGGATGCCCTGCGCCTCCACCCACGCGACGGCTTCCGGAGCGCCGGGAATCAGGGCGCCGGAGTTGTACAGGACGCCGTCAAGATCGAAGAGAATGCCGCGCGGGGCGGGCCTGGAGGGGGCGCTCATGCTGGAATCTTGAGTATACCGGCCCCTACTGTTGCAGCACCTGAAACAACCGCTGCCGCCGCTCGGCCCACTCCTGACTCGAGAAAATCCGCGGCCCGACGTCAATCAACCGAGGCAGCAATTCGAAGACGCTGGCCGCGGTCCACGGCTTTCCCTCCCGCGTCCGAAACTGCAGCCGGTTCAACTCCACCGCCACCTGAGACAGCCGGTAATCCATCACAATCAGTTCGAGCGCCTTCAGGATGACCTCCTTTTCCTGCCGGTCCTCCTCCAGGTGCTGGCAATCGGAAGCCACCCGCAGCCCGAACGGCACCACCTCCGTCACTGACCGCGGCTTCGGATCGTCCGACTCGATCTCCCGTTCCCAAACCACCCCAGCCAGGCGCCACCCATCGGCCGCCCGCGCCCGCGTCTCCTCTACGCTCGGCGCAAAGCCGCGCGATTCCTGAACCCGCTCGTGAATCCGCATAAGAGCCCCGGCGCGGTCCAATCACGTCAAAGGCCACTCCCACGCCCCGCGTTTTCAAGCAATTCCGCCTGCCCGACCAACAGAAAACGTCCATTCCCGCCAATCCCCGTCCGCCCCCGGACACCGCGCCCAAACAGAAGTGGCGATTCGCCCCTAACAAGGCGCCGCCGTCGACTCCCCATTCCGTCGCAACAACTCATCGATAACTCGAAAGTCGATCTTCGCCGGATCCCGATACCGCACACACCCCTTCCCGATACTCGAAGCTCCCAGCCGCTCGCGAAACTCATCCAGGACATCTTTCTTCATGACATACAGCGCGACATACTGCTTCTGACTTGCAAAGGCGATCTCCGCCGCTCCGCCCCGCTTATAACAAGGCATCCCATACTCGATGCACTCCTCAAAGCCCCTCAGTCGCTCCCGGCATAACTCCCGCAGCCGCGCCATCGCAGGCCGCCGAGCCTCGGCAACCTCCGCAAGATACGCATCCACCGTAGCCGCCCCGCTGATCATCCCACCTCCCTCGTGCTAACTCGCCGCCTCCATCGCCCTCTCGGCCAACCGCGCGAACGCCGCCTTGAACTCCGGCGGATTCCGCACCTCCAACCGAACCCCCAAGCTCAATAAAATGGCAGCGAACGGCTCCAGGCTATCCCGTCCGCAGCGGATGGTCGTCCCGCCATCCTCCTCCGCCAACGACACACGGTGCGGCACGAACCACTCCCGAGCCTTGACCAGCGGCGCGTCCACCCAAACCTCAATCCGATACCTCGACTGCACCCACGGCATCCCCTGCCGCAGATACGCCGTGATATCGAACCCCGCCGGCCGTTCGAACCCCTCCTCCCGTAACTCGGGATCCCGCACGCGGTCGAGCCGGAACGTCCGCAGATCCTGCCGCAACAGGCACCTCCCCGCCACATACCACCGCCCGTCGACATGCACCACGCCATACGGCTCCACGGCCCGCCGCGACACCACTCCCTCGTGCGACTGGTAGCCGAACTCGATCCGCCTCCGCGCCCGGATCGCCGTCGCCACCCGAATCAGCGACTCGGCCGACGTCGAAATCACCCACGGCCCCGTCTCGAGCGCGACTACCTCCCCCACCGTCTCCACGCTCTCCCGCACCGTCCCCGGCAGCACGCGCCCCAATTTCGCCGCCGCCCCCTCGGTCGCCGGGGCAAACGCCGCCAGTCCCAGGTGCCGCAGCGCCCGCAACCCCAGGGTCAGCGCGAAAGCCTCTTCATCGGTGAACATCAGCGGCGGCAGCCGGAACCCCGGTTTCAGACGGTAGAACCCACCCGGTCCGCGAACGCTCTCCACCGGAATGCAAAGGTCCTGCAACCGCGCCACATAGCGCTGCACGGTTCGCAGATTCACCTCCATCCGCTCGGCCAGTTCCGCGCCGCTCACCTGCTCCCGAGCCTGTAGGATCTCGAGCACCGTCAGCACCCGCATAATCGGGTCGTACATGATTTCGATATTGCCACGAATTTGCGACAGAGGTTGTCGGGAATAGCCCCTAATCTGGCTTCAGGGCGTCAGGAAGACGCCCCCACAGGAGAAACTCAATGGCCCCGACATTAGCATCCAACGTACTGACGCCCGAGGCGCTGCTCGCCCACTACCAGGGCAACCGCCGCCTCACTCGCCGCGTGATCGACCTGTTCCCGGAGGACAAGTTGTTCACCTTCTCGATCGGAGGCATGCGCCCGTTCGGCGAAATGGTGAAGGAGTTCCTCTTCATGACCATGCCCATCGCCAGGGGCGTCGCCACCGGCGAATGGGTGGAAAAGAAGTTATCCCAAACCGCCGCGCCGAAAGCGGAGCTGCTGGCCTTGTGGGACGAAGACACCGCCGCGCTCGACGCCATCTGGCCCACCATCCCGGCTCACCGCTGGGAGGAGATGGACAAAGCGTTCGGCAAATGGCCCAGCCGCGGCATCGACATACTCCTCTACGCCATCGACAACGAAGTGCACCATCGCGGCCAGGGCTACGTCTACCTGCGCGCCCTGGGCATCGAACCGCCGCCCTTCTGGGTGCGCGACTAGCCGGATAAACCTACAGGGGCCAACGCCTTCCGGGATACGTCGACGAGTTCGACTTCCGGCTCGGCAGCGGCCCCGACCCATCGCTCGACCGCCGGTACCCCTGCCCGCCAAACTCCAGCTCCGTCTCATCGAAAGTCAGCGCCCGGTCGAGCACCATCTCGAGCGTCGTGCCCTTGGCCAGCACCGCGTCCGGCCCCCGCGACAGCAACACCGCGACCAGGCCCGCTCCCGCGCCCGCCGCCGCTCCCAGCCCCGCGCCCAACCCGCCATGACCCGCCACGCTCCCCGCAATTGCGCCCACCGAAGCCCCAGCCGCGGCCGTCTCGCCCACCGTCTTGGCGTCGCCGCCCTTGTTGCCCTCTCCCTTGATCTTGCCCTCGCTCTTGTCCAGTTCCTCGCTCGCCCGCCCGTCGAGCGACCCAATCCGCGACCGGAAATCCCGCGTCACCCCATTCGGAAGCGTCAGCGAATCGAACCGCACGTACAACTCGCCGCGCCCCTTGATCCGTCCCGGACGCTTCGACTCGGTAATCGTGCCGGCCACATAACTCCCCGGCGGAATCGTCATCTTCCCATTCACCAGAATCGGAAACGACGTCTCCAGGTACACGCGATCGCCCTCGGCGGCATGCTTCGTGCTGACGCTATTGATCATGCTGAGCAGGATTTTGGTGCCCGGCTGCACGGTGAACGTCTTCGCCTCGGTCCTGGCCTCGGCCGCTGCGGGAGCCTCCACGTGCCGCCAACCCTCGGTGGTTTCGCCGACCCGGGGCGTTGCCGGCTGTCCAGCCTGCGGCGGAGGCGGCGCCGGCCGATCCGCTGGCTCCGTCTGCGCGGCTAGCGTCCACACTGCGCCGAAAGCCAGCAAAGCGAGTTTACGCATGGAAGTCTCCCTCGCGGGCATTGTAGCCCACATTAGGGATAAACGTACGGCGCGACGCGATGGTTGCCCCCTACGGCGAGGCGCCCGCCCCGCGCACCGGCAGTCTCACCCCCTTGGGACTCGTAACTCCGCCCGCCGTCACCTGGATCTCCGGATCCGTCCCAATGCTATCCGGCAGTTGGCAGTTGATCTGGTACAAGCCTGCGAACCCCGGCGCGACGCCCGCATACCCAATCCGCTTGGGGTCCACCTTGACCCCGTCCACCAGCACCCCGAAACTCGCCATATCGGACAACGGGGCCGCCGTCGTCGGAATCTCCCCGTAGCCCGGCTTGGGCGTCGTGGGTCCCAACCCTGTCGCGTACAAAATCACCCAATCGCCGGCATTCCCCGGAGCGTCCTTGGTCAGCAGCGCCCCATTCGCCTTCGTGCCAATCACCGTCTGCGCGTCCAACTGGAACAACGCCGGCGCCACCGTCGCCAACGTAATCGGAATCGGCGGACCGTAGGTTGAATCCACCTGCACCCGCAACTCCGTCGACCCCGTCCCGATATTGGTCGGCAGCAGCACGTTGATCTGCGTCGGCGACACGTAATACATCTGCGCCGGTATGTTCTTCACCCACACCCGCACACCCGTGCCTGGCAGGATCGTAGGCAAGGTATTCCCGCTGATATCGCCCGCCGTCAGCCCTCGCGTCGTATAAGCGAGGTTCACCCCGTATATAGACACAAAGGTATTGGCGGCATAGGCGTTCGCCTGGTTGGAAGCAGCATTGACGACGCTGGCGGCCGTGTAGGATGGCGCCTGACGGGTGGCGCTTGAATCGGCCCAGTTGGGCCCGGCCAGCGCCACGACCAGCCAGATTGCTGGCCGCATGGTCGAGTCCCCCCAAGTCTAGCAGCGGACGCCGTGAAAATGAATATCTCTCACTTTTTGATAGGGATAAAGGCCCCCACCTGCGTCGACTGCCCATCCATGGTGATGACCACCGGCGCGCTCCCATCCGCCACCGCCAGCGGAACTTTCACATTGAACTGGTACAACCCGCTAATCGACTGCGGCGACAGCCCTCCATAATATATGTCGCTCGCCGCCAGCGCCGTCCCCGCGATCGACACCGTAAACGGCCGCGTCAGCCCCGCCGCGCCCGTCGCCACCGTCCCCGCCGTCACTGAGGGGCTGGTCGCGCCGAACCCGGTCCCATACAGCGTCACCCACTCGCCGGGTTTCGCCGGCCTCGCCCCCGGGACCACCGCCGGATCGGCCACCACATCCGCCACGCCGGCAAACTGCGCCGCAATGCTCTGCGACGTACCGAACGTGAAGAACGCCGGCGCCGGATCCTGTGTCGTAAAACTCGCAGGCAGACTCCGCAACTCGTTCGGCCGATCCGGATTCGCGATCACCGTGACCGTAGCCGACCCCGCCCCAGCCGGAAGCGCCGGCGCCTGGACATTGATCTGGTCCTGTTGGACATAGGTGATCGGAACCCGCACGCCCGCAATCTCCACCGCCACGCACGACAGCTCCTTGGGGAACGCGCCATTGCGCAGGTCTCCGGCCCCCACCGTGCGGAACCGGCTGCTCGCCTGGAAATTCGACCCGTAGATCTCCACCATCGAATTCCCCGCAAACGGCGCCAGGTGCGACCCCGCGTTCACCACCCGGCTCGGAACGGGACGCAGCGTCATCGGACACCCCGCCGTCCCCAGCGGAATCCGGAACGTCGCCGTATACACCCGGTCGTTCAATTCGTTGGAATTCCCATCGCCCGCCACCATGGCGACATAGAAGGTGATATCGCCCTTTTCATCGGCCGGCGGAGTCCACTGGAACGGGAACGAATATCCCACCCCGTTCGCCGTCCGAGGCGCCAGCGAATGCTCCAGCCATTCATACTGGCTCAACTGGCACGGTCCTTTCGACCCTGCTTGCGACCCGTCGTCGCAAGCGACCTGGCTATCCCCGCTGCCCGCCGCGAACGAGCCGGCCTTCAGCGTCCCATCGCCCGTCACAAACCGCGCCGTCAGTTGAAAGCCCCAGCTCGACGCCGTCGGATGACTCAGCGTCACGCGCAGATTCTGCGTCAGCCCGGGGACATACGGTTGCAGATTCTCGATCGCGATCACGCCCCGGCTATCGGAGTTAGCCCCTCCGAAGCTGTTATGGCAGGACGAACAATCCCGTCCGCCGTCGATCGTCCCAGTGCTCCGCAACGGCGCTCCGCTCCGGTAACCGTAAACAGCCGCCGGCCACGCCAGCAACGCCAAACCAACCATCGTTCGACGCATACACCCCGATCATACGCTCTCCTCCAGGCTCCGGACATACCGCAGCTCATCCAGGTCCAGGTTCATGATCGTGATGCGCCGCTCCACCCCGTCCGGCGCCCAGCCGTCGGCCCGGTAAAACCGTTCCGCCCGAGCATTGCCCACCAGCACCCACAGCATCGCCTTTCGAAACCCCATCTCCCGCAGATGCGCGCGCGCCGACCCGATCAACTCCCGTCCCACGCCCCTGCCCCACCACTCCGGATCCACATATAAAGCGAATAACTCACCCCACCCCGGCAAGTCATCGGACCGCGACGCCGCGATCGTCGCCAGCCCCACCACACGCTCTTCATCGATGGCTAACATCGTGCGCGGCGACTTAGGATCATCGCCGCCGAACTGATACCGTGAAGCCCGGTCTTCCGGCCGCAGCCCATCCAGAAAGGCCCTGGAAATCAAACCGCGATAGCCCGCCTGCCAGGAGCGCACATGCATCCGCGCCACCGCCATCCGGTCATCCGGCTCAGCCCATCGAAGCAACATCTGCTCAGTATCGCAGCATCGCCAGCCGCCGGCGGATCACCACCACCAGAAACGGCGCCATCACCGCCGTATAACCCACCAACATCCCCCACGGGATCCCCGCCACTCCGTACAACCGGCAGAACCAGATCTTCAACGCCGTCGCCACCACGGTCATCAGCACCGCCACGCCCGCCTGCTCGCGAATCGCGTTCACGCCGTTCAGGAACATCGACGTCGCCATGCCCAATGAAAACACGCACACTGATAACGCCAGCGGAACGGCCAACTCGAGCGGGGGCGACCATGGCCGATGCAGCCACGCCGAAAACACCTGCGCCCGAAACACCACCATCGCCCCACTCACCATCGCCGAGAGCGCCAATGCCAGCACCGTGGTCCGCCACAGCGTCCGCCGCATCCACGCCGAATCTCCCCGAGCCATCGCCTCGCCATAGGCCGGCCACAGCGGCATCAGCCACATCCCCTGCATTGGCACGATGAACAGGAACAACCGCTGCGCCACCGCGAAGTCAGCCGCTCCCGCCAGCCCCAGGTAACTCGTCGCGATCAGTGGATCCATCGCCGAAATCGACAGCGGCGCCGCCAGTTGCAGAGTGACAAAGAGGATGCCGTCGCGCATCAGCCGGGCGCCCGTCCCCCAGTCGAACAGCATCGGCGAAGGCAGCATCCAGCGCCGCCGGTAGAAGAACTCCACCGCCCAGTTAGCCGCCAGCACCACCGCCGGAGCGCCCAACAGGCACAGCACCAACACCGGCAACCCCGCCCCCGCGCGAATCCCGGCCAGCAGCGCCGCCAATGACAGCACGCTGGCCAGGCATTGCCACAAGTTACTCGCAAACCCTTCCTGGAATCCTAACTGCACCCGCCGCACGATGCCGAACGGCAGACTCACCGCGAAGGTGGCCGCGAACGCCGCGCAAGCCGCCCGAGCGTCTGGAATCAGCCCCCGCGACGACTCGCCGAACACCCTCGCCCAAGGCGCCAGCGGACTCAGCAGTATGAACCCCGCCGAAATCACGATCGCCAGTCCCAGTAATAGGAAGGAGGCGCTCGACACATACCGCCGCACCAGTTCGCGTTCGCCGCGCGCCCCCGCCGTCGCGACCACGTTCAGCAGCCCATTGCCCAACCCGAGATCGGCAAACTCCAGGATCACGTTGGCTGAGCTGATGGTCACCCACAGCCCAAACCGCTCCGCCCCCAGGTAATTCAGCGTCAACGGCACCGAAATCAGGCTCGCCGCCATGGCAATCGCCTTGGCCGCCGCCGATGCCAGCGTCGTCAGCGCCACCCTCCGCAGACGCTCCCGCGCGCGCCCCTGCTCGCTCGATAAGTCGAGCCCGTCGACGCGCGCCAATACCTTAAACCGGCCCATTAGGCCTCGGTCGCTGATCACCTCTCCCATCATCCCCGCCGCCAGTAAACGATGTCCATAGGAGCGAAGCCGCTAACTGGATCCAACTCAAGTACTATCACTGCCCAGTACCAACGGCGCCGAAAAAGACCCAACCGGTCGATTGTATCCTCGCCGCCCCCGCTGCTATCTTCGCCAGTAGCACACCGTGAGCCGATCCGTCCCATTCGAACAGACCGTTCACTACCGGCTCGTCTGCGTGGCCTTGCTCCTGCTCTGGGTCGGATTCCTCTACCCGAACCTCGAGGACTCCAACGACGCCCTCGCGGCCGCTTCCGCCGCCCAGGGCACCTGGCAGAACCAGTTGGTCATCGTCGCCTGGGCCGCGCTCGGCCTGTTCCACTTACCCGCGGCATGGCGTAACTCCCAATCCCGGCAGGGCCGCAACCTCGTACTGCTGGCGCTCGCTTATTGCGGATGGTCCGCCTGCACCTACCTGTGGAGCATCGAATCGGACCTCACCGTCCGCCGGTTCCTGGCCTTCGCGCTCATGCTGATCGGATGTTGGGGCGTCGGCGCCGGCTTCTACCCGCGCACCGAAGACGGCCTCCGCGCCCTCGGCCGCCACTTCATGTACGCGGCCTTCATCGCCGCCCTGATGTTGCTGCCCTCGCGTCTTGCCGGCCGCACTCTCGCGGAGCTGATGAGCCCCACCTTCAACCTGAAGGACGCCGCTCGTCCCGCCGCGCTCACCTATCCCACCGGTTACGGCTTCCTCTCGGCCTTGATCGTTTTCGATCAGTTGCCGATTCAACGCTGGGCGACTCTTGCTTTCTATTTCCTCTTACTGGTCTTCATGAAGGGCCGGACCATGCTCGGCGACGTCCTCGCCGCCGCCACCATCCTGGCCTCGCGCCTCACCATGGACCGTCTGATCGCCCGCGTGCTCCTGATTCTCGGAATCATCCAGACCGCCTTTTATGGCGACTTAGGGACCGGCGGACGTCTCTTCGTGGCCTGGGTCATCGACGGTTATGACTCCATCGCTCCGTTCATGCCCTGGATCACCATTGGCGGCGGCCTCAAGGACCTCATGACCCTGAACGGCCGTCTCCCGCTGTGGACCGCCATGTACGAGCACATCTCCATGCAACCCTGGCTCGGCCACGGTTTCGGCGCCTTCTGGACCGAGGAGCATATGAATCAGGTCTTCCGCCTGATCGGTTGGCACGCCGTCGTCGCTCACAGCGGCTTTCTCGACGAGATCCTGGCCACCGGAGTCATCGGACTCGTCCTGTTCATGGCAATCTGGATTTATGGAATGGCGCTGAGTCTCGACTACGCCAGGTATTATGACCGTCCCACCGGTCACCTGGTCTTCGGATGGCTGTTGCTCTATCTCCTGTTCAACACCATGGACAGCGTGAACCAGTCTTTCTACAAGGCGCCGTTCTTCATGTGCTTCACCGGCCTGTTCGCGCTCGCCGCGCAATACGCCGAGCCCGCCCCGCCGGCCCCCGACGAGCCCCGCCCGCAGCCCGTCGAGTTAGAAACCATCGCCTGATTACTCAGCCCTTCTGGGCGCCGCCCGCAACTCCGCCATCTTGGTGCGCCATAACTGCGCCAGAAAGTAAGGGATAAATCGCGGCGCCTGGGCCAGATACCGCGTCGCCAGTCGCCGGGGCTCGGTCACCAGCCGGAAGAACCACTCAAGTCCCGCTCGCATCATCCAGCGCGGCGCCTGCGGCTTGACGCCGGCCAGGAAATCGAAAGCCGCTCCAACCCCCAGCAGCACCCCCGGCAAGGTCCCGCGGCACTGCTCCATCCAATATTCCTGCTTCGGGCAGCCGATGCCCACCAGCACGATCCGTGCGCCCGACTCGCGAATCCGTTCCACGTGCGCCGCCCGTTCCTCCGCGCTCAGCGGCCGGAACGGCGGGGAGATGGAGCACGCGATGTCGAGCGTCGGATGCTCGGCCTTCAGCACGTCCTCGAACCGGCGCAGCGTGTCCGGAGATCCCCCGTACAAGGCGATGGGCACGCCGGCCTCGGCCGCCGCCCGGATCACGAACCGCGTGAAATCCGGTCCGTACACCCGGCTCGCCGACCGCACGCCCAGGCTCCGCAGCGCCCACACCAGCGGCATTCCGTCCGGATTCACCACGTCGGCCGCCAGCAACACGCGCCGGAACTCAGGCGAGTCCAACGCCTCGATAATCATGTGCACAGACGCAAAGCACACCATTTTGGACTCGCCGGCGCGAGCCCACTCGAGCACCTGGTCCGCCAACGTCCGGTAACTCGACGCGTCCACCCTGATTCCGCAGATATACCGTGAATCGAAACTCATGTTGTTAGCCGAAGACGGTCAGCGTCTTCAGCCCCCTCCAGGTTGCTCGCTTCCTGGGAACCCCAATGTCGGGCCATTGCGCCCTCGGGGCCGCCCAACTGGCCGCCAGCCCATACATCCGCGACGCGAACAGCCCGCCCAGCCACCAGGCCCGTGACGGAGGCCCCTGATAATACCGCTCTTGAACCAGCCGGACTTCTTTCTTGCCCACGGTCCGATACTGACTCATGGTTTTTGAATCGGTGTGTTTCCGGAAGTAACCCCAGACTCCCGGCGCATACGCCAGCCGGTGTTTCCTGCTGATGCGGCTGAACAGGTCGTAGTCGATCGCGAACTTCATGCCCGCGTCCAGGCCGCCGCAGTCTTCATAGGCGGCTCGCGTCCAGAAACACGTCTCCTGGGACAACAGGAACGACAGCAGCGGCGTGTGCCAGGCCCACGGCACGCTGACTTTCGCGTATAACACCGTGTCCTGTTCGTCGATGCACACCCGGTTCCCATACACCAGGCCCGCGTCCGTGCGCCGTCGGAACGCCTCCACCGCCCGCTCCACCGCGTCCGGCGCCAGCAGGTCGTCCGAATTCAGCCACGCCAGGATCGAACCCGTGCTGCGCCGGAACCCGGCCGCGATGGCGTCGGCGAATCCGCCGTCCTTCGCGCTTTGCCAGTAGCTGATCCGGTCGCCGAAGGACTCGAGAATCCCCACCGTTCCGTCCGTCGAGCCGCCGTCCATCACGATGTACTCGATGTTCGGATACGTCTGTTGCAGCACGCTCCGTATGGTCTTGGGGATAAATCGCGCCTGGTTGTAACTCGCCGTGACGATGGAGACCAGCGGCCCATCGCCCGGCGCTCTATTCGCCTCCCCGCCTCTGCGGCCGGCGCTCATGCGGCGCCCTCTCCCCGCAGCACGGCGGCCACGGTTTCCAGCAGAATTCGCGCGTCTAATCGTAATGACCAGTTATCGATATATCTCAAATCCAACTCGATCCACCGGTCGAAATCCACCTGGTTTCGCCCCGATATCTGCCACAGGCAGGTGAGTCCCGGCTTCACGCTGAACCGTCTCATCAGCCACGCGTCGCTGAAGCGGGCGACGTCGCGCTCCGGCAGGGGCCGCGGTCCCACCAGGGACATGGATCCCGCCAGCACATTCCATAACTGCGGCAATTCATCGAGCGAGGTGCGCCGCAGAAACCTCCCGATCGGCGTAATCCGCGGATCGTCCTTAATTTTGAACACCGGCCCGCTCATTTCGTTGTGCTGTTCGAACTCGTGCTGCCGCGCTTCGGCGTCCTTCCACATAGTCCGGAACTTGTACATCATGAACGTGCGCTTAGTGAGTCCGTAGCGGCGCTGCCGGAAGATCACCGGTCCGCCGTCGCCCAGCCAGATCGCCAGCGCGATCAGCGACATCCCCGGCGCCAGCACGATCAACCCCAGCGCCGACGCGACGATGTCCAGCGCCCTCTTGATCACCAGCGTCCAGTCATTCCGGACCACGTCGAGCGAAATCACCTGATGGTCGCCGTTGTGAACCACCCGGGGGCGGGCAATCGAGTAAGAGAAAGGATCATGCGGCAGTTTGCAGGGGACCCCGGCTTCCTCGCAGGTGCAAATTGCCCGCTGAATTTCCGCGTAACACGACTTCAGCGGCAGCGCGATCAGCGCCTCGTCCACAACACGGCTTTTAAGAATGTCCCCCAGCCGGTCGAGCGGCCCCAACAGCGTCGCCGTCACCTCGGGTTGAGTGTAAGTACCGGTACGGTCCACAAAGCCGATCACGTGGTACCGCCCTTCGCTGCTCTCTTCGAGCGCCTTCGACAGACGTAAGGCGCGCGCCCCGCTGCCGACGATCAGACACTGGCGCACCGGCGAAAAGACAGCGCCGAGCAGGTTTCCCGCCATCCGTACCGCCACCCGCATAAGGCTCAACCCGGCCAGAGAGGCGACCCAGAAATAGAACAAAGCCATCCACCCGAACGACCCGCTCACGCTCGTGGCGACGAACAGCACTCCCAACAGCGCGCCACAACTGGTCCGCGCCACCAGACTCCAGATTTCCTGTCCCAGCGGCGGCTTCGTCTTGGCTCCGGACGCGAATCCGAAGGAAAGGCCGCTCCAGGCGGCCGTGCACACCGCCAGCAGGACAACGTTCTTCATCGTTACCCGCAGCGCCAGGAACCCAGTCAACGAAGGGACCTGCTGGAGGTTCAACAGTGACCACACCACGCATAGGAGGACTAGCTCCAGCGCCACATCCAGGTACGGGACGAGTTCGTAGAAATAAAAGCTCAGATTCTGATTAAGGTCGGTCCAGTTTCCCGCAGGCAGCGTTCGTCCATGCTGGGGCTGCCTCTTTTCAACTGGTTGCCGGTCGTAACACCACTCCGCGTGCATCATTTGGTTGGAGAACGCCAGTTCTTCTGCGACGGTAGCAAGACGAAAACTGCAAGGCAATCGGCTGTTAGCCCAGGACGTTCTATGACGGTATTAGACCCTGGGTTATAGAAGCGCTTTTGCATACAATTATCCCACCATTTATCGCCCGCGACCCCCGGCTGGCGCCAGAATAAGAGGTACTGGTACCTCTACTCCCCAGTACTGTGCTAATAGTTGCCTGCCGGTTCTGAATCGTTTGTATGATTGTTTAGCGGCGGCGGCGGATGCTACTCTTTGGTGTCTCGTTAGCCTTGGGAACTACCTGAAATGCATGCCCTTCGGAGAAGAACAAGCGTAGGTGGCGGTAACTTGTTGCTAACCGTGTCCGTGGAGGACTATTTCCACGGTAAGGCTTTCGCGGGCGTCATCGACGAGCGGCAATGGCCTCGTTTCGAAGCTCGTGTGGAAAAGAACACTCTGGCCTCGCTGGAGTTGCTGCGACGCACCGGTTCTCAGGCGACTTTCTTTTTCCTGGACTGGGTCGCCGGGCGTCATCCGGACCTGGTCCGGGAAGTTATCCGCCAGGGCCACGAAGTCGCCTGCGGAGCTAACTCCAACCGCGGTTTCCGTCATTTGTCGTCCAGGGAATTCTCCGAAGAGGCGGCCAGATCCAAGGATATTCTGGAAAATGCGGCGGGTATTGCAATAAATGGTTTCCGCGCCGCCGACCACCACCTGACTCCCAAGGATATGTGGGCTCTGCGCGTGTTATCGGAGCGCGGATTTTTGTATGACTCGAGCGTAAATCCCTGGGCCATGGCGTTCCGCAAGGAGCCGTGGCGCCGGTTCATCCATCAGGAAGTCTTCGGTGGACGCCGATTGTGGGAAGTGCCGATGTCATCGGTCGAGGCGCTTGGTTTTCACGTCCCGGTGGCCGGAGGCAACTGGTTCCGCCAACTGCCGGAGACGGCGATACGCCGCGCCGTGAAGTCATGGAGCGAAGCCGGCAGTTCGCCCTTCGTCATGTACTTCCGCGTATGGGATCTCGACGCGGACCAGCCCGTCATCACGGGCGCGCCGGCGCTCTCCAGGCTGCGCCATTACCGGAATCCCGAGCGCGTGCCCGCGCTGATCGAGTCGTTTCTCGAACAATACCCGGCGTCCTCGATCGGCGGCTATCTGGGGCTCGAACAGGCGCCGGTGGCGACCGCCCCCCGAATCGCGCCGGAGACCATCGACATCCAGCGCCGCCCGTCGCAGGCTCCGCGGACCCCGGTCACCGTCGTCATCCCGTGCTACAACGAACAGGCCGCGCTGCCCTACCTGTCCAACACCCTGCGAGGGCTGAGGACGGCCGCTTCGGCCTACGATCTTCATTTTCTGTTCGTCGATGACGGCAGCTCCGACGGAACCTACGACGCACTGCGCGGCCTGTTCGGTGAAATGGAAGGTTGCCAGGTCATCAAGCATGACCGCAACCGCGGCGTCGCCGCCGCCATCATGACCGGCATCCGGAACGCCTCCACCGACATCGTCTGCTCGATGGATTGCGACTGCACCTACGACCCCCACGGCCTGATCGAGATGATCCCGTTGCTCGAAGCGGGCGTCGACATGGTGACGGCCTCGCCCTACCATCCGCGTGGAAAGGTGGAGCGGGTGCCGGGCTGGCGCCTGTGCCTGTCCCGCGGCGCCTCTTTTTTGTACCGGATGACCCTCCGGCAGCGGCTGTATACCTATACAAGTTGCTTCCGGGTCTATCGCAGATCCGCCATCCTGCCGATTCGAATCAAGGAATCGGGATTTTTGGGAGTGGCGGAACTACTTGGAAAGCTGGACCTGGCCGGCGGCCGGATTGTCGAATATCCGGCCACTCTCCACGTCCGCATGTTGGGCCGCTCCAAGATGAAGGTCCTTCGCACCATCGGCGGCCACGTCGGTCTGATCGCCCGATTTGCATCGGAAAGACTGACTACGCGCCACAGAACGAACGCGCGCTCGTCGGCGGAATTTTGCTCCACCGCACTGGCGCCGAAAGGAATGGATCGTGACTAATCCAGCAGTATCGCCCCGCAAGACGCTCGTGTTGCCTTCCGATCAGGACGCATCCGGACGTATGTTTGACCATCGAGAGATCGAGGCCGTGTCCGAATGCATCCGGACCGGCACGCTCACCTCGACCAAGGGCTCATTCGTCAAGACTCTCGAGGAACGCTTCGCCCAACGCATGGGCGTGAAACGCGCCTACGCGTGCGCCTCCGGTTCGGCCGCCGTCCATTGCGCCATCGCCGCCATCGATCCGGAGCCGGGCGACGAGATCATCACCACCTCCATCACCGACATGGGGGCGCTCGCGCCCATCGTCTATCAGGGCGCCGTTCCGGTGTTCGCCGACGTCGATCCGAAGACGCTGAACGTCACGGCCGAGACCATCGCGCCGGTTATCAGCGAACGGACCAAAGCCATTATCGTCACGCATCTGTTTGGAAATCCGTGCCGGATGGCTCCGATCATGGAACTCGCCGCCCGGCACGGCATCCCGGTGATCGAGGACGCCGCCCAGGCCTTCCTCTCGGCCGACGAGGGCAAAGTGGTGGGCGGCATCGGAACCATCGGCTGCTTCAGCCTGCAACAGGGCAAGCACATGACCACCGGCGAAGGCGGCATGGTGACCACCAACGACGAGGCCATGGCCCGTCGCATGTTCCTGTTCATCAACAAGGCCTGGGGCTATGGCGACGCCAAGCCGGATCACTACTTCCTGGCCTTGAACTACCGCATGAGCGAACTGCAGGGCGCGGTCGCCGTCGCCCAGCTTGAGAAACTCGACGAGGTGGTGAAGCGGCGCATCGACGCGGCCGACGCGTTGACGCCCATGATCGCCGGCCTGCCCGGCGTCGCGACGCCCGTGATCGCCCCCGGCGCGGTCCACGTCTACTGGAAATACTGCCTGACGGTCGACTCCTCGCGGATTCGCGGCGGCGCGGTGGGCCTCGCCGGCGAACTGAAGCAGCGCGGCATCGCCTCGGCGCCCCGTTACATCCAGAAGCCGGCTTTCCGCTGCCAGGTCTTCGCCGAACAGCGGACCTTCGGCAACAGCCGCTTCCCGTTCAATCTGGCGCGGCCGGAGGCGGTCGACTACGACGCCGCCCGTTTCCCCGGCACTTTCAGCGGCCTGGAGCAGGTGCTGGTGCTGCCCTGGAACGAACTCTACACCCCCGAACATATCGAATACATCGCGGACTCGATCCGCGAGGCAGTGGAGGAGCTATGCATCCGGTAACCAACAAAGTTCGCCGCTTACGTTTTGGACTGATCGGCGCCGGCCGAATCGCCGACTCCTACGTCCAGGCCTTCCGGGCCGCCTCGAACGCCACGCTGGTCGCCGTGGCGGACACTCGCGAGGACGCCGCCCGGGCCATGGCGGAGGCCGCGGGCTGCCCGTCGTTCCCATCTCATCGGCAGATGCTCGAGCAGGTGGAGTGCGACGCGGTGGTGGTGGCCACCCCGCCCGCGAGCCACCCCGACATCTGCATGGACGCGTTGCGCCGCAAGCTGCACGTGCTGTGCGAAAAGCCGGTCTGCCTGACCACCGAGGCCGCCACCGCCATCCGCGACGCGGCCGAGCAGAACGGCGTCCTGTTCACCATGGCGTCGAAGTTCCGCTACGCCGAGGACGTCATCCGCGCCAAAGCCCTGGTGACCTCGGGCGTGCTGGGCGACATCGTCCTGTTCGAGAACACGTTCATGTCGCGAGTCGATATGACCACGCGCTGGAACTCGAAGCCGGCCATCGCCGGCGGCGGCGTCCTGATCGACAACGGCACACACTCGGTGGACATCATGCGCTACTTCCTCGGGCCGCTCCAGGAAGTCTACGCGGCCGAGTGCCCGCGGACACAGGCGCTGACGGTCGAAGAGACCGTCCGCGTGCTGGTGAAAAGCGCCAGCGGCGTGATGGGCAGCATGGACCTGTCCTGGAGCCTCAACAAAGAGGTCGATCACTACATCGTCATCTACGGCTCGCACGGCACGCTGCGCGTCGGCTGGAAGCAGTCGACCTACCGGCAGTCGTCGGCGGCCGATTGGGTCACCTTCGGCAACGGCTACAACAAGGTCTCCTCGTTCCGCCGGCAGATCGAGAACTTCTCCGGCGCGATCCAGGGGCACGAACAGCTCCGCATCACCGCCGACGACGCCATTGCGTCGGTCGAAGCCATTCAGGCCGCCTATCAGGCCCTCGGAAAGGGAACATGGATTCCGGTAAGCCAACAGCAAACGCCCTTGGCGGCGGCGTCCTGATCGAGTTACCGCCGGCCCGCATCCATCCCACCGCGCTGGTGGAGCGCGACGTCCGGATCGGGCCGGGCTCTTCGGTTTGGGACAACGTCCACATACGCTATTCGACGACGATCGGCCAGGAGTGCATCGTCGGCGAGAAGACCCATATCAGCTACGAGGTCGTGATCGGCGACCGCGTTAAGATCAACGCCTTCGTCTACATCTGCACGGCCGTCACCATCGAGGACGGCGTCATGATCAGCGCCGGCACGATCTTCACGAACGACCGGTTTCCGCGAGCCACCACCAGCGACCTGCGCGAGCTTCGCACCTCGGCGCCCGATGAACACACGCTGCCGACCCTGGTGAAGGCGGGCGCGACGATCGGCGCGGGCGCCATCATCGGCTGCGGACTCTCGATCGGACGCTTCGGCATGGTCGGGATGGGTTCGGTCGTAACCAGGACCGTGCCCGACTTCCACCTTGTCGTGGGCAATCCGGCGCGCACGATCGCCTACGTGTGCCGCTGCGGCGAACCGTTCGCGCGGTTCCGGCCCGGCGAACTGCCGGACGTCGCTCCCACAGCCTGCCACGTCTGCGGACTCCGCTATTCGGCGGCGGCCGGAGCCGTCAGCGAACTCGGCTGAACGATGCCTGAGCGTACCGGCCAGCGTTGGTGCGTCCTCGGCGGGGGCATCCTGGGGATGCACCTCGCCAAACAACTCAGCCAGACCGGCGCCCGGGTGACTCTGTGCGAGGCCGCGCCTCAATTAGGCGGCCTGGCGAGCGCCTGGCGGTTGGGGTCCTTCACCTGGGACCGCCACTATCACGTCACGCTGCTGTCCGACATGGCGCTGCGCGCGCTGCTCACCGAACTCGGCCTGGAGCAGGACCTGCGCTGGACCAAGACCCGCACCGGGTTCTTCGTCGGCGGCAAGCTGTGCTCGATGTCGAACGCCGTCGAGTTCCTGCGGTTCCCGCCGATCGGACTGATCGACAAGTTCCGGTTGGGGGCCACCATCCTCTACGCCTCCCGAGTCACCGACTGGAAGCGGCTCGAACAGATCCCCGTGGCTGAGTGGCTCAGCAAGTTATCCGGCGCTAACACCTTCGAGAAGGTCTGGCGCCCGTTGCTCCTCTCTAAGTTAGGCGAGAGTTACAAGGACGTCTCGGCCGCCTTCATCTGGACCACCATCAGCCGGCTGTATGCGGCGCGGCGGGCCGGCATGAAGGAGGAGCTGTTCGGCTACCTTCCCGGCGGCTACTCTCGAATTCTCGACGCTTTCGGCAAATACCTGGCCGGCCTGGGCGTCGACATACGTCTCAACTCGCCGGCCCGCGCGGTGCGGCGGACTCCGGACGGCGTCTCGGTCGCCTTTGGCGACGGCGAGGGCGAAGTGTTCGACCGCGTCGTGATGACGACGCCCGCGGCCGCCGCGGCCCAGGTCTGCCAGGGCTTGACGCCGCGCGAGATCGAACTGCTGCGGGGCATACGATACCAGGGCATCGTCTGCGCGTCGCTGGTGCTGACACGGCCGCTGGGCGGTTACTATGTCACCAACATCACCGACCCTGGCATTCCGTTTACCGGCGTGATCGAGATGTCGGCGCTGGTGGACCGCTCCGAATTCGACGGCAACCACCTGGTCTACCTGCCCAAATATGTTCCGCCGGACGATCCGGCGTTCGCGGCTAGCGACGACGAGTTACGCCGCGAGTTCACCGGCGGCCTGCGCCGCATGTATCCCGACCTCGCCGACGACCAGATCGCCGCGTTCCAGGTATCGCGGGCGAGACATGTCTTCGCGCTGCCCACGATCGGCTACTCCGACCGTCTGCCGCCCGTCCGCACGAGCGTGCCTGGCTTGTACATATTGAATTCCGCTCATATTGTGAACGGAACTCTGAACGTCAACGAGACCCTACTGCTGGCCCAAAGATATCTCGAGCAACTCGTATGAACCGCAAACCCGTAGCTAGCCTGTCGCTGGACCTGGACAACCAGTGGTCCTACATGAAGACCCACGGCAACCCGGACTGGAAGACGCTGCCTTCCTATCTCGATGTCGTCGTGCCGCGGTTTCTCGAGATGGTGGACCGGCTCGGGTATAACATGACGGTCTTCATCGTCGGCCAGGACGCCGCGCTGCCACAGCACCATGAGGTGCTGCGCTCGATCACGCGGGCCGGACACGAGGTCGGCAACCACTCCTTCCATCACGAGCCCTGGCTGCACCTCTACTCGGAAGAGCAGATCGAGGCCGAACTGGCGTCGACCGAGGACGCCCTGGAAGCGGCGACCGGCGCCCGGCCCATCGGGTTTCGCGGTCCCGGCTACAGCCTGTCGGAGACGGTGCTGCGGGTGCTGAAGCGCCGCGGCTACTACTACGACGCCTCCACCTTGCCGACTTTCATCGGGCCGCTGGCTCGCGCTTATTACTTCATGTCGGCCAAGCTGACGCCCGAGGAGCGCGCCCAGCGGATGAAGCTGTTCGGCACGCTGAAGGACGGGTTGCGACCGCTCAAAACCTATACCTGGCGCGTCGACGAGGAGCGCCTGCTGGAGATTCCCGTAACTACGCTGCCGTTGTTCCGGGTCCCCATGCACGTGAGCTACGTTCTCTACCTGGCTATGTACAGCCGGGCGGCGGCCATGAGTTACTTCCGCTCAGCCCTGCTGGCGTGCCGGATGGCTGGAATCGAGCCTTCGCTGTTGCTCCACCCGCTCGATTTCATGGGCCGCGGGGAAGTCCCGTGCCTCGACTTCTTCCCGGCGATGAAGATGCCGGCCGCTGACAAGCTCAGCATTGTGGAACAGTGCCTGAGCCTGCTCGGCCGGCGCTTCCAAGTGGTTTCCATGCGCGACCACGCGCGGCATGCTCTGGCGAGCGCGCACCCCCGGGAGCGCGCGCTCGAAGTTCCGGGCTTAGCGGGCTAACTTGTCGAGCAGGAGATAGCGCTCGCGGTCCCACTGGGGTTTGGCGGCCGATTCGACGTCGATCCGCATGACCGGCCCGCCTTCGCTTCCGAAGGCCGGCCAGGAGGCGAGGCCCGGGCCGTTCGGATCCGCCTTCTTGATGAAGTTAGCGAAATATTCCTGCATGGTCTTGGACACCTTGTAATCGTCGGGTGTCCAGTTGTACACCTTGTTGCTGGCGAGGTTGCCCATGGCGTACTCGATTTCGGCCGAGTGGACGGCTCCGCGAGCGGGCGGGGCCGGCATCGCGGACGAGTTACGGATGACTCCGCCGGCCAAGCCGGGCTGGGCGTTGCCCATGGAGGCGTTCATGGCCGGGCGCGGACGGGCGTAATAGTAGCGGTAGACCGGCTTCGCTCCCGTGCGGAGCTGGACGTCGGCCCACTTCCAGGTGCTGTAGGCGATGAAGCGGGCGCTGGCGAGATCCGTCGCCGACTGAATCACCTCCTCCTCCGTCGAGCCAGGGAAGAGTTTCAGGATCTCGGCGGCGTTGGCCGGGTAGAAGCGCTCGATGGCCTTCTTGTAGCTCTCGGGCGTGGCCTTTTCGCGGCCCAGGACCATGCGGCCGTTCATCTCTTCGGAATTCCAACCGACTAACAGAGGGACGTGCGCCTGCTTGCCGGATTCAAAGATCGCCAGGGGGGATTCCGGGAAGAAGTAGCCGTCGATGGTGGGCGAGAAGTTGCCGGCGCCGGGTTTGCCGGCGGCCTCCAGGATCTTTTCGGCCGGGATGGCGCGGAGTCCGGCGATCGACTTTGCGTTGAGGATCCCGGCGAACTTCGAGCCGGCCTGTTCCACCTCGGTTAGCGGGGCGGCGGACAGGGCGCCCATGATGGAGCCGCTTTCGCCGATGGCGCCGGCGATCAGGCCCTTGGAGAGGGGCGAAGCCATTTGGGCGCTGACGGCGATGGAGCCGGCGGATTCTCCGGCGATGGTGACGCGCTTGGGGTCGCCGCCAAAGGCCGCTATGTTCGCCCGGACCCACTGGAGGGCGGCATTCTGATCGAGCAGGGCGTAGTTACCGGAGGCGTGATGGGGAGATTCGCCGGTGAGTTCGGGGTGGGCCATGAAGCCGAAGACGCCGAGGCGGTAATTCACCGACAGCGCCACGATGCCTTTGGCCGCCATGCTTTCTCCGTCGTAACGGGGCTCGGAGCCGTCGCCGGCGCGGAATCCGCCGCCGAAGAAGTAGACCAGGACGGGGAGTTTTTCGTTACTCGACTTAGCCGGAGTCCAGACGTTGAGATAGAGGCAATCCTCACTCATGCCGTTGGAGCGGAAATTCATGTCTCCGAACAGGGCCTGCTGCATGCAGCGGGGGCCGAATTTGTCCGCGGCACGGACTCCGGTCCACTTTTCGGGGGGCTGAGGGGCTTTCCAGCGCAGGTCTCCGACGGGAGGCTGGGCGAAGGGGACGCCTTTGAACATTCGAATTCCGGTCTCCGGGGACCGGACGCCTTCGAGGACGCCGTTTGCGAGCTTGACGCGCTCCGCGGCGACGAGGGCGAGGCCGGGCACGAGGGCGGCCAGGATGATTGCGGTTCGCATATCCCCGAGTTTCTCACGGCGCCCGAGGCGACGGCGGCCAGGGCGGCCGGTTCGGGGACGACGGCGGTGTCGGCGCTGGGTTCGTTTTGACGATTTTCGGGGCGGGCCTTGGCGCGGAGCTTCTGGAGGTCGAGCAGGCGGCGGAGGGCGCGGTCGTAGTCGCGCTGGAGGCGGGCTTCGGCGTTGCCGAGGGATTGGAGGTTGGGCCAGCTCATTTCGGCGGAGACGGCGGCGGCGACGGCAGCGGGGGTGGCGTTGCGGTCGCGCTCGATGCGGCGGGCGAGGAGTTCGCTTTCCGAATGGCGGATGCGGGAGATGCGCCAGTCGGCGGCGACCATGGTGTCGACCTCATGGCTTTCGGCGGGTCCGAAGGGGGCGAATTGGGCGCGGTAGGAGTCGCGCAGGGCGTCGTGATCGTCCTGGGATTCGCCGGGCAGAACGATGGTGCGGCTGTGGAGACCGTGTTTGACGGCGTTCAGCGACGACCGTTGCTTACCGGCTTCGGTCTTGGGGCCTTTCGATTTCGCGCCGTTGCGACGAGCGGCTTCCGCGCGGGCGGACGACACGACGGCGTCCGCGGCGGAGGAGTTTGGTTGTTCCATACCCTTCCGTCTTCATGGTAGAGGCGGGTTGGCGTTTGAGGGGGGACTCGATTTTCGGATGCTATTGAATTAGCGGGAAATATTTAATTCCGATTTTTGTGAACGCGCGAGACCGGGGTATCGAGTCAACGGGCGATGAAAAGGAGAAAGCTCAGCCCGCGACGGCGGAGATGGCCGATTGCTGCTTCTCTTCGACCAGCGACAGCGCGTAGTTGCGCGTGAGCAGCCAGGTGGCGATCAGGACGCCTACGTTGATGGCTAACACCGCCGCCATTTCCCAGAAGCCCGAGATGTGTTCGGGCAACGACTCGTCCGGGACCTTCGCGAATACGATCATCTTGTGATACACGGCCAGGGCGGCGAGAACGTAGATCGTCGTGATGGTGACCCAGTTCAGGATGGGGGCCCAGGGGCGGGCCGCCTTCTTCTCCGGCGTGTTATAGAGCTTCTGAATGGCGCGGCGCGGGCCCACGTCGAGATAGCGATAGGCCACCAGCCAATAGAGCAGACCGTAGTAGTGGAACCAGTTCAGCGCCGCCGCCGCCACCAGGGCGTGCAGCGAGATCTCAAAGATGTTGCGGAAGCGAACCCAATAACCGATTAACTTTCCGAACGACTGCGGGTTGCGGTTCAGGAAGGCGAACAACGGCATGGAACATGTGAGCAGCGCGATGCGGCCGCCCCAATACCAGAAGCGCGCCTTGTGGGCGAGCGAGATCGGTCCGCAGATGAACAGATCGGTGGAGACGATGGCCAGGTGGAAGGCGAATATGCGCTGCGCGTGCTTGTTCCTGAACAGAGGATTCAGCAGCGTGTCGGGGGCGTGCAGCCCCTGCCAGACCTGGCGGAGTCCTACCCAGAACCCCCAGCCAACGAGAAACGTGTAGACAGCCGTAATCGCCCAGGATACGGGATTCATGTTCTACAGAGTGTACGCATCGCCGCCGCTGGTTGGCAAGCGATTCTTTGCGGGGTGCGGTTAGCAGCCGCCGCCCGACGCGCCCGGGCTGTTGGAGGCGAAGGAGAAGTAGCGGGCTACGTTTTCCTTGAGCAGTTTGGGGAAGCTCTTGTCCAGGTTGGAGCGGATGGCGACGTAGCATTCGTCGCAGGTGTTGTGGTGGGTGAACTCCTCCACCATGCGGGCCTGCTGGTCGAGCGGGTAGCGCTTGAACTGCATGGAGCAGGGCTGCAGGTAGCCGTCGGCGGTCACCACCAGGAATCGCAGACCGGCCTTGCAGCCGGGAGCCCCGCCGGTTTCAAAGTAGCGGCGGGTGGCCTCAATGGTGGTGGGGGCGCTGACGATGAAGTTCGAACCGTTGCGGCGCTTCTCAATGCCGTTCAACTGGTAGTCGAGGATGCGGAGCTGTTCGGGGCTGGAGGGCAGCAGCTCGCGATTGCCGGTGCGGCGCGCGGAATAGGCGCTGTAACAGATGTTGACGCCCCACTTCTTCGCCTGGTCGGCGGCGCCGTTGATCTCTTCGAGATTCGCGGCGGTGATGCAGGTGTTCAACACGATGTCGTCGAAGCCGTGGCGGGCGCAGCGCGGGATGACGTCGTCCAACTGCTGATAGAGGCCGGGGTAGCCGCGGAATTCGTCGTGGCGGTTGTCGGGGAAATCCAGGCTGACGGAGAACTGGTCGACGCCGGCGCGGCGGAGTTCCAGGTAACGCTCCTCGGTCATGAGGGACCAGGAGGAGACCAGCAGGATGTAGGGCAGGCCGTTATCCGATTTGATGTTGCGGACGATCTCGGTGAGGTCGTTGCGCATCAGCGGCTCGCCGCCCGAGACCTGGACCACGCAGGGATTCAGCACGTCCATGTAACGGCGGTAGTCGGCGGGCTTCAGATTGGTGGAGGTGTCCTTGGGGCCGCCGTGATCGCAGTGACGGCAATAGCAGGTGCAGGCGTCGGTGACTTCAAACGATACGACGATGGGACGCTCGGCTACCCAGTTGGCCGAGCCTCTGGCGATGATTCGCAACGATTCGCTGAGGGGTACCTTCCGCATGCTGACATGGCCTCCGAGCCGATCTCGATAAAGACCATCATACCGAGCGGGGGCGGCGTCTCGGATGAATCGGACCCCGGCGTCGAAAATCGCGCGCTCAGCGGTCGCTAGGAGGGGGTGACCGGTTCCTGGGCGGGGGCGGGCGGAGTCCAGCCCGGACAGCGCAGCACGGGCAGGCGCGGGTACTTGGGGTAGACCGGGTCCTGGGCCGAGAGCGCGCAACGGTAAAAGACCGAGCCGCGGTCCGAGCGCACTTCGCGGACGTATTGACAGGTGGCGCAGAGTCCGACGGCGGGGCTCATCGGCGCGCCAGATCGTCCATGAAGGACACAAACAGAGGGTTGTAGTTACCCTTCACCTGCCGCCAGACGCCGCCGATGAAGGGGGCGCGCACCCATTGGCGGAAGACGGTCATCCAGCCGCTGTTTTTCGGGTTGGTGCGATTCGATTCGCCCTGGAGACGGAACTCGAACCAGACGTTTTCGGTGAGCTGGATGAGGTCGAGCACGAAGAAAGTCGCCTTGCGGAGGGCGGCCGGGTCGGTGGGGATGGGCGGCGGGACGCCGACGGAGCCGCCGAGGACTTCGACGTCGAGGAAGGCGAGTTCCGGTTCGTTGCACAGGCGGGTGGTGAGGCGCGTGTAGGCGTCGTTCATGCGGGTGACGACGTCGGTGGGGACGTTGACGGGCGGGCGCCACAGCGCGGCGAGGAATCCGAACAGGTTGTCGAGGCTCACGTGGAGGTCGGCGGGCGCGATGGGGGCGCGGGCGTCGAGTTGGGATTTGAGCGAGGACGGGGCGTTTTCGAAGGCGGAGTCCACGATGTGCAGGCCCAGGCGGCGGTAGCTTTCAAACTGCGATTCGGTGAAGAACTGGTCGGTGGTGGGCTGTTGGGGGAATACGGGGTCGAATTCGTGATACTGCTGGACGTCCTGCGGTTCGTCGGAGGTGAGGCTCGCCTTGAGATAGAGAATCCAGCCGGTGGCGCGGGTTTGGCCGGAGGGGGCGTCTTCGGGATAGGTGACGGTTCCGACGACGCAGTGGGCGCGACGGGTGGAGTCCTTGGCCTGGATCTGGTCGACGTCGATGTCGATTTCGACGCCGAAATCGGCGCGGCATTTGCGGATGGCGCCGCCGAGGGATTCGAAGGTGTAGTGGGGATCCTCCTCGCCGTCGCCGATGATGATGTAGCGGCAACGGCGGCGGATCAGTTCGTAGAGGCCGAGGTTTTCGAAGTGGCCGCCGTCGGAGAGGTTCACGTAACTGCTGCGGCCGGTGGTGCGGCCGAGCAGTTCCCAGATGAGCCATAACAGGCCGTACAGGGGGCCGGGGCGGCGCGGGGGACACATGTCGCTCGAGGGGGCGCACTGGATGCGCGGGTTGCCGACCCACCAGCCGAGGCGGACGTTGAACAGACTGAGCAGGAAGGCGACGCTCGGCGAGGTGTGGTAACCGCCGTTGGGGTTGGCGGCGGCGCCGGAGATGGCCATGGCGGTTCCGATGTGGGGGCCGCCGGGCGCGGTGTAGTCGATGGTGGGGTAGTAGCCGTTGGCGTTGAGGCGCGAGTTGGGCGCGTCGGCGGTGGAGGTGGGCGGGTCGAAGCCGCAATAGAGGGGGGTGAAGACGAACGAGGTCGCCTGACGTTCCTGCTTCGACAGTTCGGAGCCGGCGCTGAGATTGAGGGCGGTGTTCAGGATGGGGTAGGGGCCGTGGTAGCCGGCGGCGGGGTGGAGCGCGTTGAGGAGAATGTCGTCCTTGGGGTCGAAGCCGGTGAAGGGGTTCGGCTGGCGGTTGGGATGGCCGGCGCCCATGTAACAGCGCACCAGGCGGTTCTTATAGAAGTGGTGCAGCGAGAATTCGTTGATGTTGACACGCAGGGGCAGCAGGAGGGCGATGGCTCCGGTGACGAGCAGGATCAGACCGGCCGCCATGGGGAAGGCGTCGCTTTCGAGCACGGCGTTGTATCGCCACAGGAAGGGCGCGAGGGGCTGGAAGTACTGCTGGTAGCCGGTGACGTGGGTGGCCGGCGCGGGGGTTGTGGGCGTCGCGCCGGTGATGGCGGCAAGGCCCAGATGGATGCCGGCGGCGATCAGGATCAGCAGGCCGATGATGAAGAACGTCGGGGCGAGGCCGAGCAGCGTGTCCTTGACGCCTTTGGAGGGTTTGTCGTCGCCGCCGGTGGTGGAGTTGTTGGCGGATCGGACGCCGACGTAGGCGCCGCCGGCCCAGGTGGCGATGGCGGCGACCGCGGTGGCGCCGTAGTTCACGGCGAGCCAGGCGACCGAATAGGGGCCGTAGAGGGCGATGGCGGTGAAGGCGGTCCACAGGACGATGACGATGGACAGGACCGCGCCGATGCGGGCGAGCCATTCGCGGGAGGCGTCGGGGAAGTCGACGCCCATGAGTCCGATTTGGAGGGATACGCCCCAGATGATGACGACCAGGACGAGGGGCGGTCCCCAGATGACGGTGTTCCAGGCGGCGCCGTGTTCGCGCAGCAGCTTTTCGCCGCCGCTCGCGTTGGCCACCAGTTGGGTGACCGCGCAGAGCAGGGCGGTGGTGACAATGGCCGAGAGCGTCGACATCCACAGGGTGTGGAAGGGGCCCGCCGCGCTTTTGGGGTGCTGCGCCCTGTGGCATTCGAGGAATCCACCGCCCAACTGGAGGGTGAGGTGCAGAATCCACATAGAGGCGAGAAACAGCTCCCAGGGCGTGATCCAGGGGACGGCGGGCAGGATGTCCTCGATCGGGGTCCAGTGCAGGCTGTAGATCAGCACGGAGGACGCGACGACTCCCAGGACCGTGGGCCAGGCCGTTTGATTCGCAATCGGCGGGGGGCTGTCGCCGGGGGCGGCGAATTGCGTGGCCACGATGGCGCGGAGGTTCCGGCCGGCGTTGACCACGGCGACGAATAACATGACGAACGCGAGGGCGCTGAGGATGGTCCCCGCCAGGATGCCGGGGGTGCGGCCCGCGATGCGAGCGGCCAGCAGGGTGAGCGTCAGCAGGGCGGTGAGGAACGGGATGAGGATCAACTGGTTCAGGAACATGTTCCGGAGCCAGATGGAGAGGATGACCCAGTTGTCGACGCCGAGCGCGCCGCGGCGGGGAGCGAGGTAGTTGCTGTAGTTTCGGAGGTAGTTGACCGGGTCCTCGGCGGGGGGGCCGGGAACGCGGCGCTGGATGGGGCTGTCGCCGGCGGTGGGGATGAGTTGGCGGGGGTCGCCGCCACATTTGCGCTGGATGACGCCGTGGAGCCAGGAGCCGACGTAGCCTCCGCCGGATACCGTGGACAGGTAGTCGATGTAGGGCAGGACGCCGTGGGCGGCGAGTCCCTGGAGAATGCCGAGGTTGAACGTGGCGCTGCGGATGCCACCGCCCGAGATGCCCATGCCGAAGGGGCGGAAGCGGATGGCCTGGGCGGCGGGGGACTCGCCGGGATGCGCGGGTTCGTCGCAGGAAAGCACCTTCGACCGGCGGGCGCGGAGCTGGTCGACCTCCTGGCGGAGGACGTCGTCGAAAGAGGCGATGGTGTTTTCGGGCATGGCCGATTTTGTCGAAGGAACTCGATGAAGTGTACCTCAACCGGGCGCCATTCGGGGAGCCTCTGGCGGCGATGGGACGCGAAAGACGGCGCGAATGTGGGGAATATTCGGCGATTTGACGGGTAACTCGCGAAACACGTAGGCTAAGTAGAGTCACATTATGTTATCGGACATGTCGTTCAGCGGCGCGGCGGGCGACATGCGGTTCGCGTTGCGGACGTTAGCCAAGAACCCGTGGTTTACCGCCGCCGCGGTGCTTGTGCTGGCGATCGGCATCGGCGCCAACACGGCGGTTTTCAGCCTGGCGAACGCGCTGGTGTTGAATCCGTACCCTTTCCCCAACTCCGAGCGGATCGTGCTGCTGCTGGGAGTGCATTCGAGCGGACAGAATCACAGCACGGGTTATCGCGACTTCCTGGATTGGCGGGAGCAGAGCCATTCCTACGAAGCGCTGGCGATTGCTCCGAATCCCACGGCGGCGACCTTGACCGGCGCGGGGGAGCCCGAGCGGCTGAGAGGGTTTATCGCCTCGGCGGGGATCTTCCGGGTGCTGGGCGTGCAGCCGTTTCTGGGGCGCGCGTTCACCGAGGCGGAGGATCGGCCGGAGGCGGCGCGCGTGCTGGTGCTGAGCTATCCGGGCTGGCGGAGATTGTTTCACTCGGCGCCCGACGTGTTAGGCCGCACCATGACATTGGACGGAAATTCGTACGCGATTGTGGGAGTTATGCCGGAATCGGCGGTATTTCCCGGGTTGGGCGCGTGCGATTTCTGGGTTCCGCTGCGGGAAAACGCGGCGGCGGGGCGGATGCAGCATCAGTACGGCGTGCTGGCGCGGCTGAAGGCGGGCGTGAGCATGGAGAGCGCGCAGGCCGAGATTTCGGGCGTGGCGCGGCGGCTCGAACTGGCGTATCCGGATACGAATAAGGGCTGGGGCGTGCAGGTGATGCCGCTGCGGGAGGCGCTGGCGGGGTCGACTCGACGGCCGGTGGGCGCGCTGTTGCTGGCGGTGCTGGCGGTGCTGCTGCTGGCATGCGCGAACATCGCGGGGTTGCAGTTGGCGAGGGCTTCGGCGCGGGCGCGGGAGATCGCCATACGGACGTCGTTGGGGGCTACGCGGGCGCGGGTGGTGCGGCAGTTGATGACCGAGAGCGTACTGCTGGCGGCGGCGGGCGGCGCGATGGGCGTGTTCGCGGCGCGCTGGATGATGACGCTGCTGGCGGCCGCCGCGCCGGACGATCTGGACCTGGCGGCTTCGTTGCGGATGGATTCGACGGCGCTGCTGTTTGCGATGGCGGCGTCGCTGGCGGCCGGGGTGGTGTTCGGCGTCGCGCCGGCGTTGCATGCGTCGCGGGCGGGGTTGACGACGATTGTGCGGGGCGGGGCGGCGGCGCTGGCGAAATCGCGGAATCGGACCCTGGCGGCGTTGGTGGCGGTGGAGGTGATGCTGTCGGCGGTGTTGCTGATCGGGGCCACGCAGGTGGCGCGCAGCCTGGCGACGCTGATGGCGGCCGATGCGGGCGTGCGGGCGGAGGGCGTGCTGACGTTCGGGCTGAACCTGCCCCGGTTGCGGTATCGGGAAGGGCATCGGAGCCAGGAGTTTTATCGCGACCTGCTGGAGCGGTTGAGGAATTCGCCGGAGGTGGCTTCCGCGGCGGCGGTGGATTCGCTGCCGATGTCGGGGGTGGTGGCGGGCGGTCCTTTCGAGATTGAAGGCAGGCCCAAGCCGGCCGATTGGATGCAACTGAGCGGGCAGTCGATTCTGGCGACGCCGGGGTACTTCCGGACGCTGGGCATTCCGGTGATTCGCGGGCGCGATTTCGAAGAGCGGGATACGCCGGAGGCCGAGGCGGTGGGCGTCGTCAGCGAACTGCTGGCGCGGCGCTTTTTCCCCGGGCAGGATCCGATCGGACATCGGATGAAGGACGCCTACGGTGGTTGGCGGACGATTGTGGGCGTGGTGGGCAACGTGCGGCGGCAGGGGCCGTCCAAACATGACACGCCGCAATTGTACAGTCCGCTGGCGCAGAACCGGAGCCTTTCGATGACGGTGGCGTTGCGGTCGACGGGCGATCCGTCGCGACTGGCGGGGGCGGCGCGGGCGGCCGTTCACGCAATCGATCCGGCGCTCGCGGTGGTCAAGATGAGGACCATGCAGCAGGTGGTCGCCGACTCGATGTCGGAGCCTCGGATGGTGGCGATGTTTCTGACTGGCTTCGCGGGGTTCGCGCTGTTGCTCGCGGTGATTGGGATTTACGGGACGGTGGCTTACTCCGTGTCGCAGCGGACCCGGGAGTTAGGCGTGCGGCTGGCGTTGGGGGCGTCGCGGTCGGGCGTGTTGCGAATGGTGGTGGGACAGGCGCTGATGCTGGCGGCGGTGGGGCTTCTGCTGGCGCTGCCGGTGGCGGTGGCGGCGTCCGGGTTGATCGCTTCCTATCTGGAGGGCGCGTCGGCTTCGGCGCCGCTTGCTTTTATCGCGATTCCCGCGCTGCTGATGATGGTGGCCGCTGCGGCGAGTTATCCCCCGGCGCTACGGGCGTCGCGAGTGGATCCGGCGATCACGCTGCGGGAGGAGTAACTCGTCAATCGAAGTAGTGGGGGACGAAGCGGCTGGTGTTGGTGGTGATGACTCCGCTCGATTCGCGAATGCCGATTCCCGCCGGACCCTGGTCCATGACATACCAACTGCCGATGACCGGGTGCTGGCCGTCGAAGATGGCGGGGCGGGCTAGCGCCTGGTATACGTAACCCTCCTCGCCGTAGGTTCCAGCAGTGGTGAATTCGCCGGAGTCGGCGTGGAAGGTGATGTTGGCGCCTTCGCGGGCGAGCAGGGGCTTTTTCACATATTGGCGCATGCCGCGGGGCGAGTCCAGGTGAGCCTCGAGCAGGTTCGGGTGGCCGGGGAACATCTCCCAGAGAATCGCGAGCAGCGCCTTGTTGGACCACATCATCTTCCAGATCGGCTCAATCCAATCCACGGAGTCGTAGGTGGACAGGATGGGATCGGCCAGGTCCTTGAGCAGCCATTCCCAGGGGTAGAGGGCGAAGATGCTTTCGATGGGCCTTTCCTGGATGTCGCGGAAGCCGCGCTCGGATTCGTTCCAGCCGATTTCGTCGACGAACAGGAACTCGGTGGAGAGGCCGGCCTGCTGGGCGACGTCGCGCAGATAGGTGACCGTCATCAGGTCCTCGTCGTCGCGCATGGAAGTGAAGTAGAGCGGCGAACCCTTCAGGTATTGCTTGAGTTCGCTCCACTTGGCGATCAGCTTTTCGTGGATCGAATTGAACTGATCGGTCGCGGGGCGGACTTCCTGGCGCCAGTGCCACTGCACCACCGAGGCTTCGAGCAGGGCGGTCGGCGTGTCGGCGTTGTATTCGAGCAGCTTGGGCGGCGCCTGGCCGTCGTAGGAGAGATCGAGACGGCCGTAGAGGGAGGGCGGCTCGTTGTTCCAGGCGTCGACGATCGCCTGGCGCGCCATGGGCGGGATGCGGAGGTCGTCGAAGCGGTTGTTATCGATGATGAACTGGCCCGCCTGGAGGCAAATTCGCTGTAACTCCCCGGTGGCCGCTTCTAACTCGTCGACTTCGCGCGAGTTTAGGTAGTAACAAGCCGACTCGTCCCAGTACGGCCGGCCGTCCGGGGTGTGGTAGAGCATGCCGAGCTGTTCGACCTGCTGGGGCCAGTCAGGCCGTGGCTTGAGTTTGATGCGCTTCACGAACTGACTCCCGATCCGTGCGCGGCTCCGGCGCCGCCGATGATTCCGCGGGATGTGCCGGACGGCGAAGAGTGGGACGGGGCGATCAGGGAGCCGCCACTGACCCGGCTGCCGATGGGGGTGTAGCCGCTGGTTCCGCCGTAATACCAGTGATACGGGGTGTAGCCGCCGGACCCGGCGTCGCGGCAGTAGCGGTCGTCGACGACGACGCTCTGGGCGTCGACGCACCGCTGGGCCGCGCGGTTCGAACGGTTGCAGGAAACCAGCGCGGCCGCCAGGGTGGCCAGGATCGTGAGTTGGACGGCGCTTGACCGCTTCATCGCCGCGCTAACAGTCGACGTGATTGTGGAACCAGGCGTCGAGGCGCGCCTTGTGCTCGGTGGACAACTCGTCGGACAGGCGCTTCATCTCGTTGCGCGGCATGGGCGTGAAACGTTTTGCGATGGCGATGTTTTCGTCGACAAACTCGAACTTCGGCATGCCCACCACCACCGCCGAGACCGGCAGCGACATGGAGTAGTGGATCAGCTTTTCGGCGGTCGCCTTGCCGGACAGGCCTTCCTGCGCGAACACCTTCATGGCGATGACGCCCATCTTCTTGCGATTCGCCACGGGCAGCACGAGCGTTTCGAAGCTGTCGTGCATGTAGTTGGGCACGAAACCGCCGGGGGCGTTGCGCATGCCGGCGCGAGCGGCGTTGAGGGCGAACTGGGTGCAGTCGAAATCGTTGCGTTCAATGGCCTTGCGCAGCACCACCGGGTCCGTATGGCTGGTGACGCCCACGGCGCGGATCACCTTCTGCTCGCGGAGCTTGTAGAGCACCTTGAGGACGCCGTCGGGCGCTTCCACGGCGGCGAGATCGTCGTCGTTGGTGAGGCTGTGGACGTGGATGAGGTCGACGTGATCCGTGTTCAGGCGCTTGAGGCTGCCTTCGATGATGCGCTGGGCTTCGTCGGCCTTGCGTTTGTCGATCTTGGTTGTTAGCCAGACCTGCTTCCGGCGGGTCTTCATTACGCGGCCCACCCATTCCTCGCTCTGGCCGTTGCCGTAGCCGTAGGCGGTGTCGACGTAGGTGACGCCCTGGTCGAGGGCGCGGTTCAGGGCCTCGCAGGCTTTGTCGGGGTCCTTGTAAGCCAGGAAGCGGCTTCCGCAGCCGAAGGCCAGCACGGAGATGCGCGCGCCGGTGCGGCCGAAAATCCGGGTGGGCATGCCGCTCTTGGCGTCTTTTTCAACGGCCGCGGCGGCTACGCCCGCGAGCGTGGTGGATCCGAGGAAGCTGCGTCGGGAAATGCTCATTTTACGTCTCCTGAGGTGACGTTTCGATGATACACCGGACCGTTATTCCGGGGCAGCGATTCGTGGAGGGCTTTGCGGTAACCCCGGGGCGCTTCGGTCGCATCTACCAGTCATGCGATATTTTGCGGCCTCCATCGCCCTGCTGGCGCTGCTGGCGCTTCCGCTGGCGGCGGAGGCGGAGAAGGAAAAGAAAGACCAAGCGCTGGTGAATTTCGCCGGGGCGTTGAAGCGCGTCACGAAGAAGGAAGTGATCATCGAGACCGAGGCGAACAACGAGATGACGTTTGTCCGCACCAAACGCACCCGGTTCGTGTCGGGGGGCAGGACGATGGATGGGGCGTCGCTGCCGTCCGGGATCACCGTCAGCGTGGAGGGGTTCGAGAAGCTGAACCGCGAGATCGAGGCGGTGACGGTGACGGTGGCCGTGCCGGATCATTCGCCGAACATGTGAAGCGCGACGCGGCGATGGTGGGGGCTGGAACGGTGCTCGAACAGGTAGACGCCCTGCCAGGTTCCGAGCGACAGGCGGCCGTTGGCGACGGGGATGGACAGTTGCGTCAACGTGAGGGCCGAGCGGATGTGGGCGGGCATGTCGTCGGGCCCCTCGATGGTGTGGCGGTAGAGACGGTTGTCCTCGGGCGCGATCCGGCTGAAGAAGTCGCAGAGGTCCTTGACGACGTCGGGATCGGCGTTCTCCTGCACGGTGAGCGAGGCGGAGGTGTGCTGGACGAAGACGGTCATAAGGCCGGTCTCGAGGCCGCATTCGCGGAGCCAGCGGACCAGGCGGTCGGTGAAGTCGTAGAGTCCCTTGCCGGAGGTGCGGATTTCGAGGTTGTGGGTGAACTGCTGCATCTAACCCGACCGTAGCAGAATGAAAGGGTGAGGGCAAAAGCCGCTCTGGCGCTGATGCTGCTGGCCGGGTGCGCGTCGCTCGCGGGCGCCGAGCGGAGCTATGAGGTGGCCGGAACGGTGGAGCCGGCGGCGCAGGCTTCCGTTTCCCTGCACGGGGCGACGTCGCCGTTCTCAACGGCCGTGCTGTCGGATGGCGGAGGGCGCTTCCGGTTCTCGAAGCTGGCCGCCGGGCAGTATACGCTGGCGGCGTTCGTGCCGGGCTACGGCGAAAAGCGGATGACCATCGACGTCGGACCCTCGTCGGTGGATGAGCGCGGGCGATTCGTGGTGAGGGTGCGCTTCGACGCCGATGTCGCGCGGGAGACGCTGGGCGGCAAGGTGTCGGCCAGGGAACTGGCGATTTCCGAGCGGGCGCGGAAGCAATACGCCGAGGCGCAGAAGCGGCTGGCCCGGCGCGATGTGGATGGGGCGGTGGAGCGGTTGGACCGGGCCGTCGAGATCGAGCCGCGGTTCGTCGCGGCGTGGAACAACCTGGGCACCATCGCCTATCAGACCCGCAGGTATCCGGATGCCGAGAAGTTCTTCCGCAAGGCGCTGACGGTGGATCCGGGGGCGTTTGAGCCGCTGGTGAACCTGGGGGGCGTGTTGTTGACGCTGGGCAAGAACGACGAAGCGTATTCCTACAACCTGTATTCGGTGTTGAAGCGTCCGCAGGATGCGCTGGCGAACTCGCAGTTGGGGATGAACTACTTCGCGCTGGGGAAGGCGGAGTTGGCGGAGAAGTATCTGCTGGAGGCGCGGCGGCTCGATCCAGGGCACTTTTCTCACCCGCAGTTACTGTTAACTGAGATTTACCTGCGGCGGCATGACTCCGCTAAGGCGGTGGAACAGTTAGAAGAATTTCTTCGCTATCATCCGGATTGGCCCAGGGCGGGGCGGATCCGAGAGGCGATCGCGCGGCTGAAAGGCGAGTGAGAGCCGGCGGATCAGGCTACGGCGGCCTGCGGCACGGAGGCGGTCTCTTCGCCGAAGACGTAGAAGCCGAACAGCGGCTTGGCGTCGCCCCGGCCCCAGCGGTTCACCTTGTAGTTGACCCGCAGGTAACGGAAGTCGGGGTGTCTCGACAGATCCAGTTGCATCGAGTAAGCGCCGCAGTAGAACTTCTGCGGGAACTGAAGGATGGGTTTCTCGCTCCAAGTGGATCCGTCAGCCGATCCAAAGATTTCGATGTCGAGACTTTCCTGCTCGATGATGCGAGTGATGCCGAGGGTGAGGGTTAGCTTAGAAGCCGCCGCGGCGCCCAATTCGAAGGTGGGGCCAGCGCCGTTTTGCGAGGTTACCGTTTCCGGCAGTAAAAAGTTAGGCAGCATGAGAGACTCCCCTGTTTAGTTGCGTCCGACGAACGTTGTCGCACGCTGGATTCGGACGAGTGCCGCGACCCGAAACGAACCTGACGCAATCGGACTGTCTGGTCCAATTATCCCACATCGGCAGTACTTATGAAAGACGTTTAATAGGATATTTATCGAATAATTCGACGGTGACGAGTCCACGGTTACACCGGCCGGGTGGCTGGATCGATTCAGTCTTTATAGACGCGGCGATAGAGGTCAGCGTTTCGCATTACCACCTGGACGTAGTTTCTAGTTTCCGTGTAAGGGATGGACTCTACGTACTCGGCCGGCTCGCGATACTCGGCCCGGTTCAGCCACTCCACGGCCCTGGTTTTTCCGGCGTTATAGGCGGCCAGAGTGGGTTCCCAGCGGCCGTCGAAACCGCTGAGTTGGGTCTTCAGATACTGGGCGCCCAGACGCAGGTTGAACTCGGGGCGAAACAGCATGGACGGGGTGAATCCGCGCACCCGCAGGCGGCGGCTCAACTCACGTCCGGTGGACGGCAAAATCTGGGTGAGTCCGTAAGCGTTTGCACCGGAAATTGCACGCGGATCAAACTCGGATTCCTGACGAATTAACGCCGCAACCATATATGGATCAAGGCCGGCCTGCTGGGAATATTGAAACAGAGGTTGTCGCCACGGCAGCGGGAAGGCGAGCTTCCAGAACTCACGTGGAGCGCTTGCAACGGGGGAATAGAGGTAGCCCGGGGCGTAGCGCTTCAGGTAGCGGATGGCCCGGTCGGGCGCCTGGCGGGCGGAGGCCGAGCGGGCTAATTCGAGGCCGAATATTTCCGGACGGTCGCTCGATTTTGCGGCGAAACGCAATTCTAATTCAGCCAGTTCGTCGAGCGCTGCGGCGCGCAGCAGACGGGAGCGATCGATGCGGGCGCGGGCCGCTGGAGGGGGATCGAAGCTGGCCGGCAGGGGCTTGCCGGGGAAGCGGATGGGGCGCAGGAAGGCGGCGACGGCGGGCGATGCGGAGGCGTGGGCGATGGCCGGCTGCTCGCGGCGGTCGCGGGCGAGGATGCCGTAATAGTAATTCGGGAAGGAGCGTTGGAGGTGGTCGTACCAGGCTCGGGCGTCGGAGTGGGCGCCGGCGCGCTCGGCCATGCGGCCCAGGTAGTACATGGCGGCGCTGGCGGCTTCCGATTCCGGATAATCGCGGACCTGTTCGCGCAGCAGGTCGGCGGCTTCCTTTCGGTTTTCGAGATAGGCGCGGAAGGCGACCTTCCAGTGACAGTAGGCGGCCTGGCCGATGCGGGGGAATGCGGCGAAGCAGGCGCGGTAGAGGGGCTCGTATTGGGCGACGTCGTTGCGGAGCAGATACTCGTTGCCGGCGGCCACCAGGGCCTGCTGGCGCCACTCCGAATTGGGGTACCGGCGGGTGAGGCGGTCGACGGCGCCCTCCATGACATCCAGGCGGTTGAACCGGCGGGCGGCGGCGACGGTCTGATAGAGACGCTCGGCGTCGGCTTCCGGGCTCGACAGTTGGAGTGACGCCAGGTAATCGAGCGATGACGCATCCTTGCGGTTTCGGCGCATGGCGTCTCCGATGCGCACCAGGGCGAGTTCGCGGGCGGCGCCGGTGAAGCGTTGGGAGATGGCGGTTAATTCGCGGCGCGCTGGATCGTACTGGCGGGCGTCGAGGAGCTTGCCGGCACGCGCCAAAAGGGCTTGCGCGGAGGGTTCCGGGTAGTCCGAGCCCATCTCCTGACGGTGCTTGCGGAGTTCGGCTTCCGCGCCCTGGGCCTCGGCGGAGGTCGGGTAGTTCAGCCAGACGCGCTGGTCGTAGACGACGGCGTGCGCGGAATCGTTCATGGCGTCGTAGGCGCCGGCGAGCGCGGCGTCGCCCTCCGGCTGCGGGAGATCGGCCTGATGGCGGGCGAGCAGTTCCACCGCCTTGGCGGGATTTCCAGCGCCGATGTAGGCCCGCGCGGCAAGCACGGCGGCGGATCCGGAGACGGGGGATTTCAAGGGCCGCTTCAGCAAGGCCTCGCAATAGCGGGCGGTGGAGCCGAAATCGCGCGCTTCGAAGGCGACGGTGGCGGAGATCCAATCGACGATGTCGGCCAACTGGGGCAGGAGGGGGCCCGCGGCCTGGAGTTGGCGGAGCGCTTCGGCGGAACGGCGGGCGTCCTTGGCGTCCTTGGCCGCCAGGGCCAGGCGGGCCAGTCCGCCATTGACATCCTTATGGGAGGCGGCGTAGTTGATGAGTGCGTTTCGGGCGGCGAGCGTTGGCGAATCGGCGTAGGAGCGCGCCAGTTTTGGGACGTCCTGAGCGGAGGCGGCCAGGGTGAGCAGGGCGAGGGCCGCGAGGGCCCGTTCAGGAAACCGGACCGGGATACTCCCTCCCGAGCAGCGAGGCGTCGCCGAGCGCCAACGTGCGCACCAGTTCGAGATGCAGCGAGTCCCGCACGCCGTGGAATCGGACGTGATAGGCCGACCGCAGGGCGTCGATCGCGGGACGCAGGGTCGCGTATAGATTCCGGTCGCGCCGGCCGCGCGAGATCGCCGGCGGGTTGGCGAGCAGCAGGCGGGCCACTTCGACGCGCGCGAAACGCTCGGCCGCCAGTTGCGCGGGATCCTCGGCCCGAGGCGGCGCGGGCGCGGCGATCTCGAGCGTGCGGGCCGGGTCGGGCGGAGGCGCGGGCTCGTCGTCCTTGCGGACCGACACGGCGCGGGTGGCGCCGCTGGTGGATCGGACCGGTTCAAACAGCTTCAGGTGTTTTTCGAGGATCGCGCCGGCGAGCGCGGCGATCAGTTCGATGGCCGATGGGTCGACGGTGTCTTCGGCGTAGAGAACGCCGGGGACGCGCTCCTCCGTGATGATGGGCGCAAGCAGGGCTCGGCCTTCGCCCTCCGCGCCGAACATGTTCGCGATGGGGGCGGATAGTTCGGCGGCGCAGCGGGCGGCCTGGAAGGACTTCGCGGTGGCGATGACGCGGTCAAAGGCGGGCGCGGCGCTGTAGGGGATCTCGGCGGGCGGGAAGGCGGCTTTCGCGTCCAGTCCCCGGGCGCCCTGGATGCAGAGGTCGGCGCCGCGCACCGAGAAAAAGGCGCAGCGGCGGCACATGGCGCTGGCGGCGTCGAGCATGGCGTCGCACCAGTGTCGGTCGCTTTCAAAGCGGCGCATCCTCATGAAGCATTCGTTCAGCACCTGGGCGAGTCCGCGCGCCACTTCGAGCCGGGCTCGGGCCATGCGCGGGCGGAGTGTGAGCTCCAGTTGCGAGAAGCGGGATTCGAGGATCTGCACGATCTGGTCGCGAAGGTCGCGGCCGATCAACTCGCGCACGCGATCGGTCTGCACCTGGCACAGGGCGGATACCAGTTCGTTGGTGTCGCGTTGGGTGTTGTCGAGGAGTTCGATGACGGGGTCGCGCGTCGAGGGTTCGGACATCCTTACCCCCAGTGTCGCAGAAAGGAGCGGCGTCTGGAGAGATTCGCGCGGATTCGCCTTCGCTACCGGCCGGGACGTGCATCCCGGCCGGTAAATCCAACCGAATCAGGCCCAAGGAGGCCCGATGTTAACCATCGTGGTGACCGTCTCGACCGTGATAGCAGTCACGGTCACGATCTCCATACGGTTCGGTAAGAGCCGGAAGAGACCGTAATGAGATAGCAAAGCGGCGGGAAACCGCCGCTCCCTCCTGAAGATTACGGCCGTTTTGGGAATTCAACAAGTACCCCATCTGATTTGCGGGATTATTGGGCGCGTAATTGCACTCACCCGGCCGTTTCCAGCATGATCCTCGACTTCATCGCCGCTTTCCGTTCCCTGCGCCGTAGTCCGGCGTTCACGGTGGCCGTCATTGTCACTCTGGCGCTGGCGGTTGGCGCGAATACGGCGATGTTTTCCGTCGTGGACGCGGTCCTGCTGAGGCCGCTGCCGGGTTACGATACCGACCGCATCGTCCTGATCCAGCAGATTCAGAGGGAGTCGCGGGGCTACATGGCCCCGGACGTTTTCCTGCGGCTGCGAGGGATGCTGGGTTCGTTTTCGATGATTTCGGCGAACCAGAACTGCCGGATGAACCTGACGGGAGTGGGCGAGCCGGAACAGGCGGCGGGGCCATGCGCCAGCGCCAACTGGTTCGACCTGCAGCGGGCGGGCGCCCTGCTGGGCCGCACGTTCCTGCCCGATGAGGACCGCCGCGGGCGCAACCACGTCGCGGTTCTCGATCATGCGTTCTGGCTCCAGCGGTTCGGCGGCGATCGGGGCGTCATTGGGCGGAAACTGACGCTCGACGGGGAGCCTTGGACCGTAGTCGGCGTGATGCCGCCGGGATTCCGGCCGGCGGGGTCGGACGCCGGGTCAATCTACACCCCGTATGTTGTCGAGGACAACCCGCACGCGGTGAACGTGACGGCTCGGTTGAAGCCGGGCGTCGCGGTGAAGGCGGCGCAGGCGGAATTGGACGCGGCCGCGCGGTCGCTGGCGGCGGCCAACCCGGAGTGGAGAGGCCTGACGTTCAAGGCGGAGCCGGCGCTCGAATGGCTGACCGGCCCGCAGCGTCCCTTGCTGTTTGTGTTATTCGGAGCGGTGGGCTGTGTGCTGTTGATCGCCTGCGTCAACGTCGCGCTGCTGGGGTCCGCGCGATCGGCGGCGCGGGCGAGGGACACCGACATTCGGATGGCGCTCGGCGCCGGGAGGGGCCGCATCGCGCGGCTCGGGTTCGTCGAGATGTTGACGTTGGCCGTTCCCGCGGGAGTGGCGGCGATCGGATTGGCCTACTGGGGACTGCGCGCGCTCGCGCCGTTGATCCAGACGCTGCCGCGCGCCGATGGAATCGCCGTCGACTGGCGGGTGGCGGCGTGGTCGGCGGGGGCGTGCGTGGCCGCCGCGGCGCTCTCGGCGGCGCTGCCGGCGCTGCGGCCGCTCGGCGCTGGGGGATCGCAACCCTGGTTGATCGCCGCCCAGACGGCGATGGCGTTTGTGCTGACCGTGGGGGCCGGGCTGATGCTCGAATCCTTCGCGACGCTTCGGGCGAAGGATTTCGGCTACGATCCGCGCGGGGTGCTGACCAGTTTCCTGACGCTGCCCGCCTCCGCCGATGGATCTCGCGCGGCCGGAGCGGCGGCCTACGAACGGATCCGCGAACGCATTGGCGCGCTGCCGGGCGTCACCGGAGTCGCCACCGCGAGCAGCGTCCCGATGTTCGGCGTGACGATCTCGATGGACGTCCACATTGAAGGGGAGCCGGAGCGCCGCCGCGAGCATGTGGCCGCCATGGCCGCGGTCAGCGACGGGTACTTCCGGGTGATGGGGATTCCGCTCCGCGCGGGACGGCTATTCGGACCCGGGGATCGGGAGGGTTCGACTCACGTGGCGATCGTGAGCGCGTCGATCGCGGCGCGCTATTTTGCGGGTAACGCGGTGGGGCGGCGCATCATCGTTCCGGAGCTGTTGTACAACATCGACGGCGGCAAGGAGATTCCCACGGAAATTGTCGGCGTGGCCGGCAACGTGTGCGTGAAATCGGCGGCTGATTGCGACGCCGAGCATATCTACCTTCCCGAATCGCAGAACGTGCTGCGGATGGAGAATCTGCTGGTGCGGACGGCGGGCGATCCCAAGGCGATGACGGGGGCGGTGCGGAGGGCGCTGTTTGAAGCGGCGCCGACGGTCCCGCTCGACGATCCGAAGACGCTGGAGCAGCGCGCGGGTTATTTGACGGACTCGCCGCGCCGGGCCACGTGGCTGCTCGGCGTGTTCGCGGGCCTGGCGCTCGCGCTGGCGGCGGCCGGAGTCTACGGCGTAGCGGCGAACTCGGCGGCGCGCCGAAGCCGGGAGATCGGCATCCGAATGGCGTTGGGCGCCGAGCCTCGCCATATCGCGGGGCTGGTATATCGCGCGGTGATGCGGCCGACGGTGATCGGCCTGGTCGCCGGAGCAGTTGGCGCGGCGGCGCTCACACGCCTGTTGGGCGCGCTGCTTTATGGGGTCGGTCCGCGCGACCCGAAGACGCTGGCGTCGGCGGGAATTGTGCTGGTCGCGGTGGCTTTGGCGTCGGGCGCGATCCCCGCATGGTCGGCGGCGAGGACCGATCCCGCGCGCGTGCTTCGCCGGAATTAGGAGAACGGGGGTGCGCTTTAGCGCCTCGCTCGGCCGGGGTATCATTATCTGATATCCATGCCCGATATCCGGCCGGTTTCCGAGCAGGAATTGTGTGATGCGATGGCTGCCGCGTCCGCTGCCGGCCGGCCTGTCGCCTTGGGCGGCGCGTTCTCAAAGCGGCTGATGAACGAGGCGGCCGGGGAACCGGCGGCCACCCTCTCGACCGTCGGCCTGCGCCGCGTGCTCGAGTACCAGCCGCGCGATCTCACCATCAGCGTCGAGGCGGGCCTGCCGTTTGCCGAACTGGCCGCGCTGCTCGAGTCGAATCGGCAGATGGTCCCGCTCGATCCGCCTTGCTTCGACCGGGCGACGGTGGGCGGAGTGGTTGCCTCAAACAGCTCCGGACCGCGGCGGCGGCTGTACGGGGCGGCGCGCGACATGGTCATCGGCATGCGTTTCGCCCGGCTGGACGGGACGCTCGCCAGCTCGGGCGGGATGGTGGTGAAAAACGTCGCGGGCTTCGACCTGGCCAAGCTCATGATCGGATCGTTCGGCACGTTGGCGGCGATCTCGGTGGTGAACTTCAAGCTGACGCCGATGCCCGCCGAAACGCGCACGTTCGTCGCCGAGTACGTCTCCGCGCGGGCCTGTTTCGACGCCCGAGACCGTGTGCTGCGCGGTGTGCTGCAGCCCGCCGCCATCGATGTGCTGAACCCGGCCGCGTCCCGGCGTGTGGGCGTGGAGGGATTTGCATTGGTGATCCAGGCCGGCGGCAGCCATCGCGTGATGGACCGTTACGCTCGCGAATTGGCCGACGCCCGCCCGGTGGAGGGCGACCGCGAGGGCGCCCTGTGGACCGCCATCCGCGAGTTCACGCCGTCCTTCGTCGCCGAACACACCGGGGCGCGGGTGGCGCGGGTGTCCTCGACGATCGAGGACGCGGCCCGCGTGGCGGTCTCCACCGACGCGCCGGTGGTGTGTCGGGCCGGATCGGGCGTCAGTTATCTGCATTTCGACGGCGCCGCGTCCGCCGAAGCCTGGATGGAACGGCCCATCCCCCGCGAATGGCGCTACGTCTTCGAATACGGGCCGCCCGCCTCGAATCAGGCGTCCGGGCCGGACTTCGAAGTGATGCTGGCGATCAAGAACCTGTTCGACCCGAACCGCATCCTCAACCCAGGACGACTCTATGGCCGCATCTGACATCACCTCTCGCGCGGACGCGCCCCAGCAGTTCGACCTGGACCGCTGCGTCCACTGCGGCCTGTGCCTGAACGCCTGTCCCACGTACCGGCAACTCGGCCTGGAGATGGATTCCCCGCGCGGGCGCATCTTCCAGATGGTGCAGGTGGCCGAAGGTCTGGCCGAGATTACGCCTTCCTATATCCGCCACATCGACCTGTGCCTGGCCTGCCGAGGGTGCGAGACGGCGTGTCCTTCCGGCGTGCAATACGGGAGGCTGGTGGAGGCCGCGCGCGCCCAGATCGAGAGCGGACGGAAACGCCCCTGGCCCGAGAGCTGGATCCGCGCGTTCGCGTTCCGATGGCTGCTGCCTTCGCGGAACTGGCTTCGTTTGGTGGGCTGGGCGCTCGCGTGGCACCAGCGCTCGGGGATGCAGGAGCTGGCGCGGTCCACCGGGCTCGTCGACGAATTCGGCGAGTTCGGCAAGGCGGAGCGGCTGTCGCCGGTGGTGGAGACGCCGTTTTTCTACAGCCAGTACGGGAAGGTCTTTCCCGCCGAGGGCGAGCGCCGGCGGAGGGTGGCGATGCTGGGCGGGTGCATCGCGAATGTGTTCTTCGCGCGGTTGAACGAGGCCACGGTCCGGGTGCTGACGAAGAACGGGTGTGAGGTCGTCATTCCCGATGGGCAAACCTGTTGTGGAGCGCTGCACCTGCATTCGGGGCTGGCCGCCGACGCCCGCGCGCTGGCCCGCCGCAACCTGGACGCCATCGCGGCGGCCGATTTCGACGCCATCATAACGAACGCCGGTGGATGCGGGTCGACGTTGAAGGAGTATGGCCATTTGCTGGCGGATGATCCGGCGTACGCGGACCGGGCGCGGGAGTTCGCCGCAAAGGTGCGCGATGTGACGGAGTTTCTGGCCTCGATGGAGTGGAATCGCGACTTCGGGCCGTTGCCCCTGCGCATCACCTACCAGGATTCCTGCCACTTGGCCCACGGCCAGAAGGTGCGGTCGGGCCCCCGGCAGTTGCTCCAGTCGATTCCTGGAATCGAATTCCGCGAGATGGCGCTAGCGGAGCAGTGTTGCGGCAGCGCGGGCATCTATAACCTTCTGGAACCGGAGATGTCGGCGGCCGTGCTGAAGGCGAAGATGAGGAACGTGCAGGAGACCGCGGCCCAGGCCATCGTCACGGCGAATCCAGGGTGCATCCTGCAGCTTCGGGCCGGAGTGGAGCGGCACGGACGGGGCCAGCGGGTGGCGCATGTGGTGGAGATCCTCGACGAGGCGTATCGGGCTAAGGCGTCTCGCGGATCGTGATATAAGTTTCGACGCCGATCGGGCATTTGTTGAGCGGATTTGGCCCGTGCCAGCACCATATGGGTGTAGGTCTTATGCCCATGACCTCCGAACAGACGTATCGGGCCATGCAGCGCCTGCCGCAGTTTCCCTCGCTGGCGACGAAACTGCTGCGCTTGTTGTCGCACGACGACGTCGACGTCCGATCCATTGTCAACCTGATCCGCAGCGATTCCGCCATGACGTCGGAACTGCTCCGCATCGTCAACTCCCCGGTCTATTCCTTTGCCGGACGCATCAGCAGCATTCAGAGCGCGGTGACGCTGCTCGGTTTCGACACGGTGAAAAGCTTCGCCCTCACCGTTTCCATGCGCAGCTTCCTGCAAGCTTCCCTGCGCATCGACCTGCTGCGCCGGATCTGGCGTCACAGCCTGGCCTGCGCCATCGTCTGCGAGGAGCTGTCGGCGGCCTGTTCGCCGGTGCGGCGGTCCGACGACCGCGCCTACACGGCAGGCCTGCTGCACGATATCGGCCGGCTGTGCCTGTTTGTCGAGCATCCCGCCGAGTATGGCGAACTGCTGTCCAAGGGGGCGCGCAACGACTGCGAGATGCTGGGCAAGGAAGAGGAGATGTTCGGCGCCAATCACTGCGAAGTCGGCGCCTGGCTGGCCAGTAATTGGGGATTCCCCGAGGAGTTGCAGGGGATAACGGCGCAGCATCACGGAGCGGTGAATCCAGCGGACTTTCAACTGGTGGATCTGGTGCGGGTGGCGGTGCTGCTGACCGGACGGCTCGGTTTCGGCATTGGCGAGGAGGAGACCTTCCCGGAGGTTCCGCAGATTCTGTCGATGCTGCCGGTGTCGGCGCAATACCGCTGCGACCCGGATCCGCAACAGATGAAAGCGCGCATCGGGGACCGGCTGGACTCCTTCGACTAGCCGCCGGCGCGCGAATGCGCCACCCGGGACGGCCCGGATTTCACCAAAGCGCGTCCAATATCTGAGACACTGTAATGGTCAGATTCGCGCCATCCACTATGAGACTGTGTTCCTTCCTATTGACTGCCGTTGCCCTGCTTGCGCCGGCGTTCGCCGCCGATAGCGCCGCCCGGAAATCCGCTCTCGACAAGGCGGCCTTCGAGGCTTATATCCGACAGATGGAACTGCTTCCGGAAAATGTCGCCATCAAGATCGCCGACCCCAAGCCGAGTCTGTTTGAAGGCTTCGTCGAAGTGGCCGTCGACATCCCGACGCCGAACGGCGTGTATCCGTGGCGCTATTTCGTATCGAAAGACGGAAAGCTGATTGTCAAAGGCAGTCTGTTCGACGTTAATAAGAACCCCTTCCAGACCGAACTGAGCCGGCTGAAGACCGACCTGCAGCCGAGCTTCGGAACGCCGGGCGCCCCGGTGGTGCTGGTGGTGTTCAGCGACTTCCAGTGCCCCAAGTGCCAGGAAGAGGCGAAGATCCTGCGCCAGAATCTGCTGAAGTCGTTTCCCGACAAGGTGCGTGTGTATTTCAAGGACTATCCGCTGGAGCAGGTGCACCCGTGGGCCAAGGCCGCGGCCATCGCGGGCCGTTGCGTGTTTCGTGAAAAGCCCGCCGCCTTCTGGGGATATCACGACTGGATTTACGAGCATCAGCCCGAAATCACGGCCGACAACCTGAAGACGAAGGTCACCGGTTGGGCCGAGACCGCCAATGTCGACACCGCCAAGCTAGGCCAGTGCATGGACGCCAAGGCCACCGAAGCCGAAGTGAATCGGGAGATGGCGGAAGGGCATGCCCTGCTGATCACCGGAACGCCGACTTTGTTCATCAACGGACGGCCGCTGGGCGGCGCGCTGCCCTGGCAGGCGCTCGAACAGGTGATCAACATGGAGTTGGGCTTCCAGAAGAAAGCCGCGACCGCCGCGGCCGGCGAGAAGTGCTGTGAAGTGACGATTCCGTCGCTGGTCCCGGGCAAAGACTGACGCCATGCGCATACTCGCCGCCGTCGCCTTCGCGTTGGCCTCCTGCGCGTTCGCCCAGGCTCCCGCCGCCAAGCCTCCGGCCGCGGCGGGGCCTGCCGGCAAGTCGGCGCTGACGAAGGCGACGCTCGAACGCTATCTGCGCAAGGTGGAGCTGTGGCCCCCGCAGGTGAGCGTTTCGATCGGCGACCCCAAGCCGTTCATTCGCGGCCTGTTCGAGGTGAAGGTTCACCTGTCGGCCGGGGCGGCCACCAAGGATTTCCTGGTGTACGTGTCGGCCGATGGCAAGACGATCTTCCGCGGCGCGGTGTATAACGTGGACCAGAACCCGTTCCAGGCCGACCTTCGCGAGCTTACCACCGAGCATCAGCCGTCCTTCGGTCCGGCCAACGCGCCCATGACGCTGATCCTGTTCAGCGATTTCGAGTGTCCGGTGTGCCGCGAGGAGTCCAAGCAACTTCGCGAAAAGGCGCCGGCCGAGGCCGGCAACGAACTGCGGGTGGTGTACACCGATTTTCCGCTCGAATCGATCCACCCGTGGGCGAAAACGGCCGCCATCGCCGGCCGCTGCGCCTATCGTCAGGGCGCCGCCGCATTCTGGGATTACCACGACTGGATGTACGAACACCAGGCCGACATCAACGCCAACAATCTGCGCGCGAAGCTGGGCGAATGGGCTCGCTTGAAGAAGATCGACGCGGCGCAGTTTGAAAAGTGCGTGGAAACACGGGCGACCGAGGGCGAGGTGGACGTCGAAATCGCCCGCGGCAAGAAACTGCAGGTGGACTCGACGCCGACGTCCTTCCTGAACGGTCGCCGCCTGGTGGGTGGCGTGCCGTGGCAGAATCTGATTCAGATTATCCGGCTCGAACTCGAAATCGACAAAACGTTCAAATAGACTGGTATCTTCCCCATGAAGCGAATCCTATCCGCCGCCGCCCTTGCCGGGGCGGCTTTCGTTTTAGCCGCCGACACTACGCCGCGCTTTTCCGCGGACCGATACCTGGCGCACGTGAAATATCTGGCCTCGCCGGAACTCAAGGGCCGGGGCACCGGGACTCCCGAGATTGAAACCGCCGCGGGCTACATCGCGGGGCTGTTCAAGGAGTTCGGCTTGAAGCCGATCGCCGACGGCAGCTACTACCAGGGATTCAAGGTGACTACGAACGCCCACCTGGGGCCGAACAACCACCTGGTGGAGAAGCTGAAGGCGGGGGACCGAAGTCTCGCGCCGGAGAAGGAATTCGTCCCGTTTAACTTCTCGTCGAGCGGGTCTGTCACGGGCGGGGTGGTGTTTGCGGGCTATGGCATCAGCGCGCCGGAGTATCACTACGACGACTATGCCGGCGTAGACGCGAAGGGCAAATTCGCGCTGATCGTGCTGCATGAACCGCAGGAAAACGACGAAAAGAGCGTCTTCATGGGCAAGCAGTTCACCACGCACGCCCAGGTGGCGATCAAGGCGGCCAATGCGAAGGCGCACGGGGCGATCGGCGTCATCATCGTCAAGGACGCGCCCACCCATCCGCAGGAGCCCGAGAAGTTCGAGAAGCTGCAGACCAGTTTCGGCGTGGAAAATTCGGGCGTTTACTTCGTCCAGATCAAGGCCGAGGAGGCGGACCGCCTGCTGGCGGCGGCGGGCCGGAACCTGAAGGATTCGCTGGCCGCCATCGACAAGGACCTGAAGCCCCAGTCGACGCCCATTCCGGACGCGCAGGTGGAACTGGCCGTAGACATTCAGCGCGACGTGGCGACCTCCCACAACCTGGTGGGCTATCTGCCGGGCAAGACCGACGAATACGTGATCATCGGCGCGCACTACGACCACCTGGGGCTGGGCGGGCCGAACTCGCTCGCGCCGGACCAATACGGTACGGTGCACCCGGGCGCGGACGACAACGCTTCCGGGACGGCGGGGCTGCTCGAACTGGCGCGGTGGTTTTCCTCGCAGCCGCAGCGGAACCGCGGGGTACTATTCCTGTCGTTTGCCGGGGAGGAGATGGGGCTGATCGGGTCGAATTGGTACGTGAACCATCCGCCGGCGCCGCAGGCCAAGGCGGTGGCCATGATCAACCTGGACATGATCGGGCGGATCAAGAACAACGAGATCCACGTGAGCGGGGTGGGCACGGGCGCCACGCTCCAGAAGACGGTGGACGACGTCGCGGCGCGGCACGATCTGAAGGTGGTGGTGGCGGATCGCGGCGGCTATGGGCCTAGCGACCACATGTCGTTTGCGCTCAAGCAGATACCGGTGCTTTTCTTCTTCAACGGTTTGCACTTGGACTACCATCGTCCGAGCGACACCTGGGACAAGATTAACGCGAAGGATGCGGCTCGGCTGCTGGGGCTGGTGTCGGACATCGCGGTGGAGCTGGCCTCCGACGCGCCGCGCCCGCAGTATGTGCGTCTGGCGGAGCCGCCCCCGTCCTCGGGCGGCGGAGTGGGCGGCGGCGGCGGATACGGCGCCTACTTCGGCAGCATCCCGGATTTCACGGAGATTCCGAAGGGCGTCCGGTTCGCGGACGTTCGCGACGGGTCTCCTGCGGGAAAAGCCGGGCTGAAAGCAGGAGATATCCTAATTGAGTTCGACGGCCGGCCGATACAAAATCTAATGGACTTCACTACGGCTCTGAGATCGCGAAAACCGGGCGATGAGGTACTAGTGAAGGTTATTCGCGACAGTCAGACGATTGACGCGAAGGTACTGCTTACTCAGCGGAAGTGAGCTCGCATACTAATGACAGAGAACATTATGGATTCAGTACTCGACCGCCAGCGAACTAGAACGTTGCCTCCTCTTATCCTGCACCCGTTTGCGGACGCCTCCGGCCCCAGCAAACTGGTGGAGAGTTCCCGGGCGAGTCTGATGCTGCAGGGGCTGCTGCCGACCGGCGATCTGACCGCCGAACAGATCGAGACGCGTCTGCTCGAAGGCCGCTACTGCGAAATCCGCATGCTGTTCTATGTGGGCAAGGACCTGGTGCGATGGGTGGAACAGTGCCTGGAGGCGCTCGAGCGGCATCCGGAACTGACGGGTAAAGGCTTCAATTTCCAGAGTTTTGTCGCCTACCTGATCATGAAAACGCCGGCCGCGGTGCAGGCGAAGCTTCGGAAGTGGGGTGTGGCGGATTACCGTTCGATCTTCAGCCGGGCCATCGCGCTGAACTCGGTGTTCGCTTCCGTGCCGGATCGCCGGACCCTGAGCGACGATTTCGTCCGCAACTATTACCGGTACACGGACAACCTGTTCAAAATGCTGCTCGAATCGCCTGGCGCGGAGATCGACGCGGCTGACTTCGACTTCGAATTGTACGCTTCTGGCGAGTACTCCCGCATGCTCGAACGCGAGTGGGGCGGGGAATCGGTCGAATAGCGGGCCTCGGGCCCGCTTCCTCCGCTCAATCCGGGAGACTGAACTCCACGGACCGTTCGCTGTTCAACTGCCGGGAGAATGCCTTGTCGATCAGCGACAGCGTCGCGCGATTCGGAGTGCCCTTCTCGGTGATGTAGTTGAGCGTATCTCCTTCCACCCAATAGGCTAACGCCGGCAGAATGGTGTGATCCCTGAAGGCGATCAGATAGATGGTCGGCTTGTCGTCATCGACGGGCTGCGCGCGCCGTGCTGCCTGTGGGGCATCCTTCTGTACCGGCGCCTCGTAACTGCGCAGTTCGCCCGAAGGCGGCGGCAGGTCCGCATCGGTATAGTCTCGCACCACGGGATTCACGTGCTCCGGCCGATAGCTCTGGTTGATGATGACAACCGGTGGCGTCACGGGCTGCTGAGCGACTGGGGCCGCGTCCGCGTATCCCGTCGTATACCCAGCGGAGGATGAGTCGTAGGGGTAGTATCCGCCGCCCACCACGATCGGCACCGGCACGATCACCTGGCGGGTGTGGCTCGGGTGCGCAGACGGGCGAACGCCGCCATAGTACGACCCTCCGCGCCCGGCGGAACCCAGCCGGCTGGGAAAGCTCGGAGTGTTGAAAATGCTCGGGTAAATCACGTTGGGGGCGTGGCCGACGCCCGGATAGTTGATGTTCCCGAACCCGGTGAACGAGCCATAGTGGCTTGGAGCCGTGGCCAACTGGCCGAATGCGCCGACACTAAAAACGGCGGCAAAGAGGACCGGAAGACGGCGGGTCATGCTTCCCCTTTCAGTACTGAGCTTACGCTCAACCGAGACTACCAGCAAGTTCTAAAGAAGTAGACGTACGGACGGGGCGTGGCGTTGTCTGAATCCTCCACGGAATTACCAGAGGTAGTCCTTGGCGGTTTCGCGGCGGTCATAGCTGTCCAATACGTGGACGACGCGGACCTTCTTGAGCTTGGTCGGGGAGAGTTGGCCGATGGGAATATAGACGATCTTTCGGTTCAGATGCGCCGCGATGGAGCGGAAAATCGACCGGGGCGGCTTGGACGCAACGTACACGACATGCCGATGAACGGCGTAGTCGAGGCCGGCGAGCAGCAGGCGCTCGGGTTTGTTTTCCGCGAAATCGTAGTCGCGATCCGTCCAGACGTCCAACATGCGACGCGGCGGCAGGACCATCAGGAATCCGCCGTACTCGGCCCGGCCGATGCCCGGCCCCACCAACTGGTCGAACGGTTCGGTGGAATAGAAGGCCATGTCGGATTCGTTCTGGTGTTCGCCGAGCCAGGTGGTCAGGTAGGTGCAGCGGTCTCCTGGATCCTCGTCGAAGATCACCACCACGGCCCCCACGTCGTCGGCCAGTTTCTCGGCCTTGCGGACGTAGATCTGCTTCTTGTGCCAGTTCCGGATGGTCTCGCGCATGTCGATGCCGTCCAGAATTGACGTGGTGAACGGCTCGACGCGCTCGCGCTCGGCCGACAGGATCGACTTGGCCTTGTCCTTCAGGAAGCGGCCGTAGCCTTCCACCACCAGGTCCTCCGGCGGGTAGGAACAGATGGAATTGCCGTTGGTCTGGCGGGCCCAATCGCCTGGGAACTTCTCCTTCTTGCGGGGCTTCAGCCCGGTGGACTTGAGCCGCTGTTTGGGGCGGGGAAGACGGCGGCGGATCTTCACACGCTTGGTGTTGATCCAGATCTCTTCGGCCGAGACGTTGATGGTCTCCAGTTCGCAGACCGCTTGCTGAGAGGGGTAGCGGTTGGCCATCTGCCAGACCTCCCACCCGTAGTTGTCGTCGGCGATCGACCGCGCCGCCACCGCCAGGTCGAAAGCGTGCGGGATCAGTTGGGCGCTGCACAACGCCAGGTTCCGCGCGAATTTGGCGATCAACCGCCGATGCCAGTATTCGAGCTTCTCGCCGGTGCTTTCGGCGTACTTCGCCTCGGCTTCACGCAGCAGGTCGAATTGGACGGCGGGGCGATCCACCAGGCGTGGCTCGCGCATGTCCAGGCGGTAGAACTCCCAACGGTCCTGCAGGTAAGGATATTCGACGCAGACCTCCGCCAGGCAATCCGGGTGGAGGTTCATCAACTGAACGTGTTCTCCGCGAACGCCGGCGGGCGGCTGTTCCTGCGGAATCTCCATGGCGTCCAGCACCGGATCGAGCAGGTTCAGCGAGATGACGACGACCGCCTCGGCCAGAGGGTCGAGCCCCTGAAGTTTCCAGGCGATGCCGGCGGCGTGCTCGGCGATCTCGTCCGAGCGCGGCTGGGGCGAGACGCGATACTCGTCGATGTAGCGATTCAGACCGATGCGGCGAATCGTGTAGGTGTCGGGATAGACGTCGGGCAGGTGTGGGCGGTCGCCATGGTCGGGCTCGATGAACACCACCTCGGCGCCGATTTCGTTCGCCGTGCGGACCGCTTCGGTGAACGGGTCGGCGGGCTCCACCGGGACGTAGATGGCGCGCTCGTCCTCCTCGTCGTCGCCGCCGGCTTCGGGGTAGACGATGACTGACATCTCCGGAAGGCGCTCCACCGCTCGGAGGAAGTCCTTTCGAATCATGCCCGGAAGCTCGACGGCCACCACCGCTGGGTTCGTTTCGTTCAGCAGGCGCCGGAGTTCGATGCTGAACTCGACGCGCCCCGGGACGACCGGGAAGTAGGTCAGCCGGCCGCGGCGGAGGCTGGCGGGATCAAAGGCGAGGGACATAGCGCAACGCCTCTTCGCCCAGGATTTCGGTGATGGCCCGGCGCAGGCAGGGGCCGCGATCGAAATCGGCGGGATCGGAGTACGCGATCTTGGTGACGTAGCGGCCGATGTTGATGCCATCGCGGACGGTATAGCGCTCGTCGGCCATGTGCGCGTGCTGGAGGAAATCCGTCACGTAGTTGAGCACCTGCTCGTCGCCGAACGGGACGTTTTCCTTGAGGATGGCGTACTCTTCGTGCCGTTCCGGGAAGTCCACCAGGATCTGCGGCTGGAGGCGGGAGTGGATGTACTCGGGCAGGTCGAAGGTCGACGCGTCATCGTTCATGGTCGCCACCAGGCGGAACAGCGGGTGCGCCTTGATCTTGACGCCCGCGACAATGGACTCCACGTAGCGGCGATTGTCGAGCAGCGGCGCGAGGCTCGCCCAGCTTTTCTCGCTCATACGGTTGCCCTCGTCGAGGATCAGCACGCCGCCCCGCAGCATGGCGGTCACCAGGGGACTCGCCACGTAGCGCAGCTTTTGAGCGCCCTCGATCACGGGCATGATGATGAGGTCTTCGGGCCGCGTGTCCACCGTGGCCTGCATGATGTACACTTCGCGCCCGAGCCGCTTGGCGGCGGCGTAGGCGAGCGTGGTTTTACCGACGCCGGGCTTGCCCAGCAGGCGCGGGCTCATTGGGAGGTCGTGTTCGTCGATGACGAACCATGCGGCCAGCAACTGCCGCATCACCTCGTCCTGCCCGACCCACTTGCCTTCCAGTTCGTCCGGGTGGGCGAGATGTAAAGACACGCCCTCGATATCGACAACCATAACTTTCAGGATACCGAAGGCGCCCGGTTACAGCCTAGGCGAGCAGCCCTTTGACGCCCGCCTCCACGGCGTTGGAGATCTTTTCCTCGGGGATGAAGTTCTTGAGGAACGCCGGCAACTCGACCTCGATGGTGACCAGCGCCGCCTCCACCAGGATCCAGCCCTTCACGGGAACGGTGAGGAATGGCGTCTTGGCGTTGAAGGCGAAGTTGAGGGTGTTCTCAGCCCAGGTGCGAACCTCGTCCTCCAACTGGACCGGGCCCACCGGGAGTCCCTTGAAGATATCGTCAAACCCCTTGTCGATACTGCCTTTTACTTCGTCTGTGCTTTTGGTGTGCGGGATCGTGATGCGCATCTATTTCCTCAGTACCGAGTTGAGAGAGCCTTGGCGGTATCCTTCCAGGTCGAGCGTTACGTAATGAAAGCCGAGCGGCTTGAAGATGTCGGTCAGCGTCTGGGCCATTTCCATGGTCATGGCGCGGGGCATCTCCTCGCGGGCGATTTCGAGCCGCACCAGTTCGCCATGGAACCGGACGCGGAACTGCCGGAAGCCGAGCGCGCGGATCGCTTCTTCGCCCTGCTCCACGGTCTTCACGGTCTTCGGGGTGACGGGCGTGCCGTAGGGGATCCGCGAGCTGAGGCAGGCCGAGGCGGGACGGTCCCAGGTGGGGAGTCCGGCCAGGCGCGACAGTTCGCGGATCTCGGCCTTGGTGAGTCCTGCATCCACCAGCGGCGAGAGCACCTGGTGGCGTTTGGCGGCCTGCTGGCCGGGGCGGTAATCGCCCAGATCGTCGACGTTCACGCCGTAGACGATGTGCTTCACGCCGCGGGCGGCGCCTATCTTCTCAAGCGTCGAGAATAGTTCATCCTTGCAGTGGAAGCAGCGGTCCGGGTTGTTGGCCACATACAGCGGATTTTCGAACTCGGCCGTTTCGACGTACTCGTGCCGGAAACCGAAACGGCGGGCGAACTCTTCGGCGTCGCGCTTGTGCGATTCGGGGATGGAGGCGGAATCGGCGGTGATCGCCACCGCGCGCGGGCCCAGCGCCTGATGCGCGGCCCAGGCGAGGTAGGCCGAATCCGTGCCGCCCGAGTAGGCGACAATCACTTCTCCGAGCGAGCGCAGTCGGTTCAGCAGATCGTCCTGCTTCTGCTCCAAAACGACACGGTCCAGGGGCCGGGTGTCCAGCGTAACCAGCGTGGCCATAACTTACAGTATATGGGAGTTCCCCGGCAATCCTATCGGAAGTAGAGCCAGAGGGCGCGCGCGGCGAAGGCGGCCAGAGTGACGGCGGCGATCCGGTTCAGCACACGCAGGCGTTCGCGCAGCAGACCGCGCAGCGAGGTCGCGCCGGCGCTCAGCATCACCCACCACAACATCGAGCCCGAGAAAACTCCCGCGACGAACCAGGCGGGCGAATCGGGCGCCACCGAGGCGACCAGCGCGGCGAACGAGAGGATGGTCATGGGGTTCGACAGGGTGAGCAGAAACGTCTGCCCGAGTCCTCCCGCGGCCGGCGCCGAGGCGTCCGCGGCGGGTGTTTCGCGCCACGATTTCCAGGCGAGGTAGAACAGGATCAGCCCGCCGATGAGCGCCACCGCACGCGCCTGCTGGGCGACGAGCGTGACTCCCGCCACCGCCAGCGCGCCGTAGATCAGGTCCGCGAGCGCCGCGCCGGTTCCGCTGGCGAGGCCCGCACGGAAGCCTGAAGCGAGCGACCGCTTCATTACCAGCACACCGATGGGGCCTACCGGCGCCGCGATGCTGAAACCCAGCCACGCCCCCTGGAGAATCGAGTTCATTGTCGATGATAACCCGCGACGCCGAAGCGCCAGAATACCGATCGTTAGGCCGCAGTCGCGCGTGGAGCGGGAATCGAAAGTAGAATCGGGGAATGAGGTTCGATTCGAAGGAAGGACTGGATAAGACCGACCAGTCCCTGCTACGGCTGTTACGCGCGAACGCGCGGTTGAGCTTCGCCGAACTCGGACGGAAGCTGCGAATGTCGCCGCCCGCCGTCGCCGAACGCATGAAGCGGCTGGAGGATTGGGGCGTCATCCGCGCCTACCGCGCCGAGATCGACCTTGCGGCGTTGGGGCGCGGTCTGCACGTGTATTTCCGGGTGGTGATCGCGCCCAAGGACTACCCGCGTTTCAAGAAAGCAGTGACGGCGATGGAGGAGATCCTGGAGTGCCATCACGTGACGGGAGCGGAATCGTTCCTGCTGCGCGGGGCTGTGGCGAGCGTCCCCGCGCTCGAGGAGTTGATTCAACGGCTGACATTGTTCGGCCCGACGACGACATCGGTGATCCTGTCGACGTCGCTCGACCGCCGCAACTTCGTGCCGACGCCGGCGTAGGCGCTATTTGCCGCCGGTGTAGGCCTTATACAAGTCCGGCACAGCGGCGGCGTCGCCCGGATGCACCACCACTCGCCAGCGGTAGGTCAGCTTCTGTCCCTTGGCGAGTTGGGTCTTGCGTTCCTCGGCGTTCTTATCGAAGGCGTTCTGACCGAACGGATTCAGTGAGAACAGACCATAGTCGCGCGCATGCCAGTAGGGCGGGGAATTGGGATTGGAGGGATAACTCAGAATCGCCACGCCGAGTTGTTCGCCATCCAACTCCGCCGTGTAATCCACCCAGTTCGAACGCTTGCCCCACACGTTCGCCATGCCTGTGCGGCCATCGGCGTCGGTCATCTTGCCGCCGCGCCGCTCAGTGAACGGCTCGGCCAGGCGAATGGCGAACGCGCCTTCCTTGGTGTCGCCGAAGGTTACGTCCTGTGCGGCGGTCAGCACGATGTGGAAGTCGATGACGCGCAGATTCGCGTCGCCCGAAAACGTCATGTCGCGGTTTTCGATCAGCAGCACGCCGCCTTCGGGGTCCTGCCACTCCATGGCCGCGGTCAGGACGCCCTGTTTCGCGCCGTCCTTCCAGCGCGCGTCCTTCACCACCACTTTTCCGATGCGCCCCTTCTTATAGGATGGGTCGTTCTCCCAGAACTTCACGCCATTCACGTCGTCGTAGGTGAACCATAACCCGCGATGATGCAGGTGGTCGCGGCTTTCGCCGGTGATCATCTCCATCGGAAACCCGCGCGTGACAATCTTGCCGGATGCGGAACGGATGGGCGCCAGATACGGCTTGTTGGCCGCCGCTCCGTAGTGGAACGTCGTGAAGGGTTTGCCGTCGATCGTGATGTTGACCGAGCCGGGCGTGAATCGCACCTGGGCCGTCAGTGACGTCACTGCCGCCAAGGTGAGGAGAATTATCGAGGGTCGCATTCTACCGCACAGTGTATCGTGGCGGCGCGGGTCACTCCCACTCGATGGTGCCGGGCGGCTTGTTCGTCACGTCGTACAGCACGGCGCAGACGCCATCCACGGCTAACAAGTCGTCCGACAATTGTTTCAGCAGATCCGAGGGCATGACGACGGCTTGCGCGGTCATGCCGTCCACCGAGTCGATGGGCCGCAACACAACAGAGTCCGGATGTTCGGACGTTCCTGCCGGGATCAGCACCACGGGCATCTGCCAGATGCGACGATCGAAGCCCGAATCGTGCGTCGCCTTGCGGACGATCGCGTCCACCCTGCGCAATCGCGCCAGGCGCTGTTCGTTCAACGCCGCGGGCCGGACGGAGACGTCGTCCAAGGCGACGCGGCTGGCCACGCGCGCGACCACGCGATTGATTACGGAGATGCGGTTCACCAGTTCCGCGACGTACTCCGGGTGTTCGGGGAACCCGTCGACCGCGAGAACCGGACGGTAACTGCGAGAGTCGCCCTGAACGCCCACCGAGTGAACGGGCAGGATCCAGCCGTCGGCGATGCGCTCCACTGTCGCCGCCTCGTCCGAACAGAGGCAGCGGATGGCGAGGCCCGGGCCCGGGAACGGGTGGCGCGCGAGCATCTCCTCGGGCAATCCCAACTCGCGGCCGATGCGCCGCACTTCGTCCTTGTAGAACTGCGTGAGAGGCTCAATGATGCGGCCGGATTCGATCAGCCGCTGAATGCCCGCGACGCGATTGTGGTGCGTCTTTATGAGATCGGCGCGCGCCGTGCCACCCGATTCGATCGTGTCGGGATAGATGGTGCCCTGTCCGAGGATCCACTGCCCATCGAGAAAGCGGCCGCCTTGCAGTACGCGCTCCTGCACCTGGACGAACTGCTCTCCGATGATGTGGCGCTTCTTTTCGGGCTCGCATACTCCTTCGAGCGCCGATAGAAACTCGCGCCGGGCGTCCTCCACGCGGAAGTGCGTCGCGCCCAGACGCTCGAATAGACCGCGCACGAACTCCGTTTCGCCTTCGCGCATCAGGCCGCTGTCGACATAGGCGCCGTACACGCGTTCGGGGCCGAGCGCGCGCAGGCACAGCGTGTACGCCACCGTGGAATCGACGCCTCCGCTGACGAAGAAGAAGACGTTACGGCCCGCCGCCACGTCTCGGATGTGCTGTTCGAGCGATTCGATCTGGCCCGCGGCGTTCCAATCCCGCTCGCAAGCGCAGACGTCGAACAGGAAGTTGCGCAGGATGTCGAGACCGCTCGGCGTGTGGACCACCTCGGGGTGAAACTGCACCGCGAACAGCTTGCGCGATGGATCGGCCATGGCGGCGATCTCGCAGGTGGACGTGCTGCCCGTGACGGCGAAGCCCGGTGGAACTTCGCCGACGACGTCGCGATGGCTCATCCAGATCTGCTGCTCGCCTTCGATGCCGCGAAACAGCGGGACGTCGGCCGTAATGCGCAACTTCGCGAGGCCATACTCGCCCTTGTCGCCCTTGCGCACGTGGCCGCCCATCAGGTAGGCCATCAGTTGCTGGCCGTAGCAGATGCCCAACACGCCTGCGCCAGCCGCGAATACAGCGGGGTCCATCTGCGGGCTGCCGGCCTCATACACGCTGCTGGGGCCGCCAGAAATGATGATGCCTTTGCGGCCGGCAAGCTCGCCGGCGGGCGTGTCGCTGGGGCGGACCTCGGCGTATACACCCAGGTCGCGGACTTTGCGGGCGATCAGGTGGCAGTACTGGCCGCCCGCGTCGAGGACGGTGATTTGTGGCTGCAAACGACTATGGTATCCGACTCAGTCCTGGCCGCGCGATCACTTAATGGCGACGTTGTGGGTGGAGAGCGTCGACCCGAGCGCCTGTTCGAGACGCGCCATCGCCTTGTTGAAATCGAGTTGAGCCACCACGGCGCGGCGGCGCGCGTCGAGATACTCGTTCTGCCGGGTCAACACAAAGAAGTTAGTCGACTCGCCGGTCTGATACAGGCGAGTTTCGCTGTCCAATTTCTCCTTGGCGGCGGCCTCGCTGGCCTGCGCGGCGTTGATGCGCTGGCGCGCCGTGCGGATCGCCTGCATGGAGTTTCGCACCTGCGCCTCGATCAACTGCTCGGCTCGCGCCTGCTCGAGTTTTAGTCGTTTCTCGGAGATGGCTGTGGTGGCCAACTGCGCTTCGGCGGTCCGGTTGCGTCCCGTGAAATCGAGCGAAAGGCCCACTTGAAGGCTCTGGTAATTTCCGCCAAACAGCCCCGAGAGCGCCGTGCCGTATCCGCCCACCAGCGAGGCCGGCAGCGAACCGAAGCTTCCGCCGGTGAGCGGATCCAGGCCCTGAGCCGCCGACAGTTGGTTGATGCGTTGATAGAGAGCCGTCTGCGAGGCGGAGATCGGGTCGCCGCCCGATCGCAGCGCGCCGCCCAAGCCGGAGCTGACATAGCCGCCCACCACGTTCACCTGCGGTTTCACCTGGTTAGCGGCCGACTTCTGGTCGATGGCGTTGGACTCCTTGCGGAGTTTTAGCGACTTCAGTTCCGGGCGCTGGCGAATGGCCGTCGCCACCGCTTCGCGCAGGTCGTCGATCTCCGCCGCGCTGCCGGTCTTCGAGTCAGTGGGGATAATCTGATCGCCCCAGATCTCCGCACTACGATCCGGCGCGACCAGGGTCTTCAGGTTATTCTCGATTTCGGTCAGCGCGCCTACGCTGGCGTAGTAGTTATCGAGCCTTCGCTCCAACTCGGCCCGGGAGGCGGCTAACTCGACCGGTGCGAGCGTCCCGGAGTCGACCATACGCTGGTTCCGGGAGTGTTGCTCCTTGGCTAACTCCACCGCGTAGGAGGTTACTTCGACATCCTGCCGCGCCGCCACCACGTCCCAGTAGGCCTGCTCCACGCGAGCGATCACGTCGATCACCCTTGCTTCGTAGTCGACGTCGGAAATATCCAGTTGTTTGCGGCGGATCAGAATCTGCGATCGCTGCTGGTCCACCAGGCGGTTGCGTAGCAGCGGTTGAGTGAACAGGATGTTCAATTGCGAAGAAAACAGCGGATTCAGCGAGGCGAACGCGTTGGTGCTATTGACGCGGCTGTTGGTGAACGTTACGCTGAACTGCTCGCCCTGCCAGGGCAGGCTTTGCAGGAAGGTGAAGTTATTGGTGAAGTACTTCTCCGATAGCTTGCCGCCTACGCCTTGCAGGATCGACGCCGTCGGCGAGTTATTCGATTGAAGACCCGGCTGGTAGCGGAAGATGGGGTCGAATGCGCCGTTGGCGGCGCGGACCAGTTGGGAAGCGGTGGCTGAGTTCGTGCGCTCGATCTCGATGTCCAGATTGTTGGTCAGGGCCATCTCGATCGCCTGCTTCAGCGTCAACTTCCGTTCCGCTACGCTCACTCCCACGCGCGCCGGAGCGTCCATGGCCGCCGGCACCGGCTTCTGAGCGAAGGCGGCGGGGGCTAGTGCGAGGGCTAACAGCACCAGCAGGGTGGTCGTCGTGGTGCGCACGGTTTTCAGCGAAGGCGCCTGGAACCCGAACAGCTTCTTGAACCGCTCGGCGATGTCGTCGAAGATCGAGTACGCGACCGGCGTCACCAGCAGCGTCAACAGCAGGCACAGCGACTGTCCGCCGATGACGACGATCGCCACCGTACGGCGGGAGCCTGAACCGGCGCCCGTGCCCACGGCCATGGGAATCATGCCGGCCACCAAGGCGGCGGTGGTCATCAGGATCGGGCGCAGACGGTCCTCGCAACCGTGGATGATGGCGTCCAGCCTCGGCATGCCTTCGCGGCGCAGGCTCTTGATGTGATCCACCTGCAGGATGGAGTTTTTCTTCACGATGCCGAACAGCACCAGGATGCCGAGCGATGTGTAGACGATCGAGAAGTTCGACCCCATGATCAGCAACGACAGCAGCGCGAACGGCACCGACAACGGCAGGCTGATGAGAATCGTCACCGGGTCGATGAAGCTCTCAAACTGCGCCGCCAGAATCATGTACATGAACACAAGCGACAGCACCAGCGCGAAGCCGAAGTTGGCGGCGGCGCGTCCCAATTCCTTACTGCGGCCCACCGCGCCCGAACGGTAGTCGGCCGGCAGGTTCATGTCCTTCAGCGTCCCGTCGATGATCTTGATCACTTCGCTTAACGACTGCGGAGCGACGATGTTGCCGCTGATCATGATCTGACGTTGGCGGTTGTAACGCTCGATCTGCACCGGGCCATCGGCCGGTTCGAGCTTGGCCACGTTGGAGATCGGCACGTTGCCGAGCGTCGCCGACGGAACGAACAGCATGTCGAGCGCAGCGGCGGAGTTCCGGAACTGCTGGTCAACGCGAAGCATCACGTCGTAGCGGTCGTCGCCTTCGCGATAGGTGGTCACCTGCTGATCGCCGCCCACCAGGGTCCGCAGCGCGGTGGCGACGCTCGCCACGTTGACGTTCAGGTCGGCCGCCTTGTCGCGATTGATGCGGACGCGCAGCTCCGGCTTGCCCGCTTCATACGACGATTCCAAGTCGGTAACGCCGGGAACCTGTTTCAGCCGGGTCAGCAGGACGTCGGCGTACTGGTTCAGTTTGGCGAGGTCCGGCCCCTGCAGGAAGTACATCAACTCATGGTCCGCGCCGCCGCCCTGAATGATGGCGGGCGGCTGGACGCCGATGGTGAGGTCACGATACTTCGCGAGCTTCTTGCGCGTCATCGCCATGATCTCGGTCTGTGTTTCCTTGCGCTCCTCCATGGGGATGAGCTCCACCAGGATGGATCCGCGGTCCACCTGGCGGCGAACGTCGGCGCCCACGGTGGTCAGCAGATTGCGGATGCCGGGAAGCGTCTTGATGTCGGCTTCGAGCTGTCCCATCACCTGGTCGGTGCCCTGCAACGATGAGCCGGGCGGCGTGCGGACCGTGACTTCGAACTCGTTCTGGTCGTCCTCCGGAATGAACGACACGCCGGTCGCCTTGAACAAGGGCACGCAGGAGAACATGACGGCCAGCGCCAGGATCACGATCACCCAGCGGTGCGACATGGACCAGTGCAGCATGCCGCGGTAGGGCGCCGCGAACGCTCGGAACACCACGGTGTCCTTGGTCGCGCCGCCGTTGTGCGAGGGCTTGAGGAAGCGCGAGCAGAGCATCGGCGTCAACGTGAAGCTGACGATCAGCGATACGCCGATGGCGAAGGCCGCCGTGTAGCCGAAGCTCGACATGAAGTGGCCGACAATGCCGCTCATCAACGCCACCGGGATGAAGATGATGATCAGGCTGAGCGTGGTGGCGAGCACCGCCAGGCCGATGTCGCGCGTGCCGTGGAGGGCCGCTTCGATCGGCCCCATGCCTTTTTCCTCAGCGAACTTGAAGATGTTCTCGAGCACCACGATCGCGTCGTCGATGACGATGCCCACCGTTAGAACCAGCGCGAGCATGGTCATTTGGTTCAGCGTGAAGTCCATCATCTTCATCAGCGTGTAGGTGGCGATGATGGAGGTCGGAATGGCCAGCGCGGCGATGATGGTGGAGCGCCAGCTACGGATGAACAGCAGCACGACGAAGCCGGCGAAGATGCCGCCCAGCAGCAGGTGCTCCTGCACGGCCTTGAATGAATCGGAGATGAAGCGCGACTGGTCGCGCGTGTAGGTGACTTTGTAGTCCGGCGGAAGGCCGCGCAGCAACTGGGTGACGCGGTCCTTCACGTTGTTGATCACCTGCAGCGTGTTGGTCCCCGCCTGCTTGCGGACTTCGAGCACCACCGCCGGGGTGCCGTCCAGCCGGGCTTCCGATCGCGGTTCCTCGACGCCATCGGTCACGCGCGCGATGTCGCTGATGCGGACCGGCGTGCCGCCGACGTTCGCCACCACGATGCGCTCGAAATCCTTCGGCTGTTCGACGCGGCCCAGCGTGCGGAGCGACAACTCGCGCTGGCCCTGGTCGACGCGGCCGCCGGGGATCTCCACGTTCTGGGCCGCTAGCGCCGCCCGCACCTGGTCGATGTTGAGGTTGTAGCTGTACAGCTTCTGGCCGTCGAGATGAACCTGGATCTGGCGCTGGCGGTCGCCCACGAAGCGGACTTCGCCGACGCCTTCAAGCGATTCGATGTTCTTCTTGATGCGGTCGTCCACCGACTTGGTGGTCTCGCGCAGGTCGCGGCCGCTGGCCACCACGATATTAATGATGGGCTGCGCGTCGGTGGCGAGCTTCTGGACCACTGGCGGATCGACGTCCTTCGGCAGTTGGCTGAGCACCTGCGAGATCTTGTCGCGCACTTCCTGGGCCGCGACGTCCGGGTCCTTCTCGAGGACGAACTGGATGGCGACGATCGACACGCCCTCGGCCGAGGTCGAGCGCAGGTCGTCGATGCCGCTGATGGTGTTGACCGCTTCCTCGATGCGTTTGCTGACCTGCGTTTCCACTTCCTCCGGCGCCGCGCCCTTGAGCACGGTTTGCACGGTGACGATGGGGAAGTCCACTTTCGGGAAGAGGTCGACGCCCAGGCGGAAGTAGGCGGCCAGGCCGGTAACCACCAGCGCCATGACGAGCATGGTGGCGAAAACGGGCCGTTTAATGCAGATTTCGGCGAGTTTTTGCATGTTAATTGCTCGTTTTGACGTCGCTTCCGTTGACAAGCATCGCTACGTTGCTCGTCGCGATCATGTCGCCGGGGTGAATCTGATCGGCCGGAGCCTCGATCCAGCCGGCGTCCTCGCGGCCCGGCGCGATGCGGTGCTCCACCGCCTTACCGTTGCTGACGACGAACACTTTCGTCAGTCCCGCCACGGTGAAGATCGCCTGTTTGGGAACCATCACGGTCTCCGACGCGCGTTCGGTCACCAGACGCACCTGCACGAACATCCCCGGGCGCAGGCGCGGATCGTTTTCGACCAGGCGCGCCTCCGCCGTCAGCGTGCGGTTCTTCGCGTCGAGCGACGGGTTCATTTCGCGCACCGAGGCGTGGAAGGTGACGCCTGGAGCGGCGTCGGTGCTGAACGTCAGGGGAGTGCCGATCTTGATGTTCCAGGTGGCCGACTCGGGCGCCTCCACGCGCAGACGGAGCGGGGTGACCTTCACGATGGTGAGAATCGGCACGTTGTCCTTGATGTACTGGCCTGGAGAGACATGCTTCTGCATGATGGCGCCGTCGAAGGGGGCGCGAATCACGGTGTCGTTCAGGCGCTTCTCGGCCAATTTCAATTCGGCTTTCAGAGACTCCATGCTCATCCACAGCATGCGCAACTCGTCCTGCGACGATTCAAAAGCCGCCTGCCGCGCGCGGTAGGCCTTTTCGACCTCAGTGAAACGCTCCTGCGACACGTCGCCCGTTTTCACCAGCCGGGCGGCGCTCTCGTACTTGAACTTGGCGTCCTCCAACTGAGCCTGCGCCAGCCGCATGCTGGCCGTCGAGGCCGGAGGGGTGTTTTCCTCACCAGGCTTCAGGCCGAGCCGGGCGAGCGACTGGTTCAACGCCGCGCGCGTACGCTCCACCGCGATCTGATATTCGGTGCGATCGATCTGCGCCACCACGTCGCCCTTACGGACGGTCTTTCCGAAATCCGTGTTGATGCCGACGACTTTGCCGGCCACTTCGGAGGCGATGGTCACCGTCTCGTCCGGCGCGAGGGAGCCGGTGACGGCGATGGATTTCTCGAGCGTCCGCGACTGGGCGGCGATCAGTTTGACATCAATGGGGTCCGCTGCTTTGGAGGCTTGCGCCTCCTGTTTGGAATGGCTGCAACCAGCCAGGGTTGCGATGAGTGCAATGAGCGGAGCAATCGTGCGGAGCGTCATGGGCGCTTCTTCATTCCTTCCAGAAATATGTCGACAAATCCTTCTACGAGTTCTTCGAGCGGCAGGTTCAGGCACTGAGAGCCGAAAACAGCCTGACTCATGCCGAAGTTGGCCGTCGTTCCCACAAAGGTCTCAGCCGCGATGGCGGGGTTCATGCGCCGGAAGACGCCCTCGTCCATGCGGCGGGCGAAGTATCTCGAAATGCCATCCAGGAAGGCGTTGGTGTAGCGCTCCTGGAACATGTGGCTCAACTCGTGGCGCTCAAGCCCGGCAAACACCAGCAGGCGCGCGTAGGTGGGGTCCTTGGCGTGCCAGGCGATGATGCCGTTGGCCAGGCGGACCAGGAAGTCGCGGTCGTCGGCGACGCAATCGAATTTCTCTTCGATCATGGCCGGGATGGCCCGGTCGCCTTCGACGGCGCGTTCCTCGATGATGGCGCGGTAAAGGTCGCTCTTGGTGGCGAAGTGGTGGTACAGCACCGGCTCGGAGACCCCGCAGGCGGCCGCCAGGGCGCGTGTGGTGACGCCGCGGAAGCCTTTCTCGGAGAACAGTCGAACGGCGGCGTTGAGAATGGCGGCGCGTCGTGCTTGTGAAGAGAGTCGGGCGGTTGCCATGGTTAGCGACTACAAACTTAGCGATTACTAGGTTAGCAGGTGCTAGCGTTGTCTGTCCAATCCGCCGCCTGGTTTCGTAAGCACCACCGCTAAGTGGATGTATTTAAAGGGGGAACTCCGCCGCGCCCAGTGGCGGGGGAGGCCGAAAGACGCATATACTGGCGTTCGAGATCTGCTAATCCGAATTCATAATTCATACCCGAGGTAATAATGAGCATTCGCCTATCCAACGGCTCCGAAATCCCGATCGAGATGCATAAGGTTCGCATTGTGCAGAAGGTGCGGCTCGCCCCTGCCCGCGAACGTTTTCGCGCCATCGAGGAGGCGGGCTACAATACCTTCCTGCTGCGCACCCGGGACATTTTCCTCGACATGCTGACCGACAGTGGCACCAACGCCATGACCGACAATCAGCAGGCCGCCATGATGCAGGCCGACGACGCCTACGCGGGATCGGAGAGCTTCTACAAGCTGGCGGACGCGGTGAAGGAGATTTTCGGATATCAGTACCTGTTGCCGGCGCACCAGGGCCGCGCCGCCGAGCACCTGCTGGCCAAGACCTTTGTCAAACCGGGCCACATTGTCCCGATGAATTACCACTTCACCACCACCAAGGCGCACTTCGACCTGGCCGGCGGGAAGGTGCTCGAGTTGTACACCGACGAGGCGCTGAATACGCAAAGCAGCGTGCCGTTCAAGGGGAATATGGACCTGGACCGGCTGCGTGCGGCGATCGAAAAGGCGGGGCCCGAGAACGTATCGTTCGTGCGCATGGAAGCCACCACGAACCTGATCGGCGGCCAGCCGTTCTCGCTCGAGAACCTGCGCGCGATCAAGAAGATGATTGAGCCCATGGGGATCTTCCTGGTGGTGGACGGCAGCCTGATCTCGGAGAACGCGTACTTTATCCGGCAGCGCGAGCCCGGTTATGAGAAGGCCTCGATCCGCGACATCATCGGCGAGATCATGAGCATCGCCGATCTGTGTTATCTCTCCGGGCGGAAGAGCTGCAGCGTGCGCGGGGGGATGATCGCCACCAATCGCAAGGACCTGTACGAAGCGATTCGCCCGTGGCTGCCCGTCTACGAAGGCTTCTTCACTTATGGCGGCATGTCGTCGAAGGAGATTGAGGCGATGGCGGTCGGCATCCGCGAGATGACGGAGTTGGAGGTGGCGGGCGCCTCGGCCGATGCGATCAAGTATTTCGTGGGGTTGCTCGAATCGAAGGGGATTCCGGTGGTGACGCCTCCGGGCGGACTGGCCGGTCACGTGGACGCGATGCGGTTCATCCCGCATGTGCCGCAGTCGGAATACCCGGCGGGCGCGCTGGCGGCCGCGGTGTACCTGACTTCCGGCATCCGCGGGATGGAGCGCGGTTCGGTGTCGATGGACCGCGACGCGGAGGGCAACGATGTTCCTTCGGACCTCGAACTGGTGCGGCTGGCGGTGCCTCGGCGCGTCTTCACGATGTCGCACTTCCAGTACGCGGCGGACCGCCTGAAATGGCTATACGATCATCGAACGATGGTGGGTGGGTTGCGCTTCATCGAGGAGCCTCCGGTGCTGCGCTTCTTCGCGGGACGGATGGAGGCGATTGGCGGCTGGGGCGAGAAACTCGCGGAGGCGTTCGAGAAGGAGTTCGGCGCGGACTGCTAACTTGAGTTGAGATGCAAGAAGGGGGCACGGTGGCCGCGTCCCCTTTTCTGACTCGTCTAGATAACTACGCCGTCCGGTTCGTTCCTTAGTCCACACCGACGCAATAGCGACACTCCACCAATCTCGGCTCGCCGAAAACTCTCGCTTCGAACTCGGGGCCCGTCTTGCGGCCGTTCTCCGCCGCCTAGCCGATCAGCTTGCCGCCGATTTCCTGGTCCAGTACGCCGAACGGGCCGGCCTTGAAGATCTTCGGCACAAACGACTGACCTTGTAGAGTCGTCGCTAGATAGACCCATGGTGGACTTGAGCGGAATCTCGATCATACGCGTCAGATTCGACACGCCAGCCTTCTCGAGAACCTCGTCGTGTACCTTCTTCACAAGCGCCTTTTGGTGCGCCAGCTTGTGGGCGCTGCCAATCAGCGGAATCATGACTCCTTGTCCTAATCTGAAAATGGTGTAAGAATCTGACTGTTGGGTCCAGAGGGCGATAGGATAGCCGCTCACGAATATGGAAATTCCACCGAAGATCGAATATGCCGCCAAACGACTCAAGGAGGGCCATCGAGTCAATCGGATTACGGTCCGTGACTTTCTCCTCCATTTCGGAGCCGAGCGGCGGGGTGCGGTAATCGTCGCGACTATTCGCGAGATTCTGGATTCGCTCGACATCACGACTGATCCGGACTTTGAGACTGCGTGGATTGACAGCCCGATGTGGCTGAGGCCGAAGTCCCCGGTCGCAATTGCAGAGACTTGTCTTCCTGACGAATCGGGGATGCTGGAAGTTGAACAAGTCCCGACGCCTAGAGGTCGTGCTCGAAGGAACCCCGTCGGCCGTCCAGCAGGCGGAGGAACAGTCTGAGGCTGCGCCGATCTCGGTTGAGTCGGGCGTCCTTCAGACTTCGGATGTCGCGGAAATCTCGGTGGAGGACCCCACTTTTCGAATTGGCAGCCTTCCCGCTGCAAACCGTAAGCTGGTGGCGGTCAATCAGCACGACCCCCTTAATAAGGCGATCACATTAATGCTCGAGTACGATTTTTCTCAATTGCCCGTCATGCAGAGCGAGAGAGAGGTCAAGGGGGTCATCACATGGAAGTCGATCGGCGCGAAGCATGTACTTGGACAACAGTGCCAGACCGTGGGAGACTGTCGCGAGGATGCGAGGATCGTGGATTCAAATCGTACCTTGTTCGATGCGATCCCGACGATAGTCGAGTCCGGCTATGTGCTGGTCCGCGATCAGCGAGATAAGCGTATTACTGGCATCGTAACAGCCAGTGACCTAAGCCTTCAGTTCCAGGTGCTCGCTGAGCCGTTTCTTCTTTTGCGAGAAATCGAGTTGCAGATTCGAAGATTGGTTGGAGACAAGCTATCTGTCGGCGATTTTCAAAGCCTCGGGACCGGCTATGGTGGTAAGGGTCTCCCGCAATCCGTCGGTGACCTGACGTTTGGCCAGTACGTGAGGTTGTTTCAGGCCCCAGATGTCTGGTTGAAACTGGGCCTCCGCATTGACTGCGGTACACTGACCAGTCTTCTCGATCAAGTGCGACGGATTCGGAACGATGTCATGCACTTTGACCAGGATCCGATGACGACCGAGGAATTGACGACGTTGAAGCGCGCGGTTCGATTCATGCAAGAACTTCACGAGCTTCTACCCCGGGGAAAGACTTTCGCCGCCAGCTAGTACATTCTGCACATGTGTTGGTGACGAACTCGACCGATTGCGGCCCCTCGCACACTTGAGGTGTTGTTCTCCTGCGAGGCCGGTCGCGAGGTATCAACGCTCGGACTGGGAGGGAGCCAGAGAGAAAACAAAGGGAGCGCGGCCGAAGCCACGCCCCCTTTGCTAACTGACCCGACCAACTAACTACGCCGTCCGGTTCGCTTCGCTCTTATCGCCCTTGGTGATGGCCGCCTGGGCAGCCGCCAGCCGGGCGATCGGCACACGATACGGAGAGCAGGACACGTAGTCCATGCCCACCCGGTAGCAGAACTCCACCGAACTCGGCTCGCCGCCGTGCTCGCCGCAGATTCCCACTTCGAGCTCGGGGCGCGTCTTGCGGCCGTTCTCCACCGCCCAGCCGATCAGCTTGCCGACGCCTTCCTGGTCCAGCACGCCGAACGGGTCGGCCTTGAAGATCTTCTTATCTTCGTAATCCTTGCTGAACTTCGTATAGTCGTCGCGAGACAGACCCATGGTGGTCTGAGTCAGGTCGTTGGTGCCGAAGCTGAAGAACTCGGCTTCGGTGGCCACCTGGTCAGCCAGCAGCGCGGCGCGCGGAATCTCGATCATGGTGCCGATCATGTACTTCAGATTCGACATGCCGGCCTTCTCGAGAACTTCATCGGCCACCTTCTTCACGATCGCCTTCTGGTGCGCCAGTTCCTGGACGCTCCCGATCAGCGGAATCATGACTTCGGGGATGACCTTCTTGCCCTTCTTGGCCACCTGAACGACGGCTTCGAAGATGGCCCGCGCCTGCATCTCGGTGATCTCGGGATAGGTGATGCCGAGACGGCAGCCGCGATGGCCGAGCATCGGGTTGAATTCATGCAGTTGTTCGACGCGCTTCAGCAGGTCGGGGATCACGGTCTTGAGGTTCTTCACCTCGGCGCCGAAGTTGGCGTACCGCGCCACCATTTCCTTCTTTTCCTTCAGGTCGGCGTGCGGCAGCTTGGCCAGGTCGACCATCAGTTCTTCGCGCTTCGGAACGAATTCGTGCAGCGGAGGATCCAGCGTGCGGATGACCACCGGGAATCCGTCCATCGCCTCGAACAAGCCCGCGAAGTCCTTGCGCTGCATGGGCAGCAGTTTCGCCAGAGCCTTGCGGCGATCCTTCTCGTTGTCGGTGAGAATCATGGCCTGCACGTGCGGCAGACGATCCTCGGCGAAGAACATGTGCTCGGTGCGGCACAGGCCGATGCCCTGGGCGCCGAAGGCGCGGGCAGCCTTCGCGTCGCGCGGGATGTCGGCATTGGCGCGAACGCCAAAGTCGCCGCGGAACTTGTCGGCCATCGTCATGAACTTCGCAAACACCGGCGAGTTGGGATCGGGATCCTTCGTCTCCGCCTGGCCCTGGTACACTTCGCCCGTGGTGCCGTTGATCGACACCCAGTCGCCCTGCTTGATGGTGATGGTCTTGTCGCCCGACTTCACCGTCGCGGTCGCGCCGCGTTCGTTGATGTGGAGAGCGCCGCAGCCGACTACGCAGGGACGGCCCATGCCGCGAGCCACAACGGCCGCGTGCGAGCTCTTGCCGCCGACCGCCGTCAGAATGCCCTTGGCGGCGTCCATGCCGTGGATGTCGTCCGGCGTCGTTTCCTTGCGGATCAGCACCACCGGACCCGCCGGCGCCATCTCGACGGCCGCTTCAGCCGTGAACGCCAGACGTCCCACCGCCGCGCCCGGGGACGCGTCGATGCCGGTGGCGAGCTTCACCAGTTTCTTCAGGCTGACGGGATCGAACACCGGGTGCAGCAGTTGATCGAGCTGCGCCGGGGCCACGCGCTGGACGGCCGTCTTCTCATCAATCAGGCCTTCCGCGCACATTTCCACCGCCACGCGGACCGCCGCCGGACCCGTGCGCTTGCCGTTGCGGGTCTGCAGCATGAACAGCGTGCCTTCCTGCACGGTGAACTCGAAATCCTGCATGTCCTTGTAGTGCTGCTCAAGGCGCTGCGTGATTCCGAACAGTTGCTCGTAGACGTCGGCGTTCCAGTCCTTCAGTTCGCTGATCGGCTGCGGCGTGCGGATGCCGGCCACCACGTCCTCGCCCTGCGCGTTCACCAGGAACTCGCCGTAGAACGTCTTCTCGCCCGAACCAGGATCGCGCGTGAAGCCGACGCCCGTGCAGGAGGTGTCGCCCATGTTGCCGAACACCATGGACTGGATGTTGCAGGCCGTTCCCAACCGGTCGGAGATCTTCTCCATCTTGCGGTAGTAGGACGCCTTCGGGGCCCACCAGGACATGAACACGGCGTTGCGCGACATGATCAGCTGCTCGCGTACGTCCTGCGGGAAGTCGCGCTTGGCGGCCTTCTTCACGATCTTCTTGTACTCGGCGATGATCGCCTGCAGGTCCTCGGCGGTCAGGTCGGTGTCGAGCTTGATTTTGCGCTTGTGCTTGCGGGCGTCGAACGCCTCGTCAAACAGCACCATGTCGATGCCCATGGCGACTTCGCCGAACATCTGGATGAAGCGGCGGTAGCAGTCGTAGGCGAAACGCGCGTTGCCGGTCTTCTCAGCCAGACCCTCGGTGGTCTCATCGTTGAGCCCGAGGTTCAGGATGGTGTTCATCATGCCCGGCATGGAGAACTTGGCGCCGCTGCGGACGCTGAGCAACAGCGGATCGGCTGCGTCGCCGAGCTTCTTGCCCATCAGGCCCTCGAGCTTCTCGAGCGCCGCCCAAATCTGGTCGTCGACTTCCTGGGGAACCTTCTTGTCGTTGTCGAAGAAGACGTTGCAGACGTCGGTTACGATCGTGAACCCGGGAGGCACCGGAACTCCGGCCCTGCTCATCTCGGCAAGGCCGGCGCCTTTTCCACCGAGCGTGTCCCTCATCGTTCCATCGCCATCGGCAGTGCCGCCGCCGAAGGCGTATACGTATTTCGCCATCATTCAGCTCCTGGACAGTAGTCCTGTTGGTTATGAGTCATTGCGTGACGATCTCCGAAAAGTCGGCGATCGTCGAGAATTCGGTCAGAATGCTCGCTAGCAGTGTGAGCCGGTTGCGGCGCACCTCCGCGTCCTGCGCATTCACAAGCACCTTATCGAAGAATAAGTCCACCGCTGCACGCATCGACGCGATCGCTTCGAGCGCGGGCAGGTATTCGCTCCCGCGGGCTGTCTCGCTCGCCCGCTTGAATTCGTCGTACAACGCACGCTCCGGCCCCGCCTCGAGCAACGGCTCGGCGACAGAGCCCCCGCGCTCGAACGAAGCCTGGCGAACAATGTTCTGGATCCGCTTGAAACTCGCCGCCAGCGGCTCAAAGTTCTCGGTCGGCCGCACCGCCTGCAAGGCCTTCAGCCGAGCCTCCACATCCGGCAGATTCTCGGCGCTCGAAGCCAGCACGGCGTTCACCTCGTCGTACTTAAAGCCGCGCACCTCGCGGAAGTAATACTTGATCCGATCGAGCAGGAACTCGCGCAACTGCTGGTCCGCTCCCACCAGTTCCGCCAGCGGAAACTCGAGCTTGCCTTCCACCAGGATGCGCACCACGCCCTGCGCCGCCCGCCGAAGCGCGAACGGATCCTTCGATCCGGTCGGCTGCAGCCCAACCGCGAAGCATCCCCGCAGCGTATCGAGCTTATCGGCAAGCGACACCAGCAGGCCCTCGCGCGTCGAAGGAATCGAATCCTCCATGCTGGTCGGCTTGTAGTGATCGTAGATAGCTTGCGAAACCGCGTCGGATTCGCCCTGCACTTTCGCGTACAAGCCGCCGACCACGCCCTGCAGGTCGGTGAACTCCTTCACCATCTCGGTGGTGAGGTCGGCCTTCAACAGCTCTGCCGCGCGCGCCGCCGTCGCGATATCGACGCCCGACATGGCCGCCAACTCGGACGCCAGCGCGACGTTCCGCTTCGTCTTTTCGAGATACGATCCAAGCTTCGCCTGGAAGGTGACGCTCGCCAGGTCCGCCACGCGATCCGCCAGCTTCTTCTGCTGATCCACCTGCCAGAAGAACCGCGCGTCGTTGAACCGGGCGCGCAGGACGCGCTCATTGCCGCGCCGCACCAACCCCTCGGGATCGGCGTTCGTATTCATCACGGCGATGAAATTCGGCGCCAGTTTCCCGTCCGCGCCTTCGACCGAAAAGTACTTCTGGTGATGGCGCATCACGGTCACCAACACCTCGCTCGGCAGTTCGAGATACTGCGGATCGAACCCGCCCAGAATCGGCGTTGGATGCTCGGTGATGAACACCAGCGTATCCAGCAGATCGGCGTCGGCATGCACCTTCAGGCCCGTGCCTTCGAGCAGCCCCGCGATCTCCGTCTCGATTTTCCGCCGCCGGTCCGCCGCCGCCAGGATCACGCCGCTCGCCGCCAGTGAGTCGCGGTAGTTTTCCACCGTCACCGGAACCGACGAAGCGCCCAGCTTGCGATGGCCGCGCGTCACGGCGCCCGACTGGACGCCCGCGATCTCAAACGGAACCACGTTGCCGCCGAGTAGCGCCACCAGCCACCGGATGGGCCGGATGAATCGCGGACCGGTCTTGCCGCCGGTCCAATACATCGTCTTCGGCCACTGGATCTTGAGGATCAAGCCGGCGAGTTCGGCGGCCAGGATATCCGCGGCCGCGCGCCCCGTCACCATCTTCACGCCAACGAAGTAACCGCCCTCCTGGGTGAGCGACTCCACCGGGATCCCCTGCTTCTTCGCGAATCCCTCGGCGGCCCGCTGACCGCCCGCGATCGGCGGCCCCTTCTTGACTTCCTTCGAATCCGGCTGGCGCTCGATGATCCCGTCGGCCCGCAGCGCCAACCGCCGCGGCGTCGCGTCCACCCAACTCACCTTGCCCTGCAACCCATGGCCATCGAGCAGAGCCTGCACCGAATCCCGCAGTTGCCCGAGCGCGGGCACAATCATCCAATCGGGAATTTCTTCGGTCCCGATTTCGAGCAGGAATGGAAGATTGCTCATGCCGCCACCCCCGACTGCTGCGCATTCCAGATCTGCGCGACGCCCACCGCCAGTTTCCGCACCCGCGCGATGACGCCCACACGTTCGGTGACGCTGATCGCCCCGCGCGAATCGAGCAGGTTGAACGTATTCGAGCAGTTCAGCACGTGATCATAGGCCGCCAAGGTCGGGAACCGGTGCTTTTCCGGATACTTCGCCCACAGGTCGATCAACCGCTGCGCCTCGCCCTCATGCACCGCGAACAGCTTCCACAGCGCGCCGATATCCGCCATCTCGAAGTTGTAGACGGAGTTGTGCAGCTCATCGGCGAAGCGCACATCGGCGTACTTCACGCCCGGCGTCCACTCGATGTCGTACACGCTGTCACGAACCTGTAAGAAAGCGATCAGCCGCTCCAGCCCGTAGGTCAACTCCGCCGGAACCAGTTCCAGGTCGATGCCGCCGCACTGCTGGAAGTAGGTGAACTGCGTGATCTCCAGCCCATCGAGCATCACCTGCCACCCGATGCCCCACGCGCCCAAGGTCGGCGACTCCCAGTTGTCCTCCTCGAACTTGATGTCGTGTTTGGACAGGTCGATGCCGATCGCCTCCAGGCTCGCCAGGTACTGGTCGATCACGTCCTCGGGCGAAGGTTTCAGGACCACCTGCAACTGCTGGTGTTTGTATAACCGGTTGGGGTTCTCGCCGTAACGCCCGTCGGCGGGGCGGCGGCTGGGCTGAACATAAGCCACTCGATATGGTTTTGGACCCAGAACGCGCAGGAAGGTTTCAGGCGCCATGGTGCCCGCGCCGACCTCGATATCGTATGGCTCGGTGATAATGCAGCCGCGTTCGGACCAGTAGTTCTTGAGTTTGAAGATTGTCTGCTGGAAGGAATCCATCTTGCGGTTGTCGGGAAGCTCCTACAAGGCTTCGAGCATCGGGACGGTGACGAGTTTCCGCTCCACGTGCTCTTCCATTTGTCGAACCAGAAATCGCCGGAGATCCGGAGCGGTTTTCTTCGACCACTCCCGCCTCTCCAACTGCCCGATGGGCGTCTTGAGCATTTCCATCGCGATCGCTCTCGACTCCTGGCTCACTCTCAATTCAGGCAAAAATCCGGACAGCCGGACTGCCCATAGACTGAAGTAAGTCACTGCGGCCCAGACCTCGCCCGCCGCGTGCAGATGGTCGAGCACAACGGCCAGCAGGCGGAAGAACCGTTCGTTCGCTTCCGCCGGAGGCAGCAGGTTCTCGCTGACCTCCGAAAGGTAATCGAGCGCGACAGCGGCCTCGAAGTTGGACGCCAGGTCGAACTGGGACCGGATCAACTCCGTCGAAGCGAGCGTCACCAGTTCGCGGGTTTCCTTCTGGTAGTAGGTAGCCCGGACTTGCGACAACCGCTCCAGCCCGGCGCCAAAGTTACTTTTCGGTTTCCGGGCCCGCTTCGCCACGCCCCGCAATTTACCCTGGTCCCGAGTGAAAAAGCTGACGATTAAATCGCCTTCCGCAAACGGAAAAGTCCGAAGTACGAACGCTTCGCTCACCCGGGCCGGCATAATAAGGACCGGCGCAACTATCAGCGTAACACACCGCCGGGTCTGAAATAGATGATATGCGAAAAGCCGGACCCACCGTCTTGCGCGCTCGCGCGTCAGATACGCTAAGCTTCGCCAATGCCGCAAATCCGCTTCGCAATTCGTTCGCTCGCGCGCCATCCCGCGCTGATGCTGGCGGCCATTCTCACCATCGCCGCGGGCGTCGGCTCGAACGCCGTGATCTTCAGTTTGATCCGCGCCGTCCTGCTGCGGCCGCTGCCCTACCGCGACCCGGCGCGCCTGGTCTATCTGTGGCAGACGCACCCGACGCTCGGCAATTTGCAGGTCGCCTGGCCGGATTACCTCGATTTCCGCAACGCACGCAGCTTCGAATCGGTGGAGACATACACGTTCGAGGCGATGAACAAAGTGGCGCTCACCGGCGAAGGCGCGCCCATCCAGTTACAGGCCACCATGGTGTCGGCGGGCCTGTTGCCGATGCTCGGAGTCACGCTGGCGAGCGGCGCGCTGCCCGCATCGAACCGGCCATCGGACGCGCTCATCAGCGAGGCGTTGTGGAGGCGCAAATTCTCGGCCGACCCGAACATCGCGGGACGAGTCATCCGCGTCTCGGGCCAGGATCTCACCATCGCCGGAGTGGTCGCCACGCGCACAGCCTTCCCCGTGTGGGCCGACCTGTGGCTGCCCATCTCGATGCTCGAGCCGCAGTTGCGAGAGACCCGCCGCTTCCACCCGCTCGAAGTAGTGGCCCGTCTGAAGCCCGGCGTGACGCTCGCCGCCGCGCAGGCGGAGATGGCGTCCATCGCTCAGTCCAACGCGGCGGCGCACGCTGCCACCAACCGCAATATGGGCGCCTTCGTCACGCCCATGCTCGAACAGGTGGCCGGACCCGTCCGCCCGCTGTTGCTGATCATCTGGATGGCGGCCGGTCTCATCCTCCTGATGGCCTGCGCCAATGTCGCGCACCTGCTGCTGACGCGCACGCTCGCGCGCTCCCGGGAACTCGCCATTCGCGTCTCGCTCGGCGCATCGTGGAAGGACATCGCCACCCTGCTCGGCGCTGAAAGCCTCGTCCTCGCGCTGGCCGGATCCGCCGCCGGCGCCGCGGTCGCGGGCCTGTCGTTGCCCGTACTCCGAGACCTCGCCGCCCGCCGCATCCCACGCATCGAAGACATCACTTTCGACCGCTGGGTGGCGCTCTACGCCGTCGCCGCCGCCCTCCTGATGGCCTTCGTCGTCACCCTCCCCGGCCTCGCGCGAGCCTTCCAACGCACCGCGCCATCGGCCTCGCGCTACAGCCGGACCGGCGCCGCGCTGCTCATCTCCGAAGTTGCGCTGTCCTTTGTCGTGTTCGTCAGCGCCCTGCTTCTGACCCGCAACTTCGCCGCTCTGCTGAACGTCGACAAGGGCTTCGACACAACGAACGTACTGGCCGTCGCCACCACGCTGCCGCCCGATCCAGGAGGATGGGAAGCCGCGGCGGAGTTGTTCCAAAACCGGCTTGCCCCAGCCATCCGCAGCCTGCCCGGCGTCGAGACCGTGGCCACGGCCAACATGGCCCCCATGAGCCTTGAAAGCACCCAGCGCATGCGATACGCCACGCGCTTCGGGCTCGCCGGCGTCGCATACCGTGAAGGGGCGTATCCGGTGGCCCAGTTGCGCTGGGTCAGCGCGGATTACTTCGCCACGCTACGCATCCCGTATCGCGCCGGACGCCCGCTGACCGCCGCCGACCGCAACCAGCCGGTCTGTGCGATCAACGAAACGCTGGCGCGCCAGTACTTCGGCGGGCACGATCCCGTGGGCCGGCAAATCCTCACCGGCATGGGAACGCCGAAGCCCACGGCCTCGACGGTGGTCGCCGTCATCGGCGCCGTGCGGGACCTGGACGCCGCCTCGCCGCCCCCGCCGGCGATCTATTCGATCAACGCCTCACCCGGTGACACGCTGCTCATCCGCACGACCCGCGATCCGATGGCCCTGGCGCAAGCGGTGGAAAAGGCCGTTCATCAAGTGGTCCCCGACGCGCCCGTCACCCGAGTCCGCACCGTCGACCGCCTGGTCAGCGACTCCCTGGCGCGTCCCCGTTTCGCGCTCGAAGCCATGAGCGTATTCGCCGGAATCGCCGCGCTGCTCGCCGTCATCGGCATCAACGGAGTGGTGTCGTACTCGGTCGGCCGCCGCGTGGTGGAGTTCGCGGTGCGCTCCGCCGTGGGAGCTTCGCCGCGGCGCTTGATGCTCGAAGTAGCGATCGAAGCAAGCCGCATCGCGGTCCTCGGCATTCTGGCCGGCGCCGCGCTCTTCTCCGCCGTCTCACGCCTGTTCCGAACCTTGGTCATCGGCGCCTCACCGCTCGACCCCGCCGCGTTAGCCGGAGCGGCCGTCGTTCTCGCGCTGTTGACCGCGGCCGCGCTAGCCGCTCCAGCCCGCCGAGCCTCACGTATCGCCCCAGCGCTCGCATTGCGCGACGCGTAGCGCTACGGGGTTACGCCCGCCGTGTTGTACTGCACGCTCGAATTCACATCGGTCTTATGAAAGCCCGAGCTTTCGAGCGACAGCGTCACCGTGCGCTTATACCCCCACAGCGCGTTGAAGCGGAACTCCGTGCCGTACACGGCGGGAAACCACACATTCTCCGCCACGCGCACAAACGACAGTGAGAACCCGCCCTGCCGCATATTCGTGCCGAGAAAGAACCGTATGCCCCACGGCACGGAAGCCGCCTGTTCGGTATACACGCGGACCGGCTGCAACTCCTCAACGTCAACGACAGCGACGCCGCGCCAGGCCCGCGTGCCGCACTCTTCCTCATCGTCCACCAGGCTGCACGCGCCCTTACGAACGGGCTCAAACGCGATCTCATAGGCGCGCCGGCCGTTCACCGTGGCCTCGCCCTTCCAGGAGAATCGGTAGTGCTGCAACTCGCCGGCGCGCAACGGAAACAGGTTCCGTGGTATCCCGTCGCGCGTATTCTTCGCGTTCACCAAGTCGTCGGTCAGCCCGGACAGCAGACCTCCGTCCAGGTCCGTGCCCTTATATTGAAAGCCCGGTTTGTCGTAGGGATGCATGGTCCCACCCTGCCGATACAGGCCCTGAAACGAAGTGAGCTTCTTCTCGGTTTCAGCAGGCCCCGGCGTCACCAGATACTGACGGCGCTCCACCCGCGACACCTCGCCGTTCGTTCGCACCAGGCTGCTGCGGACCTTCTGCTCATACACGAACTGCCGCCGGGCCTCCAGGGAGCGTTCGAAATTGGCGGCCATCTTCGTCATGATGGCCGTCGCGTCCTCGCTCGTCTGGGCCGCCAGGGCCAACGGTAGGCATAAGAAGAGCGAACGCGAGGTCATACTCACGAATACGCTCGCCCGCGCCCGGAGTGCGCAAAATTCAAGCGGGATTGCGCCGCGCCATGGCCCGCAACCGCTCGACGGCGAACGGCGACCCGGCCAGCGCGGTCTCCAGCCATTCGGGCAGCGTCGCCGCGATTCTCACGGGGACTCCGCGCGCCATGCCCAGAACCAGCCGGGGACTGCCAAAGTGCGCCGAGTTGTCGAATACACGGAGGCGGTCGATCTCGCGCTGGCGATTCAGTTCGAACGCGACGACAAGGTTCTTCATACTGCGTTCGTAAATATCCCGGAGTCTGCGCTCGGAAGCGGAGTGCCCACCCAGTCGGGCGCGATTCATGACTCGGCGAATATGCTCGTCCACCGGTCCGGCCGCGATGTACGACATGCGAACGAAGAAGCCCAGTTCCTTTGCCCGGCGTATCTGGTCAAAGCAGATCTCCGAGCGGAGCGTGCTTTCATAGGCGAAGGACTGGCGCGCCTCGGTGTTGCCGTCAATGAACTGCTGCAACTGGCGGCTGGCGGCGGCGCGAATCTCCGTTGAAATCCGCCAATAGCTGTTGCGGTTCAGCGCGGCGGCGCTGTCGTCGGCGTTGAACCACTCGACGCCCAGTTCTCTGACCGGAAACAGACTGCTCTTACCGCCGCCGGGAGGGCCGGCGACAATGATCATCCTGGGCGTAGGCACGTCAGTCGATCAGCCGCCGAAGTCCGCGCTGTCGTCCAGCATGTCGGGGGGCAGGTCGGTCTTCAACTGCCGTCCCTCTTCGTCGACAATGCCCATCTCGCGAAGGCGGCGGAAGTCCTCACGGACCTTCTCCATGCCAATCGCGATCCAAGCCTCCTCGAAAGCTTCTTCCTGAGCGGGGTCGTCGAAATCGACCGCTTCCACATTCAACCGGGCGCCCTGCACCACATCGGCCATACCTAATTGTCCGCCGGACCGTCACTCCACCGCAAGCCTATTACTTCACATACACTCCCACCACATTGGACACCGAAGGATACACATACAGTTGCGGCTGAAACAGCACGCCGACCGGCGCCAACTTGACTCCGTTTCCCACATCGGTCCCAGACACGCCGCTAGGCACATGGACCTGAATTTGAAACACCGCCGAGACCAACCCAGGAACCCAAGTCACCGTCTCCGCCGGAGGATAGTAACCCGGCGTAGCCCGGGTCCACGTCGAATAGAGCGCGGTTGCCGCCGGTTGACCCGCCGCCTGCGCCACGGTCCCCGGACTGAACGACGGCCCCGCCGAGCCGAGTCCCGTAGCCATCAGCGTCACCGTGGACCCAACCGGCGCCGGATGGTCGATATCGTTGACGCTGCCATCCTGATTCCGGACAGCCCCCGTCGCATAGCCGTCATCATCCATGGGAGTTAGCCCGTCCTTAGTCATCAATCCAGGCAGCGACTTTGTAACTGGCGCCCAAACGGGTTCGGATGCCACGCCGTTGTAGATAAGGCGCACCGCTGTGAAGCCCGCGCCCACCTTGCGGCGGGAGCGATTCTGCGGACTCGCCGCGTCCTCCGCCGGCAACTCGGGCGGCGCCGCCACGATCACCCGTCCGGTCCCGGTCCGCAGAATCGATCCCGGCGCGCCGTTGAAGGTGACGCGCACGCCGTTCAACTCCGCGGGCAAGTCGCGGCTGGGCGCCAACCCCAGGTCGGCGGTTGGAGGAGCGAACCCGGTCCCTTCGATCGCATACAGCCCTCCCGGCGCCACCGCGCTGGCGTCGCCGCTGAAGGCGTTCGAAATCCGGTCGATCGAAATGCCCGAGGGCGTCGTCGCGGGGATGCGCAGGACGCCAGTCGGTCCGCTGTACCCATGTTTCGCGCCAGCATACAGAGACCCATCCGGCGCGGACGCCACAACCGGCGAGTAACAAGCATCCAGATAACTCGCGAAATCGAGCGAGCCGCCATCCGCGCTCAACCGCATCACCGCGCCAGAGTTGATCCCGCACGCGGCGCCGGTGAGAAACGGGTTGCGCAACGCCAGTCCGCCGCCTGTGGCAAAGCCCAGCGCGACCGCGCCATGGGCGTCCACCGACATCGTCGGCTGATATTGAGGGCCGCACGTCATCGTGAGCAGCGCGCCGTACACGGTCTTGAGATCGGAGATCCGCAGCTTGGTCACATACAAGCCGGTCCCACCGTAGTAGTTAGTCTTGATCCCCATGCAGCCCGACGCGAAATCCGGGGGCGTGTAAGCGCCGGGCGTAACAACGGCGGTCGGAGGATAGACGTATACGCTACCCATCGCCACTGCGTTACCGCTATTGTCCTTGGCTAGGAAGGGCCCATATCCCCCGCCGGTCCCGCTTAAATACACTCCCCCTACCATCCGCGCGGCCGCCGAATCCAGTTCCATGACGAAGTGCGCCGCGCCGTTCGGCGACGCAAGGAACGGCGCCGAGCCGGTCCCCGAGATGACTAACTCTCCGGTCGGACCGATGACGATGGAAGTGGCGGAGGCGCCCAGATAGGTCGTGAACACCGCGCTGGCGGACGGCGATAACTTCGTGAGAAACCCGGACCAGGGATCGGTGATTTCGAGCGTGGTTTTAAACACGCCCGGAGTTGTCGGAAGGTCCGTCGAGTCGGTGGAGCCAATGATATATGCGTTGCCGCCGTCGTCCGCGGCGAGGGCCGAAGCCATGACCCCGCTCGATCCGCCGGCGAGGACTGAATAACTCACCGCGCCGCCAGGCGCGTACTTTACGACAAAGACGGAACTGACTCCTCGCGGCCCAATGCGGGGCGCGTCCACCGGGAAGTCCGGTGAGGTGGTGTGCCCCGCCACGTACACCGCTCCTTTCGAGTCAACCGTCAAGGCGACCGGAACGTCCATGTCGGACCCGCCCAGATAAGTCGCCCATAGCGTTGATCCGTCCGCGGCTAGCTTCGCGACAAAGGGCTGTGGCGTGGTTCCGCGAGTTACATAGACCGAACAGCCAATCATTGACATGCTCGTGACATAGGTCAGTTGGGGGACGCCGCTTGTTGTCCCATAATCCTGACTGAACGCCAGTTGGGCCGCGAAGGTGGGGAACCGGGGACCGTGGCTTTGCGCAACAAACAGTCCTCCGCCCGCACTGCATTGCCTGCCGACATAGGCGTAGGGCAGCGGTTGGTACGGTGAAATCCCCACGCCCAATGCGGAGGCCTTGGCCCAGCTTGCCCCGCCGTCCGTACTCCGGTAGGTGGCGTCGCTCGCCATGCCCACCAGCGTGTCCGGCTGATTCGGATCCACCGCGAAGTAGAGAAAGCCGGTGTAGCGGGCCGGCGACGATGTGTGAGTCCATGTGACGCCGGAGTCCTTTGAGACCGACAGCGTCCCTGCTGAGGCCGCCGTAGTGGCCGCGTAGATCCAACCGGGGCGCATAGGCGAAAATGACGCCGCGGTGATGGCTCCCCCCGGCGGACTTAGCTTCTCAAAGCTAACTCCCCAGTCGCGGGAGATGGAGAGCGACGTGTCCCACGCCAGCAGACCGCCGCTGCCGTTCGGGTCGGCGGCGACGTGATAGGGGCTGGCGGCGATGGTCGTCCAGGTCTCCCCGCCGTCCACCGAGCGCACGAACGGCCCGTAGTAACTCGCGGCCGCCAGCCGCAAGTGGTTGCCCGGGTCTATGGTTAGTGCTCCAATGAACTGCCCTGTCCACGAGTAGACCTTGCGCCAGTTCTGTCCAGCGTCGACTGTCTTGTAGATCCCCTTGTCGCCTGCCGCAAACAGAATTTGCGGATACACGGGATCGGGGACGACTCCCTTCACGTCCTCTGGAGGCCGGCCCAGTCGCGTCCAGGTCTTTCCAAGATCATCGCTGCGAAGAACTCCGGCTTCGAGTGAGGCGGGCTGCGCCGCGTTCCGTGTCTGAAGGTTCGAAGTGGTTCCCGTTACGATCAGGTTGCCGTCCGGGTCGGTCGCCATGGCCGTGATGGCGGCGTCGTCGCCGAATGACGCGAAGTTGAGTCGCCGCAACACACCTCCTGGAGTGCCGGAATTCCCGGAAAACGCGGTGAATGCGAGGGAGCAGAAGGCGAGAGCGGCGAACAGTTGGCGATGCATGACGTCGATGCCGTTGTTGATGCAATCGAGTTACCAGACCAGACCGGTACAATTGAAGAAATGTTTTCTGGTCATGCCACCTCTGCCGGCTCCGCCCGGTTTGCCGCGCGACATGCGGCGAATTCCGACGCGCGTTTCTACCGGCCGGCGCAAGGATTGACGCTGTCGTCGCTTGGTATCGGCTCCTACCTGGGCGCGATGGACGACGCAACGGACGCCTCCTACGGGGCTGCGGTCCGCCGGGCGCTCGACGGCGGCGTCAACGTCATCGACACGTCGTTGAACTACCGGCATCAGCGTTCAGAGCGGTCGATCGGGCAGGCGATTGAGGCATGGATTCACGGTGGCTCAGGCGCCCGCGACGAGATCGTTGTGTGCACCAAGGCCGGCTTCCTCGTCCCCGGGGCGATTCCAGCGAACGCCATCCGCCGGGAGGATGTGGCCGGCGGAATGCACTGCCTCGCGCCCGCATTTCTGGCCGACCAGATCGAGCGCAGCCGCCAGAACCTGGGGCTCGAGACAATCGACGTCTTCTATCTGCACAACCCCGAAACCCAGATCGGCCACGTGAGCGAGGAGACGTTCTACGGGCGGATTCGAGCGGCCTTCGAGCTGCTGGAGCACCTGGTCGAAACCGGTGAAATTCGCTTCTACGGCGCCGCCACCTGGGACGGATTCCGCAAGGGCGATCCGGCGCCTCCGCTCTCGCTTGCCCGCATGGAGGCGATCGCGCGCGAAGTCGCCGGTGACGGCCACCACTTCCGCTTCGTGCAACTGCCGGTCAATCTGGCGATGACGGAGGCGCTCGCCAAGCCGCTGGTCGAAGGCCGGACCGTTCTTGAAACCGCCGCCGATCTCGGCGTCACGGTAGTGTCGAGCGCATCGATCCTCCAGGCCCGCCTGTCGCGCGACCTGCCCGACGAGATCGCCGCGGCCATGCCGGGCCTCCAGACCGACGCGCAGCGGGCCATCCAGTTCACCCGTTCGACGCCCGGCGTCACGACGGCGCTCGTAGGCATGTCGAAAGTCCCGCACGTAGAGGAGAACCTGGGCGTCGCGGCCGTCCCGCCCCTCAGCCCCGACGAATTCGTGCGAGCCTTCGCATGATCGCCGAGGCGCATTTCGCGGCGCGCCGCCAGGTATGCGATCCGGCCGCGGTCGCCGAAGCGCCCAACTCGGCCGCGGTGTTCCTGGTGCATGCCGACGAGGGCGCCCCCTACCTGGCCCGGACCGGACTCCTCCGCCGCCGGCTCCTCCGCCTGTTCGGGACCGGTGGCAAGCCCTCCCGCCTCCTGAACCTGCTTGGAGTGGCCCGCAAGATCGAATATTGGACCAGCGGATCGCGGCTCGAATCGGGCATCCTGTTTTACTCCCTCGCCCGCCGGCACTACCCCGAAACCTACCTCAAACTGACAAAGCTGCGCATGCCCGCCTGGGTGAAGCTGACCACCGCCAACCGCTTCCCCCGCACCACCGTCACCACCCGTGTGTCCGGCCGAGGGCGCTACTACGGGCCGTTCCGCTCCCGAGCCTCGGCCGAACTGTTCGACGCCCAGACCCTCGACCTGTTCCAGGTCCGCCGCTGCGAGGAGAACCTGGAGCCCGACCCCGACCATCCCGGCTGCATGTACGGCGAGATGGCGATGTGCCTCCGCCCCTGTCAGTCCGTGGTCGGAGACGCCGAATATGCGAGCGAAGTAGCGCGTTTGGACCACTTTTTGACGTCAAAAGGGCACACTTTGGTCGAAAGCGTGACCCACGCGCGCGACCGCGCGAGCGAGGAGCTGAACTTCGAGGAGGCGTCCCGCCAGCACAAGCGCCTGGAACGGGTGGAGGGGATGTTGAAACTACGCGACGAGCTGGTTTCCGACATCGACCGTCTCTGCGGCGTGGCCGTCACGCCGGCTACAACGCCTGAAACCGTAACGTTATGGTTCATGCTGGGCGGGCGTTGGGCCGATCCGGTGGAATTTCCGCTAGCCGCCCCCGGCGTTTCGCTCGACAAACGCCTGCGCGAGACCGCCGCCAGCGTCGTCGAGCCCCGCGTATCGCCCATCGAGCGCCAGGAGCACGTGGCGCTGCTCGCCCGCTGGTTCTACTCAAGCTGGCGCGACGGCGAGTGGCTCCAGTTCGACGAGATCGGAAAATTGCCCTACCGGCGCGCCATCAACGCGATTGGGCGGATCGCCCGCGCTTCTCAGCAATCGCCATAACCGTCTCAAAATGGGGCGTTTCCTGCTCTTTATGCACCACTGAGACCTGTATTTCGGCGAAATTTGCATCGCCCAGCAGGTTCACCAGCTCCACCTGCGAGAAACCCAGCCAAACATCGGCGTACACGTCCCTGGCCTCGTCGAAATTGTGCCGCAGCAGGTCCAAAATGACGATCCGCCCCCCCGGTTTGAGGATCCGCCAGGCCTCCGCGACCGCTTTTTCGGGGTGAATCGCGTGGTGGAGGCTTTGGTGAAACAGCGCCAAATCGGCCTCTTCGTCGTCCAAAGGCAGCTCTTCCAGGTCTCCCAGGCGATATTCGAGGTTCAAAACTGCATGTTTTTGCGCGATTTCGGCGCCATATTCGACCATTTTGCGCGAGTTATCGACCGAAATTACACGCTCCGCGCGCTGTGCGAGCATCAAAGACAGGGTTCCTTCGCCCGCTCCGAGGTCGGCGATGACCAGCGGCGGCAGCAGCCGGATCAGCATTTCGGCGAGCGCCTGCCAGCTCCGGCCGGGCACGTAGTTGCGGCCGAATTTGCCGGCCAGCTCGTCGAAGTAGCCGCGCAGCTTGTCCTTGCGCTTTTCGAGGGCGAGCCGAAGGGCGGCGTCGTCCTCCCCCGATTCGCGGATTTCGGCGGCGCTGCGGGCGAGCATTTCCCCGACCAGCGCCTCGGCCCCATTGGGGGCGGTGAAGCGGTACAGGCTCTTCTGGCCGGAGCGGCGCAGTTCGACCAGGCCCGCCTGCCGTAACTGCGAGAGCTGCATGGAGATACGGCTCTGGCCCATGCCGAGGATCTCCTGGAGTTCGGCCACGCTCAGCTCCTCTTGGGCGAGCAGACGAAGCAGGCGCACGCGGCCCTCGTCGCCTAGGAGTCGGAGGGCTTTGAGAAGGCCGGCCACGACTTATATTCTATCAAGGAATCATGATTGATTGATGGATCCGATGTGCTATCCTGATTCCGGAGCTGAATTCCGCATGAGCACAATCACTCAAGCTGTCGCGACCGAGTACAAAGTCGCCGACATGTCGCTGGCCGACTGGGGCCGCAAGGAAATTTCCATCGCCGAGCACGAGATGCCCGGCCTGATGGCCATCCGCAACAAGTACGCCAAGGCGAAGCCTCTCGCCGGCGTTCGCGTCAGCGGCTCACTGCACATGACCATTCAGACGGCCGTGCTGATTGAGACGCTGGTGGATCTGGGCGCGAGCGTCCGCTGGGCGAGCTGCAACATCTTCTCGACGCAGGACCACGCGGCCTCCGCCATCGCCGCCGCGGGCGTTCCGGTGTTTGCGTGGAAGGGAGAATCGCTCGAGGATTACTGGGATTGCACGTATCTGGCGCTGAGCCATCCGGGCGGCAAGGGTCCGCAGTTGATCGTGGACGACGGCGGCGACGCGACGCTGCTGATCCACAAGGGCTACGAGCTCGAGAATGGCAGCGATTGGGTGAACACGCCTTCCGACAGCCACGAGGAAGAGGTGATCAAGGCGCTGCTCAAGAAGGTCTACGCCGAGAACCCGACCCGCTGGCACGATGTCGTCGCCGAGTGGAAGGGCGTTTCCGAGGAGACCACCACAGGCGTCCACCGGTTGTACCAGATGCAGGCCAAGGGGCAGTTGCTGGTTCCGGCGATCAACGTCAACGATTCGGTGACGAAGTCGAAGTTCGATAACCTGTACGGCTGCCGCGAGTCGCTGGCCGATGGGATCAAGCGCGCCACCGATGTCATGATGGCCGGCAAGGTGGCCGTGGTGTGCGGCTACGGCGATGTCGGCAAGGGTTCGGCGCACTCGCTGCGGGGCATGGGCGCGCGGGTGATTGTGACGGAGATCGACCCGATCAATGCGTTGCAGGCGGCCATGGAAGGCTTCCAGGTGACGACGGTGGAGGAGACGCTCGGCATCGGCGACATCTATGTGACGTGCACGGGCAATGTGGACATCATCACGCTGGAGCACATGGCGCACATGAAGGATCAGGCCATTGTGTGCAACATCGGGCATTTCGACAATGAGATCCAGGTGGACCGGCTGAATGGGTCCGGCGCGGCTCGGCTGAACATCAAGCCTCAGGTGGACAAGTACACGTTCCCCGACGGGCATGCGATCTTCCTGCTGGCCGAGGGCCGGCTGGTGAACCTGGGCTGCGCCACGGGGCATCCGAGCTTCGTGATGTCGAACAGCTTCGCCAACCAGACGCTGGCGCAGTTGGATCTGTGGAAGAACAAGGACGAGTACAAGGTGGGCGTGTATACGCTGCCCAAGCGGTTGGATGAGGAAGTGGCGCGGCTGCACCTGGAGAAGATCGGGGTGAAGCTGACGACGCTGAGCCAGCGGCAGGCCGACTACATCGGCGTGCCGGTGGAAGGTCCGTTCAAGCCGGATACTTACCGGTACTAGCTAACCGTCGATCCCGCCATCGAAGGTGATCGGGGCGGCTCTTGCGGGGCCGCCCCGATTCCCCTCGGTGAGTACTTGTCGGCCTATCGCGGCGCTGGCAAGCCCCGGTTGCATTTGTCATACAGGTGGGGTGCGCATTGTAACGGAGAGTCTGTGTTCACGGGCGTTCGTGACGTCGGAACGTCCTAAGGGGTGAGTGTAACCGCGGCAGTTATGGATGATCAATCTCAGCTCCAATCTTGCGGAAAGTCGCCCTCGAGATTCGAAAACAGCGGACCAGATCGAGCCTGATTGCCACCAGCAAACTTGCCCTTACGCACCCCCTCGATTGACCTGCGGACGAGGGTAGACGCATTTTCTCCTTGCCGCCAAATAGCTATCCCAACCGTGCAGCTTACATGCAAGCCATTTGCTATCGAGTCCCAGTTATGGTTCTCAACTGCACTGCAGAAGTCTCTCATTCGTTGGAGCGGGGAATCCGTACTCAAGTCCTCGATGAATAAGTAGAAGCTGTCGGCACCCAAACGACCACAGGCCTTGCCCTTGGCCCATTCCTTCACCATCGCGTGTACTACGTTGATGATATGATCACCCGCTTCGCTGCCGAACTTCTCATTAATCCTCGATTGATCATCAATATCGACGAGAGCCAACGCAAATGGCCTGACTCGACCATCCAGCTTTTCATGTAGAGCCCTATAGAAGAGGGAGCGAAGATGCGCCGTGTTTAACTCCTCCAGGGCTCTACCCTTCTTGTCGAGTGCGGATTTAGCCGGCGCCCAACTTGGTCGGATGACGACTTCGGCGGATACGCTTGCGGCCCCTGCGGCCGCGACTCGAGATAAGAAGTCTGGCTCCTCGCGCAGATCTGATAGCACCCTGAGGATCTCCTCGGCGACCTCCTTTACCTTGCCTTTACGACAGTGAATAGCCTGTAGTTGTCGAATACCGTAAGGGAGCGCTGTCTTATCGACGGCCCCCCTGATTACAGGTATTGCGCGGTGCAATCTCATCCCGTCGCGGACTAGATCGATAGCAATCGCAATCTCCTCCTTCTGATAGAAGGAGAGGTCTGTCCTGGATGATACCAAGATCGCCGTGATCAGGGATTGTTGTTGAGCCTCACGAATCTCCTCCGCCCAATTATCACCGGGCTTCAGGAATTTCGAATCGAGGAAAACCGTGCAGTGCGGGCTAAGAGCGTGCCACAAATTCAGTGCAAACAGTCGATCGGTGCTAGCATAAGCGATGAAGATATCAAACCGGTTCTTCATCGGTTCAGGCGTTTCGGACATATTCTCCAGAGGGCGATGAAATTGCCTCGACTAGCGCATCTTATCAGAAAGTCCGGGCGCGGCGTCGTTTGAATCGGTTGGATCGGGTGGAGGGGTGTAGGCGAGGCTTCATGGAAGCCCCGGCGGTCGTTTGCAGCAGCACTCTGCGCCTCCGAGCATTGGGCCGCGATAGCCGCCATGTCGGCTACACCCGATGACAGAAACGGCTACCAAAGAACCGTACCTGAGATCATCGAGCGGATTCGTGAGGCCACCTAGTTACATGGCCCGTCTCCTGCTGTTCCGTCAGGCAGTGGTCAGGGCGAGATCGAGGGGGGGAATCACCACCGTACCAAAGCTCAATGACGCCGGACCTGACCGCGAGTATCGGAGCGTCGCGGGCTGACTGAGCATAGCGCCAATTCGGACTGACTCTGGGACGGCTTGGCGACGCGGACGGTCAGACAGAAGGGGTGCGGGATACGCTACAGTCAGTCAAGGAACTGAATAGGGTTGTCGATCTCATACCTGAGGGGAGCACGCGGCGAAACTCGATCTGCATCCGGCGAGACTTGCCGCGGCGCTTGGCAAATCGCCGCCCCGCCGGAACTCCATCAGACTGTGAGTGTAGCTGTTCAGCTTCGGACGACGTCCTCGTTCCGGCGAGTCTCGTAGCAATCCCACGCTGCCAGATTCAACCGAAGTCAAGGGCCCCCGTCGGCCCCACTGAGCAGCAACGCCGCCACCCAAGGGCGCTTATGGACTGAGGATCGCTGGGATTACGCAAGGTCTCCGGGGATTGCTGGGATGATCAAAGCCAATTTCTGGGATGACTGCGGCAATGGAAAGAGGGCCGAGGCGTTGAACCCCGGCCTTTGCGATGTTAATACTGGCGGGCGACTACAGACCCTTCTTTACCAGGAATTCGATCAGGTCGACTACGCGGCAGGAGTAACCCCACTCGTTGTCGTACCAGGAGACAACCTTCAACAGATTGCCGTCGAGCACCTTGGTCATCTGCGCGTCCACGATCGAACTGTTCGGGTTGTGCAGCATGTCGCTCGACACCACCGGATCCTCGGTGTAGCCCAGAATGCCCTTCAACGGCCCGGCGGAGGCGGCCTTCAATGCCGCGTTCACCGCTTCGCTGGTGGTGGCGGTCTTCAGAATCGCGACGAAATCGACGACCGAAACATCGGGCGTCGGAACGCGCATCGAATAACCGTCCAATTTGCCCTTCAATTCCGGCATCACCAGACCGATCGCCTTCGCGGCGCCCGTGCTGGTGGGGATCATGTTCAACGCCGCCGCGCGAGCCCGGCGCAGGTCCTTGTGCGGGAAGTCGAGCACGTTCTGATCGTTGGTGTAGCTGTGGATCGTCGTCATCGTGCCCTTCTCGATGCCGAACGATTCGTGCACTACCTTCACCACCGGCGCCAGACAGTTCGTCGTGCAGGACGCGTTGGAGATGATGTTGTGCTTGGCCGGGTCGTAGGAACTGTCGTTCACGCCCAACACCAGCGTCACGTCTTCGTTCTTCGCCGGGGCCGAAATGATGACCTTCTTCACCGGACCGCGGATGTGCTTCACCGCCATCGTGGCGTCCGTGAACCGGCCGGTGGATTCGACGACGATTTCTGCGCCGACGCTCGGCCAATCGATCTCGGCCGGGTCCTTGGTGGCGAAAATCTTGATGCGCTTGCCGTTGACCGTGATCGATTCGGCGTCGCACGTGACTTCGGCGCCGAGCGGGCCGAGAATCGAGTCGTACTTCAACAGGTGCGCCAGCGTTTTGGTGTCCGTCAGATCGTTCGCTGCTACGAATTCGACGTTGGGGTTCTGCAATCCGGCTCGAACGACGTTACGGCCGATACGGCCAAAGCCGTTGATGCCCACTTTGATTGCCATTTGCGGATCTCCTTGGGAAGATTTCACTACTGAGTGTAGCAAAATCCGCGTGCCTGTTTTCAGATGGACAGGTCCTGAATTGCCGAATTTTTCAACGGCGTTACGAGTCGTTATTCGACGGTCACGCTCTTGGCCAGGTTGCGCGGCTGATCGACGTCGCACCCGCGCCGGACCGCGATGTGATAGGCGAGCAATTGCAGGGGCACGATCTCGAGGATCGGCAGCAGCAGTTCCTCCGACGGCGGGATCCAGATGACGTCGTCGGAGACCTTGCGCACATCCTCGTCGCCCTCGCTCGCGATGGATACGACGATGCCTTCCCGCGCTTTCACTTCCTGGATGTTGGACAGCGTCTTTTCATAGCGGATGCGGCTCTCTTCGCTCGAGGGGTCGCGCGTGGCGAGCACCACCACCGGCAGATTGCCGTCGATCAGGGCGTTGGGGCCGTGCTTCATCTCCCCGGCCGGGTAGCCTTCGGCGTGAATGTAGGAGATCTCCTTCAGCTTCAGCGCGCCTTCGAGCGCGATGGGGAAGTGAATGCCGCGGCCCAGATACAGGAAGTCCGAGGCGCGGAACAGCCGCTTCACCATGTCGTCGTAATTGGCGTCGTGGCCGAGCACGGTTTCGAGCTTGCCGGGGATGCGCAGCAACTCCTGCACGAGCGCCTTGGATTGCTCCGGCGCGAGCTTGTTGCGCACCTGGCCGAGATAGAGCGCCAGGATGAACAGCGCCGTCAGTTGGCAGGTGAAGGCCTTGGTGGAGGCCACGCCGATTTCCGGGCCGGCGTGCGTCATCAGCGTGCCGGCGGCTTCGCGCGTGATCATCGAGCCGATGACGTTGCAGATGGCCAGCGTCTTCGAGCCCTTCAGCTTGGCCTCGCGCTGGGCCGCGAGCGTATCCGCCGTTTCGCCCGATTGCGAGATGACCACCGTCAGCGTGTTGGGGTTCATGATGGGATCGCGGTAGCGGAATTCGCTGCCGTAATCCACTTCGACCGGGATGCGGCCGAGCTTTTCGATCATGAACTTGCCGGCTAGGGCGGCGTGCCAACTGGTGCCGCAGGCGATGATCTTGACCTGCTCAAAGGAGCGGAACTCCTTCTCGCTGATATCCATCTCCTCGAGGAAAATGCGGCCGGACTCCTGGCCGACGCGGCCCAGCATGGTGTCCCGGACGCAGCGCGGCTGCTCAAAGATTTCCTTGAGCATGAAGTGCTTGTAGCCGCCCTTTTCCGCCATGATGGGATCCCACAGGATGTGCGAGACCTGGCGCTTGACGCTGCGGCCGTTGAGGTCCATCAGGTGGACGCCTTCGGGCGTGAGCACAGCCATGTCGCCGTCGGCGAGGAAGAACATGTCGCGCGTGTGGCTGAGGATGGCGGGAACGTCGGAGGCGACGAAGTACTCGCCTTCGCCCAGGCCGATGACCACGGGCGGGCCGTTGCGCGCGGCCACGATCTTGTTCGGGTCCCGGCGGGAGATGATGGCCAGGGCAAAGACGCCGTTCAGCTCCTTCAGGGCCTTGCGGACGGCTTCCTCAAGACGGTCCTCAAAATACTTCTCGATTAGGTGGGCGATGATTTCGGTGTCGGTTTCGGTGATGAAGCGGTGGCCTTCGGCCTGTAACTCGCGCTTGAGTTGCAGGTAGTTTTCGACGATGCCGTTGTGGACGACGACGATATCGCCGGTGCAGTCGCGGTGAGGGTGGGCGTTCTCTTCGGTGGGGCGGCCGTGGGTGGCCCAGCGGGTGTGGCCGACGCCGTAGGGACCGTCGACGGGGTTGAGGCGGACGCAATCTTCCAGGTTGCGCAGTTTTCCCGAAGCCCGGCGGACGCAGAGAGCTTCGTGGTCGTCCAACACGGCGAGTCCCGCCGAGTCATATCCGCGATATTCGAGCCGGCGCAGGCCGTCGAGAATGATGGGTACCGCCTTGCGTTGTCCAATGTAGCCGACGATTCCACACATACCTATATAGTAGTCGTGAGGTCTTCACCAAAACTTTACCGGCGGGCGCTGGTCGGCCCGATCCAAAAATCAAATATCCCCTATGAAAAGTTCGCGTACGTTGTGGATCCTATCCGTCCTTATCACGATTGTTTCGGCGGCCTATCAAAGAATTACCGGACCGACTTATCCGGTTCGGGTGCGGCAGGTGTTCGCGGGGGGCGAGGTGCGCTCGAAATTGCCGCGGAGTTACCCGGGGGCGGGCGATTGTCCGGTCCGGGTGGAGGCGGGGGAGACGGTGACGGGCTCGCTCGCCTGGAAGCGGTTCAAGACGGCCGATTCCTGGACCGCTGTCGAGATGAAGCGGGTGGGCGGGGCGCTGGAGGCGATGCTGCCGCACCAGCCCGCGGCGGGCAAGCTGCAATATGAGATCACGCTGCGGAAGGGGCCGGCCGAGACGCGGCTGCCCGGCGTGGTGATCCGGTTCCGGGGCGACGTGCCGGCGGCGGTGCTGATTGTGCATATCCTGGCGATGTTCGGCGGGATGCTGCTGTCGACGCGGGCGGGGTTGGGGGCGTGGGCGGGCGAGCAACGGCTGAAGGCGCTGATGCTGTGGACGCTGGGTTTCCTGGCGGCGGGCGGGATGGTGCTGGGTCCGCTGGTGCAGAAGTACGCCTTCGACGCCTACTGGACCGGCTGGCCGTTCGGGACCGATTTAACCGATAACAAGACGGCGGCGGCGGTGGTGATCTGGCTGATCGCGTATTGGGCGATGCCGAGGGTTCGCTCGCCGCGGGCCTGGGCGGCGGGGGCGGCCGTGGCGACGCTGGCGGTGTTCATGATTCCGCATAGCGTGCTGGGGTCGGAGTTGGATTACAGCAAGCAGGACGGGGCGGCCGCTTCGTCGAAGTGAGGCGGGCGGCCGCCTGCGGCGGGTTTAGGCCTTGAGGGAACGGTTCATGCGCTCGATGGCCTCGTCGATTTCGGCGGGGCTCTTGAAGCCGATGGTGACGGCGTCGACGGCGCCCGAACCCATGACGAAGCGCATGGCGGCTTCGCGGTCCTCCGGGGTGGTGAAGCGGCCTTCGCCCACCAGTTTCATGCCCAGCACGCCGACGCCGCGCGCGTGCACCTTCTTGACGTGGGACATCACTTCGCTGACGTCGCCGAGATCCTCGTTTTCGGCGTTCTTGAGGGTGTCCATGCGCGTGCCCTTGTGGTTGACGCGCATGAGGGCGACGTCCAGCCAGTCGTTGGCGGGGAAGGTGCGCAGGGGGATCAGGCCGTGGACGCTCGCGCCGTGGGCGGAGATGATTTTCTTCTGCTTGGCGTTGTCGAATTCGTCACGGATGGGCTTGAACTGCTCGGCCCATTCGGCGCCGCGGACGCAGTGGAGCAGGAGGATGTCGAAGTACTCGCTGTTGAGCGTCTTGCGGTAGGCGTCGATTTTGGTCTTGGGATCGTCGGTGGAGCGGAGGCGGTACTTGGTCATCAGCGCGTAGGAGTCGCGCGGGATGCCTTTGAGGGCGATGCCGAGCATTTCGGGCATGCCGGTGTAGGCTTCGGCGGTCTCAAAGAAGCGGATGCCGCTGTCGTAGGCGTGGCGGACCAGGCGGTTGAACTGCTCCTGGCCGAGTTCGCGCTGGACGCGTCCGCCGTAGGTGCCGGTGCCGAAGGCGAGCCGGGTGACTTTGACGCCGGAATTGCCGAGCGTGACGAAGTCAGTGGCTTTCCGGGCGGCGGGGGCGGCGGATGCGGCGTTGGGGATCGTAAGACCGCCCACTCCGGCGATGGCGCCGGCGGCCACGGTGCTTTTCAGGAAATCGCGACGGGAGTATTTCGACAAACGTCCCTCCTTGTTAGAGCTACGGTATCACAGGATGGGTGGGAACTCGGGACGGGCCCCTCTCGTATGCGCTAACATGACGCGTACAGCGAACTCCAGAGTGGCGGGGGTCACGTTTCTCGCTTACACCGCGGCGACCATCGCCGGCATGGTGTTGTTTGGGCAGGCGACCGGCGGGGACAACGTGACGGCGAGGCTGGCGAGTATCGCCGAGCATCCGACGGAGATGGGCTTCGTAGTGGTGCTGACCTTCGTCCAGTGTTTCTCGGCGCTGGCGCTGGCTGTCACTCTGCACGCGATCACCCGGGCACAGGATGAGACGCTGGCCCTTTTCGGCCTGGTGTGCCGCGTGGGCGAGGGACTGCTTTCGGGCGTTTCGATATCGCAACTGCTGGCGCTGGGACGGCTGGCGGCGCGCGGCGCCGCGGACGAGGCGTTGGGGGCGCACCTTTTGCGGAATAGCGTGATTGTGCCGGCTACGTTCTTCGCGGTGGGAAGCCTGGCGTTCTCCTGGCTGATGCTACGGGGGCGCGTGATCCCAGCGCCGCTGGCTTGGCTGGGCGTCGCCGCGTCGGCGCTGCTGGTGGCGTGCCTTCCGTTCGAGGCCGCCGGATTCCTGCGCGGCGCCCTCACCGACTGGATGTGGGCGCCGATGTTCGCCTTCGAAATTCCGCTGGCGGTGTGGTTGATCGCCAAGGGCGCCGCGGAGCCCCGGGGCGTTCGTCCGTTGTGACATCATCATGGAATGACAAGGTGGGTCGTTGCTGCCCTTAGTGTGTCTCTGTGCCTGACCGCGGCGGAGACCGTCGATGAGAATACGAACTGGAAGTTCCGCCGGGAGGAGACCGGCAACTCGCAGGTGCTGCGCATCCTGCATAAGCTGACGGACCGCTATGGTCCGCGGCTGACCGGGTCGCCGGGACATGAGGCCGCCGCGAATTGGGCGGCGGACCAGTTCAAGGAGTGGGGACTCAAGAACATCCAGCTCGAGCCGTGGAAGTGGGGGCATTCCGGGTGGGCCAATGAGCGCGCCGCCGGGTACCTGACCGCTCCGGTGAACGATAACCTCACCTTCGAGGTGCTGGCCTGGACGCCTTCCACCAACGGCGTCGTGGCGGGGCATGTCGTCGAGTTGAATCCGCCGTCGACGCCCTCCAAGGAAGAACTGACCGCATGGATGGACGCCAATAAGGACAAGGTCCGGGGACGGATCGTGTTCATGGGCAAGGCGGCGGTGCTGAAGGTCAGCTTCGCGACTCCGGCCAAACGTTTGGATGACGCCGAGGCCGCCGCACGGTTCGATCCGCTGAATCCCACGCCGATGAACTTCGGCCGGCAGCAGGTTCAGACTCCCGAGGGCAAGCTGTCGGCCAACCAGGTGAACGAACTCATCGATCCGTGGCTTGCGGCGAGCGGCGCGCTGCTGCGGGTGAACGACGCGGGGCGGGAATTCGGCCAGATCCGCGCGTTCGCCAATCGCAGCTACGACGTCGCCAAGGCCGTTCCCACCGTGGTGTTGCGCAACGAGGACTACGGGCGCATCGAGCGGTTGCTGAACGACAAGGAAGACGTCGCGGTCCAGTTCGACATCGCCAATCACGTGTATCCGAAGGGCGAGACCAGCTACAACGTGGTGGCGGAGATTCCGGGCACGGATAAGGCCGATGAGATCGTGATGCTCGGCGGGCACCTGGATTCGTGGCATTCGGCGACGGGGGCGACGGATAACGCCATTGGGTCGTCGATGATGATGGAGGCCGTGCGGCTGATACAGTCCCTGGGATTGCGGCCGCGGCGCACCATCCGGATCGCGCTGTGGTCGGGCGAGGAGCAGGGGTTGCTCGGGTCGCAGGCGTATGTGAAGGACCATTTCGGCACGTTTGAGGAGCAGAAGCCGGAGTATCCGAAGCTTTCGGCGTACTTCAATATCGACTCAGGGACCGGGCGGGTGCGCGGAGCGGGCGTGTTCGGTCCGCCGGAGGCCGCAGCGGCGGTGCGGCAGGCGCTCGCGCCGTTCGCCGATCTGGGCGTGGCCGGGGCCATCGCGTCGAAGAGCCGGAACCTGGGCGGCACCGACAGCACGTCGTTCAACGCGGCCGGGCTGCCGGGCATCGGGCTGATGCAGGATCCCATCGAGTACGGCTCGCACACCTGGCACACGAACCTGGACACGTACGAGCGGATTGTGCCGGAGGACGCGCAGAAATCGGCCATCGTGATTGCGTCGGCCGTGTGGCATGTGGCGAATCGGGATGAGATGCTGCCGCGCTTTGCCAAGGATCAGATGCCGCCCGCGCCGAAGCCCGAGGGCGCAAGACCGGCCCCCGCGAAGCCCGCGGCGGCGGGAACACGATGAAGGGAATTTGTTGGGGGGCGCTGCTGGCCGTAGCGCCGTTGATCGCCATGGACCTGAAAGTCGACCACGTGACTGTCGCCGGGCGGGACTTGGCGACGCTGACCAAGGCCTTCGCGGCGGCGGGGATTTCCGCCGAATACGGGGGCAGACACACCAACGGCATGACCGAGATGGCTATCGCCAGTTTCGCCGATGGCTCCTACCTGGAACTGATCGCGGCGCAGCCGGGCGCGAGCGCCGCCAAGCACGATTGGGGACCGTTCATCGAGAAGGACGGCGGCGTCTGCGCCTGGGCCGTTTCCGTGCGCGACATCCGCGCGGAAGCCGAGCGCATGGGGAAAGCGGGCGTCGCGGTGCAGCCGCAGCCGGGCGGTCGCGTCCGCCCCGACGGTAAGCAGCTGAAGTGGACCAGCGGCGGCGTCGGGCCGGGACCGCACGGATTGCGGATGCCGTTCCTCATCCAGGATGATACGGCGCGCGAACTGCGCGTGTATCCGAACGGGAAGGCTTCGGTGAAGGGCTACGACGGGATCGCGCTGATCGTGGTTGCGGTGCGCGACCTGGAGGGGACGATCGCGAAATGGCGGTCGACGTTCGGGCTCGCGGAGCCGCAGCGGCAGACGGACAAGGCGCTGGGGGCGACGCTCGCGTGGTTTCCGGGGACTCCGGCGGTGCTGGCGGCGGCCGATGGTCCGGGCGTGGCAGCCGATCGGCTGGAAGCGTTCGGAGAGGCGCCGTTCGCGCTTCTGTTCTGGGGCAAGCAGGCGCCGTCGGCAGCTCGCTCCACCTGGTTCGGGCGGAGCATCGGATGGTTCGACCCGGGCGCTCTGGTGGGCGCCCGGATCGGGGTTATTACGCCATAGGTTACTGCCGGCGTCCCACCGGAAGCGAAAGGAAGCGGGCGGCCAGGAGCCATCCTGACGCGGCGAATTCGACGTCCGCGCAGGCCGACAATGACACGAGCAACATGCAGATGGCGGCCGGGAACCAGAGTCCCAACCGGTTGAGGATTTGCAGGCTGTTCCACGTCATGGAGTGTGTTCCGTCCGTTCAATGGAGAAGACGAACGCGAAAGATGAACGGCGGTAAAGAATGGTAAACGTGGGAGCGGCGTTCCATACAAACCTTTACGGAGCCGTTGAAACAACGCTGCGCGGGGCGGCGTTGGTAGAATCAATAGCTTCAGTCCATTGACGAGAGGGATCGTGGTTTCTTTGCGAATAGCGGTATTGGCCCAGGCAGCGCTGCTGTGGGCCGCACAACAGGGATTTGCTCAGGAGGCGGCGCAGGCCGGTCAAACGGCCAAGGACGCGGCGTCCGCGCCGTCGGCCGGAGCCAAGTCGACGCCCAAGAGCGCGCCGGCCGACCCGCAGGACGAAGGCTTGTGGGTGGGCCTGTCGTATTGGTACGCTCCCACGCATCCGCACATGCGCAATGGGCACGCGGCCATCGTGAAGGCCAGTCCCGCCACGCTCGATTATCCGGGGACGAACCAACCGGCGCCGGGCGTGACCATCGGAATTCCGGCGGGAAGGTATAACACGCTGCGGGTTTCCTACTTCCAGACGCGCAGCAGTTGGGCGAGCACCACCTCGGCGCCTGCGGTGCTGCTGTTCGGGTCCGACTATAACGCCGGCGACGCGCTGTCGGTGAAGTACAAGCTGCAGAACATCAAGGTGTCGTGGGATTATCTCACCTGGCCGTTTCCCTACGAAGGCTCGACGTTGCGGATCAAGACGCTGTACCAATTCCAGTACACGACGATGCACACGTACGTGAACGGTCCGCAGACCACCGACACCGCCGGTAACGTCTATCAGACCACTTCGGACGGATCGCACAAACTGGCGCTGCCGGCGCTTGGCGTCGGGATCGAGAAGATCTTCTCGAAGTCGGTGCGCTGGGAGGCGCAGGCGTCGGGCTTCACGATCCCGCATCATGCGGCGACCTACGATATCGACACGTATGTGGCGGTGAAGCGCGGGAAGCTCGAGATCGACCTGGGCGGGCGGATGTTCTACCTGAAGACGTCGCCCAAGAAGAACGACTGGGTGCGGGCTAACATGCCTGGCGCCTACGTCGGCGTTCGCTGGTATCTGTAGCCGGGGCGCGGGGCTTTACAGGTCCGGCGCCGTGGTCGCGGTGAAATAGAAGGTCGCGCCTGCGGCCGGCTCCGATTCCACCCAGATGCGGCCGCCCCATCGTTCGACGATGCGCTTGCAGATGGCGAGTCCGACGCCCGCGCCCGAGTCGGACGAAGGCGCCACGCGCTTGAAGACGCGGAAGATGTAGTCGGAGTATTTGGCCTCCACTCCAATGCCGTTGTCCGCCACGGAAAAGCGCCGCCAGGCGCCGGCGCCGGTCACCGAAACGTGGATGCGCGGCGGGGCTGCGGCCCGGTAGCGGATGGCGTTCGAGATCAGGTTCTGGAAGACCTGGATGAGATGGACTTCCTGCGCGTTGACCCAGGGCAGGGCGTCGTGCGTGACCAGCGCGCCGGACTCCTCGATCGATCCCTTGAGATTGCGCAGCGCGACGGCCAGGGCCTCCTCGCTGTCGATGGCCTCGGCCGGGGCCAGGTCGGCGGCGCTGATGCGCGAATACTCGAGCAGCCCCTGCAACAGGGCCTGCATCCGGCGCGTGCCCGCCAGGATCCACTCGATGAACTGGCGCTCCTGCTCATCACCGGCGACGCGGCGGCGGGCCAGCATCTCCGTATAGATCGAGATGGTTCGCAACGGTTCCTGCAGGTCGTGGCTGGCGGCGTAGGCGAACTGTTCCAGGTCCTGATTGGAGCGGCGCAGGGCGTCCTCGATGGCCAACTGCTCGCTGATGTCGGTGTTTGAGCCGAACCAGCCGGTCACCGCGCCGTCGGCGTCCCGCACCGGCGCCACCCGCGTCAGGAAGGGACGGAATGAGCCGTCGGCGCCCCGCAGCGGGAACACCATGTCAAACGGTTCTCCCGTTTCGAGCGTCGCATTCCAGCGTTCGATCACCTTCGGCAGCATTTCTGGATCGTGGACCGAACGCCAGCCCCAGCCCTCCATCTGTTCCGGCGTCATGCCCGTGTAGTCATGCCAGCGCTGGTTATACCAGTAAATCCAGCCGTCGCCGCGGGCCATCCAGCATAACTGCGGGATGGCGTTAGCGAGCGTGCGGAACTGCTCCTCGCTGGCGCGCAGGGCGGCCTCGGCCTTCCTGATGTCCGTAATCTCGACTCCGACAATGCCCAGTCCGGTTTCGCCGCCCGCGATCCGGACGGGGAAATAGGTGGCGCGCCAGTAGGTGGTCTCGCCCGTGGCCGGCGCGACGCCGCTCATCGCGACGTTGAAAACCGGCTTTCCGGTGTCGATCACCTGGCGGAACAGGTCGCCGTGTTCCTTCAGAAAGTCCGGCGCCAGATCGCTCATGCGCTTCCCGACGATGGTGGCGCGGTCGAGCCCGAAATAGGAGGGCGTCAACGGATCGGTGTTCAGGTAGCGGAACTCCGAGTCCAGAATAATCAGGATTCCCGGCGAGACGGCGAAGAACGTCTCGAGCGTCGCCCGGGATTCGCGCAGCGCCTGTTCGGCCTGCTTCCGCTCCGTCACGTCCTCAAACACCGTATAGACCTGGTAGGGCGACGTCTCGCCGGGGCGGAACAGCGGGACGGCGGTGATGTTGATCCATCGGCGCCGGTTCTCGCGAGGGTTGTGAATGCCCATGCAGACGCCGCGCACCTCCCGCCCGGTGCGTAGCGCCTCCATCGAAGGATGGTCGTGGCCCGGGAAGGGGGAGCCGTCCTCGCGCAGTGTGTCGTTCTGATGCGCTTCCGAGTTCGCGCCAAGGAACGATTCGCGGGACCTGCCGAGAATGGCCTCCGCGGCCGGGTTCATGGACAGGATCCGGCCTTCGCGATCCTGATAGACCACGCCTTGCAACATGGTGTCCGACAGCGTGCGGTAGTGCGCCTCGCTCTCGCGGAGCGCGTCTTCGGCCACCTTCATCGCCGTCAGGTCGAGCGCGGTGGAGGCGACGCCGATGACGTCGCCGGAGTCGTCGCGGAGCGGTTCCCAGAACACGTCCAGGAACTTGCGTCCGGTGGGCGGATTCACCCACAGGCGCTCGGTCAGTTCGATGCCTTCCTCGAGCACGCGGCGTTTCATGGCGACGACATGGTCGGCGTCGGCCCGGGGCAGCAGGTCGTAGTCGGTCCGGCCCAGCATGGCGTTGATGGAGGACATCGTCTGGTTGAACGCCCAGACGTAGCGCAGGTCGCGATCCTGCGCCGCCACGGAGATGGGCGCGTTGCGGAGAGCCAGGCGGAGGCGTTGCTCGGTCTCCCGCAGCGCGTCCTCCGTGCGTCTGATTTCGGTGATGTCCTCGCCGGTGGTGACGAAGCCGTTCGACAGCGGGACGGTGGTCAGCCGGTAGCGTCTGCCCAGGGCGGGGAAGTGCTCCTCGCAGGTAAGGGAAATGCGCTCCTCCATCACGCGCCGAATCGTGGGCAGGCAGCGCGCGAAGGTCCCGGGGCCCATGATGTCATCCACCGTCCGGTTCAGCGTTTGGCCCCGCGTCAGGCCCCAGGCGCGCAACGCGGCCGGGTTCGCGTCCACCAGCCGCCACGTTTCGATGGCGCCGTCCGGACCGGTGACCACGCGCCACTGGTGAATCTCGGCGGTGGTGCACGCCATCATCGTGCGACAGCGGGAATCCGCGGCGGTTCGATCGATCAGCGATTCCACCACCTTCACCAGGTCGTCGACGTCCTCGGGCCGCTCCAGATAGGCGGCGCCGCCGCTTTCGATGGAGGCGGCCAGCGGATTGGGCGTCGCGATCAGGCCCGGAATGTGGAGAATGGGGATCGCTTGAAGCGAGGGGGTCGCCTTCAGCCGGCGACTCGCTTCAAGGCCGTCCGGATCGCAGGGTAGAACGATCAGGGCGGGGGCGAGGGCCGCGGCGGCCTCCGCCGATCCAGATTCGACGACCGTGAAGCCGGCCGAAAGCAGGGCCGCCTTCAACGCGTCGAGAGCCGGGCGCTTCCCTCCACTCACGACGAGGATCGTTCGGGACACAGTGAGTACTTTACAATTTTACGTAAGCGGCGGCGGAAGTCCAGCGGCCCGTGGCGCAAGTCACTTGGGACCGCGGGCTGCTAGACTAGCGGCCTCTTTCGTCGCCCCACAGGTCGACGTGCAGGCGCGGGCTGTAGCGGTAGCCCTCGCTCATGCAGACGCCGGTGATCCAGCGGCCGCGCTCGGCCAGCGTTTCGCGGGTTACGCCTTCCGGCATCAACACCACGCGGGCGGCCGTAGCGTTCACTTCGGCGGCGATCCGCTTCACCTCCGCGATGTCGGCCGGATCGGCGATCACGAACTTCAACTGGTGCTCGTAGGCCCCCATCAGTTTCCGCAGGACGTCCGGCTGGTAGCGCAGGCTTTCATGACGGGCGGCCCAGCGTCCGCCGTCGCGCTGATGGGGCGTCGAGTTGGCCAGCTTCGGGCTGATGCTCATCAAGTCGCACTCGAGCTTCTGAAACACCGTGCCGGCGGTCTCGATGGTGATGTGGAGCCCCAGACGGCGAAATTCGCCGGCGAGTTCGGCGGTTTCGGGGAACAGCATCGGTTCGCCGCCGGTGATCACTACGTGGCGCGCGGCCGGGTAGCGGCGGACGCGCTCGACGATCTCGCCGACGCTCAGCGTTTCGCCTTCGACGGTCCACGACGTGTAGGGGGTGTCGCACCACACGCAGCGCAGATTGCAGCCGCTGGTCCGGACGAATACGCTGGGCGCGCCCGCCAATACGCCCTCTCCCTGCACTGAGTAGAAGATCTCGGCGATCTTCATGCCCGGTAGTCCAGCGGATCCTCCAGGCCTGCGTCCGCGAAGCCCTTCTTGCGCAGCAGGCAGGAATCGCAGAGTCCGCAGGGACGGCCGGATGCGTCCGGATCGTAGCAGGAGTGCGTCAGACGGAAGTCGAGGCCCAGCGAATGCGCGGTGCGTACGATGTCGGCCTTGCTCATGGCGATGAGCGGCGTGTGGATGCGCACGCGGGTGCGGCCTTCCACGCCCGCCTTGGTGGCCAGGTTCGCCATGCGCTCAAAGGACTCGATGAATTCGGGGCGGCAGTCCGGATAGCCCGAATAGTCGATGGCGTTCACGCCGATGAAGATGTCGGAGGCTTCCAGGACTTCGGCCCAGGCGAGCGCGATGGACAGAAACACGGTGTTGCGCGCGGGCACATAGGTGACCGGGATGCCGCCGGACATTTCCGCCGCGTCGCGCGACTTGGGCACGTCGATGTCGGCGGTGAGGGCGGATCCCCCGAACACCCGCAGGTTGATGGGAACCGTGATGTGGCCCTCGGCCCCCAGCGCGGCCGCCACGCGGGCGGCGGCGTCCAGCTCCACTTTATGGCGCTGGCCGTAATCGAACGACAGCGCGTAACAGGAGTAGCCGTTGCCGCGGGCAATGGCGAGACAGGTGGAGGAGTCGAGGCCTCCGCTCAACAGGCAGACTGCTTTCATTTCTTCTCACGCAACCAAAACGTCAAAACGAACCCGAGAAACGGCAGCGCGGTTTGCGCCGCAAGCGCGAGTCCCAGCGAGGAGCGGTCGGCGATCCAGCCCGTCAACGGGATGAAGATCAGGCCCGCCATGCCCCATGCGAATCCCATCATCAAGGCGGAAACCGTTCCGGATTGAGTCGGCGCGAGTTCCTGCGCCATGACGACATTCACGGGAATGGTGAACAGCAACAGCAGCCCGCCAAGCGTCAGGCAGGCGATGGAGACGACGCCCGTGGTGGTGTAGAACAGCGCCAGGAACGGCAGGCATCCGAGCATCGAGATCTGGATAATGCGCTTGCCGCCGAAGCGATCCGCCAGGTTGCCGCCGGCCAGGCCTCCCAGCGCGCCCGCCGCCACGTAGGCCGTAAGCGCCCAACTGGCGGCTTCGAGCGGCATGGCCCGCTCGCGGTGCAGGTACAGCACCAGGAACTGCATGAACGAAATCTGGATCACCGAACGGATGAAGACCAGCAGGTACAGAATAGTCAGCGGCTGCCAGACGGCGGCCAGTGGGCGCCAGTCAAACGGGGCGCGGCGCGCTTCCGATCCGCTTTCTCCGTCGCTGAGTAGAAAAACCAGCAGGACTGTGGCGAGCACGCTGGGCAGCGCTCCGATGGCGGCCCCCTTCAGCCCCATCGTTCGGAACAGGGTCGAGAAGTAGACGGGTCCCGCCGCCACGCCCAACGTCCCGGCGGAGATGAACACCGCCATCCAACGGGAGCGGTTCGGCAGCCCGGCCGTCGCGCGCGAGGACGCCTGCGGGTGGAACGACGCCATGCCCGCGCCGCCCGCCAGCACCATCAGCGCGACGGTCCAGTAGTTCGGAGCCCATCCGAGCGAGGCGATGAACAGGCCGGCGACGGCGGGGCCCAACGCGGAAAACAGGCGCGTCTTGAAACGGTCGGCCAGGTAGCCCCAGGCCGGCTGAGTCACCGACGAAGAGAAGGACATCACTCCGCCCAACACGCCGGCCTCGGCCAGCGTGAAGTGCAGTTTGTCGATCAGTAGCGGCTGGAACACGCCCAGAGCAGCGGAGTACAAATCGACGAAGAAATGTCCCAGCGAGTACAGCGTCAAACCTAACAGCGCTGTTCTCTGGATGCGCGCGGCCGGTGCGAGTGCGGTCGTTTCGGTCGCCATCCGGAATTACCATTATAGAAGTATGACGTTACGCTCCACGTTCGCAGCCGCGGCCGCTCTGTTCGCCGCCGCCAGTTGGCTGTTACCCGCTTCTCGAAAGACGCCGGCCGACGCTCGGGCGTTCCTTGAGAAGGCGAACGCGGAGCTGCTGAAGTTGTCGGTGGAGGGCCAGCGCGCCAGTTGGGTGCGGTCCACCCACATCACCTACGACACCGAACTGCTGGCCGCCCAGGCCGACGAGCGCTTCATTCAGGCCACCGTGCGGCTGGCCAAGCAGGCCGTCGAGTTCGATGGACTGACCCTGCCGCCGGACCAGGCGCGTCAACTGAAACTGCTGAAGTTGTCGCTCACCATGGCGGCGCCGGCCAATCCCGCCGAAAGCGAGGAGTTGACCCGGATCGCCTCCGGTCTCGAAGGCGCCTATGGCCGCGGCAAGTACTGCCCTCCGGGCGGCGGCGATTGCATGGACATTGAGGAGATCGGGCGGGTTCTCGCCGCCGATCGAGATCCGAAACGGCTCGCCCGCGTGTGGACCGGATGGCACGCGGTCGGCGCTCCCATGCGCGCCGACTACCAGCGTTTCGTCGAGTTATCGAACAAGGGCGCGCGCGAGTTGGGTTTTTCCGACACGGGCGCCATGTGGCGCTCCAAGTACGACATGGCGCCGGATGAGTTCGCCCGCGAGTTGGACCGATTGTGGGAACAGGTGCGGCCGCTTTATGTGTCGCTGCACGCCTACGTGCGCAAACGTCTGGTGGAGAAGTACGGCGCGGACGTCGTTCCCGCTAAAGGACCGATCCCGGCCGAACTGTTGGGCAACCTGTGGGCGCAGGAATGGGGCAATATCTACCCCTTGGTGGCGCCCGCCGACGCCGATCCCGGCTATGACCTGACGCGGATTTTGAAGGCTCGCAACGCCACTCCCCAGGACATGGTGAGGTTCGGCGAACGGTTTTTCACATCGCTTGGATTCGCGCCGCTGCCGGCGACGTTCTGGGAACGGTCCATGTTCGCCAAGCCGCGCGACCGCGAGGTGGTGTGTCACGCGAGCGCCTGGGATATCGACGCCGCCGACGACCTGCGAGTGAAGATGTGCATTGACTCGACGGCCGAATATTTCGCCACCATCCACCATGAGTTAGGCCATAACTTCTATCAGCGGGCCTACAACAAGCTGCCATTTCAGTTTCGCGACTCGGCCAACGACGGTTTTCACGAAGCGGTGGGCGACACGATCGCGCTCAGCGTGACTCCGGAGTACCTGGTCAAAATCGGTTTGCTGAACTCGGCGCCGGACGCGTCAAAGGATATCGGGCTGCTGCTCGACCGGGCGCTGGAGAAGGTCGCGTTTCTGCCGTTCGGACTGGTGATCGACCAATGGCGCTGGAAGGTGTTCGCGGGCGAAGTGAAGCCCGCCGGTTACAACCGCGCCTGGTGGGACCTGAAGCTGAAGTATCAGGGAGTGGCGCCGCCGTCGCCGCGCGGCGAGAGCGATTTCGACCCCGGCGCGAAGTATCACGTCGCCTCGAACACACCCTATGCGCGATACTTCCTGGCCGAGATTCAGCAGTTTCAGTTTCACCGCGCCTTGGCGCGCCTGGCCGGCTGCAAGGGCCCGCTGCACCGCTGTTCGGTGTACGGCAACCCGGAGGCGGGCGCGCGATTGCGCAAGATGCTCGAGATGGGGCAGAGCCGGCCCTGGCCCGACGCCATGGAGGCGCTGACGGGCGAACGCCGGATGGACGCGACGGCGATGCTCGATTACTTCGCGCCGCTGAAGAAGTGGCTCGACGAGCAGAACGCGGGGAGTCCGGTGGGATGGTAGGCGGTAAAACTCCGGCCGGCCTCCGCGGTTGATATGTTGAGTTGGGAGGATAGGATTGCCCACAAGTTCGGGAAACGGGGCTAACAGTCCGGCGGTGGCGGGGACGATCGGCGCCGTTCGCCTGCTCGGCGTGCCGGTGCGCTTTCACTTCACCTTTGTCCTGATGATCGTCTTTCTGACGGTGATGGGACTGGGCGGCAAGCAATCGAGCCTGGTGTATGTGCTGTATGTGATCGGCCTGTTCGCCTCCGTGTTATTGCACGAGTTAGGACACGCATTGGTGGGCCGGCGCTACGGCGTTCGCACGCTCGAAGTGGTGATGTTCCCCATCGGGGGCGTGGCGCGCCTGGAGAAGAATCCCGAGCCGAAGCAGGAGTTGTGGATCGCCCTCGCCGGTCCGCTGGTGAACATCCTGATCGCCGCGGGACTGTTCGGCTATCTCTATTACACGCGCCAACTGGTGGCGATCGACGGCCTGTTTGAGCCGTCGGACGAGAACTTGGCCGAGCGGATCGCGGTGGGCAACCTGCTGCTGGCCGCCTTCAACCTGCTGCCGGCCTTCCCCATGGACGGCGGGCGCGTGCTGCGGGCCGTGCTGGCGCGTTTCAAACCGGTGGACGAAGCGACGCGGATGGCGGCCTGGGCAGGCCGGATGCTGGCCATCAGCATGGGGCTTTATGGGCTGCTTTCGATGCAGTTCATGCTGGTTTTCATCGCGTTTTTCGTCTATTTGGGCGCCGCGCAGGAGGGCGCCGCGGCCATGGGCCGCACCCTTACGCAGGGCATCCCCGTGCGTGCGGCCATGGTGACCGAATTCCACACGCTGCCGCACGGCAGCACCATTCGGGACGCGGCGAATCTGCTGCTCGCCACCTCCCAGCAGGATTTTCCGGTGGTGCACGGCGCCGCGGTCATCGGCCTGTTGCCGCGCAACGCGCTGCTGCGGGCGCTCGCCGCCGAAGGGCCGGAGGCCTATGTCTCAAGCGCCATGGAGCGGGATTTCATGCGGCTTGCGCCAGACGCCGACCTGGCCGAAGCGCTGCCTTCCATGACGCAGGCCGGCTCCAGCGCGCTGGTGATGGACGGCGACCGTCTGCTGGGCCTGCTGACCACCGAGAATCTGTCGGAGTTTCTCCTGTTGCGCCGATTCGGGATGGACCCGGCGGGAATCCCCGCCCAGGGGTGACCCAGTACGGGAGGGTCCAGTACTGAGCCCCACAGTACGTAGCCGCCGGCGGTACCGTCGCGCCATCGTTTGTTAAGCTGCCGCGGCGTAGCATCAGGCTGTGGGACGGATGCACAAACTCCTGATCGCGGCGATGCTGATGGCGCTTCTGCTTTCCGGTTGCCGGACGCACAAACGCCAGGCCATCCGGCAGCAACCGGAGGGCTTCGACGCGAGCGGCCGGAACTTTACCGCGCATATGCGATCTGTGGTGTATCCCTACTCCGTGGTGGCGGGCGGCGTGGAATCCGCCGATGACGTCCAGGACGCCATCGTGCGCGATCCGCTGGTGCAGGATCACTACGAGGGCATCGAAGTGGCCCGACTACAGACGGTGCGGTTGCGGGAGGCGACCTCGGCGTATGTCTCGTTCCGCAAACACGGCCAGATTTACTGGACCTCGCAGCGCGTCGGTTTGCCGAAGGGCGAGCGCGTGCTCTCTGACGGTTCGAACACCATTCGCGCCCGTTGCGGCAACCGCATCTCCTGGGAGCCTCGCGGCCCGGTGTTGCCCACGCCCGAGGATGAACCCACCACCGCCCAGCTGAACACGGCGTTGGTGCGAGGCCAATCGCTCGACGAGATGCCGATTCCTGGCGTGTCGCTCACCACCGATTTCCAGAACTGGGTGTCGCCGAATCCGACCTCCGTGCTGGCGAACGTCGTGGCGCCTCCCGGCGGCCCCGGGGCCTACGCACCGCCCGGCCTTGGCGGAGGAGGCGGCGCGATGGGCGGCGGCGGGGGAGCGGCGGGGACGCTCGGCGGCCAGGAGTACAATCAGCCGTTCCTTGGCGTGGTCCTCTATCCCGGGCCGTCCTCGACGACGATCGTGTCGCCGCCGATTGTGGTGACGCCTCCGTCGAGCGTCACGCCCACCACAACGACCCCGTTCACGCCGATCACCACTACGCTGGTCGTTACGATTCCGCCGGGAACGCCGGTTCCGACCGTGCCGTTGACGCCCGTGCCGCCGACGATCCCGACCACGCCGACCACTCCGACGACGCCGACAACGCCGCCGGGCGTCCCGCCGTCGACTCCAACCACGACGCCCCCGGACACGCCGCCGAACACGCCGCCGCCGGATACTCCTCCGACGACGCCTCCCGACCTGCCGCCCGTGACTCCGCCGGATACTCCGCCGTCGGCCGTGCCGGAGCCGTCCACCATCGGAATGGCGGTCAGCGGACTGGCCCTGATGGCGATTGGATGGCGCTGGAGAAAGCGGGCCGCCTAGCAGCGCCTGCGGACGTCATCGCGCGGTCCGGCTGATCAAGGTTCAGTGAGAAACGCCACGATCTCGTGCAGAACGCGCTCCGCCTGGTCCGTGCCGAACAGGAACTGGGCGTGCGCGGAGCCATCGACGATCACCAGGCGCTTCGGCTCCGGGACCTTGTCCCAATCCGGGCGCAGACGAGGCAGTCGCGGCCCGTCGTCGTTGGCGTCGTTACGAGCGATGATCAACAGCTTCCGGCCCCGCAGCCGTTCCGGATGGGCGCCGGCTCCGCCCGCCAGCAGGACGATGCGGTCGATGGCGCCCGCCGCCGGATCCTCGGCCGCCGTGGCGAGGGTGTTTCCGCCGAAACTGCCGCCCATCAACGATACGGACGTGGCGCCGGTGTCGCGCAGGTGGCGGATGGCGGCCAGCGCGTCCAGGTGAAACGGCGCCTGGAAGAAGTCGCCGTCGCCAGGACCGTGCGATTGGCCGTACCCGCGGAAGTCCAGTGCGAGCACGCGAAAGCCCTTCTGGGCCAGGACGCGCGCCTGCGGAGCCCAACTCTCCTTGTTGAACCGTCCGCCGTGCGCCAGCACCAGCCCGCGCGGCCCTGCCCCGTACAGGTCGGCCTGGATCACTCCGCCGTCGCTGGCCTTCAGCGTGACGTGTTGCTGGCCGAAGGCGAGGACGCCGAACGCCGCGGTCGCGAGAAACAGGCGCATTCAGGCAGTATAGGCGATCGTGCGGCGCCGCAAGGCATGGAGAAACGCCGCGACTCCCAGCCCTTCGCCAGCCCAGAACAGCGGCCAGTTGAAGGGATTCGGCGGGTGTCCGGCGGTGGTGTTGCGCCAGTCCCACATGAAGGCCAGCATCAGCAGGACGCCTCCCGCGACGATGGCCGTCCAGTTCGCGGCGGAGATGCGGAGCGGTTGCCCGCTGAGTTCGCGCCGCAGGACCACCACGCCGGCCCAGATCATGGTGGCCGCCACGATCGCCGGGGACAGCACGGGCCCGGCCCAGGGCACGGGCAGCAGGAACAGAATATCCCAGGTGGCGAAGGAGGCTGGCCATCCCAGGATCAGTTTCAGGACCAGGTAGAACGTCAGGTCCCAGACGCCGAATGACAAAACGAACCCAGCCATCCACTGGCGGAAGTTCGAACTCACCGCCAGCGCCGCCGCGCCCAGCATCACCAGCGTCGCGAACTCGCGTCCTAACTCTGTGAGCAACAGCCGCTGATAGGCGGGGCCTTGCGCGGCTAACTGATCGGAGGTGATGAGCGGGAATAACTCGCCGCTGGGAGCGGTCGGGTATAACTCGTGGCGCACCGGGTCGTAGATATGGCGAAGATACACCACCATGGCCGCCTCGACATAACCGAACCCGATGCCGAACAGCACCAGGCTCAGGACCGCGCGGCGCCAGTTCATCGGATTCGCAGGGCCTTCTTCAGCCACGCCTGACGGTCTCTGACGGCCTGTTCATTCAGGCCATGACCCGCCTCGTACCACAGCATCGTCTTGGGCTCCCCCGCCGCGGCGAAGAAGTCCCGGGCGCGCGCCTCGGTGACGTACGGGTCCTTGCGGGCGAACTGGAGCAGGATCGGCGAGGGCGCCGCCTTCCCGATGTGGGCGGCCGGATCGAGCGGCGCCAGCGTGTCGATTACCTTCTGCTTCGCCGCCGCGTCCAACTTCTCGCCAAGCAGGTACCAGTGGCTGAACGACGTCGTGCCCGCCTGCAACGCCCACGCCCGCGGACGTTTGTCGACGCCCGCCAGCACCGCGCCATACATCGCCCCGAAATCGTGCCCGACATAGGCGATGCGCTTCGGGTCGACGCCGGGCTGCGCCATCAACACGTCCAGCGCCCACCGCAACTCCTTCACCTGGCGGATCGAGTTCGCATAGTCGTCGGCGCGGCGCCGCTTGGGGAACCATTCCGGATCCGACCACATGGTCTCAACCAGCAACGAGGTCGCGCCGCCGCGCGCCAACTCGATCGCCTGGGCCAGAAACTGCGTACGGTTGGAGTCCTTCGCCTCAGGCTCATACCAGTGAACGAACAAAATGCCCGGTCCCTTGCGCCCCTTGACCGGCGTCACCAGATAGGCCGCCGTGCGTCCACCCGACGCGCCCGCAAAGGTAATGTCGCGAACCCGCGCGTGCTGCTCGACCGCGTCGGACCGGGTTTCGATGGCCGTGGGCCGCGAGCGGTCGTAATCGAACGCCGTGGGATCGAGGGCAAGCGCGACGAGCAGAGGCAGGGCGACCATGAGTTATTCGAACTGCTTCCGGAACTCGGCGAACTGCGCCTTCAGGCCTTCGATTTCGGCGCGCAAAGCGGCCGTTTCGGCCTCGAGCGCGGCGATGCGGTCGGCAGCCCCGGTCGAGGCATGGACGAACGATGCGACAGGTGCGGCGTCGAATGTTTCCGGCTCCGGCGCGCCTCCCAGCAGATGGGCCCAGCGGACTTCCTTCGTGCCGGGCCGGTGCGGCATCTGCGTCACTAACGCGCCGGATTCGCGCTCCATCATCGCGCGCAGGCAGGCGTCCGCCTCGTCGAGATCCGAGAAGTCGTACATGCGCGCCCCGCGCGTGCGGAGCTCGCCCACCGTCTGATAGCCGCGCAGCATCAGCTCCGTCAGCAGGGCGTGCTCCCGCCGGCCCAGGTTCAATCGTTCCGACAAACGGTGCGTGAACTTCGGGACGCGATTCCCCGGGCCCGTGACGATGCCCGAAAGGCCCTTTTGCCGCAGGGATGTCAGCGCCTCATTGACGGTCGGTTCGTCGAAGCTGACCACCGGGTCGCGATTCGATTTCTGATTGCAGGCGTTGACGAGTGCGTTCAAGGTCATCGGATAGTATTCGGGCGTGGTGATGTCCTTTTCAAGGAGACATCCGATCACCCGGACCTCGACGGGATTCAACTGAAAGTCCACGGTTCTATTATGCCCGTCAACGGCGCGGGTGTCCTATCATAATCGCGATGGCGCCTCCACCTCGATTACAGCTGCTGCTGGCCTCGGCGGCGCCGGTCGGGCTGGTGCTGCGTCGTGGACCATCCAGGGTCGTGCGGGTCATCCTATGGCGAAGGGATCGCGACGAGTTCGAACCGGGCCAGTGGTTCAGGGGACGCCTGTTCGCTGACCGTTCCGACATATCGCCCGACGGCCGCCACTGGATCTACTTCGCCATGGGCGGCGTGCGCTGGGCCATCGCCGAAACGCGCGGCACATGGATCGCCATTGCGCGCGTGCCCTTGCTATCGGCTACCGCTCTTTGGGGACAGGGCGACACCTGGGCCGGGGGCGGGTTCTTCACGTCGAACCTGTCGTACTGGCTGGAGGCCGATCGCAACACCGAGCGCCTGCGCGACCAATCGGGTCTGCGCCGCGATCCCTGCCCGCCGAAGCAGTCGCGAATGGAGCGTGACGGCTGGACGCCACAAGGCGGCGGAGTCTTCGACAAACCGATCGAGGGCGGCTGGACGCTTCGCAGAACCGGCTGGCGCGGCGGCTACGAACTGCGGCGCGCCGGTTCATCCACCATCGTCCGCCCGTCCTGGGAATGGGCCGAGTGGGACCGCCGCCGGCTGGTCTGGACCGAGTCCGGCTGCCTGCGGACGGGCGTGGCCGGCCGCGACGGGCTCTCCGAAATTCGCGACATCCACGACTTCAACGCGGACTGAACCACGGCCCGCCCCCGGCGAATTGTTGTACGATCCAACCATGAACGCCTCTCGTCGCGACCTGCTTCGCTTCGCCTCCCTTGCTCCCTTCGCCGCCGCTGCCGCCCAGGCTCAGCCGCCCGGCCAGAAGTCGATGATTGGCGTGCCGTTTGACAAGAAACCGCTGGTCCGCATGGGATTCATCGGCGTGGGAGGCCGTGGACGCAGCCAGCTTCAGAACTTCACGGCGGTGGACGGCGTCAGCGTCACGGCCCTGTGCGACATTTCCAAGGAATCGATCGATCGCTCCGCCAAGATGCTCGACAAGGCGGGCCTGCCCGCGGCGACGGTTTACAGCGCGGGCGATCACGCTTTTGAAGCCCTGTGCAAGCGCGAAGACATCGACCTGATCTGCATCGCGACCCCCTGGAACTGGCACGTGCCCATGGCCGTCTACGCCATGACGCATGGCAAGCATGTGGTGGTGGAAGTGCCGGCCGCCAACACCATCCAGGAATGCTGGGACCTGGTGAACACATCGGAGAAGACGGGCCGCCACTGCATCCAGCTTGAGAACTGCTGCTATGGCTACAACGAGATGCTGATCAACAACCTGGTGCACGACGGCGTGCTCGGCGAGTTGACTCACGGCGGCGCGGCCTACGATCACGATCTGCGTTCGATCCTGTTTTCGGCCGAAGGCGAGGGCATGTGGCGGCGGGCTGAACACTGGAAGCGCAACGGCAATCTCTATCCGACCCACGGCCTGGGACCGGTGGCGAAGTACATGGACATCAATCGCGGCGACCGCTTCGAGTACATGGTGTCGATGAGTTCTCCGGCCCTCTCGCTCGCTCACTATCGCGACTCCACCACGCCCGCCGACGATCCGCGCCGCAAGGAAACCTACAAGTGCGGCGATCAGAACACCAGCCTGATCAAGACCGCCAAGGGCCGGATCATCACGCTCGAACACAACGTCAGTTCGCCCGAACCCTACGACCGCATCAACATGATCGCGGGCACGAAGGGCATCTTCAAGGATTACCCGGCGCGCATTTTCGTCGACGGGACCGGCAAGGACGAATGGGGCCCGATCGATCCTTACAAGGCCAAGTACGAGCATCCGTTCTGGACCAAGCAAGGGGAACTGGCGCGCAAGCTCGGCGGCCACGGCGGCATGGACTTCATCATGGTGTACCGCCTGATCCAGTGCGTGCAGCAGGGCCTTGTACCGGACATGGACGTCTATGACGCCGCGTCCTGGAGCGCGCCCGCGCCGCTGAGCGAAGCCTCCGTGGCGCACGGAAGCGCGCCGCAGCAGTTCCCCGATTTCACGCGCGGCCACTGGAGCAAGCGCGACGCATAGCTGAATCCGCCCTCAACTACCATGGAGTCATGCTCCATTGGCTGGTGATCGGCGTCGGCGACATCACAACGAAACGGGTGATTCCCGCGATACTGGCCGAGCCGCGCAGCCGGCTGGCCGGCATCGTCACCCGCACGCCCGCCAAGGCGGACGCGTACGGCGTACGCGCATGGACCGACCTCACTCGGGCGTTGGCGGAATCCGGCTGCGACGCCGTGTATGTCGCCACGCCCAACTGCCTGCACGCGCCGCAATCCATCGAGTCGTTGCGGGCCGGCAAGCACGTGTTATGCGAAAAGCCGATGGCGCTGAACTTCGCCGAAGCGTGTTCGATGCAGCAGGCGGCGGCCCAGTCGGGCCGGACGCTGGGCGTCGCCTATTACCGCCGCTGCTATCCGAAAGTGAATCGGGCGAAGGAACTGATCGCCGAGGGCGCCATCGGGCGGCCCGTCTTCGCGATGGCGACGGCCCATAGCTGGTCGGACTTCGCCGATGGCGAACGCGCCTGGCTCGCCAATCCCGCCATGGCCGGGGGAGGCCCGCTGTACGACGTCGGCTCGCACCGCATCGACCTGATGAACTACCTGTTCGGCGCCCCCGCGCGCGTAACCGGCCAGCGGTCGACCACCGTGCAGCGGGTCCCGGTGGAGGACAACGCCACCGTCCTCATCGAATATGAAAACGGCGTCCGAGCCATGGTGGACGTACGTTGGCACTCGCGCGTGACCCGCGACGAGTTCCTCATCCGCGGCACGGACGGCGAGATGGAACTCTCCCCGCTGAACGGCCCGTCGATCGACTATCCCGGCGGACGCGAGGAACTCTCGCCACACTCGAACCTGCACTTCCCCTGCGTCCAGAACTTCGTGGGCGCGGTGCTCGAAGGCGAGCCGCTACGCTCCACCGCCGCAACCGCCATGCTCACCGATTGGGTAACCGAGCGCGCCCTCTAGCCGGCGGCGCTCAGGGCGTCGGAGACGATGTGCCGCGCCTCCTGCTGGATGCGGCGCAGATGGTCCTTGCCGCGGAAGCTCTCGGCGTAGATCTTGTAAATCTCCTCGGTGCCCGAAGGACGCGCCGCGAACCACCCGTGCCCGGTTTCCACCTTCACCCCACCGATGGCGTTGCCGTCGCCCGGGGCGTTGGTGAGCACGCGAGTAATCGGATCGCCGGCCAGTTCCTTGCTCTTGATGTTATCGGGCGAAAGCTTCGCCAGGATCGCCTTCTGGTCGTTCGTCGCCGGCGCATCGGTGCGTTCGTACGCCGGATCGCCGAACTTCGTCGTCAGGGCGCGGTACACCTCCCCCGGATCCCGGTCGAGCACCGCCGTGATCTCCGCCGCCAGCAACGCCAGGATCATGCCGTCCTTATCGGTGGACCACACCGTTCCGTCGCGCCGCAGGAACGACGCTCCGGCGCTCTCCTCGCCGCCGAATCCCAGCGAGCCGTCCAGCAGCCCGTTCACGAAATACTTGAACCCCACCGGGACCTCGTACAACTTGCGCCCCAGCGCCGCCGTCACCCGATCGATCATGCTGCTGCTGACCGCCGTCTTGCCCACCGCGGCATGCGCGGGCCAGTGCGACCGGTGCGCGAACAGGTGATGAACGCACACCGAAAGGTAGTGATTGGGCGGCAGCAGGCCGACGCTCTTGGTCACGATGCCGTGGCGATCATGATCGGTGTCGCAGGCGAAGGCGATGTCGAACTGGTCCTTCAGCCCAATCAGGCTCTGCATGGCGTAGGGCGACGACGGATCCATGCGGATTTTGCCGTCCCAATCCACAGTCATGAAACGGAACGTGTGATCGATGTGCTTGTTGACGATGGTGAGGTCCAGCTTGTAGCGGTCTGCGATGGCGGGCCAGTAGTCCACCCCGGCGCCGCCCAGCGGATCGACGCCCAGCTTCAACCCGGCCGTGCGGATCGCCTCCAGGTACAGCACGTTCGGCAGTTCGCTGACGTAGGCGTCGATGTAGTCGAACCGGTGCGTGTTGTAGCCCTTCATCGCCTGCTCGTACACCATGCGCTTCACGCCGGACAGGCGCGCGGCCAGGTAATCGTTGGCGCGCGCCTCGACCACTTTGGTGATATCCGCGTCGGCGGGGCCGCCGTTCGGCGGATTGTATTTGAAGCCGCCATCCTGCGGCGGATTGTGCGACGGCGTGATGACGATGCCATCGGCCAACCCGTCGGTCCGGCCCTGGTTGTACTTCAAAATCGCCAGCGAAATGGCGGGCGTCGGCGTCGGCTCCAGGTTCCGCGAGATCATCGTTTCGACGCCGTTGGCCGCCAGCACCTCCACGGCGCTGACAAACGCCGGGTAAGACAGCGCATGCGTGTCGAAACCGATGTACAGCGGTCCTGAGATCCCCTTCTCACGGCGGTAATCGCAGATAGCCTGCGTGACGGCCAGGATGTGCTGTTCGTTGAAGGCCCGGTTCAACGACGAGCCGCGATGGCCCGAAGTCCCGAACGCCACCCGCTGCTCGCGCACCCCCGGATCGGGCCGCTCCACGTAGTAGGCGCTGATCAGTTTCGGGATATCGGTCAGCAGAGAGGGATCGGCCGGTTTCCCGGCCCACGGACTCAGGCTCATGTGGGTGAAATTACCTCACCCAACATGTTGGCATCAAGCGGTGTGCGATTGCACTACTGCGGATCGATCTTCGCCTCGATCAGCTCCAGCTTCCGCTTCGGCGTCTCGCCGGATGTCTTCTCCTTGTTGAAGGCGTCCAGCACCTCCAGCCCCTCGATCACTTTCCCGAACTGCGAGTAGTTGCCGTCCAGGTGCGGCGCGGGCCCCAGCACCAGGAAGAACGACGTCGACGCCGAGTTCGGATCGTCTGTGCGCGCCATCGACACGCTGCCGCGGAAGTGCCGCATGGCGTTGAACTCGGGCGCCAGTTGATGCACCCAGCGGTCCGCCGGATGATCCGGGCCCGTATTGCGCAACTGCCCGATGCCGCCCTGCGCCACAAAGCCATGCACCAGCCGATGGAACGGCGTCCCGTCGTACCAGCCCGCCGACACCAGGTTCAGGAAGTTGCGCACATGGTTCGGCGCCCACTCGGGCTGCATCTGGATCTTGATCGTCCCAAGCGTCGTCTTCATCGTCACCGTTCGCTTCAGGTCGGCGATCTTCACCTCGTCGAACGGCGCGGGCTTCTTCTTTTCGATGCGGATGCTTGTGATGCGGACCAGTTTCTCGACATAGCCCTTCGAATCGGCGGGAACCCGCGAGATCTGGTCCACCACATCCATGCCTTCGGTGATGCTGCCGAAGGCGGAGTACTTGCCGTCCAGCCCCCGCTGCGGCGCCACGCAGATGAAGAACTGGCTGCTGTCGCTGTCCTTGCGCGACAGCAGGCGGAACCCCGACACGATGCCGCGCCGGTGCTTGACGTCGTTGATCTCGGTGGGCATCAGGTTCAACCCGCCGGAGCCCCAGCGCTCGCGCGGCGTCGACGGGTCCTTGAGCTGTGGATCGCCGCCCTGTATAGCCGCGTTCGCCTTGGCCCAATGGAACGCGCCGCCGTCGTAGTAACCCTCGCGCGCCGCCTGTATGAAATGTTTGACATGCTGCGGCGCCTGCTTGTAAAGGAACTCGAAGCGGAAGGTTCCCAGGTCCGTCGTTACAACGGCCTCCACTTCACCCGGCGTCAGCTTGGAAACGTCGGTCTGGGAGAACATCGGCGCCGCCGACAGGGCCAGCGCAATCAGGATTCGCGGATCCATCAGTCCTGATATTCTCACGCCGCCGCGGCCCGCCGCTCGCTACTCGATGGCGCGCCGCAGATTGGTCACCAGCCGCTCCGCCACCTTCTTCAACCCGCCGCGACGCATCACGCCGAGCAGCGGCGTCTTGTCGCCCTGCTGCGACGTCCACAGCACGGCGGTCCGGTTCACGTCGGTGATGGTCGCCGACGCGGACGCCTTGTCCTTCATGCCCAGATAGCCGCCCGTAACCCGCGAACTCAGCCCGTCGTCGGAATCCCCACGTCCGGTCATAATAGCGTCGGCGTCGTCCCGTCGGCTCACCACGGTCAGCCGTCCGTTCAACTGCCGCCCGATCTCCTCCACCACGTACCCACGCAACTCCCCGGACATCCGCTCGATGTACAGTTTTTCGACGTCGCGGATGCTGCGGACCGCTTTGCGATGCGGCGCGGGACTGGGCGGCGGCGCGGGCGTCGGCAGAGGAGCCACGTTGTGCGGCTCCACCGGAGCGGGCGCGGGCGAACTCCCCGACGGCTGCGGACTCAGCGTAGCCGGCCGCGCCGTGCTGGCCGGTTTCGCGGGCGCGGGCTTGGCCGGAGACGGGGCCAGCGTCTGCTCCCTGGGCGCCTCCGCCACCGGCGGAATCTGCCCGATGCTCTGCTGCGGAATCGCCGACCCCTGCGTTGGCAGCGGCGCCTGCGGCTGAGCCTGCGCTTGCTGGAACGGCTGCGCCGCCGCCACCGGCGGATTCGCCACGGCTGTCTCTTGCGGAGGCTTCGGCCGAAAATACCAGATTCCCGCGCCGCCCGCTGCCAGCAGCGTGGCCAACCCAGCGCCGATCACCAGCCACGGCGTCTTCGGCGGAGGCGGAGGCGCTGCCGCGGCCGCCGCCGGGGACGAGGTCATCGCGGGACCCGCCGCCGGACCCAGTCGCGTCGGCGCCATCGCGGCCCCTTCGGCCCCAGCAAGCCGCGTCGGTTTCATCCCCATCGCCGGTGGAACCGGAATCGTGGCCGTCCGCGACATCCTTTGCGGAACCGCGCCCAGAACCGCGTCGCGAAACTCGTTGGCCGACTGGAACCGCTCCGTCGCGTTCTTGGCCAGCGCCCGCATCACCACGTCCTCCAGCGCCTGAGGACAATTCACACCCAGCGCCACCATCGGCGGCGGCGCCTCCGACATATGCGCCTGCATCAGGCCGTAATCGGTGGCGGAGGTGAACGGCAGCCGTCCCGACAGCATCTCAAACAGCACCACTCCCGCCGAATACAGGTCGGAGCGCGCGTCGGTCTCCTCCCCGCGAATCCGCTCCGGCGCGATGTATTCCAGCGTCCCGATAATGCGTCCCTCGCGCGTCATCCGCGACGATCCGAGCACGCGTGCGATGCCGAAATCGGTCACCTTCACCTTGCCGTCGCCGGTAATCATGATATTGGCGGGCTTGATGTCGCGATGCAGGATGCCGAGCTGATGCGCGTGCGCCATCCCGTCCAGCGTCTGCGCCATGATGTCGACGGTGGCCTTGGCGGCGAGCTTCCCGGACTCCTTGATGACGTCCTCCAGCGTCCGCCCGCGCACGAACTCCATCACCATGTAGAACTCCTCCCCTTCGCGGAAGAAGCTGTACAGCGTGGCGATGGCCGGATGGTTCAGCTTGGCGAGCGTCACCGCCTCCACCCGGAAACGTTCGATCAGGTCGGGCTGGCGGGCGATCTCGGCGCGCAGCATCTTGATCGCGACAGGGCGCTCCACCATTACATCGACGCCCTCGTATACCGACCCCATGGCGCCGCTGCCCAATTCGCGAACGATCCGGTAGTTGCCTACCACCCGTCCAATCATTCCTTCACCTCGATATCCCTGGTTTCCTTGAGCGCCGCCGCGTCCCCGCCTGGAATGGACACCACCGCGGCCGTTACGTTGTCGAACCCGCCCCGCCCTTTGGCCATGGTAACCAGTTTTCGGCAGGCGGGTTCAGATCCGTTGAAGCGCAACACATCCTGCATATCGGACTCGGAAACCAGGTCGTGTAGGCCGTCTGAGCAGAGCAGATACTTGTCGCCGGGCAGCACCTTCATGGGCGCGTCAAAGAACATCGCGTGCAATTGGGGACGCGTGCCCATGGCGTGCGTCAGCACGTTGCGATCCTCGTGCTGGTGCGCCTCCTCCATCGTCATCAGTCCGCGCCGCACCATCTCCATGCACTGCGTGTGATCCTCGGAAAGCTGGTAGATGCTGCCGTCGCGCACCAGGTACAGGCGGCTGTCGCCGACATGCGCCGCCCACGCTTCATCGCCGTTGATGGCGAGCGCGGTGCACGTGGTCCCCATGCCCGACATCGAACGATCCGCGTGCCCCAGATCGAAAATCCGCTGGTGCGCCTTGCGGAAGGCCGCCGCCAGCGCCTCGCCCGGCGTGCCCTCGCCGGTGCGGTACTCTTTGCCGATCGTCTCCACCGCCGTTTGGCTGGCCACCTCGCCCGCCTGATGCCCGCCCATCCCATCGGCGACGATCACCAGCAGGCCCCGCCCCGGCCCGGCGTGCACAATGCGCCCGGAGTCTTCGTTCAATTCGCGATGGCAGCCGACGTCGCTCACCAGGCTCGCCATGGGCTCCGGACCCGTCGCCGCCGTCTCGGTCGGCGCCGGCTCGGGAGCGATGCTCAGGGGCTGTTTCTTCTTGCGGCGCCAGAACATGTTCAAGGCTCCCTGTGCGGGTCGAGCGTATAGGTATAGGTTTGCCGTTCAGTCGCGTCGAACTGCACCGGTTTATCGTCGTAGCCATGCCGCTTCAGCACCAGGTTCACGGCGTCTCCTGTTTTCGCGTGCACGACAAACGGCGTATTGCCCACCAGCCTGCCGTCGCGATACACCTCCGCCACTCCGTCCACGGCGTCCACCGTAATCGCCTTGTCGCCGGCGTTCTGCTCCACCAAGGTCCCGCCGCCATCGCGCGGATGCTGGAACAGCATGACGCCCCCCGCGATCAGCGCTACCGCCGCCATCGCCGCCCCTGCCGCGATCAGCAAGGGTTTCCGATTCCTGCCCGGCCCCGTCGCATCGCCCGCCAGGGCCTGATACAGCGCGCTCGCCGACGCATACCGCCGCGCCGGATCTTTCTCCAGGCACTTGGCCACCATGCGGTCGTACTGGCCCGGCCCGCCCGTCTGCTCCATCGGCGGCTGCTGGGCCGACAGGATGCGCGCGTACAGCTCATGCGTCGAACTCGCCTGAAACGGCATCCGCCCGGTCAGCAACTCGTAGAACATGATGCCGATCTGCCAGACATCGGTCGGAAAACCGCCCTCCTCCCCACGGATCTGCTCCGGCGCCAGGATCTCCGCCGTCCCGATCACCGCCCCGGTCCTCGTCAGCCGGTCCGAGCGCTGGTGCCTCGCGATGCCGAAATCGAGGATCTTCACCCGCCCCGCCGAGTTGATCTTGACGTTGCTCGTCTTCAGGTCCCGATGCACCACGCCCAGCGAGTGGAAGTGGCTCGCCACCGCGGCGATCTCCCGCACGATGGCCGCCGCCTCGGCCGCCGGCAGCGCGCCCCGTCGGCGAATCATGGCGGCCAGCGTCTCGCCGTCGACAAACTCCATCAGGATGCACGGCCGCCCCTGATATTCATAGAAGCCCATGTACTCGGCCACGCCGGGATGCCGCAAGGTGGCCTGAATATTGGCTTCGTCGTAGAAGCGCCGCAGCGCGGACCCGTCGGCCAGCTCCGGATACAGCAGTTTCACCGCGATGACGCGGCCCAGGTGCGCGTGGACGGCCTTGTACACCTCGCCCATCCCGCCCGCTCCCAGCGGCTCCGTTAGCCGGTACTCGCCGATAAGGGCGTTGACCAGTGCGCCCGGCATGGTTCGATTACTTCACAGCGCGCGTGACGCCCATCAGCTCAAGCCCATAGCGGATCGGAATCGCCGCCGTCACCGCCGTGGTGCCCTCGCTCCATCCGAGCGTGAAAATGCCGATCACTTTCCCCTGATCGTCAAACACCGGCCCGCCGCTGTTGCCATGGCCCGTCGAGTTGATCGTCAACTGGTAAATATCGCCGCCGAAGACCGTGGCCTCGGTCAGCCCCGCCGAGCCGCGAATCACGCGCGCGATGTTGCCCACCGCGAGCGTCGGATCCGGAATCTCCTTGACGCTGGTCGACTGGTTCAGCGGATCGCGCGACGCCACCACGCCCAGCACCGGAGGCGACACCGCCGGATAACCCAGGCTGATCGCCGCGTCGCCCACCTTGATGGTGTCGTAGTTGTCGTTCAACTCCACCTTCTTGAGCGCCTGCGGAATGTCGATCTTGATCATCGTCACGTCGATGCGATCGGAAATGCGCGCCAGCTTGGCCGGAATGCGGATCCGGTTTTTGGCGAAGGTGACGTCCAGGTAGTCGTTACGCCCTTCGAGCAGCTTCCCCTTGGGCATCACATTCGGGATCTGCCGCATGGTCTCCAGGTCCACCGAACTCGAAGTGACGAACTTGCCCTGCGAGGGAATCCACGATGGAAACTGGTTCGATCCGATCGGCGTCACGGCCTTCACCGACCCCGCCGCATCCAGCGTCACCGCCACGCCGGCCCGCGCCGGAAAGCTATAGGTGGAATGCCACGCCGCGCCCACATGCCGGTTGGTCAGGATGAACCCGTCGTTGCTGACCACGAATCCGGTGCCCGAATGCAGCCCGCCGATCACCTGGTTCTTGCCGCCGCCGTCATCGGTGGAAAGCAGCGGCTCCAGCCGGTCGCCCATCACCAGGAACACCGGCAGGTAGGCGCCCGCGCCCGGCACGCGCTCGCTCACCTTGCCGTCTTTTTCCTTCACCTGGTTCGGAATTACGACATGCGTCAGGCCCTTGCCGGTCAGCGTGTCGATCAGCTTCCAGCCGCACTCGATCATGACGACGCTGTCGGTGTTGGCCAGCGCCACCTGCGCCGGCGTCAGCCCGCTAGGCAGCTTCGCCCCCCCGTCGCTGACGATGATCTTCGGAGTCGGCCGAGTCAGGACGAAGAACGCGCCCAGCGCCAGAATCACCACCAGCAGTCCGCCCACCACGATGTACAGCGTCTTCTGGCTCTGCTTCTTCGTATCGTGGATCATGCGCTCGACGGTGGCCTTGCCCACGCCGCCGGAGGCCGGCGCCATCGGCATCGCCGAGCCAGGAGCCTCCTTGGTCGGCGCCATGGTGGCGGAAATCGGAGCATCCGCCAGCCGCGTCGGCTTCACCATCCCCGCCGGTGGCGGATCCAGGCTGAAGACAAACTCCGGTCCCCCCGCTCCCAACTGCACGGTATCGCCGGAAGATAGCGCAACTGGACCAAAGATCCTTTGTTTATTCACAAAGGTCCCGTTCCGGCTGCCCAGGTCGGCGATGGTGTACTCCGCCGGATTCGACGGCGATTGTGTGATCTTGGCATGCCTGCGGCTTACCAGGTCGTTGTCGGGGTCGAACTTCACGTCGCACGACGGATCGCGCCCGATGGAGATCTCCCGGTAAGTGGCCGCGGCAAACTCCTCGATCTGCCCGGCCTTCGCCGCACTCAGGTTCTTGATCAGAATTCGTGTATCCACGGTTCGATTGGTCTCCCTACGTTTTGGCGCTCGCCCGCGCTGAAACACCCAGCTCAGCGCTCGCCATTTGCTGCGGGACTCAATTAGTATGTGACAGGGCGGCTTTGGTCGCAAGGACCTTAACTTTGAGTGGGGATAGATTTAACCGAAGCTGGACGGCCGCCGTCATCGCGGTCTGTTTATGCCTGTGCGCCGCGGGTCAGGACGCGTCCCAGTCGCGCCCGGCCGAAGCTCTGCGCGCCGAAGCCAGCCAACTCGAGGCCGCCCATCAATGGGAAAAGGCCATCGAAATCTATCATCGGGAACTAGAACTACACCGCCGGACCGGTGACCGGGCGGAGCAGGCGTTCGTTCTGAACCGCATAGGTTCCGCCTATGACTCCCTTTCGAAATACAAAGAAGCGATCGCGACCTTCGAACAGGCCTTCGACATCGTGCGAGCCCTCGGCATCCGCCCCGGCGAAGCGGCCATTCTCGACAACCTCGGCTCCGCCTGGGCCTCGCTCGGCGACTGCGACCGCGCGTCGTCCTATTACCGGTCGGCGCTGGCCGTTCAGACCGCTCTGGGCAACGCCGCCGGCATCGCCGGCGTCACCTCGAACCTCGCCACGTGCGAAGTGGAGACCGGCCACATCGACAACGCCATCGCGCTGTTTGAATCGGCGCTCGAGCTCCGCCGCAAGGCCGGCCAGCCGGAGCGCGAAGCGCCCATTCTGAACAACCTCGCCGCCGTCTACGTCCTCTTGGGCGAATACCGCAAGGCGCTCGACTTTCACCAACAGGCCCTGGCCCTTCGACGCCGCATGGCGGACCGTCGCGGCGAAGGTGAAAGTCTCATGAACATCGGTTCCGCCTATCGCGGTCTCGGACAGTTGGACGACGCCCTCCGGCATTACGAGCAAGGGCGCGCCATCCTGGCCGAGGTGCGGGACCATCGCGCCGAAGCCGTCGCGCTCGAGCGCATCGGCAGCCTGTACGCCGAGCGCAGCGACTACGAGAAGGCGGTGGACAACCTGGAGCGCGCCCTCCCGCTCGCCCGCGCCGCATCGGACCGCCGCAACCAGAGCGCCGTGCTGAACGCCCTCGGCACGGTCCACCACCTGCTCGGCGACCATCGCCGCGCGTTGGCCTTCTTCAACCAGGCGCTCCCCCTCAGCGCGGCCATCGCGGACCGCTCCGGCCAGGCCGACCTCCAACTCAACATCGGCGCCACCTACGACGCCACGGGCCAAACCGCTCCCGCCATCGCCGCCTATCGAGCCGCCCTCGGCCTCTACCGCGAACTCCGCATGCCGCAAGGCGAAGCCGTCGCCCTCAACAACCTGGGGCGCGCCCTGCTCGTCGCCGGTAACCGGCCCGAAGCCGAAACCAACCTGCGCCAGGCGCTCGAGATAGAAACCCGCATCGCCGACCCCCGCAATCAGAGTTACACCGCCGCCCTGTTAGGACGAGTTAGCCGCGAGTCAGGCAAGCCGGCCGAGTCCCGGGACTTCTCAATGCGGGCCTTGTCGCTCGCCCAGCAGGTGGGCGATCCCCGGGCCGAAGCCGCGGCCCTCCAGCAACTGGCGTTGACGGCGCGCGCCGCCGGCCAGGTGCGCCCGGCCGTCTTCTACGCGAAACTGGCCGTCAACACCGTACAGGGAATCCGCTCGCGCAACCGTGGCCTCAGTCAGGACCTGCGCGAATCCTACGCCAGGCGCAACCAGGAGGTCTACCGTCTGCTGGCCAGTCTCCTGATCGAGCAAGGACGTCTCCCCGAAGCCCAGCAGGCCACGAATCTGCTTAAGCAGGAGGAGTACGTCGAGTTCACACGCCGCGACGCGAATCGTCCGGCAGGCTTGGCGGGCCGCGCCGACCTGACGTCGGAGGAGTCCGCATGGGCCGCGCGATATCGAGAAGCGTCGGAGCGCCTGGTGGGCGCCGGAGCGCGTTACAGCGAACTCACCGCCCGGCGTCAGCGCACCGCGCAGGAGGACCAGGAACTCGTCCGCATCGAAAAGGACCTGGAAGCCGGCAACCAGGCCTTCCGCCGCGTATTGGACGAGTTAGCCCGCCAACTGCCATCGAAGTCCCCCGCCGCCGGCCTGCCGCTCAAGGACATCGAAGCCTTCGGGTCCGACCTGGCCGACCTTCCGGAGGGAACCGTAGCCATCTACACGATCGCCGGCGACGAGAAACTGCAAACCATCCTGGTGACTCCCAACGTTCGTCGGGCTTACGCGTACCCCATCCCGTCGGCCGACCTAAACCGCAAGATCGCGACATTCCGCGAAGCCGTGCAAAACCCATCCTCCGACCCGAAGCCGCTCGCCGCCGAGTTATACCGTATGCTGATCGTTCCCGCGCTCGCCTCCGACCTGGAACAAGCCCACGCCCGGACCCTGATGTTCTCGCTCGACGGCGCCCTGCGCTACATCCCGCTCGCCGCGCTCTACGACGGGCGCCGCTACCTGATCGAAAAGTACCGCCTGGAAGTCTTCACGCCGGCCAGCGCCGCCCGCTTGAAGGACGAACCGAAGGCCGATTGGCGACTGGCCGGTTTCGGCGTCACGCGCGCATTCGGCGACTTTCCCGCCCTGCCCAACGTAGCCGCGGAATTGAGCGGCATCGTCGAACGCGACGCCATCCCGGGCGACGTCCTGTTGGACGACCAGTTCAGCCAATCCGCGCTGGTCGACCGTCTGCGCCGAGGCTACAGCGTAGTCCACATAGCGACGCACTTCAACTTCGCCCCGGGCGACGAGTCGCGGTCGTTCCTCTTGCTCGGCGACGGCCGCCGCCTGACTCTCGCGGAATTGGACGCCATGGTGAACCCATTCCGGGGAGTCGACCTGTTGACGCTGTCGGCCTGTAACACCGGAGTCGGCGACGGCCGCGAGTTAGAAGGTCTGGGAGTCATCGCCCAGCGCAAGGGCGCGAAGGCGGTGGTGGCGACGCTGTGGCCCGTAGCCGACGACTCCACCAGCGAATTCATGCGCGCGTTCTACCGCCTGCGCCAATCGGAGCCCCGCCTCGCCAAGGCGGAAGCGCTACGCCAGGCCCAACTCCGCCTGCTCAAAGGCGAAGCGCGTCCAGCGGAACCGTCGGCCGCCCGCGGCGTACGCCGGACCTCCGCCGACGCCCCAGTGAAACCGCGCGACTGGTCCCATCCCTACTACTGGGCCCCGTTCTTCCTCATGGGAAACTGGCTCTAACTCGCCAGTAACTCCGGAATCACGACTCCATGCACATCGGTCAGCCGGCGGTCGATTCCGTTATGCCAGTAACTCAGTCGCTTATGGTCGATCCCCAACAGGTGTAGCAAGGTGGCGTGGACGTCATAGCAATACACCGGCTTATCGACGGCCTTATAAGACCACTCATCGGTAGCGCCATAACTCACCCCGCCCTTGAAGCCCCCGCCCGCGAACCAGGAAGTGAACCCAAAGGGGTTGTGATCCCGCCCCTTGCTGCCCTGGCTGCACGGCATGCGTCCGAACTCGGTGGTCCAATACACTACGGTGTCGTCCAGCAACCCGCGAGCCTTCAAATCCTTCAGCAACCCCGCCACGGGCTTATCCAGCGCCATCCCCAGATCGCCATGATCCTTGGCCAGATTCTCGTGGCTATCCCAATTCCGCCGCGGAAACCCGTTATCCGCGCCGCTCCACACCTGCACGAATCGCACGCCGCGTTCCAGCAGTCGCCGCGCCGTCAGGCACCGCCGGCCCATATCGGCGGTCGCCTCGTTATCCAGCCCATACAACTTCCGCGTAGCCTCGGATTCGCCCCTGATCTCCAACACCTCCGGCGCGCTCAACTGCAGCCGCGCGGCCATCTCATAGGACGCAATCCGGGCCTCCAGCCGCGAATCTCCCGGGTGCTCGGCCAGATGCTCCCGATTCACCCGATTGAGCAGCGCCAGCCCATCCCGTTCGGCGTCTTTCGTGATAAACGAAGCGGAGGACGGCGGAAACAGATCGTGGATCGGCGTCGGCGTACCCGCGCGGATCATGGTGGCCTGATGCGAGGCCGGCAGAAACCCGGCGGACCAGTTCGCCGCGCCATTGGGCGGCATCCCGCGAGGGTCGGGCATCACGACAAAGTCCGGCAGGTTATCGGTCAGGTTGCCCAGCGCATACGACACCCAACTGCCGGCGCTCGGAAAACCCGGCAGAATGAAGCCGGTATTCTGCATGAACGTCGCCGGCCCATGCACATTCGACTTCGCCATCAGCGACATCACAAACGCGATATCGTCCACGCACTCGCCGATGTGCGGCAGCAGGTCGCTCACCCACTTGCCGCACTGTCCATACTGCTTCCAACCCCAAGGACTCGGCATCACCGCGCCGGGATTGCTCTGGAACAGCTCCACCTTCTCGCCCGGATCCCACGTCTCGCCGCCCTTCTTGATCAACAGCGGCTTGTAATCGAAGGTGTCGCACTGGCTCGCCGCGCCCGACATAAACAGTTGGACAACGCGCTTGGCCTTGGCCGGATGATGCAACCCGCCGTTGAACTCGGGCCGTCCGCGCCCGGCCCCCAGCGCCTCCCGCCCCATCAGGTGCGCCAGCGCGACGCCCCCCAGCCCGCCGCCGTAATTCCACAAGAACGATCGCCGGTTCATCCCATCCCCTCAATCGACAAACAGAAACTCGTTGGTGTTGAACAGCACGCGGCACAGGTTCGCAAGACCATACTTCGCCGCATAGTCCGCGTACGCCGTACGCTCCTCGGCCGTCGCCTCGCGCCCCAGCGCCAGCCGCACCGCCTGTTCCGCCGTTCCCGCCCGCTCGGCGAAATGCTCCGCCATCTTCAGCACAAACGGATTGTTCAGCATCGCGAGCGCCTGAATGGCCGTGATCGTCGTCGACCGTTTCGGCGCCTGCACCGAAGGATCGGGACAATCCAGCCGCTCCATGAACGGATCCGGCACGCTCCGCACAATGAACCGGTAGATGCTGCGCCGGTGCGAGCCAGGCGTGTCCGGATCGAACCGTGCGTAATCATAAACCGGCGAGTGGTCGTCCTTGAACCAGAACAACTCCACCGGCGGACCGCCCATCGTCAAATCCAGCTTCCCCGCCGCCTGCAGGATCGTGTCGTGGACCGCCTCGGCGTCCAGCCGCGTCCGATTCTGACGCCACAGCAACCGGTTATCCGCGTCCGCCTTCGCCCCATCCTCCCGATTCCGCGACGATTGCCGATACGCCGCGCTGGTGACAATCAGCCGGTGCAGTTGTTTCAGCGATCCATGCGCATCATCGCGGAACCACACCGCCAGCCAATCCAGCAATTCCGGATGCGTCGGCTTTGAGCCCATGCGCCCGAAGTCATTCGGAGTATCCACAATGCCGGCGCCGAAGTGATAATGCCACACGCGGTTCACCACGGAGCGCCACGTCAGCATGTTCCGTTCATCGCCAATCCAATCGGCGAGCGCCGCCCGCCGCGAGCCCTCATCGGAAGGATCCTTCAGCTCGAATCGAGCGGGCAGGGAAGGCACGCAAGTCAGCGCCCCCGGCACAGCTGGCTTGCCCGGAGACCGCACATTCCCCCTCCCCAACACGAACACCGGCCGCGGCCCCAGCGACGGACGAAACGTCCCGGCCCGAGGAAAGTAACTCGCGGCCGTGTACACCGTCCGCGGCTTCGGCAGCCTGGCGATCTCCTCATCAATCGGTTTGAACTCGGCCTCGATGCGCCGGATTTCGGCATACGTTTCAGGCCCCACCAGCCCGTCCACGATCTCCTGCCGCCGGTTCCGGTCAGCCACGCGCCGAGCCTCCAGCCGCCGCTTCGTCTCCACGTCCGCCGGAGTCTTCGGCTCGCCCATATGCGTAATCAGCAGGCTCGCATCCTGAATCGAACTGTCCAGCGTGACAATCTCCGGCGTCGAGGCGAACTCGACCTGATCGAGCAGCGGTTGCAGCCTCCGCTGGACCTCCAGTTTCCGCCGCAACAGGGCCTGCCGCTCGCGATGCACTGCCGGATCGTCGTCAAACGGCCGATCCACGCGGTCGACGCCCGCGAACACAGCCTGCAGGTTGTAGTAATCCTGCTGCGGAATCGGATCGAACTTGTGGTCGTGGCAGCGCGCGCAGTGCGCCGTCATGCTGTCGAACGTCGAAACGACGGTGGCGACAACGTCATCCCGGTCGAGCAGCCGCGTGTTGTCTTTGTCTGAGGAGCCCTCGCGCAGTTCCTGGTGACCCACCAGGTCCCAAGGCCCGGCAGCCAGGAAACCCGTCGCCACATAGGCCCGCGGGTCATCCGGATACAGCACGTCCCCCGCCACCTGCTCTTTGACAAAACGGACCCAGGGCATATCGGCGTTCAGCGACTGGATCACCCAATCCCGATACGGCCAGGCGTTGCGTCGAGGCTTGTCCTTGTCATAGCCGTGCGACTCGCCATAGTGGATGACATCGAACCAGTGCCGGGCCCACCGTTCCCCATACCGTGGCGACGCCAGCAGCCGATCCACCAGCTTTTCGTAGGCATCGGGCGCTCGGTCGGCCAGGAACGCATCCATTTCCTCGCCAGTCGGCGGCAGCCCCACCAGGTCGTAGTAAACCCGCCGAGCCAGCGTCCGGCGATCGGCTTCCGGCGAAGGTGTGAGCCCCGCCGCCGCCAGCTTTTCGCGCAGGAACGCATCCACGGGATTCGCGGCCCCATTCGCCGGAACCGGCGGCCGTTTCAGCGGCGCGAGCGACCACCAGACCTCCGGCCCGCCCGCCGTGGAATCATCGGGAGCCCCGTCGGCAATCCACCGTCGGATCGCATCCACCTGTTCCGCCTTCAACGGATCGCCGAACTTCGGCATGCGAGGCCGATCGCCGCTAATGACCTTCACCAGCAGGCTCTCGTCCGGCTTCCCGGCGACCAGCGCCCCGGCCTTCGTCATAGCGGCCACGGAAGCAAGCGACACCTTCCCGCTCGTATTGCGATCGTTATGACACGGGGCGCACCGCTCCGCCAGAACCGGCCGCACCGACTTCGTAAAACTGACCTGCTGACCCAGAACCCAGATCGGCAGCGCAACCAACGCTGCAAGCAACCGCATGTCAGTACAGCATATCAGCCGGCGCCCAAACCGCGCCGCTCGAAAATAGCCGTTCACAGGCACTTTTTCGCCCTCTGCGGAATCGCTCAAACCATTCAGTTAAAGCGGCTTATCCGGCGACGACCCCCGCCCGGGCACATCCGAAAACTTGACACCCGGCTGCTAAATTGAAAGTGGAAATGAGCACCGCCGCCCAAATACTCGCAAACCGGCAGAACGCCGGGAAGTCCACCGGCCCGAAGACGCCGGAAGGAAAGAACGCCTCCAGCCGGAACGCGGTCCGCCACGGTCTCGCCGGTAGATTTTACCTCCTGCCGAACGAATCGCAGGACGAATTTGACGCCCTCGCCGAGCGCCTCGCCGCCGAACACGCTCCGGAAGGCGACACCGAAACGTTCCTGGTCGATCAAATGATCCAATCCCGGTGGAAGCTCATCCGCCTGGAGCGTCTGGAGGCTCTGGCCATGGAGCAGATCCTCACCAATCCCTCCGCCCCACCCGACGCCGACACCGCGCTCCTCGAATCTCTAGCGCGCAACGGCGCCATCCTCGACAAACTCGCCCGTTACCAGGCCGCCGCCGAGCGAGCCTACTTCAAGGCCCTGCGCGAACTACGCGCCGTCCGCTTGAGCACCCGCCGGGCGGAAGCCCGGGCGATGGAGGCTTACGTCCAGGCCCTGGTCCACGCGCCGCTCCCGGGCTCCTCGCGCCCTGTACAAAACGAAGCCAATCCCGCCCCTCGCAACGCCCCGGCGTCCGCCTCCCCGAAAGCTCCGCCCCCCTTCCAGCGTCCCACCCTGACCCCGGAGGAACTGGCGCACCCCGCCCTCCGTCTCTAGGCCGTAGCATTTCTCTACACCCGGTCGTCGATCCGCCGATGATCCTCGCGAATAGACCGTAAAAATTTTGGCCCTACAGTTGCCAATACCTAGTCACGGAGGGTTTCATGACCAAGGGCAATGTGGCCATTACGGTCGAGCGCTGTAAGGGTTGCGCATTTTGTGTCGAGTTCTGCCCGACCAAGGTTCTAGCCCTTTCGCCGGCCTTCAATTCCAAGGGCTATCATCCCCCGCATGTTGTTGCACCAGAAAAGTGTAACGGCTGCGACTTGTGCGGGATGTTCTGCCCCGATTTCGCGATTCATGGCTGGCGGGAGAAGAAAGCATGACCGTACACGCCGATCCCAAGGGAGTCCTCACCGGCACCCATTTTATTGATGGCGATCACGCCTGCTGCGAAGGTGCATTAGCCGCAGGTGCGCGATTTGCCTCAGGTTATCCGATCACCCCGTCCACGGAAGTCGTCGAGCGTTTCGCCGCGCGAATTCCCTCAGTGGGGGGTGTCTTCATTCAGATGGAGGACGAACTGGCCGCGTCCATCGCGCTGCAAGGCGCGGTTTGGGGCGGGGCCAAGGCCTTCACCGTCACCTCCGGCCCCGGATTCTCGCTCATGATGGAGCACATCGGATACGCCCTCATGACCGAGACCCCGTGCGTCTTTGTCGATGTCCAGCGCGGCGGCCCGTCCACCGGACTGCCCACCATGCCCGCCCAGGGCGACATGATGCAGTGCCGCTGGGGCTCGCACGGCGATTACGAAGTGATCGCCCTGGCGCCCAACTCCCCGCAGGAGTGCTTCGACCTCACCATCCGCGCCTTCAATCTCGCGGAAAAGTACCGTCTCCCGGTCATGTTCATGATGGACGAATGCGTCGGCCACATGACGGAAAAGGTGGTGATCCCTCCCGCCGACCAGATCGAGATCACGCCGCGCCGCCTCACCAAGCAGGCGCCCGACGAGTTTCTGGGCTACAAGGCCGACGAGGACCTGGTGCCCGACATCGCCAAAGCGGGCGACGGCTATCGCTTCCACGTCACCGGCCTCACTCATAACGAGAAGGGCTACCCGTCGATGACCGTGAAGACGCAGGATAAGCTGATCCACCGCCTCCAGGACAAGATCCTCCAGAACGCCGACGACATCTCCATTAATGAAGAGGTCGACCTCGACGCCGCCGACGTGGTCGTCGTGGCCTACGGCATCACCTCGCGCGTCGCAATGAAGGCCATCCAGATGGTGCGCGACAGCGGCCAGAAGCTGGGCAACCGGAAGCTGCGCATCGGCATGTTCCGTCTGATTACGCCGTGGCCCTTCCCGGACAAGAAGATCCGCGCGCTCGCCGGCCGCATCCGCGGTTTTGTGGTGCCGGAGTTGAACCTGGGCCAGATGTCGAGAGAAGTGGAGCGCGCCTCGGGCGGGTTGGCCAAGACCATCGCTGTCACGCACGCCGGCGGCACTGTCCACAGTCCTGAAGAGATCGCCGAGGCCATCCTGGAGGCAGCCCGATGAGCGAACTGGTTTCCCTGCACGAGAATCCAACTGAACAGTTTCTCCGCACCGACCGCATGCCGCACATCTGGTGCCCGGGCTGCGGCATCGGAACCACCGTCAACTGTTTCACCCGCGCCCTGCTCGATTCCAACGCCAACCTCGACAAGGTGTCGGTGGTGTCGGGCATCGGCTGTTCGGGCCGCGTCGCCGGTTATCTGAACCTCGACTCGTTCCACACCACGCACGGCCGCGCCATCCCCTTCGCTACCGGATTGAAACTGGCGCGTCCCGATTTGGACGTGGTGGTCTATTCCGGTGACGGCGACCTGTTCGCCATCGGCGGCAATCACTTCATCCACGCTGCCCGCCGCAACGTCGACATCAAGGTGATCTGCGTGAACAACCTGGTCTACGCCATGACCGGCGGCCAGACCGCGCCCACCACGCCGGGCGACGCGCTCACCTCCACTTCGCCCTACGGCACGTTTGAACCGTCGTTCAACCTGCCACAGTTGGCCGAGGCCGCAGGCGCCGTGTACGTAGCGCGCTGGACCACCTATCACGTCCGCCAGCTCGCCAAATCGATGTTCGAGATGTTCAATAAGAAGGGCTTCGCGTTCATCGAAGTGCTCTCGCCCTGCCCCACGCTCTACCAGCGCCGCAACAAGATGGGTGACGGCATGGAGACGCTGCGCCAGTACAAGGAGCTCAGCAAGCGCAAGGATGGCGCGTCCACGTCGGAAGTCGGGCTGACCCGCGACGGCGAAATCGTCGTCGGCAAGTTCGTCGACCGCGACCGTCCGGACTACGCTACGCTCATGAAAGCGCACTACCAGCACACCATGGGCGACAAATACGTGGAAACGGGGGCCATCATATGTCAGTAACGGAGATCCGCTTCGCCGGTTTCGGCGGGCAGGGCGTCATCATGATGGCCACGGTCATCGGGAAGGCGGCCTGCATCTTTGAGAACGGCTACTCCACCATGACCCAGGCCTTCGGTCCGGAAGCGCGCGGCGGAGCGGCCAGCGCCCAGGTGGTGCTGTCCGATCAGCCCGTGCTCTATCCCTACGTAACGGAGCCAAACATCCTGGTGGTGATGGCCCAGGAAGCTTACACGAAGTTCTCGCCGGAGGTCCGCTCCGACGGGATTCTGATCGTCGAGACGGACCTGGTCCGGGTCACCACGGCGGTGAAGCCCGGCGTCCGGGTATACGGCGTCCCGGCCACGCGCCTGGCCGAGCAGTTGGGCAAGAAGATGGTGCTCAACATCGTCATGACCGGTTTCTTTACGGCGGTGACAGGGCTGTTGGCCGCCGAGTCGGTGCGCAACGCCGTGCTCGACTCCGTACCGGCCCATTCGAAGGACCTGAACCTGCGCGCCTTCGAGGCCGGCTTCGCCTACGGGCAGAAGGTGCTCGAAGGTTCCGTGACGGATCTGGCCACGGTTTGAAGTATCATCGGAACAGGTGCTGAACCAACCGTTCTTCCAGATCACGCTGCCGTTGATGGTGACCTTCATCGCCACGATCTGGATCGCAAGTTGGAGCCAGAACAAGCGTTTTGAAGACCTTCTGAAGCGGATCGACGACCTGCGTGATTCGTTGAACCATCGGATCGACGACACGAATCGCCGGATCGACGAAGTGGTGAAGCGCCTGGATGGCATCGGCGAACTGCTACAAAACCACGATCGGCGCATAACGACGCTCGAGGAGCGGAGTTCGCCTCTCGCCCGCCGGTAGCCAACCCTGGCCGGCGTGATACCGTTGGTACGATGAACCGCCGGCAATGGCTTGCCGCATCGGCAGGCGTTCTTTCCGCGGCGGCGCAAAGCAAGCGCCAGCCGCTCGACATCGGGGACTATCAGCCCAGGAGCATGCTCCACGCGCGGGAGACCAAGGTCGAACGCGCTCGCCACCCCGTCATCGATATCCATACGCATCTGTCTTTCGCGGCCAAGAGCGAAAAGGGCGTTCCGATGACGGACTCTCGCCGGTATCCGGCCCCGCCCGCTGAACTGCTCCCGGTCATGGACCGCCGGAACCTGCGGACCATGGTGAACGTCACGGGCGGTTACGGCGCCGGCCTCCGTGATGCGATCGCGCGGCTCGACAAGGCCCACCCCGGCCGGTTCCTGACCTTCACGGAGCCGATGTGGAGCCGCACCGCCGAAGCCGGCTACCCGAAGGCGCAGGCCGACGAGTTGGAACGCGCCCGCAAGGACGGGGCCCACGGCCTCAAGATCCTCAAAACGCTCGGGTTGTACCTGCGGGAGCACGTCACCTCGGGCCCGTTGGTCAAGATCGACGACCGCCGCTTCGATCCGATGTGGGAAGCCTGCGGGGCGCTCAAAATGCCGGTGGCCATCCACATCTCCGATCCGGCGGCCTTCTTCCTCGCCACCGACCGCTACAACGAACGGTTCGAAGAGCTGAACAATCATCCGGACTGGTCCTTCCACGGGGCCGATTTTCCGTCGAACGAGGAGCTGATCGCCGCCCGAAACCGGGTCCTGGCGCGCCATCCGCGCACCCAGTTCATCGGGCTGCATGTCGGCAACTTCGCCGAGAACCTGGACGACGTGGCCGCCGCGCTCGACCGTTACCCGAACTTCCACGTGGAAATCGGCGCCCGCATCGGCGAACTGGGCCGTCAGCCGAGGGCGTCCCGACGGTTCTTCGATCGCTACCAGGACCGGATCCTGTTCGGCACCGACGCCGTCCCGAACGGCCGGGAGACGCCCCAGCAGGTCTTCGGCGACCTGTTGTACCAGATCTACTTCCGGTTCCTCGAGACAGAGGACGAGTACTTCGACTACGCCCCGGCGGCCGTCCCGCCGCAGGGCCGCTGGCGGATCTACGGAATCGGCCTCTCTGACGGGATCCTCCGGAAGGTGTATAACGCCAACGCCGCCCGGTTGCTCGGAGTGGCGCCGATGTGAGCGGGACGGCCGTCGTCGCCCACGGCGGCGGACCGACCCCGGTCCTGAACGCGAGCCTTGCCGGTCTGATCGCCGAAGCCGCCAAACACCCCATCGGCCGGCTGTTGGGAGCGCACTTCGGCGTCCAGGGCCTGGTCGAGGGCCGCTACCACGACCTGTTCGCCATCGGGCCAGGCCTGCTCGACGCGATCCGGCAGGCGCCGGGTTCGGCCATCGGGACCTCCCGCCGCCCGCTCACGCCCGAGGACGACCGCCGGATCCTCGACGACTTCCGGCGTCGAGACGTCCGGTGGTTCTTCTATACGGGCGGCAACGGGTCCATGGAGACCGCGTTGCGGTTTGACCGGCTGGCTCGGGAGTCGGGCTACGAACTCCAGGTCGTCGGGATCCCCAAGACCATCGACAACGACCTGGCCGGGACCGACCATTCTCCCGGCTACGGGTCGAGCGCCCGGTTCTACGCCCATGCCGTCCGGGACATCGGCGAGGACAACCGGAGCCTGCCGTGGCCGGTCTGTTTTGTCGAGACCCTGGGCCGGAACGTCGGTTGGGTCGTGGCGAGTACGGCACATGCGTGCCATAACGATGAGTATGCGCCGCACCTCATCTATTTCCCGGAATGCGGCGTCAGCATTGACAAAATCTGCGCCGACGTCGAGGCTGTGGTGGCCCGCCTGGGACGCTGCGTGGTCGCTGTGTGCGAAGGACAGGCGGATCAGGACGGCCGCTGGTTCAATACAGAACTGACCACCGCTCCCGGCGCCCGCGGTGGCGTGCCCGTCAACACTGGCCACGTCCTAGCCCGACTGGTGTGGGACCGCACCGGCCTCCGCGCCCGTTCCGAAAAGCCGGGCCTGCTCGGGCGTTGCTCGGCGCCGTTCGTCTCCGAGGTGGATCGAGACGAAGCCTGGCGTTGCGGCCAAGCCGCGGTCCGAGCGGCGATGCGAGGCGAGTCCGGCCAGATGATCTCTCTCCGCCGGGCGCCCGGTCACCGTTACGAAGCGGAACCCGGGCTGACTCCGCTTGCCGAGGTGGCCGGCGTCGCCCGGCCCTTCCCGCTCGACTGGATCAACGACAGCCGCAACCACGTCCGCCCGGAGTACCTTGAGTGGTCGCGACCGCTGGTGGGCGAGATCTCCCGTCACCCGGCCCTCTCCGCGCCCACGACCTGATATCGTCGATGTTTAAGACCATGCGCTCCGTATTGCTTGCCCTGCTGATAACCACGTCCGTTTCGTTCGCCGCCGACAAGCCCGAATGGGACAACCCTCGTATCGTTCACATCGGCGTCGAGAAGCAACACGCGACGATGATGATCTATCCGAACGCCGCGCTCGCCAAGACCGGGGTTCGCGCGCAGTCGCCCTGGTTCCAACTGCTGAATGGGAGCTGGAAGTTCCAGGGCTCCCTGCGCCCGTCCGACCGTCCGGTGGCGTTCTACCGGCCCGATTACGACGATTCGAAGTGGCGGACCATGCCGGTCCCCGCCTCCTGGCAGATGCACGGCTTCGACATCCCCATCTACACGAACATCATCTATCCCTGGCCGCAGGACCCCAAGGCGTCGCCCGCCGTGCCTTACGAGTTCAACCCGGTGGGCAGCTACCGGGTCCAGTTCCAGGTTCCGGCGGCTTGGAAGGGCCGGAAGGTGATCCTGCACTTCGACGGCGTCGATTCCGCCTTCTACGCGTGGGTGAACGGCCACAAACTCGGCTATCACGAGGACAGCCGGACGCCCGCCGAGTTCGACCTGACGCCCCACCTGAAGGCTGGCGCGAACCTGCTGGCCGTCGAAGTCTATCGTTTCGGCGACGGGGCGTTCCTGGAGGACCAGGACATGTGGCGCATGAGCGGCATCTTCCGCGACGTCTATCTATGGTCGCCGGCCGACCGCCACATTCGCGACTTCGAAGTCCGCACCGAACTGGACGCCGATTACCGGGACGCAGACCTGAAGGTGAAGACGACGGTGACGGCCGACAAGGCCGCCAAACTGACGGTGAAGGCCGAACTGCTGAATGCGGCGGGCGCTCCCATCGGCTCGGCGCGAACCCAGGTGGAGGCCGCCGGCGAGTCGGTCGCGGACCTTGCGATCGCGGTGAAGAACCCGGCCAAATGGACCGCCGAAACGCCGAACCTTTATAAGCTGCTGCTGACGCTCGAGGGCGCGAGCGGGGCCGCTCTCGAAGTGATCCCGGTGAACGTCGGCTTCCGCCAGGTGGAGATCAAGGGCGGGCGCTTCCTGGTCAACGGCAAGCCGGTGCTGATCAAGGGAGTCAATCGCCACGAGCACGATGAGAACACCGCCAAGGTGGTTTCGATCGAATCGATGCTGCGCGACATCAAGCTGATGAAGCAGTTCAACGTGAACGCCGTCCGCACCAGCCACTACCCGAACGATCCGGCCTGGTACGACCTGTGCGACCGTTACGGCATTTACGTGCTCGACGAAGCCAATATCGAATGCCATCACTACGGCAACGACGTACATAACCGCCTGACCAACGATCCCGAGTGGCAGACCGCCTATCTCGACCGCGTCCAGAACATGGTGGAGCGCGATAAGAATCACCCCTCGGTAGTTATCTGGAGCATGGGCAATGAGTCGGGCGACGGACAGAACGCCGCCGCCGCCTATCAGTGGACCAAGCAACGCGACCCGTCGCGCCCCTTCCACTATGAAGGCACGACGGCCCATGGCGGGTCGAACGCCGACATCAACTCCTTCATGTATCCGACGCCCGCGCAAGTGGTGAAGCACGCCGCCGAGCGTCCGAACATGCCGCTGATCCTGTGCGAGTATACGCACGCCATGGGCAACAGCAACGGCGGCCTGAAGGAGTATTGGGACATCTTCTATTCGGGCACGAACGCCCAGGGCGCCTTCGTGTGGGATTGGGTGGACCAGGGCATCCGCGTGCCTGTTCCCGGAGAGTACAAGGCTAACTCGAGTCAGTCGACGTTCCTCGCTTACGGCGGCTGGTGGGAAGACAAGACCGGCGTCCGCAATGACAACGACTTCAATAACAATGGACTGGTGGCCGCCGACCGCACGCCGCACCCCGGCCTGTACGCCATTAAGTACGTTTACCGAAACCTGCATGTGAGTCCCGTCGATCTCGCCGCCGGTAAGATCAAGGTGAAGAACTGGTTCTTCTTCACTAACGCCAAGGACGTCGCCGAGGGCTCCTGGGAAGTGAAGGCGGAAGGCAAGACCATCGGCTCCGGCCGCCTGCCCGAACTCGACATCGCGGCTGGCGCGGAGAAGGAGTTTACGCTGGCGCTTCCGCCAATCGCGCGAGAACCGGGCGTTGAGCACTGGCTCAACATCAGTTTCGCGCTGAAGTCGGACGCGTCCTGGGCGCCGAAGGGCCATGAGATCGCCTGGGACCAATTCGCGCTGCCGTCTAACTCCGACGCGCCGGTGTTTCGCCCGTCCAAGCAGATGCTGTTGACGGTGAAACAGACTGATGACTCGGCGACCATCTCGGGGAAGAAGTTCTCACTCGATTTCGATAAGAAGCTGGGGCTGGTTACGGCGTATCGGTACAACGGAGCGCCGATTCTGGAGCGTGGGCCGCGTCCTGACTTCTGGCGGGCTCCCACCAATAACGATCGCGGCGCCTGGAAGAACTTCGTTGAGCGGGCCCAGGGGGATAAGTCGGTGAATATCCAGTTATGGAAGGACGCCGGCGCTCAGTGGATCGTCAAGGACAGCAAGGTCGAAACCGTGGATGACTCGACCGCGCGGATTACCGTCAAGGCGGAACTGCCGGGAGTCGGCGCCTCTTACACCATGACTTACACGGTGTATGGATCAGGCGACATGATTGTCGACGGCGACTACCAGCCGGGGGCGGATAAGATCGCCATGATGCCCCGCTTTGGCATGGAGTTAGTGGCGGCGCCGGGGCTTGAAAACCTGACCTGGTATGGCCGGGGTCCGAAGGAGACGCTGGTGGACCGGGCCTTCGAACGCATCGGAGTCTATAAGACCACCGTCGATAACGACTGGGTGGAGTACATGCGGCCGCAGGAGAACGGCAATAAGACGGACGTTCGCTGGGTGGCTCTTACTAACACGCAGGGCGCCGGCCTGATGGCCATCGGAGCGCCCGCGCTGAATGTCACCGCGCGCCATTACACCAAGTCCGACATGGAGCGGGCCGGTTATACGTTCCAGATGCAGCGCCATCCGGAGATCTTCCTGAACCTCGACTGGAAACAGATGGGAGCGGGGGGCATTGACAGTTGGAGCCCCAACGCCTATCCGATGAATCCGTACCGGGTGGCTAGCGGAGAGACGCATAGTTATCGCTACCGGCTGAGTCCGGTTGAGCCCGGCATGGATCTTGGCGCCAAGGCTCGGGAGAAATTCTGAGTCAGGAGGCGGCCATGACATCGGGTAGACTCCGCACCCGAATCAGTTGGCGCGCGAAACTGGAGCGGGTGCGGGAGGCGAAGCTGGTGGATGTGCCGGAGGCCATGCGGAAACGCCTCGGCGGCGGGACTATGCTGATTCCACGGCCGCTCGATGTGGACGCGCTGATCCGGCAGACGCCGAAAGGGCTGCTGGTGACGCAGTCCCGCATACGGGAGGCGCTGGCGCGGGCCTTCGGCGCGGACGTGACGTGTCCCATCACGACCGGCATCTTCGTTCGCATCGCCGCTGAGTGCGCCGAGGAGGAACTTGAAGCCGGGGCGCGGCGAGTGACGCCGTACTGGCGGGTGGTTCGCGACGATGGCGCGCTGCTCGAGAAGTTGCCGGGCGGCGCCGAGCGGCAGGCGGAACGGTTGCGCGCCGAGGGCCACGACGTGGTCGAGATAGGGAGCAAGCGGAGGGTGAGACTGTCCGACGACGTGCTGGCGGAGTTGAGCTTCCGGCGCGGGAGTTAGCACTCCCCGTCAATTGCTGCCAGGTTAAATACCCCTAACGAATCAATAGGCAACTTGAAAGTCGGGCCCGCCGTCCGTATAATCAGGGTCTCAAACACTTTGCGACCCAGTCGTCGATATACAGGGGGCGTATATGGACATTGTGGGCGATACGAAATTCGTCGAGTTGCCGGGAACCAGAACTCACGAGTTACCTCCGCTGCTGGTGCGCGGCGCTCCCCACCTGAAACGGCTCGATAAAGTCATGGACATGGCCGCTGGGATCGTGGAGTCGGAAGACATGATCCCTCTTCCTCCCGTGGAGGATCCCAACCTGGGGCTCGAGTTGGAGCGCCGCAGGATGGACCTGGCCATCGGGCTGGTGAACCAGTACCTGGCGTTCATCGACCATTGGCAGTGGGGCGACGCGGTGCTGGAGTGGATCCGGCAGTGTGAGATGACGTTTGAGATGCGCGCCGAACTGCGCAGCCTGCTGCGGGCTGACGTGTGGCCGCACGCCGGGCGGGTGAGTTTCGTGAAGCTGCTGCACGATAAGTCGGTGTCGACCGGCAGCGTCGTGCTGGACAAGGCCGTCGGAATGCGGCTGACGTTCCGCGAACCGCCGCCCATACGGTGCTTTTCGAACCAGTTCCTGTTCTATCTGAGCGATTCGGTGGCGAACCGCGCTTTTGAACACTGGTCGAGCATGTCGCCCGATCCCGTGTCCGCGCTGCCGCCCGAACGGTTCCGGTTCGATGTGCTGAATACCTCGTTGCAGTAGCTCGGCTGCAATCGCGCGCGGGGCGGCTGTCCAAGACCGCCCCGCCGCCGGTCCGGTCAGTTCGAACCCATCACCGGCGTGGACACTTCGCGGAGCGGGAGGTTGCGGGCTGTCTCGCGTTCCGCTCGGGAGGTGTACATTTCCGCGCCGTCGGCCATCTTCGGCCTGACCGAGTGCAGGAAGTAGGAATCGCCGTAGGCGTGGAAGACCAGGCTGCCGCGGTTCGACTCATTCTGGATCACGCTGTTCTTAAAGTTGTGGAAGCCGGCGGCGCGTCCGTCGAGGTTCGCGACCGTCACCCGGCGAGAGGCCTGGTCGATGCGGACCTCATAATCGCCGGCGGGAAGCACCTGGCTTCCGGCGTGGAATTTGAATGGAACCGACACGCGCATGATCTGCGCCTGTGCAGCGATGGAAGCAAAGGCGAACATCGCGCCCGCGACCGCCAGTTTCGAAAAGTTCATCATAAGTTTCGTTTTCCCTTTCTGGCGCCTTGCGCCGCTATTGTGTTGAACGAAGATGGCGGCCGATTGGTGCGGTGCTAGAGTGCGCCTGCGAGGGGCTGGCGCGGTTTGGCGTACTTTGGCGCGGATCGGGCCGAAGGTTTGATATAAGAAGCTGATGGATCGACGCGATTTCTTCTCAGCCGCCGCGGGTTTCGCGGCCATGACCGGCATGCTCGAGGCCGCGGGCGCGAAACTGCCGAACGCGGTGTTGACGCCGGCCAACGCCAAGGTTACGCACGAGCCGTTTGGCGAGTTACGGGTGTATTTCGAAGGTCCCACCGATCAGTTGAGTTCCATGACGGCGGGGAGCCTCCGGCTGAACGCGGGGCAGGAGCCGCATCCTCCCCATACGCACGCGGAAGAGGAGATCATGGTGATCGTGGAAGGGTCGGGCGATATCGTGATCGAGGGCAAGACGACCCGCGTGGGTCCGGGCGCGATGATGTATTGCGCCGCGAACAGGCCGCACGGGATACGGAATACGGGGAAGACTCCGCTGCTGTTCTACTATTACAAGTGGATGAAGTAGAGGGGAGTTAGCCTAACTCGTCGAGTAACTGCTGGAATCGGGGGTGGCTTCGGATGGGGTCGAGATTGCTGTCATTCTCATACCAGCCCTTCTGTGTGAGGCCCTTCGCCGCCGCTTTGACGACACATTCGATGGCGGCGTCGACGTCGCGCAGCATGGCGTACACGCAGCCGGCGTTATAGAGCAGCATGGCGTCGTCCGGCCGCATGGCGAGCCCACGGGCCAGATACTCGCGGGCGCGTCCGCCGTCGCCCTGAGCCGCCAGACCGTTGGCCGCCATGTACAGGGCGCGGACGTCGTCGGGATTCAATTCCAGGTGACGCTCGGCGTTCTCGATGCCGCGTTTGCGCAAATCCCGCGCTTCGGCGCGCCGGTCCAGGTCGTCGTAGATCTGGGCGGACAGGAGCGGGCACTGAAAGTCCTCGGGGCGCGCCCGCATGGCCGCTTCATACTGGACGATGGCGCGGTCCCGTTCGCCGCGCACGAACCAGTGGCGGGCGTAGTAATAGCGCGCCTCGAATAACTCCGGATCCAGCCGGATGGCGGTTTCAAAGGCCGCCTCGGCCTCCGCGTCGCGGCCCGCGATGGATAGCGAGAATCCGTGCGACGCCTGGGCCTCGGGCGACAGCGGGTCCATGGTGACGGCTTTTTCGCTGGCCCAGTTGGCCTGTTCGCGGACCGCTTCGGTGCGATCGGAATAGATGTACAGATACGACCAGCAGTCGGCCAGCCCGGCGTAGGCTGCCGCGTAGTCGGGGTCCAACTCGACGGCGCGGGCGAATAACTGGACCGCGCAGTCCATGTCCTGCGGGCCGTACTGATAGTAGTATTTGCGGCCGCGCAGATAGCAGTCGTGGGCCTGCAGGTTCGGCGCGTGGGCGGCCTGCAATGATTGCTCCTCGACGGGAGACAGGCGGCCGGCCAGCGTTTCGACGATGTTGTGGGCGATCTCGTCCTGAATCGCGAACAGGTCGTTCAACGTGCGGTCGTAGCGCTCCGACCAGACCGGGAAGCCGGTGTCGCAATCGACCAACTGCACGGTGATGCGCAGGTGGTCGCCGGATTTGCGGACGCTGCCTTCGAGCATCGACGAGACGCGCAGCTTTCGGCCGATTTCACGGACGTCGGCGCCGCCGCTGCGGAACTGAAACGACGACGTGCGGGAGGAGACCTGGAGCGAACGGATGCGGCACAGTTTGTTGATGATCTCGTCGGCGATGCCTTCGCAGAAGTAGGCCTGGTCCTTTTCCTGACTCATGTCGGCGAATGGGAGGACGCCGATGGAGGCTCCCCGCGAGGCTTCGGCGGCGGCGTCGGCCTCCAACTGGCCGCGGCGGCTGGACCACCAGCGGTCCAGTTCCGACTTCCAGGCGTAGACCGAGCCCAGTTTCTCGTGCTGGAGACGGTGGACCGGCAGGCCGGCTTCGCGCTCCCAGCGCTGGACGGTGCGGGCTCCACGTTTCAAATAGGCCGCGATTTCCTTCCAGGAATCGAGCCGTTCGTCCTGTAGCGGAACCACTTTTTGCGCGACTGGACGCACTGCGCTGGACACTGCCAATAAAGACGAAACCCGCGACGAAAAGTTCCGCCGACTCGCCACGCGTTCCGCCGACTCGCCCCAGCCCGGGCCGTCAAGGCGACGGCCCCGCGCCAGATGATAAGCTCTAACAACAAGGACATCAAGGTTCATGGACAAGACTGGCGTCTCCAGGAGACATTTCTTCTTTGGCAGCGTGCTGGCCGGGGCGGTTCCGGCGGCGGGATTTGGCAGCACCCCATCGCTCAAGATGATGGGTTACAAGTCGCCGAATGAGAAGCTGAATATCGCCGCGATTGGCGCCGGCGGAAAGGGCGCGAGCGATATCCGGGCGTGCCGTCCCGAGAATATTATCGCCATGGCGGATCCCGACGATAAGCGCGCCGAGCGGACTTTCAAGGAATACCCGGACACGCCGAAGTACAAGGATTTCCGGAAGATGCTGGACAAGCATGAGAAGGAGATCGACGCGGTGCTGGTCTCCTGTCCGGACTTCATGCACGCCACCGCGTCCATGTGGGCGATGTCGCGGGGGAAGCACGTCTACTGCCAGAAGCCGCTGACCCGCACGGTGTGGGAGGCGCAGCAGTTGACGCTGGCGGCGCAGAAGTACGGCGTCGCGACGCAGATGGGCAACCAGGGTTATTCGAACGAGGGCGCGCGGCAGTGCTGTGAGATCATCTGGTCGGGCGAGATCGGCAACGTCACCGAGGTCCATGCGTGGACGGATCGTCCCGGGCATTACTGGCCGCAGGGTCCCGAGGTGAGTCCGGCGGAGGCGCCGGTTCCGGAGACGCTCGATTGGGACACGTGGCTCGGGATCGCCGACCTTCGTCCGTACAGTCCCGCCTATGTGCCCCACAACTGGCGCGCATTCCCCGATTTCGGCTGCGGCGCGATCGGCGACATGGCCTGCCACATTATGGGAACGCCGAACATGGCGCTGAAACTCGGGGCGCCGACGAGCGTCGAGTGTCTGAAAAAAGAGGGCGTGTCCAAGTACACCTTCCCGCATCGGACTGTGATCCGCTTCGATTTTCCGGCGCGCGGGGCGATGCCGCCGGTGAAGGTGTTCTGGCATGATTCGCTGACCGCTCAGCCCGAGTTCGACCAGGTTCCGAAGGGCGAACTGCTGGGCGATTCCGACATCAACGGCAGCCTGTTTATCGGCGATAAGGGGATGGTCACCACTGGCTGCTACGGGGAGCGCACCCGGCTGGTTCCGGCGGCCAAGATGCAGGATTATAAGATGCCCGAGCCCGTGCTGACACGGTCGCCTGGCCACTATCGCGACTGGATCCGGGCCTGCAAGGGTGGGGAACCGTCGTGTTCGAACTTCAACGTCGCTGGGCCGTTTGTGCAGTGGATGCTGCTGGGCGTCATCGCCATGAAGTTCGAAGGAAAGCTCGAGTGGGACGCCCAGAAGGGCATTTTCAGCAATAATCCGGATGCGAACCGCTATCTGAAGCCTACCTTCCGCAAGGGCTGGAAGTTCGTCTAGACGCGGTGTGGGGGCGGTTTGCCCGCCCCCCGATTCCCCGCCTACTTCTTCTTCTTTTTCTTTTTGTCGAATACTCCGTTTTTCACCAGATTCCGCAGAAAGGCCGTCCAGGCGCCTTTGTTCGGGATGGTCGGAGATTTAAAGGGGTGCAACTCGGGCGTTCGGACGACGTTGAACCCGGCGCCGAGCAGCCACATGCCTCCGATGGTGTTGCTGCTGTGGAGATTCATCCCCAGGCCGTAGGTTTTTCCCTCGAAGGTCAGGCCGGGTAGCTGAAACCACATGAAGCGCTTCAGGAAGCGCTGCTTTTCGCCCTTCGGAGTGTCTTCGAACCCAAATGAGCAGAGGTCCGGTTCGGGCATCGCCTTGAACGGGTCGATGGAGCCGATGGTGTGACGAAACCAGGTGGCGAGCGCGTCCTCGGTGTCCTGGATCTGTTGGCCCGTGTGCGATGCGATACCGCTGCCAACCAGAACGAACGCCCCTTCGATGACATTAACGGGTGTGGCCATGGTGGCTGAGTATAGCAGATTTATTCGATATTACAGATCAATATAGTTGTAATTGAAGATGCGGTTTCGGAGCGGGCCGGTGGCTCGCGCGGAGACGATGGCGCCGCTGTCGACGCCGGCCAGGGACATCCAGCGGCGAAGGCGGGATTCGTCGACGGGCGTGGGGGACTCGGCGATGGCAACGGGGACCGGCGGGGCGCCTGGGGATTGGATTACCAAGGCCACCTCCATGCCGTTTGAGTCGCGCCAATAGCGGAGGTCCGGTTCGAGTCCGGAGTGCACGGCGTTCCGGTAGATTTGGGAGACGACGCGGCTCGCAAAGCTTCGGCCAGCGAGGAAGTGCAGGCGCGGACTGCGCATCAGCCGCCTTCCGAAGGGGAAGTCGCATTGGGGCAGGAGGATGGTCTCGAAGCACTGTTCGAGCACTGCCAGCCAGCGGATCGCCGTCGTTTTCGATACGCCGGCCCGGCGGGCGAGGGCCTCCTGATCCAGGGATTCCCCGCTGGTTTCGAAGGCCGTCTGACGGAATGCTTCGAAGCGATCCAGGTCTCGTACGGCCACCAGGTCCAGCACGTCGCGTTCGATGGATGTCCGGGGGGCGGGCCATGGGCTGGCGATACGGCGATAGGGGTTCGCGGACGGCGTGAAACGGCCCAGCATGTCGAGGGGGAGCGGCTGGCGGCCTTCCCGTTCGGCGAGCGTCGGATGGTGCAGCCGGAGCGTGGGCAGCGGCAGGCTCAAGCGGCGGGGGCTTGCGAGGATCAGCGGGTGCGCCGGGCCGGTTTGCGATAGACGCCGCCAGAGTTCCGGCGCGCGGTGGACGTCGTCGATGATTGCCGGCATGCGGAGGCGACCGAGGAATGCCGCGGGATCCGTTCGGGCTGCCCGGCGGTCGGCTGAGTCCTCCAGAGAGATGTAGAGGCGGCGGGGGAACTCCTGCCGCAGCAGGGTGGTTTTACCGGATCCCCTGGGACCTTCGAGCACCAGGGCCGGGTTGGCCTGCGCCGCCCGTTGGAGGGGAACGGCCAGGATTCGCCGGATTATGGAATTCGGCTTTTTCACAGACGGATTACATACGATTTTAGCGCGCCGAATCAACGACATCGCCCTTCGGCGTTGGCCACTGCGGGGGCGCGACGTAGGCTGGGGACATCATGAGCCTCAAGATCGAATCGCCGAAGGGTAAACTCGGCGTGCTTACGCCCGGCATGGGCGCCGTCTCCACCACGTTCATCGCCGGCGTCGAAGCCGTCAAGAAGGGACTCGGCGAGCCGGTCGGCTCCCTCACCCAACTCGGAACCATCCGCCTTGGAAAGCGCACGGACAATCGCGTCCCGATGATCAAGGACTTCGTGCCGCTGGCCGGGTTGAAGCAACTGGTCTTCGGTGGTTGGGACATTTTCCCGGATAATGCGTACGAAGCGGCTCGCAAGGCTCAGGTGCTGAACTCCGATCTGCTGGCGAAGCTGAAGGCGCCGCTGCAGAAGATTTCGCCGATGAAGGCGGTGTTCGATCCCCGCTATGTGCGACGGATCGATGGGCCGAATGTGAAGACCAAGGGCTCGCTGAAAGACAAAGCCGAGGCCCTGATCGACGACATCGCGAAGTTCAAGAAGCAGAACCAATGCGACCGACTGGTGATGGTGTGGTGCGGGTCCACGGAAGTGTTCTGCGAGCCCGCCGCTGTCCACCAGGACCTGAAGGCCTTCGAGAAGGGTCTTGCGGCGAGCGATGAGAACATCGCCCCAAGCCAGGTGTACGCCTACGCGGCGTTGAAGAGCGGCGTGCCGTTCGCCAACGGAGCGCCGAACCTGACGCTGGATGTGCCGGCGCTGCAGGCGCTGGCCAAGGACCGCGGCGTGCCGGTGTGCGGCAAGGACTTCAAGACCGGCCAGACCTACATGAAGACGCTGATTTCGCCGGGCCTCAAGGCGCGCATGCTGGGCTGCTCGGGTTGGTATTCCACCAACATTCTGGGCAATCGCGATGGCGAGGTGCTGGACGATCCGGAGTCCTTCAAGACGAAGGAAGTGTCAAAGCTGAGCGTTCTCGACCATATCCTGCAACCGAATCTGTATCCGCAGTTGTATAAGGACCTGTTCCATACGGTCCGCATCAACTACTACCCGCCACGCGGCGACGCCAAGGAAGGCTGGGACAATATCGACGTCTTCGGGTGGCTCGGCTATCCGATGCAGATCAAGGTGAACTTCCTGTGCCGCGACTCGATTCTGGCCGCGCCGCTGGTGCTCGACCTGGTGCTGTTGCTCGACCTTGCGCAGCGCTCGGGCCTGAAGGGCATTCAGGAGTGGCTGAGCTTCTACTTCAAGTCGCCGATGACCGCGCCCGGCCTGTATCCGGAACATGACCTTTTTATCCAGCTCATCAAGCTGAAGAACACGCTGCGCTGGATGAAGGGCGAGGACATGATCACGCACCTGGGCCAGGAATATTACGACTAGACTCGTCCCCCCGTACGAGCCGGGCCGGAGGCGCAGCACCGCTTCCGGCCTTATTTTGGGCGGCGCGGGAGTTGGTCGGTCCGGTTGGCCGCCTGATAGACGCAGGAAGCGATCACGGCGGCGGCCTGCATCAGGTCTTCCGGCACGGCGTGATCGTAGGTGTCCATGCTCGAATGGTGGGCGATGGAGTTGTAGTCGAGCGGGTCCTGAATGAACTGGAAGCCCGGGATGCCCACTTCGTTGAACGACAGGTGATCGGTTCCGCCGGTGTTGCGCAGCGCCACGGTGGTGACGCCCAGGTCGCGGAATGGCGCGAGCCACTGTTCGAAGACCGGGCGCATGGCGTCGTGACTTTGCAGGTAGACGCCGCGAATCTTGCCGCTGCCGTTGTCGAGGTTGAAGTAGCCCGACACATAGGAGTTCTTTCCACTGAAATGCTCCTTCACGTAGGCGCGTGAGCCGAGAAGACCCTCCTCTTCGCCGCCCCACAGCCCGATGCGGACGGTGCGATCCAGTTTCAGGTTCAGCGTCTTCAGCACGCGCATCACCTCGATCATCACCGCGCTGCCCGTTCCGTTGTCGGTGGCGCCCGTGCCCGCGTGCCAGGAATCGAAGTGCGCGCCGATCATGACGACTTCGTCCTTCCGGGCGCCGCCGGGGATCTCGCCGATGATGTTCCATCCGTCGGCGTCGCGTGCGGGCGTCGCGGTCTTCAGGTTGATCCGCAGCTTCGCGGGGAGTTTGTGTTCGATGGAGCGCGCGATTTCGTCGTATTGTTCGGCGGTGAGAACGAAGGTGGGCGGCGCGAGGGTGGCCGACTTCTTGAATCCGCCCGCCGCTTCGGCGAAGACCATCCCTTCATGCGAGCGCTGGTCCGTCAGCAGGACGGCGGCGGCGCCTTCGCGGGCGAAGAATTCGCCACGTTGCTCGGCGAACCGGTCGTAGAGGTCGTACACCTGCTCCATCAGGGCGTTGGGAAGGCTGGCGAAGAACTTTGCCACATCGTCGGGGGCTTCGGGCCATTCCAGGTCCTCGATCTTTGTCGTGGCGAGTTTCATCGCGGGATCGGGACTCTTGGCCAGATCGGAGAGATCGGCGTCGGTGAAGCGGCGGAACTGGGCGGTTGTCTGGGGTCTCGGCGTTCTCGGCTTGCTGATCATCACGATGCGGCCGCGCAGTTTGCCGGACCATTTCGCCGCGAAGGCGTCGAACTCCTCCTTGATCTTCTTCGGTCCCTGCCGGAAGGAGGTTTCGAAGGGCGCTAGAATGGGCTCGCCTTCGATGGCGCCCGGCGTCGACGCGCACCACGCCAGCGGTGCGGCATTGAGCGGCGCGTACCGGGGAGAGATGAGTTCCACGGAGGACTGCTCCACCGACCACGCCTTTCCGAACGGCCAACGTTCGACATGAACGTTCTGGACGCCGAAGCCCTTCAGACGGTCGATGGTCCAGTTGGCGGCGCGTTCGAATTGCGGCGAGCCGGTGAGGCGAGGTCCGTTGACTTCGGTGATGTGATAGAGGTGATCCATCACCTTGGAGCGATCGAAAGCTTCCGCCTTGATGCGATCAACGATGGTCAGGTTAGGTTGATCCTGGGCGGCCGCCGAAAGGGCCACGAATAGAGATACCGCGAGCCAACGCATCTTCGGATTCTCGCACGTCGACGGCGCCCGCGGGCCGGGCGCCGGATCTAGTTTGGCTTGGGCGAGTTCTGTCCAGGCCAGTCGTCCAATAAGCCGAGCCGCAGGAATTCCGTCTTGGCGCGGGTGGTGAGGTCGCTCTGCATGCGCGGCTCATAACGATGGTCGAAGACATAGGCCTTGATGCGCACCTTCATGTAAGGACGCCGGTCGAATTCATCGGATACCAGCACGACAACCGGTTTGGCGAGATACGTGAACGGCGACGTGTAGGCGACCTCGTAGCCGATCCGTGACGCCAGGGCCGGATCGGTCCGCGGAGGGAGCATGACGTCGGTCACCACCTGGCAATCCGGCACGCCGGAGTTAGCGTTGAAAACTTCGCTGTTCAGGATGTCTGAGTTAGGAATTGTAACTCGGGTGTCATCCGGCGTTGTCAGCTTTGTGCTTCTCAGCCCAATATGATCGATCTCGCCATAGGCCGGGCCGATCTTGACGCGATCGCCGAGTTGATAGGGGCGATCGGCCACGACGACGAGGCCGCCGACCAGGTTCTTGATCAGGTCCTGAGCGCCGAGTCCGATGGCGATGGCCACCGAACCCACTGCCGCGAGGAATGTCTCCCTGGAAGGGGCCAGCAGGTCGAATGAGGCGAATCCGGCCAGGAACCATAGGCCGATTCGGAGGACCGGCTCCATCCACTTCACCGCGAATCGCGCTCGGGGGCCCCGCTGGCTGACCAGGTCGAGGAGCTTGGTGGAATAGCGAATGAGGAGCCAGGTGGCGGCGAAGATCAACAGGACGCTGGCGATCCGGCTCAGGGTGAAATACCGGATGAGATCAACCCTGGGAGTCTCAAGCAACATGAGATTCGCGAAATAGTTGAGATACATCAGCGCATTTCTCCTATCTACAGCAGGTTCCGCCGACTTAGGGTTTCTCGCACGAGTTTGCCGGCCTCCGGGCGCACTCGCACGCCGGGGCCCGTGGGCTCGGGCTCCAGGACCTCCAGGAGGCCGAGCCTCGCTAACTGGCGAAGGCTTTCCTCCCGGCTGACGGCTAACACCGCCGCTAACTCCTCCGCCGTCAGGCTGCCGTGCTGGAGGATCGCCTTCAACATGAAGCAGTCCTCCAGGGTCATCTCCTCGGCCAACTTGAGATAGTTCGGCGCGAGGGGCTGGCGCATATGGACGACGCCTCCTTCGACGCGCTCGATCGAGCCTTGCCAGAGTTCGAACGCCGCGCGGAAAATGCCCTCCGACTGTTCGTAGAGCGCATCCAGAAACAGGCTCTGCGGATCCTGCTCAAAGCCCAGGAAACGGCGGACGCCGCTCACTCTCGGATCCTCTTCCGGCAGCGGGGCGAATTCCAGCCGAAGGCCCGACAGGCCGTGCCGCTGGAGGATGGCGCTGGTCAGGTCCTGCTGGCGGACGGACATGGCGTTGATGTGGTGCGAGAAGTGTCGTCCCAGGCCTGCTACGGCGTTCAGATAACGATAGGCGGTCTCATTCACGCTGAAGACCCACAGCGTGCTGCGTCCGGTGGAGTACATCAGGTCGAGCAGCGAACGCAACGCTTCAAAGCCGTTCACCGTACGCAGGAAGGTTCGCTCGAACTCTTCGAGAAGGATCACGCGCCGGCGGTCGCGCAATGCGGCGGCTAGGTCCACGCCGGGGGGAATCGCCAGGAGTGTCCGGACGAATTCGGCCATCTGCGGCGGCGTGTGGAGCCGCTCGCAGAACTGCCCCCTGACCACATCGCAATGGGCGAAGACTCCCGTGGCGGCGCAGTTGATCAGGCTGGTTTTGCCGCTGCCGCGCGCGCCGACGACGATGACGGAAGCGCCTTTTCCGGCCTCCCAGGAGTGGAGCGCTTCGGCGAATCCGGCCATCTCGACGTCGCGGCCGACCAGGAACCGGGGGTCCTCCACCGGGGCCAGACGAAAGAGGCGCCGATAGAGCATCGGTAAGTCGCGCGCGTGGAACTGCACTTGCAGCGCTTCGGCGAGGTCGACCCGCCGGACGACCGGCGCCACGGCCTGCCGGGGAGCGGACATCCAGCCGATCTTGAGCAGGGCCCAACGATAGGCTTGCCGGGCGCCTTCCCACAGACGGCGGGACCCGGTCTGCACGCCCTTCTCCGCGACTCCGCGCAGTTGGCGGAACGCCTCGCGTCCGCGGCGGCGCGTGACGTGGGCGAGCAGGCCAATGCGGCTACGCTCCAGCGCGACGCCGCATTCGAGCAGGACCGCGGCCAGGGCGTGAGCGGCGCTGTGGTCGGCCGCCGGACGAATTTCGGAGGTGACTCCCTTCTGGAAGGTCAGCAACGTCAGGGCGTTTCGAACGGCTTCTCCGACCAACGTCCGGCCCGTGGCGCGCTCGGTGCGAGCGGTTTCAACGCCGAATTCGACGACTTCGCGGGCGCGTTCAATCTCGCGGACCACCGCTCGGTGGACCGCTTCGGCCTCCCGAAGGCCCGCCGCCATGATCGGGGCGCCGGCGGTGGTCAACGCCGAAAGGAAGACCCGGGCCGGTTCCAGGTCGCGCCAGGGCTTGCGCCAGCCGGGCAGCGGCGTCCTGGGCTCCACGGTCTCGATGGCGATGGGCAGCTCCTGGCGCGCGGCTGCCGAGACTCGGCGGATCCATTCGGCCAGACGTTCGTCGCAGGACAGCAGCCTCGCCTTGGGTTGGGGGAATGACTCGGAATCCGGCCGGTCCCGCGATTCGTCGAGCCAGCCGATGGCGTCGTCGAGCTCCTGAATCAGTTCGGTGTGCTCGAGCTCCAGCGCGTCGATGCTCTGGATGGTTTCGCGAGTGGCCGTGCGCGCCAGGTTCGCCAGGTGCAGTTCCAGGTCGATGACGGATCGGACCGCGCGCTGCTGGCGCGACCAGAAGCTGAGACGCCTTTGGCGCTCCGTGTCCCAGGCGGCCCGCTTGCGCTGGGAGGCGGGGTACGGCCGGCGCACCAACGCCTTGGCGAGGGCCGGCGAGATGGATTCGGCCCATGCGTCGTAACGCGCCAGGATCGAGGCCGCGCGTTGATTGAGACTGTCGGCGACGTCGGTCCACCAGATGCGCGCGCTGTCCAGGTCCGTCCGATCCTGCTCGGATTGGGCGATTTCCGAGAGAAAGGCCCGGCGCAGGGTCTGCCAGGGGGAGAGCAGATGCAGCGCGGCCTGCGCCAGCAGGAGCTGGAAGGCGCCATCGATGGCCGCGCGTTCGAGGAGCGTGCGCTGGAAGTGCGACTGGACGGCGTCCCTCAGGTGCAATGGCTTGCGTTTCCGGTGCAGAGTCCGCCAGACGCCGCCGAGCGTGCGGCGATCGCCGCCGGTGTAATCGACGACCTGCCGGCCGGTCAACTCGTCCACGCGGGGAAGGCGGCGTAGCAGGTCGCCGATGGACGATTCGTGCTCCTCCATGGCGGCGAGGGAGCGCAGTAATGGGCGCTTCTGGCTGTAGGCGGCGAGCGGGTCGGACAGCAGCGACGAGGCGTCCTTTTCAAAGAACGCCGCGAGGTCCTGGGGGCGGCCCGCCGCGCACTCGGGGCCCGCCAGGGAGGCGAACGCCTGAAGCTGGACGTCGATGAGCGCCGACAGATCCTTCCAGGCGCCGGCCAGTTCGGCTGCGAAATGGACGCTTCGCTCCGTCAGGTCCCTGCTGAAACCGCTCCAGACATCGCTAGTGAGAGTCATTGAAGCTAACGGTCACGAATATCATCATAGACGGGCGCGACCCGGTGAGCGTGTTTTCGTCCAGTTTTGGGACGGCTCGCACCCAAAAACGACCATCGCGGATGGGCCCACGTGAACAGAATCAGACATCTGGAGCGGAAGGCGGATTGCGCTGGTCGAGTGGGGAAGCTTATGCAAGGCATACTCGATGATCTTCGGTACGCGGCGGGAGTGCTCCGCCGGACCCCGTCGTGGACGGCGCTCGCGGTGCTGACGCTGGCGCTCGGCATCGCCGCCGCCACCAGCGTTTTCGGCTGGATCGATGGGATGGTGCTGCATCCTTTTCACGGCGTCGCCGACGACGGACGGCTGGCTGTTCTCGAAGCGGTCCGCGCCAACGGTATTGAGGATCCGAACGTCTCATACGCCGACTGCCGGGACTTCCAGGAGAACCTGCGGAGCATCTCCGGCCTGGTGCTGAATCAACAGGCGCCGGTCTCGTTGAACGACGGCGGGAAGGCCTACAGCGCGTGGTTCGAACTGGTCTCCGGCAATTACTTCGACGTTTTGGGCGTGAAGCCGACGCCGGGTCGCGCTTTCGCGCGCGAGGAGTACGGCGATCAGGGGAAATCGTTCACGGCGGTGATCAGCCACCGGCTTTGGCAGGAGTACTTTCAGGGTTCGCCGTCCATTCTGGGTCGTACGGTGAGCATCAATCGCCGACAGGTGACCATTATCGGAGTGGCGCCTCCGGAATTCCGCGGCGATATTCCGGGGATTGAACTGGATGGGTGGGTGGCGGCGCCGTTGACCGGAGCGGACCGCGGCGCGCGAGGCTTCCGGGCCATCGTGAGGCTGAAGCCCGGCGTCGGCATCGCCGAGGCGAGCGCCGAAGCGGCGACGGTGGCCGCGCGCCTGGCCCGCGCTTATCCCAAGACGAACCAGGGTGTCGGCGCGCGGATCGTGCCGGTGTGGAAATCGCAGTCGGGGGTGTCCGGCATTCTGGCGTCGCCGATGGCGATTCTGGGCGCGGCGTGCGGGTTGGTGCTGCTGATTGCCTGCGCCAATGTCGCGAATCTGCTGCTGGTGCGCGCCGCCTCGCGGCAAACCGAGTTCGGCATTCGCGCCGCCCTGGGCGCCGGGCCCGGCCGGTTGAGCCGCCAGTTGGTCTCGGAGAGTTTCCTGCTGGCGCTGCTGGCGACCGTGGCGGCGTTTCCGCTGGCGCTATGGTCGCAGAATGTTCTTACCTACCTTGTGCCGCCGACGGGTTTGCCGGTGCTGCTCGAGGCGCGTCCCAGCCCGCGGGTGTTCCTGTTCGCCGCGCTGATCTGCCTGGCGTCTACGCTGATTTCCGGGCTTCCGCCGGCGGTGCAACTGGTGCGGCGGAATCTGGTGGACACGCTGAAGCAGGCGGGACGGGGCAATACGCTGAACGGGCGATCGAGACGGCTGTCGGGCGTGCTGGTGACGGCGGAGGTGGCCCTGGCGCTGGCGGGGTTGGTGACGCTGGGGGTGTTCCTGCGGAGCCTCAATGGCTTGCGGAATACGCCGGCCGGTTTCGATTACGACAATGTCACGGTGTGCCGGCTGTTTCTTTCGACGAACAATTACACCGCCAGTGAGGAGCGGCAGTTTTCGCGGCGGCTCCGGGCGCGGCTGCTCGATGCGGCTTCGGTGACCGGGGCGGCTTACTCGGATTCGATCCCGCTCGGTTTCGGGCTAGGGAAATGGACCGGAGTTTCCGTGGATGGCTATGCGCCCAGGCCCGGAGAGAACATGGATGTCCATTTCGCCTCCGTATCGCCGGGGTATTTCGATCTGCTGCGGACGCCACTGCTCGAGGGTCGCGATTTCGAGTTGGACGACAACGATGCCGCGCCGGGTGTGATGATCGTCAACGAATCGTTCGCGCGGCGCTTTTTCGACGGGCGCGGGCCGGTGGGACGGCGGGTGCGGATTTTCGGCAAACCTTTCACGATTGTTGGGATGGTGAGGGACGCCAAGTACCTTAGTCTGTCGGAGACGCCGCAGCCGTACTTCTATACGGCCTTCGACCAGGTTCACGGCGCCAGCGGCGACGGCGGCGTGGCCTTCTATGCGCGGACCGAAGGCGCGACCGGCGATTTCGCGCCCGTGCTGCGCCGCGAGATGTCGGCGATCGATCCGAACTCCGCCGGCATGACGACCATGCCGCTGGCGGACTACATTTCGGCGGCGTGGTTCGGACCGCGGGTGGCCTCGTACTTTCTGGGAGTGCTGGGCGGCATCGCGCTGTTGCTGGCGAGCGTCGGGCTGTATGGCGTCATGGCGTATTCGGTCAGCCAGCGCACCCGCGAGATCGGGATTCGCATGGCGCTCGGGGCGGGGGCGAACGGAGTGCTCGGGATGGTTATCCGGCGCGGGGTTTGGCTGGCTGTGGCTGGGATCTGCGTGGGGTTGGCGCTCACGCAGGCGATGGCGCCGCTGATTGCGCCGCTGCTCTATCGCGTTGGTCCGACAGACCCGCTCAGCATCGCGGCGGCGGCGCTGGTGCTGGTGGCGGTGGCAGGGTTTGCGAGCCTCATCCCCGCGCTGCGCGCCTCCCGGGTGGATCCTACCGTTACGCTTCGTCAGGAGTAGGGGGGGCGCCGAGCCTTCACACCAGGCGCTCGAATCCATCGACGGAACGCAACGGATCGAACCCGGGATCGATGGGGAGCAGGATCGCCGCGCCCTCCCGCTCGTCGAGCGACTTGTCGAGCCACTCGATGGCGCGGCGCGGGGCGCGCCCGATGCAGGCAGTGGCGAACGCCATGGGGCCGACGTATCGGGTGGTGGACATCCCCTCCAATCGGGCCAGGGCGGAGTCGGACTCCTCGCGCCGGACGGCGGTCCACAATGCGTGTGCGAGCGCGCCGGCAGCGAGCGGAAAGCTGTCCGCGGCGCGGCTCAACACTTCGATGCTTTCCTCCAGCCGGCCGGTGATCAGACAGGTCCGCCCCAGGTGGAAGCCGGCCAGCGCGAAGCCCGGCTCGGTGGCCAGGATATGGCGGAAACGGGCGATGGCGCGGTCGAAATCACGGGCCCAGAGCGCTGCCAGGCCCACGTGGGTCTGGACGTATAGCGATAGTGGGTCCAGATCCCAGGCCCGGGCGATGGCGCTCTCGGCCTCCGCCTGACGCCCGCGGACGGCGAGCAGAAACGACCGCCACAGCGCCGCCGGCGCGTAGCTTGGTGCGAGTTCCTGCGCGCGGCTCAGTTTCCGCTCGGCCTGGGTCCAGTTCCAATCGTGCGCGAAGGCGACGTAGGCGCCGATGGCCTCCAGTTCGCCCAAATTCGGATCGAGGCGCGCCGCCTGGTCGATGGCCAGCCTGGCGTCGGCCCACGCCTCCGACGGGCGGCGTAGCCCCAGGAATCCGGCCACGCAGCAGCACTCGGCGATGGCCGCCAGCGCCAACGCGTTTTCGGGCGAGCGGTCGAGCGATTGCCGGAAATAGCCGAGGGCGGCGTCGATTGCTTCGGGCGTCCGGCGGGCCAGCAGGTGGCGGCCTCGCAGATACAGGTCGTAGGCGGCGGGGTCGGAGGTGTGCCGCTTGGCGAAGCGGGCCCGGTCCTGGTCGAGCAGGCGGACGTGCAGGGCGTCCGTCACCGCCTCCGCGATCTCGCTCTGAATCGCGAACACGTCGCCGGACGCACGATCGAAACGTTCCGACCAGATCGAGGAGCTGTCGGCGGAGCGGATGAGCCGGACTGTCACTCGCAGGCGGTTCGCCGAACGGAGCACGGCGCCTTCCACCAGGGAGTCGACGCGCAGCAGCCGCGAGATCTCGACGACGTCGGCGGGCTTGTTCTTGAAGGCGAACGACGAGGTGCGGGCGATCACCTTCAGGCCGGGCACGCGGCTGAGGGCGGTGGTCAACTCCTCGGCTAGACCGTCGCAGAAGTACTCGTCTTCCGGATCGCCGCCCACGGCGGTGAAGGGCAGCACCGCCACAGCCGGGATCACGGTGGGCCGATGAACGGCGGTGGTGCGGCTGTCCCGCCAGGCGGCCAGCTCGGATTTGTAGGCGAAGACCGAGGCCCGTTCGTCGTGGTGGAGCCGGTGAACAGGCAGTCCTTCATCCGTCTCCCAGCGCACGACGGTCCGCACGCCGCGATTCAGGTAGGCGGCGATCTCCTTCCAGGAGTCGAGCCGGTCCGAAGGCATGCCCTTTCCCCGTTCGCCAATATATGACGGACACCGGCGGCGGGCAATGGGCGCTGCCATTAGCGGCCATTAGCAGCCATCGCGGAGGGCGAGCGGAGTGACCGCTGACGTCTGCTTCGGCGCGCGCCGGAGCGCCGCATGATCGCGTCGTAGGCCAAGGATGCGAACCATGCGGTGCGAGCGTTGGCGGCGAGTGCGCCTTGTGTCGGCCTTCCTTGCGGCGGTCTGTGTGATGGGGGCCCAGGAGCCGGCTTTGTTGGTGAGAGTCTACAACCCGGCCCGCGCTCCGGCATGGGTGTTGCGGGCGGCGATCGAAGAGGCCACGGTGCTGTTTCAGCGGAGCGGCGTCGACGTTCGGTGGGTCCACTGCGAGCCGGTTCCAGAGAGGGCCGTTGGAGATCCGTGCCGGGAAAGCGCCGATCCGCGCGCGTTTTCGATCGGCGTTACACGGGAAGTTCCGGCGGGCGTCGCGCGCGGGGCGCTGGCGTTCTCCTTATTGAACGCCGCGAACCGGAATCATGGGGCTGTGTTCTATGGCCGGGTGAGCGATGTGGCGCGCCGCTACGACCCGGTCGTAAGCTGCCACCAGGTGCTGGGACATGCGATGGTGCATGAGATTGTCCACCTGGCGCTCGGCGGTTCCGATCATGACGACAGCGGGCTGATGCGCGGCGAGTGGCGGCCGGCCGATTTCAGGGCGATGGGGCAGCGGGGGCTTCGCATCGCCGAGCCGCGGCTGAGGTTGCTCAAGAGCGAACTGGTGGCGAGAGGTGGTGGGGCGGCGGCGATCGGCGATATCGTAGGAAGAGCATGGCTGCCAATGACAATATCCAGATCGCGCTGATCGGCGCGGGGGGAATGGGACAGGGCGACGCTCGTTACGCGACGTCGCTTCCGAGCGTGAAACTGGTCGCCGCGTGCGACCTTTATAAGGGGCGCCTGGAGCATTGCCGCGAGGTTTGGGGCGCCGACCTGTTCACCACGCGCGACTATCGCGAGGTTCTGAACCGCAACGACGTCGACGCCGTCATCATCGGGACGCCCGATCATTGGCACTCGCGCATCACCATCGATGCGCTGCGCGCCGGCAAGGACGTGTACTGCGAAAAGCCGATGGTGCAGAAGCTCGAGCAGGGCAAGCAGGTGATCGCCGCGCAGAAAGAGAGCGGCAAAATCGTCCAGATCGGCAGCCAGTACGCGAGTTCCATGGTGTACCAGAAGGCGCGCGAACTGCTGGCGGCGGGCGCGATCGGAAAGATCAACCTGGTGGAGGCGTGGCTGGACCGCAACACTGCCATCGGCGCCTGGCAGTATTCGATTCCGCCCGACGCCTCGCCCGACACGGTCGACTGGGACCGGTACGTCGAGCCGACGGTGAAGCGGCCGTTTGACGCCACGCGGTTCTTCCGCTGGCGCAATTATCGCGATTACGGCACGGGCGTCGCGGGAGACCTGTTTGTCCACCTGCTGACCGGGCTGCACGTGGCCACCGGGTCGGCCGGACCGAGCCGCATCTTCGCCACCGGCGGGCTGCGCTATTGGAACGACGGTCGCGATGTGCCCGACGTCATGCTGGCGACGATGGACTACCCCGAGTTCAACCTGGTGCTGCGGGTGAATTTCAAAAGCGGCGGAACCATCGAGGATTTCGGCGTCAAATTCACAGGCACCGAAGGCGTGATGAGCACCGGGTTCACCGAACTCAAACTGTGGCGGCAGCCGGCCGAAAGGGAGCCGGGCTACTCGATCGAGACGTTCTCAAAAGACACGCGGGAAAAATTCCTGGCTGAGTACCGGGCGAAGTACCCGCAGCGGACGCCGACGCCCGGCGGCATGGCGGCGCAGACCGTGGAGACGTATACGCCTCCCCGCAGCCACAACGCGCACCTGGAGCATCACCGGAACTTCTACAACGCCGTGCGGTCGCGCAAGCCGTTCTTTGAAGACGCCGTGTTCGGGTTCCGGGCGGCCGGACCCGCGCTGTTGACCAACACCAGCCTGTGGGAGAATCGGGCCTGCGGCTGGGATCCGGAAACGATGACGGCGAGCTAAAGCTGTAAGCTCCGGACGTAGGCGGTCAGGTTTTCGACGCGTTTCCAATCCACGCTGGGATCGGAGCGGTGGAAAACATCGCCCCACACGGGGCTGTCCGGCGAGCCGTGCGCCGAGGGCATTCCATGGTCGCCCGTGACGGCTCGATAGAAGCGGACTTCCGGGAAAATGCCGCCGTTGCGGACCGCCATCTTCGACAGGTCCGGCAGCGGGGCGTTCAGGTCGGCCGCCGCCAGTCCCGCGCCTCGGCCGTCAGTTCCGTGACAGCCCGCGCAGTGGTTGTCGTAAAGCGCCGCTCCCGAGGCGGCGGTCATCGCGGAGACAGGGGTCTTCTGAACCGGCTTGCCGTCGGCGCCGAGAATGGCGAAAGCGACGGCGAGGGCAACCAGCGCGACAATGACTCTCGTGAACACACTCAGGTGGGTGCATGCGGGGCGCCATTTCCGAGAGCCGCTGATTGGTGTTGGAAAATCAAACAGTTGGAAGTGTTGATAATTTCCGCAAGGATGCGCTTCGGGTATAGGTGCGCAGGTGGTAGGGTACAGACACCCTAAACCGGGTCGTCCCGGCGCAGGACAGCCAGGATCTGATGGGGAGAGGGCCTGGCGGCGGCGAAGATGAGCCGTCCCAGGAGTCCGGGGCCGGCCTGGGTAACCGTGCGCAACGACATTACACGATATCCGGTGAGGACGGCGGCGCGGCGGAGGGCCCGGGCGCTCCAATGGGTGATGGCGGCCCGGTTGGCGGCGGGAGGTTTGCCACCCGGCGCGAGTACGCACACCAGTCCGTCCGGCTTGAGCCACCCGCGAAGCTGCTCGAACAGGCCGAGTGGGTCGGAAAGGCATTCGAGCAGACCCGTGACGACGGCGACATCGAACGTATCCGCGTCGAAAGCCGGGGCTTCGGGGCAGCGGATGCGGTCCGATCCGAACTCCCGGCGGCAGAGTTCGGCCTCGACGGTGGACCACGCAATGCCGAACGGGTCGAAGCCGGCTGCGTCGGCGGCCGTGAGGAAGTCGCCGCGCCCGGCGTTTGCGTCGAGCAAACAACCGGCGCGGGCGTGGCGTACGATTTCAGAAAGCACCAGCGCCGGGTCCCCAGTGGGCGACGGCGGGGCGGCAGGGGCGTGGGCGGCGATCTCTATACCGCAGTCCGGACAGCGGTGGAGCGTTGCGTCGACGGCCCCGATGCGGCCATGACCGCACAGCGGGCACGAATCGAGGCGAGGGGGCAGGGAACCCGGGAGCGCGGCGGCGACCACTTTGGCCATCACAGCGGCATATCGACCGGTTTGGGCGCGGTTTTCAACGAAGATCACTGGGGAGGGCGGAATGACCCGAAGACATTTGGCGGGGATGCTGGCGCTGGGCGCCGCCGGCTGGGCGCTGGGTTGCCGGGCCGCGAGGCATCGGGGGGACCCTTCGATCCTGCTGTATGACGGCGCGGGGACTTCGCCCAACGATGTGCGCGCGTTTGAGGCGGTGCTGCGGCGCGCCGGGCTCGGATATTGGACGGTGAACGCGGCCGAGTTGGGCGCAATGGGCGAGGCGGGGATGCGGCGGAGCCGGTTGACGATTGTCCCGGGCGGCAACTACATCGATATCGGGAACGGGCTGGGGGCGCGGACGGCGGCGGATCTTCGGAACGCGGTGAGTGGTGGATTGAACTACCTGGGAGTCTGCGCCGGGGCGTTCCTGGCGGGCAATTCCCCTTACAACGGACTGAACCTGACGGGCGGCGCGCGGTTCGGGTTCTACTCGGCTGAGCGGCGGGGCGTGCGGAAGGCGGCGCTGGCCATCGCGTTTCCCGAAGGGGCGACGGCGGACCATTACTGGGAAGATGGGCCGGAGTTGAGCGGGTGGGGCGCGGTCGCGGCTCGCTATCCCGATGGGACTCCGGCGATTGTCGAAGGGCGGGCCGGCAGGGGGTGGGTGATATTGGCGGGCTTCCACCCGGAAGCGCCGGAATCCTGGCGGCAAGGCCTTCGATTCGGCGCTTCGGCGGAGGCGGACAACGCATTTGCCCAACGGCTGATCCGGGCAGCGCTCGACGGTAAGGCTCTGCCTCGCTTCTAAGAGATACGGAGTTCTCAAGGAAGCGCCGCCGCGCTGGGGGCTAGACCGCCAGAACGATGGTGTGCGGGCTTCTCGGGACCGGGTGCGAGCTGACGTCGACGTAACCGGCGCGGCGGTGCATTGCGGCGAGTTCGCTTAAGGTGTAAGCGTCGCCGCCCGGCGTGGAGGTCAGCATGGTCATGGCGAAGGCGGCCGGCATGGGGGGCGAGACGCGGTCCTCGTTGGGAACGAATTCGAGCGTGGCTGCGCAACCGCCCGGCTTCAGCGCGGCGCGCACCTTTTCGAGCAGTTTCACGCAGGTATCGGCGTCGAAGTGGTGCAGGAAGTTGGTCAGCAGGACGATGTCGTAGGGACCGCCGAAGTCGACGTCGAAGGCGCTGCCGGGCAGCATGTCGTAACGGTCGGCCACGCCTGCCGTGGCGGCGTTGTCGAGCGCCACGCGCAGCACCGGCGCCCAGTCGAGCCCGGTGACGTGGGCTAGCGGGTTCTGTTTGGCGATTTCGATGCCGAACAGGCCGTGGCCGGCGGCGATGTCGAGCACCCGCATGGGGCCCGAGCGGCCCCGTAGCACGATCTCGCCGAGTGGCGCGGCGAGCGGAGCCATCATCGGCGCCATGCTTTGTGCGAACTCGACCCAGATGGGATTCTCCGGTTCGACCGAACCCTCGCCGCCGAGTACGGTGCGGCCGGTGCGTACGATTTCCGCCAGGCGCTCATACGGCTCGCGCATGTGCGGCAGGGTGAGGAAGCGTGCGATCGAGGCAAGGCAGGCGGGCGACGCCGGATCGAGGAACGCGGCGCTCGCGGGGGTGTGGCGGTAACGGCCGTCGGATTTCTGCAGCAATCCGATGACGACCAGGTAGTCGCACAGGATCCGCGTCCCGCGCTCGGAGGAGGCGGCGTGACGGGCGATGCCGGCGACGTCGTCGACTCCCTTTCCGATCGCTCCGAAAATATCCAATTCAATCGCCGCGCGCAGCGCGAAGGTGCGTTGTTGGGCCATCAGGTTCTCAAACACGATGGCCGGGGTCAGTGGTTCGGTGGCGGGATGCATCCCAGGTCTCCTCAAAAAGGGGCTCCGCGATGGGAGCCAAATGGGACTGAGTATACCTCAAGTCGCCCGCTTTCCGGCGCCACCCTGGCTTGGCCCTGGTGCTACTATTCGATTGGTGAGTCCATCTAGAACGACATTCCCCGATCCGCAGACGTACGCCGACACGCCGGTTTACGAGCTGCTGTGTGCGGCGGCCAACGGTCACGCCGGCATCGACCTGCGCCTGATCCGGTCCATTCTCGCGCGCGGGGATGCGGCCGTCGCCGATCTGCTGCGTTTCGGCCTGGAAGACCGTAGCGGCGATCGCGTCGACCTGGAAGAAGATCTGATCGCGATGCTGCGGACGCTGAAGCCGCCGCAAGCGCTCGACTACTACCTGAAGTGCATCCGCATGGAGCCGCGCGACGTTCCCGACGACCTGGTGCAGAGCGTGCTGCCGTTCGGCGAGACGGCGGTGGGGCCGCTGATTGCGCTGTATCGGGATCTGGACGAGGAAGATTCGAGCGACGTGGCGTTCCTGCTGGCGAACCTGGGCGTGCGGGATCCGCGGATTCTGGAGACGCTGCTCGAACGGTTGGATTACGACGCCGACGACGGCGCGTTTTGCCTGGGGCAGTACGGCGACCCCGCGGCCAAGCCGGCGCTCGAAAAGCTGCTGTCCGAGCTGAGCGAGGAAGAATCGGAGCTGAGCCGCGAGATCCGCTTCGCTATCGGGCAGTTGGAGGGAGGCCGGGAGCACGAACCGGTGGACTCCGAGGTCCCCGACATCGACGATATGTACCCGGACGAGGCTCCGCCGCCGTTTGAGGTGCTGACCGACGCCGAGGTTCTGGAGATGCTGGCGAGCGACGCGCCGGGCAACCGGTTGGCCGCCGCCGAGTGTTTCCGCAACCGCGAGGTGACGGCCCAGGCGCACGGCCTGTTGTTCGACCGCGCCAAGTCCGATCCCGTGGCCACCGTGCGCGGGGCGTGCTGGGAGGCGCTGGCCGATTCCGAGGACAAGACGGTGCGCGCGGCCATGAAGCAGGTGGTGGGCGACGCGGCGGCCGACGTGGAGGAGCGGTGCGGGGCGCTGGTGGGGTTGTGCAACGCGACCAATGAGCCGGCCGTGTCCAAACGGATGCGCGAGTTTTACGCCGATCCGTCGACGCGGGCCAAGGCCATGGAGGCGATGTGGCGCTCCTTTGACCGGCAGTTCTCCGACTTCTTCCCGAAACACCTGGACGACGCCGACCCCGAGGTGCGGCGGCAGGCCGTCTGGGGCACGGGCTACATGGGGCTTGGCAGCGAGGCCGTCCGGCTGAAGCAGAAGTTCGATGACGAGGATCTGCGTTCGGACGCGCTGTTTGCCTACTCGTTGTGCGTTCCGGCCGAAATCAGCCGGGGCCGCATTGTGGGCGTGTTTCGCAAGATCGAAAAGGCGGCTGGCGAATTGACTCCGGGCGAGGCCGAACTGGTGAAGATCGCTCTCGACCAGCGGTTGGCGATGCATGGCCTGGACCCGGTGTTCGCGGAGGAAGACGACGGCGAGGAGATGGAAGAGGAAGAGAGCGCTCCTCCGCCGGAAAAACCCGCCACGCCCGGACGCAACGATCCATGTCCGTGCGGAAGCGGCAAGAAGTACAAGAAGTGCCATGGGGCATAAATGTCCGTCTTTCAGCAGGGGATTCTGAACGGTAAAGTCGCTTTCGTCACCGGAGGCGGCAGTGGCATCGGGCAGAGCATCGCCGAACGATACGCCGAATATGGCGCGAAGGTGATGCTGAACGGCCGCAAGCAGGACAAGCTGGACGCGGCGGTCGAACGGATCCGGCAGCGTGGGGGCGTGGCGGAGACCTTCGCCGCCGACGTCCGCGAATTCGACGCGGTCGAGGCCGGATTGCGCAAGACGCAGGAGGCGTGGGGGCCCATCGACATCCTGCTGTGCGGGGCGGCGGGCAACTTCCCGGCGCCGGTGGCCGGCATGTCGGACCGCGGCTTCAAGGCGGTGGTGGACATCGACCTGTTGGGAACCTTCAACACCTGCCGCGCGGCTTATCCGCTGCTGCGCAAGCCGGGCGCTTCCGTCGTGAGCATCTCCGCCGGGCACGCGTTTCAGCCGGTTCCGTTCCAGGCCCACGTGTGCGCCGCCAAGGCCGGCGTCGATATGTTGATGAAGGTTCTGGCGCTCGAGTGGGGGCCGGAGGGAATCCGGGCCAATTGCATCACGCCAGGGCCGACCGGCGATACTGAAGGAATGCGCCGCCTCGCTCCAACCGAGGAGGCCAAACGCCTGGTGTTGAGCCACGTCCCGCTACGGCGCTACGGCACAAAGGATGAACTGGCGGACCTGGCGCTGTTTCTCGCCTCCGAGGCGGCCAGCTACATCACGGGCGGAATCTTCGTCTGCGATGGGGGTAGCTCGCTCGCCAACATGGGGGCCGGGATTGCCCAGGCGTTCGCCTCCAAAGGCTCATAATGTCCGCATCCAGTCAACGCCGGTATACTCCGGCTACTGCACCGGCCGAGAAACCGGCCCTCTTGCGTCAACTGGGAGTGGTCAGCGCCACGGCGCTGGTCATTTCGAACATGGTCGGCACGGGGATTTTCACCTCCACCGGATTTCTGGCCGGCGACCTGGGCTCTCCGAGCCTGGTGCTGGGCATCTGGGTGGTGGGCGCGATCGCCGCCTTGTTCGGCGCCTTCTGCTACTCCGAGCTGGGCGTGAACTTCCCGAGTTCCGGGGGCGAGTACGTCTACCTGACGCAGGGGTTCGGCCCCAGTTGGGGTTTCATGACCGGCTGGGTGTCGTTTTTCGCGGGCTTTTCGGCCCCGATCGCCGCGGCGGCGCTGGCCTGCTCGGACTATCTCGGCTATTTCTTCCCGGCGCTCAAGCAGTCGAGCGCCATGCTGGTGCTGGGGTCGGGGCAGTACGCCTGGAAGATCGGCGGGGCGCAGATTGTCGCCTGCGCGTTGGTGACGGTGTTCAGCGTGCTCAACTTTTTCGGCGTCCGGCGCGTGGCGCGGGTGCAGAACCTTTTGACTGGCATCAAGATCGCCGTGATCCTGGGCTTCATCCTGCTGGGGTTGACGGCGGGGCGCGGCGATTGGAATAACTTCTCCGTTCCGGCCACGCGGTGGGCGTCGACGCCGCTGCCGCAGCAGTTCGCCGTCAGCCTGTTCTGGATCTACGTCGCCTACAGCGGCTGGAACGCCGCCACCTATGTCGCCGAGGAGTTGAAGCAGCCGGCCAAGACGCTGCCCATCGCGCTGGCGCTCGGCACGGTGCTGGTGGCGGTGCTGTTTCTGGCGCTCAACGTGGTGTTCATCTACGGAGTGCCGCTCGAGCAGATGAAGGGCGTGGTGGCGGTGGGATCGCTGACCGCCTCGCGGCTGTTCGGGCCGCAGATCGCGGGCGTATTCAGCGCGCTGATGGCGGTGGGGCTGCTCGCCACGGTGAACGCCATGGTCACCATCGGTCCGCGAGTGTATTACGCGATGGCCAAGAACCGGGCGTTCCCGGAAGCGGCGGGCCGCGTGAACGCACGCTGGCATACGCCGGTGGTAGCGATCATCGCGCAGGGGGTGTGCACGATGTTCATGGCGCTGACTCCCTTCCGAGACCTGATGACCTACATCGGCATGCTGCTGAACTTCTTCGCCGTCATGGCGGTGGCGAGCCTGCTCATCTTCCGCCGGCGCGAGGGTTGGCAGAAACTGCCGGTGGTGAGCTTCCTCTATCCGGCCATTCCGGTGTTGTTCATCGCCATCGGGTTGTGGATGACCTACCAGGGCATCAGCAAGCAGCCGGTGGTGTCCGGCGCCGCGGCGTTGACCGTGGTCACCGGCGCGTTGTTCTATCGCTTCCGCCTGCATGGCGCGAAGGTGGACGGGGCGGCCTAGTCACTGGTGGCCTGCCCATTCTTCCGCCCGGAGGCGCCCATGGAGGATGCCGCGTGGCTGAAACCGCCCCGCGTGCCGCTGGGCGATCCGTGCCGGGGCGCGTGTACGGCGGCCGACGCCTTCGAGCCGGGCGCGGGCGAACTGCGCGATTTCTGCAATTCCGGCTATGCTCGCGGACGCTGTCCACGGTTCCCCGCCGACGGCGGCGCGCCGGACGCGTTCCGCTTCTCGATCGATCGCGACCAAGGAGAGACCGTGTCGATAGTCTTTATCGAGGAAACCAACTACACGCCGGCCGAGTTCGGGCGGTTGGCCTATCGGGTGGCGACGGGAGCGTTTGAAACGCCTCCCGCCGACGGGAACCTGGAGGCGCAGGCCCGCATGTTCGCGCGGAGCTACGTGGCGCGGAGGGTGCAACCGTGAGGGATCGTCTGGTGCGCGACTCCATCTCCGAATATTCGGAGTTGGCGATGCCGAACGACGCAAATCCGTTGGGGACGCTGTTTGGCGGAAAGGTGATGCAGTTGGTCGACCTGGCGGCGTCGCTCGCGGCGGCGCGGCACGCGCGGATGCCGGTGGTGACCGCTTCCATCGATCACCTGGACTTCCTGCATCCGGTGCATATCGGGCAGTTGATGGTGCTGCGGAGCGCCGTGAACCGCGTGTTCCACACGTCGATGGAGGTGGGTGTGCGCGTATGCGTCGAGGATCTGCTAACGGGCGACGTCAGACACACGTCCTCCGCGTATCTGACTTTCGTCGCGCTGGGGAAGGACGGCAGACCGGCCGTCATACCGTCGGTGGTTCCTGAAACCGACGACGAGAAGCGCCGCTACGAGCAGGCTGGCGAACGGCGACGCTACCGGCTGGAAACGCGGCTGCGGGCCTGAAGGCCGCTTCGACGGGCCGTTACGCCTTGTACATGTACTTAATGCAGGGCTTGAAGATCAGCAGGTTCGGAGCGCCTTCGCGATTCACCTTGAGGCAGCGCTTGTCGTACCATTCGATGACCCCGGTCAGCGTCTCGCCGTCCTGAAGCACGATGACCATGGGAGTCTTGGTCTGCATCTGCTTCACGTAATAATAATTTTCGGCGTTCGTCTGGTCGGGGGGAACGGCCTTCTTCGGGTTCGAGGTCGGTGCTTTACGGGTAGCCATTTGTTCTTTTGCTTCGTTCAGTGACGGCCGGATCAGCTTTCTATTGGTGGTCTCCACGGCGCTCTTCCTCGATATTGGCTTTTCGCGTAGCGGCTCTCGACACGCGATTCGGGAGAGCCTGCCCAGGAGGCATCAAGATGGCTTATACCTCGTTGATAACACACCCTGGAAGGCGCCGCAAGAGTCCGGCTCTTTTCAAACTGAACGTAATTCTAACGCAAATGCATCTAGGGCGATAGCTTTTTGGATGTTTCGGCGCAACAGCTCGGTCAGATCGTCGACTTTTCGAACGGCCGAGCGGAGCCAGTCGAAAGAGACGCGTCCGGCAAGCGATTCCAGGCGCGGCCGCAGGTCGGGGTTTCGAACTCCTTCGCCCTTGTTCTGCACGAGCAACAAATCCTCGAGCAGCACGTACAGGACATCGAGATAGTAGTCCAGCTTTTCGGTTTTACGGGCGGAGATGTATTCGGAATGCTTTACCCATTCGGAAAACGGGGCGGCTCCGGCGCCGACTTCGAGCAGCTTGAACATGGCCTCGCGGCGACGGTCGTAGGTCTCGATGTCGAGCGATACGGCGAGGCCGGGACTGCCGGCGGCAAGCGGCAGTCGGCGCTCGATGGCGGTCATGCCGCGGGCGCGGGCGAAGGCTCGCATGTCATCGTCCGGCAGCCGGCCCAGTTGGAATTGCACGGCGCGCGAGCGGATGGTGGGCAGAAGGTCGTAGGGATTCTGGGCCGTCAGGATGAGGATGAGGTGGGAGGGCGGCTCCTCGAGCGTCTTGAGCAGGGAGTTGGCGGCCTGCTCGTTGGCGCGGTCGACGCCATCGATGAGGAAGACGCGCCATTCGCCGCGGAGCGGCTTCAACTGGGCGCGGTCCTTGAGCAGCCGGATCTGCTGGATGGAGATCTGACGCAGTGGTCCGTCGGGCGGAAACGTGACGAAGTCGGGGTGCGAGGACAGCAGGAGAGGATCGTCGTTGCGCTTGTCCGACGGCAGTTTCTCGCGTTCGGCGAGCATCGCCTGGTTTTCGGGCGAGGAGAGGTCGTCCTTTTGGATCTTCTCGGCCCCACCGAGCAGGGCGGCGGCGAAGCGGCGCGCGAGCGTCGCCTTGCCCACACCCGCCGGCCCGGCGAACAGCATCGTGTGGTGGATGCGGCCCGCGCCGATCATCTGCTCGAGGATGGCGACGGTGTCTCGGTTGCCCTGGAAGTTCTCGATCACTCTCTCCGTTGTAGCATCCAGCGCCGCGCCTTCGCGCTGAAGCCCGCCGCGGCGGCGTGTCAACATGTAGGGATACATGCACAAGGCCGCCTACGAGACCATCGACTACTTCATGCCGCTCGCCATCGGCGGCGCGCGGATGCTGGTGTTGGTGGTGATCGGCTATGTGGCGACGCTGATCGTCAACCGCCTGATTCGCGCCATTCGCAACTATGCGGTGAAGGTGATCTCGCGGGGCGGGGACATCGCCGGCCTCGAGGTGGAAAAGCGCGCCAACACGCTGTCATCGGTGGTGCGCAGAGTCTCGCTCACGCTGCTGTGGGCGGCCATCGTGATGATGGCGCTGCAGGAGTTGGGCTTCAAGATCGACGCCCTGCTGGCCGGCGCCGGAGTCAGCGCGGGAATCATCGGCGTGGCGGTGGGCTTCGGCGCGCAGTCGCTGATCAAGGACGTGCTGGCCGGCCTGTTCATGTTGATCGAGAACCAGATCCGCGTGAACGACGTGGCGATCATCAACGGCGTCGGCGGCTCGGTGGAGGAGATCAACCTGCGCACCACCGTGCTGCGGGCCGAAAACGGGGCGGTGCATATCATCCCGAACGGGTCCATCCAAACGCTCGCGAACCTGACGCTGGAGTTTTCTTATTACGTCCTGGAGATCGCGCTGAACCATGAGCAGGACGCCGAGCGCGCGATCGCCATCATGAACGCGATCGCCGCGGACCTGCGGGGCGAGGATGCCTGGACGCGCGCGATTCTGGCCGATCTCGAGATGATGGGCATCGATCGCATCTCCGTGAACGGAGTGACGGTGAAGGCAAGGATCAAGACCCAGCCGACGCGTCAGTGGGCGGTGGGGCGGGAGTTGAACCGGCGCATCCACGCGCGCTTCGCCGCCGCGGGGATCGACCTGGGCGTTGGGCCCGCGAGCGTGCGGCTGGCGGGCGGGGAAGAGTTGAAGACGGCGATCCGGGAGGTGCTGGCCGAGATGGGGATCCGGAAATGATGCGGGTGGCGGCGGCTGCGCTGGCGCTGGGCATGGGCCTTGCGCGGGGCGGCGCGGTGGTGGTGATGCTCGGAACGGGGACGCCGAATCCGGAGCCCGAGCGCAGCGGTCCGGCGGTGGCGGTGATCGTCGGGTCGCGCGCCTATGTGGTGGACGCCGGTCCCGGGGTGGTGCGGCGGGCGGCGCAGGCGGCGCGACTCGGGTTCCCGCAGTTGGAATCGAAAGGGCTGACGACGCTGTTTCTCACGCACCTGCATTCCGATCACACGGCCGGCATGCCCGACTTCCTGCTGAGTCCGGCGGTGACGGGAAGGACGGAGGGGCTCGAGGTGTACGGTCCGGCGGGCGTCGCGGCGATGGTGCGGGACCTGATGCGAGCCTATCGCGTCGACCTCGACATCCGGCTGCGCAGGGGCTGGGAGCCATCCATCCCGGCGGCCTACGCCATGCGGACGCACGAGATTCGCAAGGACGGCGTCGCGCTCAAGACCGCCGACGTCCAGGTGGAGGCGTTCCGCGTGAAGCATGGCGCGTTGCGCGACAGCTTCGGCTACCGGTTCACGACGCCGGACGGCAAGAGCGTGGTGATCAGCGGCGACACCACCCTGAGCGAGAACCTGATGCGGTACGCCCAGGGGTGCGACATCCTGGTCCACGAGGTCTACTCGGCGAACGCGTTGAAGCGGCGGACTCCGGAGTGGCGCCGCTATCACGCGGCGTTCCACACCTCGGCGGTGGACCTGGGCCGGATTGCGGCGCGCGTGAAACCGCGCGTGCTGGTGCTCTACCACTCGCTGCCGTTCGGCGACCCGCCGGACCAGATTGTTACCGAGATTCGCGAGAACTACCCGGGACCGCTGATCTTCGCGAGCGACCTCGAAGTGATCCGTTAGGGCTCGACTGGCTTCGTTTCGTACATTAGCAGCGTCACGCCGCCGCTGGCGAAGTTCGGCAGGTCCGCGGCGGCCGCCTGACCTTCCGGAGACGCGAGCGCCGCCTGAAGGTCGGCCATCGAGTCGAACTCGAGAATCGCAACCAGGTGGGGCGCCGTCCCCGCGATGGCGTGCACCGGTCCGCTATTGATCCGATAGGACCGCAGCCCCGGGATCCGGTTGGCGATGGGAACGTGGGTTTCGTGATAGTAGCGATCGAAGGCGGTTGGATCCGCCGGAGTGTTGTAGAGGACGAGAACGTTGGCCATAACGGATCCCGCCATTGTACTCGACCGCCGCTCGCGATGCGCCGACCGCCGGCCCGGCCAGGAGGTAGGATGGAGAAGATCGGCATGAAACCCTACTGCCTTCTGATCCTTCTTGGGACTCTCGTCGTCGCCCAGCCGGCGCAACGCCTGCCCCTGCCTCAGGAAGCGGCCATCAACCTTCCGGCGCAGCCCGCCGGGCCGGGCGACCTGCTGCTGGTCAGCATCTACAACCAGCCGGCGCTCAGCCGCACGGTGCGGGTTTCCTCGGACGGATTCATCCGCCTGCCGATGCTGAAACACAAGGTCAACGCCACCGGCCTGCTGCCCGGCGACCTGGAATCGGCCATCGCCAAGGCCTATCAGAACGAGGGCATCCTGGTGGACCCGCAGGTTACCGTGAACCTGGCCGAGTATCATTCGCGGCCCATCCAGGTGGGCGGGGCGGTCCGCCGGCCGGTGACGTTTCAGGCCGAGAGCCCGATCACGCTGCTCGAAGCGATCAACCGGGCTGAAGGTCTGACGGATCTGGCGGGGCCGGAGATCCTGGTGACGCGGAGCGAGCTGGGCCCGAATGGCGTCAAGAAGACCGGCCTGACGCAACGGGTCGCCGTGAAGACGTTGCTTGAGAGCGGCGACGAGAGCGCGAACCTGGTGCTGCGGGGTGGCGAAGAGGTGCGGGTCCCGGAGGCGGGCCGCGTGTTTGTGGTGGGCAATGTCAAAAGGCCCTGCCAGTTTCCTCTGAAGCAGGGCGAGGCCACCTTGCTACAGGCGCTCGCCTACTCCGAAGGGCTGCTGCGTTATTCCACCAAGACCGCCTATATCTACCGGCGCGAGGCGAACGGCGAGAAAAGCGAAATTCCCGTCGAGTTGAAGAAGATCATCGATCGCAAGGCGCCCGACGTGCGCTTGCAAGCCGACGACATCCTCTACATCCCGGAAAACGGGAAAAAGAGGATGAGCATGGCGGCCATCACCACGCTGGTGTCGGTGGGTGGCGGCGCGGCGGCCTACGCGGCGGTGGTCTCGCGCTGACCCGCTCCTAGAACGATCGAGGACCCAGTTGGACGACGTCGTCCACGCGCATCGTCTCCTTCGTCACGAACGGCTCGCCGTAGCGCACGCCGATCTGGTTGCCGTAGAAGCGTGCGATGGCGGCCAGCCGCTCCCGGATCTCGTCCTGATCGGGAAACAGGCCGGCGCCCGCGTCCTGCGCTCCGTACTGCGAACGGTAGGCGAACAACGACTCCATCCGCCGTTCGAACTGCGCCGTGATATCCACCACGAAGGACGGCTCCACCTTGGCGTAGAGCGAGGCGTACAGCACCTTGGCCGGGCGATGCGGCTCGGTCTCGGAATCGAGCTTCTTCAGTCCCGCCAGGAAGCAAGCTTCATAGCCGAGTTCGCAGGCCCGGTAATGATCCGGATGGCGAGCCTCCCAGTAGGGCAGAATCACCACGCGCGGCCGCAGCAGGCGGATCTGGCCCGCCAGCGACATCCGCGCGGAGATGACGTTTTCCAGTCGCGCATCGGGAAAACGCATGTTGCCGCGCCAGCCCGCGCGAAGGATCCGCGCCGCCTCGTCGGCCTCCCGCATGCGGATTTCCGGCGTGCCGCGCGTGCCCATGTCGCCCGCCGTCAGGTCCAGGATTCCGGTGCGATAGCCCGTCTCCGCCATGCGCAGCAGCGTGCCGCCGCAGGTCTGCTCGACGTCGTCGGGATGCGCCGCGATGGCCAGAACGTCCAGTGGTTTCATGATTCGCTCAATCCCAATAAGGCCAGCGCCGCTCGCGCGTCTTCATGATGCTGATCAACAGCATGCCGGTGATGAAGCCGCCGATGTGGGCAAACCACGCCACGCCGCCCTCCGACACCTGCGAATAGCCGATGGACATGAAGCCGCTGAAGAACTGTATGACGAACCAGTACACCAGCAGCAGCACGGCCGGCACCTCAAGCGTCGTGAAGAAGACGAAGATGGGCACCAGCGTAATGATCCTGGCCCGTGGAAACTTGATCAGGTAGGCGCCCATCACGCCCGCGATCGCGCCGCTTGCGCCCACCGTGGGCACCCTGGAGTACGGGTTGAAGAACACGTGCACCAGCGCGGCCGCCAGTCCGCACAGCATGTAAAACAGGAAGAACTTCGGCGATCCGAGGATGTCCTCCACGTTCCGGCCGTAGATCCACAGGAACCACATGTTGCCGAGCACGTGCAGCCATCCGCCGTGCAGGAACATGGACTCCACGAGCGTCGCGTAATGCAGACGGTCCGGCACAATCCCGTGCCGCACGATGAACAGATTCAACTGCCACTGGCTCAGCGACGCTTCGTACAGGAACACGAGCAGATTCACGGCGATCAGCGCGATGGTGACCACCGCCGTCGAGTACACGCGTTCGGTGGAGCGAAGCGGGATCATGTGTGCGCGGCCGACTCGTAGTCGCGATGGGCCCGCCGTTCCGAGCGCGCCATCAGGGCCCTGGCCTGTTCCATGGTCCCAATGCGCCCGCGCGCGCCCAGCGCCGTGCAGTTCAACGCCGCCATGGCGTTGGAAAATTCCAGGGTGTCGCGAATCGACATTCCTTGAAGGACAGAATAGCAGAAGGCTCCATGGAAGACGTCCCCGGCGCCGGTGGTGTCCACGCAGTTCACCACGAAGGCCGGCGAGTAGGTGTAGCCGTCGTCGGTCAGCGCCAGCGACCCGTGCGCGCCCAGCGTCATGGCCGCCACGCGCATCTTGTACTCTCCGCGGATCATCGCCAGCGCCTTGTACGGATCGCGCTCGCTGGTCCACTGAATGGGGAACTCCGAACTGGTCACCAGGTAGTCGATGTTCGGCAGCACCTTGTCGAAGCCGTGATAGATGGTGTCGACGTCCACCGTCACCGGGATCGAATGGGCGCGGGCGATCTCGGCCGCCTTGCCCACAGCCGCCGTGTCCTGCGCGTCGAAAAACACCATGCGGGCGTCCACGATCTTCTCGGCGGTGATGATTTCCGGCCCCAGGTAGAGCCGCTCGGAGCGCTGCCACAGCACGGTGCGCTCGCCCGTCGTCTGATCGATCAGGATGTAGGCGGTCTGGTTGGGCGTATTCTTGCGGATCTCGACATCGTCCAGGTTGATGCCCAGTCCCGCCAGGCTTTCGATCTGGATGCGTCCGCGCTCGTCGTCACCCACCGTGCCGATGTATTTGGCGCGCAATCCGAGTTGGGCGCACGCCACCATGGCGCTGGCCACCTGGCCGCCCGGACTCAGGATCTCCTGGGCGAAGGGAACTTTGCCGGCGTAGGCGGGGAACTTGGGCAACAGCAGCAGGGTGTCGGTGGCGTTCTGGCCGATGCCGACGATATCGAATTGGGGCATAGACGAGGTTCGATCGGCCGCCGGACCACTCAGTCCCGCGCCGATTCTATAAACTTCAGCATCTCACGAGCCGTGGGGTCGTTGTCTTTCCACAGGTGGACCATCTCCGATATGTGGCCCTCTCCCGGGATGTAGGCGAGCCTCGATTCGACGAACACGCGCCGCAGCGCGCGGTCGAATTCCATCGCCTGGGCCGCGAGCCCCGGATAATCCCACTGGCAGTAGAGCACCAGGAACGGCGGCGCGCCCTGTTGGACAAAGCGAAGCGGCGACGCCTCCCATCGCGTGTCGCGGTCCGGGCCGAACATCGCGATCGATCGCACGTCGTACACCCCGCTCGACGTGATGACGCCGCGCAACGTCTTGGCCGTCAGCCCATAGGCCTGCAAATAGCGCGGATCGAGCGCCAGCAGCGAAATCAAGTGCCCGCCGGCCGAATGTCCCGCGCCGAATAGCCGCGTTGCGTCGCCCCCGTAGGCCCCGATATTCTTCACTGTCCAGGCGAAGGCGGCCGCGACGTCCTCAATCTGCGCCGGGTGCGGATTGGCGGGCGCCAAACGATAGCTGGGGACCACCACTCCGATCCCGAGCTTGGCAAAGCGGTTCCCGAGCGACGTGTACTGGCTGCGGTCGCCGCCGCGCCAGGAGCCTCCGTGCACGAAAAACAGCACCGGGAACTTCGTCCTGTCGGTGGGCAGGTACAGGTCCAGCTTGTGTTTGGCCCCGTCGGCCGGCTTGCCCGACGTGTATTCGATGTCCCGCAGCACCTTCACGTTCGGCGCCAGCGTATTGGGCGGCAGCGCCAGTTCGGCCAGCCCCGGCCGGTACAGATACAGCGGATTCGTGAAGATCCAGGGCCTCTCCTCGCCCGCCACCGGCAGCCACGCCTCCAGCCGATACGCCCCTTCCTCGCGGGCGGCGAACTCGAAGTTATCGGTGGTCGCCTCGGAGACCACCGCGCCCTTCAGCATCAGCTTGACGTGCGCCTTCACGGGCAGCCGGGCGGTGATGCGCGTGGTCGGAATCATCGGTACACGGTCGCCCATCTCGAACTGGCCCAGGTTATTGCTGGCTACGAAGGAGAAGCCGGCGGGATCGCACAACCAGTCGAACGACACGTAGGCGTGGCCCTCGCGCAGGGACTGGCGGATCAGCGGCTCGGTCAACTCACGCGCCAGGATGTGCGTGCTGACAAAGCGGAAGGCCACCTCGTACGGGTCGAACACCACTCCGTTCAACACCGTGTTTCGATGGGCGTCGTTGGCGGCGATGGCGGTGAAGCGCCGCTGCTGGATCTCGCGGTCGTATCGCGCCATGAAGGCGTCCAGCACGCTCGTTCCCGCGGCGTACACCTCCAGGGGGTAGTTCTTCTGTCGCGAGGCGAGCCGACGCCACTCGCCGGAATTCTTCATCGCCTTGGCCAGATACTCGTTCAAGTCAGTCTGGGCCTCGGCGTCGGTGTGGCGGTTGTAGATTTCGGTTCCGTCGTAGCCGGCTGACGAGGTGTCGGGGATGTCCTCCAGGTGCGACAGAAACTTCAGATCGCCGTCCGGGCTCGGATACCGCAGGCGGTGGTCCTCCTCCGCCCCGGCGATGAACAGCACGCCGCCGCGCAGGCCCGTCCAGGTAGCGGGCAAAGGACCCTTATGATCGGTCCACAGGATTACGTTGACGCCGGTTTCACGAGCGGCGGCCAGCGCCTGCTCCCGCGTTCCCAGCGTGTGCGGAGCGTCTTCGGCGTGCACATGCAGGATGGCGCGGAAGTCCTGATAAACGCCCGGCTGCGGATGGACGACGCGCGTGCGCGACCATTCCAGGCGCGCCTGCCGCGTCGCTTCCAGCTGCGACTCCTCGAGCCGCCGGAGTACGGGGGATTGGGGATGCTTTTCGGCGGCGGCGCACACGCACAGCGCCGCCAGAATGGGAAGGCCGGGACGCAACGCGCGAATCAAAACTACTTCGCCGGCGCCGGGGGCATCTCGTACAGATAGATCGTGTGGCCGTGCTGTTCGTCGGTGCGGTCCACCCGCGACGGCTTCCAGCCCGGCACCGCGTAGGCGTAGGACACCACGCGAGCGCCCGGCTTCAGGAACTTCTCGAGCCGCGGCCGGATCTGCGCGTTCGATCCCGTCATCAGGTACATCACCACCACGTCCGCGCCGGTCAAATCCGCCTCGCGGATATCGCCCTTCAATACCTTGACCTGCTCCTGCAGGCCCAGTCGCGCGATTCGGGAGTTGGTCTGGTCCACCAGCCTGTCGGAGATTTCAATGCCCACGGCCTTGGCTTTGAAGCGTTGGGCCGCGGTCACCAACACGCGCCCATCTCCGCATCCGAGGTCGAAAACCGTTTCCCCGGCCTTCACGGAGGCGAGTTCGAGCATTCGTTCGACAATCGGCTGCGGCGATGGAACGAACGGAGCCAGCTTGTTGGAATATTGCGCGTAGTGAGGTTGAGCCGCCAGGACAGCCGCGGACGAGACAATCAAAACCGCAAGCCGCACCCCAGTGGATCCGTCAGTGGGAAGACAGCGCCGAAACTTGACGCCCATGCTTAGATTTTACGATACGCGAGACCATTTCGTTTACAGCAAACCACAGGTCCTTGGGTCTCGAAATTGTAAATTCTGTGCCTCGGAAGAATTTTACGGCCCGGCTGATCGAATCCCGCCATGGCGTCACCTGCGGATTCAGGTTGTAATTCATGTAAAACACCGGGTATTCGACGTCGCCCACCTCGCGGAGCGAGTCCTGGTTGATGTTGCTCTCGAGCATCACCTTCGGTCCGGCGAAGATCAGCGCGTCGGGATGTTCGGCGGTGCCGATCTCGGCCTTGATCAGATCTTCGAGAAATTCCGTGTCCCCATGCTTTTGGCTTAGCCGTTTCAGGTCGACGGTGCCGAGATTCACGGTGTTCAGCGCCTCGCCCAGGGCGGGGAAGTCGATGCGGTTCGCGCTCTCCTGCCGATAGATGATGCGCTGCTCCTGCATGTTGAAGGCGACCACGGAGAACTTGGAAATATGCGGATCGCGCGCAATCTGGCGCAGGATGGACACCAGCGCCGACGTATCAGCGGGCCGAAACGCCGCGGAAGTGGCGTTTTGAGGCGCAAAATTGACCAAAACCTTCACGTTTAGGGGCGGTTCGGTGGAGTTTCGCTCAATCGGCGGCTCTTCCTTGAACTGTTCGACGTCGGTCCGCTCGATCGACCCGGGCATGATCGACAGGGCGATCTGCTTCTCCTTGGGAGGAAGATTCGCCTCGGTATCCCAATAGGACGAGCACACCCGTTCCGAGCGGTCCCGCATCAACCAGTCGACGTGGTACTTTCCCTCGCCCACGTCGAAGGCCCCGGACAGGTAGGCGTCGCCGCGCGCGTCCTCGTCGATGGCCGGCACACGCACCCGCTGGACGAAGTACAGCGGATCCTCCTTGTGGTTCTCCGCCGTCACCCGGAACAGCATGGTCAGCATGTTCTCGCTTCCGGCAAGATCGCGCAGCGGAACCGACACATCATAACCGGAGTGGAACTTGAGGTCGAACCCCAGCGACGGTTTCACGGGCGTCACCGTACACGGCAGGTCGTTGCGGGGATCGCCCGCCTCGAGCACGGCCATGTCGGTGGCAACGATCCGCGTACCGGCCCCGCTCGGGCCGGAGTTCATGACCGTTTGGCCGGCGGCCGCAAGGGTAAGAAAACACAACAGCAACGTCTCCGTCGTCGGACGCCGTCGGATTGTGTGTGCTTCCCAGCCCATTGCAGGTGGGACCGGACGTCCCGGATTCACGGAACGCCATGTCCTACAAAATTCCATAGACTGATTCCCCAACTCGAACGCGCCTGGGCGAGTTCGTCGTGCGGTTTGTACGATTAGTATGCCGTAAGTGCAGAAAATATCAAGGGGAACCTTGATTTTTCGATCGCCTCCGCACGGCCCCGCAAGCAACCCTCTGGCCAACCCCAACGGCGATTCAAATAATGGAATTTCAACGGTCTGGAGCCCGGCCGACCGTCCCGGGTGGGCGTTTGCGCCGCAGCCGGTGTTCCCTTTCGCCCCGCCCGCTTTTCGCCATTCGTACCATGACCCCGGACGGCGCCCGGCGCCGGTTTGGGATATGCTCAGCGTTTGAGGCTGAATTCATGAAAGCTCTCGTTCTCACCGAATACAAGAAGCTGGACCTCCAGGACGTGCCGCGCCCGGAGCCGAAGCCGAATGAACTGCTGATCCGCGTCCGCGCCTGCGGCATCTGCGGCAGCGACGTCCACGGGTTCGACGGCAGCACCGGCCGCCGTATCCCGCCCGTCATCATGGGTCACGAGGCGGCGGGCGTGGTTGTCGCCACCGGATCCGCTGTGCAAGGGTTCGCGGAAGGCGACCGCGTCACCTTCGACTCCATGATCTCCTGCGGCGCCTGCGCCTTCTGCCGCCGCGGCGATTCAAACCTGTGCGACAGCCGCCAGGTCCTCGGCGTCTCCTGCACCGAGTTCAAACGCGACGGCGCCTTTGCCGAATACGTCGTCGTGCCCCAGCACATCGCCTTCCGCCTGCCGGAAGCGGTGTCCTTCGAACAGGCCGCCATGGTGGAGCCGGTCTCGGTGGCGGTGCACGCCGTCAACCTGACCCCCATCACGCTGGGCGACACGGCCCTGGTGGTCGGCGCCGGGATGATCGGGCTCCTCATCGTGCAGGCCCTGCGGATCTCCGGCTGCGCCCGCATCTTCGCCATCGACCTGGACGACGCCCGCCTCGCCATGGCCAAGGAAATGGGCGCCGACGAGGTGTTCAACGCCAAGACCTGCGACGCCAAGGCCGAAATCCTGAAGCGGACCGGTGGCCGCGGCGTGGACATCGCGCTCGAAGCGGTAGGCGCCACCCAGCCGATCGCCACCGCCATCGCCTGCCTCCGCAAAGGCGGCACGCTGACGCTGGTGGGCAACGTCGCGCCGAACATCGACCTGCCGTTGCAGGCGGTGGTGACGCGCCAGCTCCGGCTGCAGGGCTCCTGCGCCTCCTGCAACGATTACCCGGCCTGCATCGAGCTGATGTCGCGGGGCGCGATCAAGGTGGATCCGCTGATTTCAGCCCGTGTGCCGCTCGACGAAGCCGCCAATTGGTTCGAACGCCTCTACGCGCACGAGCCGAACCTGATGAAGGTGATCGTTCAGCCCTAAGCGAGCGCCCGTTCCACGGCGGCCGCGATCTGCGCGCCGTGGAACCGTCCGTTCTCGATGAAGATCTCGTTGGTGTGCATGCCCGCCACGATCACGCCCGCGAGATAAATCCCCTTGGTGTCGCTTTCGAGCGTTTCCGGGTTCGTATAGGGCCGCTGGGTCGACGGATCCAGCCGTATGCCATGCGCAGCCAGGAAATCCAGGTCCGGATGATACCCGGTCATCGCGAAAACAAAGTCATTCTTGATGGTGACCTCGCCCCCGGGCGTTGACAGCGTCACGTCATCCCGCCGGATCTCCTTCACCGAACTGCGGAAGAACGCCTTCACCTCGCCGCACTTGATGCGATTCTCGATGTTCGGCTTGATCCAGTACTTCACGTTGTTGTGGATCCCCTCGCCGCGATGCACCATCGTCACCCGGGCGCCCGTCCAAAACAGCTCCAGCGCCGCGATCGCCGCCGAATTCTTCGCCCCCACCACCAGCACATCGTGATCGTAGTAAGGATGCGGCTCCTTGTAGTAATGGATCACCTTGGCCAGATCCTCGCCCGGCACATTCAGCAGATTCGGCCGGTCGTAATACCCGGTGGCGAGAATCACCTTCCGCGCCGGATACTCATGCCCAACCCCATCGCGATCCACCGTCCGCGCGACAAACGCCCCGTCGGACCCGTCCAGCCGTAACACCCGCTCATACTGCCGTATCGTGAGCCCGTAATGATCCGCCACCCGCCGGTAGTACTTCAGCGCCTCAGTCCGCACCGGCTTCTCATTCAGCGACGTCATCGGAATATCGCCGATCTCCAGCAACTCCGGCGTAGTGAAGAAGGTCATGTGCGTCGGATAGTTGTACAGCGAGTTCACGACGCACCCCTTATCGATCAGCACGGCGTTCAACCCGCGCTTCTTCAGCTCGATGCCGCACGCAAGGCCAGTGGGCCCGGCGCCCACCACCACCACGTCGAACATCAGAGCATCCCCTCCACCTTCGGGTACACGCCCTCCAGCGCCGCCCCGAGCGTCGCGACATCCTTGCCGCCGGCCTCAGCCATATCCGGCCGGCCGCCGCCCTTGCCGCCCACCGCCTGCGCCACCGCCCCCGCCAGCTTGCCCGCGTGGACCTTCGCCGTCAGATCCTTGGTCACCGCCGCGACAATCGCAATGCCGCTCTCATCGGCCGAAGCCAGCACCACCACCGCGCTCTTCCACTTGTTCCGCAGCGAATCCACCAGGGCCCGCAACTGCGCGCGATCCATGCCATCCAGCCGAGCCGCCAGCACCTTCGCGCCCTTCACCTCGCGAGCCTCCGTCTCCACGCGACCCGCTTGCGCCTGCGCGATTTTCATCTTCATCTGCTCGACCTGCTTCTCCAGCGACTTCTGCTGATCGACCAGCCTCGCCACATGATCCACCAGGTCATCGGCGCCCGTGTGCAACGTATCGCTGATCCGCGCCAGCGCCCCGGCGGTCTTCTGGAACCGCTCGAGCGCGCCCTCGCCGGTAATCGCCTCAATGCGCCGCACGCCCGCCGAAATCGACCCTTCGCTGACCACCTTGCAGATGCCGATATCGCCCGTGCGGACCACGTGCGTACCCCCGCACAGCTCCTTGCTGAAGCCGCCCACCTCGACCACCCGCACCTTCTCGCCGTACTTCTCGCCGAACAACGCCATGGCGCCCGTCTGCAGCGCGTTATCCAGGTCCATGACATCGGTATGGACCGCGACATTCGCCAGAATCTGCTGATTCGCCAACCGCTCGATCTCCGCCAGTTCCTCCGCGTCCACCGCCGTATAGTGCGTGAAGTCGAACCGCAGCCGGTCCGGCGACACAATCGACCCGGCCTGCTTCACATGCTTGCCCAACACCGTCCGCAACGCCGCATGCAGCAAATGCGTCGCCGTATGATTGCGCATCGTAGCCTCGCGGCCCACGCGCTCCACGCGACCCACCAGCTTCGCGCCTTCCTTCACCTCGCCCGCCAGCTTCACGCGATGCACCACCGCGCCCGGCGCCGGCTTATAGGTGTCTTCCACGACAGCCACGCGATCGCCCGTCTCCGGATCCACCAGGACGCCCGTATCGCCCACCTGCCCGCCCGACTCGGCATAAAACGGCGTACGATCCAGCACCAGCTCCGTAACGCCCTCCCGCTCGATCACGCGCAGCACCTGGACCGGCGCCTCCAACCCCTCGCGCCCCACGAACTCCGTCGAAGGCAGCGACAAATACACCTCGGGAATGTGCGCCTTATCCGCGCCCTTCCAACTCGCCCGAGCCCGAGACCGCTGCTTCTCCATCTCCTGGTTGAACGACTCGACATCGATCGCCAACCCAAACTCGCGAGCCATCTCCTCCTGCTCATCGAGCGGCAGCCCATAGGTGTCGTAGAGCTTGAACGCCGCCGCCCCCGGCAGCACGCCGCCCACGGCGGTCTTGGCCTCATCGTGGAACATCTTCTCGGCCACCAGGAACGTCGTGGCGTAGCGATGCTCCTCGTCCTTCACCACGCGCGCCACCCGCGCCTCAGTCTCCAGCAGGTCCGGATAGGCGTCCTTCATCAGTTCCGCCACAAACCCGGTCAGCTTATAAAGGTAAGGATCCGTGACCCCCAACCGCCGGGCATGCCGCATGGCCCGCCGCATGATCTTGCGCAGCACATACCCGCGGCCCTCATTCGACGGCACAACGCCATCGGCGATGAGAAACGCCGTCGACCGCGCATGATCCGCGTTGATCCGCAGCGCGACGTTGGCGAACTCCATCTCCGGCCCTTCGTACTTGACGCCGCAGATCTCGCCGGCCTTCTCCACCACAGGCCGGATCAGGTCCGTCTCGTAATTCGACAGCTTCCCCTGCATCACCGCGGCCACGCGCTCCAGCCCCATGCCCGTATCGATCGAAGGCCGGGGCAGCGGTGTCAGCACGCCCGCCGTATCGCGGTCAAACTGCATGAACACCAGGTTCCAGATCTCGACAAACCGCCCGCCGCCATCCAGCGGAAACGCCTCGCTCTCCCGGCCCTTCTCCGCGGCCTCCACGCCCAGGTCGTAGTGAATCTCCGAGCACGGCCCGCACGGCCCCGTCTCCCCCATCTGCCAGAAATTATCTTTCTCATCCAGCCGGAAAATGCGGCTCTTCGAGATGCCCGTCACCTTCTGCCACAGGTTCTCCGCATCGTCGTCCTCGCGAAACACGGTGACGTACAAACGTTCTTTCGGCAGCCCGTAGACCTTGGTGATCAGCTCCCAGGCGAAGTCGATCGCATCGGTCTTGAAGTAGTCGCCGAAGGAGAAATTCCCCAGCATCTCGAAAAACGTGTGGTGGCGCCGCGTATAGCCCACGTTCTCCAGGTCGTTATGCTTCCCGCCCGCGCGGACGCACTTCTGCGATGTCGTGGCGCGGCTGTAATCGCGCTTCTCGCGCCCCAGGAAAACGTCCTTGAACTGGTTCATGCCCGCGTTGGTGAAAAGCAGCGTCGGGTCGTTGGCGGGGACCAGCGAAGAACTGCGGACGATACGGTGTCCCTTCGAAGCGAAATAATCGAGGAACTGCTGGCGGATCTGGCTTCCTGTCATGGGTAATTCCATTCTCCCATTGCGCGCCGTCGATTTTCACCGCGCGCCTACATCCGATTGGAAACCGCCCTCGTATAGGTCATTGCAGTCCATTTGAGACTCACAGGAGGAATGAATGATCCAAAGCACTCTGCGCCTGACAGCGGGCCTTTTGCTCGCCGCCAGCGTCTTCGGCGCGAGTCACCGGAACGGTCCGCTGTTGCTGGAGGACCAGACCGCCAATCTGAACGACCTGTACGTGTTCCGCAGCTGGGAAACCGGCCGCACGGACCGCGTGGTCATGAGCATGAGCGTCCAGGGATTCCAGAATCCCGACAACGGTCCGAGTTACTACAAGTTCTCCGACAGCGTCCTGTACCGCTTCAACATCAACAACGCCCGCGGCCTCGACGGCGTCGCCGACATGCAGGTGGACCTGGTCTTCAAAACCACCCTGCGCCCCAACCCGACCTTCGTCTCCTACTTCGGAAAGATCGACTCCATCGACAGCCAGGGCATCTTCCTGTATCAGACCTACAGCGTCGTGGTCCGCAACCTGCGCACCGGCAAAACCGACTATTTCTACACCGACAAGAACGGGCACGCCCTATCCGTCGCGCCGCCCAACATGGGCCCCAAGTCGACGCCCGACTACGAAAACACCCTCGGCAAGGCGTCCGTGTTCGAACTCTCAAACGGCATGCGCGTATTCGCCGGCCCGCGCGACGACGCCTTCTATTTCGATAGCGGCGCCACGTTCGACACGCTGAACTTCCGCACTCCCGCCCCGGTGCTCACCGGAGCCGCGGACCAGGGCCAGGGCGCCGCCGCCCCCGCCGCCATCGATGGTTTCGCCGGCTACAACATCAGCCTGATCGCCATCGAAGCGCCCATCTCCATGTTGACGGCCAACGGCTCGGTCCCCACCGACCCCAAGGACCCCAACGCGAAAATCGGCGTGTGGGCCGCTACCAATCGCCAAATCGTCACCGTGCGTCCCAGCCCGCAGGACCCGCTCCACTACGGCGAGTGGGTGCAGATCGACCGCGTCGGCAATCCGCTGACGGTGGAGGCGCTCATCCCGCTGCCCATGAAGGACTACTGGAACCGCAGCCAGCCGGTCGACGACAAGCAATTCGCGGCCTTCATCGGCGACCCATTCTTCGCCTCGGGCGTGCTCAACGGAGTATTCGGCCTGAAAGTCCCGCCCGCCCCGCGCAACGACCTGCTGGGCGTCTTCGTGCCCGACATCACCCGCATCGACCTCACCATCGCCCCCGTCCCCGCCGCGCAGCAGAGCCGTCTCGGCCCCCTGGGCGGCGACAACGCCGGCTGGCCCTTCGGCGGACGCCGCCCCGGCGACGACGTCGTGGACATCGGCCTCCGCGCGCTCGCGGGCGTGCTGGTTTCGGGTTATCAGAACGCCCCGCCCCTCGGCGACGGCGTCAACTCGAACGACGTCCCATTACTCGACCGTTTCCCGTTCCACGCCGCCCCGCACGCCGGCTACGCGCACACCCAGCAGGACGGAACCAACGGCCGGGGTAAGTCCACCAACTAACTCCCGTTCATGAAGGTGGCCGGGCCGCCGGCCACCCATCTCAATAACAACCATGCGACTCATCATCTTCGTCACCGCCCTCTCCGCCCTGGCCCAAACCGGCCCGGACCGCCTGGCCGCCGCCTACCAGGACCGCGCCCTGAACGAACAGGCCCAGCGCCTTGCCACCGACGACCGCATCGCCATGTACCAGGCCATGGCCGCCGCCAGGCCCGACAACGCGCACTACCAGAACCTGCTGGCCGGCGCCTACATCCAGAAGGTGCGCGACACCACCGATTACAGCTATCTCGAACGCGCCGCCCAACTCCTGGAAAACGTCCTGTCGCTCGACTCGAATAATTACGAGGCCCTCCGTCTCCGCACCGAAATCGAGTTAGAGCGGCACGGCTTCGCCCAGGCCGCCGACTACTCCCGCCGCCTGACGAAGTTAGCGCCGCAGGACCCCTGGAACTGGGGCACGTTAGGCGACGCCCTCATCGAGTTAGGCGACTACAACGGCTCCGCCGAGGCCTATCAGCGGATGGTGACCCTGCGCCCCGACATGGCGAGTTACAATCGCGCCGCCTATTTCCGCTTCATCGCGGGCGATCTCCCCGGCGCCATCGAGATCATGGCGAAGGCCATCGCGTCGGGCAGTTCCTCGGCCGAGAACCTGGCGTGGTGTTACGTGGAGCTCGGCAACCTGCGTCTGAAAGGCGGCGAAACGGCCGCGGCCGCCGAGTCCTACCGGCAGGCCCTCCGCATCTTCCCCAACTACCATCCCGCGCTGGCCGGACAAGGCCGCGTCCTCGCCCTGAATGGCGAAACCCAACGCGCCATCGACAGCTACCGGAAGGCGCAAGCGGCGACGCCGCTCCCCGACTACGCCGCCGCCCTCTACGACCTCTATCTCGCCGCCGGCCGCAAGCAGGAAGCGGACCAGCAGATGCAGATGGTGGACGTCATCGACCGTCTCGGCCAGGCCGCCCGGGAGAAGGCGAACCGCAATCTGGCCATGATCTACCTGGACCGCGACCGTCGCGTCGAGCGCGCCCTCCAACTCGCCCAGGCCGAACTCGACATCCGCAAGGACGTCTACACCTACGACGCGCTGGCCTGGGCCCTCTACCGCAACAAACGCTACGACGAAGCCGACAAGGCCGCCGCCGAAGCCTTGAAAATGGGGACTCCGGAGCCCATGTTCTACTACCACGCGGGCCTGATCTCGCTCGCCCAAGGCCGAAAAGCCGAAGCCGCCCAGCGTCTGAAAAAAGCGCTCACCCTGAACCCGAGATTCGATCCACGGCAGGCCCCCGCCGCCGAATCCGCCCTGGAGGCGTCTCTATGAACCAATGCATCGCCCTAGCCCTCGCAGCCGCCGCGCTGTCGACCGCCGCTCCGCTAGCCACCATGATGGACGCCACGCAACCCGCCTCCCTCCGCAACCAGGCGTGTCTCGAACTACGCGGCGCGGCGTCGCCGGAAGCCATCGCGGCGTTCCGTTCCGGGCTCGACGATGCGGCGGTGCGCACCTGCGCGGCGACGAACCTGGCGAAGGCCGGCGCGGTGTCGGCGTTAACCGAAGCTCTAGAAAGCGAGCAGCCGCCCGTGCGAGCCGCCGCCGCCCGCGAACTGGGCGCTCTCGCCCGTCCGGACCTTCTCCCGATACTCGCCAAGGCCGCGCGAGACCCCGACCTGCTGGCGGCGACCAACGCGCTCGAAGGGCTGAAGAACTACCCCGCGGGAGTCGCCGACGCAACGCTAGCGGCGCTCGCCCGGTCCGGAGGCATGATTGGAACCCTGGCGCTCGACCGTCTGGTCGACCTCGCCTCGCCCGCCGCCGCGCCCGTTGCGCGCCAACTCCTCGCCGCCGGCGAGTTATCCGACCAGTTAGCCGGCGTCAAGGCGCTCGGCGAGTTAGGCGACTCGACTGACATCGAGCGTCTGAAGCCGATCGCCGAAAAGGACCGGGAGACCGTCTCCGGCGGCGCCAGGGGCTTCGGCCTGATGCCGGCCTTCTCCATGGCGCGCGCCGCTCGCACGGCCATCGCCCGCATCGAGCAGCGCCAGCCGCCGTCACTGCATCGGCTTCAGCCGCTTCATGCCGGTCGGAATCAGGAATAGCTTGTCCTCGAGCGCCTTGTTCACCTGCACGGTGTCCGAGTACATCTCGAAGATCTTCTCCCCATTGCGCTCGCGCTGGATGGCGTAGGGCCACTCGACGCCATCCACCTCGCGGTACTTGGAAAACAGCGTCACTTCCTCGTCTTTCAGCTTGGTCACCGGATCCCGGCGTGTGAACACCTGCCGCACCGGCACCTTCATGCTGCGATGGAAATAGACCGTGGTCACCTGGTTATCGGCGTCGATCAGGTCGACAATCTCCACCGGCATGTTATCGATGACATCGGAGCCGCGGCTCTCGAACGTCATGCCTTTCTCATGCAGCCGGGAATGCAGGATATAGAAGACGTTATGCCGCGTGGTGTCGTAATAGCGCGCCACGCGCTCCACCGGCAGCGGACGCGCGCCGCGAAAGGTGATGTCGAACCCCTCGCCTTCCGGCGTGAACAGGACGGCCGCCTCCTGGTCCTTGCCGAACGCCTCGCGCTCCTCGACGCCCAGCTTGCCGCCCGGCACGGCGCGATAGCGGGTGTAGATGGTGGCCCGGGCCAGTCCCTGCAACTGCTCGCGATAGAACGAGTAGGCGCGGCCGCTCTCCATGCGGTCCCGCATGCCCAGGAACTTCTCGCCCCCCAGCGCCGCCACGGCCTCGTCCACCACGCGCTTGCCGCGCTGCGCATCGGTCTCGGCCGCCATCGCCGCCGCGCCGCACAATAAAACAGAAATCAGCGTCTTTGTCATTGCGATTTCGCCCCCTCGCCCGTCGCCCGCGCCGGGGCTTCCGGAATGGTCAGATCCAGCGGCTGCACTCGTCCCAACGCCGACAGCGGCGCGCCGAACTCCTTGGGATTGCCCACCGCCACGATCGTCAGGTTCTCCGGTCGCAGATACTTCCGCGCCACCCTCAGAACATCGGCGCGCGTCACCTGCCCGATGGCCTTCTGGTATTGGAAGATGAAATCGGCCGGATAGCCATAATACTGGTACAGCACCAGCCGGTTCAGCGTCCGCGCTGGCGTGTCGAAGAAGAACACGAAGCTGTTCTCCACGGCGTCCTTGGCCGTCTGTAACTCCTCGGCGGTCACCTCGGTCGCCCGCAGCTTCTCCAACTCCTGTTGAACGGTGCGGATCGTCTCCACCGTCGTCTTCGACTTCGTGCTGCCCGAAATCTCGAACAGTCCGGGCGACAGGTATCCCGCGCCCCAGCTCGCCCCAATGTTGTAGGCGTAGCCCAGCTCCGTGCGGACCCTCCGCATCAGCCGGCTCGTGAATCCGCTGCCCAGAATGTTGCCGGCCACCTGCAGCGCCGGATAGTCCTTGTCGTTCAGCAACCCGCCGATGTGCCCGATCTCGAAGAAGGTCTGGTTCACGTCGCTGCGGTCGCCCAGATACACGCCCGGCGCGGGCTTGGCCGAAAAGGCCGGAAAGGGCGGCACGGGCGCCTGCTGGTAATCCCACCCGCCAAACAGCTTCTCGATGCGCGCCCGCATCTCCGCCGAAGAGAAGTCGCCATAGACGGCCAGCATGATGTTCGAAGGGAAGAAGTAGCGCCGGTAGAACTCCACCAGGTCCTTCCGCTCGATGCGGTCCACGTGCTCGTACTCAATCTCCCACCCATACGGCGAATCCCGCCCGTACAGGATGTTCGTGAACTCGCGTGAGGCGATGCCGCTCGGGTCGTCGTTGCGCCGCGCGATGCCGCTGCGAAGCTGCATCCGGGCCAGGTCCACCTTGTCCTGGCGGAATTCGGCGCTGGTCACGAAATCGCGGAAGATGGCCATCACGTCGCCGGTGTTCTCGGCCAGGCAGGAAAACGAAACCGTCCCCCGGCTCTCCCCGATGTTCGATTCCACCGACGCCGCCATGTTCTCCAGCGTCTCGTCCACCTGGTCCCCGCTCAGGGTCTTCGTGCCGCCGGTTCGCAGCACGGTTCCGGTCAGGTCGGCCAACCCGCGCTTGGCCGGCGGGTCGAACAGGTTGCCCGTACGCGCCAGCGCGAAGCCGCTCACCAGCGGCAACTCGTGGTTCTCCAGCAGAAACACCTTCATCCCATTCGGCAGCGTGAACGATTCGGGCTTCGGAATCTGGACCGCCTTCAGGGCAGGGAACTTCAACGTCCGGTAATCCGGCAGATGGGGAATCGTGGGCAGCGTCGCCTGCTGGGCGGCCGCGATTCCGGCGCCGGCCGCCATCGCCAGGAACCATCGCCTATTCATTGCCGCTCTCCTTGGCCGAGTCCTTATTGGGGCCGGCCACCGTGAACGCCACCGTCCGGCTCTCCGGAACCAGGTACTGTCGCGCCACCCGCTGCACATCATCGGCCGTGATCTTGTTGAACTCACTGAGTTCGGTGAACAGCCGCCGCCAGTCGCCGAACGCGACGTGATACGCCGTCAACTCCGCCGCCAGGCCCGCGTTGTTATCGAGCTTCCGGATCAGCTCCGCCCGCAGCTTGGTTTTAACCCGCTCCAGCGTCTCCGTGTCCACTTTGGTCGTCTTCAGCCGCTCGATAATCTCGTAGCAGGCCTTCTCGTTCTCCTCAAGCGACCGCCCCCGATTGGGAACCAGGAAGAACAGGAACAGGCTCGGGTATTTCGACCCCGGAAACGACGATTGCGCGTACGCGCCCAGCGCCATCCGCTTGTCCCGCACCAACTCGCGGTAGAGGATGCCCGTGCGCCCTCCCGCCAGGATATCGGCCAGCGCGTCGAACACCAGATCGTCCTTGCTGTTCTGATCCGGCCGCTTGTAGGCGATGGCCATGTAGGGCTCGGTGGGCGACACCACGGCCGCCCGCTTCTCGCCCTGCTGCGGCGGCTCCACTGTGCGCACCAGCGGCGGCAGCGGACCCTTGGGGATCGGGCCGAAGTACTTCTCGGCCAACTGCCGGGCCTGCTTCGGATCGACGTCGCCCGCGATGCCAATCGTGATGTTGCCGGGCACGTAGTAGGTCTCAAAGAACTTCACGGCTTCTTTCAACCGGAAGTTCTCGATGTCGCTGGCCCAGCCCGCCGAGCCGACCTTGTAGGGATGCGCCGCGAACGCCGTCGAAAGCAGCGCCTCCACCAGTTGGCCCTGCGGACTGCTCTCCACCCGCATGCGCCGTTCCTCGCGCACCACATCGCGCTCTTTGTAGAACTCGCGGAACACCGGCGCCTGGAACCTCTGCGCCTCCAGCAGAAACCACAGCTCGAGCCGGTTCGCAGGAAAGCTGTAGAAGTAGTTCGTGCTGTCGGTGGAGGTGCCGGCGTTCATCCCGACGCCCCCATTGGACTCCACAATCCGGTCGTACTCGTTCGGAATCACAAAGCTGTTGGCCTTCTCGATGGCGCGTTCGAGCTCGGCCTCGATGGCCTCCATCTTTTTGGGATCGGCGGCCCCATGCCGGTCCGCCTCGGCGCGCCGGGCCTGGTCCAGCCGGTCGTAGACCCGCTCCACCTCCTCGAGCGCGGCCTTCTCCGCGGGGTAGTTCTTCGAGCCGATCGCCTCCGTGCCCTTGAAGGCCATGTGCTCGAACATGTGCGCGATCCCGGTCTCGCCCTTGGGATCGTCCACCGAACCGGCGTTCACATAGGAGTGGAACGAGACCACCGGGGCGTCATGCCGTTCGATGACGATGAAATGCATCCCATTCGCCAGATCGAACTCGGTGACGCGCTTCTCGAAATCTTTCAGCGATTGGCCGTGAGCCGCGAGTGCCAGGGCTCCGGCAAGTACAATCCAGACGCCGGTTCTCATTTCAAGTTCAAGGTTAGCAATCAGTGTGACGCCCCGCGCCCGTCCGCCGGTTTCCGTCGCGCTACACATCCATCGGGGCTTCCATTCTCGTACCGTTGGTGATACGATTCTTGCAATCGTGCTACGCATGCTCGAAGCCCTCCTACTCATGGCGACCTGTTTCGCCCAGGACGACCCGAAACCCGTCCTCCCCGTGATTCACACCACCATCGTCATTACGGCCCAGGCCCCCGAGGAACCTTCGGTGGACCGCCGTAACGCCGAAGTCTTCTCCCGAACCCTGTTCACCCGCGACGACCAGATCTTCCACGTCCTCGACGCCGGCATCAACGCCGGCCAGCACGAAGGCGGCGGAAAGTCGATCGAGGTACGCCGTTTCGGCTTCAATCTGGATCACGGCGGCGTCAACGGCGGTCTCAAGATCCTGGTCGACGACGTCCAGCAGAACCAGGGCACGCAGGGCCACGGCCAGGGCTACCTCGGCTCGCTCAAGAGCCTCACCCCGGAACTGGTCGAGGAAGTGAACCTGATCAACGGCCCCTTCAGCGCCGAATACGGCGACTTCAGCGGCCTCGGAGTCGTCCACATCAGAACCCGGGAGTCCCTGCCGGACCGCATCACCGTCCGTCTCCAGGCGGGATCGTTCGGCACGGGACGGGCGTTTCTGGCCTACAGCCCGGCCTCGCCCCGAGTGGACTCCTTCCTGGCCTATGAAGGCTCCCGCACCGACGGCCCATTTCTGTCTCCATTGCGTTACGGACGCGACAACTTTACCGGTAACTACACGCGACATTGGACGCAAAATCGCACGTTTGGAGTCAAGTTCAATGGCGGTTTGAACCGCTTCTACTCCTCCGGGCAGTTGCCACTCGACGAGGTGGCAAGCGGCCGTCTGGACCGCTTCGGATACGTCGATCCGACCGACGGTGGGCGGTCCCAGGCGGCCACCCTGGGCGGGTATTTTCGCCAGGAAACAGCTCACGGCGATGTTTGGAAGGCCGACGCCTTTATCCAACGTTCTCTGTTAGATCTGTACTCAAACTTCACCTTTTACTTGAATGACCCGGTGAACGGCGACGGCTTCCTCCAGCACGACTCCCGGCTCCAGGAAGGCGCTAACGGCCAATACCTTCACCCCCACAAATTCTTCACCACCCAAGGCGTGTTCACCGCCGGCCTCAACTTCGAGGACAGCCAGATCAACGTGGGGCTCGATTCGAGGGTGGGGCGCATGCCGGTCGCGCCGTTGACGAAAGCGCTCGCGCGGATCACCAATGGGGCCGGATATGTGCAGGAAACGGTGAGTTTAATGCACGGAAAAGTGCAATTAACAGGCGGACTTAGGGCCGATTCGTTCAGGTTTTCGGTCAACGGCGAAGCGCAGACCGACGCGAAGTGGCAACCCAAGGCGAGCGTCGCCTACACCCCCACCCAGCGTGTACCCCTGACGCTATACCTCAATTACGGGCGTGGCATTTCCTCGGCCGACGCCCGCGGCATCGTCCAGCGCCCCGAATTGCCGAAAATCGCCACAACCGACTTCTACCAGTTCGGCCTCTCCCACCGGGTCCGGCGATTTTCCTGGAGCAACGATTTTTTCTGGATCGACCGCTCCAATGAGCAGGTTTATATCGCGGATGATGGGTCGTTTGAATTCAAAGGTCCAAGCAGATCATATGGTTACGAGACCAAAGCTGCAGTATCACTTACAGGCCATCTATCGCTCAATGGGGGCCTCACAAAGGTCGTAAACGCGTTCTATATGGGCACAAAACCGCGCATTTATGTCGATTCCGCGCCACATTTTGTCGCAAATGCGGGCCTTACGGTGAGTTCCTGGAGGGGGTGGAGCGGGTCCGTGCGCATGCGCGCGATTGACCACTACCGCCTGGACGGGGAGGATCCGACGATCCGGGCGACGGGCCACACGGTATTTGATGTGGGCGTGGAACGGTCGCTGAAAAAGTGGCTGGACGTCAACTTTACGGTCGATAATGCGCTGAATCGGGCCTATTACGAGACGCAAAACTACTTCGAATCGAGGCTCGCGGGCGAGGATCCGCAGTTCCGGATTCACGGTACGCCGGGCTACCCGCGCACGCTGATGGCCGGGTTCACCTTCCACCTGACTCCTCGTTGAAGGGATTGCCTTTACGAGCGCGCCGCTTTACACTGGGGTCGCCTGAGTAAATGAGTGCACTCGCGAATCCTGTTAATTGAGGACAATCCGGCGGACGTTTTTCTGATCAGGGAGGCGTTGCGGAGCCACCAGGTGGACTCGGAAATCGAGTGGCTGGCGGACGGGGACAGGGCGGTGGAGCGCATCGGGCACTTCGGCGGGGCGACCCCGCCGCCGGACCTGATTCTGCTAGATCTGAACCTGCCCCGCATGGAGGGGAAGGAAGTGCTTGCGCACATCCGCGAGAATTCCCACCTGGACCACACGCGGGTGGCGATCCTGACCTCGTCGGACGCCGAGCACGACCGGGTGGAGACGGCCAGCCTGGGGGCGAATTGCTACATCATCAAGCCGCCCACGCTCGATGAATATTTGCGGGTGGGCGTGGCGATCCGGGAATTGCTCGAGGCGCGGCCGATTTGAAGCGGCATTTCGTCACCAGGGCTCCGGCGCCGCATCCTGGTAAGTAGCCATGTACGAAACCAACGTTCGATTCCTCAATGGGGTGAGTTTTGAGGTCGACTCGCGCGGCCACAAGATCATTTGCGACCAGCCTGCCGAGAACGGCGGCGCCGACGCCGGCATGACTCCGCCGGAGTTGATGCTCGCATCGCTCGGCACGTGCGCGGGCTTTTACGCGGTGCAGTACCTGAAGGCGCGGAAGCTTTCCGAAGAAGGGTTGAACGTTCGCGTGACCGGCGAAAAGGCCATGAACCCGCCGCGCATCGGCTCGTTCCGCATCGAGGTGGAGTCGCAGTACGCCACCGACGAAAGGCATCGGGAGGGCTTGCGGCGGGCTGTGGAAAAGTGCCTGATTCACCACACGCTGATGCACGCGCCGACGATCGAAATCGCGATCCAGCAGGTTCCCGCCGCGGTCTGAATATTAACCGAATCGACTCCTGGGCGTAGGTCATTTAACCTAGTAACAGATCTATGCCGTTTTCGGAGTCGTTTTTTGCCCGCAAATTCGGGGTTACCGAGCGCGACCTGAACCGATACCTGGCCGAAGCGATGTCGGCGGGCGGCGATTACGCCGATATTTACTTCGAATATCTCAGCACCACAACGATTAGTGTGGACGAGTCCATCGTCAAGAGCGCGACTCAGGGGACTACGTTGGGGGCGGGCATCCGCGTGATTGCGGGGGAGCGGACGGGGTATGCGTACTCGGACGACCTGAGCCCCGAGAAGATCCTGAAGGCCGCTCGGGTGGCCGCCTGCATCGCCAAGGGGCCGGCCACGGTCGACACGATCGGTTTCACCGAGAATCCCACGCGGGACCTGTACCCGGTGTTGACGGCGCCGACGGAATCGTCGCTGGCGGAACGGGTGGCGCTGGTGAAGCGGGCCGACGCGGCCGCTCGAGCCGCCGATTCGCGGGTGTTCCTGGTGCAGGCGATGTACGCGGACAACCTGCGGCACGTGCTGGTGGCGACCACCGAGGGCGGCCTGACGTTCGACCGGCAGCCGCTGGCGCGCATGGGCGTTTCCGCTTATGTGCGCAATGGCGAGGGCCGGCCGCAGAACGCCTATTCAGGCGGCGGCGGACGGGTGGGGCTCGAGTTCTTCGAGACCGTCAAGACGCCGGAATACTTCGCCGGCGAGGCGGTGCGGCAGGCGCTGGTGCAACTGGAGGCGGTGGACGCGCCGGCGGGCGAAACCACCGTGGTGCTGGGGCCGGGGTGGCCGGGCATCCTGCTGCATGAAGCCGTGGGCCATGGCCTGGAGGCCGATTTCAATCGCAAGGGCGTTTCCGCCTTCAGCAATCGCGTGGGGCAGCAGGTGGCGAGCCCGCTGTGCACGGTGGTGGACGATGGCTGCATCTCCAACCGCCGCGGATCGCTGAATGTGGACGACGAAGGCAACCAGACGCAGCGCAACGTGCTGATCGAAAACGGCGTGCTGCGCGGATACCTGCACGACCGCCTGTCGAGCCGCCTGCTGCGGGCGACGCCCACCGGCAACGGACGGCGGGAAAGCTACCAGCACATCCCGCTGCCGCGCATGACCAACACGTTCATGCTGGCCGGGGAGAGCGATCCCGAGGAAATCGTGAAGTCGGTGAATAAAGGCCTGTACTGCGCGGCCTTTGGCGGCGGGCAGGTGGACATCACCAGCGGCAACTTTGTGTTCACGGCGAGCGAAACCTACCTGATCGAAGACGGTAAGATCACGCGGCCGGTGCGCGGGGCGACGTTGATCGGCAATGGGCCGGAGTCGCTCAAACATGTGAGCATGGTGGGGCGCGACCTGCAACTGGATCAGGGCGTTGGGATTTGCGGCAAGGAGGGGCAGAGCGTCCCGGTGGGAGTCGGCATTCCGACGATCAAAATCGACCGCATGACCGTGGGGGGCACCGCGAAGTGAAGGCACAGGCGCAGTTTGAAGAGATCGCGGCGGGAGCGGTTGGGCTGGCGCGGGCGCGCGGGGCTACCGACGCCGAATGTACGCTGATACAGGGCGACGAATTCTCGGTTTCGGTGCGGCGCGGGCAGGTGGAGAACCTGAAACAGGCGGGCGCGCGCGGGGCCGGCATACGGGTGCTGATCGGGAAGCGGACCGGGTCGGCGTACACCTCCGATTTGACGCCGGATGGCATTCGCGCGATGGTGAGCGGGGCGATGGAGATCGCCGAGATCACCTCCGACGACAGCTTCGCCGGGCTGCCCGAGGATGCGGATTTCGGCAAGGTCGACGCCGACCTGCAGCTCTATTTCGACGACGTCGAGACGCTGAGCACGGAGGAGAAGATCCGCCGGGCGCGGGACGCCGAGGCCGCCGCGCTGGCCGTGGACAGCCGCATTACGAATTCCGAGGGCGCCTCCTTCGATTCCTACACGGGCTATCGCGTGTTCGCCAATTCCCGAGGGTTTGTGAATTCGTATCGGACGAGCAACTGTTCGCTGGCGACCGTGCCGGTGGCGAAGCTGGGCGATGCGATGGAGCGGGATTACTGGATGACGGCGGCGCGCAGCGCTTCGCGGCTGGAATCGCCGGAACTGGTGGGGACGACGGCGGCCAAGCGGGTGCTGCGGAGACTGGGCGCGCGCAAGGTGGCCACGCAGAGGGTCCCGGTGGTGTTTGAGGCTCGGGTGGCGCGCAGCCTGCTCGATCATGTGTTCGATGCGGTGAACGGGAACTCGGTGTATCGCAAGGCTTCGTTCCTGGCGGGGAAGCTGGGCGAGAAGGTGGCGAGCGAGCGGGTGACGATTGTCGACGACGGCACCATTCCGGTGCTGTTCGGCAGCACCCCTTCCGATGACGAGGGCGTGCCGAGCCGGCGGACCGTGGTGGTGGACAAGGGCGTGCTGACGAGCTACCTCATGAACACCTATTCGGCGCGGCGGCTGGGTTTGAAAACGACCGGCAACGCATCGCGCGGGCTGACCGGCGCGGCGGCGGTGGGGCATGGGAACTTCTACCTGGAGCCGGGCGCGATGACGGCGGCCGAGATCATTCGCAGCGTGCCGAATGGGTTGTATGTCACCGAGTTGATCGGCTTCGGCGCGAATACGGTGACCGGGGATTATTCGCGCGGCGCGGTGGGGCTGTGGATTGAGAACGGCGAGCTGGCGTATCCGGTTTCCGAGGTCACCATCTCGGGCACGATTCCGAATCTGCTGGCCGGGATTGAAGCTATTGGAAATGACCTGGAGTTTCGCGGCTCGCTGGCTTCGCCGACGGTGATGGTCGGGGAGTTGATGGTCAGCGGGAAGTAAGCGCGCCGATTAGCGTCCAAAGCGGCGCCGGGTCCTCAATTTCAATTCCGATTTCCAATGCATAGATGGGCGTGGGGGCCGCCAGGCTGAGGGCGGCTCGGCTGAGGTTGGCCGCGTCCTTTTCCGTGGTGATGAGCGCGGCGGCGCCGGTGGCCCGGACGGCCTTCACCAGACGCTGGATTTCCACCAGTCGGTAGCGGTGATGGTCTCCGAACGCCTGGCGGGCGCGCGGTTCGATGCCGAGCGCGGCGAGCGTGCGCCAGAAGGCTCGCGGGTTGGCTAGGCCGCAGAAGGCTACCGCGGATTCAAAGGGCGGCTGGTGGTGAATGCGGCCGGTGTCGAGGTTGATCCAACGCCGGGGCTGCACGCGGCTGCGCAGGATGGGCGCTTGCGGGTTGTGACGGCGGAGCACCGCTTCAATGGCGTCGGTGCGGAGGCCGGGTTCGACGCGGGTGATCAGGAAGGCCGAGGCTCGCGCCAGGGCTTCGAGCGGCTCGCGGAGACGCCCGCGGGGGAAGATGGCGCCGCGGCCGAAGGGGTCCATCGCATCGATCAATACAATGTCGAGATCGCGGGCCAGGCGCCAGTGTTGGAAAGCGTCGTCGAGGACGAAGAGGTCCACCGGGTGGAGGCGGGCGAGTTCGAGGCCGGTGGCGTAGCGGTCCGCGCCGATGCCCACGTGCGCGGCGTTGTGGCGGAGGTAGGTCTGCGGTTCGTCGCCGGTGAGTTCGGGCGGCGCCTTGCTGCCCGCGGCCAGCACGATGGAGGGGACCGAGGAGCGGCGGCGGTAACCTCTGGTGAGTATGGCCGGCTGGAGGCCGCGGGCGCGGAGTTCGATGGCCAGCCAGTCGGCGAAGGGCGTCTTGCCGGTTCCTCCCATGGTGACGCCTCCGATGGCGATGACCGGTTGAGGGAGGCGGCGGGCCGCGGCTTGATCGCGCTGACGGCGGCGGTCGGTTTCGTGCTCCCATAGCGCGGCGAGCGGGGCCAGGATGGCCGGACCTTGGCGTAGGGGGAGCGTGTGGAAGTAGACGTCTAGCAGGCGTTGGGTGAGGCGACCGGTTACGCCTCGCTTCGATGCCGCCAGCTTGCGGGCGCGCTCTCCGACGGACCGTCGCTCGGGCTCGTTTTCGAGCAGGCGGGAGATGGTTTCCGAGAGCTGGGCCGGGCGGTCGATGCGGATTAGGGCGCCGGCTTCGGTGAACTCGCTGGCGATGGCCGTGAAGTTTTCCATGTGCGGGCCGGCGATGACGGGCTTGCCGAAGAATGCCGGTTCCAGGATGTTGTGGCCGCCCCGGCGAGGGAAGGTTCCTCCCATGAAGACGACTTGGGCCAGGGAGAACAGGCGGCTGAGTTCGCCCATCGAATCGAGCAGCAGGACGCAGGGTAGCGGGGGCGCGGCGGGGAGCTCGGAGCGGCGTATGAACGGGACCTGGGCTGCGGCGAGTTTGGCGGCGGCGGTGGCGAACCGCTCCGGACGGCGCGGCGTGAGGATGAACAGAAGTTGGGGATGGCGGGCGGCCAGGCGCTGGTATTCGGCGATGACCAGGTCGTCTTCGTCGATGTCTTCGGCGTCGAGGCCGGGCATGGTGCTGGCGGCGATCACGATATGGCGGGGCGCCAGCGTCGATATGAGTTCGGCGATGGCTTCCGGGATCTCGCCTTCGCCGGGGTTGAAGTCGTACTTCAGGTTGCCGGCCGCTTCGACGCGCGTGGGCGGGGCGCCGAGTTCCGTGTAGCGGCGGCGGTCCTCTTCGCTTTGAACCAACAGGAGATCGGGCTGGGAGAGGACGGCGGCGAAGACGGCTCGCCAGGGCCGGTACCGGGGCAGGGCGCGGTCGGAGATGCGGCCGTTGACGATGGCGAGCGCGGCGCCGGAACGCTTGGCCTCGCGCCACAGGTTCGGCCAGATTTCGGTCTCCATCACGATGACCAGGGTGGGGCGGAGCTTGCGGAGGACTCGGCGAACGCACCAGACGTAGTCGATGGGGGCGTAGAACAGGCCGTCGATGCGGCCGGCGAGTTTCTCTTCGGCGATGGCTCGGCCGGCTACCGTCGTGCAGGAGACGAACAGGGGCGCGTTCGGGTATTCGTTGCGGAGCGCGGCGATCAGTGGGATGGAGGATATTACTTCGCCGACTGAGACGGCGTGCAACCAGATGGCGCCGGCGGGCGTCGGGTCAAAAGAGAATGGCAGCGCGCCCAGACGCTCCGGAAAGCGGCTGGCGTAGCGGCGATCGCGGCGTATGCGTAGAAGGAAATACAATACGATCAGCGGCGCGGCGGCGATTAACAGGAGCCGGTAAAGGAAATAGATGACGCGTGTTCTGGTTGGACTATCGATCTTCTTGAGTATATCGACCTTCGCCGGCGATAAGGACCGGCGATTCAGCGCGAAACCGGCGACTTCGTATGCGACCAAACAGGTTCAGGGCAAGGTGACGGTGGCCGCCGTGCCCTATGTCGACGATGAGGAGAATCGCGATGTCTTCGGCAAGGCGAATCCTTATAAGAGCGGCGTGATGCCGGTGCTGGTGGTGATTCAGAATGACTCGGACCAGGCGCTGCGGCTGGATTTGCAGTCGGAGTATATCGATGGGCGCGGGCGGCATATCGAGTCGATTTCGCCGCGGGATATCTTCGCGGCGGGGCCCGGGCCGAAGCGGCCGCGGGTTGGCGGGGGCTCGCCGATTCCGCTGCCGAAGAAGAAGAATCCGCTGATGAGTCCGGAGATTGCCGGGTTGGCGTTTGCGGCGAAGATGGTCCCGGCGGGGGAGTCCGTGCATGGGTTCTTCTACTTCAGCGCGCAGTTGGATCCGGAGGGGATGTTGTACCTGACTGGGTTGAGTGAGGCGCGGTCGGGGAAGGAATTGTTTTACTTCGAGATTCCGCTGAGTAAGTGATTGGGGGGCGCGGCTTCAGGCGGCAGGCCGCCCCAGATGAGAACGTCCGGGCAGAGATCGGCGCCGTTGGGCCAGACGATTGTGCCGCCATCGACGCGCAGGGCGCGAAATTGCCCTTCGTCGTTGCGGATGGCGTCGAAGATCGGGCCGTTGAGCAAGGGCCGCAGGTCCCGGCGGACCACATCTCCGGTGGCCAGGGTGAATTCCACTTCGAAGCCTGTCAGTGGGCTGGCTTTCGCAATTCGGGGTAGAGCCATGCGCGTTCGTTAGCGGAGCTTGGCGCCGGGGCGGATTTCGTCGGAGCCGCGCTTGACGATGGCGTCGCCTGGCTTGAGTTGGCCCATTACGGCGATCAGGTCGCCTTGCGGGACTCCCTTCTTTACGTCCACCCATTCGGCCTTGCCGGCTTCGTCGCGGATGACGAAGGTGCGCTCCGTGGTGGTGACTACCGAGGTCGTGGGGACTAGCAGCGCGGGCTGAGACCGGCGCACCGGCCAGGCGACTTCGGGGTACATGCCGGGGGCGAGACGCAGGCCTGGGTTCGCGACGTCGAGCTCCACGGCGAGCGTGCGGGTTTTCGGGTCCACCGTGTGCGAGTTGCGGGCGATGGCGCCTTGGAACTTTTCGCCGGGGTAGGCGGGGACGGTGAAGGGGACGCGTGCTCCGGTTGCGATGGCGCCCGCGTTCGCTTCGGGTACCGCCACTACCAGGCGAAGGCGTGTGTTGTCGTCGATCTTCAGCAGCGGGGCGGTGGGGCCGGCTAACGCTCCGGGGGAGACCAGACGGTCCGTCACCACGCCGTTGAAGGGCGCAGTAACGTTCAGGTAGGCCTCGAGCTGGAGCAGGGACGCCACGGCGGCTTTCGCGGCGGAGATGGATTCGGCGATGGCGGCGACGGCGGCTTTCGCGGCGTCCACGTTCTTTTCCGCTTGCACGAGTTCGTTGGCGGCGATGGCGCCGGGGGTTTGGGCGGCGGTCTTGAGACGGTCGCAGGTGCTTTCGGCGGCGGCCTGGCGGGCGGCGGCTTCGGCTTGCTGCGATTCGGCGGTCTTGACGCGGGCCTGGGCTTCGGCGATTTGCGCCTTCATCTCCGGCGCGGTGAGTTCGACCAGAAGCTGACCCCTTTTGACGAAGGCGCCGCGGTCCACCAGGACTCGCTCCACGTAGCCCGTGACGCGGGCGCGGAGCTCCACCGAGTCGAAGGGCGTGAATTCGCCGGGGAGTTTCACGGTCTGTTCGATGGGTTTCGAGATCACGCGGACGAGTTCGGCGTTCTGGGCGTGGGCGGCCGCGGCTGCGAGAAACAGGAGAAGGATCCGCATCGGGTGCACGTTCGATGATAGCGAAGCTGGGGCACGCTAGGATGGTCGAATGCGGTACGCGCTTCGTTCGATTTTGCGGGCGCCTTGGTTCAGCGCGACGGCGGTGGCGCTGCTGGGGGCGGGCATCGGCGCTAATGTCCTGATCTTCACGGCGGTGGATGCGCTGCTGCTGCGGCCGCTGGCGGTGCGCGCGCCGGAGCGGTTGGTGCGGTTGGGGGTGGAACGGTCGGCGGCGCATACGATGTACGAGCATGCGGCGGTGTATGCGCGGGTGATCCGCGAGCGCACGGCGGCGTTCTCCGAGGTCTTCACGACGGAGCCGCTGGAGGGCGCGGCGGTGGTGGAGGGGCGCGCCGTGAATGCGCGGGCGGAGATGGTTTCGGCCGGCTACTTCCGCGATTTGGGGGTGACTGCGGAGTTGGGGAGCGTGGCGGCTGCGGAGGATGCTCCGGTGGCGGTGGTGAGTCACAGGGCTTGGCTGCGGTGGTTTGGCGGGCGCGGCGATGTGGTGGGCCGGGGGATCCGGCTGCGCGGGGCGGCGTTGACGTTGGTGGGGGTGGTTCGCGAGGGGTTCGATGGGCTGGATCTGGACAATCGCACGGACTTGTGGGTGACGCCCGCGGTGTACTTGCAGTGGATCGGGAAGCCCGCCGATGTACGGTCGATGCCGGCCAACATCTATATGCGGGTGCGGGAGGGCGTGCCGGTGGAGCGGGCCGAGGCGGAGATTCGCGCGGCGTATCCGGCCATGGTGGCGGCGGAGTACGAGGGGCAGCGCGACATGGGGGCCGATGTCGTCAAACAGGAACAGTTGCTGCGGCCGGTGCTGGCGGAGGCCGGGCTGGGCGTGTCGACGCTGCGGAAGCAGTTTACCGGGGCGGTGAAGGCGTTGATGGGTGGCGTGGCGGCGCTGTTTCTGCTGGTGTGCGGCAATGTGAGCGGGTTGATGCTGGCGCGCGCGGACGCGCACCGGCGGGATGCTCTGATCCGGCTGAGCCTGGGGGCTTCGCGGTGGGGCGTGGCTCGGCGGGCGTTGGCGGAGGCGGGGGCGTTGGCGGCGGCGGGGGGGGTGTTGGGATTCGCGATCGCGCGGTGGTGCGGGCCGTGGCTTTTGGGATTTTTGCCGGCGCGGCGGCCGTTGGGGATCGAACTGCGGCCGGATGGGCGGGTGCTGGGGTTCGCGATCGGGGCGGCGGTGCTGGCGGCGGTGTTGAGCAGCGTGCTGCCGGCGCTGAGTTTGTATCGCGCCGATGTGGCGGCGCTGCTGGGGCGGCAATCGTTGAAGACGACGGCTCCGCGGGTGAGCCGGGGGCTGGTGGCGTTTCAGGCGGCGGTGGCGACGCTGCTGGCGGCGGGGAGCTTTACACTGGTGCGTACGATGTACGCAATACGGGACCAGGATCCGGGCTTCCGGCGCGAACGGCTGGTGGTGATGACGGTGGATCCCTGGACGGCGGGATTGAGGGTCGGCAAGGGCGGGCCGTTGGTGGAGGAGGCGGTGCGGCGGGCTCGGGGGCTTCCCGGAGTGGAGGAAGTGAGCGTCGCGCAGAGGGCGCTGATGCGGGGGATCGGGTTCAAGGCGAATGTCGGGCGGGACGGGCATCGGATCGCGTTCGCCGATTCGCTGAATGCGAGCCTGAACGGGGTGAGCGAGAATCACTTCGCGAATATGGGGATGCGGATCCTGGCGGGGCGGGGCTTCACGGAGGCTGACGCCAAGGCGAAGCCGTTGCCGGTGGTGGTGAGCCGGAGCTTCGCGCGGCAGTTTTTCGGGGATGGCGATCCGGTGGGGCAGGCGATTGGGACGGCGTCGATCGGGTCGGTGGTGAAGGGGGACCGGGTGATTGTCGGCGTGGTGAGCGATGCGAAGTATCGCGGGATGCGGGAGGTTCCGCCGCCTACCGTGTACACTCCGGTCGCGCCGGGCGACTTCGATGGGGCGGCGTTGCATGTGCGGGTGCGGAGGGATCCGGCCGAGGTGATGGCGGCTTTGCGGGCGATGCTGGCGGGGGTCGGGCCGGGGCTGACGCCCGCCGAGATCGGGACGATGGAGCAGGACATCGAGACGTCGGTGTGGCAGGAGCGGTTGCTGGCGGCGCTGTCGGGCTTGTTTGCCGGCGTGGCGGTGGCGCTGGCGTCGATCGGGCTGTTCGGGATGCTGGCGTTCGCGGTGTCGCGGAGGACGCGGGAGATCGGCATACGGATGGCGATTGGGGCGACGGCGGGCCGGGTGGCGTCGATGGTGGGGCGGGATGCGCTGTGGGCCGTTGCGCCGGGCGTGCTGTTGGGATTGGCGAGTTATGCGGTGTTAGCGCGAGTTATGGAATCGCTGCTATACGGAGTTAGCGGGCGCGATCCGGGGTCGTTGGCCGGGGCGGCGGTTTGCGTGGCCGTGGCGGGCGCGGTGGCGGCTGCCGTGCCGCTGGTGCGCGCGGTGCGGATCGAACCCGCCGCGGCGTTGCGCGATGAGTGAGTCCGCTATAACTCGGTGGTCTCGACGACGGCCGCGGGATGGCGCCAGATTTCGGGCTTGATCTCCATGCCGAAGCCGGGGGCGTCCGGGGCTGCGATGCCGCCTTCGGCGGGTTTCAGCGGATTGTCGAGCATCTTTGGCCAGTCGGATTCGTAGAAGCGCTGGCAGCTTTCCTGGATCCACACGTTGGTGGACGCGGTGGTGAGGTGCGTCGAGGCGTAGAACAGCAGCGGTCCGCCGGCGGTGTGCGGGGCGACGGGGAGTTGCCAGGCGTCGGCCATGGCGGCGATTTTGCGCGCTTCGCTCAGGCCGCCGCACCAGCACAGGTCGAACATGATGTACTTGAACGCGCGCGATTCGAGCATCTGGCCGAACTGGTAGCGGCCGGCGACGCGCTCGCCCGCGATCAGGGGCAGGGAGGTGGCCTCGGCGAGTTGGCGATATTGCGGGAAGTTGCCGGGCAGCAGCATGTCCTCGAGCCACATCGGCTTGTAGGGTTCAAGCGCGCGGGCGATGCGGATGGCCGAGGTCAGGTTCCAGTTGGAGTGGAACTCGATGAGGATTTCGATCTTGTCGCCGAATGCGTCGCGCAGTTTGCGGACCGGGGCGAGCGCCTGGTCGATGTCCTGGACCGTGATGAACTGGTGCTGGTTGCGCTGGGCGGCGCCGTCGAAGGGCCAGACCTTGATGGCGCGGATCCCGTAGCGGTCCAGGATCTCGGCCATGATCTTTTCGGGCTCCTTGTTGAAGTCGTACTTGTGGGGGAAGCAGGTGTTGTAGAGACGCACGCGCGGGTTCGAACGGCCGCCGATCAGTCGCCAAACGGGCGTGTTCAGCGACTTGCCAAGCAGGTCCCACAGGGCCAGGTCGATGGCGCTCAGGACGCGCATTTCCGTACCGCCGGCGATCTGGTAGTCGAACGTCCGGTAGAAATCGGCCCAGATGCGTTCGATGTCGCGGGGGTCGCGGCCGGAGAGCATGCGCGCCACGTGATGGTGAATCATGGCGGCTTCGCCGGCGTTGCGCGGGTAGGTCTCGCCGACCGCGGTGAGGCCGGAATCGGTGTGCAGGCGCACCCAGGTCCAGTGGGGCCAGAAGGGGGCGTCTTCGCGCGACTTCCAATAGATGGTGTCGACGCGCTTGATCTTCATGGGCGGGGCCGATGCGGCGGCCTTCAGCCGGAGGGATTCGAATGCGGGCGCAATCAGCGCCGATTTGAGCAGATCTCGTCGTTTCATGGGGCGGGCGTTCCGGTGATTTTCACGTTCTTGAATTGGGCGGTTTCGAAGAAGGATCCGATGCCGACGCGGCCGGCGCCGAGGCTCAAGTCGACGGCGTGGAGGCTTTCGAAGGGCTGGCCGTTCACCTCCACCTGAACCTCGCCGGTGCGGGCGGTGTAGTGGAGCTTCACGTGGGTCCACGCCTGGGTGGGCAGGGCGCCGGGACCTTTCTCATTGCTGATGCGGACGCGGTCGCCGCCGTAGACGTGGAAAATGCCGTTGTGGACCGGTTGCTTTGCGGGCGCGTCGACCGACAGGTGCGCGTAGTTGAAGTGATTGGCGTCCTTCCAGGCGTAGACCAGGATCAGGGAGGTCGCATCGCGCTTCACGTCGGCTTCGAGCGTGACTTCGCTGAAGGGAGGCGTTTCGGCGATGGCCTGTTGGAAGGGGCGGCGGGGCGCGATGGAGGGGTGGGCGGCCAGCATCCGCAGGACCTGATTCTTGCCGGCGCCGGAGACTTGCCATTCGTAGGCCAAGGGGACGGTCCACTGGTGGCCGAATGCGTCCAGGGTCTCGGCGGAAATTGTGGCGGCGAAGGCGAGCGGCAACAGGGCGAGGGCGGCGAACTGCATACCAAGACCGTATCAGGTTCGGCGCGACAGGAGGGTTGCGGCGCGGCGCTCTGCATATTTATGCATAATTGAATTTAGTATGGAATGCGGATATACTTCCTTCCATGCTCCGTTGCTTCACGTCTCGTCACGTGCGCCAGTCAATAATTCTGGCGATTTTTGCCGGGGCCCTGGCGTTTGGCCAAGGCTTCGGAACGATCGTAGGGACCGTCACCGACCCCACCGGCGCCGCAATCCCCGCAGCTAACGTAAAAGTCATCGATGAAGCTACCTCGGTTTCGCGCGAAACCGCGACAAACGAACAGGGTTATTACGTAATTCCGTCGCTGCGGCCGTCGAAGTACACGTTACAGATCGCCGCGCCGGGATTCAGCCAGTCGGTCCGCAAGGGAATTCAGCTCGAGGCCGATCAGAGCCTGACGGTGAATCAGACCGTTTCGGTGCAGCAGGCCGCCGAGAGCATCGAAGTCAACGCGGCGGCGAGCCAGGTGGACACGACCACAGCCACTACGAGTGCGGTGGTGGATCAGCGGCGCGTGGTCGACCTGCCTTTGAATGGACGGAACGCGGCGTCGCTGCTGCTGGTGGTGGTGGCGGGAGCGATTCCGGCGCCAGCGAACGACGTCGACCAGGGGAATACGAAGACGTTTCCGTCGGTTGTAACCGTGTCCACCAACGGGTCCCGGCAGAACCAGGTGAGTTTCCGGCTCGACGGATCCTATAACAACGACATTTACACGAACGTCAACCAGCCGTTCCCGTTCCCCGACGCCTTGTAGGAGTTCAGCGTCCAGACGTCGAACTACACGGCTAAGTACGGCGGCAACGCCGGCGACGTGGTGAACATCGTCACGAAGTCGGGCTCCAATGAGTTTCACGGCAGCGCGCTCGAGTTCGACCGCAACGCCGTGTTCAACGCGCGCAACTTCTTCGCCGCCCGGCGCGACCAGTTGAAGCGCAACCAGTATGGCGGCACCATCGGCGGGCCCATCGACATCCCGCACGTGTACAACGGCAAGAACAAGGACTTCTTCTTCTTCGGCTACCAGGGCACCAAGATCCGCAACATCGGCGGCACTTCGAGCGCCTACATGCCGCTGCAGCAGAATCTCGCGGGCGACTTTTCGAACGTGCTGAGCGCGTCGGACCCCGCCAATCCGTTCTCGAAGGCGACCACGGTGCTCGATCCGCTAACCGGCACGGCGTTTCCGGGCAACAAGATTCCCACCAGCCGGCTGGATCCGGCGGCGCTCGCGTTCGTGACGTACCTGCCCGTGCAGTCCTCCGGCAACGGCCGCATCTTCTATTCAGTGCCGCTGGCGCAGGACTTCAACGAGTACCTGAGCCGGGTGGACCACTCGTTCTCCGAGAAAGACCGCCTGTCCGTACGCTACTTCTTCGACCAGTTCAAGAACAAGGCGTTCATGGATAAGTCGAATTACCTGAGTAACTCAAATTTTTCTACCATTAACTCGCAGAACGCGATGGTGAGTGAGACGCATGTGTTCACGCCGCTGCTGCTCAACGAATTCCGCGCCAGTTTTTCGCGGCAGACGTCGAACCGCGGACCCGCGCCGGGCAGCGTCAGCCTGTCGGATCTCGGCGTGAAGCTGTGGCAGCCGGGCGATGTGAAGACGCTCGAAGGCATCAACGTGTCGGGCTTCTTCAATCCCAGCCAGACGGATCCGGCGGCGTTCATCCGCAACCAGTACACGATCAACGAAGACGTCAACTGGGTGAAGGGCAAGCATAGCCTGGCGTTCGGCGCGACGCTGCTGCGCGGCCAGGTGTTTCTGCGCAACCTCTTCCGCACTTCGGGCTCCTATAGCTTCACCGCCGATAATACGAACGACGCGCTGGCGAGCTACATGCTGGGTTACGTTCGAACGTTCACGCAGGGCTTCGGCGAGTACAAGGACAACAACCTCTACTCCTACAGCTTCTACGCCCAGGACGATTTTCACGCCACCAGCCGCCTGACCGTGAACCTGGGCCTGCGCTGGGAACCGTTCCTGCCCTGGCATGAGCAGATGAACCGGATGGAGCAGTTCAGCGTGTCCGATTACATGGCCAACAAGCGTTCGAGCGTGTATACGAACGCCCCGGCCGGACTGCTGTTCCCCGGCGATTCGGGAATGCCGTTCTATGGGCAGACGGCGAGTTATAAGAATTTCTCGCCGCGCGCCGGTTTCGCCTACGCCCTGACTTCGGATAACAAGACCAGCCTTCGCGGCGGCGCGGGCATGTTCTATGACGCGCTGCAATCGGGCGTGTTCAACAACCGCTTTGTCGATGTTACTCCGTTCAGTCCGCAGATCAGCCTGACTCAGCCGCAGGGGAGCCTTTCGAATCCCTATCTCGGCATCGTGAATCCGTACCCGTCGCCGTTCCCGCCGCCCAAGGACACGGCGTTTCCGGGGCCGGTGCTGGTCATCACCTACGATCCGGCGAACGGCGGCAAGGCCATGACTCCAGTGATGTACAACTGGAATCTGATCGTCGAGCGCCAGATCGTCAATGAGTGGATCGCACGCGTGGCCTATGTCGGTTCGCACGCCTCCCGCCTGTCGGAGTCGCTCGAACTGAACCCGGCCATCTACACGGCCGGCAGCAAGCTGGGCACGGACGCGCGGCGCTTCTTCCAGCCGTACGGGTCGATCAGCCAGGCGTCGTTCGACATCAACTCGAGTTTCAACTCGCTCCAGGTTACGTTGCAAAAGCGCTACTCCAAGGGGCTCACCGTGATGGCGAACTATACGTGGTCGAAGTCGATCGACGATATGCCCGCCAACATGGGGATTTCCGGAGTAGGGCAGGGCAGCAATTCGCCGATTCCGTGGAACTGGTCGGGTCGGCATCAATATGACCGCGGACTGTCGGAATACGACCACCGGCACCGCTTCGTGCTGAGCTACGTCTACGACCTGCCGCGCCTGGCCTCGGCGAACCCGTTCGTTCGGACGGCGCTGGGCGGCTGGCAGTTGACCGGCATCCTGACGGCGCAGACGGGCGGTCCGCTGACGATTCTGGCCGGCAAAGACCAGTCGCAGACCGGCATCGGCAGCGATCGCGCCAATTACCTGGGCGGCGAGGTCTACGGCTCGGGCGCCTGCACCGGGGCGGGCTGCGTGCCCTTCCTGATTCCGTCGGCGTTCGGGCTTCCCGCCACCGGCACATACGGGAACCTGGGTAAGGGCGTACTGACCGGACCCGGCCTGTTGAACTGGGACACCGGCATCTTCAAGGAGTTCCCGCTGGTGGGCGAGCGCTTCCGCCTGCAATTCCGCGCCGAGTTCTTCAACACCCTGAACCGGGCAAATTTCAACAATCCGAACGTGACGCAGAGTTCCGGCGGTTTCGGCAGCATCACGAGCGCGCAGGATCCCAGGATCGGCCAGTTGGCCCTGAAGGTCCTTTTCTAGAATCCCCCCACACACAAGAGGGGCGGGGCTGGAGCAATCCGGTCCCGCCCCGAACCCGCCGATGGTATCCTCGCTCCAGTGCCCATCGAAACGATCGACGACGTGCTGTCCGGCCTGGACGCCATCATCGCCCGCGCCCACGAAGATAAGTCCCGTTGCGGCTTCTTCGCGGCCTTGTACCGGCGAGTGACGCGCCGGGTGAAGGCTGGCATCCTGGCGGGACGGTTTGAGGACGGCGCGCGGATGGACCTCTTCGACTCCCACTTTGCCGGACGGTATCTGGCGCCGTTTGACGCCTACCGGAATGGGCGGCCCGCGCCGGCGTCCTGGTCGCTCGCCTTCCGGGCCTGCGACGATGCCGGGCCCTGCGTCCTGCAGCATCTGATGGCCGGCATGAACGCGCATATCAATATGGACCTGGGACCGTCGGCGGCGGCGGTGGCGCCCGGAGCGGCGCTTGAATCGCTTCGCCGGGACTTTAACGAGATCAACAGTGTCCTGTCGGAAGAGACCCTGGCTGTGGAAAACGCCCTGGCGACGCTTTCGCCCGCGCTGGCCATGCTGCGCGACGCGGCGCTGCTGGACGGGAACCTGGTGATCAACTTCAGCATGGGCAAGGCGCGGGACTTCGCCTGGATGACGGCCCAGGAGTTCGCCGCGAATCCGGGGGATCAGGAGGCGCGGCTGGCCCGGCTCGACATGGTGGTTTCCGCGCTGGGGCAGACGGTGTTGCACCCGCCGCTGACGATCGCGATGAAGTTGAAGGCGGTGCGCGCGCTCGAAACGAACGACGTCCGCCGGATTATCGAGGCGCTGGCCTGAAACAACGCCGTTCCGTCGGGGGCTCGGCGACGGTCTCAGGAGTGTGAAGGCCGGACCACGCTGGGCGCTCCTCGAGCACGGCCGGCGCCGGCGGGATCGTGGAACGAGAGCAGTTTGCGGGTTGGCCCGCGGGTTGCAGTGTAAAGGAGGGGAAACTTTCCGGCGGGTCGGCGCGTCATCCGCCAGGGGGAAGAAGGCCCGGGGCCGGTCGTACCGCCTTGACCGTATATGTTTGACAGCCTTAGAATTGAACTAGTTCCGACCGCTCTCCAGGAGTAGTGCATGCGATCCAAGTCTTTTCTCGCCTACTGTTGCGTTTACACCCTCTTGCTGCCGCAAGCGGGGTTGCCGGCAGACACCAAGAACAACAAGAAGGCGGCGGAGGCGGCGGATCGGGAGACGGTGGCTAAGCCGTTGTCGGAGAAGGAAAAGAAGCGTCGAGAGAAGGCCCTGAGGAAGGAACTGGAAGGTCCTTACAAGCAGTGGCTGAACGTCGATGTGGGCTACATCATCACCGACGAGGAACGTACGGCGTTCAAGCGTTTGAACACGGATGAGGAAAAGCAGCAGTTCATTGAACAGTTCTGGCTGCGCCGCGATCCCACCCCCGACACCGAGGAAAACGAGTTCAAGGAAGAGCATTACCGGCGCATCGCGTACGCCAACGAACGCTACGCGTCGGGCATCCCGGGCTGGAAGACGGACCGCGGACGCATCTATATCACCTTCGGGCCTCCGGACGAAATCGAGTCGCACCCCTCCGGTGGAACCTACGAGCGGCCCATGGAAGAGGGCGGCGGCACCACGTCCACCTATCCGTTCGAGAAGTGGCGTTACCGCTACATCGAAGGGATCGGCAGCGACATCAACATCGAGTTTGTGGATCCGACCATGACCGGCGAATACCGCATGACGATGGATCCGACCGAGAAGGACGCCCTGCTGTATGTGCCCAACGCCGGTCTGACGATGATGGAGCAGATGGGCCTGGCGAGCAAGACGGACCGCTTCAACCGCACCGACGGCACGCACCTGGGCACCGGAACGCAGCCTTTGCCGGCCAGCATGAACCAGTTCGAGCGCCTGGAGCAGTACGCGAAACTCCAGCAGGCGCCGAAGGTGAAGTTCAAGGACCTGGAAGCGGCGGTCACCTCCACCATCCGGTACAACACGCTGCCGATGCAGGTCCGCGCGGACTACATCCCGGTGACGACGTCGTCGATCTTCACGAGCATCACGATTCAGTTCGACCGTCACGACCTGCAATTTAAGGATAAAGAGGGAATCTCGAAGGCGTCGGTGAACATCTATGCACGCATCAGTTCCATGGCGCGGCGTACGGTGAACGTTTTTGAGGACGTGGTCTCGGTGGAAGTTCCCACCGCGATGCTGCAGCAGGCCGCCAAGGGCGTTTCCGTGTACCAGAAGACGGTGCCGCTGCCCCCTGGCAAGTACCGGCTGAACGTGGTCGCCAAGGACATCACCGGCGGCAACATGACTTCCTACGAGAAGGCCATCGATGTGCCGCGTTTTGAGGAAGATAAGCTGGCTTCGAGCACGCTGATCCTGGCCGATTTGATCGAGAAAGTGCCGACCAAGAGCATCGGCACCGGCCAGTTCGTGATCGGCGGCAGCAAGGTTCGGCCGCGACTGTCGGAATCGTTCACGCGCGAGGAGAAGCTGGGGATTTACGTCCAGCTGTACAACTTCGAGCAGGACGAGGCGACCCACAAGCCGAGCGGCACCATCGACTACGAGATCGTGAAGAACGGGTCGAACCAGAAGGTTTTCGAGTTTAGCGAAGATGTGAACTCGCTGAAGGGATCGGCCACGCAAATGACGGTGGAGAAGCTTCTGCCGTTGAAAACGTTTGAGCCGGGATCGTACACGCTGCGGATGAAGGTGGTGGACAAGATTCGAAATCAGACCCTCACCCCGTCGGCGACGTTTACGGTAACATAGGGATAACGCGGTCAGGGTCCGGGGCGGCTCGCCCCGTGGAGCAGTTGGCGGTAAACTGATTTGGCGTTGACTGTGAGGCGCAGAAAACCCGCGATTTCACTCGGCGTAGCGGCGCTGGCGCTGAGTTCGGCTCTCAGTGTATCCGCGGCCACCTCGGTACGCCTGACGGGCAGCCTGGGCGGCCAGGTGCGCAGCGCGGCGGGCGTTGTGCAGATGGGCGCTACGGTGGTTCTCTACAACCGGTACGACCGGGCCATCCGCTCCGCCATCACGAACCCCGACGGTTCCTTCGGCTTCGACTCCCTGCTTCCCGACGTCTACTCGCTACGCGTCAGCCTGTCCAGTTTCCTGCCCGCCTTCCGGCGCAACATCGCGGTCCAGCCTGGTTTCCACAGCGTGTTGACCATCAGCCTGTCGAGCATGCTGAGTTCAATCGAATTCGTCTCCTCGGCGCCGGCCACCGGGTCCCTGATGTCGGAGGACTGGAAGTGGGTTCTGCGATCGTCCCAGGCGACGCGTCCGGTGATGCGCCTGGTGGACCTGAAGGATCCGCCGGCCGGCCGTCCGCGCATGTCGAATGTGTTCTCGGAAACGCGCGGCATGGTGAAGTTGTCGGCCGGCGACGGCGCGTCGCTCGGCGTGGGCTCGCAGCCGGATCTGGGCACGGCGTTCGCAGTGGCGACGTCGGTGTTCGGGTCGAACCAGCTCGAATTGAGCGGTAATTTCGGCTACAGCTCGCACACCGGGCTTCCGGCCGCCGGATTCCGCACGAAGTTTTCCCGCAACGGCGGATCGCAGACTCCGGAGATCACGGTTTCGATGCGGCAGGTGTATTTGCCGTCGCGGGGCGGTTTCGGCGTGGCGGTTCCGGACGGACCCAGCATGCGGGTGATGTCGGCCACGCTGCTGCATGAGCTGGAGGCGGGCGACCGTCTGCGGCTCGAGTACGGCAGCTCGGTGGAATCGGTCAGCCTGTTGAATCGGTTGAACGTGCTTAGCCCGTTCGCGCGCCTCACCTTCGACATGGGCTCCAACGGGCGGTTGAAGATCGCCTATTCGTCCGGGGCGCTGGCGACGGAGCTGGCGGCGCGCGGCAATGACGCGGTGAACCGCGAGGACGCCTCCCTGAATCAGGAGTTGAACACGCTCGGCATGATGCCGATCCTCTCCATCCGGAATAACCAGGCGAGGGCGCAGCGCACCGAGAACGTCGAGATCGGCTACACCAAGGTGGCGGGCAGCCGAACGTACTCCGCGGGAATCTATCACGAGCGGGTGTCGGACGGCGCGGCGATGCTCGCCGGGTCGGGCGATCTGTTTGCGAGCGACGTGCTGCCGGACCTGGGCTCGGAAAGTTCGATCTTCAACCTCGGCAAGTTTAGCCGGTGGGGCTACACGGCGTCGATGACGCAGGCCGTCGGTCAGCGCATGGAGATCTCGGCCGCCTACGGTCGCGGCGGCGCGCTGACCACGGAAGGGCGAGAGTTGAGCTCAGAGGACGCCGACGAACTGCGCCGCTTCATCCGGATGCACGAAAAGAACTGGGTTACGGTGCGGGCGTCGGGAACCGTTCCGGTGACGGGCACTCGAGTGGGGGCTTCCTACGGTTGGACCGACCGCAACTCGATGATGCCGGTGCACCTGTATCTGGCCCAGCGGCTGAACGTCGAGCCGGGCCTGAACATCTCGATCCGCCAGCCGCTGCCCGGCATGGGCGGAATGCCCGGTCGCCTGGAAGCTACGGCGGAGTTCCGGAACCTGCTGCAGCAGGGTTACCTGCCGTTGACGGCGGCGGGACGTTCGATGCTGTTCACCAACTCGCCGCGCGCCGTGCGGGGCGGGCTGAGCTTCATCTTCTAGGACAATCGGAAGGCAAGCGGGATAGAGGGCAGCCTCTGGGTCCCCTCCCACGCTGCCCTTTCGGGCTTCACCCTATCCGCCCCTGCCGAGCTCAGCCGAAGCTGAATAGCTGGCGCATGACCGCCATGCGTTGCGCAGACTACGGCTCACGATTACGGTTCGAGTCACGATTTCGCGACGCACAGCAGCTCTCCCGAGGTTAGCGCGATCTCCAAGCTGTCGAACATGCTCGGCACACACGAAAAGGCCCGGCGCGGATCTCTCCGCACCGGGCCATTCCAGATCCGGGGAGCTTCCCCTCAGAACTTGTAGTACAGCGAGAACTGCACCAGGCGTCGTCCGAACAGCGAGGACGTGAGCTTTCCGAACGTCGTGGAGTTGATGTTCGTGATGCTCAGTCCCGAGGCGCTGTCGTACATGTAGAACGTCGGGTGGTTCCAGACGTTCTGGGCGTCCGCGCGGAACAGCAGGGTGTGGCGCTCAAATAGCTTCACTTCCTTGCTGATGCTGAGGTCCTGGCCGAACGCGTTGGGACCGTAGAACATCCGGCGTTGCAACGCGCCAATCGAGCCCGCCCCAGGGTTGGCGAAGGCCTGCCCCGTGAACATACGCGACCCGTCGGCGGCGGTTCCGCGCCCGTCGGATCCAATGGCGGAGGACGCGACCATATACGGACCGTTGCCCGTCATGCGATAGCTGACGATGTCGGCCAGTGCGCTACCCGAAACGAGCGCCGTCGCCGTGTTATAGGTGGAGCGGCCGCCGCGATTCAGAGTGCCACGAGCACCCGTGGTGATGGTGAATGGGGTTCCGGACTGCCAGGTCATCACGCTGCCGAGGGACCAGCCGCCAACCACGCGGCCGAGCCGATGCGGGTTAAACCGGTGGCCCGGACCCACCGGGATGTCCCAAACGGCGTTGGCCTTGAACACGTGGCGCAGGTCGAACGGCGCGGGCGCGCGTTCGGCGCCGGGGTTGTCGTTGTCCAGCAGCGGCTCGAAGTTGAACTGCGTGTCGCCGGTGCTGTTGGAAAGCACCTTCGACCACGTGTAGTTGCCCTGTAGCGTCAGCCCGGCGGCGGTGCGGCGGCGGACGTCCACCTGAAGGCTGTTATAGGAGGAATCCGAGCCGTTGTTGATGTAGTTGGCGCCCAGCGTGTACGGGTTGGTGAAGAAATTCATGTTCCCGTTGACTGCGTTCACCTGGTAGAAGTAGGCCAACTGCCCGACCTGGCTCTGTTGGAGGTAGGTCAGCACGGAGGAGTTCGTCAGGTACCCGCCGCTCGGCATCGTCGGAAAAATGGTGAGGGGTTGGCTGCCCGCGATGCTCGAATTGAAGGCCGGGTTGAATTTGCCGGTGGCCCCCATCGCCAGCCAGCCGTTGTTCTGCGCGCGCAGGAAGTCGGCCAGGAAGCCGTTCTGCTTGATCGTCACCTGGTTGTAGTCGATGCCGCGCAGCAGCTTGGTGCCATGGTTGCCCACATAGGCGACGCTCAGCACGTTCCCCTTGAAGTCGTGCTGAACCGACAGGCTGTACTGCCCCACGTACGGCGTCTTGAGGTTCGGATTCACCAGGCCGAAGGCGTTGGAGGTGCTGATCAGATAATTGTCGTAGAGGCTGCGCGGCATCTTGTACGTCGGAGTGACGACGGGTGTCGGGCTGTCGGCGAACGATTTCAAACCGCTGGCCGTCGCCGTGGCCTGGATCCCGGCGTTTGTTTCCACGTTGTTGCGGACCGTCGTGATGACGCTGTCGTTCACAAAATAGATGCCGTAGCCGCCGCGGATGGCGGTTTTGCCATCGCCCTTGAGGTCCCAGGCGAAGCCGATGCGCGGGCCGAAGTCCTTTTTGTCGGCCTTGTACATACCGCCGTTCACGAAGTTGAAGGTCGCGTTCGGATTCAGCATCGTGGCCACCGGATCGTTGTTCACGACGTTCGGGAAGATCTCGAGATTGTCCCGTTCGCGGAGCGGGGTGAAGTACTCATACCGCAGGCCGGCTTCCAGCGTGAAGTTGCGGCGCAGGCGCCAGTTGTCCTGGATGTAGAACGCGTAGTTGTCGTAGATGAAGTTGCGGAGGTTCGTGGCGCCGTTCACGTAGCCGGAGTTGGTGCTGGTGATGTTGAACGTTTGCGACGAACTGGTCAAGGCGCCGGTGAGGCTGGCTAGCAGGTTGTTGGCGCCGGTCAGGTCCGTGGAGCTGATGCCGCCGGGGAACTGGCTCGAGACCAGGCCCTGGTGGCCGGCGCCCATGCCGATGGTGTACGTCGGCGTGATGCCGGCGTCGTTATAGGGCGCCGTGCGGATGTCCTGGAAGGAGAATCCGAACTTGACGAAATGCTTGCCCTTCACCCACGACGCGTTGTCGTTCAGGTTATAGGTCCTGGTGTTGCGGCCCTGCGCGCGGAATGTGTTGAGCGGGTTGTTCCACACGAAGCCATCGATGATGGAGGACGGGAACTGTTCGCTGGTGGCGAACACGGCCGGCGCGAAGTTGAGCCCGCCGCGGAGTTCGTTGGTCAGCGTCGGCGTTGGCGCCCAGCGCCAGGCCATGGTGAACAGCTTTGCCGTATCGTCATTGGAGACCTTGGGGACCAGCGAATAATCGTTGAAGATGCTGCTATCGACCCGGTCCAGGATATCCCGGTTCCAACTGAAAGTGGCGTTGAAGTTGTGCTTCATGCTGAGCACGTAGTCGGTGGTCCCGGTGACGTTGTCGCGCGTCCGGTTGTAGCGGGTCAGGAACATGTAGCCGCCGGTGTTGCGGGCCAGCGCCGCCGAACTGTCGCCGACGTTGTAGGTGTTGATCTTGTCGGGCGTGGGCACTTTGGCGAGAATCGGCGCAACCGTGGGGTTGATGGATGCGCCGGCCGCCGTCAGGAGGTTGACTTTCTGCACAGCGCCCGTCAGGTCGCGATACGTGTAGATTCCGTTGCGGGCGTCGGCGGTAGGGATGGTGGTGGTGACCGAGGAGGTCTGCCGCAGCCGAAACGCCTCGTAGTTAACGAAGAAGAACCACTTGTCCTTAATGATGGCGCCGTTCACCGATCCGCCCAACTGGTTCTGGTTCAGAAACGGCAGTTTCACGCCGGACTGGTTGTTGAACCACGTGTTGGCCGCCACGACGTTGTTGCGGTTCGACCAGTACACCTCGCCGTGATAGGTGTTGCCGCCGGACGGCGTCAGGAACGTCACCGCGGAGGCCGCCGATTGCGAAGCGTCCATGTTGGATGACGAGACGGTGACTTCGGCCACCTGCCCCATCAGCAGCAGGTTCGGAAGGAAGTCGAGCGAGCCGGTGCGGATGAAGTTGTCCTGGATGTTCACGCCGTTGAGCGTGACGTTGCTAAAGGTGGTGCGCTGGCCGTTGATGGTGGTCGAATCGGAGCCCGACGTCAGCACTCCGGCCTGAGTCCCAATGAGGCTCAGCGGGCTGCGGTTGATGACCGGCAGCTTCGCCACCTGCGTCATGGTGACCGTGTTGGCCACTTCCACGTTCGATGTCTGGACGCTTTCGATCACGGTGGTTACATCGACCCGCTGCGCCACCGCGCCGAGTTCCAGTTTCAGCGGCGGCAGCGATGTCTCGCGGGCCGGAGCGATGACCAGGCCCGGCTGGACGAACTCGTTGAAGCCCGTCGCCTCGATCCGCAGCTTGTAGGTCTCGGGGCGGATGGCGGTGATCCGAAACAACCCTTCAGTGTTGGTTTTGCCTGTGATGACCGGCGAAACGCCGCCGGCTAGAAATAGTTGAATCTCGGCGCCCGGCACGGCGGCTCCGCTGGGATCCTGAATGGACCCGGTCAGCGAGCCGAATACCTGCCCAAACGACGGCAAGCCGAGAAGAATTGCTACCGAATAGCGTAGCAATGCTCGATTTTTCATCTGGATACTTCCCTTGAAGCGAATGGTGTCCGCCGCGACGCACCGGGCGTACCACGACTGTTGGGAGTTAGCAGCCCCAGGGTCGATGGGCGGAATGACCGGACTCCGCACCTCGCGCTGGCCTTACACGCTCGCGCTGGTGGCGATTCCTAAACAGGACGAATGAATCCGATACTGTAATGTTATCACGGGCCTGGGTGTGGATCGATGCGGAGTCAGCCCTCCCGGCAAGATCGTGTTGCGACCTTACAAACCGCCGCTAAACGCTCACAACCGGGCAGGGAGACTGCCGGATAATCGAATAGGCGTTGGCCCGCAGGCGTCCGAACATTCCCGCCGCCGAGCCCCGTCCGATCACCATCAGGTCGGCCTGTCGAGCCGAGGCGAGATCGCACACCACCTGCGCGGGATCGCCCGATTCGAGCACCAGCTCGGCGTCGGTGCCGAGCTTCTGCTGCATCTTCTGGATTTCGTCGTTGGCGGCCTGCGTGAAGCAGGTGCGCCAGTTGGGGTCGAAGTATTCGCCGGCCCGGCCTTCGAGCGAGGGATAGGCGTGTACGATCACCATCTCGGCTTTTTCGCGCTCGGCCATCTGCGCGGCCCAACTGATGGCCCGCAACGCCTGCGGAACGCACACCACGTCGACCCCCACCACGATTCGTCGAAAGCGGATCTGGTCGAAGGAGGGCGATTGATCCAGATGCACGCCGGTCCACACCGGACATTCCGCGTCGTGCAGGACCTTGGCGGTTACCGACCCTAGCAGAAAGCGGCGGAACAGACCGTAGCCGTGCGTGGGCATGACGATGAGGTTCACCTGTCGTTCGTGGGCGAACTCGACGACCCGTTTCGCCGGGTCGCCCTCGAACAGCAGGCGCTCCACGCGGTACGGCCGCAGTTCCTCGGCGGCGAACTGATTCAGTTGCTCGCTCAGCTCCGCCGTGCGGTCGGCGTTGAGTTCGTTGAGCACCGTCCCGCCAACGTCCAGCGCGCTCAACTCATAGTTGAGGGGCGTCGTGACATGGACGAGGAAAATCTCGGTCTCGTTCTTGTCGGCGAGCGCTTCGACGTAGCGGGCCGCCCCGTGGGAGCGCTCGGAAAAGTCGACGGGTACGAGTATGCGCTCCAGTAGGGCCATGGTGTCACCTCGATGCGATTATGCGGCTTTCGGCGGATTCATCCAGCCGTTATACAAGAATAATGCAAGTAGGATGAGCCCGAACACAGCCGCGGCGATAGTGAGAATCTTCCCCCACTTATCGATGTCCGCCAGCCTCTTTGCCAGCGCGACCTGCTGTGCGGCGACGTCGTTGCCGACGTGCAGATAATCGTCTTCCTTGAGCGCTACCGTTCGGCGATACAGAGCCAGGGCCAGGACAGCTGTGGCCAACACGGCCCAACTCACCACCAGTGGAATCAAGTTCATGATGTGAGGTCCTTTCCGACACACGCCCATGCAACCGCCTGTCCATGGCGCCTCCTAATGTTTTCAATCACTTGACTGTGCAGGCGGGGGCGCATAACAGTGTGATAAAACATAGCTGGGTCATATTACGCACTCCGTGATATGCTGAAATCATCCTGAGAGCACCAAACATGCCCAATCTGGCGCTGGAATGGCAGAACTCCCACCTGCTTGCCGCCGTTTTTAACCAACTGTCGGACGCACTCATTATTTATGATTCGAACTTGCGGATCAGCGGGGTCAATCACGCCGCTGAGCGGTTGTTCGGCCTCACTTCGGACGAAATGGTGGGTCGCGATTGCCGCGAAGTGTTCAAGTGCAGCGTGTGCGAGCCCGGGTGCGGAGTGCTGGTGGGAATCCAGCAATCGCCCTCGGTAAGCCGCAGCACGGTGCGCCTGCACACCGACAACGGGCGGGAGCGTCTGGCCATCATCAGCACGACGCAGATTTACGACGATCAGGGCGAACTCGAAGGGGCCGTCGCCACGATCAAGGACATCACCGACGAGGTGGCGCCGCAGCGCCGCGAGGTGGTGGCCGAATCGAAGCTGATGCGCGACGTGATCCACTTCACCAAGCGCGTGGCCGCAAGCGAAGCGTCGACCATTCTGCTGGAGGGCGAGAACGGAACCGGTAAGGACCTGATCGCCAAGACGCTGCACTATGAAAGCATGCGGCGCGCCGAGCCGTTCATCGCCATCAACTGCGCGGCGATTCCCGACACGCTGCTTGAAAGCGAACTGTTCGGCTATGAGAAGGGCGCCTTCACCGACGCCCGCGCGCAGAAGCGCGGCATCTTCGAGCTGGCCGACAAGGGCACGCTGTTTCTCGACGAAATCGGCGAAATTCCGCTGATGCTGCAGGCCAAGCTGCTGCGCGTGCTCGAGGAGCAGTCCTTCCGGCGTTTGGGCGGACTCAAGGACATTCAGTTGAACCTGCGCGTCATCGCCGCCACCAACCGCAATCTGCGCGACCAGGTGGCCGCCGGCGCCTTCCGCCAGGATCTGTACTTCCGCCTCAACGTGATTCACATCACGATTCCGTCGCTGCGCGAACGCCGCGAGGACATCGTGCCGCTGGCGCGCTTCTTCGTCAACCACTACAACGCCAAGTTCAAGCGCCACATCGAAGGCATCTCCTCGGACTCCGCCCGCCTGCTGACCGATCACGACTGGCCCGGCAACGTCCGCGAACTCCGTAACGCCATCGAGCGCGCCATGATCCTCGAAGAGTCGCGGATGATCACGCCCGCCAGCCTTCCCATGTCGGTGAACGAGCACCCCATCGCGATGCCGGTGGCCGTCAACGCGCCGGCGGCGATGCCCGATAACGGCCTCTCGCTCGCCGATCACGAGCGGATGCTGCTCGCCCAGGCGCTTGAAAAGGCGAACGGCAATCAGACCCAGGCGGCGCGCCTGTTGCACATCACGCGCGACACGCTCCGCTACAAGATGAAGAAGTTCAACCTGCGATAACGCTGACCCGCGGCGCGTCGTCATTGTGATATACGTGTTAACGCCCTCCCGGCATTAGCACTACCTATATGAAACGGCGAAATTTCTTCACGATGGCGGCGGGCGCCGCCGCGCTGTCGGCGCGCCAACTTGCCGCTGACGAAAAGACCGAACGAGCGACGCGGGGCCTCGCCTCGCCCAAGATCAAGGATGTGAGCGTAATCGCCACGGCTCCCGCCGGCGTGCGCCTCACCGTGGTGAAGATCACCACCGACCAGGACGGCCTCTACGGCTACGGCTGCGGCACCTTCACCCAACGCGCCGACCTGGTGAACGCGGCCGTTGAACGCTACCTGAAACCGTTCCTCATCGGCAAGAAGGCCGACCGCATCGACGACCTGTGGCAGGCCATGTACAACAGTTCCTACTGGCGCAACGGTCCGGTGCTGAACAACGCCATCAGCGGCGTCGACCAGGCGTTGTGGGACATCAAGGGCCGCATGGCCGGCATGCCCGTCTACCAGTTGGTGGGCGGCAAGCATCGTGACGCCGCCGACTGCTACACCCACGCCGACGGCGCCGAAATCTCCCAAACCATCGAGAACGCCCGCAAGTTCATGGAGCAGGGCTTCCGCCACGTGCGCATCCAGGTGGGTATTCCCGGCATGTCCGGCTATGGCGCCCGCACCGCCGCGGCGAAGATCCCCGGCGTTCTCCACGAAGGCCCGGTGTTCGAGCCCGCCGTGGCCATGCGCCGCGGCATCAAACTGCTCGAGGAGGCGCGCAAGCAGTTGGGCGAAGAGGTCGAACTGCTGCACGACATGCACGAGCGCTACAGCCCCAACCAGGCCGTGCAATTCGCCAAGGCGGTGGAGCCGCTGCATCTGTTCTTCCTCGAAGACTCGCTGTCGCCCGAAGACATCGCCTATTTCCGCCAGATCCGCTCCCAGTGCGCCACCCCGATCGCCATGGGCGAACTCTTCAACAGCCCTCATGAATGGACCCCGCTCATCCAGGAGCGTCTGATCGACTACATGCGCATGCACGTCACCCAGATGGGCGGCTTCACCCCCGCGCGCAAGGTGGCGGCGTTCGGCGAGATTTACGGCGTGAAGACGGCCTGGCACGGCCCCGGCGACGTGTGTCCGGTCGGACATGCGGCCAACGTCACGCTCGACCTGGTCTGCTACAACTTCGGCGTTCAGGAATACACGCCGTTCAACGACCGGACGCGCGAGATCTTCGACGGCTGCCCGGTGTTGAAGGACGGCTATCTGTACGCCAACGAGAAACCCGGCTGGGGCATCGAAGTCGACGAGAAGGCCGCTGCGAAGTATCCCTACAGCACCCCCGGCGGACGCTACGGCAACCTGAACGGCGGCTGGGGCGAGATCCGGCGCCGGGACGGCACGATCATCAAGCAGTAAAATGACGATAGGGGCGGCGTTGGGAGTCGCCCCTCGTTCAACGAAGTCATCCGGAGGAGTAGATGGCGACCGCCGTGGCGCCCGTTACATTTACCGAGTTCGCCGCCCTGCCCGAGCGTCCGGGCAAGCAGGAACTGATTCTCGGGGAGGTCATCGCCGTGCCGCCCGCAAAACTCTTTCACATGGATCTGGTGCACCGGATTCACGAGTCCCTGAGGCTCCTGTTGTCGGCGTCCGACCGTCGGCCGGCCGACGCCTACATAGAAACCGGATACCAGATCGGGTCGGACCCGGGGAGTTGGCTGGTCCCGGACGCCAGCGTGCGATACCCGGATCATAGGCGCGGCGATTATCTCGAAGGCGCCCCGATGCTGGCCGTCGAAGTTGTCTCCGAATCGAACACCGCCGAGCAACTGGACCGTAAAATCGCCCTCTACCTCGAGCACGGCGCCCAGGAAGTCTGGGCCGTTTACGCCTCCACGCGTTCTCTCTGGCAATATCGCGACGACGCGACGGCCCGCCGCCACACCGCCGCCTTCGAATCCGCCCTTTTTCCCGGCCGTCCATTCCCCCTGGAATCTATTTGGGAGTAAATTTCCCCAAACCCACCACTCCATGGTTACAATCGTGCTATCCTGATCTCGTACATAAACGGTTAAAGATAGGACGAGGAGTATCGATTCGAGAATGGCACTGGCGAGCGAAGTTAAGCAGAGCACGATAGCGAAGTATCGGTTTCACAAGACGGACACGGGTTCGCCAGAGGTGCAGGTCGCAATCCTGAGCCAGCAGATTTTGCAGCTTACCGAGCATTTTAAGACGCATCGAAACGATCATCATTCCAGGGGTGGCCTGTTTCTGATGATCGCGCGCCGGCGCAAGCTGCTGAACTACTTGAAGAGCCGTAATCCGGAGAGATACCAAACCCTGATCCAGAGTCTGGGTATCCGCCGCTAGTCGTATACTACGCGGCACAGAGGCGGCATTGCGCCGTCCGACCGCCGGGACCCGCCTTGCGGGGCTCCGGCGACCCTCCATTTCGTCGCTCCCGGTCTTCTTTAATCAACGCAAGAAGGCGATCACCGGTTGGCCGCCTTCAGGTTAAAGGACACTCTGATGTTGCATACCGTTGAGATCGACCTGGGCGGTCGATCGATTTCCATCGAAACCGGCAAGCTGGCAAAGCAAGCCAATGGCGCTGTCGTCGTCCGTGACGGCGATTCCGTGGTCCTGGTGACCGCGTGCGCAAGCGAAAAGCCGAAGCCTGGGGCCACGTTCTTTCCGCTTACCGTCGATTACCGCGAATACACCTACTCCGCCGGTAAGATCCCGGGCGGATTCATCAAGCGTGAGGGACGTCCCTCGGAAAAGGAAATCCTCACCAGCCGCCTGATCGATCGTCCGATCCGGCCGCTGTTTCCCGAAGGCTTCAGTCATGAAGTCCAGGTGATCGGCATGGTCATGTCCGCCGATCCCCAGCGCGACCCCGGCACGCTCGCCATTGTCGGCGCCGCCGCCGCGCTCGCCATCTCCGAAATCCCCTTCGAGCACATCCTGGCCGGCGTGCGCGTAGCCCGCGTGGGCGGTCAACTGATCGCGAATCCGACCTACGACGAAGGCCGCGACTCCACTATTAACATCGTGGTCGCCGGCACCGAAGCCGGCATTGTCATGGTGGAAGCCGGCGCGAACAACGCCACCGAAGCCGAAATCGTCGAGGCCATCGACTTCGGCCACGAGTGCTGCAAGAAGATCTGCGCCGCCATCCGGGAAATGGTCGCCAAGACCGGCAAGACCAAGTGGGTCTACACCCCGGCGCCGGTCGATGAGACGCTCTACAAGCAGATCGAAGACCAGTTCCGCGCCGATCTCACCGACGCCGAGGATACCGAAAAGCATCCCAAGCTCGAAAGCTACCGCCAGATCGACGCACTGCGCGCCAAGGCCATCGCCATCGCGCCCGAAGAGCGGGCCGCCGAAGCCGGCGCCCTGTTCGACCGCCTGAAGGAACGCATCTTCCGCGATCAGATGCTCAAGAACAAGCGCCGTCCCGACGGCCGCGCGTTCGATCAGATCCGCCAGTTGACCTCCGAAGTCGGCCTGCTGCCGCGCACTCACGGTTCGGCCCTGTTCACCCGCGGTGAGACGCAGGCGCTCGTCACCGCCACGCTCGGCACCAAGGAAGATGAGCAGCGCATGGAGATGCTCGACCCGAGCGTCGCCTCCAAGCGCTTCATGCTGCACTACAACTTCCCGCCGTTCAGCGTCGGCGAAGTCGGCTTCATGCGCGGCCCCGGCCGTCGCGAAATCGGCCACGGCGCTCTCGCCGAGCGCGCGCTATCCGCCGTCGTGCCCGACGAAAAGACCTTCCCCTACACCCTGCGCGTGGTCAGCGACATCCTCGAATCGAACGGTTCGAGCTCCCAGGCCACCGTCTGCGGCGCGACCCTCGCCCTGATGGACGCCGGCGTGCCGATCGCGGCCCCGGTGGCGGGCATCGCCATGGGCCTGGTGATGGAGGGCGCCGACTACGCCGTCCTCACCGACATCGCGGGCGCCGAGGATCACTACGGCGACATGGACTTCAAGGTGGCCGGCACGCGCGAAGGCATCACCGCGCTGCAGATGGACATCAAGGTGCCCAACGTCACCAGCGCCATCATGAGCCAGGCGCTTGAGCAGGCGCGCCGCGCCCGTCTCCAGTTGCTCGACCACATGGCGACCACGCTCGACAAGCCGCGCGCCTCGCTGTCGCAGTACGCCCCGCGCATCTTCACCATGACCGTCCCCACCGACAAGATCCGCGAGATCATCGGTCCGGGAGGCAAGGTGATCCGCGGCATCGTTGATCAGACCGGCTGCAAGATCGACATCAACGACGACGGTACGGTGAACATCTTCGCCGCCGACGGCGCCGCCGCCGAACGCGCCATGCAGATGATCGGCGACATCGCGGCCGTTGCCGAAGTCGGTAAGACCTATCTGGGCAAGGTGGTCCGCCTGGTCGATTTCGGCGCTTTCGTCGAAATCTTCCCCGGCACCGACGGCCTGCTCCACATCAGCGAGATCTCGGAAAACCGCATCAAGAACGTGCGGGACGAGTTGAAGGAAGGCGACCAGATCCTGGTCAAGGTCCTCGCGCTCGAAGGCAACAAGATCAAGCTGAGCCGCAAGGCCGTCCTGCGCGAGCAGCGCGACAAGCTCGGCAAGGGCAAGGGCGGCGAGAAGGGCCACGAAAAGGGCCACGAAAAGCACCACGAATAGTCCTCCAGGGGGCAGGCGCAAGTCTGCCCCTCCTCATCCCCGCTAACATAGGTATGTGGCATTCGCTCCCGTAGAAGAACAACTCACATACATCAAAAAAGGCCTCGCCGAACTCATCCCCGAAGAGGAACTGCGCCAGCGGCTCACTGAGTCTTTCAACACCGGCCGCCCCCTCCGCGTCAAGGTAGGCTTCGATCCCACCGCGCCCGACCTCCACCTGGGACACACCGTCCTCATCCGCAAGATGAAGCACTTCCAGGATCTCGGACACACCGTCATCTTCCTCATCGGAGACATGACCGGCCTGATCGGCGACCCCACCGGCCGCAACATCACCCGCCCGCCGATGACCAAGGAGGATCTCCTCAAAAACGCCGAGACCTACAAGGCGCAGGTCTTCAAACTGCTCGATCCCGTCAAAACCGAAATCCGCTACAACAGCGAATGGCTCGAACCGCTGAACTACGTCGACATCGTGCGCCTGTGTTCGAAATACACCGTGGCGCGCATCCTCGAACGCGACGACTTCGCCAAGCGCTACCGCGACTCGACCCCCATCTCCGTGCACGAACTGCTCTACCCTCTCGCCCAGGCCTACGACTCGGTCGCCCTCCGCTGCGACGTCGAAATGGGCGGCACGGACCAGAAGTTCAACCTCCTGGTGGGCCGTGAAATCCAGCGCGACTTCGGCCAACTCCCCCAAATCGTCGCCACCGTCCCCATCCTCGAAGGAACCGACGGAGTCGAAAAGATGTCGAAGTCCAAGGGGAATTATGTCGGCATCACGGAACCCGCCGAGGTGATGTTCCGTAAGCTTATGTTGATCGGCGACGATCTGATGTACCGCTACTACGAGCTGTTGACCGACATGCCCGTTGGCGAGATCGACGCGTTGCGCGCCGCCGTGGCGGCCGGGCGCGAGCATCCCAAGCAAGTCAAAATGGAGCTGGCCCGCCGCATCGCGACCGACTTCCATTCGGCCTCCGAAGCCAAGGATGCCGCCGATCGTTTTGAAAGCGTCCTCAGCGGCAATCAGGGCGCCGTTACCGACGACCGCATCGCCGTCAGCCAGTGGCGCGCCAACAAGCTCCTCGTCGAAACGGGGCTGGCGGGCTCGGTGCGGGACGCCGACCGTTTGATCAAACAGAACTCCGTGTCCATCGCGCCGGCCGGAGGCGAATTCCGGGCTGTGTCGAACCCGGCCGACAAGATCGAACCCGGCGAATACACCATCCGGGCAGGGAAGTTCTACAAGCACATTAAGCCCGCCGCGTAGCCGCCCGCGGCCGGCCGCCATATGGTCGCCATCAACGACAACCTCAGCCAGAGCATCGAAGCGCTGCGCGCCCATAAGCTGCGCGCGGCGCTCACCGTTCTCGGCCTCACCATGGGCGTGGCCACGCTCATCACGGTGATGACGCTGGTTCAGGGCGCGAACCTCTACGTGGAACAGAAGATCGCGAACCTGGGAACCGACGTGTTCCAGGTGGCGCGCACGCCCTTCGCCACCACGGACTTCAACCTGGTCATCAAATCGCGCCGCAACAAACGCATCGATTACGACGACTACCTGGCCGTCGGCGCGGGGTGCCGCGAATGCGACGCCGTCGGCGCCTCGGCCGATTTCACCACCCACGTCCGTTACGCCAACAACGAACTGGTGGACATCGACGTCATCGGCCACACGCCGAACATGGCCGACATCGACACCCGCACCGTCGAACACGGCCGCTACTTCACGCCCGTCGAGGATGAGCACGGCGCCCGCGTCTGCCTGATCGGCGCCACCATCGCCGAACAGTTGTTCGCCTCCGTCGACCCGTTGGGCAAGGTGATCCGCATCGGCACGGAGGAGTTCGAAGTCATCGGGACATTTGAGAAGATCGGCAGCGTCCTCGGCCAGGATCAGGACAACTTCGCCATCATCCCGCTCCGCGCGTTTCTGAAGATGCGCGGCAGCCGTTCGAGCCTCACCTTCAATGTCCACGCCGCCGGCGAGCAGCGCATGCAGCAGGCCATGGACTCAGTCCGTCTTACCCTGCGCGCCCGCCGCCACCTGGCCACCGGCGCCCCCGACGACTTCTTCATGGCCACCAAGGACAGCTACATCTCGCTGTGGCAAAGCATCAGCTCGGCCTTTTTCTCGGTCTTCATCATGGTGAGCTCCATCTCGGCGATCGTCGGCGGCATCGTCATCATGAACGTCATGCTGGTCAGCGTCACCGAGCGCACCAAGGAAATCGGCATCCGCCGGGCCATGGGCGCCACGCGCCAGGACATTCTCCGCCAGTTCCTCACCGAAAGCGTCATGCAATGCCTGATTGGCGGCTTCATCGGAGTCGGCGCGGGCTTCCTGTTCGCCCTCGCCATCCGGACGTTTACATCGTTTCCCGCGTCGGTGCAGACGTGGGTCGCCATGCTCGGCGTCGTGATGAGCTCGGTCATCGGACTCTTCTTCGGCATCTATCCGGCCACGCGCGCGGCGAAACTCGACCCGGTAGTGGCGCTGAGGTCGGAATAACTCATGATCGACCTCCGCGAAAGCCTCGGCGTCGCCGGCGACACGCTCCGCACGCACAAGGTGCGCAGCGCGCTGACGGTGCTCGGCATCGTCATCGGCGTAACGTCGGTGATCTCGGTGGCCGCCATCATCACCGGCCTGAATCAGTACATCCAGGACAAGGTGAATCAATTCGGGCCGAATACGTACTTCATCTCCCGCATCCCGCCGGCCACGTCCGGCCGCATGCCGGAGAAGATCCGTCTGCGCAAGTACATCGACCCGGAGGACGCCGGCCGTCTGCGCGATTCCTGCCCGGCCATCAAGAGCGTCACCATGTTCGGCACCCGCGCCGGCTTCCTGGGAAACTCCAACACGATTCGTTACGAAGGCCAGTTAGTGGAGAACGGCATCGTGCGCGGCGTCGAGCCCGAGTACGCCGACGTAGTGCCGATGTTCTCGGTGGAATTCGGCCGTTTCATCAGCAAGTACGACAATGAGCATTCGCGTCACGTGGTCGTGCTGGGCGCGGACGTAGCGGATTCGCTGTTCCCGTCCATCGATCCGATAGGCCACGTCATCCGTCTGAACGGCCGCAACTTCGAAGTCATCGGCGTCTTCGCCCGCAGCCCGGGCCTGTTTGGCGGGCCGGGAGTGGATCAATTCGCGATCATTCCCTTCACGGTGTTTCACAAGGAGTATCCGGAAGCCAGGGAACTTGCGGTAGGCTTCATCCTGCGCGACGACCTGGCGAAGGAGTCGGGGCTCGACCAGGTGGTCGAGGCCATGCGCCGCATTCGTAAGGTGCACGGCCGCGACGAGAACGACTTCGAAGTGATCGCCTCGGACTTTCTGAGTACGTTATGGAATCAACTCACCGGCGCATTAGTCATCCTGACGGGAGTCATCAGTTCCGTAGGTTTGCTGGTAGGCGGCATCGGCGTAATGAACATCATGTTGATCTCGGTGACGGAGCGGACCAGTGAAATCGGCGTTCGAAAAGCGATGGGCGCGCGCAAGAAAGACATCCGCATCCAATTCCTGATGGAAGCGACGATGCTGACGCTGGCGGGAGGCGCGATCGGAATCGCGATCGGCGGCCTGGTGGCGTTCCTGGTTCGAACCTTCCTCCCCTCGATCCCAGCCTCGCTATCGCCGCTATGGATCACTTTGGGCGTCGGCATGTCCGTAGCCGTAGGCGTCTTTTTCGGCTACTACCCAGCCAACCGCGCGGCGAACCTGGACCCGATAGTCTGCCTCCGCTACGAGTGACGCTAAGGAGTTACACCAGTCCGCCCGCGCCCGCGCCGGAATTGGAGGCGCTGCCGATCCCAGGTCTCCGCCACGACGTCGCGTCCGAACTTCCTATGAATCGCCGCCCTGCTAACCGCGTTGTACGCAGTCCACGGCCCATCCCAGTTGGGCGGGCAGAGCGAACCAGAAGACGATAACAGCGGCGACCAATACAACGGGCGCACTCAGCAACAGTTTGCTCGCAATCACAAAAAGCAAGACGCGCAATCTCGCGCCGTTCGCCGCCTTGGGCCAAACAGCCGCTCGCCCTCTCCGCCAGCGCCACCCCGAGCCCCCTCACTTCAGCAATTGCCGAGCGATCACCAGGCGCTGGATCTCACTGGTCCCCTCGCCGATGGTCCCCAGCTTGACGTCCCGGTAGAACTTCTCCACCGGGTAGTCCTTGATGAATCCGTAGCCACCATGGATCTGTAGTGCGTCGTCGCAGATCCGCACCGCCGATTCCGAGGCGAACAGCTTCGCCATCGCCGATTCCAGCGTCACCTTCTCGCCCCGGTCCTTCTTCGAGGCCGCCCGATACGTCATCAGCCGCGCCGCCTCGATCGCCGTCGCCATGTCCGCCAGCTTGTTCTGTATCGATTGGAACTCCGAAATCGCCCTTCCGAACTGCCGCCGATTCTTCGAGTACTGCAGGGCGGCGTCGTAAGCCCCATGCGCGGTCCCAAGCGCCAGCGCGGCGATCGAGATCCGCCCGCCGTCCAGGATCCTCAGGCTGTCGACAAATCCCTCACCCTCCCGGCCAAGCAGTTGTGACTCCGGGATCCGGCAATCGGTGAACAGCACCTCGCCGGTGGAACTCGCCCGCATCCCGAGCTTGTTCTCCTTCTTGCCGGGCCGGAACCCCGGCGTGCCCTGTTCGATGATGAAAGCGGAGATTCCGCGGTGGGACGCCGTCCGGTCCGTCACCGCCATGGCCACGCAAACCTGTGCGTCATGGGCGTTCGTAGTGAACGTTTTTGCGCCATTTAGCACCCAAAAACCGTCGTTTTTGTACGCTTTTGTGCGCGTTCCGGCAGCGTCCGAGCCCGCTTCGGGCTCTGTGAGGGACCAGCAGCCGATCCACTCTCCAGTAGCCAGACTAGGTATGTACCGGCGCCTCTGTTCGTCGTTGCCGGCGGTGTATATGTGATTGGTGCACAAGGAGTTATGCGCCGCGACAATCAGCGCGACGGACGGATCCACGCGCGCCAACTCCTCAATCACAATGCAATAATCAACGTAGGAAAGCCCCGCGCCACCCAGTTCCTCCGGAAAAACCACCCCCAAAAAACCAAGTTTTGCGGCTTTTTTGACAGCTTCGAGCGGAAACGTCTGCGTTTCGTCCCATTCGAGGACGTAGGGCGCCAGTTCGGCTTCGGCGAACTCGCGGACCGAGCGGCGCAGATGGAGTTGTTCGGAAGTATATTCGAAATCCATCATCACCTGGCCTTTCCCGGACGGCCGGTGGGCCGCCGGAACTATTGATACGATAGCGCCTATCTTCTTTGCTATCAAGGCATTCAGGCCGGCAAAGAGCCGGAAACCGTTCAACCCCGGATTTTGCCGTCGAAGGTCCAAAACCGCCGCTTGGACAAAATCTCGTATGCCCCTTCCCGGCGACCTCCTATACTGCAAACAGACCGCACCAAGAACCGAAAGCTGAGGACCATGCACAAGCCGATCAAATACGTCGAAAGAGCAGTCAGTTACGCCGCCAACGCGGCGTGGTTCGTCTTCGACAAGGTTAACCAGATTAACCCCAACCCCTCCTTCACGCCGAAGTGGTCGGACAAGCCCCTGCTGAAGTCCTGGGAAAAGCAGAAGCCGCCCCTCGGATGGCCCCGTGAGACCGATTCGCTGTGCCCCAAGTGCGTCCCCGAAATCCGCCAGCAGATTCTCGACGGCAAGCTGCCCGTGGAAATCCTTGAGAATCAGAAGGTTGGCGAGATCAAGGCCCAGATTATCGAGCGCGACGGACAGATCATCATGGTTAAGGATTGCCCCAAGCACGGGCACTTCGAGGACCTGATGTCGATCGACCCGGCGTTCTACAAGCATCTGGAAGAGTCGTTCCCGGGCCGCGACATCCGCGCCCACAACGACGAACATCTGCACCACCACGGATCCAGTACGGTCACCCACGGCCGCGGCTCCGTGCTCACCATCGACCTGACGAATCGCTGCAACATGATGTGCGATCCGTGCTTCATGGACGCCAACCAGGTCGGTTTCGTGCACGAATTGACGTGGGAAGACATCAAGACGCTGCTCGACAACGCCATGTCGATCAAGCCGCGCCGCCAGATGTCAGTCCAGTTCTCGGGCGGCGAGCCGACGCTTTCGCCCTACTTCCTGGACGCGGTCCGCTACTGCCGCAAGATCGGCTACAACAGCGTGCAGGCGGCCACCAACGGCATCGAGTTCGCCAAGAGCCCCGAATTCTGCAAGCAGGCGGCCGAAGCCGGCCTGCGCTACGCCTACCTCCAGTTTGACGGCATCGGAAACGAAGCCAACTCGCACCGCGCGGTGGGCAACCTGTTCGACGTGAAGATGCGCGCCATCGAGAACCTGTGGAAGGCCGGCGTCGACATCGTCCCCGTCATCACCATCATCAACGGCATCAACAACGAGCAGGTGGGAGCGGTGGTCCGCTTCGCGCTGGACAACCCGAAGAAAGTGCCGTTCCTGAGCTTCCAGCCCGTTTCCTTCACCGGCCGCGACGAGGCCGTCACCGACGAGCGCCGTCATGCCCAGCGCTACACGCTGTCGCACCTGGCGCACGACGTGAAGAGCCAGGTGGGGTTGGGCGAGCCCTCCCGCGACTGGTTCCCGATCTCGTTCATGAGCACGTTCAGCGACTTCGCCGACCTGGTCCACGGGCCGGCCGCCGACTGGGGCCAGTTGAGCTGCGGTTGCCACCCGAACTGCGGCATCGGCCTGGCGGTGATGTGCGACAAGGAGACCAAGGAAGCCGTCCCGGTCCCCGCGTTCCTGAACGCCGACCGTCTGGCCAAGGACATCGCGAAGATCAACGACGGCGCCCGCAGCCGGAACATCTCCGTACTGGGCGTGACGCTGTCGCTGCTGCGCAACTACAACTCGTTCAATGCTCCGACCCACTTCAAGCTGAGCGACCTGATCGCCAAATTCGACAAGTGCTTCGGCATGTCGAAGAAGGCGCAGGCGGGCGGGTACGGCAGGGTGACCGGCGACCGCACGCTGGACGACATCACCAAGCGCCGCAACGACCGCTGGAACTTCCTGTTCGTGGCCGGAATGTGGTTCCAGGATCTGTTCAACTACGACTTCCGCCGCACCGAACAGTGCATCATCCCGTACGCCACGCAGCAGGGCGAAATCAGCTTCTGCGCGTACAACACGGGCATCGGCTGGCGCAACATCATCGAGAAGATGCACATGACGGCGACGCTCACCAAGTGGTATGACGAGCACGGCCGCCATGAGATCATCGCCGGCAACAAGAGCGTCAACCTGCCGTCGAAGGATCACAGCCTGGTGCTGCGCGCCGAGGACGTGAACCGGGAACGCCAGCACGACCTGGACGCCGCCGGCATCGCCAAGACGGCTCGCGAAGAGAAGATTCGCGCTCGAGACCAGAAGCTGAAAGCGGCTGAGAATCAGCGCATGGCGGCCCTGTACCGCCAGCACGTGCTGAAGGAGCAGTCGAATGACGGCGGTCTTGTGCAGTTGGGCGGCATCGCTCCGGCGGCGCCCGCCAAGCCGGCCGAGACCCGCGAGGAAGTCGGTTCGTTCGGCGACTAAGCTCTCGCGAACACCGCAGTAAAACGAAAGCCGCCGGGGGAGACCCCGGCGGTTTCTTTCTTGGTGTGCCGTAGCCTGTGCGACAGCTCGGGGGGAAGGTCCCTTGGACAACCTGATGGAGGTGATGTCCTAGCGAAGATCTCGCAGTAGAACCCGCATGTCCGGTGGTGTGGGAGTGGAGAAGTCGCGAGACTTCCCCCTGCCCCGATTTTGAGTACCCGTGAGGGTCAGGCCGCGCCGACCAGATAGCGCAACTTCTTGGCGACGTCGCGCATGGAATCGGCCTGGGAACTCATCTCCGAACCGGTGGCCGCGCCCTGTTCGGCGCTTGCTGCCGAGGACTGGACGACCTCCTGGATCTGCACGATGGCCTCGGTGATCGACGTGACTCCCCGGTTTTGTTCCTGACTTCCAGCGTTGATCTCGTCCACCAGATTCTTGGCCTGGAGCGCCAGATCCGTCACGCCCCGCACCGAATTGGCGACGCCATCCACGCACTCTGCGGCTTCCACCGACCGTTGGATGGATTCCTCGATGAGGACGGACGTATCGCGGGCGGCCTGGGCGCAACGCTGCGAGAGGCTGCGGACCTCATCGGCCACTACGCCGAAGCCCATGCCGACTTCACCGGCGCGGGCCGCCTCCACCGCGGCGTTGAGCGCCAGGATGTTGGTCTGAAAGGCGATCTCATCGATCACGCGAATGATGCGGGAGATCTTGTCGCTCGAGGTTCGGATCTGACCCATTGAATCCACCATCTGAGTCAGACTCTCATTCGCCGCTCGGACGCGGGTGGCGGCCTCCGACATCAGATCGGCGGCGGCGCGGGCGTGTTCGGCGTTACTGCGACTCATGCCGCTCACCTGCTCGGCCGCGGCGGAACTCTCCTCGAGTGAGGCCGCCTGCTGGGTGGCGCCCGAAGCCAGCACCTGTGAGGAAGCCGACGCCTGACCCGCCGACTGCGCCAGTTGTTCGGCGGTGTCGTCGACCCGGCTGGCCACTCCGCGCAGCGCCGCCAGGCTGCGATGCAACACCATGAACCCGCCCAGCGCGGAAGCCAGTGCGATGGCCACGAACATCAGCGCCGTCCAGCGACTGCTCTGGACAAAGGACCTCGCTTCCGCGGAGGTGGTCCGATTCACCTCGCGTTGCGCGGCGGCGATCTCGTCGGCCGCCTTCGTGATGGCGTTGGCGAGCGTGCGCTGCGGCCCCTTGCGGATCTGGTTGGCTTCGTCGGCCTTCCCCTCGCGGCAGGCCTGGTCAAGCCGGTCGATCGCGGCTTTCCAGCCCGTCAAGCTGGCGGCGATGGAGTCCGCCGCTGCGGTGTCCCTGCTTTCCAACAGCGGGCGCAGTTCGTCGAGCAGAGCATTCATTCGCTCGAGCGATGCCGTCACGCTCGCCCGCGCGTTTCGATAATCGGCGTCGTCGCGGAGCGAGGTGGAAAGCACTGCCTGCCGAACCGCCGCGCGAACGTCCGCCGTCACGCTTTTTAACTCGCCAACCAGTTCGGTCTTGCGAGTGGTGGCCGAAGCCGTGAACTCAAGCCGTGCGCCGAGTCCACCCACAGCGGTGAGACACTCGACACTCAGCGCCGCCGTCAAGGCTAGTGACACGCCGAAGGCAAGCATCAATTTTCTACCAATGGTCATAAACAATTCCAGTCGTTCGGATAACTCGAAGGATTCCAGAGACGCCGGCGAAAGTCGCAGCCTGGGATGCGCTATCTCGCGTCAGTCAATGTGCCCCGCCGGCTGTCATTCCTACGATGAACATATCGACGCTTCAGTTCTAGAGCCGCGTAGAACGGCGGTAATGGTACCAAGATTGGTCAAGTGTTTGCGCCTAATAAGAGGTATCGCCCTGGTCATTCTAGGGCTCCCGCCTCAGAATCAGGCAATGGGACAGGTGGTTTTCGGGTTTATCCTGGCGGCGGTGTTCACGACGGGGCCGAAGCCGCAGTGTAAGGCATCTAACCAAGGCGAGTTCTGGCCCACGGCCGCCAACGCCGATCCCACGCTTCGCCGGGCCTTCATGCAGGACGGCAGCCTGGAAATGTGCGCCGCGAAGATGTGGCGCTACACCTGGCAGCCCGTGGTGGTGAACGTAAATAACTACCGGAAGCGCCCTGCGAAATAATAGAGAGGATGAAGACCCGGAGAGAAATACTCCAATCCCTGGCCGCGGCCGCGCTGCCCGCCCCGGCGGCCGAACAGCACTCCTTTGGCATTCAAGGCGACCGTTTCGTGCTGGACGGCAAGCCGTTTGTCGTGCGTTCGGGCGAGATGCACTACGCGCGCATTTCCCGCGAGTACTGGCGCGACCGCATGAAGAAGATGCGGTCGATGGGGTTGAACACGCTGTGCATGTACTCCTTCTGGAACCTGCACGAGCCCAGGCCGGGCGTCTACGATTTCAGCGGCAATCTGGACATCGCGGCGTTCATCCGCACGGCCCAGGAAGAGGGGCTGTGGGTGATTGTGCGGCCGGGTCCTTATAGCTGCGCGGAGTGGGAGTTCGGCGGGTTTCCGGCGTGGCTGATGCGGGATCCGGATATCCGGGTGCGCACGACGGATCCGAAGTTTCTCGAGCCCGCGCGGCGCTACATGAAGCGGTTGCTGGCCGAGGTGGCGCCGCTGGTGATTGCGCGCGGCGGGCCGGTGATCATGATGCAGGTGGAGAACGAGTACGGCTCGTTCGGCGCCGATAAAGTCTACCTGGATGCGATCCGGCGGATCTTCACCGATAACCATGTCGGCGTGCTGCTGTATACGGCCGATGGGTCGGAGGCGAAGATGCTGGCGGGCGGCACGCTGCCAACGCTGGCTTCGGTGATCAATTTCGGAGGGGCTCCGCAGAAGGAGTTTGAGAACTTCGCCCGGTTCCGGCAGGGCGTTCCGCGCATGTGCGGCGAGTATTGGGTGGGCTGGTTCGATCACTGGGGCGAGAAACACCACACGGGCGATAACAAAGTCCATCTGGCCGGCATCGATTGGATGCTGGAGCGGAATATCGGGTTCAACCTGTATATGGTCCACGGCGGGACCTCGTTCGGATTTATGAATGGGGCTAACTTCGCCACGGTCGGCAAGGGCTATGAACCGACGGTGACGAGTTATGATTATGACTCGCCAATCGATGAGGCGGGCGGGATTGCGCCTAAGTTCGAGTTATACAGGAACGTCATCAAGAAGCATCTGGCGCCGGGCGAGACGCTGCCTCCGTTGCCCGCGCCGTTGCCGCGGATTGAAATCCCGCGGGTTGAGTTGAAGGAGACGGCGGCGCTGCGGCAGTTGTTGGGCAAGCCGGTCGAGTCGGAGCGGCCGCTGAAGTTTGAGGAGTTAGGGCAGGATTACGGCTTTGTGCTGTACCGCACGCGGGCGCGGAAGGCGGGCAAGGCGCGGTTGGAAGTGACGGAGTTGCGCGATTACGGGGTGGTCTTCGAAGGCGGCCGGCGGTTGGGCTCGATCGACCGGCGGTTGTTGCAGACCGGGCTCGACGTCACGCTGACCGGCGAGGGGCCGCTCGAGATCCTGGTGGAGAATATGGGCCGGATCAACTTCGGGCCGAAGCTGCTGGAGGACCGGAAGGGGATTACCGAGCGGGTGACGCTGGACGGCGAGGCGGTGACGGGATGGGCGATGTACTCGCTGCCGCTGGCGACGCTCGACGGGCTGCGGTTTTCGGAAAGGCGGGCGGGGGCTCCGGCGTTTCATCGTGGATATTTTGAGTTGGCGGCGACGGGCGACACGTTCATCGATATGCGCGGGTGGGGCAAGGGGTTGGTGTGGGTGAATGGGCGGAACCTGGGGAGGCATTGGTCGGTGGGACCGCAACGGTCGCTGTACTGCCCGGGCGTGTGGCTGAAGAAGGGGCGGAATGAGGTGGTTGTGCTCGAGTTGGAGGACGGCGGGGCGCGATCGGTGGCGGGGCTGAAAGCGGCGGTCCGCGACGCGTAGATTTCTGAATCGTCGAGGCGATGGCGGGCATCACTCGGGGGTGCTTCCACGAATCGCCTTAACGCTTATGCTTGCTTCCAGCGCCTTCGCGGCTTCCAACGTCTACGAGTTCACGATGAAGTCGATTGACGGCGCGCCCGCGCCGCTTGCCGCCTACAAGGGCAAGGTGTTGCTGATTGTGAATGTCGCTTCCAAATGCGGGTTCACGCCGCAGTATACCGGGCTGGAGGCTTTGTACGAGAAATACAAGGACCAGGGCCTGGTGTTGGTGGGCGTTCCCGCGAATAACTTCGGCGGACAGGAGCCGGGGACCGAGGCGGAGATCAAGACGTTCTGCACGCGCAAATATAGCGTCACGTTTCCGATGATGAGTAAGGTGTCGGTGAAGGGCGACGACACCGATCCGCTTTATAAGTACCTGGTTGACGCCGGCGGCGAGGTGAAGTGGAATTTCACTAAGTTCCTGGTCGGCAAAGACGGCGTCGTGATCCGGAAGTTCGATTCTCCGGTGAAGCCGGATGCTCCGGAGTTAGTGGAGGCGGTGGAAGCGGCTTTGGGGAAGTAAGTGGGGTGGACTCGAGTGAGGCCACCCCGGATTGGGAGTTAGCGCTGGATGCGGGCGGAGCCGCCTTTGGCGAACGCCTTCACCTGCTCCACCGTGGCCATGGTGGTGTCGCCGGGGAAGGTGGTCAGCAGGGCTCCGTGCGCCCAGCCGAGGTTCACCGCTTGCTGCGGCTCTTCGCCGCTCAACAGGCCGTAAATAAAGCCCGCCGCGTAGCCGTCGCCGCCGCCGACGCGGTCGAGCACGTCGAGTTCGGCCGTCGGCGCCTGGTACTTGCCGCCGTCGATCCACGCCACCGCGCTCCAACTGTGCCGATTGGTGGAGTGCACCTCGCGCAGCGTCGTGGCGATGATCTTCACCTGCGGGAACATGTCGCGCACCTGGTCGATCATCTGGAAGAAGGCGCTGGGGTCTAACTTCGACTTAGCCGCCACTTCGGGGCCCTTCAGGCCGAGGCCTTCCTGTAAGTCCTCCTCGTTGCCGACGATGACATCGCAGTTTTCGACGATCTTGCGGTTCACCTTCACGGCGTGTTCCTTACCGCCGGAGAAGGCCCACAGTTTGGCGCGGAAGTTGAGGTCGAACGAGGTGATCGCGCCCGCCGCTTTCGCAGCCTGCATGCCTTCGATGATCACGTCGGAGGTGGTCGGGGAGAGGGCGGCGAAGATGCCTCCGCTGTGGAACCAGCGGACGCCATCCTTAAAGATGCCGTTCCAGTCGAAGTCGCCCGCCTTCAACTGCTGCGCCGCTTCGTTCGAACGGTTGTAGAACACGACGGGGGCGCGCACGCCCTGGCCGCGATCGCTGTACACCGTCGCCATGTTCGGGCCGGTGACGCCGTTGTGCTTGAAGTGCTTGTAGAAGGGCTTCACGCCCATGGCGCGGACGCGTTCGGCGATCAGGTCGCCGATGGGGTAATCGACCATCGCCGTGGCGATGCCCGTCTTCAGACGGAAGCAATCGGCGAGGTTGGCGGCGACGTTGAATTCGCCGCCGCTCACGTGAATGTGGCACTCGTTCGCCTTGCGGAAGGGGATGATGCCCGGGTCCAGACGATGGATGAGTGCGCCGAGCGATACCAGGTCAAGCCCTCCCTCGGGCTTGATGTTCAGGCCGTATTTCATTTCTTCTTGAGTCTCCGTTACGCGTTATAAATGCCCGACGCTACGCGGCCGCCGCGGCCGGTCCAGTTGGTGTGGAAGAACTCGCCGCGCGGTTTGTCGACGCGTTCGTAGGTGTGGGCGCCGAAGAAGTCGCGCTGGGCCTGCAGCAGGTTCGCGGGCAGGCGGGCGGAGCGGTATCCGTCGTAGAAGGCGAGCGCGGTGGAGAAGGCCGGGGTCGGGACGCCAAGCTGGACGCCCGCGACGACGGCGCTCCGCCACGACGCCTGGTAGTTGATCAGCGTGGAGCTGAAGAACTCGTCGAGCAGGAGGTTGGTGAGGCCGGGGTTCTTATCGTACGCTTCTTTGATCTTGCCGAGGAAACGGCTGCGGATGATGCAGCCGCCGCGCCACATCAGGGCGATGCCGCCGAAGTTCAGGTTCCACTTGTACTCCTTGGCGGCCTCGCGCAGCAGCATGTAGCCTTGCGCGTAGCTGATCATCTTGGAGCAGTAGAGGGCGCGGCGCACATCCTCAATGAAAGCGGCGCGATCGGCGGGCTTAACCGCGGCGGGGCCGGGCAGCACGGAGGCGGCGCGGACACGCTCGTCCTTCATGGCCGACAGGCAGCGCGCGAAAACGGCCTCGCCGATCAGGGTGACGGGGGTGCCGGTGTCCAGGGCGCTGATGCCGGTCCACTTGCCGGTGCCCTTCTGGCCAGCGGTGTCGAGGATCTTGTCGACCACGGGGACGCCGTCGTCGTCGAGCTTGGCGAAGATCTGTTCGGTGATGTCGATCAGGTAGCTGTCGAGCTCGCCCTTGTTCCATTCGGCGAAGACTTCGTGCAGCTCGGCGGCGGTGAGGCCGAGGCCGTCCTTCAGCAACTGATACGCTTCGCAGATCAACTGCATGTCGCCGTATTCGATGCCGTTGTGCACCATCTTCACGTAGTGGCCGGCGCCGTTCTCGCCCACCCAGTCGCAGCAGGGGGAACCGTCGTCCACTTTGGCCGCGATGGCCTGGAAGATTTCCTTGACGAAGGGCCAGGCTTCGGGACTGCCGCCGGGCATGATGGAGGGGCCGCGGCGGGCGCCTTCCTCGCCGCCGGACACGCCGGTGCCGATGAAGCGGAAGCCTTTTTCGGTGAGGGTCCTGGTGCGGCGATCGGTGTCGGGGAAGTGCGAGTTTCCGCCGTCGATGATGATGTCGCCCGGTTCAAGGTAGGGAAGCAGAGCGTCGATCATGTGGTCGACGGTCTCGCCCGCTTTCACCATCAGCATGATGCGGCGGGGCCTTTTAAGGAGGGCGGCTAGCTCCGCCATGGAGTGCGCGCCGACCACCTGCGTGCCCGCGGCTTCGTTGGCGATGAAATCGTCGACTTTGGAAACGGTGCGATTGAATACGGCCACTTTGTAGCCGTGGTCGTTCATATTGAGAACGAGGTTCTGGCCCATGACGGCCAACCCGATCAACCCGATGTCACAAGTTGCTTCTGCCATTCAAGGATCTCCCGATTGTTTTGGCTCCGCGCCATTCGCGCCGGCGGAGCGGCTTGTCCGAAATCGTGATTAGGACTATGAGGTCTCTATTATTGTACCTTCGCTCGCGGGACCGGCGCGGGCCGCACGCAGTATACTGCTCGGATAGGCATGCGCACGTTATTCATTTTTCTGGGGTCATTACTGGCATGTTTCGCGCAGGATAGCGTTCCCGACATGCTGGAGAACGTGCTGCCGGCGGTGGTGACGGTGGTCATCCCCAAGGAGGCGCAGTATTCGCAGGGGGCTGGGCTTGCGGGCGCCGACCAGGCCTACGCGAAGATGCTGGATGTGACGGGCATGAGCGGCGGCTCGGGGTTTCTCATCGAACGCGGTGGGAAGCCGTATGTCGTGACGAACGCGCACGTGGTGCGGGGCGCGACGGGGACGGCGGGGTCGATTGAGGCGATCAGCATCGACCAGACGCATTATCCGATGAAGCTGGCGGCGCTCGATTCGCTGTATGACCTGGCGGTGCTGGAGTTCGACGGCGGCTCGCCCGGGCCGGAGATGAAGATGCTGCGGTTTCGCGCCGAGGAGGTGAGGGTCGGCGAATCGGTGTACGCGGTGGGCAATCCGCTGCTCGAGTTTCCTTACAGCGTGTCGTCGGGGATTGTGGGCGGCAAGAACCGGCGGCATCCCGATTTGACGGGTAAGTTCGGGTTCATACAGAGCTCGGCCACTACTACTTGGGGCAATAGCGGCGGGCCTTTGGTGGATTCCAAGGGGCGCGTGGCGGGCGTGGTGACGAAGATCCAGTTTCATCCGATGGGCAACCAGTTGTATCAGCAGACGCAGATCAACCTGGCGCTCGATTCGCGGATCGCGTTGAAGCTGGTGGAGCGGATGCTGGCGGGCGGCGGGCGGTTGCGGCGCGCGTATCTGGGGCTCGAGATTACCGAAGACGTCACCGATAGCGAGCCGCATCGGCAGGCGTCGCCGCCTGCGATTGCGGGGACGGTGGCGGGGTCGCCGGCGCGGAAGGCGCTCGAGTCGAAGAAGGGCTATCGCGTGCTGCGGATCGGCAAGATCGACGTCGCGAGCGCGGCCGATGCCTTGGAGGCGTTCGAGGCGGTGCAGCCGGGCGATACGGTGGCGATCGAGATCGGGCCGCAGAAGTCGGACCAGGTGGAGATTGTGAAGGTCGTGGCGGGCGAGTTGACGGATGCGAACGCGGCGGCGATTGGGCAGTATGTGTTGGCCAAGGCCGGGCGCATCGCGGCGGAACGTGAGGGCGGGATCGTGTTGCGGCGATCGTCGGGGATGCCGGAATCGAACGCGAGCGTGGTGGTGCGGTCGCTGCCGACGCGGCGCAAGGCGGCGGGTGCGGCTACGGCGCCGGCGAAGATGCCGTCGAACGTGGGGGCGACGTCGCGGGTGCCGCCGGAGGGTCGCATTGTGGCGGCGGGTCTGTATGACGACGACGGCACGCGCATGTACCGCGTGCGCAATACGCGCGATTTGGGCGTGGCGGTGAAGATTACGGCGATGTCGGGATTGGTGGATGTGCTGCACCTGCCGGAGGGCGAGTCGGATCCGCTGCGGTTGGCGGTCTCCTTCTCCGATAAGCCGGATTTGCTGCGGCGGACGTTGCTCTATTGAGGGATGCGATGCCTGGCAGGGCGCTCGCTCTACTGTTTGTTTCGACGATGGCGTGGGCGCAGTGCGAACTGCCCGATACGGCGGCGCCGGTGCGGGCGAGCCGCGCGGTGTTCGACCGGCTGGTGCGGGCGGCCGACATCGCCGATCGCGTGCAACTGGCGGTGGCCGGGGCCGATTGTCCGGCGCGGCAAAGCCAGTTCGAAGGGGCGTGGTTTGAGCCGGCCCGGCGGCGTGTGTCGCTCGATGCGGCGTTGTACGAGTTTTGCGCGGCGCGCAAGGATGCGACGGATTGCCTGGCGTTCCTGCTGGGGCATGAGTTGGGGCACGTGTCGCAAACCATCAACCGGCTGAGCGGATTCGCGGGGGGCGATGCGAAGCCGGATGCGGCGGAGAATGCTCGGCGGGAGGCGGATGCGGATCTGCGCGGGGGCGTGTTTGGCTATCGTGCCGGGTTCGATTCGTTGCGGGATGCTCCCCAGATCCTGGAGGCCGTGTACGCGAAGTACGGGCTGGCGCGGAAGTTGGAGGGGTATCCTTCGCTTGATGAGCGCAAGGCGGGTGTCGCGGGCGCGCTGGCGGAGTTGCGGCGGCTGATTCCGGTTTTCGAGGCGGCGAATCTGCTGCTGATTCTGGGGGCGAACGATGTCGCGGCGGATTGTTTTGAGGGTATCGCGCGACGGTTCCGCAGCCGTGAGATTTATAACAACAAGGGCGTGGCCTATGCGCTGCAACTGGCGGCGCTGGGCGATCCGAAGGAGACGCCTGCCTATCCGTGGATTCTCGATTCGTCTTCGCGTCTCGGGTTGACGGCGGCGGGGAGCCGCGGCGAGGGCGGCCCGTCGCGCGAGGAGCTGTATGAGCGAGGGATGAAGGCGTTTGAGGAGTCGATGCGCCTGGATCCGGACTACGCTCCGGCTCGGGTGAATGCGGCGTGTCTGGCTGATCTGTACGAGCCGAAATCGCGGCGGGCGTTGAGCCGGTTGGATGACGCTTCGGACTTGATTCAGCCGGGGAGCGCGGCCGCCGGGGCCTTGGCTGCGGCGCGGGAGATTGTGATGGCTCGGCGAGCGGGTAAGCCGTGGCCGGCGCCGGTGACGCGAGGCGCCGAGGTGGAGAGCACCGAAGAGGAAGCCATCGGCGAGCGCACCCCGGCGTCCGTGCTGCGCGGTAAGGCGGCTGGGGATGGCGTCGCGATCGAGAGCGACACGCCATTACAAGTGGGTCCGGCGAAGGAGTACGGCGAATTCGCAACGCTGGTGGTGCAGCGCGGCGGCAATCGCTGGGCGTTCGTCACAACGCGTACGGCGTACGCGGGCAAGACGGCGCATGGCGTGGGACTGGGGGCGGCGCGGACGGCTGTCGACAAGGCGTACTGCGAATCCGGCGCGCCCTGCGGCGTGGAGTTGCGCGCGGCGGCGGGGACGTGGCTGCATTTTGCGAAGGCTCGCACCATCTTCCTGCTGAATGAGAAGGGCGAGGTGGCGTCGTGGACGCTGTACGCCAGGCGCTGACGCTGGCGCTGCTAGTTGGGTCGCTGGCTGCGGGTGAGACGCGGCGGGTGCTGCTCATCGGCATCAACGAGTACGCGCCGCCTGCTGGGGAGAGCGCTGTCGAAATCAAGGCCGATCCGCGGGCGGGGGACCTGGTTCCGGATCGGCCTCCGCGCACCAGGGCGAGCTTCCGCAATTTACACGGCGCCGTGAACGATGCCCGCGAGATGCGGCTGGTGCTGGTGGAGCGGTTTGGATTCGCCGAGGGCGACGTCCGGATGCTGGAGGATCGCGCCGCTACTCGCGAGGCGATTTTGCGGACGATCTCGGAGCAGCTTGCGCCGGCGGCGGCGCGCAAGGGCGATGTCGCGCTGCTGTACTTTGCCGGGCATGGATCTCAGGTGCTGAATTCGAAGTCGCGGGAGCATCTGGACGAGAGCCTGGTTCCGTCGGATTCGTGGCGCGGCGTTCCCGACATCCGCAATAAGGAGATCGCGCGGCTGCTGAATGCGATGGTGGATCGCGGGCTGATCGTGACGTTCATCGCCGATAGCTGCCACAGCGGGTCGATCGCGCGGGGGGCGCATCCGGCGGGCTCGCGGCTGCTCGAATACGATCCGCGGGACGCTAATGACGCGGGCTACACCGGGCCGTCGCCGCAGGAACGCGGGGCGCTGATCGTGTCGTCGACGCAGTCGAACCAGGAGGCGAAGGAGACCACGGACGGCTCGCACGGCGTGTTCACCTGGGCGCTCGCGCGGGTGCTGAGCACGTCGGCGCCGGGAGCTCCGGCGGAGCAGGTGTTCCAGCAGACTCGCGCGTTGCTGCAATCGGAGGTGAGTTGGCAGGAGCCGGTGATCGCGGGCGGCGCGGGACGCATTCGGGCGTCGCTCATCGGACTGCCGTCGGAAGCGGGCGATTATATGGCCATGCGCGGTGTGGCGTCGGGCGGCAAACTGCTGCTGGAAGGCGCCATGGCGGCGACGCTGAACCCGGAGTGCGAGTTGGAGCGGCGCGGCTCGCCGACAGTGCGCGTGCGGGTGACGCGGGTGGTGAACCTGACCGCCGTGGAGGCGGAGGTGGTGGCCGGCCCGTCGGCGAGCGTCGCCAGGGGAGACCTGTTCGAACTCGCCCGCTGGGTGGTTCCGGCGAACGACGCCCTGCGGGTCCTGGTTCAACCGAAGCGGCCGCCGCGCGCGGAGATCGAGCGGGTGGCGAAGGCGCTCGAACCGCTGCGGGGCGAGTTGGCGTGGATTGACGATCCGACGGCGGCCGGCGCGGCCCCGACGCACGTTCTGCGATGGGACGGGGACTGGGTGCTAGAAACCACGCAGGGGCGGTCGAGCGTCCGTCCCGACGCGGCGTCGATCCGCGCGCGGATCGGGGGGACGAAGGCTCGGCTGCTGGTGGACCTTCCTCTCCCGTCGGAGTTCGATCCTCCAGCGGAAGGCGCCGTCCGCGTGGTCGACTCGGACGCCGCGCGGCCTCATTACGCTCTTGCCGGGCGTTGGCGCGAAGGGCGGCTCGAATACGCCTGGATCGCGCCGGACGCCACCGAAGACGTCGCATCGCGGATGTCGCTGCCTGCCCGCACCGACTGGGTGACGCTGGACCACGTGACGCGGCTGAAAGAGTACGCTGTACGCATTGCGAAGCTGCGGGCGTGGCTCGCGCTCGCCTCGCCGCCGGCCTCGTCATTCCCGTACACGCTGGCTCTCCGCAACGTGCAAACCGGCGAAGAGCGTGTCGGCGGCGCAACGGTGACGGAAGATGAGGAGTACCGGTTGACGCTGAAGGCGGACGCCGCGGACCTGCGCAAGCTCGAAGACGACGGCCGGCTGAGTCCACGATTCGTCTACGTCTTCTCAATCGACCGCCAGGGCCGGAGCACTCTGCTGTTTCCTCCCCTTTCGGCCGGCAACGACGGCAACCGGCTCCCGAAGATCGACGAAGGGAGCGGTCCGGCGCCCGCGCGGATCGAACTCGGCGGGCCGAACGATACGCTGCGCATCGCGGAGCCGTTCGGCGTCGACACCTACGTGTTGTTGGCGACGCAAACGGCCATCCCGAATCCGGGCGTGCTGGAGTTCGATGGCGTCGAGACCAAGGCGGTCCGGCGCGGCGCCGCCGATCCGCTGGAGGACCTGCTAGCCGGGCTGGGAACGGACCGCCGCCGCGGCCCGGCCCCCGCGCCCGCCAGGTGGACCGTAACGCGCTATTCATTCCGCAGCGTGGCGAAACGGCGGTGAAAAGGTTCTAAACTAGGTAGGGCGCGATCCTTATGAGACGGCTCCTAGGCTGCTTGTTCCTGCTGATCCTCGCAACGCCGCTGTTCGGCCAGTTGGCGGACATCCCGGACAGCGCCCTACTGCTGAAAGTCACCGTGGTGGATGGACGGAACCGGCCCATCGCCGGGGCGGACGTTGCTATTAGTAGCCAGCCTGTTGGGCTGACCGACGAAACCGGAACCTTCTATTACCCCCGCAAGCCCCTGGCGCCCGGCGACTATCCCGTGTCCGCCGGCCATGCCGGGTTCAAGACTCGAAAACAGACCGTCACGATTCCGGCCGAGGCCTCGCAACTGCCCGTGAAGGTCCGCATTCAACTGGAGCGCCAGGCGCCGCCGTCGAACGTGGGCCAGCAGGCGCCGAACTACCGCATCTACCAGTTGTTCTACGCCACTGACCGTAAGTCGACCAAGTCGAAGGATCCGGAGACCTATTATTCAGCCGACCGCAACGACAATGGACAACTCGAGTTAGGCGTGTGCGATGTCTCCGTGCCCGTCACTCATCAAAAGGGCGTGCTGGAGAGCCCGTCGATTTTCCGGCTGGAGTTCCAATACGATCCTGAGAAACACGTGGTGATGCGGCTGCCAACGCCCACCGGCGCCGATCCGTTCTACGAAAAACTGTCTGCGCGAGTGAAGCAATCGACCCGCAAGGAAGCATTCGTCTTCATCCACGGCTATAACACCACCTTCGCCGACGCCGCCCGCAAGGCGGTGCAGTTAGCCGCCGATCTGAGTTTCGACGGAGCGCCGATCCTGTACAGCTGGCCGTCGATGGGGCAGTTTCGCGGCTATTTCAGCGATGAGAAGAACGTGGCCTGGTCGGTGCCCCACCTGGACGCATTCCTGGCCCAGGTGGCCGAACGGTCTGGCGCGACGCGCATCCACCTGATCGCGCACAGCATGGGGAACCGGGCGATGACGGGTGCGCTGAAGGAGATCGGCAAGCGGCGCACCGGTCCGAAGTTCCAGCAGATCGTGCTGGCGGCGCCCGACATTCGAGTCAACCAGATCCGTCAGCTTGAAGAGGCCATGCTGCCCCTGGCGCATCGCGTCACGCTGTACGCCTCGCGCAATGACGACGCGCTGATCCTGGCCCGCATCATCGACGGCATCGCCCGCGCCGGGGAGAACATCAACGACGTCGTCGTGCCCGGCATCGACGCCGTGGACGCGTCCGCGGTCCGCACGGATTTCATCGGGCATGGCTACTTCGCCGCTTCGACATCCGTGATCTCCGACCTCAGGCAACTGCTGCACGAAGACGCGGCGCCGCAGACCCGCCGGCTTCTACCCGCGAAACTGGCGAACCTCCTGTACTGGGTGATTCCGGCGTCCGCCCCGGCGCAATGACAGAGCTCGCCGAACGCATCCGCTCGGGCGACGCGCGCGCGCTAGCCCGCGCCGCGACCCTGGTGGAGAATCGCAACCCCCGCGCCGACGCCCTGCTCACTGAGCTGTTTCCGCATACCGGCTCCGCGACCATCGTAGGCGTCACGGGCACTCCCGGGGCGGGCAAGAGCACGCTAGTCGACCAGATGACGGCGGCATGGCGGCGCGACGGCAAGACAGTCGGCGTCATCGCCGTCGACCCCACCAGCCCCTACACGGGCGGCGCGCTCCTCGGCGACAGGATCCGCATGCAGCGCCATCATGCCGACCCGGGCGTCTTCATCCGCTCCATGGCGACGCGTGGCGCGATGGGCGGACTGGCGCGCGCGACCACGGACATGGCGGTGCTGTTCGACGCGGCGGGCCTCGACGTGGTGCTGGTGGAAACCGTCGGCGTCGGACAGGACGAGGTGGAGGTCGCGCGTCTGGCGGACGTGACGGTGGTCGTGCTGACGCCGGGGCTCGGCGACGACGTGCAGGCCATCAAGGCGGGTATCATGGAAATCGCCGACATATTCGCGATCAACAAGGCGGACCTGCCGGGCGCCGCCAAGTTGGAGCGTGAGATTCGCAACCATCTGTCGATGTCGAAGCGGGACGATTGCTGGACGCCGCCGGTCCAGTTGACAGTGGCGCATGAAGGCGGCGGAATCGGCGAGTTGCTGGCGGCGGTGGCCGCGTATGCGCAAGGCCGCGCGAGGAAGGCGCAGTCCGGCGTGCTGTGGCGCGGACGTCTGCGGGAGATGCTGCGCGACCGGCTGCTGGAACGTATGCCGGCGGCGGAACTCGATCGGGCGGCGGAGGAAGTGGCGGAGCGGCGCCGCGACCCGTACACGGTGGTGGAAGAGATGCTCGGCAGGATTTTTGAGAAGGAGTCAGGCGCGAGTTAGTATGAATCCCAAGATCGGTGTGATCGGCGGCAGCGGGCTGTATGCAATGCCGGGTTTTGAAGCGCAGGAAGAGCACGTCATTGAGACGCCATGGGGCAGCCCGTCTGACCCCTACGTAGTCGGCAAACTGGCGGGCAAGGAGGTCGCGTTTCTCGCGCGGCACGGGCGCGGCCACCGCATCAGCCCGTCGGAGTTGAACTTCCGCGCCAACATCTGGGGCTTCAAGTCGTTGGGCGTGGAGCGGATCGTGTCGCTGAGCGCCGTGGGTTCGCTCAAAGACGAGCACCGGCCGCTCGAGTTCGTTATCCCCGATCAGTTCTTCGACCGCACCCGCGGGCGAGTGTCGACGTTCTTCGGCGACGGCCTGGTGGCGCACGTCAGCTTCGCGCATCCCATCTGTTCCGAGTTAGCCGGCGTCGTCTCGAAGGCCTGCGGAACGGCGGGCGTCGTGTCCAAACTCGGCGGCACGTACCTGTGCATGGAAGGGCCGGCCTTCTCCACGGTGGCTGAGTCGAACGTGTACCGAAGCTGGGGCATGGACGTCATCGGCATGACCAACCTCCAGGAGGCGAAACTCGCCCGCGAAGCCGAGTTATGCTACGTCACGGTGGCGATGGTGACTGATTACGACTGCTGGCATCCCGATCACGAAGCCGTCACCGTGGCCGACATTATTTCGAACCTCACCCGGAACGCCGAACATGCGGCGAAAGTGGTTGCGGCCACCGTCGCCGCCATGCCGGAAGCCCGCGCCTGCAAGTGCGGATCGGCGCTCGAATACGCGCTGATCACGGACCGGAAAGCCGTTCCGGAACACACCAGGAAGAAGCTGAGTCTCATTGTCGGCAAGTATTTCGCTTAACGACGCGGCGGCCGCGCGCGCGTGGTTCGCCGACGTAGTCGAACCCCTGGCGGACAGTTTCGATCCGGCCAATGTCGACCGCTATGTGCGCCTGTTCGCGGACGTGCTGGAGCAGGCGGGCGCGGGCCGGGCGTCCGATATCGCCGCCCGCTATGAGCGCGTGCGCGCGGCGCGCCATTTCACCGGTCCGGATCCCGCTGACGTTTTCGTTCTGTCGCGCGTGACGCTGGGCGCCGACGCCGCCATCACCAGCGTCCTGCTCGACGCGGCAAAGCGGCGGTTCCCGAAGGCGCGGGTGTGGTTCGCCGGATCGGCGAAAGGGCGCGAGCTATTCATTGGCGACGCGCGGATCGGGCACGCGCCGGCCGGCTACCAGCGCACCGGCTCCATCGCCGACCGCATCGCGGCCAGCGTCTCACTCCAAACCGTGCTCGACCGGCCCGGCGCCATCGTCATCGACCCCGACTCACGCCTGACTCAGTTAGGACTCGTTCCAGTATGCGCCGAAGACCGCTACTACTTCTTCGAAACGCGCGCTTCCACCGAACCCGGCACGTTAGGCGAGTTAGCCAGCCAGTGGGCGCAACGAACCTTCGGAGTAGACGGTGCGCGGGCCTGGCTCGCGCCCCCCGCGGCCTCAGTCACGGCCGACATCGCAGTCAGCCTGGGCGTGGGTGAGAACCCAGCTAAGCGCCTCAACGATCCGTTCGAACGCCGCCTGCTCGAGTCCCTCGCAGCACTCGGCGCGACGGTAGTAGACCGCGGCGCAGGCGGAGAAGAATCGGAACGCGTGGAGCGAGCCTCCCAAGGCCTGTCCAACGTCAGCCTGTTCGAAGGTTCATTCGCGGCCTTCGCGGGAATCGTGAAGGCGAGCCGCGCCTACGTAGGTTATGACTCAGCGGGCCAGCACGCGGCCGCCGCCTGCGGAACCCCGCTCGCGACCGTATTCGCGGGCTATCCGAACCAGCGTTTCCTGGAGCGCTGGCGGCCTTCCGGCGCGGGTCCGTCCGAAATCCTAAGGGCGGACCGAATGCCGCCCCAGGAAATCGTCGCCCGTGTCACCGAACTGGCGGCCGGCTGGCTCAAACCGTACAAATCTTGACGGCTTCCTCGAGCGACGCCATCGGATCGCGCACGGGCACAAACTCATGCGCGAAATATCCCGTGTAATTCAGGTCCGCGATGGCCGCGGCGATGGTCTTCCAGTTCAACTCCTGCGTGCCATCCAACTCATGCCGGCCAGGCACGCCGCCCGTATGGAAATGGCCGATGTACTGGATGTTATCGCGGATGGTCCGGATGACATCGCCCTCCATGATCTGCATGTGGTAGATGTCATACAGCAGCTTCACCCGAGGCGACCCGATCCGCTTGCAAACGTCGACTCCCCAGGCGGTATGATCGCACTGGTAATCCTTGTGGTCCACCTTGCTGTTCAATAACTCGATATTGATGGTGATCCCGGCGTCCTCGGCGACCTTCTTAACTCGATTCAGCCCGGCGACGCAGTTATCCTTCGCCTCTTCATCGGCCATACCCTTCCGGTTGCCCGAAAAAGTAATGACATTCGGAACCTTGGCCGCAGCCGCGCGCTCAATATTCTCGCGCATCTGTTTTTCCAGCTTGTCGTGATTCTCCTTCCGATTCCAGCCGTCGGCGATCCCGCCCGCTCCGGGAGTCATGGCCGGAACCAGGCCGGCTTTCTGGATCACGGGCCAATCCTGGTAACTCACCAGGTCGATTCCCGACATCCCCAGCCGAGCGCAGTTAGCGCACAGGTCCTCCAGGCTCATCTTTGAATAACACCATCGCGCGACAGACTGCTTCAACCTGCCCGCGCTCGCGGCCGGCGCCGCGCCAGCCAACGCCGCCAGTCCAGCGGCCGCCCCCATCATCGATCTCCGTGTCATATCACCCCCTCAGAATTCCGCCCTTACGATCCACCGCGCGGTCACCCTTATCGCGCGGGACAAAGAAATCCTGCCACCGCAGTTTCGCGGCCTTCACCATCTCAAGGCCGTACTCGCACCGGCGAAGATCAGCCGGACCCGCGTTATTCGTACCGAACGTAAACTTGACGCCCTCTTCCTTCGCCATCTGCACCACCCGCAACCCCGGCAACTTATAGCGATCGTTCAACTCGATCGCGACTTCGCTCTTCTTAGCCGCCATGACTACCTTGCGGATGCGCTCATCGGTCCATAGCTTGTCGTAATCCTTCGCTAACTGGTCCGGAACATAAGTCGGATTCACATAAATATCGATCGGCTCGTGCTCCAGAATTCCGACAGCCCGCGCCACCAGGGTATCCATGAACTCCTGCGGATCGGCGATGGTCCCCACCTCGGCGGGAATCCAGGTGCGCATGCGGCGGCCGTGGTTATCGGTCCAGGTCATCGAGTCGGTGAAGACGTAATCGAACACGCCGACGGCGGCGCGGCTGAACATTTCGGTCCACTCGCGACCCTCGGCCTGCATGGCGCAAAACACCGGCATGCCCCGCAACGAGTCAGCGAACTTTCGCGCCGAAGCCTCGTCCTGCACCGGGAACCCCTTGCCGCAGTTGACCGCGATGCCGTAATAAATCCCCGTGGCGCGCGACCGTCGCAGCACCTCTTCGAGCGTCAGCCCTTCCTTCAAGTGCGCGTGATAATCCACCACCGGGTAGTTATGCGCCCCCGCCATCAGCAGTTCCATCGCCGTAGCATCGGTCGCGCCGGGCGGCGTATCTGGCGTAGGCGTATCTTCGGGAAGCGGACGCACCCGCACGGACCGGTACATCACCTTCGATCCCGCGTCGTGCCCCTGCAGCGCGAACGTGCCGGCGCTCAGGCGTCGGTCGCGCCCCTCGTCCGACACCAGGGGTTCAGCGGGTTCCGTGTAATCCACGGTGAGCACGCCATTCACCCGCACCTGCACATTCTTACCGCGGACCAGAATATTGAACTTAAACCACTCATTATCGGCGGCCAGCGACTTATACTGATTCCGCACGCCATACAAGGACCCCGTCTTCTTGCGCTCGACATAGGAGCCCTCGCCCAACGCGGTATTATCCACCTGGATCTCGAATCCCTGGGCGGGCCAGCCCTTGTCCTGGAACTGCGTATGGATGAACACGCCGGAGTTACACCGGAACTCCGATTTCAGCTCGACTTCCAGTTCGAAATTTTTGAACTTTGCGCCGTGCACCGGACCCGTATAGAACAGGTGCGACCGAGGTCCCGCCGCCGAAAGGCAGCCATTCTTCACGCTCCAGGTGGAGGCGTTCTCGTTCGCCTTCCATCCATTCATTGTGCGGCCGTCGAACAGGGCGACCCAGTCGCTGTCGGCGGCGCGGACGGCAAGCGCGCCGGCGAAAGCCGCAAGAGCGCTCCTGCGGGTGGGCAAAGTGGAGTTCATACCTGCGTATCACTCTATCACCGGCAGCCATCCGCCATTCGCCGACTCTCCGCTTGCGATTCGCCGGTTGATTCGTACCATGGATTGAGCTGACGCATGCCAGAACCAGCCATCGTGGTAGAGAATCTCCGGAAGAACTATGGGGCGACGGAAGCCGTCCGGGGCATTGATTTTGACGTCGCCGAAGGGGAAGTATTCGGCCTGCTCGGACCGAACGGCGCAGGCAAGACGACAACGGTCGAGATCCTCGAAGGACTGCGCCCGCGCACGGGCGGACGAGTCGCCGTCCTGGGGCACGACCCCGAAGTGCAGACCAACGAATTGAAGCAGCGCATCGGCGTCTGCCTGCAAGCCACCAACCTGCCCGACAAGATCAAGGTGCATGAGGCGTTCGAGCTGTTCGCGGCCTTCTACGACCGCAACACGGACCGCGCCGCGCTGCTCAAGCGCCTGCAACTCGTGGAAAAGCGCGACGCGTTCTATTCCAGCCTCTCGGGCGGCCAGAAGCAGCGCGTCGCGCTCGGCCTGTCGCTGTTGAACGATCCGCAACTGCTGTTCCTCGACGAGCCGACCACCGGTCTCGACCCGCAGGTGCGCCTCGAAATCCACGGCCTCATCCAGGAGATGAAGGACGCGCGCCGCACCATCGTGCTGACCACGCACTACATTGAGGAGGCCGAGCGCCTCTGCGACCGCGTCGCCATCATCGACGAGGGCCGCATCATCGCCATCGGCACGCCGCGCGAGATTCAGGAGCGCACCCTCGGCGCCTCGCGCATCGAAATCGTCGCCAGCGCGGCGTTCCCGCCCGGCGGCATCCCGCAGTTCGCCGAAGCGGAGGGGCACGCGTTCACGGCCGATCGCACCGGCATCACGATTCAGTCCAAGCGCCCCGCCAGGACGCTGGTCGACGCGGTGAAGTGGATCGATCAGGCGGGCCTTGAGGTGGCCGACATCCACCTGCACCGGCCCACGCTCGAAGACGTCTTCATCGAACTTACGGGAAAGAAGCTGAGGGACTGACATGAACGCCTACATCGCACTAACCCGGATCTATCTGCGATTGACCCTGCGCGATCGCGCCGCCCTCTTCTTCACGTACCTGATGCCGCTGATGTTCTTCTTCCTGTTCGGCGAACTGAATCACGCCGAGCGCGGCATGTCTCCCATGATCGTCAACATGGTGCTGACCATCGGCATCCTGGGCACGGGCCTGTTCGGCGCGGGCATGCGCGCCACGGTGGATCGCGAAACCAACATCCTGCGGCGCTTCAAAGTGGCGCCCATCAGTCCGGCGCCGATTCTCTTCGCGTCCATGGTGGTGGGGCTGGCCAACTACATACCGGTGTACGTGCTCATTCTGACGCTGGCCAACCGCATTTACGCGATGCCCCTGCCGCCGAATCTGGTCTCGCTGACCGTCTTCGTGCTCATCGGCGTCATCGCGTTCCGGGCCATCGGGCTGATGGCCGCATCGGTGGCGAATTCGTCGCAGGAGGCCATGGTCCTCATCCAGTCGCTGTACATGCCAATGCTGTTTCTAAGCGGCGCCACCATCCCGCTCACGCTCATGCCGAACTGGGTGCAGATCGCCGGTCAGTTCCTGCCCGCCACACACCTGTTCACCGGCATGCAGGCGATCCTGGGCGGTGGCGAGTCGATCCTGCGAAACCTCTCGGCTACGGGCGCGCTGTTGCTCGCCACCGTGGTTGGCGCGTTCATCAGCATCAAGCTGTTCCGCTGGGAAAAGCAGGAGAAGCTCAAGCCCGCCGCGAAGCTGTGGGTGTTGGCCGTGCTCGCGCCGTTTGTGTTGATGGGAGCGTATCAGACCTATAGCAAGGAAAACCTCGCGCGGAACAAAGTCTTCGAGCGCGAGTTAAGCCGCAAGGTGAACTGGCTGGTGCGCAACGTCCGCATCGTCACGGGCGACGGAGGCGTCATCGAGAACGGTTCCGTGCTGGTGCGCGACGGCAAGATCGCCGAAATCTACACGGGCGAAGCGCCCTCGGAAAAGGAGCTGCGCGCCAACGAAATCGACGGGGCGGGGAAGACGCTGCTGCCCGGTTTGATCGACGTGCACGTACATCTGGGAGCGCCCGGCGGGATGTATGAGAACCCGAAGGACTTCGCGACGAACTCGATTGGGCACGCGCTGTCCGCCTATCTGTACAGCGGCGTGACGGCCGTTCGCAGTCTGGGCGACCTCGCTCAGTCCGTGTTGGCGGAGCGCGAGAAACTCCGCTCCGGCAGCCGCCTGGGCGCCGAGGTGTTCCTTGCCGGACCGCTGTTCACCGTCGAAGGCGGCCACGGGACGGAGTACTTCAAGCAACTCCCGGAGGCGCAGCGGAAGGCCATGGAGTCGGATTTCGTGCGGACTCCGCACACGGCAGCGGAAGCGGCGCAGCAGGTGGCTGAGCTCAAGCAGCGGGGCGTCGACGCCATCAAAGCCGTGATGGAGGCGGGCGGCCCAGGGCGGCTCTTCAACCGCATGGACGCGTCGATGTTGAAGGCCATCGGCGAGGCGGCGCGAGCGCAACAGTTGCCGTTGGCGGTTCACACGGGCACGGCCCAGGACATCACCGACGCGCTCGACGCGGGCGCGAGTTCAATCGAACATGGATCTTCGTGGCAGGCGATTCCAGAGAGCCTGTTCGCAAGGATGAAGCAGCAAGGCGCCGCCTACGATCCGACGCTCACTGTCTATGACGGCGTCATCGCCATGGCGGAAGGCCGCACGGACCCGATCGACCGTTCACTGGTTCAGCAAGTCGGGCCGGCGAAGCTGTTGGCGGGCACGCGCACGTTCATTCTCAAGCAGCCGAAACAGCCGTCGGCGTTCACGCTCGCCATCGCGAACGCAAACCTGCTGGCGGCGTATAAGGCCGGGGTGACGCTGGTCACGGGAAGCGACGCGGGCAACCCGCCGACGGTCCACGGGCCCACCGTGCATCGCGAAATGCAGTTGTGGGTGCAGGCCGGAATCCCGCCCGCGATCGCGCTCGAAGCAGCCACTTTCAACGCCGCGAAGCTGCTCGGTGCGGGCGGACGCATGGGCGCCATCCGCAAGGGCTATGAGGCGACCTTCATCATTGTCGATGGCAACCCGTTGAAGGACATCGGCGCCACGGAGCGGATCTCGACTCTGCTCTTTAAAGGCGAGCGGATCCGCCGGCAGGACCTGTTCGACGACGAGAAGTCGAAGTAGCGCGCTTAGCGGCTTGTTCGTAGGCGTGCGCCAGGCGGAACATTCCTGACTCGTCGAAATGGCGGGTCAGGACCTGCATGGGCATCGGAGGTCGCCCGGACCGGCACGCGCTTAGCACCGCCGTGCCTCCCACCGAGATCGTCGACGAGCTAAACGCCTTCAGGATCACCGACGGCGCCACGGTCACCTCCACCGACACGTTCCCGGCGGGAATGCCGGTGGCGACGCCGTTGATCACGAGTAGCAGTTGCGCCACCGGATCATTCAGGCCGGCGCTATCGGGCGGCGAGTCGAGCGGTGCAACGGAATGCCGGCGAGACCAGTGGATCGTCCACCTTCTCGCCGATCCTGAAGACGGGGACAGCGACACGGCGTGACGATGGCGTCCACCTGTTCGACGGCCTTGGCGAAGTGGCGCAAGTCGAAGCAGCGCGCTAAGCGGCCTGTTCGTAGGCGTGCGCCAGTCGGAACATTCCGGACTCGTCGAAATGGCGAGTCAGGATCTGCATCCCCACGGGCAGGCCATCGGCGGTCACCCCGGCCGGCACGCTCATGCACGGAATGCCGGCCAGGCTGCCCGTGATCGTGTAGATGTCGGACAGGTACATGGCCAGCGGATCGTCCACCTTCTCGCCGATCTTGAAGGCGGGGAACGGCGACACCGGCGTGACGATGGCGTCCACTGTTTCAAACGCCTTGGCGAAGTCCTGCGCGATCAGGTGGCGCACCTTCTGCGCCTTCAGATAGTAGGCGTCGTAATAGCCGGCGCTCAGCACATAGGTGCCCAGCATGATGCGCCGCTTGCACTCCGCGCCGAACCCTTCGCCGCGCGTGTTGCGGTACATGCTGATCAGCGATTCGGCCTTCTCGGAGCGCGTCGTATAGCGCACGCCGTCGAATCGGGCCAGGTTCGAACTGGCTTCCGCCGTGGCGATGATGTAGTAGGTGGCGATGGCGTAATCGGTCGCGGGCAGGCTGATCTCCACCGGCTCGCATCCCAGCCGCTTCAGCACGTCCACGGCGGTCATGATCAGGTCGCCGGTTTCGCTTGCGAGGGATTGGAAGTACTCGCGAGGCAGCCCGATCCGCTTGCCCTTCACCTTTCCATCGAGCGCGGCGGCGTAATCCGGCACCGGCGCGTCGGCCGAAGTCGAATCGCGAGGATCGCGTCCGGCAATCGCTTCAAGCAGCAGCGCCGCGTCCTTCACATTGCGCGCGAACGGAGCGATATGGTCGAGCGAACTCGCGTACGCCACCAGCCCGTACCGGGAAACGCGCCCGTAGGTCGGCGTAACGCCCACCACACCGCAGAACGAGGCCGGTTGGCGCACGGAGCCGCCCGTGTCGGATCCCAATGCCGCCACCACCGTGCCGCTCGCCACCGCCGCCGCCGAGCCACCGCTCGATCCGCCCGGCACGCGATCGGGCGCAACGGGGTTATGCACCGGACCGAAGGCGGAGTTCTCATTCGACGAGCCCATGGCGAACTCATCGCAATTCGTCTTGCCGATGATGACGCCGCCCGCGCCCTCCAGCCGATGGATCGCCGTGGCGCTGTAGGGCGGGATGTAGTGCTCCAGCAGCCGGGATCCGCACGTAGTGCGCAGCCCTTCAGTGACGATCACGTCCTTCACCGCGATGGGGACGCCGGCCAGCGGTCCGGGATTTTCCCCGGCCGCGATGGCCTGATCCACGCGCCGGGCCGCTTCGAGCGCAAGCTCCGGGCAGAACGTCAGGTAGGCGTTCGTCGTCGCGTTTTGTTCGCCCGCGGAGCGCAGCGCCTCCGAGGCCAGTTCCTCGGCGCTGAAGGCGCGCGATTTGAGCCCCTCGCGCACGCCGCCGATCGTGAGTTTGCCGAGTTCGATGCTCATCGTTCAATCACCAGCGGAACCTTGTAATAGCCGGCGCCGCTCTTGACGGCGTTGGCCACGGCCGCCTCGTTGGTCAGGCTCGGCTGCTCGACGTCGGCCCGCAGCGTCGCGGTCTCATCGGCGTCGTAGAGAACCTGCGCCATGGGCTCGACGGCGCTGGTGTCGAGCTCGTTCAGCTTGTCGATATGAGTCAGAATCTCGTCCAGGTCGTGGACCATGCGGCCGATTTCGTCTTCGGTCAAAGTGAGATTGGCGAGGGCGGCGACGTACCGCACCTCTTTGTCGGTGATCTTCACGCGCTTGCCTTTTTACGGGATAACTTGTACGCCAGCCGCAGCGACGGAGCGGCGATGGAGTCGGCCTCGTCGAGGCTCGCCTGGCTGCGCGCGGCTTCGGCTCGTTGCGGCATGCGTTTGGGCGTCATGGGCCGCAGCGCCAGGTCTTCGACAATGTCGGGGCCCACGATCTCGGTCAACTTCTTGACGATCTGCGAACCCAGGGTGTTCAACTGCCGCTGCCAGACGATATCCTCGACTTCGACCACCAGGCGGCCGCGCACCAACCCGGCGACGGCGGTGACGCGCGCAATCCGCTTGCCAACGGCGAGCGGCCAGGCGGCGCGCAGCAGGTCCTCGTCACTGAGGACGCGGCTTGCGCGGTTCATTTTGCCGATGAGTCGCCCCGCCTGTTCCATAGCCGGTAGAAGCTTGATTTTAGCATTTCGACGGCATGGTACCGTGCTTTGTAGGGACCCGCGGAATGACACTGACCCGCAACGCCGCTCGTGCCGTTTTCGCACTGCTGGCCGCCGTAGTTTATACGGCCGTCTTTTTCATCCTGCGCACGCCCAATGCGTCGGCGCATCCCGTGCCGGTGGGGCTCGCCTCGCTGTTCGACCTGACGGTCACCGTGCCGGCGCTGTTCTGGCTGCTGCTGATCCGGCCCGGATTCGGCGCCTGGCCGGTGGCCATCGGTCTGGCGTTGACGGGGGCCCGCGTAGCCGGCTGGATGCTGCCGGCGCCGGTCCACGTTCCCGGCTTGCGGTGGCTCGGGGCGCCGCTGGAGTTGTGGGTGGTGGCGTCCGTCCTCCGCGGGCGGAACTCGCGGCTGGCTAGCCTGGTTCGCGCGGAACTGTCGGTGTTCTACTACGCGCTGTTCTCCTGGCGGGCCCAGCCGGAGTCGAAGCCGGGATACCGGGCCTTCAGCATCGCCGAGGCGGCGGGGTACGGGCAGTTCGCCCTGTTGATCGGGCTGGCGCTGCTGTGCGAAGGCGTTCCGGTGCACCTGTTGGTCCACCGCGCGAGTCCCACGGCGGCATGGGTGGTCACGGCGCTGGACGTCTACGGCCTATTGTGGGTGGCGGCGCTGTGGCGGTCGGTCCAGTTGCGGCCGATTCTTGCCGGCGAATCGGATCTGGTGCTGCGGGCGGGTTTTTTGTGGCGGGTGGAGATCCCGCGGGCGGCGATCGTCTCCGTCCGGCGGTCGGCGGGGAGCGGGCCGGATCGCCAAACGCCCGGATATCTACGACTTACGGTCCTCAATGAGCCGCAATGGCTGGTGGAACTCGCCGAACCGGTGGAAGCCCACGGCCCCCTGGGCCGCCGCCGCCGCGTTTCGCTGATCGGCATCGCGGTGGATGATTGCGCGCTCTTTTCGACCATTTTCGATACATAGTTATCGTTTTCGACGCGTCATTTTTGACGCGAAAAGTGGCGAATATCCAGCGAAAGCGTGCCGAAGTCAGCGGCTCCTTCCAGCAAAAATCTGGCGTCACGAGAGATCTTACGTGGTATTATTTCCTAAACTGATCTGTTTACGGTGTTTTCCTGGAGCATAAACTGCCGAATCTACGGCTATTTCCCGATATGAATCGAGCATTCGCAAAATGAGGCCCCGTGTGTGCGGTCCTCGATCCGCGCGACTGGCGGCCCAATGGCTGCGGCCCATCGCGCTGGCGTTCGTTGTCGGCGGCGGCTTGCATGCCGCCAATTACACCGTGACGACGTTCACGGATACCGCCTCCGGCGGCGCGGCTGGAACCGGCGCGGGAGCGGCCGGCGATCTGCGTTCTCAGATCATTGCCGCCAACGCTTCGAGCGGCGCCGACGTGATCAATTTCGCCTGCGGCGCGCCCCCCTGCACCATCACCCTCACCGGCCCACTGCCTGTGATCAACGATGCCCTCACCATTGACGGTGGAACCCTCGGCAATGTCATCATCGACGGCGCCTCGCTCTACCGGGTCTTTTTCGTCAACTTTGCCACGGTCGGCATCAGCAACCTGATCATCCGCAATGCTCGCGCACAGGGCGGCGCGGGCGGCTCCGGTTCCGGCGGCGGCGGCGGCGGCGGCGGTTTGGGCGGCGGTCTCTTTGTGAACAATTACTTGTCCCAGGTCACCATCACGAACGTGCGATTCCGAAACTGCTCCGCTGTCGGCGGCGCGGGCGCGGCGTATGGGGTTACCGGAAGAGCGGGCGGCGGCGGCGGCGGCATGGTCTTCCGCGGCGGAAGCGCCACCGCCGCCGGCACCGGCGGCCCGGGAGGAGGCGGGATGCTAGCCGCTGGCTCCGACATCGCCTCCGGCAACTCCGGGGCCGCGGGCGGCGCAGGCGGCGGCGGTGGTGGTGGGCGTTATCTCTCGGGGTCGCCAGGGCCCGGCGGCTCGGCCTACGACGTGATTAGCGCTGGCTCGTGGGGGTCCGCCAACTTCGGCGGCGCCGGAGGGACCGGGGGCGGCGGCGGCGGGGCACTGGACGGCTGGGGCGGCACTGGTGGATTCGGGGGAGGAGGAGGCGGCTCCAGTTCGGCGAAAGCCGGCAATGGCGCCGCAGGAGGAGGCGGCGGCGGATCCGAGAGCGGAACCAGCGGGAACGGAGGCGCTTTTCTGTACACCACCGTCACGGGCGGAGCCGGGGGCTCCGGCAGTGGCGCTGGCGGCGGTGGCGGAGCGGCAGCCGGTCCAGTGGTCTTCCTCCGGTCCGGGTCGCTGACCGTCGTCAATTCCTACGCCAGCGGTTCCACCGCTGTCGGCGGCGCCGGTGGAGCGGGAGCGACCAGCGATAGCAACGGCGCGGACGGCACGGCCAGCGCTGTATCCGTATTCAACTACGGGGGCACGTTGGTTGGAGCAAACGCGTACGGCCCATCCACCATCCTGGATGCCCCTGTGCCGACGGTGACCATGGTCAGCCCGGCCGTCGGTCCTCCTAGCGGCGGAACCTCGGTGACCATCACCGGCACGGGCTTCACGGGCGTCACCGCCGTGACTATCGGCGGGGCGGCGGTATCGTCGTTCACGGTTGTCAACGCGACGACGATCACCGCCATTACGCCCACCGGGCCGGCCGGTACGTCGGTTAGCGTTGTGGTCACCGCCGACGGGGGAGACAACACCGCCAACACGCTATTCCAATACCTGGCGGCGGTTCCCACGCTGGGCGAATGGGGCATGATCGGCCTGGCCTCCTTGCTGATCTTCTACGCCTGGTGGAGCCTGCGACGCAGGGACTCCGCGGGAGCAGCCTGACGCCCCATGTCCGGCAAACGGCGATCGGGAAAATTTCTACTCGCCTTTGTTGTGTCGGCGCTGGGTATGTTCGCCCTCCTGCTGGCGCCGCCCTTGCGGCCGCTGGTGGAGGGCTTTTCCGGAAAGCTGGCGTTCGCCGCGGGCTGGGCCATACGGGCCTGCGGCGGCGCCTGCCTCCAACAGGCGGCTTTTCTCAGTAATCCAGCCCGCGGTTTCACCATGGAAGTGCGCGACGGCTGCAACGGCGCGAATGTGGTGATCCTGCTGTGGGCCGCCATTTTGGCCTACCCGACCGGGCGGCGCTGGAAAGCGATCGGGCTCGGCGCCGGCCTCGCCGCCATCATGCCGCTGAACCTGCTTCGTCTGATCACGTTGTTTTATCTGGGCCAATATCACCCGTCGATCTTCGAGTTCGCCCATCTCTATTTGTGGGAAATGCTGATCATTATCGACGCCATGGCGGTGTTCGCGCTGTGGGTGCGCCGGGCGGAGGCTCCATGAGGCGCGCACTGACGGCCGGTTCCACGATTGCGCGGGCGGCCGTCCTGCTGCCGGCGGCGATGGCGGCGTGGTGGTTCCTCGCCAAGGGGCCTTCGTTGTGGCTGCTCGAGAAGCTGGCCTACCTTCCCCTGGGACTTCTGGTGGCGCCGGCCGGTCTGCCGCCCATTCAGGTAGCGCCCGTCACCGGGGATTGGACTTTCAACGTGGCGGTGAACACCTACGGCAGGAACCCGCAGACCAACGAGGCCCTGTTCGTCAGCTCGCTCGAATTCACGGCGGACCAGGACAGCGTGGCCCTGTTTGCCTGCGGCTGGTTCGCCTACCTGGCGCTGGCCGCGGCGGCGAACGCCTACACGCGGGCCCAGGCCGCGACCGTAGCCAAGGGGCTGGCCATCGTGACGGCGATGAACGTCCTGTCGCTGGCGGCCTTCGCCTACATCAACGGATACGGCTCAGTGATCAACGGGCCGGGCGGCGGCGGATACCTGTGGCTGTTGAAGTACGTCTACCATCTGATCTACCTGGTGGCTCCCTTCGCCGGACCCTTCGGCGTGGCGCTGTTGCTGCACCCGCGCTGGCGCGCAGGTTTCGGCTTCCTGGCCGAAGGCCGGGCCCCCGCCGGCCGCGCCCAACGCGTGACGGCGGGAGCCTGAGCTCATCTGGCGAATTCCTAAGGAAACTCGGGCGAGAACCTTAGCCTAATGCGGGGTATGGTGTTTTGGCTGAGGGATTCGCTACCATTATCAGCTGTACGGTTTCGGCGAACCTTCCGGCTAAAAATCCCACCCGTCCGGAGGGCTGTGGAGAATATGAAAATACTATCGATTTTCGCCATCGGCTGTCTGCTGATGGTTTCGGCGCAGCGTCTTCGCGCCGATGTTTGCGAGGATATCGGCCACCTGGGCGATCGTTGGCACAAGCTGGCGAACTATATTGACGAACACTCCGACGATGGGAAACTTCGGAAGAGTGAAATCCGCAAGGTGGCGCGCGACACCAAGGAACTCATGCCGCCCACCAAGGCGTTGGGCGAAGTTCTGGTGAAGGAGTTCAAGGGCAAGGATGAGCAGCGCGTCCGCGCCTGGGGCAAACAGATTCTCGGGGCCATCGAAGAGCTGGGCGGGTTGACCGATGACGATGATTGGGACGAGGACGTCAAGATCATCGACCGTCTGGTGGAGGTGATCGACAAGGTCGCCGCCGAGTGCGATAAGTAAGCGATCCAGCGGGGCAGCTAGGGCCGGTCCGCACCCTCGTGGGCCGGTCCTGTCTGCTGTTTCCAGCCGAAGGCGCGCTTCAACGAATTCTTCACGGCTCCCAAAGCCTTGGCGGTCGAATTACGGGCGTGTTCGCCCGCTGTCGCCACCGCGGCGGCTCCGGTGGTCACGCCATTGGCGCCGGCGCCCTCACCCTGCGAGACGGCGGCCTTCGTGTCGGACATGGCCGACTCCAGCGACGCATAGGTGTGGCCCGCCACCCGGACCGCCTTGCGCGCGCCAGGGCCAGCGTCGAGAGCGGGGAGGAGATCCACCTCGGACGTCGCCGCGATGCGCGCCAGGAACGGATCGGAGAAATCGGGCAGCATCTTCGAGGCCAGCGGCCACGATGGCGAGGCGGTCCAGACGGCTCCGTTCATGGGCTGGCCGGGTTCTCCCAGATTGATGATTCGGGAGACCCGAAGCGGGCGGCCCGAATCGCAACGGTCGTCGCCGCAGCCCAGGCGGCAGAGTTCCCTCTTCAGAAACGACGCGTGCTTGCCCTCTGAAACCCAGACATCCGGGCCGCGATGGACGGCGCCGATCGATTCGGCGGGACCGCCGTTGCTCATGTCGCAGACGGTGTTTTCGTGGGCCGCCGCATACCAGTACAGGGCGCTCCACTGCCGCGGCCCGGCGTCCGGCGAATCCGCACGCAGCAGGCCCGACACGGATTCGGTGTCCAGGGTGTGGCCGAGCCGGCCGCAGTCCTTCGACCACAGGTGATAGTAGTGGATCTCGATGTACCGCGTCTCGCCGCGGCGGATGGGGAAGACCTGGCCGTAGATGGCGCCGTTCCTCGCCCGGACGGTGGGCGCTGGCAAGGCCGGGACGAACTCGGCTGGCGCCGTGTCGCAATCGGCGGCGGCGATATGGAATGACGGCAGGAATTTTACGAGCAGGGCCTGTTCGAACTCGTCGGGAAGGCCATCGCGATCCTGGTCGGCGGGTTCGGCTCCGGCTGCCGACAGCGCCGTCAACACCATCAGAGCGAGCCCGCAGCTTTGCCGCATCACCCCGATATTGGCATGTTTGAGGAGGCTCCCGCAGGGCCTTTGCGGCGAAATCGCTGGGGAGTGATCCCCAGGCGGCGGCGAAAGGTGCTGGACAGGTGCGCGTGGCTCGCAAAGCCGGTTTCGAAGGCGATGTCGGCGACCGTCCTGGACGAGGATTCGAGCAACCAGCGGGCTCGCCGCAAACGCTGCTCGATGATGTATTGGGCGGGAGTGGTTCCGAATGCGGCCCGGAAGGCGATCAGGAACTCGTGCGGCGTCATTTGCACATGGGCGGCCAGATCGTCCAGACGGAGCGGCGAAGCCAGGCGTTCGCGGATGTAGTTCTCCGTCGCGTGGCGCTCCGACGCGCTGAAACGGATCTTGCGGGCCGAGGGCGGGGTGGCGGGCGCGCCTTCGTAACGGCAGTAGAAATCGAATAGCACCGCCTGGCTCAGGCTTTCCGCCGACAGGACGTGGATGTCGCCGGCCCGCCGCGCGAGTTGCTCCAGGCGGACTGCGGCACCGTGTAGAAAACTGTCATAGCAGCCGGCGCGCGGACGCAGCGGGCGGCGCGGCACGGGGCGGCCGGCGATGCTCGTGATGGCCGAGCGGTCCAGGTGAAGCTCCGCGTAGTGAACCAGTCCGCCGCTGGCGATGGAGACGTATCGCTGGCCCGCCGGGACGATCCACACGTCTCCTGCCATGGGCGGGTCGGCGATGGCGCCGCAGCCGTCGAGCTCCGTTTCCAGGCGGCGGATGGGGCCGCCCAGGTGGACGATGACGGTGTCAACGTCTCGCTGAATGGTCCAGGTGGCGCCTTGGCGGATGTCCTGGGTGGCGCTGAAGAATCCCGCTCCACGCCACTTCCCTTGCGCGATCAGGGAAGGCTTGCCGATGGCGAGCCCTGGTGCGGGGGTGGACATACAACGCTCCTCTATTCTACTGCCGGGGCGGTTGCGGAGAATTTGAAAGGCCGGTGGGGAAATTGGAAGCGGGACGCCGCGCCGGTTGCGCAACATGACGGGAGGAGGGGCCATGGCGGAACGGAAGCTGAATGGGAAGGTCGCCCTGGTGGGCGGCGGCGCGAAGAACCTGGGCGGATTGACCAGCCGGCAATTCGCGGAGATGGGGGCGAAGGTCGCGGTGCATTACAACAGCGCCGCGACCGAACAGGCGGCTGGCGAGACGGTGGCCGCCGTTCAGAAGATCGGATCGGATGCGGTGGCCATTCAGGCCGACCTGACCCGGCCGGGCGAGGTGTCGCGGGTGTTTGATGAGACGATCCGGGCCTTCGGGGGCGTCGACATCGCGGTGAACACCACGGGCATGGTGATCAAGAAGCCGATTCTCGAGTGCACCGAGGAGGATTACGACCGGATCTTCGCCATCAACTCAAAGGCGGCCTTCTTCTTCATCCAGGAGGCGGGCCGGAAGCTGAACGACCGGGGACGGATCATCACCATCGTCAGCTCGCTGCTGGCGGCCTACACCGATTCCTACGCCATCTATCCGGGTTCGAAGGCGCCGATTGAGCACTACACGCGCGCCGCTTCGAAGGAGTTCGGGGTGCGCGGCATCTCTGTGAACGCGATCGGCCCCGGACCGATGGATACGCCGTTTTTCTACGGGCAGGAAAGCAAGGAATCGGCGAACTATCACCAGCACGCCGCCGCGCTCAGCGCGTTTTCGAAGACGGGTTTGACCGATATCGAAGACATTGCGCCGATTGTCACGTTTCTGGCGACCGACGGCTGGTGGATCACCGGCCAGACGATCTTCGCCAACGGCGGCTACACGACTCGCTAGGCGGGCCATGGAGATTCGTGAAGCGGCCGGGCTGATCCGCTGTCCGGAGGTGGACGGGGCGCGGGCGGACTGGTGCGACCTTGGCTGCGGCGTCGGCATATTCACGCTGGCGCTGGCGGAGTTGCTCGAACCCGGCAGCGCGATCTACGCCGTGGACCGGGACCGGCGGGCGCTGGCCCTGCTGCCGAAACTCCATCACGGCGTGAGCATTCGCGCGGTTGAGGCGGATTTCACCCAGGGATACGCGCTGCCGGCCGTGAGCGGCGTCCTGATGGCGAACTCCCTGCACTTTGCCGAGGATCAGCGGGGGATGCTCCGGATGGCCCGGACGGCGCAAGCGCGGCTGCTGATTGTCGAGTACGAGACGTCCGCAGCCAATGCGTTTTGTCCTTATCCCATCGGATACGCTCGGTTGTGTGACGAGCTGGCCGAGGCGGGTTACGCGACCGCGCGGCGCATCGGCGTGCGGTCCTCGCGGTTCGGCGGGATGATGTATGCGGCCTGGGCGGACGTTTCGCCGCCGTAGGGAGGAACGATGAGGACGTTGATCGTGTTGGCGATCGGTGTTGCGGCGGCGGCTGCGTTCGCCTACGGGGCGAAAGCGGCCGGCAAGAGGCCGGGCGCCGGGGCGCTGGTTTTTACCGGACTCTGGTTTGTCTTTTGCGGCGTCGATCTGGGCGCCGGGGTCCGGGCCGGTTACTCCGCCGTGGAGGAGTTGGGGATCCACCTGGTGTTGTTCATCGTCCCAGCGGCGGGCGCTTGGGCTGTGGCGCGCTGGTTGGCGGCGCGTTGAGGGTATCGAGGGGGATCGCTCCACCGGCGGCCGCCATTCCGAATCCGGCGCCGAAGGTGCGGCGCAGTTCGTCTGTCGCGAATCGGCCGGTGCAGTGGGCCGGGTAGACCTTCTGGATGCCGGCCTGGCGCAGGGCTTCGACGGTCTTCCGGACGTCCGCTTCGCCCGTTGTCGTCAAATGGAATCCGCCGGCCGCCGTCCTGACTTTCGGACCGGCGGCGCGAACCAGTTCCACGATGCCGGGATGCGAGCAGCCGGCGATCAGCACTCCTCCCGCTTCCGTGTCGAGCACCAGCGACTGTTCCCGGCGCTGCCCGCTGTCGAACGGGAGCGAGATGAGCCGCACGCCGGGCAGGATGTCCTGGGCGTCGCGGACGCGGATGTAGAGTGCGCCCGAGGGCGCATCGACGATGTGCTGGCCGGGGAGCGCGGACTGGATGGCGCGGTAGATGTGGTTCATCATCCCGGTGGCGAATGCGCCGGAATCCATATCCGGCACGTAAACGGGAACCCGCGGGTTCACGGCGAGCACCGCGTCGAGGCCGGCGTAATGGTCGGGGTCGTCGTGGGAGACCACCACCGCGTCCAGCTTAGCGAGGTCGACGCCCAGCGCCTTGGCGTTGGCCGCGAGGGCGGCGCGGCTGTCGCCGGTGTCGAACAGGATCCGCTTGCCGCGATATTCGATGTAGGCCGAGTATCCCCAGCCGGTGGCAAGCCCCGGGGCGCCGTGCGAATCGTAGAGCAGCGTGACGCGGTCCGCGGCGGGGGCGAGCAGGGCGGCCGTGGCCAGCGCAAACAGCAACTTCATCGGACGATCCTTCCGTCGGGCGTCAGGCGCAGACGGTCCGCGCCCCATTCCACCGTGTCGCCGAACATTCCGGCCCCCCACACGCCGAACGCCCACAGGTCGCGTAGCGGGATCATCCACCATAATCGCAGCGTGTCGGCGCTGCCAAGCACCCACCATCCCGCGGTGATCGCCATGGCGTAGCGCGCGGCCATGAGCAACGCCGCGGCGGGCCACAATCCGAAGGCGGCGCACAGGGCGGCCCAGAGCGTTGCGTGCGTCACGGGCAGGCCGGCGTATCCGCCGCCTCGGGAGACGCGCAATGTTCGGGCCCAGCGGACCTGATGGCTCCACACGTGGCCCCAGGATCGACCGGCGAGGTGGGTTTCCACCACCACGTGCGAGAGCAGGCAACGCAGGCCCAGGGCGTGAATGGAGCGCCCCAGTTGGTAGTCGTCGGCGATGTGGCTGGAGACGGTTTTGAATCCGCCGATGCGGTCCAGGTCCTCGCGGCGGAAGGCGAGCGTCGAGCCGAGCCCGAATTCGTCCACGCCGACAAACGGCGCGACCATCGTGCTGGGGCCGAAATCGGTGGCCACGCCGAGGCCTTCGAAGCGGCCGGGCCAGGTTTCCGCGCGGGCGCGATAGGCGCAGGTGACCAGACCCACCGACGGGTCGGCCAACGGCGCCACTACATCGCGCAGGTAGCCATCCGGCACGCGGATGTCGGCGTCGCTCACCACCAGCACCGTTCCACGGGCCTCCGGAGCGATCTCCATCAATGAACCCACCTTGGCGTTCGGCGTGGTGGGGTGGGTGCGGATCCAGCGAATGGAGCGGCGCGGAAACTCGCGGGCGACGCGTTCGATCATCGGGATGGCTGGGTCGCCGGGGTCCGCCACGCCGAACAGGATTTCGAAGTCGGGGTAGTCCTGCGAGGCGTTGGAGCGGAGGGCTTCGTGGAAGCCGGGGTCGGCGCCGCGCACCGGCTTCAGAATGGAGACCGAGGGAGTGTGTCCGCGATAACGGCCCGGACGGCGGCGCGCCAGGGCGGCGAGTAACGCCACCAGTTGATACGTTCCCGCGACGGCGGCGGCGAGGAGCAGGATGTAGCGAGCCACCGTGTCAGTGCGCGAGCAGCGCCACGCCGCAGGCCACCAGACAGGCGCCCGCCCAGCGCCGGCCGTCGACGCGCTCCTTCAAGACGATGCGGGCCAGGATGGTTTCGAACACGAAACTGCCGGCGGTGGCCGGTACGGCGAAGCTCAGATCCGCCACCGTGACCAGCTTCATGAAGGCGAAAAACGAGATCGCCATGAAGACGATGGCGAGCAGCAGGTACTTGCGCCGCGCCAGGTATCCGATGACCCGCCCGAGCCCGCCGGGACGGAAGTCCTGGATTTCGCCGAGTTGCTTCATTTCGAGGCTTTGGAGCAGGTCGCCCATCACGGTGCAGCCCACCACGGTGGCCACCAGCAGCCAGTTCAACATGGCCGGTCTCCGGCGAGGGCGATTTCGCGCTCGGGCGTGGTCCTGGGGTTGGTGCGGGCGACAAAGCCGATGCCAAGCACGATCAGCAGCGTGCCGGCCCAGCGCTGGGGAGTCACCTGTTCGTGCAGGAAGAAGCGCCCCATCAGGGCCGTGGCCACGTAGCCGATGGCGGTGACGGGCAGCACGTAGCTCAGGTCGGCCCAACTGAGCAGCGCCATGCGGGCGAGCAGCCACACGATCAACAACGCCACGCCGAGGGTCACCCAGGGGTCGAAAATGGCCACCACGTAGTCGACCGGGGACATGGAAAGCTGCGTGTTGCTCTTGCGCAATCCCCAGTCCAGGAAGAAATTGCCGAAGGCGCCGCTCAACACCACGATCACCGCGAACAGACGCGTCTTGAGCCGGATTCTCCGGTCGGCGGCGTCCATCGGCGGTCTATACGCCCCGCGCCGGGACGGCCGCGGCCGCCTTCTGCTCGGCGACGAACTTCTTGCGCTTGGAGCGCAGGGCCAGGTATTCGGAGGCTTCCTTGTACAGACGCTTCCGTTCCGAGTTGTTGAAGATGGCCTTGCGGACGATGCGCCAGGCGGCCTTCGGACGGAAGTAGTATTCGCCGTAGAAGCGCTCCACCCAGTCGACGAGTTCGGCGCGGTCGAGGCCTTCGTAGACCACGTTGGGCAACTGGTGGCCCTTCTCGTCGGTCATGCCCTCGATGCTGATCAGGCCGTTCTTGTTGGCGAAATCGTAGAACTCGGTGCCGGGGTAGGCGTGCGCGATGGACACCTGGATGGTTTCGACGTCCAGGTCCTTGGCGAAGTCGATGGTGCGGCGGATGGTTTCGCGGTTCTCGCCGGGCAGGCCGATGATGAAGTCGCCGTGGATGGTCAGGCCGAGCTTCTGGCAGTTGGCCGTGAAGCGGCGGGCCATGTCGATGGTGGCGCCCTTCTTGATGTTCTTGAGGATCTGCTGGTCGCCGCTCTCGTAGCCTACGATGAGCAGGCGGCAGCCGGAGTCCTTCATCGCCTTCAGGGTGTCGAAGTCGGTGGTGACGCGCGAGGTGCAGGACCACGTCATGTTCAACTTCTCCAGGTGCTTGCAGACCTGGATGGTGCGTTCCTTGCGGTAGTTGAACGTGTCGTCGTCGAAGAAGATTTCCTGCAGGCCGGGGAAGTTTTCCAGCGCCCATTTGCACTCGGCCGCCACATCCTCGGCCGAGCGAAGACGCCAGCGGTGGCCGGAATGGGTCTGCGGCCACAGGCAGAACGTGCACATGGCCGGGCATCCGCGCGAGGTGTACATCGAAATGAACGGATGCTTCAGGAACGGGACGTTGTAGCGGCGGAAGTCGAGGTCGCGCTTGTAGATCTTGCTGACCCAGGGCAGTTCGTCGAGGGTCTCGATGTAGCCGCCCTCGGCGTTGTGCACGAACTCGCCGTTGTGGCGGAAGCTGACGCCGGGCAGTTCGGCGAGCGGCTTGCCCTTGGCGTAGTTGGCGATCTGGTAGTCGAACTCGCGGCGCACCACGAAGTCGATGACGGAGTTTTCGCGCAGGGTCTTTTCGGGCTCGACGGTGACGGGCGGTCCGACAAAGCAGACCTGCATCTTGGGGTTGACGTCGCGCATCATCTGCGCGATCTTCACGTCGACATGAAAACCCGGCGTCGAGGTGTAGAGCACCAGGAGTTCGAAGTCCTTCGCCATCGCCACCGTGCTTTCAATGGAAAGGCCGTGCGGAGGCGCATCCACCACCTTGCTGTCGGGCAGCATGCCGGCCGGATAGCACAGCCATACCGGATACCAGTACGACTCGATCTCGCGGCTGGCCGGCCAGCGGGAACTCGCCCCGCCGTCGAAGCCTTCAAACGACGGAGGATTCAGGAATAGGGTTCTCATGCACTCTCTATCAGCTTACGGTACTCGGGTTGCGGAACTCAATGACAGGCAAGGAAGTAGCGCCCCACGGGGGGCGAACCACGGATTTCCGGGCGCGAACGGCGCTTCCGGGGCGGCTATTGGGTGACCTGAGTGGTGGACGGCATCGCCGTCACCTGGTCATCGTCATGCCGGCTGACGTTGGTGAAGCTGATGCTCATCTGCGCGGGACCCCAGAAACGGGTGTCCACGGTGCTCTCGATGTGGCGCGGGAAGGCGATGCCGTCCTTGATCTCGTAATCGCGCACGAATTCGATCTTCTTAAGAAAGACCGACGGGTTCTTCACGAAACGGCCGGACTCGCGCAAGGGCAGGAACGTGTCGGCATCCACCCATAGTTCGCCCTTGAACAGCCCCACCATCTTCTTTTTCGGCGCCACCTGGAAGACGTAGATCTGGTGGCCGTTCTTTTCGCCCTTGCCGCGGTACTTGAACTTGTAGTTCTTGGGCGTCAGCGACATCTGCTGAATGTCCTGGCTCTGCTTTTCAGCGGTCAGGTAGCGGACGATGACGTCGTTCTTGATGGTCTGGTCGCCGATGAAGCGCAGACCCTGGTAGGTGATCTGGCCGAGCTTCGAAATCGACCGGAGGGCTTGCATCTTCCCTGATTTCTTTAACTTGGGAAGCGAAGCATCGATTTCCATATCCATCTGCAAACCGCGCAAACTGGTTTGCTGGGCTTGCGTGCTGGCCAAGTAGTGATCGATGATCGCGGCGCTGGCCGAATCGTCGGAATCCGCTACTGGCACACCACCGGCGATGGCCACTGGGATCGCCAAAACTACCGCGGCCGTAAAGCTCAGACCCCTGCCCATAAGTGAAGGAACTCTCATTAACTTAACAGTTTGGTAACCGAAACACAACGATGCTCCGGACCCTGACCGATTGGATGCGCGAGGCACAGTACAGGATACGTATCGACCGCAAAATCGGATCCCTGGATTTCATTTGTGACCGCTCCATGCAGTCTAACGCGGCGTTCCGGGCCGGAACGGCTCAACCGCGCCAGGCAAGCGACCGGGATTTGCCGTCGCCGGACTGGTTGCCGCCGGTGGCGTGCAGTTTCAGATCGCAGCCGGTGGCGGTGAACTCGGCGGCCACCCACCCGGTGGGTTGATCGTCGGTGAAGTTATAGGCCACGGCTGGCAGGTTCACCAGGTGGACCCCTTCGTGGACGCCGTACTTGTACTGGTGGGAATGGCCGTAGAAGATCGCCTTGACGCCGCGATGGGCGGCGGCGATGCGCAACAGACGCTCGGCGTCGAGCAGCGCGCCATCCTCATCTTCCAGGGTGTGGTGGACGAACAGGAGGGTGGGGGTGGAGGGATCCTGCCGGAGATAGCCGTCGAGCCATTCGCGCTGGGCGCGGCCGAGCAGTCCGGGAACCTGGTCGACGATGAACTGCGAATCGAGGAAAACGAGGCGGACCGGGCCCGAGCGGACCACGGTGACGTGCTTTCCTTTCACCGGCTGGCGCTCGCCGGCGGGTTTGGCGAAAGCCGCTTGAAATTCATCGCGATTGTCGTGATTGCCGAGCCCCAGGGCGACCGGGATCCTGGCGGCCAGGGGATCGATCAACTGGCGGCACGACTGGTATTCGGCGGCGTTTCCGTGCTGTCGGGCGATGTCGCCATTGATATGGATGGCCTCGGGCTCCCATTCAACGAGGTGCGGGACGACGCGTTCGAAGTTGGCGAAGGGCTTGAAGCCACGGTAGGAGTTGGACGGGTCGGCGGGAATGTGAACGTCGGAAAGCAGCGCCCAACGGACGGACTTTCCGGCTGCGTGCAGGGTGGAGGCGGCCACGGCGGCGGCGCCCGAAAGAAGGAAATTTCGACGTGTGGAGGGTTGGATCAGTAGTGCCATGGTGTTGCGGGTGGCGCGGAGCGTCGACTCAGTATACGGCGCCGGTAGGCGACGATGCCGTCCCGCCGCGTTGTTGGATAATCAGGGACGAATATGATCTCCCGACGCCGGTTCTCCGCCGCCCTGCCGTTCGCCGCCACGTTGGCGTCCGCCGCTCCCAAGGGGCCTGCTCCGTTTGGAGCGCTGCCGTCCGCGCGGCAACTGGCCTGGCACGAGCTCGAGTTTTACGGGTTCCTCCACTTCACGGTCAACACGTTCACCGATAAGGAGTGGGGATACGGCGACGAGAGTCCGAACCTGTTCAACCCCACGGAGTTCGACGCCGACCGGATGGTGGAGCCGCTGGCCGCCGCCGGGATGAAGGGCGTCATCCTTACGTGCAAGCATCACGACGGGTTCTGCCTGTGGCCCACCCGGACCACCGAGCACTGCGTTCGCAACAGCGCCTGGCGCGGAGGCAAGGGCGACGCCGTCAAGGAGATCTCCGAGGCCGCCCGGCGGCATGGGCTGAAGTTCGGCGTCTACCTGTCGCCCTGGGACCGCAACAATGCGCATTACGGGCGGCCGGAGTACATCGAAACCTACCGCAGCCAGTTGCGCGAGTTGCTGACGCAGTATGGGCCCATCTACGAGGTCTGGCACGATGGGGCCAACGGCGGAGACGGGTTCTACGGCGGGGCTCGCGAGAAGCGGCAGATCGACCGCAAGACGTATTACGACTGGCCGAAAACGTGGGAGCTGACGCGAACGCTCGCGCCGAACGCGGTGATTTTCAGCGACGTCGGGCCGGACGTGCGCTGGGTGGGCAACGAGCGGGGCATCGCCAACGAGACCTGCTGGGCCACCATCGACCCGGTGGGGCGGGAAGGCGGTCCGGCGGCGCCGGGCGATGTGCAGGAGAAGGACCTGACGACGGGACATCGCGGCGGCAAGCGCTGGCTGCCGGCTGAGTGCGACGTTTCGATACGGCCCGGCTGGTTCTGGCACGAGAAGGAGAACGGACGGGTGAAGTCGCCCGAGACGCTGATGGATCTGTACTTCAAATCGGTGGGGCGCGGGGCGAGTTTCCTGCTGAACGTGCCTCCGGACCGGCGCGGGTTGCTCAATGAGGCGGACGTACAGTCGTTGCGCGGATTCGGCGAGCTGGTGCGCAGGACGTTTGGGGAGAATCTGGCGGCGAAGGCTCGGGCGACGGCGTCCAGCGTGTTCGCCAAGGGGCGGGCTTTCCGGGCGGAGAACGCCGTGGACGGTCGGCGGGACACCTACTGGGCCGCGGGCGACGGGCCGGCCGAGTTGACGGTGGATCTGGGGCGCGAGGCGTCCTTCAACATCGTGCGCCTACGGGAATATCTGCCGCTCGGGCAGCGCATCGATTCGGTGGCCGTGGACGCATGGCGGGACGGCGGGTGGAAGGAGATCGCCCAGGCCACTAGCATCGGCGCCTGCCGGTTGATCCGGCTGGCCGAGCCGGCCGCGAGCACGAAGATCCGGGTGCGGGTGACGAAGGCGTCCGCCTCCGCGGCCATCTCCGAGGTCGCCGTGTTCAAGGGGTAGCAACGGCTATACGCGCAAACGGGTGGCTGATTCGGATCATTATCCTTAAGAATCATCCCGCGCGCGGATGAATCATCCTTTTCGATCCGCCGAATTCATTCCTTTGTAGGACGAAGCGCCCGTGGGGAGCGCCCTACACTCGTCCCTGTCGAGATTGCAACGATGCACCTCGATGAGGAGCGAACGAGGATGAAGACTGCGGGATTGCTGATACTTTCCGCCATCAATCTAGGCGCCGCGCTGGGGGCTACCGCCCCGCATGGGCCGCGCCTTCCTTATACCTTCGAGGAGAACCGGGGCCAGTCGGCGCCGGCCGTGCGATACATGGCCCGGGGCGACGGGTACGGCCTGTTTCTGACCGATGGCGAAGCCGTGCTGACGCTCGAGCGGGGCGACGGGGCGAGGCAGACCGTCCGCATGCGGCTGGATGGGGCGCGGGCCGCGAGGTCGATCGAAGGGCTGGCGCCCACCGGCCAGACGAGTAACTACCTGATCGGCGACGACCGGTCCCAATGGCGGACGGGCGTGCCGCACTTCGCGCGGGTTCGGTACACAGGCGTCTACGAGGGCGTGGACCTGGTCTATCACAGCGCGAAGGACCAGTTGGAATACGATTTCGTGGTGGCGGCGGGCGCGCGGCCGTCCGCGATCCGGATGCGGTTTGACGGCGTCCAGACGATGCGGGTGAACGGCGAAGGGGCGCTCGAACTGGGCTTCGGGGATCGCGTGCTGGTGGAACGGGCGCCGGTGGCTTACCAGGTGGTGAACGGCGCGCGGCGGCCGGTGCGGGCGGCGTACCGCATCCTGGCGGAACGGCGGGTGGGCTTCGACATTGGGGCGTACGATGTACGCGTTCCACTGGTCATCGATCCGGTGGTGGTGTACGCCACGTTTCTGGGCGGCGACCACACGGAGACGGCCTGGGCCATGGCGGTCGACCCTCAGGGCGCCGCCTACATCACTGGCGAGACCACGTCGACCAACTTCCCGACCGTCGGAGCAGGGATCACGAAGCCGCAGGGCTCGGTCGCCTACGCCTTTGTGAGCAAGCTGAATGCGGCGGGAACGGCGATCGTCTATTCGACATACCTGGGCGGGTCGTCGAACACGCGCGGCTACGCCATCGCGGCGGATGCGGAGGGCAACGCGTACCTGGGCGGCGTGACCGGGGCGCACAATTTTCCGCTGGTGAACGCCGTGCAGGCGACGCCGCCCGGACTGAACCTCGCTTACGTCGCGAAGTTGAACCCGCAGGGCAATGCGCTGCTGTTCTCGACGTTCTTCGGCGGCGACCGCAACGATGAAGTCCGCGGCATGGCGCTCGACCGCGCGGGGAATATCCACGTGGTGGGCCGCGCGACCTCCACCCAGTTCCCCACCAAGGGCGGCTTCCAGATGCAGTTCGGCGGCAGTTCGGACGCCTTTGTGGCGATGTTCGCGGCGCCGGATTACCACTTGGGCTACAGCACGCTGCTGGGCGCGGACGCGGCCGAGGAGGGGAACGGGATCGCGGTGGGCGACGACGGCGCCGTCTACGTGACGGGCATCGCGCAGGGGCCGGGGCTCGCCACCGCCGGGGCGTATCAGGTGAAGCTGTCGTCGCCCTATGACGCGTTCGCGGCGAAGATCAGCGCCGCCGGCGATCGGTTGGAATGGTTCACTTACTACGGCGGACGGGGCAACGACCTGGGCTACGCCATCGCGCTCGATACGTTCGGCAACGTGCTGGTGGGCGGGTCGACCACCTCCAACAACCTGTCGCTCAGCGATAACGCGGTTCAGAAGGAGTTTCGCGGCGACGCCGACGCATTTCTCGCCAAGTTCACCGCCGACGGCCGCAACCTGCTGTATGGGACGTACCTGGGCAGCACGGCTCGCGGCGCGGCGATCGAGGCGATCCGGCAGATCGCGGTGGACGCCATGGGCAACGTGACGGTGGCGGGCATCGCGGCGGGCGCGGATTTCCCGGCTGTCCGGCCGTTGCAGGCCTACGGCGGAGGCCATTCGGACGGCTTTGTCGCGCGCTTCAACGCGAGCCTGGCGGGCCTGACGTTCAGCACGCCGATGGGCGGGGCCTCCGATGACGCTGTCTACGCGATGGCGCTCGACGGCAGCGGCGGCATCCGCCTGGCGGGAGACACCGGGTCGGCCAACTTTCCGCTCAAGAACGCCATGCGCAACACGTTTGGAGGATCGAGCGAGGCCTTCGTGGCCCATGTTTGCGATCCCCTGCTTGCGCCGTCGGCCACTGCGCTCGAGTTTACCTATGAACTGGGCAAGACAGCGCCGGCGCCGCAGACGCTCGCCATTGCGGCGTGCGCGCCGATTCCCTACCAGGTGGCGGTCGACGGCGCGTTCGTTAGCGCTTCGCCGCTTACGGGGGCGACCAACGGTTCGGCGACGGTGTCCGTCGATCCCAAGAACCTGGAGCCGGGCGTCTATAACGGATACCTGCGGATCACGGCGCCGGACGCGGCCAATAGTCCGCTGGCGGTGTCGGTGACGCTGACCGTCAGCGGGCCGAAGCCGGTGATAACGTCCGCGGGCATTGTCCACGCGGCGACGGGGGTGGGCGGAGCGGTGGCGCCCGGCGAACTGGTGGTGCTGTACGGGCAGAATCTCGGGCCGAATGCACTGGCGCTGGCCGAGGTCGACGCGCAGGGGCGGATGTCGACTTCGGTGAAGTCCACCCGGGTGTACTTCGATGGGATGCCGGCCCCGGTGGTGTATGCATCGGCGGGGCAGGTGAGCGTGGTGGTCCCCTACGGCATCGCCGGCAGACCCACGGTTCGCGTGGACGCCGAATACCTGAAGGGCCACTCGACGCCGGTGAACGTGGCGGTGGTTGAAACCGCGCCGGGCATCTTCACGGCGAATTCGAGCGGCACGGGCCAGGGCTCGATTCTGAATCAGGATTACGGCGTGAACGGGCCGTCGAATCCCGCCGCCCGCGGATCCGTGGTGTTGATTTACGGCACTGGGGAGGGGCAGACCGATCCCCAGGGTGTGGACGGCTCGTTCGCCGGCGCAGTGTTGCCGAAGCCGCTGAAGCCGGTTTCGGTGACGATTGGCGGAGTTCCCGCGCAAGTGCTGTATGCGGGCGCGGCGCCGGGCCTGGTGGCGGGCGTTTTACAGGTGAACGCGGTGGTTCCGGACGGCGTTCCGGCGGGAGCGGCGGAGGTCCGGTTGACGGTGGGCGGGGCGGCGTCGCGCGCCGGCGTCACCGTGTCGGTGAAGTAGACAACGACGAGGAGCACAAACATGACGACTGCAATCGATACTCAGACTCTGGCGCCTGTGGTGGCGGGACCCGGCGAGGACCGGGCTCCGCACCGCATCCGCCTCCAGGGCCACGACCTTCTGGTGAAGGCGATGGGCGGGGACACCGGCGGCGCGTTCGCCATCGCCGTGATGGAGGCGCGCCCGATGTCCGGACCGCCGCTGCACGTGCACGAGCGTGAGGACGAGTGGTTCTACATTCTGAAAGGCGAGTTGACCTTCCAGGTGGATGACGCGACGTTTACGGCCGGGCCGGGCGTGTCGGTGTTTGCGCCGCGCCACATCCCCCACACCTGGCAGAATCTGACCGATGGCGTGGTGGAGGCGCTGGTGATGGCGGCTCCGGCGGGCATCGAGGAGTTCTTCCTCACGGTCTCCGGCCGGGATCTGGGCGCGGAGGAGACCAACCTTCTGGCGACCGAGTTCGGCATCCGCCTGATCGGTCCGCCGCTCGGCCGGTGAGGAGGACCCATGCCAGGACCGTTCGAGGCCGCTGGCGCCACTGTGCGGGTGCTGGTCTCAAGCCGGCGGACGGCGGGGCGCTACACGGTGTGCGAGGTGGAGGCGCCGGCCCGGGCCGGCGTCCCTCTCCATAGCCACGCTTACGAAGACAACTATTTCTACGTGCTGGCCGGGCTGTTCGACTTTCGCATCGGAACTCGCGATGTGGAGGCCGCGCCCGGCTTTGGCCTTTTCATCCCCAGGGGCACGGCGTTCGCATTGCGCAACCGCGGCGGCGCGACGGGCCGGCTGATGGTCTTCGCGCGGCCGGGCGGGCTCGATCTGCTGGCTCGGGATCTGGCTGCGCTGGAGGGTGCGGCGGAACTGGGCGCGGTGCTTGACAAGCACGGAATCGCGATCCCGGCGAACTCCGGAGAGCCCGGCGACGTATGAGACAATTGTGTCCCTGGCAATGGCCTCACGAGCTACCCTGGTCTGGCTTGCGACGACGAAACTCATGGCCCCCGCGCGACGCCACGACGCGTTGTTCCGGCAGCGCCTGGTGGAGGTGGCGGGCCACTCGCTCGAGCATTCGCGGCTGACGCTGATTTCGGCGCCGGCGGGGGCGGGGAAGACAGCGCTGCTCGCCGAGTTGCCGCACGCCTTCCCGGAACGGACGTGGGCGTGGCTGCTGCTGGATGTCGAAGACAACGATCCGTCGCGGTTCGCCGCGGCGCTGGCGGCGTCGCTGGGCGCGGCGGGCATCGAGGTGGACGAGGATCGCGCCCGGCCCAACGACGCCCGCGCGCTGATGACCGCCATCGTCAACCAGATCGGGGAAAGCCGGCGGCCGGTGGCGATTGTGCTGGACGACCTGCACGTGATTGTGGAGCGGTCCATTCATGAGCTTCTCGACTACCTGACCGATCGCCTGCCTCCGAACCTGCGATTGGTGCTCGCGAGCCGCCAGGACCCTCCGCTGTCGCTCGCGCGGCGGCGGGCCAGGGGTGAACTGGGCGAAATCCGCCTTCAGGATCTCAGCTTCACGGCTTCCGAAACCGGCGATCTGGTGAACCGGCGGCTCGGGCTGAACCTCGATCCGCGCGAGGTTCAACTGCTGTATTCGCGGACGGAGGGGTGGGCGGCGGGGTTGCGTCTGTTGGCCACCTCGCTGGCGCAGTCGCCGGCCAATCGCGCGGTGCTGCTTGAAGGCGGGATGCAGGGAAGCCGTCGTGTTTTCGACTTCCTGGCCGAGGAGGTGCTGGATCGCCAGGACCCGGACCTGCGTCGATTTCTGCTCGACACGTCGATTCTGTCGTCGTTGCGGCCCGACGTGTGCGACTCGCTGACCGGCCGCCGGGACAGCTACTCGGTGCTCGAGGACCTGTATCAGCGGAACCTCTACGTGGTGGCGGCCGACCAGCAGGAGACCGCTTTCCGGTATCACGACCTGTTCGCCGATTTTCTGCGCGAACGGCTGCGGCGGGAGCGGCCGGGGGAATGGAAATCGCTGCACGAGCGCGCGGCGCGGGCTGAAGTGGAGCCCGCCAACCGGCTACGGCACCTGCTGGCGGCCGGGAGTTGGGAAGCGGCGACGGAAGAGATCGCGGCGGTGGGTCCGGAGTATGCCCGGCGCGGCTTTGTGCTGACGCTGCGGCGTTGGATCGGCGAACTGCCCGACGAGGTCCGGTTGCGGCATCCCCGGGTGCTGTACCTTCTGGGGCACGCCATCTGGACGCAGCGGGAGTTCTCGCAGGCGCAGCCGTACCTGGAGCAGGCCCTTGAAGGATTCCGCAGGGCGGGAGACACGGCGGGGCAGAGCGAGACGCTGGTGGCGTTGGCCAACAGCGCGCTGATGAACAACCGCTTCGACGAGTCTCGCGAAATGCTCCGCCAGGCGCTGGAGTTCGATCTGCCGGCCCAGAGCCAGGTGCAGGTGCATTCGGCCGGCGCGTGGGACGCCATCTATCGGCGTGACTGGCCGGCGGCTCGTCCCCACTTGGACCGGGTCTTCGACCTGGTGGAGCAGGGGGAGGGAACGGCCAACCCGCTGGCCATCCAGTTGATCCTGTTTTCCGAGGGTGCGCCGGAATACGTCGATCGGATCGAGAAGCTGTGCGCGGGGCTGCGGCAACGGTTAAGCGGCGCGCCGGAGGTGGCGCTGGGCGTGTACTATCTGTTGCGCAGCGCCGTGCTGGCGCATCGGGGCTATGCGTGCGAGGCGGATCGCGAAGGGGGGCATGCGCTCGAGATCGCGCGGGACTGTGGGCAGATCGTGCTGGTGATCGCGGCGCTGTCGACCAGTTTCGCGATCACGGCCGCGGCGGAGAGCCGCTGGAACGATATGGACCGTTGGGCGACCGACGGGCTGGATGAGACCAAGTACGGCCAGATTACGCGCAACTGGCGGCTGCACTTCCAGCACCTGCAGGCGCGGGCGCGATGGCATGCGGGCGACATCGAGGGGTTGCGCCGCACCTATGAGGACGCCATGCTGCCGAACCCGGTGGAGGCGCCCGCGGCGCGCCCCTACCGTAGCCTGATCCAGGGCATGGCGCGGATGTCGGAACGGGCGTATGCGCAGGCTGAGCAGGCGTTCCGGCAGGCGCTCGAGGAAGAGGACGCATATGTGGTGACGCGTGCGATCTCGAGCGCGCGGGTGATGCTCGCCTACTGCCTGTTGATGCGGGGGCGCACCGAGGAGGCGCTCGAGACGTTCCGTCCGTACCTGGAACAGGCCGAAGCCTGGAACACCACCGGGCAGGTGACGCGCGAAAATCCCATGGTGGTTCCGCTGCTGCGGCTGGCGCACGAACGCAATGTGCGGAGGCCTTACGTGGAGCGGGTGCTCGAGATACTCGACGTTCCGCTGAACGCCATCGAGGCGGCGGGCGGCGAGGCGCTTTCCGAGCGCGAATTGGAGGTGCTCCGCGTGATGGCCGGGGGATTGGCGAACCGGGAGATCGCCGAACGGCTGTTTGTCAGCGAAGCCACCGTGAAGAGCCACATGCAGAAGATCATGCGGAAGCTGGACGCGTCGTCGCGCACGCAGGCCGTGGCGAAGGCGCGCGAACTGATGCTGCTGTGAGGGTCAGAGCAGTTTTGCGATGGCCCGCTCTACATCGGCCGGATCGCTTTCGCCGATGAAGGACGTGACGCGGCGCGCCTGGCGATCGTAGAGGAACAAGGCGGGCAGCGCGCCGCTCCACCGGGCGTCGATCGCGTTGATGAAGGCGTCGTCGTCGGCCACGCGCTTGACGAAGGCTGGCGGGCGCGCTCCCCACTGTTCGAGAAATCGCCGGGCGGCCGGCTCCTGCTCGGGCTCGTCGGCGGAGATGGTGACCAGGACGAATCCACGCGCCGCGAGTTTGCGCTCCAGTTGGACGAGCTTCGGCAGTTCTTCCCGGCAGGGTTCGCACCAGGTGGCCCAGAAATCGAACAGCACCACCTTGCCCTTCAGGCGGCTGAGCGTGCGCTCGAATCGCGCCAGGTCGAGCGGGACGAGGGCCGGCTGGGCGGCCATCGCCGTCCCGCACAGCATCGCTATCGCAGCCAGCTTCACGACGCTTTCTTGACGCGTTTGATGGAGCAGCCGAACGCCCTGGTCTCGGCCCTTTCCACCGGCCGGCCCTCCAGCGCGGCGTCGAGCGCCTGCTTGAGCCACTGGTTGTGAACTCCCGACGGATTCTGCGAATCATCCACGGAGCCGTGATAGAGCACCACTCCCGTCCGATCGATCAGATAGGTTTCAGGGGTGGCCATGGCGCCGAAACGGTCCGCCACGGCGTTGCCCGCGTCCTTGTAAACCGCGAAATCGAACCCGTGCTCGCGGGCGTGCGAGGCGACGGCGTCGGCCGGCTCGGTATGGTTGGCGTTCAGAAAGATGAAACGCACGCCCTTCGGGCTGAATTCCCGGTAGAGCGCGTTCATGCGTTCGTTGTAGGCGTTCGACACCGGGCATTGCACCGAGATGAAGGCCACCACGGTCAGCTCGCCTTTGAGTTTGGCGAAGGTCGCGGGGTTGCCGTTCAGGTCCTGGACGCCGAAGTCGTCGACTTTCGATCCCAGTTTGAAGTCCTGCGCGGAAACGGCGGCGCACACGGTGAGGAGCGCCGCGAAGATCCGGAGTTTCGTCATAACACCCTCCCAGGGTGATTTCGGAGATAGACGTTCGCCGCGGGTGTTCAGTAACGCGGATACGGCGTAAATCGAAGGATTTTGGCGGGATTTTCCGTACAATAGACTGATCCGGCGAGCCGATTCGCCCCCTGAGGAACATGGCTCATCCCGCGCCCGCGCCCATTTCAAACGATGATCCGGCGTTCATCAGTTATGTGCGCGCGGACGGGTCCACTGTCGCGGAGGCGTTGTCGCGCGGCTTGGCGCTGCGGAACACCCCCGCCTGGCGCGACGTGGAGCGGTTGCGTCCGGGCGAGGATTGGGACCGGATGATCGACGCGGCCATCGCGGGATGCAGCGTGTTCGTCTACGTGATTACGGCCGGGACCAGGAACTCCGACGAAGCGCGCGGCGAACTGATCCGGGCGCGGCAATTCGGGCGGAGGGTGATTCCGGTGCTGGCCGGCGACCCGACCGACATGCCTCGTTCGCTGCTTTCGGTAGAGTATGTCGACTGCCGCGCCGGCGTTACGGAGGATGCGGTTGAGTCGGTGCTCGCCGCGATCGTGGAGGCGCCTCGGGTCCGGGCCGGCAGGCCTGGGCGGCGGTGGATGCGAGGGCTGCTCATTGTGGCGTCGCTCGCCTGGGTGGGCTGTTGCGCCGGAGTGGTGGTGGTCGTCGGAGAGCGTTGGATGGGTGCGCCGCCCCCCTCCATCGCGATCCCCCCGGCTGCTTCGTCCGGACTGAAGGCCGGCGCCGGCGGTTCACCGGCTGGAGACACGCCTCGGCCGGACGCGACGAACGGCCTGCTCCAATGGACCGGGCAAAAGGGGCGCGCGGGACAGCCGACCGTGGTGATCGACAAAGACCTGAGCGACGTTTTCAAGAGGCGCTTGGGCGTCGTGTACCGCGTCAACGGTCCGAGCGGGGCGGGATGGAGCGAGCATTTGCTGCTTGTTGAAGCCAACCACTTTTTCGACCAGATTCGGGCGGCGCCGGGCGACGCGCTGAGAATGGACACGCCGTCGCAAGACGCGTCCGGCGCCGGCGGGAGCGAGTTGTTAACGGCGCTCCTGCTGCAACTGGCGGTGGCGGCCGTGTTGTGGCGGAGGTATGTGATGGAGTCGCCGGCCTCTGCTTCGGACGATTGATATAATCCGTCCCGGAATTGCCGATGATGCTACCGTTCGACTTCATCTCCCGCCGGGCGCTGCTGCTGGCCGGCGGCGCCTGCCGCTTATCCGCCCTGGCCGCCGAAAAGCCGCCCATCGTCGACACGGCGTATGGCCGCGTGCGAGGCGCGACGGCGCGAGGCGTCCACATGTTCCGAGGCATCCCCTATGGCGGGCCCACCGAGGGGGCGGGCCGCTTTCTGCCTCCGGCGAAGCCAACTCCATGGACGGGTGTGCGCGACGCAACCGTAACCGGACCGCGCTGCGTTCAAGGCGAAGGCAACATCTTCGCCAATCCGATCATCGGCGAGTACTTCGCCGGCGGGAGGCCGGACCGGGTGGAGCTTTCGCGCCAGACCGACAGCGAGAACTGCCTCGGCCTGAACGTGCTGACGCCGGCGTTGCATGGGAAGCGTCCGGTGATGGTATACATCCACGGCGGTGGATTCACCGGCGGCTCGAACGTGTTGACGCTGTTCGGCGACGGGTTGGTGCGCGAACAGGACGTCGTGCTGGTGGGGGTGAACCATCGTCTCAACGTGTTCGGTTACGCCTACCTGGGTGGACTCAGCGGGAAGTACGCCATCGGGAACGTGGGGCAATTGGATCTGGTGGCGGCGCTCGGATGGGTTCGGGAGAACATCGGGCGTTTCGGGGGCGATCCGGCGAATGTCACCGTCTTCGGCGAGTCGGGAGGCGGGGCCAAGATCAGCGCCCTGATGGCGATGCCGGCGGGCCGGGGACTGTTCCACAAGGCGTCGGTGCAGAGCGGGTCCGCGTTGCGCGCCGCGACGGCGGACGAGGCTACGGAGACCGCGCGGAAGTGGCTTGGGAACCTTGGACTGGGGGCGAGCCAGGTGGATGAACTCGCGCGGATGCCCGCAGACCGGCTGTTTGCGGCGAGCCGGGGCCTGGCGGGCTTCGGCGCGGTCGTCGACGGGCATTCGATTCCGGCCCAGACCTGGGATCCCAAAGCGCCCGGCGTCTCGGCCGGCGTGCCAATGCTGATCGGCAACTCGAAGGACGAATCGACGCTGTTTTCATTGCGCGATGAGGAGTTGTTCCGCCTGGACGCCGCCGGACTGAGGGCGCGCGTCGTGAGGGCCGGAATCCCGGAGGCCGAGGTGGACGCCTTGCTCGCGCTCTACCACCGGGATCATCCGGCGGAGAGCCCCACCGACCTGTATTTCCGCATCTCTACGGATCGGGGCGCGCGGCGCAACGCCGTCCGCCAGGCCGAATTGAAGATCGAGCAGGGACGGGCGCCCGTCTGGCTGTGGTGTTGCCAGTGGAACACGCCGCTCGGCGAAGGCGCGAAGAAGATCAAGGCGTTTCACACCTCGGACCTGCCGCTGACGATGCGGCTGGCGATGTTTCCCGAATCCGAGCAGTTGTCGCGCCAGTTGAGCCGGGCGTGGGGGGCCTTCGCCTGGACCGGGAGGCCGGGGACGAAGTCGTTGCCATGGCCCGCCTACACGCTGGCGCGGCGGGAGACGATGATCTTCGACGGCGCCCACAGCGGCGTGGTGAACGATCCCGACCGCGATGAACGCATCGCGCTGCGGGACCGGCCCTCGGGAGGGCTGCTCTAGGCCGGGCGTCGCGGCGTTAGTGCTGGCCCTTCTTCCACAGGGGCCGGTACTCCTCGTCGCGCAGCTTCAGCGTACGGGCGCCGGCCGTGATGGTCCGCGCCAGGTAGTGCGGATCGCCCTTGGCCTTCCTGGCCGCGATCTCGACGTGTTCGCCCGCCCGCAGCTGAAACTGTCGCCAGGAAAGGAAGTAGGCGGGCGCCAAATGCGCCTCCACGTCCCGGTCGCCGGTAGTGATCAGGATGTGGACTTCGGCCTGGCCGTCCTTGCTGTGTTTCACCACCCGATGGATGGTTCCGCTGAGGACCACTTCCTCGCCCGTCGTTTCGGGCGCGCCCGCGCTCGGGGCGTCCGGCGTCTGGGCGATCAGAACGCTCGCGACAATCGCCATCGCCGCCAGCAACTTCACCACAACCACCTCCCTGTGGAATGGGGCAAGGCCTTCCATGACGCGCATTCCTCCCTTTCCAAGATATCCCGCCGGAGCGAGCCCGCACCGATTCAAGCGTCCGAGGCGCCGCTTAATAGGTGTAAGTAACACTTATGATGCCACGATCCCCGCGGCGCGGCAAGCGTTCTCGGCATCAGGTCTCGACAGGATGGCGCCCGCGGGCCGGCTACAGCACAATGAATCAACGGCCGTGGCCTCACGCCTCGCCTTGGCGTTCCCACCATCCACCCCGAAACCGGATGGAGCCGCGGCCGGCCTTTTCCTCCGCCGCGCTCGTCAGTCCTGGCGCCGCCAGAGTTGCGAAGCGACCAGGCCCATGCGCCAGCGAACGTCCCCGACCAGGACGAACGCATTGGCGGCGAGCGCGTTCTCATAATCCGGCACGCGGGTGGTTTCAAGTCCAGTGGCGTAGCGAAAGAACAGGTACATCACCCGCAGCCAGGCGGCGGCGTGCAGGCGCGCCAGTCCTGATCGCGGCTCGGCGAACTCGCTTACCAGCCACAGCGCGCCCGGTTCGACAACGTGGGCGGCCTTGCGCACGACGGCCGCGGCGGCGTCCGGGCTCCAGCAGTCGAACACGAAGTGCGTGACCACCATGTCGTAGCCGCCGCCGGGCAGCGGGTCCAGCAGGGCGTCGGAGCGATGAAAGCGAACGCGTGAACTCTCCGCCGGGGACAGGCGCGCGGCGGCTACACGGATCATCCCGAGGCTCTTTTCGACGACGTCGATCGAGGCGCGGGGATGGAGGCCCGCCAGGCGTTTCAGGAAACGGCCGTCCCCTTCGCCGAGCAGCAGGATGCGGCGCCGCTCCGCGATGGCGTCGAGTTGGGCCCATCGGCAGCGCTCCAGGGCGCGCCCGAAGGCGGCGTATTCGATCCAGCGGTAGGCGCGGGCGATCGGATCGGCGTTCATTCAGCCCAACAGGAACAGGAGCGGCGCGAGCAGCGCGGCATCCACCAGCGCGCGCCGCGCGTCGAGCGCGATGCGGCGGCCGGTTCCATACAACACCAGCATAAGCGCCGCGCTGATGGCGATGGACCGCGGCCACGGCTGTGCAAAGCCCGCGCAGCAGGCCGCGAGTAGCGCGGGAACCAACGGAACCCAGACCCGCGCGAAGGCCGGCTCCACTGCTTCCGGGCGCTCCCAGGCGTCGATGATCAGCAGGTTGGACAGGCACAGCAGGAAGAATGCGACCGCCGGACCGTGGAGAAGGCCGGTCCGCGAACCCGCCGCGCTCCAGGGCGCGAGGAACACGCCGGCGGTGAACAGCGCCGCCACCAGGGCGGCCTTGGCGACGCCGCGCCGGAAGGCGGTCAGGTGCACGGCGGCGAGATAGGCGAGCACGGCCGCCGCCAGCGCCAGGCCCTGGGGCCACACGGCGCGGGGAACCGCGGCGGCCGTCAGCAGGAGATCCGCGAGCGCGGCGGCGCAGAGCGTGGCGACGGCGGCGGTCCGATGGCTCCACAGCAGGCGATGGCGCGCCGCGCTGGGCTCGGAACGCCAACCTCGGGTGTCGAGCAGACGGTCCGCGGCGTAGATGATCCAGACAGTGAGGGGAAGCACGACGCGCTCGGCCAGGCCTAGCGCCAGGCCGGCGTGCCGGGCGAGCAGCGCCTGCCAGCACAGCGCGACCGCGGCCGCGTCCAGGCCCAGGGAGTGCGGCGCCAGCCCGATTCGAACCGCCCACTCCGCCCACGGCCTGTACGCGGCGTCAGGCGATAATACCCTTTCGGACGGCATACAGGATGAGTTCGGGGACGCTGTGAATGTCCAGTTTCTGTAAAATGTGCGCGCGGTGCGTTTCCACGGTGGTGAGGCTGATGTTCAGCAGGGCGGCCACTTCCTTATTGGACCTCCCTTCGGCCACCATCTGGAGAATCTCGCGCTCGCGGCTGGACAGCAACTCGTAGCGGTCCGCCAGGCCGCGCTGCCGCAATTGCCCAACGTAGTCTTCCTGCAGGATGCGGGCGATCCGTTTGGTGAGGAACGAGCGCCCTTCGCGGACCGCCCGGATGGCCTGCAGCACCTCGCTGCGTATGGAGTCCTTCAGCAGATACCCCTTGGCGCCGGCGTCCAACGCGCCCAGCACGTAGCTCTCATCCTGGTGCATGCTGAGGATCACCACGCCCACCCGCGGGTTCTCCGCCAGGATGCGCCGCGTGGCCTCCATGCCGTTCAGCACCGGCATGGCCAGGTCCATGACGACGATGTCCGGCCGATGCTCCGCCGCCAGGCGGATCGCCTCGCGCCCGTCGCCGGCTTCGGCGATCACCTGGAGGTCGCTTTCCCGCTCGAGCAGGGCGCGCAGTCCATCGCGGACCAGCGTGTGGTCGTCAGCCAACAAGATGCGAATCGGGTTCCAGTTCATTTTGACGGTTGAGCGCCGCCACGGGAAGCACCGCCTGTATGCGGGCGCCGCGGCCGGGTTCTGAATCGATCGACAGCTTGCCGCCGAGGCGGCGGACCCGCTCCTCCATGCCCAACAGCCCGAGCCCATGCGTGAAGCGCGCGTCGAAGCCCGCGCCGTCGTCCTCGACGGTCACCTTCACCGCGCCGGGCTCCTGCCGCACGGACACGTTCACGGTGCGCGCCTTGGCGTGGCGGACGGCGTTGTTCACCGCCTCCTGAACCACCCTGTACACGCAGGTTCGATGTTCGTCGGGGAGATCGTCAATGCCCTTGTCGGCCGAAACCACCACGGTGCGCCCGGTGCGCTTGGTGGTCTCGCGGGCGTGCCAGTTCAAGGCGGGCGCGAGGCCCAGGTCGTCGAGCATCGACGGCCGCAACAACAACGCCAGGTCCCGCACCTGGGCGATGGTCTTTTCCGCCAACGTCCGGATGGCGGTCAAATGTTCCCGCAGCCGGGGCGGCGGGTTTTCGCACTCCGCGCTCTCGGTTTCCAACAGCACGGCCGACAGTGATTGGCCCACTTCGTCGTGCAACTCACGCGCAAGGGCCCGCCGTTCGTCCTCCTGCGAACGCAGCAGCAGGGTGGACAGCTTCTGTAGGTCGGCGCTGCGGTCGTCGAGCTCCCGTTCCAGCCGTAGCGTCGAGCCGATGGTGAGCGCGGCGAGAATCACGCCGCCCAACAGGCTGAAGACGAACGTGGCGAGCAGCGTTCGACGCAGGCTCGCGGCGGAAGCGGCCGATTGCGCTTCCGAACGGCTCAGGCCGCGCTCGTGCACCGAGGTGATCCGGTCGGCGATCTGGAGCATCGCCGTACGGCGCGGTATCAGTTCCTCGTAGAAGAACGCGTATCGCAAGCGCTGGCGTTCGCCCGGAGTCCACGCCACGGTGGCGTCCAGCACCTTCCAGTACGCGTCGATCTCATTGCGCAGAGCGTTGAAGGGCTCGGTTTCCTCGGGCTCCAGACGTTGCGCGTAGGCGACGATGGCCGCGCGATTCTCATTACGCAGGCGGGCGAGGTGATCCACCTCCTCACGCGCGCTCTGAGTGTCGGGGGCCAGCAGGACGTCGCGCACATAGGCGCCGGACAGGTAGATGGCCGAGCGGATCTGATCGAGGGCCTGCAACCGGCTCAGGAACGCCTTGCGGGACTGCGTCTGTTCATCGCTCACCCTGCGGAGGAACACGAGCGTGCCCACGGCGGTCGCCAGGATGCACAACAGAAGCCCGCCGAAACCGAGCGCGAGGATGGGCCACGACGGCCTCCGCCGTTTGCCGCCCGCCGGAGGATTGCCGGATTCTATGCGCAACGCGAGCCTTCCAATCTTGAGTGTAGGGCGCCGGACCGGACCCGCAGAATCCTGTGCGAACAGGATTCCGCAAGGTGGTCTTCGGCGCGACGATAGAGTGCGGCCGTTTTGCGCCATCGTCGGGGCGGACGGCCGCCGGGACCGCCGGTGTTGCGGTGTGGGTCGTCGCCGGCGGCCCCGTCCGGGATCCTACTGCGACTTGGCGAAGGTCCACTTTTCCGACTTGCCCGAGGGCTCGATCGGGACCACCTCCACCAACAGCGAATCGCCCTTGGGCGACAGCGAAATCCTCCGCTTCTCCACCATGGATCCCCGCCGTCCATGGGTCTTCAGCACCACCAGCGCTGGCTCGTTGTAGTAGACGGTCACCTTCGCCTTGCTTCCCGCGTCGTGCATGCCACACTCGCTGCCGGCGGTGGAGCAGGTGAATTCGGAGATGTCGGATTTGGCGTTGGTTCCGCGCGTCTCCTTCACGTGGATGTTGTCGCCGCGATCCTCGATCTGAAGCATGAGGTCCTTGTTGAGCGACGGTTCGTCCGTGCGCGCCGGATCGATCTTCCAGGTTCCGCTGAGATCCGGTCTGCTGTCTGAGGCAATGGCGTATGACGCCGCCAGGAGTCCCACGGCGATGAATGAAGCGAAGCGAGTAACGGTCATGGCTGTCTCCCCGGGAGTGCGCCGCCGCGCCGCCCGTGTCGCGACCCGAGCCCCGAACGCGGGCCGCGCGGCGAAAGCGCTAGAGAATCTCCATCTCGGAGTCTAGTCTGTTTTGCGGCCGATGGAAAATCATGTGCGAACAGTATTCCGCATTCCGGGGAGTCACGGTTTCAATCGAGACAGGAGAACCTGCACGTGACTCATGCGAAGAAAGCCGCGCTGACGATGGCCGCGGCCGCCTGTCTGTTCGCGGCCGGATGCCACAAAAAGACCGCCGCCACGGCGCCGCCCACGCCTCAGGCGGCCGCCGTCAAAGCCGCGCCGTCCCAGCCCGCGCCCGCGCCCGCCAAGCCTGTTTCCCGGCCGGCCGCCGCCGTCGCGAAGCCCGCCTCAAACTACCCGAACGCCGCCACCCGCGCGCGTATCGATCAACTGCTGGCGCGGATCGACGACGCCTATTTCGACTACGACAAGGCGTCGCTGCGCAGCGACGCGACCAAGACGCTGACAGCCGATTCCAGCGAACTGCGGGACATCCTGAAGGACTATCCGGACTACAAGCTGACCATCGAAGGCTACTGCGACGAACGCGGTTCCGGCGAGTACAACATCGCGCTCGGCCAGCGGCGCGCCCAGGCCGCCAAGGACTTCCTGGTCGCCATCGGCATTCCCGCCACGCAGTTGAACACGGTGAGCTACGGCAAGGAACGCCCGGCCTGCACCGACTCCACCGAGGCCTGCTACCAGAAAAACCGTCGCATCCACATCAGCCCGGCCGATCAGAACCAGACCAAGGCCAGCCTCTGAGGACTATTCGGGGATGCTGTAGAGCCGGACCCGCCAGACGCGGATCTCGCGCGGGTCCATGCTCAACTGGCGTCCCTGGTTGCTCTGGTCGCCGTTCACGCGCGTGACCACCGTCCAGTCCCCGCCTTCGCGGCGCAACTGCTCGATGCTGGCGATGCCGGCCACCGCGCGATCGGTGTCGGGATCGCGGCTGATGCGTACGGTCAGGCCGCCCCCGATCACGTAGAACTCGCCGGGCTTGGACTCGATCACCAGCATGCCGCCGTCTTCGGCGAGCAGCGCGTTGGTCCGCCAGGCGCGCGCCAGCGAGGCTTCGAACAGATATCCGCCGAGCGACAGCGTGCGCGCGCCGCGCGGGCTCGAAGCCTGGAGCGCCAACCCGCGCACCCGGCCTGAGCGTTGGGCCTCGATCAACTGATCCTCCATCGCCGCCACCGCGCCGTACGTCTGCATCAGCGCCGGGCTCGGGTCCGAGGATCCGGCCGCCGGCGGGCGCAGGCTATCGACGCCGAACGGGCAGAATCCGATGGCCCGGGCCGCGCCGTAGGCCGCCAGCGCGTTCCACGGGCTGGTCTCGATGCGCGCCTCCGGTATGAAGATGGGGTTTCCCGGAATCTGGTACCTTCGCACCCAATATTCGAACTCCGGCCAGTAGATGTCGGGCGAATAGAAATCGATGGCCGGCGCGATGGAGCGGTAGATGGCTAAGTAATAGGGATGCGGTCCGCCGCTCGGATATTCGCCGGGACGTTCGAGAAACGCCGGCAGTTGCGCGTTGACGAACATCGGCAGAGCGTACTGCTTCTTGCCGGCTTCGGCGACAGCGTTCACGAACCGGGCGTAGGTCCAGGACATGAAGGCCTCGTTGGCGGCCTCGCCGAACGCCTCGCGCCAGCCGCGCCCGCGCGGATCGAACGCGGACGCGAGTTCCGGCGAGAACTCCGCGTGGCGGCGCCGTAGCGCATCCATCAACTCGGCGGGGACCGGCGCCTGGAACTGGCGGTCGGCCTCCGGGGAGCGGTCGCGTCCGCCAACGCCCAGATAGCCCATCTCGTTCTCGATCTGGACCATCAGCACGGTTTGCCGTTCGCGATCCTTGTCGCGAACGTGCGCCATCAACGCGGCAAAGGCCCGGCTGTCGGCGCCCAGCGTCTCTCCGCCGAACGTCGACAGGATTTCGAGGGGAGCGCCCTGCGCCGTCCGCGCCCGGGGAAAGCGCTTCGAGTCGGCCTTCACCCATTCCGGCGCATACTCGGAGAAGGCGTTCTTCCAACTGCCGAACCATAGCAGGCCGAGCCGCAGATGCTCCGCCCGCGCGACGTCGATCCAGTGATCCAGGATGCTGAAATCGAAGGCGCCCTCCCGCGGCTCCACCTGCTCCCAGGCCACCGGGATCAGCACGAAATTCAGGTGCAGGCGAGCCATCGCGGGCAGGATCCGATCGGCCTGGGCCGCGGTTCCCGCCGAAGAATTGCCGAGTTCGCCGCCTCGGATGAGAAACGGCTTGCCATCGACCATCAACTGAAACGCGCCGTTCTCGCTCCGTATGCGCGGAGGATCCGCCGCCCACGCCGCGAACACCGCCGCCATCAATAACGCTGCCGTCTTCATCGGGACTCCCTTTCTTGGCGAACTCGGCCAGGACGGGTTTCAACGCGTCCTCCCACGCCGGATAGGCCGATAGCGGCTTTCCGTCGGTCTGCTCGCCGGAAAGCGTTCGGGCGCGCCAACAGAAAGCCGGCGCCTCGGGCATCGGTTGCTCCAACATATCGAATGCTCGCGTCCGCTTCAATGCTCGTGGCGCGGGGCCGCTTCGCCGTCGTCGCGCCAGAGGAACCGGCTCGGGTGGGTGCGCAACTCCCGCCACAACGCGCCCAGCAGTTTGCGGCGGCCCCGGGTGTCGAGATTGCGCACGCGAACCGCCAGCCACAGGCCCAGGGCGAACGATACGCCCAAGTTCAACGCTCCGGTGGCGGCCACGCCCGCGAACGCTTCGGCGATCTCGATCAGCGGGATGCGCGGCGCGCCGAAAAAGGCGCTGACGTCATAGGCCACCGAAGCGCTAGCGAGCGTAATGTGCCGCACTTCCAGCGGAATTCCGCCAAAAGCCCCGATGAATGGCAGTAATCCCAGCAGGAAGCCGAGCACCACATATCCCATTCCGCCACTCAAATCGTTTTCGACCGCCTTGCCGAGCCGCTGGGCGCGTTCGGCGCCGATCAGTCGCCCCAGCGAACGGCTGCGGGCTACCGCCACGGGCAGCCGGCGCCGCACCATCCAGTTGGCTGTCCAACCGGCCGCCAGACTCGCCAGCCACAGGAAGCCGCCCGTGATGGCGGCGAACAGCAGCGTGCCGGATCCGATGGGGTTCATCGAGTGGAGACCGTGCGCCGCGGCCTCCGCCGACAGGAACGCATGGCCGGTCCTCCAGCGCAGCACCGCGTCGACGGCCAGCGCGCACGGGATGGCTCCCGCCAGGTTGCCCAGCGTGACCACCAGTTGCGTGCGGATGATCGCGGCGATCAACCCGACCTCCTCCCGCATATCGTCCTTGCCCATCGCGCGCGCCAGCGCCGAGGCGGTCATGGCGGGCATCTTCGAGGCGAGCGCCCACCCGAGCGCCTGCATCAGCAGAAAGCAAAGGACGTAGTTCAGGCTGTGCGCGACGCCCGTCCAGAACGGCGCGAGAGGCGCCGCGGCCAGCATGTACTTGAACAGGGCCGTGAACGCGGTGATGGCGCCCGCGCCCATCGCACCGAATCCCATCGACCGCCATTCCGAGCCGGAAGCGGCGATGTAGTGTTCGCCGGCGCGGCCGGTGTGCTCCACCACCCGGCGCGCCAGCCGGTTGACGGCGTTGCGGACCATCGCGCGCAGGCCGTGATCCTCGGCGAAACCCCGCACCAGCGCCGCCGCCAGGGCCTGGCCGCCCCCCTGGCCCGCCGCGAGCTTCGATAACGCGTCCATACGGTCGATCTGGGCCTCCAGCAGGTCCAGCCGGAACACCAGGTTCGACGTTACGCCCTGTTCGTCCAGCCGCGCGTGCGCCACGCCCACCGTCATGCGGCAACGCAACAATGCTTCGGCGAGCGCCGCTGGATTGCGCGGGCGCCGAGTCGCTGCCTCGAGCAGGTCGTCAAACGCGGTCTGCGGTTCCTCCCGCTCGTTTCGCCACAGCGTGGGGATGATGGGCGCCAGGTCCCGTGAAAGCCCCACTGCGGCGATGCGCGCGGCGAGCAGCCTCAGCGCCTTGGTGAGCGCTTCCTCGGACGGGGCGAGTAGTTTGCTCCAGGCCGCCGCTTCGGGCTCCTCGAGCCCGGCCAACCAGTCGGCGTCCTCCAGCGTGAGCCCGGCCGTATCCAGGGCGGAATAGAGGTCGGAGACGTCGTCGAGCTGGGGCAGCAGGCGCCGCCGGATTCCGACCGATATCTCCCGCAGCAGTGAAGTCTCGTCCGGCAGCGCGGCGTCGCAGAGCAGGCGTTCGGGCGAGGCGCGGCGCCAGAGCGCGGCGACCTCGTCCCGCAATCCGGCCGCGTCGATGGCGGAGGCGAGTTCCCGCAGACGATGGGTGCGGGCGCCCGCCGCCAGCGCGCCGTCGCCGTCGAAACGCAGCCACCCGACGGCGTCGGCGAGCCAGCGCCCCTCCTCCGCTTCGTCCACCTTGCGGGGGAGCGCGTCGAGGATCGTCGCCGGAGGAAGAGACGTGCTCACCCTTGCATCATCGCGCATCGCCGGGGACGACGGCGGCCGCCTTCGCTTGCTTGAATTCGGATCTGATTCTCTAGATCTCGTTGAAATCCTACCGGTCAAACTGTACAATTCAGTTCATGTCGTTGGCAATTGGGTCCATTTGACAAATTAATAACCGTCTATCCGCCGCTTTGTGGCGCTGGACGGAAACGAGGAGCTCGTATTCATGGCGACGATCCACCGATCTCTGCGAATCGCCGGGCCCGTTCTGGCGCTTGTTCTGATCTCGATGGTCGCCTGGAGCTGGGCCGAGGAGCGACGCGCGTTCGAGCATCGGTCCTGGCGAATTGGTTGGGGCGATCTGCCCCCTCTGGTCGCCAAAGGCGGCGACGGTGGGCCGACCGGACTGGTCGGCGAATTGATCCGCGACGCCGCAGCGAGACGCAAGATCGACCTTCGCTGGGTGATGGTCAAGGGGGATCCGGAAGTCGCGTTGCTCAACGGCGACATCGATATTTGGCCCATTCTGACGGTCACGCCGGAGCGCCAGCGCCGCCTCTACTTCACGGGCCGGCTGCTCGAAATCGGACATGTCCTGCTGGTCCGCAAACAAGGCCCATTCCGGCAACTGAAGGATCTTGAGCGGGCGCGGATCGGTTTGGCGGCTCCGAAGCTCGACACGCCTCGAATCCACGAACTGCTGCCCGGCGCCTCCGTACGGCCGCTCTTCACGGTGACGCAGCTGGTCGACGATCTCTGCGCCGGGGAATCCGACGCGGCGTACATGAACGAGTACACGGCCCTCGGTGTGTTGACCGGCGGCGTCACGTGCGGCGGCTTCCACTGGATATCGACGATGGAGAAGCCCTCGCAACTCGCCATCGTAGGGACGCCGGCGGCGCAGCCCGCCGCCCAGGCGCTATATGACGAGATCGCCGCCGCCGCGCTGGAACACCGCCTTACGCCCGCTGTCGCCGAATGGGGTTATCTGTCGACCAATCTCGAATCGATGACGCGCATTCTCGTCGAACGGCGGCGGTCTCAACGCCTGGCGGCCGCCGCCGTATCGTTCGCCGCTCTGCTCACCGGCGTGGTTGTGCTCGCGGTGCGCATCCGAGGCGAACGAAATCGCACGCGACGGGCCGAGATGGAGCTGCGGCGTTCGGGGCACCGATCGCGGTTGGTCGCCAGTCAGTTGCACGAAGGACTCGCCACGCTCGACATGGATCGGCGATGGTTGTTTGTCAATGAAGCATTCCAGGCGGCCACCGGCGCGGACCCGAATTCTCACGCCGGGAATGGCGCCTTCCCGTGGATTCACGCCGACTCCGCGACGCGCTCGAAGGAACGCTTCGCCGCCGCTTTCGAGGGGCGCGCCGCGCATGACGAAGAACTGCGATTCCTCTATCCGGGCGGCCGCGACGCCTGGTTGCTGGTGAATTGGGGACCGATTGTCGATGATACGGGTGAACAGGTCGGCGTCACTGTGACCACGCGCGACATCACCGCCAAGAAGGTGGCCGACGAGGCCCTTTCGCGAACCTCCCTGCGGCTGGCGACGCTGCTGTACAATTCGCCCCTGGCGCTGGTGGAGTGGACCGAGGATCGCCGGATCGCGAGTTGGCTGGGAGGCGCCGAAGCTATGTTCGGGTGGACCGCCGACGAAGTCGTGGGAAGGCGGCCCGCCGACTTCGGCTTCGTCCACCCCGAGGATCGCAGCGCGGTGGAGGCCGCCGTGCATCCGCTCCACCTGGGCCAGCCCACCGTCTGCCAGACCCGCAACGTTCGCCGCGATGGATCGGTGATTCATTGTGAGTGGCGCAACTCGGTTGCGCCGCCCGGCAGCGGGTTGAGGCCCCTGAGATTCTCGCTGGGCCTCGACATCACGGATCGCTATGAGGTGGAGTCGGCGCGCAGAGCCTCAGAAAAGGAGTTCCGGGACATTTTCGAAGGCGCGCCCGTGGGTATTTTCCGGTCCACGTTGGAGGGGCGCTTCCTGCGGGTCAATCCCCGCTTGGCCGCTCTGTTCGGCTACGGCTCGCCCAGGGAAATGGTTGAATCCGTCCTCGACATTCCGGCGCAGGTTTTCGTCGATGCGTCGCGCCGCCGGCAACTGGTGGCGCGCGCCGAGCAATCCACCGGGTTCGTGAATGACGAGGTTGAGTTCCGTCATGTCAACGGCGGAACGTTCGTCGGCACGATCTACGTCCGGCTGGAGCGCGACTCCACCGGCGCGACGCGGTTTCTCGAAGGATTTATCGAGGACGTCACCAAGCGCCGAATGGCCGAGGACGCGCTCCGGCGCGCCCATGGCGAACTGGAGCGGCGCGTGGAGGAGCGCACGCTCGAACTCTCCGCCGCCAACGAACGCCTGCGCGAACTCGACCGGCTGAAGTCGCAGTTTCTCGCCAGCATGAGCCATGAGCTGCGAACGCCGTTGAACTCGATCATTGGCTTTGCCGGCCTGCTTCGCAAGGAGCTCACCGGTCCCTTGAACGAGGAGCAGAAGAAGCAGATGGACATCATTGCCAGGTCCTCGCGCCACTTGCTCTCGCTGATCAACGACCTGTTGGATGTCTCGCGCATCGAAGCCGGCCGCGCCGACCTGCACTTTGAGGACTTTGACTTCCAGGATGTCGTGGCCGAAGTGGTCCAAAGCCTGACGCCGCAGGTGAACGCGAAGAAGCTGAGTTTGCTGGTGGACATTCCGGCCGGAGGCGTGGCCATGCATCACGACCGTAAGCGGACCTTGCAGGTGCTGTTGAATCTGGTGAACAACGCGGTGAAGTTCACCGTGGCCGGCCACATCCGAGTCTCCGCGCGGCGGGCGGGCCCGAACCTGGCGGTGACGGTCTCCGACACAGGCATCGGCATTAAGCCCGAGCATGTCGGCATGTTGTTCGAGGCGTTCCGTCAGGTGGACGGCTCCGCGCGGCGAGTGTACGAGGGCGCCGGACTGGGATTGTACTTGTGCCGGAAGCTGCTGTCCCTGATGGGCGGCGGCATCCGTGTGGAGAGCGTGTTTGGCCAAGGTGCGACGTTTGAATTTGAAGTGCCGATCGACAGCGGAGCCGCCGCTTGCGCATCATCCGCGACGGCCGGAGTTTCATCAATATGAGAACCGTATTGTTGGTGGAAGACAATGAGAATAACCGCTATTTATTCACGTTGCTGCTGACTCACGCCGGGTTTAAGGTCTTGACCGCGGTTAACGGCCGTGAAGGTTTGGAGAAGGCTCGCGCGGACAAGCCGGACGCCATCTTGCTGGATATCCAGATGGGCGAGATGGATGGCTACGAGGTGGCCGAGCATTTGAAGGTCGACCCCGTCCTGGCTTCCATTCCCATCATCGGCGTCAGCTCCTTCGCGATGCCTGGGGACCGCTCCCGGGCATTGAGCGCCGGCTTCGCCGGATACATCGAAAAGCCCGTGGATCCTGAGTTCTTCGCCGCCACGGTGCAGCAGCTTCTGCACGAGGCGAAATGAAAGTACTCAGCGTCGACGATCGGCAGGAAAACCTGTACTTCCTGGAGTCCCTGCTGCGGTCCCAGGGACACGAGGTGGCTTCCGTCTCGAACGGATTGCAGGCTATCGAGACGCTGGAGCGGGATGCGGGCTCCGAAAGCCCGTTCGATCTTGTGATCACGGACATCCTGATGCCCGGCATGGACGGGTTCCGTTTGTGCCGGGAGATCAAGTCCCGGGAGCGCCTGCGCACGCTTCCCATCATCGTGTACACGGCCACCTACACCTCCGCGCAGGACCGGGATTTCGCATTGTCGCTGGGCGCGGCGCGCTTCATCGTCAAGCCCGTCGAGCCCGACGTGTTCATTGACGCGTTGAACGGCGTAATGGCGGAAAGCGACGATTTCCGCAAGCCGGACCCGGCGGCCGCCGAGGGCGAGTTGGCCTCCAGCGAGTATCTGCGCGTCTACAATGAGCGGCTGGTGCGGAAGCTGGAGCGCAAGCTGCAGCAGTTGGAGGAATCAAGCCAACGCCTGACCGAACTGGTAGCCCAGCGCGACGCCGAAATTGAACGCCGCCGTGAGGTCGAGCGCCAGCTCATTCGTTCCCAGGAGCACTTGCAGCTGATTTGGAACGGGTCAAGCGATGGGTTGGTGTTGACTGACGCGGCCGGCGCCATCTTGAAGGCCAACCCCGCTTTAGCGGCAATCAGCGGAGTGGATCTGCCCTGCGGCGGGCCGATGTCGGTCGCGGCGCCCGCCTGGCTGGGGGGCCTGAGCCCTGCCGAGGGCGCCGTGGCGGTGGAGCGGCGGCTGGCGCATCCGGATGGGTCGGAAAAGCTGGTGGAACTGACCTCCATGCCGATTGCCGCCTCCGATGGAGAGGTGATCTTTCACCGTGTGCACGACGTCACCGACCTCCGCCGGAAGGAGGCGGAGCGCGCCATGCTCGAGGCCGAGTTGGCGGAGGCTCGCAAGATGGAGAGCGTGGGCCGGCTGGCCGGCGGCATCGCGCACGACTTCAACAACCTGTTGACCGTGATCAACGGCTATTGCGACCTGGCCTTGCGGCGTGCTCCGGAGTCCGCGCCTCCGCGCGAATCCCTGGAGCGCATCCGCGTCGCCGGTTCCCAAGCCGCGGAACTCACCAGCCAGTTGCTCGCATTCAGCCGCCGGAGTCAGCCGATTGGCAGGAGGGTGAACCTCAACAGCGTGATTGAGGAAACCGTCCCCATGCTCCGGCGCTTGATCGGAGAAGACATCCGGGTGGTCACTCAACTCGCGCCGGACCTCGGCGCCATCCGCGTCCGGATGAATGAGTTGATCCAGATCCTGATGAACCTGGCGGCCAACGCCCGCGACGCGATGCCGCACGGCGGCGTGCTGACCATCGCCACGGCGAACGTCGACGCGCCTCCCGTGGAGCCTCCCGGTCCGGGCCGGATCGCGTTGTTTTACCGCGAGATCGGCCCATCGGTAATGCTGACGCTGCGGGATACCGGGACGGGCATCCCGGAGGGCGTGCTGCCGCGCATCTTCGAACCGTTCTTCACCACCAAGGACGAGAGCGGCACGGGGTTGGGCCTGTTCACCGTGGCGGGCATCGTGAAACGCAACGAGGGCTCGATCGTGATTCGCACCAGCCCCGCGCTGGAGCAGGTGGGCGGCGCCGAGTTCCAGATCTGCTTTCCGCGCCTGGCGCCGGAACCCGGGAACGAGATCAGCGAACCCGAGGACGACCGTACGGACGACCCCGCCTTCCAGGGTGGCATGGTGCTTGTCGTCGACGACCGTCCGGATGTCCGCAGCCTGGTGGTCGCCGCCCTTGAACTCGACGGATGCCGCGTGCTTGAGGCCGCCGATGGAGAGGAGGCGCTCCGTGTCGCCTCCGAATTCGAGGGACCGATCGACTTGCTGTTGACCGATTTGCGGATGCCGAACATGGACGGGCGCGAGTTGAGCAGCCGGCTGAAGGCGGCGCGGCCAGCTATCCGGGTCCTGTATATGTCCGCTAATCCTGACGCGGCCGGGGCCGCGGAAACGCCCGGGCCGGATTACATTCTGAAGCCGTTTGGCAAGGGCTCGTTGATCCGGGCGGTGCGCGCCGCCATGCGTGGGCCGGCGTCTGGCGACGCCTGAGGCGGCTCGGCGCGCTGGCCCCGTCTGGCGCCATCATTGGACTATGCCGTTCGCCACGAGCCTGGGCGCCCGCATCTATTGGGAGGAAGAAGGGCAGGGCGATCCCCTGTTGATGATCATGGGCCTCGGCTACTCGCTGCACATGTGGCGCGAGATGCGGCCGATGATGGCCCGGCGCTTTCGCGCGATCGTGTTCGACAATCGCGGCGTCGGGTCGAGCGATCCGCCCGGCGGTTTGATCTCCATGGCCGCCATGGCGCGCGACGCGGCGGCTGTAATGGACGCGGCGGGCGTCCCGACCGCCCATGTCCTGGGCATGTCGATGGGCGGGATGATCGCGCAGGAGTTGACCCTGACTTTCCCGGAGCGTGTCCGGAAACTGGTGCTCGGCTGTACGAACTGCGGAGCGCTACGTTCGGTTCCGACCAGTCCAAAGGCGCTGGAACTGCTTGTGACGCGCTTCACGCACCGTCCCGAGGAACGCGCGGAGACCATCATCCCGTGGCTGTACCACCCGGAGACGTCGCGCGAGAGCATCGAACAGGATCTCAGGCTGCTTCGGGTTCACTACCCCAAGCCGAGCGTCGTGCTGAAACAACTCGGCGCCATCGCCGGGTGGAGTTCGCTGGGCCGCTTGAAACGGATTCAATCGCCCACGCTGGTTATCCACGGCGAAGACGACCGCCTGGTCCCGGCCGGCAACGCCCGCATCATCGCCCGCCGTATACCGAACGCGAAACTCGTGATGCTCGCCAGGGCGGGGCACATCTTCCCCACCGATCAGACGGAGTCCTCGGTGAGCGCCATCCTCGAGTTTCTGCTTGGCTCGACGCCTACGGGCAGCGCTGCGCGGTGATCGACGCCGACTTGCCCACCGTGTTCGATAGCACGAGCGTGAACGGCCCGCTCGAACTCTGGAATGCGGAATCGAGGGTGAACTGGAGCGAGAAGGCCCCGCCGGTTCGCACCGTTCGTGCGTCGCTGAAGTAATCGGAGGAGACTCCGTTGAGGTCCGTCGAGCGCGTCGCGGAGCCCGCGGTAACCGCCGCGCTTGTCAGCTCGCGCGTCGTCGTCGCCCCGACCACAGTCAGCAGAATCACGGCCGTGCTCTTGGTGAAACAGGCCGACGTGACGATGGGCGGGGCTGCCGGAACCTGAACCACGATCGGCGCCACGACGGCGGGCAGGTCCGCGTCCGCGGCCCGAAGGCTGGTCATGGCCGCCGAGATCGTGCTCGCTACGGTTCCCGTCGAAATTAGCGGCAGGTCGGCCCTCGTCGAGCCGGCCGGAATCGAAAATCCCATAGCCAACTGGCCGTTCGAGAACCGCACCTGCGGGTCCGCCTCGTTGGCGGCAGCGGCCAGACTCGCCGTGTCGGGCGTTACCGTCAACGTTACCCGGCCGGTCACCGGCAGCGGATAAGACTTGTCCAACTCGACGCCGATTTTCAGACTCCCATCGGCTGCGGCGACGGTCCGCAGCATGGGCGTGAACCGCACCGCGGGCGCCTTCGGCAGGGCCACGTCCATGGAGCATAGCGACTGCGCGACTGCTCCACTCGCGTCGGTGACGCGGACGCCAAAGGCGGCGGGACCGACGGAACCGGGCGTTCCCGAGATGACGCCGTCGGAGGAAGCCGTCAAACCGTCGGGAAGGCGCCCCGGGAAGTCGAACTGGTACGGCGCCACTCCTCCCTGGGCGGTGAACCGTGTCACATAGAGTTGTCCCACGGTCGCGGCGGGCGCCGGGCAGTTACCCGACACGCCGAGCGCGAGCGGCCTGACGCGCAGCGAGCAAGGCTGCGTGATGGCCTGCATCGACGCGTCGCGCAACGACAGGTTGAAGGCGAACTCGCCCGCCACGGTCGGCGTTCCGTCCACCCAGCCCGTCGTCGTTGACAGTCGCAGTCCGGCCGGCAGCGCCCCGGCGAGCGACCAAACATACGGAGCGCTTCCTCCCAAGGGACTCAGCGCGGCCCCGTATGGCGTTCCGACCGTCGCTTCGGGCATTGGACAACTCCCAATCGACATCGGCCCGCTGATTACAGGGAGGCTGCACGGTTTCCCGGCCTGCCGTCCGGAGGAATCCGAGGCGATCAGGCGGAACTGGAAGGCCCCGGCCGCCATCGGCGCGCCGGACAAGCGGCCGTCCGGGGTGAAGGTCAAACCCTGGGGAAGCGTTCCGGCTACGCTCCAGGTGTAGGGCGAGGTCCCTCCCGAAGCGGCGAATTGCGCGGTGTAACCCATGCCCGTAGTGGCTGCGGGCAGCGGACAACCGGATGAGATCCCGACCACCGGATCGTTTACCGTGATGGCGCACGACTGTACGGTCGTCGTTCGACGGGTGTCGGTGACTTTCACCTGGAACGGATTGTAGGCGGCTACCGATGGGTTTCCGATGACACGCCCATCGTTGGTAAGAGCCAGCCCCAGCGGCAGTTGCCCATACAGTTCAAACGTGTACGGTCCCACCCCGCCCTCCATCGTCAGGGTCTGCGAATAGGGAACTCCGATCGTCGCGTCGGGCAGGCTGCATCCGTTCGTCATGCGCACCGAAGCGGCCTGGATCGTGACGCCGCACGTCTTCTGGACCGGAACGATCCCGGATCCGCTCGCGCCCATCGCCCAGACAGTGAATCGATAGCTGCCGGCAAGCGTGGGAACGCCGGCTAACAGTCCCCGCGGAGAAATCGTCACCCCGGGCGGAAGCAGCGCCGTGTCCGCCACCTTCCAGGACGCGGGTGTAGCGCCCTGCGCCGTGAACAGCGCCGAATAACTGCTCCCTACCAGTCCGTCGGGCAGCGGGCAACCGGTTGCGATGGTCAACGTCGGAACGCCCACGGTGATGCTGCCGCGCTTGGACACCGTCACCGACTCCCCGTCGATGTTGGCGGTGGCCGACACGGTGAACGTATAGGTTCCGGGCGTTGTGGGAACTCCCGTAAGATGTCCGTTGGCGAAAGTGACGCCATCCGGCATGGCGATGTCCGGAATCAGTTCCCAGGTGATCGCGCCCGACACGCCCGTAGCCTGGAACGTGTAGTCGTAGGCGGATCCGGTAATCGCCGCCGGCGCGCTCCCGTTGCTGAGGATCTGAAGTCCCTGGCTGATCGATCCATCCCTGGCCTGAAACAGCAGTCGCCCCACCTGGGATGTGTTGAGGTGAGCGCGGATCAACGCCCGCGACCCGCTGTCGAGAAACACGCCGGACACCATGGAGCCCTCGAGCTGAAACGACGACCCGCCGTCGGTGGTTCCGTTCGACCATCCCACGGTCGCGGGCGTTCCACCGTACCCGTTTGTGCCGCCGCTCGCGTCGCCCGTCTCCCAGACGATTCGCTCGTAGTTGAACTCGATGTTGAAGTTGCCCGCTCCGGTGTCGGAACGATCGATGACGACCACCTGAAAGCGGTTCCGCTTGTCGTCGTGCTGCTGGTAGTAGCCGACGTCGACGTAGTTCGCGGCGAACGCCTTATGGCCGTTTACGGTGTCCTGCCCGTAGGTGAGCACCGTGCTGGCCGGCCCCCGTGTGTCGACATCGGCGAAGAACGGCGCGATGATCTCACGGCTCGTCTTTTGCAGGCCGAACGGTGTGTAGGTAGCCAGCGCGTTGTCGAACGTGATGTTGCCGTTGTTGTTCACAAAGGCGGAGTCGCGCACTTTGCCGAAGAAGTTGATGCTGAAGCCGAGCGGCGTCGCCGCGCTGGAGCCGTCATCGTTGCGCGGCACAAAGTTCTGATAGAAGCCCGAGTTGGTGCGGATCGACTGCCCCCAGACCGCCAACGACGCGCCGATGAAAAGAATCAGCAGCTTCTTCATTGCGCCCTCCGGACGTCGACGCCAGGCACAACGGACACCCGTGGGGGACTCGCGTTTGCATCGAGCAGCAATCCACCCCGCTCGGCGTCTTCGAAGTAGAACAGTCCGCTGATCGACAGCGCCTGCGCCCGCGCCGGGCTATACCCGCTGATGTCCGACCGGCGTCCGTCGGCAAGGTCCACCAACGTCACGACGCCGGTGCGGGAGTTGTACAGCACCGCCCTATCCGGTGACGCGCCCGCCAATTCGGCGCCGTCGCCAATGCCGTCGGCGACAGCGGTTACGCCATCCTCCGTCACAAGCGACAGTCCACCCTTCGAATACACGAGCAGATCGCGCCCGCCGGCCACGTATCGCGCCGCCGAGCCAGTCGCCACCGGCCGCACCCCATCCGCGGACGCCTCCACGATCTGTCCGGAGTCGAGTGTTACCGCGGCAACCGCTCCGTCACCACTCAAATCCACGCCCACCGGCGCGCCGCCCAGCGCTTGCGCCGCGTAAGCCCACATGGATTCAGGCGTTCCGGCCAGGCCGGATATCAGTTCAACGCCTTGTGGGGAGGCGAGCAGCGCCCGGTCGGCGCCTCGGGCGAACGCGACCCGCTCTGGCGCTCCGAACGCGGTGTCGAGTGGAGTTTCCACCGCCGCCGCGCCCTCCTGCCAGCGTGCCGCCAGCACACGCCCGGATTTCCCGACGCCCACCGCCAGGCCGCCGTTGGACCTCACGAATGCAAGGGAGAATGCGTCCTCCAGCGCCATGGCGGGATCGGCGGATGCCGCCCCCGGCACGCCGGAGACGGCGCGGACCGACTGCGACCCGGCGTCAAACAGGTAGCCCAGCACGGGCTGCGACATCCGCGGCGTTTGCGCCGCGGCGATGAGTGCGGTCAGTAAGAAGGCGAGTATGCGCATGCGACTCTCCGGCCGGCGGTCGAAGCCGGGCCTCAGTCAGCACATCGGCCGACCGGTCGCCCGCCGACATAGAGAACTCGCCTTAGGACTCAGGAGGCGGCGTTCGCCTGAATTTACGGCACAACCACCTGATTCACTCCGGCCGCCAGAGGCCGCTTCTGGCCATTCCACACGAACTCGCCCGTAACTCCTGGGGGCAGCGTGACTTTCGCCTCGACGCCGCCTCCCTTGCGGCGCACCGACACGTCCACCGCTCCGGCCGGGTGCGGCATGGTCCCGCTCAGGTCGTTGAGCTGGCCCAGGTGCGGCGCCACTCGGACCTTGGCGAATCCGGGCGCGGCCGGCTCCACCCCCAGCATGGTGCGGAAGAAGTTCACCGCGATGTGCGAACTCCAGGCATGTGCGTCCGAGCGTGACGGTTCCGGCGCTTCGGGCCAGGTCGTGAGCCCGATCGCCAAGGCTTCGCGCCACGTTCCCAGCTGATCCAGGAATCGGTCGCCCAACCCTGCCTTCAGCATCGCGGCGTGGACGTAGTACCGGAAATACAGCGTCGATTCCACCAGCGACTTGTCTTCGAGCATCTTCGTCGCCACGCTCTTCGCCTCATCGCCCTTCACCACTCCAGTCAGGATCGCCAGCGCCTGTTGATGCTGGGAGAATGCGGTCTTCGCCTCGGTGTCGGCAAACAGTCCTCGACCGGCGTCCCAATACAGGGCACGGACGGTCCGGGCGAGCGCCGCCGCCCGCAATTCGTACTCCGCCGCCAGGGAGCCGGAACCCTGTTGCCGCTCGAGATCGGCCTGCCACTGGTAGGCGGCCACCAGCAGCAAATCGAGGATCGACGACCCGCCGTCCTTCCCCATCGGCCCCTCCCCGCGCGGCCAGGAGCGGATCCAGTCGACATAGTTCCACCACGGCATCCGCCCCAACGATCCGTTGGCCTTCTGGTGGGCGGCGAACCAGGCGAGAATCCCACGTCCCGCCGGGACCAGTTCGCGCACCGTCGCCCGATCGTTGCGGTACATGGCGTAATCGTGCAACATGCCGATCCAGATCATCGAAAACGGCGGGATGTACTGATACAGTCGCGAAGGGCCGCGGGAATAGGTCAGCCCGTCGGCGGTCTGCGTGTCCTGCAACGTGCGAACGGCGTTGGTCACCAGCCGGGTGTCGGACGCGAGCGTCATGGCCGCCAGGGCTTCCAGCCGTCCGTCGCCGATGTACTGAAGCTGTTCATAGTAGGCGCAGTCCATGAACGTCTCGTGCGCGTCGACGCGCAACGTTTTCCAGCTCACGTCCATCATCCGCTGCAGCTCGGCGTTGGCCGCCGGGTCGGACGTTTGAAGGCGGGCCTGCCGCACGAAAGGATAGCCGGAAAACGTGGTTTTGAACGAATCGACGGTCAGCGGCTCGTTGCCTCCCTCTACGCTGAGCTCGATATAGCGCCATGTGCGCCACCACAGCGGACGCCACAGGCGCCTTGCTCCGCCGTCGGGCAGGAAGACTTCCTTGTTTCCCTTGAAATCCTTGCCTGCCACCTCATTGCGATTCCCCTTCTTCCACCCTCCCGGTAGAAACATCGACTCGGCGAACCGCATGGTGACTGTCGCCCCGCGACCTCCGCTGACGGTCAGCTCCGGGAACCCCGTCGTGTAGTAGCCCTGGTCGAAAATCAGCGTCCGTTTGCCCCCGGCGGGCACGGTCCACGACGTCTCCGTGGATCCATCCACCGCCTGCCCGTCGCGCATCCGCAACTTGAGCGGCGTTTCGGGCGACTCCTCCATCGGCGGGATCGTTCGCGGGACCATCATCCAGAACGTGTGCGCATCGTTGGCCCCGCGCGGAGCCGCCTGCTCGATCACCCGCGCCTTGGCCCATGACGAATCGTCGAAATCCGCCGTCTCCCATCCCCATGGGTGCTTGGCGGCGTCCACGCGCTCTCCGGGGCCCACCACGTAATAGCCCGAAACGTCGCGTCCCATGCGCACCGGAATCGGCGAGTACGCCGTGTCGATGGCGGCCCTCCACTCCGCGCCCGTGTCCACCACCCGCTCGGCGGCCGTGTCGCCTTGCAGCAGAAAACCGGTCTCGTTGGTGTTCTGCGCGAGCGGCGCATCCGGTCCGAAGTTCCACACCACCGCCGCCAGAACGTTACGCCCCGCCTTCAGGCGCGGCGCCAGGTCGACGGTCTCGTAGCGCCAGTGGTAGAGGTCGCCGCGCGCCGGTCCCTCGGAAACGCTCACTCCATTCAGGTATAGCCGGTAGCGATTGTCGCCGGACACATGCACCACGAAACTAGAGGGCGCGGAGGCCAGCGTGAAACTGCGGCGGAAATGATAGACGCCGAACTCGGTGCGGGTCGCGCCGGGCGCGGTGATCCACCGAGCGGACCAGGAATTCGTCAACAATTCGGGATTCGCCGCCAGCGCCGTGGCCGCGGCTGATGCGTAGAAAGCGAGCCGGAGGAGTGACACGGACCAGTTTATCCGAAATGCGCCCGCCGGCTGATACGATGTTTCCATTATGAAGCGATACGGTATGGTGAATCGCGTGCGCCCTGAGGCCGAAGCCGAGTACGTGAAGTATCACGCCGACGTGTGGCCGGGCGTTCTGGAGATGATCCAGCGGTCGAATATCCGTAACTATTCGATCTATCTGAAGGACGGCTTTCTGTTCAGCTATTTCGAATATCACGGCGAGGATTTCGCGGCCGACATGGCCCGGATGGCCGCCGATCCGACGACTCAAAAGTGGTGGGCCATCATGGAGCCCATGCAGCATCCCCTCGAGACCCGCCAACCCGGCGAATGGTGGGCCAACATGCCCGAAGTCTTCCACCTGGATTGAACCATGCGCACCGCACCCTGGCTCGCCCTTTGTTCGCTGTGGACCGCGTTCGCCGCCGACGCGCCCCGTCGCGCCGTGCTCGCCAGCGCCGAAGAGATCGGCGCCGCCAACCGCAAGGCCGATTCGATCCCATGGGCCCGGACGGCCCGGGCTCGCCTTCTCGCCGCGGCTGAATCCGCCCTGAAGACGCCGCTCGACATCCCGGACAAGGGTGGCCAGTGGCCGCACTGGTATAGCTGCAAGAAGGACGGCGCGCGCCTGGTGACGGACTCTCCAGTCAAACACCGCTGCCCCGTCTGCGGAACCATCTACACGGGCGAGCCGTACGACTCCGTGCCGCTCTACTTCATTCATGGGCGCAACTCCGCCGCGGCGCGGAACCTCGCGGTCGCGAGCCGCCTCACCGGACGCGGCGAGTTCGCCGCCCGCGCCATCGCCATACTCACCGGCTATGCGGACCGCTACCGGTCCTACCCGCGTCACACCATCAATGGCGAGGACAAAGTGGGAGGCGGCAAGCTGATGGCGCAGACCCTCGATGAGAGCGTCTGGCTGATTCCCGTCGCGCAAGCCTATAGCCTGGTCGCCGATCGCATGAGTCCCGCCGGGCGCGCTCACGTCGAAGACGACCTGCTACGCCCCGCCGCCGCCGTCATCGCCGAGCACAAGATGGGCATCCACAACATCCAATGCTGGAAGAACAGCGCGGTCGGCGTGGTGGGTTTCGCCACCGGCGATAAAGCGTTGATCGACGCCGCCATCAACGACCCAGAGCGCGGCTTCCACGCCCAGATCGAGCGCGGCGTCACTGCCGACGGCCTGTGGTGGGAAGGGTCGTTGGGCTACCACGTCTACACGCTGCAGGCCCTCTGGCCCCTGGCCGAGGCGGCCCGGTTGGCCGGCGTCGACCTGTACTCGGAACGCTATTCGAAGATGTACGACGCGCCGCTCGCCCTGGCGCTGCCCGACGGCTCCGCGCCCGGCTTCAACGACAACGCTGGAGTCAACGTCTCGACAGTGGCCGATCTCTACGAGGTGGCCTACGCCCGGTGGGGCAAAGCCCCGTACGGCCGGCTGATCGCGGGCTCGCGCCGGGACTCGCTGGAGGCTCTGCTCTATGGTCACTCCGACCCGCCCAAGGGCCCCATCGTTCCCGAGGAAAGCGCCCTGCTCGATTCCGCCGGCTTCGCCATGCTGCGCGCCCGCGGAACCGCCGTCGCCATGCGGTTCGGACGTCACGGCGGCGGCCACGGCCACCCCGACAAGCTGAACATCGTCACCTATGGCGCGGGCCGGGCCTTCGGTCTCGACCCCGGCTCCATCGCGTATGGGGTGCCCCTGCACCAGGAGTGGTACCGGACCACCATCGCCCACAACACCGTAACGGTCGACGGCGCCAACCAGGGTGTTGCCGATGGCGCGGCGGGTCAATGGCTGGCGGAAGGGCAGGTGACGCGCTTCACCGGATCGGCGGATGCCGTGTACCCGGGCGTAAAGCTCTCGCGCGAGCTGCGCCTGTCCCCCGGCCAGTTGGAGGACCGTTTTGTGTGCGCCTCGGAAACGGAGCACATATATGACTGGGCCTTCCACGCGCCCGGCAAGCTGACGGTGTCGGTGAAGACGGTTCCGCGCGACGGCCCTCTCGGCGCCGCCAACGGCTATCAGCACGTTACCGAAGTCGCCTCTGCGTCGACCGACGAGGTCTGGACCGCCGAATGGGAAAACGGAGGCGCGAAGCTGACCCTGCGATTCAAGGCCGCCGCCGGCACTCAGGTCTTCACCGGAGTGGGCCCCGGCCGCGACCCCGCCGACAAGGTTCCCGTGCTCATCGTTCGCCGCCAGGCCGCCAACACCGTGTTCGACGCGGTGCACCGCTTCACCGGCCGCTGAAACCCGGCATGCGGTCCGCCTACGACGTGGCGCGCCAATAAAAAAGGCCGGCCCGAAGGCCGGCCTCTGTTCATCCAACCACCCCGGATTTACGGGATGCGAGTCACTACCAGGCGTACGTCGATGGTGCCCGTCGACACGTTGCCGCGAGCGTCGGTCACCGTTACGTCGAAGAAGTAATCGCCGTACAGGTTGCCCAAGTACACGATCGGAGTCGCCGTGTTCCCGTTGGCGATCGCCGCCCGCGATTCACGCGACGTCCAGTAATACTTCAGTGGACCGTATCCAGCCGAACTGAACGACGAGGAAGCGTCCAGGCTCACCGTGCGAACCAGCGTTTCCATCACCGGACCGCCCTTGATCACCACCGTCGGCGGCGGACCGCTCGGCGGAGGATCGGGGTTGCTCGGCTGCGTCACCTTCACAATCAGCGTCTTGGAGTCCTGCGACCGCACGCCGACCGCCGTACACGTGTAAGTCGTGTCGACCATCGGGTTCACGATCACCGAACCATCCGTCGCAACCTGGCCCGCCCCAGCGATGGTCACGCTGGTCGCGTTTTCAGCCAGACACACCAGGCGCACATTCGCGCCCGGCGTCGGCGATACCGTGGGCGTCGCCGTGAAGCTGGTGATGCGAGCCGGCTGGCCCACCGTCACCAGCGCCTGCGCCGTCGCCGAACCGGTCTTGTTCGTCGCCGTCAGGATGTAGTTGGTGGTCTGCATCGGCGTCACGTCCTGCGTGCCGGTCAACTGCACCGAACCCAGGCTCGTGATGGTCACCGTATCGGCGTTCTCCACGTTCCACAGCAACGTCGACTTCTCGCCGGCGATGATGGAATCCGGAACCGCCGTGAACTTGATGATCCGCGGCGGACCCGTCGGACCCGTGTTCACCGACACCGTCACCGCGCAGCTCGAAGTCCCACCCGCGCCGGTAGCCAGCAGCGTGTAGGTCGTGGTCTGCGTCGGCGACACCACGAAGCTCCCGCTAGTGCCGACTCCCGGCACCGGCGGCGTAACCGTTACAGCCGTCGCATTCGTGGTCTGGAAGTACACCGTAGCGGCCTCGCCCAGGTTGATGTTGGTGGGCGTGGCGTAGCAGGCCGTGAAGGCCGTCGGCTGGACGTTCACCACCACGGTCGCGGTGGCGTTGGCCTCGCTGATGGCGTTGCGCGCGGTCAGCTTATACGTCGTGGTCTGTTTCGGCGACACCGAAGAGCTGCCCGTGGGTTGCACGGCGCCGATGGCGTCCACCGTCACTTCGGTCGCGTTCAGCACCTGCCAGGCCAGCGTCGATTGCTGCCCCAGGTTGATCGAACCGGGATTCGACGTGAAGAACACGATCTGGACCTTGTCCTGCTGCGTCGTCGTCACCCGGGTGCGGGCCGACGCCGTCAGGCCGTCTTCATTGCGAACGGTCAGCCGGAACGAGTAGCTCTGGCCGGCCGCCGCGGTGAACGTAGCCACCGCCGAAGTCGGATTGTTGATGGTCACCGAACCCGATTCCGCCACCCACTGGTAGGTCAGCTTCTCGCCGTTCGGATCGTAGGATCCCGAACCGTTCAAAGTGATCGTCCCGGACGGTACGCCGATCTGATCCGGACCCGCGTCGGCGATAGGCGGGCTCGAGCCGCGCTTCACCATCCGCGTGGCCACTTCATAGCGCACGCGCGGAACATCCACCGGAACCGGATGGTCCACGTTCAGATATTCCTTCGGGCGCAGGAAGTTGCCGAACTGGACGCCCACCACGGCCCGGCCCCAGTTGTTGGAGGCGATCAGGCTCTCGTTCATGCCGCCTTCCACCGTGAACGCGATCTTGTTGTTCACAGGGAAGATGAAGCGCAGCGTGCCGCCCGGACGGTCGGCGTGCGCGCGGCTGCGCATGTAGCCGAAGTTGGCTTCGAGGTAATTGTTCTTCCACAACCCGAGCGTCGTGCTCAGGCCCACCTGGTCGACCACCCGCAACAGGTGCTCGACATACAGGTTCGGCGCCAGGTTGCAGGTCCCGGCGGCGGCGCCCGTGCAGGAATCCACCACGCGGCCGTTCATCACGCTCGCGTTGCGGCTGTCGATCAGCGCGTTGTCCAGGAAACCCTTGGTCCCGAACAGTCCGATCTTGCCCTGCTTGAAGATGTAGTCCATCGTCAAGGCCGCCTGGCCGAGCGTGCCGCCGTTCTGATACTGATGCAGATCGACGTGCTTGAAGCTCGAGAACAGGCCGCCCTGGAAGCGCCCGATGCGATCCACCAGTCCGACGTCGAACTGGCCCTCGCTCGCTTCGTTGAAGTACATATACTCGCCCTGCGCCTGCAAGGCGAAATGCTCCTTGAATGGAGCGAAATAGCGCGCTCTTCCGCTGAAGGTGACGTGCTTGTAGCTGTCCTCTCCGATGTTCACCCCGAGCAACGCAAAGCGCGGGTCCTTGCTCTTGGCGATCTCCTCGTGGACCGTCTGCTGCACCTGTTCCGGCGTCGCCCCCTTGGGCTGGCCGTTCACCTTGTCCTGCAGCGCCGACTGCTGCTGCTTCAGCCCGTCGAGTTCCTTGCGCAACCCGGCGTTCTGGTCCGCCAGGTCGCGTAGCGCCTTGGCGATTTCATCCAGCTTGTCCAACCGCTTCAGAATCTCGTCGCAGCAATCCCGCGGAGCCTTGGGAATCGCCGCGATGGCGTCGCCAATGCCCCCGCCTCCGGCGCCCACCACGTTGCCTTTTTCATCGAGCACCGTGACGGCCACGCGCCGGTTCATCCAGCGGGCTACGTCGGTCTTGCTGTATTTCTGCTTCTCACCGGAGACTTTCGGGTCCTTTTCCGCCTTGCTGGACGTCGCAATCTGGCTGGCGCTCGCGCCGTACTTCACCAGAAAGTCGCGGACCGTGTTGGCCCGCTGCGTCGCCAGCCGTTCGTTGTAGGCCGAATCCCCCAAGTGGTCCGTGTGGCCTTCGAGCCGCACTTTGTAGCCCGGATGGGCTTTCAGCAGCTCGGCCAGCCGGAGCAAACTCGGGAATCCGTCCGACAACACCGCCGAATCGAATTCGAAATTGATCTCCTCCCAGTCATCCTTGTTGTATCCTCGCGTATCTAGTCCCTGTGCCTGCAGGCTAAGGGTGAGAGCGGAGAAGAGGGTGAAAAGCGTCAATAGTCTTTTCAACATGTACGTTGGCACTCCTCTTACGTGTCAGTTCTACGGACTTCTACCTAATACAAAGTTCCCTGACCCATCGGGAACCGGGTTCAACCAAAATATAGAGTACACTAACCTGCTGCATTGACGCGACTTGTATTTCATAAATGGCAAGAAGGTGCGAAAATGTTTGACAGGCTTGCCGGACGGGCAGCCGCTCGGTACGAGCAGTACTGGGAGGAAAGTCCGGTCTCCACAGGGCAGCATGCCGGCTAACGGCCGGGGGGGTTCGCTCAAAGCGAATTTCACGGAAAGTGCCACAGAAAATGTACCGCCTCGGCGACGAGGTAAGGGTGAAAAGGTGCGGTAAGAGCGCACCGCGGCCGAAGCGATTCGCGCCGGCAGGGTAAACCCCATGCGGAGCAAGACCAAATAGGGGAGGAGGGGCTGCCCGCCCCGCTCGACTTCCGGGTAGGTCGCTAGAGCCGTCCAGTAATGGGCGGTCCAGATGAATGGCTGTCGCCCTCTTCGGAGGGAACAGAAACCGGCTTACAGTCCGGCAGGCCTTACGCCGCCGCGCCTCGCGCCTGCAGATGGCGGCAGAATTCCACCAGCGCCCGGCTCGCCGCTTCGGGCTGCTCCTGCTGCACCCAGTGGCCCGCGCCGGGCGCCAGGATCTTCTGCCGAAGTTTCGGCATGGTGGTTTCCAGCTCGTCGTACGCCTTTCGGTACAGGTTCACCACCGCGTCGTGCTCGCCCGCCAGGAACACCGCCGGCTGCTGCACCTTCGCATTCTTAAGGAAGGAGAGCATCCGCCCGTTGCGATCCAGGTTGCGGTACCAGTTCACCGGCCCGCGGAAGCCCGATTTCTCGAACTGCTGTACGAAATAATCGAAATCCTGATTGTCCAGCCACGCCGGAAGCCGCGGAGCGCGCGGAAGATTGTCGATAAATCGTTCGGTTTTCGGGAACATTCCCAACACCCGGCCCTCGGCCCGCCCCTCGGCCGACGCCGCGTAGTAGATTCCGGACAGGCTCCGCGCCGGATCCTCGGCCAGTTCCGCCTCCGCCACGCCCTCTTCCTGGAAATAGAGCTGGTAGAAGGTGTACTGGTCGCCCACCATCGCCCGCATCGCTTCGGTGGGCGGCGGTCCGCCCCACAGGCCTTGCAGATAGGGAACGCTCAGCAGCGCCACCCCGGTGATCAGGTCGGGCCGCAGCAGCGCCGTCGTCCAGGCTACCGGAGCGCCCCAGTCATGTCCCACTATCACCGCGTTGGACACGCCCAGGTCGTACAACAACCCGACGATATCGCCCGTCAGTTGGCACAGCCCGTAGGCTTCCACCTCTACCGGAGCGTCCGTTTCCCCGTACCCGCGCTGGTCCGGCGCAATCGCCCGGAACCCCGCCTCCGCAAGCGCCCGCAACTGATGCCGCCAGGAATACCACGACTCCGGAAATCCGTGACACAACACCACAGTGGGGCCTGCTCCGGCCTCGACATAGTGCATCCGGATGCCATTGGTGTGCGCGAATCGATGTTGAAACTCCGTCATTGTGCCGACCTAGGACATCGATCGCACGGACGCGATGATCAGCGCCGCCAGGTTCCACGCCACCACGATGGCGAACAGCAGGTTCATCCGCATCAACACCTTCGTCCGGCCCATCCGCCAGCAGAACACCCCGAGCGTCACCGCCAGCGCCTTCAGCGCCACCAGGCCTCCCAGCGGGTTCGGCGAGGTCTGCATCGCCAGCCGCACCAGTGGATTCGCTTCCTGAACGCCGTTGACCAGAAACGCCAAAGTCGTCATCAGGTCCAGCAGTTGCAGGTAGGTGAACTGTACGAGTAAGTGATTCAACGGTGTTTCCCCTCCGCCAAGGCCTTAGGCAAACGCAAGATCGAAACTGAAATCTATCGGTAATGCACCGACATCGTAAATGGTACCCGGGTACTACGCTCAATGGAAGAGTGCATCCCAAAAAAGAGGTCTCCCTTCCAGGGATATAGAGTATCACCGTACTACCCCACCCGTCGGTACCACCTCATCGGAAATTGTTGTGGGTGGTACTGTAGTACTGTCGCTGTTCTCCCCGCCATTCGCCTCCTCCCGCCGAAATCCGCCCCCGGATAGTACAATCCATTGATAATGAGGGGACTCTTCCAAGTACTCGCCTGGATCGCAGTGTCCGTCGCCGGCGCCGGTTGCCTGGCGGTGGTGGCCATCTCCCGGGGCGAGCCCATCAACAGCATCTGGCTGGTCCTCGCGGCGGTCTGTACCTACCTGCTCGCGTACCGGTTCTACGCCAAGTTCATCGCCGCGAAAGTGATGGTCCTGCGCAACGACCGCGCCACCCCCGCCGAGCGCCTGAAGGATTCCCACGACTTCGAACCGACCAACAAGTGGATCCTGTTCGGCCACCATTTTGCCGCCATCGCTGGCCCCGGCCCCCTGGTCGGACCCACCCTCGCCGCCCAGTTCGGCTACCTTCCCGGCGCTCTTTGGATCATCGCGGGCTGCGTTCTAGGCGGCGCCGTCCAGGATTTCGTCATACTTTTTTGCTCCATGCGTCGCGACGGTAAATCGCTCGGCAAGATGGCCCGGGAGGAAATCGGCAGCACCGGCGGATTCACCGCCCTGATCGCCGTCCTGATGATCATGATCATCCTGCTGGCGGTAGTGGCCCTGGTGGTGGTGAACGCGCTCAAGGGCAGTCCTTGGGGGACCTTCACGGTGGCCGCCACCATGCCCATCGCCCTGTTCATGGGCGTCTATCTCCGCCGCATCCGCCCCGGCAAGGTCCGTGAGATCTCCGCTATCGGTTTCGTCCTCGTACTGGCCAGCATCTTCGCCGGACAGTGGGTGTCCCAATCGCCCACAGTGGCCCCCTGGTTCACATATGGACCTGTCGCCCTGGCCGTGGCGGTCATCATCTATGGATTCCTGGCCAGCGCCCTGCCGGTCTGGCTGCTGCTCGCCCCGCGCGACTACCTGAGCACCTTCGTCAAACTCGGCGTAGTCCTGATGCTCGGCCTCGGCATCATCGTCATGCGGCCTCAGCTCGAACTGCCCGCCTTTACGCGATTCGTCGATGGAACCGGACCTATCTTCGCCGGCAAGATCTTCCCGTTCTGTTTCATCACCATCGCCTGCGGCGCGATTTCCGGCTTCCATTCGCTGATCAGCTCCGGCACCACCCCGAAGATGATCGCCCGGGAATGGCACGCCTGGCCCATCGGCTACGGCTCGATGCTGCTGGAAAGCTTCGTCGCCATCATGGCGCTGGTGGCCGCCGCCGCCATGCAGCCCGGCGTCTACTTCGCCGTGAACTCGCCCGCCGGCGTCGTGGGAGCGGCCCCCGCCGCGGCCGCCGCAACGATCTCGAACTGGGGCTTCCCCGTCACCGCCGGCCAGATGCAGGACATGGCCCGCCACGTCGGCGAAAGCACCCTGTTCGCCCGCACCGGAGGCGCCCCGTCGCTCGCCCTCGGCATGGCGCACATCTTCGCCCGCGGCGGAGGCGGCGACGCCATCCTCGGCTTCTGGTACCACTTCGCCATCATGTTCGAGGCCCTGTTCATCCTCACCGTGATCGACGCCGGCACGCGCGTCGGCCGCTTCATGCTCCAGGACCTGGCCGGCCACATCTATCCCCCGCTCGGCCGCTTCGGTTGGAAACCGGGCGTCTGGGGAGCGAGCGCCATCATCGTGCTCGCCTGGGGCTACTTCCTGCTCCAGGGCGTCACCGACCCGCTCGGCGGCATCAATTCCCTGTGGCCCTTATTCGGCATCGCCAACCAGTTGCTCGCCACCATCGCCTTGTGCGTGGCCACCACCATTCTCATTAAGATGCACCGCGCCAAATACGCATGGGTCACCGGCCTGCCCATGTCCTGGCTGGTGGTAGTAACGTACGCCGCCTCCTGGGAGAAGATTTTCTCCTCCTCGCCCCGCGTCGGATTCCTGGCCCAGGCGGATCAGTTGACCGCCGCCCTGGCCGCCGGCAAGATCGCCGCCTCCAGGATCGCGGAGACGAATTCGCTGATTTTTAACGCACGTTTAGACGCCGCCGTGTGCGGCGCGTTCGTCATTATGGTTACGCTGGTGCTGATGCACTCCGCGCGGGTCTGGTACGGGATCCTCCGTGGCACGCGGGATGCAGGGGTGTTGGAGTCGCCCTTCGTCGCCACCCGGTTGTTGCCGGACGAGGTCTAAGCCATGATCGGGGAACTGTGGCGGCGTCTGCGATACATTCTCGGCGGGCTGATCGGCGAACTGTCGGACGAAAGCGCCTACGCGCGGCACCTGGCGGCGTGCGGCCGGACGCATTCGGCCGAAGAATGGCGTCGGTTTTCCGATGCGCGGCACGGGGCGAAATACACCCGGCCAAAGTGCTGTTAGGAGCGGAATGACACTCGACTACATCGATTGGGACATTGGCGGCGTGACCGTCATCAACCTGATCGGACGGCTGACCCTCGGCCAGGGAACCCACCGGTTCCGTGAAGCCATTGACGACGTCATGGGACGCGGCAGCCGCGACATCCTGCTGAACTTCGACGAGGTCTTCTACATCGACTCGAGCGGCCTCGGTGAACTGCTCGCCGCGCGCAAGCACATCGACGCCGCCGGCGGACGGCTGAAGCTGATGAAGCTCAGCCAGTTGAACCGCAACCTGATCTTCACCACCCGTCTCCACCTGCTGTTCGAGGTTTTCGAGCAGGAGGAAACCGCCGTCGCGAGCTTCGCCACGGCGTAACGGCGGCTCTCGAAACCGTCCTTCCGGCCGCGGCTAGGCGTAATTGATCGGATGCTGCTCCAGCCAGTGCTGATCGCGGGCGGCGTTCACGTTCTTCATTGCGCCCTTCACCATCGCCCCGGTCAGGTTGCGCGATCCCCACAGCATGCCGGCGCTGAATCCGAGCGCCGCGCCCACCAGGCCGCCGATCGCCGCCGCCCGAGGCGCCTTGCCGTCGCCTCTCCACAGGCTGGCCGCCGCGCCCACGGCCGCGCCGATGATCGCCGGGACGCCGGCCTCCTTCGCCGCCCGCCGGATCGTCTCCGGCAACGCCTCTTCGTCGAGCGCGCTGCGCGTGCCCGCGCCGACCCCCTGAATTCCCGACCCGACCAGTCGCTTTCCGAATGCGAGATTGTCCGTGATGGCTGGATGGAGTTTCATACAGAACTATCTGGATCTATGGTAGCGCGCGGATGGCCTCGCCCACCTGCCGGATCGCCTTGCGGCTGTCGCCGATCGCTCCCGTCATCGTGAAAAACGGGTGAATCATGCCCGCGTAACGCGTCATCGTCACCGGCACGCCGGCCTGCTCCAGCCGTTTGGCGTAGGCCTCGCCCTCGTCCCGCAGCGGATCGCACTCGGCCGTGATCACCAGCGCCGGCGGTAGTCCCTTCAGGTCGGGCGCAAGCAGCGGCGAGGCCCGCGGGTCGAGCGCGTCCTCGGGACGCCGCAGATAATTGCGCCGGAACCACTCCATCTGCGCCGCGGTCAGATTGTAGTCGGTGGCGAACTCGCGATACGACGGCGTGTCGAGCGCCGCCAGGTTCGTCACCGGATACACCAGCACCTGCAGCGCGATCTGCGGACCGTTATTGTCGCGCGCCATCATCGAAACCACCGCCGACAGGTTGCCGCCCGCGCTGTCGCCCGCCACCACCATCCGCCGAGGATCGATGTGCAGCCGGTCGGCGTGTTCCGCGGTCCAGCACAGTGCGGCGTATGCGTCGATCACGGCCGCCGGAAACCGGTTCTCCGGCGCAAGCCGGTAATCCACCGCGATCACCACCGCGTGCGCCCGGTTGGCCAGGGCCCGGCACAGCACTTCGTGCGTATCCAGGTCGCACACCACCCAGCCGCCGCCATGATAGTAGACCACCGCCGCGAGCGGCGTTCGGCAATCGGGCGTGTACACGCGGATCGGAATGTCGCAATCGGGCCCCGGAATGCGGAGATTGTCCACCCGCGCCACCAACTGCGGCTGCGCCTGTACAGCCTGGTGTCCCTCGAAAGCCAGCTTGCGCGCTTCATCCACCGGAAGCGTCTCCATGGCCGGCGCGCCGGAGGCTGTCTTCGCCTCGAGCACCGCCACCACATCCGGGTGCAGACGTTGCTTATTCATCTGGTCCGAGCATAACAGGATCGGCGGAAAGCGAAATTGTCGCGCAATTCGACGCGCAATCCGAGATAGATTAGTTGTATAACATGCGTAGTCGCAAACCGCTCCTGATCGTGGTTGGCGGGTTCCTGGGCTCTGGCAAAACTTCTCTGATTCTTTGCGCCGCCGATATGTTGACTCGGCGTGGCGCGCGCGTGGCGGTGATCACGAACGATCAGGGCGATCATCTGGTCGATACGCGCCGCGCCCGGGCCCAGGCCATTGACGCCGCCGAAGTCGGTGGCGGCTGCTTCTGCTGCCGTTTCTCCGCCCTCATCGAGGCCGCCGATCAGTTGGAGCGGTTCCAGCCCGAGTACATATTCGCCGAACCGGTGGGCAGTTGCACCGATGTCGCCGCCACCGTCCTGCAGCCGTTGCTGTCCTTCCACGCGGAGCGCTTCCAGGTGGCGCCCTACACCGTCCTCGTCGATCCCGGAATCGCCGCGCGCGCCCACGCCGCCAGCCCCTCCTCCGACCTCCGGTTCCTGTTTGAAAGCCAGATCCGCGAGGCCGACGTGGTGTGTTACACCAAGGCCGATCTGTACACCGACGTTCCTCCTCCCGTAGATGACGAGGACCCGCCCCTGCGCGTCTCCACCGTCACCGGCGAGGGCGTCCGCGAATGGCTGACCCTGGTCGCCAACTGGCGCAGCCCCGCCGGCGCCAACACCATCGAAATCGACTACGATCGCTACGCCGCCGCGGAGGCTTCGCTCGGCTGGCTGAACGCCCACGTCGAAATCGACGCCCGCGTCCCCTCGAGCCCGTCCCACGTCATCGGCCCCCTGCTCGACTCGCTCGACGCGGCGCTTGCCCGGCGCGGCGCGAGCATCGTGCATCTTAAGCTGTTCGACCAGACGCAGTCTTCCTACCTGAAAGCCGCCATTGTCCACAATGGCCAGCAGCCGGTCATTGAAGGCGACCTGCTCGCGCCGGCCGAACGCCAGCACCAGTTGACCATCAACCTGCGTGCGATCGCGCCGCCGGAGCTTCTGCGCTCGGCCGTTGAGGAGGTGCTCGCCTGCATCGAGGGCGAAACGCGCGTCGATCTGGCCGCCTTTGCTCCGTCGTATCCCAAGCCGGAAAAGCGGCTCTCCGCCCGAGTGTAATAGACTGCCGGATGCAGTCTATGACCTCCCCTCGACGACTCCTTGCCGCCGTCCTCGCGTTCAGCGCGCTGGCCCTCGCCTACGCGCCCGCCGGATTCACCGACGCCGCCGATTACGGCTTCTCGCCCGCCGCCACCGGTCTTGAAAACGCCCGCGCCCTCCAGCGCGCCGTCGACCGAACGGGAACGATCGTCGTCAGCCAGCCGGGAACCTACCGCCTGGCCGACACCGTCTTCATCGGCGGCAATACGTCGCTGGTGTTTGGGGCGAACGTCTTCGTCAAGAAGGTCGATGAGAAGGGGCCGTTCACCCATGTGCTGGTCAACAAGGGCGCGCTGACCAGGACCTGGGACGAACACATCTCCGTCACCGGCCTCCACGTCATCGTGAACGGCGTCGACATCCGCAAGTGGCTGGTGTACGGCCTGCACGGCCAGCTTGCGTTCTTCTATGTGAAGGACCTGCGGATCGAGAAATTCCGCTGCCTCGACCTGGGCCGCGTCCAATACGGCATCCACATCTGCACGTTCGAGGACATCGTGGTGGATGACGTCATCATCAAGGGCGACAAGGATGGCGTTCATCTGGGCCCTGGGAAGCGGTTTACGCTACGTAACGGCGTCTTTGAAACCGGCGACGACGCGGTGGCGCTCAACGCACACGATTACTCGGTGGGCAATCCCGAGTTAGGCTGGATCGAGGACGGAGTCGTGGAGAACATGCACGACCTGCCCAATCCCAAACGCCAGGTCGGCTATTTCTGCCGGATCCTCGCCGGCGCGTGGATCGACTGGCGGCCGGGCATGGAAGTCCAGCAATCCGACACGGTGGTTTCAGAGGGGCGTCTGTACCGCGTCCAGGCCTCTCCCGACGGAACCGTCTATAAGTCGGTCACCCGGCCGACGCATAAGTCCGGCCAGGTGACTCTCGACGGCATTCCCTGGGGCGCCGTGCAGGACACGGTCACATACACGGCCGGCGTCCGCAACGTGGTGTTCCGCGATATCTTCCTGGGAAAGGCTCGCACGGCCTTCTCCATCCACTTTGACAACGATAAGTACAGCCGGTCGTACTATCCCGGGGCCCAGGTTCCGAGACAGGAAAATATCCACATCGACAACGCCCGTGTGTTATATGAGGATCGAGCCGATTTCCTGCAAATCCGCACGCCGGTGGACACGGTGTCCATCGCTAACTCGACGCTGCGGAACAACCGCATCCTGCTGCTCAGCAATAAGGCGATGCAGGATTATCAGAAGACTCGCATTAATATGACTGGCTGCGTATTCGCCAGTCCCGGCCCGCTCGAGTTACTCGTCAATCGCATCCCCGGCAAGGAGATCACGTTCAAGACATCGGGCAGTATCGAGTTATCCGACTCATTCCGCGCGGCCGTGGTCGACGGCGGCGGAAAGGTCGCCATCGACTCGGATCTCGCCGGACTGCGCCGCTAACGGGGACCGCCCAGGCGCTTCCCTCGTCCTAACTTCGCCAGATACCGGCTTTGCCGTATCTCATCGGTGCCGGAGCATCGCGCCGCGGTCAGCGCGGGCCCGCCGCGAGCGAATATCAGGTACTCCTTGCCGGCCTCGAAGCCGAACCAGGAACAACCGTTGAACAGCTCCTGGCTGAGTATGATCTCCCGTGAAGCCGGCCCTTTCCACACTTCGCCGACGTCGAAGTGGATGGCCAGTCGGCGCCGCCCGGAGGCGTCCGCCGCCACCGGATCGATCCGCGTCACACGGCCTCGGAAAACCGCCGACGCGTCGCGCACGCATTGGTCCACGGGAGGCGTCGAGCAGTCGCAAGCGAGCGTCGCCGCCGCAGCCAGCAAACCACCGACGAAAGCCCGCCCCGCCATGCCGCCCTCCTATTCGAGTCGGTAGTTCGGCGCTTCCTTGGTGATGATCACGTCGTGGACGTGGCTTTCGCGCAGGCCCGCCGAGGTCACCCGCAGGAAGCGCGCCCGCTCCTGCAACTCCGCGATGGTCCCGCAGCCGCAATAGCCCATGCCCGCCCGTAAACCGCCGATCAACTGGTACACCAGGTCGGCCAGCGGCCCCTTGTACGGCACTCGGCCCTCGATGCCCTCGGGCACCAGCTTGCCGCTCGCTTCCTGGGCGTAGCGGTCCGACGAGCCCTGCGCCATGGCGCCCATCGAGCCCATGCCCCGATAGCTCTTGAACGTGCGGCCCTGGTACAGAATGGTCTCGCCGGGGCTCTCCTCGGTGCCCGCGAACAGGCTGCCGATCATCACCGAATCGGCGCCCGCCGCGATGGCCTTGCTGACGTCGCCCGAAAACTTCACGCCGCCGTCGGCGATCACCGGGACGTCGCTTCCCCTCGCCGCCCGGGCGCATTCGGCGATGGCCGTAATCTGCGGAACGCCGGCGCCGCTCACCACTCGCGTGGTGCAGATGGATCCCGGCCCGATGCCCACCTTGATGCCGTCCACGCCCAACTCGATCAGGTCCCGGGCGCCTTCGAAGGTGGCGACGTTGCCCGCCAGCAGGTCCACCTCGGGGAATGCCCGCTTCACGGCGATGATGGCCTCCATCACGCGCTGGCTGTGGCCGTGCGCCGAATCGATGGCCAGCACGTCCACCTTGCGGGCCACCAGTTCCTTGGCCCTCTCCAGGAAGTCGCCGCTCGAACCGAGCGCCGCGCCCACCCGCAACCGGCCCTGCTCGTCCTTGGCGGCGTTCGGGTACTTCAACTTCTTCTGAATGTCCTTGACCGTGATCAGCCCCTTCAGGGCGAACTGGTCATCCACCACCAGCAGTTTCTCCACCCGGTGCCGATGCAGGATCTTCCGCGCGTCTTCGAGCGTAGTTCCCACCGGCACCGTGATCAGGTGATCCTTGGTCATGGCCGAGGACACCGGCTGGTCGAAACGCGTCTCGAATCGCAGGTCCCGGTTGGTCAGAATACCCACCAGCCGGCCGTTCTTGGTGACCGGCACGCCGGAAATTCGGTACCGTTTCATCAGCTCGAGCGCGTCTGATATCTTTTGCTCCGGTTCGATGGTGACCGGGTCGACAATCATGCCGCTCTCACTGCGTTTTACCCGGTCGACCTCCTCGGCCTGCCGCTCGATGGACATATTCCGGTGGACGATGCCGATGCCGCCCTGCTGGGCGAGCGCGATCGCCAGGTGCGATTCGGTCACCGTGTCCATCGCCGCGCTCACCATGGGGATGTTCAGCGGTATCCGGCGGCTCAACTGCGTGCGCGTATCCGTGTTTGCTGGGACGACGGTGCTGCGCGCCGGCTGCAGCAATACGTCGTCAAATGTAAGTCCTTCTGGGATGCTCTCCGGAATCATGGCGAAGTCCCTTTATGATAACAACGCGCCGCCGGTCCGGGCTTTCGTTGGAAGCATACACTGGAATTTGGCACGTCGTATTCCAGCCTTCCTGTTTTTGTCCTGTTCGCTGATCGGCGCGGCGCCCCTGCCTCCCGTGGTGTGTCCGGCCGGAGGCCCGGTGGGCAGCGTGGACCTCCGCGTTACATCCGCCCACGGCGGCCCCGAGGCGTTGCCCCTGCGCACCATCAACCGCCTGGAAGAGGGCGACACCCTGCACTACAAGCCATTGCTGCGTTCGGGCGAGCAGCGCAAGGGCGACGTCTCGTTCGTGCTCGTGCCGGCCAATCCCGCCGCCGCGGGCGAGAAATTGCTCGTCCTCCAGCCCAAGGCCGCCAACAAGCCGCAGCAGTGGAAGACGCCATGGCGGGTCGCCGTGGTGGCGTTCGTCTACGGGCCGTCCGGCCTCGACACGAAGAAGGTTCGCAACTTCCTGTCGCGCGATGACGAACTGGTCGCCCAATTGGCCGATTACGCCGAAAAGACCGCCCAGACCGAGGCTCTGATCTCAGCCCTGTCCTCGCCCAACAGCTCGGCGGCGGCTGTTCAATCCGCGCTCCAGGGCTTCTCCTCGCAATACGGGCTGAACGTGCAGCTTGATCGCACCGCCTCGCCGAATCAACAGGCGATGACATTGTTTCGAACATTAAACCCCGCCATTGCCAGTTACGACCCGATCACGCCGCAGGTCTCCCAGCAGGTGGGGCAGACCGCCAGCCTCGCTACTTCGGTGGCGACGCTGTTCTTCGGCAGCCCGGTGGGGCTGGCGGCGGGCGGTACGGCGATGCTGCTCGAACTGCGGTCGGTGGCCTTCCCCAAGGCCGAGTTCCGCTCCTCGTTCGCCCAGTCGATGCCCGGCGATGGCCTGGGCTTATGCGGCAGGCGGGACGCGGCCGCGCCGCACACCCGCGTGGCCTACTTGTGGGCGACGCGCGTGCCCAACGCCGGACCTCCGCTGATGACCGTGGAGAAGGGGAACTCGCTACCCGCGGGCGTGAAGTCTCCCGTGCCGGTATCTGTCGCCGAGCCGGAGTGGAAGAATGTCGATCGCGTTCGCAACTGGTCGCTCATTCCGGAGACCGGCAAGGCCATTCCCATCACGGTGCAGCGTCTGGCCGACGTCAAGAGCCTGGAACTCGACCTGATCCAGAACGTCAAGCCGGGCCACTACTCGCTCGCCGCCAACTGGGACTGGGATCACTTTCAGTTGAAGGGCGGCGTCGATGTCCGGCCTCTGGGCGACTTCACGCACGTACGCCCCACCGCCGCCTCCCAGGACCTGCTGGTGGCTAGGACCGGCAAGGTCCCCATCACGCTCGCCGGCGCCGACTTCGAGTTTGTCACCAAGGTGGAGATTGAGAAGGCCGGCGACAAGTTCGCCACGCCCGCGCCGGTCCCTTTCATCCTCCCGGCGGGGCTGCGGCACGGGCCTCAGGACAAGATCGACGTGCAGGTGAACACCATCGACATGGAGCCCGGCCAGTACCGTCTGCTGATGACCCAGGTGGACTCGAAGGCGCACCCGGTGAACCTGAAGATACTGCCCGCCCCGCCGCGCATCGACAACCTGCCGGTGCTGTTGAACCAGGGCGCCACCCGGATCGACTACCGGTTGCGCGGCCAGCGCCTCGACCTGATCACGCGCCTCGAGGTGGCGCACGGCAAGGCCGAACTCGGTCCCGCTTCCGATCCGAACTCGCGCGCCGTCAGCCTCACCATGGGGCCGGGCATCGAGCCCGGAACGGGTCTCACCGCCAAGGCTTATGTCGAGGACCGGTCGGAGCCTCTCACCTACTCCGACGCGGTCCGCATCGTCGGACCGCTGCCCCGCGTCACCGAGGTTCGGGTGACCCAGCCGCCCGACCAGGACGTGCAACTGGAGCCCGGCGAGCTGCCCGGCGGCGTGTACCTGAGCGCCATGGTTCGCGTCACGCACCTCCATTCGAACGGCGTGCTGCGGTTGACCTGCGAACAGTCGGGTTCGCAGACGATATCGTTCAAGTTGGGCGAGCGCAGCGGCCCGTTGAGCCTCCAGCAACTCGCGCCCGGCCAACTGTTCCTGTCCTTTGACGCGAGCGCCTGGGTGAGCGGCTGCAATCTGCAGGTGACGGTGGCCAATGGACACGAGGGCGAATCCGAACCGTTCCCGATGGGGCGCATCGTCCGCGCGCCCAGGATCGAGCGCTTCGAACCGCTCATTGAGACGGCGGCCGACGGCGCCTATCGCGCCACTATCACCGGGCAGAACCTCGAAACCATCGAGCAGGTGGGCTGGTCCGCGGAGTCGGCGTCGCCGGTCACCGCGCTGCCGCTGCCCCTGGCCGGCGATGCGACCCGGCAGTCCCTGGTGGTCCAGATGCCCGCTCCGGGCGATCCGCCGGGATCGCTGTGGGTGTGGCTGCGCGGCGAAGCCAAGGCCCGCGCCACGCGCGTCCGGCCCTGACGGCTACATCTCGTATAGGAAACCGGGATAGCGGGTGACTCCCGCTCCCGTCTTCCGCGCCACTGAGTACATCTGTTCGCCGCGCAGGTCGGCCGGAAAGCCATGTTTCTTCAGGTATTCGTCCACCCAGTTGCGGGCGTGATAACCGGGAGCCTGCTCGGTGAAGAACACATCCGTCTCAAAGCCCGCCGCCGATAACACCTCGACTAACTCCTGCGGCGTGTATTCGCGCACGTGCGGTATCTCGGTGTCGGCGAATTCGCCCTTGGGATTGGCGTATTTCGAATATAACTGCGGATTGCCGCTCGATTCGAGAATTCGGGCCACGGCGGTGTGACTCGCCACGTTCGGCGTGGTCAGCACCACCGATCCGCCCACCGCCAGCACGCGGTTGCACTCAAATAGCATGTGCATGGGGTCGTGGATGAAGTGCTCGAAGATCTCGCAAGCCAGGACGCAGTCGAAATGGGCGTCCGGATAGGGGTAGCGGTCCTTTTCGGCGTCGAACAGGTCCACCTGGCATGTAAACACCTCCTTGCCGCCGGCCGTCACCGACTTGGGATCGCTCTTGCCGAGCGGACCGTAGTAAGCGCCCCGCACTTCTTTGTAACCCAGCACGCAGCCGAGCGCGGGCGTCATGTGCATGTAGGCCCCTAACTCGAGCACGCGGCCGGTTCGAAACGGCGGAGGAGTGATCGACAAGGTCCGCACGATGCGGGCCATGTGGATTTCCAGGTAATTGCGGGCGTCCTGGTGCGGCATATCGATGCTGCGCACGAACGCCTCGATCTCCTTCGCCAGGCGGGGCTTCGGCGGCCGTGTGGCGAGCGCCGCCATTACTTCGATCCTCCGGCGGCCAACTCGACCAGCGCGCGGACTCCGGGCGCCGCCATCAACAGCGTCTCGGCCACGGGCTTGGCGGCTTCATCGAGCGCCGCCAGGCGAGGCCCGGCCCAACCGGATGGCGCCGTGCGTCCCGACGCGGCGAATTCCACCGCTTCCAGGCCGATTTCCGCCGTGCGCGCCCAATGGTCGGCGATGGGACGCGCCTCGAGCAACAGTCCGTTCTTCTCGAGCGTGGGCCGGACGGCGGCCGCGGCGGCGCGCCAGTGTTCGAGCGTCGAGCGGACCGTCTTCCAGTCCTTGTCCGCCACGGCGTATCGGAAGTTACGCGCCGCGTCGCTCTCCGGCAGCGCCGTGTCCACCAGGCGGTTCAACGGCGTGAACTGGGTGTACTTGCCGCTATCGCTGCGAGCATAGATTTTGACCGGCTCAACGATGTCGGCCAGCGCCTTCACCGGGCCCACCGGCTCGCCGCCCGCCAGCCGTTCCACCATCAGCCGATAGGTCTGCCGGTGCGGCAGTCCGAGAAGTTCCAGGCGCCGGCTCATGGTCTCCAGGCGCGCGTACATGGAGCGAACGTCGCGCACCGATTGCGGCGACCACAGGCGCTCGGCGACCACGGCCGCGCGGGGCCACACCCGGGCCTCCACGTTCTGGGTCGATACCATCTCCACCCACATCGTGGCCTCGCCGCCCAGGATGCGGGACTGCTGTTCGGCGGTCAGCGTGCGCGTGTCTTCGTTGATCGGATCGGTCAGATAGTGGAACTCGGCGGTCTGCATCAGGTCCAGGTAGTAACCGGCCGAGAGCAATCCTGAGTAACCCTGTTGGACGGCCACTCCCAGGGATTTCTGTCCGCGCCAGCTTTGAATCACGATGTCCTTGGGCAGGTGCGGATCGAGGATCTCGTCCCAGCCCTCGGTGCGCTTGCCGTGCTTCTGCACGATGGCCTGCACGCGGCGGCTGAAATAGCGCTGCAACTCGTGGTTATCCTTCAGGCCTTCTTTCTTCATGAAAGCCTGCACGCGGGCGCTCGCCTGCCACTGCTTGCCTTCCACCTCATCGCCGCCGATGTGGAAATAGGCGTCGTCGAACAGCCGAGTCATCTCTCCGAACAAGTTATCGAGAAACTGGTAGACAATCTCCTTGCTCGGGTCGAGCACGGGGTCGAAGATGCCCCACTTGCGTTCGATCTCATAGGGTCCGGGTACGGTTCCGAGTTCGGGATAGGCGGCGAGCCAGGCGGTGGTGTGCCCCGGGACGTCGAATTCGGGGACCACGCGGATGCCGAGTTCATGGGCGTAGGCGATCACTTCCCGCACCTGGGCTTGGGTGTAGAAATGGCCATCGGAGCCGAGGCTCGTCAGTTTGGGATAACGTTTGGATTCGACGCGGAAGCCCTGGTCATCGGACAGGTGCCAGTGGTAGACATTCATCTTCACGGCGCCCATGGCGTCGAGGGTGCGCTTCACGATGTCGAGCGGGATCCAATGGCGGGAGACGTCGAAGGAGACGCCGCGCCAGGGAAAGCGCGGCTGGTCATGGATGGAGACGGCGGGAACGCCGAGGCCGTTGCCATCCTGGTCCACCAGTTGGAGGAACGTCTCCAGGCCGCGCAGGACGCCGAGCGGGTTAGCGGCGCTCAATCTAGCCTGTGTGGGGTCGACTTCGAGCGTATAGCTCTCATCCTCGCCGAGCGTCTGGATGGGCTTGGAGGGGCCTTTGCACTCGATCAGGAGCGTAGCGGGACCCGCTGCGGCCGCCTGCGGCGTGGGGATGCCGGTCTGTTTAAAAAGGCGGTCCACGGTGCGTGCGGCGGCGCGGGTCAAGCGCGGCTCGGTATAGCCAGAGACCTTCACCCGGAAGGCGCCATCGATGACAAGGCGGCCGGCCCGCGCTTCGTATTGCGCCGGCAGCGGCATCAAATCAGGTCCGGCGGCCAGGCACGCCACGGCCGAGGCGAGTAGAAAAGCAAGAGAGCGCAAAGGATTCACCTTTGTCATTGTGACACTCAGCGGCGGACATGCGATCGCACTCCGCCGCGGACAGGCCCTGCCGCTTCGCCACGGCCCTGCATTGGGAGACCGCCGCCCCCGTTTCCACGGCGATCGCCCGTGCGCGCGTCGCCGGAATGCGGAAGTAGTCCGCTGCGTCGAATGCGAGCGAGAGAGACGCCGTGGCGCTGTCTATGCCCAATAATGTTGACGGCGCCATGCCAAATAACTCTGAAAGCCTGGCCGAGCCGTTGTCGGTTCGTAGCCGCGGCGACGCGACCCCGTGACGGTAACCGCGACACCGTAGCGGGATGGATCTTGAACAGCCGAGCAGCATCGGCGGCGGTCTTTTCGCCGCTGGAAACCATCCGAGTGATCTCGCCGCGTTGTTCGGCTGACAGTTTAGGCCGACGTCCACCGATGCGTCCGTTCTGGCGGGCAGACTCCAAGCCGGCCTTCGTCCGTTCCCGGAGCATCGCCCTTTCGAATTCAGCGCACGCCCCGACCAGCTGCATCATCATGCGCCCTGCCTGCGTAGTTGTGTCGATCGCCTCGGTCAGACTGCGGAAGCGGGCCTTGGCCTCCATCAGCCGCTCCATGATCGTCAGGGCATCACGAAGAGACCGGGACAGCCGATCGAGTGTCCACACCACGAGCACATCTCCTTTCCGGAGCTGATCGAGGAGCCGGTGGAGTTCGGGGCGGTCCCCCCTCCCCCCCGGAAGCCTTCTCACGATAGACCCGCTCACACCCTGCCGCCTTCAAAGCCGCCACCTGCGTGGCGGTCTCCTGGTCGTTGGTTGAGACGTGGGTGTAGCCGATGAGCATTGCAATAATTTGTTGCCATTGCTTTACATTAAGCAACTCCTTTTTGCAGTGCAGATATCCACAGAAGTGCGGGATTGCGCCATTCATTGCGCATGCGAGCTTTTGTGCATGCATCACGACGGGTTCAGTTTCCGGTAACCGGACTTCGCGCCCGGTGAAGTAGAATGCCATTGGTGATCGACATTGACCTGCGTGCGGTGTGGAGATTGGCCGCACTACAACTTCGGGTTTGGTTCGCGGCCTCGATGCTTGTCGGATCACTGTTTTTTGTTCGCCGAACGAAGCGACTCGGTGTTTTCAGTTCGACGGCATTGGCATTCGGCATGACGGCAGCTTCGTGGCTGACGGTTGCAGAGTTTCCGCTGGCATTCCTTGCGGTCGGCATCGCTCAGCAGGTCGCGTTCGGTGGAAAGACGCACTTGGCAGTCTGGATCGCGGGCGTCCTGATGTCGGCTTGCGTAGGCGAGGGTGCAGCGGCGTCGGCTCTGGTACTTTGTGGGCAGCGCGTCACGAAATCTGGTGTGGCCATGCTATTCGCAATCAACCTCATCGCCATCTGTTTGGCGGTCTACCGAATGATCTCTTATGCGTTGGCTCATCCTCCTGAGGCTTGATGGCCAAGGCTCTCGCTTCGAGCGGTGGGTGCTCTGCTTTGGGTGGGCCGGAGTCAACGTCCAATAAGCCGACATCCCAGGACCTTGGGCCACCGTTTCGCTAATAGGTCGAACTTGACGTAGGTGGACAATTTCATGAAGATTCACTCGCTGGACTTCCGCAGCATTGGCAATACGCGCCCTTGGGACCCTCCCACACGCGGGCTTGCGAACACCGCGCACATCGGCGCTGCGGCCTGTAGGTAGCCCCACATTGAGGACAGGCATGAACACGACGCCCGCCCTTTGCGGTAAGCGGCAGTCTTCCGCAACACACCGGGCATACTTTCTCACCTTTCCGAGGGATGCTTCTACCTGGACCAACTTTCCTATGCGGCAAGTTGTCCGGCTCATCGTTATTGCAGACCTCAACTGGCGCTCTTCTCAGCCGCGCCGCTGCGTCCCGCTTGTCGTCAGTCTTCTTGCTGCGCTTGTCCTTATTGGTGATCAGCACGGCTCTTGCTATTGTATTGCGCTTGTGCGGCCCAAACAGAGGTCGGTAAGAGTCAATGTGCGGGAACGCGAAATCACGCTCCAAGTCGTGATAGAACCTCCGCCAATCGCTACTCCAGGCATTCCGTATTCCATGGACTTCCGCCATCGTTTAGCTGACTGCACGCTTGTCTTCGGATGCCGGGATCGGGGCTGTGTGCGAAGGGTTTCACCAGTGCAAGAGTTTCCGGCCAACCGACGAGACTCCGCGCATGGACATAGGCGTGGGCGATGTCGAAGTGTGCGGGATTGAAGTCCTCGCCCGGTATAAAGAGCAACTGAGCAACCTGCTGGTCTAACCCAACCTCCGGCGGAACTGATCGATGGCGTCCGGTGGTGATTGCCCAGGTAGATGGCCAGAAATCCACTACGGATCGGAACTGACTGCCACGTTTCCTCAGGAAGTGAATGTAACGTCCGCCAAGCCTGGGGTCGTTCCAAGTTCCGACTTTCGCGCCGTCGTCCATCCAGTATGTGTAACTCAGCGATGAGGCCCTGACAGAGCCTTTGAGAACGTTCTCTATCTGCACGTGTACTTCGACATGGAACCAGTGTTGAGGAACGCCATCGTGGCCCCCATGACGAAGTCGTTCCTTCCCCCAGAATGATTTCAGCCCGTCAACCGTTCCAAGCACGATGATCTGAGAGTTCTCCACAAGTTCCCGATCCGAGAGTTCGCGAGATTCGATTCCGGGGTCAACCGCGCAGCCGCTAACGCTGACAACGCACAACAAAATGCTCACGCGGGCCTTCGTGAAGGCAGCAATGCCTTCCGCTTCGGAGAGTGCCACATCCGCAGTTTAATCTATGTGCCTCAGCTATTTGCAGACCGCCTGCTCATCGCCGGGCGTGAAACGGCATTGTCGGTAGTTGCGGTTCCCAACCGCGCCCCTGAAGCGTGGTGCGGTCTGTCCGCGAAGCGCACATCACAGGATTTGGCCGGTTAACGCGTCCCCTTCGGCCCAGCTTTCATACTGCTCCGGGACCACTAACCCGCAACGGGCCAATTCAGTAGTGATAGCGGCAGGCAAGTATGCGAAGCTTATCCACCCGAACCTGGTGACAAGACGATGTTCCTCGCTGATTCGTCTCGACCAACAACCGGCGAGTTCGTGCCGGAGCGGTTCTGGCTTCCCGAGCCCTGAGAACTGGTCGCGGAGCACATCACGAACCAATCGAATGATCCTGAGAGCCTGACCACGGTCGTGTTCGGCCCACCATGCCAGATCTTCAAAGGCCGAAGGATCAAATTCCAAGCTTCTCAATCACGTCCTCGAGGGACAAGCCGTCCTGGCGTTCCTTTGCGGCGAGCAGGCGGGCCTTCATTGTCTCCGATTTGAGCAAATGGGCAGTTTCACGTTCCGCCGCAATTTCCCGCCAGAGTTCAATCGGAACGATCACGGCTGTCGGTTGACCGGCCTCGTTGGAAACAATCTGGATCTCCACCTCTGCCACGCCTCTAGTGTACCGCCGATACCGTAAGCGATCTCTAGTAGAGCATGCGAGAAGGCGCCGGCCCTATGGCCGGGTCGACGTTTCGGCCATCCGGCCAAGGGCGAAGCGATTATTATCGAGGGCGTCCGAAGCGGACTAAAGGTAGTTCGGCAGCATCTGGCGCCATGCGCTCGCGCGATGGGCTTCGCCTTCCCAGATCGCCAAGCCGTGCGGGACATTCTTGCGCCACAACTCCCCGCTCAGGATCTGGTTGCTTGGGCGAAACGGGTCGGACTCGCCAACCGCCAGGTGGATCTCCGTGCGGCGCAGATGATGCAATCGGTCCGAGTCGCGCAGCCCGGGCAGAAAGTGCTCCGGAGTGTGGAAATAGATGTCTTCGTCGTAATGGCCCTGAAACAGGTCCTCGAATGGGCCGATCGCTCGCGTAAGATCGAAACGGCCGCTGAGAGCCACCACCTTTCCGAACACGCCGGGATGGCGGAGGACAATGTTCATCGCGTGGTACGCGCCCAGGCTGCAGCCATGCGCGATCAGGAAGGTCGAATGACATCCGTTCCGCATCAACGGGATGACTTCGTCCAGAATATAGCGCTCATAGCGGTTATGCCGCGCGATGCGATTGGGGGCCGGGCAGTCACGGCAGTAGAAGCTCTCCGAATCGACGCTGTCCACGCAGTACAGGCGGACCTGGCCGGCTTCGATGGACTGGCGAATGGCGTCCACCAGCCCCCAGTTCTCGAAGTCGAAAAATCGGCCCTGGCGCGTGGGAAACACCAGTACGCTCGCGCCGGCGTGACCGAAGCTCAGCAACTCCATGTCACGACCCAGATTCGGACTGAACCACCGACGATACTCCCGGTGCACCTTGTGTAGGAGTATAGCCAAGGCGTGTTGATTTCTAAACAACGTCAGGCGACGATTCTGTTTCGATACGGCCGGATCAGTCGGGACCAGAGCCGGTATCCGGCGCGGTTCATGTGCAGGCCGTCGGGTTCGAACAACTCGGGGCGAGGGCCGCCGTTGGCGCCGAGCATGGCGGGAAAGACATCGATGTAGAAGCAGTCCCGGCAAGCGGCCATATCTCCCAGCACGGAATCATTGACGGCGCGGATTCGGTCCAGGATGCCCCAACGGGCCGGACTCGGCTTGATGGAGATGAAGCCGAAGCGCGGCGCCGGGTCCAATTGGGCCACTTTGGCGGCGAGCGAGCGGAAACTGGCGGCGACATGGTCCGGCGCGCGGCCGTCGCCCAGGTCGTTATCTCCCGCGTAGACCACCAATGTCGACGGTTTCAAAGGCGCGATCAGCCGGTGAAAGAAGTAGTCGCAGGCTTCCAACGTCGAGCCGCCGAAGCCCAGGTTCACGACCGCGGGGTCGACATCCTCGCCGAGCGTGTCCCAGAGTCGGATCGAGGAACTGCCGTAGAAGACCGGCGCGTTGATGGGAAAGCGCCCGGCCCGGCGGCGACGCTCAATGGCCTGCACTTCGTCTTCATACCATTGCATTTCTATCTCTACTCTAAGACACGGACCTCGCCCGGCTCACTTCATATAGCCCATCTGTCGGTAGTAGCGAGCCGCACCGGGGTGCAGCGGGACTTCATAGGCTTTCGAGACCGTGTGGGCATTGTAGGAGAACGGCAGGTGGCGCCATTGGAAGAGCTGCTGCTGCTCGTCCAGGGCCTTCGCGACGGCGTAGGCAAAGCTCTCCGGAACGTCGTCCCGAGTGTACACGACGGTCCCCGTCCGCACCGTCGTGGCGATGGGACGGTCGATGCCGCGGTACAGGCCCGCCGGGATAATGCCCCGCTCCTGTTCGGTGGTCTTGGCGATGTGATCGAGCAGGGCTTCGGGCAACTCGAGGAACGTGAGGTCGAACTTCTGGCTGATTTCGGTCCAGATGCGCCACTCGGGGGCCGTTGTCATCGGACCGGCGCCGCCGATGGCGATATCGAAGTTCTCGCGCAGCGCGGGCGTTGAGCCCACCGCGCCCCCAGCCGCCTCGATAGAGGCTTTGGAGAGACCGTAGTGGGCGAGAATCAGCGGGGTGGCGTCGCCGCCGATGCCGGCCGTCAGCACGCGGACCGGCTTGCCCCGCAGTTGGGCGAGATCCGTGATTCCCGAGGACGTGCGGGCGGCTGCCAGGACATAGCTGGGGTCCTGAATATTCGCGATCAGCCGGAGATTCGAGTGCGGCTTATCCTTCGCGTAGGGGCCGGTTCCCCGGTAGGCCGCCCGGATGAACTGGATCGCGGTGGCGCCGAAGTCGATGGCTCCCAGGCCAGGCGCGTTGCGCGGGGCTAGGATCTCAGGCACGGCGGGATCCGGCTTGTAGGGCGGAGGCATGCGGGCCTCGCCGACAATGCGGGGAGCGTCGACGGCATTGCAGTTGTAACAGATCTGAACGTCATACCCATACGGCTTCATGGCGGCCTGCACCACTTCCGCCATGGCGCCCCAGGGGCAAAGACGGCAGGCGCCGCCAAAGACGGGCTTCTTGTCTTTAATGCCGGATTCGCCGCCAGCGAGCGCGGCGGCGAGCAGGAATAGCGAGATCACAGCGCGCACCACTACATGCTGACACCATGGAACGGCCTTCGCTAGGTTTGGCGGCAGGGTTAACTGGCGATTAACCTCCGGCTAACAGCGTCTAACCACGCCCGACGGCGCTGGATCCGCCTTCTCTTCGCCCTCCGTCCGCCACCCCGAAATTCGTCGTTCACAGAAGTTGGGCATCTCTATTTCCTACTCCTGCAACAACATCCGGAAAACGATCGCCCTCACCCCCTGGACGAGGCGGATATCATGAAATTGAGAGGATGAGACAGTCGCCTCCGGTGTCGCGCCATCCGGAAGCGGCTGCCACTCGCCGACGCATGCGGAGGCCGGTCGCCCAAAGTCAGTAACACCAACGCTGGGTGCTCTGTGGTGATTTTCGACGAACCCTTAGCCGGATTTGGCTCCCGGCTCAAGTATAAGAAAAATAATAAGAAATCAGAACGCAGTGAGTAGCCGATAGGGCGCATTACAAAACGAACCCAACCGGCCTTCTGGCGCCACCCGTGAAAGTGTACAGTCGCCGGACCGTCGGAACCGGCTCCGGTCGGCCCTCGGCGGCGCGCCGCAAGCCCATCCCTTGCCTGGCACGCTAAAATGGAGTTTCCTCATGCAAATCGAAAAAGTGTATGAGCCTCAGCGCTTTGAACCGCGCTGGGCCGAATGGTGGATTGAGTCGGGCATCTTCCACGCCAAGCCGCAGCCCGGCAAGTACTTTTCGCTCGTCATTCCGCCGCCCAACGTAACCGGCTCGCTCCACATGGGCCACATGTTGGACCATACGCTGATCGACATGGCCGTCCGCTGGCATCGCATGAGCGGCGACAACGCCCTGTGGGTCCCGGGCACCGACCACGCGGGCATCGCCACGCAGATGGTGGTGGAGCGCGAACTCGCCAAACAAGGCCTCAACCGCCTCGAACTGGGCCGTGAGAAGTTCCTCGAAAAGGTCTGGGAGTGGAAGGAGATCTGCCAGAAGCGCATCAACGACCAGATGAAGCGCCTCGGCTCGAGCTGCGACTGGAGCCGCGAACGCTTCACCCTCGACCCCGGCCTCTCCCGAGCCGTCCGCGAAGCCTTCGTGCGCCTCTACGACAAGGGGCTCATCTACCGCGGCGAGCGCATGGTCAATTGGTGTCCGCGCTGCCACACCGCCCTGTCCGATCTCGAGACCATACATAAGGACAGCGAAGGCAGCCTCTGGCACATTAAGTACCCGGTGAAGGGCCTCGAAGGCCGCTACCTCACCGTCGCGACCACGCGCCCCGAAACCATGCTGGGCGACACCGCTGTCGCCGTGAACCTTCAGGACGCCCGCTACACGGACCTCCACGGCCTCACCGTGGTCCTGCCGCTGATGGACCGCGAGATCCCCATCATCCTCGACGAACTCGCCGACCCGAAGTTCGGCACCGGCGTCGTGAAGGTGACCCCCGCGCACGACATGAACGACTTCGAGGCCGGCAAGCGACACAACCTGCCCCTCGTGAAGGTCATCGACGAAATGGCGAAGATGACCGCCGCCGCCGGCCCCTTCTCCGGCCTCGACCGCTTCGAGGCCCGCAAGCAGGTGGTGGCCGAACTCGAAAAGCTCGGTCTGCTCGAAAAGGTGGAAAAGTACGCGCTCAGCCTCGCCATCTGCGACCGCTGCAAGACGCCCGTCGAGCCCCTCGTCTCTAACCAGTGGTTCGTCACCATGAAGCCGCTCGCCAAGCCCGCCATTGAGGCGGTGGACGACGGCCGCATCCAGTTCGTGCCGGCCTCCTGGATCGCCACCTACCACCAGTGGATGGACAACATCCGCGACTGGTGCATCTCGCGCCAGCTCTGGTGGGGCCACCGCATCCCGGCCTGGTTCTGCGACAGCTGCCATCAGATCACGGTGGCCCGCGAGGACCCGTCCCAGTGCTCGCACTGCGGCTCGACCTCCCTCCAGCAGGAGACCGACGTCCTCGACACATGGTTCAGCTCCGGCCTGTGGCCCTTCTCCACGCTCGGCTGGCCCGACCAGACCGAGGACCTGAAGGCCTTCTACCCGACCACGCTGATGGTCACCGGCTTCGACATCCTGTTCTTCTGGGTGGCGCGCATGGCCATGCTCGGCATGGAGATGACCGGCGAAGTCCCGTTCCGCCAGGTCCACCTGCACGGCCTCGTGCGCGACGCCGACCGCCAGAAGATGTCGAAGACCAAGGGCAACGTCATCGACCCGCTGACGGTCAACGATCAATACGGCACCGACGCCGTCCGCCTGTCGCTCGTCCAGGGCGCGGCCAGCGGCATGGACATCGCCTTCACGCCGGAACGCATGGAGGCCTCCCGCGCCTTCGCCAACAAGATCTGGAACGCAGCCCGCTTCATCTTCATGAAGATGGAGGCGGCCGGCGTCGAGCCCTGCATCCCCGCCGAACCCGCCGCGGAGCATCTCGAAGACCGCTGGATCCTCAATCGCCTGGCTGCCTGCGTGGCGACCATGAACGCCTCGCTCGACCAGCATCGCTATCACGAAGCGGCCGACGCCATCTACCACTTCATTTGGGACGAATTCTGCGACTGGTACATCGAGCTCAAGAAGCTGCGCCTCCGTGACGGCTCGGGTTACGACTCGAACTGGCAGGCGCTGCTGTTCGTCTTCGATCAGGCCATGCGTCTACTCCACCCGATCATGCCGTTCATCACGGAGGAGTTATGGCAGCGCCTCCGCGTCGCCGCTGACCCGGTCTCCATCGCGCTATCGAGTTATCCGAAAGCGGTCGCGGCCGGCTATGCGCAGGCCGACTCCGAGATGGCGATCCTGCAAGGCGTCATCGCCTCCGGCCGCACCCTTCGCGCCGAACTCGTCGCCGGCAACGTCTCGCAGCTCGAAGCGACGCTCTACGCCCGCGACGGCGCCTACGCGGTGGCCGATCGCGAGCGCGAGGCCATCGAGCGTCTGACCAACGTGAAGCTCGACCTCCAACACGGCGCCGCCCCGCACCTGGGCGGAGCGGTCCGCTCCACCCCCGATTTCGACCTCTGGCTGCATCTGCCCGCGGCCGACCTGAAGACCCTGCGGACCCGTCTCGAAAAGGAAATCGAGCAGTTAACCAAAGCGGCCGCTAACTCCGAACGCCAACTCTCGAACGAAGAGTTCATGAAGAAAGCGCCGGAGAAGGTGGTTACTGGCATCAGGACGAAACTCGCCGAATACCAGGCGCAGTTAGCCAAGAGCCGCGCGACCTTGGAGGCGCTGGGGCAATGATCTTCGACATCCATCACCAGGAGATCGCGGAAGCGGTAGCGCGAGCGTTCTATGAGGACGTCGGCATCGGCGACCTCACCAGCGAAGCGTGCATCCCCGAAGGCTGGCGCGCTGACGGCCGCTTCATCGCCCGGCAGAAGCTGGTGGTGGCGGGCGTCGAACTGCTGAACCTGATGTTCGACAAGGTCACCATGCACAAGCGCTCGGGCGACACGGCGGAGGACGGCGAAGTCATCGCCACCGTTCGCGCGCGGGCTCGCAAGATGCTGACCCGGGAGCGCGTGGCGCTGAACTTCATGCAGCGCTTGAGCGGCGTCGCCACGCTGGCCCGCGCCTATGTCGACGCGGTGGCCGGCACAAACTGCAAGATCCTCGATACGCGCAAGACCACGCCCGGCCTCCGCCGGCTCGAAAAGCTGGCGGCTGCGGCGGGCGGCGTGACGAACCACCGCATGGGCCTGTACGACGGGATCCTCATCAAGAACAACCACCTCACCATGACGGGCGGCGTCCGCCAAGCCGTCGAGGCGGCGAAATCGACGGCAGAGGACGAGGATCTAGAGATCGAGGTCGAGGTGCGCACACGCGCCGAGATCGAAGAAGCGCTGTCTCTCGCCGTGCCGCGCCTGCTGCTCGACAACATGACTCCCGCGCAAGCGGCCGAAGAGATCCGTTTCATCGCCGGCCGCGCCAAGGTGGAGATCTCCGGCGGCGTGAATCTCTCCACCGTGCGAGCCTATGCGGAGACCGGCGCGGACTTCATCTCCGTGGGCGCCATCACGCACTCCGCCCCGGCGGTGGACATCAACCTGCGCATCCAGCAATGCCCCTGAACGTCGAGCGTGTGCGGATGCTCGCGCCCGGCCGCGAGATCCTATGGAGAGCCTCCGTCGACTCCACCATGCACGAGGCCGCCAGGCTGTCCGAGGCGGGTTGCGCATCGGGCCTGGTGGTCGGCGCCGACGAGCAGACGGCGGGACATGGCCGGTATCAGCGGGTCTGGCACAGCGAACGCGACGCGGGCCTGTATTTCAGCATCGTGCTGCGGCTGGCGGGTGTGGACAAGGCGTCCTTCCCGGTGGCGACGTTCGCCCTGGGAGTGGCGGTGGCGGAGGCCATCCAATCCACCACGGGCGTGGCCTGCGATCTTCGTTGGCCCAACGACGTGCTGGTGAAGGACCGCAAATGCTGCGGCATCCTCGCCCAGTTGTACGGCTCGGCGGTGGTGGCGGGCATCGGCGTGAACGTAAACCAGACCGCGTTTCCGGACGAAGTGGCCGCCATCGCGACGTCGCTGCGCATCGAAAGCGGCCGGGAGCAGTCGCGCGAGGACCTGCTGGCCGCGCTGCTCGACGAAATCGACCGTCACTGCGAGATCCTCGCCGCCGAGGGCCGGGAAGCGATCTTCGCCCTGTTCACGCGGGCGTCGAGTTACGTTGTGGGCCGGCGTGTTACTGTCGAACTGGGCGGCCGGGAGGTGACCGGAGTCACCGCCGGGCTGACCGCGGAAGGCTATCTGCGGCTGCGGGCCGACGACGGCCGTGAAGAGATCGTGATTGCGGGCGGGGTCCGTCCCGCCAGGAGTTAGGCCATGTTGCTGGCGCTCGACGTAGGAAATACAAACATCACCATAGGCGCCTTCAAAGGCGAGGAACTGATCGGACAATGGCGCCTGCGGACCATCCGCGAGCAGACCCCCGACGAGTGGGGCATCCTGATGCGGAACCTGTTCTCGCTCTCTGAGTTGAACTTGTCCGAGGTGAAAGGCGTCGTCATTTCGAGCGTGGTGCCGGCGGTGGATCAGCCTCTCAACACCATGGCCGAGCGCTACTTCAATCGCCAGCCGCTCTATGTCACGCACTCCACCGACATCGGCATCAAGGTGCTGTACGATAACCCCCGCGAAGTGGGCGCGGACCGGCTGGTGAACTCCGTCGCCGCCTGGGAACGCTACGGTGGCCCCGCCATCGTGGTGGACCTGGGCACGACGATCAACTTCGACTGCATCACGGCCAACGGCGAATTCGCGGGCGGCCTGATCAGTCCGGGCATCGGAATGTCGATCGGCGGCCTGTTCGCCCGCACGGCGCGCCTGCCCATGGTGGACTTCCGCGAGCCCGAGAAACTGATCGGCTCCAACACGGTGGGCAGCATTCAGTCCGGGCTGTATTTTGGATTCCTCGGATTAATTGACGGCATCGTCGATCGAGTTAGCCAGGAGTTAGGACCCGACACGAAGGCGATTGCCACGGGCGGCCAGGGACACATGATCGCCCGCTCCTCGCGAACGGTCAAGATTTACGACGAGCATCTGACTCTGCACGGTCTGCGGCTCATCTGGCGTCGGAATCAGAAGACAACGCAGCAGGGAGCATGAGCGACTTCGAGCCGGAATTCAGGAACTATTTCAACTACTTTACTGAAATCGAGGAGCAGTTTCAAAAGGCTCGCGGGACCGGGTTCTTTCTGTTGTCGCCGCTCGATTGGGCGCTGATCGAGGCGTGGAAGAACGCCGGCGTGCCGCTCGAAGCCGTGCTGCGCGGCATCGACGCCGCGTTCGAGAAGTGGCGGACCCGCAAGAACCGCACGCAGATGGTGAACTCCATCGCCTATTGCGCGCAAGCCGTGGCGCAGGAATCGCAGCAGGCGGCCGGATCGCCGGGCGGAAAGGCGAAGATTGAGGCGGAAGCGCCGTTCTCACTCGATGAGATGCGGAGTTATCTCGGCAAGAACTCGGCCGACCTGCGAAAGGCCGGTTTCGACGAGATAGCGGCGAAGCTGGACGCCCTGGCGGCTGAGTCGGAGCAGCAGTACTCTGATCTCGAGGGACTCGAACAGGCTCTCACCGCGCTCGAGGATAAGTTGATCGCCGTCCAGCGCGCGCGAATGACCGACGATGACCTGATCGCGGCGCGCCGCGAGTTGGATTTGCAATTGAAGCCGTACCGCAGCAAGATGACGGCGGACCAGTTGGCGATGCTCGAAAAGCAGTATCTCGACCGGCGGTTGCTCGAGCACGCGGGGCTTCCGCGCCTGAGCCTGTTCTATCTGCGATAGGAGCGGCGACCACGAATTGCGTTGACGAATGCGGCGATGCCGCGTACACTGTGGGATGAAAGAGGGCGGTGCGCAGGTAAGTTCTCGAAGGGCCTTTGGCAGAGAGCAGCTCTTCACACTGGGCGGATGGTGTAATTCCACTTGGAGTTGGGCGTTGAGAGGTGCATATGACGCCGAATCAGTTCAAAGTGATCCTCGCTTTCGCTATGGCGGTTACAACCATCAGCGCGCAGAACTGCGTCCAGGGGACCGCAAATTGTGGCGCTGTTGTCCACGATGAAGACCTCCGAGCTGCGTATAACGATCCGCAATCGATGGTCGCCATCTCGGACTCAAGGCCTATCATTGTGGACGGCTCCGTACGACAGTTCACGGCGACCATCAAGAACCTCAGTCAGCAGGACGTCATCGCGTTTGAAGTGCTATGGCAGTTAGTTCTGGATAACGACGGCAAACCGACCGCAACAGCGAGTCGCGATATGATCTTCTCGCCGTCGCCGATCGCGCCGGGAGGCTCGCTGACTGTGACGTCTTACGTCGGAGGGTGGCCGCTGGGTGTTGTGAGGGCGATCTCGGGTCGAGTCTCCTATTACCAGTTGCGCGACCGATCGGAATTTGACAGTCACCTTACGCGGGTTTCCGGTGAATTCCGCGAGCGGAGGGCTAAGGCGGCGGAGATCTTCAGAAGCATCCAGAGCGTCGGCGCAAACGCCGGCGGCGACAAAGCTATCGGCGGAATTCTGTCCGATCCGATGCTAGCCAAGGATACGAGTGCAGGAGTGACTCTGATGGAGTTGAAAGGGCTATTCGGGGAAGGCGGCGGCTCAGCGGTGCTTCGTTATGTCAACGGGGCGTTGGACACGGTGAAGTAGCCCTTCCCAATCCCCGTGCCGCCGCTGGGGGGGGGGGGGCGCTGTCGGCTGTCAGGGCGAAGGACTGGTGCGCGTCGGCGCCGGAAACGCGCTATGCTTCGGTGCTGAGAGCGAGAACCATGATTCGCATTGCCAATGGACAGGGGTTTTGGGGCGATTCGATCGACGCTCCCCTGGAGCAGGTGCGCCGCGGGCCCATCGATTACCTGACGCTCGACTACCTGGCCGAGGTCACCATGTCGATCCTCGAGAAGCAGCGCAGCCGCGACCCTCGGGCGGGCTACGCGCGCGACTTCGTCGACCTGATCGACCGGCTTCTGCCGGAGTTGGCGGAAAACAACATCCGCGTCGTGGCGAATGCCGGCGGTCTGAATCCCGAAGGGTGCCGCGCCGCGATCCTCGCCTCGGCCGGGCGCCATGGGCTGAACGTGAAGGTGGCGGCGATCACCGGCGATGACATCTCAGGCCGGTTGGACGAACTTGGCGCGAAGGGCGTCGAGTTTCGCAACCTGGATACGGGTGAGGCGCTCGCCACGATCCGGCCGCGCGTGCGCAGCGCCAATGCCTACCTGGGGGCCTTTCCGATCGCCGCGGCACTCGACGCCGGCGCGCAGATCGTCGTTACCGGGCGGTGCGCCGATGCGGCGTTGGCGCTGGGGCCCATGATCCACGAGTTTGGCTGGCGCCCCGACAATTGGGACCGGCTGGCGGCGGGCGTTGTCGGAGGCCACGCCATCGAGTGCGGCGCGCAGGTGACCGGCGGGAACTGCCAGGATGACTGGGAGACGATCCCGAACCTGAGCGACATCGGCTATCCGATCCTCGAAGTGGACGCCGACGCCTCGATGGTGGTGACCAAGCACGCGGGCACGGGCGGCCGCGTGACGGTGGCCGGCGTCACCGAGCAACTTCTTTACGAACTCGGCGATCCGCGCGCCTATCTCACGCCCGATTGCGTTGCCGATTTCACCACGGTTCAGTTGGCGCAGGACGGGCCGGACCGCGTGCGGATCAGCGGCGTCCGCGGCGCGCCCGCCACCGCATACTACAAGGTGTCGATCAGCTATTCTGCGGGCTTCAAGGCGCTCGGCCAACTCGCCTATACATGGCCCGGAGCCTATCGCAAGGCGCAGGCGGGAGCTTGCATCCTGCGCGAGCGGATTGACCGCCTGGGGCTGCGCTTCGACGCCGTGCGCGCCGAGTATCTGGGCGTTTCCGCCTGCCACGGAATCCCTGCGGCGGAGCCTTCGCCGGAACTCGCCGACCAACTGCCGGAAGTGGTCCTGCGCTTCGGCGTGCGCGGACCGGACCGCGCCGCGGTGGAGCGGTTCACCAAGGAGATCGCGCCGCTGGTGTTGAACGGGCCGCCCTCGGTGACGGGGCTCGGCGGCGGTCGGCCGAAGGTGGAGGAAGTGGTGGCGTACTGGCCCGCGCTCGCTCCCAAAAGCGACGTCCGCGCGGAGGTGACCCTGTGAAAGTCCGATTGATCGAGCTGGCTCACGCGCGTTCCGGCGACAAGGGGAATGTTTCAAACATCGGGCTGATCGCGCGTCGCCCGGAGGACTACCCGCTACTGGTCCGCGAGGTGACGGCCCAGCGCGTCAAGGAGCACTTCGCGGGCGTCTGCCTGGGCGAAGTGGAACGCTTCGAACTGCCGAACCTGCACGCGCTGAACTTCCTGCTCCACGACGCCCTGGACGGCGGCGGGACCATCGCGTTGCGCGCCGACCCACAGGGCAAGACCTTCGGCGCCGCGCTGCTTCGCATGGAAATCGAGCGGTGAACCCGAGCCCGCCGCCCCGTGCGGAATAATATGCCTATGTTGTCGCGGCGGACCTTTCTGGCGGGAGTCGGCGCGCCGGCCCTCGCGTCGCGCCGCGATTCCCGGCTGCGCGAGTTCTCCTACTCGCAAGTGCGCTTGACCGGTGGTCCGTTGGCCGTCATGTACGAACGCACGCGGGCCCACTTCGTGACCCTTGATGAGGACCGTCTGCTCAAGGTCTATCGTCAGCGCGCCGCGATGCCCGCGCCGGGCCGCGACATGGGCGGATGGTACGACGCCGACGGCTTTGTGCCGGGGCACCTGCTGGGCCAGTTCATCTCGGGCCTGGCGCGGATTCACGCCCACACGGGAGACGCGGAGGCCGCGGCCAAGGCCGCTCGTCTTGTGACCGGCTACGGCGCGGCGTTCGAGCGCGATGGCAATCCCTATGCGAGCCAGAAGGCCATCGACACGTGGGCCTGCTACGTGCTCGACAAGTACGCCATCGGGCTGATCGACGCCGCGACGCTCGCTGGCGTCAGTCAGGCGCGTCCCCTGCTGACGCGCGTGCTTGAAGCGGGCCGGCGCTACATCCCCGACCATGTCTTCGATCGCGTCGGCGTACGCAACCCGCCCTACGATGAGCCCTACGTGCTGCCGGAGAATCTGTTCAACGCCTGGACGGCCACCGGCGATGCCCGCTTCCGCGGCCTGGCCGAGCGCTATCTGCTCGACAGCTTCTTCGATCCGCTGGCCAGGGGCGAGAACGTGCTTCCGGGCCGTCATGGCTACAGCCACGTCATCGCGCTCAGCTCCGCGGCGAAGGCCTTTGAGGTCACCGGCCGCCAAAAGTATCTGCGCGCCATCCGCAACGGCTGGGACATGCTGGCCGACACGCAACAATACGCCTCCGGCGCGTGGGCCCCGCAGGAGATGTTCGTACAGCCGCACGCCGGCCAACTGGCGGCCAGCCTCACCGCCACGCGCGACCACTTTGAGACGCCCTGTTGCTACTATGCGCACTCGAAGCTCGCCCGTTACCTGACGGCCTTCACCGGCGAGGCTCGCTACGCCGACGGACTGGAGCGCGTGCTGTACAACACCATCCTCGGCGCGCTCGACCCCGACGACGACGGCGGCTACTTCTACTACAGCGACTATCAGGCGGGCGCGCGAAAGCGTTACTACCCGCGCAAGTGGCCGTGCTGCGCAGGAACGCTGTTGCAGTCGGTAGCCGACTACCCGCTCAACATCTACTTCCACAGTCCGCGCGGCGTCGCCATCTGCCTGTATGCGGCGAGCGAAGTTCGTTGGACGACGAAGGGCGTGGCGGTTCGGCTGGCGCAGCACACCGCCTATCCGGAATCGGATCGCATTGAGGTGCGCGTCGATCCGGCCGCTCCGGTGGAATTCGAACTGCGACTGCGCATACCACAGTGGCTCGATCGCCCCGCGCGCCTGGCCGTGAACGGTCGGACGATGTCGGTCGACATGACGCCGGGCCGTTTCGCGACGCTCCAGCGGCGCTGGCGCAAGGGCGATGTGGTCGAGCTGACGTTGCCGTTCTCATTCCGCGCGGCCCCGATTGACGACCGCAATCCCAACACCGTCGCGCTGATGTACGGTCCGCTGATGCTGGTGGCGGTCGAACCGCCCGCGCATCTCGCGTCCACGTTACGGCGCATCGAACCGGTCCCCGGCACGCCGCTTGAATTCGACTGCGACGTTGCGGGCGGCCAGGTCCGGCTGCGGCCGTTCTATCGGGTGGGCCGCGAAAGCTACAGCACCTATTTCACACGGGAGTCCTGAAGGAAGGCGCGTTCATGGCGATGACCCTTGCATTCATTCACACCAGCCCGGCGCTGGTTCCCCTGTTCACGGAGTTGGCGAAGCGCGAACTCGCCGAGTTGGACCGTTTCCACATGGTGGATGAGAGCCTGCTCCGCAACACCATCCAGGCCGGGACGCTGACCCGAGCCACCACGCGCCGATTGGCGGCGATGGTCGGCTCGGCGAGGGAAGGCGGCGCGGACGCGGTGCTGGTCACCTGCTCCTCGATTGGTCCGGCGGCGACCACCGCGGCGGGGCTGTTCGACTTCCCGGTGATGCGCGTCGACGAGGCGATGGCGGAGCAAGCGGTCGGCGTGGGACGGCGCATCGGCGTCGCGGCCACCTTGCGGACCACGCTCGAGCCCACGGTCGCCCTGTTGCGCGACAAGGCAGCCGACGCGGGCCGCGACGTGGAGATCGTCGAAGCGCTCGCCGAAGGCGCGTTCGAGGCCGTGATGGCGGGCGACGTCGCCACGCATGACCGCATGCTGCTCGACTCGCTGGCGCGCCTGACGGCCCAGGTGGACGTGGTGGTGCTGGCGCAGGCGTCGATGGCGCGCGTCGTTTCGCTGCTCGCGGCCGATCCGGCGCGAGTCCCCATTCTGTCGAGCCCGGAGTTGGCGGTGAAGCGCGTCCGCGCGATTCTTCGCCTGTGAACGCGTGTATCAGAGATGCGGGTAATAAGATAAGATGATCTGAAGTATGACACGCCTCACTTCGCGCCGCGCATTCCTCTTCGATTCCGTCGCCAAGCCGGTTGTGACCCGTCCTCTTGGAAAGACTGGCCTCACCGTGTCGACGCTCGGTTTCGGCTGCATGACCACCTCCGACCCCGCCGTCATCGAACGCGCCGCCGACATGGGGATCAACCTGTTCGACACCGCCCGCGGCTATCAGGGCGGCAACAACGAGCGCATGGTGGGCGCCGCCCTGGGCGCGCGCCGGCCGAAGGTGATCGTGTCGAGCAAGACGCCGGCCAAGACCAAGCAGGAGGCCCTGGCCGACCTCGAAACCAGCCTCCGGGAACTCCGCACCGACTACCTCGACATCTGGTATCTGCATAACCGCAACGCCCCGTCGGATCTGAACGACGGCCTGTTCGAAGCGCAGCAGGAGGCCAAGAAAGCGGGCAAAATCCGCTTTGCCGGCGTCAGCACGCACTTCGACATGCACAACATGCTGCCCTACATCGTGAAGCAGGGCCACACCGACGTGATCCTGACCACCTACAACTTCACGATGATTCCGGAGATGACGGCCGCCATCCAGAAGACGCGCGCCGCGGGCGTGGGCATTGTCGCCATGAAGGCGCTGGCCGGCGGATTCAGCCGCATCCAGCGCGGAGACCGGCTGTATGGCGCGCGCCCGGACAAGCTGACCGGGGTGTTGAAGCAGGAAGGCGCGCTGCCGGCCGCCATCAAGTGGGTGCTGAAGAACAAGTCGGTGGACACGGCCATCGTCTGCATGACGGACTTCGACCAGCTGGATGAAAACTACCGCGCCATGGCGGAAGGGTGGTCGCCCAAGGACGAGAAGCTGCTGTCGGCGCAGTTGGCCTGGATCAGCCCCTCCTACTGCCGCAGTTGCGGGGCTTGCGGCGGCGTGTGTCCGAAGGGCGTGCCGGTGCCGGACGTGGTTCGCATCCTCAGCTACGCCGACGGGTACGGCGAGTTCTCCCTGGCGCGCGAACGCTTCCTCGAACTGCCGGCCGAAGCCCGCGCCGTGCGTTGCGGGGACTGTGCGTCGTGCGCGGTCCAATGCCCCAACGGCGTCGCCGTGCGCGAACGCGTGACCCGCGCTCAGGAATTGCTAGCCTGAGTGCATGGTGCTTCTGAAAGGCGGATTGCTGATCGATGGAGCGGGCGCCGCGCCGTCGGTCGGCGACCTGCTCATTGACGGCGACCGCATCGCCGCCCTCCCGGCGTCCAGCGTCGATTGCGAATCTATCGACTGCGCCGGACTCGCCGTCGCGCCCGGCTTCATCGACCTCCACAGCCACTCCGACCTTCAGGTGCTCGAAGGCCGCCGCGAAAAGCTGAAGCAGGGCGTCACCACGGAGGTGGTGGGCAACTGCGGCTTCTCCCCGTTCCCTTATTCGGGCGATCCGGCGGCGCTCATCGAATTCGGCGCGGGCATTCTCGGCCGGCCCGATGGATGGGGCTGGACGCGCGCGGGCGGATATCTGGACGCCGTCGGCGCCGCGCCGCTCACCGTCAACGTGCAGTCGTTGATCGGGCACGGCAGCCTGCGGATCGCGGTGGTGGGTCCCCGCCAGGGCGAGGTGACCGAAAGCGAACTGGAGCGCATGGAGGCGCTGCTTGAAGACGCGCTCGACGCCGGCTGCGCGGGCTTCTCGACGGGCCTGATGTACGCGCCGGGCTCGAGCGCCGGCCGCGCCGAACTGGCGCGACTGTGCCGTATCGTCGCGCGCAAGGGCAAGCTCTACGCCACCCACATGCGCAGCTATTCGGGCGGCCTTCTCGAAGCGGTGGACGAGCAGCTCGATCTGGCGCGCGAGGCCGGATGCCGCCTCCAGATCTCGCACTTGCAGGCCGCCGGCCGCGACAACTGGGCGTTGCAGCAGCGCGCCCTCGATGCGATCGAGCAGGCGCGCGCCGATGGCGTCGACGTCGAGTTCGACATTTATCCTTACCAGTGCGGTAGCACGGTGCTGACGCAGTGGCTGCCGCAATCGGCGCTCGACGGCGGCGTGAACGCGCTGATGGCGCGCCTGGCCGATCCCGCCGCGCGGTCGGCGATCCTCGATGAGATGGCGCGATCGACCCGGCCCCTGTGGTCCGACGTGACGATCTCCGCCGTCGCCACCCAGGCCAACGCCGCCACGGTGGGACGCACGGTGGCCGAGGTGGCCGAAGAGCGCGGCGCCGACCCCGCCATCACCGTGCTCGACCTGATCGCCGAAGAGCGCGCCGCCATCAACGTGATCTCCTTCAACCAGAGCGAGGACAACCTGCGCCAGTTGCTGACGCATCCGCTGTGTTCGGTGATCAGCGACGGTTTCTACGTGAAGGGCAAACCGCACCCGCGACTGCACGGCACGTTCCCCGAACTGCTGGGCTCGGTGGTGCGCGAGCGCGGCTGGATGCCGCTCGAACAGGCGGTGCACAAGATCACGGCGAAGCCCGCCGCGCGCCTGGGCCTGCGGGATCGCGGCCGCCTGGCGCCGGGCCTTGCCGCCGACGTCACCGTCTTCGATCCGGCCCGCATCTCGAGCCGCGCCACCTACTCCAATCCCCAGGCCGATCCCGTAGGCCTTCGCATGGTGATCCGGCAAGGCCATGTCGTGTGGGCCGAGGATTCGAGTAGTGTAGAGGAATGCGTCTAGAACAATGCCGTTGGCCCGAGCTGGCCGGCCTCGGGGACAAGATCTTCGTCCTGCCCCTCGGCTCGCTCGAGCAGCACGGCCATCATCTCCCGCTGGTCACCGACACGCTCATCATTTCGCGAATCGCCGAACGCCTGGAAGCGCTGCGCGGCGACCGTATCGTGATGCTGCCGGTGCAGTGGCTCGGCCATTCGCCGCACCATCGGCGCTTTGGATGCGTCAGCCTCGACCTGATGCCGTACGTCGAAATGATCCGCGGCGTGTGCCGCTCGCTGGTCTCTATCGGAGCGAAACGGATCTTCCTGATGAACGGCCACGGCGGCAACGATATCCCCTGCAAGGCCGCCATGCGCGAGATGAAGAGCGAATTCGAGGGCGTCTACATCGCCTACGCGACCTACTGGAACCTGGCCTCCGAGGAGTTCACCGCCATCCGCGAATCGCCCGCCGGCGGCATGGGACACGCCTGCGAGATGGAGACCTCCATCGTCCTCGCCGAGCGTCCTGAACTCGTCGAACAAAGCAAGATCGCGCGCGGCGGACCCGACGATTCCGCCGGATTCGGCCCGCTCGACATGCTGAAAGGCACGCCCTACTTCCACATCTACGAGTTCGACGAAGTGTCGGAAAACGGCGCCATCGGCATGCCGGAGTTCGCCAACGCGGACAAAGGCGCCCGCTTCCTGGAGGCCGCCGCCCAGGCCGCCGCGCGCTTTGTCGACGAGTTCGCCACCTGGAAGTACCGCGCCCCGCGGCGGAAAGCATGAGCCGCCGCTGGGTCGTCGTCGCCCTGCTGTTTGCGGGCATGCTGGTCAGCTACGTCGACCGCGGCAACCTGAGCATCGCCGCCGGCGCCATGATGCGCGACTTCCGCCTGACGCCCGTCGTCATGGGCATGCTGCTGTCGGCCTTCTTCTGGACCTATGGCGCATTCCAATTGCCCGCCGGCGCGCTGGTGGACCGCATCGGCAGCCGCCGCGTGTACGCCGCCGCGTTTCTGCTGTGGTCGCTCGCCTCGGCAAGCATCGCCCTCACGCGCGGCTCCACCGACGTGCTGATCCTGCGCCTGCTGCTGGGGCTGGCCGAATCGGTGGGCCCGGTGGCGAGCCTCGCTTTCATCCGGCAGAACTTCGCCGGCCCCGAACAGGGCCTGCCGACGTCGATCTATATAGCGGCGCAGAACATGGGACCGGCGCTCGGGACCTTCCTGGGCACCATCCTGATCGAGTCCCTGGGCTGGCGCTTTATGTTCGCGGCCACCGGGCTGGGAGCGTTGGTGTGGCTCCCCCTGTGGCTGTTTTTCGCGCCGAAAGACGCCCCGCGGGTCGCCGCTCCCGCGCGCGCCGAAGCGCCTCCCGCGCCGCCCATCGCCTGGCGCGAACTCGTCGTCGGACGCGGCTTCTGGGCCATGTCGCTGGCGATCTTCATGTCGTCCTACTTCTGGTATTTCCTGCTCACCTGGGTGCCCACCTACCTCACCGCCGCGCGCGGATTCTCCAACCTCGACATGGGCCGCGTGCTGTCGGCGGCGCTGTTCATCATGGCCGTGCTGAACGTGGGCAGTGGATTCGTGGCGGACCGTCTGGCCAAACGCACCGGCGCCGTCTTCAAAGTCCGCCTGACGTTCGCCGCCGTCGCCTACACCTGCGCCTCGTCGCTCCTGTTGCTGCTGGTGCTGCCGGGCCAGGGGGCGGTGTTTCCGGTGTTGGTGGTGTCCATCTGCACGGTGGGCATCGGCAACTCGAACTACTGGGCGATCGCCCAGCACATTCCCCCCGCGCGGCTGGCGGGCCGGACCATCGGCTATTTGAACACGCTGTCGCAGATCGCGGGCGCCGCTGCGCCGTTGGTGACCGGCTGGATCCTCGGCCCCACCCGGCAGTTCGCCCTGGCGCTCGCCATCGCCGGCGCGTGCCCCGTATTCGCCGCGCTGCTGTTGCTGTTGGGCGGGACCGGTGGACTGGCCGCCAGCAAGCGGGTGATGGAGAAGGACGCTCCGGCCGTTTGAAGGCGGGCTTAAGCGGTCCGGGTGGCGGTCTCCTTCACCGGTTTTCCGGGAGCGACGGCCGCGGGCAGGTCGATTTCCACCATCAGGCCCGGCTGCGCGTTCTGCGCGTGAATGGTGCCCCGGTGCAACTGGATGGCGCGGCGCGCGATGGCAAGGCCCAGTCCGACGCCTCCGCTGCCCCGGTTGCGATCCGAATCCACGCGGTAGAACGGCTCGAATAGCAAGGGCAGCGTCTCGGCGGGCACGCCCGGCCCGTAGTCCCGCACGCGGATCGAGGATCCGCCCGCCGCGCTGTCGAGCGTCACCTCGATCGCCGTCCCCGCCGGCGAATACCGGATCGCGTTCCGCACCACGTTCTCCACCGCCCGCCGCAGCAGTTCCGGATCTCCGTCGATCGTCACCGGACCCCGCGTTTCGAGCTTCACGTCGCAGCCGTGCGCCACCGCCTCGATGCGCGAATCGTCCACGATCTCGGTCATCAGTTCGTCCAGCCGGACCATCTCCGACTTGCGCTGCGACGGATCCCCCTCGGCCCGCGTCACCTCGAGCAGCTCGCCCACCAGCGTATTCAGCCGGTCGGATTCCTTCTGGATCCGGTCGAGCGGCCCCTCGCTCTCCTGCGCGCTCCGCGCCAGCTCGATCGCCACGCTCAATCGCGCGAGCGGCGACCGCAGCTCGTGCGAAATGTCCATCAACAGCCGCCGTTCGGCCTGCACCAGCGTCTGGATGCGGTCCGCCATCTGGTTGAAGGTGCGCGCCAGTTGGCCCAACTCGTCGCGCCGGGCCGACGGCGCGCGAGCCGTCAGGTCGCCCTTGCCGAAACGGTCCACCGCGCGTTGCAGCGCCCGCACGGGACTGGTCAGATGCAGCGCCAGCGCGTAGCACAGCAGCACCACGATCCCCAGGATCCACAGGTGATACGGCTGTATGAACCAGAACGGGCTGCGCCGCCCCGGAGCGCTGGCGAAGAACCAGTATTTGCCGTCCTGGCTTTGCCGCCCCCAGGTGATGTTGCCGCGCCGGCCGAAGGGCAACGACGCGCCGAAATCCGGCCGCTGCCGCGCCTCCCTCATCAGCGCGCTGCGATCCTGACCGCTGGCCAGATCCCGCCCCGCCGCATCGGCCAGCGCCAGGTCGCCCTGCGTCACGGTCTTCATCCGCCCCAGTGTGGCCGATAGCTCGCCCGAACCGCCGTGCTCGTAGGCGAAGATGGCCTCCCTCATCTGCATGCGCATCAGCATGCCGAAGGGAGGTTGGCGCTCCGTGCTGAAGATCAGCGCGGAGGTCACCAGCATGGCCGCGAAGGCGATGGCCATGGTGGCCAGAAACCACAGCAGGATCTTGGCGAACAGTGTCCTCATTGGCCGCCCTCATCGGGCCCGGAGGAGAACTGGTAGCCCGCGCCCCGGATGGTCTTGATACGCTCCCGCCCGCCTTCGAGCTTCCGCCGCAGGTGGCTGACATGCATGTCGATCGAGCGGTCGAACGGCGTCGCCTTGCGGTTGTACATGCTCTCCATCAGCATGTCGCGCGACACCACCCGCCCGGCCTGCCGCATCAGCACTTCAAGGATGTCGAACTCGAGCGTCGTCGTCTCCACCGGCGCGCCGTCGCAGGTCACCTGCCGCGTGCCCGGGTCGAGCGTCACCCCGTTCACCTCCAGCCTGCCGCCGGCCGGCTTCGCCTCGATACGCCGCAGAATGGCCCGGATGCGCGCGGTCAGCTCGCGGGGGTTGAACGGCTTGGCCAGGTAGTCGTCGGCGCCCAGTTCGAGCCCGACGATGCGGTCCACGTCCTCGCCGCGCGCCGTCAGCATCAGCACCGGCATCCGGCTTTGCCGCCGCAGCCGCTTCAGCACCTCGAACCCGTCGATGCCGGGCATCATCACGTCGAGCACCAGCAGCGCGTGCTCGCCCCGTTGCGCCCGTTCGAGCCCCTTCAGTCCGTCATGTTCAAAATCGACCGTGAATCCTTCACGCGTCAGGAACTCGCCGAGCAGCGAGCAGAGTTCGGTATCGTCGTCCACCACCAGCAGCCGCATCGTAGCCATGATAGTTCCGCCCGGGGCTCCGGCGCAGGGGCCCGGCCGCTAATGCAGCAGGCCCAGCTTATCGAGCGGCCAGTACACGAACACCGCCTTGCCGTAGATGTAGCGCCGCGGCACCATGCCCCAGCTCCGGCTGTCGTTCGAGGAGCTGCGGTGGTCGCCCAGCACGAAGTACTGCTCCTCCGGCACCCGCGTCGGCGGCATCGAGACCCGGTCGCGATACTCCTCCGGCACGTAGCTCTCCTCCAGCCGCTGGCCGTTGATCCGCACCTGCCCGTCGTCCACGTCCACCAGGTCGCCCGGCGTCCCGATCACGCGCTTGATGTAGGACTTGCTCGGATCCTGCGGGAACCAGAACACGATCATGTCCCCCCGCTCGATCTTGCCGATATTGAACCGGTAGACGAACTTATTGATAAAGATGCGTTCCTGGTCCACCAGCGCGGGCATCATGCTGGTGCCCTCCACCTTCACCGGCTGGTAGATGAACAGGATGACGATGATGGCGATGACGACGGAGACCAGCAGGTCTCGCGCCCAGTGGATGGTGGACCACAACAGCGACGGGCGGCTTCGCGATCCGGCTTCTGGATTAGAAGGGGTCTCTTCCGGCATGCTGATAATGATAGGAACCCAGGCTGACCTTAATTAAATCATGCGCGCCAACGGCCGTTCAACCGCCGTACTCATCATTCCAGCCCTGAACGAAGCCCCGGTCATCGCCGCCACGCTCGGCTCGATCCCCCCGGGTTTGTTCCATTCGGTGATTGTGGCCGACAACGGCTCCACCGACGGCACCGCCGACATCGCCCGCTCCGCCGGTGCGAAAGTCGTGGTCGCGCCCCGCCGCGGCTACGGCTCGGCGTGCCTGGCCGCGCTGGGGAATTTGCCGGATTGCGCGGCCGCCGTCGTCTTTATGCAAGCGGATGGGTCGGAGGATCCTGCCGAGGCGGCCGCGCTATTGGCTCCCATTGAAGAAGGACGGGCCGACCTGGTGATCGGTTCCCGCATACTGGGCCGCTCCGACCCAGGCGCGTTGCTCGCACACCAGAAATTCGGCAATTGGCTGGCCACCACTTTAGTCAGGTGGATATATGGACGCGATTTTTCCGATCTCGGGCCCTTCCGCGCCATCCGCGTGGAGGCCCTCGCCCGGCTCGGAATGCGCGATCCCGACTACGGCTGGACAGTGGAAATGCAGATCCGGGCAATAAAACAGCGCCTGCGAGTCATGGAAATTCCCGTGACTTATCGCAGGCGCCAGGCAGGTGAGAACAAGGTCTCCGGCAATTTGAAAAACAGCCTTCGCGCCGGAGTGAAGATTTTGTGGACCGTGCTCGGCCTTGCGGCCGGACTTCGGCGTTGACCTACGCGAGGCCCCGCTCGGCCAGCAGTTGGCGTTCCGCTTCGAGCCAGTCCTGTTCCGGAGAACCGTGGGAGAATCCGCGCGACTCGGCGAGGAGGTAGGCCCGCATTGCGATTTCTTCGTGAGCCGGAACGGGGATCGCCTCAGCGATTTCCACCGTTGCAACAACAGTTTCGGTTGTGGCGGCAGTTGGCGTCGATTCCACTGCCTCCACCGGACTCGGAGTAACCTCGCCCTGGGACTTCTTGCGCCTATGGGTCACGGCATTCGCGCTCGGACGGGGAGCCCGCGCCTTCTTTACTGCGGGCGCCTTCGCGGCGGCCGGCGCTTTTGCCGGCGCGGCCGAAGCGGCGCTCTCGGGCGAAAGGACGGGTTCTTTGTCGGCGATTCTCTTTCTTGTCATTTCTAGGACTTTCTCTTTCTCCTCAATTTGAATTTGTAACCAGGCTTACAACATTTCCAGTGTGGAATGTTTTATCCAATCATAGCAGACCCGCCCTGTGCGCTGTTTTGCGGGGCCGCCTGGCGCGCACGCCGCGCCGCTGGGGGTCAACGAGGGCCGGTGCCGGTCAGGTCCTCGAGCAGGGTGCGCGCCGCCTTTTGCGCCTCACCAAATGCGTCGAGATAGGTCTGGAATTTTCGGTTCAATTCCAACGCCCGATCCGGAGAAAGGCGCGCACGTAGCATCATGTCGCGAACGTGGACGGGATGCGGAAGAACAGCGTCTTCCGTAACTTCCTCGAGTGCAATCGCTGGGTCGTAGTGATACATCCGCCGCCTGCCTTTTCTTTATATTACCGCGCCTGGGAGCGGGAAATCTGGCGCCCATCGGGGCCCGCCATTTTCGGAGATAATCGTTCGGTGACCCGTAGACATTTCATCGCCGCGCCCGCCTTGGCCGCGGCCGCCGCCGCCCCGCCGCCCGCAACGCCCATTCGCATCGGAACCCGCCGGGAGCTGCTGGTCGACCACGCGCTGATCGCCGGACTGCGCGACGCCGCGCTGGTTCCCGGCGCCCCGGTCGACGCCGGCGTCGCCCTCACCCTGGACCGCCCTTGGGAGGGCGCCTTCTGCGCCTACACCACCGCCATCGCCGACAACGGCAGCTTTCGCCTCTACTATCGCGGCATCCCCTCTTCGGGCGACGACGGCAATCCCCGCGAAGTGACCTGCTGCGCCGAATCGGCCGACGGCGTCCATTGGAGCCGCCCCTCGCTCGACCTCCACGCCATGCCCGGCGCGCCCTCCAACAACGTGATCCTGGCTGGACAGCCGCCCTTCTCGCACAACTTCTCCCCGCTCGTCGACCCGCGTCCCGGCGTGCCCTCCGCCGAACGGTACAAGGCGATCGCGGGCGTCCACGAGAGCGGGCTGTTCGCCTTCGTTTCCGCCGACGGCCTGCGCTGGCGCAAACTGCGCGAGCAGCCGGTCCTACCCTCGCCCAAGGAGTACGTCTTCGACTCCCAGAATGTCGCCTTCTGGTCGGCCCAGGAAAACCGTTACGTGCTCTACTACCGCAGTTGGAGGAAGATTGGCGAAACGAAATACCGTTGGGTGTCGCGCGCCTCGAGCGAGGATTTCGTCCGCTGGCGGGTGGAAGGCGAAATGGAGTACGACGGTGCGCCTCCGGAGCACCTGTACACCAACCAGACCTCGCCCTACTTCCGAGCCCCGCACATCTACGCCGGCGTCTGTGCCCGGTTCATGCCGGGCCGTCAGGTGCTCACCGCCGAGCAGGCGCGCGCGCTGCGCGTCGATCCCGACTACTTTAAGGATTGCTCGGACGCCGTGCTGGTCACCTCGCGCGGGGGGCTCCACTACCAGCGGACCTTCCCCGAGGCGTTCCTGCGTCCCGGCGTCGGCCTGGAAAATTGGGTGTCGCGCTCCAACTACCCGGCGTTGAACCTGGTGCAAACCGGGCCGTCGACGATGTCGTTCTACGTGAACCGCAACTACGGGCAGCCGACGGCTTACGTCCGTCGGTACGAACTCCGGCTGGACGGGCTCGCGTCGGTGCGCGCCGGCTACGGGGGCGGGGAACTGATCACGCATCCGCTGATATTTGAAGGACGCCGGCTCGAGCTGAACTACTCGACGTCGGCGGCGGGGTCGATCCGCGTCGAAGTCCAGGACGCAGCCGGCGCGCCAATTCCCGGGTTGCGACTGGAGGACGGGCGCGAATTGATCGGCGACGAAATCAGCCGGATCTGCGAGTGGAAATCGGGCGCGGATCTCGGCGCCGAAGCCGGCCGGCCGGTTCGCCTCCGCGTGGTGCTGAAGGACGCCGATCTGTACGCTTACCGTTTCACGGCCTGAAGTCCGCAATCGTGATCATGCATGATGCGCCAGGCTGGGGGCCTCGGGAGCGGCGCGAGTGCGGAAGTTTTCGCTCGATCGTCCCCCGCCCGTCGCAGGGCGCGTTCGGACGTGAGCGTGCGCGGGCTCGGCCTGAGGGACGTTGATCTTTATGTCAACCGCTTCACCGTCCTGAAACTGGTGGGGCCCGACGCAACAGTGGTCCGCAATCGTGGATCGTGTGCGAGCCAACCCGCCCGGCTCCTGCCGCGGCACGGGCCTCAAGATTCCGCCCAACCATCCGCCGCCCGGTCACAATGGCGAGTTCGGCGGGAACGTGCGCGGACGTCTGTGCCCACCGCTTTACGGCTGAAGCCGTTGGGCCCCGCGCGACTAGTGGTCTACAATCGTGTGACCGTGGATGATCCGCCAGGCTGCGAGCCCCTGTGCGGCACGGGTGTGGAAGATTCCACTTGATCGTCCGCCGCCCGGTCACAATGGCGAGTTCGGGGGGGAGCGTGCGCGGACGTCTGTGCCTACCGCTCCACGGCATGAAGCCGGGTGGGGCCCCGCGCGACTAGTGGTCCGCGCTCGTGTGATCGTGGATGATCCGCCAGGCTGCGAGCCCCTGTGCGGCACGGGTGTGGAAGATTCCACTTGATCGTCCGCCGCCCGGTCACGACGGCGAGTTCGGGGGTGAGCGTGCGCGGACCTCTACGCCTACCGCTTCACGGCTGAAGCCGGGTGGGGCCCCGCGCGACTAGTGGTCCGCGCTCGCGTGAGCGTGGATAGCCCGCCCGCCTGCTGGTCTCTAGCGCGGCACGAGCGTGAAGATTCCGCTCGAGCGCCCGCCGTCGGGTCACGACGGCGAGTTCGGAGTGAACGTTCGCGGACCTCTACGCCTACCGTTCCACGGCATGAATCCAGCGGGGCCCCGCGCGACTGGTGGTCTACATTCGTGTGATCGTGGATGATCCGCCAGGCTGCGAGCCCCTTGTGCAGCACGGGTGTGGAAGATTCCACTTGATCGTCCGCCGCCCGGTCGCGACGGCGCGTTCGGGGGTGAGCGTGCGCGGACCTTTACGCCTACCGCTTCGCGGCATGAAGCCAGTGGGGCTCCCGACTAGGGGGCCGCAATCGTGGATCATGTGCCAGCCAGCCCGCCGGGCTCCTGCCGCGGCACGGGCCGCAAGATTCCGCCCAACCACTGCCGCCCGGTCACAATGGCGAGTTCGGGCGTGTGTGTGCAGGGACCTCTCCGCTTAACGCTTCAATGGCCGAAGCGGGCGGTGGCCCCAAACGACTAGTGGTCCGCGCTCGTGTGATCGTGGATGATCCGCCAGCCCGCCGGCCCCTTGCGCAGCACGAGCGTGAAGATTCCGCTTGAGCGCCCGCCACCTGCCGCCGACCGTTCCAGGGCGAACCGCCCGGTCATGATGGCGAGTTCGGGGGTGAGGGTGCGCGGGCTCAGTTCGGAAAAGGTGAGGCGCCCCATGTGGGCCTGGTCCGGATAGTTTTTCCGATACCGCTCCAAAATGCGGTCAGTCCCTTTGGAGACATTGGCGCCAACGAACGTCGTCTCGGGAGACTGTTCATAACATTGGACGAAGGCGGCGATGTCTCCGCGGTTCCAATCGGCGGCGGATTTCACGATCGCGGCCACCCGTGGGTCTTCGGCGGCGGCCGCGTACCCCATTAGGGCCAGCGCGAGCAGGATTCTGTGCGTCATTCTGTGAGGCAGTGTAACGCGTGCGCCTGCCTTTTGAGTACCGGGCCTGGAGTCGCTACGCCACTCGGGGATCGATCCACTTGTCGACGGCCGGCGGTGGAGCGTCGTGGATCCGCTCGAGCAACGCCTCGATGGACGTCTCGGCGATCACCATGTCGCGATTCGCCCGCCGCAGCAGCCCCTCGCCCACGGCATGGTCGAACAGGCGCAGCAACGGATCGTAGTACCCCTCGAGATTCAGCAACCCACAGGGCTTCCGGTGTATCCCGAGCTGCGCCCACGTCAGGATCTCGCAGAATTCGTCGAGCGTGCCGAACCCGCCTGGCAGCGCGATGAAGGCGTCGGCGAGTTCCGCCATCAGCGCCTTTCGCTCATGCATCGTCGCAACGACGCGCAGTTCCGTCAGACCGGTATGCGCGATTTCCTTGGCCTGCAACGCTTCGGGGATCACGCCGATCACCCGCCCGCCGGCCGCCAGCGCGGCGTCCGCCAGCGCGCCCATCAACCCGCAGTGCGCCCCGCCATACACCACTCCCAGACCCCGCGCGGCCAACAGCGTCCCCAGCCTTCGCGCCGATTCCGCGTAAACGGGCCGATTGCCGTTGCTCGACCCGCAGAACACGCAGACGTTGCGGAGGGTCACCGGGCGCCGGCTCTCTCAGCCATTTGTTTCAATTGTCCGGCCAGTTGTTGCGGTGGGAAGGGTTTCAGCAGGAAGTCCACCTGCCGCGCGCTCGCGAGCGAGTCCTTTTCCATCGGATACCCGCTGGTGAGCAGAATCTGGGCCGAGGGCTGAATCGCCAGGATGCGCGTGGCAAGCTCGGCGCCCGACGTGTCCGGCAGGCTCAAATCGACGATGAACAGATCGAACGGAAGGGCCGAGGATTCAACCGCGCTCAGACCGCCCCGGGCGTCGAAGGCGGTCTCCGTTTCATAGCCGAGCTTGGTCAGGTACCGCGCGATCAGCCCGCATAGGTCCTGGTCATCCTCCACCACCAGCACGCGAAGGGACATGAGGCTACCAAATCGAAAGGGGAATCTCGCCCGGATGCCAGTTCAATCCGAAACTGACGGCGTAGCCCAGGCGGCTGAAGCCGCTGGCGGCGTCGATTTGCACGCTCCGCGCGTCGTAGCGCCCGATGGCCTCGAGCGAGCGGTGCAGCTTCACGGCGACGTCGAAGCCTCCGTTGGCCCACCATGTGTTACCCAGAGCCTCCTGCCCGATGCCGCGCATCTGGCTGTAGCCCATGAACGCTCCCACCGCCACTTTCCGGATTCCGATATACCGGTACATCGCCTGCGCCGCCTGCTGGCGCGAGGTCAGGTAGATGCCGTTGCCCGGCGAAGGCATTTGGTTGTAGGAGAGGGTGACGGTCGAGGTCTTGAACTTCCCCGACAGCGCGGCGGTTCCCGCGCCGACCGTGATCTGTTTCGAGAACGCTTCGACGGTGGTGGTATTGCCGAACAGCGCGCGAGTCAGCGGATCGGTGGCCACCGATTCCAGGCCGATCGAGTTGATCTGCGCGGCGCCGCCCGATACGTTGAACTGCCACCGCTTCCCGATCGATTCGCCGAGGCCGATCATGTAGATGAACATGTCGCTCTCGCCGAATCCCCGCACGTAGTCGATGTGCGTGTAGCGGTAGCTCGCCTCCACGGTTCGCCGCTTATTCACCCGGTAGGCGATAGCGCCCTGGGCCCCGTAACCGTCCAGCCCCACCAGGTCCTTGCTGCGGTGCCGCACCGCAAACCCCTGGCCGCTCGCGGTGAAATACAGGCGCGCCGACTTCTGGTAGGTGATGCCCGTATCGGTCTGCAGGTAGTAGGCCCGGCTGTCAAACAAAGCGTAGTTGGCCGGGGTGATGATGTCCGACAGACTTGCGTTGCCCGTGACGAAGTAGCGCGAAACTGTCCCGGCCCGCGTCACTGTTTCGAGGCGCAGCCGCCGGCTTGGCTGATGCGCCAACTGAAGGCCGATGACATGGTCGCTGCTGTCCCAGTTGCTGGCGGTTGTGTAGTGGCGGTAACTGCCGGCGTAATCCAGGCCCAGCGCGGTCCGCCGCCAGGTGTGACGCCCATACGCTCCCAGGCTCGCCCACACCGAAACCAGTCCACCCGTGTCCAGAATGCGGCCCTGCTCGTCCACCGACGCCGGAAGGATGCCCGTCTCATAGCCGACGCCCACGCCCCCATAATATTGGAAGCCCGTGTTGGCGCCCGGCCGTTCGCCCACGGCCGACGAACTGCGGCTCAGCACCTGGGGTCCACCGTAGCCCGCCTGCGCGTAGACAGTGACCGGCACGATGGCCAGCATCGCCATGAGCTTGATCTTGTCTAAAATAGCAACCTCCGACACAGCAATCACTTCCGTGGCTAAACCACTGCCAAATCTGTAGTTTGAACGCTCAGGCCCCCTATGTCAAGGGAACGCTATCTCCGGTAAACAACGGTAATAGACCGGATGGAACGGCGCCTCGCTCCTAATACTAGTATCGGATGCGAACGCATTTCTCATTGGGGTTCCGCGCCCTCGATTTGCGCCAGACTAGTCCGATATCCGACCATGAAAGGGGAATCCTCCTTACATGCGCAACGTGTCCGCTACCAGGCGTCAGTTCCTCCTGCAAGCCTCGGCCGCCTCCGCGATCCTGGCCCAGAAGCCCCGGAACACGCGGCCCAACGTCCTTCTTATTACCTCCACCGACCTGTCCGCATGGATGCTCGGCATCTACGGCAATCAGGAGTTTCACACTCCCAACATCGACCGCCTGGCCCGCGGCGGCGTCCGCTTCACCAACGCCTACGCCTGCGCCCCCGCCGATTCCCCCAGCCGCGCCACCCTGTTCACCGGCCGGACCCCCTTCCAGCACGGCGTCCAGGAATCGCTCTCCCCGCAAGCCGCCGCGCCGCCATCGCTCGGCCGCGAGCCCTTGCTATCCGACCTCCTCGCCGCACAAGGCTATCATTGTGGCTTCGCGGGCGCCTGGGGTCTCGGCGGCGACCAGAACCCTCAGCACAAGTTCGACTCCTGGTGCGCGACGCTCGGCGCCGGATACCGCAATCCCCGTCTTTCCGTGAATGGCCAGACGGCCGAGGAATCAGGTTACCTTCCCGACGTTATCACTAGGAAAGCAAACGAGTTCCTGGACGCCCAACGTCCCGGCCAGCCGTTCTTTCTGACCGTCAGCTATCCGAACCCCGCCGCGCCCTACGACGGCCACCCCCAGAAGTATTACGACCTCTACGCCGGCTCGAAGTTCGACGCCGCCGGTTGGGACCGTCCATCCGCGGCCGCCGCCACCGGCAAGGAGTACCTGGCCAATCCGGTCGCCTCCATCCGCAAGTGCGCCGCCGGCGTCACCGCCCTCGACGACCAGATCCCGGCTCTGATCGCCAAGCTCACCGGGCGCGGCCTGCGCGACGATACTCTGGTAATCCTTACGTCCACCAATGGTAACCTGTTGGGTCGTCACGGTTTATGGGGCGACGGGAGGGCTTCCGAACCGGTCAATATGTACGACGAGGTGGTGAAGGTCCCGCTCATCTGGAATTGGCCCGGCCGCACTCCCGTCGAGGCCATGCGCCCGGAACTGGTTAGCTTGTATGACGTTGTTCCGTCGGTCTGCGAGGCCGCGTCGGTCTCGGCGCCAGCCGCTAACCTCTGTGGACGCAGTATGTTACCGCTCGCCACCGGTCGCCCGTTGCCCAAGAAGGAGCCCTGGCGCACCAGTTTGTATGGCATGTTCCGTAATACCTTCATGGCGCGGGACACGCGCTACAAACTAGTCTACCGGGACGATGGCAAGGGAGCCTGCGAACTCTTTGATTTGCGCGGAGATATGCGGGAGAAGTTAAACCAATACTCGAATCCCCAGTTCGTCACCGTCCGCGACCGCCTGGTCGCCGACCTGTCGAATTGGCGCGCAAAATACGCTCGTTAAGTCGATTTCTTGGCACGAAACGCGTATTTTGAGCGGAATTTTCGCACCTTGGGAGCCACCACCAACTGGCAATAGGGCTGCCCGGGGTTGGTCGCGAAATACTCCTGGTGATAGTCTTCGGCGGGGTAAAACTCGGGCGTGGGCTCCAGTTGTGTCACAATCGGGGCGTCCCACAGCTCCTTCATCTCGCGCATCGTGTTTTCCGCTGTAACTCGTTGATCCTCTGAGTGATAGAAGATCACCGAGCGATACTGCGTTCCCACGTCGGCGCCCTGCCGATCCTTCGTAGTGGGGTCGTGAATGGTGAAAAACACCTCCAAAATGTCACGAAAAGTGACGATTTCGGCATCAAAAACGACCCTTACGACCTCCGCGTGACCCGTCGCCCCGCTGCAAACCTGCTGATACGTGGGGTTCGGCCGCCGCCCTCCGGCGTAGCCTGACACCACGCTCCGCACGCCCTCCAACTCGTTGAAAACGGCCTCCAGGCACCAGAAGCACCCTCCGCCGAGCGTCGCCGTCTCTTCCGCCATAAGCCTCAGGCCGCCTGCAGAACAAAGTCCCGGCACAGGATCCAGGACTGTTCCAACGGTTCCACGCCCGACACAACAAGATCCGCGTGCTGCTCGCCCGGCAACACGTACAGCTCCGCCATGGGGCGCACCGTTTCGGCGTACTGCCGCAGCACCGACTCCCGCGTCCGCCCGCGCTCCACCGTATCCCGGGCCAGCCGCCGCGCCAGGCAAACGTCGTCGGGCGCCGTCACGAAAATCCGCACGTCCAGCAAATCCCGCACCGCCGGATCGTGCAGCGCGAACAGCCCTTCCAGGATGACGAACGGCGTTGGATCCACCCGCCGCGTTTGGGTGGCGCGCGCATGCACGTCGAAACGGTAAATCGGTTCGTCGATGGCGCGTCCGCGTCCGATGGCCTCCACGTGCTGGTGGATCAGCTCCCAGTCGAGCGCGTCGGGATGATCGAAATTCGCCCGGCAACGCTCCTCATAGCTCAGGTGGGGAAGCGGCCGGTAGTAGGAATCGAGTGACACGAGCGAAGTCGCCCCCGGCAGCCGTTTCGCCATGAGACGCGAGAGCTCGCTCTTACCTGCGCCGGACGGTCCGGCGACCCCGATCAGATATGGTTTCATGTAGCTACGCTGACGCCCGATGGTTGCCAGGCCTCTTCAAACAGGGGAGGGGCGGAACTTGGTGCTTCTAGGCTATTACAGCGTGAACGCACGCCAAAAAACAAGTGCCGCGCAAGGACGCACGCCGCCGATTCGGGATATGATGCAAGGAACCGAAATTTCTGGATCCGCAGAGGGATTACTCCACCGATGCTGAAACACGCCCTGGCGCCGGCTCTCGTCCTGGCCGGCACGGCATTCGCGCAAATGGGAAACGACTGGACGACGGCCGGCTTCGACGCCCAACGCTCGCACTGGGTCCGGGCCGACCTGAAGATATCGCCCGAGAACATGAGCAAGCCAGGCTTTGAACTGGCCTGGAAACTGAAGCTCGACGAGCCGTCTGGCGCGGCCGCCATCACGCCGCCCTCGTTGCTGGACTTCTATATCGGATACCGAGGCTTCCGGGCGCTGGGCTTCTTCGCCACTCCGTCGGGGCGGATGGTGGGTGTCGACACCGAACTCGGACGCCAGGAATGGGAGGTCGCCGCCCCTGCCCCGGCCGGCTGTTCCGGATCGCTGGCGGCCGTCGCGCGACCCACCTCCACCTCCGACTATCCGGTCGCGTCCGCCCCGCGAGGCTCCGGCCGTGGAACGCCCGCCCGCTCCGGCGTCGGCGGACCGTTCGAAGGCGCCGTGACCCTGGCCGCCCGCATGAGCCGTCCCACCGTGCCGGTGGCCGCGCCGAAACCCCGCCCCCGTCCGAACGCGGCGGCCGACGCCAACCCCTTCGCTCCGCGCGTTCAGTACGCGGTGGCGCTCGGCGGAGACGGCCGTCTCCACATGATGTGGGTCTCCAACGGCAATGAAACCGGCGAGGCGATCCCGTTCCTTCCCCCCGGCGTCGGCGCCCACGGGCTGACCGTCTTTGACGGCACGGCGTACGTATCCGGCGCCACGTGCGGCGAACCGGCCGACAGCGGCGTATGGGCCCTGGACCTCGCGACGAAAAAGGTCAGCCATTGGAAGACGACCTCGGCGGGCGTGGCCGGGTCCGACGGTCCGGCCTTCGGTCCCGACGGCAAGGCCTATGTGGCGGCGGGCTCCGAACTAGTGGCGCTCGCGCCCAAGACGCTCGAGACGGTGGCGGTCTACAAACACAACGCCGCGCGGTTCTCGTCGACTCCGGTCATCTTCCGATACAAGAATCGCAACCTGCTGGCGGTGACCTCCGACGACGGCCGCCTGAACCTGCTCGACACGGCGGGCCTCAAGTCGGTGGGCGCCAGCGCGGCGTTCTCCGGCGCGAAGTTCCCGGCCGGCGCGCTCGCCAGTTGGGAGGATTCGGCCGGCGACCGTTGGATCCTGGCCCCCGCCTCGGCCGGTCCCGGCGCCGACACTTTCCGCACCAACGGCGCGGTTCAGGGCGCGGCCATCGCCGCCTTCAAGGTGATCGACCGCAACGGCGCCCCCGCGCTCGACCCCGTGTGGATGTCCCGCGACATGGCCGCCCCGGCCACTCCCATCGTGGTGAACGGCGTGGTGTTCGCCCTCGACGGCGGCACACCGGCCCACAACGCCGTGCTCTACGCGCTGGACGCCGCCACGGGCAGGGAAGTGTGGTCCAGCGGCTCCCAGATGACGTCCTATTCCAAGGGCGGCCTGTCCTCCGGCGGCGCGCGCGTCTACGTGGCCACCCAGGACGGCGTCCAGTACGCCTTCGGTTTCCCCATCGAGCACTAGCGATAATGAAGAAGATCATGAAACTCCTCGGCTGCGCTTTGTTCTGCGCGCTGACGATCGCGGCTCAGCCGCAACTTCCGGAAGGCCGCGGCAAGGCCGAGGCCGAGAAGCTGTGCAAAGGCTGCCACGAGATCTCGCGCTCCGTCGCCCCGCGCCAGGACCGCGGCGGCTGGTACAACACCATGTCCAAGATGGCGGCCTTCGGCATGAAGAGCACGCCCGCCGAATTCGCCGCCGTGCTCGAGTACCTCTCGAAGAACTACCCGGCCGGCGACCTGCTGCGCGTCAACGTCAACACCGCCCGCGCCATCGACCTTGAAAGCGTCCTGTCGATGCGCCGCTCCCAGGCCCGCGCCTTCGTCGAATGGCGCGAAAAGAACGGGCCCCTCAAGTCGCTCGACGAGTTGAAGAAGGCCCCGGGCATGGACCCGGCCAAGCTCGACGCCAAGAAGGACAGGATTCAATTCGAGTAGCCCCATGCGTGCCCTGGCCCTTGTCCTCTGCGCCGCCGCGTTGATCGTTCCCGGCTGCGCGCGCAAACAGAAGTCGCCGTATCTGGTTTATGTTTCCAACGAAGGCTCCGGCGACATGACCGTCATCGATCCCGCCGAGCCCGAACCGGTGGGCGTCATCCAACTCGGCAAGCGCCCCCGCGGCATCCACGCCAATCGCGGCTTCATCTATGTCGCCCTCAGCGGTTCGCCCGCCGCGCCTCCCGGCGTCGACGAGAGCACGCTGCCTCCGCCCGACCGCAGCGCCGACGGCGTCGGCGTGGTGGACCTGGCCGCGAAACAAGTGTCCCGCAAATTGTTCGGAGGCTCCGACCCCGAACAGTTCGCCTTCAGCCAGGACGGCTCCCTGATCTACGTCGCCAATGAGGACGCCGCCGGTGTGAGCGTCGTCGAAATCGCCAGCGGCAAGGTGCGCGCCAACATCAAGACCGGCGAGGAGCCCGAAGGCGTGACGCTTTCCCCCGACGGCAAGCAGGTGTGGGTGACGTCGGAGGATCAGGGCTCGGTGGCGGTGATCGACACGGCCTCCAACCAGGTGGTGAAGACCATCAAGGTGGGCCGCCGTCCGCGTTCGGTCGCGATCCTGCCCGACGGTTCGCGCGCCTTCGTCACCAACGAGAATGACGCCAAGCTGACCGTGGTCGACGCGGTGAAGCTCGAAGCATTGCGCGACCTGCCGGTGGGCGCCGGCCTGAAGCCGATGGGGCAGGTCCTGACCCGGGACGGCTCCCGCCTTTACGTCACCACCGGACGCGGCCACAAACTGCTGGCGATCGACACGGCGTCGGAAAAGATCGTCGCCTCCATCGACGCCGGCGAACGTCCGTGGGGCGTGGCGCTGTCGCCCGACGAGAAGATGGTGTTCACCGCCAATGGAACCTCGAACGACGTATCGGTGATCGACGCCGCCACCAACGCGGTGGTGCGCAAGGTGAAGGCTGGAGACAAACCGTGGGGCGTGCTGGCGTTGCCGCGCTGATTCTGCTGGCGGCCTGTTCCCATCCGCGCCCGGTCCTCTCGTCGAAGCCCATCGGCAAACCCATCGGCGTCGCCGCGCCCCTGGGCCTGCCGCTGCTGCCCGCCGCCGTCACCGCCGAAACCGTCGCGCTGGGCCGCCAGCTGTTCTTTGACCCGCGCCTGTCGCTGGACGCCTCCGTCTCCTGCGCCAGTTGTCACAATCCCAAAACCGCTTTCGCCGATCCCCGCCGCTTCTCGCTGGGCGTCGGAGGGAATGCCGGCGTCCGCAACGCGCCGCCGGTCGCCAACGCCGCCTACAATCGCCTCCAGTTCTGGGACGGCCGCGCCGCGACGCTCGAAGAGCAGGCGTCCGGCCCCATGATGAACCCCGTCGAGATGGCCCACACGCCGGCCGGCGTCGAGCGTTGTTGCGGCGACCTCGCCCCGCTGTTCGCCGCCGCCTTTGGCCCCGCGCCGGATGGCGGCTCTCCCGTGTCGCTCGAACGCATCACCCGGGCGCTTGCCGATTATGAGCGCACGCTGCTGAGCGCCAACTCCCCCTTCGACCGCTTCTTCTACGGCGGCGACGCGGCCGCGCTCGGCCCGTCCGCACAAAGGGGGCTGAAATTGTTCCGGGGCGAGGCCAACTGCGCCGCCTGCCACCTGATCGGCGCCAGGTCCGCCCTGTTTACCGACGGCCTGTTCCACAACCTGGGAGCGGGCATGAACGCCGAAGGCGAAATCGCCGACCCCGGCCGCTACGCCATCACCCGCCGCGACGCCGACCAGGGCGCGTTCCGCACGCCCAGCCTGCGCAACATCGCGCTCACCGCGCCCTACATGCACGACGGCAGCCTGAAATCGCTCAAGGAAGTGGTGGACTTCTACGTCGGCGGTGGCAACGCCAATCCGCACCGCGACCCCCTGCTGAAGCCGCTCACGTTCCTGACCGGCGCCCAGCGCGCCGACCTGGTGGCGTTTCTCAAATCATTGACCGGGGAGTCGAAACAATGAAACATTTCGCCCTGTTCGTGTTGTTGCTAGCGCTCGCCGCCTGCGGCGGGACTTCGTCGAAGCCGGCGCCCGCCAAGGCCGCGCCCGTCTACTTCCACGTCGATCCATCCTCCGCCGGCGCCATCTCCGGTTCCATCCGCTTCGCAGGCAAGCGTCCCGCGGCCAGGCGCATCTCCATGGACGCCGAACAGGACTGCCAGACGCTCCACAAGACGCCCGTCTATGAGGAACTGGTGAAGACCGGCAAAGCGGGCGGCTTGGCCAACGTCTTCGTCTACGTGAAGTCGGGCCTGGAGGGCAAGACCTTCGAACCGCCGGCCACCGCCGTGGTCATCGACCAGCAAGGCTGCCAGTTCGCGCCGCGCGTCGTCGCCCTGCGCGCCGGCCAGACGCTGGAGGTGAAGAACAGCGATCCGGTGTCGCACAACATCCACCCCATGCCGCGCAACAATCGCGACTGGAACCAGCAGCAGCCGCCCGGCTCGCCCGACCTGCTGCGCCGCTTCGGCTATCCGGAAGTGATGATCCCGGTGAAGTGCAACATCCATAACTGGATGCGCACCTACATCGGCGTTTTGCAGCATCCCTACTTCGCGGTGACCGGCGACGACGGCGCCTTCACGTTCGATCCGCTTCCTCCCGGCCGCTACACGGTGGCGGCGTGGCACGAAACCCTCGGCGAGGCGAGCCAGGAAGTGGAGGTGAAGGCCGGCGCCAAGGCCCCCGTCGCCTTCACGTTCCGCCTTCCCGCGCCGTAGGCTCAGCGCCTCTTCTTCTTCGCCGCGCACGCCGCCGCGCCGCCCGGATTGTTCGGATCGCACGGCAGGTTCATCTCCAGGTATTCCCAGAACACCTGCGGCCGCTCGCTGCACGGGATGTCGTACAGCGTCTTGCCGTGGGCGTCCTCCACCCGCACGCCTCCGCCCGATTCTTCCCCGTAATACACGCGGTAGGTGTAGGCGCCGTTGGCGAACCGCACGGTCATCCGGCGTTCCTTCTTCAACGCCTGGCTCCAGAAGTACAGCGCGGGCGGAGCGCTTCCGGGATCCGCCGGATACATGAAATCGGGCGGTCCTTTTTCGGGACCGAAGCGGTAATGGATCCCGCTCCACACGTCGGCGTCGTCGCCCTGCGCGCCGCACACGGTGATCACCTTGCCGGTGTCCGTCAGGCAGGCGAACAGCGGCGACAGGCACTTTTCCGGAACCTCCTGGCCCGGCCGCATCGGCGTATCGGCCTGGTCCATGATTTCGGGATCCGCCCCCAACGCGCCCGCCGCGTTGTAGCCCCACGCCCACACCACGCCCGGCGCCGTCGCGGCCACGGACTGTCCCCCTGCCGCCGCCACCGCCGCCACGCCTGCCAGCGTTCCGCTGCGCACCGCCCTGGGGACCTCCTCCTCCTTCACCCGCGCGTTGCCGAGCTGCCGGAAGTGGTTGTACCCCCAGCTCCACACCGTGCCGTCGCCCTTCAGCGCCACGAAGTGCGCATCGCCGCCGGCCACCGCCGTCACCCCCGTAAGCCCGGTCACCGCCACGGGCTTCACCATGGTGTTGGGAGTCGCGCCATTGCCCAACTGTCCCGCCGCGCCGCCGCCGATCGTCCACACCGCGCCATCCTTGCGGACGCCCGCCGTCGCCTCATGCGCCGCGCCCACGGCCACCATGCCGGTCATGCCGGGCAGCTTGCGGGCAACGCCCGTATGGTTGTAGTTGTTCGAGCCCAACTCGCCTGCGCCGTGGTCGCCCCACACCCAAACGTCGCCGTTCGAGTCGACGGCGGCCAGGTGTTCGTCGCTGGTGGCGATCGCGGTGACGCCCGCCAGGCCCTCCACCGGCTTCGGCGTCCGCGACTCGCCGAAGTCGTTCATGCGGCCCCACCACCACACGCCGCCCGCCGCGTCGAGCGCCATCGCGTGCCGCCTCGCCGCCGCGATCGCGACAATGCGCGGCAGTCCGGCGATGCGGACCGGCTTCGGCGAGCCCTCCTTGGACCCGGTGCCCAACTCGCCGTTCTCGTTCGATCCCCACGCCCACACCGCTCCGTCCGTGTTCACCGCATAACTGGCGGAATCGGCCGCGGCGACGTCGCGGAATCCGGTGAGGCCGGGAACCTGCGCCGGGCCCCACTGCTCGTCGTCCTCCCGCCCCAGCGCGCCGCCGGAGTTGGCGCCCCAGGTCCACACGGTTCCGCCCGGCTTCAGCAGCACGCCGTGACCGTAGCCCACCGCCACGCGCGGTTGTCCGGCCGCCGCCGCCGCGGCCAGGGCCAGCAGCACCGGGCGCCACTTTGCGCTACGGGAGCGCCTCATACTCCACCGCATCCTCAACGAGTTGGATAGGCGACAGCGCGCCCGTCTTCCGCCAGGCCCTCGCTCCGGCGCCCGGAGTGACGAAGGCGTCTTTGAAGAACGCCGGCCGGGCGCCCGCCTTCGCCCAGATGCGCCAGGCCGTCGCCACGCAGCCGGTCTCCTTCGCGCCGCAGTCGTCCGACAGCGTGGCCGTTTGGCCGAACTTCGTCACATGGCCGCCGGGCGCGAGCTCGACGATCGACATCCACGCCGATGTGACGCCCTGGTTGGTGGCGCCGGCCGCGATGAGGATCTCGGATACCCCGTTGCCGTTGAGGTCGGCCAGCGCTCCGATGGCCGTGTTCTCGCCGCCTTCAAACAGGATGTGCGCGGCCACGCGATCGCCTTCGATTACGGCGACGCCGTCGAGCAGCAGGTTGTGGCCGATGGCGCAGTATCGGTAGAGGATCGCCTTCTGCGTCGCGCCGGCCCGCGTGAACGCGCCGGCGGCGATGTCGATGGCGGCGGGTGGGAATCCGGCTCGCACAGCGTATCGCGCTCGCGCTCTCGCCACGCCTTGCGGGCCGCCGGCGCCACGGCCTGGTGGAACAGCCTCTGCTCGGCCGCCGACAGCTTGCCCGGAGCGAGCGTCAGCCGTCCGTCGAAAATCGGCTTGGGAGCGTCGCCCGCGGCCACGACGGCGGCCAGCGCGAAAAGTAGGAATGGGAGGCGAGTCATCTCCAACGGCGTCCACCGGGTCGTTCGAATAGCCCATGGTAACGCGGGCGCGGCGGGCCGAATCGCGTGACGCTTTAATTCGGTGGACGCGTCGTTAAACGCCTCGCCGCCCCGTCCCTGGAATTGAACAGTCTGTCAGTATCAATATGCGATCGGAATCCGGCGGCGATGGCGGCCGGGAGCTTGAGGAATGGAACAGCGTTCAAAGACGCTCGAAGACTACGTTGCGGGATTGTACGAAGACATGCGCGAGAGAGTCTTTCGCTATCTGCTGCTGCTCGACATCCCTCCCGACGAGGCGCGGGAACTGTGCCAGGAGACGTTCATGCGTTTGTACGCGCGGCGGCGCGGGCGTCGCTTCGAACCGTCGCCGATACCATGCGCCAGGCGCTGCCGGACCACGCTCCGAGCCCCGGACAGGGAAGTCCTCGACCAGGAGCGTCGCCGGCGCATGCGTGGAGCGGTGCAGGGGCACTCCCCGCGGCAACGGCAGTGCCTCCACCTGCGCGCCGAAGGGCTCCGCCATCGCGAGATCGCGCAGGTGCTGGGCATCGGCGGCTCCACGGTCGGGGCCTCGTTGCAAGCGCCGCACAACCAGTCGCCGATTCGGCGCAAAATGGGCCCTATCCCTATCAGTTTAATGACCTTATCCCGATTAGGGTCCGCCCTCCTGCTGCTACCCTGGGACCATTGACCCGTGCCCGGCCAACGGGCGCGGCAGCCTGAGAGGAAACACAGAACACAGAATGCGGTTGTTGAAGAAGATCTCGATTCCCGTTTTCGGAGCGTTGCTCCTTCTACCGGTCGGGCTTGAGGCGCAAGCGCCGGCGCGCGGCAAGGTATTCGCCAACATTGGGGGCTGGCAAGTGAAGCGATTCCCCAAGTATTGTGTCGCGTCCGTCGGTTTTGACGGCGACCGCGCCCTGCGCATCTACTCCGGCGCGGACTCATTCTCGTTTGGGTTCATGGGTGCCGCGACGGCGACGGCGGCGCCGAAGACTCCGGTGACCTACTGGTTTGACAACAACAAGCAGGCCAAGTTCACGCGCACTGCGGTGAAGCGTTCGAACGTATCCGAGGACGGCGGCGCTGGATGGCTGATTTTCGTTGACCCGGCCAACGAGCCGAGCCACGCCGGCGAATTCGAGTTAGCTCGCACAGTGACCTTCAACTACAAAGCCGGCGGCGCCGCGCAATCGGAGACCTTCCAACTAAAAGGCGCCCGGACGGCCTTCGCGAAAGTATTCGAGTGTTCCGGCCAGTAGCCTCCTAAGTCAACCTCTGTCATTGACGAAACACGGACGGCCCGAGGGCCGTCCGTCTAGCAAGCCCCAAGCCGCGATCCCATCGAGCATCGGGAGTTAACGACGTTGGCCGGTAGCGAGTCAGAGAACCAGGGCGTAAGCCGCCGTACAGTTCCAGTTCGTGACGAGGCGAAAGTCGAGTGTTTTCAGGAGGATAACAGGTTTGAGAATCTTCTCTGTTTATTCGCCACGACTACGGGTGGTCAGTAACCCGATGATCCCGAACGAGTTATCCGCCTGCTGGGGAAATTCTCAACACCCAAAGACAGCCCGGTTGGAAGGAAAATCTGGACATTACGGAAATTCGGTGTATAAGTATAGTTGGCGCTAGGACTTGCAGAGGCCGCAGTCAGGCAGGAACCCCTTCTCGAAGGGGATTGAAACCGACAAGCGCCTTGCAGTACTCCAGCGTGGCGATGTGTCAGGCAGGAACCCCTTCTCGAAGGGGATTGAAACGATATGCACGCCGCGGTCATTGACTAAGTTGGCGCGTCAGGCAGGAACCCCTTCTCGAAGGGGATTGAAACTCCCCCGCCCTCGCACGCCTTATGGCGTGCTTATCTCCCTGTCAGGCAGGAACCCCTTCTCGAAGGGGATTGAAACCTCAATCTGTTGCATGCCTGCTTCTCTCATCATCTGCGTCAGGCAGGAACCCCTTCTCGAAGGGGATTGAAACGTTCCGCATGAGGTGTTCCGCAGGGTGAGTTTGGTAATGTCAGGCAGGAACCCCTTCTCGAAGGGGATTGAAACTTTATTTCGCTCATCTCCTCTGGGCTCTTCTTCTGCTTGGGTCAGGCAGGAACCCCTTCTCGAAGGGGATTGAAACTTTACGGCCTGCTTCTGCACATCGCAGGCGTTGGGAGTCAGGCAGGAACCCCTTCTCGAAGGGGATTGAAACGTGCGCCAATATTGCACCACCCGGAATTGCCGCGTATAGTCAGGCAGGAACCCCTTCTCGAAGGGGATTGAAACGGATTCCTTCCGAGCCATCTCTGGCCTGAAGACGCTCCGGTCAGGCAGGAACCCCTTCTCGAAGGGGATTGAAACCGTCAGCCGCGGCGTTGAGCCACGCCTGCAAGAAGCGTCAGGCAGGAACCCCTTCTCGAAGGGGATTGAAACCTTGACCCAGCCGTACATGTCTACCTGCTGCCCACTATGGTCAGGCAGGAACCCCTTCTCGAAGGGGATTGAAACTGCATCATCTATTGCGTTTAACCCTGTTACATTAATGGTCAGGCAGGAACCCCTTCTCGAAGGGGATTGAAACTCGGCCGGGCGACGGCGAGGGTTTCGGGCTGCAGAAGTCAGGCAGGAACCCCTTCTCGAAGGGGATTGAAACTCGTCATCTCCGGTTACTTGCCCTAGATGGCAAATGTCAGGCAGGAACCCCTTCTCGAAGGGGATTGAAACGGGTCGGCGCCACTTGGGCGTGGGCCGCCTCCCAGTCAGGCAGGAACCCCTTCTCGAAGGGGATTGAAACGCAAACGCCGCAGTTTTGCAAACCGTCGGGGCACCGCTGGTCAGGCAGGAACCCCTTCTCGAAGGGGATTGAAACCTTCTGATAGGGAGCGGGTACACACCCGTCTCCATGGAAGTCAGGCAGGAACCCCTTCTCGAAGGGGATTGAAACCGGTCGCCGCGACCGGGGAAGCAGGAGACGTACTCCGTCAGGCAGGAACCCCTTCTCGAAGGGGATTGAAACCCACAGGAAAATCCTGCGGAGGGAGGCAGTCGATAAAGTCAGGCAGGAACCCCTTCTCG
>JAFDVZ010000039.1 GCA_018268715.1 Acidobacteriota bacterium | reverse complement strand
CGCGGTCGGCGCCGCTGCCGGCGAACACGGTCACGATGTCCCGGCTGTAATGGTTGTCCGGCTCCCACTTGAGCCAGTCGCCGAGATATTTCTGTTCGTTGAGTGCGGGCATTTCAGTTCACTCCCTTCCCGGTGAGCCGCTCGACGGCCTTCATCACCGGTCCGTTTTCCGGATTCGTTTTCGCCTGCGTGCCGGTATCCGGCATCACGTGCGAGCGGATTTCGGCGGCGTCTTCGGCGGCGCGCGCCTCCATCAGTTGCTGCCGCGCCTCGGCAGGCGTGGCGTTGCCAGCGAGCAGCGCCGCCGCCCTACCAGGCATGCCGGCCAGCGCGCACAGTTCGACGATCTCGCGAGCCTCGGCGTAGCCCTCGCTGCGGGCTTCGGCGCGAATCGCTTCGAGGTCGATCGTTTCTTCTGCCATAACTTTCTTGCCTCCTCGTTGGATTGAAACAGCGGGTCGCGCCACGGCCTGGCGCAGGTCGGAAAGAGCGCTCGCCTTGGTGCCCATCCGGTCGGCGAGGCCCATCGGGATCGCTTCATCGCCGAAGTAGCGGGCGGCCTCGGTGTCGCGAATCGCGGATTCCGACATTCCGCGGTTGTGTGCCACCGCCGCGACCAGCATCCCGTACGTACGATTCAGTTCCGCCTCGATGGAAGCGCGTGCCTCCTCGGACAGCGGTGTGTGCGGATTGAAATCGGCCTTGCGCGCGCCGGCGTGGATGATGGTGTACTTGTAGCCGCGCTGCGCATCGTTCTCGCTCATGTCGAGATGGGTGACGATGACACCGATGCTGCCGAGGCCCGAGGACTGGCCGGTGTAGATTCGCTGCGCTCCCGATGCCAGCAGGTAAGCCCCGCTGAAGGCGTTCGCGTTGGCGACGGCATAGATTGGCTTGGCGGCGCGCGCTGCGAAGATCGTGTCGGCGAGCTCGAACACACCGGCCACTTCGCCGCCGAGCGAATCGACATCCAGCAGGATGCCTTTCACGGATGGGTCTGTTGCGGCGTCCTCAATCTCGTTCTGGATGTCGATGTAGGAGCGCATCCCCGACTGAGCATCCAATCCGTAGGCCTTATGGACGAGGGTTCCCTCGATCGGAATGATGGCAATCCCATCCGGCGTGACCTCGAAGGCCTTGCGTGCGGCGGACTGCGACGAAACCGCGGCCACGGGCGCCGGGATGTCGAGCCCCAGGCGCGGCGCCAGCACGCCGAGAATCACTTCGAACTTCTGCGGCGCAATCAGCAGCGGGGTATCAAAGATTCGAGTCGCCAGATGCGGCAGAGGCATTCGCGGGTTCCTTTCGTGGATCGGAATCGTATTCGAGGCCGAGGGAATCGGCGCGCTCATTGTCGGCGGCGATCTCCCGGTCGATGGCCTGGGCGTCGTAGCCCTGTTCGGAGACCACCTCGGCGCGGCTCTTGAAGCCGGCGCGCACGGCCATGATCTGCGCCTTGATGTCCTTGAGCGGATCGACCCAGGCAAAGCCCGGCGGAATCCACTTCACGTCGTAGTAGGGCGCGAGATCCTTCGATTGCGGTAGCGCGCCGCTCAACACGGCTGCGTCAATCCAGGCCTGCCAGATCGGCCGGCACATCTGGAACACGAGCACCTGATGCTGAATCTGCTCGCACCGTCGCCGGAACTCCAGAAGGCCCGCCCGGATCGAAGAGTAGTTCACGCCGGTGAGATCGCCGGTCAACTGCTCGTAAGTGATGCCCATGCCGGCAGCGATGGAGCGCAACTGCACACGCATGAACGTGTCGTATGTCGCGCCGACATCAGCCGGCGTGGAAAACTTCACGTCCTCGCCGGGCAGCAACACTTGCATGGTGCCCGGCTCCAGGCCGGCGAGAGCCGTTCCGGTCGCATCGGGATTCTGTTCGCCGATCAGCGAATCTTCGGGCGCATTCTTGGTGACGAAGCCCGCGAACATCGCCGCGGTCTTCTTGCGGACCAGTTCGGCGTCATCGTACTGGTCGAGCTCATATAGCTTCACCAGCACCTGCGTCAGCCAGGGTTGGCCACGGAGTTGGCCGGGACGAATGGGACGGAAGAGATGCAGAACCGACTCGGCGGGCACGCGCACCAACTCGGTCGACGCCATCGGATTGAGGGCGTCGCCGGGATGCTCTTTATATAGATGATAGGCAACCCGCTTTCCGATGCCGTTGAACTCGATGCCGGCACGGATGTAGTTGCCGTTTTCGAGCTTCCGCGTTTCGTTGGTCGGCAGATGCTCGGCTTCAAGCAACTGGAGCTGCAACGGAACCGACAAGCCATCCTTCGGCAACCGCGGCCGCAGTCGAAAGAGACACTCACCGGCCTCCATCACCGAGCGGCAGGCCAGCGCCTGCAGTCCATAGAAGTCGGTGAGGCCGCTAGCGTCGGCCTCGTCGGTCCATCGGAGCCACAGCGCCTGAATCTCTTCGCGGAGGCTGGCGTCCGGATGCTGCGACTGCGGCTTGATGCCGGTGCCGATGCAGTTCCCCACGAACGCGTCGAGCGCATTGGTCGCCCACGGATTGCGCCGCACCATGTCGCGCGACCGCGAGCGCAGGGTGTCGGTGTTGCGGAAGACGAGCGTGTTGATGTCGCTCGTCACCGTCACCCAGCCAGTGGTGCGCCGGGTCATCGCGGCGGCCTCGTAATCCGCCGCCGCACGCATGCCGGGAAACCAGGCTCGCAATCGATTCCAGAAGCCCACGATGTTCAGAAGCCCTTCTCGGTGGAGATTCGAATCTGGCGGATCATCGGCGTGCCGCTGTTCTTGGCGACATCGGCCTCCGCAGCCGCAATCGCCTGCTTCAGTTCGTCGACGGTTCGGTACTCGATCTCCCGGTCGCCGAACTTCACGCGGCGGACGCCGTTGGCGAGCGCGTCGCGCAGCGCTTGCAATTGTTGGTCCGTGTACATCGTCTCCTTCGCCTGCCTATCGCCTCGAAGGTTCTTTTGAAGTTTCCCTTGCTATTCCGGCGCACCGAAGCGATTCATGGGTTCGATGCAACGCACCACCCAGACCACCAAGCAGACCGCCGCCGGCTGCTACGCCGGACGGCACGCCGAAGCCCACGACCTGCTGAAGCGCATCGCCGCTCGCCTGGCCGACCACCAGAGGCGCCAGGCCGCTGAGCCCGCTGATTGGGGGTACGCCGGCGACCTCGGCCGCGTCATCGAGCAACTCGCCTACGTGCTGGCGGACCTGGGCGACCAGAGCGCGGTGGTTCAGAAAGGACTGGAGTACTGAGCATGAAGAAGAACGGCATCAAGGTCGGATCGACCTACATCGTCAAGGTCAGCGGCACGCTGGCCAAGGTCCGCCTCACTCGCGAACACGCCCGCGGCGGGTGGTGCGGAATCAACCTTGCCACCGGACGCGAGGTCCGCATCCGCACGGCTGCACGCCTCCGCTCGGAAGCGCCGTCAACACAGCAGATCAGCCCCGATGAGGCGCGGCGGCTCGTGGACGAAATCGAATTCTGAAACTGGAGATGACCAATGACTACTTTCGCAATCAACACCGACAACAACATCACTGCATTCGCCGCCGCTGAGCAGATTCCTGAAAGCCAGGAGCGCTTTGCGAGCGAGAAGGAGCTGGCGAAACTCGCCGCCAACTGGCCCGCCGACCGCCTGCTCCAGACCTGGAACAGCTTCGCCGGCGTCGCGCCCTTCGACGATCTGAAACCGGTGAAGAAGTTCACTGACCGCAAGACCGCCGTCGCGCGGATCTGGAAGGCCGTCCAACGACTGAACGTCCCCGCCGCGTCACAGGGCGCCGACGTCGCGCCGAAGGGCAAACGGTCGAGGAAGGCGGCCACGGCCGCGGATGCCACGCCCACGGCGCGCGAGGGCAGCAAGAAGGCCATCGTCCTGGAGATGCTGCGCCGCCCGGAAGGGGCGACGTTGGCCGAGATCATGTCCGCAACGGGGTGGATGGCGCATTCAGTGCGCGGCTTCATCTCGGGCAGCCTCACGAAGAAGATGGGGCTCACCGTGGAATCCCGCAAACGAGAGGACGGGGCCCGGGTCTACCGCACCGCTTGAGCGTAACGTCCATCAATCCACCCGCCGCCGGCTTCAACCACCGGCGGCGGTTCTGCTTTTCAACTCCTCTGAGAGCGCATCAAGCCGTTCACGCAGATGATCCTCTCTTAAGTGACATTCGCTGGCGCGCACAAAGCTCCCGTTATTGAACCGCGTGATGATCCGGTTCTCCAGTTCGGCCAACTCCTTCCGGACTTCCGCTAGTAGCGCCCGGTTTTGCAGGCCCACGTAGGTCCCGATCAGGCCGGAGACCAGACCCGTTACCGGAATCAGAATCTGAAAGAAGTGCTCGTTCACGTTCCCTCTCCAGCTCGAGAATTCGCAACTCGGCCGACCAGTCCGACAGCGCCAGGCAAAGTCCTTGGATGTCCGGGTTGCCCGCCCGGATCTCAGTCTCGATCGCCTGAAGCTCGCGCTGGCATCGGTCGATTTCCCGCTCGAGATCTACTGCCTGGGTGCTGGCTTCGGCGGGCACTTGTGGCCTGTCTTGGCGAGGCACGCGATCTGGTGAGTCACCTTCTTCACGCCGTGGATGCTTTTCTGAGCGCCGACGATCAAGAGCGTGACGGCCATCGCGGCCATTATGATTCCTGGGGTTGGCATGGATCCTCCTGTGTGTGTTCGAGCCGCCGGTTTCTGTTCATGCGGCGATCAGTAGCCGTCGTACACGCCGTTTGCGCTTGTTTCGTACCGCATTGGCAATCTGGCAAGCCTTGCACCACGGCGAAATCCACTCCTGCTGTGCGTAATATTCGCTGACCGGCTTCATGGCGCCGCATTTCCGGCAAGGCTTCCACCAGACGCCGTCGCGCTTTTCGCAAGCGCTGTGATGGCGCTTGTGGGTCAGCGGATCGAGCAGTTCCAGATTCCCGATACGGTTATCGAGCTTGTCGTGGTTGATGTGGTACGACAAAGCCCGCCGGAATCGGACCGTGGGCTCGCTCCCAGACCAAGTCGTGCTCCATGCGAAGCCGCTTGCTGACGCCATCGTAAACGCGACGATAGCCTTTCGGTGTAATCATGACCCGGCTTCAGGCGGCTACTGCGGCCGGCGATCGGCGGTGATTTCGAGGAACACCCTTCCATCGGTTTGAAGCGTGGCCTCTCTGCCCGTATGTTCCTGCCAGCGGCGGACAATCACGTCACAGTACGTCGGGTCCAGCTCGACCAAGCGCGCCTGCCGCCCGGTACGTTCGCAGGCGATCAGGGTCGATCCCGATCCGCCGAACGGATCAAGGACGGTGTCGCGCGTCTTCGAGGAGTTGTGAAGCGCGCGTTCGATCAACTCCACTGGTTTTTGAGTCGGATGTAGCTCATTCTTGACCGGCTTCTTCACGAACCACACGTCGCCCTGGTCGCGGGCACCGCACCAGTAGTGATCCGTGTCTTCCTTCCACCCATAGAGAATCGGTTCGTACTGCCGCTGGTAATCGGAGCGGCCCATGGTGAACGTGTTCTTCGCCCAGATGACGAACGTCGACCAGTGGCCGCCTGCTTCGGTGAACGCGCGATGCAACGTGTGCAGTTCTGAGGACGACATGCAGATGTAGATGGCGCCCTTCGTAACCGCCAGCATGTTCACACAGGCGTCGTACAAGAACGGGCCGAAGTCATCGCCGAGATTGTCGTTGGCGATCTTTCGATGCGTCTTGCCACGCAGCCGGTCCTTCATGGAGGCGCCGTAGTTGACCCCATACGGTGGATCGCAGAAAACCATGTCGGCGAGGCCGCCGGCCAGGACCTTCTCGATGCTTTCCATCTGCGTCGAGTCGCCGCAGAGCAAACGGTGCTCGCCGAGGATCCACACATCGCCGGGAACCGTGACGGCCGTCTCCGGCGTCTCTGGAACGGCGTCTTCGTCCGTCAGGCCGGGGGCCGGCTCCGATTCCGGCTCGGCGAGCAGGTCTTCCAGCTCTTCATCGGAGAACCCCACGACGTCCAGATCGAAGCCGTCCTCCTGTAACGCTTCCAGTTCGACGCGCAGCATGTCTGTATCCCAGCCGGCGTTTTCCGCCAGCTTGTTGTCGGCCAAAACAAGAGCGCGCCGTTGTGTTTCGGTCAAATGGTCGAGCACGATGACCGGAACTTCGGTCATGTGCAACTTGCGGGCGGCCAGCAGGCGGGCGTGGCCGGCGATGACGATCCCGTCGGCGCCGGCGAGGATTGGGTTCGTCCAGCCAAATTCGGCGATCGACGCCGCGATCTGGGCGACCTGTTCGTCACTATGCGTGCGAGCATTCCGGGCGAATGGGATCAGCCGATCGACCGGCCACGTCACCACCTGCAGGTCCGTCATGCCTTGTTCGGCTCCGGAGTGGATTTCTGGAACAAGCCCAAGGCGTTGTGCAGCGCGACGATCTGGTTGATCATCGGCACTACCAGAGCGAGCAGCTTCTCGAAGGAGAGTTCCTTCGTGAGGCTGGTGCTGGCGTCGTAAGCAGACTTGATCACGTCGAGGACGAGATCAAGTTTGAGTTTTCCCTGGCCCGGCAGCGGGATCGCTTCTTCAACGGCTTTGACCGCGGAGAGAACCAAGGGACATGCCGAGCACGGCATGTCCCTTGTTATGCCGAGATCCGGAT
>JAFDVZ010000038.1:7502-7648 GCA_018268715.1 Acidobacteriota bacterium | reverse complement strand
AATGCGCCCGCAGGTTCAACGACGTTGCGGACCCGGTTTCGTCAGCCCTGGACACCACCGCTTCCGCCGCCGCAGGAGGGGTGTCGGGAAGCGGTTCCGGCCTGCGCTCGAGGGCTCGCTCAAGCACCTGGTCAATCCACTTCACC
>JAFDVZ010000038.1:6267-7412 GCA_018268715.1 Acidobacteriota bacterium | reverse complement strand
AGCAGCTTCTCCTTGAGCCCGCCGATGGCCAGCACTTCACCTCGCAGGGTGATCTCGCCGGTCATGGCAACGTCACAGCGTACGGGAATACCCGCCAGTACCGAAACCAGGGCGGTCGAGATCGCGATACCCGCGGACGGCCCGTCCTTCGGGATCGCTCCCTCCGGCAGGTGAATGTGGATATCGCTCTTCTGGTGGAAGTCTTCCGCGATTCCGAGCGAACGGGCACGCTTGCGCACGACGGACAAAGCGGCCTGGATGGATTCCTGCATGACTTCGCCGAGCTTGCCGGTCGTCATCACCTTGCCCTTGCCGGGCAACTGAACGGCTTCCACCGTCAGCAGTTCACCGCCCACCTCGGTCCACGCAAGGCCGGTGACCTGACCGATCTGGTTCTGCTTCTCGGCCATGCCGAAGCTGTACTTGCGCACACCGAGGAACTTGTCGAGGTTCTTTGCATTGACGACGATCTTGCTCGAGCGCTTGCGCAGCACGAGCTGCTTGACGACCTTGCGGCAGATCTTCGAGATCTCGCGCTCCATTCCGCGTACGCCCGCCTCCCGCGTGTAGTAACGCACCACGTCGCGCAATGCCTCGTCGGTCACCGACAACTCGTCGCGCTTGAGGCCGTTGTTCTTCATCTGCTTGGGCAGCAGGTAGCGCGTCGAAATGTTGACCTTCTCGTCTTCCGTGTAACCGGAAAGGCGGATCACTTCCATGCGGTCGAGCAGCGCGGCCGGGATGTTCAGCGTGTTTGCCGTGGCGACGAACATCACGTCCGAGAGGTCGAAATCGACCTCGACGTAATGATCCTGGAAGGTGTGGTTCTGCTCGGGGTCGAGCACCTCCAGCAACGCCGAGGACGGATCGCCGCGGAAATCCATGCCGAGCTTGTCCACCTCATCGAGCAGGAAGAGCGGGTTCTTCACCCCGACCTTGTTCATGTTCTGCAGGATCTTGCCCGGCATCGAACCGATGTAGGTGCGTCGGTGACCGCGGATCTCGGCCTCGTCGCGCACGCCGCCCAGCGCCATGCGAATGAACTTGCGGTTGGTGGCCTTCGCGATGGACTGGCCAAGCGAAGTCTTACCCACGCCAGGAGGACCGACCAGGCACAGGATGGGCGCCTTGACCTTGTCGACGCG
>JAFDVZ010000038.1:5545-6115 GCA_018268715.1 Acidobacteriota bacterium | reverse complement strand
GGACATCGGCGACATCAGGCGCAGCTTCTTGAACTCGGCCTCGGCCTTGGCGAGCGCCTCCTTGGGCATCCCGGCGGACTTGATCTTCTTGTCCATCTCGTCGAGATCGGCGCCGTCCTCGCCTTCGCCGAGCTCCTTCTGGATGGCCTTCACCTGTTCGTTGAGGTAATACTCGCGCTGGCTCTTCTCCATCTGCCGCTTCACGCGGCCGCGGATGCGCTTCTCGACCTGGAGGATGTCGAGCTCAGCCTCGAGCTGGTTGAGGAGCCGGTCGAGACGATCGCCGGTGTTGAAGATCTCGAGCACTTCCTGTTTCTGCTCGAGCTTGAGCGGAAGATGCGCCGCGATCGTGTCGGCGAGGCGGCCCGCTTCCTCGATCCCGGCGAGCGACGTGAGGATTTCCGGCGGGATCTTCTTGTTCAGCTTAACGTACTGGTCGAACTGGGCGATGATCGCCCGGCGCATCGCCTCGACCTCGTTGTTGCCCGGTTCGGGCACGGAGATGGGAGTGACCTTCGCGACGAAAAGCTGTCGCAGATCCTCGACCGAGTCGAGGCGCGCACGCTGCAC
>JAFDVZ010000038.1:3639-5455 GCA_018268715.1 Acidobacteriota bacterium | reverse complement strand
AGGTTCGTCCTTGGAGGCGGATTTTTGCGCGACGAGCAGGATGCCCTTGCCCGCTTCCATCGCACTCTCCAGCGCCTTGATCGATTTCGGCCGCCCGACGAACAAGGGGATGACCATGTGCGGAAACACCACTACGTCGCGCAGCGGCAGCAGCGGCAGTTCCAGTTGTTCGTTGGGGAGGTCAGCGGGACCCGACATTTTCATTTTCCCTATCAGAAAGGTCACACCCATATGTGGGCGCGACCTGGAAATTCAAGCGGCGGGTGGCGACCGGATGAAATCCGGCCGCGGGGGGCATCAGTTGGAGCCCGAAACCTTCTGCTGCTCGGCGTAGATGAGCAAGGGCTTGGATGAATCCTGAATGGTGCTCTCGTCCACCACCACCTTGGATACGCCTTCGAGCGTCGGCAGGTCGTACATGATGTCGAGCAGGGCGGCCTCGAGGATGGAGCGCAACCCGCGAGCGCCCGTCTTGCGCTTGATCGCCTTGCGAGCGACCGCGTGCAAGGCCGCAGGCCGGATCTCGAGTTCGACGCCTTCCATGGAGAACAGCTTTTGATACTGCTTGACCAGCGCGTTCTTGGGCTCCACGAGGATCTGGATCAGGGCGTCTTCGTCCAGTTCCTGCAGCGTCGCCACGACCGGAAGCCGGCCGATCAGCTCGGGAATGAGGCCGAACTTGATCAGGTCCTCCGGCTCGACCTGGCGGAAAGTCTCCGTCAGGCTGCCGCCATCGCGGCTCTTCACTTCTGCGCCGAAGCCGATACCGACCTTCTCCGTCCGGTTGCGGATGATCTTCTCCAGGCCGTCGAAGGCACCGCCGCAGATGAACAGCACATTGGTGGTGTCGACCTGAATGAAATCCTGGTTGGGATGCTTGCGCCCGCCCTGAGGAGGAATGGACGCGACCGTACCCTCGATCAGCTTGAGCAGTGCCTGCTGCACGCCTTCGCCCGAGACGTCACGGGTGATGGAAGGGTTGTCCGCCTTGCGCGAGATCTTGTCGATCTCATCGATGTAAACGATGCCCTGCTGCGCCTTGTCGACGTCGTAGTCGCACTTTTGCAGCAGCTTCTGGATGATGTTCTCGACGTCCTCGCCGACATAGCCGGCCTCGGTCAAGGTCGTGGCATCGGCCATCACGAACGGGACGTTGAGCAGCCGCGCAAGCGTCTGCGCGAGCAAGGTCTTGCCGGAGCCGGTGGGGCCGATCAGCAGGATGTTGCTCTTGGCCAACTCGACATCGTCCTGCTTGCCCGACAGGTGCCGCAGGCGCTTGTAATGGTTGTACACCGCTACCGACAAGCTGCGCTTGGCGAGGGATTGCCCGATCACGTACTCGTCGAGCGTCTCGCAGATCTCGCGCGGCGTGGGCAGGTCGCCCCTGACGCCTTCGATATCCGTGCCGGCACCGATCTCGTCGCGGATGATGTCGTTGCACAGCTCGATGCATTCATCGCAAATGAATACGGACGGGCCGGCAATCAGTTTGCGGACTTCGTGCTGGCTCTTGCCGCAGAAGGAGCAGTAGAGCAGCTTCTCGGCGCTGCCTTTCTTGTCCGACATGGTCTGTTCTCCCGGATCAGGCGTCGGCGCGGCTGGTCAGCACCTTGTCGATCAGCCCGTATTCGACGGCTGCCGCGGCGGACATGAAGTTGTCGCGGTCGGTGTCTTTCTCGATCTGTTCGATGGTCTGGCCGGTGTGCTTGGCCAGCATGCTGTTGAGGCGCTCCCGCAGGTACAGGATCTCGCGGGCATGGATCTCGATGTCCGACGCCTGGCCCTGGAACCCGCCCAGCGGCTGATGGATCATCAC
>JAFDVZ010000038.1:0-3478 GCA_018268715.1 Acidobacteriota bacterium | reverse complement strand
TCCAGGAACAGCAACTGGGCGACGATCAGATTGGCCGTCACGTCATTGACGGGGCCGACGAGGAACACCACCCGCTCCTTCAGAAGGCGCGAATAGATGTCGTAGGCGCGTTCGCCACGACCGCTCTGTTCGACCACCATCGGTACCAGGCCGAGACCGACCGGGTTCCAGTCGCTGTTGTGCTGTGGTGTTCCTTGCATCATTCGTCAGACCCTTTGCGGCATCAGGCCGCGTTACCCATCAGTTCGTCAAACGCGATCGACTTGTCGCTCGTGTCGGCCTTCTCGCACACCCAGGCGACCACGTTGTCCTCGATCACAACCGACTCGGCCTGAGCCAGGCGGTCCGGCTGCGCGTAATACCAGCGTACCAGTTCGGCCGGGTCTTCGTAACTCTGGGCCATTTCTTCGATCAGTGCACGCACCTGCTCCGGCCTGGCATGCAGTTCATTGGCCTTGACGAGCTCGGCCATGATCAGGCCCAGCTTGACGCGGCGCTCCGCCTGGTCGGCGAACCAGGACGCCTCGACCGGGATGTCCTTGCTCTTGAGACCGCGCATCTCGAGGTCGCGCCGGGCGTTGTCGGCGAGCTGGTTCGACTCGGCCTGCACCAGCGCCTTGGGCACTTCGATCGGCGTGGCCGCCAGCAGGGCTTCCATGACCTGCTCCTTGACCTTTGCCTGGATGCGACGCTTGACCTCGCGCTCGAGGTTGGTCTTGACTTCTTCGCGCAGCTTTGCCACGTCACCGTCGGCGACGCCGAGCGCCTTGGCAAAGTCGCTGTTCACTTCCGGCAGCACCGGAGCCTCGACCGCTTTCACCGAAACTTCGAACTGAACGGCCTGGCCCGCAAGGTTCTGGGCGTGGTAATCGTCCGGGAAAGTCATGTCGAAAGTCTTGCTTTCGCCTGCCTTCAGACCGACCACCGCGTTCTCGAAATCCTTGAGCATGGAGCCGGCACCGATCACGAAGGGGAAGTCCTGGCCCGATCCGCCCTCGAACAGTTCGCCATCCTTGCGCCCGGCGAAGTCAATCGCCACCCGATCGCCCTCGCCCGCAGCGCGGTCGGCGGCAACGAAGGTGGTGCGCTGCTTGCGCAGCACTTCGATCGTCTTGTCAACTTCGGCATCGGTCACTTCGAGCACCGGACGCTCCACCTTCTGGCCGGCGAGGTCGCCCGGCACCACCTCCGGGTAGACCTCGAACACGGCGCTGAATTCCAGCACGTCAGCGCTCGAAGCCTCCTTGGGTTCGATGCGCGGATAGCCCGCGACACGCAGGTTCTGCTCGCGCACCTGCTCGCCGAAAGCGCGCTCCACCGCCGCGCCGATCGCTTCGGAACGAGCCTGCGGACCATGCGTCTGGGCGACGATCTTCAACGGAACCTTGCCCGGGCGGAAACCGGCCATCTTGACGGTACGAGCCATGCGCTTGAGGCGCGCATCCACTTCCTTTTCGATGTCCGCCAGCGCCACGGACATGTCGATGCGGCGCTCCAGCGCGCTGTTGGCTTCCTGGTTGGTCTGCATTAGGTCGATCCTGGATCCTGACAAGTAAAAAAATCCGTCCTCGAGGGCGTGATCTAAGCTGAAAGCAAGGGCTGCTCAGCGCTAAGCCACCGCGAACGCGTTTGAAGAAACTTTGGATTCTAGCACAGGCTCCGATGGTTCCCTCCAGCGTCGGACGCCGCGAAAAACATGCTGCCGGCTATGCAAAAAAGCACAAATCAGCATGGAACTCGCGCGCACGGAGAGTCTCTCAGCGTCAGACTCGGCACATGCACCAACGCAGACCGGGCGGCGCCGCGCTTCCCTCCGCGACCGCAGGCACATAACTCTTCGAGCCGCCAAACGGCCCCAAAGCAAGGAGACATTGCGATGACCATCTTCAACGCCTACCAGGCCCGCTACGAAGCTGCGCGGGAGGAAGAGCTATCCCTGCAGGACTATCTCGAATTGTGCCGCAGCGACCGCACGGCCTATGCCACGGCGGCCGAGCGCATGCTGATGGCGATCGGCGAGCCCGAGCTCGTCGACACCCGGCTCGATCCGCGCCTGTCGCGCATCTTCTCCAACAAGGTGCTCAAGATCTACCCCGCCTTCCGTGATTTCTACGGCATGGAAGAGGTGATCGAGCACATCGTCTCTTACTTCCGCCATGCGGCGCAGGGCCTGGAAGAGAAGAAGCAGATCCTCTACCTGCTCGGGCCGGTCGGCGGCGGCAAGTCCTCGCTCGCGGAGAAGCTCAAGAGCCTGATCGAGAAAGTGCCCTTCTACGCGATCAAGGACTCGCCGGTTAACGAATCACCGCTGGGACTGTTCGACGTCAATGAGGACGGCCGCATTCTGGAAGAGGACTACGGCATTCCGCGGCGTTATCTCAACACCATCATGAGCCCGTGGGCGGTCAAGCGCCTGAACGAGTTCGGCGGCGATATCACCAAGTTTCGCGTGGTGAAGCTCACGCCCTCGGTGCTCAAGCAGACGGCCGTGGCCAAGACCGAACCGGGCGACGAGAACAACCAGGACATCTCGTCGCTGGTGGGCAAGATCGACATCCGCAAGCTCGAGCAGTACTCGCAGGACGACCCGGATGCCTACAGCTACTCCGGCGGCCTGTGCCTGGCCAACCGCGGGCTGCTGGAATTCGTCGAGATGTTCAAGGCACCGATCAAGGTGCTGCATCCGCTGCTGACCGCCACGCAGGAAGGCAACTACAAGGGTACCGAAGGCTTCGGCGCGATCCCGTTCGACGGCATCGTGATGGCGCACTCGAATGAATCCGAGTGGGTGGCGTTCAAGAACAACAAGAACAACGAAGCCTTCCTCGACCGCATCTACACGGTCAAGGTGCCCTACTGCCTGCGCGTGTCCGACGAGATCCGCATCTACGAGAAGTTGCTCGTCCATAGCTCGCTGTCGGAGGCGCCGTGCGCCCCGGACACGCTGAAGATGATGGCCCAGTTCTCGGTGCTGTCGCGCCTGAAGGAGCCCGAGAACTCCAGCATCTTCTCCAAGATGCGGGTGTATGACGGCGAGAACCTCAAGGACACCGACCCGAAGGCCAAGAGCTACCAGGAGTACCGCGACTACGCCGGCGTCGACGAGGGCATGACCGGGCTCTCGACCCGCTTCGCCTTCAAGGTGCTGTCGAAGGTCTTCAACTTCGACCACCGCGAAGTGGCCGCCAACCCGGTGCACCTGATGTACGTGCTCGAGCAGCAGATCGAGCAGGAACAGTACCCGCCCGACAGCGAAGCGCGCTACATGGCGTACATCAAGGAGTATCTGGCGCCGCGCTACGCCGAGTTCATCGGCAAGGAGATCCAGACCGCCTACCTCGAGAGCTACTCCGAGTACGGGCAAAACATCTTCGACCGCTACGTGACCTATGCCGACTTCTGGATTCAGGACCAGGAGTTCCGCGACCCGAACACCGGCGAGATCCTCGACCGCGCGGCGCTGAACGAGGAACTGGAG
>JAFDVZ010000037.1 GCA_018268715.1 Acidobacteriota bacterium | reverse complement strand
TCTCCGTGAGAAATCAGCCAGTGGGCGAAACCAACAGGCCGGGGCGCATCTCCGCCAACCCGCCTCCCAACCCTCAGCCTCTCCGTGCCCTCCGCCCCTCACCGTGATCTCCGTGAGAAACTCTTCCTGTCCAACACCTACCACGCGAGTCAACCAACTCCCCGAAATCCGTCCATCGAAAATCCAATCAATTCATACGAGTAACTGAGAAAACATTTTTTGTGAACGTACAGAATCGGGTATGAGTTCCGATAGGAGAATCTCCGCCAGCCAAGCCAACGGGAAGTTATCCAAGGGCCCGGTGACGCCCGCCGGAAAGGCCCATTCGTCCAAGAACGCCCAGAAACACGGCCTCCTCAGCCGCGCGGTCGTCCTCGAAGGAGAAAGCCGCTCCCGTTTCCTCCAACTACTCGACGAATTTACAGACGAATTCGAACCTAGAACCGCCGCCCAAAGGGCCCTCGTGGAGACCATGACAGTTGCCCGATGGCGTCAATTACGCTTGTGGGGAATCGAAAAGGCGGGACTGGAGCACCAGATGAGCCTCCAGCATGGGGAAAACGAGGCGACACGCGCCGCCGTGGCGTTTCAACAACTTAGCGACCGCAGCCGGAGCCTCGAACTCCTCAACCGCTACGAATCCCGCTATGATCGCCAGTTCAACCGGGCTCTGACGCGCTTAGTCTCTCTCCGCGAACGCCGCGAGAAACTAAATTTGCCAAACGAACCTAGTCCCAAAAACGAACAGTAATCTAACTCACTAACTCCGATGCAATATCTCAGCGATCTCTTTCTCGGTGATCGCCCCTTCTTTAATCATTCGCCAATACGGCTCCGTGATATCCACGGTGGTCGACCCGCCGCCGGTACACAGCCCGCCGTCCACCACCAGGTCCACCCGTCCGTCCATCTGCCCGAACACCTCGATGCCACTGTGACAGGTCGGCTTCCCAGACAAGTTAGCGCTAGTGGAAATCAGCGGCTGCCCCAGAAATTCGAGCAACGCGTTAGCGAACTTCGACCGCGATTGCCGCACCGCCAGCCGTCCCGTATTCCCGGTCACTTTCAGCGGCACTTTGGCCGACCCCGGCACGATAATGGTCAGCGGCCCCGGCCAGAAGTGCCGGGCCAGCAGGTAGAACCGGTTATTCACTTCCTTCACCAGTTCCTCGGCCATATAGATCCCGGTCACCAGCAGCGGCAGCGACCGGTGCGCTTCCCTGCCCTTGGCCGCGAACACGCGCCCCACCGCGTGCAGGTTCAGCGGGTCCGCCACCAGCGTGTACAGCGCATCGGTCGGTATCGCGATAATCTCGCCGCGTCGCACCGACGCCGCCGCGCGTTCCACCGCATCGCTCGAGGGATTCTCGGCGTCCACCTCAATCAGATCGGTAGCCAACGTTTATATCCTTGTCTTGGCATCGCGCCCCAGAACTTCCGACACCTCGATGGCCATGCTATAACGTCCGAACGGCGCGCTCAACTGGACGCCCTCGACCATCGTCCGCACCCGCTCCACCATCTCCCGGGCAATAGCGATGCCCTCCTGCCGAGCCGCCTCCGCGTTATCTCTCTTCCGCATCCGCTCCAGGAAATGCTCGGGAACCGGCACGCGCAGCTCATTCACCATGAACTCCGCGTTGCGATAACTCGTGAGCGGCCAGATCCCGCAAACCAGTGGGATCTTGTACTGCTCGGTCCGCTTCAGGAACGCCTCCAACAACCCCAGGTCGAACACCGGCTGCGTCACCACGTACTCGGCGCCCGCCTGCACCTTCCACTCGAACCGCCGGATCTCCTCGTCCAGGTTCAACGCCCCCGGATTCGCCCCCACTCCCAACACCAGCGCCGTCTGCGACCCGATCGGATTCCCGCCGATGTCCAACCCGCTATTCAGGTTGTTCACGATATTCGACAGCCCGATGGCGTCCACATCGAACACCGCCGTAGCATCGGGATACGTCCCCATCCGAGGCGGATCGCCGGTAATGCAGATCAGGTTCCGCACCCCCACCGCATGGGCCCCCAGCAACTCGGATTGAATCCCGAGAATGTTCCGGTCCCGGCAGCAGAAGTGCAGAATCGCCTCGATGCCCGCCTCCTGCTGGATCTTCTGGCAGGTCACCTGCGCGCTCAACCGTGCGCTCGCCCGAGGCCCGTCCGGCACATTGATGCAGTCGATGCCGTGCTCCTTGCACAGCCGCGCGCCCTCGATTTCCTTCGAAGCATCGACGCCCCGCGGCGGCAGGATCTCGACAAAGCAGACGAACTCCCCGGCCGCCAGCTTCGCCCCCAGCTTGGACTTCTCGGCCACCGGAACCTTGGCCAGAGCCTTCGGTTTCGCCTTCGGCTCCTCCACGGTCACCGTCAACGCCCGCTGCCCCGGATTCAGCGACCGCGCCTCCGCCCGGATCAACTTAATATGTTCCGGCGTCGTCCCGCAGCACCCGCCGATCACCTTCACGCCGGCCCACAGGAAGCGCCGAGTGTACTGCGCCATGTACTCGGGCGAGCACAGGTAGATGTTCCGCCCTTCCACCTTGGCCGGCAGTCCGGCGTTCGGCATGGCGCTCGTCGGCTTGCGAGTCAGCTCCTGCATCCGCTCAATGGTCTCGAGCGTCACCTTCGGCCCCACCGAACAGTTCAGCCCAATGACGTCCGCCCCCGAGTTGTTCAACACCTCGGTGAAGGTCTCCGTCGAGCTCCCGTCCGGCATGTTCCCGTAATCGTCGATCGTCACCTGCGCGACAATCACCACATCCGGCCCGGCCACCTCGCGCACCGCCGCGATCGCCTCGCGCATCTCGTGCAGGTCGGAGAACGTCTCCAGGATCATCAAATCGACGCCGGCTTCCACCAGCGCCTCGGCCTGCTCCCGGAAGTGCCCCCGAGCTTCAGCGAACGACGTCGGGCCCAGCGGCTCAATCCGCACGCCCAGCGGCCCCATCGCCCCGGCCACAAACACCCCATCCCGAGCCGCTTCCCGCGCCAGCCGCACGCCCGCCTGGTTGATCTCCTTCAGCTTCTCCGCAATCCCGAAGGCCGCAAGCCGTGGCCGGTTCGCGCCGAACGTATTCGACTCCAGGATGTCCGCCCCAGCCTTCACATACTCCTGGTGGATCTCGCGGACAATCTGCGGGCTCGACAGGTTCAGTTCGTCGAAGCAGCGGTTGATGAACACGCCCTTGGCGTACAGCATGGTGCCCATCGCGCCATCGGCCACCATGACTCTGCGAGCCGACTGCTCGCGGAATTCATACGCTCGGGAAACAACGCCGGTAGTGCTCATGGGTTAGGTCTGACATCCAGGGCAGAAGTACGTGGAACGGCCGCCCTGCGGTATCCGCCGCACCTTTCTGCCACATGCGGTGCAAGGTTCATTTTCGCGCCCATATACTTGAGGCTGAAAGGCTTCCGCTTCCAGAAATTCACCCGGGCGCGAGTAGGCGGTACCAGCCGATTGTACCGCAACCCTCAAAACATTAACAATTGCTTGGTGCAGCCGTCCGAGCCGCGCCAGCCGCAATTTCCCAATCACCCGCTCCGGGTGTATGCGGGCCTCGAACAGCGCCTCCGCCGCGTAGATATTTCCCAACCCGGCGATCTTGGTCTGGTCCATCAGGAACAGCTTCGCGGGCAGCTTCGACTTCCGCGCCGCCCCCGCCAGAACCTCCACGGTAAACTCGGCCGAGAGCGGCTCCGGCCCCAGGTGTCCGATCGCCGCTTCCAGCTCATCCGGAGTAAACACGTTCAGCCGCCCCAGCACTCGCGGGTCATCGAACACCAGCGCCCGGTCGTCGCTCAGCCGCAGCCACGCCCGGGCCGTATTCGGCCGGAACCGGTAATCGTCCACGGCGTACACGTCCCCGGTCATGCCCAGGTGGATCCGCATCACGCGCCCGGTCGAAAGGTCCGCGAGCACCTGCTTTCCCCGCCGCCGGACACCCCTAATGATGACCCCACGCAGCAGTTTCTCCACCACGGAAGGGTCCTGCGGCGCCGTCACCTTCGGCCGTCCGACGTGCGCCGAGACGATCTCCGCCTTCGCCGCCTGCTGCTTCAGCCGGCGCACAACTGCTTCTGCTTCAGGAAGTTCTGGCATGGAACCTCAATCTGGAAAGAAGGTCAACTCCACCGGAGCACCGACGCCGCAGCCCATCAGTTTCGCGGCCGACCCCTCGCGAACGACAACTTCCAGATACCCGGAACTACCTATGATGACGGCCGGCTCCCCGGCGATGCAGTCGGCGAACGTCTCCGACAACCCGAAAATCCGCCGCAACCCCACCGACAGCTCGAAATTTCCTCCCCGGACCTTCGGGAACTGCTCCACCGGCAGATTCGTTATCAGATTCCCAAAGTGGTCCACCTTCAGGACCGTCGCACTCCACGCCCGGCGGGCGATCTGCTGCGGCTTCATCAACCCAAGCTGGATGTAATCCTGAATCGCCTTGCCGAAACCCGCCGGCCGAGCCCCATTCGCCAGATGCGCCGCCGCCGGAGCGAACACGTCCCGCCCATGGAACGTCCGGCTCACCTCCGGCCGGAACAGCTTGGCGTTCGTGATCTCACGAACCCGGTGCGGTCCGAGGTCATAAATCATAGAAAAAACGCCATTATCCGGTCCGATGAAGCACTGCCCACCGGCCTCCAGAAGCAGCGGCCGCCGAGTGGTCCCGACACCCGGATCCACCACCACCACATGCACCGTCCCTTTGGGAAAATACCCCCATGCCTGGGCGATCGTATAGGCTCCGTCCAGCACCTCGAACGGCGCCACATCATGACTGATGTCGACAATCGTGGCCTCCGGCGCAAGTCCCAGAATGACGCCCTTCATGACCCCCACAAAGTGGTCCGAAAGGCCAAAATCAGTCGTCAGCGTGATGATGCGCGATTTCGTTTGGCGGGCAGGCATAGGTTGTTAAACTGTTGGTTAAAGGTGGGGCGTTTCTACTTCGATCACAACGCGACGACGCCGGTATCTCAACCGGTACTGGAAGCGGTGGTTCCAGTGATGCTTGAAGTGTACGGCAACGCTTCCAGTATCCACTACTATGGCCAGGCCGCCAAGCATCGGCTCGACCAGGCCCGCCGCCAGGTGGCCGAACTCCTGCGCTGCCACCCCACGGAGATCGTCTTCGTTTCCGGGGGAACGGAAGCCGACAATCTGGCCATCCTGGGAACCGTCCGCCGAGCCGGAGGCCCAGCGGGTAAACACGTCATCACCACGACCATCGAGCACCCGGCCGTTCTCAACGCCTGCGCCCAACTCGAACGCGAAGGCGCTTCGGTCACCTACGTCCGCGTCGGCGGAAGCGGCGTCGTGGACCCGGAGGACATCCGCCGCGCCCTACGCCCCGAGACGGTCCTGATCACCGTGATGCACGCCAACAACGAACTCGGCACAATCCAGCCCATTGAGGCGATCGGCGCCATCGCACGCGAAGCCCAGGTCCGTTTCCACTCGGACGGTGTCCAGGCCGCCGGCCGGATCCCGGTCAGCGTCAACGAGCTCGGCGTCGACTTCTATTCGATCAGCGGCCACAAACTCTACGCCCCAAAGGGGATCGGCGCTTTATACGTGCGCAAGGGCGTCGACCTCCAGCCCCTGCTCCACGGCGGCCATCACGAACGCGACCGCCGGGCCGGCACCGAAAACGTCCCCGGCGCCGTTGGCCTGGGCGCCGCGGCAGCCATCGCCCAAGCCGGGTCCGACGCCACCGACACCGCTGCCCTCCGCGACTGCCTGGAGCAGGCCGTCCTCGCCCGCATCCCCTGCGCAAGCGTCAACTGCGCCGCCTCTCCCAGGTTATCGAACACTTCCAACATTCGCTTCGAAGGTATTGAAGGAGAACCACTTCTCATCGCCCTCGACCTCAAGGGTTACGCGGTCTCGAGCGGTTCCGCCTGCTCGAGCGGCGCGGTCGAACCGTCACACGTTCTCACGGCCATCGGCCTCACCCGGCAGCAGGCCCGCTCCTGCCTCCGCATCTCGCTCGGCCACTCCAACGACGCCGCTCAGGTGGACGGACTCGTCGACGCCCTGGAATCGGCCGTCCACCACCTGGAGCGCCTGGCGCCGACCGGGAGACCTCAATGATCGCCGTCGCCATGTCCGGTGGAGTCGACAGCTCCGCCGTCGCCGCCCTCCTCGTCCAGCAAGGCGAGCCCATCGTCGGCATGACCATGCAGCTCTGGAACCAGCGCCGCCTGCCCGAACTCTCCGGCGGCCATGCCACCGGCCGTTGCTGCTCGCTCGACGACGTTTACGACGCCCGTCAGGTGGCCGCCCATCTCGGCATTCCCTACTACGTAGTAAACTTCGAGCAACGCTTTGAAGAACAGGTCGTAAAGCCTTTCATCGACGAGTACTTGGCGGGCCGGACACCGATCCCCTGCACGCTCTGCAACAACTTCGTGAAGTTCGACCAGTTCCTCGACATGGCGGCCGGCGCCGGCGCCGATCGGGTCGCCACCGGGCACTACGCCAGACTCTCGCAGAACCCCGAAACCGGCCGGTACGAGATGCGCAAAGGCGTCGACGAATCCAAGGACCAGACCTACTTCCTGTTCGGCCTCACCCAGGACCAACTGGCCCGCACCCTGTTTCCGCTCGGCGGTCTGACCAAGCCCGCGGTCCGCGAACTCGCCCGAGCCGCCGGACTCCCGGTCGCCCAAAAGCCCGACAGCCAGGAAATCTGCTTCGTCCCGAACGGCGACTACGCCGCCTTCATCGACGCCTACTTCGAGGAACAGGGCATCGCCCGGCAGGCCACCGCCGGCGAGATCGTCGACACATCGGGTCGTGTCGTGGGCGAACATTCCGGCGTACACCACTTCACGGTGGGTCAACGTCGCGGCCTGGGTGTCGCCGCCGGGGAACCCCTCTACGTCATCGCCACCGAGCCGTCCTCCCAGCGCGTGATCGTCGGCCGCAACGACGCCCTGCTCCGCCCCACCCTCACCGCCCGCGAGGTGAACTGGATCTCGATCGCCCCCATCACGACGCCGGTGCGCGCCCAGGTGAAGATCCGCAACAAGCACGCCGCCGCCCCCGCCACGCTCCACCCCACCGGCCGGCCCGACCGTGTTGAAGTCCACTTCGACGAACCGCAGCGCGCCGTCACCCCCGGCCAGGCAGCAGCCTTCTACCAGGGGGACCTGGTTCTGGGTGGCGGCTGGATCGAATAATGGAACACGCTCCCGACGCGCCCCTGCGGAGGCTGGTGGACGCGATCGTCGCCAACCATCAGGCGCTTTTCTCCCAGGCCCTCGCGGACTCTCCCGAGCTCGCCACCGCGACGTTCGCCGCCGGCGCCACCCGCCAATCCGCAAGCGTCTACTTTCTACCCGAGATCGGTCACTACATCAACACGGGCGACACGGCGCTGCACGTCGCCGCCGCCGCGTACCGCGCCTCGATGGCCCGCGACCTGATCCGGGCAGGCGCCGCCGTCCGGGCGAAGAACGGGCGCGGCTCGGAGCCCCTGCATCTGGCGGCCGTCGGCAGCCCGGGCTCGGAGCGCTGGGATCCGGCCGCGCAGTCGGAGACTATTGTCTGTCTGATCGGCGCGGGCACCGACCCGAACGCCAGGAACCGGGACGGGACCACTCCGCTCCACCGAGCCGTTCGAACACGTTGCGCCGCGGCGGTGCGGGCGCTTCTTGAGCATGGAGCCGATCCTTCCATTCGAACGAAGAACGGGTCGACCGCCACGATGCTCGCCTCCTCCACCACCGGTCGCGGCGGAACCGGTTCGCCCGAAGCGCAGGCCCAGGAAACCGAGATCCTGGCCCTGCTGGGACGCTAACGCCCGACGCACATAGCCGGCTGATTGCTTTGCGCCGTGCCGATGGTCACCTGGAGCGCATGGTCCCCCACCCCGGCCGCCGGCACCACGAAGTTCACCTGCACCAGACCCGCGAACCCAGGCGTCATGCCGGCGAACGCCACTGAGGGCGACGCCACGCCGTCCAACGTCACGCTGACCGGCAGCGTCTCGCGCGACAGCGGCGATAACGGCGCCAGCCCACCGGTCGCGATCGCGTTGTCGAGCGGCCCCGACCCGATCAGGTACGCCACCGCCGTCGTCCCCGGCGTGGCGCAGGCGGTCGCCGAGTTCACGGCCCCATCCTGATTCACCACGACCGCCCGGTTCGCGCCGTAGGTGAGCAGACTTGGCGCCGCCGACCGCACCGTCATCGACGCGGTCTGCGTCGCGCCGGTCACAGAAGTCACCGCCACCGAGGCGGTCCCGACGGAGGTCTCGTACGGAACCTGGAAGATCGCCTGCGACGGCGACACATACACCAGCGGAGCGGCCGCCCCATTCACCAGCACCTGCGTTCCCGCCATCGCCCGGGGAAGCGCCGAAACCACCCCGTCGAGCGAGGCCGTCCCGGCCGTCAGATTCGCGCCGTAGATGTCGGCAAGCGAGCCCGGAGAAACCGTCCCCGACACCCCGCCATGAATCGTCACCCCGCCCCAGAAGATCCTCGGTTTCGTCGCCGCCGCCGACAGCGCGGAAGCAACGGCCGAGTACACCGCCTTGGGCTGATATTGGTAATCGAACAGCAGCGCCGACCCATACCCGGGAAACGACGCGGGAATCCACGAATCGGCGTCCCCCACCCCCCAGGTCAGGAACGCCGTGCAGTTCGGCGCCGCCATGCACACCGCCAGCATGTTGCCGTAGATGTCGCTCTGCGCCTTCAACTGCGCCGCCGTCGGAGAGTCCGGAACGCGCACATCCATTTCCGTGATCTGCACCTCGAGCCCCAGCCGCGCATACCGCGCCATGTTGGCGGCCACATCGCTCACCTTAGGCGCGTTATCCCAGGCCACGTGCATCTCCAGCCCCACGCCGTCGATCGGCACTCCCCGGCTGATCATGCCCGACACCAGCGCGTAGATGACGTCGGACTTGCCGCCCAGCCCTTCCCCGCCCGTGTCGTTGTAATAGAGCTTCGCCGTCGGATCGGCGTCCCGCGCCCACCGGAACGACGCATCGATGTACGCGTTCAGGCCGCCAAACTGCGTCAGCCAGTAGGACGGCTGCGGACCATACGGCGCCGAGTAAGAAATCGCCTCATTTACGACGTCCCAAACATGCACCTGGCCCTTGAAATGTCCGACCACTGTGTATATGAAATCTTTCAAATAATTCTGCGCCAACGACGCCGAATATCCCCCCGACGACAGCCACGCCGGGACATCCTGATGCCAGACCAGGGTATGCCCGCGGACCTTCATCCCATTCGTCGCCGCGAAGGCGACCAACTCATCGGAGCCGCAGTAGCTGTACTGGCCGGGTGCCGGCTCCAGTTCGGGCATCCCCATCACGCTGCCGGCCACCAGCATGTTGAACTCGCGCCCCAGCACCGCGCTCAACGAGGAATTGCCCAGCAGGATCGGATCGAGCGCGGCGCCCACTGAAAACCCGGCCTGGTCGGCGACATCCCTCAGCCCCGTCCCGCTGCGAGCCACCGTCTGGCGCCACGGCACGAACACCGAAGCGCCGCCCGCTCCCGACGTGGGTACAGCCGCCGATAGCGCGCTCACCCGCAGCGTGGCGCCCGGCGCCACATTGAACCCCAGGTACACCGATCCGGCCGCAAACAGGCCCGGATCGTTAAAGGCGCTGAGCTGGCTGCCGTTGATGAAGACCTGAATCTGCGAGCCCGACCGCGCCACCTCGAGCGTCAGCGGATCAGCCGACGGCAGCCGACCCAGCGTGCGCGACGTCGAGTTGGACGATGACCCGGTCCAGTAGTTCGTTTGGACGGTCGCCCCGGCGTAGCCGACATCCAACCGCTGCAGCCCCTGCCACCAAAGGCCTTTGTTCAACGATCCCACCAGCGACAGAAACACGCCGGTGGAACCGACCGCCGACACCCTCGCCATAATGCTGAAGTCGCCCGACACCTTCAGGATCGGCCCGGCGGTGTTGAGCACGGTGGTATAGCCCGTGGTTCCGGCGACAACGATCGCGCCATCGCTCACCGACACCCCGGAGACACACCCCCAGGAGCCGGCCTGGACCAGGTCCTCGGCGCCGGAAACCGTCGTCCAGCCTGCCCTCGGCGTCAACTGTCCGAAGGCGCACAGCGCGGCCATCCAGCCGCAGATCACCCGCAATCCCGGCCTCATGTGTGTTACTGGATTCCCGCGAGAAACTTCTCCAGCCGCGCGTTGAACCGCTCGGGACTCTCCATCATCAGGAAGTGTCCGAAGCCTGCCCACTCCTCGTACTCCGCATTCGGAAAGACGGCCCTCACGCGGGATACGTAACCGGCGCGGTCGGCCCTGCCCGCCACGATGGCCAGCACCGGGATCTTGTACGTCTCGCCCGTGTGTGGCGGGTCCAAGGCGAGCATGCCCTGCATCGCGGAAACCCGAACCTGCTGCGGAGTGGCCAGCATCTTCCGACGGATCTCGTCCTTGACGGCCGGCGCGGTCCGGGCGGAGAACATCGTGTCGATCATCTCCGCGGTCGCCTTCGGGTTACTGTCCTTCGCGTACGACTTGCCGTAGGCCGCGGAGTCCGCCGCGTGTTTCGCTCGCGCCTGTTCGCTCTTCGGCACGGCGGGGATGAACCCGTCCACCGAAACGAGCGCCTTGGTATTGGCCGGAAACAGCCTCAGGAAGGTGAACGCCACCGGCTCGCCCATGCTGTGGCCCACCAGGATGGCGCGCTCCACCTCGGCGTCGGTCATGACGGCGTCGATAGCCCGCGCAAAGCGCTCCAGCGTGTAGGCCACTTCCGGCTTGTCGCTCTGGCCATGACCCGGCAGATCGATCAGCAACGACCGGTGCTTCTCATACACCGGCGCCTGGCCCCGCCAGAACGTCAAATCGCAAGTCCACCCGTGCACGAACACCAGCGCTTCCGCGCCCTGCCCATAGCTCTCGTAGTGGACCTTCGCCCCGTCGTACACCGCTTCCGCCGCGAAAACCAGCCCGGCGAACAAGACCCAGAGAATAGCAAACCGCGCCATATACCGATCTATTCTACGGGGTCTGGCCCTTCCAGCAACGCTCCCAAACGGTCCAACCGGTTCGCCCATTCGGCCCGGCAGCGGGATATCCATTGCTCTGCCGCCTGGAACCCCGCCGGGTCCAGCGAGCAGGTGCGGACCCGCCCGGCCTTCCGCGTCCGCACCAACCCGCTATGCTCGAGCACGCGCAGATGCTGCACCACCGCCGCCAGCGACATATCGAACGGCTCAGCCAGCCGCGTCACCGTCAGCGGGCCGCGGCTCAGCATCTCCACCATTCCGCGCCGGGTAGGATCCGCCAGCGCCTCAAACACGCCTCCAGCGCTGGGAACCGCGGGCGTCATCTCTAGGACGCCAGTTCCGCGGCCAGTGCGCCAAGCAGGTGTGTCCAGCCCATGCGCCGGCGTTCCGGCCCGTCGGAGCCTTCAAAAAAGGCCGCCTGGTGCGTCAGAATCATGTTCGTGCCTGCGCCGTCCGGAATCAGTTCGATGGTCACCTGGGTCGCCGAAATGATGCGTCCGGCGATGGCCATGGTGGCCGCAAAGACGATCGTCCTCCCCGGCTGGATCGCCTGGTACAGGGTGTCGGTCGCGCAGGCAAGCCCGGACACCGGCATGCCCTCCTTGAAGCGCAACCGTACGCGCTCGAATCCGCCTTCGCGGAAGTCCTGTTCGTAACTGTCGATGTGATTCCCGCCGGCATCGACGAACCAGCGGCGCTTCTTGGCAGGATCGGCGAAGGCGGCAAAGACTTTCTCGGGACTGGCGGCGTAGCTCCGCTCCAGAACGAAGGTGTCGTGGACTACAGACCGTGTGGCGGTGGCGCTCATTAGTTAACCTCCCGCTTAAGTATCGAGGAAGGAGCGCCGATTGTCAAGTCATAACTTAAGTATTCCGCCCAGCATCAAGCGTCGCCGATGTAGGCGCGAGACGCCGCGTCCAGCGCCTCCCGGGCGCGTTCAAGGGCCTCCGGCAGCGCCGCCTCCACCGATGGCGACAACCCGATCCCGGTGCGGATCGATTCCGGCTCCACCCCCACTAACCTCACCCATTCGGGAAGGTCGCCGGTAAACTCGGCCGTCGCCAGCAGTTGCAGCGCGTTGCCCTCATGCGCCGTTGTCGACGCCCGCCCTTGAAAGCGGCGCAGTTGATCCATGCCCAACACGTGCACGGAACCTGGCCGCGCGCCCAACTCCACCGCGTCGAGAATCAGAACGGCGCGTCGTCCGGATAGAACCCCAAGCAACGCGATGCCCTGCGTGCCCCCGTCCACCCATTCCACGAACTCAGGCCACCCGCCGGCGGCGCGTAATTGTTCGAGCAGCACCAACCCCGCCCCGTCGTCACTCAGCAGGGAGTTACCCACTCCCAACACCAGCACCGGCGAAGCCGGCTCAAGTAAGCCATCGGTCATGGTCCAGATCGCCCTGCTCGTAGAACTTCAGCCCCGAAATCATCGCGCTGATCAGTCCGTTCTTAAATTGATAGGAGTCATACAGCACGATGTAGATATGAATCACCGCGAAGACGATGAATCCCCACGCCGCCATGTGATGGATCATGTGCAGGCTGAACGAACCGCCCGCCAAGGGAGTAATCCACCCCACCAGGTGATCCCAGAACCCGCCACGGTTGGACTCCGAGTACATGGCGAATCCCGTGAAGATCTGCACCCACCCCTGCAGGATCACCATCAGCGTGTAAGCCAGGCCAGCCAGCGCGTTGTGCCCCAGGTGCACATGGCCGCGCTCGAGTTGCAGATACTGCCAGGCCTGCTTCCATAAGTCGGTCCACCATTCACGCTTCCAGACGAACGGAAATCCGGAGCGCGCGTAGTT
>JAFDVZ010000036.1 GCA_018268715.1 Acidobacteriota bacterium | reverse complement strand
TGCCTACACGTGTACGGTGACGGCCACCAACGCGGTGGGCGTGAGCGGACCTTCCGCCGCTTCGGGGTCGGTGACGCCGGTGGCTCCGGCAAGCAGTTATACGTTGACGGGTCCATCGGGCGGGGCTGTCGGTTCCGCGTCGACGGCGTTTACTGTGACTCCGAATGCCGTCTACAACGGGACGATCACGATTACTCCGTCTGGTGGAGGGCTGTCGACGCCCGTGGTGCTGACGTTCAGCAACTCGTCGGTGGCGCAGACGTTCACCATTACGCCCGCTAGCGTTGGGCCGGTCACGCTGACTCCCACTAACAGCGGTTCGCTTTCCAACCCCTCGGCGCTGAGTTATAACACGCCCTCGGGCGCGCCGACGATCGGTACGGTGACTTCGGGGAATGGGTCGGTGTCGGTTGCGTTTACGGCGCCGGGCGCTACGGGTGGTTCGACGATTACCGGCTATACGGCCACTTGTGATCCGGGTGGGCATACGGGGACGGGCGCTTCGAGCCCGATTACGGTCAGTGGGTTGACCAACGGCAGCGCCTATACCTGTACGGTGACGGCCACCAATGCGGTGGGCGTGAGCGGACCTTCCGCCGCTTCGGGGTCGGTGACGCCGGTGGCTCCGGCGAACAGCTTTACGTTGACGGGTCCTTCGGGCGGGGCTGTCGGTTCCGCGTCGACGGCGTTTACTGTGACGCCGAATGCCGTCTACAACGGGACGATCACGATTACTCCGTCCGGCGGAGGGCTGTCGACGCCGGTGGTGCTGACGTTCAGCAATTCGTCGGTGGCGCAGACGTTCACCATTACTCCCGCTAGCGTTGGGCCGGTCACGCTGACTCCCACTAACAGCGGTTCGTTGTCCAATCCATCGGCGCTGAGTTATAACACGCCCTCGGGTGCGCCGACAATCGGAACGGTGACTCCGGGGAATGGGTCGGTGTCGGTTGCGTTTACGGCGCCGGGCGCTACGGGCGGTTCGACGATTACCGGCTATACGGCCACTTGCGATCCGGGTGGGCATACGGGTACGGGCGCTTCGAGCCCGATTACGGTCAGTGGGTTGACCAACGGCACTGCCTACACGTGTACGGTGACGGCCACCAACGCCGTGGGCGTGAGCGGACCTTCCGCCGCGTCCGGTTCGGTGACGCCGGTGGCTCCGGCGAACAGTTTCACCCTGAGCGGACCTTCCGGAGGACCGATCGGAACAGTCTCGACGGCCTTCACGGTCACGCCCAATTCGGTCTATAGCGGAACGATCACGATTACGCCCTCTGGCGGCGGTCTCAGCGCACCGATCGTCCTCACCTTCAACGGTTCGACGGCGCAGACCTTCACGATCACCCCCGCGTCGGTTGGGCCGGTGACGTTGACGCCCACCAACAGCGGCTCGCTGACCAACCCAGGGAACCTGGCCTACAACACGCCGCCGTCGGCGCCCCCCATCGGGACCGCGACGGCGGGTAACGGCGCGATTACTATAGACTTCACCCCTCCGGCCGCGACCGGCGGAGCAACCATCACGGGCTACACCGCCACCTGCAATCCCGGCGCCTTAACGGCCACGGGAACGTCGAACCCCATCACGGTGTCCGGCCTGACGAACGGCACTGCCTACACCTGTTCGGTGACGGCGACCAACGGCGTCGGGACCAGCGCACCTTCCGCTGATTCCTCGCAGGCAACGCCATTCACCCCGGCGAACAGCTACACGTTGACCGGGCGGGCCGGCGGAGCGATCGGAGCCGCCTCGTCTGCCTTCACGGTGACTCCGAACGCCATCTACACCGGAACCATCACGATTACGGCTTCGGGCGGAGGACTCAGCACGCCGGTTGTCCTGACGTTCACACACTCCTCGGCCGCGCAAACCTTCACGATCACGCCGACGGCGGTCGGGCCGGTCACGTTGACCCCGACCAACAGCGGTTCACTTTCGAACCCCGCCGCGCTGGTCTACAAGACGCCCCCGGGCGCCCCAACGATGGGCGCCGCTACGCCAGGCAACGGGTCGGTGACGGTCTCGTTTACGCCTCCGACAGCGAACGGAGGAGCGCTTGTGACCGGATACACCGTCTCCTGTACGCCCGGACCGTTCACGGCCACAGGCGCCGCGAGCCCGATCACTGTCAACGGCCTCACCAACGGAGTCGCGTACTCCTGCACGGTGACCGCGAACAACAGCGCCGGATCGAGCGAGGCGTCGTCGCCCTCGACCGCCGTAACGCCCTATGTGCCGGCCAGCACCTATACGCTGACGGGGCCCTCAGGAGGACCGATCGGCGTTCAGTCGGGGCTATTCACGGTGACCCCGAACGCCCTTTTCGTGGGCTCCATCACCATTACGCCCTATGGCGGCGGCGTCAGCGCCCCAATCGTGCTGACCTACAATAAGTCCGCCGCGCCCCAATCGTTCACCATCACACCGCTCTCGCCGGGGCCGGTCAGCCTGATTGGCTCCAACAGCGGTTCCCTCACGAACCCGGCTCCGCTGAATTACGGGACGCCGCCATCGGCCCCGGTCATTTCGAGCGGGACCGCGGGCAACGGCGTCATTTCGCTACAAGTGATCCCGCCGTTGTCCTATGGAGGCGGCACGATCTTCAACTACCTGGCGACGTGCACGCCGGGGGGGACGGGGACCTCGACCGGCTCCTCGATCACGATTCCAGGCCTCACCAACGGCGTGGCTTACACGTGTAGCGTGGTCGCCGTGAACGAGTATGGCCGGAGTTCGCCATCGGCGGCCTTTGGGCCGATTGTTCCGATGGGCCCCCCGAGCGCGCCCGGCAACGTGATCGCCACGGCGGGGAACGGGCAAGCCACCGTCTCCTTCTCGCCGGCGGCGAGCAACGGATCGGCGATCGTCAGATACACGGTGACGGTGTCGCCGGGAGGCTACACAGTCACGGGGACTTCGTCGCCGATCTCCATCATGGGATTGCAGAACGGGACTCAGTACACGTTCTCGGTGTCGGCGACGAACGGCATCGGAACCGGCCCATCCGCTTCCTCGAATGCGGTCACTCCGATCCCGAACCACCCGGGTGCTCCGGCGAGCCCCACCGCGACGGCGGGCAACGCACAGGCCACCGTCAGTTTCGCAGCTCCGGCGGACACCGGCGGAGGAACCATCACCGGTTACACGGTTACGTCCTCGCCAGGAGGCGTGACGGCGTCCGGGCCATCGAGCCCGATCGTCGTCAACGGGCTGACGAACGGCGTGACCTACACCTTTACGGTTGTCGCCGCGAATGCCGCCGGCGCGGGTCCCGCTTCGCCGCCTTCGAACGCGGTCACGCCGTTTGGACCTCCACTGGCCCCGCTGAGCCCCTTCGCGACGGCCGGTAACGGGCAGGCGACGGTCAGCTTCTCGGCGCCGTCCAACACGGGCGGCAGCCCCATTCTCGGCTACGTCGTCACGTCGTCCCCGGGCGGATTCACCGCCAGCGGCGGCGCGAGTCCGATCACGGTCACCGGTCTCACGAACGGGACCACCTACACGTTCACGGTGACGGCCTCCAACGCGGCCGGATCCGGATCGCCCTCCGCGCCTTCAAACGCGGTGACGCCGTTCACAGTGCCGTCAGCGCCGCTCAATCCGTTGGCGGTCGCGGGCAACGGGCAGGCGACGGTCAGCTTCTCACCGCCGGCGTCCGATGGCGGATCGCCGATTACCGGCTACACCGTTACGGCGTCTCCCGGCGGCTCGACAACGGCGGGATCATCGTCGCCGATCACGGTGTCCGGGCTGGTGAACGGGACGTCTTATACGTTCTTCGTGGTCGCCAGCAACCGCGCCGGCGCAGGGCCGCCCTCGCAGACGTCCAACAGCGTGACTCCGTCCTCCGGCGGCGCCACGCTCACGCTGTTGGCGCTTTCCACCTTCCCGATCGGAGTGGTGGGCGTCGATTACCCGATGCAGATCCTGACAGCGTCGGGCGGCGTGGGGCCCTACACGTTCTCCATCATCGACGGCGAGTTGCCGCCGGGGCTGACGTTCGCCAGTCCCGAGTTCTGGGGAACGCCCACCGCGGCCGGAGACTACTCGTTCACGATCCAGGTCACCGACGCCGAGGGACGCAAGGCCGTGGCGTCGGGATCCATACACATCAACCCCGACCACGCCGACCTCATCCTGTCGCACAGCACGGTGGACTTCGCGGTCTCTACGGGTTCCGCGAATACGCCGTTGCCGGCGAGCGTCACGGTGCGGTCCAGCAAGGTCGAGACGATCCTCGGGTACACCGTGACGGTCTCGCCGCCGGCGCCCTGGCTCTCGGTAGCCGGCGGCGGATCGACTCCCGGCAGCATCGCGCTCTCTCTATCGCCGACGGCTCTCACGCTGCAGCCCGGCGACCCGTACGAGACCACCGTGACGGCGTCGTGCGCCTCCACGGGTCCCTGCGCCGGGGCGGTGAAGACCGTCCACGTGGCGCTGAACGTGAGCGCTCCGGCGGCCCGGCTCGCGCTGACTGACAACCTGGTGACATTTGAGTCGACCGAGGGTCAGCCGGTTACATTGAACGCTTCGGCGCGAGTCCAGAACACGGGAGGCGGAACGCTGGAGGTTCGTTCGATCGTTGCCGCCAATAGTTGGGTGGCCGCGACGGGGATCCCGTCCAGTCTGGCGGCGGGCCCGCCGACGCCATTCAGTGTCGCGGTGGACACCACCGGGCTACTGGCCGGCTATCACACCAGCTCGATAACCATCGCATCGAGCGCGGGAACCGTGGTGCTGCCGGTGGCCCTTCGCGTGGCTCCGCGAGCCACCATGCGTCTCGCCCCGGAAGGCGACCGCTACCGGACGCAGTCGGGCGCACAGGCCGGGAATCCAAACGGATCGGTGCTGGTGTCTTCGAACAGCGTGAAGCCGATCGCCTGGAGCGCGACGGTGATTTCCGGTTCCGAATGGCTGACGCTGACCTCGGCGTCCGGCTCGGCCATGGCGGGCGCCGCTGGGACGGTGGGCTACCACGTGGACACCGCTCCCCTGTCGAGCCGTTCGCCTCAAACCTATTACGGGACGATCCGCGTGTCGTCGAAGGACACAGTGGAGGCCTGGGTGGACTTCCAGGTAGTTCTCGAGGTCCTGCCGGGCGCGTCTTCGGTGGCGCCGGAGCCCTCACCCGCCGGCATGGTGCTCGACGCCAGGGACACTCAGGCTGGACTCTCCCGCGCGGTGACGGTCTACGCCAGTTCGACGGCGCCGCTTCCGTACCAGGCATCCGCGTCCACCGAACAGGGCGGTTCCTGGTTGTCGGTGAGTCCGGCGACCGGGCTTGCCTCATCCGCCGCGCCGGCCGGATCGACCATCGTCGCCGACCCGTCCGGATTGGCGCCGGGCGTCTATCGCGGCGGGGTCAGCTACGCGTTCTCGAGCGCGGCGGTGCGCACTGTGAACGTCACGCTGATTGTCGGCGCAAACAACGCATCGGGCCAGATCACGACGCAGGCGGGCTGTGTGCCGGCCTCGATCATCGCCACGCAGGTGGGGCTGGTGCACAACTTCCAGCAGCAGGCCGGGTGGCCGACGCCGCTCGCCTTAAAGCTGGTGAACGATTGCGGCTCGCCGGTCACTTCCGCGGAGGTGACCGCCGGGTTCTCCAACGGGGACCCGCCGCTTGCCTTCACTCCCGTCGATTCGGTTTCGGGCATCTTCGCGGCTACCTGGACGCCTCGCGGCGTATCCTCGCAAGTCACCATCGACGCGCGCGCCAGCGTTGCGGGTCTGTCGCCGGCGACAGTGCGAATCGTGGGCCAGGTGGCGGCCAACCCGCCACCGATCCTCGCTGAGAACGGCGCATTGCAGATCTTCGCGCCGACAGTCGGGGAGCCGCTCGCGCCGGGCTCGGCGATCCAGATTTATGGGACAAACCTCGCGCCCGAGATCGCGCTGGCGCCGAACGGAACGCTTCCGGTGATTCTGAAGGGCGTCTCCGTCTGGATCGGAGGGTTGCCCGCTCCTCTCTATTACGTGAGCCCCAACCAGATCGACGCCCAAATACCGTTCGATCTGGAGCCGGGCCGGCGTTATCAGATTCAGGTGGCCAACCCCGGAGGTCAAAGCACCGCCGGGTGGATTCAGCTCGTGTCGGTGGCGCCCGACATCGCCGCCACCGATGCCGGATTCGCGCTTGCCGAGCACACCGATTACCGGCTGATTTCCGCTGGTTCCCCGGCTCGTCCTGGAGAAACCGTCATCCTGTATCTGGCCGGCATGGGCGTCACCACGCCGCGTGTCGACAGTGGCGTTCCGTCGCCCGCGGGCGGGACGGCGCAACCGGCCGTGTCCCCCACTCTGACGGTGAACGGATCGCCGGTGACCATCGATTTCGCCGGCTTGTCTCCGGCCTCGGTGGGACTCTACCAGGTGAACTTCCGGGTGCCGGCGGACGCTCCGGCCGGACTGTCGAAGATCGTGGTCACCCAGGGAACGCAGCAGAGCAATGCGGTGTATCTCCCGGTGCAACCGTAACGGTCCACTAGCGCGCCGGGCGTTGCGAAACGAACGCCTGGCGCAACGGGGCTGCTAGGTAAGAACGGCGGCTCCAAACCAGATCAGGCTGGCGGCCAACAATAGGGCTGTGCAGATCCGGCCCGCCAGCCCGCCGCGCGGCCCCAGCACCATCTTCGCCGCGCCAGCCGTGAACCCTAGCGCCGCGGTCATCGCCAACTCCGCGGCGAAGGCCCCGCCCGTGAAGGCCGTGCGCCCGTAGTCGCCCGCTTCCAGCAGCAGATCGAAATACGCTCCGTGCAGCAGCCCCAACACGCCCACCACCAGCCAGCGCTGCCCGGCGGCCGGCAGAAACAGAATCTCCACGGCAAGGTAGGCGATAGTCAGCGCCGTGGCTGCTTCAATGAATTTGGGCGAGGCGGCCAGCCGCGCCGAAAGATGCGCCGCCACCGCCACGGTCTGTCCCGCCAGGAACATCCCCGCCAGCACCGCCAGCTCGCGTTTGCTCCGCGCCGCCAGAACCAGCGCCGCCAGAAACAGAATCTGCGCGATCCCGGCGACTCCCCGCCAGAAGCCCGCCGCCCCGTCGCGGACGGCTGTCTCGATCGCCGTCGGCGGACGGAACCGGATGGTGGCGGTGGTGAACGAGGCGTCGAAGGCGGCCTGATCCCGCTTGTCGCCATGTTCGGCCCTCAACAGATGGACGTGATTAGGAACCGTGATCGACGCCAGCCGGCATTCGACGTCGAACTGATCCACCTCGCGCTCGAACAGGTACAGCCCGGAACAGACCAGATTGCCGCCCTCTTCGTGGCAGCGATGCTCGAGCAGCCTCGCCTCCCCGCCGGCTCCCCGGAAGCGCACCGCGTCGAACAGTTGGGCTTCCGGCGGTTGGGCTTCCGGCGATCGCAGATGCGCGGCTTCGTACAGCGGCATGCGCAGTTCGTAGTCAAGCCGCGCGCCGTTGAGCCGCGCCTCTCCTGTGCTCATGCTGACGACATGCGCCAGGCACGGCAGCGCCGCCAGCAGTCCCGCCGCCCACCTCATGTTTCCGAAACAAGCTGATCGCGGGCTGCGGCGGTGACGCCGAGACGGCTGGCGCGGGCCCGTTTATAGATGATGCGGGCCGCCGCGAGCACCGGCACCGAGAAGAACATTCCGGGAATCCCGGCGACCTGCTCGCCCGCCAGCACGCCGAACAGCACCAGCAGCGGATGCAACTCCACGCCGGTTCCCATCAGGTAGGGCGACAGCACGTAATCCTGAAACAGCCGGTACAGGATGAGGAACACAATGATGGCCGCGGCATGGCTGTTTGCGCCCGGCGTTCCAGCCGCCGTCACGCTTTGGACGATCACGATGATGACTCCCGCCGACAGCGGGCCGACCACCGGAATGAACTCGAGCATCGCCGCGACGCCGGCGAGCAGCAGCGCGTACTGCGCGCCCACGATCTGCAGGAAGACGCCGAAGACGACGAAAGTGGCCGCCGAGAGAATGATGAGCGCGCGTATGTAGTGCCCCAGCAGCACGTGCACGTCGGCTAGGATCTCCTCCAGCAGCACGCTGGTCCGGCCGCGGGTCGTCCATCCGATCATGGCCTCGCGAATCGCCGCGCCGTCCTTCAGCATGAAGAAACCCAGGATCGGCACGAGAATGAACTCGAGTACGCTGCCCGCCTTCGACAGAACCTGCGTCAGCGCGCTTTTGATCAGCGGAAACGCCTCTTTGTCCAGGTTCTCCACCTGCCCCCGAAGGGCTTCGGTGATGCGAGCCCGCATGGGATCGAGCCAGCCTGGCAGCGGCAGGAACTCGAGCGGGTCCGTCGTCTTCACCAGATCGGGAAGCCGGCTGGCCAGTGCGGCGGCCTGTTCCGCGATCGTGGATCCGATGGCGAAGGCGATGCCCACCAACAAGGCGATGAACAACAGGTAGACGATGGCCAGCGTGAAATTCCGCGAGAGCCTGGGCGGACGGATGCGGTCGATGAAGTTCACCACCGGCGAAAGCATGTAGGCGAAAAACATCGACAACGAGAAGATCAACAGGGTGTGGCGCGCGACGTAAGCAAGGTAAATCAGCAGACCGATGACGAATACAGTCCAGGCGGCGCGCGCGGCTCTCGGCTCCATGCCTAGCATTCCTTCTAACGATACCGGTTTCCGGTCAGGCTTTGCGGACCGCAAACTTCTGCTTGCATTCGGCCGAGCAGAAGTACACCGTGGCGCCGCTGTCGGTCGCCTGGAAGGCGGTGGCGGTGGATACGTAGGTGCCGCAGACAGGGTCTTTCTTCAGTTCGCCCGAGGCTGGCACGGCCGGGCCCCGCGGCTGCTCGCGGACGCGGGAGCTCCCGGTCAACTCGGCGAACGTCTTCATGATCAGCCCGATCACGGACCGCAGGAAGGTGATCGCCAGGATGCTCGATAGCAGGATGATGACAAATCGAACCATGGAAACAGAAAAGGGACGGACGCTCGCGGCGCCCGTCCCTTTGATGATACGGCCTTGAGGACCGTTACTTCTTCTTGCCCTTCTTCGGGGCGTTGGGATTCTCGTAGGTCGTCGTGATGGAGCCGCCGATGGTGCCAAGCAGTTCCTTGGCCGGGGCGGCGAACTGCCCGTCCGGCTTCAACTGCAGGTACTTTTCGAGCGCGGAGCGCATCTCGGGCGGCGCCTGGACTTTGCCGTCGGCCGACATGGTGATCTTCGAAGACAGCGCCGTCGCATACCAGTACTGAGCTTCAGCATGGTTCGGGTCGGCTTCGATGGCCTTCTTGAAGGACTCGATCGCGCCTTCATACTGGCCGGTGTTTTGCAGCACCGCGCCCAGGTTGTAGTAATACTTGCCGGCGTTCGGCGGATCCAGCTGAGCGGCCTTGTTCAACTGCTCCTGGGCTTCCGGAACCTTCTTCGCCTTGGCGAGCATCAACCCGTAGTTGTTGAGGTAGGCGGCGTCGTCGGGCTTCAGGGCGATGGCCTTCTGGAAGGCTTCCATGCCCTTGGCGTACAGGTCGGTTTGCTCCTGCCCGTTCTTGGTGGCGGCCGCGCCGGCGTACGCGTCGGCCAGATTGGCCCAGACAACGTGCTGGTTCGCGTCGAGTTCCGAAGCCTTCTTCAACTGTTCGATGGCCGTGTCCCACTGCTTGGCGTTCATCGCCTCTCGTCCGGCGTTAAACGCGTCGTTGAGGGCCTTGTTCTTGGCGAGCTGGGCGGCTCGTTCCTTATTCTGCTTCTCGAGCGCTGCCTTCTGCTCGGCGCTCAACCCTCGTTCTGCCTCCTTCGATAACTGGCCGGATTCGGCCATCTTCTGCATGGCCTGCTGCTTCTGCTTCATTTCGGCCAGGTTGAAGTTGATGGGCGTGGGGTCGCCGAGCCGGGTGCGCACATTATTCACGGAGTCGATGTCTTTGCCATCGATCTCGCACGTGATCTTGTAATTGCCGATCGGAAGGCCGGCGTGGATGTAGTGGCCTTTCTTGTCGGTCTTCGTCTTGTAATTACCCTTAATATCAAGACGCTCGATCTTGATGACGGCGTCCTTCAGTCCCTTTCCGTCCTCGCCTTTCACTTCGCCTTCGATCGACGTGGTCTGGGCATGACCGGCAACCGAGAGGAACAGGAAAGCGCCAAGGAGGAGACTGACTTTTTGCAGGGTTTTTCGGTAGGGGAAACTGCTGTCCATTGCGGACCTCCGGCTCTGAATACGTGTTCCTCTTCAGCATACTACACGGTATTGAAATCTGGTACCCGCGCGAGCGTCGACGAGCGGCGCCGATTCGCTTCGTTGAGCGCGAGGCGGGAAACGGCATGCAAATTGCGACAATGCATGATGAGGTGATGTTTGCGAAGTAATACTCCAGCCAGCGTTTTGCGATGTTTCCGGCGGACCGCGCGTCCCTTGGGGCTGGTTCTGTTCCTGATTGGGTCCCAAATCGGGAATGCGGCTGTGTCGCCCGGACTCACCATCGTCAGCGGCAACGGTCAAGCCACGGCGCAGTATTACAATACGACCTCGCCATTGGTGGTGCAGGCCGGCGATTCCGCCGGCAAGCCCGTGGCGGGCCTCGTCCTGACCTGGACCGTCACAGCCGGCGCCGGGACGCTGGTCGGCGCCATGGCGCAGACCGATGCGAATGGCCAGGCGACCGCCTATTTCCGCGGCGACGTTACTCCCGGTTACTCCTACACGCAGCAGACCGTTACCGTTAGTTCGAGTCTCGGGACGGTCAACTTCGTTGAAACCACAACCATCAACAGCCTGCCGAATGGCGCGACCGCCGCTCCTCCGCTGGTTCAACTGACGGCTCCGGCGGCGGAGAACCGGAACGTGCGGGGCGCCGCCGGCTCCACTCTCAAGGGCGCGGTGGCGATCAACGTCACGGTGGTGAGCGGGTCCCAGCAGGGCTTGCCCATTCCCAACATCGGCATGCGCATCATCGACGCCTACAATCCCTCCGCCACTCCCGTCGCTCGATGCGCCACGCCCGTGCTGACCGACGCCTCCGGCAACGCCGCCTGCGACCTCCTGGTGACAGGCTCGCCCGGAACCTATGGACTGAGCGCGGAGGTGGGCGAGTTTGTTTCGACGCCGGTCTTCTTTCTTACCATTACCTCGGCTCCCACCTGCACCTTTACGATCTCGCCCACCAATCCTCAACTTTCGTCCGCGGGCGGATTGGTGACGATCGTGGTGACGACGGCCGATGGTTGCGGCTGGACCGCAGTGAGCAACTCGAGTTGGATCACCATCAATTCGGGAGCGAGCGGGACCGGCTACGGCGGCGCGGTGCTGTCGGTGGACCCGAATTCGGGCGCCGCACGAACCGGATCGGCCACCGTCGCCGGACAGACGGTCACCGTGACGCAAAGCGCCGCGGGTTCCTCCGGCGGATCGCTCTCCATCGTCACAACCACGCTTCCGACGGCGGTTGTCGGCGCCGCGTACACGGCTACGTTCACCGCCACCGGCGGGACGGCGCCCTACCGCTGGAGCACGCCTTCGGCGATGCCCTCCGGGCTCACGCTGAATCCCACCACTGGCGGCATTTCAGGGACTCCCTTGACGGCGGGAACCTACACTTTGCCCATGACCCTCACCGACGCCGTCGGAACCACGCAGAACCGCGCCTTCACCCTTTCGGTGGTGACCTCGAACGGGCATACGCCGCCTTCCATCACCAATACGAGCTTCCCGGGGGGAACCGTCGGCATCCCCTATCAGGAATTGCTGACCAGCGTCGGTTCCTGCGCGTCGGTATTCTCCGCGCCGCCGGTCTACACCCTCTCGTCCGGAACGTTGCCTCCGGGTCTACAGGTTCTGGCGATCGACCAGACGCGCTACGCGATTGCCGGCACGCCGACGCAAACCGGCGCCTTCGCTTTCGCGATCACGGTGACTGACGCTTGCGGCGGCAGCAGCAGCGCGAGTTTCAGCATCACCATCGCGGGCTCCTCGAACCCCGGTTCGTTGACCATCACGCCGTCGTCGCTGACGTATTATGTGGTGGCTGGCTCGAATCCCGCCGACCAGACCGTTTCGATCGCCGGCCCGGCCGGGGCGACGTTCACCGCCACTGCTTCCTCGGGCGGAGGATGGCTGAGCATTGTCGGCGCGGCGAGCGGGTCGCTTCCCGCGACCTTGACGGTCCGGGCGTCGACTCCCGGCGGGTTCCCCACTGGCACGTATACGGGAGGGATCACGCTGAACACCACGGCCGGCGTCGCCACTATCTCGGTGACGGTCACCACCTCGGGCCCCGCCGCGGTGCTGGTTCCTTCGATCGCGGCGGTCGGCGCTTCAGTTCAGCAGGGTTCGTCGGCCATCACGCAGACGATCACCATCACCAACGCCACCGGCCCCGCCACCTTCACCGTGCTGCCGTCCATCGTCAACGGAAGCGGGTGGTTGTCGGTGACGCCCACTACCGGGACGACGCCGACAGCGTTAACTGTGACGCTAAATCCCACCGGCCTTGCCCCATCCACGTATTTAGGGGCAATTCAGCTCGTTCCATCGAGTCCTTCTGGTGCACCTGTAACGTTAAAGGTAACGTTTCAGGTGCTACTTCCGGCAGGGATAACATCGTCACTTTCGTCGATGTCGTTCGCCAGTTCGGCCGAACAACCCGGAGCGGCGTCGCAAACGCTGAACATCGGAAGCACCGGATTGCCGTTTGACGCCACGGTGACCGCCACTACCAGTTCCGGGGCTAACTGGCTCTCCGTGACGCCGTCGCGCGCGACGACGCCGCTGCAGGCGGTGGTTTCGGTGAATACAACCGGCCTGGCGGCGGGCGCCTATCAGGGCTCCATCATCATCGCCTCGGGAACGCAGTCGATCGCGCCGGTGACCATCCCCGTGACGTTGACCGTGACGTTGCCGGCGCCGGTGCTGGCGGCCATTCGCAACGCCGCAAGCTACGCCGGCGGCGGTGTGTCGCCGGGGGAGATCGTGACGATCTTTGGTTCGGGGATGGGGCCGGGCGCGCTGGTCACCTCCACCGTCACTTCCCGCGGCACGGTGGATACGACGGCCGGAGGGACCATCGTGACCTTCGATGGCGTGGCGGCGCCCGTGCTGTACTCGCGCGCCGACCAACTCTCCGTGATTGTGCCGTATAGCGTCGACGGTAAGGCCTCCACGCAGGTTCAGATCGGCTACCGGGGAGCGCTGTCGACAGCGTTCACCGTGCCGGTGGCCCCATCGGCGCCCGGACTGTTCACGATGACCGCCAGCGGGATCGGCGCCGCAGCAGCGCTCAACCAGGACGGCTCGTACAACACGCCCACTTCCGGCGCGGCGCCGGGCTCGATTGTGGTGCTGTATGCGACGGGCGAGGGGCAGACGTCGCCTGGCGGCTCAGACGGGTTGCTGGCCGCCTCCGTGTATCCGAAACCGTTGCTTCCGGTGACGGTGACTATCGGCGGCGTGACCGCGGAGGTGCTGTACGCCGGCGCCGCGCCGACCTACAGCGCGGGACTGATGCAGGTGAACGTCCGCGTGCCGGGTTCCGCCCCGCGCGGCGCCTCCGTCCCGGTTGTGCTGACGGTGGGCGCCGCGTCGAGCCAGTCGGGCGTCACCATCTATACGCAACCGTAAATCGCACTGGCGCCCGGATGCCACGGCGCCAGATTCGCCCTAGGTCCCTCGGCGGTTTCACGTAGCCGGGGGCCTGCAAACATGACGCTACAGTACCGATTTTCTTGGATTGGCCCCGCTCTATCCGATAACTCCCAACAGAGCCATGCGCCACCGATTCGCCATCGTCGCGCTGTTTGCGACCGCACTCCATGCGGGAGAACCCATGCTGCGACACGTGGCGGACCTGCTCGCGCTGAACGACACGGCCGCGGAAACCGGCGTCGCCGTGCGCCTGACGGCGACCGTTACCGTCTACAACCCGGGTCAGTACCAGTGTTTTGTGCAGGAAGGCGACGCCGGGGCTTACGTTGTGGTGTTCGCCGACAGCCCATGGCGGCTCAATCCGGGCGACCGGGTCCGCATCGAGGGTAAGTCGCAGCGGGGCGGCTACGCTCCGGTGATCTACCCCAATCGCATCGAGCGCATCGGGTGGGCGGGACTTCCCCAACCGGCGCGGCCCGCCACCTGGCGCGAGGTTCGCGACACCGACCGGTTCGACAACCGCTACGCCGAGGTTCGGGGGAGGTTGCTCAGCGTGCGGCCGCTCATGCTGAGCGGGAATCAGCACGAGCCGGACTCGCTACGTCTCGAGATCGACCGCAACGGCGAACGAATCGAAGCGTTGCTGACGGTTCCGGACAGCCGCGAGTTGAGCGCCATGATTCAGTCCGAAGTGGCGGTCCGGGGGGTGATTTCTCCCTCCCGGATGCAGAGCAAACAACGTCACGACGCGTGGCTCGTGGTCTCCTCGGCCTCCGACATCCGCGAGTTGAGCCGGCGGAAGGTGGAATGGAACGCCTGGCCCAGGATTCCGCTGCCGCAGTTGCTGGCGCATGGGGGATCCGGCGCGCCGGCCGCCTATTTCAGGACCGAGGGTACAGCGACGTCGGTCGACAAAGGCGGAACCATCATCCTTGAGGAAGACATCGCCGCCATCACCGCGCGCGAAGCGGCCCCGCAGACCGTGCGCAAGGGCATGCGTTATGAAGTCTTCGGCCGCCTGCGGCGCGGCGACCGACAGTCGTTCTACATCGACGAGGCGCAATTCCGCGAGCTTGGTCCGGGCAAGGCTCCTGCGCCGCCGAAAGTGCTGGCTCGCGAGATCGGGCTGGGTGAGTTCGAGGACAAGCTGGTCACCGTCGAGGGCGTGGCTGGAGAACCGGCGGCCGGACCCACGCTTTGCGCCGTTCCCCTGGCCTCGAACGAATTCGCCTGGGAGGCGCTGCTGCCTCGCGTGGCGACCGGTTGTCCCGCCTGGATTGCGGCCGGAAGCGTGCTCGAACTGACCGGTAAGGTGCAGTACCGCTGGCTGGACGGGCGGCGGTTTCCGGCGCAGGCGACCATGTCGATACAGTCGCCCGACGACATTCGGGTGATCTCGCAGCCGGCCTGGTGGTGGCGGCTTCCGCTGGGGAAACTGTTGCTGGCGGCGGCGGTCGTGGCCCTGCTCGCATCGGCGTGGATCTGGCAGTTGCGGCGCAGGGTGAAAGCGCAGACTTCCCGCATCGAGGAGCAGAAGCGGGCGCTCGAAAAGGCGATGGTGAAGGCGGCCGAGGCGTCCCGGCTCAAGAGCGAGTTCCTCGCCAACATGAGCCATGAGATCCGCACTCCGATGAATGGCGTGCTGGGGATGACCGAGATCCTGCTGGACAGCGGGCTGACGTCCGAGCAGCGCGGAGATCTGCTGACTGTACGATCGTCGGCCGAATCGCTGCTGACGGTGCTGAACGACATACTGGACTTTTCCAAGATCGAAGCCGGGAAACTGGCTCTCGACCCGATTTCGTTCAATCTCCTCAACTCGCTCGAGGAAACGCTGCGAGCGGTGGCGCTGACGGCGAATCGCAAGGTGCTCGAATTTGTCTGCGACATCGCGCCGGAGGTGCCCGCGCATGTGACTGGCGACCCGACGCGGCTGCGGCAGATCCTGATGAACCTGGCGGGAAACGCGGTGAAATTCACCGATCGCGGCGAAGTCACCATCAGCGTTTCGATGGATTCGCGCGACGAGTCTTCGGCGCAACTGCATTTCGTGGTCGCCGACACCGGCATCGGCATCGCGCCGGAGCGCCGGGAATCGATTTTCGAGGCCTTTACGCAGGCCGACGCCTCGACGACACGGAAGCACGGTGGAACCGGGCTGGGCCTCACCATCTCCGCCCGGCTGGTCCGCCTGATGGGTGGACGAATCTGGGTGGAGAGCGAGGTCGGCAAGGGCAGCCGGTTCCATTTCACGGCGAACTTCCAGATTCCAGCGTCCCAGGCGCCGACGCAGACCACCATTGTGGCCGATCTGACCGGCATTCCGGTGCTGGTGGTGGACGACAACGCCACAAACCGGCGCGTGCTGGCCGATACCGTGACGAGGTGGGGAATGCGCGTGTCGCTCGCCTCGAGCGCTCACGACGCTTTGCTCGCGATCCAGGCCGCCGTCAATTCGGGCACCCCGTTTCCGCTGGTGCTGTGCGATGTCCATATGCCGGAGTTGGACGGCATTGAGTTTTCCGAACGCGTGCTGAGCAGCCCAGCCCTGAGCACACGCATCATCCTGCTGACCTCCGGCGGCCTGCGGGGAGAGGCGGAGAAGTGTCGCGCCCTTGGCGTGTGCGGCTATCTGACCAAGCCGGTCCGCCAGGCCGAACTGTCCATGGTGGTTCGCCAGGCGCTCGGGCGGTCGACCGAAAGCGAGCCGGCGAGCGACACGCCCAAGCCTCGGAGCGAGACGCCGGAACGCGCTACGCGACTGCGAATCCTGGTGGCCGAGGACAACAGGGTGAATCAGCACCTGATTTGCCGGATGCTCGAGAAGGGCCGGCACCGCGTTGACATCGCCAGCGACGGGAAACAGGCGCTCGACGCCCTGGCGCGCAACGAATACGACCTGGTGCTGATGGACGTTCAGATGCCCGAAATGGACGGCCTGGAGGTGACCGCGCGTTTGCGGGAGGCGGAGCAGAGCACCTGCCGCCACAGCCGGGTTTTCGCCATGACGGCGCACGCCATGAGCGGGGATCGCGAACAGTGCCTGGCGGCCGGGATGGACGGCTACCTGTCGAAACCGGTGCGCGCGAACGAACTGGCGGCGCTGCTGACCGCCGTGGCGGCCGAGGTGTCGACTGACCCCGCTCCCGAGCCTTCCACGTCGAGCGCGCGAGCCGCGCCGACGGCCCGATCCGCTTGACGCAGTAAGCCGGCCTGGCGCAGACTCAACCACGGCAAGACGACGGTGGCCGCGTACAGAGGGTTGGCGTTCGCGCCCGTGTCCGGGTTGAACCATTCCCACGCCTCCGTGGTTCCGCCGGTCCCCATGTGCGCCCTGAGAAAGCGTACGTAGGCGGCCCCCATCTGAGCCGCGGCCTTGGGATCGACGCGCGCCATCGCCGCGACATACCAGCCGACCGGAGTCCCCCAGTAGCCCCCGTTCTGATACACGCCGATCCTGGCGGAGCCCTCCCACCCTCCGCCGTTTCGCCGATCGGAGGTCAGGATGTGGCGCACGCAGCCTTCCCGGACCGCGGTTGCTTCTCTGAAGGCCCGGACCAACGAGCGAGCGAGGCGATCCGCCGCGCGGCCGCCGACCGCTCCGGACCAGACCGCGTAGGCCGTGCCCCACACGTCGGGTTGGTTCGAGGTTCCGGTGGCTGAGTGGAGCCACGCTTCGCGCGCGTCGGTTGACCGCAAGAACGTGGGCGCGATCGCGTTGCGAATGCGCTCGGCCCTGGACGCCCATTTACGCGCGCGCCGGCCATCGCCGATCGCGCGGGAGAGTTCGGACATCTTCAGCGCGGCGAGCCGCTTGAGCAGGGAAGGGAACAGCAGCTTGCCGCTCTTGTGGATGGTGTCGCAGAATCCGAAGTCAATGGCGTCTCCGGCGACGGCGGACACGCAGAGCCCGGTCGCGGGATCCTCGGCCGGCGTCGAATAGACTCGCTCGCACAATTCGTGCAGGGGCAGTTCATCCCAGGACGTCTTCACGGCCGACTTGAAGAGGCCGGCGCCGCCTGCCAGCTTCCAATGCTCGTGAACGGCGAGCAGGAAGTAATAGTGATCGTCGATGGGAGGATACTTGCCCCACGGAGGACCGCCCTGTTTCTCACCGGTTTCCAGGTTGCCAGGGTAGAAGGTGGGCTTGCGGTCGAAGTTGATGTGATCGGCGATGGAGAACGCCGGCACGACGACGCCGGGCCGGACCTGCCAGTCGCCGGGGCCGGGGATGGTGGAGCAGATGAGCCGGATCCAGCCTTCCAACTCGGTGGCCGGTATCAGCGGGCCCCCCAGCATCATGACGGCGTCGCGAATCCAGAAAGCCGGGTACCCCATGTTGCCGCCGGGGACGCGAATCGCGACGCCTGAGCCGTTCACCCATTTTCCCGAGCGCTGCCCGGGTCGTAACAGCGTCGATTCGGCGATCCGCCGCGCCTGATCGCCGAGGAACTCTTCATCCGATTCCGACAGCACCGGCGACGGCGGCGGCTTGAGGCCGGCGAACGCGGCGGTGAGCAAGGTTCTACGCGCCAGCATGGCCTGGGTGGGTCCGCCTACACCGCGGCGGCCGTTTGCTCGCAGTACCATTCATAGGTCCGCGCAATGCCCTCGCGAAGCGCAATCTTCGGTGACCAACCGAGCGCCCTCAGCCGGGAAATATCGAGAAGTTTGCGCGGCGTGCCGTCGGGCTTCGATGAGTCGAAGATCAATTCGCCCTCAAACCCCACGATCTCGCGGACTGTTTCGGCTAACTCGCGGATGCTAACGTCGACGCCCGCGCCAACGTTCACGATCTCGCCTTCGTTATAGCTCTGCATCAGCCGGATGGCGGCGTCGGCGAGATCGTCCACATGCAGGAACTCGCGCATTGGCGAGCCGGTTCCCCAGATGGCGACCTGGCGCGCGCCGCTCAGTCTCGCTTCGTGGAACTTGCGGATCAAGGCCGGCAGCACGTGCGAGGACTGGAGGTCGAAGTTATCGCCCGGTCCATACAGGTTGGTCGGCATCAGGCTGATGGCGTTGAAACCGTATTGCAGACGATAGCTTTGACATAGCTTGAGGCCGGCGATCTTGGCGATCGCGTACCATTCGTTGGTCGGCTCCAGGGGGCCGGTCAGCAGGTATTCCTCCCGGATCGGCTGTGGCGCGAGTTTCGGGTAGATGCAGGAGGAGCCGAGAAATTGCAGCTTGGCGACGCCGTGGCGGTAGGCTGAGTCGATGACATTCAACTCGATCGCCAGATTATCGTAGATGAATTCGGCGGGGCGGGTGTTATTGGCGAGAATACCGCCCACTTTCGCCGCCGCCAGGAAGACGTAATCCGGCCGTTCGGCGGCGAAGAAACGATCCACCGATGAGCGGTCGCACAGGTCGACATCGGCTCGCGCGCGAGTGAGTACGTTCTCGAATCCGGCGGCGCGGAGGGCGCGCACGATCGCCGATCCCACCAGCCCGCGATGCCCGGCGACGAAGATGCGGCCGCGGCTATCCATGGATGCCCTGAATCACCACGCGATGGCCGGCGTTGCTGAGCGTCTGCTCCTGGCGGGCTAACTCCTGGTCGTGTTGCACCATGAGTTGGACCAAACCTTCGAAGGTGACTCGAGGTTTCCAGGCGAGGGCCCGCCGCGCCTTGGACGAATCGCCCAGCAGGTGATCCACCTCGGTGGGACGGAAGTAGCGGGGATCGGTTTCCACATGCTTGGTCCAGTCCAGGCCGCAGAAGGCTCCGGCCAGGTCCAGGAACTCGCGGATGGAGTGGGATTCTCCGGTGGCGATGACGTAATCGTCCGGCTTATCCTGCTGGAGCATCAACCACATCGCCTCCACGTAGTCGCCAGCGTAACCCCAGTCGCGCCGGGCCTCCAGGTTGCCCAAGAAGAGCTTCTCCTGCAGGCCGAGCTGGATGCGAGTCAGGGCGCGGGTGATCTTGCGAGTTACAAACGTCTCGCCGCGGCGTTCCGACTCATGGTTGAAGAGAATGCCGTTGCAGATAAATAGGCCGAAGGCCTCGCGGTAGTTGACGGCGTACCAATGGCCGGCCACCTTGCTGACCGCGTACGGGCTGCGCGGGTAGAAGGCCGTCGACTCGCTCTGCGGGGGCGCGGCCGCGCCGAACATCTCCGAACTGCCGGCCTGGTAGACGCGGACCTGCTTGCCGGTCGCCTCCACCGAGTCGCGGATTGCTTCCAGCAGCCGCAACGTGCCGGTGGCGACGACATCGGCGGTGTACTCGCTTTGATCAAAGCTGACTCGAACGTGTGACTGAGCGGCGAGGTTATAGATCTCCTCGGGCTTGACCCGCTCAAGGATGCGGCGCAGACCCGTGCCGTCGGCCAGGTCGCCGTAGTGGAGATAGAACCGCGCGCCTATCTCGTGCGGATCGGCGTAAATGCGGTCCAGTCGCTCGGTGTTGAAGGTGGAGGCGCGCCGGACAATGCCGTGCACCTCATAACCCTTGGACAACAACAGCTCGGCTAGGAATGATCCATCCTGTCCGGTGATTCCAGTTATCAGCGCCTTCTTCATAAAACTCGTCCCAGTATCGCACCTCGAAGCCGGTTGGCTTGTATGACAAAGGTACTGGGCGTTACGCAGCGCTGGTGCTAGGTGCTACACCGTAGATGGGTCAGCCGCCTCGGGATCGAGCCCGAGTTCGCGGATGGCCTGAGCCGCGCGGGCGGCGTCGAATTGACCGTCGCGGGCCAGTCGAGACAGGGCCGCGGCCACCACGGCTTCCGAGGAAACCTCGAAGAACCGGCGCAGGTGCTGGCGGTTGTCGGAGCGGCCGAAACCGTCGGTGCCGAGCGAAACCAACCGGTTCGGCAACCACTGCGCCAACTGGTCGGGGACCAGCTTCATATAATCGCTGGCGGCGACGATGGGGCCCTTGGCGTCCTGCAGGGCGGTCTGGATGTAGGGCTGGCGTGGCGATTCGGCCGGGTGCAGGCGGTTCCAACGCTCGGTCTTGAGGGCGTCACGGCGGAGCTCGTTGTAACTGGTGACGCTCCAGACGTCGGCGGCGATCTGGTATCGCTCGGCCAGGATCTCCTGGGCGCGCAGCACCTCGTTCAAGATCGTGCCGCTGCCGAATAGCTGAAGCTGGGCCTCGCCGTTGGCCGCCGGGCGGAACTTGTAGAGCCCCTTGAGAATGCCTTCCCGGATGTCGGCCTCCGGCATCGGCGGCTGGACGTAGTTCTCGTTATAGATGGTCAGGTAGTAGAAGCGATCTTCGTTTTCCTGATACATCCGGCGAATGCCGTCCTGTACGATGACGGCGATTTCGTAGGCGTAGGCGGGGTCGTAGACGGCGCACGTGGGCACCGTGCTCGCCAGGACCGGGCTGTGGCCGTCCTGGTGCTGCAGGCCCTCGCCGAGCAGGGTGGTCCGGCCGGCCGTTCCGCCCATCAGGAAGCCCTTGCCGCGCGAATCGGCGAAAGCCCAGATCAGGTCGCCGACGCGCTGGAAGCCGAACATCGAATAGTAGGTGAAGAACGGGATCATCGGCACGCCGTAGTTGGCGTACGCCGTACCCGCCGCCATGCAGGAGGCCATGGCGCCCGCTTCGTTGATGCCTTCTTCGAGGATCTGGCCGTCCTGCGATTCCTTGTAATAGAGCAGGACGTTGCTGTCCACCGGTTTGTAGAGCTGGCCCCGGCTTGCGTAGATGCCCACTTCGCGGAACATCGACTCCATGCCGAACGTGCGCGCTTCGTCGGGAATGATCGGGACCACCAGGTTGCCGATGTCCGGGTGCTTGATCAGCGACTTCATCACCGAGACGAAGGCCGACGTGGTGGATGCTTCACGCCCGCGCGAGCCCATCAGCGCGTCCTTGAACAGGTCGAGCGGAGGCGCCTGGATGGAGATCGGTTTGGTGCTGCGGTAGGGAAGCGAACCGCCGTTGGCCCGCATGCGCTCGCGGATGTACTTCATCTCCGGGCTGTCGTCGGGCGGACGGTAGAACGAAATCGTGTGGACGGCGTCGTCGGGGATCGGAATGTCGAAGCGGCGGCGGAAGCTCACCATCTCGTCTTCGTTCAGCTTCTTCTGCTGGTGGGTGATGTTGCGGCCTTCGCCGGCTTCGCCGAGTCCATAGCCCTTGATGGTCTTGGCCAGGACCACGGTGGGCGAGCCGGTGTGCTCGATGGCGCGCTTGTAGGCGTTGTAGACCTTCACCGGGTCATGACCGCCGCGGCGCAGCTTGGCGAGTTCCTCGTCGCTCATGTGCTCGACCAACTGGAGCAGTTCGGGGTACTTGCCGAAGAACTCCTTGCGGACGTAAGCGCCGCCGCGCGCCTTGAAGGCCTGGTATTCGCCGTCGACGCATTCGTGCATGCGCTTCAGCAGCAGGCCGGTCTTGTCGCGGGCGAGCAGATCGTCCCAATCGTCGCCCCAGATCACCTTGATGACGTTCCATCCGGCGCCCAGGAAGGCGGCTTCGAGTTCCTGGATGATGCTGCCGTTTCCGCGCACCGGGCCGTCCAGGCGCTGGAGGTTGCAGTTAACCGTGAAGATCAGGTTGTCGAGACCCTCGCGCGAGGCCAGGGTGAGCGCGCCGAGCGATTCGGGCTCATCCGTTTCGCCGTCGCCGAGGAAGGCGAACACCTTGCGGGCGGTTCGCGGCACCACCGACCGGTTTTCGAGATACCGCATGAAGCGCGCCTGATAGATGGCGCAGATGGGGCCGAGGCCCATGGACACCGTGGGGAATTGCCAGAAGGTCGGCATGAGCCACGGGTGCGGATAGGAGGACAGGCCGGGATGCTCGCGGAGTTCGTGGCGGAAGTTCTCGAGGTGCTTTTCGTGGATGCGGCCTTCGAGGTATGCTCGGGCGTACATGCCCGGCGATGCGTGCCCCTGGAAGTATACGAAGTCGCCCGATTGGTCGCCGTACTTGGCCTTGAAGATGTGGTTGATGCAGACTTCCGTCAAGGTGGCGAGCGACGAATAGGTGGAGATGTGGCCGCCGATATTGGGGTCGTACTTGTTCTGACGGACCACCATGGCCATGGCGTTCCACCGCACCAGGCTCTTGATACGGCGCTCGATGACGCGATCGCCCGGGTAGGGAACCTGCTCATCGACCGGGATGGTGTTGATGTACGGGGTGTTCAGGCGCAGCGACGAGGTGACGCCGAAGCTGGAAGCTCGTTCGAGCAGGCGTTGCAGCAGGTAGGAGGCGCGGTCCGGCCCTTCTTCGTCGACAATCTGGTCGAGGGCTGCAAGCCACTCGTCGGTTTCGATGGGATTGAGATCCTCGGTCACTTCGGCTTTGGTTTTCAGCATTATTTCCCAGCTATATTTCAGGTTACCGTGGCGGCGGGAGCGCCTGCAATTTCGGACGCGCCGAAGAACTCAACGGTTGTGGAGGGGGCCCGAATCACGTCTGGCGTCAACGGGCCCCCGGCTGGAAGCGCGGTTTGCGCCACCACGTCGCGCTGCACCTTGCCGGCGCTTGCGCCCAACGCCATGCGGATGCCGATCTGGCGAGCCTGCAGGTTCACGGAATAGGAGATGACGCCATAAATGCCGAGTGCCGCCAACACCAGGCCGAAGGCGGCAAACGCGGTCACCGGCAACATCAGAAAGCGACGCGGCGAGACGGCGTGGTCGACAATCCGCTGCACGGGCCGGAATTCGGTCCTCGGCTGCCCGGGGTTCAGGCTCCGCAGGACTGACATGACAGCGGGTTGGATCACGTCGATGGGCAACCGGCTGCGAACCACCAGTTCGCAACCCTCCGGATCCACCTGCGTGAGGGGCAGGTAGGCCTGTACGTCCGCCCGGTCCTCCAGGCTGGTTTCCCGGACATCGTCGATGAGGCCAATTACCTGCGCCTCGCCTCGCCCGACGCCGTACACGGCCTTGCCGATTGGGTCGCGGCCGGGCCATTCGCGCCTGCCGCCGGCCTGATTGACAATCACCACCCTGGCGGAACGCGGACCGTCGGCTCAGGAAATATCCCGTCCGGCGCGCAGCCGCATCCCCATCGTCTCCAGGTATCCGGGTAACCACATAGACGAACGAGCCGTGCCGCTTCTTGTCGCCGACGTTCTCCTTCGCCGCCAGACCCCAGCTCCGGTTGCGATCCAGCGGGAGCATATCCGTCAGCCCGGCAGACTCGATGCCGGGAATGGCGTGCACGCGTTCGAGAATCTCCCTGGCGGCGGCAAGGCGCCGCTGCTCGCTCCCGCCGTCCGGGATTTCGATCTTCAGGGCGGACACGTTCGATGGGCCGAATCCCAGATCGACGTCCAGCAGCCGCAGGAAGCTGCGGAGCAGCAATCCGGCCCCCACCAGAAGGACGCAGGCCAGCGCAACCGCCGACACGACCAGCGCCGATCGAACACGCTGGCCGCGCCGGCCATGCTGACGCCGGGTCCGCTGTCCTTGAGGCGCTCGTACGGGTTTGCGACGCGCATGTTGAGCGCCGGAATGACGCCCAACACCATCCCGGTGACGGTCGCGATCAGGGCCGCCCATGCAAGCGCCGTCGGGTCCACTCGCACCGTGGCGAGCATCGGCGCCGCGATCTGGTTCTGTCGGGCGAGATAGGCGACGGCCGCCCACGCCAAGACGGCTCCGAACACCGCGCCCAGTGCCGTCCTCATGGCGAACTCCTTGGATCGCGACATCGTCCGCGCCATAAGAAGGTTCGATACGTTGATGCAGACGGTGAGAGGCGTCCGACCACGGCCAGCGTATTGCCCCAGGTGCGCCAGAAATCGGGGTAAGCCGGGAAGAATACGTCGACGTGCCTGCCGGGCGAGAAGACCGCCCCGAAGTCGAACGACGGGGGCAGCACGCCGACAATGGTGACGGGGCCTGTGATGTAGTCGGTGTTTGCGTTCACCCGTGATGGCGCTGCCGACGACTGCTGGGTCGGCGCCGAATTGCCGCCGCCAGAAGGCGTCGGTGAGCAGGGCGACGGGTCGGGCCCCTTTGCGGCATTCTTCCGGGGTGAACCATCGTCCGAGCGCCGGGTCGACGCCCAGAAGCGGAAGGAACCCGCCGCTTACTTCGACGCCGGTGATTGGAAGCGGATCGCCGCAGCCTACCATATTGTATTGGGTCGAGTTGAAGAACGTCTGATAAGCGGCGACGTCCTCAAAGGATCGGTTGTGGACCAACCGATCGAGAACGCCGTCGGCGACGGTGGGATCGCCGATCTGTTCGGGCCACCGCGCTACCGGCAACTGGGAGACCAGGATGAAAGCCCGCGATTGATAGCGGTTCTCGCAGATCTCCCAGAAGTCGCGGCGTTCGTTTTCAGTTAGCGGCGCCATCGCCCAGTCATCCACCACCAGCACGTCGATACGGCTCAGGCGCGCCAGCAGCGAACGCAAACTGCCGTCGGCGCGCGCCAGTGCAAGGTCGCGGAACAAGGCCGGGGCGCGCAGATACAAGGCCGTGTAGCCGTCCCGGCAGGCCTTCTGAGCGAAGGCCGAGGCGATGAAACTCCTGCCCGATCCGGTAGGTCCCAAGACGAACACGTGCTCGTGGTTTCGGACCCAGCCCGATTCTTGCGCGCGGTAGTCGATGTCCTCCACACATGGGTTGCCACGCAATTTCGCGGCCACGAGTCTTCGCGCCAGCGCCTGGTTCTGACGCCAGTTCCACTGTTGGTCCCCCAGCAGAGACAAGCGTTCCAGAAAGCTCAACTCCCGCGTCGCCGGATCCTGCTGCTGGTTCTTCAAGGCTTTCACCATGCCGGTCAGCCGCATGGCAGTGCGTTTGTCGATCATGGGTTGTTCGAGCATGGGTTCTCCTTACTGGAAATACTCGGCTCCGCGAACGTTATCGTGATGCAGTGGCTCTGACGGGACCGGGCTCTTGTTGCCGGGCAGCGGTTCCTTGTCCAACGAGTTCTCCAGCATCGACTTCACGCTCTTGTAGCGGCACGCCCCGGTGGCCAAAGCTCGCTCGGCAACGCTTCCACGCTCTGAGCCGAATACTGTTTGGCCAATCGGATGATGCCCAGACATCCGCGATAACCCATCTCGGGATGCGGCTTGTCGCCGAGAATGCGATCGAACAGTTGAGCGGTGTGAGGGCCGATGGTGGAAGCCCAACTCACCATTCGGGACGGAGTCCACTCCAAGTGCGCCTGGTGGATGTTCACTCTGGCTCGCGACCACTGGCTCAGATCGAAGCGTTCGGCCGGCAAGGGGCGCAAGGCTGCGCGCTCGGCTTCCTCGAACAGGCTGGCCCGCGACCCCGGCTGCTTGCGGAACGGCCGGCGGTTCAACCGCGCGAGCAAGTCGCGGATGGCGGCGTTGGCGTCGGCGATGTTGAAGAACTTGCGATGGCGCAGGGCAGCGAGAATCCAATGCTCGGCGACCTGAACACCGCACTCCACTTTCGCTTTGTCGCGCGGACGTCTAGGGCGCGCCGGGACCACGCCCATGCCATAGTGCAGCGCGAAGTCCCGATAGGTGGGATTGAGATCGGGATCGTATCGGCAAGCTTTGGTGACGCCGGTCTTGGTGTTATCGGGAGTGACGATCTTGGGCGCGCCGCCAAGCTTCCATTTGCTCGTCATGGGTTAGTTCTGCCCACGTGTAACTGCTGTAGCCCAGCACGGCGACGAACAGACACGCCGGATGAATGGTTCCGGTGGCGGCATCGTGGATCGACAGTTTGTCGCCGGCCCAATCGACGAATACTCGTTCGCCCGGGGTGTGTTCCTGGCGCAGCACCAGGTCGAGCTTCTTGCGGTGCTGCTGATACGAACTCGCAGAAGCGCGAGTAGCCGTAGCCGTCGGGCTGGGTTTGGCGGTGCTCCTCCCAGAGGATCTGCAAGGTCAGGTGCTTGTGGGTTCCCAGTTGCTCGTGCAGGTTGCCGAGATCGGGCAGCGCCTGCTCCGGTTTCAGGGTGTCGGGCCGTCCGAATAGCAACTCGTTCAGTTTCACTTCTGTCATGCCGCCCGGCAGCGGCCATTTGAGGCCGACCGCCTCGGTTCGCTTCAGGTACTCCGAGACGGCGCCGAGACCGATGCGGCAGCTTCCGGCGATCTGGCGGTAGCCCAAGCCGAGTTCGTATCGGAGGCGGAGCACTTCGGTGATCTTGCGCATGGATATCCTTTCAGCGGGCAATCTGATTCTCCCTGCGGAAACAAAATCAGACTGCCCTGTTGTTGTCCAGCGCCGGATCTGGCCGTTCGATACCTCCGGAATCCTGTTCGGGCTCCGTCGGAATCAGCGTTTCAGCTTCCGTCGGAATGGGTGTAAACCTTCGTCCGGAATACGCAAACGCTCTCAGAAGCTCCAGCAAGAACTTGGAAACCTCATCTCCACGGTTGCTTCTTGTGGCCCGTCGCCGACACTAGTGGACGCCACCCTCCGTGCCAACATAGCTGAGACACCTTCCGTGGCGATAATTAGTGAGCAGGGCGGAAGGACAAATCAGTATGGAAAAGAAGAAGATGTCAGTGGCGCCCCGTGCGGTTTTGCCCGTCTCGGAACGGAGCGAAGCCGAGCGTAGCGAGGCGCAGCGCAGTGGAGAGACGGGCAAAACAGGCGCCGCCCCGGCCGCTCCTCCCCGCCTCGACGCGGAGGTTTCCGCCATGCCCAAGCGCCGCTCGTTCACCGCCGACTATAAGAAGCGCATTCTCGCCGAGGCTGACTCGGCTTCCGAACCCTGCGCGATCGGCGCATTGTTGCGGCGCGAGGGGCTGTACTCGTCGCATCTGACAACCTGGCGGCAGGACCGCGCAGCAGGCATCGACCAGGCTTTCTCGAAGTAGCGCGGCCCGAAGGTTCGCCGCAACGCAGTGGCCGAAGAGAATGCCCAGTTGCGCCGCCAGAACGAACGTCTCATCGAAGAACTGCGCAAGGCTCAGCTCATCATCGACGTTCAAAAAAAAGTGGCTGCCTTGCTCGGCAACACGATGCCGGAGATCAATCCGGAGGATCTGTAATGGCCGCCGCTGAAACTCTCGCCGCCCTGGTGGGCGTGGCCCCGGCGTGCGCGGCGCTCTCGCTGCCGCGCGCCAGCTTCTACCGCCATCACTGGCGCCGTTGGAGCCCGTACGCGCCAGTCGCACGTCCAACGCCAGCACGCGCATTGGCGCCGGCCGAGCGTGAACAGGTTCTGGCCGAACTCAACTCCGAACGCTTCCGCGATCAGGCCCCCGCCGCGGTCTATGCCCAGCTACTCGCTGAGGGGCGCTATCTCTGTTCCATCCGCAGCATGTATCGGCTGCTGGATGCGAGCGGCTAGGTGCGCGATCGCCGTGACCAACTCACGCACCCTCCTTACGCCAAGCCTGAACTGCTGGCTACCGGGACCAACCAACTCTGGAGTTGGGACATCATCAAGTTGCGCGGCGCCGCGAAGTGGACGTACTTCTATCTCTACGTGATCCTCGCGTCTTCAGCCGCTATGTCGTCGGCTGGATGCTGGCCGATCGCGAAAGCGCCGAACTCGCCAAGCGCCTCATCGCAGACACCTGCAGTAGGTTCGCTATCCCCGACGGCCAACTTACTATTCACGCCGATCGGGGCTCGTCGATGCGGTCCAAGCCCGTGGCCTTCCTTCTGGCCGATCTCGGGGTCACCAAGACCCACTCGCGGCCGCACGTCTCCGACGACAATCCATATTCGGAGAGTCATTTTCGCACCCTGAAGTATCGCCCCAAGTTCCCGGACCGATTCGGCTCCATCCAGGATGCGCGCGCCTTTTGTCAGCGGTTCTTCCCCTGGTACAACGACGAGCACCATCATTCCGGCATCGGCCTTCTAACCCCGGCCACCCTGCACTTCGGACTCGCCGAAAAAGCCCAGCAACATCGCCAGTCGGTGCTCACCGCCGCTTACCACGATCATCCGGAGCGCTTTGTCCACCGTCATCCCAAACCACTCGAAATCCCAACGGAGGTCTGGATCAACAAGCCACCAGCAACAGAAGAAAATACTCAGTAAATTCTCAGAGAAAGTGTCTCAAAATCGTTGACACGCGCCGTTGGCGGTTAGGCACAACGGACGGACGCAACTACGTGGCTGATTTCACGGCGGCAGGAATTGACGCGGACCAGCGCAGCTCCTGACGTTCCCGCAAGACCGCTGCTAACAATCGCCCCGTTTGCGTTCAGCTGCAGTGTGGGTCATCCGCCACCGCCGTCCTGCACAGCGACGATCCAATCGGCGGCTGATTGCTCGTCCTCGAATTGTGGGAACATCGGCGCCAACAGAGTCATCTCGAGGAGGCGTCTCACCCTGGCCGGAACTCGCGACAGGCACAGACGGCTGCCGACCCGATCCGATCCGGTGTAGAGAATCACCAACTCTCCGAGACCTGCGCTGTCGATGGATTCCACGTCCCCCAGGTCCAAAACGATGCCGGAAATCTTTTGCGATTCCAACAAGACCGATACCTCGCGCGCGAACCGCGTCAGTTGCGGACCTAGCGTCAGAGTTCCCGACAACCGCACCGTGGTGACACGGTCCCGCGTTCCGATCGAGAATTGAAGCGGCATCAGCGGCTCACCTCGCCGCGAAGGCCGAGATTGCGCACCAGACGCAGCAGGTAATTCGGATGCAACCCGAGTATTGCGGCGGCTCCCTTGTAATCGCCGCTCGCCTGCTGGTACGCGCGAACAATGCTGGCACGTTTGGCGTCCATCACCGACGATTCGAAGGCACCGAGTTGTCCGGCGGGCGCCGCGTCTCGCACGCTGTCGGGCAGGTCGGACGGAAGCAGAACCGGTCCTTCACCCAAAACGACCGCATGCTCGATGGCGTTCTCCAACTCGCGTACGTTGCCGGGCCAATCGTAGTTTTCGATGCAGGACACCGCTTCTTTCGAGAACTCGAGGCCGCGGCGTTCACCGAACCGGCGTAGAAAGTGGTCGGCCAGCACCGGGATGTCCTCCTTTCGTTCGCGAAGCGGAGGAGTGCGAAGCGTGACGACGTTGAGCCGGTGGCACAGATCGGCGCGGAACGATCCGTCGCGGGCCTGCTGCGCGAGATCGCGATTCGTGGCGGCGACGACGCGGATGTCGACGCGCATCGTCCGAGTGGCGCCCACGCGTTCAAACTCGCGCTCCTGGAGGACGCGCAGAAGCTTCGCCTGGAGCGGTACCGCCAGTTCGCCGATCTCATCGAGGAACAGCGTTCCGCCATCGGCCGCCTCCAGCTTTCCCTTTTTCAGCGACGCGGCGCCGGTGAATGCGCCGCGTTCGTGGCCGAAGAACTCGCTTTCAAGAAGCGACTCGGCGATGGCCGCGCAGTTGATGGCGACAAACGGTCCATCGCGCCGGGCGCTGGCCCGGTGGATCAACCGGGCTACCAGTTCCTTGCCGGTGCCGCTTTCGCCCTGAATCAGCACCGTGGTGTCGCGCACAGCGACCTTCTCGATACGCCCCAGAAGTTGCACGATGGCGGCACTCCGGCCCACGATCCCCGCCTCGACTGTCACCCTTTGTTCGAGCGCGACGTAATCATTGCGCAGGCGCTCCAGTTCGCGGACGCTTTCGATGGCGACCGAGGCGAGACTCGCGACCGCGCTCAACATGTCGGCCGCGGTGTCACGAGCACCGCGCAGCAGCAGGGCTCCGGCCAGCGCGCCGTTCGCATAGATCGGAATTGCGGTGAGGCTATCGGTCCAAAGCGGGCCCTGGTCCACCAGGTGGCGCCAGACCTCAGGATCGCCAATCTGGCAGGCCAGATCGTCCTCGGTTCGCGCCACGGCCACCGTTCCCGAGTCAAAACCGGCGAACTGGCGAAGTAAGGCGATCAACTGGACGCCGATCTTGTCCCGGCGGGCGGACGTCGTCGCTGCGGCCAGCGCCTTGAACAGAAACACCAGCACCGAGGCGTTCAGAACCGTCTGTGTCTGGCTAGCGTCCGCCATTATCTATTTGGATAACGCCATTATCCGACAGATTCCACGCGGCGCCGCAGAATAGCGCAAAACAAGGGGATTTCCGCTGGCCAGTGGATTGCTTGAGCTGTCGCCATGGCACTCACCATTACCAGCCGCCAGACTGGCGGCATCGAGATTCTGACCCTGTCCGGCCGGCTCACTCTGGGCGATCCGACGGCGGACCTTCGCGACACGGCGCGCAAGGCGCTCGATCGCGGTTCGGATATCCTCGTCGACCTATCCGGCGTGGACTACATGGATAGCGCCGGACTAGGAGAGCTAGTCGGAGTGCATGCGGCCGGCTCCAATCGGTCCCGGCGGGTCAAACTGCTGCGTCCCATGCAGCGGGTCACGCAGTTGCTGCACCTCACGAAGCTATACACCACTTTCGAGATCTTCGAAAGCGAAACGGAAGCGATCACCAGCTTCGAAAGAAGCGTTGCGGAAACGGCGTAGTGAGAGATAATACACCAATGCTTTCGACATGGCCGGGCGACGAGACTCTCGGCTTGCAGCAGAAGCTGGCGCGCGTCCAGAGCCTGCTCGAAGCTTCAAGGCGGGTTCATTCGAGCATTCAACTCGATGATGTGCTGGCGGAGGTGCTGAGGTGGCCCCCAAAGGTTGGACAAAATTTGG
>JAFDVZ010000035.1 GCA_018268715.1 Acidobacteriota bacterium | reverse complement strand
GCCGCTCGGTCATCACCGTGGGCCCCACGCTCAAGCTGCACCAGTGCGGCCTGCCCAAACTGATGGCGCTCGAGCTGTTCAAGCCCTTCATCTATCACCGGCTCGAACAGCGCGGCCACTGCACCACCATCAAGCAGGCCAAGGAATTGGTCGAACAGCAGGATCCGGTGGTGTGGGACATCCTCGAAGAGGTCATCAAGGATCACCCCATCCTGTTGAACCGCGCTCCCACGCTGCACCGTCTCGGCATCCAGGCCTTTGAGCCCGTGCTGGTGGAAGGCAAGGCCATCAAGCTGCACCCGCTCACCTGCACGGCCTTCAACGCCGACTTCGACNNTTCGACGGCGACCAGATGGCCGTCCACGTGCCGCTCTCGCCCGAAGCCCAGATCGAAGCGTCCACCCTGATGCTTTCGGCGAACAACATCCTGTCGCCCGCGCACGGCGCGCCCATCGCGGTGCCCACCCAGGACATGGTGCTCGGCATGTACTACCTCACCAAGGCCCGTCCGGGCACCAAGGGTGAGGGCCGCACCTTCGCTTCCACCGACGACGTCCTGATCGCGTTGGAGATGGGTGAAGTCGAAACGCTGACGCCCATCAAGCTGCGCTACACCGGCCGCGTCATCGATCTGACCAAGGCCTTCGACAGCCAGAACGTGAATCGCACGGAGCCGGTCGAATACGTCAAGCAGTACATGGACACGACGGTCGGCCGCGTGATCCTGAACGACGTGCTGCCCGACGACATGCCCTTCATCAACGGCCTGTTGAAGAAGAAGGGTCTCTCGCAGCTCGTGCAGTACTGCTACCTGAAGTTCGGCCTGCAGGTCACCGTCGGCATGCTCGACGAGGTGAAGAAGCTCGGCTACCTGTACGCCACGCGCGCCGGCATTTCGATCGGCATCGACGACATGGTGGTGCCCGATTCCAAGGCCACGCTGGTCGCCGAAGCCGAAAAGCAGGTCATCGAAGTCCAGACGCAGTATCAGGAAGGCGCCATCACCCAGGGCGAGCGCTACAACAAGATCATCGAAATCTGGTCGAAGGTGACCGAACGCGTCGCCGCGGCTATGTTCGACGTGATGGAGGAGGACGACCGCACCGGCCGCTACCTCAACCCCATCTACATCATGGCCGACTCCGGCGCCCGCGGATCGAAACAGCAGATCCGCCAGCTCTCCGGCATGCGCGGACTGATGGCCAAGCCCTCCGGCGAAATCATCGAGACTCCCATCACGGCCAACTTCCGCGAAGGCCTGAACGTGTTGCAGTACTTCATCTCGACGCACGGCGCCCGTAAGGGACTCGCCGACACCGCGTTGAAGACGGCCGACTCCGGCTACCTGACCCGCCGCCTCTGCGACGTCGCTCAGGACGTGATCGTCACCGAGATGGATTGCGGCACCGGCGACGGCATCGACGTCTCCGCCATCGTCGAATCGGGCGAAATCATCGAGCCGTTGGCCGACCGCATCGTTGGCCGCGTGGCGCTCGAAGACCTGCGCGACTACGAAGGCCACATCATCGTCAACATCAATCAGGAGATCACCGAGGATCTCGCCAAGGCCGTCGAATCGGCCGGCATCGAGCGCGTCAAGATCCGTTCGGTGCTGACCTGCGAATCCAAGCGCGGCGTCTGCCAGCTCTGCTACGGGCGCAACCTCGCCACGGGCCGTCTGGTGGAGCGCGGCGAAGCGGTGGGCATCATCTCGGCGCAGTCCATCGGCGAACCGGGAACGCAGCTCACCATGCGTACGTTCCACGTCGGCGGCACGGCCACGGGTTCGGCCGAGCAGTCCAAGCAGGACGCCAAGTCCGACGGTTTCGTGAAGTTCGTGGGCATCAACACGGTTCGCAACGCCAAGGGCGAACTGATCGCGATGAACCGCAACGGCATCCTGGCCGTGGTCGACGACAAGGGCCGCGAAAAGGAACGCTACCAGGTGGTGTACGGCGCGCGCATTCTCTTTGAGGACGGCGCCCCGGTGAAGGAAAACGCCATCCTGCACGAATGGGATCCCTACACCTTCTCGATCCTGACGGAAGTCACCGGCACGATCCACTATAAGGATCTGGTCGACGGCGTTTCGATGCAGGAGCAGGTGGACGAAATCACGGGCATGTCGCAGTGGGTGGTGATGGATTCGGCCGACGAGAAGCGCGTTCCGCAGATCGTGGTTCGCCCCGCGCACGGCGGCCGGGCCGATGAGAAGCGCTACCTGATGCCCACCCACGCGCACTTGATGGTGACGGACGGCGAAGAGGTCCACGCGGGCGACGTAGTCGCGAAGATCCCGCGCGCGACCACCAAGACCAAGGACATCACGGGCGGTCTGCCGCGCGTGGTTGAACTGTTCGAAGCGCGCAAGCCGCGCGACACGGCGACGATGTCGGAAATCAACGGTGTCGTGAAGATCGGCGAGATCGTGAAGAGCTACCGCAAGGTGGCGATCACGAGCGAGGACGGTAGCGAGACCCGTGAATACCTGCTGCCCCGTAACGTCCATATCAACGTGCAGGATGGAGAGCGTGTGAAGGCGGGCGATCCGTTGATGGACGGTCCGCGCAACCCGCACGACATCCTGGCGGTCCTTGGTGAGAAGGAACTGCAGAAGTACCTGGTGAACGAAATCCAGGAAGTCTACCGTCTGCAGGGCGTAAACATCAACGACAAGCACCTGGAAGTGATCTCGCGCCAGATGATGCGTTGGGTGAAGGTGGACGACATCGGCGACACCGAATTCCTGCCGGAAGAGGTGGTGGACCGGTTCAAGTTCCGTGAAGAGAACCAGCGCGTTCTCGACGCGGGCGGCCGCCCGGCCCAAGGCAAGCCGGTTCTCCTCGGCATCACCAAGGCGTCGTTGTCGACTGACTCGTTCATCTCCGCGGCGTCGTTCCAGGAGACCACCCGTGTACTCACCGAAGCCGCCATCAACGGCAAGGTGGACTACCTGCGCGGGTTGAAGGAGAACGTGATCATGGGCCGTCTGATCCCAGCCGGCACGGGCCTCGAGTATTACCGGGCGGTAAAGATCGCCGGCGAGGACGTGGTGGAAGAGGAGATGATGCCCGAGCCCGACGTTATGGATACGTTACCGGGTTACGACGAAGAAGCAAGGACGATGTACACCGGCGGGCTGACCGAAGCCGACGCCGATACGTTAGCCGAGTAGTTCAAGGCCACAGTAAGAAGGGGCGGTGGAGAGCGAACCTCTCCACCGCCCGACCGTTTTTTGAGACACTGAAGCAGGCCGCCATGGAAGACAACAACGCCCCCGCCACGAAAGCCGACATCCAGGACCTTCGCCAGGAATTTCGTCAGCTAATCGAGCGAGTGGAAACGAACCTTCTCACCGAATTCCACAAATGGGCCCAGCCATACGAGATTCGGGCGCGAGGGACCAGCCGAGCGGTTGCTGATTTCGATGAACGTCTTGGACTCGTCGAAGAGCGGCTGTCCCGCCTCGAACGGGAACGCCGTCAATAGCGGCAAGCGGATCCTCCCACCGCCCAAACGGCGGAGCCGCTAAACCCTGCAAAGGTCCGTGCCCCCCATAGCAACCCGGCATTCCCGGTTCGACCAGCGATCGACGCCTCACCGGGATGAGCCGAGGTCGACGTTCGACGTGCGGCGCCTTCCCGAATCTTGAGCGAACCAACGGCATCGCGGCGCCTGGAGTAACGCCGCTCCGGGCCACCTGTCGGAATAGGGGCCGTTCAGTCCAAAGGTAAAGCAAAGCTACGCTCAAGTCCAATACCGGCGACCCCGCTGGGACTTTCAAACCATTCGAGATCTCGATGAATACCCGTCGTCTGTTCCTGGCGACCCTCCTCAGCTCCTGTTCAGAAGCAGAACCCGGCGTCCGCCTGAAGGCCAGGCCGCTCGAACCGCGGCGCCCGACACAACCCCGGGCGCCATCCCGCTCCAATCCACCCCCTGTGGTGCTCTATCTACACGGGGCGACTGGCAACCAGGAACAAGGCGTTCGTCCCCGGCGTCCCAGGACACCACCTGGGACGCCATTCGAGACACGGACCCGACGCGCGCCTGAATCGACCGCGCCCTCGACAAAATCTTCTCCCAACGGCGCGTGAACCCGAGAACGATCGCAGTCTCCGGCTTCTCTGCCGGAGCGTCGTACGCCATCGGACGCGGCATATCGAACGGCGGTCAATTTCACCCGATCATCGCGTTCTCGCCCGGCTTACCGAAAGGAGTAAAGCGGGCGGGCAAGCCCCGCATCATGATTTTCCCACGGCCGAAAGGATCAGAGCCTCCCCTTCGAGAACACCCGCCGCCAGATGGTCCCGGCCTTGAAGGACGCTGGATATCACGTGACCTTTCGAGACTTCGACGGGCCGCACACCGTAACGCCTCAGGTGGCGCGAGAAGCGATCGACTAATTACTGTTGTGACATCCTCCTGGCCAGCCGTGTTGCCCACCGATCCATGTGCCACCTTCCCGAATCCGCAGCACCTCTCGGATGATCCTCGCTGGCCGCCAGGGCGTTTGTCATTACTGATCGGAGCGCCCACCAACTGGTGTCGTGTCCCCTCTTTCTGAGTAGCGCGTCATACGGCCGGAGCCGACAATTCACCGGGCCAACAGTGCTGTTCCTGGTGGATTTCGCGCCAGCAACCATGCCGCAAGAGCCTGCCTGGCCGCCCTCTGCACCTTCGGCAATAGAGGACCATGCGCTGACGGGCATTGGGGAGTGGCTGTCCTGCACCGGTACGCGCGGCTCAAAATCATGCCTCAGAATGTGTGCACGGCAACCGGCTGTCAGCAGCGGCGAGAAAGGGAGCCAAAAACAGCGGGATAGCGCGGTGCCAAGGGATCCATTGGCCAGGATGCGGTAAGGACTCTACAGTCAGTTTCTAAATCCTCAGCAGTGCCCGGGCTGATTCTGATCTGCTCATAGGGAGTCCCCTCACCCCGGAGATCGCCCGTGACGCCGCGCCGCTGCCTTTACTGCCAGCTCTCGTTCGAGCCCTCAAAGTTCCGCCCCGATCAACGTGTCTGCAATCGTGGCCCTTGCCGGCTGCAGCGCAACGCCGATTATCACCGCGCCAAGATCGCCACGGATCCGGACTACGCCCAGGTGGTTCGGGACAGCCAGAAGAAATGGCGGGATGCCCACCCGGATTGCCAGCGTGACTACCGCGCTGCCCACCCCGACTGCATCGAACAGAATCTTCTTCAACAACGACAGCGCGACGGCCGCCGACGGCTCGGCAATCTTGTAAAGAACAACCTGGCTCTGGATCTAAAGCATTCCTGCTCAGAGGCTTGGCTGGTAGGGCCGGCCGCCGCGGACCTTGTAAAGAACAACTTGGCTCAATCCAAGCTGTTCATTTTCCAGCCTGTGCTGCCGTCGCCGGCCGCCTCTGCCGGATCTTGAAAAGAACAACCAGCTACCGGAATGTTCCGGGAGCCCGTATAACCGGAACTGCCCATGCTCACTCCGGATCAGATCAACACGCTGCACCGGCTGCATAGCGTGGAGAAGTGGTCGGCGCGCAAAATCGCTGCCCATCTCCATCTCGGCCGCCGCACCATCGCCAAATACCTGGACACGCCTTCGCCACCGCCGGTGCGTCGCGACCGTGCCAGCAAATTGGACCCGTTCAAAGCCGCCATCGCAGAATTGCTCGAGCAGGATCCTGATGCCCGTGCCACCGTCATCACTCAACGCCGCCGCACGCTCGGTTACGACGGCGGAGAAACCATCGTTCGCGATCACCTGCGCGCAATCGCCGTCGAAGGCAAGGCGCGACGGGCTTACGTTCGCGTGGAGCCTGGCCCCGGCGAACGCTTCGACATCGACTGGGGCCACTTCGGCGCGCTCACCTACGGAGGCGCGCCGCGTAAACTGTACGCCTTCCGTCTGGTGGAGGCCCACAGCCGCAAGATGTACCTTGAGTTCACCCATAGCCAGAGCTTCGAAACCTTCGCGCGCTGCCATATCCACGCCTTCGACGCGTTCGGCGGCTGTGCCCGCGAATGCTGGTACGACAATCTCGCGACTGCCGTCGCCGAGCACGATGGCAACCTGGTGCGCTTCAACCCGAGATTCCTCGGCTTGGCGCGCGAATACGGATTCATCCCCCGTGCTTGTCATGTGCGAGCGGCCTGGGAAAAGGGAAAGGTCGAGCGCGCCATCGGCTATATCCGTCAGAACTTCTGGCCGTTGCGATCGTTCTCCGATCTCAACGACGTCAACTCGCAAGCCCGCCGTAGGGTCGAGGAGATCGCCAACCGGCGCAAACATCGCGAGACCGGACAAGCACACGAAGAACGGTTCCGAGCCGAGTTCCTGAGCCCCGTGCCGCTCATGGCTCCCGATTATCGGGATACCGCCGAAGTCATCGTGCACAAGGATCTCCGCTTGTCTTTCGACGGCAATCGGTACTGCGTCCCGCCGCGCTATGTGGGCCAGAAGCTGACGGTCAAAGCCACGGCCGCGTCGGTTAGCGTTTACGACCAATCCAAGGAGATCGTCACATACAGCCGCTGCTGGGAACGCGGGCAGACGTTCGGAGCCGAACGTTTCCAGAAGGAGTTGTTCGCGCAACTGGCTGCCGCCCAGCGTACGGACGCGCAACAGCGTCTGGTCAAACTGCGGGGGCCCACCGCCGAATATTATCTCCGCAAACTCGCCGAGACGGATCGGAGCCTTGCGCGGCAGGTCCGCGAACTGCTCGAGTTGGTCCGCGACTACGGAACGGAAAGTGTATCGGCGGCAGTCGAGAAGGCCTATGCGGCGCAGGCGTTCGGCTCCGATTACATCGCCAACATCCTTCGACAGAGGGAAATCCGCCGCGACGTTCAGCCGCCTTTACGTTTGAAACATCCGGAGCTGAACTCGCTTGCAACCGATCCCCTGTCGCTGGCCGAATACGACGCCTTCATTCTTCATCCAAGAAAGGATTCTCATGACCTCGCTACAGGAGAAACTCAATCAACTCAGCCTCACCACGATGAGCCGCCAGTCCGAGCAAGTCATCTCTGACGCAACCGTCCGCAACCTGAGCCTCGCACAAACCCTCGAGTCGCTCGTGGACCTCGAACTCGAGTCGCGCAATGCCCGCTCCATCGAACGCCGGTTCCGGCTGTCGCGCCTGCATGCGCGCTACTCCATTGACGCTTTCAACTTCAAACATCACAAGAGCCGTATGGAGGCGAAGACCCGCATTCTGCGCCTGATGGACCTCGACTTTCTCGACAAGGGAACCAGCGTGGTGGTCATCGGGAATCCAGGAACGGGCAAGACGTTTCTGGCCAAAATCCTTGCTTGGCGTGCCTGCCAATCCAATCGCCGGGTTTTGTTCACCACGGCGATGGACATGCTCAATCACCTGTCGGCTTCACAAGTCGATCACTCCCTGGTGCGCAAACTCAGAACCTATACGGAACCGGCATTGTTAGTGATTGACGAGTTAGGCTATCTTTCTCTCGACCAGCAGACATCGAACTTGCTGTATCAGGTGATCTCGACTCGCCACGGTGCGTATTCCAACGATGCCGATCACTGATTCCAAACTGATGGCGATCATTGTTCCAACGGATGCCGATCACGATCGGAGCGCAGCGACGCTGGGCTGTACATATCATCGACAACGGTCGGGAACAGAGTCAAACACCCCGGGTTTGAGCGGGGAGTGGGGTGTGGGGCGAGGGGGCGGCGATTGAGCCCCCTCGCCCCGCCCAGCACTGTAGAGACGTCTAACGGAAAGATCGTTCACGAGCGCTCCTTTACGGTTTTGCCGCCGCGGTTGCGGCGCATGGATTCGCCCTGGAGATCGATTCGATGGGCGTTGTGCACCAGCCGGTCGAGGATCGAGTCGGCGACGGTCGGATCGCCGATCTGAGCGTGCCAGGATTCGACCGGGAGTTGACTGGTGAGCAACGTCGAGCGCGCCTGGTAGCGAGCATCGCAGATCTCGAGAAAATCGCGGCGCTCGGCTTCGGTCATGGGCGCCATGCAGAAGTCGTCGACGATCAGCACATCGACGCGGCCAAGTTGGTAAAGCAGTTTCGAGTGGCTGCCGTCGGCGCGCGAAGCGGCGAGGTCGCGATGCAGTTCGGCAGCTTTCAGGAACAAGGCCGTGAATCCGTCACGGCAGGCTTTCTGCGCGATGGCCCGGCCGAGCCAGGTCTTGCCGATCCCAGTTGGACCGATGAGGAACAGATTCCGGTGCGCTTCCACCCAGGCCGATTGCTGAGTTAGAGAGCGCACGACGGAACGGTCGAGACCGCGCGGAGTTCGGTAGTCGATGTCCTCCACGCAAGCGGGCCCTTGCAGGCGCGCGTTGCGCAGGCGGCGTTCGAGCGCGCGGCTCTGCCGCCAGTCCCACTGGCGATCGATGAGCAGACCGAGTCTTTCTTCGAAACTCAGTTGGTGAA
>JAFDVZ010000034.1 GCA_018268715.1 Acidobacteriota bacterium | reverse complement strand
GCAGTTCTACTTCCGGACGACGGATGTGACGGGCGTGGCGCAGCTGCCGGAAGGCATGGAAATGGTGATGCCGGGCGACAACGTGAATCTGGAAGTCGAGCTGATCACGCCGGTGGCCATGGACAAGGGACTCCGGTTCGCCATCCGCGAAGGCGGGCGTACGGTCGGCGCGGGCACGGTTACGGAGATTTTGGAATAGTGGTCAATGGCGAGCAGCCGGCGGTCAGTTCCGATCGCCGGCCGCTGGCCGGGCCAGTGCGAGGGGAAGCGAGACCGTCGGGAGAGTGAACGGGTGGTACTGACCACTGACCACTGAGCACCGACCACTGAAGAAGAAAATGAGCAGCCTTAGAGAGCGCATTCGAATTCGGTTAAAGGCGTACGATCACCGTGTCCTCGATCAATCGACGACGGAGATCGTGGACACCGCCAAGCGCACCGGCGCGCAAATTGCCGGCCCGATCCCACTGCCGACCATGCGGAACCGTTACACGGTGCTGCGGTCGCCGCACGTGGACAAGAAGTCGCGGGAGCAGTTTGAGATCCGCACGCACAAGCGCCTGCTCGATATTCTCGAGCCGACGCAGGACACCGTCGATGCGTTGATGAAGCTCGACCTGCCCGCCGGTGTCGACGTCGAGATCAAGGCTTTCGGAAAAGGGAAGTAATTAGTGGTCAGTGGCCGGTGACCAGTGGTCAGTGAGTGACCCGGTCCGGCCTCTGGCAGACTGCTGGAAGAGTTGAGGAAGTCAGGGGCGTGAGACTGCGGCCGGCGCCGGTTCAAGGCGCTCGCCACGGACCAGCGGCCACTGACCACTGAGGTAAGCTATGGGCCCAGGAATTCTAGGCAAAAAGATCGGTATGACGCAGGTGTACCGCGCCAACGGCGAAGTGGTGCCTGTCACGCTGCTCAAGGCGGGTCCTTGCGTGGTGGTGCAGCGCAAGACGCCCACGGTGGACGGCTACGATGCGGCGCAGTTGGGGCTCGTCGAGTTCGCCAAGGCGAATCGCGTCACCAAGCCTGTCGCCGGGCACGTGAAGAAGGCCAACGCCGAGGGCGTGAAGTTCATGCGCGAACTGCCGCTCAACGGCGGCGACCTGAAGACCGGCGATCGCGTCCTGGTGGACCAGTTCAAGCCGAAGGACAAAGTCGACGTGATCGGCCTCAGCAAGGGCCGTGGCTTTGCCAGTCTGGTGAAACGCCATCACTTCCGCGGCGGTCCGGATTCGCACGGTTCGATGTTCCACCGCGCTCCGGGCTCCATCGGCGCGTCGAGCTTCCCCTCGCGCGTTTTCCCCGGCATGAAGATGGCCGGCCAGATGGGCACGACGCGCGTCACGGTGCGGAACCTCGAGGTCATCCAGGTGGACGCCGACGACAACGTCTTGATGGTGAAGGGTGCGGTCCCCGGACCGAACGGCGGTTACGTCGTGGTTCGCCCCGCGAAGAAATAAGGGGGACACGAGGAAACCATGCCCAACGTACCTGTATTCAATCTGAGCAACCAGACGGTCGGCTCCATCGACCTCGCCGACGAAGTGTTCGGCGTGACGGTGAATGAGCATCTGCTGTACGAAGCGGTCCGCAATCATCTGGCCTGCGAGCGGACCGGTTCCGCCAAGACCAAGACGCGGCATGAAGTGGCCGGTTCGGGCAAGAAGCTGTGGCGGCAGAAGGGCACGGGCCGCGCGCGCATGGGCTCCATCCGGTCGCCGCTGTGGCGCCATGGCGGCACGGTGCACGGACCCCAGCCCCGCGACTACGGCTACAAGCTGCCCCGCAAGATGCTGCTCGGCGCGCTGCGCAGCGCTCTGTCGGCCAAGCTTCGCGACGGCGAACTGAAGGTTGTGCAGGAACTCGCCATCGCCGATCACAAGACCAAGACGGTGGCCGCTACGTTGCAGTCGCTCGACACCCGCAAGACGGTCCTGCTGGTGGATGGGGCGGGCAACAAGAATCTGGCGCTGGGCTCCCGCAATCTTCCCGGCGTGAAGCTGGTCGAGCCCAAGGACGTGAACGTCTACGATCTGCTCGGGCACGAGCGCGTGGTGGTGAGCGAGACGGCGGCCCGCAAGCTGTCGGAATCGCTGAAGTAGAGGAAACGGCCATGAGTGTATACGACATCATCCGCAAACCGATCGTGACGGAAAAGGGCGTCACCAAGAAGGACGGCGAACGCACGCTGTGCTTTGAAGTCGCTCCCGACGCCAACAAGACGCAGGTGAAGGCCGCCGTCGAGCAGTTGTTTAAGGTGAAGGTGGCGGAAGTTCGGACCATGAACAACTCGGGCAAACTGCGCCGCCGCGGCCGGTCGGCGGGCTACCGCTCGGATTGGAAGAAGGCGTACATCGTGTTGAAGCCGGGCCAGAAGGTTCCCGAGTACGCGGAGATATAGAGGTTAGAGCGACATGCCCATCAAGTCATATCGTCCGACCACGCCGACGCGCCGTTTCACCACGGTGGTGTCGCGTGAAGACATCACCAAGCAGACTCCCGAAAAGTCCCTGGTCGAAGGCAAGCAGCGCACGGGCGGCCGCAACAGCGAAGGCCGCGTGTCGAGCCGGTTCATCGGCGGCGGACACAAGAAGGCTTACCGCATCATCGACTTCAAGCGCGACAAGATCGGCATTCCCGCCAAAGTCGCCGCCATCGAGTACGATCCCAACCGCAGCGCCCGCATCGCCCTGTTGCACTACGTCGACGGCGAGAAGCGCTACATCATCGCGCCGCAGGGGCTGACCGTGGGCCGCACGGTGTCCTCCGGCCCGACCGCCGACATCCTGGTGGGCAACGCTCTGCCGATCAAGAACATCCCCGCCGGTACGGTGATTCACAACATCGAACTGCGGCCCGGCAAGGGCGCGCAGATGGCGCGTTCGGCCGGCGCCGGCGCGCAGTTGGTTTCCCGCGAAACCGAGTATGCGCTGGTGAAGCTGCCCTCGGGCGAGACGCGCCGCGTGCACGTGGACTGCATGGCCACCATCGGCCAGGTGGGCAACGTGGACCACGAAAACGTCTCGCACGGTAAGGCCGGCCGCACCCGCTGGCTCGGCAAGCGTCCGCATAATCGCGGCGTCACGATGAACCCGGTCGATCACCCGCACGGCGGCGGCGAGGGCAAAACCTCCGGCGGCCGTCACCCGGTGACCCCGTGGGGCCAGCCGACCCGCGGATTCAAGACTCGCAACAACAAGCGGACCGACAAGTGGATTGTCACCCGCAAGAGCAAGAAGAGGTAGCCGAACATGTCACGATCGCTCAAGAAGGGACCCTTCACGGACGACCACCTGGCGGTAAAGGTGGCGGCCCTGAATGAGAAGAACGAGAAGAAGGTGGTCCGCACGTGGTCCCGGCGCTCCACGATCATTCCCGAGTTCATCGGACACACCCTCGCCGTGCACAACGGCAAGAAGTTCATCCCGGTGTACGTCACCGAGAACATGGTCGGCCACAAGCTGGGCGAATTCTCGCCGACGCGGACCTTCAAGGGCCATGCGGCCAAGGCCACCGAAAAGGGAGGCAAGCCGGCCTAATCGCCGGTGAACAACCGACATGGTAGCGAAAGCGGAAGCCAGATACATTCGGATCTCGCCGCAGAAGGCCCGCCTGGTGGTGGACCTGATTCGCGGACAGCGCGCCGGCGACGCCATTACAATCCTCAAGACCACCAACAAGCGCATTGCGCCGGCGGTGGAGAAGGTGTTGCGCTCGGCCATCGCCAACGCCGAGAACCGGAACACCGACGTCGATGTCGACACGCTTTACGTGAAGGCCGCCTACGTGAACGAGGGGCCGCGCCAGAAGCGCATCCGGCCCGCTCCGATGGGCCGCGCCTACCGGTATCAGCGGCGGACTTCGCACATCGTGGTCGCGGTGGGAGACAAGGAATAAGGTAGCGGATGGGACAGAAAACACACCCCTATGGTTTCAGGCTGGGCGTCACGAAGACGTGGCGGTCCCGCTGGTTCGCCAACCAGGACTACGCGAAGCTCCTCAAAGAGGATCTCGACCTGAAGGATTCGCTGCGCGAGCGCCTGAAGGCGGCCGGCGTCAGCTCGATTGAAGTGGACCGTCCGGGCAATAAGCTGCGCGTCACCATCCGCACGTCGCGTCCCGGCATCATCATTGGCCGCAAGGGCGCCGAAATCGAGAAGCTGAAGAGCGATCTCGCGAAGAAGACGGGCCGGGAAGTCTTCATCGACATTCAGGAAGTTCACAAGCCCGAGCTCGACGCGCAGCTGGTGAGCGAGTCGATCGCGCTGCAGCTTGAGAAGCGCGTGGCGTTTCGCCGCGCGATGCGCAAGGCCGTCGACAGCGCGCTGCGCTTCGGCTGCAAGGGGATCAAGGTTCGCGTTTCGGGCCGTCTGAACGGCGCCGAAATCGCCCGCAGCGAATGGTATCTGCAGGGACAGCTTCCGCTGCACACGCTGCGCGCCGATGTGGACTACGGCTTCAGCGAAGCCTACACCACCTACGGCGTGATCGGCATCAAGTGCTGGACCTACAAGGGTGAAGTGCTCGACGGCGGACGCCGTCTGGGCCTGCGCGCCGAACCCGAGCCGCGCCGTCGCGATCGTCGCGAGCGTGGGGACCGGGGCGACCGCAGGGACCGTGGGGATCGCGGCCATGGCGGCGATCGCGGGCACGGTGGAGAGCGGCAGGCCGCTCCGCCGCCGGTTGTCGCGGCCGATCACGGCGTGGTGCAGGCGCCTCCGGGCGAGTTGCCGTCGCGGGCGGTGGCTCCGATTCTGCCTCCCATGGCGCCTCCGGCGCCGGCCTGGAAGCAGGAAGCGCGGGAGCCGGGCAGCGAGGATAAGGGTAAGGAATAGCGAGTGGTCGGTGGGCGGTGGACAGTGGCCGGAAACGGTCCCCACGGCCGCCGACTTCAGGAGATTCATGGCGGTGCGGGTGGAGAGTGGCGACTGGCCACCGACCACTGGCCACTGGCCACTAGGAGAGAACAGCCATGTTGATGCCCAAGAAGGTCAAATACAGGAAACAGCAACGTGGGCGTATGGCCGGCAAGGCCTGGCGGGGTTCGTCGCTGTCGTTCGGCGATTACGGCCTGAAGGCGATGACGTGCGGATGGGTGACGGACCGCCAGATTGAGGCGGCCCGCGTCGCCATGACCCGTTCGATCAAGCGCGGCGGCAAAGTCTGGATCCGCGTGTTCCCGGATAAGCCGATCACCAAGAAGCCGGCTGAAACCCGTATGGGTAAGGGCAAGGGCGCTCCGGAGCAGTGGGTGGTGGTCATCCGTCCGGGCAAGATCATGTTCGAAATGGAAGGCGTGCCGTTTGACGTCGCAAGCGCGGCGCTGCGACTGGCGGCCCAGAAGTTGCCGATTCCGACCAAGATCATCAAGCGCGAAGAGGTAGTGTAGGCCGCCGCAGCAGCAGGGAAAGAGAATCCGATGAAAGCCGACAAGATTCGCGAACTGGACGCCAACGAGCTGCGCAAGCAGGCTACCGACTCCGCCGAGCAGATGTTCCGGCTGAAGTTCCAGATGTCGATGGGCCAGACCGACGGTCTCAAGAAGTACCGCCAGCTCCGCAAGGACCGCGCGCGTATGCTCACCGTCCTGGCCGAGCGTGAGAAGGGGAGCAAGTAAGCGATGGCCGACGAAGCCCAGAAGCACGAAACTCACAAGAACGAAAAGGTTGGCCAGGTGGTTTCCACCAAGATGGCCAAAACCATCGTGGTCGAGGTCAGCCGCCGGGTGCCCCACCCGATCTACAAGCGCATCATCAGCAAGCGTAAGCGCTTCTACGCGCACGACGAGAAGGGCGAGGCCAAGATGGGCGACATGGTGCGCATCATCGAATGCCGTCCCCTGAGCAAGCTGAAGCGCTGGACGTTGGGTGAGGTGGTCCGCAAGGCCGTCCAGGTCTCGGTGGAGCCGAGCGCTCTCGATCTGGTCCCGGAGGGCGTGAAGGCCGAAACGGGTCCCAAGACCAACAAGAAGCCGGGAAAGCGGGGTAAATAGTCCATGATCGGAATGAGAACCATTCTCGAGGTGGCCGACAACTCCGGCGCCCGTAAGTTGAGCTGCATTCTGCCCCGCGGCGGCGACAAGGGTCTGCGCGCGGGTCTGGGCGACATTGTCACGGCCGCCGTCAAGGAAGCGGCTCCCGACTCCAACATTAAGAAGGGCAAGGTCGTGCGTTGCGTGATCGTTCGGATGCGTAAGGAAACCCGCCGCAAGGATGGCACCTACATCCGCTTCGATTCGAACGCGGCGGTGCTGGTGAACGAACTCGGCGAGCCGGTGGGCACGCGCGTGTTCGGGCCCGTCGCCCGCGAACTGCGCGACAAGAAGTTCATGAAGATCGTTTCGCTCGCTCCGGAGGTGATCTAACATGGCGGCACGAACCCCCCAGCGGTACGCGAACGCGCCGAAGCCGGTCATCAAGTCCAAGGTCCGCAAGGACGACATGGTGAAGGTGATCGCCGGCCGCGATAAGGGCAAGACCGGTCGCGTGTTGAGCGTGGACCGCGAAAATGGCAAGGTGGTGGTGGAAGGCATCTCGATGGTGAAGCGCCACACCAAGCCGAATCCGCAGCGGCAGATCAAGGGCGGCATCGCCGAGCGCGAGAGCGCGATCGACATTTCCAACGTCATGCTGGTCACCTCGGGCGGCGTCGCCACCCGCGTGGGCTACCGCATCGAAGGCAGCGGACCCACCGCCCATCGCGTTCGCATCGCGAAAAAGGGCGGCGAGATTCTGGAGAAGCGAGGCTAGGCTGGTCGGAGTCTCGGGCCGCCCGGCGGTCCGATAACCGAACCCGAGGAAACACATGGCAGAGAAGAACAAGGATCCGAAGGCGCAGGGCGCAAAGCCCGCCAAGGGCGCAAAGGGCGAGCCGAAAGGCGAATCCAAGGGCGCGGTCCAAGAGAAGGCGGCCGCTCCGAAGGCGTCGAGCAAGACGCCGGCGCGGCTCCGGGTGCACTACCAGAAGACGGTCATCGCCTCCCTGGTGAAGGAATTCGGATACGCGAACATGAACGCCGTGCCGAAGATCGAGAAGGTCTCGTTGAACATCGGCCTGGGCGAGGCGACGCAGAACCCCAAGCTGATGGACGGAGCGGTGAACGAGTTGACCGCCATCGCCGGCCAGAAGCCCGTGGTCACCAAGGCGAAAAAGTCCATCGCCGCGTTCAAGTTGCGTGAAGGCATGTCCATCGGCTGCCGTGTGACGCTGCGCGGCGACCGCATGTACGAGTTTCTCGACCGGTTGATGAACGTCGCCCTGCCGCGCGTGCGCGACTTCCGCGGCGTGTCGACCAAGAGTTTCGACGGGCGCGGCAACTACACGCTCGGCGTGAAGGACCAGCTGATTTTCCCCGAGATCGACTACAACAAGGTGGAGAAGGTCAAGGGCATGAACATCTGCATCACGACGACGGCGAAGACCGACCCCGAAGGCCGGTCGTTGCTGAAGAGTCTGGGGATGCCGTTCCGGCAATAGGCGCGTAGGGAGAATTTGAGAAGATCACATGGCAACAACCGCCAAAATCGCACGTGATGAGAAGCTGTTAAAGGCGAGGATCGCCAAGACGCCGAAGCTGCAGTGCCGTCACCGCAACCGTTGCTTCCGCTGCGGACGTCCGCGCGGATATATCCGTAAGTTCGGGCTGTGCCGGATCTGTTTCCGGCTGTTGGCGCTCGCCGGCGAGATTCCCGGCGTGACCAAGGCGAGTTGGTAGGAAGAGGTGGAACGATGACGGATCCCGTAGCAGACATGCTGACTCGCGTTCGTAACGCGATCAATGCCCGCCACCCGAAGGTCGACGTGCCGGCCTCGAAGCTGAAGACCGAGATCGCGCGGATACTTAAGGAAGAAGGCTACATCCTGAACTACAAGCTCACCGAAGAGGGAGCCAAGAAGTTCATCCGCATTTATCTCAAGTACACGCCCGGCAACGTCCCGGTGATCTCGCGCATCGAGCGCGTGTCGCGTCCGGGCTGCCGCGTGTATGTCGGCTCGAAGGAAGTGCCGCGTGTGCTGGGCGGACTGGGCGTCAACATCCTGACGACCCCGCGCGGCGTGATGAGCGGCGCGAGCGCCCGCAAGGAAGGCGTGGGCGGCGAAGTGCTTTGTCAGGTTTGGTAGGCGGAAAGTGGCCGGTGGCCGGTGGCCAGTGGCCGGTGCTGATGCGATTGAGAAACCGGTCGGAGCGGTGAGACGGGGTCGAAACGGACCACTGACCACTGACCACCGACCACCAGGAATACTATGTCACGTGTTGGAAAGAAGCCGATTCCGCTCCCCAAGGGCGTGAAACTGACCATCGGCGAACAACTGCAGGTAGAAGGACCGAAGGGCAAGCTGTCGGTCCCCATTCCGAAGGGCGTCACTGTGCGGCAGAACGCCGGCAACGTCGAAGTGCAGCGTGACGGCGACAACTTCGCCGCGCTCCACGGCTTGACCCGCGCTCTCGCCGCCAACGCGATCACCGGCGTCTCCACCGGTTGGACTCGCGAACTGGACATCATTGGCATCGGCTACCGCGCCGACGTCAAGGGCCGCGTGGCCACGTTTACGCTCGGCTATTCGCATCCGATCGAGTTCTTCCTGCCCGAAGGGGTCGACATGAAGGTGGATAAGCAGACGCACCTGGTCCTTACGGGCCACGACCGGCAACTGCTCGGTCAGGTGGCGGCCAATATCCGCGCCCTGCGTCCGCCGGATCCCTATAAGAACAAGGGCGTCCGCTACACCGGTGAGGTCCTGCGCAAGAAGGTCGGTAAGGCCGGCGCGGGCGGCAAGTCGGGAGGTAAGTAATGCCACGCGATAGCAAAGACGATATTCGCGTCAGAGTTCACAAACGCATCCGGCAGCGTGTTTCGGGCACGCCGGAGCGGCCGCGCCTGGCCGTGTTTCGCAGCCTGAAGCACATCTCCGCGCAGGTGATTGACGACACCGTGGGCCACACCCTGGCCGCCGCTTCGTCGGTTGAGAAGAAGGTCGGCGGCGCAAGCGGCGGCAACGTCGCCGGCGCCAAGGAAATCGGAAAACTGCTCGCCCAGCGCGCGCAGGAAAAGGGAATTAAGAAGGTGGTCTTTGATCGCGGCGGATATCTCTATCACGGCCGCATCAAGGCCCTGGCCGATGCCGCCCGGGAAGCCGGACTGGAGTTCTAACTAGATGCCTGCTCACGTGACCAAGAGAGTCGATTCGAACAGTCTGAATCTGAAGGAACACGTCGTCTCCATCAACCGCGTGACGAAGGTCGTCAAGGGCGGCAAGAACCTGAGCTTTTCGGCTCTGGTGGTGGTGGGCGATCCCGGCGCGAAGGTCGTCGGCTTCGGAACCGGGAAGGCCAAGGAAGTCCCGGCCGCCATCAAGAAGGGCATCGAGTCGGCCAAGAAGAACCTCCGCAAGATCAACGTCCTTGAGACCACCATCCTGCACCCCGTGCTGGGCCGTTTCGGAAGCGGAATGGTGTTGCTCAAGCCCGCGCCCGAAGGAACCGGCGTCATCGCCGGCGGCCCGGTGCGCGCCGTCATCCAGGCCGTTGGCATTCCCAACGTGCTGACCAAGTCGATCGGTTCGCACAACCCGCACAACGTGGTGAAGGCGACCATCAACGCGCTCGAGCAGATTCGCGACAAGGCGGCCGCGGCCGACCTGCGCGGCATTGCCGTCGATAAGCTCGACGCCTATCAGCCGCCGGTGAAGACGCAGCCCACCGCATAGATACAGGTACACGACAATGGCGGAAGGCAAGATCAAAATCAAGCTGGTGGGCAGTCCGATCTGCACACCCGAAAAGCAGAAGGCAATCGTCCGCGCGCTCGGTCTGAAGAAGATGAACCGCGTGGTGGAGCGGCCCGACCGGCCGGAGTTCCGCGGCATGGTCAACAAGGTGCCGCATCTGTTGCAAATCGTGGAAGAAGGCTAACGCGCCATGGCGAATCTCAGCAATCTACATCCTCCCGCCGGACAGGTCCAGAAGGAGCAGCGTATTGGTCAGGGCATGGGCTCGGGCCGCGGCAAGTACTCCGGACGCGGCGCCAAGGGCCAGAAGTCGATTTCCGGCTACAGCTCGATGCGCGGTTTCGAAGGCGGCCAGATGCCGCTGCACCGCCGTCTGCCGAAGCGCGGCTTCACCAATATCTTCAAGAAGGACTACGTGGTCGTGAACCTGAACCGTCTGGCGGAGCTCGAAGGCGACAGTTTCGATCCCGGCAAGCTCCTCGAACTCGGCGTGATCCGGAAAGTGCAGGACGGCGTGAAGATCCTCGGCACGGGCGAGTTGACCCGCGCCATCCACGTCAAGGCCAACCTGTTTTCCAAATCGGCGGTTGAGAAGATTGAGAAGGCCGGCGGCAAGGCCGAAGTGATTCAGTAGTTGGTGCGGGCACTAGCCCGGGACGTCCCGTCGCGGGACAATAGTTTCCAGGAAAGCGAACAATGAAGTTCTTCGAAGCCGTAGCCAACATCTTTCGTATCCCGGACCTGCGGAAACGGGTCCTGTTTACTCTCGGCTTGTTGGCCGTGTACCGGCTGGGCGCGGTCATCCCCACCCCCGGGGTGGACGTCCACCGTCTGGAGCAGTTCTTTCAGCAGAGCCAGGGAACGCTGTGGGGATATATCGACCTGTTCAGCGGCGGCATGTTCCGGCGCTTAACCGTATTTGCGCTGGGCATCATGCCCTACATTACGGCGTCGATCATCCTCCAGTTGCTGACCGTCGTGGTTCCCACGCTCGAAAAGCTGCAGAAGGAAGGGGAGTTGGGTCGCCGTAAGATCACCCAATGGACCCGCTACCTGACGATCGGCCTCGCCATGATGCAGTCGTTCGGCATTTCGAGCGTGCTCATGAAGTCGGAGGGCGGTTTCGTCCCCAATCCGGGCATCGGTTTCATCCTGATGACGATGCTGACGCTGACCACCGGTACGGCGTTCATCATGTGGCTCGGCGAACAGATCACCGAGCGCGGCATCGGCAACGGTATGTCGCTGATCATCTTCGCCGGCATCGTCGTTGGCCTTCCCAGGGCCATCCGGGAGATCTACAACAACGTCTTCGTCACCCGGACCTGGGGCGCGTTTCACCTGATTGTAATCCTGGCCATGATGATCGCCGTGGTGGCCTTCATTGTGCTGGTGGAGCGCGGCGAACGCCGCATCCCGGTGCAGTACGCCAAGCGCGTGGTCGGCCGCAGGATGATGGGCGGCCAGTCTACCCACCTGCCCCTGAAGGTAAACGCCGGCGGCGTGATCCCCGTGATCTTCGCCTCCTCGCTGCTCGCCTTCCCGCAGACTCTGATGCAGGTGCAGGCGGTGAAGAACTCGCCGTTCATGAGCGGGATGCTCGCGGCCATCGGCGGATCCAATCCGCTGTACTACCTGCTCTACACGCTGCTGATCATCTTCTTCTGTTTCTTCTACGTTTCGATCATCTTCAACCCGAACGAAGCGGCCGACAACATGCGCAAGTACGGCGGCTTTATTCCGGGCATTCGGCCGGGCAAGAACACGGCCGACTACATGAACAAGATTTTGACCAAGGTCACCATGGTCGGCGGGTTGTACCTGGCGCTGTTGTCGCTGCTGCCGCAGATCATGATTTCGGGCATTAAGCTCCAGCGCCTGCCGTTGGTGGGCAATTTCATCGACTCGACGTTCCCGCGCTGGCTGCTCGACGGGCTTGGGGTTTCGTTTTACTTCGGCGGCACGTCGCTGCTGATCGTGGTGGGCGTGGCCATGGACACGGTCAACCAGATCGAGGCGCAGTTGATCATGCGGCACTATGAAGGCTTCACTCCGCGCGCCGGCCGGATTCGTGGGCGTCGCAGTTTTGCATAGAAGGCGCCCGGCGGCCACGCACGCCGCCTGTAAATGAATAGATTTTGCCTGATACTGTTCGGACCGCCGGGTTCGGGTAAGGGGACGCAAGCGAAACTGCTTCGGCAGCGCATGGCGTGGCCGCACATCTCGACCGGCGATATGCTCCGGGACCACGTCGCCAGGCGGACCGATCTCGGCGTTCAGATCGGCGAGATGATGCAGTCGGGCAAGTTGGTTCCCGATGAGATGGTGAACCGGCTGGTGGAAGTTCGCATCGCCGAGCCGGATTGCGGACGCGGTTTTATCCTGGACGGCTACCCCCGCACCATACCGCAGGCGGGGATGCTCGAGAAGTTGCTGGCCGCCAAGGGGTTCACCCCAGTGGTGGTGTACCTGGAAGTAGATTACAATAGGATTGTTGCTCGCCTTGCAGGCCGGAGGCTGTGCCCTGTTTGTGGCGCCCTTTACAGCCTGGCTTCCAACGCTCCGGAGATTTCGATGGTGTGCGACTACGACGGGGCGACGCTGGTGATTCGTGACGATGACCGTGAAGAGGTGATCCGCGAGCGCCTGGAAGCGTATGACCGGCAGACGTTGCCTCTGCTTGACTACTTCCGTAAGAGCGGATATCCGTTCCATGGCGTCGAGGCGAGCGAAGGTTCGCCGCAGGCCATAGCCGGGCGGATTGAAGCTGTGCTGCCCCAACCGGGCTCGCAGGCCTCCAAGGGGATGGCGTCGGAATGATCATTCGAAAGACCGCGGCGGAACTGGAAAAGATGCGCCGCAGCGGCTTGGTGGTGTGGGAGATTTTGAACCGGCTGCGCTCGATGGTTCAGGAAGGGGTTTCGACCCTGGATCTCGAAGTCGAGGCCGAGAAGATGATGAAGGATGCGGGAGCGATTCCGGCCTTCAAGGGCTATTACACGCAGAGCGCGGGTTCGAAATATCCCTTCGTTCTGTGTACGTCGGTGAATGACGAGATCGTCCATGGCATGCCGTCGGCCAAGCGGCTGTTGAAGAAGAGTGACGTAGTCAGCATCGACACGGGCGTTTCGATCAACGGGTATTTTGGGGACTCGGCCATTACGGTGCCGGTCGGCGAGATCCCGCCGCAGGTTCAGAAGTTGCTGGATGTGACGCGCGAGAGCCTGGAGTTGGCGATCAAGCAGGTCAAGCCCGGCAACCGGTTGTTCGATGTTTGCGGAGCCGTGGAGCGCCACGTGGTGTCCAACGGCTTTTCGGTGGTTCGCGAGATGGTTGGGCACGGCATCGGCACCAAGCTGCACGAGGAGCCGCAGGTCCCTAACTACGTGGATCGCCGAAACGAAAATCCGCGGTTGAAGGAAGGCATGGTCCTGGCCATCGAGCCGATGGTGAACATGGGCAAGGCCGACATGCGGATGCAGTCGAATAAGTGGACGGCCGTGACCGTGGATGGAAAGCCGTCGGCCCACTTTGAGCATTCGGTGGCCGTGACGGCGGATGGGTGCTGGGTCTTGACCCGGCCTTGAGGGTTTGAAGTGGACGAACGGACCGTGGTCGCCATCGTGGTCGAGCAGATGCCGCAGGCGGCTTGGCGGGTCCGTCTGGAGAACAACGATCGGGTGCTGGCCCATGCGGCGAGCCCGTCGGCAGCGAATTTCATGCGGTTGCGTCCCGGCGATCGGGTGCGGGTTGCGATATCCCCCCACGATCCGGGCCGCGGCAGGATCGTCGAGGTCGTGAACAAGGAACTATGAAAGTACGGGCGTCAGTTAAGAAAATGTGCGATAAGTGCAAGCTGATCCACCGCCACGGCGTGGTCCGTGTGATCTGCGTGAACCCCAAGCACAAGCAGCGTCAGGGATAAGACGGGTGAGGCAGGCTCACACGGTTCAGGTTTAAGCGGGAGAAAGCTATAGATGGCGCGTATTGCAGGCGTTGATTTACCGAACAAGAAGCGGGCCGCGATCGGCCTGACGTACATTTACGGCATTGGCCGCACCCGGGCGTTGTCGCTGTGCCACCGGGCCGGCATCGATCCCGAGAAGAAGGTTGCGGACCTCACCGAAGAGGAAACCAATCGCGTCCGTAACATCCTCGAGGAAGAAGGCGCCGTCGAGGGCGACCTCCGCAAGGAGACCTCGCTCAACGTGAAGCGGCTCATTGAGATGGGCTCCTATCGTGGCCTGCGCCACCGCCGTGGCCTCCCGGTCCACGGCCAGCGCACGCACACCAACGCCCGCACCCGCAAGGGTCCGCGCCGCGGCACGGTGGCGAACAAGAAGAAGGCCACGTCGAAGACGTAGTCAGTCAGGTTAAGAACGATAAATGGCGAAAGCACCGGCAAAGAGCACCAAGAAGAAGTCCTTCAAAAAGAAGGAAAAGAAAGTCGTCCCGGCCGGGGTCGTGCACGTGCAGGCTTCGTTCAACAACACGATCGTGACGTTTACCGATCAGGTTGGGAACGTGCTCGCATGGTCGAGTTCCGGTTCGCTCGGATTCCGCGGTTCCCGCAAGGGCACTCCGTTCGCCGCCCAGCAGGCGTCGCTGACGGCGGCCAACAAGGCCAAGGAATACGGGCTTCGGGTTGTGGAAGTGCGCGTCAGTGGACCGGGCGCGGGCCGCGAGTCGGCCGTCCGCGCGCTGTCGACGGCGGGCATCGAAGTGCGGGGCATCAAGGACACCACTCCCATTCCGCACAACGGTTGCCGCCCCCCCAAGCGCCGCCGCGTCTGATTTTTGGTGGTCGGTGGCCGGTGGCCAGTGGTCAGCGCCTAGAGCGGAGCTGACCACCGGCCACTGACCACTGATCACTGAGTAAGCAGGAGGAAGGCCGCATGCGGCCGTAAACTGCACCTGAAACGAGAAAGGTCACCTAACAAAGCATGGCAAGATACAACGGACCTTCCTGCCGCCAGTGCCGGCGCGAAGGAATGAAGCTCTTCCTCAAGGGCGAACGGTGCCACACCGAAAAGTGCGCCATCGAAAAGCGCAACTTCCCGCCCGGACAGCACGGCAAGGATCGCAAGCCGAAGATCGTCGGCTATGGTCTGCAGCTCCGCGAAAAGCAGAAAGCGCGCCGCTACTACGGCATTCTCGAACAGCAGTTCCGCAACCTGTACGAGAAGGCCTCCGCCCAGAAGGGCATCACCGGCGACAACATGCTGAACATGCTGGAGCGCCGCCTGGACAACGTGATCTATCGCATGGGCTTCGGCACCTCCCGCCCGCAGTCCCGCCAGATCGTCCGTCACGGACATATCCAGGTGAACGGCCGCAAGGTCAATATCCCGTCCTACGTAGTGAAGCCCGGAGACATCGTCGAAGTCCGCGAGAAGAGCCGGAATAACCCGACCATCCTCGGCGCCCGCGACGCCACCGCGCACGCTCCCAGTCCGAATTGGCTCGAAGTGGATCGTGAAGGGCTCAAGGCCAAGGTGCTCGGCCAGCCCAAGCGCGAGGATCTGGTTCAGATCCAGCTGAACGAACAGCTGATCGTCGAACTGTACAGCAAGTAGGGGTTTGTGGCCGGTGGATAGCGGCATAACTGACCACTGACCACCGGTTGCTGACCACTGGAGAACATATGTTCAAAGGGTTCCAAAAGCCAAAGCGACTGGTCGCCAACACCGAAACCCTGACGGATCGGTATGGCATGTTTACGGCCCAGCCCTTCGAGCGTGGATTCGGATCCACGATCGGCAACGGTCTGCGGCGCGTGCTGCTGAGCTCGATTGAGGGCGCGGCCATCACCGCCGTCCGGATCGAGGGTGTAGCGCACGAATTCAGCCCGATTCCGGGCGTCGTCGAGGATGCGACCGACATCATCCTCAATCTCAAGCAGGTTCCGTTCAAGATGATGGGCGAAGGCATGCGCACCGCCCGCATCCGTGTCGAGGCTCCCGGCCAGGTGCTGTCGAGCCAGATCGAGACCGACCACGACGTGGAAGTCCTCGACCGCACGATGCACATCGCGACGGTGAGCGAAGGCGGCAAACTGAACATCGAAGTGCGTCTGAAGTCCGGCCGCGGCTACGTTTCGGCCGACCGTAACTTCGACGAGGACCTCCCGCTCGGCTACATCCCGATCGACTCGGTCCACTCGCCCGTGCGCAAGGTGAACTACTCGGTGGAAGCGGCTCGTCTCGGCCAGATGACCGATTACGACAAGCTGACCATCGAAGTCTGGACCAACGGCGCCATCAGCCCGCAGGACGCCATCGGCCAGGCGGCGAAGCTGCTCAAGGACCACATGAGCATCTTCATCAACTTCGAAGAGTTGCCGGAAGCCGCCGAAGAGCCGGCCGAGCGCGCCCTGAACCAGATGAACGAGGTTCTGAACCGCTCGGTGGAAGAGCTCGAACTGAGCGTGCGTTCCTACAACTGCCTGAAGAACGCCAATATTCAGACCATCGGCGATCTGGTGCAGAAGACCGAAGCGGAGATGTTGCGGACCAAGAACTTCGGCCGCAAGTCGTTGAACGAAATCAAGGAGATCCTGTCGAACCTCGGGCTGAGTTTCGGCATGAAGTTCGATTCGCAGGGACGGCTGATCTCGCCGTCGGGTTCGCCGGTGGCCCCGGCCCCCAGCGAGTTGGAAGGTGAGAGCGAATTCGGAGCAACGGAGTAAACGCCAATGAGACACAAGGTAGCAGGATATAAGTTAAAGCGGGACGTAAGCGACCGCCGGGCGCTGCTCCGTAACCTGGTGACGAGCGTGATCGAAAGTGAGCGCATCGTGACCACGGTTCCGAAGGCGAAGGCGGCCAAGCCCTTGGTGGACAAGATGATCACGCTCGCCAAGCGCGACACGCTGCACGCCCGCCGTCAGGCGGCGGCATTCCTGATGACGCCCAAGGCGGTGCAGAAGCTGTTCGACAAGCTGGGCGCGCGTTTCGGCCAGCGCCAGGGCGGCTACACGCGAGTCACGCGGCTTGCATGGCGGCAGGGCGACGGCGCCGAACAGGCGATTCTGGAACTGGTGGGTTCCGAGCTCGTGAAGCGAGCCGCGGAGCGCGCCAAGCGCAAGGAAGAGCGCCTGAAGGCGATGCGCGAAGGCCGCGAAGGCGAAGAGGGCGGGGAAGAGTAACTCCCCTCCAGTCACCATCATTCATTCACAGGCCGCCGAGACTCACCCGAGTCCGGCGGCCTTGTCGTTTCCTCGTTTGGTGCGGTTCACGGTTCGCGCTCACGGTTGACGAGTCGGCGAAGCGCCCGCAGCATCCTGCAATCGCGACTCAGCAAACGTGTGCTACAATGATCAGGTAAGCCACGAAGTCTCCCACGCTGCGCCGGTTTGCCTGTTTCCCAACACTAACTTCCTGAATGAATAACTTCAATGAACTACCGCTCTGCGGAATGCTGCAGGGCTGCCTCGCCCGACATGGTTTTGTCGAACCGACCCCCGTGCAGCGAGAATCCATTCCGCCGGCGCTCGCCGGGCGGGATGTCGTGGCCACGGCCCAAACGGGCACCGGCAAGACACTGGCGTTCCTGTTGCCAGTCATCGAATCTCTGAACCAGCGGGGAGGCAAACCCGCTCCGGGCGTTCACGCCCTCATCCTCGCCCCCACCCGCGAACTGGCGTTGCAGATCCAGGAAACCGCGCTGACGTTGACCGAAGGGCTGAATCTTCAGACGGCGGTGGTAGTGGGCGGGATGAACGAGAATACCCAACTGCGGAATCTCCGCCGCGGCGCGCAGATCGTTATCGCCACGCCTGGCCGCCTGTGCGACTTCCTCGATCGCAAACTGATCGACCTGAGCAACGTTCGCGCCGTGGTGCTGGACGAAGCGGACCGCATGCTCGACATGGGCTTCCTGCCCGCCCTCCAGCGCATCGTCAAGAATGTGCCCGCCAAGCGGCAGACTCTGCTGTTTTCGGCCACCATCGAAAAGTCCGTCGCCCACCTGATCAGCACATACGTGAACAATCCGGTGCGCGTCGCCATCGGCGCCGTCACCAAGCCGATGGACGCCATCGATCTCCACGTCTATGAGGTGGAGCAGGACCGCAAGCTCGGCCTGCTGGAACTCCTGCTACGGCGGGAGCACGGCTCGTTCCTGGTGTTCGCACGCACCAAGCACGGCACCGACCGCCTGGCCAAGCGCCTGAACGCCTCCGGCTTCGACGCCGCCCGCATCCACGGAGACCGCACGCAGGGGCAGCGCAACCAGGCCCTGGCCGGCTTCAAGAACGGCGACTACCGGATCCTGGTGGCCACCGACGTAGCGGCCCGAGGCATCCACGTCAACGACATCGCGCACGTCGTCAACTACGACCTTCCGCAGGTTCCCGAGGACTTCATCCACCGCGTCGGCCGCACCGGACGCGCCGGAGCGCGTGGCACCGCGTCCACCTTCGCGACGCGCGGCGAGCGTGGCGACGTACGCAAGATCGAAGCGGCCATGAAGGTGCGCCTGACGCCCCGCGAAGTGGCGCTGTCCGAACTGCCGCGCGAAGAGAAGCTGACGCCGCACCCCGCGAAAACCCGGTCGGCGGCGGCTCCGAAACCGACGCTGTTTGAGCGGCCCAAGCCCCGCCACGACCGTCCCGCCGGTAGCCTGCGGCAGCGTCCGGCTCGTAAAACCACGAAAGCCCGGGCGTTCGCCTAGTCCGGTGGGTCCGGTTGGTCCCGGGGCGCGACTTCCGTCAAGAAGCGGCTAGGCGTCCCGGGCGGCCATCGCATCCACCATCTTCGCCATCAGTTCCAGCAGGATCTCGCGTTCCCCCGGCGTCAAGGGCTCCAGCATACGCCCGGCCAGCTCCCGTCGATGCTGGTCGAAAATCGCGTCCAACTCCCGCCCCTTCGCCCCCATGCGCACCAATACGCTCCGCCGGTCCGCCTCCGACCGTACACGTTCGGTCAGTTCCTTGGCCTCCATCCGGTCCACCATCCGGGTCACCGTGCTCAACGGAGTCCGGATCACCGCAGCCAGGTCCGTCATCGTCATCTCGCCCACTTCGCCCAGCGCGCGCAGCAGCCGGATCTCCCGGATCGATAACTCAAGATCCGGCAGGGCATGTTCATCGGGCGGTCTCACCAGCTTCGCCAACAGCGTCCGCAATCGGCAGGCCTGCCGGTCATCGGTGGACATTTATTCCATAATGCAATGATTTCAGTGGACGGTCAATGAAAACAGGCCTGAATTGCCCGGCTGCTCCGGACGACACGATCCATGTGAGTGCGTAGTGCAATAGTTGTATGATGAAAGCAGTTGCCAGCGAAGAAGCACCGCCCCCACGCACTCATTAGTACTGGAATGCGCTACCGAGGTTCCGCGATCCATCCACCCTATCCGAGGGGGGAGCGTGCGCCCCGTGTGATCAACGACATCGCGCGGGATTCGCGGACCCGCCGGCCCTCCGCCGAAGGCCCTGAATAAGCGAGGTAGAAAGAATTGAACCCCGTCATGAGATTTCCGAAATGGCCCGCCGGCGTGGCCGCCCTGTTGGCCGCCGCGATGCTCCAATCCGCGTGCGGATCGAAAGCGGCCGCCCCAGCTTCCGGCGGCCCGCCCCCCGGCCCCACGGAAGTTGCCGTCGTCGCCCTGCAGCCCGAACGCCTGGTGCTGACCACCCAGTTGCCCGGCCGCACCACCGCCTACCTCACCGCCGAAATCCGGCCCCAGGTCAACGGCATCGTTCAGAACCGCCTCTTCCAGGAAGGGACCCTCGTCGAGCAGGGCGCCACGCTGTACCGCATCGACCCCGCGCCCTATCAGGCCGCTGTCGCCCAGGCCAAGGCCAGCGTGGCCACCGCCGAAGCCGACCTGGTGACGGCCCAGGCCAACCTCCCCTCGCTCAAGTCGCGCGCCGCCCGCTACGGCGACCTGGTCGCCATCCACGCCATCGGCCAGCAGGATTACGATGACGCCCGGTCCGCGCTCGACCAGGCCAACGCGATGGTGGAAGCCCGCAAGGCCGCCATCGTGGCCGCTCGCGCCGCGCTCGAAAGCGCCCAGATCAACCTCGCCTACACCCCCATCAAGGCCCCCATCAAGGGCCGTATTGGGAAATCGAACATCACCGTCGGATCGCTCGCCACCGCCTATCAGCCGACGCCGCTCGCGGTCATCCAGCAAATCGACCCCATCTACGTCGACGTCGTTCAGGCCAACGCGGATCTCCTGCGCCTGCGCAAGAACATGGAGACCGGCCGCCTGCGCGGCGATGCCGACCAGCGAAAGGTGAAGCTGCTGCTTGAAGACGGCAGCGCTTACCCCATCGACGGCGTGCTCCAGTTCCGCGACGTGACGGTCGACTCCACCACCGGAGCCGTCACCCTCCGCATCGTCTTCCGCAACCCGCGCGAAATCCTGCTGCCCGGCATGTTCGTCCGCGCCGTCGTCGAAGAAGGCGTGCGCGAACAAGCCATCCTCGTTCCCATGCAGGCCGTCCTCCGAGACCCGAAGGGCCAGCCCTACTCCTGGGTAGTCGGTGCCGACGGCAAAGTAGAACGCCGCGCCCTGGACCTCGAACGCACCATCGGCAGCCGTTGGCTTGTCATCAAGGGGCTGGGCCCCGACGACCGCGTCATCGTCGAAGGCGTCGACAAGGTCCGCGCGGGCGCCCCGGTCCGCGCCGTCCCGTTCCAGGGCAATCTAGGCGGTCCGAATGTCTAGATTCTTCCTGGACCGTCCCGTCTTCGCCTGGGTCATCGCCATCAGCATCATGGTGCTGGGCGGCCTGGCCATCTATTTCCTGCCCATCTCCCAATACCCGCCCATCGCGCCCCCGTCCATCGCGGTCGCGGCCAACTACGTCGGCGCCTCCGCCGAAACGGTGGAGAACACCGTCACTCAGATCATCGAACAGAAGATGACCGGCTTCGACAATCTTCTGTACATGTCGGCCACCAGCGACTCCTCGGGCAACGCCCGCGTGGAACTCACCTTCCGCCCCGGCACAGACCCGGACCTCGCCTGGGCCCAGGTCCAGAACAAACTCCAGCAGGCCACCGCCAGCCTGCCCGAAACCGTCCAGCGCTACGGTCTGACCGTCACCAAGTCCACCCGCAACTACCTGATCATCATCGGCCTCTACTCCGACGACGGAAGCATGGATGGCGCCGATCTCCGCGACTACGCCGCATCGAACCTCGAAAAGGTGCTGGCCCGCGTTCCCGGCGTAGGCGAGGTCCAGACCTTCGGCAGCCAGTACGCCATGCGCGTCTGGATGAATCCGGACCGCCTCACCGACTACCAGATGACCGTCGAGGACGTCATCGCCGCCATCAAGTCCTACAACGTCGAAGTCTCGGCCGGACAGTTCGGCGGCGCCCCCGCCCAACCCGGCCAGCGCCTCAACGCCGCCATCATCGTCCAGAATCTTTTGAAGACGCCCGAAGAGTTCGGCGCCATTCCGCTCCGCACCAACGCCGACGGTTCGGTGGTCCGCGTCCGCGACGTAGCCCGCACGGAGATGGGCACGGAGATGTACGACATGGAGTCGTACTACAACGGCAAACCCGCCGCGGCCCTGGCCATCCGTCAGGTCTCCGGCGCCAACGCCCTGCAGACGGCCAAGAACATCCGCGCCGCCGTCGACCAGATGAGCCGCTACTTTCCGCACGGCATGAAGGTGGTCTACCCGGTCGACACCACGCCGTTCACCTCCGTCGCCATTGAAGAGGTGGTGAAGACGCTGTTTGAAGCCATCGTCCTCGTCTTCCTCATCATGTGGCTCTTCATGGGCAACATCCGGGCTACGTTGATTCCCACCATCGCGGTGCCCGTGGTCCTGTTGGGAACCTTCGGCGTTCTCGCCGCCTTCGGTTACTCCATCAACATGCTGACCATGTTTGCGATGGTGCTGGCCATCGGTCTGCTCGTGGACGACGCCATCGTCGTCGTCGAAAACGTCGAGCGCGTCATGAGCGAGGAAGGCCTTTCTCCCCGCGAAGCCACGGCCAAATCGATGGACCAGATCACCAGCGCCCTGATCGGCATCGCCCTGGTTCTGTCGGCCGTCTTCGGCCCGATGGCGTTCTTTTCCGGCTCCACCGGAGTCATTTACCGTCAGTTCTCGGTCACCATCATCGCGGCGATGCTGCTGTCGGTGCTGGTCGCCCTGATCCTCACCCCGGTGCTCTGCGCCCAGTTCCTGAAACCGGTGGCCGCCGGGCACGCCACCAGCGAAAACGCCGTCTTCTTCCTCCGTCCCTTTCTGCGGTGGTTTGAGAAAACCTTCGACTGGGTGCGTGACCGCTACGTCGGCATAGTCGGCCATTCCATCGCGAAGAAACTCCGTTATGTCGCGGTCTACCTCGTCATCGTCGGGGCCGTCGGCTACCTGTTCCTGCACCTCAACACCGGCTTCCTCCCGGATGAGGACCAGGGCTCGCTGATCACCATGATTTCGCTGCCCACCGGCTCGACCCTCGAACAGACCCGCGCCGTCGCCGCCCAGGTCCAGAATTACTACCAGACCAAGGAGCAGGACGCCGTCAACTCCACCATGTCCATCATCGGCATGGGCATGGGCGGCCAGGCGCAGAACCAGTGCATGGTGTTCGTCCGCCTCAAGGATTGGAAGCTCCGCGAGCGTCCGGACCTCACCGCGCAACTGGTGGCCGGCCGCGCCATGCGAGCCTTCGCCCAAACCCGTAACGCCACCGTCTTCGCCTTTCCGCCGCCAGCCGTCGTCGAACTCGGCATGGCCACCGGCTTCGACGCCGAACTGGTCGACTTCACCGGCATGGGCCACGCCGGCCTCACCGCCGCCCGCAACCAGCTATTGGGTATGGCGGCCCGCGACCCCCGCCTGGTGCGAGTCCGCCCCAACGGCCTCGAAGATGTGCCGCAGTTTCGCGTCGACGTCGACTGGGACAAGGCCGGGGCGCTCGGCGCGTCGCTTTCGAGCGTCCATGACACCATCTCCGCCTCCTTCGGCGCCGCCTATGTGAACGACTTCGTCAAGGGCGGCCGCGTCAAGCGCGTCTTTCTCCAGAACGACTCGCCCTATCGCATGCTGCCCGAGGACCTGAACCTGCTCTACGTCCGCAACCAGGCGGGCCGGATGGTTCCGTTCTCCTCCATCGCGTCCACCCGCTGGACGGCCGGCTCCCCGCGTCTCGAACGCTTCAACGGCTTCCCCTCCATGAACATTCAGGGTGAGCCCGCGCCCGGCCGCAGTTCCGGCGAAGCCATGCAGGCCATGGAGGAGATTGTCGCCAAGTTGCCCAGCGGCGTCCGCCTCGATTGGAACGCCATCTCCTACCAGGAGCGCATGGCCACCTCGCAGGGGCCCATCCTCTACGCGTTCTCGATCCTGGTCATCTTCCTGTGCGTGGCGGCCCTGTACGAAAGCTGGACCATCCCCTTCGTCAACCTGCTGATGCTGCCGCTCGGCGTGCTCGGCGCGCTGTTGGCCACCACCCTGCGGCACATGCCGAACGACGTCTATTTCCAAATCGGCTTCCTCACCACGCTGGGCCTTTCCACCAAGAACGCCATCCTGATCATCCAGTTCATCCAGGAGCAGATGCGTCACGGCGACCCTCTGGTGAAGGCCACCCTGGCCGCGGTTCGCATCCGTTTCCGCCCGGTCATGATGACGTCGCTCGCGTTCTTCTTCGGCACCCTCCCGCTCGCCTTGGCCCATGGCGCGGGCGCCGGAGCCATGAAGGGCATAGGCACGGCCGTCACCGGCGGCATGGTGTCGGCCACCTTCATCGATCTGATCTTCATCCCGATGTTCTTCGTCCTGATCTCGCAGATGTTCTCGCGTAAGAAGGCGGAAGCCCCGGAGGTGGCCTGACATGACCCGTAAGGTTCTTCTTGTCCCCTGCGCCCTGCTGCTGGCCGCCTGCGCGCCCCAGAAGCAGACGTACAAAGCGCCGCCGCCCCCGGTGCCGGAAACCTGGAACACCGGCCTGCCAGCCAGTGAGCCAGCCGGCGCCGCCTCGCCCGCCGATCTCAAGTGGGCCGATTTCTTCCTGGACGACCGTCTGCGTCAGGTGGTGAAACTGGCGCTCGACAACAATCGCAACCTGCGTCTGGCGGCCCTGAACGTCGAAAAGGCGCAAGCGCTGTTTCGGATCCAGCGGGCCCGTCAATTCCCGACCGTCAACGCGGGCGCCACCGGGGACGCTTACCGCATTCCCCGCGACATGACCAGTAACGACAAGGCCTACACCTACGAGACCATGCAGATCGGCGTGCAGGTCTCCTCGTGGGAAGCCGATCTCTTCGGCCGCATCCGCAGCCTGAAGCAACAGGCCTTGGAGCAATATCTCGCCACCGAACAGGGTCGAATCTCCACCCAACTCGCCCTGGTCAGCGAAGTAGCGACGGCCTATCTCGCGCTGGGCGCCGACCGTGACAACCTGCGCCTGGCCCAGGCCACGCTCGACGCCCAGAAAGCGACCTACGATCTGGTCCGCCAGACTAGAGACAAGGGACTCAAGTCCGACCTGGAGGTCAGTCAGTCTCAGAGCCAGGTGGAAGCCGCGCAAGTCGACGTCGTGCGATTCACGGGCCTGTTGACATTGGATGAAAACGCCCTGACCCTTCTGGTGGGCGCGCCTGTGCCAGAGAGCCTGTTACCCCGCGAGTTAGGTCCGGCGGAGGCGTTGAAGGAAGTAGCCGCCGGCCTACCCTCCGGCGTGCTTCTCCGCCGCCCGGACATCGTAAGCGCGGAGCACCAGTTGAAAGCGGCCTACGCGAACATCGCGGCGGCCCGGGCGGCCTTCTTCCCCACCATCGTGCTGACGGGAGGCGGCGGAATCACCAGCAGCGCGTTATCGCAGCTATTTTCGCCGCGCGCGCTCACCTGGCAATTCGCCCCGCAGATCACCGTCCCGATTTTCGACTCCGGCATCCGCAAGACGAACTACCAGGTGGCGGAACTCGACCGCGACGCCGCGGTGGCGCAATACGAGCAGGCCATCCAGGTAGCCTTTCGCGAAGTCAGCGACGCGCTGAGTCAGCGCGGCCGGTTGCTTGAGCAGCAGTCAGCGCAGCAGGCGTTGGTCAACACCTTGGGTGAGACTTATCGGTTGACTGAGGCGCGCTACAAAGCCGGCGTGGATAACTACCTGAGCGTGCTGGTGGCGCAGCGTTCGCTCTACGCCGCCCAGCAAGCCATGGTGGGCATCCGGCTATCTCGTCTCGGCAATCTGGTGATTCTCTACAAGGTGCTCGGCGGCGGCGCGTAGAATCGCCCGAATACTGGTGGCCGTTTGGAGCCACAGGCCACGAAGATGCGCCTATCACAACGCCCGCTCTATGGGACAATGTGAGGCGACACCGGCCCATGGCGGACATCTTCCTGAGTTACTCGCAGAAGGACAAGGACCGAGTGCGCCTACTCGCAGCCGCGCTCCTTCAGGAAGGATTCTCTGTCTGGTGGGACCCGAAGATACGGGGCGGAGTTCAATTCGTTGATGTCATCGAGAGGGAATTGAACGGCGCCCGCTGTGTCCTGGTCGTTTGGACTGCCGACTCCACCGCCAGTAACTGGGTGTACGCCGAAGCCACCCGAGGGCTGAACCGCAACATCCTCGTGCCCGCCCGAATGGAGTGCGTGGTCCCGAAACTCCCGTTCGATTCGCTCCAGACCTGTGATCTCGCTGACTGGGCGGGGGCTCGAGAGACGGAGGGCTTCGCGCACCTGGTCGGTAGCATCCGGGAGGTGCTGTCTCAGACCGTGAAGCCGCCGGCGCGGGAGTCCGGCGCGGAAGAGCCTCGACCGGAGCAGCAGGGCCAGCCTCTCGACGACTCCTCAAACGTCCAAGGATCCGCGCCTTTGGTAGAAACTGCGGACCGTCCGTCCGCTCCGTCGCCAGGGGCCACACGGGTGAACCCGATCGACGGGCTCACGTACGTGTGGATCCCGTCTGGCGAATTCATGATGGGCGCCTCGGAGAACGACCGCGAGGCGAGAGCTAATGAGAGGCCAGCGCATCGCGTGACCTTGCCCCGTGGATTCTGGATGGGTCAGACGCCAGTAACAGTCGGTGCTTTCGCCCGGTTCCAAAAGAAAGAGCCCGAAGCGAACCCGGATTTGCCTCAGGTGAATGTGACCTGGAATGAGGCGGTGGAGTACTGCAAGTGGGCGGGTATGCGTTTGCCCACGGAAGCGGAATGGGAGTACGCCGCCAGGGCGGGGAGCGCTGCTCCTCGATACGGAGAATTGAGTGCGGTGGCCTGGTACGACAGCAACAGTGGCGGGCGGCGACAGCCAGTCCGAGGGAAGCAAGCGAATGCGTGGGGTCTCTACGACTCGCTCGGGAACGTGTGGGAGTGGGTTGCGGATTGGTACGGACCGTACAGTCGGGATGTGGCTCTGGACCCGAAAGGCCCACAGACCGGAGATTCGCGAGTTCTGCGGGGCGGCTCTTGGAGCCACAGTCCAACGTTCGTCCGCGTCTCGGTCCGTGGCTGGTACGGGCCAGCGGTCCGGCGCGACGACATAGGGTTCCGGTGCGCCGGGGAATTGCCTTAAGCGTTTACCGTTTTGCGCCTAACGGGGGATTCCCAAGGGGGCAGGCCCCCTTGGCGCTTCCACCATTCTCCAAACAAGATCGAGTGACGTCGCAGCGTCCTGGTCCGTAAGCGCCCGCCCAGCACGGCTCAACAGCATGGCAACCAGCAACCGGCGAGTGGCGCTGATGCTATCGCGCCCAGGACTTCCCTCGCTCTTAAGCCGTCGCTTGAAGTCCTCGTCTGTCCAGCGCGCCGGGTGTCTGCCGGAGCGCCGATCGAAGCCGTCGCCCACGGCGGAGGAAGTGATCTCACGGGCGGTCACACTGCGAAGCCGGGCGGTGTCGATCCCCATCGTTCAGACGGCGAAGGCTACCCGGCTGTCCTGCACGCACGGCGTCGCCCGGATCAGTAGGGATAGGGATGTCGTCCAAGCAGAGTTCGCTTGATGACGATCTGGCGGACTTCGTTGATGTGCTGAGGCCGCCGCCAGCAGGCCGCTGGTCACCCGGGAAAGTTCGGGTCAGGCATGTTCCAGTTGCCCGGAATCGGCGGATACAGTTCCTCAAGCCCCTCCTTGATGAGCTTTCCTCGGCTGCCGGCCATCCGCGCCATGTGCCAGCACTCGGTGACGCCGGCGTCGTCGCAGCCGGGCTGCACGATGTTATAAGTGCCGCGGTCCACCCATTCGGCCAAGGCAGCGCGGTTCGGCATCGTCTCGCCGCCGGAAATCTTCACCGTGGGCAGATGTTTCCTGAGCCGGACGTAGTTGTCAATCTTCTTGCGCGTGGGCTCCTCGAACCAGAGGTGCTTCAATTCCTCCATCACCGGCGCCACCTCCATGCACTGCTCCATCGACCATCATTTATTCGCCTCCTGAATCAGGTCGAAGTCGGGTCCCACGGCCCTCCGCAACTCGCGCATGTAAGGGATGTAATCCGCCATCTTGACGCCCAGCCGGCCGAAGCCGCCGCCGGGCCGGTACTTGAACGCCGTGTCACCTAAGTCGAGGTCAGGGTTGCCTAAACTCGGACCGCTCTCGGGGGAAGGGGTTTGCCGGATCTTGGAACGCAATGGATTTCAGAAGGTGCGACAGCGCGGAAGTCACGCCATCATGCAGAGAAAGGTTGAGACCGGAAGCACTACCGTGCCAGTTCCTGCCCTTTACTCGTTTCGCAGTGCAGCGATCGGAGCGATGGACGCGGCGTGTAACGCCGGGATGACGCCCGCCAGTGTTGCGAAGAACAACAGCGCGGCAATCGCACCGCCGACCGATAGCGGGTCGAACGGCGCGATCTGGTAGAGCTTGGACGCGAGCGCCCGCCCAGCAAAGATCGCAATCGGGGCGCCGATCAAAAGGCCAATGCCGACGTTGACGAGTGCGCCTTTCAAGATCATCCGAAGGACACCGGCTCGGTCCGCGCCGAGCGCCATTCGTATCCCGATCTCACTGGTTCGCCGCGTGACGTTGTAGGCGGTGACGCCGTATAGGCCGATTGACGCAAGCAGCACTGAGAGCAGGCTGAAGATCACCGTCAGCCGCGCGGCGAGCCGTTCGCGATTGAACTGTACCGCCACCTGTTCGCTGTAGGACCTGGGTTCGATGGGAAGCAGATTGGGGTTGAGGCGGGCAAGGGCATTGCGCAGCAGCGGCTCAAACCGCTCCGGCGGCCCGGAGACTTTCAGCTGAATTGCTTGCGGATGTAGAGTGCCCTCTTCCAGGCGTCGGTAACCCTCGGGGACGTAATCCGTGGTCTGGGTAAACGGCAGAAAATACATCGGGTGTTGCACCAGCGATGGATTGCGGTACTTCACCGTGTTCACGACGCCGACGACCTGGTAGTCACGGGCGTGGCCGTCAACCGGCGCGCCGAAACGCTTTCCCATTGCCTCTTCGATACTGCCCCAGAACTTGGTCGCGAACCACTCATCGACGATCGCGACGTGTACGGCCGTCTGCGTGTCACGGGGTGAGAACGGACGTCCGCGAAGCACCCGTACACCCATCGTCTCGAAGTACTCCGGACTGACCCGATTGAACAGGACGTTGGTGTCGCCGATCCACTTTTCCGTCCGCCCGTCGATCTGAACGCCAAGGTTGATGCAACAGGAACGCTGCGGTGTCTGCAGCGAGTAGCTGGCTGTCTGTACACCGGGGATGGCCCGCAGCGCCTCGTCAAGCCGCGGATAAAACGATGGGAGGTCCGCTTGTTGATAACCCGCTGAGTCAAGGCTGATGTTGGCGATTACCCGGCCTTGTGTAGCAAATCCTAATTCCGTCTTTTCCAGATTCCGCAAGCTCTGCGTGACCAATCCCGTCAGGGCCAGGAGCACAATCGATAGCGCCGCCTGCAGGATCACGAGCGCGCGCTGCGGCCCGGTGGATGAGTCCGTCGTGCCCCGGCCCCCGCGGCGCAACGCTTCCCCAACTCCCGCATCCGTGCTCTTCCATGCCGGAAACAGACCGAAGACCAATCCTGCCACCGTCGCCAGCGCAAAGGCGAAGCCGAACACTGGTATCGAAGGGCTCGCATTCACCGGGATGAAGGTATCCCCGCGAAAAGCAATCCAGAGAATCATCGCCGTTCCTGCATAGGCGACGGCGATGCCGCCGATGCCGCCGAAGATCGCGAGCAGCAGGCTTTCGGCGAAAACGCCGCGCATCAGCCGGAAGCGGGTGGCTCCGAGTGAGAGGCGCAGAGCCATCTGTTGACGGCGCGCGACGCCCCGGGCAAGCAGGAGGTTGGAGAGATTGGCGCAGGCGATAAGGAGCACCAGGCCGGCCGCGATCGCCAGGAATTGCAGTCCGGATTCGGAGTCCGAGCGCAGCGAAGAGACGCCGGCGCCGCCGGGGATCACCCGAACCTGTTGTCTGGGCAGCCGTTCGCGATCTTCATCGCTGGTCCGGAATTCGGCCAGGGTTTGCCGCAACTCATTTGTGATCTGCACTTCAACCGCGGCCGGCAAGTAGCCCGGGTTCATGCGCCCGATCAGGAACAGCCAGGACGCCTCCCGCTGGGGCAACATGGAGTTATGTGCGGACCCGGCAAAACCCGGTTCCTGCCCCAGTGACATCCAGAGTTCCGGCGGACGCTGGGTGAGGCGTGCGCCTTCGAATCCTTCCGGTGCTATGCCGATCAGCGTCATCGCGCGCCCGTTCACCATCAGAGTCGAGCCGATGATTGTGGAGTCCGAGTTGTATTTCTGCTTCCACGCACGGTGGCTCATCACCACGGTGGGAGGCGCGGTGGTGGCGTCGTCGGCTGGAACAAACAAACGCCCGGTCGCCGCGTTCAACCCGAACGTCGCAAAGTAGTTGGCGGAGACCCACTCGCCGGCGAGTGTCTTGGCCGGTTCAGTGGAACCGGCGCGCCTGACGCCCAGCGAAGGATTCGCGCCGGAGAAAGCCGCGATGTTTGAGAATGCTTTGTTCGTATCGGCAAGGCGCCGGTAAAAGGGGTAGGAGAATGTGCCCCAGTTGTCCTGCAAGCCAAGCCAAAGGCAACAGTAGTTCTCACCGGCGCCGATGCGATACAGTTTCCCCGGGTCCTGCACCGGAAGCTGCTTCAGCATGACGCCGTGAATCAGCGTGAAGATCGCGGTGTTGGCGCCGAGTCCAAGCGCCAGCGTGAGAATCGCGATCGCAGTGAAGCTGGGGCTGCGGCGTAGTTGGCGCAGACCATGGCGAAGGTCCTGCCACAGGTCGCCAAACACGGATTCCCAGGCGGAGTCGCGAACGTCTTCTTTCACCGAGTCCATGCTTCCCATCTCCATTCGGGTGACGCGTCTGGCTTCGTCTGCCGTCATGCCTCCGCGCATCTTGGCCTCGACGGACATGTCGAAATAGCACCGCAGTTCTTCGTCGAGTTCCCGTCTCTTTTTGGAGAACACTCACGCCTCCAGGATTCTGGCGATGGCCGAAATCTGCCGTTCCCACTCGCGCGTTTCCCGCGCGAGCGTTTTCTTGCCCGCGGTCGTCAGCGAATAGTACTTGGCGCGCCGGTTATTCTCGCTGGTCATCCACTCGGTTTTAACGCTGCCGGCCCGTTCCAGTCGTAAGAAAGCCGAAAACAAGGACCCGGCGTTCACCTTGAAGACGCCGCCGCTGCTCTGTTCGATGCGCTGCGCGACGCCCCAGCCGTGCATCGGCTCGAGCGCGAGCGTTTTCAGAATCAGCATGTCGAGGGTTCCCTGCACCATTGCGATGTCTTCTCCTGATCGTCAGGAGAAGTATGGCGCGTTTTCTCCTGACTGTCAAGAGAAGCGGCGAAGGGAAGCGCCCTCTCGCGCCCTCTGGACGGCCTGGATTGAAATGCTGAAACTTGCTTGGGGAACTGGAGACGGCCGTTTAGCAGCCCCAAAGGGAGTCGTGCGAGGTTCCGTTCGCGGGAAGTGTGAAGCTTCCGCGGCCCTGGCGGAGCTGGGAGTGAACCATAAGTACGGCATCGTGGGTGCGTCGCACCATGGCGGCCCCGGACCGGCGACAGTCGACCATCCAGACATTGAGAATGGAGAACGGCGTCTCAGTAAGCTGATCGGTTTGGCGCCCTCGGTCGGTTCTGAATATGTGTGCGCATCCAGGAGACACGGGTTGAGTTCTTGTCTTCGGACCTGATGCCGAGTTAGCGGTGGCTGCCGAGGCGCTACCACCGATTGCCGCACTCGCGGCGACGCTCGCCTACCCGCACAGTATCGGGTGTCTACGGTACGGTAGAGTTAGGCTGCCGTGCCCGCGCATCCCTGCTTCGAGATCCCTCTCCCCAACCGGCCCATCGTGCTTGGCGCCGCGCAGGTGTCCGTCCGGCTCGGCGGCAAGACCCTGACAGGCCCACTCACGGCTACCGTTACCATGGTTCCTCGGCCGAAGCTCGAGTTCGAGTTCGAAGTACCGCCCTATTTCGGAATCGACATCAGCAACGACGTGGATGTGACGTTTCTGTCCTCCGGCGCGAAAAGTCCCTGCCGAATTGCAAGGGGGAGGATGTTTTCGCAAGCGCCCTCAAGCATCAGCCTGCGGCCCCTTCAGGAGGTCGTCCCTGCCGGGCAGGACATGTTGGTAAAGCAGATCGTATTCGCGGTTCCCAACTTTCCCGACTTCCTCGCCCACGCCGTCATCCACAAGTCCCCGGAAGGCGGCGGGGTCCGAGAAGATGAAATCCGACTGGAGTTTTCCGGCTGGCACGCTACTATCCGCAAGATGGCCGACATTGCTGAGCGAAAAGAACTGCTGAGCGAGGACGGCGGTTTCGGCATCACCGCTATCGGGCTACTCGAAAGAACCGGCGCCGCACTGTTCACCTGGCAAAATGCAGAGCCGGCCATTGAGGCGCTGGGGGTATTTCTCTCCTTTGTGTGTGGCCGGTGGACCGGCCCGATGTTGCCTGCGGGCATCGGGCTGGCCGGCGAGCCCATATGGTTCCGGTGGAGTGTTCCGCTCGTAGACCAAGGATTCTCTCTCTTCACTTGGTTCGACGCGCATCGGGGAATGACCTTGTCCGATATCGTGCCTTCGTTCATGGCGAAGTGGGAAGACCCCCAGTGGAAGTACGCCCTCTCTCGTGCGGTTTACTGGTTTGTTCGGGCGAATTCCGTTGCCGTGGGCGGCGACGGATCTCTGATCCTGAGTCAAGCGGCGCTGGAGGTTCTAAGCTGGACGTATCTTGTCATGGTCGGCGGGATGGAGCCGAAAGCCTTCAAGAGACTGGGGGCGGCTGGAAGGATCCGGACTCTGCTCAAGGCCATGGAAATCCCGGTGGAGATTCCGGCGTCACTGACTCAGCTCAGCGCTGTGGCTGCGGACGGGCCTGGAGCTGTCGTCGCGGTGCGTAACGACCTTGTCCATCCCGATAAGCGCGAGGGACCCCTGCCCGCGACCGAAGCGTGGACGCTCGCCCAGCGGTATGTCGAGCTCGTAATTCTCCGGTTGTGCGGATTCAGCGGCGAGCACGCCAACCGAACGCAATCCGGTAGGTGGGTCGGACAGGTTGAACTTGTGCCGTGGGCTTAGCCGTGCGAGTCGCATAGCCCAGCAGGAGGCTATTTGTAAGCGTATGAGGAACCCGCCCCGCACAAGCGCCCAGGCTACTTGTATCAGGCGCGGCTCTTGCCTTCCACTGGTGCTGGCAGTTTGCGGGGCGCAGCGACATGTCGGGCACTTTCCCTTCCAGCGGATCGTGCGCCAGTCGGAGGAAGGTGGACCGTCGTCTTCGCGCAGCTAACTGACTGGCTGCACGAAGAAAGCGCCAAAGGGCAGTCCCGCTCGTTGCGACCGGCCGCGCCTCGGCCCCGCCGGGACTCTTGCTTTACACTGACGAAGACCCCGCACTCCATTGCACGCTGAAGTAACGTAGCCGGTCTTCAGGGGCCCTCAGACCCCCGCTACTCGCAGCGCAACGCGTTGACCGGATCCACACGTACGGCTCGCCGCGCCGGAATGTAGCAAGCCAGCATCGCAATCACCCCAAGCAGAAACGTCATAGCCGCAAGCGTGCCCGGGTCGGCGGCGCTCACCGAAAAGAGAAGACTGCTCATCAGCCGCGTGAGCCAGAAGGACGCCCCCAGGCCGATCAGCAGTCCGGCGCCGGCCATCTTCCCTCCCTGCGTCATCACCATAAGCAACACGTCGCCGGTCTGCGCCCCAAGCGCGATCCGAATTCCAATCTCATGGCTGCGCTGCGCCACCGCGTACGAAATCACGCCGTAGATCCCGATCGCCGCCAACACCAGCGCGAGAGCGCCAAAGGTTCCGAGAACGATCATGGTGATACGTTGCGCCGAGACCGAATCCCGGACGAGTTGCGTCATCGTCGCAGCGGACAACAGGGGCTGGTCCTTGTCGACCGAAGCGATAACAGCCCGAATCCCGGAGGTGAGCGTCGCCGGATCGATGGCCGATTTCACCAATAGCGTCATCGAGCCGGGCGCCTCCTGCCGGAACGGAACGTACACCTCGAGCCGCGAGGGATTCGCCAGACCGTACAGTTTCGTATCCCCCACCACCCCCACGATCGTGATCCACCTCGGCGCTCTCTTCGAGGATGGATGGCCAAACAGGAAACGCCGGCCAACCGGATCGCCGGCCCCAAAGAACTGCCGCGCCAGGCGTGCGCTGATCATGCCCACCGGAAGAGCATGCTCATTGTCCATGTCTGTGAACGTCCGGCCACCGAGCAGCGGAATGCCAAGCGCGCCGGCGTACTCGGGGCTGACGATGTGGACATCCGGATGCGGGAAGTCCCCCGGGCCCGGCAATGTCATCCCCTCAATCGTGATGTCGGCGCGCGAATGATCGTTTGTCAGCGGAACCCCCGTGCCCAGGGCCGCCGCCTGGACGCCAGGGAGCGACCGCAGGCCGCCCAGAACCCGGTTCCAGAAGTTCAGCCTGGCGGGACTCTGATCGTACTGCGCCGTGCGCAGGTTCACTTCCATCGCCAGCACGTGCTCGGTCTGAATTCCGGCGTCCACCGAAAAGAGGCGATAGAGACTCTTCGCCATCAGCCCCGCGCCCACCATCAGAACCAACGCCATCGAGACCTCGAGGATAACCAGGACGCCCCGCCAGCGACTCGCCCCCGCGCCCGCGCTTGCGGATCTTCCGCCTTTCTTCAGTTCCGCCTGTGCGGAGCCTCTCGTCGCGTGCATGGCCGGAACGATGCCGAAAACAAGCGCCGACAAAGCCGCCAGCGCGATGGCGAAAAGAACCGCGGGACCGTCCAGATCGATGCTGGCGCCCGCCAGCATATTGGCGGGAAGCAGTCCGGCGATGCCGCGCACTGCCGCGACCGCGAGCGCCAAACCCGCCACGCCGCCCAGCGATGTCAGAAGCAGACTTTCGATGAGCATCTGCGCGGCGATGCGCCCGCGAGTGGCGCCGATGGCCATCCGCAGGGCCATTTCCCTGGCCCGCCCGCTGCCCCGCATCAGAAACAGGTTCGCCACGCTTGCGCACGCGATCAGCAGCACGAACGTAACAGCGGCGAAGAGCACCAGAACGGTCGGCCGGATCTCGCTGACCAATACGTCGCGAATCGGCCGCAATTCCGCTCTGAACTGGTCATTCGTGGCGGGATAGGTCCTCTCCAGCCGCGCGGCGACGCCTGCCATTTCCGCACGCGCCTGCGCCAGCGTGACCCCCGGAGCCAACCGCCCAATGGCGAGGGTGTCGCCCCGCTCGCCTCTCTCGCCGTACGCCGGATTGTTCGTAAGCCAGACGCCCATGGGTTCCAGCACGTCCGTCTTTTCGATCCATCGAAACTCCGGCGGCAGCACGCCCACCACTGTGAAGCTCCGGCCATCGAGAGCCAGGGTGCGCCCCACCACGTTAGGGTTGCCGCCGAAGTGCGACTGCCAAAGTGGATAGCTCAGCAGTACCACCGCTGCCGTGCCTGCCCTTTCCTCCGACACGTTGAAGTCGCGTCCCAGAAGGGGTTGCACTCCCAGAAGCGCGAGGAAGTTTGCGGAAACAGCCTGGCCTGAGATGCTTTCCGGGCGATCGACGCCGGAGAGATTGAACCCGACATTGTGCGCTGCCGCCATGCTCGAAAACGCGCGGCCCTGCTCCCGCCAGTCCAGAAAGTCCGGATACGAGACGCTGACGCCGCCAACCTTCGGCGTAGTCTCGTTGAGTACGATCAGACGCGCTGAATCCGGGTATGGCAGCGGGCGAAGCAGGACGCCGTAGAGAACCGAGAAGATCGCGGTGTTGGCGCCGATTCCCAGCGCGAGTGTAAGTAGCGCGGCCGCGGTGAACCCCGGGGACTTGCGCAGCAACCGCAGTCCGTGACGGACGTCCTGCAGGAGAATCTCGACGGGGCGTACGCCGCGCGCGTCGCGACACTCCTCCTTGACTTGATCCAGCCCGCCGAACTCCATTCGCAGGCGGCGCAACGCCTCACTCTCCGTGAGGCCGGCCGCCAGGTGCTTCCGCAACTGCCGTTCGCGGTGGAAACGAAGCTCATCGTCCAGGTCTGCTTCAGCCGCTTTACGCCGGAACAGCGAGCGGGCGCGGAAGAACAAATCTGCAAGCATCAGGCGTCTCCCTACGCCGTCCCCAGCACCTGGGCCACGGCGGCTGTCAGCCTCTTCCAGGCGTCGGTCTCCGAATCGAGCTGGCGGCGCCCGGCTCGCGTGAGTTCGTAATATTTAGCCTTCCGGTTATTCTCCGATGTTCCCCAGCGTGCTTTGATCCAGCCGCGCCGCTCCAGCCGGTGGAGTGCTGGATACAGGGAGCCTTGCTGAATCTGCAACGCGTTGCTCGATGTTTGTTGGACCCGCTCGGAGATGCCCCAGCCGTGCTGCGGTCCCAGGGCGAGCGTGCGGAGGATCAGGAGGTCCAGGGTGCCTTGCGGAAGGTCAATGCGTTTGTCCGGCATGTGCTCCTCTATGGCTTCTACAGGAGACTGTACATCATCTCCTGTAGAAGCGCAAGTGGAGCCGCGGGGCGCGCAGGCCCGTCTTTCCCCCTCGCTAGTTTTGGCGCATCCGCCCCGAACCGCGCCAGCCCGTTCTCCGGCAGCGCCTGAATCGCCCGCCGCCGTCTCTTCCTTCGGTGATGCCGGACGCTCCGCGGGTTCCACTCGCCGCACTCTGTCCATCGCGCCGTTGCCCATCGCGGGCATCATCCGGGCTGCCATTTCGGACGTCCACCATCGTCTGCTTGCGCTGTTGTCGGGGTTCTTCGACCGGCTGGCGTTGTGCCTGGACAGGGCTCTACGGACCGGTGGAGTCCACCGCGGACCGGCGCCGTGGCCGCCGGCTCGAAATCAACCGCCAGAGGGTCATCCGAGGGGGCCCCGAGCCGGCATGGTGGGCCGCGTTCAACACGTTCTTGCTCTCCTCCCTGGTGGCCGGCGAGGGCCCTTCCAGGCAGCGCTCTGCTCACTTCACTTGCAGAGATCCTTCGCCTTCTGCAGTGTGCTCGCGGCTTCGCGCGCCGCGGCTTCAGCCGCGAAGACGACAAATGCGAGCGGTTGGCTGAGGTCGCGTTCGGCAACTTCGTTGTTACTGCTCCTGCTCCAGCGATGCACCTTGAAATTGCGGTCGGGCGCGGCGGCGATCAGCAGGACGTATACAGTCGGAACGTTCTTTGTCTCCCAAGGCCGCTGACCGTGTTCGGCGCGGAGGCGATTGACAAAACCCTCCATCGATTCGACCTGGATGCGGTCGACGTCCGAAAGGTTGAGCTTCCAGCTCTGCACGCTTTCGTACTTCTGATCGGGGTAACCGCGGCCATCTTTGAATGAAAGCGTACAGGCGCCGGCATCCGCATGGACATCAGTGATGGATGCAGTGACGCGGGCGGCGTCAGCCGCCTTTGCGGAGTCGGTTGGCGTTTGTACCCAATTCGTCGACGTCTGACCAGACAGGGTATGTTCAAGCTGCTTGAGCGCGGATGTCCGCGTGTCGTCTTGCGCTTGGAGCACGGTTGCCAGGAGCGCCAGCAAGAATAGTCGCATGTTGAGCTAGTGTATCGCGGCAGCCGGCTACAGCCAGCGTGGCTGTGCGAACAAATTGCCCTGGGCCGCTCTCGCCCGATTTCCTCCCGGACGAGTTGGCCGCCAAAACATCCGGCTTCGCCTTCTCATCTCCCCCGGTTCGGCGCCCTGAAATTCGGCGTTCACAGAAAATGACCGTCTATATCTCCTACTCCTGCAACACGATCCGGAAAACGTATGCCCTCACCTACTGGACGACGCAGGTATCATGAAATCGGGAGGCTGCGATAGCTCGGCCCCGCGTTGCGCAACGGGGTCCGCCGTAGCTCCTTCCGCCGTGCGCCGCCAACTCGCCAGAAGCCGGTGACACCAGTGACGGGTGGTCATGTGGTGAAAATCGACGAAGCCACAGGCGAAATCGGGCGCCATCCTAAACCAAAGAAAAATATCAGGAACTCAGAATCGAACAAGTCCAGCCAAGGGCGTATTTCAAAACGAACCCATCCGGCACCTCGGCGCCACTCGGCGGGAGTGTATACGATCTGCGCCCATGAGGCCGATCCTGTTCCGGGATATGATGGATGCTTCGCACGATCGGCGAGTTAGGGTGGAAACGGGGAACGGGATAACTCGAAACAAGGAAGTCCGGGAGTTTCCCATGACTCGGAGTTACGGGGTTAACTATCCTCGGGAGGCGGCTGAGAAATGAGACGGATGCTTGGCGCGTGGGCCGCGTTGGCGGTCGGGATGTTGACCGTTTGGGCGGCGGACCCGCCGCCGTTCGTTAGCTCGATCTTTGGCGACTACATGGTGTTGCAACGGGGAAAGCCGAATGCGATCTGGGGTTGGTCGCAGGCTGGCGACCGCGTCACGGTGGAGATCGCCGGCAAGTCCTCGGCGGCGGTGGCGGGCCCCGATGGGAAGTGGATGACGCGGATCGAGCCGCCCCCTCCCGGCGGGCCGTACACGGTGAAGATCACCGGCCGGCAGACCGTCGAATTGCACGAAGTCCTCGTCGGCGACGTGTGGCTATGCTCCGGACAATCGAACATGGGCTTCGGGCTAGGACAGGCCCGCAACGGCGCCGACGAGGTGAAAAACGCGAATCACCCGGAGATACGATTCTTCAACGTCCGGCAGAAGGTGACCTACTCGCACGTGGACGCGCCGCAGGGGACTTGGAAGATCGTCTCGCCGACCACCGTCGGCGGGTTCGGCGGCGTGTCCGCCGTCGCCTATTTCTTCGCCCGGCGGTTGCAGGAATCGATCCACGTCCCAATAGGATTGGTGCACGCCTCGGTGGGCGGTGTGCCGGCTGAGACGTTCGCCAGCGCCGGCTCCCTGAAGCCGCTCCACGATTTCGACGCGGGCGTCGCGGAGGTGGAGGCTCGGGCGGCCAAGGGCGGCCCGGAGTACGGCAACTACATCATGCACTGGTATGACGAGTACGACGCGGGGTCCAAGGGCGGCTCGTGGGCGGATCCGGAACTCGATGATTCGGCGTGGAAAGCGGTGGCGGTTCCAGGCGCCTTTGAGGAGTTGGGCGTAGCCGGTGTCCCGAGCCTGGTGTGGCTGCGCAAGGAGATCACCTTGCCCGCGCGGTTGCCGCAGGGGCCGGCGCGGCTGTACTTGGGGCCGGTCGAGAAGATGGACACCACGTTCGTGAATGGCAGGCAGGTGGGCGCGAGTTCGTGGGTTGAAAACCCGCGTGTGTATTTCGTCGGGCAGGCGCTAAAACCGGGGCGCAATGTGGTGGCCGTCCGGCTTCTGCGCATCAAGGCGGAGGGCGGTGGATTTCTGAATCCGGCCGCGGATTTGAAACTCGTGCTGGGCGACGGGACGGCTGTGCCGCTGGGTGGCGGGTGGAAGGGTAAGGTCGCCGTGGATGCGCGGCCGCCGCATCCGTTGCCGCCGGGATTCGAGAACCTGCCGACCATGCCGGGCGTGCTGTATCGCGGAATGATCGCGCCGCTTGAACCCCTCGCGATCAGCGGTGCGATCTGGTATCAGGGCGAGTCGAACACAGTGCGGGCGTTTCAATATCGGAAGCTGTTGCCGGCGATGATCGCGGGGTGGCGCGAGTCGTTTGGACAAGGGGACTTCCCGTTCTACATCGCTGGCCTGCCGGCGTTTCAGAAGCGGAAGGAAGCGCCCGGCGAGGATTCGTGGGCCGAATTCCGAGAGGCCCAGGCGGTGGCGGCGAAGGCGGCCGGGCACGCGTGTGTGGCGATCACGATCGACACCGGCGACCCCGACAACATCCACCCGGTGGACAAGCGGGAAGTCGGCGATCGCCTGGCTCTGTGCGCCCTGGCCGGACACTATGGCGAGGCCGTGGCGTACTCCGGGCCGGTGCTCGCCGGGGTTGAGCGGAGCCCCGGAGCGTTGCGGCTCAGGCTCGCGCACGCCAAAGGCGGACTCGTGGTGAAGGGTGAGCGTCTGGAAGGATTCGCCATCGCGGGCGAGGACCGCCAGTGGCGCTGGGCGGAAGCCAGAGTGGAGGGCGATTCGGTGGTCCTGTCGTCGGCCGGCATCGCTGCCCCGGTAGCAGCGCGCTACGCCTGGCAATCCAATCCGCCGGCGACGCTATGGAACGCCGCGGGCCTTCCCGCCGGGCCCTTCCGGACCGACGACTGGCCGTTGTCCACGGAGGGCATCCGGTAGGGCCGGCGTCTGAAACCATGGCGTTGCGACGCGCGGGCTTCGTACGATAATAGAGTTTTGCCCGGGTGGCGAAATCGGCAGACGCAACGGACTTAAAATCCGTTTTCGCGCAAGCGGAGTGCGGGTTCAAGTCCCGCCCCGGGCACCACTCCTGACTACGCCGTCTCTGGCGACAGCTTGCGCCAGATGATGTGCGCCGCCACGCCCACCGCCAACGTCAGTACTCCGAAGCCCACGAAGACCCAGCCGGAAGTCGAAAACACATAGATCCAGCCCACCAGCGCGATGATCGCCGGGGCCGGATACAGCCACATCCGGAACGGTAACGCGATCTCCCGCCGGTGCTTCCGAATGTAATGAAGCGCCGCGATCTGCGCGACAAATTGCACCAGCACGCGCGAGGTCAACAACGCCGAGATCACCGTGTCCAGGCTCCAGAACGACGCCACAATCGAAAAGGCGCCCATCACCAGCAGCGAAATGTGAGGAAAATTGCCCGTCGGGTGCAACTTCGCGAAGGGCTTGAAAAAATGCCCCTTCACCGCCGCCGCGTAGGGGATCCGGCTGTAGCCCAGCAGCAATGCGAACACCGACGCGAACGCCGTCCACAGGATCAGGATCGTCACCACCGCCGCGGCCTTGGCGCCGTACAGCCGTTCGATGAACTCCGCGCCGATGAACTTCGATTGCATCGCCTCCCGCCACGGCACCACGCCGATGATGCTGACGTTCATCAACGAGTAGATGCCCGCCACCGCAAGCACCGAAAAGATGATCGACCGCGGGATGGTCCGGGCCGGGCTGCGCACCTCGTCGCCGACGTAGCAGATGTCGTAGTACCCCATGAAGTCGTACATCGCGATCAACATCGCGGAGCCGAGACCAGCCAGGAACCCTGTCGAAAAGGTGAAGGCGCCGGGCGGGAAATCGAAAGCGATTTCGGGGTGGAAGTGCGTCAGGCCGCTCGCGATGCTGAACACCACCGTGATCAGCATGCCGACCCACAGGACCACGGTCAGGCGGCTCACATCGGTCACCTTGCGGTACAGCGCCACCACCACCAGCGCCCCCACCGCCGAGGTCACCAGACGCGTCTCCATGGGGCCCATCTCGCGCCAGAAGTACTTCAGGTATTGCGCGAAGCCGATGTAGCCGGAGGCGATCTCGAGCGGCCCGCTAAGGATGAATTGCCAGATGAACAGAAAGGGCAGCAGCGCGGCCAGCCGAGTCTTCTCGAAGGCTGTTTGCAGGTACAGGTACGTGCCGCCGACGCCGGGCATGGCGGCGGCAAGTTCGCTCCACACCAGGCCGTCGCACAAGGCCAGGATCGCGCCCAACAGCCAGCCCAGCATGCACTGCGGGCCGCCCATGGAGCCGATGATCAGCGGGATGGTGATGAAGGGTCCCACGCCGACCATGTTGCTCATGTTCAGGGCGGTGGCCTCCAGCGTTCCGAAGCCGCGAACCAGGCCGTGCCCGCCGGCGGAGTCTTGTGGATGGTTGGTCAATGTGTCAGCCAAGTCTTGAGGAACCAGATGGGGATGGAGACCAGTCTAGCGGACCGGCGCTAGTGGGCGGGGCGCACGGTGACGTGGCGATACGTTTCCTTGGTCTTGGCGAGGTCGGCGAAGGTCATGCCGGGCATGGCGGCGCTGGCGGTGCCTGCGGCGACCCCCCAGCGGACCGCGTCGGCGAACGGACGCTTCCTTGACATCGACCAGGTGAACGCCGCCGCCAGCGCGTCGCCCGCCCCCAGCGGGCACAGGGCGTCGATACGAGGCGGCAGCGCCTCGATCATCTCCGTTCCGTCGGTAGCCACTACGCCGCGGCTGCCGAGTGAGAGTATCACGCTCTCCGGCCCCATCGCCTTAATGCGCTGAACGGCCTCCAGAAACTGGTTCCGCGTCAACAGGGCCCGGTTCAACAGGCGCTCGGCCTCGGGCTGATTGGGCGTCACGACGGTGGGGCCCCCCTCGATGCCGTGCAGCAACGCATCTCCGTCGGCGTCGAGCAGCGTCTTGACGTCGTTCTTGCGGGCCAACCGGATCAGGTCGCGATAAATGTGCGCCGGGACTCCGGGCGGCAGACTTCCGCAGATCATCAGCCAGGTGGCTTTGCGGATGCGGGCTTCGACCATCGCGGTAAGCGCGTCGATCTCACCGGAGTCGATGGATGGACCGAGTTCATTCAGCTTGACCGTGAGGCCCTGCTTGTCGGAAATGGTGAGGTTGGTGCGGCTCTCCCCGCGGATCTTGACGACGTGGACCGGGAAGCCGTCGCCCCGCAGCAGTTCCTCCATCTTCTCGCCGGTTCCGCCGCCCGAGGTGAGGATGGCGGCCGTCTTGGCCCCAAACGAGTGCAGCACGCGCGAGGCGTTGATGCCGCGGCCGCCGGCGGCTTCCGAACGCGAGAGGATGTAGCCACGATCCTCAAAAACAAGATGATCGACGAGGACCGTCCGGTCGACGGCGGGGTTGATCGTGAGCGTGAGAATCAAACATCCATTGTAATGTTACGCTTCAGTATTGCGAGATCATCCTCAGTGGAAAGCCTACGGCGCGCTGGGGGCGGTGTGCCTGTTCTGGGGTACGACGTACCTGGCGATCCGCATGGCGCTCGAATCGTTCCCGCCCCAAACGCTGGTGGCGGCGCGCTACCTCATCTCCGGCGTGCTAATGGTGGGAGCGTCGTTGGCGATGGGCGTCCGCCTGCCCACCGGCAAGAACCTGTGGCGGACCGCCGGCAACGGCCTGCTGATCCTGGGCGTGGGCAACGGGGGCCTGGTGGCGGCCGAGCAGTGGATACCCAGCGGGCTGGCGGCGCTATTCATCACCACGCAGCCCTTCTGGATGGTGGGCTTCGAGGCGCTTGCTCCGGATGGCGAACGGCTGCACGCGCCGACGATTGCCGGCATGTGCGTCGGGTTCCTGGGCGTGGGCCTGCTGGCGGCGCAAGGGGGGCTGACGGGAGGCTCGGCGGCGGCCGTGACGGCGGGATTCCTGGTGCTCCAGGTGGCCTGCGCCGGCTGGTCGGCCGGATCGATCCTGCAACGGCGGATGGGGCTCGACACGCATCCGGTGGTGAACGGCGCGGTGCAACAGTTGGCCACCGGGATTGTGTTCATGATTCCCGCGCTGGCGATGAAGGGGCCGGCGATCCACTGGTCGGCCAAGGGTGTGGGCGCGGTGCTGTACCTGGTGGTGTTCGGCACCATCGTGGGCTTCAGCGCCTATAGCTACGCACTGAGCAATCTGCCGGTGGCGGTGACATCCATCTACACCTACATCAATCCCGTGGTGGCGGTGTCTTTGGGGTGGCTGTTTTACCGGGAGCCGTTCGGAATGCGGGAGGCGATGGGGATGATGGTGATCTTCGTGGGAGTGGCCATCGTCAAGCGCTACGGACACGGCGGGCTGTCCCCCCGGCGGAGTTAGCCGCGGGAACGGTCGAGCAGCTTTGCGCCGAGCAATCCGCCCAGGGCGGGAAACAGCGTGAAGATGACGAAGAACATCACCACCACCTGAAACACTCCGGAGGGACTGCGGAACGCCTCCACCACCGCCTCGGCGTTCGCGCCCGCGCCGCGCGCTCGCATCTCCTCCACCAGCCGGCTGCACATTTCGGGATCCGAGATGGCCAGCACGGCGGCGGTGAACACCACCAGCAGCATGATGAAGGCGAACAGGCCGGTCATCCACCCCATGCGAGCGCCGCCCCGGGGGGAAAGCCGCTGGCCGGTTCGGCGGCGATAGAGATAGACCGACAGGAACCCGGCGCCCAGCAGGCACACGATCGGCAACAGCGCGACCGGACTTGCCAGAACCGATGTGAAGAAGCTGAGAAACGCCACCAGCAGGCCGATTCGGACGGCGTGCGGATTGCCGAAGGAGACGTCCGCCGGCAGGGGGGCCGCGACCGTTTCGGCCCGCACGGGTTCAAGCGGGGCTTCTTCGGGCTCGGGCTGCGTCGATTCGAACTGGGGCTTGCCGCACTTATGACAGAACCGCGCATCGGGCGGCAGCACGGCTCCACACGTACAACTCTCCGGCACGATTCCAGTTTCGCATACCGGGGCGCCGACGCTCGTTTCCCGCACTGGGCGTCAGGCTCCGGTGGCGGCCGCGGCGGCCACTCCGTGCGGCCGGTCGAGGATTTCGCGAACGTTCCGCTCCAATTGGGCCGGAGTGAACGGCTTGCGCAGGAAGGAGGCGCCGGGCTCATAGACGCCTTGCAGCAGCGTGGCGTCCTCGTTGAATCCGGAGATGTAGAGCACCCGCGAGTTGGGGCGCATCCCCAGGACCTTCGCCGCCAGGTTGCGCCCGTTCATGCCGGGCATCAGCACATCGGTGAGCAGCAGGTCGATGGGCGTCTCCTCGGCGATGCGAATGGCGTGCAGGGCGTCGGTGGCTTCGAGCACGCGGTAGCCGGCGTCGTGAAGCACGGACACGGCCAGCCGGCGGAGGTTCGGGTCGTCGTCGATCAGCAGGATCGTCTCCGTGCCGCGCCGGGGTAGCGCCGGCTCCGCGACGGGGGCGGGAACCGCGGGTTCGCCCTGCACTTCGGGGAAGTACACGCGGAACACCGCGCCCTGTTCGGGCTGGCTTTCCACCAGCACCTCGCCGCCGGCTCGTTTGACGATGCCGTAGACGATGGAAAGGCCGAGTCCGGTGCCTTTGCCCTGGCTCTTGGTGGTGAAGAACGGCTCGAACAACCGGCTGCGGACTTCGGGCGTCATGCCATGGCCGGTGTCTGAAACCTCCAGCAGCACCCTGGAGCCCGGGCCGAGACCGACCGGCAGATCGGCCTCGCCTTGCAGCAGGCTGCGCACCGTCATGACGCCGCCATCGGGCATGGCGTCGCGGGCGTTCACCACCAGGTTCATGATGACCTGTTCGATCTGGCTGCGATCGGCGAAGATGACGCCTCCGCCAGTGGCGCTGAGGCGCAGTTCGATGTCGTCGCCGGCGGCCGAGCGAAGCAGCGGAGCGATACTGTCGAGCAGTTCGTCCAGGCGGAACAGGGCCGGCTGGGTGAACTGCCGGCGGCCGAAGGTGAGCAGGCGGCTGGTGAGCGCGGCGGCCCGGTCCGCGGCGTCCACGATTTCGACGGCGCACTGGCGCAGACGGTCGGTCGCCGGCAGCCGGTTCAGCAGCAGGGAACCGTAGCCGGTGACGACGGTGAGCAGATTGTTGAAGTCGTGCGCCAGACCGCCGGCCAGGCGGCCGATGGCCTCCATTTTCTGAGCGTGGCGGAGTTGGGCTTCGAGGCTTCTCCACTCGCTGACGTCGAGCAGGAAGGCGGTGAGCGCCTCCAGATTCCCATTGGCGTCGAAGGACCCGAAGACGTTGCCGATGACGTGGACGATGGCGCCGTTGTGGTGGGTCATCTCGATTTCCACGCCGCGCAGGGCCCTGTGCCTGCGCACCGCTTCGACGATTTCGGCGTGCTTGGCCGGGTTGCCGAACAGGGCGGGAACGCCCGCTTCGCACGCCTCCTGTTCGGACTCGAAGCCGAAGATGCGGAGGAAGGTGGCGTTGGAGGCGAGCAAGCCGCCGGCGGGGTCGGAGATGTAGTTCGCCGTCAGCGCCTGGTCGAAAGCCTGGCGGTAGCGGAATTCGCTGTCGCGAAGGGCGCGCTCGGAGGCCTTGCGGTCGGTGATGTCGCGCAGGGTCGCCATCATGGCGGACCGGCCGTCCCACTCCGTGGCGGAGACGCGCATCTCCACCTGCCGCGCGTTGCGGCCGTGGGCGGCGATGTCGATTTCGGTGGTCTCTCCGGCGACCGTGGGGAAGCCGAAGACGTGACCCTGAAGGCGGCCGCCCCAGCCGAACAGGGCGTCCGCGGCCGGGTTGGCGAACAGGACAACACCCTCCTGGTCGAGCACGAGAATACTATCGGGATTGTGGTTGATGATGCTGCGGAGGCGCCGCTCGCTGGCATCCAGTTCCCGTCGTAGACGTTCGACGGCAAACCCGTTCTGCAGGTCGTTCACGGCAAATCAGATTCAGTTCGACAGGCGGCGAACGCCACGACGGGCCCCGTCACGCGCTCCCTCCGGGCTCGAGGACTCCCATGTCGGCCAACAATCCAAGGCCGAACAGCACGTCCTCCATGCGCGTCAGGTCGCCGATAATGCGGCGCATGGGGAGCGGGTGCGCCTTGACCAGCATCGGAGTGGCCAGGATGCGTTCCTGTTCGGCGATGTCGGGACGTTCGACGACATCGATGATTTCGAGCACGCATTTTCCCGCGAGCTTCGATTCACTGAGGCGGCGCGCCTGTGCGACGGCGTGCTCGGAACGCGCCGTCTGTCCGGCAATAAATAATTTTAAGGAGAATTGCCCCATTGGTTTCCGGAGATGAGGGATTGGAGCGCCATGGAGACCGGCCTGGGCGGGCGCGGTTCGCGCGCCGCGGCGATTGCCCGCGGAATTCAGATCGCGGACCGTCAGCATCGGACGATCTCGATCCAGCCGGATAGACCTCCGGCTGTACCGGCCGAGTGGCTGGTATCTAATGATCACGGCTACAGTAAGAAATTTACCCTACAGTCTAACATAGTATCTCAAATTACACGGATATTTTATGGCTATTTGTGCTTATTCCGTCCAGGGGGAGACCCCCAGGCGCCCGTCTCCAGTTCGTAGCAGAATGGTAGCATCTCAAAACGCAGTTCGAGGAGGATATGGTGGCGGTCGAATATGACGTAGTCGTCGTGGGCGGCGGGCACAACGGCCTTGTCGCGGCGGCGTACCTGGCGCGCGCGGGGCGCAAGACCCTGGTGCTCGAGGGCCGGGAGATGGTGGGCGGCTGTGCGGTGACCGAGGAGGTCTGGCCAGGCTTCCGTGTTTCAACCGCTGCGTATCTTGCCAGCCTCATGCAAGAGCGCGTCATTCGCGAACTCGACCTCCACAAGTACGGGTATTCGGTGGATCCGAAGGACCCGGCTTTCTTCTCTCCGTTTCCGGATGGGCGCTACATGTTCATGTGGCAGGACAGGGCCCGGACTCTCGCGGAGGTGGCGAAATTTTCTTCACGCGACGCCGAACGTTATCCCGCCTACGAAGAACACCTGGAGCGGCTGTCGCAAATCGTCGAGGGTCTGCTGCTGACGCCGCCGCCCCCGTTCCCTCCCTCCGGCGCCGGCGCGCTGATTGAGTACCTGAAACTGGCGGGCCGCCTGCGTGGATTAACCGCCCGGGAATTAACGGGATTAATCAAGATATTTACACAAAGCGCGGCCGATTTTCTGGACGACTGGTTCGAATCGCCGGAACTGAAGGTGACGCTCGCCACCGACGGGGTGATCGGCGCGAACGGCGGTCCGCGTTCGGCCGGCACCGCCTATATCCTTCTGCATCATTGCATGGGCGGGGTGGGCGGACATCGCGGACTATGGGGCTTCGTGCGGGGCGGCATGGGCGCGGTGTCCAACGCCATCGCGGATTCGGCGCGCGCGGCTGGGGCGACGATCCGCACCGAGGCGGAGGTGGCGCGGATCCTGGTGCGCGGTGGGCGGGCGCGCGGCGTCGTGCTGAAGTCCGGCGAAGAGGTGGCGGCGAAGCTGGTGGTGAGCAACTGCGATCCCAAGCGCACGTTCCTGGGCATGCTGGAGCCCGGGGAGTTGGACGGCGAGTTCCTGAACGCGATCCGGAAGTTCCGTTGCGAGGGCACGTCGCTCAAGATCAACCTGGCGCTGCGCGGACTGCCGGAGTTCACCTGCCTGCCGGGCGCTCCGGGACCGCAGCATGGGGCGACCATGCACATCTGCCCCTCCATCGAGTATGTGGAGCGGGCCTGGGACGACGCCAAGTACGGACGTCCCTCCCGCTCGCCGCTGCTTGAGATGACCGTGCCGACCATGTACGATCCGTCGCTCGCGCCGGCCGGTCATCACATCATGGGCGTCTTCCTTCAATACGCGCCCTACACGCTGAGCGAGGGAACGTGGGACGAGCTGCGGGAGCCTTTCTATAACCGGGTTATCGACATTATTTCCGAATATGCGCCGAATATCCGCGACATTATCGTGGATAAGATGGTGGTGACTCCGCTCGACATGGAGCGGCGCTACGGCATCACGGGCGGCAACATCTTCCACGGCGAGATGAGCCTGGACCAGATGTTCGTGATGCGGCCGGCGGCCGGATGGGCGCGCTATCGTACGCCGGTGGAAGGCCTGTGGATGTGCGGCTCCGGCACGCATCCGGGCGGAGGCGTGATGGGCGCGCCCGGCTACAACGCGGCGCAGCGGATCCTCAAGGAGACGCGCTACGACGGCTCGCGCCGTCACGCCGGGTAGTTCGGCGAAAACGGCATCTTTTTCGGGCGCGGGCGCGGACGGCCGTTGAGGGTCCATTCGGGGCCGCGCGGTTCGAGATGGCTCGCCATGCGGGAGCGCCAGCGGCCGAGCAGGGGGGCGTGGGCCGAGTCCCCGGAAAGGTCGTTCAACTCATGCGGGTCGGCGGTGAGGTCGAATAGCTGCTCGGCGCCGTCGTAGGCGTGGAAGATGTATTTGTGGCGGCCGTCGGTGAGCGCGGTCCAGTGATTGGTCGCGTCGTAGCAGACGTCGTGCTCGAGGTCGATCCACTCGCGCCGCGCGGTGAGCAGGTTCTGGCCATCGCAGGCTTCGGGGACGGCGAGGCCGGCCGCGGTGAGCAGCGTAGGCAGGATGTCACGGATCTCCACCGGCGTCTGGTTCACCGATCCGGCCTGGGCGCCGGGGCCGCGCACGAGCATCGGGATGCGCGCCGAGGGCTGGTAGGCGTAGGATTTGCGCCACAGCCAATGGTCGCCCGTCATGTCGCCGTGATCGCTGAGATAGACGATCAGGGTGTCGTTGGTCCAGCCTCGTTTGTCGAGCGCCTCGAGCACTCGGCCCAACTGCTCGTCGACGAAAGACACTGAGCCGGAATAGCCGACGCGAGCCCGACGGACGGCCGCGTCGCCGGGGTCGCCGTGCCACATGTCGTCGGCCGGGCCGCTGCGGGTGCAGAAGCGGTCGGCCCAGGCGCCCGCGCGGGCCGGCGGGAGGGTGGCGTTCTCATAACGTTCCCACCAGCGGTTGGGCGGATCGTAGGGGCTGTGCGGACGGGCGAAACTCACCTTGAGGAAGAAGGGCTCGGGCCGCTGGTAGCCTTCGAGGAAATGAACGGCGGAGTCGGCGGTCCAGCGGGTGGGGTGGAGGCGTTCCGGCAGCACATAGGGCCGGGCGGTGTAGTCGTTCCATCCGATGCCGGTGGCGTCGGGGTTGAGGTTGGGGGCTTCGGAGGCGAACCAGGAGCGATAGTCGCTACGGAAGTCCGGCGATTCCACGCGTCCGCTTTCGTCGAGCAGGGTGGAGTGGAAACCGTGCAGGTTGCGCTGCGGCGTCCAATGCATCTTGCCGATCCCGTGGGTGTAATAGCCGGCTTCGCGGAGCCGGCGCGGCATTTCGACCGGATAGGATCGCGCCACCTGGGCATAGCCCAGCATGCCGTGGCGCCAGGGCGACATCCCGGTGAGCAACGCCGCGCGGGCCGGCGTGCAGGTGGGCGTCGACGAGTAGGCGTGCGCGAACCGGACGCCGTCGCGCGCCAGGCGGTCGAGGTTTGGCGTGTGGATGGCGCGGTTACCGTCGCAACCCATCCAATCGGCGCGATGCTGGTCCGCCATCAGCAGCAACAGGTTGGGCTTCGATCGGGAGGCCGCTCGCAGCAGGGCGGGAGCGCTGCCGGAGGCGAGAAAAGTGCGCCGGGTCACACCGTCAATTGTAGGACGGAGGGCGCATGTCAAACCTGGAACTGGGCGACCGAGGCCCGCAACACGCTCGCGATGTCCTTCAGCGCGGCGGCGTTGGCGAGCGCCTGGGCGCTGCTTTCCGCGACATGCCGCATGGCGGAGTCCACCTGCGCGATGTCGTCCGCGATGGCCGAGGACGCCAGCGTGGATTCGACGACGCGGGCGGACGCATCGTTCATTCCGTTGGCCGCTTCGCCGATGCTCGATCCGATACCGCCGGTGACCGTCAACTGCTCTTCGATGGCGGCGGCGATGGAGGCCACCAGTTCGCGCACCTCCGCCACCACGCCCGCCACCTTCTCAACGCCCGCGACGCCGCTGCCCATCGACGTCTGGACGCCCTCGATCATCTGGCGGATGTCCACGGTGGCGGCCGCCGATTTCTGCGCCAGGTCCTTGATCTCATTGGCCACCACGGCGAAACCCCTGCCGCCCGCCCCCGCGCGCGCCGCCTCGATGGCCGCGTTCAGGGCGAGTAACTGCGTCTGGGCCGAAATGTGGGCGATGGTCTCAGTGATCTGGCCAATCTGCTCGGTGGATGCGCCGAGCGCGTCCATCCGCGTCTTGATGTCCGAGGTCTGCCGATTGGCCGCCTCCGTCACCACGCGGGCGCGCTCGCTCGAACGGGCGATCTCGCCGATGGTGGCGGTCATCTGTTCGGTGGAAAACACGACGCTTTTCAGGCTCTGGGACGATTGCTCGACGCCGGACGAAACGCAGGCGAAGTTGGCGTTCAACTCCTCGGCCGCCGAAGCGACGCTGCTGGCCTTCGAACACACCTGTTCGCTGCCCACCGAGACCGTTGACGAAACATCGTGCAGTTCCGCCGACGACGTCGCCAGCGCGCCGACGCTCTCGGTGATGCGCCGCAGCACCTCGCGAACGCGCGTGGACATCTCGTGCAGGGCGCGAGCGAACTGCCCGATCTCGTCGCGGCGCTGGCGGTAGCGCTCCGGCAGTTCATGCGCGAGGTCGCCGGCCGCGGCGGTTTCCAGATGCTGCACGGCCATCGCCAGGGGCGCCAACAGGCCGCGTTGCACGCCAAACCAGGCGGCGATCATCATCGCCAACAACACGCCCGTGATGATGACCTGCGTGTGGCTGGTGGCCGACACCTTGGCGCGGGCGTTACGCTCAAACGCCTTCACCACCGCGTCGGATTGCTTGAGCAACGTTACATTGTTGGCGAGCACCGGTTTCAGCCGCTCGCGATCGCCGGGATTGGCGATCACGGCCTCCACATCGGCGCGAAAGGTCCGCCAGGTCTCGTTCACCGCGCGGAGTTTGGCCACCAGTTCCGGATCGGTTGTTCCCGGGAGTCCCAGTCCCTCATCGCCGGCGGACAGCCCGCGCAGGACCCGGTCAAACTGGTCGAGCGAGGCCTTGAGCGGCGCGGCGTCGCCGCCCGCGCCGAGCATAAGCGCCTCCTTGGTCATCCGCTGCGAGAGCATTCGTTGCGCGCCGGCAAGGTTGATGACGACGGAATCGGCGTCCTGCGTCGCCACCGAATGCAGCAGAATCAGCGCGGCCCCCACGTTCAGCAGGGCGAGCAGAGAGAAACAGACAGCGGTCTTGGTCCGGATCGTGTGCACGAGCGTTGTTCTTCCCAGTGCGGGCTCCGTGAAGGAGCCCCACGGGGGAATTATCGGCGGGGATTCGGCGGAACGTTAGCGGCGTTTATCGGTCGCTGGGTTGGGTGGCTAGGCGAGGCCCATCCGCTCGAGCTTCCGGTACAGCGTCTTGCGTTCGATGCCGAGGATCTTCGAGGCGCGGCTCTTGTTGCCGCCCGTGGCGGCCAGCACGCGGCGGATCTGCTCCGCTTCGGTGTCGGCCAGCGTCTCGCTCGAAGTTTCGCGCGGCTCCATCTGCTCGATGGCCTCGCGCACGGCGGATTCGTCGATGCGGCCCATGGGGGCGAGAATCGACAGGCGCTCCATCATGTGCTGCAACTGGCGCACGTTGCCGGGCCAGCTGTAGATTTCCATGGTCTTCAGGCCGGACTCCGTCATGCGCGTCGTCTGGTGATACCGCCCGTTGTACTTCTTCAGGAAGTAGTGGGCGAGCAGCGGGATGTCGCCGCGACGCTCGCACAACGGCGGCACGTGCACCGGCACCACATTCAGGCGAAACCACAGATCCTCGCGGAACTTGCCCTCGTCCACCATCTTCTGCATGTCGCGGTTGGTGGCGGCGACGATGCGCACGTCGATCGGCTTCGGGCGAGAGGCGCCCACCGGTCGGATCTCCCGCTCCTGCAGGAAGCGCAGCAGCTTCAACTGGAAGCCCAGGTCGATGTCGCCGATTTCGTCCAGAAACACGGTGCCGCGGTGGGCCGCTTCAAACAGGCCGACGCGGTCGCGGTCCGAGCCAGTGTAGGCGCCTTTCATCGCGCCGAACAGTTCGCTTTCGAGCAGCGACGGCGCGATGGAGCCGCAATCCACCGGCACAAAGGCCTCGCGCGAACGCTGGCTGTTGCGGTGGATCATCCGCGCGATCAGTTCCTTGCCGGTTCCGGTCTCGCCTTCAATCAGCACGGTGGCGTCGGTGGGGGCCACCTTGGAGACGATCTTATAGATGTCGATCATCTTCGGCGAGCTGCCGATCATCTCGGTCTCGGGCAGGTCGTCGATGTCCTCAACGTGCTCCTCGGCGCCGTTCAGCGTCGCCTCGGCGCGGCGGATGGTGGCGAGCATCGCGTCCAGCTCAAAGGGCTTGGCGATGTAGTCAAATGCCCCATGCTGTGTGGCGGACATCACCGTTTCCATGCTGCCCCGGGCGGTCATGAGGATCACCACGCAGCCCGGATTCTGCTCCCGCGCGGTGCGCAGTACGTCGATGCCGGTGCGCTCGTCCAGATAGATATCCGAGATGACGATCGGGTACTGATCGCGATTCAATCGCGCGATCGCCTCCCGGGTGGAGGACACGGCCTCCACGTTGTAGCCTTCCAGTTCCAGGAAGGTGGTGATCGTCGTCCGCACCGAGGCGTCGTCTTCAACTACCAACAGTCTCTGCAATTCGCTCCTCACTCTCGAATGGCGCGCCTTAGGCCGGCCTCTACGCGGGAACCGCATCCACGGCGGCGTCCGCGCTGACCGGCAGAATCATTGTAAATGTCGACCCGCGGCCGGGTTGGCTGGTTACTTCCATTCGGCCGCCATGCTCCGTCACAATCTGTTCGACGATGGAGAGCCCGATTCCGGTTCCCGCCTCGCCGGAAGCCTCCGCCTTCTTCGTGCGGTAGAACTTCTTGAAAACGTTACGTATCTCTTTCTCGTCCAGGCCAATGCCCTGGTCCCGCACGGAGATCCGCACCTGACCCGCCGAATGCTCGGCGGCAACCCACACTTCGGTCTCTGCGGGGGAATACTTCACGGCATTCGTCAGCAAGTTATATACCGCATATTCCATCAGCTCGCGGTCGCCGGTCAGGACGTCGGCGTCCAGGGCGCCCTCGTGTATGACGATCTGCTTACGCTCGGCGATGATCCGAGCCCGATCGACACACGACGTCACGACCTCGCGGACCGCGAAATGCTCCTGTTTCAACTCCATCTGTCCGGCCGACAGGCGCTCGACGTCGAGGAACGTCTGAATCATGCGCGCCAGCCGCTTGGATTCGGAGTTGATCATCTGGGCCATCTGCTTCCGCTTGTCCTCGCTCAACGCATAGCGGCCCATCAGTTCGCTCGACCCCTGGATGGCGGTGAGCGGCGTCTTCATCTCATGTGTGACGAAGTGGATGGCCTGGCGATAGCGGGCCCGGTCGGATTCCGACTTTCCCAGCGCCTTGCGGACGACGAAGTACCGGTAGGTGGCCGCGCTGACCACCGGCAGCCACGCCGCCGAGACGCTGGCGAAATAGGGAAAAACAATTCCGTTCCGAAATAGCATCGCCGGTATAGAATGCGACGCCACCAACAGAAGTCCGCCAAGAAAATAGGCGATCCAGTCGCCGCGGAACCAGAAAATCGCCGCGGCGGCGATGGCGATGGCCAGGCAGGCGCAGAGCACGGTCAGATCCGGCACGGGTGTGAGGAATTCGCCCCGGGCGATGGTGTCGAAGACGTTGCGGTGGACTTCGACGCCGGGAATGGAGAGTTTCAGCGGCGTGGTCCAACGGTCGCGGGCGGCGGTGAGCGCGGTGATGCCCAGGAAGACGGCCTTGTCGCGGAAGACGACGGCCTTGGCCGGGTCGCGGTCGAGATCGGCCACCGTCAGCGAGTTCTCGGGGCCGGGGAAGCGGATCCGCATGGGGCGGTTGTCGCCCGCGCGGGCGGCGGGGATGCGCCGGCCGGCCACTTCGATGTCGTCGGGCGATTCGAGGATGGGCGGACGGCCCCGGAAGCACTGGTAGGCCACCAGGCCAAGCGCCCAGCGGCGGTCGTCGTGGGCCACCATCTCCAGCTGGATCTTGCGGATGACGCCGTCGCTGGAGTCCTCGTCGGCGTGGATGTGGCCGAAGGCGGAGGCGTAGCGGCGGAACCGGGGCAGGGGATCCTCCCAGCCGGCGCGCACGGTGTCGCAGGGCAGCACCAGGCCGCGGGTCCGCGACATGGCCTCTTCGAGGCGCGCGTTCTCGATCGTGTCGCCCTCGTCGGCCAGGATGACGTCGACCGCCACCGCGCGGGGTTCGACGGGGGCCAGCAGGTCCAGCGCGCGGGCCAGGATGGTGCGGATGTAACGCATTCCGCCGAAGCGCTTCAGCGTCTCCTCGTCGATGGCGAGCACGGCGGATTGGCTCGTCGGCTGCGCGGGCGATGAGAAGAAGTCGTAGGCGTAGTTATCGATGCGCGCGGCGAAGGCGGTCCATCCAGCCGTGACGCCCACCAGCGCGGAGATGGAAACCACGGCCAGGTAGCCGCCCAGCGGCCAGGGCGTGGAGCGGCGGAACTTCGCCAGGAAGTCCTTAGTGGGCCATGGCTTTCTCAACTTCGTCGGCACGTCGCGGCAGCGCCCCACTCATAAGCGTAGCGCCCTTCTCGGTGACGAGAACGAGATCTTCGATGCGTACTCCCAGGTTCTCCTCGGGGAAGTACAGCCCGGGTTCGACGGTGACCAGCATGCCCGCTTCGAGCTTGGCGTTCATGCTGGCAGGGTCGTGGACGTCGATGCCGACCGGATGGCTGACGCCGTGCGGCAGGTACTTCGACAGCGGCTTGCCGTCCTTGTCCTTACCCTGTTTGTCGATGTACTCGCGGGCGATGCGCGTCAGGTCGCGCAGTTCGACGCCGGGCTTGATGGCGTCGATGACGGCCTGCTGGGCGCCCAGGACGATGTCGTACACCTCGCGCTGTCGCTTGGTGAACTTGCCGCCGATGGGGAGCGTGCGGGTGATGTCGCTCGTGTAGTTGCCGCAGCGGGCGGCCGCGTCGATGACGATCACCTCGCCCGCATCCATGCGCCGGGAGTTGGCGCTGTAGTGGAGCACGGTGGAGTTCGGACCGGATCCGAAGATCGGTTCATAGGCGTGGCCGTCGCAGCCGGCTTCGAGCAGGGTGGCCGTGAAAGTGGCGGCGGCCTGGTATTCGTGAACTCCCGGCGTCAGGCGTTTCCAGGCGGCGCGGTGGGCGTCCATGGAGACGTCGGTGGCGCGCTGGATGGCGGCGATCTCCGCCTCCGACTTCTTCATGCGCTGCCGGGCGAGCAGGCGGGAGCCGTCGGAGACCTCTCGGAAGGGCGCGAGCGCCTTGATCTTGGCGATGGCGGCCGCGTCGCCGATGACGTAGACGGGACCTGTCGAATCCAGGGCGCGGGCGAGCGCCGCCTCGAACTTCTCGGGCGGCTGGACAGCGTCAAAGCCGGTGGAGGCGGGCGCGTCGGAGTCCTCCGGAGCGATCCGTTTGCCCATGTAGGTTTCCAGGCGCGGGATCCGGTGCGGCAGGAACAGCGTTTCCGACGCCGGCGTCAGCAGCGCGATAGCGGCGGGCTGGGTCCACCCGGTGAGGTAGTAGAAGTCGGAGTTCTGCGGATGATGGTACACCTCGTCCGGGCCTTCCACGAAGCCGAACAGGACGAGCGTGCCCTCCAGCTTGGTGCGCAGTTCCGCGCGGCGCTGGTGGTATTCGCCGAGCGGGATCGGATCGGCCGAGGCGGCGATCGCCAGGGCGGTGAAGACGCTGACCAGTAGCCGGGTATTCCGCATAGAGGAACCAGTATACCGGGCTGTGCGGGCACGTTCGGGCGCGGGCCGGCGGCGTGCGATAATCGGCCAATGATCCAGCTTGCCAAGCGCGCGCTCCGCTGGTTAACCGGACGCGCTCAGGATCCGCCCGGCGACCCGTACGCGTCCGTACGTCAACCGGTCCGCCGTCCACCGTCTTCGCGCGGCGCCGCGACCGCGGTGGAGGAGCCCAACGAGCCGACTCGACTGAGCCTGTTCGGGTGGCGCTCCACCAGCCGCTGAACTTCTCCTAACGGCCAAAAATGAAGCGGGCGCGCCGTGGATCGGCCGCGCCGTGGAGCACTCCGTCCTTCTTCATGATGATGGTGGGCGCGGAGCCGTTGCTCCAGTCCGTGGCGAGGCGGATCTTGTGCCCAAGCGCGGTGAGCGCCTCCGCGGTCGGTTTGCCCATGCGGCCTTCGAGGTTCACCTGGCCGGGCACAAACTCGTGGAAGGCGAAGGAGCTGTAGAAGTGCTCGGTCTGGAAGCGCGGGGCTTCGGCGGCTTCCTGGGGGGCCATGCCGAAGTCGATGATGTTCAGCAGCACCTGCAGCAGGGCCTGGTCCTGATTGTCGCCGCCGGGCGTCGACATTTCGAGGAAGAAGTCGCCGTTGCGGGTGACGAGCGTCGGGCTCAGAGTGACGCGGGGACGCTTGCCGGGAGCGAGTTGGTTAGCGTGGCCGGGAGTCATGACGAATGACTGTAGGCGGGTGCTGAGCGGGACGCCGGTATCGCCCGCGATCACCGAGGGCAGCCAGGCGCCGCTGGGAGTGGCGTTGAAGGCGTTGCCCTTGCTGTCGACCACGTTCACGCAGGTGGTGTCGCGCGCATCGGAAACGCCGGCGCGGGCCTCGATGGGCGCCGAGGCGTTCAGATCGCCGGGACGGCTTTCGAGCGACGCCCGGGCGGGATCGATCAGCTTGCGGCGCTCGGCGGCGTAGGCCTTAGAGAGCAGGATCTCTTCGGGGATCTTGGAGAACTTGGGATCGCCGTAGTAGCGGTCCCGGTCGGCGAAGGCCAGTTTCACCGCTTCGATCACGGTGTGCAGGTAGCGGGGGCTGTTGTGGCCCATCGCCTTCAGGTCGAAGCCTTCGAGGATGTTCAGTGTCTCGATCATCACCGGGCCCTGGGTCCAGAAGCCGGGCTTGTTGATCTCGTAGCCGCGGTAGGTCCCGGTGCGCGGCTGGTCGGTTTCGGCCTTGAAGGACGCCAGGTCCTCATAGGCGATGAGGCCGCCGTTGGCCTCCGAAAAGGCCGCGATGCGCTTGGCGATGGAGCCGCGGTAGAAGGCGTCGCGCACGGCCTGGAGCTTGCGGACGCGGTTGCCGCGGGCTTTCTTCTCGGCGGCGACCAGTTCGCGCAGGGTTTTGGCGAGCGCGGGCATGCGCACCAGATCGCCCCGGGCCGGCGCTTCGCCCTTCGGATAGAAGAAGTCGCGGGACGTCGGCCAGATGTCCATGATGCGCTTGTAGCCGGCCAGGAACGAGGCGAACTCCTCGGCGATGGGGAAGCCTTCGGCGTATTCGATGGCGGGCTGGGCAACCTGCGCGAACGACATCGTGCCGTACTGCTGTAGCGCGAGCACGAGACCGTCGAGCACGCCCGGCGTGATGGCCGCGAGGATACCCTGGGCCGGGATCGGCGGCATGCGGTTAGGGTCCTCCCAGGGGTCGGGCTTCCGCGAGTTGTAGAAGTCGACGGTGGCCTTCTTGGGCGCGACGCCGATGCCGCTGATGGCGATTACGGGCTGCCCCGCCATCTTGACGAGCAAGGGCATCTCGCCGCCGAGGCCAAAGCGCGACTGCTCGGTGACGGCGGCGGTGAGCACCGACGCGACGCCCGCGTCCACCGCGTTGCCGCCCTTTTCGAGGATGCGGTAGCCGGCCTCCACCTCCTGGTTGTTGGCCGCGCCCACCATGTGGTGTGTGCCGCGGACGGGCGGGAACATGGTGGGAGGATCGGCCCAGGCGGCCACACACAGGACGAAGCAGACCAACCGGAAGGCGTTCATAGGATGCTCCCATTCTCCACCAGCCGGCGGTACTTGCGCAGCAGTTCATAGATGACGACGCCGCCCGCCGTGGCCACGTTCAGCGAGTGCTTCAGGCCCAGCATGGGGATGCGGACATGGGTGTCGCAGGCTTCGAGCACGTGCGGCTGAAGGCCCTCCACTTCGTGGCCGAAGGCGATGCAGACGGGGAAGCGGGGGCGCCAGTCGAACAGGTCGACCGAATGGACGCTGGTTTCGATGGCGGCGACCTCGAAGCCCCGGTCGTGCAGGACGCGGAGCGAGTCGGCGGCGTGCCAGGTGTGCACCCAGGGGACGCGCTCCTCCGAGCCGAGGGCGGTCTTCTTCAGGGACTTGTGGGGCGGGTGGCCGGTGATGCCGCACAGGTAGAGCTTCTCGACTCCGGCCGCGTCGCAGGTGCGGAAGAAGGACCCGACGTTGTAGAGGCTGCGGACGTTGTCGAGCAGGACGCACACCGGCAGCCGGCCCATGGCCTCATAGGGCGCGGCCGCGGCGGTGGCGAGATAGGGGAGGCGTTCCATGTGATCTACGATGGCTCTATGGTTACATTAACCGGGGACCGGCTCTCGGTCGAGCAGGTCCACGCGGTGGCGGTGGGCGGCGAGGCCGTCGAGATCGCGGAGCAGGCCCGCGGGCGGATGCGGGCGTCGCGCGCCGTCGTCGAACGGTTGGCGGCGGGCGACGACGCGGTCTACGGCGTCAATACCGGGGTCGGCCTGCTGGCCGATGTTCGTATCTCGCCGGGCGAGCTCGAGCAGTTGCAGCGTAACATCGTGCGGTCGCACGCCGTTGGCGTGGGGCCGCTGCTCGACCGGTCCGTGGTTCGGGCGATGATGCTGATCCGGGCGAACGTTCTCGCCATTGGATGTTCAGGCATCCGGCCGGTTGTGGCCGAGCGGTTGTGCGAGTTGCTGAACGCCGGGGTGACGCCGTGTGTGCCGTCGAAGGGCAGCGCGGGGGCGAGCGGCGACCTGGCTCCGCTGGCCCATATGGCGCTGGTGCTGATCGGCGAGGGCGAGGCCGAGTTCCAGGGGGAACGGGGGCCGGGCGCCGAGGCCTTGCGTCGGGCGGGCGTCGGGCCGCTCACGCTCGAGGCCAAGGAGGGCATTTCGCTCGTGAACGGCACGCAGGCGATGCTCGCGATCGGGTGCCTGGCGTTGCTCGAAGCCGAGACGCTGGCCGAGGCGGCCGACCTGATTTGCGCCATGTCCATCGACGGGCTGAAGGGCACGCCTCGCGCGTTCGACCCGCGCATCCACGCGGCGCGGCCGCATCCAGGGCAGATGGCGAGCGCGGCCCGGCTGGCGCGGACGCTCGAAGGCAGCGACATCCGGTTGAGCCACATCGCCTGCCGACATGTGCAGGACGCCTACACGCTGCGGTGCGCTCCGCAGGTGCACGGGGCGGTCCGCGACACGCTGGCCGCGGCCCGGAGGACGTTCGAGATCGAGCTGAATTCGGTGACCGACAACCCGCTGGTGTTCGGCGACGAGATTATCTCGGGCGGCAACTTCCATGGGCAGCCGATCGCGCTGCAGTTCGACTATATGGCCATCGCCATGGCGGCGCTCGCCGGCTTCGCCGAACGCCGCATCGACCGCCTGGTGAATCCTTCGCTCAACGAGGGGCTGCCGCCGTTTCTCGCCAATCACGCGGGCCTTGAATCCGGCTTCATGATGCTGCAGGTGACCGCCTCCGCCCTGGTGGCGGAGAATCGGGTGCTGGCGACGCCGGCCACGCCCGGCTCCATCACGACCAGCGGCAACAAGGAGGACTTCGTCAGCATGGGGATGACGGGCGCGCTCAAGCTGCAGCAGGCGATCGGGAACGCTCGCACGGTGCTGGCGATCGAGGCGCTGGCCGCCGCCCGGGCGCTCGACTGTCTGAAGCCGTTGCGGTCGAGTCCGGCGATCGAGGCCGCCCGGGGGCGGATCGCCGAGGCGTCGGCGCCGTGGACCGGCGACCGGGCGCTGGCGGCCGACATCGAACGGGTCAGCGCGCTGATCGCCGCGGGCGGCCTCGCCTGACCGGCGGAATGTACACTTCAGTCTGGTGGCTTTGAGGCCGGCTATGGGTTCGTTTTGAAATCCGGCGGTCCGGTTGAGCCATTCGGAATAAAATCGTCTGTATTTTCAATTGCTTGGAGGAACAGGCGAACTCGCCTATGGGTTCGTCGATTTTCACGACTAGCCACCTGATCAAGGTGTCTAGCGCCACAACGGGATTTGGGGGCGCTGAGCCCCTCCTTCCACTTTCAGATTACCGCGCCTGTCAGTAACTGGACGGCGTCTAATTTTGGATGTTGTTGGATTTATTGAAGATATTTGCCTCCATTTCGTGTGAATGGAAGAAATCGGGGGGCTGAAACGGGGGAGAAGACGCGGCGAAGCGGAGGAGGCGCCTGTAACCGAAGGGCCAGGCGCCGTCGTCTTCTCGACATGACCGAGGGGAGCGTGGCCGAATCGCCGCGGGCAGGTTACTTTCGCGGCTGGGCGGCCGCGGCCGGAGTTCGAAGACATTCCTTCGCCGCTCTAAGATGATGCTGGAGGCGCGGGGACACCCTTCCGGCCAAGGCCGTCAATTCGGTGATGCTCCCGTTCTTCTCCTCGAAGGCGAACCGGCCCAGTTCGCGTTCGTAGTAAGAGACCAGGTGTTGTAGGTACGCACGGTCGAACTCGGCACCCTGCAACTTAGTTATGGCGTCGATCCGCGCTCTTCGCCTCGGCGGCGTCGCGATTGAGACAGCCAGGTTGTGGGATTCGGCAAGGGACTTAAGGGCCGCCGTCATGCGAGTGTGTCCCATAACTACCGACCGGGCCAGATTCTTAACATCCTCCCTCTGACTCTTTTCGCCGGCCAGGCGCCCGAGTTCTAACTCGACGGAGGCGGCTTGCAGGGTTTCACCGAGAAATTCAGAGTCCACCCATTCCGAGGCGGCGAACACGTCGGTACCGCCGCCCGCCCCATGAATCGACTCTCCGGCGGAGGCCGCGCGTCCGTTCGTGGAGGGCGGGGCGTTGTCGTGATTGATGGTCGTCGAACGCCTGCCGAGGGATGGATAGGACAGGTCCGACTGGCCCGTTGACGATTGCTGCGCGAGTCCGGGCGATATGGCGGCAAAGAGCGCCGCTAACCCCGCCGCAGCGGAGATGTTCATCTGCATCATTGTCTCCTGACGGAGTTGTTGACGATGAGGGCGGGGATAAATGTTACAGCGGCGGCTAATGTCAATTTTTGTAACTCCCGTAACACGCCGCGATTCCTGTTGCGTCTTTTAGGGGACACTCAGAGGCAATTGTGACCTATTCAGCAAGCTTCAGCCTACCGTTGTTTCATCGCATATCGCGTTCGCGATCGCGCGCGCTTCGAATGCTCCCGCCGGTCGTGGCCTTTTTGGCCGCGGCGGTCTCAGCCAATGCACAGGCCGTTCTCAGAGGGCAGGTGACGGACCCGTCATCGGCGGTGGTTCCCGGCGTCAACATCAAGGTTACGGGCGGCGCCGCAGCGCGCCAGGTAAAGACGGACTCGCAGGGCCGGTACACGGTGAACCTGCCCCCGGGCGCTTATCAGGTACAGGCGCAGGCAGCGGGTTTCGCGCCGTTCAATCGAGCCGATGTCGCCATCACGGCGGGGCAACCCACCACCCTGGATATTTCGCTCGAGATCGCGGCGGAAGCGCAGCAGGTGAATGTGACGGCGGACGGCGGGGCGCAGGCCTCAGTGGATCCTTCGGCGAATCTGGGGGCGATCGTGTTGAAGAAGGAGGACCTGGAGGAGTTGCCCGACGATCCCGACGACTTGCAGTCCGATCTGGAGGCGCTGGCCGGTCCTTCGGCGGGTCCGAACGGGGCGCAGTTCTTCGTGGACGGTTTCAGCGGCGGGCAACTGCCGCCCAAGAGCTCCATCCGCGAGATCCGGATCAACTCGAATCCCTTCGCGCCGGAGTACGACCGGCCGGGCTTCGGACGCATCGAGATCCTCACGAAGCCGGGGACGGATAACTACCACGGCACGGTGTTCCTGAATGTCGGCGATCGTATCTTTGACACGCGCAATCCGCTGCTGACATCGGATCAGCCGGGTTACTCGTCGAAGTTCTTCACGGGCAATTTCGGCGGGCCGCTGACCAAGAAATCGTCCTTCTTTATCGACTTCTTCCGGAGGGACATCAACCAGGGGGCGCTGATTAACGCCAGGACGCTCGATTCGAGTTTCAACGAAGTCGCCTATAACGGGTCCTATCCCACGCCGCAACATCTTTGGACGATCGCCCCGAGACTGGACTATCAGCTAAACGCGACGAACACGCTGGTGATGAGATATTCCCACTCGGATAACTCGAACACCGGCGGCGTGGGGCAGTTTAACCTGCCTAGCCAGGAAACGGTGGCTCACACGAAGAATAACGTGGCGCAGATCACCGAGACGGCGATTCTGGGCACGAAGGCGATCGACGAGACGCGGTTCCAGTTCGGCGACAACCACACCAATCAGGCGGGGACGGGCGACTCCTCGATTCCCGGAATCAACGTGGCCAGTTCGTTCAACTCGGGCGGCTCGCCGATGTCGTCGAATTTCACGCACACGAGATCGTATGAGCTGCAGAACATTCTGACGCTCACTCACGGCGCGCATACGATCAAGGCCGGCGGCAGGCTGAGGCAGAGCGACCTGGACAGCCGATCGACGTCGAACTTCAACGGGAGTTACACGTTCGGGACGCCGTCCGCCTCGGCGGCCTGCCTGAGCGGAATCGGGAATCCGACTTCGCTCGACCTGTACCGGCAGACGGAGATTCTGCTTGCGCAAGGGATGCCGATGAGCGCGATTCTCGCCTCCGGTTGCGGGCCGACGCAGTTCACGCTGAGCGGGGGCATACCGGAACAGTCGGTGCGCCAGTTGGACCTGGGACTGTTCGTGCAGGACGACTGGCGGGTGAGGCCGAACCTGACGGTGAGCGCGGGGCTGCGGTACGAGACGCAAAACAACATCCATGACCACCGCGACTTCGCGCCCCGGCTTTCGATCGCCTGGTCGCCCATGGCCAAGGCGAACCGTCCGTCGAAGACCGTGATCCGCGCGGGATGGGGCGTGTTCTACGATCGCTTCGACTTGTCCGATACGCTGCTGGCGCTGCGGTTCAATGGCGTCAACCAGGCCAACTACGTGATCAACAGCGGGACCGCGGGAGCGACTCCGCAAGCGCTGGCGGCGCTGGGCTACTTTCCGGCGGCTCCGCCCGTTTCGCTACTGAACCTGCAGAACCAGGCGCTGTATGTAGTGGACAAGAATTTCCATGCGCCGTACATGATGCAGACGGCCGTGGGCGTGGACCGCACGCTGCCATGGAAGACGTCGCTCTCGGTGAATTTCGTGCAGACGCGGGGGCTGGATGTCCTGCGCACACGGGACATCAACGCCTATCTGCCGGGCACGTACACGGGCCCGGGGACCGGAGTGCGGCCGTATTCGACGGACAATGACATTTATCTGTTTGAGTCGAGCGGGATGTTCAAGCAGACGCAGTTGATTATGAACGTGAGCAACCGGCTGAGCAGCCATCTTCAGTTGCAGGGCTACTATGTGTACGGGCAGGCGCACAGCAACGCCAACGGCTTCCCGATGGACCAGTACAACGCGGACCAGGACTGGGGACGCTCGAACTACGATATCCGACAGCGGGCCTTTATCGGCGGCAGCGTCGGGCTTCCGTTCAAGTGGGTGGCGGCGCCGTTCATCACGATGAGTTCGGGCGCGCCGTTCAATATTACGACGGGTGGGGCGTTCAACGGCTCCGGAATCTTCAACGCACGGCCGACGTTTGCGACGAGCGCGTCGAATGCGAAGAGCGTCTATGCAACGCCGTGGGGCAACTTCAACATCAATCCGGTGAGCGGCGAGACCCTGATTCCCTATAACTATGGCGAGGGGCCCGGCCAGTTCTCGGTGAATATGCGGTTGAGCCGCACGTGGGGTTGGGGCGAGAAGAAGGGCTCCGGTTCAATGGACTCGGGCCGCGGAATGGGCGGTCCCGGCGGGCCGGGCGGCGGCGGGCCTCGTGGGGGGCGCGGAGGCGGCGGGTTTGCCGGTGGGATGGGCGGCTTCGGCGGTTTCGGCGGGGGGAGTACGGGCAAGCGGTATAACCTGACCTTCACGGCGTCGGCGCGGAACCTGTTCAATCATGTGAATTACGGAGCTCCGAATGGGGTGCTGTCGTCCCCGTTCTTTGGCGAGTCGACCTCGCTGAGCGGCGGCGGGCCGGGCGGTTTCGGCGGCGGCAGCGCGGCCGGGAACCGCAAGGTGGAGTTTCAGCTACGGTTCCAGTTCTGAGTTTGTTAAATGCGGCGCCGAAGACCATCCGCGGTCGGATGGTCTCGGTTTGCCGGATGGCTCCTGTTTCGCGCCCGCCCTTGTTGATGCAATCGGTTTCCACTTCAGATGGCTGAGCGGCGAGCGGAGCCTGCGGTTTGCTACTTGTCGCAGGTTGTCGTGAGTGAGGAATTCGTTTTCAACGGCCTGGGACCTTGCCGGGAGTTGAAGCGCCGGCGGTCCAGGCGAAGGGCGCCGGACTCTGGATGGCGCCGGTCCGGGTGATCAGGCATCCCTATTTCGAGAGCACGAACCGTGGTGTTGCTTCCTCGTCGCACGCTCGCTGCAGACGGTCCGGCAAGGTAATAACACGATCGTGAGCGGCACGGCGCTAACCAGCCTGCTCGCCGCCATCGAGCTGGCGGGTCGGTGGTTATCGACGCCTGTCGTCGGAGGCAGGAAGTCTGGTGGGTTCAATCAGGTTCAACGCTCGCTGCTGACTCTTTTCATCCAGCAAGACGTTCGCGCCAGTTGCGGGCGGTCGCATGTGTCACCGTTAATTGCCGCGCGATTCTGACACCCACAAGCGATTAACACCACGAGCTGGGCGGCATCGCGAGAGACGTTAGCGTGCGCCGTTCCTCTCTTAGTTGTCAGGGGTTTGGTGGGTTTCCCGATCGACATGCCCAGGTATTCGACTACGTCCATCTTATCCAGCCGACTCCCCGCTTAGGACACTAGCCAAGGCAGTACTCATTTCAATGCGTCAGTCGACCGCAATCAGGTGTAGACTTTATCTTTACATGATTCAATCGCCGATTTGCCGTCATGCCGAGATCTACCGACTTGGCATGGATCTGTAAATCGTAACGAGTTGTACCGTAACATCATGGGAAGTCTGACCGTTCCCAGGATGTGGCAGGACGAGAAGGGAACCACGTATGCGACTCACTACTACAATAATGATGTTTGCAGTTCTCATTGCGACTACCAGTGCGCAGGTTACCGTCGTCACACCAACATCGACGGTGTACGATTCCAATCACGTCGTTGGCGTGGTTGATCCCGCGCCTGGATTCCCGGTTGGAAGCCTGGCTTCAGACGGGGTCGGGAAGACAGACATGTACTTTACTCCAGAGAGCCTGTTCGGGCACGCAGTCACGCTGGGGGACATCGCGAGCATTAGCTACTGGACCAACAAGAATGCGACACACACGGCTGATCCGCGCGACTGGTTTCTAGTAATCTACACCAAACCCTATCCCGGCAATCCTCGCTGGTATGGCGCTCGCATCGGTTCGGAGCCGTACTTCTCGATGAACCTGTCGGAAACGCCGAATGCGTGGAACCAGTGGTCGACCGGAGGGCCGAGCAACACGCTCCGCTTCTTCGAGTCCACCAACGGGTACTTCGGCGCCTATAACGACCCTGGGTTCGCGACCTTTGTATCCGGCAACAGTCTCGACAACGTTCCATACGCCGGCCAACAGATTCTGTACTTCTCGATTCAGACTGGCAGCGCTTGGGCCGCCGGGTTTACGGGCAAGGTGGACGGACTGCAGATCAAACTGAAGAACAACACGCAGTCCGCTGTGAACTTCGAGCCGTTCCTGGTTCCGGCCGACGCTTTCCAGTTGAAATACTTCAACACCAACTACGGCTCCGGCAACATCATCCTCTCCAACGCCGGCACGATGAGCACCGGGCAGGTTTCCGACGATTCCGCCGGGACGATTTGCGCGAACATCTACTCGTTCGATCCGAACGAAGAGATGCAGGCGTGCTGCTCCTGCCCCGTGACGCCCAATGGCCTGTCCTCGATGAACATCACCGAGGACATCCTGGCCCAAAATCTGATCGCCAATCCTTCGAGCGCCATCACGGTGAAGGTGCTCTTTACGCTCAAGTCGGCCCAGAACAGCGGTGGCCCTTGTGATCCCACCAAGGCCACGGTGTCGAATCTGGCGGGCGGCGGTATTGCCTGGGGCACCAATCTCCGGAGCGTCACGTTCCAAGGCAGTCCGGTAACTTCGGTCAGCGCCGTTACGGAAACGACGTTCTCACGGGCGGAGTTGTCTACGGCCGAGTTGTCCAAGTTGGCCACTTACTGCCAATACGTTAAGATCCTGGGCAGCAATGTCACGGGCATCTGCAAGTCGTGCCAGTCCGGCGCTCGCGGAAGCATCGGGCAGTAGACCTCACCGACCGGGACCCATGGAAGGCGGCGTTACGCCGCCTTCCTCCCGGCTTCCGGTGGGGAATGTTAGTTTTCACACAGCTTCCGGTCAGAGCCATCTGACACGCGTGTTCGCGGGAACGCCGGCAATCCACCACTCACAATCTAATCAGACCCGGGTTGACAACGATTCGACGGTTCGTCTGCCTGCCGCGTCGCCGCGGCCGCCAGTGGGGGACGCCTCACGGGGAACGCGGGCGGGCGGAAGCGGAGGTGTGTTGTAGTTTAAGGTATGGAACCCCGGAATCGTGCGTTGGCCCTACGTGTGTTCGCCGCGCTGACGCTTGTCGCCGGCGCCGCGGCCGCGCAGACCGGCGCGCCTTCGCCGGAATTGGCCGCGCTGGATGACTTCATGCAGCGGACGCTCACCCGATATAGCGTGCAGGGCGGCGCGATGGCAGTGGTGAAGGACGGGCGGTTGGTGTTTGCTCGCGGTTATGGCCTGGCCGACGCCGAGGCGCGGGAGGCCGTGCTTCCCGAGTCCCGCTTTCGTTGGGCGAGCGTCAGTAAGACGCTGACCGCCACCGCCGTCGTCCGGCTGGCCGAAAGCGGCAAACTCTCCCTCGACGCGCCGGTGTGGAGCGTCCTCAATCAGTTCGCCCCGTATAACGGCCGCTGGGGCGATAGCCGACTCAATTCGATTACCGTCCGGCAACTGCTCCATCACACCGGGGGGTGGGACCGCGCCATCAGCGGAGATCCCGTCACCGGAGACCGCACGGTGGAGATCGCCAAAGCCACCGGGTCGGGCTTCCCGCCGACACGCGAGGCGGTGATTCGTTACATGCTCGCGCAGAGGCTCGATTTCGAGCCTGGATCACGGTTTGCATATTCTAACTTCGGTTACATGCTGTTGGGACGGGTGATTGAGAAAGTCAGCGGCATGTCGTATGAGGACTACGTTCGCGCGCAGGTCCTGGCGCCGATGGGTTTGACTCAGGTCCAGCAGGGCAAGCCGACGCTGGCCGGGCGGTTGCCGGGAGAGGTGAAGTATTACGACTATCCCGGCGCGCCGATGATCCAGTCCTACGCTTCGCCCCTGCGCGAGAAAGTAGCGGCGCCCTACGGCGTGGCGAGTTTCGACCTGCACGACGCCGACGGCGGCTGGGTGGGTTCGGTGGTGGATATGGCGAAGTTTACGGCGCTGCTGGACGGGGCGCGGCCGCGGCGGAGCGTCAGCGCAGCCAGTTGGCAGGCGATGGTGGCCGAGACGCCGCGGAGCACATGGGTGGATTCGGTGGGCTGGTACGGGTTCGGCCTTTTCGTAACTCCTCAACTGGGCGGACTCACGTGGGATCACGGCGGGAGTTATCCGGGGACACGGAGCTATTTCTGGCGCTTCGCGACGGGACTGTGTTACGTGTTCCTGTTCAATGGGGACAGCAAGGACCAGACGAGCCTCAGTTCGGATATCGGCAACTCGGCCTACCAGATTCTCTCCCAGGTGACGGAATGGCCCGACGTGGACCTGTTTCCGCAATACTATGGCCCGAGAATTGAGGACTCCGGCGTCGCCAATGCCGCGTCGTTCCGGGCGGGGCCGATCGCTCCGGGATCGTTGGCCACGATTACGGGCGCGGACCTGGGGGGCAAGTCCGCTAGTCCGGCTGTGCTTGTTCGCGGGGTGGGCGGGGAGAGAGAAGCGAACGTCTTATACGCCGACCCCGGCCAACTGAACGTGCTTGTGCCCGCCGAAGTGGAGCGAGGGGAGGCGGAGGTGGTGGTGCGACGGGAGAACCAGGAAGACGCCCGCGCCAAGGTGACGGTGGCGGACGTTTCGCCGGGGGTGTTCATGCTGAACGCCGCCGGACTAGCCGCCGCCTCGTTGGTGCGGTTGAGCGAGGCGGGAGCGACGACCTCCGAAGCGGTGTTCCGGGTGGACGATTCCGGCGCCGTGGCGGCCGCGCCGATTGACTTCGGCGGCGAGGGGGACCGGTTGTGGCTGGTGCTGTACGGGACCGGGCTGCGGGGCAGAAACAGCCTGGCGGCGGCAAGCGTCGAGATTGCCGGCGTGACCCTGGCCGCCGAATACTGCGGGCCCCAGCCGCAGTTTGCCGGACTGGACCAGTTGAATGTCGCATTGCCTCGCTCGCTGGCGGGGACGGGGACGGCGGCCGTTCGCGTAACGATCAACGGAGCGACCAGCAATACGGCCTATCTGACTTTTCGATGAAGAATGCGCCAGGCGCCGGAGAGCTCTTCAACCGTGTTGAGAGCTCCCCGGCGGTTGGCTGGATCTACTGACCGATGGCGCCACGGGCGCCGGACTGGCAGGACTTGCAGATGCCGGTGACCTGGCTGCCCAGGATCTTGATGTACTGGCAGTACGTCGCGAGCTTGGTTAGTTCGGCGGCGGATAACTCGGCGTTGGTGAACTTCGTTTCCGTAACGGCCTTGACCGCCACGGGCGGGCTACCCTGGAACGTCACGTTGCGGAGATTCGCGCCCCAGGCGAGTCCGCCCTTGGCGAGGCTGAAGGTGGTTACACGCGTGGGATCGCAAATGCCGCCGCTGTTCTGGCCCGCTTTCGAGGTGAACAGCACCTTCACCGTAATCGCGCTGGACGGATTGACGATCAGGTTCTGGGCGAGGATGTCCTCGTTGATGTTCAACGAGGACAGGCCGTTCGGAGTGACCGGACATGCGCAGCAGGTCTGCATCTCCTCGTTCGGATCGAAGGAATAGAAGTTCGCGCACAGCGTCCCGGTGGCGTCGTTGGAGGGATCGGAGCCGCTGCTCGATGAGCCGGCGTTCGAGATGGTGATCTGTCCGGAACCGTAGTTCGTGTTGAAGTACTTCAACTGGAATACGCCGCTGGCCTCATCCATGATGCCGCCGACGCTGAGGTTGTCGATGAACATCTTCTCGGTTTGCGCGGCGCCGAGGCTGGCGAAAGTAATGCCGAGGAGGTCGGTGCTTGATCCGGAATTCGGATGAAAAGCCAGGTTGGTGGCGATGGGTGCACCGTTGAAGTAGGCGTTGACTCTGCGCGATACGAAGTTGATGTCCAAGCGCATCGAATTCCATTGGTTGTAGGGGAACGGCACGCTTGTGACCGTGTTGACTGCTCCAACCAACTGCAGGTTGCCACTGGAGTTCACCTGAAAAGCGATGAAATCTCCGCTTGGCGCCTGTGGATCGATGCTCCACCAGTTATGGGCCTGACTGGTGTTTTGGATGTACACCATCAGGTCGATCCGCAGCGTCTGGTTGGGAAGGCTGAGGTTGTAGTAGCGCCCCATCTCGTTGATTCCAGCCACGCCGTTGCTATCCACGCCGGCTGCTTGGGCGCCCGCGAAGACGACCGCGTTCTGAACGACCTGTTTGGTTGCGTCGCCCGTGATATAGACCCAACCGTCCTGATTTTGGATTTGCCCGAGCGCGTACGTTGGCGGCTCGAACGAGGTGAACACCGGACTCTGGGCGCTTGCGGCGGCCGCCAGAGTGATGAATGCAAGAGCACAAGCGATACTCGGTCGACGGTACATCAGATCCTCCCTAACGGGCGCGATTTGCCTCCGCAGCCAACGACCACCGGGATAGCCGCTGAGTCTATCACAGGCCGCGATCCACCGCGGCGTCGCCCTTTGCAACTGGCGTGATGGGAATTACCCGTTATGGAGCGCACGGGCAGAAATGTGCAGCAGAAAGATTTTAACAGAGACCGCCCGTAACAAAATAGTGCCCGAATGGATGAGGCCGGGCGAGTTAGGCTGGGGGCGGGTAAGTTGACGGGTCCGCAGCGGCGAAGGGAGGTGTTTTCGAAAGGCCGGCGCCGAGCGTACAGGCGGAGTGGGGAGGGCGGAACAGCCGGGCGGGGGCGCTCGACGGGCCTACAATGAAAGTTCATGCCCATCTGTTATATCGATCCTTTCTCCGGCATTTCCGGGGACATGACGGTCGGCGCGCTGATTGACGCCGGGGCCGATGCGAAGGCTCTGGTGGACGCGCTTGAATCGCTGAATACCGGCGCGACGTTCGACATCGAGAAGACCAAGCGCCGGGGCATCGCCGCGACGAAGTTCCGCGTCCACGCGGAGGAGACGAAGAAGCACCGGCACCTGCCGCACATTCTTAAGATCATCGAGCACTCGCGGCTGTCCGAGGCCGCCAAACAGAAAGCCGCGGGAGTGTTTCAACGGCTGGGCGAGGCGGAGGCCACGGTGCACGCCGTGCCGATCGAGAAGGTCCACTTCCATGAAGTCGGGGCGGTGGATTCGATCTGCGACATCGCGGGGGCGTGCGCGGCGTTCGACCTGCTGGGGGTGACCGAGGTGGTGTGCGCGCCGGTGAACGTGGGCGGCGGCACGGTGAACACGGAGCATGGGGTGCTGCCGGTTCCGGCGCCCGCGACGGCGAAGCTGCTGACCGACAAGCCGGTGTATTCGCGCGGGCCGCTGATGGAGTTGACGACGCCGACCGGGGCGGCCATCGCCACGGCGCTGGCGGTGGAGTTCGGGCCAATGCCTTCCATGCGCATCTCGGCGACCGGGTATGGGGCGGGGGATCGGGACTTCACCGAGCACGCAAACGTCCTGAGGGTGGTGATCGGCGAGCGATCCGGCGCGACCGAGGCGACGACGATCACGGTGATCGAAGCCAACATCGACGATTCGACGCCGGAGGTGCTGGGTTACGCCATGGACCGCCTGCTCGAGGCCGGAGCGCTGGACGTAACGCTCGCGCCCATCCAGATGAAGAAGAACCGGGCCGCCACGCAGTTGACGGTGCTGGCGAAGCCCGAACTGGCGCAGGCGCTGATCGAAATTGTGTTCGCCGAGACCAGCACGCTGGGACTGCGCACCTACGCGGCCGAGCGGCGAGTGCAGGCGCGCGGATTCGTGGAGGTGGAGACGGGATACGGCAAGGTAAGGATCAAGACCGCCGGCGCCGGCGCCTTCGCGCCCGAATACGAGGACTGCCGGAAGCTGGCCGCCTCCACCGGGAAGCCCCTGAAACAGGTGATGTCGGACGCGAATCTTGCATACTTGAAAGAGATCCGATGAAATACTACTTCACAACGCCCATTTACTACACCAACGGCGCGCCGCACATCGGGCACACGTACACGACGATCGTCTGCGACGTGATTCGCCGGCTGAAGCGCCTGGAAGGTTACGAAGTGGCGTTGACTTCCGGGGCCGATGAACACGGCGTGAACGTGGAGCGCTCGGCCGAGCGCGTGGGCAAGACGCCGTACGATTTCTCGACGGTGATGGCGAACGAGTTCCGCATGCATTGGGAGGAACTCCGCATTCAGCCGGACGATTTCGTGCGCACGTCCGACGAGCGGCACGCCCGCACGGTGCAGTGGATGTTCGAGCGCTGCCGCGCCAACGGCTATGTCTACAAAGGCAGCTATACCGGCCAGTACTGCGTTTTCGACAACCTCTATGTGAATGAAGCCAAGCCGGGCGATCCTTGTCCGGAATGCGGGCGGCCGACCGAGACGGTGACCGAAGAGAACTTCTTCTTCAAGCTGTCGGCGTTCCAGGAGCGGCTGCTGGAGCTTTACGAGAGCCAGCCGGACTTTATCCTTCCCGAGACGCGACGCAACGAGGTGCTGGCGTTCGTCAAGGGCGGGCTGCAGGACCTGTCAATTACGCGCACGACCATCAAGTGGGGCATTCCGGTGCCCGGCGAAGCGCCGCACGTGTTCTATGTCTGGTTCGACGCGCTGATCGCGTACCTGACCGGCGCGGGCGGCCCGGACTGGGAGCAGCGCGGGTTGTGGCCCGCCGACCTGCACATGATCGGCAAGGAAATTACCCGCTTCCACGCCATCTTCTGGCCCGCTTTCCTGATGGCGGCCGGACTGCCGCTGCCCAAGCGCATCTTCGCGCACGGCTGGCTGCTGTTTGAACAGGACAAGATGAGCAAGAGCCGCGGCAACATCGTGCGGCCGCGGCCCATCGCCGAGGTGTGCGGGATCGACGCGCTGCGGTATTTCCTGCTGCGGGAGATCGTGTTCGGGCAGGACGGCAGTTTCAGCTACGACGCGCTGGTGGGCCGGTATAACTCGGACCTGGCGAATGGGCTGGGCAACCTGGCGAGCCGGACGCTCAGCATGATCCACCAGTATCGGGGCGGGGCCGTGCCCGATTCGAAGGGCGATCCGCACATCGCCGACGCTTTGAACCAGACGGTGGCGGCGGCGCTCGACGGGTTCAACAAGTTCGAATTCTCGCGGGCGCTCGAGACCATCTGGCAGATGATTTCGGTGGTGGATAAGTACATTGTGGAGCGGGCGCCGTGGAAGTTGGCCAAGTCGAAGGACGAGGCCGCGCCGGAGTTGCTCGATCGGACGCTGTACTCGGCGGCCGAGGTGCTGCGGGTGCTGTGCGGGCTGCTGGCGCCGGTGCTGCCGGATTCGGTGGCCAAGATCTGGTCGCTGCTGGGGTTCGCGGAGCCGGTGGGCTCGCTGCGGACGGCGGATCTGACCTTCGGCCTGCTGAAGGCCGGCCAGAAGATCCCGGAAGTGCAGCCGGTGTTTCCGCGCATCGAAGCGAAGCCCGCGATTGCGCGCATGCGGGAACTGGAAGAGGTGGAGCGGGCGCGCCAGGACGCGTTGCTGGGAAAGACGCCGGCGCCGGCGGCTGGCGCCGAGGCTCCGAAGGCGGAGGCCGCCGCTCCGGCCGCTTCCGACGGGACCATCACCATCGACGATTTCGTGAAGGTGGACCTGCGGGTGGGCATCGTGAAGTCGGCCGCCGCGGTGAAGGGCGCCGATAAGCTGCTGCACATGTACGTTGATATCGGGGAGCCGGAGCCGCGCTCGATTGTGGCGGGCATCGCGAAGGCTTACCAGCCGGAGACGCTGGTGGGCCGCAAAGTGGTGATTGTGGCGAACCTGCAACCGCGGAAGCTGCGGGGGCTGGATTCACAGGGGATGATCGTGGCGGCGTCGCTCGAAGGCGGATTGCCGGTGCTGGCGGGATTCCTTGAAGACGTCCCGGTGGGCGCGCGGCTGAAGTGATGATCGTCGACACGCACTGCCACCTGGATGCGAAGGACTTCGACGCCGATCGCGAGGCGGTGATCGCGCGGGCGCTGGAGGCCGGAGTGTCGAAGATGGTGGCGGTGGGCACGGGGGAAGGTCCGCCGGACCTGGAGGCGGGGGTTCGTTTCGCCGAGCGCTCCGACGTGTTTTACGCGACGGTGGGCGTGCACCCGCACGACGCCGCCAAGGTGACCGACGACACGCTGAAGCGGGTGCGGGAACTGGCGGGGCACGGCCGCGTGATCGCGATTGGCGAGATCGGGCTCGACTATCACTACGACCTGTCGCCGCGCGACCGGCAGAGGGCGGTGTTCGCCGAACAGATGGCGATCGCCGCGGAGGCGGGGCTGCCGGTGGTGATCCATACGCGCGAGGCCTGGGACGATACGTTCGAACTGATCGAACGGCATTGGAAGCCGGCCGGGAGGGCGGGCGTCATGCACTGCTTTACGGGCGGGGCGGCGGAGGCTCGGCGGTCGCTCGAGCTGGGATTCTACCTGAGCTTTGGCGGGATTGTGACGTTCCCGAAGGCGTTGGAGATCCAGCAGGCGGCGCGGGAGGCCCCGGAGGATCGTATCCTGATTGAAACCGATGCGCCGTATCTGGCGCCCGCGCCGCTGCGGGGGAAGCGCAATGAACCGGCTTTTGTGGTACATACGGCGGCGAAGGTGGCGGCGCTGCGGGGCGTGACGGCGGAGTCGGTGGCCCAGACGACGACGGCGAATTTTCGGGCGGCGTTCGGGCGGGCGGGGTAGGCTCTGCTACACTGGAAAATTCCTCATGTTCAGTAACATAGGGCAGTCGTTCACGTTCCGCGAGATCCTCGAGCTGTTGCGCGAGGACCTGGAGAAGGTGGAGCGTGAGATCAGCCTCGAATCGGTGGCCTCGGTGGACGCCGTCACCAGCATCGGCCAGTACCTGCAAACGGGCGGCGGAAAGCGGCTGCGGCCCATCCTGCTGCTGCTGTCGGCCAGGCTGTTCGGGCCAACGTCCGACAGCGCCATCCGGCTGGCGGCGGTGGTGGAGATGCTGCATACCGCCACGCTGATCCACGACGACGTGATCGACTTCGCCAAGACGCGGCGGGGGCGGCCGTCGATTAATGTCGTCTGGGGAAACCACACTTCGGTGCTGGCCGGCGACTGGCTGTACATGCAGGCGTTCCAGGTGGCGTTGCGGGAACGCAACTTCCACGTCCTGGATGTGCTGATCGGGCTCACGCAGGACATGGTGGAAGGTGAACTGCTGCAGTTGGAGCGCATCGGCAAGATCGATATCTCCGAAGCCGACTACATGGAACTGGTGGATCGCAAGACGGCCAGTTTGTTCAGCGTCTGTTCGCGCCTGGGCACGGTGGTGGCCGGCGGCGACGAGGCGATGGAGAACAAGATGGGCGAGTTCGGGTGGAACCTGGGCATCGCGTTCCAGTTAGTGGACGACGTGCTGGATTTCACTTCGAGGGAGAAGATCCTGGGCAAGCCGGTGGGCAACGACCTGCGCGAGGGGAAGGTGACGCTGCCCCTGATCTATGCGCTGAAGACCGCTACCGCCGATGAACGGGCCATGATCCAGGGCGTGCTGACCGACGGCAACTACGAGCAGGCGCCGTTCACGCAAATCCTGCAGATGATCCACCGCCATAATGGCGTGGAGCGGGCGCTTGAACGGGCGCAGGACTTCACGCAAAAGGCGCGCGCGGTGCTGGCGAGCTTTCCGGAGTCGCCGTGCCAGCGGGCCCTGCTGGCGGTGACCGAACTGGTGACCGACCGCGACCGGTAAGGCGGGCGGTCGGCGCCGCCCACGGCGGAGTTACTGAATCTGGCCGGCGAGGACACGGGCCAACGTGTCGGCTTCCTTTTCGGGAAGTCCCGCGATGCCGGCAATCCACTTGTTTTTGGGGAAGACGAAGACCGGGCGTCCGGAGTCCTTTCCGAACGCGCCCCCGAAGGATGGCACGAGCTTCGAGTCGTCGAGCGCCTTCTTCCAGTCGAGGGTGGCGATGGCGGCGTCGGCGGCGGTGGGGAATTCGGCGAGGAACATCTCAAATTCCACCTTCCCCTTCTTGTAGCGGGCGAGCGTGCCGCCGGGCATGAAGGGTTTGCCCATCAGGTTGGTTTGGACCACCTTCGTATCAATCAGGTTTTCCTTCGGAAACCGCCGCCATTCATCGAAGATCTTGGGGGCGGCTTTCTTCGGGGCTTCGGCGGCGGGGGCCGGTTTGGGATCGGAGCCGCAGGAGACGAGCAGGGCGGACAACAGCACAGTTAAGAGAGCGGGGATGCGCATCCTCCGCAGTATATCGTTGTCGCCCGAGCGCGGGTTTACTGCATGGAGGAGAACGTGTCGCAGGCGCGGACGTCGCCCTCCTCAAGACCTTTCCGGAACCATTCGACGCGTTGGGCGGAACTGCCGTGAGTGAATTTTTCGGGCATGACGCGGCCGGTGGCCATCTTCTGGAGACGGTCGTCGCCAATGGCCGCGGCGGCGTTCAGGCCGGCGTCGATGTCGCTACGGTCGATGATGTTGCGCTGTTCGGTGGAGTGGCCCCAGACGCCGGCGATGCAATCGGCCTGTAGCTCGACGCGGACCGACAGGCGGTTGGCCATGGAAGGGTTGCGCTGGCGGGCGGCGGCGACCTTGCGCTCGATTCCGATGAGGTTCTGCACGTGGTGGCCGATTTCGTGGGCGATGACGTAGGCCTGGGCGAATTCGCCGGGCGCGCCGAAGCGCTCCTTGAGTTCGCGGTAGAAGCCCAGGTCGATGTAAACCTTCTGATCGCCCGGACAGTAGAAGGGGCCGGTGGCGGATTCGGCCTGGCCGCAGGCGGAATCGATCAGGTCGTGGAACAGGACCAGTTTCGCGCGACGGTAGGGAACGTTGGTCTGCTGGGGAAGCAGTTGGGTCCAGGTCTTCTGAAGATCGTCGAGCACGAAGCTGACGAATTCGACCAGCGGCTGTTCGGCCGCCTTGCGGGAGGGATCCGACGGGCGGGCGACGCGCGCTTCGGGCGCTCCGCCGCCGAGGAAGGGAGTGAGCAGGTCGCGCCGGAAGACGACGCTTGCGACCACGAGCAGGAGCATTCCGCCGAGGCCGATGTGGCGTCCGCCGAAACCGCCTCCGCCGAAGCCGTAACCGCCGCTTCCGCCGTCGTCGTCTCTACGGTCTTCGATGTCGTCGCTAACGCCGCCCGGTGTCCATCGCATGGGAATCCACTCTAGTTTAGCGGGACGCCGGGCGACGCGGAAGTGACCGTTCTGCCTAGCAGCCCGCGGCACAAGGCCCGTGGGCCGCGTTGCGAGCGCCGCCGGAGCGAGGGCGAGGAGTAGCGACGAAGGCGACGCCGGACATCGGACAGGAGCTCGGGACAAAGCCGTCGTCCGGCGCCGCCACAACCCTTTGGGCAGCCAGGATTTAGCCCGCTAGCTTGGTTGCTCGTCGCCGGAGACGGCCCGCGCCGATTTCCTCCTCGCGCCTCGCTATCGAGCCAAATCCTGGCTGCGCGGTCCCACGCGACTTGCGCCACCGGCTGCTAGGCCGATTGCGACGGAATCAGGTTCCAGGGCTTGCGGGCGGCCCGCTTGAGCAGCTTCGACGCTTCGGGGGCGTTCACGAAGTCCTCGCGCTCGGCGTTCCAGCGGAGCTTGAGGCCGGTCTTGTAGGCGATGTTGCCGATCAGGCAGGCGGTGGTGGCGCGCTGGCCGACTTCGGCGTCGGCGAACGGCTTCTCATGGCCGCGCACGTATTTGATGAAGTTCTGGGCGTGCAGCGCGGTGGCGTCCTCGCCCTGGAACATCTTGCGGTCCATGCGGTAGGTGACTTCCTTGGGTTGCGGGGCCATGGCGAACAGCTTGTCGAGGGCCATGGGCTCCACTTCGGGGAAGATCTCCCAACCGATGCGGTCGACAAACAGGGCGCCTTTGCTGCCGAAGAAGGCCATGCCGTGGGGGCGGTTGTAGTCGCCCGACATGCCGTAGTACTTCATGCCGGCGGAGCGGCCGGGCATGCCCTGGTAGTTGAGCCAGCAGCCGGCGTAGTCGAGCACGAAGCCGGGGTATTCGTAGGTGACGCAGAGCACGTCGGGGATGTCGCCCGCGTTCGCCTTGCAGTAGCGGCCTCCGGTGGCCGAGACGGTGAGCGGGGCGCTGACGTTCATGATCTGATGAACGCTGTCGATGCGGTGGTTGCCGTAGTCGGTCAAATAGCCGCCGCCGTAATCGTAATACTGGCGGTAGGTGCCGGTGAAGCGACGGCGGTTGAAGGGGACCGACGGGGCGGGGCCGAGATAGAAGTCCCAATCGAGATCGGAGGGAGGGGCGGAGTCGGGCACGGGCGGCAGACCGTGAGGTGCGATGTTGCCGCTGTTCCAGACGCGCACCAGGTGGATTTCGCCGAGGTCGCCGTTCTGCACCATGCGCGCGGCTTCGGCGATGTGGGGCGAGGAGCGGTGCTGGGTGCCGGCCATCACGATGCGCTTGTTGCGGGCGGCGGCTTCGGCGATGGCGCGGCCTTCGCGCACGGTGTAGGCAAACGGTTTTTCAACGTAGGCGTCCTTGCCGGCCTGGCAGGCGAGAACGGCGATGGCGGCGTGCCAATGGTCGGGCGTGGCGACATGGACGGCGTCGACGTCCTTGCGCTCGAGCACCTTCCGGAAATCTTTCTCGATGGCGGCCTTGCCATCGCTCAACTGCTTGGACGCCAGGTTGGCGTTGGTTTCATAGACGTCGCAGGCGACGGTGTATTCGGCGTTCGGAGCCTGGCGCATGGAGCGGGCGACGGTGCGGCCGCGCCCCCCGCAACCGATGAGCGCCACACGGACACGATCGTTCGCGCCGATCACGCGATCGGCGGAAAGAGCGGTGAACGCGGCGGCCTGGGCGGTTCTTCCGATGAACTCACGTCTGTCCATGAATTCCTCCTTTTCGAATCCGATAATATCGGAAAGCGATCCGTTATGCAGAACATCCGACCAGTGGTGGGCCTTGTCACGTGCGTGCATCCGATCTACAATCTACCGTCCGTAACGGGACATCGCGACGCGGCGGTGAAGGGACTGGAGGCGGCGGGATGCCGCGTCGCATCGCCGGAGATCGCGCGGGATTCGCGGGACGTGCGCGCGATCGCGGCGATGCTGCGGCGGGAAGAGGTGGACGTGATGATCCTCTTCTTCTGTACGTGGGTGGCGGAGGAGATCACGCTGGGCCTGACGCGGGAGTTGGACGATGTTCCACTGTTGCTGTGGGCGCTGCCGTACCTGGATAAGACCATCCCCATGCCTTCGCCGATGACTGGATTGACGGCCACCGGCTGCAATATTCGTAAGTCGGGGCGGAGTTTCGTGCATATGGCCGGGTTCGCCACCGATGACACGGTGGCGAAGGCGGCGGAGGCGGCGAGGGTGGCGGCGGTGGCTCGCGGACTGCGGAGCGCGAGGTTCGGGATTATCGGGCATCCGTGCCCGGGGATGATCGACACGGGGTGCGACGACGCGGCGCTGCAAAAATGTTTGGGGGCCAGCGTGGTGCATCGCGACCTGGATAACTTCCTGCGGGCGGCGGATGGGAGCGATGCGGGCGAGGCTCGGGAGATGGCGGCGGCCTTGGCGGAGAAGGTGGGGCGCTGCGACATCGACGAGGAGAAACTGGCGGATCATTGCCGGCTGACGCTGGGGATGAAGTCGATGGTGGAGGCGGACCGGCTGGATGGGTTCACCATCCGATGCTGGCCGGAGTTACGCGATCATCATAAGCGGACCGTGTGCCTGACGCTGGCGCAGATGGCCGAGGCGGGCGTGCCGAACGCCTGTGAGAGCGATGTCACCGCGTTAGTTACGAGTTGGGTGATGACTCGGATCGCACGGGCGCCGAGTTATAGCCTGGAGATTACCGCCTATCTCGAACAACAGGGGGCGCTGCAATTCGCGCACTGCGGGTCCGCGCCGATTTCGATGGCCGCGAGCGATGCGGAGGCAGCCGTACGCGGGCATATGCGGACGGGCGCGGGCGCGCTGCTCGAGTTTCCGTTTAAGCCCGGCGCGATCACGATCGCGAAACTGCTGAGGCCTTCCGGGGATCGCATGCGGATGTTTCTGGCGCGCGGCGAGGTGATTCCGACCGAACCGGGCGTGCGTGGGAGCGTGGCGACGGTGCGGCCGGCGCCTTCGCCCGATGCGTTTCTCGACGCGATGCTGCGCGAGGCAGTGGAGCACCACCTGGTGATCTGCTACGGCGATTGGACGCGCGAGTTGGAGCAGTTTGCGTTATTCGCGGGCGTCGACGTGATTCGCGTCAGTTAGCCGCTTCGACCACCAGCACCTTCACGGGCCGTCGCGCGGGCCGGAGTACGAGGCCGTAGCCGTTCTCGAGGCCGCCGGTGAGCATAGCCGGGCTGTCGCGCCGGTATTCCAGATCGAAGTCGTAGACGCCGGCGAGGCCGGTCTCGTCGATGACGGGTTTGCCCATCCAGTTGGGTAGGGCTTCGGCGAGTTTCGAGACCGGCTGCTTCTTCAGCGTGATCTTGCCGCGCATGAACTGGAACACCGGCGCCGGCGCCGTGGATGGATTCAGCGGCACGGCGGGGTTGCGAGTGAGGACCAGGACGTCGCGCTCCTGGGTTTGTTCGGCAACGCGGAGTGCGAAGGTGCGCTGGATCGAGTCGCGCAGGGCGGGGAGGAGTTCCTTCTCGCGGCCGGGAGGGACCATGGCGGCGAAACGGTACTGGCCCTGGGGCAGCGCGGCGCGGACGTCCAGGTGGAAGTGATCGACGCGCCAGGCGGCCTGGATCATCGCTTCGACGGAGACGCCGTCGCCCGAGATGCGGTTGCCGCCGGGTTTGTACAGGTACCCGCCGCTGGCGGTTTCGATGGGCTTGATGATGACGTGGAAGATGGGCTGGACGCCGTCCTGCCATTGGATCTCGTCACGGTCCCAGGTGAGGTTGTCGCCGCGCTGGAGTCCGGGCAGTTGGACGCGCTCGCCGGCTAACATTTTGCGGAGCGTGTCTTCGGTGACGTTGGGGCCGAAGGTCTTCGCGATGAGGGCGCCGTCGGGGCTTACGATGGCGGTGACGGGGAGACCCGCCACGCCCCAGGCTTTGGAGTTGGGGCTCGGATCCGGATCGACGAAGGTTTGCAGGGTGAGGCCTTTGTCGGCGAAGTACTGGCGGACGCGGTCGGGCTCGTCGAGCGCGATGGTGAGGAATCGGATGGGCTGTCCGGCGAAAGATCTTTCGAGCGCCGCCATGCGGTCGAGCGCGGGCAGGCAGGGGCCGCACCAGGTGGCCCAGAAGTCCACTACGACGAGATTCCCCTTCAGCGCCGGCCATCCGGGGAACGGTCGCGCGGGATCGAGCGGCTGGGCCGTGATGGGCGGCGCCGGCGCCACGGGTTGGGTTTGGGCTGTCAGCAGACTGGCGGCCGCGAGCAGCGCCGCTAGGATCCTCATAACGGCAGGATAACCGGTGGAGCGCGTTGCCTGGAAGGTATAATCGCGGCGGATGGATGCGCATCGAATCGTGGAGCATGATGGACGCCGCTGGAGTTGCCAGTCTGCTGGCGAGGGGCGCGACTGTCTGCTGCTGCTGCACGATGTGGTGGGCGATGGCGGGATGTGGAGCGAGCATATGACGGCGCTGGGGGAGACCTACCGGGTGGCGGCGCCCACGATTCCCGCGAGCGTCGATTCCATGGAGGCGGCCGTCGAGGGGCTGGTCGCGATTCTACGGGCCGAAGGAATGCCCAGCGCGCATGTGTTCGGACATGGGCAGGGCGGATTGATCGCGCAGGCGCTGGTGAGGGCGCATCCCGAGTTGGCGCGGTCCCTGATACTGTCGAACTCGGCGGCTCAGGCGACGGGCTACCCGGGGCCGGCGAAGTTACCGTGGGTGCTCGGGAAGTGGGCCGCCCGGCGGTGGGCGGAGGCGGCGTTACGCCCCGATGCGGGGGAGCTGACGGAGGATCGGCGAGCCTTCTGGACCGGCCGGCTGGCGACGTTGGCCGCGCATTGTCCCGCGGCGATCGACGCTCCCCGGTTCGGGCCCATTGAGGAGTGGAAGGGGCGCGTGCTGATCTTCGAGTCCGACGGCGATGCGTTTGTTCCGGCGGCCGAGGCGGCGGCGTTGCGGGAACTGTATCCGGGCGCGATCCTGCACCGGTTCGAAGGGGCGGGGCACTTCGCGGTATTTTCGCGGGTGGAATCGTACGTTCTGCGAATGCACTTGTTTTGCGGCGGGCGTTAGTACCCAAGGGCGCCTTTCGTCGACTCGCGGAACCCTGCGATGTAACGGGATTGTGATCTAATGGGTCTTTCCATGTATCGAACACACGTGACAGGTGTGTATCTACTCGTGATGGTTGCCCGATGAAGCGACAGTCCGGGCGGGCGATGCCCGCGGCGATTGACGAAACACACGCCATTGCTTGGGAAATCGAGCCTGCGCCGGCGAGCGTTGCGCTGCCGCGGGGCGGCGAACTCGTGTGGCTGCCCTCGCAGCTTCGGCGAGGCGAAAAGGTGGTGGCGGCGTTCTTCGTCTACACGGCGGTGATGCTCTCGCTGCGGGGCGAGGCGCCATGGCGCCAGATCGTTGCGTGGTGCGTGCCGGTGGGGATCTGGGCTACGCTGGCGCTCGAGTCGCGTTACTCGCGCGCATGGTCGCGCGTGGTGCGGGATTGGGCCTTACTGGGGCTGATCCTGGTGGCGTACCGGGAAGTGGACTGGTTTGCGGGAAGGGCCGCGCTGGCGGGTTGGCAGCGGACCTGGATCGGGTGGGACCGCTTCATCCTGCATGGACTGGGGCTTCAAGGGGCCGTGGAGCGACTGGGCGGCGTCATCCCGGGGACGCTCGAGTTCGTCTACCTGTCGTTGTATGGGATTCCCGCGCTCGCCATGGGAGCGCTTTATTGGAACGGCCGGCGGGACCGCATCGACCGGTATCTGACCACGCTGTTTCTGGGGACCTTCGCCGCCTACGCCTTGCTGCCGCACTTTCCATCCATCGCGCCGCGGATCGCCTTTCCGAACCAGGACCTGCCGCATTATTCGAGCTTGTGGAGAGTGGTGAACCTGTGGCTGCTCGACCACTGCGACATCGCCACCAGCGTTTTTCCAAGCGGGCACGTGGCGGTGGCGTTTTCCAGCGCGTTCGGATTGCTGCGGGCGCTGCCCGGCCATCGCGCGTTTCGCGCCGCGATGTTCGGCGTGGCGGCGACTGTCTATACGGCCACCATCTACGGCCGGTATCATTACGCGGCCGACGGGTTGGCGAGCATCCTGATCGCCGTGATGGCGTGGCTCGTGTCGGAGGCGGCGGACCGAGATGCTTAGCCTGCAAGCACTGCTGCTGATGCTGATCGCCGCGAGCCTCGCATTCGCGCGCACGCAGGCGCCTTCGCTGAGCGTGCGGCTGAAGACGACGCTGACCAGTTACCGTTCGCGGGAGGGATCCTCGTTCCTGGGCGTGGTGACCGCGCCGTATTGCGACCGCGGGAAGGTGGTGATTCCGGCGGGCTCCACCGTCTACGGGGCGGTGCGGAGGGTGCAGAGCGTCGGGTTGGGCATTGTGAGAGAGCGGGCCACGCTGGACCTCGACTTCAATTCCTACGAACTGCCGGACGGGCGGCGGTTTCCGTTCGCGGGCGTGTTGGCGCGTGTGGACAACTCGCGGGAAGAGGTGACCGCCAAGGGCGAGGTGAAGGGAATCCTGGCGGCGAATGGTCCGCAGAGCCTGGTGGGCGGGATCTGGCACTGGCCCAATTTCGAGACGATGCCGCGATCGTTTTTCGGCATGACCGGCCTGGGCGGGAGGATCGCGACGGCCTACTCGGTGGGTCCGGCGGGCGTCGCGGGCCTGTTCATCGCGCGCTGCGCGCTGCTGCGCATGCCGGAGCCCGAGATCCGCATGCCGGCGGGTACGGACGTGAGAGTGCGTGTGACGTCGTTGCCGCCGCTTGCGCCGACCTTCGAGCCGCCCGAGGAACGTCCGCTGCCGGACGCCTTGTCGGAGTGGTTGGGGGCGCAGGCTTTCGACGTCCAACGGGCCAATGGCGCGGGCGCCGCCGATGTGATCAACGTGGCGTTCGTGGGCGGCCGGGCGGATCTGATGAGGGCGTTCCGCGTGGCGGGATGGCAACAGGCCGAGCCGCTGACCAAATGGTCGTTCGCGCGAGCCTATAACGCCTACTCGGCGCAGCGCGGGTACTCGACGGCGCCGGTCTCCAAGTTGACCTATCGGGGCGACGAGCCGCACGTGGTGTTCCAGAAGTCGTATAACACGATCTCGAAGCGCCACCATATCCGCGTGTGGGAGAGCGAAGACGGCGATCGCGAGGTGTGGCTGGCGGCGGCGACTCACGATGTCGGCGTGGAGTTCAAGCGCGGGATTCGAGTAACTCACCGCATCAGTCCCTATGTCGACGCGGAGCGATCGAAGGTGGTGAACGATCTGGCGTTCGGCGGTTGCGTGGATCATGTGAGTTATCTCGACCGGCCGGAGGCCCGCTCCGAATCGGGAATCCACACCGATGGCAAGTTGGCCGTGGTGTTTCTGCGGAACGGATGCGAGGAGACTGAGTACCCGTCGATGGAAATGCCGAATCCGCCCCACGCGCGATTGGCTCGCATCGTGAGGAGGATGGTGCTCGAAGGGCGGCAGTATGTGCTGCGGGGCAACGCCTATTACTGGAGTTACCGCATGATCGCCCTGCCGTGGACGCAGCGGCAGATGGCGTGGATCGAGGAATGAGAGGGCTGGCGGCCGTCCTTCTGACGATGGCCGCGCTCCATGCCGCGGACCCCTCCTCTCATGCGCCGACTTCGGAAGAGATCGTCAGCCGCTTGGTGGCCGCCGATGACGCGCGGGCTCAGAAACTGCGGGATTACTCGTCGATCCGGCGTTACTCGCTCGAGAACAAGCGCTTTGGAGTCAAGGCGAGTTTGACGGCGCGAGTCACCTATCGTTATCCGGGCGTGAAACAGTACGAGATACTCGCCGAGTCAGGCCCGGGCGCTATTCGGAACAAGGTGTTCAAGCGCATGCTGGACACCGAAATACGGGCGAGCCAGGGAAATGGGCGGACCGATACCCGGATATCGCCTCAGAATTACGATTTTCAGTTACTGGGAATCTCGACCTGCGAGGGCCGGCCTTGCTATGAGCTGTCGGCGGCGCCGAAGACGAATAATCCGCTGCTGTTTCGCGGCAGGATCCGCGTGGACGCCGAAGACTACGCGGTGGCTCACATCGACGGCGAGCCCGCTCAGAACCCTTCCTTCTGGCTGCGCAAGACGACGATTGCGCACCGGTATGCGAAGTTTGGAGCCTTCTGGCTGCCCGTGGCGAACCAGTCAGGCTCCGATGTGACGGTGTTCGGCCATACCGATGTGCGCATCGAGTACGGCGAATACTGGATTAACGAGGGCGACGCGCAACGACCGGGAAATTGAGGTCAGCGGCAGCTTCCGTTGGAGGCATCCGGGAAGACCAGGAACGTGATGCTGGCCGGTGGCAGTTCCATGCGCCCTTTGGTGTGACGTCGACCTTCAATGGCGGGCAGGGAATCGTCGGCGCCGATCGCGAGCGGCGCGCCGTTGAGTTCGACGGTGGGCGATTCCAACCCTTTCGACGACGTCAGCGTGTATTGGGCCGCCGCCGCGGGAAGGCTGAGGGTGCGCGGCGCGCCGGTATCGGTGACGATGGCGAGCAGGGTGACTCCACCGGGATGGTTCGCCATGCAGTGGGCGTACAGGTGCAGCTTCGGATCCTGAGTCGGGCCCGCGTCCAGAACGACATCGCCCATGAGGCGGCGCCACAGCAGCGCCGACCAGTAGTTGGGGCGCGGCGCCAGCGTCTCTTCTTCGATCAGGGCGTAGTCGCTGGCGGCCAGCGTATTGTGCGCCACCACCTGCACGCCGCGCTTGGCCAGGCGTCCGAGTTGGTCGAGATAGCGGAAGCTATCTGCGAAAGTAGCCGCCCAGGGATCGCCGCCGCAAGCCGTCTCGCCCGTTTCGGTAAGCCACATGGAACGGCCGGGCTCGAAACGGTCGCGCAGGGCCTGGTAGAACGCGGCCTCGCGGTCGGTCCGGTCGAGCCACTGTTCCGAGAGAGCCGCTTCGGGAGTTGTGCCGGAGCCGGCTCCAAACGCGCCGCAGCGCTTGGAAACGGCGCCGTAGAAGTGATAGGAAAAGGCGTCCACGCCGTGGCCCGTGGCCCTCAGCATATCCTCACTCTTGATCATCGCCAGCGCCGACGCGCCGCCCGCGAGGGCGCCGCCTTCGCCCACCGCGCCGGGGCCCAGCAGCACCGTGTTCGGGGAGGCTTTGCGGATGAAGGTGCGGAATACGGCGAAATCGCGACCGTAGGCGGCCGCGTCGTAGCCCTTGGGGGCCCCGCCCATGGCGGCGAAACTCGGCTCGTTGAAGAACTCCGCCGCGGCGATCGAGGCGTCGAGGGTCTTCGTGTAGGCCAGCAGTTTCGATGCCTGATCGGGCGTCCACACGCCGTTTGCGTCACGTACTCCGGGGCTGATGGCGAAGGAGGTGACGATCTTCGCGTCCACCGCCTTGGCGAATTCAACCACGCCGCGCCACTGGGCGCGCGTCAGAACGCCGCCGAATCCGGCGGGAGGGGCGGAGGGCGGAGGCGTGTCGGAATCGTGGAAGTAGGTCGAGTTGGCCCAGGTTCCGCTGATGCGGACGTACGATGGACCGAGCGCGGCGGCAAGCTTGCGGAGTCGCGGCTGGGAGAGGTCGATGGGCGGACGCATCCGGAAAAGCGACGGGTCGATGCCGGGGACGGCGCCCGGGGCCGAGGGAGTCTTGGGGGCGTCGGAGCCGGTGCGATAGGGCGCCCAGAACCGGCCGCCGGTTACTTCAACCATTTCGACGTTGTAGGACTGATATCGTGCGTCGACTTGGCCGACTTTGGCCAGGCGCGACGGTGAGACGGGGACGGGCTCGGCGGCGGACAGGCAGGCGGCGAACGCGGCCGCCACCGCGAGGGCAGCACTCGGAGTGGTCATGTTGTCAAGATCGTATCGGATCTGACGTGGGCTGGGATGGAGCAAGGGAGATAGAAGTCAGGAGATAGGAGTCAGCTCGGCCTCCGGTGG
>JAFDVZ010000033.1 GCA_018268715.1 Acidobacteriota bacterium | reverse complement strand
GACAACTATCTTGACTTGGTCCGCCCCTCCCTGCCTACCTGGACCGCCAAAACATCTTGCGGGCGGATCGTTCACATCCCCGAAAGCATCCTGGCCTCTCGGCCCCTGCGCGCCCGCACGCCCATGGCCACCATCTTGACCGCGCCCCCCCAAGCCCCCCCGCGCGCTGATTTGGACGATGCCGATGATTTCCTGTGCTTGGATGTCAACCACACCTCCTTGGAAGCCATCTGAACCATCGTCGCCGTCAGCACCCGGCGCGCCGCTATCACGGGAACCCTCTTTCCGAAGGTCTGGCGGAAAACTATGTTCGGCGGGCCTGCCGTCTGCATTGATAGACCCACCACCAAGAAATCGTAACCTTCGACAGAGAATGGTGACATTCTGTCCTTCCGTTCGGACCTCGCCTTCAACCACTACTTCCTCCGCGTGCACAACAGTCTTTCGATCTTTTTGAACAACCTCGCGGAGGTTGATAACCGCCGGTAGGGCGGCGAGGATCGTAAATTGCGTTGCTGTCAGGCTGCTGGCCGAAACCTGATTGCGACCAAGCGTGGTGGATGGCATACATTTATCCTAAGTTCGGTATGGCGATTGAGATCGGGAGCGATGTACCGTAGGCGCCGCCGCGATCTTTACTGATTCAGGGAACGAGTCAGCGTTTGCGGTGGCTGGCGGATATGCGTATTTGTTTTTTTAGACGGCATTCTGAAGGAATGCAAGAAGACTGACGATCTTCTACACCGCGACGAGGATCTTTGAGTGAAGAAGGGGCCGCAATCGCGGCCCCTTCTTCACTTACATCATCACCGACTACTCTGGCACCAAAAACCGCCCCACCTCCACCCCAGGAAACCGCGCCTTCACGACCTCCAGGAACGCCATCACCTCCGCCGTCGCCGGCGACACATGCTCATGCAGCTGCGAGCGCCCGGCGTTCTTCACGTCATGCACCTTCACTGGGTAGCCCGCCTCGGTGAGCCAGGCAGCGAGCTTCGCCTGCGACAGGTCGGCGCCTTCCAGCCCCCAGGCCCGCTGCACATAAGCCGTCAGGAAGGTCCGGATCGCCGTTCCGAGCATCCCGGTCCGGGTCGTTGCGTACACCTGCCCAGTTGGACCACGCAGGCGCTTCTGTTGCCCCTCGTCCTGCCCGTCGGCCTTCACCGTCACGTCGGCCCCCGCCTGCAGCGCCTGGAAGCGCGCCCGCCGCTGGTGGTTGCCCGCGTAGAGCCCGTAGAACGCCTGCCAGTCGCCCCAGTCCGCCAGGGTTTTCAGGCAATGGGCCGAGCGGACCCAGTTCCCGTCCTTGTCCTGCTCGCCCTCGCGCCAGCGGTCGAACAGCATCCGGGCGAGTTCGCCCTCGGCCGCGTTGTCCCAAGGCACCGTCGCAAAGGCCAGATGCTCGACCCCGAGCGATTCGATCCGGACCATGCGGGCATCGACCGGACGGCGCTTGAAGTCGTACTCCATGTTGAGCCGCACCGGCGTATCGATGGTCTGCAGGTCCCAGTCGTTGAGCACCATCTCGCCCAGCGACATCAGGGATTCACGTTTGATGACCTGTCCGGGCTGGCGGTTCGCGAAGAGATCCACCATGAAGCGGTTCTGGTTTTCCGGACGCATCAGCGCGCGCTCCTTCTCCTCGTCGCCCTCGGCGCTGTCGAGCGGCACCTTGATGCCGCCCTTGGCCACCACCGGCTCCTGGCCGTCGATCGCGAGCCCCGTGAGCTGCAGGCGGGTCTTGCCGGCGACCGCCTGCCCGATCATGTGTTTGAGCTCCGTCATCGCGGTCCCCGGCGCGATCCGGTCCACCAGCGCCTGGAAACGCCGGCACATCGCGCCAGTGAGGTCGAGCTTCTCCACATCCACCAGCAGGCCGTCCGTCGTCGCCGACACCGCCAGCGCACCCGCTGGCAGCTTCCACAGAATCTCGCCGAGCACCGCCCGCGCAAAACCCGACACCAGCGCCGCCACCGCAGGCTCCGAGATCCCGGACGGGCCAATGGCGCGATACTTCAGGTCCTCCATGTCCAGCGCCCGCTTGCCCTTGAAGCCCTGGCCGGTCTTCCCATAAACGCCATTGCCCACGAGCTTCATGAACTGGTGGGGCAGGGACTTCTTGTCAAACTTCAACCGCATCGCGCGGGTGTAGATCGAGCCCGACTCGAAGGGCCTGTAGCCCACATCGCCGTGGGACTCCGGCGGAAACTGCATCTCCGTTGCCGGCACGAAGACGTCACCCTCGGCTTCCAGCCACAGGCTCGTGTCGGCGTCCTTCCCGGTCTTCTCCCGTCGCAGACGCTTGGCACTCTCTGCGAAGACCGCCGCGCGGTCCTTCCACGGAATCACCACCCCGAAGCGGATCGTGATCTCCGCGCCCATCTCCAACGCCAGTTCGATCTCCGGTGCCGTCGCCAGGGCCACGCCGGAGAGGGGATACCACAGCCCGTACTTTTCCATCATCACCGCCAGGCACGGGTACAGCGTCCCTTCCGGAAACCGGAACTCCACCTCGGCGTAGCCCGCCACATGCCCCCGGAAGCGTTCCGGGTCGCGGGTGATCTCGATTCGCTCGTAGTCGAGACTCATGATGCCGGCGAGGCTCACCACGTAGCAGGCAGCGAGATCGTGGTCGAACATCCGGTGGCACGGCTGTGGCATCGGCGTCGGACCGAACCAGTAACACTCGTTGCGCCCGCCCATATACACATCGGCGAAGAAGGCTTCGAACCAGCGCCGCACCCGCGTCGGCACCCGCTGGGTCTGGGAAGTCGGACGCCCGGTGACCTCGTTCCAGCGCCAGCGCCGGACCTTCTCGAAGTTCAGCGCCACGTCCGGATGCACGCCGTCACGGCGCATGCACAGCTGCACCAGCCGCACCGACAGACCGCTCGCCGTCGCCGATAAGCCCTTGATGCCCAGGTAGCGGTCGCAGAACCACAACACCCACAGCACATACAGCACGGCGATCTCGGCATCCCGCAGCCCGTAGGCCTTGAACAGGCCAGGCAGCTCCCGCTGCAGGCGCCGCATCTCGGACTTGCGGTAGCCTCGGGGCAGCAGCACCTTGGGCACGTCCAGCCAGTCCCCGAGCTTCGCCAGCGGCGTGCCCGGCGGCGCCAGCCGCGCCGAATCGACGATCCGCACCGACAGCACCCGCGGGTCGAAGTCATCGCCCACCACGTAGCGGTAACGGTGCTTGAGCCGCTCGGCCTGCTCCTCCTTGAGGGGCAGCTTCACCTCGGCCGGGCGGGCCGTCGTTGCGAGGGTTCCATTGACCGCCTGAAGCTGGTGGCGAAACTGCTTGAAGTCCCGGAAGACCGAGATGTCCGCCCGGGTGAAATGGCCGCACAGCACAACCTCCTCGGGCCACTCGTCGAACACGCATTCGATCTCGGCCTCATCGAGCAGGTCATACAGCGCCTCGGCCAGCGACGGGCGATCCTGGACGGCGTCCTTGCCGACGAGGTTGATGACCTTGCTGTAGCGCAGCCCCGTCGGCCCGACCACATGGAACTGGACCGACAGCAGCACATTGCGGCCCTTGGCCCGATATTCCCACTCGCAGTCAAAGCCCACGAAGACCGGCGGGCCGAAGCCCCGGCGCGGAGGAGAGCGCTTGCCGTCGGCACCGATACCCCCCGTGAGCGGCTGCGCCATGACGGCGAGCGGCGGCGGCTGCAAGCACGCCGCCAGAAAACCGTCCAGTTTGACTTGATCCTCGGGTGAGACATCCGATTCGATGGGCGGCGGCCCGCCAGATTGATCCGACGACGGAGCGGAAGAGTCTGCCTGCTTGGCGCGGGCTTTCTCCATCAGGGGACGGAACACGTCGTCCAGGTGCGTAAGAAGCGCATCGAGGCTCGGCCGCGTCGCGGCGGCCGGCTCATCGACGATCAGCTCCATCGTCGTTTCCGCGCCCTTTTTGCGCTTGAAGCGCGCCCGGTCCTTCCGGGCCTTGACGACGCGCTCAAGCATCGTCGGTTTGGTGTCATTGGTTGTTGCTACGCACTGAAAATTGACCCTCTTTCGCGGGTTGTGCGCGCTGAAAATTGACCCCGGTGATTAACCTGCCTGCTCGATGTTTGAGCAGGGTTCGAGGAGATGATCACCATGAACATGCTGGGCAAGATTCGGCGGTTGCACTTTCGCGACGGGCTGTCGATCAAGGAGATCTGCCGGCGCACGGGGCTGGCACGCAACACCGTGCGGCAATGGCTGAGGGCGGGCGACGGGGGCGAGCCGAAGTACCGGCGAACGGCGCGGGAGACGGTACTGGCGCCCTTCGAGACGCGGCTCGTGCAGTGGCTCGAGGCGGACGCCCGCCGGGCGAAGCGGGAACGACGCACGGCGCTGGTGCTGTTTCGGCAGTTGCAGGAACTGGGCTTCACGGGCAGCTACTCGCGGGTGAGCGAGTACGTGCGACGTTGGCGCGAGGCCGGGGGCAAGCCGGCGAAGTCGAGCTTCATTCCGCTCAAATTCGAATTCGGCGAGGCCTTCCAGTTTGACTGGAGCGAGGAGTCGCTGGTGATTGGCGGTTTCCATCGCAAGGTGCTGCTCGCGCACACGAAGCTCTGTGCGAGCCGCGCCTTCGTGCTTGCGGCCTACCCGACGCAGAGCCATGAGATGCTGTTCGACGCGCACACGCGCGCATTCCGGGTGTTCGGCGGCATTCCCCGGCGCGGCATCTACGACAACATGAAGACCGCCGTCGACAAGGTCGGCGTGGGCAAGCGGCGCATCGTCAATACGCGCTTCGCGGCGATGGCGGCGCACTACCTGTTCGATCCGGACTTCTGCAACGTCGCCAGCGGCTGGGAGAAAGGCGTCGTCGAGAAGAACGTGCAGGACAACCGGCGGCGTCTGTGGCAGGAGGCGTTACAGCGGCGCTTCGGTAGCTTCACGGAACTGAACGCCTGGCTCGAGGTGCGCTGTCAGACGCTGTGGTCGGAACTGGCGTACCCGGACGCCGAGCACCTCACCATCGCCGACGCCCTCGCGCTCGAGCGCGACGCCTTGATGCCGATGGTGCCGAGCTTCGATGGCTACGTGGAGGCCATCGTGCCGGTTTCCAGTACCAGTCTGGTGACGAACGAGCGCAATCGCTACTCGGTCCCATGCGCCTTCGCCAACCAGAAGGTGAGCCTGCGGCTGTACCCCGAGCGGATCGAGATCCATGCCGAGGACGGCCTCGTCGCCACGCATGCGCGCAGCTTCGAGCGCGGCCAGGTCATCTACGACTGGCAGCACTACCTGCCGCTGCTCGAACGCAAGCCGGGCGCCTTGCGTAACGGCGCGCCCTTCGAGGGCTTGCCGGCTCCGCTGCAGCAACTGCGGGCGTTGCTCGTCAGACGCCCGGGCGGCGACCGGCTGATGGCCGACATTCTGGCGCACGTCCCCCGGCATGGCTTGGAGAACGTGCTGGTGGCGGTCGAACTGATCCTCGAATCCGGTACGCCCAGTGCGGAGCACGTCAAGAATGTGCTCGCCCGCCTGCGCCAAACGCCCCCACCGGCACTACTCGACACGGCACTCGCGGTGACCGAGGCACCGCTCGCCGACGCCGGCCGCTATGACCGTCTGCACGCGGAGAACGATCATGCGTGAGATCGTTGCCGAACTGAAATCGCTGCGTCTGCACGGCATGGCCCAGCGTTACGAGGAGTTGCTCGCCGAAGGCGGCATCGGCATTCAGAGCGCCGGCTGGCTCATTCAGTGTCTGCTCGACGCCGAGGTCACCGACCGGCATGTGCGTTCGATCCGCTACCAGATGGGTGCGGCGCGTTTCCCCATGCACCGCGATCTGACCGGCTTCGACTTCGGCAAGTCCAAGGTCGATGCGAAGTTGATCCACGAACTCGCCACCGCCGCCTTTACCGACGCCGCCGCCAACGTCGTGTTCATCGGCGGCACCGGGACCGGCAAGACCCATCTGGCGACGGCCCTCGGCGTCAAGGCGATCACCGAGTACGGCAAGCGGGTACGCTTCTTCTCCACCGTCGAGCTCGCCAACAGTCTGGAACTGGAGAAGGCTGCCGGCAAACAGGGACGGCTCGCGCACGCACTGATGCACGTCGATCTGGTGATCCTCGACGAACTGGGCTACCTGCCCTTCAGCCAAGCCGGCGGCGCCTTGCTCTTCCACTTGATCTCGAAGCTCTACGAGCGCACCAGCGTGATCATCACGACCAACCTGACCTTCGCCGAATGGCCCACCGTGTTCGGCGACGCAAAAATGACCACCGCGCTGCTCGACCGACTCACCCACCACTGCCACATCGTGGAGACGGGCAACGAATCCTTCCGCTTCCAGCAAAGCAGTCAGACGGCCAAGGCGCGCGTCCGGGCGCGCGAGGCGAGCCGGGCGGCGCGCACCGTCGAGTCCCTGGACGTAACCGAGGAACAGGACACGCCATTCTGAGCCCCGAGGGGGAGGAAGCGGCTGCGGGCTACGCCCTTCGCCGCTTCCTCCCCCTCGGTCGATACAAATACACTTCAACACAGCCAATCAATGATGAACGGCTAAACCCCCGGGGTCAGAATTCGGTGCACACGGGGGGTCAAAATTCACTGCGCGCGGACACGACACGAGGCCTGGGAGTATTGAGCCCACGCCCTTCGGCCACCCTGTTGGAACGTGGACCTTCGCTCCGGCAAGCCGCGCTTGCCGGGGCTTGAGAACGGTCCGCCCGGAGCTGGGCCCTTGATCCAGCTCCGGGCTCACGAGGGCTTGGGTTTGCTACGGTGATTTGGATGTCGGGCGTTGAGCGGAAGGTGGTGTCAATTGACCTGCTACATAGACCCCCTTGTCGAAATTGACACCAAGGGCGATCGGCCGCTCGGAATCCACCGGAGGGCCGGTCCTTGCCGGTCTTGAGGTGGGGAGTGCGTTGAAGAGGCTGCGTTTCCCGGTGCCGCGCGACGGAGAACCCGTGGCAGCGGGCGGGGGCATGTGGCCGTGAGGGGGCGACAGTCGAGCCGCAAGGGCTGCGAAACCGGGTGCGTGGCGTGACGAGCTGCTGGGGCGGCCCTCGCGGCGCATTGGGCGAGAGCGGCTGAACGGCCGCGCCTGGATGCCTGATCCCGGCCCAGCATCGAACCCCCCCGGACCAGCAATCGACCAGATAACAAAAAAGCCAACCCTCGCGGATTGGCTTTTCTGCTTGCTTGTCTTGGCTCCCCGACCTGGGCTCGAACCAGGGACCTACGGATTAACAGTCCGGCGCTCTACCGACTGAGCTATCGGGGAAAAACTCGGTTGTAATGCTGACTTGCTGTTCCTTGGAGAAACACCAAGTTGTGAAAACTTGGCTCCCCGACCTGGGCTCGAACCAGGGACCTACGGATTAACAGTCCGGCGCTCTACCGACTGAGCTATCGGGGAACAGAGGCGCACATTTTAGGCAGTGCGCTCAATCTCGTCAAGAAAACGGCGACGATTTTTGTCATCGCCG
>JAFDVZ010000032.1 GCA_018268715.1 Acidobacteriota bacterium | reverse complement strand
AGCGGCTTCCACCATCGCGTTCCACCGAACCTGCTTGATCTGGTTCTCGTCGAGCGTTCTTCCGCGCAGTTGCGCGAGCAATACCGCGTGCTCCGTCGCCTCATTCAGATCGACATAGATGTTCAGTTCGCGGAGCCCGCGACTCTGGCCCGTCTCCACCGCGCGCAGCAGCATCTCGGCAGCATCGGCGGCTTTCACTCCGGTCGTGCTGAACGCAGCAGCGTCCTTCGCCAGCTTCGCGAGGCCTTCGGTCTTTTCCAGGCCCAACTGGGACACGATCAGTTTCCGGATGACGCCTTCGGATTCGGAGGCCGTGTAGCCGACGGCCTTGAACGTTTCCACTGCCTCCTGCGCGCGTTCGCTCGTGATCCCAAACGCCTTACCGGCGGCGTTCGTGACAGCAACCTGGCGCTCCAGTTCGGCGGCCGCGCGGGCCGCATCGAGGGTCCATTCCTTGGTGAATTCGATGACCTTCTTGATGGCCTCGACGAGGAGTTCTCCCGCCGCGACGCCCTTGACCATGCTGACCGTGAAGCCGTCGATGCCGCTGGCCGCGCCGCTCCCTGCGCGCCTGGCGGCGTCCTCCATACTGGACAGCCCCGAGTTGATGCTCTTGATCGAAGCGTTCGCCTTATTGACGTCCACTTCGACGACGAGCTCGAGCTTGTTGCTATCGGCCATTGCCGGGGAGTTTCTCCCGTTCCAGTAAATCCCGTTCCTCGGCGACGATCAGCATTGCCTGAAACTCATCGCCGCGAATTTCATCCAGGGAGACGCGCACGCCGAGCTTCATCGCGTTCATGAGATCGAGCGCGCAACGGATCACGATGCCCCGTTCCGACGATTGGGCGATGTCCAGGTGGGTAAGCGGACAGTGGTCACACCGGCCGCCATCGGCGGGCGAGTCCGCACACAGGCGTGGATCGCAGAGCTCTTCCCGACGCATCGCCCAATGCACCAGGAAGCGGAAAGATGGGTTCTCCGGCCACCCGCCTATTGCGCCAGTGGAGTCGCCGGGCGAAAATTTGCGTCGCGGTCCTCCGCAAACGTCATGTCGAGCGCGTCGATCGCGGCGCGAACAGCCACGGCTTGGTGAATGATCGGGACCACGTCGCCGGCATACCCTTCCGTCGAGTCCACGAGCTTCCGGTAGAGTGCCGCCACCGGAGCGATGTTGACCGTGATTTCCTGCCGGCCAAACGGCAGATCGACGGCGCGAACAAACCCGCGCCGGTAATCGAAGGTGTCTTTTGCGGAGGGCATCTTCATCAGATGGGAGGTCGTCCCGCCGAGTACGCGCATCGTCACCCGGAACCCACCGCCTTCCGGCACCACATCATCAACGTCGCAGGTGGCCAACTCCTCCACGAGCTTCGATGCTTCGAAGGCATCGACCTCCTGACCATCCTGCTCCGTCCGGATCTTTGCCAGAAGCGCGGCGTCGGCATCCTCGCGGTTGACGACCGTAGTCTCCGATGCGCCACGACCGAGTTGCTTCACGAGCACCTTGCGGCGGCGCTGGCGTTCGATCCACTCGTCATCGGAAGGAAAGCGCACGCGAATGGTTTTCACGCCATCCGGCGTGCGCAGATTCATAGCGAGCGGCCTGCTCGCGTCAAAAACAGGAGTTTCCATAAGTGTTTCCTTCTACTGGCAGATTCCGTCCACACCGCACTTCGCCACGGCCGAGACGATACCGTTCGTCGAGTCGTACAGCGGAGTGGCCTCGACCGCGACAGTCACAACCTGGTCGGTTTCGCCGACCTCGGCAGTGGCGAAGGACACCTTCTGCCACGTGATCGCCAGCGAGTTGTTGGCATCGAAGGTGAGCGTGATGGTGGCGGTGCCGGTGGTCTGGGCCTTGAGCTTCGTCAGTTCGGTGGAAGTGTTGTCAAATCGCGCCGTGAACTTGAGCCCGCCCTGGCGATTGCCGAACTCCAGCCGGCCGCGGATCGCGCCCGTGGCTGCGTCACCTGCCGTCTGGAAACCGGAGCCAGGGAAGAACCCCGCGTCGAGGCGAATATTGTTCTTCCACGAGGTTTCCAGCGAGACGATGTTCTTGTTGGTGACATAGTCCGTGCCGTTGATGCTGAGCGCGAGCGAGGCAGAGGGCAGCAACTTCTCCAGCGTGGCGGCGGGAAGGGCGATTCCCGAAGGTTCGGTGAGTTTGCCGGAGCCGACGAACTCGACCGTGATCTTGCTGTTGGCGCGGCCGGGGCCGGAGCCGATGGTGATGGTCCATCCTTCAACCGCGCATCCCACGGCCATGCGGTCGAGCACGACGCCGGCGCCAGGCCGGATCTGCTCGATGAAGCTGAAGTAGGGCAGTTCCGCCGCATCGCCGTTCGCCGGGAACAGCGGCGTGCAGGTATAGGTGAAATTGGGCGTCGTGCCTGACTTCACCACCTTGCCGAGACCGAACGCCATGGCCCAGGAGCCGATCTCCGCGCTCAGGTACTTTTCGAGCGAGCCGCTGACATCCCACGAGGTCTTGAAGGTCTGCGTGGGGAACTCGTGACCCTTACCGTATTCCTCGGCGTCGTTCTCGGTGTTGAGCTTCGGATTGGCGAGCTGCGCGTTGAGCTTCTTCAACTGCCAGACGCTCGCGACCAGGTTGGCGGTCGCGATGTCGGTCTGCTTGCCTTTGCCGAAGCCGATCAGGATCTCTTGCAGTCTAGTCGTGGACATCGGTCTTCACCTCCTCGGTTGCTGGCGGATCGCATTGCGACCAGCCCGAATTCAAGAGTGGGATGAGGACTTCGGGCTTCGCTTCGACTTCCTTCGGCTCGCCCTGTCTGAATGGCGGAGCAAGCCACACCGTGTTGGTGGCATCATTCATCGCCTGCCTCCGTAAATGTGATGGGCACTTCGAAATAGTCCAGACCCTCGGCGTCCGTCTGCCGCTGGATCATGGGAAGATCCATGGCGTAGCAGGACGGATGCACGGTCGCGTTCAACATCGGCACGCCAGCCGATGCCGGCACACCCTTGGTGATCAATCGGAACAGCCGGTAGTACGCGGTCGGCGGATCGCCTTCGAAGGTCTCTCGAGCGCGCAGGAATAGCGTGACCTGATGTTTCCACACATCCATCCCGCCAAAGGCGCCGGGCTGCGTGCCTTGCCAAACCGCCATGATGGATGGCGCGGGCATCTGGTGAATCGCGTGCGCCAGGCTCGAACGCTTGGGATACTGGTCGTGGTAGGCGAAGATGCGCTCGGGATCGCCGCCCATCTCCATGACCAAGTCCGGAATGTCGCGCAGCATCGCCACGAGATTGTCGACCAGTTCGGCTGGGTTGATCATCGTTGCTTCCCTCCCAGAGAGCGCTCCAACAACAAACGGGGCCTGAGTTCACGGAGCACGCGCCGTGTGGCCTCAACCACGGCGGCCGTGTTCTTCGGCGAGAACACGACCCAGGGCTCGATCTTCTGGTTGACCCAGGCCTTGATGCGGTCCTTGCGCGTCGAGACACTGGCCTTGGCCCGGTTCTCGCTCACCGTGCGCACTTGGAAGTTGCGCAGCAGGTCGCCTGTGAAGGTCAGATTGCGGCGGTTGCCCTTACCACGTTTCGTCTTCCAGATCGCGTAGCGTTTCGTCAGCGGCTTGGCGGGCGAATCCGTTGGCCCCTGTGCTGCCGTGAGGCGGTTCTTCACCGCCGCCACGCCGACGTTGCCGATCTTGAACATCGCGGTCTGGCGGACGTTCAACAGATCGAGCCGGATTTGTTTTTTCTGATAGATGCGGACAGACGGCATCGCTACGCCTGCCTCAACCGCAGGACAGCGGCACCGGTCGCGTCCGCTTCTATGTCGAAGACCTTGTAGGTAGCGCCGTCGACGGTCACTTCATCACCGCGTTCCGGCGGCTGTGAGAGATCCCCGGCGCGCACGAAGAGCACAGCGTATACACCGGGCGCAGTCTCTTCCGGCTCGTGCGTGGATTCGAAGATGCCGCGGATGGTGATTGAGTCGCCCGCCTGCGGCGTGTAGACAACATCCCGGCCGAACGCGCCCAGCACAGTCGTGTTGAGCGCGTTCGCCAGAGATCCCCAGTCGGCCATGGCTCAGGCCTTCGTCCCCTTCACGAGCACTTCTGGCCGCAGGCAGATCGGCAAGGGATTCTGCTGCGTGTGGAGGTCGGTGCCGCGGCCGAACTTGCGCGGCTCCTGCTTGGCGTAGAGCGGCAGTCCCAGCGTGTTCGCCGTCTCGTTGAAGTCCGCCGGCGCGAAGTGCGTGCGGAAGGTGTTGGCGGTGCCGAGCGGAAAGAAGTGCGCCTCGTCGTCGGCGATGAACTTCCGCACCGTACCGTTGGCGTCGGTCGCCTGCCCGCGATATTCTTCGAACGTGATTCCGCCGAAGGTGAAGCCGGTGCGGTAATCGTTACCGAGTTGCTGGTTGCGCTGGTAGTACATGAAGGCTTCCTTCACCTTGGCGTGCGTGGTGAAAGCGTCGTAGAAGCCCTGCGAGCAGAGGCACATGATGCTGGTCATGAACTCGCCCTTGAGGTTGTCCTCAATGTGGCGCTTCACTTCGAGCACCTTCAGCAACACCTCGGTCGAGGCCGTGCCCAGCGCGAAGCTCACCGTCTTCGGCGTGATGCCGAATTCGGTATAGAGGTCGTACAGCGTGGAGCCGTCGGCATCCAGGATTACGCCCTTGAGCGCGCCCATGCGCAAGAACTCG
>JAFDVZ010000031.1 GCA_018268715.1 Acidobacteriota bacterium | reverse complement strand
TTCGGAGAACTATTTTCGAGGCAAAGAACGGTTCCGGACTCGGCCGGAGGGGCCGCGGGCGAGGGCCGACGGGTGGCGTCCCGTCACTCGCGGCGCTTCTGATGCTTCCGGATGGATTCCACTTGCTTGCGCGTGGCCTTCATGACGGACGTATACACGGGCTTCAAGGGCTTGTCGGGCGGGAGTTTGCCTTCGAGGCGATTCCAGGAGCGGCGCGCTTCGGGCGAGGCCAGCGACTTCGGCCGGCGGCGCTTCATGATTTCGAGACGCGTGACGCAGTGGCGCCAGGCGCGTTCGCAATCGGCCGCGTAACGGGTGACCGCCTTGAAGGCGTCCAGACGATCGCGCAGCACTTCACGCATGTCGTTGTCGCGCAGGAATTGCTGTTCGAGTTTCCGCGCCTCCTGGAAACGGATCCAGTTTTCGGCGATCGCGGCGACTAACTGGCGCTCCTGGACGTTTTGCGGCTGATGAGTTTCCGCTAACTCATCACGCAGCAGGTATAGCTCGAGGTCCGGCGACGCGGGCCTGGAGACAGTCGCTTTCTTGGCAGCTTGAGACATCACCCTCTCCTACCTTCATCGTGACATGCGCGGCCTAGGAAACGGCCCCCGCGCGAGCAGTGAGTTGGACGCAAGCGGCTGCCGGCCGGGGAGTTAGGAATATTTTCGAGTTGTGTGAATGGCGTTTGCCGAGGGGGCTAAAGCTGGCGGAGGGCGTAGTCGAGGTCGGCGGCGAAGCGGCGGATCGAAGCCACCTGGTCCGGGGTGGCTTGCTGTTCGAAGTTACGGGCCACGAACCAGGGCTCGGCGCCGCGCCAGACGAGCGCCGCGAAGCCAGCGGGCCCGCCCAGCAGGCCGGGGGCTCCGATGGCGCCGAAACCGTCCTCCTTGCGCTCGACGAGCGCGACGAAGCCGTCGCGCTCGAAGATGAAATGAGTGGTGATCTCGACGGCCGGCAGCAGATTGACGCCGCGTTCGGCCAAACGTTCGAGTTGGGTTTCGAGCACCGCGCTAGACCTCGAGAATCACCGGCATGATGAGCGGGCGGCGGGAGGTCTGCTTGGTGAGAAAGCGCTTCAGGTCGGCGCGAATCTTCTCCTGCATGACGCCCCAGTCGGTGCGCTCCTCATGAGTGGACGTTTCGAGGGTTTTGGCGACCACCATGCGCGCCTCCTTCATCAGGTCCGCGCCTTCCTCAAGGGAAACGAAGCCGCGACTGACGATTTCAGGCAGGTTCTCACTCTTGCCGGTGTGCTTGTTGATGGCGATGATGGGGAGCACGAAGCCGTCTTCGGAAAGGTGGCGGCGGTCCCGGATGACGATGTCTTCGACAATGTCGTCGAGCGACCCGGAATCGATGCAGACGCGTCCCACGGTGACGCGGCCGGCGCGGCGGGCGCCCTGGCGGTCGATTTCGAGCGTTTCGCCGGTTTCGAGGACGAACGTGTCCTCCAGGCCCTGGTGGCGCAGGTGTTGGGCGAGGGCGGCGTGGCGGGCGAGTTGCCGGTATTCGCCGTGGATGGGCATGAAGTAACGCGGACGGACCAGGTTCAGCACCAGCTTCAACTCCTCGGAGCTGGCGTGGCCGGAGACGTGAATGGGCGGATTCATGTGGCCGTAGACGATGTCGGCGCCGCGCTTGGCCAGGTGGTTGATCATCCGGTAAATGGGCTTTTCGTTGCCGGGGATGATGCGGGAGCTGAGCACGACGGTGTCGCCGGCCTCGATGGACACGTTCTTATGATTGTCGACGGCGGCGCGGGAAAGCGCCGACATCGGTTCGCCCTGAGTGCCCGACATGACGACGCAGGTCTTGCTGGGGGCCATGCTCATGATGTCCTGCGGGCGCAGCAGGATGTTGTCCGGGATGGACAGCAGTCCGAGATCGTGGGAGATTTCGGTGGTGCTGAGCATGCTGCGGCCGAGGAAGGCGACCTTGCGGCCGTATTCGGCGGCGAGGTCGAGGATCTGCTGGAGGCGGTGAATGGAGGAACTGAAACAAGAGATGACGAGGCGGCGTTCGGAGCGCGCAAACAGGTCTTCCAGGCGCGGGCGGACGGCGCGTTCGCTTTCGGTGTAGCCGGGACGGTCGACGTTGGTGGAGTCCGACAGCAGGAGCAGGACCCCGCGCTTGCCGTAGGCGGCGAGGGTGTGGAGGTCGAACAGTTCGTTGTCGGTGGGGGTGGGGTCGACCTTGAAGTCGCCGGTGTGAATGATGACGCCGAGGGGCGTGGTGATGGCCAGGGCCACGGCGCTCACGATGGAGTGGGTGACGTGGACGAATTCAATGGAGAACGGTCCGATGGAGACGCGTTCGAGCGGCTTCACCTGGTGGAGTTGGGCGGTCTTGAGCAGGTCGTGCTCTTCGAGCCGGCGCTCGACCAGGGCGAGAGTGAAGGGCGTGCCGTAGACCGGCAGGTTCATCTGCGAGAGCAGGAACGGGACGCCGCCGATGTGGTCCTCATGGCCGTGGGTTAGCACCAGGGCGCGGACATGCTCTCGGTTCTGTTCGAGATAGGTGAAGTCAGGAGTGACGATGTCGACGCCGAGCAGTTCCGCTTCCGGGAACATCATGCCGGCGTCGATGACGATGATGTCGTCTCCGTAGCGCAGGGCCATGCAGTTCATGCCGAACTCGCCCAGGCCGCCCAACGGAATCAACAACAGTTTTGAATCAGGCATTCGAATCTTTCAGGGTATCATTCGGAGTTATTTCCGTTGTTGCGGGATTTTTCTACGGAAATAAGATGGCGAGGGCGGGATCGGAGGTGTAGACGCAACGGGCGTTGTGTCCGCACAGGGGGACGACGGCGACCGGATGGGGCGCGTTGTACTTTTCCTTGAGATAGGCGGCGTAGGCCTGGCCGCGGGCGAGGCGCGACGGGCCCTGGGCCATGGCGGGGCAGGAGGAGTCAAAACCGGCCAGGGGGAGGGTGTCGAGCTCGCTGAGCAGGAACGTCACGGGACGGGCGGTGATGTGCTTGCGGAGATCGTCCTCGGAGAGTTTGGCGGCGGCGCCGGTGGAGCGGTTTTTGAGGCCGTAGGGCCACTGGTCGTAGGTGGTGCAGTTGCGGCCGTCGACATAGGGGCGGAACTCGGCGGCGTTGGAGGCGCTGGGGCGGGTGGGGTCGAGATAGGCGTAGCTGGAGGGGTTCGAGATGACGTAGCGGATGTCGAGGCCGGGGAGGGTTTCGTGAACCGGGCTGGCCATGACATAGCGGGAAACGTATTGGCCTCCGGCGGAGTGGCCGGTGACAACGACGGTCTTCAGGTTGGGGAAGATGTCCTTGCGGGCGAGTTTGCGGAGGATTTCGTCGGTGAAGTCGTAGGAGTTCAGGCGTTCGAAGTTGATGGCGGGGGCGCCGGAACGCCAGCTATCGCCCGAGCAGCGCCAGTTGGCCTCATCCTTGTCGAGTTTGTCCTGACAGCCGCGGCCGTCGTGGGAGGCGAAGCGGGGGGCGATGACGACGGTGTTGTCGAGGGCGGCGGCGAGGAAGGCGGCGGCGACGCCGGTGCGGAAATAGTCGTCGGCGTTGCGGCCCTGGCCGTGGATGACGATTAAGGCTCGGGTGATGGCGGGGTTAGGGGCGTCGAGGGGGTGGGAACGGTAGACGAGAGATCGGGCTCCGGTGCGCCCGAAGGGGATCCATTCAGTGCAGGCGGTGGTGGTGCAGGGCGGGGCGGCGTGGGCCAGGGCGGCCAGGGCGACCGCCAGAAGCGGGATGAGACGCATGAGGGTGTTGTATCACGGTTGGGCGGGGTTGGGCCGGGTCGCCTGGCGGTCCTTGAGCGTGGGCAGGCCGCGGATCGAACTGCCCGCCTGCTGTTCGGCGATGCGGAGATCGTACAGGCTTTGCAGGTTGAGCCAGAAGTCCGGCGTGGAGCCGAAGAAATGGCCGAGCCGCAAGGCCGTGTCGCCGGTGACGGCGCGTCGACCGTTTAGGATGCCCGTGATGCGGTTGGGCGGAACGTCGAGCTTGCGGGCGAGTTCGGAGGCGCTCATGCCTAACTCGGCTAATTCGAGGGCGAGATGTTCGCCGGGGTGGATAGCGGGAAGCGTGTTCGAGATCATGAGGGCCGGTTTCGGTGTTCTAGTGATAGTCGACGATCTCCACGTGGCGGGGGCCGGGACTCCCCGCCGGCCATTCGAAACAGATCCGCCAACGGTCGTTGACGCGGATGCTGTACTGACCTTTCCGGTCTCCGGACAGCGCCTCCAACCGGTTTCCCGGGAGCGCGCCCAAATCGGCCAGTGTAACGGCCGCTTCGAGGCGGTCCAGTTTCAGGCGCGCGATCCGCTCGATGCCGGACATGGCGCCGACGCGACGGCCCGCGGCGAAGTCCCGGGTGCGCTTATCCCGGTAGCTCTGGATCAAGCTTCAGGTTAGCGGGCCTTATGCGTTACGTCAAGCGTAAGGGGCGGTCATGCGCCGCAGCATTTCTTGTGCTTTTTGCCGCTTCCGCAGGGGCAGGGGTCGTTGCGGCCCACCTTGGGGGCTTCGCGGCGGATGGTGGCCGAGATGGGCTCGGGGGGCGGGAGGTCGGCGTCGGATTCCTCCTCCTTGCCCTGGTTGAAACAGGCCCAACAGGACATTTCTTCGACGGTGTCGAGGATGGGGCGGTGGTTGCGGCGGAGGCTCGCCAGGGCCTCCTCGGGGGTCTCGCGGTAGGCGCGGGTCAGATCGTCGCGGTCGACGTAGCGGTGGTCGATCAGGCCGTCCTTGAACAGGCTGGTGAGGTGGTCCATCAGGTCGGCCGGGTGCAGGTCCATGATGCAGCAGACCAGATCGTCGAGCACGGCGGACGGCTTGCGGCGCAGGCGCGGGAGCAGGGACCGGAAATAGTCCATCGTCTCGTCGCGGGTGCGCTCGCCGATGGCGACCAGGGTCAGGTGGGCGTCGAAACCGGCGGTGCGGACGTACTCGTCGAGGGATTCGTTTTCAATCAGCGAATTGACGCCGCTGATGTCGCCGCCCCAGACGGCGGCGAGCATGCGCCCGAACGACTCCGTGAGGCTGTCGCCGAGCAGCTTTTCGGCGAACCCGCCGGGGCGGGAGACGATGCGGACCATGGGCTGGTACGCCTTCGGCTCGCGGAATTGGGCGAGCAGGTGCATGGCGTAGAGATGCCGCATTTCGCGCTCGCCGGTGTAGCGGGCGGGGTTGCGGTCCACGTCCTCGAGGATGTCGAGCAGGATGGGGGTGAAATGCTCGCGCTGTTCGATGATGGCGCGGACGGCGGCGGCCGGGAAGCGGCGGCGGGGGGTGGCGAGTTTCGCGAGGATGGCCTTGTCGTCCATGGCCGGGCTATCGCTGGGCGAGGACGGCGGGGTTCAGCAGGTCGAGCGCCGCGAGGTCGCCCGCTTCGGCGAGCGCGACGTTGCGCAGGGCGCGTTCGGCCATGCGGCGGTTGGCTTCGGCGGTGTTCGAACCGGTGTGCGGGGTGAGGATGGCGTTGGGGAGCGAGCGGAGGTCGCGGGCGGGGTCGGAAGGGACGTAGGGCTCGCGCTCGAAGACGTCGAGGGCGGCGCCGGCCAGGCGGCCGGAGGCGAGGGCGTCGTAGAGGTCGTTCTCATGGACGACGGCGCCGCGGGCGGTGTTGATGAGCCAGGCGTCGCGGCGCATCCGGGCGATGCGGGCGGCGTCGAGGAAACGGGCGTTTTCGGGCGTGGCGGGGATGTGGAGGGTGACGAAATCGGCGTCGCGGACCGCTTCCTCAAAGCTCGAGCCGATGGATTCGAAGCCGTCGGAGGCGGGTCGGGGGGCGACGTCGACGCCCACCACGCGCATGCCGTAGCCGAAGGAGGCGATGCGGGCGACGGCGCGGCCGATGGGTCCGGCGCCGATGACGGCGAGGGTGCGGCCGTGGAGTTCGACGCCGGCGATGGGGGCCCACTGGAGGGCTCGCATGGAGGCGGCCATCGGGGTCAGGTGGCGGGCGGCTTCTCCGATCAGGAGCATGGTGTGTTCGGCCACCGACTGGTCGAGCACGCCGGGGGTGTTGGTGCAGAGAATGCCCGCGGCGGTGGCTTTCTGCTTGTCCACGCCGTCGTGGCCTACGCCGAAACGGGCGAGTACGGCGCCGGGCTTCAGGGCGCGGTAGAGTTCGTCGCGGTAGGGCTGGGCGCTGATGATGGCGTGGCGGGCGCCGGTTTCACGGATGGCGGCGGCCAGGCCGGCTTCGGGAATGGGGACCGGGATGCAGTCGAGTCCGGCGGCGTCGCGGAAGACCGCTTCGGCCTTGTGATATTCGAGTTCGGTGACGGCTACTTTGACGGGCGCGGGGACGGGTTGTGCGGGCATGTCGGGCTACCCGCATTGTGTCACATGCCTGCTTCGGGCGGCTTCGTCAGACCAGCGGGCCGTGGCGAACCACTTCGTCCCGGAGGCCGGCGACGATGAGGACGATCAGTTCGACCTCGTCGCGGCAGCGTTGGCAGACCAGCAGGTGCTCTTCGGCGGGGGCCAACTCGGGTTCCTGGAGCTTGCCCATCGCGAATTGTTCGATGATCTCTTCTGAAAGGTGCGCCGTTTGCATCTATGGATCTTTTCGACAGATGGGCCGATGATTCTGAGGGGGAGCGAGGGGAATTTCGCCGTTGCAACGAAGTCGCGACGAACGGCATCCAAACATCCGGCCGGATTTCGGACGGGGAGTCCCCCACCGCAGGCTAGAATAGAAGATAGACACCCATGGTAGACGCGATCCTCGCGAAAGTATTCGGGACGAAGAACGAGCGTGAAGTCAAGAAGATCCGCCCGATCATCGCCGCCATCAATGACCTCGAACCGGAGATTCAGAAGCTCTCCGACGCCGAACTGGCCGCCAAGACCGCGGAATTCAGGCAACAGATTGCGAACGGCGCGTCGCTGGACGATCTGCTGATTCCGGCGTTCGCCGCCTGCCGGGAGGCGGGACGGCGAGTGCTGAACATGCGGCATTTCGACGTGCAGCTGATCGGCGGCATCGTTCTGCACCGGGGCAAAATCGCCGAAATGAAGACCGGCGAGGGCAAGACGCTGGTGGCGACCGCGCCCGTATATCTGAACGCGCTCGAGGGCAAGGGCGTCCACGTGGTCACGGTGAACGACTACCTGGCGCGGCGCGACTCGGAGTGGATGGGCCGGATTTACCGGTACCTGGGGCTGGAGGTCGGCGTGATCGTCCACGATCTGGACGATGAAGAGCGCCGGCGGGCCTATTACGCCGATATCACCTACGGCACCAACAACGAGTTCGGCTTCGACTACCTGCGCGACAACATGAAGTTCCGGCTGGAGGACTGCGTCCAGCGGCCGCATCATTTCGCGATCGTGGACGAAGTCGACTCGATTCTGATCGACGAAGCGCGAACGCCGTTGATCATTTCGGGACCGAGCGAGGAATCCACCGATAAGTACTACCGGGTGAATCGGATTATCCCGAAGCTGGTGCGCGGCGAGGTGATCGAGGGTAAGGAGCCGGGCGAGAAGTACTACACGGGCGACTTCACCGTCGATGAGAAGCACCGCTCGGTGGCGTTGACCGAGGAAGGCTTCGACAAGTGCGCCCGGATGCTGAACCTGCCGAGCCTGTGGGACATCGAGCACATGGAGTGGAAACACCATGTGGAGCAGGCCCTGAAGGCGCACGTGCTGTTTCTGCGCGATCGCGACTACGTGATCAAAGACGAGGAAGTGCTGATCGTCGACGAATTCACGGGCCGCCTGATGCCGGGACGGCGGTGGAGCGACGGGTTGCACCAAGCCGTGGAGGCCAAGGAAGGGGTCAAGATCCAGCGCGAGAACCAGACGCTGGCGACCATCACCTTCCAGAACTACTTCCGCATGTACAAGAAGCTGGGCGGCATGACCGGCACGGCGGAAACCGAGGCGGCGGAGTTCGGCAAGATCTATAACCTGGACGTGGTGGTGATTCCCACCAACCGTCCGATGATCCGCAAGGAGAATCAGGACGTCGTCTATCGCACCGAGGAAGAAAAGTTCCGCAACGCGGCCAAGCGCATCAAGGAACTGAACGAAATCGGCCAGCCGGTGCTGGTGGGCACGATTTCGGTGGAAAAGTCAGAGCGGCTGTCGGGCATCCTGAAGCGGATGGGCGTGAAGCACGAGGTGTTGAATGCCAAGAACCACGAGCGCGAGGCGCTGATCGTGGCGCAGGCCGGACGCAAGGGCGCGGTGACCGTGTCGACGAACATGGCCGGCCGCGGCACCGACATCCTGCTGGGCGGCAATCCGGAGTACATGACCAAGGAGTACTTCCGGAAGCAGAGCAAGGACCCCGATGTCCTGCAGATTGCGGCGGTGGGGTCGGCGGAGCGCGCCGAGTGGGACGAGACCTATTCGCGATTCAAGAACGAGAGCGCCAAGGAACACGACGAAGTGGTCTCGGTGGGCGGGTTGACGATTATCGGCACCGAGCGGCACGAGTCCCGGCGCATCGACAACCAGTTGCGGGGCCGCGCGGGACGCCAGGGCGATCCGGGCGCGTCCACCTTCTTCCTGTCGCTGCAGGACGACCTGCTGCGCATCTTCGGCGGCGAGCGGATGCAGAACCTGATGCTGCGGCTGGGCATGGAAGAGGACGTGCCGATCGAGTCGCGCATGATCTCCAAGCGCATCAAGAAGGCGCAGGAGGCCGTCGAAGCCCAGAACTTCGGGGCTCGCAAACACGTTCTCGAGTACGACGACGTCATGAACAAGCAACGCCAGGCGATTTACGGCTGGCGGCGGCAACTGCTCGAAGGCAAGGATCAGAAAGTACGCGTGCTGGAGATCACCGAGAATATCGCGGGCTCCTGCCTGGATACTCGGTGTCCGGAAAATACGCGGGAGCATGAGTGGGACTGGGCGGGCTTACAGTCCGATATCCTGACCGAGTTCGGCGTCAAGATCGAGCCGAAGGAACTGGCGCAGATGGAGCGGCGAGAGGTGGAGGCCACCATCGTCGATCTGCTGAAGAAGCGTTACGAGGAGAAGGAATCACTGTTGAGCCCGGAGATCATGCGCGAGACCGAACGCATGATCCTGCTGAACGTCATCGACAACCAGTGGAAAGACCACCTGCTGTCGATGGATCACCTGAAGGAAGGCATCGGACTGCGCGGTTACGGCCAGAAAGATCCGCTGGTCGAATATAAGAAGGAGTCGAAGGTGCTGTTCGATGACATGATCGAACGCATCGAGGACGAGTCCGTGCGGTTCCTGTTCTTCCTGCAGCGGGTGGAAGGCAGCAATATCCCGCCGATGCCGTATCCGGATATCGACGACGGTCCGGACGATGAGGACGACGAAGCGGGGGAGCCAGTGGGTGTGGCGTCCCAGCCCAGCCGCGAGGCCCAAAACGCGGTCCTGGATTTCACCAAGAACATCCATAAGAAGAAAGACAAGGAAATGGCCGCCCTGCAGTTTGTGGGCGGCGAGGCGAGTTCGGCGCAGAACCAGCCGATACTGGCGAAGAAGACGGCCGGCCGGAATGATCCCTGCCCCTGCGGCAGCGGCAAGAAGTACAAGAAATGTTGCGGAGCATGAAACCGGGAACCCTGCTGTTGCTGATTGCCTGCGCCGGGATGACGGCCGCGGCCGGAATTCTGCCGGACCGACTGGCGGGGGCGCTCAAGTCGGACGTGAAGCCGTTTCCCGCGGCGGACGCGGCGCTGTTTGAGGAGTACGGCTTCGAGGGCGGCGAACAGGCGGCCTTCGGGCCGACGACGCTGAAGGTTTGGCAGTTTCGCGACGCCACGGGGGCCATGGCGGCGTTTCAGTTCGCGCGGCCGGCGGACGCGAAGCCCGAGAAAACCAACATCAACCAGATGTCGGCGGTGGCGGCGGGCGGCCTGATGAACCTGTACGCCAATTATGTGGTCCAGGTGTCGGGTAAGGTTCCGGCCGAGGATCAGTTGGCCGAGGTTTATCTAGCGCTTAAGAAGGTGGAGAAGGCTCCGCTGCCGGTGATCAGCGCGTATCTGCCGGCCGAGGGGTTGATTCCAAACTCCGAGCGCTATGTTCTGGGGCCGGTGTCGCTTGCTAAGTTCTCTCCGTCGATTCCGCCTTCGGTGGCGGCCTTCTCCCTGAGTGCGGAGGCGCAGTTAGGGCAGTATCGGACCAAGAACGGTGTGATGACCCTGGCGGTGTTCAATTACCCGACTCCGAGTATGTCGCGGGAACGGGCCGAGGAGTTTCGTAAGGTTCCGGGCGCGGTGGCCAAGCGGACGGGTCCCATGGTGGTGGTGGTGACGGGAGCTTCCGACGCCGATGCGGCCGAGCGGGTGCTCGCGAAGGTGAACTACCAGGCCCAGGTGACGGTGAATGAGAAGGGCCCGAACAAGGATGTCCAGAGCTTTGCGAAGACGATCGTCAACTACATCCTGTTCAGCGGCGTGATCGTTGTTTTCTGCGTGCTTTCGGGCGCTTTCGTGGCGGGCGCGAAGATCCTGATGAGGAAGATCCGCGGCGAGGAGGCGGAAGCCGATCCGATGATTACGCTTCACCTGGATGGGCAGAAGCCGCCGGCCTAGCCGCTTGTTCGGGATTACTCTCCTCTTAATGCCGACGCCGGGTCGATGCGCGAGGCTCGCAGGGCCGGAATGGCGGCGGCCAGCACGACGGCGGCAATCAGAATCGCTGTCGCTGACGCCCATGTCAGTGGGTCGCTTCCGGTAACTCCATATAACAATGATTGGGTGACTCGTTCGCTGGCGGCCGATAACAGGACGCCGGCCGCGGCTCCTATGAGCGCTGTCAACGCGGCGGGGCGCATGATGGCGGCTGTCACGCGGGTGCGCGCGCCTCCCAACGCCATGCGGATGCCGATTTCGGCGGTGCGCTGGGCGACCGAGTAGGCCGTCGTCCCGTAGAGTCCGACCGCCGATAACAGCAGCGCGATGGCGGCCAGCGACCCGAGACACCATGCCGCCAATCTTTCCTGCGCCAGGGCGGAGTTCGTGTAGGCGCTGAGCGTCTGCGCTGTTCCGAGCACCGCGTCCGGCGCCGTGCGAGCGATGACCGAGCGCAGTTCCGGAAGCGCCGCCATCGGGGCGCCGTGCGTGCGGAGAACGATACTGGGCGCGCCCCACTGGCGTTGCGCGATGGGGAAGTAGATGCGCGGCGGCACGAGGCCGCGATAGGAGCGGCGGAGTTGGTCGCGCGTGACGCCCACTACGGTGACGACGTCGGCGCCGATACGGATGCGGCGGTCGAGCGCCTGGCCGTTCCAATAACGCCGCGCGGCGGCTTCGTTCGCGAGGGCTACGAGCGGGCGTCCTTCCACGTCGGCGTCGGTGAAGTCGCGACCTTGAAGGAGCGATGCGCCGGTGAGGGCGAGGAAGCCGGGCGTCACGGCGTTGATGTCGACATTGGTCTTGCGTTCGGCTTCGTCGTCGAGGATGGCGATGTCGCCCGCCGAACGCATACCGCCCATGGGCAGCACCGCGGCCATGACGGCCTGCTCCACGCCGGGGATCTCGCGAAGGTGCAACGACAGTTCACGAGCGGTCTTCGGGGACATCGGCGAGGGCGTCTCCACGCGGCTGATCAGGAGATTGCCGGCGCGCAGGAACGGGTCGGCGTTGGCGGCGTTTCGGAATGTTCGGAGGAACAGGCCGGCCTCGACCAGGAGCACCAGGGACACCGCGATTTGCAGGCCGGTGAGGATGGTACGCAGGCTCCAGCGGCGATGGGCGGAGGCGGAGGCTCCCGCGGCGCGGAGGCTGGAAACGAGGTCAGTCGCCATGGCCTTGCGGAGCGGGGTGAGTCCCGTGAGGAGGCCGGCTAGAGCGGCGACGGCGGCGGTGAAGGCGGCGACGCGGAGGTCGAGGCGAAGGTCGAGCGCGAGCGGGATGGAGAAGAGCTTCGGGAATGTGGCGAAGCCTCGGACCAGGGCGTAGCCGAGGGCGAGACCGGCGGCGCATCCGGCGGCGGCGATGACCGCGCCTTCGGCGATCAGAAGCCGGGCCACGTCGCGGGCGCGCGCCCCGAGCGCGAATCGAAGGGCGACTTCGCGGCTGCGCTGGGCGGCGCGGGTCAACATGAGGGACGTGAGGTTCGCGCAGGCGATCAGTAGTACGCCGGCGCTGACGGCGAGCAGGATGCTGAGAACCGTCAGGATCTGTCCGCGGGCGCCGGGCCAGAAGCGGGCTTCACCGAGCGGGAACGCCTTGGCGGTCCATTCGCCGCGCAGTTTGGCGGCGCGTTCCGGATGGGCGGAGTCGACCGAACGTGCGAGGGCGGCGATTTCATCGAAGGCCTGCTGGGGGGCGACGCCTTCGCGTAGACGGGCGGTGACCAGGCACGATTGCATGCCCCAGGCGTTCATGACGTCGAAACGGCTTAGGACCGGGACGGCTTCGGCGTAGTGGCGCATGGGGATCCAGACGTCGGGCCGGTCGCCCCAGTCGAGCACGACGCCCCGGAATTCGGCGGGGGCGACGCCGATGATGGTGAACGGCTGGCCGGAGATGGGGATGGCGCGGCCGATGATGGCGGGGTCGGCGGAGAAACGGGCGCGCCAGAGGTGTTCGCTGATGACGGCGACACGGTCGGGCTCGTTGGGGGCGAAGTCGCGGCCCAGACGCGGTGGGACGCCGAGGGTGCGGAAATAGTCTTCGTTCACCAGTTCGCCGGGGATGTTTTCGACGCGGTCGGCGAGGCGCGCGGCGAAGGCCAGGCGCAGGTAGGCGACGAAGCCCGTCACCGAGTGCGCGCGCTCCTGGTAGTATTCGAAATCGGGCCAGGAGAGCGGGCTGAACGCCTTTGGGTCGCGGGCGTTCACGTGGTAGATGGAAATGAGGCGGTCCGGCTGATGAATGCCCGGGAGCGGTTTCAATAGCACGGCGTCGATCAAGGCGAAGATGGCCGAGTTCGCGCCCATGGCGACGGCGAGCGACAGCACGGCGACCATCGTGAAGACGGGCGATTTCAGCAGACTCCGGGAAGCGGCGGCGAGTTGCCTCATGCGTCACATGATGACATGATCGCCGGCGCGCGAGTCATCCGTTGAGATAGCGCATGTTGGCCTGCGGGTAACGGGTCCCGATGGCGGAGTCCTTCGGCGCGATGGCGGCCAGGCTGGCGAGATCGGCCTGCGAGAGCCGGATGCGGGCGGCCGCCGCGTTCTCCTCCAGATGCTGGCGGCGTTTGGCGCCCGGGATGGCCACGATGTCCTCGCCTTGCGCCATCACCCAGGCGATGGCGAGTTGCGCGGCGGGCAGCGCCTTTTCCGCCGCGAGGTGGCGGATGCGGTCCACCAGTCGCAGGTTCAGGGTGAAGTTCTCGCCCTGGAAGCGCGGCGAGTTGCGGCGGTAGTCGTCGGGGGCGAGGTCGTCGAAGCGCTTGATCTGACCGGTGAGGAAGCCGCGGCCGAGCGGGCTGTAGGCGACGAATCCGATGCCGAGCGCGCGGACGGCGGGGAGGATTTCGTCTTCGGGGTCGCGGGTCCACAGCGAGTATTCGGTCTGAAGGGCCGAGATGGGGTGGACGGCGTGGGCTCGGCGAATGGTGGCGGCCGAGGCTTCGGAGAGTCCGAGATAGCGGACCTTGCCCGCTTTCACCAGTTCGGCCATGGCGCCGACAGTGTCTTCGATGGGGACGTCAGGGTCGACGCGATGCTGGTAGTAGAGATCGATGGCGTCGACGCCCAGGCGGCGGAGACTCGCCTCGCAACAGGCGCGCACGTATTCGGGGCGGCCGTTGATGCCGCGGAAACTCGAATCATCGCCGCGCATGATGCCGAACTTAGTGGCGATGACGACTTGGTCGCGACGGCCGCGGATGGCGCGTCCCACCAGTTGCTCGTTCTTGAACGGGCCGTACATGTCGGCTGTGTCGAGGAATGTGACGCCGAGTTCGATGGCCCGATGGAGGGTGGCGATCGATTCGTCGTCATCGCGCCCGCCGTAGAACTCCGACATGCCCATGCAGCCAAGGCCTTGGGCGGAGACAGACAGTCCTTGCGATCCCAGTTTGCGTTGTTCCATGAGAGCCCTCTGCTACTTCTTTGCGGAGCGTTTCTTTGCTCGCGGCGGCGCGGCCGCGCAGGGTTTGACCGTCACCCACCCGGAAGGATTCACCGCGATTCCGTTGACGTAGATGCTCCAATGCAGGTGCGGACCGGTGGCGCGACCCGTGGCGCCCACGTATCCGACGACGTCGCCTTTGTTCACGCTGGCCCCGTCGGCGACGGCGAACTTCGACAGGTGCAGGTACATCGATTCAACGCCCTGGCCGTGATCGACGCCAACGGTGTTGCCCATCAGTTGAAAGGGGCGCACCAGTCGGACCGTGCCGGCCGCGATGGCGCGGATGGGCTGTCCGGCGGGGGCGTGCTGGTCCAGGCCTCCGTGATAGGCGCCCGTGAGCTTGCCGTTGTGCAGTCGCGCGACGCCGTAGGGCGAACTCATACAGCCGGGTACGGGGCGCTCAAAGGGTTCCTGCCAATGGCGGGGGTCGGTGACGATGCGGCGAAAGGCGGCGGCTGCTTCATCATCGCCCGGGGCGGGGCGGAGTTGTTCGATCTGGGGGCTGAGGGCGATGTTCTGCTTCGGAAAACGGGCGTCGCGGACGGTGATCGGGATGGTCCGAAGGGTTTTGCCCGCGTTGTCGAGGACCTCGAGTTGATAGGGGCCGGGATTCGCGATGGCGCCGACTGGCATCAGGCCCAGCGGCTCCCCGGCGGCTTGCGGAAAGATGCGGATGGAGCGTCCGTCCATGCGCGCAGAGGCGGCCTTGCCTTCGATGCGCATGACGCCGCCTTGCGGAACGACGGTGGGCGCTACGTGAACGTCCTGCCCGCGGATGGCCGCCAGCAACGGAAGGATCGCCGCGAGCCGCGTCATCCATACAGGATAGCGGACAATTTGCTACCATCGAATCGTAGTCGCGCCGGAGTGGCGGAATGGCAGACGCAACGGACTCAAAATCCGTCGAAGTTCACTCTTCGTGAGGGTTCAAGTCCCTCCTCCGGTACCAACCCTCCTATTGTTCCCGCTTCGATAAAATAACGGCGTCATGCGAATTGTGGCGCTGGTACTGGCTTGCGCGGCCGCTCTGTCCGCCCAAACGGCGAAAGTCGAAGATGTTTTGCGCGGATTCCGGAATCCGCCAGATAATGCGCGGATCATGATGCGGTGGTGGTGGTTCGGATCCGCTGTCACCAAACCGGAACTCGAGCGCGAGATGCGCATGATGAAGGCTGGCGGCATTGGCGGGTTCGAGGTGCAGCCGGTGTATCCGCTGGCGCTCGACGACCCGTCGAAGGGCTTCCGGAATCTGCCCTACCTGTCCGACGATTATCTGGACGCGCTGAAGTTCGCGGCGGCCAAGGCCCGGGAACTGGGGCTGCGGATGGATGTGACGCTGGGCAGCGGATGGCCTTTCGGCGGTCCGCATACGCCGGTGACGGAGGCCGCTGGGCGGCTGCGGGTGGATCGCGTGCCGGTTCCGGTGGGTGCGCAGTCCGTGGCGCTGCCGTCGATTGGGGCGGGGGAGAAATTGCTGACGGCGTTCCTGGTTCGCGGCGATGTGACGAGGTTCTCAGGCGAGGGGATGCGGCAGTTGGGGGCGGTGGAGCACGGGCGCATGACGCTGCCCGAGGGGCTGGAAGGGCCGCACCTGGTGATGTACTTCATCGCCAGTCGCACGGGGCAACAGGTGAAACGGGCCGCGGTGGGCGCCGAGGGATTTGTGCTGGACCACTACAGCCGGACCGCGATTGAGAATCACCTGCGGACGGTTGGGGACCGGCTGATGGCCGCGTTGAAAGAGAATCCGCCGTACGCTGTCTTCAGCGATAGCCTCGAGGTGTTTGCCTCCGACTGGACCGATGACTTGTTGGAGCAGTTCAAGGCTCGCCGCGGGTACGATCTGACTCCGTACCTGCCGGCGCTGGTGGGAGATATCGGCCCGAAGACGGGCGATGTCCGGCGTGACTGGGGTCGTACGCTGACCGAGTTATGCGAGGAGCGGTATCTGACGCCGGTCCGCGAGTGGGCGCATAAGAATGGGACCAAGTTCCGGTCTCAGACTTATGGCGTGCCGCCGGTGACGCTGTCGAGCAACGCCCTGGTGGATTTGCCGGAGGGCGAGCAGCCCTATTGGCGCAAGTTTACGGCCACGCGCTGGGCGACTTCGGCCAGCCACTTGTATGGAAAACCGGTGACGTCGACCGAGACGTGGACCTGGCTGCATTCGCCGGCGTTTCGGGCGACTCCGCTTGATATGAAGGCGGAGGCGGATTTGCATTTCTTGCAGGGCGTGAATCAGTTGGTCGGGCACGGGTGGGCGTATTCTCCCGAGGCCGCGGGCGAGCCGGGTTGGCGATTCTACGCGGCGGCGGTGTTCAATCACCATAATCCCTGGTGGATCGTCATGCCCGATGTTACGAAATATCTGCAACGGGTGAGTTATCTCATGCGGCAGGGCGCGCCGGCCAATGACGTCGCACTGTATCTGCCGGTGGAGGATGCTTACTCGCGGTTCACGGTGGGGAATGATTCGGTGGATCGGTCGATGGATGCGCTGCTGGGGCCGGATCTGATTCCGGCCATTCTCGATGCGGGGTATAACTTCGATTACATCGACGATCGGGCGATTGCGAAGGTGGGGATTCCGCATAAGGTGCTGGTGCTGCCGGCTGTGAAACGGATGCCTCCGGAGACGGCTCGTCTGATTGAGGCGTACAAGGCCAAGGGCGGCGTCGTCGTGCAGGCGGGGCCGGCGCTGGGGGCTGACCTTGCGAAGGCGATTGCTCCTGACTTCGCCACCGGCGTTCCGGCGATCGGATTCGTGCACCGGAAGTTAGCCGATGCGGATGTGTATTTTGTCGCGAATACCGGCAATCGTTCGGTGAAGGTTCAGGCGAAGGTGCGAACGGGGCGGGTGCGGGGCGAGTGGTGGGATGCGGTGAGCGGCGCTCCGGAACCCGTGGCGGTCGAGGGTGGGGCGGTGGCGCTGGATCTCGCGCCGTATGAGTCGCGGGTGCTGGTGCTGCGAGATGGCGGAGCGGGCCAGACCGTTGTGCGGGCCGATCAGTCGCGAGTCGAAATTGGGGCGGACTGGAAGGTGACTTATCCGGGGTACAAGCAGTCCGCTACGATGAGTTCGCTGAAGTCGTGGGCCGAGGATGAGAGCACTCGTTATTACTCGGGCCAGGCCGTCTATGAGAAGACCGTGGATGTGCCGGCCGGGATGCTGGGCGGGCGTGTAGCGCTGAACTTCGGGGATGGGGTTCCTTTCGCCGATGAAGGCCGGGCGATGGGCTATAAGGCGCTGCTCGATGGGCCGGTGAGGGAGGCCGCGGTTGTGGAGGTGAACGGGAAGCGCGCCGGTTCAGTGTGGAAGCCGCCCTATGAGGTGGATGTTACGCCTTACGTGAAGGCGGGCGCAAATACGCTGCGGATTACTGTGGCCAATACGGCGATCAATGGCTTGGCCGGGCAGCAGCAGCCCGACTACAAATTGCTGAACCTGCGCTATACGGAGCGGTTCACGCCCCAGGATATGAAGAATCTACAGCCCCTGCCTTCGGGGATCCTGGGAACGGTGACGTTGGTAGCCCGGTGAGTCAGGCTCGAGTTATCGTGTAGCGCTGGCCGGCGCGGGTTGGAATCACGGCCGTCTCGCCTTCGTACTTGATTTCGACGGCCGGGGTGACCTTGAGTTTCGGCCAAGGGCTTACCAGCCGCAACGGCGAGCCCTTTTCGCTGAGAATGCTGACGTCGGCGACGGATCGGCCATTCCAACTCGCACTGACCAGAAAGGCTCCGGCGGCACGAAGGTCGCGGAACTTGGCGGGGCCAAGGTTCTTCGTGTTGGGGAACAGGCGGATGACTCCCGTGTAACTCTGGAGCATGCATTCGTTGAGGACTCCGGGCAGGGAGAGGTTTTCGGTCCACACGCCCATACGCATCATGAAGTCGAAGTCCGTGGTTTCGGCGTAACGGCCGCCGGTCTGCCGGACGCGGTCGTTGGCGATGCCGTTCGGAAGCAGGCAGTAGTGGACTTCCTGCTTGAACCAGGCGACGTCCAACATGCCAAGGCGGGCTCTTATGAAGGGCTGATAGACGAGGTCGTTGCCGCCCTCCAACCGGACCGTGCGCGCCGTTCGCTTCGCGATTTCGAGTTGCTGAGCATTTACGCCGATGCCGACCTGTTCGCCCGGAAACACCGGCGCCAGGGTGACCGGCACGTTGTAGATCCATTCGGCGGGCGCGCCCGGAACGTCGAGCCACACTTCGCCATAGGGGCCTTTCACCGTGGGATACGGAGCGAGGTTGTTGGCGATGTCGAGCCACTTCTCGCGATCCGTCGCGTCGAGGTTCAGGATGCCGGCCGCTTCCGCTGCGCCCTTCAGAACGAACTGCGACAACGCGAGGTCCATGATGCAGTCCTTGTTCAGGCGCATGTCGACGGTGAAGCCCCAGTTTTCCGGCGAGACTGTCGGAATGATGTGGTATCTGCCGTCGCCGCCCTTCTTGACATAGGCCGCGAGGAAGACCGAGGCGGCTCGCAGCATGGGGTAGATGCGCTTGAGGAAATCGCGGTCCTGCGTGTAGAGATAGTGCCACCAGAGGCTCTGCACGGTCCAGGGCGTCTCGCAGACTTCGTAACCCCATGGCGGCGCCGGGTACGGGTTCACCTTACTCGGGACCGGGTAGGCTGAATGGAAATAGAATGCGCCGGGCAGGCCGAATTTGTCCCGGGCGTAGGCTTCGCCAACCACGGTGAGTTTCTCGCACAGATCGACGTAGGGAAGGTGTTGTTCGGGGTGGTTGGATGAAAACACGCCCCAGAAGACCTGCTGCGTGTTGTAATTCATGTGATAGTCGCCGTGCCAGGCGGTGCCGATGCGTCCGCTCGACCAGTTGCCGAACAGGCCTGGAGCTAACTTCCCTTCGCGCAGGCAGCAGGCTAGGAAATATTGATTGTGATACCAGATGCGCTCCAGGTCGGAGTCGGCGAATTCGACCGCGGACTTATTCCAGAAGCCGCTCCAGGACTTGGCGGATTCAGCGCGGATCTCGGCGGGGGAGCGCGCCGATTGACGTGCGGCCTCGGGTTCCACGAACTCGCGGTTCTGTTTGGCGTCGGCGGGCGTCGCCAGGATGACATCCAGCCGGAACCGGTCGAGTTTGTACACGCCGGCGATGGCGAACGATGAGTCATTGGGAGAGGCCGGCGGGTTCGGCGAGGCTTCGGTCGGAGCGATGGACGGCAGGCGCTGGAAACCGGTGAACTTTCGTTCGGCGGCGAAGTTGCCCGCTTCCGGCGCGGGCAGGCGAGCTTCGCGATCCCAGTTGGGCAGATACAGCACTGACTCGATCGGCGCCGGCCCTTCGGCCCAGATGCAGATGTGATTCGTTGTGCGGTTAACCAGGGCGAATAGCGTGAAGGGCGATTCAGCGCCTTTCAGGTCGTCGTGAACGAACTCCGCGGTGAACAGGCCGTCGGCGGGATCCAGAGTCTGCCGCACCAGGCGCACCTTGCGGGAGTCCCACTTGATCCACACGATTCCGCAGGGCCAGGGACGCGGCCATGGCTTGCGATAGGACGAGGAGACCTTCTGCGTATACTCGCGCAGGAAATCGATGTGGTTTTCGAGGTAAGTCATGTCGGGCTTACCCTGACGCTTCGCCTCCTCGCCGGCCCGCTCCCATAACTTGAGTAACTCGTCGAATGGCAGGACGTGTTGGTAATGATCCTCACTGACGCGAATATCCCAGACGTCCTCCTTGCCGATGTGCAGGCCCAGCGCATCAGGGCGCAGAGTGACGCAGACGCCGAGGTCGCCATTACCCAGCAGCATGCCCTCGAAGAAGTTCGGCGTTGGAACATCGCGAACGAAACGGTGGCGGCGGGCGATGGCCACGGAGTCGAGGGGGGCGGTGTTGGCGGCCGCGGGAGCGGCGGTGGATACAGCGGCGGTCTGCAGGAACCGGCGGCGATTCATGCCACGATTCTATCCCGTTCCGCCATGAACCCAGATTTACCCGCCTGACGCCGATGAGTCGCGGATCCAGGCCTGCAATTCGTACAGGGAACTGACCAGCCGATAGGGCAGCATTCGCCACGGCCGGGCGGAGGCGGCGACGAAGGTGGATTCGCACATGGCGGGCAGTTGGCGGCAAAGATAGCGCCGGGCGCGCCTGGCGTGCAGTCCCTCCGACGCGATGAAGATGCGCGCGTGTCCTTGTAACAGGGGCAGGGAATAGCGGACGTTCTCCCACGTGTTGCGGGCCGCGGACTCTACCGCAATCCGCACCGGCGACCCGGCCAGGCTGGGCGCCGCGAGGGCCGCCATCGCGTCGGATTCCCGGTGAGCGTTGTGCGCCGCTCCGCCCGTGAATACGATGAGATCGCAACGATGCTTTCTGACGGCTTGGACGCCGGCGTCGACACGCGCCTTCTGCAACGGAGTGGGCGACCCATCGGAGGCGGACGGATAGCCCAACACAAGGACCGCGCAGTCGCCGGAGGGCGGCTGGGGCGTTGCGCTGGCGGCCCACTGAGCAAGTTCGCTCGCGCCCGTGAGTGCGGCTAGGCCCGCGACGGCGACCGTCCAGCCTCGTCTTATCCGCACGAGATCAAAGAAGCGAGTTGAACGCCGCTGCGAAGCCGGGGATGGACTTCACGATCATTTCGCGCGGCACGGTTAAGGACAGGCGGATGTAGCCGGCGCGGCCGAAGCCGGTCCCGGGCACTCCCAGGACGCCTTCCTGCGCAAGCCGGCGCACGTAGGCCACGTCATCGGGAATCGGGCTCTTGAGGAATACGTAGAAGGAGCCCTCGGGCTTGGCGGCCTGGTAGCCGATCTGTGTCAGCGCGTCGCATAACAGGTCGCGCTTATCCTGATAACCCGTGACATCGATCTTAGCGTCGAAGGCTTCCTTCTCGACTAACTGCCAGATGGCGGGCGCGTTGATGAATCCCAGGATTCGGTTGGCGAAGGCGCAGGCCGCGCGCAGGGCCGGGCGGTCTGGCAGATTCGGCGACAGGGCGAGATAGCCGATCCGCTCGCCGGGGATGCCTTGCGACTTGGACCACGAGTTACAAATGGCGGCGTATCGGACGATAGAGGAGACTTCCACCTGGCGCCGGCCGTCATAGACCAGGTGTTTATACGGCTCGTCGCTGATAACCAGCACCGGGTGATCCAGGCTGGCCAGCAGGTCGTCCAGCGCTTTCAATACGCTCTCGGGATAAATGCGCCCGGTGGGGTTATTCGGCGTATTAATGAAGATCGCGCGCGTCTGGGGAGTTATGGCTGCGGCGATGCGGGCGACGTCGGGCAGGAAGTCGTCGCCGGTCTCGACCGGGACCATGCGGCCGGCGTGATTCGTGATGTAGAACGGATACTCGGAAAAACACGGCATTAACACGATAACTTCGTCGCCGGGGTCCAGAATCGACTTCAGGATCACATTGCAGGCGCCCGACGATCCCACCGTCATCAGCACATCGTCGGCCGAGAAGTCGAGGCCCGTGTCGCGCCGCAGCTTGGAGGCGACCAGTTCGCGCACCTCGGGGAATCCCGGGTTCGGCATGTAGCCGTGGCCGTTGGGACGCCGCGACGCCACGACGCGTTCGAGCGCCTGCCGCACCTCGGGCGGAGGTTCGACGTCGGGATTGCCCAGCGTGTAATCGTACACGTTCTCCGCGCCGCGCTCGCGCTTGAGTCGCGCGCCCTCCTCGAACATCCGGCGGATCCAGGAGGCGTGCTCCAGTTGATTTGCGATGGTCCTGGCGATGGGCATGGCGGAATCAGCCGAGCAGGCGCGACGCGTCTTTCGCGAAGTAGGTCAGGATGATGTCGGCCCCGGCGCGATGGATCGAGGTCAGCGACTCCATCATGGCGCGCTCGCGGTCGATCCAGCCGTTTCGCGCCGCCGCCATGATCATGCTGAATTCGCCGCTCACCTGGTAGGCGGCGATGGGGGTTGGGAAGCGCTGCCGGGCTTCGTGGATGATGTCGAGGTAAGGCATGGCGGGCTTCACCATGAGCATGTCGGCGCCCTCTTCCAGGTCCAACTCCATTTCGCGGATCGCTTCGTTGCCGTTGGCGGGGTCCATCTGGTAGCTGCGGCGGTCGCCGAACTGCGGAGTGGATTCGGCGGCCTCGCGGAACGGCCCGTAGAAGACGGAGGCGAACTTGGCGGCGTAGCTCAGGATCGGCGTCATGCCGAAGCCGGCTTCGTCGAGCGCCTGGCGGATGGCGCCGACCCGGCCGTCCATCATGTCCGACGGCGCGACGATGTCCGCCCCGGCCCGGGCGTGCGACACCGCCGACGCGGCCAGCCAGTCGAGCGTCGAGTCGTTGTCCACGTCTCCGTCGATGATCTTGCCGCAGTGCCCGTGGCTCGTGTATTCGCAGTTGCACACATCGGTGACGACCACCAGCTTCCTGGACGCGCTCTTCACGGCGCGGACGGCTTGCTGCACGATGCCGTTATCGTCGTAGGCGCCGGAGGCGAGCTCGTCCTTCTTATCCGGGATGCCAAACAGGATGATCCCGCCGACGCCGAGCGACTCCGCCTCGGCGCACTCCTTCAGCAGCTCGTCGATTGACAGTTGATAGTTGCCGGGCATGGCCCCGATCTCCTTGCGAACGCCCTCGCCCGGGACCACGAACAGGGGCAGGATGAACTGGCTTGGACGGAGGTGCGTCTCACGCACCAGCGTCCGGAGACTTTCAGTGGCGCGCAGGCGACGCAACCGTTGGATCGGAAATGCCATATATCCCCATCTTAAAACCCGCGCGCCCGCTAGTGCCTTTTGCGCAGCGAAATCGGGGGTTCCGCCGAGGCTGAGATCGGGCCGGAAGGTCGAACTCAACAACAGGAGGCTTCAATAATGCGTGCGGCGTTGTTCGCTCCAGCACTGCTCCTGGCTTGGCCGGCTCTTCTGCTCTGTCAGACCCAGGACGCACGGCCTTCTCCGACTCAAAAAACGCTGACCAGCGACGCTCCGGTATCCGGAAAGCCGCCGGCGGTTTACTGGAAACGTACGATGACGGGGAAACCGTCGCCCCTGCCCGAACCATCGCCGGTCGCGCCTCAAATCGTGGCGGCCGATCCCGCGCCCGAACCGCCGGCGGCAAAGGCCCGGTCGAACCGGGCTCAGGTGCTTGTAGAGGGAGATCCGCCCGCTTCGGCAACGCCCGAGCCCGAGGAGCCAGCCCCCGCGAAATCCGCGCCTCCCGCAGCCGCCCCGCCGCCTGCCCCGGCGCCGCCTCCTATCCCCGTCGCGCGCACACCCGCGCCTCCGCGTTTCTCACGCGAGCAGATGGTGGAGGGTCTGGCCGAATTGAAGGCGGGAGATTCCCGGGCGGATGTGATCCGTCGGCTGGGTGCGCCGGCCTATTCGATCGGAATGCCCGACAACGGCCAGTACGTTGAAAAGTGCCGCTTCCGCGCCGGAGGCGACCTGATCGCGACCATCGAACTCCGCGACGGCGTGGTCACCTCCATCGACAAGGCCGCCCGTTGATCGCGATACTCAAAGGGTGATCAAGAAGCTAGCCAGGCGATACATCGTCCGCGGCCGGGTGCAGGGCGTCGGGTTTCGTTACTTCGTCGAGCATACCGGCACGGCGCTCGGTCTGTCGGGTTGGACCCGCAACCTGGACGACGGCACGGTGGAGGTGTACGCCATCGGCAACGACAAACAGCTGAGCGAGTTGGAGGGCGCGCTATGGAAAGGCCCGCGCATGTCCGATGTCCGCGGAGTCGCTGCCAGCGAGGACGTGGTGGACTCGTCGGTGCGCAGCTTCCGGATCCGGTCGTAGCGCCGGCCGCCTACATCGCCAGCAGGGCGGCCATCAGTTCAATGCCGTCCCAGAGATTCTGAACGCGGATGTTCTCATTCGCCGCGTGCTGGTTGTTGTCGTGGTTGGCGATGGGTACGGTGATGGTGGGTGAGCCCAGCAGGTCCTCGATCGCATAGAGCGGAACGCTGCCGCCCATGGTGGGCAGCTTGACGATGGGCCCGCGGGCGCTCGCGGCCGTCTCGAGCACCAGCCGCGAAATGGGCAGATCCATGGATGTTCGAACGGCCCGGTATCCGCCTTCGCTCTCCACCACTTTGGCCACTTTCGGATGCGCCATGCGGGTTTCCGCATCGGGATCGTGATCCACCACGAAATAGCCCTGGGACCGTACGTGGGCCACCAGTCGCGCCACGGCCTGGGCCGGCAGGATACCCTTTACCAGGCGCATGTCGATGGTCGCCGCCGCGGTGGCGGGGACCACGTTGGAGGCCTGCAATCCGATTCGCGCGCTAGCCATCCCGCGAACGTTCAGCGAAGGCAGATTCAGCAGGTTCGTCAGCGTCTCTCCCGAGCCTTCCGTGCAGCCCAGCCAGAGTTCGCGCTTCAGGTCGCCGTCGATCGGCGGCGCCTCGGCGATGGCCCGCCTTTCCGAAGCGGTCAGCGGCTCTATGCCTTGGTAGAAATCCTTCACCAGCACCCGGCCGTCGTCATCCTTCATGGACGCCAGCAGACGCGCCAGCATCATGGCGGGATTCGGGGCCCAATTGCCGTAATGTCCGCTGTGCAACTCGCGCTTCGGGCCGTAGACGGTGATGTCCACGGTGGTGACGCCGCGCGCTCCGAACACGATCTGCTGGCGCCGGCTCTGGTGAACCGGACCGTCGCAGATCAGCCAGGCGTCGGCCCTCAGCAGTTCCTTGTTAGCGGCGATGATGTCGGGCAGGTGGGCCGATCCCGCCTCCTCCTCGCCCTCAAACAGAAACTTGATGTTGGACCGGGGCGCGATGCGCGACGCCCGCAATGCGTCGAGCGCCGCGGCGATGGCGATCACGGGAGCCTTGTCGTCCGACGCCGACCGCGCATAGAGCCGCCATTCCGGATCAATCGGGCCCTCCGGCGGCCATTGCAGAATCCGGCCGTCGCGGTCGAGCGGCGCGGTCCGCAGCACCGGCTTCCACGGTTCGGTGGCCCACTCCTTCGGGTCGAGCGGCTGGCCGTCGTAATGCGCATAGAATACGATCGAGCGTTGCGCGCCCGGCGTCAGGAGTTCGCCATAGACCGCCGGCGGAGCGCCGGGGACCTCCAGTAGTCGTGTGGCGACGCCTCGGGCGGCCATCAGCGTCGCGATGGCGTCAGCATTGCGGCGGATGGCGGGAGCGTCGCGTGCCAGGTTCGGCATCGACAACAGGCCGATGAATTCGGCGAGAATCGCCCGCTCGTGCGCCTCGCGCCACTGTCGTGCGGCGGTCGCCGCGGGATTTTCCGCCAGGGCGCTGACGGCGGCTAACAGGACCAGTAGGTGTCTCATCGAGTCAGGTTCCCCACGTGCGCGGCGACCCCGGCGGTCAGGCCTTCCAGACCATAGCCGCCCTCGAGCATCGACACGATCCGTCCCCCCGCGTGCTTATCCGCGATCTCGCACAGGATTTCCGTCAGGTCGGCGAAATCCGGATCGGTCAGCATAAGCCCGCCCAGCGGATCGCCGACGCGCGAATCGAACCCGGCCGAGATCAGCACCAGATCGGGTTTGTAAGCGTCCGCGACCGGCTTCATGCGTTTCTCGAAGGCGCCCAGGATGGCGTCCCTGCCAGACCCGGCCGGCATCGGGCAATTCAGCGTCGTGTTCCGGCCCCGGCCGATGCCGGTTTCGAAATCCAGCCCCGTTCCCGGATACCAGGGGTACTGGTGCGTGCTGAAAAAGAACACCGAGGGGTCGTCGTAGAAGATATCCTGCGTCCCGTTGCCGTGATGAACGTCCCAGTCCACGATCAGCACCCGGGCGGCGCCATGTTTCGCCTGGGCATGACGCGCGGCGATGGCGACATTATTAAAGATGCAGAAGCCCATGCCTCGATCCCGTGTGGCGTGGTGGCCGGGGGGCCGCACCGCGCAGAAGGCGTTCGCCGCCCCTCCCGTCATCACCGCGTCCACCGCGTTCAACACCCCGCCCACCGCCTCGAGCGCCACCTCCAGGGAGCCGGGCCCGATGGCCGTGTCGCCGGTGGAAAGGTCCCGCAGGCCGGCAGCCACGTCGGCCCGCACCGTGTCCAGATAGTCCCTTGAATGGCACAGCAGCAACTCGTCCTCGGTGGCGCGGCGGCGCTCAATCCGCGGAGCGCCGTTCAGCGCGCCACACTGCGCCAGGGCGGCGGCCACCGCCCCGTACCGCTCGGGTCGTTCCGGGTGCCCAAGCCCGGGTTGATGCCGCTCGAAATAGTTGTCGAGCAGGAATGCAGTCGTCGGCATTTGGAATACCACGTTAGCCTACTGTGATGGCGTGAAACAATTCCCGCGCGCCGCCTACCATACGAAAGGAGAGCGGGCAGGGGTAAAGAGAAGGCGAACTTCGACCGATCTCTCTAGCAGGCGGAACCAACGTGCCACCGGACAGAGTACTTTCACAGGACGAGATCGACAGTGTATTCCGAAACCTGCGCGACAGCGCGGGGGACGACGATCCTGCCAAAAAAGCCCTGCCGTACGACTTCCGACGGCCGGACCGTATCGCCAAGGATCAGCTCCGCGCGATCCACGTCCTGCACGAGAACTTCGCCCGCAGTCTCGCCTCCAGCCTGTCGGCCTACCTGCGCGCCTACGCCGTGGTGAACCTGGTCTCGGTGGAGCAATTGTCCTTCATCGAGTTCTCGCAGTGCCTGCCTTCGCCGAGCTGCATTGTCTCCTTGGGCTTGAAGCCTTACGACGGCAACGCCCTGCTCGAGATCAACCCGGCCCTGATCTTCCCGATTCTCGAGATGCTGCTTGGCGGCAGCGGCAAGACCTCCACCAAGTTGACCCGCGAGGTCACCGAGATTGAACAGAGTATTCTGGAGGGCTTCCTTCGCATCATTTTGAACGACCTGCGCAATAGCTGGCAGCAGGTGACGAACATGCAGTTCGCCATCGAGGCGTTCGAAACCGAACCCCAGTTGTTGAAAATCCTCGCGCCGAACGAGGCCGTGGTGGCCATCAGCATGGAGGTCCGCCTGGGCGATAGTTCGGGAATGATGAACCTGGGAATCCCCTCGATCATCATCAAGATGCTGCGGCAGAAGTTCGATCAGCAGTGGTCGGTGCGCAAGTCCGAGGCCACCGAAGAGGAGCACGAGCGGCTGTTCAAGCTCATCAAACCGTCGAACTTCCGCGCCGACGCCCGGCTAAACGGTCCCATGCTGCGGGTGGAGGACCTGCTGGGCATCGAGGAAGGGCAGATTCTCGCCTTCGACTACCCGGTGGAGAATCCGCTGGACTTCTGGATCAACGGCCGGCTGAAGTTTCGTGGCAAGGTGGTGACCACCGGCCGCAAACGAGCCTTCCACATCGACGACACCTGGGTTCCGCACGAGTAGTCAGTCTCGCGCCAGCGTTTCGGCCTCTTCGGGGTGCGCTCCGCGGGGAAGGTCGCGGTATCCGGTGATCAGGCGCGCGCCTCGGTTGAAGGTCAGGTATTGGAATCCCCATCGGATGAACACCAGCACCCGATTCTCGAACTCCACGATGTACATCAGGTGCACCAGCAGCCACACCATCCAGGCCAGGTAACCCGAAATCTTCACCTTCCCGCCGAAGAAGAACGCCACCGCGGCGGCGCGACCGATCACCGCCAGGCTGCCCTTGTCCAAGTAGCGGAACGGCTCCGTGGGCATCCCCCGCAGCCGTCGTTCAATTAGCCGGGCGGCGTAACGGCCCTGCTGCATCGCCACCGGCGCGACGCCGTGCAACGGCTTGCCATCCTGTGTCGCCGACGCGAGGTCGCCGATCACCAGGATCTCCGGATGCCCAACCACGGTGAGGTCCGGACCCACCACGACACGCCCGCCCCGGTCGAGTTGTGCGCCGGTGCGGGCGGCGATCGCCTTACCCAGCGGCGTCGCGGTGACGCCGGCGGCCCACACCACGGTGCGAGCCGCAATCCGCTCTTCGCCGGACGGTCCGGTCAGCGTCACTCCGTCCCCGTCGATCGCCGTCACGCGGACGTTGGCGCGCGCCCGCACCCCCAGCCGGATCAGTTGCTGTTCCGCCCGGTGCGACAGTTCTTCGGGATAGGGCGGCAGCAGCCGAGGCGATCCGTCCAGCAGCAGAATGCGCGCGTCCTCGGGCCGGATCGAGCGGAATTCGTGCCGCAGCGTGTCATTGGCGATCTCCCCGAGCGCTCCGGCCAACTCCACGCCCGTCGGTCCCGCTCCCACCACGACAAACGTCAGCCAGGCGCGCCTCGCCTCGGCATCGGCCTCTCGTTCGGCGGCTTCAAAGGCGAACAGGATCTTCTGCCGGATGCGCGTGGCGTCCTCGATCGTCTTAAGGCCGGGAGCGTGCTCCTCCCAATGGTCGTGTCCGAAGTAATGGTTCTGCGAGCCGGTGGCGACGATCAAGGTGTCGTACTCGATCTCGCCGTCGTTGACGATCACCCGGCGCCGTTCGACGTCGAGGTCGTAGGCCTCGGCCAGCAGCACCTGCGCATTCCTGTGCGTCCACAGCACGCTGCGAAGAGGCGACGCCACCTCGCCCGGCGACAGCGAGCCCGTGGCCACCTGGTACAGCAAGGGCTGGAAGAGGTGGAAGTTCCGCTTGTCGATGAGCGTCACCCGCACCGGCGCCTTCTTCAGGGACTGCGCCGCGTACAGGCCCCCGAAACCGCCTCCAACGATCACCACCCGATGCCGTTCGCCAGCGTCCGCCATGCTCCTTTGGATGCTCGCCCGCGCGGCCAGGGTGCGATCCTAACTAAAGGCTTGATTTACTTTATTGAGTGGTGTTAATCTGAGAGTGTTCGTGGATTGATTTAGGATCGTTCGCGCGATCCTGCTAATTGCAACCACGCTAAAAAATGCTAAAGGCGAGTCGGTCTTCACGAGATTCAAACCCTTAGGGCTTTAGCACCCTAGGGGCTTTTTATTTTGGGCCGATCGCTCTTCTGCTCAGGGAGTCATCCCGTTGGGAGGGAGTGTCGTATGAAGTTTCGGCCCGATGCCGACGACTCGGCCGCTCTGCGCGGCCTCAGTGGCGAGTTGGTGCAAGTCCGAGCCCGGGTGGACTCGCGCTTACTCGAGGAGTTACTCGAAGCGCTGGCGGACGCCGATTTCCCCATCAACCCGGAGATCCGCCACGGTTTTCCGGACACCACGGTGGCGTTCCCCGCCTACGATAACCAACTGGACGAGATCAGGGAACTGATCCTGCGTGCCGGATTGCGCAAAGTCGACCTGGAGGCCGACAACATGCTGAGCGCGATCGCCTGAGCCGCCGCCCTTCGGTCGCGCTCCACTAACGCTCTCGTGCTGGGAGGCGTCGCTTCAGGCGCCCCCGCCCGACGCGCCCGAGCACTTGCACCGTTTCGCGATCAGCTCCATCAGCCGCTTATGGACGTCGTCGGGAATCTCCTGCGCCTCCAGGCCCTTGTACACCCGCAGTGTCTTGCGTGTCGTGTCGAAGATCACGAAGCAGTTCGGGCACTCCGATACGTGGGTCATCAGCCGTTCCCGCAGTTCCTGGTCCGCGGTCTCGTCCAGGAACTCATTCAGCTCTTGTAGAAATTCCTTACAAGTAAGCAAAGACGTCGTCTCCTTTGCGCTTGAAGAAGCGGGTCAACTTCTCACGCAACTGCAGCCGTGCGCGCAGCAGGCGGCTCTTTACCGCGGGGATCGAAATATTCATGGCCTGCGCCGTTTCCTCGGTGCTTAGTTCTTCGATGTCCCGTAGCACGAAAACGGTGCGAAAAGCTGGTTTCAGACTTTGAACGGCGTCGTTTAGGATTTGACTGAGTTCTTCCTGCGAAAACTGCCGTTCCGGATCCTCGTCCCACACCGCGATCTCGCGGACCACCGTTTCTTCGCCGGTGTCCACCGGTTCGTCGAGCGGCACGGTTCGGTCCGTCTTCCGTTTGCGAAGCTTCATCAGCGCCTCGTTCACGGCGATGCGCACCAGCCACGTGTAAAACTTCGAGTTCCCCTGAAAATCCGGCAGGTGTTCGTAGGCCTTCAGGAAGGTCTCTTGCAGCACGTCTTCGGCGTCCTCATCGTGTTGCGTGATGTTCTTCGCCAGACGGTAGATCTTGCGTTCATATCGCCGCACCAGGTCGCTGAACGCGGTCCCGTCGCCAGAGCGCGCTTGGGTGACCAGGCCCAGTTCCTCGGTATTGGCGACCTCGCTTGTTAAGTTGGTTTCCGCCACGGGCGTTTCTCTCTGTCAGTTTAACAGCCCGGGCGCCGCACACCGCTCTCCGCCGCCCGTCGACGGGCCGGACGAGGCCGCTGACGAATGACGTATACTGCCGCTGTGGGTCCACTCATCTGTCCTGCATGCAACGGTGTGGACGTCAGCCGCTCGCGCAGACGCAGCGTTGTCGATCATCTTTGCGCCCTGTTCGGGTACTTCCCCTACCGTTGCGCTTCCTGTCTGCATCGCTTCCGCCGATGGGGCAATGCGTCGCGCGAAAAAGTCTGACCGTTCCGCCCGCGCATCGCCCCCTCGCCGCATTTTCACCAGCGGCCGTAATAGCCGCCCCGATTCGCCCGGAACGCCCGCAACTCGTCCGCGTCCCTCGCCATGATGTCCCGCATCCGCGGATCCAGGTCCCGCGCCCGCGACAGGTGCGCCGCGTCGTCGATCACCGAATCGAGCTTCCCCTTGTCGAACTTGCCCTCGCGGAGCTTGTCCTCAAACCGGTTCAGCTCCCGGATCGCATGATCGAATCGCCACCGCTGATCGCGCGCGTAGAAACTCGTCGACGCCCCCCGTTCGAAATCGGCGCGCACGCGGTCCAATATCCGCGGACCGCTATTGTACCCATCCCGGTAGCGGCCCTCGCCGCCCCGGTAATAGCCCTGGTTGCCGTAGTAGCCTTGAGCGAATGCGACGGAACTCAGCGCCGCCGCCACCATCGCCGTCGATAAGATCATTCGTCTCATCCCGGTTCCTCCCGAGCGTGAGACGCCTCCCATCCGCCGGCGTTTCGCGACGCCCCATTAAACCTGCTTAGGATTTGGCCTTCAATAACTCGTTCACCTTTGCGATCACCGCGAACGCATCGGCGACATACAGCACATCGGCCTTCCCGCGAGCCCATCCGCAGTTGGCGTCCAGGTTCACCGCGCGCCGTTCTTTGATGAAACGCCATCCCACCACGTGCGGCTCCTCGCCATGGCAGCAGGTGGCGAGCCCCTTGGGATGCCGCGGCGTCGAACCCGTCTGCCCCACCTGGTTCAAGTGCGACAGGAACGGCAGCACCGCCTGGCCCTCGCCGCTCAAATCCACCAGCGACTTACTCGAGCCGAGCGACGAGTTAGCCGAGCCGATGAAGTCGAGAATCAGTTTCCCCGCGTCGGCGACGTGCGTCTGTCCGTCTTTCTGCTTCTTGGTCCACCCCGCGCCCGCCACAAACAGGATCGCCGCGTCCGGCCGGATGGTCTGCTGCTCCGCCTTTGGCGCCTGCTTGCCGATAACTCGCGTCCGCTGCAAGGCGGGAGTTATCTCGACATTCACTAACTCCACCGCCGCCGCCCCCGGAGCGCCGGCGTAGGCCGGAGCGCATCCGGAATCAAGCAGAATCACCCTCGGCCGCGCGGCGCGTTCAATCACGCCCTCGATGCGCTGCCGGTAATACCAGCGCGTGGCCTTGAGATCTGCCGACAGCGCCGCGACGTGCGTATCCACCGCCGCCCCCAATCGCTGAGCGACGCCCGGCAACGCCCGCGCCCATCGCGACGTGTGCGCCGCCACGATCACCGTGGCGTTCGCCGCCTGCGCGATGGCTTCCGCGGCCGCCGCATCGGTGGAATAGCGCGACTCGCCGAAGGCCTCCCCCGCCACGCCGAGAATCTTCGAGGCGCCGCATCCGGCGATCGAGTTCGCCGCCGCCTCGACGCTCGCGCCAACCAGTCCCGCGATCAACACGCCGCCCAGCGCGCGGGCCGCCTCCAGCGCCTCCAGCGTGGCCTTCGCCAGCCCGCCGTCCGCTTCCGTGTGAGCCAGAAAGAGAATCGTTTCCATGGTTACTCCGCCGCCGCCCAATCCGCGATTTCCTTCGCGATCTCATCCACCGAAGCGTCCTTCACAATACGCGTCTCGCGCTGTAACTTGGGCAGCGCCACGCTCGCAAACGCGATGCCCGATTTCAACTGTGTCGGCTTCGCCTTCTGTAGGGAGGGCATGATCGTCCGCATGTTCTGCATGCCCACCTGCGCATTGTTCGCCGGCTCCCCCAGATTGCCCGTGGCCCAACCGAGCAGCGCCGGCGGCGCATCGCATACCGAAACCTGGTGCTGTCCGCCCTCCACCCGCTCGAGAATCCGCAGCGACCCATCCTCGCCGATCTGCAACTCATCGACGCCCTGAAACTGATCGACGATTCCCAACCGTTCCGCCACCATCTGCATCGTGGAGCCCGCCCCGCGCGAGGCCGACTCCCACCCGCCAAACAGCAGCAGTTTCGATCGGTCGAGCCCGGCGATGCCTTGAATGGCGCCGGCCAGCGCCGCGGCCGTCTCGGCCGAGTCCGTAAACCCGCCCCCCGGCCCATCGAGCGCCACTAACTCGAGCGGCACGCGCTGCGCGATCGTCATCATCACCTGTTGCAGCTTGGCCTTCGGCGCCAGACTCACCAGGTACACCTTGCTGCCCGGAAACTTGCGCGCCAGCGCCGCGGCTTCGTACAGCGCGTGCCCGGCCCAGGGATCCAGCACCGCCGGAAGCATCATCTCGTTCTTCAGGGCCGGACCGGCCGGGCCGGCGACAGGTTCAAGAGTCTGCAAGGGATCCGGCACAATTCCGCCGCAGACTACAACTTGGTATGAGTTAGCCATGCTTATATCTGATTGTTAGTTTTCAGCCGAGTGCAGCCCGCCCCCGCCGGCCGCGAACTCGATATTGGTTCTACCGCTCGCGTCCACCGCGTGGGCGCAATTCCACATGCAGGCCCCGCAGTGCACGCACTTCTCCTTATCGAAAACCGGGACGTTCCCGCCGTCCTTATTCGGCGCGATCGCCTCCCCCGAACAAACTTCCACGCAGATCTGAGTTACGCAATCCTCGCATAACTCCTGCCGCAGAAACCGGACGTGATCCTCGAAGCCCCCGGAGGCCTGCACCTTGCCGCCCATCAACAGGGCGTCCTGGTGGGTCACCAGCAGTTGCCCGTCATACTCGATCGGCGGCCACCCGCTGCGGTCCATCAGTAAGTCGTGCAGCGGCGTCCCGTCGGCCTTGGCCTGCTCGCGGATCTTCGCGATCTCTTCGCGGGGAATCCGGTCGGAGAAGTAATCCTCGATCGTCCCCACCCGCTCGTGAGTGGGTTTCACCTCGGCGTGGACGACGATATTGCCCTTGGTGACTCCCGCCAGGCCCATGCCCACCAGGCCCCGGATGAAGCCCTTCTGGAATCCGTTGCGGGCATGCTCGGCGGCCCGTCCTTCGGTCTCGATCCAACTCGACCGTCGCCTCGTGACATAGGCGCGATCCAGGTTGTCCCGTGTGAACGGCGCCTTCTCCCGCAATAACTCGATAACTCCCTCGGCTAACTGGATGCCGGTAGTCCAGGCCTCGTCCACGCCGGAGCCGGTCAGGACATTGGTGCTTCCCGATCCCTCGCCAATCCGCGCATACCCATGCCCGCACAGGAACGGCTCGCCGCGTCGCCCTGACTCCATCAGCGACTTCGCGCCCCAACTCCGCAGCCGCCCGCCCTTCACAAACTGCTCCATGTAAGGATGCTGGATGAAGTGCTGCAGGTAACGATAGGAGGTCCTGACCGGGTTATCGAACCAACTGGGGACGAAAATCCCCGCCGACGCCAGCCGGTCCGGATGCACATAGAAGAATCCGAAGATCTCCGGCTCCGGGTAACCCATCGTGTGCAAGACAAACCCCGGCTCCAGGTCCACGCCGTCGGGCAACTCGATCACCATCTTCGATCCGACGGCCCACTCATTGCGTTCGAAGCCCGGCGGCGTGCCCAGCACTTCGTCGATCTTGCGGCCCACCGGGCCCACCGGCCCATCGCCGACCACCGTCAGCTTGGCTCGTATGTCCATGCCCGGCATGCCACCCTGATCGGCCAGCCGGACTCCCGTCACCGCGTCGTCTTCAATCAGCGGCTCGGCCACCGGCATGCCCGGCCAAACCTGGACCATGCCGGTCATCATCAACTGCTCGCTGACCCACTGATTGAACTGCCCGATCGACAGGATCAACCCGTTCGTCTTATGGAGAAACTCCGGCGTGTACGGTAACTCCACGGCGAACCGGTCCGAGTGCCCCGCCGTTCGCAGAGCCGCATCCAGCGCCTTCACCGGTTTCGACCGCCGGCTGGCCCCGACCGGATCCAGCAGATACAGCACTTTTTCCTGCTTCACCGTCGCGGCCATCGGTATCTGCGAGACATCCAGATCGGGAAACGACTGCCGGATCCCGCGCGCCCTGGTCACCACGCCCGACACGCCAAAGCCCACGCCGTCGGCGCGTTCGTAGCAGATCACCTGCGGCGCCTCGGGAAACTCGGCGAGCGCGGGCGTCAGAGTCGTAAGAAACCCGCCCATCGCCGGACCGAATCCGACGCAGACGATATCAACTTCCATGCTAGGGCGTTCTTCCATATTCCGGCTCCTCGGCGAACAGCTTCTAACTAGGCGGGGTAATCCAGAGCCGCCGGAATCATGATTTTCGTGACCGCTTCGGCCGCCCGTTCCTTGGCCAGCGCCGAGCCAGTCATGCAGCTATCTAACTTGGTCCGCAACTTCGTGAATTGATCCAGCCCCGCCGCGCCCGCACAGGGGCCGGCCTTGGTCGGATGCGAACCGTCCGCGTCCACCACGTCGACGGCCACGCTAGCCAGACCCGGAATCAGGCTCTCGAGCGAGATCAGCTCATCGGTTCGATAGCAGCCCTTATAGTCGGGATCATCCCAGGCCGGATGCCGGTTATAACCAAACACTAACTCGGCGCAGATGCGTCCCACCTCGCCCGCCGCGCGAGCCGTCTGCACATGGCACAAATCGGTGAAGAACTGCATCGTGCCCGGCAATCCCTCGGCCACCACGGGATTCTCCGGACCCTTCGCCTCCAACTCCAGCACGTCCAGAATGAAGGACCGCGCCGCCAGCAGCCAGCACAACGCATCGGCCAGCGGGAACGTCACGCCCTGGCGGTTGCTGTGATACAGGACATCTCCATCGGCGTCCTTGGAAACCTGCAGGTGCTCGGCGGTCCACAGCCACATTTGCATGGCGGTGGCCAGCGCGCAGGCGCCCGTGCCCGGCTTGCGGGCGGCGATGTCGCGAAGCTCGCTGATCCAGATGCGATACTGCGCCAGGAAGACTTCGTTCACCATCGTTACGGATAACTGCCGCCGCTGCACCGCCTCGGGGCCTTCGTAAGTGGCTTCTAACTGGGCGTCCATCCACTTATGGCCCAGGAAGCCGGGACAGTCTTCAGTGATTCCATAACCACCCATCAGACTTACGGCCTCGCGCATCGTGTTAGCGCCGTGCCCCGTGTTCCACAGCTTGCAGGCCGGGCAGAACACGTTGGCGAGCGCATCGAGCAACGAGAACTTCACCAGTGGATCGGCCTCCAGCGCCGCCAACCGCGCCGCATCGCGCCGAGACTCGCGCTCGCGGGAAAGTTTCAGATACTCGACGGCGTCCTTCTGCACTTTGCGCAGCGCCTTGAAGGCCGCCGTGCCGCCGCCCACGCCCCGCGCCGCCAGCACCCGGTCTTTTTCCTTCTCGAGCGGATCGAGATCGTCGAACATGCGCGCCGCGGTGAACCCCAGTGAAGCGCTCGCCTCGCCCGTGGCCCAAACGCCCACCAGCCGATGAATGGCGTCCTGTTTCTGTTGCAGGCCTAACTCGTAGCGCGGCGAACCAGGCTGCACGGCCCCGCTGCCCCGGAACCGGTCGCGCTGATAGCGGATCAGCGGCTCGATGGCGCTCAGTAGTTTCGCCGAAGTCATGATGCCGACCGTCACGCGAGTGCGCCGGAACACGGCTTCGATAATCTCGCCATGGCTGTAGGTCGGAATGATGACTCCGTCCTTCACCGTATAGCCGCCGATAATGCGGCTGGCGGGAACCTGCAGCTTGAAGATCGGATCGCAGGTGGAAGAAAGCTGATGGACCAGCTTACGAGTCGGCGTACCGCGGTCGTAGATGCCGGGATCGGTCTCTTCAAGGATCACCATGCAACTGCCTTTAATCCGCGGATCTCCGGAATCGACCGCCGCCGTCACGAAGTTGGCGAAGCCCATGTTCGTGATGAACCGGCCGCGCTTGTCCACTTCGATGATGGGTTCCTTGCCGTCTTCCCACTCGGCCACACGGACCTTGCCGTTCAGCAACCCGGTTTCGACGCCGACATAAGGAATGGGTTCGGTCAGGCAGAACGCGCCGCGCCATGTGACGCGGTCCTCGCCGGGTTGCGCCGGGATGCAGCGGGACATGTAGTAGGAGCGTTGTTCATCGGTGCCGCGTTCATGAATCGGTCCCAGCGCCAGGAATCCCGCCAGGCTGCCGGTAGCGGCGCCGGCGTCCACCCAGGCGAGCTCATAGGCCACCAGCGCGAGCGCCAGGTTCTTGGGGCCTTCGATATAGCCGCCCTGTTCCGGCGTCATGAACAGGCTGGTGATGCCGGAGGCGTCGAACTCAGCCAGCAGTTCATTCTTCTGCGCGGTCCAATCGTGCGTATTGCGGCCGCCATTGGCCACCAGACGCGCCACGGCGCCGCGCGCTACAGCGCGAGCCGATTGCAGGACCATCTGAAGGTCCATCCGATCGGCGAATCGCCACATAATATGCCGGACATCGTCGCCGGGCAGAGTACTGATGAATTCGCTAGGACGTTTAAGCGATGTGGTCGTCGCCATGACAGGCCTCCTCCTGATCGTTGAACGCGGTTAGGCTGCAATCGATCTGCCAGCGCAGAAGTCGTTAGATTTCAAAAGGATGAACAGCCGCCCGGTACGCCAACGGAGGCAAATCGCCCCCAATTGTCCAGTTTTGGGTGATTTGCCTCACAGTCGCTGCCGCCAACGAGCCGGGCAAGACGCGGCGCGACTCCGGGCGCCGGTTCGACCGTAGCCCGACCTCGGCTAGGATGTCTGTAGGTGAACGCGTGCTCGTCTTCGAATGGGATGTGCGGAAAGCCGGCGCGAATCTCAGGAAGCACCAAGTCGGTTTCGAGGAGGCCGCCTCGGTGTTTGGCGACCCCTTGGCGCGGATATTCGCCGACGATGCCCACTCCGCGAGCGAAGCAAGAGAAATCATCGTCGGGCGCTCGCCTTCCGGGCGCGTCCTTCTTGTATGCTTTACTGAAGTTGAGGAAGGCCGGGTGCGGCTGATCAGCGCAAGGCGCGCAACCCGAAAGGAAATGGTCGATTATGAAGGTTTCGCGCACTAGCGCTAAGAGAACGCCTCCCCGCAAGGAAGGTCTGGAGCAGGAGTATCAATTCGACTACGCGAAATCGAAACCGAACCGTTTCGCGAAACAGATGGCCGCCGGTTCGGTGGCGGTTGTCCTGGATCCTGACGTTGCAAAAGTCTTCCACGACGCTCAATCGGTAAACGCGGTCCTGCGGGCGCTACTTGCGACCATGCCGTCCACTCGTCCTGACTCACTTTGACGCGACGCCTCCGCGCGACACGCGCACTGCGCCCGCCGCGACTGTGATATACCCAGTCCGTGCCCCACCAGCCCTACGCCTGTCTTCGCACCCCCGAGCCCATCCTAATTAATGGCGACCTCACCAAACCCGTCTGGCAAAAAGCCCCCTGGTCGCCCCGTTTCGTCGACATGGTCACAGGCGACCCCGGCTACTTCGACACCCGAGCCGCCGCCCTCTGGGACGACCAGAACCTCTACATCGCCTACCGCATCGAGGAGCCCTTCGTCGAAGCCGCCCTCACCGAACGCGACTCCCTCATCTTCAACGAGAACGACGTCGAAGTCTTCGTCGATGGCGGCGACTGCTATTACGAATTCGAAATCAACGCCCTCGGAACCGTCTACGAAGTGTTCTTCATCTGGCAGGACGCCATGTCCAGCTTCGGCGCCCCCGAATTCGACCCGCGCCAACGCAAAGCCGTCACCTTCGGCGGCGATTACGACCGCCAGGCCCCGACATTCTGGCGCGGCACACATCCCCGGGGCCTCCGCTGGGCCTTCCTCGACTGGGACCTCCCCGGCCTCCAATCCGCGGTCCGGGTCGACGGCCGAATCAACGACCGAGCCTCCGTCGACCGTGGCTGGACCGTCGAAATCGCCTTCCCCTGGGCCGGCCTGAAGCCGCTCGCCAACGGACGCCCAATCCCACCGAGCGAAGGCGACATATGGCGCCTCTTCTTCGGCCGCTTCGAGAAACTCGCCTTTGGCGGAAAGGAACTCCAACCCCACCCCGCCTGGGTCTGGAGCCCGCACGGCATCTACGACACCCATCAGCCCGACCGTTGGACGCCCATCCAGTTCTCCACTCGGGAGGTCGAATGAGAACCGCCCTGTTCCTCGTCGCCTGCGCCGCCCTCGCCCGAGCCGACTGCAACGTCCGCGACTACGGCGCCACGGGCCGCAAGGACTTTCTAGCCACTAAGGCCATCCAGGCCGCCATCGAAGCCTGCGCGGCGAAAGGCGGAGGCACGGTCTTGCTCCCCGCGGGAGACTACACCAGCGGAACCATCCGGCTCCGCAGCCACGTCCGCCTGTATCTCGACCCCGGCGCGACGCTCTACGCCTCCCTGAACGACGCCGACTTCGAAAAGGGCGACCGGACCACTCTCATCTACGCGGAAAACGTCGAAAACATCTCCATCGAAGGCCGCGGAACCATCGACGGCCAGGCCTCTTACGACCAGCGCATCATGGACTTCGACGACGCCTTCATCCGCGACAACATGTTGCGTTGGAAGGCCCTCGGCAAGCCCCTGTTGCGCGCCTTCCCGGCCCGATTCCCGAACGCCCTCTACCCGAAACTGGCCCTGTTGATCCGCTGCAAGGACGTCCGCATCACCGGCGTCACCTTCCGCCGCTCCCGCAGTTGGACCATCCACCCGGTGGCCTGTGAACACGTAGTGATCGATGGCGTCCGCATCTACTCGAGCCTGGCCGAAGGCGTCTGGGCCGACGGCATCGACCCGGACGGCTGCAAAGACGTGCACATCGCCAACTCCACCATCGAAACCGGCGACGACGCCATCGTCTTCTATTCGATGGACTGGTTCGGCCCCGCCCAACCCTGCGAAAACATCACCGTCACCAACTGCCGCCTTTCATCGGCCTCGAGCGCCATCAAGTTCTGTGACGGCAACAAGAAAGCGGTCCGCCGCGTGACCATCGCCAACAACGTCATCACGGACTCAAACCGCGGCGTCGCCTTCATGAACTTCGACGGTGGTCTGGTGAGCGACGTCGTCATCACCAACCTGACCGTCCAGACCCGCCGTCACGCCTGGTTCTGGTGGGGCGATGGCGACCCGCTTCACTTCAACATCAAGCGACGCAGCGAAGTCGACGGCCGCAAGTTCCCCAACGAGCCGCCCGCCGGCAAAATCGAGCACGTCATCCTGCGCGACATCATCGCCGAAGGCCAGGGAACGTCGATGATCCACGGCCACCCCGATAGCTGGCTCGACGACGTGACCATCGACAACCTGCGCCTGCGGCTCACCAACGACCCATCGAACCCCATGGAGAAGGCCACCGACGCCATCCAGATCCGTTGGGCCCGCAACCTGCGCCTCCGCGACATCAAGGTGGAGTGGGGCCAGCCGGCGTCGTCCAAGTGGGAGAGCGGTCTCAGGGCCGAGGATATCGCCGACGCGGTTTTCGACGGTCTCGCGACCCCTCCAGCGCGCCCCGGGCTGCCCGGTTTGAAGCTCGTAAACGGGAAAAACGTGGTTCAGCGGAACGTTCAGCGGTAGCCGGCGGCCTGTAGTTCGAACAACTCGGCGTAGCGGCCGCCGTGGGCCACCAACTGGGCGTGGCTGCCCTGTTCGAGGATCTTTCCGCCCTCGAGCACCAGGATGCGGTCGGCCATGCGCACTGTGGAAAACCTGTGGGAAATCAGGACTGCCATCTTGTCCTGGGTGAGGTCCGCAAACCGTTGAAAAACCTCATATTCCGCGCGCGCATCGAGGCTAGCGGTGGGCTCGTCGAGGATTAATAACTGGGCGTCACGCATATAGGCGCGGGCGAGCGCGATTTTTTGCCATTGGCCGGTGGATAAATCGACGCCATTATCGAAACGGCGGCCGAGCATTTGGTTGTACTGGTGGGCGAGCGGCTCTATCACGTTGTCAGCCAAGCTCTTACGGGCGGCGGCGCGGATGCGGGCGTCGTTGGCGAGCTGTTCCACGCGGCCGAGGCCGATATTCTCCCTGGCCAGCAGGTCATAGCGCATAAAGTCTTGAAAAATAACGCCTATTTCGCTCCGTAAATCGTCGACGGAATACTCCCGAAGGTCGACGCCGTCGAGCAGAATGCAACCGCTTACAGGGTCGTACAAACGCGCCAAGAGCTTCACCAAAGTGGTCTTTCCGGCGCCGTTTTCGCCCACTAACGCCACTTTCTGACCTCTTTCCAGACGAAAACTGACGCCTGAAAGCGTTACATTTTGGGCGCCGGGGTAGGCGAAGGAAACGTCGCGAAATTCGAAACCGGAGCGGATGGGTCTCGGGGCGGGAATTGCCGTCGCCGGAGATATAATCCGGGGTTCGACCTGGAAGAAATCGAATAAATCTTTTATATACAGGGCCTGTTCGGCGATGTTGTTCAAACTGGCGAACAGGCTCTCGATCAGGGCGCGGGAACGAGCGAAGGCGCCGGCCAGGAAGGTCAGGTCGCCGAGGGTCAGGGCGCCGGCGATGGTGCGGGCAATGATGACGCCGTAGGCGGTGTAGTAGCCGGCCGTCGGCAACAGGTTCAGGGCGCCGCCGGTGAGGGCCCGGCGGATGGCCAGGGCCCGGTTTTCGCGGTAGAAACGGTCGAACAGGGCGCGGGAGCGGTCCACGAGCCACGGGCCCAGGCCGAGCAGTTTCACTTCCTTGGCGCTCTGGTTGCTTGCGCCGAGCAGCCGCAGGTAATCGAGTTCCCGGCGCTCCGGCGTCCAGCGGTAGAGCATGGAATAGGCCAGCATGGTGAAGCGGGTCTCGCCCAAAAAGGCCGGCACAATGGTGGCGACCAGCAGCGCCAGAAACCAGGGAGAGAACACCACGACGGCCGCCGATAGGGACGCTAACGTGATGATTTGCTGGCACATGGTGGCGATGACGCCGAGCATTCCGAGGCGCGCGGTGGTCTGGCGGCGGGCCCGCTCGAGCTTGTCGTAGAAGACCGGATCCTCGAAGGAAACCAGGTCGAGGCGGGTGGCGTGCTCCATCAGGCGCAGGCTGACGTGATTGGTGAAACGGTCCCCCAGCAGGCTGTCGATCAGGCCCGTGGCGCGACTGAGGACGTCGCCCAGCACCACGGTGGCGATCTCCAGGCCTAACAGGACCCAGACGCTGCGCCCGGCGCGCGGATGGACGATCTGGTCGATGATCAGCTTGGCGATCCACAACTGGACCACCGGAAGAACGGCGGCGGCCAGACGGAGGGCCAGAGTGGCCAGCGTCAAGCCACGACTGGTCTCCCAGACCATGCTCAGAAGCGGCGGGACGTTCGCCAGCGCGCGCAAACGGTCGCGCCAGCCAGGGGGAGGGGCGGTGGGTCCATGAGACCCCATGGGCCGTCCGGGGCTCATGTAACGAGTGTAGCCGGAGGGTAATAAAAGCAGAAAGCCCGCCAATCGAGCGGGCTTTCCGTCATCCCCCGGATTACCGGGTCGATGTATTGGGAGAATCAGATTCGACGGTACGCAACCGCCAAAACCTGTTTGATGATTGGATATTAGGGCTCCGAAGGAGACCTGTCAACCAGAAAATCCCGCCTTGCGCACTCAGCCGCAAGCCCTTTACCCCGAAACACTTCCGGGGCTGGGTGATTTTCCTCAGGCTGTGGAAAAACGATATCCACAGCCTGGTTTGACATCCCGGTTACGCTCTAACGTCGAGAAAACGGGCGTTTTAGCGGATCCGGAAGCCCGGTGGAATAAAAATCGTTTCAAGCAATCCAGGGGCCACTCCAGGAGCGCCGGTTTTTTTTGCCCATTCCTACTCGATCCGCCGGCTGGACGGCTTCCTGGGGGGCGCCTGATCGGCCAATTTCGCCGGTTTCTTCGCCTCCGGTTCGGTGCGTTCGGGGAGGGCGAAGGTCAAAAGGACGCCTCCCGAGGGCATGGTGACGTACTGGCGTCCGGCCACCATGTAGGTGATGGGCGCCGTCTTGATGGCCATACCGGTGCTCATTTTCCACAGGTTCTTGCCGGTGCGGGCGTCGAAGGCCATGAAGTAGCCGTCCTCGTCGCCTGAAAAGATCAGGCCGCCGGAGGTGGACATGGTTCCGCCCCAGGGGGCCCGGAAGTAGCGGAAATCCCACTTGGTCTCCCCGGTGACCGGGTCGAGCGCCTTCAACAGACCCCACTCTTTCTCGTCGGAAACGGCGCGGCCGGTGCTGCCCCAGTAGGGCTTGCCGAGGACGAAGACGGGCGGTTCGGCGTAGTAAACGTCGCACTGTTCGCGGACGGGGAAGTAAAACCATCCGGTGGCGGGGTTATAGGACGGAGCCATCCAGTTGGCGGCCCCGGCGACGCCGGGACAGAGGCGAACGCCCTGCTCGGTCGGCTCGATGTTGGGGAGAGGTTTGGGGCGGCCTTTCTCGTCGAAGCCGGCGGCCCAGCTCTGGCGGGCGAAGGCCTTGGCCATGAGGAATTCGCCGTTGGTGCGGTCGAGCAAGTAGAAGAAGCCGTTGCGATTGGCCTGGGCCACCACTTTGCGATCGCGCCCCTTCCACTTCAGATTCAACAGCATGGGCGTTTCATTGGCGTCCCAGTCGTGGGTGTCGTGCGGGGTGAACTGGAAGTGCCACTTCAGCTTACCGGTGTCGGCGTCGAGGGCCACCAGGGAGCAACTATAGAGGTTGTCGCCTTTGCGGACGTCGCCGGACAGGTCCGGGCCGGGGTTGCCGACGCCCCAGTAGATCAGGTTCAGGTCGGGGTCGTAGGTTCCGGTCATCCAGGTGGGCGCGCCGCCGTTCTTCCAGGAGTCGCCCGACCAGGTCTCGTGGCCGGGCTCGCCGGGACCGGGGATGGCCCAGAAGCGCCAGGCGCGCTTGCCGGTGGCGGCGTCGAAGGCGTCGATGAGGCCGCGGATGCCCCACTCGCCTCCGGCCACGCCGACCACGATTTTGTCCTTGACGGCGAGGGGGGCGAGGGTGCCGCCGTAATACTGCGAAGAGGGGGCGATTTCCGAGTCCCAGATGAGCGCACCGGTGCGGGAGTCGAGGGCGATCAGGTGGGCGTTGGGGGTGACCTGGTAGAGACGGTCGCCGAGGATAGCGAGTCCGCGGTTGATGGTTCCGCAGCAGAGCTTTTCGCCGGCGGGGATGGGGTATTTGTAGCTCCAGAGCTGGCGGCCGCCGCGGGCGTCGACGGCGAAGGCGTAGCCTTCCGGGGCGGTGAGGTACATGACGCCGTCGACGACCAGCGGCACGGTTTCGAAGGCGCCGGTCTGGCCGGTTTGGAAGACCCACTCGAGGCGCATGTCGCGGATGTTCGAGGTGTTGATCTGATCGAGCGTACGGTGGCGGATGGCCGAATAGTCGCCCCAATAGGTGAGCCAGTTCTGAGGCTCCCTGGCGGCGTTCACAATGCGTTCGTAGGGGACCTGGGCCGAGGCGGCGGCGAGGCAGAGCAGAGTCAGGGCGGCGCGTTTCATCGGCGGGTCTCCACTTCTTTCACCACGGTGTTGCCCGCGCCTCCGGCGAGCGTCGCCAGGTAGGCCAGCAGGTTATCGAGGTCGGCCGGAGCGAGTTTCTCGTAGGCCGGCATGAGGGACTTCTTTTCGTACGACAGGGTGCGGAGTTCCTGTTTGGAGAAACTGGCGAATTTCTGCGCCATGGTGCGGAGCTGGAGGGTGAAGGTGTCCTCATTAATACGGACGCCGGTGGTGCGTTTGCCGGCGTTGTCGACCACGGTGACGCCCTCCCATTCGGGGGCGATGTCGGCCGAGGGTTTGACGATGGATTCGCGGAGGTATTCGACCGGGCGGGCCGCTCCGATGCGGGTGAGGTCGGGGCCGAAGACGCTGCCCGACAGGCCGATGCGATGGCAGCCGGCGCAGCCGTTCTTTTCGTAGACGTCGCGGCCGGCCTTGGCGTCGCCGGAGAGGGTGGTTTTGGGGGCGGCGGCGCCGGAGAGCGAGCGCAGGAATTTGACCAAATGGTCGAGTTCGTCGTCGCCGAAGCCGCTGAAAGCCGGCATGGGGGTGCCGGGAATTCCATTCTTAATAGAATTTTTCAAGTCGGAATCGGTATCGCCGTGGTGCAGTGGGGCGGAAACGAGGTTGGGGCCGCGTCCGCCCTGGGCGTTGAGTCCATGACAGAAGGCGCAATTGCCGCGAAAGGCGGCGCGTCCTTGAGCAATGCCGGCGTCGCTCTGGGCGTACACGGCCAGCGGGAGCAGAAACAATAGGGTTATACGCACGGGGTCGGGTCTTCATTATAGGACAGCGGGCTGGCGCGGAATACCACGGTAGGCGGCGTGTGGGAAAGGGAATGTGGGGTTTGGGGCAAATGCCCCGGCAGGAACGCCTGGGTGATTTCACCCGAACGGGGGCCAGCGAGGAAAGATTGCGCGGGGGGAACGGGGAGGCTTGGGCGAAAGTCCGCAGGGAAAATCTACGCCATCTGAAAACAAAGAGGATATCTTTCGGCACGCGATGTGCTATTCAAAAGGCATGGCTACCGCATATTACCCGACTGTTGACAACGACACCTGCATCGGCGACAAGGAATGCTACGAAGTCTGCCCGAAGAGCGTGTTTGACTGGGACGAAGACAACGCGAAGCCGCTGGTTGCTCGTCCTGACGATTGCGTGGAAGGCTGCGTCGAATGCGCCAAGGCCTGCCCGGTGGAAGCGATCACTCTTCCGGCCTAATTGCCGCTGACGCCGCTTGCTTGTCGAGGTACAGTTTGCGGCTTTCCAGGATTGCTTTGCGGGCCTCCTGAGGCCCGCCCCACCCCTGCGTTTCCGTCACCCTTCCTTCGAGTTCCTTGTAGATCGCGAAGAAGTGTTCGAGCTCGCGCCGCGTGTGCGGGAAGATCTGGTTCAGCGTGTGGACTTCCATATAACGCGGGTCCTTGCGCGGGACGGCGATGATCTTCTGGTCGCGCTCCTGCTGGTCGACCATGTTCAGCATGCCGATTGGGCGAACCTCAATCAAGCAGCCGGGGAAGCTCGGCCGGTTGACGAGGACCAGGACGTCCATCGGGTCGCCATCTTCCGCTAACGTCCCGGGAATGAACCCATAGTCGCCGGGGTAGTGCATGGGCGAATACAAGGCTCGATCGAGGCGGAAACAGCCGAGCGCTCCGTCGTATTCGTACTTGTTCGCGGAATCCTTGGGGATTTCCACGACCACTCGTACTATTTCGGGCATCTCCGGGCCGGGATCGATCTCGTAGAGGTTCACTGAACCATCATAGCCGTCGCGGCGCGTCACGATTCGGCGAGTCGGCGGGGAGTTGGCGGGCAGGTGGAGGCTGTCGAAGGCGGTTTCGATCAGGGCGCGGGGTTCGGCGCGGAAGGCCAGCGAGTCCTCGGGGTCGAGGAGAATGACGTGCAGGACGCCGATGAATTGGCAATCCTGGAAGCGGCGCCATTGGCCGCGGGTTGAGTCCTTAGGCGGATGGATCTCAACGCCGGCGTCCGAGTTAGGGCGCGAAGTAGCCGTTGATGTCGATGACCAGGTGGGTCGGCTTGCCGGTCACTACCGTGATTGCTCCGTTGGTTCCCGCCGGAATCAGGGCGGCGTTGGCGATCATGCGGCCCGCCGGCGAGTTCAGCGTCGAGGCGCCCGGATAGGAGCCGCCCGCGGGCCACATCGACAGGAAGTCCACCGGGCCGGGCGGAATCACCGTCATGTTCAGCGAGTAGGCCTGGGCCGTGGTGGGGACGTTGCAGTCCGACGACGCGATAGGGAAGTCGCGCTGTGAGTATGCTTCGAGCCGCGGCGGTCCGAAGGCGCCGGTCTTGCCCTGATCGCTGCGCGTGTCGACGACGCGGCAGGGCTTCAGCGTGTAGAAGTGCAATCCTCCGGATCCGGCCGGGGAGAAGTAGCCGTAGACGTCGATGACCAGGTCGGTTGGCTCGCCTGTGACGATGGTGACGCCGCCGTTTGCGCCCGCCGGCACAATCGCCGCGTTGGCGATGATTGAGCCGTCCTCCGAGTTCAACGTCGAGACGCCGGGATAGTTATGCCCCTCCGGCCACATCGACAGGAAACTCAGCCTGCCTTTAGGAAACGCAGTCAGATTCAGGGCGTAGGCTTGTGCTGTCGAGGAGACCGGACAGTTACCCAAGATGAGGAAGTTACGGCTCGAATAAGAACCCAGGGCGGGCGGCCCGAAAGCGCCAACCTTGCCCTGGTCCGGGCGGGTGTCAACCAGGCGGCAGGGAGTTATCGGGTGGAAGAGTAACTCGCCGGCGGCGGGAGGGGCGAAATAGCCGTTGACATCGATAATTAAATCGGTGAGTTGGCCGCCCACTACATTGATGCCGCCGCCTGTTCCGGCGGGGACGCGTGGCCGACAACTCGCCGTGGCGGGCCAGATATCTGACTCGCGGGCCGGACTGGCCTAGTACTACTGGGTCAGAAATGATTGGTTCTTTTGAGGTTATCTGCCCAGACTTGATAGTTATGGATGGTATGGGTGTGGTCCGGGCACAGATCCAGACGGTTGAGGAGATGTACAGGCTGGTGTGGACGGCCGTCGCAAACAGACAG
>JAFDVZ010000030.1 GCA_018268715.1 Acidobacteriota bacterium | reverse complement strand
CGGAAATCCGGAGCGCGCGTAGTTGTTCCCAAACCAGAAGCAATAAATCCGCAGTAGGAAAGCCGAGAAGAACACGTACGCGAAGGCGAAGTGCACCTTGCGCACGGTCCCCATGACAAAGTTCTTGTAGGCTTCCCCGGCCGGAGCGAGGATCGGGTTTGAAATATACAGCCCAGTGAAGAACAGCACGATCACCGAAGCCACCGTGGCCCAATGGGCGACGCGAACGGGCAGTTGCCACACATACTTGCGCCCATAGCGGGCGTCCACGGGCAGCACTTGAGTCAGGCTCGCCATTCCCTCCTCCTACCGGACTTTGATTTCCGCCAGTTTCCGCCCGTCCGGCCCGATGACATGAGATGCGCAAGCCAGACACGGGTCGAACGAGTGAATCGTGCGCAGGATCTCCACGGGACGCGCCGGGTCGGCCATGGGAGTTCCCAACAGCGCGGCCTCATAGGCCCCGTGCTGCCCCTTGCCATCCTTGGGCGACGCGTTCCAGGTGGATGGCACCACGATCTGATACTTCGCGATCTTCGCATCGTGGATCTTGATCCAATGGCACAACGCCCCGCGCGGAGCCTCGGTGAACCCGTAACCCTGCGCGTCGGCGGGCCACGTCCTGGGGTCCCACTTGGTCGTGTCGGCGGTGTCTGATACGCCGTTCTTCAGGTTCGCGATCAGGTGGTCGAACTCCTCCTGGAGCCAGCCCGCGCACAACTGCGCCTCGAGCCCGCGAGCCGCCGTCCGCCCCAGCGTTGAAAACAGCGCCTCCGCCGGAACGTTCAGTTTCGCGAGCGCCGCCGTAACCACCTCCTTGTGCTCCGCGCGACCGCTCGCGAACCCCACCAGCATGCGCGACAGCGGCCCGACCTCCATCGAGCGGCCCTTCCAACGCGGCGATTTCAGCCACGAGTAACCGGCGTTCTCATCCAGGTTCTTATACGGCGGTTTCGGTCCGGTGTAACTCGGCTGCGTCTCGCCTTCCCAGGGATGCAGCGACGTCTTTCCGTCCGGGTACTTATACCAGGAATGCGCGATCTCTTCCTGAATTTGTGACGGGTCGCCGGGATCCACCTCCAGCACCTTGGTCAGGTCCTTATCGAGGATAATGCCCCGGGGCATGCGAAACTGCGACGGGTCGCCGACGCCATTCCGCGGAATATCGCCGTAGGCCATGTAATTGCCCAGCCCGCCGCCGATCTTGGTCCATTCGGGATAGAACGACGCGACCGCCAGTAAGTCCGGAATGTATAACTGCTCGACGATCGCCTTCGCGTCCTGAATGAGTCCCTTCACCAGGTTCAAACGTTCGATGTTGACGGCGTTATCGCTCTGCAACGCCAACGGCGACGCCATCCCGCCCACGATATAGTTCGGATGCGGGTTCTTACCCCCGAACACCGTGTGGATCTTGATGATCTCCTTCTGCCACTGCAGCGCCTCCAGGTAGTGAGTCACCGCCATGAGGTTGGCCTCGGGAGGCAGCTTGTAGGCCGGATGTCCCCAATAGGCGTTCGCGAATATTCCCAACTGCCCCGACTCGACGAACTTCTTCACCGTCGCCTGGATATCCCTGAAGTAACCCGGCGACGACTTGGGCCACGACGGAGACACCTTCTGCGCGAGCGTCGCCGTCGCCCCCGGATCGGCCTTGAGCGCCGAAACGATATCCACCCAATCCAGCGCGTGCAGATGGTAAAAATGAATCACGTGATCCTGAATCTGCTGGGTCAGGAACATGATGTTGCGGATGATGTCGGCGTTCTGCGGGACTTTGATCTTGAGCGCGTTCTCCACCGCCCGCACCGACGCGAGCGCGTGCACCGTCGTGCACACGCCGCAAATGCGTTCGCAAAACGCCCACGCATCGCGCGGATCCCGTCCTTCGAGAATCAGTTCCAGCCCGCGCCACATCGTTCCGGTCGACATGGCGTTCTGGATTGTATTGCGGTCATCGAGGATCGCCTCGATGCGCAGATGGCCTTCGATGCGCGTAATCGGATCGACGACAATTCGTTTCGCCATGGCTCCTCGCTATTCCTTCTTGTCCTCGGACGCCTCTTTCGAGATCGTCCGCCGCACCGCGTACGAGATGGCGTGCGCCGCCGCGCCGGCCGCCGTCAAACCCACCAGCGTCTTGCCGATGGCGTCCGGCGTAGCCTCGATGCCCGGCAGGGGAATGGCGCTCAGGCGTTGGTAGAACGGACCGTTGTCCCAGAAGTTCGCCTCGCTACATCCGATGCACGGGTGCCCCGATCCGATCGGGAACGACACGCCGTTATTCCACTTGAACGTCGAGCAGGAGTTATAAGTCGACGGCCCCCGGCAGCCCATCTTGTACAGGCACCACCCCTTGCGAGCCCCCTCGTCGTCCCAGGCTTCGACGAACTGCCCGGCGTCGAAGAACGGACGCCGGTAGCACTTATCGTGGATGCGCTGGCCGTAGAACATCTTGGGGCGCCCCAGCCGGTCTAACTCGGGAAGCGCGTCGAAGGTCAGGATGTAGGTGATGACTCCCGTCATGACTTCGGCGATCGGCGGACAGCCGGGCACGTTGATAATCGGCTTGCCGGAGATAATCTCGTGCACCGGGCGCGCACCCGTCGGGTTCGGCTTGGCCGCCTGCACGCAGCCGTTCGACGCGCAAGATCCCCAGGCGATCACGGCCTTGGCGCCCTCGGCGGTCTCCTTCAGGACGTCGAGGAAAGTCCCCCCGCCGATGGTGCAGTACACGCCGCCGTCCTTGGTCGGCGCGTTGCCCTCCACCGCCAGGATGTAGCCGCCCTTGTGCTCCTTCATGATCTTGCGGCGGCAGTCCTCGGCCTGTTCGCCGGCGGCCGCCTGCAGCGTGTCGTCGTAATCGAGCGAGATCATGTTGAGGATCACGTCCTGCGCGATCGGATGCGAGGAGCGAATGAAGGACTCGCTGCAGCAGGTGCATTCGAGCCCGTGCAGCCAGATGACTGGAATGCGCGGCTTCGTCTCCATGGCCTTCACTACTTCGGGAACGAACGCGGCCTCAAGCCCCATCGCCGCCGTCATGCTGGTGCAGAATTTCAGGAAGGAACGACGATCTACTCCATGTTTCCGGAGCAGATCAAACGTCGAAGTATGACCCACCGAAACACCTCCGCCGGGTGATTGGATGCCGGCGGGGACCCGTGCATTTCGAGTTCCAGGCCTTTTGGTTCCAAACCAGACCATTTCACTCCATTTTTGGGTCTTATTCCCCACACGTTGAGTCAAGGTGCGCTACGCTGAGCGTGAATGTACCTTGTCGTAGTCCACTGGAAACCGGCCGAAGCCGACCCGGCTCGGCGTATTCTTGACGAAGCCGGCTACTCGGTGGACGTCATCGCGCCCCAGGGCATGGCCGGACTGAAGCGCATCACCCCCGACGCCGACGCCGTCCTGATCGACCTCTCTCGACTCCCCACGCAGGGCTGCGCGGTCGCTGTCCAGCTACGGCGTTCAACGGCCACGCGCCACATCCCGATCATCTTCGTGGGCGGCGCGCCGGAGAAAGTGGCGGCCGTCCGCAACCAGCTGCCGGACGCAGGCTACATCGAATGGTCCGGCGTACCCGCCGATCTCGAACGCGCCATCCGCCGGGCGCCGAAGAACCCCGTCGCGCCGGATCCCATGGCGGGTTACTCAGGCAATCCGTTATGGAAGAAACTCGGCATCAAGCCGGGATCGTCGGTGGCCCTGGTGGCCGCGCCGCCGGGCTTCGAGCGCCAACTCGAACTGCCCGAAGGCGCGCGCATCACCTCCAGCGCGTCCACCGCCGAACGAGTCCTCGTCTTTGTCCGCTCGACGAAGGAACTCCTCCAATCCGGCGGCAAGACGCTCGACACGGCCGCCGCGGGCGCCACCGTCTGGATCGCCTGGCCGAAGAGGACCTCGGGCGTCGCCACTGACGTCTCGGATTCGGCGGTCCGCGCCTGGGGAATCGAGCACGGCTGGGTCGACTATAAGGTCTGCGCCATCGACTCCACCTGGTCCGGATACGCCCTGGCCCGTCGCAAGACGCGTATTCCCAAGAAGTCAGCCTGACTCAGCTCGTCAGTTTTCTCTCCGAGACTCAAATCCGATCTACGGGCGGCCCCGTATTACTGGCTGTTCCCGAGAAAACAACTCGGAGCGACAGAGAGGAAACCTGACATGACCATGAACAAGAAGATTCTCATCCTGCCCCTGGCGATCGCCGCCGTGCTGACTCAGAGCGCCGCCTTCGCCCAGGAAGCCAACGCCATCGCCAACTACGGAACCATCTGCACCGGTCCCGTAAACATCACCCAATCAGCCAGCATCAACGTTACGCCCGACAACGCCAGCGGTTTCAAGTTCAAGTCCGACCACACGCCCCGAACGCTGCCGTTCACCATCGGCATCGTCGGCCGCGGCGCAAACGACATCGTGACGCTGTCCAACGCTTCGGTGACGCTGACCGGCGGCCCGGGCTGCAAACTCGACGTCCTGAATCCCGTCTATCTGACGCTCATGCCCGTTGCCGGAGAGCCCGGCATCCTGCAGGCGTCCGGACAGTTGCAACTGGCCGCCGGCGCCGACACAGTGGCCGGAACCGGCCGCGGAACCACTTACACCTGCGCGCTCCAGGCCCGCTTCAATCCCCCCACCACCATCACGGACATCGCGCCCAACTGCGGCACGGTGACTCAAACCCTCTACGCGATCCAGTTATCCTTCCTGTGGTATCGCCAGTAAGCTGACTCATTCCCAAGCGATCGGCGTAACACTGCGGGGTTCGGCGCCGCTCAGGTCCCAAAACACGACCTGGACGCCTAACTCCCGCCGGTCGCTTGCGGACGGGGCGGCCGACCGGTCCAACTCGAACCGAACCGCAACACACTCCCCGCCAGTCCATTCAATGGGCGCAGATTGCCGGTACGCCTGCTCCCCGGCCTCGACGTACTCAACCCACGGTAGTTCGACCCCATCCACAATCGCCCTGAGCCGCACCGGACCCAACGGATTCCGAAAGCGGAGCCGGATTTCCGAGCCCTCCGGCGCCTGCGCCACTCGCACGCCGAACGCGCGTTCGGTCCAACGCCAGCACCCTTGCTCGAGTTCGTGCCACCCACCGTCGAGATCCACGCCCTCGCCCCACGGCTCCGCCAGACGGCTCCGGAGCAGGCAGAAGATCCGCTGATCGCGATCCACGCGGGCCGGGTCCGCTCCTCGCTTCGTCCCCGTCAGCGAGTAAGCGCATAACTCCCAACCGGTCCGTTCGAGAATCCGCTCCAACCCGGCCATGGAAAACACCCAGAAATTCGTGGCGTCGTTGTTAGTCTCCGACGGGCCGACAAGATAGGCCACCGGATCCTTCTCGATCCCGGTTCCGCGAACCGTCACCTGCGCGATCCTCGTACTCAGCACGCAATGCCGCGCGTGACGCGCCAGAGTCTCGAGCAGGCCGTAGGGATTCTTGAGGTGATACAACACACCCAGGCAGAACGCCAGGCCGTAAGTCCGCCCACTTAGAGAGAAACCCCGGTCGATATCCTGTAACTCCAACGCGGCGCGAGTCCCTAACTCCCGAGCCATGGCCTGATACCCGCGCACGCCATTGTAGTTGGTCGATGGATTCTCGATCGCCGTGACATCGCGGCCCAGCGAATCGAGAAAGAAGGAAAGATCCCCATCCCCGCAACCGATATCGAGCACCCGCCCGGCGCCCGCCATCGCCAACAGGTCGCGATCCGGCCCCCGCAGCATCCCCTCCAGCACCGGAAACACCGCGAGCGTATCGTAGGGATACCACTCCAGGCCGCCAACCTGACTCTTGATGCGCCGAAGCCGCTCGCCGAAGCGCCCCGCCTCGGCCGCCAGCGCGGAGATATCGTTCACGACCCTTAGGGTAGCTTAGCCCCGGCGCTCCTGCGCAGATTCGCCACCACCGCCGAGCCCGGATTCAGCCGGTCCAACTCCTCGAGCTCAGCCAGCGTCTCCTCCCGCAGCCCTTCCCGGGCGTAGGTCACCGCCAGCAGCAGGTGCGACGGCGTCGCCGACCGGGCCCTGGCGATCCGCCCCGCGGCCGCCGCCTCCAGCACCAGAAACCGGGCCTCCGCCCGCGGTGGCGCCGGCTCCGTCACTCGTTCTCCGCCCTGGATTGCCGTCACCTGCCACAGGTAGGTACGGCCGCGAGCAAGCGCCCGCGCCGGCCTCCACACCGTCCCGGTAACGCGCCCGCTGTCGGCCGCCGGGTCGAACTTCTCATCGAAGACCTTCACCTCATACGCCGTCGCGCCCGCCATCGCCGACCACCGAAACTCCGGCCGATCGTCCAAAACGCGGTGATGCGTCGGGTACGTCAATTCAAACCGCGCCGCTTCGCCCGCCCCGCCGCGCAAGACTCCGGCGCCGGCCATCGGCAATTCGCCCGGCCCCGCCGGCAGCACGCCGGACTGCAACGCCTGTCGCACCGCGGCCCGGTCCTCGCCGTTCAACACCACCCCGGCCAGTTCCCCGCCCGCGGTAATCCCCAGCAATCCCGAAGCGTCGTGAAGCGACGCCAGATACACCGGTTGGGGCGCGGCGCCGCCTCCCGGTCCGCCCGCGAACCTCGAGACCAGAAACGCTCCCACCAGCACCGCGGCGGCGGCCACGATCGCCCACCCCCGCCATGCCGGACGCGCGGTCCGAGGCGGCAACGCCACGACCTTGGCCGATTCCGCGGATTCCCGGGCGAACTCCTGAAGGTCCTCCACGGTCATCCGGCAGGCCTCGCACTCGGCCAGGTGGGCTTCCACGTTCACCCGCTGGCCGTCGGAAAGGCCCCCATTCACATACAAAACCAGTTCTTCCTCGTCCACGTGTGAGAGCGTGGCGGTGGAGGGTTCGCCGGCAAATAGCGGCACGAATTCGCTTCGGAGAGAGGCTGCGCGGCGCGCGTTGAGGGAGTCGGCGCACAAATGGCAGATCCGAAGGTGGTCGTGGACGCGCAAAATCTCGGCCGGGTCCAACCCGTGCTCGAGGTATCCCCTTAATTGGGACTCAGTTAAATGTTCCATGGCCGCCACTCAGTTGGTTGTAGAATTTCCCGGCATATTGATGGCGGCAACCGTCCGATCACGGATTTTCGTGCGCCGGGTGAGCCTTTGTCGCGCCGCACTACGCATATTAATAATCTGCTGTCTTTCAAGCGAGAGCCGCTCGGCGATCTCGGCGTCCCCCAGCGGCAGCCGGTTCCAGATCCCCGCCAGTTCCTCGGCCCGCATGCCGAGCGCATCGGCCAGATCCCGAAACCCGACCACGCCCAACTCGGGCAGCAGCCAGATACACGCCCCATTCGTGGATCGCAGGTTCAAAAGCAACGCAACACGTTGTCCCTGAGGCAGTTCGCGGATATCCTCCCAAAGCATGGCAAGCGAACGTCGCAGCTCGAGATCCCGCTCCTGCGACACCCGTGGATCGGCCACCGTCTCCGCCAGATTCTCGGTATTGTCGTTGCGATCGTCGACGCCCAGCAGGCCCGCCACCAGCGTGGTCAAATCGCCCAGCTCGATGGCCCCGTCGAACTCTGAAAGCGCGGTCAAAAGGACCTCGCCCAACCGCCTCGACGTCAATTCCCGCCGCGCCAGGCCCGCCCGAACGGCCTCGACGGTCGCCCCCGCCGCGGGACTCCCCCCGATCCGCTCCGCCAGCGCGCACAAACAGGCCCCGTAGTCAGCCCGCCGGGTGGCAAACCGAGCATCGGTGGACAGCACATACCGGATCCGCGCCCGTAATCGGCTTCGTTCGGGAAAACGGCTCGCAAAGAACTGGAACGCGACGTGGGACGCCAGCCCCACCGCGTAACTGTCGAAATCCTCCACACGGGAGGCCGCCGAGTCGTCGCGCATGGCCCGCAATCGCGTCACCAGCGTCAGCAGCGCCTCATTCGCCACGTCTTCGACATCCTGTTGGTTGACGCCGCGGCTTGCGCCGAGACGCCGCCGCACAACGCGTCCGACCAATGGCTGAGCGTATTCCACGATCAGTTGCGCCAGCAGATCCTCTGGATCCTCGCCAGCTTCCGGTGCGCTAAGGTACTGCCGGAACAACGCGTTCGCGGCCGGCTGGGGAACAGACATGAAAGTTACATGTTACGAAAATTACACTTGATTCGCCCAATCCGGCCTCCGCGGGGCGCGGCAAAGGGGAGGAGGGGGGCCACCGGCAGGCTGGCTGAGGCGTTGAAAAGTCAGGGGGACCGGTAAGGTCCCCCTGAGGGGCCGCTACCCAAGAAACCCGAGATTGCTCGAGGAAAACGCTCCAATGTTCGGGAAAATCGACGCTACGTTCGCCTGCGGCACGCCGAACCACTGCGCGAGCGTGGCGCCGTACTGGTCCACGGAAGCGCCGGGGATCATGGCCCCACGCCCATTGGCGTCGTCCTGACCGCCGTTGGCCAGCAGCGGAAACGCGCCGTACATCGCCCCGCCCGCCACCGCTCCACCGATCACGAAGTGGTTGCTACCCCAGGCGTGATCGGTCCCGCCCCCGGTGTTCGCCATCAACGTGCGCCCGAATTCGGAGCACGTGAACGTGGTCACCTGCTGGCTGACGCCCAACTCCACGGTCGCGTTGTAGAACGCCGTCAGCGCCGGATCCAGCTCGGCGAACAACCCGTCCTGCATGGAAACCTCGGTCCCGTGCGTATCGAATCCGCCCAGCGTGACGAAGAAGATCTGGCGGTTCAGCCCCAACTGGCTTTGGATGCTGATCAACCGCGCCACCATCTTCAACTGATTCGCCGTGCCTGTGCTCGGAAAGGCCGTTTGCAGCGTCGGCGCGGTGGCCAACGCCGCGTTCAGCGCCGCCGCGTTCGAGTTCCCCCGCGTCAGGATCCCGTTGGCCGCCTGCACCAGTTTCAGCCCGTTGTCGAAGGTCAACAACTGCTGCGCCGCCGAGTTGCGCGTCAGGCTGCCGTAGTTCAGCCCAATCGCCCCGCCCGGAGGCACTGAGGTCGGCGCCGTGCTGACGCCCGCGCAGAACAGCCCGCCCGCACCCGTAAACACAACTTCGGGAAACTGCGACGAGGTATTCAACCCCGCCACCGCGTCCGCCACCCGGCCTCCCCAGCCCGACGAACTGATGCCCGTGTACACCGACGATTGCCACTGGCTGGTCTGATCCGAGTGCGAATACAGCGCCACCGGCACTTTCGCTCCGGCCAGCAGCGCCGTCCGATTCGCAATCGGCTGCGCCAGCATGCCCACGTTTGCCACCACCGCGGCCTTATTCTGCAGATACAGAGAGCGAACGCCCGCCAGCCGCGGATGCAATCCGTACACATCGGAACCCGCCGGAATCGTCAGCAACTGCGACTGCGGCAGCGCGATCGAGGGCCGGCTCCCGTAATACTGCGAATAATTCTGCTTGGTGGTGGTGACCGGGATCACCGTGTTATGCCCGTCGTTGCCGCCCAGCAGGAACACGCACACCAGCGCCTTGTAGTTCGGATTGGCGGCGGCGTAGGCGTTCATCTCGCCGAAGTGGCTCAGCGCCCCCGCCGCGCCCAGCGCGCTGACTGACTTGAGACCCGCCTTCAGAAATTCCCGTCTCGATTTGATCAACATGATTCGATATCTCCTCTCGCCAGTCAGCTTAATTCCAAACGTTGTAGTAACTCGACGTCGCGATCAGGATAATCGCGGTCTGGACGCGCCGCAGGTTGCCGCCCGTCTCGTTCTGCACGGCCGTCGTCACAATCTGCTTCATCTGGGACGGCATCCGTCCCGCCGTCAGCGCCAGGTCCAGCGCATCCACCAGCGTCGAGGGGGTTCCGGCCAGCCCCACCAGCGCCGACAGATCCGCCGAGAAACCCGGTCCGTACGTTTGCACGTTACCCGAATAGGCGCTGAACACCGAGCCGACCAGGTTCACCCGGTAGACCGACGTGAACGGCGAATAGATCTGGAACTCGCCGCCGGTGACTCCCACCGAGCCGACCACATAACTCGGGCTCCAGTAGTTGAACACGCTGGGCGAAGAGAACAGGTCCTGCCCCATGTTCGCCAGGTCGTAACTGTTGTAGTTCTGATCGTTCACCTGCGCCCCCACGGCCCGGAACAGCCCGGCCAGAAACAGCGCCGGCTCCTGCAGGTGCCCATCGGCGGGATCGATGGCCGCCGACAACGAATCGTTGGCGCGAGCCTCCGGATCGAGCAGCACCGCTTTCACCACCGCCGTCATATCGCCCCGGACGCCCTGGCCGTTGTCGGCGAACGCCTGCGCCACGCGCTGCACATAACCCGGCGTCGGGTTGCTCTTCACCAGGTGCTGGATCATCAACTTGCTGATGAAGGGCGCCGTATTCGGGTGATTGAAGATGATATCGAGCGCCGCATCCAGGTCCTGCTGCACGCCCAACCCCGACGCGATCGACCCATTGGCCAGATAGGGAAACAGCGTCTTCCCGCCGAAGTCATGCTGCGGGATATACGGGACCATCGGCCCGTTCTGCCGGATGTAGGCGCCCCACACCACCGATCCGCCGGGCGGCGGAGCGTAAGTCCATCCGGTGAACACGCGCGCCAGCTCCGTCACCGTCTTCTGATCGTAGGAGGGAACCGGCAACCCCTGGGAATCGCGCTGAACCGTGCCGTCGGGATTCAGCAGGGCCGTGCCGATACTGAACAACTGCAACACCTCGCGGGCGTAATTCTCATTCGGAAGCTGAGTGCCCGCCGCGTTGGCCTTGGCGTTATTCGCCATGTCCAGGTAGTAACCCATGCTAGGACTCAGCGTGACATCCGCCAGCAACGTACGATAATTCGCGAAGGCGTCATTCAGCAGCAATTGCTGATAAGGAATCATGTCGCCATTCCAGATCAGCTTCACCAGCGAAGTTACAAAAATCTGGCTATAGGCGAAAGCGACCTTCTGCCGCAATTGATCGGCATTCATGGTCGCGTTGGTGAGAAAGCGCTGCGGCAACCCGCCCTGATTCGACGGCATCTGGTAGTTCGACACCGCCTGCGCGGCCGCCTGCTCGTCCACCCACGCCGAGAACCCGATCTGCTGCACCCGCTGCGCGTCCCCGGAGGTCGGCCCGAACGCCGCCTGTTGCAGGAACCGCCGGGCCGCCGTGGCCGAGACCAGCGGATTCGCCACCCCCGCCTGCACCGCATACGGCGCCGAGCTGATCAGACCGTTTGAAACCACCAGGTTCAACTGCCCGTTCTGCGACGCGAGCCCGCTTGCCGTCAACTGCGTCGGCGACACATAGGTCGTGGCCAGCACGCTGCCGTTCAGCGTCGCCTGCGTCCCGGAAACGAAGCCGGTCCCGGTGATGCCGATGTTGAAAATCCCAATCGGCAGCGGCGCCGGACTCACCTGCGTAATCGTCGGAGGCGTGCTGCTCACAATGTTGATCGTGGCCGACGCGCTCGCCCCCGATGCGCTCGCCGTCACCGTCACCGTCGAAGGCGTCGGCACGCTCGCCGGCGCCGTAAACAGGCCCGCCGGAGTAATCGAACCCGCCGTGGCGGACCAGGTCGCCGACGTCGCCGGAGCGCCGTTCAGCGTCGCGACAAACTGCTGCGTCGCCCCCGTCGGCAGCACGCTGGTGGATGGCTGAACCGCCATGCTGTTGGACGACGACCCGCCCGACGTCACCTGCAACGCGAGAATCGACGAATACATCGAATTCGGATTCGTCACGCGGATGTACACGTTGCCGACCGTATAGATGGTGGCCGTGGCCTTCAACTGCGTCGACGACACGAAGGTAGTGGCCAGCGGAGTCACCACGTTGTACACGGTTGCGCCGTTCTTGAAGCCGCTCCCGTTCACATAGAAGGTAAAGGTTCCCGCCGGCACGCTCGAAGGCGACAGGTTCGTCACGGTCGGACCCGCCTCGCGGATATTCAACGTCGCCGTCCCCATCACGGTGCTGTCCACGGCGCTCACCGCCGTCACCGTCGCGGTGTTGCCCGCCGGCACAGTCGGCGGCGCGGTGTACAGCCCATTGGCGTCGATCATTCCGACGCTCGCCGACCACATCACCGCATTGCTCGCCAGCCCCGACACCGTGGCGGTCATCTGTTTAGCGCCGCCTGCCACTACCGATTCATTCGTCGGCGTGACCGTTATGCTCCCGGCCGCCAGGGCCGATATCGCGCCCAGGCACACCGCCAGCGCTCCTCGCAGAACGAGTCTCATTGAGATACGTGCTCCTGAATTCTTGTGTGGGGGACACTAAACGCCCAGTACCCCCCTGTCCTGCTTATGCGAAATCAGGAACCGATATTTGCGCCGGGATAAAAAAGTTCGCCGATTATTGAACAGCCAGCGTGGCGACGTTGCTCCCACGGCCCGCCGAGCTCACCCACACCTGCGCGGCGCCCGCCGCCAGGCCCGCCGGCACGACGCAGTTGATCTGGTCGAGCCCCGTGTACCCCGGCGCGCGACCCGCGTAGCTAACCGGACAGCTCACCCCGCCCAGGGTCACCGTCGGCTGCGCGACGGCCCAGTCCAGTCCGTCGCGTCTCGTCGTAGCGCCCAGCCCGGTCAGGTACAGCGACACGTAATCCCCCGCCCGCAGCGGATTCGCCGCCGTCACCAGCGTGTTTCCGCGACTCGCGTTCAGCGCCGACGCCGGACCGCTGCCCGACGAGTTCTGCGTGAACAACGCCGGCACGGCCGCCGCCACCATCACGTTCACCGTATTGGCGCCCGCCGTATTCTGCACGGTAATCTGCGTCAATCCGGTCGGCGTTTCATCGGGAATAATGGCGTCAATCTGCGACGGCGCGACAAAGTACAACGGGCTGGACGAGCCACCCACCGTCACCTTCGCATCGGCCAACTGCGTCGGATAATTCGACGAAGCGGCAGTCGCGGTGGAGCCCGCCAGCGCCTCGCCATAGATCGCGACGAACTGCCCCGGCGCCACCGCCAGCGGGAACGTCACACTGGCCGCCGGATACACGCGCCCGATCGCCGGACCCGTCTTGAACACCAGCGTCGAATACGCCGCCTTGGCCAGCGTATAACTCCCGGTCAGCCGCGACGACCCGGCGTTCACCGTCAGCGACAGCGCGCCAACCGGGATCTTATCGTTATAGGCCACCGTACGATCCGGAAACTTCAGGTCCACCGCCGTCCCCGAACCGGTCACCGCCGAAGCGCTATTCAGTTGCAGCGCCGAATCGTCGGCCGCCCGCGCCGCCAACTGCAAACCGCCATTCTTCGAAAGCAGCGGATCGTCTTCGGCCGCCACGCCCACGCTCCGCCAGTCATCGGTCCCATTCAGGAACGACACAATCAGCTTCGCCTGTGGATCGGTCGCCGCCTGAATATTGGCGATCCCGTTGACGCTGGCCGGACACACCACCGCGAACAGCCCGGAAAACTGTATGTGGCACAGCGGCAGCACGCGCGTCCGCCCCGCCGCCAGGAACCCCAGCGATCCGCTGGTCAGCGGCACGACGCCATCGTCGAACCCCGCCGTCCCGCTGGTCGCGCCGGTCCCCGCATTGCCGATCGCGGCCAGCACGTCGACGCCGCGCAGATCGTCGGTCCCCTGATTCCACGTCGCCAGGTCGAACAGGAACGGCGTGCCCGTAGCCATCTGCCGCACCTGCGCATCGATGCCCAACAGCGACGCGATCGGCGTGCCGAAATGCGGCGTCGCCAGAAAGATCGCCTTGCGGATCCGCACCGCGGCGGGCGGCGCGAACCCTCCCGCCGTCTTCTTGCCGCTCAGGTAACTGCGCAGGATCAGCCCGCCCATGCTGTGACACACGGCGTCCACGGTGGTCACCGCCGTCCCATCGTCGAACTTCAAGCCATCCAGAAACGCGCCGAACGCCGCGCCCAGGTCCTCCAGCGTCGGCCGGTTCGCCACGCCGCAATTATCGAAGAACACCACCGCCTGACCGTTGGTCTGCAGCACGGCGTCGGCCTTCCCGAACGTACCCGCAAACGACGATCCCCCGCAATCCTGCTGGTACCCGTTCAGGAACACCACCGGAGGCTTATCCCGCTTGGGAATCGGCGAGCCCGCCGGAATCAACTGCGCCTGCAGCGCGGGAACGAAGGCCGCCGCGGCCAACCACGCCGCCACCCGGCGCTGAACATAGCGATTGCTCATAGGTTTTCTCATAGCACCCACGCGCGACTCAGGGCCGCTCCCGGCTCGACGCGCCGGTCTTGGTCAGATTGCGGAACAGCACCACATCGCTCGACGTCATGCCCCGCGAATACACGAGCTTCCCATCCTGCGACCAGTCGAAGGAAAACACCTGCCCCCAGTCGAACCGCGTCAACGCCCGCGCCGGCTTCCCGTCGAGCGGCATCACCCAGATATTGCCCACCCCGCCCGCGTTGTCGATATAGCTGATCCCGTCGTTATGCGGCGTCCAGCCAAGCTGCGTGTCCGGCGCCACCGTGTCCGGCGTCCCGAGCACCTTCACCGGCTCTCCCCGCCCCGGCGCGAAGATCCCGATCTTCCACTTCGGATTCGCCGCCTCGGCGCTATACCACGCCGCGATGCGCCCATCGCTCGCGATGGCCGGCCGTTGCGTCATGCTGTTCAGAACCTGCTCCGCGGTCCCGCCATCGGCCGGCGCCCTCCACACATTGAACCGCGCGTTCAGCCCCGTGTGATGGAAGTAGACGTACTTCCCATCGGCGGAAAATCGAGGCCAGTTGCTGTCCCGCGCGCCCTTGGTCAACGGCCTCGCCGCCAGCGACTCCGGATCCAGCAGCCAGATGTTCCAATTCCCGTCGCGATTGGAGTGGAACGCCAAGCGCCCATCCCGCGACGCCGCCGGCGCGTAACTTCGCCCCTGCCCATGGGTCAACTGCCGTTGGCCGGACCCGTCCGCGTTCATCATCCACAAATCCGCCGTCCCCGTCCCATCGCTCGCATAGGCCAGCCGCCCGCCCGGCGCCCACGCCAGGTCGAAGTAGCGTCCGCCCGACGGCGTCAACTGTACGCCGTGCGCCGGATCGTTCTCGCTCAGCACGAACACGTTGGTCAGCGTCTGCTGCGCCACCGACACCATCGCCGACCCGTCTTCGGTCAACGACAGCGACGCGAAATCGGTCAGCCCGCCCGAAATGCGCCGGGCCTCGCCCCGAAACGGAACGTACCAGATTTGTTGGAACGAGGAGTTATGCTCCTGCCCGATCACCATCAATCCGCGATCGCCGTCGGCCCATCGCACCCGCCCCACCCACTGAAACCGCGGCGACGGCGCCACGCTCGTCAACCCGCTCGCCTCCACCACCGCCAAGCCCGCATGGAAGCCCTCCGTATCGGAGGACTCCACCGCGCACGCCAGCCGCTTCCCGTCGCTCGACCACGCCGCCGGCGTCGCCCACGAGTACCGGTCCGGATACCGCCGCGACGCGATCACCCGCTCCCCGCCGCCCTCCACATTGCGGATCACCAGTTCGTCCATCGCCCGAGCCACGCTCGGCCTATAGAACGCCAGCCGCTTCCCGTCCGGCGACACCGCCGCCGGCCCCGGCGCGCCCACCATCAACCGCACGGGCGCCCCGCCGCCGATCGGCGCCGTATACAACTCCCCGTTGGCGGGTTCATTCGCGGGCGCGGTGAGAAAGCTCACCTGCTTGCCATCGCGCGTGAAATCGAGCGAACGGATCTCGCCCGCCAGCGGTCCCGCGATGCGATACGGCGTGTTGCCGTTCACCTCCCGCACCCACACCACCGGCCGCCCGTTCTCGTTCTCCGTGTAGGCGACAAACTGCCCGTCCGGCGAGATCGCCGCTCGCCCCGCGATGCCGGACGTGGTCAGCTTCACCATCGTGCTGCGCGAAAACGGCGCCGGACGCGGTCCGAACAACCGGTAACTCGCCACTCCCGCGATGCAGACAAAGGCCAACGCCGCCGCCGCGGCCACCCGTCGCCAAGCCGGCCGTTTACGCGAGGGCCGCACCAGCGCGTCCACGGTCTCCTGGCTCACCGCGGCAGCCTCGGACGGCTGGGCGCGCATCAACTCCAGGAATCGAGGGTCGGTGCGAAGTTCGTCCCAAACCGGCGACACGCCGATCCACAGCGCCCACCAGTCGCGATCGTTCAGCGATCGTTCCAACTCGTCGAGCGCCCGCTGCCGGTCGCCGGCCGCCAGGTGCAACTGCGCCAGCAGGCACCCCGGAACATAAGCCGAATCGCTGCTTTGGCGAATCTCATCGAGCAGCACCCGCGCCACCGAAGCATCGCCCTTCGCCGCCGCCACGCCCGCGTAAGCCACCGTGGCGAACAGGCTCTCGCCCGGCTGTTTGCGGCTCCGCTCGCACGCCTCGGCAGCCTCCGCCAGCCGACCGCACAATCGTTGATTCAACGCCAGCGTGGCGGTCAACTCCGCCGTGTCGCCGTGCGTGCGAATGGCCTCCTCGCACGTCTCCACGGCTTTATCGAAGCGCCGCGCGTTCGAATAACACAGCGCCAGGTCGGCCGGATAGGTCGGCCGGCTCGGATCCAGCTTGCGCGCCCGGCTCAGGCACGCGATGGCCATCTCATGCCGGCCCCGCGCCGAATTCAGCAGCCCCAGCCAATGGTGCGCCGGCGCATAGTCCGGATTCAGCGCGATCGCCAGTTGGAACTGGTGCGCCGCCGACGCGTAGTCCCGATCGTAGGCCCACATCGCAAACCCCAGCGAGGCGTGCGCCTCGGCCAGGTTCGGATCCCGCTCGAGCGCCGTCTCCGCCGATTGTTTGGCGGCCGCGAAGGACTCGGCCGGCGGCATCCCGCCGTGAATCCCCAACTGCACGTAATAATCGGCCACGCCCGCATGCGCCTGCGCATAGTCGGGATCCTCGGCGATGGCCTGCATGAACGCCACCAGCGCCCGCGCCAGCGCGTCCCGCGTGCCCTGGCTCCAATGAAAGCGGCCCCGCAGATACGCCTGGTGAGCCTTGGCGCTGGCCGTGCCCGGCTTCGCCAATTGCTCCTTCTCCTCGCCGGTCAACTGCGGCGCCACCGCCTGCGCCACCTGTTCTGAGATGGAGTCCTCCACCCGCAGCAGGTCTTCCAGTTGTTCGTCGAAGCTCGCCGCCCACACCGGGACATCGCTCGGCGCCCGCACCAGTTGCACAGTCACCCGCACCCGGTTGCCCAGCTTCTGGATCCGCCCCTCCAGCACGTGTTCGACGCCCAACTCCCGCGCCGCCGCCATGGGATCGGCCACGCCGGCGTACTTCATCACCGCGCCCGTGGAGCGCACCGAAATCCGTCCCACGTTGCTCAACTTCGTGATCAGCGCGTCCGTGATCCCCAGCCCCAGATAGCCGTCCGTGGTGCTGTCGGTCCCCAACAGCCGGAACGGCAGCACGGCCACGGAACCGGGCGAAGGCGACGGCAGCTCGATGGTGGCCGTGATCGTCGAAGAGTAGCTCGGAATGGCCTCGCCCGCGATGCATCGCTGGATGTCGGCCATGAACGGCTCCACCGATTCGTAACGTTCATTGGGATCGGCCCGCACGGCGCGCCGCGCCACGACGCACAACTTCTTGGCCAGCGCGCCGCTCGCCCCATTGGCGACGCTCGCCGGCAGCGCCAGCGGATCCTCGCCCGCCGTCGTCAGCGGTCTGCGCCCGGCGGCCAATTCATACAGAATCACGCCCAACGCGTAGATGTCGCTGCGCACCGTGGCCGGCTCGCCCCGCATCTGTTCGGGACTCGCATAGGCGGGCGTCACAATGCGGAACGCGCCCGCTGTCGTCTCCGACGGCGAATCGGCGGTGGTCGGATCCAGCAGCTTGGCGATGCCGAAGTCGAGCAGCTTCGGCGTGCCGTCTTCTTTCACCAGGATGTTGCCCGGCTTCAGGTCGCGATGCACAATCATGCGGCGATGCGCGTAATGCACCGCCGAACACGCCTTCAGCAGGATCTCCAGCCGCTCCCGCAACTCGAGCCCGCGCGCCTCGCAGTACTGGCCTAGCGACTCGCCCTCCACGTACTCCATCACGAAGTACGGCAGCCCGTCCGGCGTCGCTCCTCCGTCGATCAGCCGCGCGATGTAGGGATGTTCCAGCCGCGCCAGGATCTGCCGCTCGCGCCGGAACCGGCGGATCAGGAAATCGCTCTCCATGCCGCCGCGAATCAGCTTGATCGCAACCCGCTTCTGGAACTCGTTATCGGCGCGGACGGCCAGGAACACCGCGCCCATGCCCCCGCGCCCGATCTCGCGCACCACCTCCCAGGCCCCAATCCGCTTGCCCACCATGCGGATCGAAGGTGAAATCGGGACGTCCACCATGTCCTTCACCGACATCACCGGGGTTTCCAGGAATTCGTCGCTGTCGTCGTGCGATTCCAGCAGCGAGATCACTTCGCTGCGCAGCTCTTCGTCGGGGCCGCAGTGCTCTTCAAGGAACGCGGCGCGGCCGTCCGGCCCGACGGTCAGCGCAAGTTCGAAGAGACTCTTGACTAGCTCCCAACGTTCGGCGGTCACGGGGCTCCGGCGGCTGACATTTCTCGCGCGATTGTCTTAGTCTATCGCGGAACAACGGCCTCTCAGCGCACGGCCCAGGACGTGGGCGCCTCGGCTCGGATCAACGCGCGCCGCAGCATGTCGAGCGCCGTCTGCACGGCGAATCCGCGCACCCGGGCGCGATCGCCGCCGGGGAAGCGGAACCGCCGTTGCGCCACGCCCTCCGGCCCGGCCAACCCGATGAACACCGTGCCCACCGGAGTCGCCTCCGTGCCGCCGTCCGGTCCGGCCACGCCGGTCACGCTCAACGCCCAGGCGCTCCCCGTACGCTCCCGGGCCCCGGCCGCCATCGCCTCGGCCGCCGCCGCGCTCACCGCGGTCTCGGCCTCGAGCATCGCCGCGTCCACGCCCAGCAGGGCCGTCTTCATCGCGTCGGAGTAGGTCAGCAACCCGCCGGCGAAGTACGCCGAACTGCCCGCCACCCGCGTGATGGTCTCGCCCAACAGGCCGCCCGTGCAGCTTTCGGCCACCGACACCGTCGCGCCGGAATCCTTCAGCAGCCGGCCCACCACGGCCTCGAGCGGAGCCCCGTCCCGTGAATAGATGCGGTCTCCCAAGAGCGCCTCGATCCGCGGCCCCACCTCGGCCAGCAGCGCCTCGGCCTGTTCCGCCGTCGAGCAGCGCGCCCGAAGATGGATCTGTATGTCGCCCGCCGCCGCCAGGATCGTGGTCACCGGATTCGCGTACGCGGTGTACACCGGCGCAATCAGCGCGTCCAGGTCGGACTCGCCCATGCCCGCCACGCGATAAAACAAAGTGCGGATGAATTGTTTCGGCAGCGCCGCCTCGATGCGCGGCAGGCACTCGCGCTCGAACATCGGCTTCAGCTCTCGCGGAGGCCCCGGCAGCAGCATCACGATCGCGCCGTCGTGTTCGATCCACAACCCCGGCGCGGTGCCGTTCGGATTGGGCAGAATCACCGCCCCGTCGATCACGTTGGCCTGCCGCTTGTTGATCTCGGCCATCTTGCGGCCCATGCGCGCGAAGCGCTTCTCCAGCCAGTCGATCAACTCCGCGTCGACGTGTATGCCGAGGCCCAGCGCCGTCGCCACCGCCTCCCGCGTCACGTCGTCCTCGGTCGGACCCAGCCCGCCCGACAGGATCACCAGCCGCGCCGATCGGACCGACGCCGCCACGGCCTCGGCCAGCCGCTTCCGGTCGTCTCCCACCACGGACTTTTTCACCAGCTCCACGCCCAGCGCGTTCAGCTTCTCGGTGATGAACAGCGAGTTGGTGTCCAGCCGCGCAGGCGTGAGCAGTTCGCTGCCCACGGCGATGATCTCGGCGTCGGGAAATGCGTCCGCCATGGCTCAACCCACCTGGAAGCCGCGCACGCCCACCTCCGCGCGGAACAGCGCGTTGTTGGTGGAAACCACCATCGAATTCGGCGGCGCGAACGCAAGCCCCACGATTCCAGGCCCCGACAGGAACAGGCTCGGCTGGCGGTCCGGGTCGATCTTCACGACGCCCCTGCGTCCGCCGATCGACGCCGCGACGTACAGGTTCCCGTCCACGTCGAAGGCCAGCCCCTGCGGCCGCCCCAGCCCCCGGTAGAACGTTTCAACCTCGCCGGTTGGCGAGCACCGGTGCACCGCGTCGAAGCTCGAAGTCGTCGGGCCCGTGATGTACAGATACCCGTCCGGCCCGAACGCCATGTGATAGGCGGCGATGGACGCCTCAAGCGTGGTGAACACGTAAATCTGGCGCTGCCGGCTGATCTTGAAGATCGTGCCGCTGCGATCGCCCACGTACAGGTTCTCGTCCTTGTCGAAGGCCAGGCCCGTCGCCACGCCCATGCCCTCCACGTACACCGACATGTGACCGCCCGGCGAAACCTCGTAGACAATCCCGTCATAGCGGCTCGACACGTACAGCACGCCCGCGGAATCGAACGTCAGCCCCGTGGCGTTCATCATGTCGTTGATGAAGGGCTTGGGCGTGTAATTCGCGTCGATCTTGTACACCGCCACCGGCGTCTTCTGCCCGCGGGATCCGCTGAAGGTGGTGTAGATGTTGCCCGCGGCGTCCACCGCCGGATTCGCCACCGGATGGACGTTGTCGGCGATCTGCACGCCGATGTCGCAGCTCCAGGCGTTCGAACGCGCCTGCTCGTTCACCGTCACCACCAGGTCGCCGCTCGCCGCGCCGTCGGGAACCCGGACCACCATGTACGAATCCGAACCGATGACGATCGGCGCGTCCACCTCGCCGATTGCGACCCGCGGCCGCGGCTCGCGGCCCAGTCCCTTCCCGTTGATTTGCAGTTCGCCGCCCGGGATCGCCGCTGGGGGAGCGACAGAGGTAATGTGCGGCCGAACCTCGGAGTCTTTGCGCGTCGCCATTAGTCCTTATTGTAACGAGCCTGGAAAGAGCGCACCCGCGGCCCACAACACCGCCGCTCCGTATACGCCCGCCATTACATCGTCCATCATGATGCCGGTTCCGCCCGGCAGTCGCTCTAATTGTCGCACCGGTGGAGGCTTCCAGATATCGAACAGCCGGAACAACACAAACCCCGCGAGCGCCGTCTTCCAGTTGAGCGCGCTCGCGCCGGCCAGCGTAATCCACTGCCCCGCGACTTCGTCCACCACCACCAGGCCGGGATCTTTCTTACCCACGTGGATCGCCGTCACGCCCGCCGCCCAGATGCCGGGAAACGTCACCAGCACGCCCGCCGCGGGCCAGATCCATGCCGGCCACCCCGCGTAATGCGTCAGAAGGTAAGCCGGAATCACCGCGCCCAGCGCGCCCGCCGTGCCCGGACCCACCGGCGAATAACCGCAGCCGAACCACGTCGCCAGCAGCACCGCGACTCTAGTTTTCATCGGCGGGATCTTCTTCCTCGGACTCGTTCACCGGCGTCGAGATGACGTACTTCTCCGACGCCCACGCGCCCAGGTCGATCAGCTTGCACCGCTCGCTGCAGAACGGCATGTGGGGATCGGTGAGCGTCACCGGCTTCTTGCAGATAGGACACTTCATCGGTCACCGGCTCATGGGGCCGATCTGTTGGCGAGTCATCGGCAGAATCTGCAACAGGCCCGAGTGGCGAGGAGGCGTCTCCACCGGGCCGGCGTCGACTAACTCGCCCACCAGATCGTAATCGTGCGCCTCGGTCACCTTCAGCCGGCGAATCTGGCCCGGCTTCGGCTCGAAGTCGCCGAAATCGTTGATGTAGCAGACGCCGTCGATCTCCGGCGCCTGCGTCGCCAGGCGCGCCTCCCACAGCAGTTCGGTCTCCTGGGACGGGCCTTCGACAATCACCGGCAGTTCGCGCCCCACCAGCTTCTGGTTGCTCGCAAGCGATAAGCGCCGCTGGATCGACATCAGCCGCCGCTTGCGGTTATAGATGGTGCGGCCGTCCACCTTGGCGTCGAGTTGATAACTCCCGCTGGTTTCCTCGTCCGAGTAAGAGAACACGCCCAGCCGGTCGAAGCGGGCTTGTTTCACAAACGCGCATAACTCATCGAAATCCGCCTGCGTCTCGCCGGGAAACCCGACGATCATGCTGGTGCGGATGGCCACGCCCGGAATCGTCTTACGAATCCGTTCGACCAGTTTCAGGAAGATGTCCCCGCTCGCGCCGCGCTTCATGCGCTTCAACACGCTTGCGCTGGCGTGCTGCAGCGGGACATCGATATACTTCACCAGCGCCTCGTGCTCGGCGATGGTGTCCAGCAGCTTCTGCGTAATGCGGTTCGGATAGCAATACAGCGAACGAACCCATTTGGGATGCTCGGTGGGAATCCCCGCCAGCCGCGCCAGCAGCGCCGCCAGCCCGTCCTTGACGCCCAGGTCCTCGCCATAGCAGGTGGTGTCCTGCCCGATCAGGTTGATCTCCCGCACGCCCTGCGCAAACAGCCGCGTCGCTTCCGACACGACGGACTCGAACCTGCGGCTGCGGAACGCGCCCCGGAACTGCGGAATCACGCAGAACGAGCAGGGATGGTCGCAGCCCTCGGCGATCTTGATATAGGCGGAATGCCGCGCCGTGGTCAGCACGCGCGGCGTCAGGTCGTGATAGAGGTACGGCGCGGGCGTCTCGGGCCGCGGCTCGACGCCTTCGCAGGCTTCGACGATCCGCTCCACTTCGTTGGTGCCCACCACCGCGTCCACTTCCGGCATGTTGTCGCGAATGTCGCCGCGGAAGCGCTCCACCAGGCAGCCGGCCACCACCAGCCGCTGCGCCCGGCCGGTCTTCTTGTACTCGGCCATCTCGAGGATCGTATCCACGGACTCCTGCTTGGCCGGGTCGATAAAGCTGCAGGTGTTGACGACGATGACGTCCGCCTCGGAGGCGTTGGGCGTAAGCTCGTGGCCTTTGGCGACGAGTTGGCCCATCATGACCTCCGTATCGACAAGGTTCTTCGGACAACCTAAACTGACGAATCCGACTTTCAAGGTTTGTGTTCCAGGCTGGCTAGAGGCGCTTCTATCAGGATACCATTGGCGGGGCGCCGCGCGGTCGAAACTTGCGAACAGAACGCGCCTCGCGGCTCGCCGGGCTGCTAGTAGAATGGGCGCAGTATTCCTTTCCGGCGAACCGAAATGAGAACGTTTGTATCCCTGCTTGTTTTATCGATTTGCGGGTCTGTTTCTCCTGCTTGGGGTCAATCCGCCACCACCGGCGCGCTGACCGGAACCGTCCGCGGCCGCGACGGCGCCCCCGTGCCGAACGCCTCCGTCGCCGCCACGGACCCGGCCACCAGCCAGTTGCATTCCACCACCACCGGGCCCGATGGCGGCTACCGCCTGTCGCTGCTGCCGCCCGCCGCCTATGAGGTGCGCTTCTCCGCCTCGGGCTTCAAGACTTCCGTCAAAACGGACGCCGCGGTGAACATCTCCGAGGCCGCCACCCTCGACGCGACGCTCGAGCCGGGCGAAGGGAACGAACCCATCCCCTGCGACTGCAAGTTCAGCGTCACCACCTCGGCCTCCGGCACTCTGATCGACTCCAAGACCATCACCGCCGTCCCCCTGACCACCCGCAACTTCACCCAGGTGCTGTCCATGTCCTCGGGTTCGGCCGCCGACGTGAACAACGCCGGAACCCTCGGCCGCGGCACCAAGGGCCTGAACGTGAACGGCAACACCAACGGCGGGTCCTACACCGTCGACGGCGCCTTCGCCCCCAGCGCGGCCCCGAATCCGGACACCATCGCCGAGTTGAAGATTCAGACTTCCCAGTACGACGCCGTCTACGGGGCCCAGGCCCCCAGCACCGCCCTCATAACAAAAAGCGGCCAAAATGATTTTCACGGCGGGCTCTGGGAGTTCGTCCGCAACGACGTTTTCAACGCCAACGCCTTCTTCCGGAACTCCACCGGGCAAACGAAGCCAAACCTCAAACAGAACCAGTTCGGCGCCACCGTCGGCGGGCCGATTCTGCGCAACAAGGTCTTCTTTTTCGGTTCGTATCAGGGAACCCAGCAGGTGAACGGGCTCGACACGACTTCCACCTCCAACCCGATTCTCCCCGCCCTTGGCGCCGACCGGTCCGCCGCCGCCCTCGCCGCCCAGTTCTGCCCGGCCAACCACCCCGGCGACTCCCGCTATGCAAGCTTCGCCGGCGGCCGCCAGTTGGACTGCCACAACCAGAACACCTCCACCACGGCCTCGATCAACCCCGTCGCGCTCCAGATCCTGAACCTGAAGCGCCCCGACGGCTCCTACTACGTCCCGATCCCCCAGACGCTGTTCGCCAGCGGCGACAACGCGGGCCTCGGCTTCTCGTCTTATAGCCTGCCCTCGACCTACAAAGAGCACCACTACATGCTGAACGGCGATTACCTGATCTCGCCGAAGCATTCGCTCGGAACCCGGGCCTATGTCGCCACCATCAAGCAGTACCGGACCTTCGGCTCGCCGCTCGGCTACCCCGGCAACCCGGAACTACCCGATTACGGAACGGCCCAGGCGCTGACGGCGCACGACCTGATCGCCAGCGTGAACCTGACCTCGACGCTCACCAAGACCCTGACCAACGAGGCTCGCGTCAGTTTCACCCGCTCCACCCAAGGGGCCCGCGGCGTCGGCTACCCGACCGCCACGTCGATCGGCATGACGCCGGCCGATCCCCTCTTCAACACCCCTCCGGAGATGAATATTTTCGGGCCGTTGGGCAACTTCCGCTTATTCGGAAACTCGGGCAACGATTTCACGACAGCCAACAAATATCTTTCGGCCGCCGATAACTTTTCCTGGGTCCATGGCAAGCACAATATCCGGACCGGCATGTTCCTGATGCGGCTGAGCAACGCCCGCCTCGACACCGGGACCGCCCGCGGCAAGATGTCGTTCCAGACCTTCAGCGACTTCCTGCTCGGGTTGGACGCCGCGGATAACTTGAGCCCTCTCGGCCGAAGCAATGTGCAGTCCATCCAGGCCAACGAGGGCGTTGGACCGGTCGGCGAAGTCCAATACGGCTACCTGAGCCACTATGGCGCGGGCTTCGTCCAGGACGACTTCAAGATCCTGCCGCGCCTGACTCTGAATCTCGGCCTGCGCTGGGAGTATGTCGGCGCCGCTTCGGACACCTTCGGGACCATCGGCAACGTGCTGCAGTCGCTCCTTCTGAAGAACCCGATTCCGCCGGCGTCCGGAACCCTGGTCGGCAACACGGTGGCGGCGAACTACAACGCCTCGCTCATTAATCCCTACACCGGGAAGGCGTTTGGAGCCCCTCCTACCGGCGTCACCGTGCAGCCGAACAACAGCTTCTACCAGAACTCGACGCCGCTCGACACGTTCGCGCCGCGCTTCGGCTTTGCCTGGCAGCCCTTTGGGAAGGAGGGCTTCCTGGCGGTGCGCGGCGGCTACGGGTGGTTCTATCAGCCGCCGACTTACAGCGCCAACGCGAGCGGCATTCCGATGTTCACCGCGCCGCCGTTCGCCCAGGGCTTCACCAACGCCGATACGAGTAACAACCTGTCGACTTTCCAACAGCCCTATCCGGCGACGACGCTCGGCTATGTCCCGCGCACGCTGACTTCGCAGCTATCGGACCGGGTGGCAGGGCCTGATTTTGTCATCCCGAGGCTGCAACAGTGGAACCTCAGCACACAGTTCCGGCTGGCTAAGTCATTGACGTTCGACATCGGCTATGTGGGTACGCACGCCAGCCGGCTGCTGTTGTCCCGGGGGCTGAATCAGCCGGTGCTCGCCAGCGTTTCAAGCCCCGTGAACTGCGGCTACGACGGCGTCGCGACCGATTGCATCACGACTAATACGTCGAAGAACGCCAAGTACCGTGTGCCGGTGTTGGGCGAGACTCCGACGGCGCTGGGGGATAACGAGTTTACTGGCGCCTCGACTTATAACAGCCTGCAGGCTACGTTGCGGCGGCAGTCCCACGGGCTGGCGTTTCAGGCCACTTATACTTACTCGCGGGCGTCGTCGAACACCACTACTTACAATGATCTGACTAATATGGCGCTGAACTGGGCGCGGACCAGCTTCGACCGGACGCATCGGCTTACTACGAACCTGGATTACCAGGTTCCGGCGCCGGCCGGGTTGCAGGGCTTCCGGGGGGCGCTGGCCAAGGGATGGTCGGTGGCCGGGATCATCATCATACAGAGCGGGTTGCCTATGACGCTGAGTGACCCGAGCGCCGGGGCGGTGTATGGCAAGGCTTCAACGGCCACCGTAACCCTTTGTCCCAACTCCACTTACGAGAGCCTGAACACCAAGGGCGGCATCACTGACCGGCTGAATGGCTGGATCAATACAGCCGCCATCTGCAGCGCCGCGGCGGTGGGGTCGGATGGGGCGACCGGGTATGGCACGACGGGCCAAAGCATCATGTCGGGACCGGGGCAGTTCAACACGGACTTCTCGATTGGGAAACGAACCCATGTCGGAGGGCTGCGGGAGGACGGCGAACTGGCGTTCCGAATGGAGCTCTATAACGCGCTAAACCACCCCCAATTCGCCAATCCGGGCACTACTTTGGGCACCGCCACGTTTGGCGTGATCACGCAGCCCTCAGTGGCTCCGCGTCTGATACAGTTTGCAATGAAATACGTGTTCTGACGGGAGGGGCATGACCCGGAGAGAACTGCTGGCGCTGGCGGCGGGGCCGCTGGTTTTCGCCGAGCCTCGGGGACGGCTGCGGGGGATCTTTCCGATCGCGCAGACGCCGTTCAACGAGGCCGGGAAACTGGACCTGGAGGCGCTTGCGGCCGAGGTCCGGTTTGTACACCGGTGCGGGGCGCATGGGTTCGTCTGGCCGCAGATGGCCAGCGAGTACTCACTGTTGACGGAAGCCGAGCGGATGGCGGGGAACGAAGCCATCGCGGCCTCGGCCAAGGGGCTGAAGCCGGCCGTGGTGATCGGGGTCCAGGCGCCGGAGGTCGCGACCGCTTGCCGGTATGCGAAACAGGCGGAGAAACTGGGGGCCGACGCCGTGATTGCGCTGCCGCCGCACGATTCGAAGGATCGCGGGGCTGTTTTCGAGTACTACAAGGCCATTGGCGCCGCCAGCGGGCTGCCTTTGTTCATACAGGCGGTCGGCGATATGCCGGTTCCGTTCATCCTCGAGATGGCGGCCAAGATTCCTACGCTACGGTGCGTGAAGGACGAGGCCGGGGCGACGCCGCTGCCGCGCATCGCCGGATTGCGCGAGAAGTTGCTGGTGTTTACGGGCGGGCACGGCGTCACGCTGATCGATGAGATGCTGCGCGGGTCGTCCGGGAGCATGCCGGCGGCCTCCTTTGTCGACCTTTACGCCCGGGCCTGGGATGCGTGGCAGGCGGGCGAGCGCGCGCGGGCTGTCGATTTGTGCTCAAAAGCGATCGTTTTTGTGCCGGAAGTGCAGGTTTTCGGCATCCAAGCGCTCAAATATGTGCTGTTTTTGCGCGGCGTGTTTCCGGCGTACGGCGTACGAGCAAAGGACGCTCGGGCGCCGCTTGACGACTCGGCCAAACAGACTCTCCGACTGATGTACGAAACGCTGAAACCCCACTTAGCCTTATGATCTCTCGACGATGGTTCCTTACCGCTCCCGCGCTGGCGTCGGCCGTTGGCGTCAAGGCCGCTGATTTGCCGGATTTGACGATTAAGGAAGTCAAAGCCTATGTCACGGCGCAGGGCAAGCTGGCTAGCGTCGTCACGAACTCCGGCATCGAGGGCAATTACACCCTCGGCAGCCGGTATTGGCACCCGGATTGGAACAACGAGGGCTGGGTGGAGTTCAGCAAGCGCGTGCTGGTGGGCAAGAACGCGCTCGACCGGCCCGCCTTCACTTCCCAATGGACGCCCTCGAAACGGCGGCGGGGGCAGAGTTCGTACGCTTCGGCCATTGATAACTGTCTTTGGGACATTGCCGGCAAAGTGACCGGACTGCCCGTTTACCGGCTGCTGGGGGCGTATCGGGACAAAGTTCCGGCGTACGCCAGTTCGCAGCACCTGAACACGCTCGAGGCCCTGGTGGAGGCCGCGCTCAAGAGCAAGGCCGAGGGTTTTCACGCGTTCAAGCTGCATCCGCCGGAGCTGCCGCCCAATGGAGGGAGCGATTATAAGCTCGACATCGCGATTTGCCGGGCTCTGCGCAAGGCCTTGGGCGACGATTTCCATTTGCTGATGGATCCGGTTGGGGTTTACACGCGCCAGGAGGCGATGGCGGTGGGCCGCGTGCTCGACGAGCTGAAGTTCACGGCCTTCGAGGATCCGCTGCCCACGAGCGACATCGAGGGGCTGGCGGAGTTATGCCGGGCGCTCGATACTCCGATTCACGCCGGCGAGTTTATCTTTTCGATGTACGACTACGCCGAATACCTGCGGCGCGGGGCCGTGGACGTAGTGCGGTTCATCGTGGATAACGTGGGCGGCATTACCGGCGGCATGAAGATTGCGGCCATGGCCGAGTGTTTCGGCCTGGAATGCGCGCCTCATAACTGGGGCGATACGTTGGACCATGCGGTCCACTTTCATTGCGAGTTAGCGATGCCGAACGATGTCTGGTTCGAGATGACTATTCCGCAGGGGGTCTATGATCATCCCTGGATGAAAGACCGGATCCGAGTGGCGGCCGATGGGTTTGTGCATGCTCCGACGAAGCCGGGGCTGGGTTATGAGATTGACCACGCGGAGTTGGATCGGGCGACGGTGCGGGTGGAGAGATAGGCTGAGGACGCGGGGCGGGTTGCGTCGACGCGCCGCGGCGGCGGGCCTGCCAGAAGGCGTTGATGGCGCGGTTCCACATGCGGTCGGCCTGATTCAGGTCGCGACTTAGCTGCTTGTAGCGGGCGTACTCATCCGTGTAGAGGCTGAAGAGACCCTTGCCCGCCGTGACGGCGTCGATCAGTTCGTGCATCTGTTCGAGATGGCGCCAGGCGCGCTGGGCGTGCACGATCAGGAGATTCTCTTCGGGCGTTGAGGGCGTGTAATAGGCCAGGAAGTCAGCAAGCGTCGAGGGGACGTCATAGCTTGCGGCGGCGGCTTGAGCAGGCATTTTCGAAACCTCCAAAAATGGATCGAGCGCGGCCGCCTGTCAGCGGTTCCGCGCTCGTTATCGGGAGAATTATCCTCTTCCCACCTTCAAGCTATCATCGAATTTCGAAAATGCAATTTTTTCGGATACTAAGTAGTTGGAATCAGGGCAAATACAGGTTGTGAACGGTCAGCGGCCCTTCCAGCGATAATCGGGCACTCCCCAGAGCTTGATGACCCGGCACATCTCATGCAGGCGCGAGGCGGAACGTTCGCCGATAATCTGTCCGAGCGTCTTGCGGTTGATGGGCTGGCCGCCCGGCGTCGAGCCTTCGCGGATCTGATCGTCGTCGTCGGCCAGGTTGGTGGTGGCGATGATGGTCTTCTGATGGTTGTAGCGATGGCCGATGATGCCGTGGATGACATCCTCAACCCACTCGGTGGCGCGATGGGCGCCTAAGTCGTCGAGCACGAGGATTTCGGCGTCGAGGGCGCTCTGATAGGCGCCTTTGTCGCTGGTTCCGGCGCTGGGGTCCCAACCCTTTCGGATGCGTTCGACCAGGTCCTGATAATCGAAGAACGTCCCTTCGAATCCTTTCGAAATGAGGGCCTTCAGAGCGCCTACGGCGAGGTGCGTCTTACCCGAGCCGGGGCCGCCGAAAAACAGCAGGCCGCGTCCGTCGAGTGGGTATTCGCGCACGAACTTGCTGACTTCGAATTGCACCGTGCCGAGGGTCTTTCGCACGATCGGATTGCCTTCGGGCATCAGGAAGTTATCGATGGTGGCTCGCGCGTGGCGCGGCGGGATGCCGGCGGAGGCTTCGACGCGCTTTTCGCGGCCGATCAGACGGCAATCGCAACGTTCGGCGCCGGAGACGCCGTCCTTCTCCGTGATGATCCAACCGCTTCCGCCGCACCGGGCGCACGCCGCAACTGCTTGATCCGCCATTCGACCAACAGTGTACTACTCAATGGCGACCAGCATGTCGCCCATGGCCACGGTGGCGCCGGGCTGGGCCTTCACTGCGACCACGACGCCGGATTTCGGGGCCTTCAGCTCGTTCTGCATCTTCATGGCTTCGACGACGACCAGACCGGCGCCGGCTTCCACCGAATCGCCTTCGGCGACAAGGACGCGCACCACCTTGCCGGGCATGGGCGCGCTGATCACCTGCCGGCCTTCGCCCGCGCCGCCCCGGCCGGTGCGCGATATGGCGCGCGGGTCGCGCACTTCGACCACGGAGCGGTGACCTTCGAGATCGACGTAGTAGCCTTCCGGGCCGTTCACCACCTTCACTTCGTGACTGTGGCCGTTCAACAGAATGCTGAAGATGCCGGGCTCCACTTCGACCACGGTGGCGTGATGAAGACGGCCGTCGGTGCGGTCCGATTGATAGGCGAAACGGTAGTCCTGATCGTTGTGATCGAAGGTGAGTTCGCCGGGACGGTTGTCGATGGTGAGCAGGAGTTTCATCGCATGGACCTCGCGCGGCCCGCCGCGAGCCAGGCGCTGGAGGACTTCGCGCCGGAACAGGGCTTGCCTTTGTCCTTGACGGAGAAGACGGCCGCGGCGAGCGCCGCCACTGCTTCGTATTCGGGGTTCTGCTTGACCTCCGGTTCGCGCTCCTTCAGGTACTCGTCGATGAAGCCGGTGTGCAGGCGGCCGGCGCGGAATTCGGGATCGTCGAGAATCTGGCGGAAGAAGGTGACGTTCGTCTTGATGCCGGAGACGTAGTATTCGCCGAGCACGCGCTTCAGACGATCGATGGCCCATTCGCGGGTTTCGGCCCAGACGGCGAGTTTCGCGAGCAGGGGATCGTATTCGAGAGGGACGGTCCAGCCGGGATAGATGCCGTTGTCGAGGCGCACGCCGGGGCCGGTGGGGCGTTCGACGTGGATCATCTTGCCGGCCGAGGGGAGGAAGCCGTTGTTGGGGTCCTCCGCATAGATGCGGCATTCGATGGCGGCGCCGCGCCATTGGACGTCCTGCTGGGTGAGGCGGAGTTTGCCGCCGGCGGCGATTTCGATCTGCATGCGGACCAGGTCGGTGGCGGTGACGAGTTCGGTGACGGGGTGCTCCACCTGGAGGCGCGTGTTCATTTCGAGGAAGTAGAAGTTGCGGTGGGCGTCGACCAGGAACTCCATGGTGCCGGCGTTGTAGTAGCCGACGGCGCGCGCGATGTTGAGGGCTGCTTCACCCATGGCGGCACGCATTTCAGGGTGCGCGGCGACGAGCGGCGAGGGGCACTCCTCAATCACTTTCTGGTGGCGGCGCTGGATGGAGCATTCGCGCTCGCCGAGGTGGATCATGTTGCCGTGACGGTCGCCGATGATCTGGATTTCAATGTGACGGGGGCGCTCGACGAGCTTTTCGATGTAGACGGCGGAGTTTGAGAAGGCTCGCTCGGCTTCGCTCGAGGCGTCGCGGATGGCGCCTTCGAGGTCGGCTTCCGAGTCGACGCGGCGCATGCCTTTGCCGCCGCCTCCCGCGGCCGCCTTGAGCAGCACGGGGTAGCCGATCTGGCGGGCCACTTCGCGGGCATTGGCGGGATCGACGATGGGCTCCTCCGTACCGGGGACGACGGGGGCGCCGATGGAGATCGCCATCTTGCGGGCGGCCGTTTTCGAGCCCATGCGGCGGATGGCGTCCGGCGCCGGGCCGATGAAGACGATGCCCGCGGCTTCGCACGCTTCGGCGAAATCGGCGTTCTCACTGAGGAAGCCGTAGCCGGGGTGGATGGCGTCGACGCCCAATTCCCGCGCGGCCGCGATGATCTTGTCGATGCGGAGATAGCTTTCCGTGGAGGGCGCGGCGCCGAGACAGACGGCTTCATCGGCCATCCGCACGTGGAGGGCGGCCCGGTCGGCCGTGGAGTAGACCGCCACCGACTTGATGTCCATTTCGCGGATGGCGCGAATGAGCCGGACGGCGATTTCGCCGCGGTTGGCCACCAGGATCTTCTTGAACATTGACCCTATTATGGTACGGACGCGGCGGGGGTTGGAGGGCGGATCGGTGGGATCCGCCCCCGGGTGGGATGAGACGTGGTTAGTTGGTCGACGGACGGCCAGCGCCGCCAGGACCGCCACGGCGGGGCTGCGGTTTCGGCAGCGGCTTGCGGGGCAGCATCTCGTCGCGCATGGCCGTGTTGTAGGCGAAGCTGGCGACGATGGCGGCCGCCTGCATCAGGTCGCCCTTCTGGATGCGATCGTAGACGTCCATGTTCGAGTGGTGGGTGCGGGCGCTGTATTCGACCGGGTCCTGAATGAACTGGAAGCCGGGCAGGCCGACGCCGTCGAAGGAGAGGTGATCGGTGCCGCCGGTGTTGCGGATGGTGAGCGTGGTGAAGCCGAGGTCGCGGAAGGGCTCCATCCAGGTATTGAAGATGGGGCGCACCATGTCGTTGCCCTGCAGGTAGACGCCGCGCAGTTTGCCGGTGCCGTTGTCGACGTTGAAGTAGCCGGCGATCTTGGCGTGTTCGGCGGTGGGCTTCATGACTTCGGGATCGGCGAAGTGGGCTTTCACGTAGGCGCGCGAGCCGAGGAGACCTTCTTCTTCCCCGCCCCACAGGCCGAGGCGCACCGTGCGGTCCATCTTCACGTTGAGCGACTTCAGGATGCGCATGGCCTCGATCATGACGGCCGAACCCGCGCCGTTGTCGGTGGCGCCGGTGCCGCCCTGCCAGGAGTCGAGGTGGGCGCCGAGCATGACGATTTCGTCCTTCTTGCGGCCGCCTTCGATTTCAGCGACCACGTTCACGTCGTCCTTCTTGTCGAGCAGTTCGGCCTTGATGTTGAAGGCCACCTTCACCGGGATCTTGTGTTCGATGAGGCGGACGATGCGGTTGTAATGCTCGGCCGCGATGACCACCATGGGCGGCGGAACCGGATCCTTGGGGTCGCGCGAGCCGCCCTGGCTGCCGAACACGGTGCCGCCGCCATCGCCCGTGAGACTGCTCTGGATGATGAGGGCCGGCGCTTCATCGTGCAGGAACGCCTGGAGCTTGGGGCGGAATTCGCGCATCTGGGCCATGTTCTGGGGCGGTTGCGGGTCAAAGGCCGAGCGGGGACCGCGGGAGGGTCCGCCAAAGCCGAACGAGGGGGCGCCGGGCTCCGGAGCGACGGCCGTTTCGGAGAGCTCCGCTTCGGAGTAGCGCTTGAGCGGGGCGTTGGCGATGACGTTCAGGGCGCGGGGCTGGGAGGTCATGATGATCTTGCCCTTCAGCTTGCCCTTGTACTTTTCGAGATCTTCCGCCGAGCGCAGGATGGCGAGCATGGGCTCTCCGGTGACGGTTCCGTCGGTGGAGGGCGACCAGGCCAAGGGGAAGCCGATGATGGGGGCGTACTGCGGCTCGATCAGATGGCCTTCGTAGTGGGAGAAGGCCCAGCCTCGGCCGAAGTCCCAATTTTCGAGCTTCGCCGGGATGCCGTATTCCTGCATGCGCTTGACGACCCAGTCAGCGGCCTGGTGGTAACCGGGGGAGTTGGCGACGCGCGGACCATACACGTCGGTGAGATAGAACATGTGGTCCATGACTTTGGAGTTGTCAAAGGCTTCGGCGCGGATGCGGTTGACGATGGCGAGGTCGACGGTTTCCTGGGCGAACAGGAACAGCGGGATCGCGATGGCCGCGGCCGCGAGGGTGAAAAGCAGCTTGGAAAGCAGAGATCGGGACATAGGGGTCCTTGTATTTTAGATGGTAAGAAGAGATGGCGACAACGGAGCCGCCCCAGGTTACATCCCCCGCCAGGGGCGCTGGTTTGTTGGCCTTCGGGCCGCCCCACGCTACAATTCGGGTAGCGACTTGAAGATCACCATCTCGAAAGAGAACTATCTCAAGGCCATCGCCGAGGCTGAGTCGGAAGGCGAGACGGTCATCGCGGCCACGTTGAGCCGCTGGTTGAATGTGTCGGCTCCGGCCGTCACGATGGCCATCAAGCGGCTGAAGCGCGACGGGCTGATTGACGTCGATGGCGAGGGATTGATCCGCCTGACCGCGGAGGGACGGGCCATCGCGAATCGCCTGCTGCATCGCCACCACCTCATCGAACGAATGCTGACGGAGATTTTCGGCATGGAGTGGTACAAGGTCCACGACGAGGCCGAACAACTGGAGCATGCCGTTTCCGCCGATTTCGAGGAGCGGCTGGAACAGCGACTGGGCGCGGCGGGCGCTTGTCCGCATGGCAATGTCGTCGGCATGGACACGCCGGAAGACCGGCGGCGGCGGGGCTGGCGGAAGTTGTATGAAGCCGACGCGGCCGGGCGCGTGGTCAGCATCTTCGAACGCGATCGCAAACTGCTCGAGTTCCTGAATGGCCTGGGGATTCGGCCGGGCGCGGCGGTGGCGGTGCTGTCGCGCAACTACGATGAAACGTTGACGCTCGAGGTGGAGGGCCGGCAGGTGCAACTGGGACGGCCCGCCGCCGAGAAGGTGTGGATCGGCTGAACGGGTCCGGCGCCTTCCGATCGGGGCGTCGGTCAGAGGCGGCGGATGCCCGCCTCCAATTCGAGCAGGAATTGTTTGCGTTCGAGGCCGCCGCCGTAGCCGGTGAGCGAGCCGTCCGCGCCGATGACGCGGTGGCAGGGCACGACGATCGACACCGGATTCTGACCGTTCGCGGCGCCGACGGCGCGGACCGAGTTCGGGCGGCGGATGGCGAAGGCGATGTCGCGGTAGCTGGCCGTGGAGCCGTAGGGAATGGTCAACAGCGCGTTCCAGACTTCGAGTTGGAAGGGCGTGCCGTGGAGGTGGAGCGGGAGGTCGAACTGGCGGAGTTGGCCGGCGAAGTAGCGCTCCAGTTGACCGGCGGCGTCGCGGAAGGCGGAGCGGTCCTGGGTCCAGTCGGGCTGGGGGTCGGGGCCGCCTTTGTGATTCTCCATGAAGACGCCGGAGAGGCCCTGGTCTGTCGCGGTGAGCAGCAGACGGCCGATGGGGGATGGGATGGTGGTGAAGTAAGTCGTCATTCGAGAGGTCTTCAGGCGGTCCAGAGATAGAGAGCGGCGTAGGCGCGCCAGGGCCGCCAGCGTTCGGATGCTTCGCGGGGCGTCGCCGGAGCGATGGCCTTGCGGAGGCCGAGGTCGCCTTCCGGGAAAGCGTCGGGCCAACGCAGCAGGCGCATGGCGAGATAGTCGCAGGTCCATTGTCCAATGCCGCGGATGGCGCGCAGGTCGCTGAGCGTCCGGGCGGTGGGATGGTGGAAGTCGAGCGCGCCGCTGGCGGCCCGTTCGGCCACTGCGTGGATGGTGGCGGCGCGAGCGCCGGGGATGCCGATGCGGGCGATTTCGGCGGGATCGGCTTCGGCGAGCGCGGCGGGTTCGACGGGATAGTGCGTGAGGCCGTGGGGCGCGCCTTCGGCGGGCTCAGCGAATCGCGCGATGAGGCGTCCGGCGAGCGTCGTGGCGGCGGCTACGGTGACCTGCTGGCCGAGGATCGCGCGCAGGGCGAGTTCGAAGCCGTCGAAGGCGCCGGGGACTCGCAGGCCGGGCGTTCGGCGAACGAGCGGCGCAAGTAGCGGGTCGGCGCCGAGGGCCGCCGCGATCGGGTGCGGATTCGCGTCGAGGTCGAACATCGCGCGGACCTGGCCGGCCACCGGCAACAGACACGCGGCGAGCGAGTCCGATACGGTGAGTTCGACGGCGCCTTTCGCGGGCGACGCCGAGATCCAGCCTCGGCACCCGTGGTAGCGCACGGTGCGGGAGTAGCGCGCGCCCTCGACTCGCTCGACGCCGGGGATCGCGCGCGTGGACCAGTAGCGGACCAGGGCGTCCCAGGCGAATGGCTCGCGCCAGGCGAGCGTCAGGCGGAGGGACGCGGCGGGGGGGCGGCTGGCGCGGACGCGGAAGGCGCTGGGCGCGACGCCGTAGTGGGCTCGGAAGCAGTGATTGAAACGCGCCAGGCTGCCGAAGCCCGAACCGAAAGCGATGGCCGAGATGGGCAGGCGCGTTTCGGTGAGCAGGCGTCGGGCAAACAGCAGGCGCGTGGTGCGGATCATGCCGACGGGCGTGACGCCGCACTCCCGCTCGACGGCGCGGCGCAGGTGGCGGGACGATACGCCGAGGCGGTTGGCGGCTTGCTCGACGCTCGCGCCGAACAGGCCGTCACGCTGGACGTCGGAAAGGAAACGACGGGCGAGCGAGCCGTCGCCATCATGGGCCGCGGGAGAACGCTCCGGCCGGCAGCGGAGGCAGGGGCGGAATCCGGCGGCTTCGGCGGCGGCGGCGGTTTCGTAGAACACGCAGTTGACGGGCTTCGGAGTCCTGGCCGGGCACACCGGGCGGCAGTAGACGCCGGTGGATTTCACGGCCGTGAAGAAGACTCCGTCAAAACGCGCGTCGCGCGCCTGGATGGCGGCGCAACAGGCTGCGTGATCGAGGACCATGGCCCAGGATAGGGCGGATCGGGGGCCGCGCGCTACTCGTTTTCGGACATCGAGTCACCGCTTCAGGCGGCCCAGACCGTAGCTGACTCCGGCTGACATCGACACCCATTCCTGAATCGGGCGGCCGAGGTCTCGCCAGGCGCGGATTGTGCCGCCGACGCGCAGCGACCCGCTCTTGTTGATCGCGAAGGTAGCCCTGGCGGAGTATTGCAGCAGGGCGCTGTCGTAGTAGTTGTCGCCGGAGGACTTATCGAAGCGGATGTGTCCGCCGCCCACGCCAATGGAGATCTCCATGCGCCCGGCGGGATAGATGCCACGGATGCCGTAATCGATGAGGTCGTTGCGGTAGGTCGGGTGGGCGCAGCCAACACGGTCGCAGGACACGCCGGGCATCCACGCGCCGGTCCAGCCGGCCTCGGCCGATACATAACGGTGAAGGCGGAGTTCGTAACCGGCTCGTAACGCGGGGCCCGAGGAGTATTCGTCCGCCTTGTAACCGCCGGCTGGAAACAACGCCGCGGCCTCCAGGGAGAAATTGCCTCGGGTGGGCGCCACTTGCGCCGAAGCGGCCACGGCGAGGGTTACAAATGCGCTAACTCGTAGGATAACTGTCATCATTGCGAGATAAGTCGTGCAACCGCCGGGCCAAACGGCCGCGGCGCGCGGTATCGAGTCGGCGCGGCGACGACGAGACGGATCGTGGGTCGATATCGCGCCACGGCGCGTGGCCGATCGATACAATCGAGACAGTGGTTCGAATCATCGTTTTGCTGTCGTCCGCGGCGCTGGGAATCGCCGGCCAGGGCTTGACGATCGATTATCCGGCCGAGGGGTCGGTGTTTCCTCCCGACATAGCTCCCGCCACCTTTCTGTGGCGCGACGCTTCGGCGGCCGCGAGTTGGCGCATCGAGGTCGCGTTTGCTTCGGGCGCTCCCATCTCGGTTTCAACGGCGGGGCCGCCTGCGCGCCTTGGCGCGATCGATCGCGACTGCATTTCGACGACTAACCGGCTGCCTGAAGCCGATCCCGCACAACGCTCCTGGAGGCCTTCCGCGGCGCTGTGGGAGACGATCAAACGGCGTTCGATGGAGGGTCCGGCGCGCGTTACGGTGACGGGCTTCGCCGCCGGCCGCGTCGCGTCCAGGGCCTCGGTTCGGATCGAGACCTCGCGCGACCCGGTGGGGGCTCCCATCTTCTATCGCGACGTGCCGTTGATGCCCACCGAGACGCAGAAGGGCGTGATCAAGCCGCTTGCGCCGTACGCGATCCGCCTGGTGGACTGGCGCGTCCGCGATATCAGCAAGGACGAAAGCCGCGTGGTGATGGGGGGCGTGCCGGTGTGCGCCAACTGCCACTCCTTCTCCCGCGATGGGACGACGTTGGGCATGGACCTGGATGGACTGCGGGGGAATCGGGGCCGCTACTTCCTGGCGAATCTCAAGCCGGAGACCGTGGTGGGGGCGAACGACGTGTTGCAGTGGTCCACCGCCGAAGGGAGGCTCGAAAGCCAGATCCGCGTGGGGTTCATGTCACAGGTTTCGCCGAAGGGCGATTATGTCGTTACGACGATCGACCAGCCGGGGGCGGCGGCGAGTAACTACTACGTTTCTAACTTCACTGACTACCGATTCCTGCAAGTGTTCTTCCCGACGCGGGGGCGGCTGGCATGGTATAGCAAGGCCACCGGAGTGCTGACTCCGCTCGCGGGCGCCGACGATCCCGCCTGGGTTAACTTCGGCGCGATGTGGAGCCCCGATGGGGAATCGCTGGTCTTCGCGCGCGCACGCGCCCAGGATCCCAACCCGCCCGGCCGCCCGCCGGCGCGCTTCGCCAACGATCCGAACGAGCTGCAGATTCAATACGACCTATACCGCATTCCGTTCAACCAAGGGCGCGGCGGCGTGGCGCGTCCCATCGCCGGAGCGTCGGCCAACGGGTATAGCAACACGTTCCCGAAGATCTCGCCGGACGGCAAGTGGCTGGTGTACGTGCGGTCGCGCAACGGACAGTTGATCCGGCCCGACAGCGAGTTGTATATCGCGCCAGCCGAAGGCGGCGTGGCCCGGCGAATGCGCTGCAATACGCCGCGCATGAACTCCTGGCACAGTTTCTCGCCCAATGGACGCTGGATGGTGTTTTCGTCGAAGGCGCGCTCGTACTACACACAGATGTATCTCACACATATCGACGGGGAGGGAGTCGACACGCCGCCGATCCTGATCGAGAATTCGACGCCCGCCAACCGGGCGGTGAATCTGCCGGAGTTCGTGAACATCGAGCCGGACCGGCTGCGGTCGATCGGCGGACCGGCCATCGATTACTATCGGCTGTACGATCGCGCGTTGTATCTCGAAAAACAGCGGCGTTACGGCGAGTCGGCCGCGGCCTGGACGGCGCTGCTGAAGATCGCGCCCGAGGATGCGGATGCGGAGCGGCGGCTGGGCATGGTGTTGATGTTGGCGGGGCGGCGCAGGGAGGCGGTCCAACATTTCGAGATCGCCAAGGATGCGGAACTGCGGCCGCATTCCTTAGCGCTGGCGATTCACCGGCTGGAGACGGGACGCGACGCCGAACCGGTCGCGACGTCGCCGACGCCCACTGCGCAGGAGCGCTACTATCTCGCGCTTGCGGCGTTGCGCGCGGGGGATCGTGTGAAGGCTCGCGAGCATCTGGCGGACGCGTTGCGCCAACAGCCCGAATACGCCGAGGCGCATGAGAAGCTGGCGGGGATCGCGCTGACTCGCGCCGAGGCTCTCGTGCATTGGCGCGAGGCGGCCCATCTGCAACCGAACAACGCGACGGCGCTGCGTAACGCGGCTTGGGTTCTGGCGACAGACCGGGCGCTCCACAACGGCGCCGAAGCGCAGGCGTACGCTGTACGCGCGGTGATGCTCGCCGGCCAGGGCGATGCGGACATGCTGGATACGCTCGGCGCGGCCTACGCCGCCAACGGCCGTTTCGAGGATGCGGCCGCGACAGCGCGCCGGGCCATCGCCGCGGATCCCGCGCGCCGGGCCGTCATCGAAGCCCGCATCGCGCGATACCGCGCAGGCGAGCCGTGGCGGGAATAGGATCTACCCTCGCAACTGCTCGTACAACTCCCGCGTGACGAAGGGAACCGGTTGCCCGAGGACCGGCAGCGACTCCAACTCCCGGCGGATCAGGTTGCTCTGTTCGAATACATGCGTGACCAGCGCTTCGGGATCCATCTGCACGGTCGAGCCAACCCCGATGGCCTGATGCTCGGCGAACCGCTCGAGCGTCGATTTCATGCGGTCGCCGGGCGAGAGAATCTCGATCACCGCCAGCGGCGCCTCATCGTAGAACCGGGCGGAACGTCGGACCGGCTCCGCCACCAGCGATCACATCCGGGAAGCGGAACCGCGCCGAGGAGATGCGCGTACGGCACACCGGGATCGCCTGAAATCCCAAGGCTCTCTCGAACCGGGCGAAGTGAAGCAACAACAACTTCTGTAGCAGGCCGTGAGACAAAGTGATCCGGCGACGCCGCCATACTTTTCACTCTAGCCCGGCAGGCTCCCCAAACGCAGAGAGGGCCAGAGCGATCCGCCCTGGCCCTCTCCCAAAACCACCCTTCCACCTAGAACATGTACAGCGGAGTCCCCGGCGCATCGGCCGCCGGTTCGTCGCTGGGAGCGCCGGCGCCCACCGGTTGCTCCTGCAGTTCCTTGATCGGACGGCAGTAGATGCCGGCGTCGCCCAGATAGACTTCCAGTTCGGAAGGCCTCGGCAGCGAGCCCTGAATCAACGCATCCGACAGCGGATCCTCAATGTACTTTTGCAACGCGCGCCGCAACGGACGGGCGCCGTAGCTGCGGTCGGTCAGCGTCTTTTCGAGGATGTAGCGCGCCGCGTCGTCAAGCACCTTGATCTTGATCTGCTTCGGCGCCAGATTCACGTTGATCTGGCCCACCATCAGGTGCACGATCTTCAGCAGGTCGTCGTCGGTGAGCGACGTGAACAGGATCACCTCGTCCAACCGGTTCAGGAACTCCGGATTGAACGCGCGCTTCACTTCGCCCATCACCATGTCTTCCACCTTGGTCGGGATGCCCGATGCCGAAGGCGCCGCGAAGCCCATCTGCCCCTTCTTGTCGAGGAACCGCGCCCCAAGGTTCGAGGTCATGATGATGATCGTGTTCTTGAAATCGACCGTGTTGCCCAGCCCGTCGGTCAACTGGCCGTCCTCGAACACCTGCAACAGGATGTTGTAAATATCCGGATGCGCCTTCTCGATTTCGTCGAGCAGGATGATCGAATACGGCTGACGCTTGACGCGCTCGGTCAACTGGCCGCCTTCCTCGTAGCCCACGTATCCGGGAGGCGAACCGATAAGCTTCGACACCGAGTGCTTCTCCATGAACTCCGACATGTCGAAGCGGATCAGCGACTTCTCGCTGCCGAACAGGAACTCCGCCAACGCCCGCGCGACTTCCGTCTTGCCGACGCCGGTGGGTCCCAGGAACAGGAACGAGCCGGCCGGCCGCTTGGGCGACTTCAGGCCGGCGCGCGACCGCCGGATGGCCCTTGCCAGCGCCGAGATCGCCTTCTCCTGGCTGATCACGCGCTTGTGCAGCTCTTCCTCAATCCGCAGGAGCTTGGTGACTTCCTCCTCGCGGATAGCCGTCATCGGGACGCCGGTCCAACGGGCCACCACGTCTTCGATGTCGTCCTTGGTGACGCACCCGGTGGAGGTGTCGTCCAGATTGTACTTCTCGCGCAGCTGCCGCAGGTTCTCGCGTTCCTTGCGCTCCTCATCGGAGTAGAAGCGCGCCTTCTCGAACTCGTGATTCGCGATGGCGTTTTCCATGCGGTGCACGATGAACTTGATACGCTTCTGGATCTCCGACACTTCGCCCGGCAGCGTGGTCTGGCGCAGCTTCACGCGCGCGCCCGCCTCGTCGATCAGGTCGATCGCCTTGTCCGGCAGGAAACGGTCCGGAATGAACCGGGTGGAGGTGTACACGGCCGATTCCACCGCTTCATCGGTGTACGCCACGGCGTGGAACTTCTCGTAACGCTCCTTGATTCCGAACAGGATGCGGATGGCGTCGGCCTCATTGGGCGGCGGCACCTTCACGGCCTGGAAACGGCGTTCGAGGGAACGGTCCTTTTCAATCGACTTGCGGTATTCGCCCGGCGTGGTGGCGCCGATGCACTGAATTTCGCCGCGCGAAAGCGCCGGCTTCAATATGTTCGCCGCGTCCAGCGAGCCTTCCGCGGAACCCGCCCCCACCAGCGTGTGCAGCTCATCAATAAAGATGATGGCGTTCTGATTCTCCATCAGCTCCTTCATGATGGTCTTCAGCCGCTCTTCAAACTGCCCGCGGTACTTGGTGCCGGCGACGATCAGCGACAGATCGAGGGCCAGAATCCGCTTGTCGGCCAGGAACGAGGGCACGTCCCCGTCGGCGATGCGCTGGGCGAGCCCCTCCACGATGGCCGTCTTGCCGACGCCCGGCTCTCCGATCAACACCGGATTGTTCTTGGTGCGGCGGCACAGAATCTGCACCACGCGCTCCAGTTCGAAATCGCGCCCGATCAGGGGATCGAGCAAACCGTCCATGGCGGCCTGGGTCAGATCGCGGCTGAATTCGGCAAGCAGCGAACTTTCCTTGGGGCGGTTGGACGACATCTTTTCCGACGACGAGCGGGCGATCTCCTCCCGGACCTGCGAGAGCCGCAAACCGCGCTCATGCAGGATTTCCGCCGCGAACGACTTTTCCTCGCGCAGCAGGCCGAGCAGCAGATGCTCGGTCCCGATGTGCTTGTGGTTCAGTCGCTCGGCCTCCTCGGCGCCGTAAGCCAGAACGCGCTTGCACTCGTGGCTCAGCGGAAGGTCCACGCTGGTCGACACCTTCTCGCGCATCGTGGTGTGCGCCTCAATCTGCTTGCGGATGGAGTCGATAGCCGCGTGGGAACGCAGGAACCGGTTCGCCAACGCCTTGTCCTCACGGAGAAGTCCCAACAGCAGATGCTCCGTTTCGATGTAGGGGCTACCGAACTGGCTGGCTTCGTACCTCGCAAAGAAGATGACGCGCCGCGCTTTCTCCGTATAACGCTCAAACATAATGCTTGCCCTCTCGATGCATCAACCCGGCCATCCATTGAGCCGTGCGGCTCCGCTTCGTCCGGGTCTCGCCTAATGACCTTCCGGCCCCGGGATCGTCCGGCGACGTTGCCGGCTCCCGCGAGTCACTGCCCATTGCCGCCGTTTGATACGGCGTGTCTTGTTGATTGGATGTTTCGGCGTGGAACAAGTCGCCGGACATTTCAAGTTTCCCTTTGTCCAGCCTGAGTATGCGATCGCTGCGCCCGGCGAAAGCCAGGTTGTGGGTGACGTAGATCGAGGTGAGGTCGTGGGTGCGGTGCAGGTCCTCGAGCAGCGTCATGATCATGCCGCCGGTCCGGTAGTCGAGGCTTCCGGTCGGCTCGTCGGCCAACAGCAGCTTGGGTTTTCCGGCCAGGGCGCGGGCCAGCGCCACGCGCTGTTGCTCGCCGCCCGACAGTTCGCCGGCGCGATGGGACGCGCGCTGACGCAGTCCGACCTCGTCCAATCCCGCCATGGAGACTGCGAGTGCATCGTCATGCGTGGCCCCCCGAATCAGCAACGGCATCATGACATTCTCAACCGCCGTGAACTCCGGCAGCAAAGAATGGTTCTGCCAGACAAATCCGATCTCTCGATTCCGCAAATCGGCCAGTTCGGCGTCGGAGAGGCCGGAGATGTCCCGATGATTGAATTTTATCGTACCCCCGGAAGGCCTGTCCAGAGCGCCCAACAGATACATCAAGGTGCTCTTTCCGACGCCGGATTCTCCAATAATGGCGAGCCTTTCGCCACGGCGCACGGCGAAATCGAGCCCGTCGAAGATCACCAGTTCGTCCGCCCCGGAACGATAGGTCTTCCTAAGCCCGATCGCTTCAATCACGTTGTCGTCGTTGGCGTTCATCCAGCGCTGCGGAAATCTGCTCCCTCACTTTTACGCTAACACGGCGGTCGCCGAACGGCGCCTGGAAGAACGGGCAGGCCGGCCGCCGCCAAACGACCGGGCGCCGCCGGAGCCGTTGGGGCAGATGGCTGGGTTCAGATGCGCCGCCATAGAAGGCTCATCGACCGATCGGGGCTCCCTCTGCGTCGTCTGACGCGGGAAAATGGCGCCGCGGCGGCGACAAGGGGAGCATTTTCGCAATTTCCACAGATTTGGCTGATGCGAGCGGTCGAATTTCGCCGACACGGGCACCGCGCACAACACCGCGTCGTCCCGACGCTGACCCATCGGCACCAGCGCCCGTCATGTTAGTAGTATTTCCGTTCCATTCGCCTTCAGTAACCGGTAATTTCGGTGGAATCGCGAATCAGACTCTTGTTGGCAACGGGCAACTCGGGTTAGATATAAGTACCGGCGTCATGGAGATCGCGACCCAGCCCAATCCGCTGTCAGGCCAACCATTCGACCTAAGTGACGCGGAGTTGTGTCTTGTAGTGGCGGAAGAGGTATTACGGACGCTGCCCGAAATGGCGGACTATGTGTGTGACCCGCTCGCCACCGAACAGGTTCGCTCGCATTTGCGCAAGCTGCGGCGGCCGAGTCTCGGAACGGCGCGGGCGATTTGCGAACGCGCGGTGCTATTGGCGCGCCGCATCGGATTTCCGACGCACGTCACGGAAGCGGCGCCCTGCTGCGGCTTTGCCCGACGGAACACCGAATCGCCACGACATCCACACGGCCAAGGCCTGCCGGCCAGCCCCGATCGGGCCGCTTGAACGGACCGCTCAACCGGCCAGCATCGCCTTGATGCGATTCCCTACCGCCTTGGCCCAGCGCTCAGCCAGGGTCCCGAATGGCTGGTCGTTGATCAGGTAGGTCCAGGTCGCGGACCGGTCGAAGGCGTCCTCGATGGCGGCGCCGGAGGGCTGCTCGAGGGTCTCCCGCACCTCCTCAGCGATGCGCTCGCAGACCTCGTCGTAAATCTCGTTGGCGCGCGTAAGGAAGGTGTGGAGGGGATCCTTTCCGGCCCACGACTCCCAGTGGATGCCGCCCTTCAATTCGGCGATCGCCGCCAGGTAGTCCGACCACAGGTCGTCGATCTTAATTAACGTGATGCGGCGTTCGAGTTCACTCATGGGCTCGCCGTCGAGGCCCATCGCCACGCGGTGCAGCACCGCCTTGCGCCGCTGATGCATCTCCCGACGATGCTGGTCCACCAGCCCGTCGTACTTCCACAACGTTCGCCGGATCTCGAGGTTCTGCCCCTCCACCAGCCGCTGCACGCTTTCGACGGCCCGCCTCACGCGCGGGTCGCGCGCCGGGACGCCGGGCGGCAACAATCCCGGGTCGAAGCCCAGCGCCTGGCGGACGCCGTAACGGGCCATCAGATCGTCGTCCAGGCTGACGAAAAACCGCGAGGATCCGGGATCGCCCTGGCGGCCGGAGCGGCCACGCAGTTGGAAGTCGATGCGCCGCGCCTCATGCTTGTTCAGCCCGATCACGTACAGGCCGCCGAGTTCGCGCACGCGGTCGGAACCGAGTGGAATGTCGGCGCCACGCCCCGCCATGTTCGTCGACACCGTCACCGCGCCTTCGCTCCCGGCGCGGGCGACAATGGCCGCCTCGGCCTCGTCGTTGCGCGCGTTGAGCACCTGGTGGGGGACGCCGGCGCGCTCCAGACGCATGCTCAGCCGCTCGCTCTCCTCGACGCTCGCCGTACCGATCAGAACCGGGCGGCCCGCGGCGTGAGCCTCCACGATCTCCTCGGTCACGACGCGCTCCTTCGATAGTTTGTCGGCGAAGATCACGTCCGGATAGTCGTCGCGGATGACGGGCCGGTTGGTCGGAATGACGACCACCTCCAATCCGTACATGCCGCGGAATTCGTCCAATTGAGTGGCCGCGGTGCCCGTCATCCCGCAGACCCTTGGAAACATCCGCACCAGGCTTTGCAGCGTGATGGAGCCGAGGATGCGCCCCTGCTTACGGAGCGGCAACCCTTCCTTGGCTTCGAGCGCCGTCTGCAACCCGGCCGGCCAACGACGGTCCTGCGCGACACGCCCCTTGAACTCGTCGATGAGGCCGATGGCGCCGTCGCGCACGATGTAGTCAATGTCGCGCTTCAGAAACGCCTGCGCGTGGACGGCGTCCTGGGCGGCGGTGAACACGCGCAGGTTGCGCGGCTCAAACAGGCTGCCGCAGCCCATGGTGGCCTCCACCTTCGCGATCCCGGCGTCGGTGAGGTCCACGTTCCGGCCGTACTCATCGATCAGGTAGTCGAGCCCCAGGCGGAAGCCCGCCGCCAGGCGCGCCATGGCGCGAGCCAGATCGGCCGGCGCGGCGCCTTCACCGGCGATCACCAACGGGATGCGGGCCTCGTCGATCAGGATCGAATCGGCCTCGTCGATCAGGACGAAGGCGTAGTCGCGCTGCACGCAATCGGACGGTTCGAGCGCGAGTTGATCGCGCAGGAAATCGAAGCCCGCTTCGTTGGCCGTCTCATAGGTCACGTCCCATGCGTACGCCGTACGCCGTTCCTCGCGAGTCGAACCTTGCTGCACGCAGCCGACGCTCAACCCCAACATCCGATACGCCGGCCCCATCCAGGCCGCGTCGCGACGAGCCAGGTAATCGTTGGCGGTCCATACTTGCACGCCTTTGCCGGAAAGGGCGTTGGCGAACACGGTCAACACGGCGGCGACGGTCTTGCCTTCGCCCGTCTGCATTTCGGCGATGGCGCCGTGGTGCATGGCGAGCGCGCCTACAATCTGGACGTCGAAGAGGTCCAGGCCCAGCCGCCGCCGGATGGCCTCGACGGCCAGCGCGAAACACTCGATGACCGGCGCGGCGTCGGGGCCACGCAAGGCGCGAGCCGCCGACTCGATGTCGGAGTCCGCGAGGCCGGCCAACGCGTCGCGCCGGCGGCGGATCGCCGTCACGATCTCCGCGGCCGATTCATCGGGCTCCCTCGGCGTATTCGGCAGATACCGGCGCAGCCATTTCACGAAATCGGCCATGCACTCGAAGGGTACTACAGGACCGGCCTTCCGCATGGCCGCGACTATCGGGTTCAAGGCGCGCCACGCTAAACTGATAACAGCCCGGTCGAACATCCAACGTGCACTTCTACTACGACCTCACCACCGCCGCCGCGCTGGCCCTCGATTCCATACGGGCCCATAAACTCCGCAGTTTCCTGACGCTGCTTGGCGTAATCATTGGCGTCGCCAGCGTCGTGTTAGTGGGCTCCGCCATCGACGGACTGGGCGTCTACGCCGAAGGCATCACGGCGAAGGCGTTCGGGTCCGATAGTTATCTGATCGCCCAGATCGCCTCGGTGGGCCGCCTGACTCGCAAACAGCTCGCCGACAAACAGCGCCGCAATAAGCGGATCATGCCGGAGGATGTCGCCTATCTGCGCGAAACCACCGGGGACAAGATCATCTACAGCCCCTATCAGCAGACCTTCCAGGACGTGAAGGCCGAAAACCAGGTCTATGAAGCGGCTGTGGTCATCGGCGCCTCCTACACGCTGCCGGAGATTCGCGATGTCCCCATCACCGACGGCCGATTCTTCAACGAGACCGAAGAGCGGATGCGGCGGCCCGTCGCGGTGATCGGCACCGATATCCGCGATAACCTGTTCGGCGGCGCGAATCCCATCGGCAAGAGTCTGCGGGTGTCGGGCGTGAGCTTCGAAGTGGTCGGCTTGCTCGAGCAGCAGGGCTCCTCATTCGGCCGCAGCCTGGACAATCCGATCTACATGCCGGTGACGGTCTATAACCAGCTATTCGGCGGCAAGCGCGGTATGGCGGTGTTCGGCAAAGCGCGGTCGGAAACGGGGCTGAAGATGGACGACGCGCTCGACGTCACGCGTGTCGCGTTGCGTTCGCACTTCCATGCGCGGCCGGGCCAGGACGACAACTTCGACTTCCTGACGCCGGACTCCGTGCGTTCATTCATCGACTCCGTGCTCGGCGTCATCGCCGCCGTGGTCGTGCCCATCACCGGCATATCGCTGGTGGTGGGCGGCATCGTCATCATGAACATCATGCTGGTGAGCGTCACCGAACGCACGCGGGAAATCGGCATCCGCAAGAGCCTGGGCGCGCGGCAAAGCGACATCATGCTGCAATTTCTGACGGAGTCCGTCATCCTCTCGGCCGCCGGCGGGTTGATGGGGCTAGCCGCCGGCATGGGGGTGGCGACGCTGTTGTCGGCCGTGTTCGGGGCCACGCTCAAGGTGACGCTGCCCTACGTCCTGCTGGCTATTTTCGTGTCGAGCGCGGTGGGCATCCTGTCGGGGTGGTATCCGGCGCGGCGGGCCGCTCGGATGGATCCCGTGGAGGCTTTGAGAGCCGAATGATCGCCCCAACCACCATGCGGATCGGCTTCCTGGCGACGCTCAAGATGTCGCTCGACCAGGTGTGGGCGCACAAGTTCCGCTCCGGCCTGACCATTCTCGGCATCGTCATCGGCATCACCACGGTGGTCACCGTCGCATCGTTGCTCGCGGGACTGCGCAAGGGAATCGAGGACTTCTTCCTCGAATTCGGCCCGGACAATATCTTCATCGCGCGCGTCAGCGGCGATCCCGGCGGCGCCCAGGCCCGCCCGAAGGAACTGAAGCGGAAACAACTGCGGCCCGAATACGCCGACTACCTGAAGGCCAATGTGCGCAGCATCGAGGATGTCGGCGCCAGCGTTTTCATCATGCCGAAATCGGGCCAGGTCTTTTCGGCCAAGGTGCCGGGCTTTGAGTCCGACAACATGTCGCTGTCCGGCCAGACCGCCAACCTCTTTAATATGTCGCCGCGGGAGCTTCGCGCCGGCCGCGTCTTCACGCCGGAGGAGGCCAACCGCGCCCAACGCGTGGCCTGCATCGGATCGAGCCTGGCCGACGCCCTGTTCCCGGACGGCGCCTCAATCGGCCGCGCCATGATGATCGACGGCGCCGAGTACACCGTGATCGGCGTCTTCGCTCCGGCCAAGGGCGGCTTTTTCGGCGAGAACGGACTGGACCGTCAAGTGCTGATTCCACTTGAAACGGCGCGCGTCCGCTATCCGCAATCGGAGAACTACTTCATCACCGCCAAGGCCCGGCCCGGCCTGCGCGTCGACGCCATCGAGGAGATCCGCAACGCCCTGCGCCGCCTTCGCCACACGCCGCGCGGCGAGGATGACGACTTCTCCATCTCCACGGCGGACTCGATCATCGAGAACTTCAACAAGATCACCGGCATGATCATCATGATCTCCATCGCCATCTCGGGCCTGGGCCTGCTGGTGGGAGGCATCGGCGTGATGAATATCATGCTGGTGAGCGTCACCGAACGCACGCGCGAAATCGGCGTCCGCAAGGCGCTGGGCGCGCGGCGCGGAGACATCGTCATGCAGTTTCTCAGCGAGGCGGTGGCGCTGACCGGAGCGGGAGGCATGCTGGGCATCGCATTCTCGATCCTGGTGACGCTGGTGGTCAGCCTGATCGCGCCGTCGCTCAAGTCCTCCGTCCCCACGTGGGCGGTGGTCACAGGCTTCACCGTTTCGGTGGCCATTGGAGTGTTCTTCGGAGTGTGGCCAGCGGTGAAGGCCTCGCGCCTGGATCCAGTGGAAGCCCTGCGTTACGAATAGGATCGGCGCGGCGCCGGGGCCGTGTTATACTTGCCTACGCTCAAAATTCGGATAAAGGGCGCTTACCCGAATGACATTGACACGGTGGCTCCAACCGGCCTGCCTCATTTTGCTCGCCGCTTCCCTCCGGGCCGAGGAGTTGACGCTCGAACAGGCCGTCCAACTGGCCCTCAAACAGAACCGCTCGATTCGGAACGCGCTGCTCGACGTATCGAAGGCGAATAGCAAGGTAGCGCAGGTCCGGACGCGGCTGTATCCCGGATTGAACCTCTACGTTCTCGGCTCGCAGCAACTGCAATCCTTCGACTTCACCTTCAATCGCGGCTTGCTGGGCGTCTTCCCCGGCATCGGCCCGGTGCCGGCGGAGGACGTGAAGGTCAGCACGCCGCTTCAGCCGACCGCGATCATGATCGCGCGCCTCCAGCAGCCGCTCACCACCATCCGGCGCATCCGCCTGAACATCGCGACGCTCAAGCTGAATACGCGCATCGCCGAGGAACAGGGCCGCCAGCAACGTCTCGACGTGGTTCGCAACGTCCGCAAGCTGTATTACGGCATCCAGCAGTTCGACAGCTCGCTCGCCGCCGTCCGCCAGACGCTGGCGTTATATAAGGAGCTGGACCGCATGACGTCGGATTACGTGAAGCAGCAGGCGGCTCTCGAATCCGACGCGCTGGCGGTGCAGACGAACCTGGCCAAGACCGAGCAGACGCGCATCACGCTCGAGGATCAACAGGCCACCGCCAAGGAGCAGTTGAACCAGTTGCTCGGGCGCGACGTGCTGAGCGAGTTCACGGTGACGTCGATCGGACCGGCGTCCGAGTTCGAGGCCGACATCGCCCTGGCCCGCAAGCGCGCCCTCGAGATGCGGCCCGAGGTCCGACAGGCCCGGCTGCGCGTCGAGGCGGCTCAGTCCGACGTCCGCGCCAAGCGCTCCGAGTACATCCCCGACATCTCCGCCGACTTCAACCACGTCACGCTGGTGAACTTCAACCAGTTCATCCCCAGCCACTTCAGCAGCGTCGGCGTGAGCATGTCCTGGGAGGTTTGGGACTGGAATCGTAAGAAGTACGAACTGGCCGAAAAGCGCGATGTCGCCGAACAGGCCGCCAATGGCGCACGGGACGCCGAAAGCCTGATCGTCATCGACGTGAACGATAAGTTCCGCCAGCTTCGCCAGGCCCGCGGGCAGTTGAACGTCGCGGAACTGGCGCGACGCACCGCCGCCGAAGGCTTGCGCGTCGCCAAGGATCGCTACCAGGTGCGGGCGTCGCTGCTCAAGGACGTGCTGGAAGCGCAGGCGAAGCTCGAACAGGCGGCCGCGAATTCGCAGCAGGCGCTGGCCGCATATTGGACGGCCAAGGCTGAATTCGAACGCGCATTGGGAGAGGATCAATGAAACGCACCGCTCTCATTCTGTTTCTGACGTTTGCATTGGCCGCGTGCCGGCAGGAAGCGCCGAAACCGGATAAGCCGCCCACGCCGGTGCACGTCACCACCGTGGAGCTGTTCACGCCGCACAGCGGCGAGCGCTACTCCGCCTCCATCCTGCCCAACCGCACAGTGAACCTGGCGTTCCGTCTGGGCGGCTACGTCGCCGACATCTATCGAGTGAACGGCGCCGACGGACGTCAACGGAATCTCGAACCCGGCGACACGGTGCCCGAGGGAACTGTGCTCGCTCGCCTGCGCGAGAAGGATTACGATCTGCAGGTGAACCAGGCTACCGGCCAGTTGAACGAGGCGCGGCAGGGCGAGCATACGGCCAAGGCCCAACTGGCGCAAGCCGAGGCCGCCGCCGCCAAGGCCGCCGCCGACTTCGAGCGCGCCCGCTTCCTGTTCGAACGCAAGAGCCTGACCAAGACCGATTACGACGGCGCCAAGGCGCAGTTCGACGCGACGCGGGCGCAGGTGGAGGCGGCGCGCTCGCAGATCGCCGGCGTCGGAGCGCGCATCAACACCGCCGAAGCGGCCGTCGCCACCGCCAGCCTGGCCAAGTCCGACACCGCCATTCAAGCGCCCTTCGCCGCGTCGATCCTCCAGCGCAACGTCGACATCGGCAGCATGGTGGGACCGGGAACGCCCGCCTTCGTGCTGGCCGACACGGCGATGGTGAAAGCGTCGTTCGGCGTGCCGGACCGCCTGGCCGTCAGCCTGCGGCCGGGCGTCAGCGTGCCGCTGTTCCTCGAAGCGCTGCCCGACCGGACGTTCAAGGGCGTGGTCCAGGTGGTCGCCGCCGCCGCGGATGCGAATACGCGACTGTTTCAGGTGGAGATGGCGATCGCCAACGCCGGCGGGCAGCTGCGCCCGGGCATGATCGCGACGGTGACCATTGGAGGATCGGGCGAGGCGAAGGCGGTGACGGTGGTCCCGCTGAAGGCCATCGTCCGCGATCCGGAATCGTCCGGCGGATTCGCCGTGATGGTGGTGGAGGGCAAGCAGGCGCGGCGGCGCGCGGTGAAGCTCGGCGACACCTACGGCGAGAACATCGCGGTGACAGGCGTCAATCAGGGGGACCGCGTCATCAGCACGGGAGGCACGCTGATCACCGAAGGCGATACGGTCGAGGTGATCCCATGAGCGCCGGCCACGCGCCGCCCGATCCGAAGAGCGTCGAGCATCTGAAAAACACCGCCCGCTTTTCGGTGGAGAACCCGCACATCACCTGGGTCCTGCTGATTGGGACCATCGTGTGGGGGCTGTTCGGCTACTTCAAGATGCCGCAGCGCAAGGACCCCGACATTCCCGCCAAACAGGCCATGGTGGTGACTCCCTGGCCCGGCGCGAGCGCCGAGCGCGTGGAGGAGTTGGTGACGCGCGCCATTGAGCAAACCATCGCGTCGAATTCCAACGTCTCGCGCATCGATTCGGTCTCGCGCGGCAGCGTCTCCACGGTCACCATTACGCTGTCGGACCGGCTGAGCGAGACGGGCCAGACCCTTGACGACATCGGCGGACGGCTGGCGGCCATCCGCACCCTGCCGCAAGGAGCGGGACCCATTAACTACGTCCGCGACTTCGGCGACACCGCCACCCTGCTGCTGACCGTCGCGAGCCCCAAGGCGGACGCCGCCGAACTCGCTCTGCGCGAGCAGGCCATCCGCGAGGCGATCAACAAGGTGCGGCCGCCGGGCGACGCCAGGCGCGTTTCGCTGCTGTTCTGCCATCCCACCGGAATCGACCAGCGCCTGCTGGAATTGGCGGCGAATCAGTTCATCGAGTACGTCCGTCCCCGTGGGGCGGCTCGCGACATCCGCCTGCTTCGCGGCGCCGGGTTCATCGGCATCGACGCCGAGACCGGGGCCGACGACAACGCCATCTACGCCCGGCTCCAGGAGTTCATGCGGGACCGCTTCCGGACCTATGTCTTCCACCCTGACTCCTGGCAGCCGTTCGTCGTGCGCGACTTGGCGCAGTTACCCGCCAAGTTAGCCGCCGTGGCGGGCGAAAAGTACAGTTATCGGGAATTGGATAACTTCACCGACGCGATGGAGAAGTCGCTGCTAGCCACGGAGCGGACTCCGGACGGGCCGCCGCTGGTGGCCAAGGTGACTCGCTCCGGCGTGCTGCCCGAAAAGGTCTATCTGCTGTACTCACAGGAACGCCTGGCCTCCTACGGGCTGCGCGTCGAAAACCTGCCGAACATCCTGCAGGCCCGCAACATCACCGTGGCCGGCGGACAGATCGACCTGAGCGGCAAGAACGTCTCCATCAACCCTTCCGGCGAGTTCCACAGCGTCTCGGAGATTGGCGATGTAGCGGTCGGCGCGACCTCCTACGGCGCGCCGCTCTACCTGCGCGACGTGGTGGACACCGCCCGCGATTACGACAATCCGCCGCGCTATCTTTCCTACTACCGGTGGAAGGACGACAAGGGCCAATGGCAGCGCACGCGCGCCGTCACCCTGAGCGTCCAGATGGGCGCCGGACAGCAGATCAACAAGTTCCAGGAGGCCGTCGATTCAACGCTCGCCGACCTTGCGACGCGTCTTCCCAAGGACCTGATCGTCGCCCGCACCAGCGATCAGCCCAAGCAGGTGGAAGAGAACATCGAACTCTTCATGCGCAGCCTGTATGAGGCCATCGTGCTGGTGGTGGTGGTGTCGTTCATCGGCTTCTGGGAGTGGCGTTCGGCGCTGTTGATGGCGCTGGCGATTCCCATCACGCTCCTCATGACCTTCGGCATGATGTACACGCTGGGCGTCGACCTGCAACAGGTGTCCATCGCGACGCTGATCATCGCCCTGGGACTGCTGGTGGACGACCCCGTGGTGGCCGGCGACGCCATCAAGCGCGACCTCTCCGAAGGCTGGCCCAGGCGCATCGCGGCGTGGCTGGGGCCGACCAAACTCGCCACCGCCATCATGTACGCCACGGTGACCAACATCGTCGCCTATCTGCCGTTCCTGATCCTGCCCGGGAATACGGGACGGTTCCTGTATTCGCTGCCTGTGGTCATGGGATGCTCGCTGGTGGCGTCGCGAGTCGTGTCGATGACCTTCATTCCGCTGCTCGGCTATTACCTGCTGCGGCCCAAGCGCGAGGCGACGATCGAGGAACGGCGCAGCCAGGGCTTCCCGGCGAAATACTACCGCTTCGGCCAATTTCTGATCCGCCGGCGCTGGGCGGCGCTGCTCGCCTCCTTCGTCGTGCTGGGGGTGGGCGCCTACATCGGCAAGACCCTCAAGCAGCAGTTCTTCCCCAAGGACCTGTCCTATCTCGCCTACATCAACATCGCCCTGCCCGAGGACGCCTCGTTCGAGTCATCCAACCGCACGGCGCTCGAAGTGGAAGCGATCACGCAGAAGTTATCCGAAGAGCGCAAGCGGCCGCTTCAGTCGATGAACGCCTTCGTCGGCGGAGGCGCGCCGCGCTTCTGGTATTCGCTTGCGCCGGAGCCCACGCACCCGAACTTCGCGCAAATCGTGCTGCTGTTTAAGGACAAGCACGACACCTCGGCGCTGCTCGACGAGTTACAGGCCAGGCTGAGTCGTGAGGTGGCCGGCGCGCGCATCGATGTTCGTCAGTTGGAAACGGGCGATGCTGTCGGCCTGCCGGTGGGCGTGCGAATATCCGGAGGCGACATCACGGCTCTTCGGGAGATCGCCAATCGAGTCAAGAAAATCTTCGAGGAAGTTCCCCAAGCGGCCCGCATTCGCGACGACTGGGGCGAGGATCGCTTCAACGTCGAGTTAGCCATCGACTCGGACAAAGCGAATCTGGCGGGCATCACGAATCTGGACGTCGCCGCCTCTTCCGCCACCGGAATTAACGGCTATTCGGTGACCACTCTCCGCGAAGGCGACAAGCAGATACCCGTGGTTGCGAGGCTCCGGGCCGATGAACGTTCCGGCCTCGACTCGGTGAACAACCTCTACGTCTTCTCGAACACCGGCTCTCAGAAAGTGCCATTGCGGCAGATATCGCGCGTCGACTACAGCCTGCGCAACGAGGTGATTCGCCGGCGGAACCAATTCCGGACCATCACCGTTTCGGCCGTGCCCGAACCCGGCTATTACTCCTCGGAAATCATGACGGCGGCCAAACCCAAGCTACACGCCCTGGAAGCTACGCTGCCCCCCGGATACCGCCTGGAAATCGGCGGCGAAGAAGAAAAGCAGGTGGCCGGGTTCAAGAACCTGACTCAGGTTCTGGCCATCTCCGTGGTGGCGATCTTCGTCGCCCTCGCCTTCCAATTCCACAACGCCATCAAGCCGTTCATCGTCTTCGCCGCGGTCCCCTACGGAGCCATGGGCGCCCTGTTCGCGTTGTGGATCATGGGATCGCCGTTCGGCTTCATGGGATTTCTCGGCATTGTCAGCCTGGTGGGAGTTATCGTCAGTCACATTATCGTGCTGTTCGACTTCATCGAGGAAAAGCGCATGGAGGGCGAACCGTTTGAGCAGGCCGTGCTCGACGCCGGCATCATGCGATTGCGCCCGGTGCTGATTACAGTCGGAGCGACGGTGATCGCGTTGTTCCCCCTGGCCGCCCACGGCGGTCCGCTGTGGGAGCCGATGTGTTACGCCCAGATCGGCGGATTGATGTCGGCCACCTTCATCACGTTGTTATTGGTGCCGGTCATCTATTCGATCTGCGTGTTGGACCTTAAGATTGTCAAGTGGGAGTCATCGACGCATGAGTAAGATCTGGATCCGCCGCATCGCCCTGGGGTTCGTGGCGCTGGTGGTGGTCGCGCTGTTAACGGTGGGCTGGGTAGGATCGGAACGCGCAATCCATCCCAAGGCCGCGCACTATCGCAAAGGACCGGCGGACTTCCCCGACTTACACCCACAGGACGTCAGCTTCGACAGCCGAACGAAGGTTCGCATCGCCGCGCAATTCTTTCCTGGCGAGAAGCACGCCACGGTAGTGCTATCGCACGGCTATGGCGACAACAAGCTCCAGATGCTGCCCTATGCCGATTTCCTGCACCGTCGTGGCTTCTCGATCTTGACTTACGACATGCGCGACCGCGGCCAGAGCGGTGGCGACGCCGTCACGCTCGGCGAGTTAGAAAAAGCCGACCTGATCTCGGCGGTGGACTATCTCGTATCCCGCCCCGACGTCGACCACAACCGTATCGGCGCCCTGGGCGTGTCGCTCGGCGGTTCGACAACCCTGCTGGCCACGGCCGACGATGCGCGCATCAAAGCGGCGGTCGATGACAGCGGCTTCAGCGACGCCCCGCGAGTCATCGAAAGCAGCTTCGAGCATTTCATCGGACTGCCGCCCTTCCCCTTCGCCCCAATCACGCTGCAGGTGGTGAAGCTTCGCACGGGAATCGATCCCAACCGCATCCGTCCCATGGATGTCATCGCCCGCATCAGCCCTCGCCCTCTGCTCATCGTCCACTGCATGGAGGACAAGGTAGTCCCTCCCGACAACAGCGACCGCAACTTCGCCAACGCGAGGGAGCCGAAGCAGTACTGGCGCATCCCGACCGGCGGCCACATCGCGGGCATCCGGGTCGCCGCGGACGAGTACCGCCAGCGGATCGGCGACTTCTTCGAACAAAATCTGAAGTAGCGTCTGCGTTCGAACGGCTGGGCCTGGGTCCTAAGCCGCCGGCGGATCGAAGATCTCCAGTTCGAACGCCCCCCGGACGATCTCCCGGCCCTCGGCCAAGTCCCTCAACTGACCCGCCGCGACGGCCTGCACGAGGACATTGCCGATGGCGGTGGCTTCCGTGGGACCCGCGATCACCCGTCTTCCCGTCGCCTCGGCCACCAGCGAGTTCAGCAGGCGGTGCCGCGATCCTCCGCCGACGATATGGATCGTCTCGATGCGATGGCCCACAATCTCGTCCAGGCTTTCGAGCACCTCGGCGTACCGCGCCGCCAACCCTTCCAAAATCGCTCGGCATACCTCTCCCGGCGTCTCCGGAACCGGCTGACTGTGCGCCCGCCGCCAAGCCGCGATCTTCAACGGCATCTGCCCCGGATGCAGGAAAGCGTCGACGTCCAGCGTCCCGTTCGATGGCCCCGCCTCCGCCGCCAGCCGCGCCAACTCTTCGTAGCTATACTCGCGGCCCTCGGCGGCCCACGCCCGGCGGCACTCCTGCAACAGCCACAGCCCGGCGATGTTCTTCAGGAACCGCACCTTCCCGCCGGCCCCGATTTCATTGGTGAAGTTCAGTTCGAGGGAACGGTCCGTAATCACCGGCTCGTCGAGTTCGACGCCCATCAGCGACCACGTACCGGAGCTGATGTAGCACCACCGGTCGCCCGACGCCGGCACGGCGGCCACCGCGGAGGCCGTGTCGTGCGCCGCGGTCGCGTACACCGGCGCCGGCCCCAGTTTCGTCGACTCCGCCAACTCCTCCCGCAGCGGCCCCAGCAGCGTTCCGGTTTCCACCAGCGGCGGCAGGATGGACGTGGGCAGCCCCAGCCGCTCAAACAACTCCGTGGCGAAACGTTTCTTCCGGGGATCGTAGAACTGCGACGTGCTGGCGATCGACGCCTCGCTCTTCTGAACTCCGGTCAACCAGTAACTCAGCAGGTCCGGCATGAACAGCAGCCGCTCCGCCACGCCCAGCCCCGGACATCCGCCCAGTTTCATGGCGTACAACTGGTAGATCGAGTTGAACTGCATGAACTGGATGCCGGTGTGCGCGAAAACATCGCCGCGAGGAACTGTTTCAAACAACCGCTCCGGAATTCCGTCGTTGCGAGGATCCCGGTAATGGCGCGGGCAATCCACCAGGGAGCCGTCGGCGCCGAGCAGTCCGAAGTCGACGCCCCAGGTGTCGATGCCGATGCCCGCCACCTTCAGCTTGCGTTCGCGGCCGGCGACGCTCAGCCCGCGCACGATGTCGTGAAACAGCCGGAAGCTGTCCCAGTACAAGCCGGTGGGAAGTTGCACCGGAGCGTTGGCGAAACGATGGAGTTCCTCAAGTTCCAGACGGCCGCGTTCGAGCGTGGCCAGCATGACCCGGCCGCTTTCCGCGCCCAGGTCGACAGCTAAATAGTGCGGCATGACGTTGTGTCCAGAGGAGCATCTTATCAGGACCGCCCCGGCCAACGCCGGCTAACGAACCTGCCCGCTCGGATTCAGCGCGCCGCGCACCGCGGGGTCCCGTTCCGTTCCCAGGCCCACCATCAGCACGCCGATCAGGATCAGCGCCAGGCCGGCCAGTTTCGTCATCGTCAACCGCTCGCCGAAGAAAATCCGCGACCACAGCAGCGTCCACACGTAGCCGAGCGAAACCATCGGATACAGCACGCTGAGTTCGCCTTCCTTCAGGCCCAGGACGAAGAAGATGGAGGAGAAGCAGAAGAAGAACACGCCCAGCGCCAGCCGCCAGTTGCGGGCCAGGCTCGCCACGGTGAACTGCAGTCGCGTCGCTCCGGCTTTCAGGAAGGCCGCGCCGAACGACCCGATGAAAGCGCCGAACGATACCAGCGCCATGGAGGAAAGCGGAGTCGCCATCAGAACTTGTCCCGCCCCAATATCGCCACGCCGCCCACGATCACCACCACTCCGGCCACTCGCAGCGGGCTCAGATGCTCGTGGAAAACCAGCACGGAGAGGATCGCCACCCAGACATAGGTCAGGGCGATGATCGGATACAACATGGATAGCTCTCCATGTTTCAGCGCCACCACCAGAAGCACCGTGCTCAGGCCATAGAAGCTATAACCGGCCAGCAACAGCGGACTCGACAGCATGGCCAGCACATTGGGGATGAAGCCGGAAACGTGCGGCAAGGCCGTCGCTCCCGATTTGATCAACATCTGGGCGGCGGCCCCCAGGATCGTGCACGCCAGCACCAGCGTAATGGACCGCCGCCGGTCCGTCATTCCACGCTGCGCTTCGGCGGACGCATCGGCTGCCGTCAACGAAGACTCCAGGGCATGAAGCCATCATATCAACCGTGCCCGCCGACGCGCCCGTCCCGCCCCACGACGGTTTGCTACATTGGTTCTGAATGACCCAGAACTTCCGCCATTTTCAGACCCAGGCCGACCCGTTTGGCCGCGTTTGGGATGTCGAATTCCGCTGGCAGCAGAACGGCATCTCGATACGCCACGCCGATACGGTGGACGTGAAGTTCGACGTCGCCGCCGCCGACGAGCCGAAGCAGGAAAAAGTGATCGCGCTCACCCATCCTCACCTCATGAAGTTATCCGGCGAGTTGGGCGTTCCGCTCAGCGATCCGTGGTGCATGAAACTGGCGGCGCTGCACCTGACTCACATGATTGAAACCGATGAGGACATGGAGCGAACGCTGGTGACGCCGTCCTACACGGAGTTAGCCGGATACGCCCGCCAACTCCAGCAGTCCGCCTGACCCCCGCGCCGTTCTCAGAACTCCGACCGCAACACGTCGTAGAAGATATGCAGGCCGGTCTTGAACTCCGCGATCGGGATCCGTTCTTCGTCCGAGTGCATGGTGGCGGCGGTGGCCGCGTCGAGAATCATCGGCGTCAACCCATAGGCGACGACGCCCCGCTTCCGCAAATTCACTGAGTCGGTGCCGAACGGCACAAACATCGGCGTCACCACGGCGTCGGGATGCGCGGCCAGAATCGCCTTGCGGATCGCCGCGAACAGCGGCGTGTCGCTACGGCTCGCGCCCGCGTCCACCGGCTGCGCGATGATCTCCACGGCCACTCGAGGATCGTTGATGCGCGCCTTCATTTCGGAGATGAACTCCTCGGCGTTCACCCCCGGCAGCAGCCGGCAGTCGAGCGTCGCCTCGGCGAGCGATGGAATGACGTTCACCTTTACCGGAGACCCCACGCCCGAAGTCAGCGTGGTCAGCGACATGGTGTTGCGCTGAATCGCCGAGGTGAACTTGTTCGCCGCGAACTCTCCGATATTGCGCTTCATCTCTTCGATCACCGGATTCGGCTTCGCGCCCTCCGGCGCGGCCAGCGCCTTGCGCACCGCCTCCAGCAGGATCAGGTTGGCGTTATTGGCGATCGGCTGCGACCCATGCCCCGCCGTTCCGCGAGCCTTCAGCCGCAGCCACATGAGTTGCTTCTCGCCCACCGCCACGCCGAACACCAGCTTGTTCACCGCCAGCACATCGCGAGTCCCCATGCCGCCTTCGTCCAGCACATACTCACAATCGATCTCCGCTGGGTGGTTCTCCAGCATCCACCGGATGCCCCGCACGCCGTTGGTCTCCTCGTCCGCGGTCACCAGCATCACAATGTCGCGAGCGGGCGTAATCCCGGCCTTCTTCAATTCGATCAGCGCCGTCAATTGTTGGACGCCGATGCCCTTCATATCGAGTGTGCCCCGCCCCCAGATCACGCCGTCCTTGATGAGCGCCGCGAACGGATCCATCGACCACGCCTTCCGGTCCACCGGCACCACGTCGAAATGATTCAGCAACAGCAGCGGCTTCTTCGAGCGGTCGCGCCCGGCCATCCGCACCACCAGGTTCGTCTGCCCGTCCGGGCCACTGGTGTACAGGGTCGGCTTCAGCCCGACCGCCTCTAATTCCGCGCGAAACATTTCCGCCGCCGCGCGTGTATTCGCCGGCGGGTTCACCGTCTGCATCCGAACATACTTCACCAGCAGTTCGAGCGCCCGGTCCTCCACCGTCCGCCAATCCGGTTCCGCGGCGAACGCGGTCGCCGCCATCAACAGCCACGCAAACTTATTCATTTCTCGAACTCCGGTAAATTCTCGAGCACAGGCCGCAATCCTTCGGCGCGATAGGCCTCGATCAGCGCGCCGGCGGCGGGGCCGTATTCCGGAGCGTCGAAGCGATCACCCGCGAAATGCCGGGCGAACGCCGTAAGCAGCCGCCCGCTTCGGAAAACGCCTCCAATATAGGACACGCGGACGCGCTCCTGGTCGCCGAACAGCCGCCGGCGGACCGCCCGGCCCAACAGCCCCAACTCCGCGGCGGCCCGGCCGATCACATCGCTCGCCGCCTCATCGCCATCGGCCGCCGCCTGGTCCACCAGCGGCGCGAACGTCGCCACGCGCGACCGCGGCCAGTCCGCCATATAGAAGCGATGCATCAACTCGTTGGCGTCGGCGGCGCCGGTCGCCTCCAGCAGCAACGCCCGCAACGCGGTCGGCTCTCCCCAGCCTTCTTCGAAGCGCAGGGCCGCGCGCAAAGCCTGCCGCACGATGTCGAACGCTCCGCCTTCATCGCCGAACACATAGCCCCAACCCCCGGCGCGCGCCGTCTCGCCCGCCGCGTTGCGGCCCAGCGAAATCGACCCCGTACCCGCGATGACGATCAGGCCCGGCTCACCCGCGCAAGCCCCCGCCAACGCGACCACGGCGTCGTTGGTCACATTCAGACGACCCGCCGACAACAACTCGCGCACCAGGGCTTCCTTGTCCGCCGGACCTCCGCTGAAACCCAGGCATGCCGATGCAAATCGCGCCTCGCCCACGCCGGCCTGATCGAGCGCCGAACGCACACAGCCCCCGATCGCATTCAGGAACTTCGCCCGGCCCTCGGAGGCGCGCACATGATTGCACGGTCCGCCGCGGCCGAATCCGACCACCCGCCCGGTCTCATCGCCGATGAGCGCGGTGGTGCTCGACTGCCCGCCGTCCACTCCCAAAAACAGCCGCGCCATTACTGGTTCTCCACCTCCGGAACGCCCGCCTGCAACAGGTACAACTTCCCCCCATTCGCCACGCCGGCTTCTTTCAATCCCCACGCCTCCGGATTCTCATCCACTTCGGCCCAGCCGAACTCGCCCTTGCGAATAAACAGGTAATCGAATCCCCGCAGTTTCAACTCGCGCATGGCGGCCCGGCCCATGAAGGCCCGCGGCTTCTTCGGTTCGATCGTGCGTTGGTCGGTCAGCGTCCGCCACGCGCCATCCCCCGTCATGGCCTCAATGCGTTCGTTGTGCGCCACGCAATCGTAGGGACCTTCCAGCGCCACCGCGTCCACCTGCTGCACGGCGCCGAAATCGACTTCGATAAACATGCCCGGCTCAAACCGCCGCCAGGACCTCCACCTCGTCACCGGCGAGTTATCGAACGCCATCTGTATATCCCACGGATTCGGACTCGCCGTCAGCCGCCACCCGGAGCCGCGTTTCAACTCCTTGCCGCCGGCGTAAAGCCGCACCTCACCGACGTTCCACTGCAGCGCCTCCACGGGCTTGGCTGTCTGCACAATGCGCACCTTGCGCACCCCGGCCGGCGGAAACGACAGCCGTTCCGAACACCGAGGCTGGAAATCGCCGAGAAACGCCATATAGAAGATGTCGGAGGCGACCTCTCCCTGCGCCGACTGGAAGCTCACCCAGACATCTCGAGTCGTATAGGATTCCGCCACTCCGCTGAACGTCAACACTCGCGAGCCCGGCGCCATCTTCTCCTCGAGCATCTTTGGAACCGCGTATTCCGGATGCTTGCGTCCCAGCCACGAGTCCTGCGACTCGATGCGCAGCGCCTGCTTCAGCGGAATTCGCCCCAGTATCCAGGGATGTTCCGCCGTGTAGCGCGTCGCCACCGAAGGCCAGGAAAGCAGGCAGTGCCCTACCATCAGCGTGGCCAGCAACAGCGGCGTTTCCGAGAGCGCCAGCCCCAGCGCGAAGGCGAAGTAGGGCGCGGCCGGAATCAGAAACCGGGTCCCAATGTTTAAAACATATGGAAGCGCGAATAGCGCGCCCGCCGCCAGCGCCCGCCGCCCGGCCCGCACGCGCAGGGCGAACAGTCCCAGGGGGACCAGCAGGAACGCCGGGCCCAGAAACCCGCACAACGCCTCGCCGCGCAGCGTAACCTCGAACGGAATCGTCCATCGGTTCGGCAGATAATAGCGGCGCAGGTACGCGCTCCAGCCTTCTTCGAAGGATACGTGCACCCAGGGGTTCGGAAACAGCTTGTTGAACATTGGCGCCACGGGATTCGCGGCCCACAGGATGTCCTTCACCACCCACGGCGCGATCAACACCACCGAGCACGCCGCCACCAACAGCGCCGGCCTCACCCGCCGCGTCTTCCACAGCACAAAGCCCACCGCATAGGGAACCGCCAGCACGGCCGTGTATTTCGCGGCGTAGGCGAACCCGGCCAGCAGCCCGATCACCGCCAGCAACCCCATGCTCCGCTGGCCGTCCCAGATTTCGACGGCGTAAAACACGGCAAACAGCACCGCCGCCACCGCGACATCGATATAGGCGGTCGTGCCGTCCATCCCGACCACGGGACTCGCATAAACCAGCAGCGCACCGGCCAGCCCGGCCAGCGGATGTCCCATCCTCCGCCCGTAGCTCACCATGGCCAGCGTCAGCGCCAGAAGAAACGCGTAATGGACCAGCGCCGCCGCCGAGTGCCGCCCGAAGGTGAACGCCATCAGGTACAGCAGTTCGATGCCCTGCGAAAGCTGCGCGTAGATGTTCCAGGGGATGCGGACAAAGCCGCCCTCTCGGGCGTATCGGGCGACGAAACTCAGGTGATAGGCGGTACCGTCCGGACTGAACTCTGGCGCCATGGCGCTCAGGAAGTACAGGACCGTAAAGACCACGAATCCCGCCCAGAACAGGCCGGCCCACCGCTTCGGGAGAGCCGGGAAAGCCGGCCGGATGTTGCGGTGAGCCCCAGTAAACCAGGCGGCGCCCAAAACCAGCGCGAAAATCGTCAAAAACGACGCTTTTTGCGCGATTCCGAGCGCACAAAGCGCAAAAATAACGCCGCTCAGAACCGCCGCGCCCGTGATGAAGGCCAGCGCGTCCTCTTCCCCGCGGTACAACTCCAGTTTCAGCCGCCGCAGAATGACCCTACCCAGGGCGACCGAGGTCAGCACCGTCAGCCCGGCCCCCAGCAGAATCGACAGCGGGACCATCTACTGCACCAGTCCGATGCGCACCAGGATCACGCCTAACTCCGGGTCGTTCTTCGACTCCCGCCACGTCTTGTCGACCTCCGCCGCCAGCGTATTGTCCGACATCGGCGTCAACATATGCATAGGAATGGGCTTATCGTAGGTCAGGCGGCCCGGTTTGTCATACTTCACCGTGTCGAGAAGCTGGTCGTTGACGTAGTAGGAGATGGTCACTGGACCGGTGCTCTTGAACGTTGCATCGACGATCGCGAATTCGACGTGAAAGCGGTAATTTGACGTCGAACGGAGCCCAACGCGCACAGTAGGTCGTTTTTGTGTCCATCTCCAGGGCGTTTTCTGGGCGCCTTTATCGATGTCTTTAACGATAAACTGATCCGCTGTCGGACTACTCATTTCGACCATCGGTTCGATCCGGAGCAGATTTTCGTCCAACGGCTTGCGCTGGGCGGGCGGCGCGTAGAAGTCGGGCTGAGACACGCAACCGGCCAACGCAAGCGCGAGCGCGACCAGGGCAACCGGGGCAAGGCGATTCACGGAAATCGCAGTATAGCGAAAACCGACCCTGAATTGCATACCCCGATTTTCGCCGTTCACACAACTCGAAAATTTCTATTTCCTTCCATATCAATAGGTTGGCGAAAACGAATCCCCCTCACCTGCCTATTCCAGGGGGTAAGTTGAAGACGGGAAGAGACTTCTCCTCCCCGTGTAGTTCTACGGCGAAACAGCCGAATAAATAGCGAAGAAGGAGAGAGACATCATGGGCGAACCGATTATCGTGATCCGGCCTCCGGACTTCCAGCTCTAGGCTGGACAACAATTCGACCGCCGTGCTGACGGCAACTTGATTCATACACAGGCCAAATGGCCTGACTCACCGCGAAATATCTGGTACTATGGCTCATAGGCGTCGGACGTCCCTCCGGCGCCCTATGGGTCTGGCCTGCCAAACCGGCATTCCCCGGGAATTCAAATCGCACATATTCAGTGAAACGCAGCATTCTGGTGCTCGTGACCGCAGTGTCGTTGTTGGGCACCGTGCCACAATCGCCGCGGGGAGCACCTATCGGCTCCTTGCAACGCTTGCGCGATATTGCGAAGCGCGCGGAGGAACTTCGAGTTCGCGACCAGCGCGACCAGCGCGAGCAAGCGCTTGAGTTGGGCCGCATCGGCTTCGACGAGGCTGTTCGCGCCAATTCGCCGACTGCGTGCGCCTATTTCCTGAACCTCACCGCCTGGATCCATTTCCGCTCGGGCGACTACAGCAAAGCCCTCGAAGACTTCATCCGGCTACGCGACCTGGCGCTCAAGGAAGGGCTACGGATGCGAGCCGCCACCGCCCTGCTGAACCTCTCCTCCCTGTACTGGCACGTCTTCGACACCGCCAGCGCGCTTGCGGCCGCCGAGGACGCCTACGCCATCGTACCCGCCAATGAACCCCAGGTCCGCTCGCAGATCCTGATTCAGCTAGGCCGTGTGCTGCTCGCGCGCGGAGACCGGCAACGGGCCTCGCGGCTGCTTTCCGAGGCGCTCGAAGTCGCCTTCGCCCAGGGCGACACACAGAATGAATCGCTGGCCTGGGACTGCATGGGCGCGGAGTACCTGCGGGTGGGCGACACCGCCCACGCGGAACCGGCGCTGAGCAACGCATACCGCATCCGCCTGCTCGCGCGCGATCCGAACCTGTACGTCAGCCAATACTACCTGGCCGAGCTGCAGCTCAAGCTGGGCAACAAGTCGCTGGCGCACCGGCTGATCGACAAGGCGTTCGACAATCGCCTGGGCGATCGAGTGCAGATTCCGCCGCACCTCATGTTCGCCACCCGCGCCCGCATTCTGGAGGCGGAAGGCAACCTGGAAGCGGCGCTCACCGACTACCTGCGCGCCGCCGACGCGGCCGAGGACTGGCGCAGCCGGGGCCTGGCGGCCGACAGTTTCCGCATCAGCACCGACGTCATGCTGGGGGCTAAGGCCCTCGGCGAGGACGCGGGCATCTACGACAGCGCCGTGGACGCGGCGGTGGCGCTGTATCAGAAAACGAAGGACACCCGTTACGCGGAACTGTCCTGGCAGTTGAAGGAGAGGGTGCGGGCCGCGAGCCTAAGGGAGATGATGGGGCGTGGCCGCGGGTGGACCCGGCGACTGCCTCCCGAATACTGGACCAACCTCGATCAACTGCGCGCGCTCGAAGGCGACGAGTTGGGCGCATTGACCCCGTCGGCGGCAACCCGGGAACAGATTGCGCGCCTGCGTCTGACGTTAGCGGAGATGGAGGCGCGAGCCGCTTCCGCTACCGCGAAAGGATCCCCCACAAAGGGGAATGATACTCCCCCCGCACCACGGGACTACTCAATCCCCTTTAAATCATTAGAGATTTTCCCTGACTCAGCCTCACTTACCCATGTAGGCGCTGCGTTAGGAAGTTCACGGACCCTGATCAGTTTTCATACGGGGGAAGCGGCTTCTTATCGTTGGACAATTACGAACCGGACCTTCGACCTGAAGGTGTTGCCGGGTAAGCGAGAACTGCGGGCGAAGGTCGAACAGATGCGATCAGCGATCGACAAAGACAAGACGAACGCGGAAACGGTCTCTGCATCCCTGTTCGCTGATTTGTTCGGCGGACTTTCCGGCAGCGCGTCGCAAGGCCCGTGGCTGGTGGCGCTGGACGAAGGGCTGTTCGAACTTCCGCTGGCGGCGTTAGTATCCCGGCGCGAAGGCCGTCCGGTCTATCTGGCCGAGGATCGCGCGGTGGAGTTGATTCCCGGCGCCTGGGCTATCTCGAGCGCGACCGACGCCGCGCATCCCGGCTCATTCCTTGGAGCGGCCGACGGGATCTACAACACCGCTGATCCGCGATACCGGACCCCGGGCGCCTGGTGGCGCAACCTCGCTACTCCGGCGCGATCGGATCGCGCCACGATCCGGCAATGGCCGAGGCTGATGGCCAGCGGGATGGAGATCCGGCAGTGCTCGATGCGCTCGGCTGCGCCGGCCCACCTGCTGACGGGCGCGGAGCTGAACCGTAAATCATTCGTGGCCGCGCTGGCCAGCCAGCCCGCCTACATTCACATCGCCACTCATATCCTCTGGAACGAGGCCGAACGCAAGAGCGCCATCGCCCTGGGGATCGCCCCGCGCGCCGACGGCTCTCCGAACCTGGAACTGCTCACCGCCGACGATATCGCCAATCTGCGCACACCGGGCGCGGTGGTGGTGATGAGCGGCTGCGCCTCCCTCAAAGGGGAAGAGGCGCCGGCCGCTGGGTTGCTCGGCTTGTCCAGAGCCTGGCTTGCGGCGGGCGCGGGCGCGGTGATCGCCACCTTATGGCCCACCCCCGACGACGCCGGGGATCTGCTGGCGCGTTTCTATCAACACCTGCATTCGGATGCGCAGTCTGACCGCCTGGCCCCGGCAGAGGCCCTGCGCCGCGCGCAAGTCGACATGCTGCACTCGAAAACGGAGCGAGCGGACCCGAAGTATTGGGCTGCTTATCAAGTGATGGGAAGGAGTAACTAACAGCCATGACCGACGGTTCGGATGCTATTAACGACCTGAACGCCGCACAAGGCATTCCCGCGGAGGCGGCGGAAACTTCCCACGCTGGCGACGGCTACGATACCCCGGTCGTGAATTGGGCCGGCCTGGTCAACCGGATCCGCGAAGGCGACGACAGCGCGATGACGGAGCTGTACCAGATCTTCGCGCGCGGAATCCGGTTCTATCTTTGCCGCCAACTAGGTCCGCAGGAGCTCGACGATAAGGTTCATGACACCTTCCTGATCGTGGTTCAGGCGATCCGCCGGGGCGACCTGCGCGAACCCGAACGCCTGATGGGATTTGTCCGGACCATCGTTCGCCGCCAGGTGGCCGCATATATAGAGGAAGCGGTGCATCGCCGCAAGGAACAGGCTGAGATGGATCCGGGCGCGCGGCTGGTGGATCACGCCTCCACGCCCGAACAGAACGCCATGGACCGCCAGCGCCGCGAACTGGTCATGTCGGTTCTCGGCCGCATGTCCAGCCGCGACCGCGAGATCCTCACCCGATTCTATTTGTACGAGCAGACGCAGGAGCAGATCTGCGAAGAGATGGAGCTGTCGGAAACCCAGTTCCGGCTGCTGAAGTCCAGAGCCAAGGCGCGCTTCGGGGAATTAGGAAAAAGAAAATTACAGCGCCCCCTGACTGCATTTTTTACGAGAACTTCTATTTCCGCTGCCCACTAGGGTACCAGACGTGTTTGGATTTTTGCGGGACCGCTAAAGGCCCGTGGAGGCATCGATGACTATCGAACTTCAGTCACACCCTGGTGAGGACGTCCTGGAGCGCTACACGCTCGGGCACCTCGCTACCACCGAAGTGGACCGCGTGGAAGAGCATCTATTTGTCTGCGAACAGTGTCAGGATCAGCTCGCGGACGTGGAACGCTTCATCGCAGAAATGAAAGTCGCCTGCCATGACTACCGGCTGCAGCCTGCGCCGAAACCCAACTGGTGGGCTAACCTGAGTCAATTCCTGGCGGCGCCGAGAATGGCCTACGCCGGAGCGATGGCGCTCCTGGTGATGGCGTTCGCCCTGCCGCTCATGCGCCAACAATCGAGCGAACTGGCGCCCGAAACGGTCACCTGGAGCGGCACCTACCGCGGCGTTGAAGCCAACGTCGCCGACGCCCACGCCAAGCGTCCGCTCAACCTGGTAATTAACATCGCGAACCTTCCCGCGAGTCCGGCCTACCGTGTGGTCATCGTCGACCAGGACGGCCGGGAAGTCTGGTCGGGAAGCCCTGTTACCGAAGGCTCGCAGCTGGTGGCTCGCATCAGAGATTCTCTGAGCGCGGGCGTCTACTGGGTGCGGCTGTTCACGGCGGATGGGGAACCGTTACGCGAATTCGGTCTGCACCTGTCCTGAGACCATCCTCCACTGTCGCGGGCCGCGGATGACACGCCATTCGCGGCCCGGCGGCAGCCCCGCTGCCCCCTCAACCCACGGTCGCAAACGCCTTGTCGAGCGCCGCCTTCGTGGCGGATAACGCCTGGTCGGGCGCGAGCTTGCGAACCGCATCGTTGAACGGCTCCACGCGCACCGGTCCAGCGTAGCCGATTTCCTTCAGCGCGCCCAGGAACCCCTTCACATCGATGACTCCGGTCGAGGCGGGCAGTTCCCGTTTGCCGTCCAGTTGTTGTTCCACTGGAATCCCCGCAGGCGCGTCGTTCAGGTCCACCGAAACGACATCCTTCGCCTTCAGAGTCAGCAAATCCGCCTTCGTGTCTCCCGCCGTGTACCAATGCCAGCTGTCGAGGACGAACCCCATGTTCGAAGTTCCGATTTCGGCCAGCAGTTCCTTCATTTCGGCCATGGTGTGGATGAACGGGTACTTGCGCGACACCAGCGAAGTGCGCGGCCCGACGTACTCCAGGCCGAAACGCATGCCCTCACCCTCCAGCGCCTTCGCCACTTCCCGCAGACGGCGGGCGTGGGTCTTGAAGTTCGCCACATAAGGCAGCTCGGCGTGGGCCGGGGCGATCCATGTTGTCATGCGCTCCACGCCGGCGCGTTTCAGCGCCGCCACAGACGCCGGAAACGGCTTGAACGATTCGGCGAAGGCCGCGTCGTCCTTGCGGAAGTCGACGGGCATGCCGGCGATGGCCCATCCCACGTTCTTCGACTTCATTTCGGAGAGCAGGCGCTTCAGGTCCGAATCGGAGAGCCCCGCCAGGAACTTCGCGTCCGCGTCGACGCCGTCGAAGCCGTACTTGACGGCGTAGGCGATCGCTTCGGGCTGCGTGGCTTTCACGCCGACGGCTCCACAACTCAAATGCAGCATCATTCCATGACTGCGCGCGAGGGCGGCGCGCGAGGCGAATCCGGCCGCGCCGGCGGCGGCCAGGAACATGCGTCTGGTGGACATACTGTACGGAGTTTACACCCGGCGGCGGTTCTTGCGAGTCTTCACTGGCGGCTCGACAACGGAAAACTGCAACTGGCGCTGGACGGCGTCGACGCGGTCGAGGCGGACTTCGACGCGATCGCCGATGGCGAACTCGCGGCGGGACCGATCGCCGATCACCTTGCGGGTGTTTTCGTGATAGCTGTAGCGGTCGCCGGGCAGCGTGTCGATGGGGACCAGTCCTTCGATAAACAGCGACTCGAGTTCGACGAAAAAGCCGAAGCGCGTGGTGCTGATGATGAGGGCTTGGAACTCTTCGCCGACGCGGTCGATCATGAAGCGCGCCTTCTTCCATTCGACGAGTTCGCGTTCGGCTTCGGCGGCGCGGCGCTCGGTGTCCGAGCAGTCGTCGGCGATTACGTGCAACTGCTCCTCAGTGAAGCGGGGCGGCTTGCCGGATAGCTGGCGGGTGAGTATGCGGTGGACGACCAGGTCGGGGTAGCGGCGGATTGGCGAGGTGAAGTGCGTGTAGGAGGTGGCGGCGAGGGCGAAGTGGCCGCGGTTTTCTTCCGCATACCGCGCCTGCTTGAGCGACCGCAGCATGAGGTAGCTCAGCACGCGCTCCTCCGGCTTGCCTTCGATCTGCTGGATCAGCTTCTGATAATTGCGGGATGCGATTTCGAAGCGCGGGTCCGCGATTTCGAGATCGCGACGGAGCTTGCGGCCGTCGCGCGTGTGCTGCGTGATGGAATAGCGCTTGACGGGCATCGCGCCCATGCCCAGGCTGTAACCGAACGTGGCGGCGATCTCTTCGAACTCCATCACGCGCTTGGGGTCGGGCGTTTCGTGGATGCGGTAGATGGACGGGATTCCCAGCGCTTCGAGATGACCGGCCACGGCTTCGTTGGCGGCCAGCATGAACTCCTCAATCAGGCGGTGCGCGATGTTGCGCGGGCTGCGCTTGACGCCGATCATGTCGCCGAATTCGTCGAATTCGATGAGCGGCTCCGGCATGTCGAAGTCGATGGCGCCGCGGCGGGTGCGCTTGCGGTTGAGGATGAGGGCGAGCTCGCGCATCAGCTCGAAACGCTGGACCATGGGGGCGTACTCGTCGCGCAGCGCGGCGTCGCCTTCGAGGATCGCGTGCACCTTCGTGTAGGTCATGCGGTGCGCGCTGCGGATGACGCCTCGGGTGAACTCCTGCGCGACGACGTCGCCGTGATGGTCGATTTCGAGCAGCGCGGAGAGGACCAGACGGTCGACGCCGGGTTTCAAAGAGCAGAGGTCGGTGGACAGTTCGACGGGCAGCATCGGCACGGCGCGGTCCGGGAAGTAGACGCTGGTTCCGCGGCGGAAGGCCTCCTCGTCGATGGCGCCGCCGGGCTTCACGTAATGGCTGACGTCGGCGATGTGGACGTGCAGGGCGAAGCGGCCGTTGGGTAGTTTGTCTACCCACACGGCGTCGTCGAAGTCGCGCGCCGTCTCGCCGTCGATGGTGACGATGGGCATGGCGCGGAAGTCGCGGCGGGCGGCGAGTTCCTCGTCGCCGATGGCGGACGGGATGGCGCGGGCGGCGTCGATGGCGGGCTGAGGGAATTCGTGCGGGATGTGGTGCTTGCGGATCATGAGCTCCACGTCGACGCCGAAGTCGTCGGGGTGGCCCAGGATCTCGATGACGCGGCCGACGCCGTTGTCGCCGTCCTCGGGGAATTCGAGGATCTCGACGTCGACCACCATGCCTTCCATCTCTTCGATGCTCGAGATGGTGGCCGCCTTCACGCCGACGCGGTCCGGATTTTCGCGCGGGGGCGGGATTTCCATGCCCTCGACGATTTCGATCCATTGCTGGATGCGGTCGTCGAAGGGGACGACGAAGCAGCCCCGGCGGCCGACGCGAAATTCGCCGACAACGGTTGCGTGCGCGCGTTCGAGGATGCGGAGGATCTGGCCGTCGGCCCGGCCGTCGGCTTCGATGCGCTCAATGCGGACCAGGACGCGGTCGCCGTGCATGGCCTGTTCGGCGGAATCCTTGGGGATGAAGACGTCGCCCTTGACGAGCGCGAGAGGGCGGTCCGAAATCAGGAAGCCGTAGCCGTCGCGGTGCGCCTTCAGGCGGCCCACGGCGTATTCGCGGCTGAGGCGGGTAACGACGTAATTGCCCGATTTTGTTTCGATGAGATCGCCGCGGGCGCACAGGCGTTCCAGGGCGTTCTCCAGGTCGCGACGGGCGTCGCCGCGGATCCTCAACTCCTTGAGCAGTTGCTTGAAGTTCGCGCGGGCGTGCGGCAGGCGGGAAATGTGCTCGAGAAGGGCGCCATCGCTGACCACGATTCCAGTATAGTGACAGGCATGGAATTGAAAGCGATTCGAGTGGAGATACCGGAGAACGGGAACATCATTATCGGCCAGAGCCACTTCATCAAGACCGTTGAGGATGTGTATGAGGCCATCGTGAATACGGTCCCGCAGATGAAGTTCGGAATCGCGTTCAATGAAGCTTCGGGGCCTTGCCTGACGCGCGTGGAGGGCAACGATGCGGGCCTGAAGGCGCTGGCGGCGCGCAATGCGACGGCGGTGGCGGCGGGGCACACCTTCTATGTCGCGATGACCGACGGGTATCCGATTAACATACTGAAGCGCATTCAGGACGCGCCGGAGGTGTGCGGGATTTTCTGCGCAACGGCGAATCCGGTGGAGGTGATTGTCGCCGAAACCGAGCAGGGGCGCGGGATTTTGGGCGTCGTCGACGGGTCGTCACCCAAGGGCGTCGAGAGCGATGAGGACGCGAAGAAGCGCGTGGGCTTCCTGCGCATGATCGGGTATAAGCGCTAGAGAGGGTCGCCTTCGAGGATCACGTAGGCGAGGCCCTGCTCGGAGGTGTGCGTCAGCGACAGCGCCACGTTCTTCACTCCGAGACGCGCCGCCACTTTCGCCGCCACGCCATGAAAGGCCAAGGTCGGCTTGCCGGATCGCAGGTTGGTCACTTCGAAATCCTGCCAGGTGATGCCGCCTCGCCAACCGGTGCCGATGGCCTTCATGCCCGCTTCCTTGGCGGCGAAGCGGGCGGCGTAACGCTCGTATTTGTTGGCCTTGCGCTCCACGTATTCGATCTCGCGCGGCGTGTAGATGCGGTCGATGAATTTGCGGCCGAAGCGCTCGATGGATTGGCGGATGCGCGGCACTTCGCAGAGGTCGACGCCGGTTCCGACGATCATAGCTCGCTCCTCGCGGCGGTGATGGCCAGGCGGCCGTGCTTCACGCCTTTCGTGCTGATGAGGGCTTCGGCCAGACGGCGCACCTGGGCGGCTTGGCCTCGCAGGACGAGCACTTCGAGGCAATTGTCGTGGTCCAGGTGCACGTGCAGGGTGGAGAGGATGTGGTGAAAATGGTCATGCTGCATGTCGGTCAACTTGTCGCTGAGCATGCGGACGTGGTGATCGTAGACCAGGGTCACGCTGCCCACCACTTCGCCTTCCGGGTCTTCCGAGGCCGCGTCCACTAATTCTTCGCGGATCATGTCGCGGAAGGCTTCCGAGCGGTTGGTGTAGCCTCGGGCGGCGATGAGGCTGTCGAATTTTTCCAGGAGATCGGAATCGATGGCGACGCCGATGCGACTGAGTTCACCCATTGTTGATGCCAGGGTACCAAATCGTCGGTATGGCAGAATGTCTGACGAATGAGTATGCTAGTCGGTAGGACTGGGACACCTTGAAGACTGGCGCTCTGAGTGTATTCGTCGCGGCGGCCGCCGCGTGCCAGGCCGCATCCGGCTCCTTCGATAAGACGGTCGCGCCGTTCGTCGGCAAGAACTGCGTGATGTGCCACAACGCGAAGGCCAAGACCGGCGGCATCGATTTCCAGGATCGCAAGCCGGCGGATGTGGCCGTCAAGGATCGCGAGGCCTGGGAACGGGCGATCGCCAAGGTGCGCGATGGCACGATGCCTCCCAAGGGGCTTCCCCGCCCCGCCGAAGCCGATAAGACGGCGTTCGCCGAGTGGCTGACGGCGGAGTTCGCGCGCGCCGATCGCAAGCTGCCGCCCGATCCGGGGCGCGTGACGGCGCGGCGGCTGAATCGCTTCGAATACAACAACACGGTGCGCGATCTGACTGGCGTTTCGTTCAAGCCGGCCGATGATTTTCCGCCGGACGATTCCGGCTATGGCTTCGACAATATCGGCGATGTGCTATCGCTGTCGCCGGTGCTGATGGAGAAGTACCTGCGCGCGGCCGGGCAGATCTCGCGGCGGGCGATTCCTTCGGACGCGGTTCCGAAGGCGACCATCGAGCGTTACCGGTCCGCTGAGCACCTGGTGAGTCCGCGGTCGTTGAACGCGAAGCACGCCGCCCTCGTTGAAGGCGAGTTCGAGGTGCGGGCGAACGTGGCGGGGCAGGGCGTGAAGGACGGCAAGCCGCTGACGCTGACGCTCCGCATCGACGGCAAGGACGCGGGCGAGTGGGATGTCGATACGACGCCCGACAAGCGGCGCGCCTTCGAGCATCGGCTGCGGTTGACGCCGGGTGAGCACACGCTGGAAGCTGGGTTGAAGGCCAAGACAGAGGGCGATCCGGTCCGGTTCCGGGTGGATAACATCGAGGTCCGCGGACCGTTCAATGCGTCGCCCGCGAAGGCTCCGGCCAGTCACGCGAAGATCTTCATTTGCGGCCATGCGGAGGGCGCGCATCAGGCGGAGTGCGCGCGGCGGGACATCGCCGACCTGGCCCGGCGGGCGTTCCGGAGGCCGGTGACGGCGGCCGAGGTGGAGCCGTACGTCAAGTTCTTCGAGATGGCTCGCGCGGACGGGGATTCCTTCGAGCATGCGATGCGCGTGCCGCTCGAGGCCATCCTGGTGTCGCCGGAGTTTCTGTTCCGCATCGAGCGCGATGCGAAGCCGGATGATCCCAAGGCGTCGCATCGGATCGGCGATTTCGAGCTGGCGACGCGGCTCTCCTATTTCCTGTGGGCGAGCATGCCGGATGAGGCGCTGTTTCAGGCGGCGCGGTCGGGGGCGCTGCGCAGGCCGGCGGGGCTCGAGGCGCAGATCCGGCGGATGGTGGAGGATCCCAAGGCCTCCGCGCTGGTGGATAACTTCGCCGGGCAGTGGCTGGAGTTGCGGAACCTCGAGTCGATCCAGCCCGATCCGGATAAGTTCCCGATGTTCGATAAGGAACTGCGGCAGGCGATGCTGACTGAGACGCGGATGTTCTTTTCGAATATCGTGCGCGAGGATCGCAGCATTCTGGACTTCATCGACGCCAAGTACACGTTCCTGAATGAGCGGCTGGCCCGGCATTACGGCATCGAGGGCGTGAAGGGGCCGGAGTTCCGGCGCGTGGCGCTCGATGGGACGCATCGCGGCGGCGTGATCACGCAGGCGAGTGTGCTGACCGTGTCGTCGTATCCGACGCGGACGTCGCCGGTGATCCGCGGCAAGTACATCCTGGAGAATATTCTGAACGCGCCGCCTCCGCCGCCTCCGCCGAATGTGCCGAGCCTGGATGCTTCGGGCGTGGGAGCGACGGTGAGCCTGCGGAAACAACTGGAGGAGCACCGCGCCAATGCGACGTGCGCGTCGTGCCATTCGAAGATGGATCCGCTGGGGTTTGGCCTGGAGAATTACGACGCCATCGGGCGGTGGCGCACGGTGGACGGCAAGTTCACCATCGATCCGGCGGGCGTGCTGCCGAACGGCAAGACGTTCAGCGGGCCGGATGAGTTGAAGACGATTCTGCTGGCGGATCGCGATGCGTTCGCGCGCTGCCTGACGGAGAAGATGCTGACCTACGCGCTGGGCCGGGGCCTGGAGCGCTACGACAAACGGACGGTGGACTCGATCGCCGCCACGCTCGCCACCAACGACTACCGGTTCTCTTCGCTGGTGAAGGGGATCGCCGAAAGCATGCCATTTCAGATGCGCCGGGGAGATATTCGACGATGATCACTGGGAAACATATTCCGCGCCGGATGTTTTTGAGGGGGATGGGGGCCGCGGTCGGGCTGCCGATGCTCGACGCCATGACGCCCGCCTTCGCCAAGTCGCCGGCGCGGCCGCCGCTGCGGCTGTCGGTGGCCTATGTGCCGAACGGGATCGTCATGAAGGACTGGACGCCGGAGGCCGAGGGGTCGTCGTTCACGTTCACGCGGATCCTGAAGCCGCTCGAGGCGCATCGCGAGCATCTGCTGGTGGCTTCCGGGCTGACGCACAACAACGGTCGCGCGCTGGGCGATGGGGCGGGCGATCATGCTCGCGCGGCGGCGAGTTTCCTGACCGGGGCGCATCCGCGCAAGACCGCCGGGGCCGACATCAACAACGGCGTGTCGCTTGACCAGGTGGCGGCGTCGCACATCGGGGCGGAGACGCGCTTCGCCTCGCTCGAACTGGCGTGCGAGGACGGGCGGCTGGTGGGTAATTGCGATTCGGGCTATAGCTGTGCGTATTCGAACAGCATCTCCTGGCGCACGGCGACGTCGCCGAATCCGCCGGAGGTGAATCCGCGGCTGGTGTTCGAGCGTCTGTTCGGCGCGGACGCGGGTGACGATCCGAAGACTGCGGCGCGCAGGGCCCGATACAACAAGAGCATCCTGGACTTCGTGATGGGCGATGCGGAGCGGCTGCAAGCGGGGCTGGGCGCGACGGACCGGCGCAAGATGGACGAGTACCTGACCTCGGTCCGCGAGATCGAGCGGCGCATCGAGGCGGCGGAGAAGAGCAACAAACAAGTCCTGCCGACCATGGACAAGCCGAGCGGCATTCCCGTGGATTACGCCGAGCACGCCCGGCTGATGTTCGACCTTCAGGCGGCCGCCATGCAGACCGATTCGACGCGCGTCATCACCTTCATGATGGGCCGCGAGGGCAGCAATCGCGCCTATCGCGAGATCGGTATTTCGGACTCGCACCATCCGCTGACGCACCATCGCAATCAGGCAGACATGATCGAGAAGGTGACGCAGATCAACTGCTATCACGTCGAACAGTTCGCCTATTTCGTGGGCAAGCTGAAGTCGATTCCCGATGGGGACGGGACGCTGCTCGATCATTCGCTGGTGCTGTACGGCAGCGGGCTGAGCGACGGCAACCGGCATGATCACGCCGACCTTCCCACCGTGATCGCGGGCGGCGGCAACGGGTTGATCCGGCCGGGGCGGCACGTCGTCTATCCGAAGGACACGCCCATGACGAACCTGTTCGTCACGATTCTGGGCCACATGGGCGTGCCGACGGAGACGCTGGGCGATAGCCACGGCAAGCTGGAGCACCTGGCCGACGTCTAGAGTCGCGCGGCGCCGGGTCCCACCATGAGCACCGACGGAATGTCGGGGCGCTCCAATCGCAGATAGTGCAGGCCGATGCCGGCCGTGCCGAGCAACAGGTTCGGCGTTTCCGCGCCGCCCATTACGCCGCAGGGCCATGCTCCGCCCGACGCTTCGTAGGCGATGGCGTCGCGGGCGCTTTGTTCGGCGGCGGAGCGGTACTGCGCATCGCCCATCGCTCGCGCGTATTCGAGCAGCAGTTCAGCGTTGCCGGCGCATCCGTGACAGAGTGAGCAGCCGGACTGGATGACGCCTGGCGAGGCGAGATAGCGGGCCGTGGTGCGGACCGCCACCGCCGCTTCCTGGGCGCATCGCGGGTCCTTCGTGAGTTCGTACGCGCGCAGGCGGGACAGGCCGATGCCCGGGGCGCCGTGGCACCAGGCGACGCCGCAGGACTGTCCGGTGGTCGCCGCCGGGTTCATGCCGCCGCGGAAGTCCGGCCAGTTGCCCTGCTCCGCGTTGAACCAGCGGCGTTCGTAGCGGAATGCTTCGTCCGCGGCGTCCTGGAAGCGGCGCTCGCCGGTGCGGGCGCTGAGTTCGAGAAAGGCCCAGGCGATGCCCGCCGCGCCGTGCGAGAAACCCGTCAAGTCCTGGCCGGGCATGTCGATGGTGCGCCAGGACCAGCCGTCGGGGGTGCGATTGGCGGCGCGCTCCAGCTTCCCCGCGCAACGGATGGCGGCGTCGACTAGAGACGGCCGGTTGAACTCGCGATCGAACAGCAGCAGCGTCGGGATGGCGCCGGCGACTCCGCTGACTACGTCCAGGCCCTGAGGCTCGACGTCCAGCCCGGCGGCGGCTTCAAGAATTCCCACGGCTGTGTCGGCCAACTCGGCCGAGCCGATGCTGCGCCCGGCCCGCGCCAGGGCATACGCGATGCCGACGTGGCCGCTGTACATGCCCATGCGGGCGGGCTCAGGGATCTCGTCGAGCCTCGACAGCGCGTGCCTCGCGGCGCCTTCGGCTGTGCGGCGGAAGATCGGCTCTCCGTTCAACGCGGCCAGTTCGGCCAGCAGGATGGCGATGCCGCTGGTTCCTGAGTACAGGTCAGGGCCGAAGGATTTCTGGACCACGGTCCACGTTCCGAGCCCTTCCATGGAGGCGCCGATCCAGTTGCAGCGCTCGCCGGACCAGATGGCGTCGCGGCACAGCCGGGCGCCGATTGCTTGTGCGGTTTCGTAGAATTCGCTCATTGGGGAAACTCGTAGGGGTCGATGGAACCGAGGTTGAGATGCGGCCGCTCGAGGGATGCTCCGGCGGCTTCGAATCGGGCGGCGACGCGGGCCAGGCGGTCCTGGGGGCTTGTCAGACCGCGCAGGTGGGCGTCGTGCAGTCCTTCGGCCAGCATGCGGCAGCGGGACATGCCGAAGCTTTCCTGCGAGCCGGGGTCTTCGGCGAAGGAGAGACCGCGCGCCAGACGGCGGGAGAACAGAGGCGTCGCCTCGCCCAGCAGCGGCCCCACTTCGGCGTGCGTTTCGCGGGCGATTTCGGCGGCGATGCGGTAGTAGCGGCGCCCCACGTACAGGATGGCCGAGTCACTGCGGCCGATCATGCCGGGATAACTCACCACCTTGAACTTGAAGGGCGTTTGATAGCGATTCAGCTTCTGAGTTAGCCTGCGAACCAGTGGACGGGCTGACTCGTGGCGCGCGTTCCAGTAATAGCGGACCGTCGAGTAATCGTCCTGCTGATCGCCGGGCGTTTCGCCGAAGACGAAGTAGAATCCGGGCTGTATGTTGCGCGACTCTCGCGCCAGGAACGCCGAGATGGGCGTGCCCGGCTGGGGTTGCATGCCGTGACTGCCACGCGTAAGGAACTCGCCCGGCCAGAATGCCCGGCTGGCAGCCCCCTTCTGCGCGTACACCTGCCCGTTCGGCAGGAACTGCTGCACCCGCCAGCCTTCGTCCCAGCGGTCGCGCGAGGCGTTGGCTTCGGAAAGGCCGTCGAGCCAGGCGTCGTCGCGAGTCATGGACGCCGGGTTGTCGTCATGGATGGCGCCGCTGAACGGACGCGAGTAACACTGGCCGTACAGAATGTTCTGGAGCGCCTGCACCGCCGGGTGCGGACCGCCCGATTGTTGCGGGTAGACCGCCTGCGGAGGGTATCCGCCCGACCATGCATCCGCGGAACGGCCGGCGAAGGAAAAGTCGTCCGCCGTGCGGAAGTGCACCGCGTTCACGATGCGTCGCAGTTGCTGTTCGAGTTCGTTGTTCATTGGACTCGGATCCCCATCAGTTCGGCTGTCGCCTCTTCGGGCTGGCTCAGGATGTTGAGGCTCGCCTGCAGCATGTACAGCGTGGCGTCGTTCAGTTTGGGCGAGCTTTGGACGCATTCGTAGACGGTTTGAATGGTGCGGGCGCCGCAGTACAGCACGGCTCGGCGGAGCAGGTCGCGGGATTCTCGGCTGCCCAGGCCTAACTGCTCGGAGTACGCCTGCCAGAACTTCCGCATGGCCGGCTGCATGCGCTCAATGGGACGCTGAGTTAGCCGGACGGCCTGCGCGGCGCCTTGCGCCAGGGGCAGCGACTGGATCCAGAAGACGATAAAGGCGCTGAAAATCGCCGCGACGTCCCAGCATGGGTCGCCCCAGTCGGCTAACTCCCAGTCGACGAGTTTCACTTCCACCTTTCCATCGTCGCCGGGAACCAGGACGCAGTTATCCCACTTGATGTCGCCGTGAATCAGCGACTCAGGACGCCATCCTGCGGCGAGTTGGTCGAGAATCACTCCGAATTGCGTGTATTGTCGCAGGATGGCCAATAACTGGTGATTTCCGCCGCTGGCTTCGACCAGCATGTGCGGCGAGATTTGGTGAAACGACAGGATCCAGGGCGTTCGCCTGGCGAACAACGGCATCGTGTCCGCGCCGGAATCGGCGCGTCCCGCGCGCACCAGACCGTGATACCGCCCGAAGGCCCGTCCCAACTGAGTGGCGATTTCATCGGGGAAGGCGCCGTTGCGAACGTGATATTCGGCCATGGTTTCGGCGTTGGCGAGCAGTTCGGTGACCAGCACGGCGCGCCGCTCGTCGTACAGATGGAAGCGCGGCATGAGATCGCGCAACGACGAGAGCTCCGATCCGCCGGCGGTGAGCTTGTAACACTGCGCCTCCAGTTGGACCGTCGCCAGAGACTGGGCGTCCCATCGCGGCGGCTGTTTGAGAAACAGGCCGGAGCGGTCCCGGCGCATCACCTTGAAGTTCCGGTTGCGGCGGTGCGCCTCCACCACCATGTAATCGCCGTCGACCACCTGTTGGGGAGTCACCAGGCCGCGTTCGAACAGGTAATGAACCAGATTGGCGGATGTTAGAAACATTTTGTAAGTCCTTCAGTCGCGGCCGCCGCCAGATGAGCCGGCGGCGGCCGCGAGTTAGCGCCTCACTTCGCTACCAGGGGCAGCGCGGCGTGAAGCAGGGGGCGTGCAGGGTAACCGGCGGACACCATACCGCAGTGGGACCGCAATGGAAGTTGACGGTAACGCCGCAGGGCCACGCCAGGGTCTGCGGGATCAGCGCGGGGTGGGCCGCTGCGGCCTGAGGAGCGGCGGCTTGCGGAGCAGCGGCTTCAGGCGCGGCGAAACCCGGATTCGGGGGCAAGGTTCCGCAGAACAACGGCGACGTCGTCGGGCAGATATCGCCCACCGACGGACAGGCGTGCGTGTGCGGCGGGCAGATCTGGTTCGGCGTCGGGCAGTGCACCGGATTCGGAGTCGGCTGGCAGTGCGGACCGACTTCCGTGCAGACGGCGCTAGGGCATGCTGGGGTTGGGCAATGCGGCGTCGGGCAGTGATAACCGGCGACGCTCGGGCAGTGGTACTGGTTCACGGTCGCGCAGTGGTAATGCGTTGGACACAGAGCCGGCACACGCGTCGGGCACTGGAGCGGTTGAAGCGATGGGCAGCACACAGTGGCGGCGTAAGTTATGCACACGGCCGCGACCTGTGTGGCCGGTAAGGGCTGCGCAGCGGCAGCGGCGGCCGGAGCGGCAAAGGCCTGTTGCTGAATCCCGCCGCCCGGCGTCTGCTCGGGGCAGGCCGCGGAGACGATGGGACAGTTGGCCGTCAGAACCGGGATGCACTGCGGCTCAAACAACGTGTGATGGCACACGATGGGAGCGGTGCGATGGCAGAAGATCGGGCTGGTGGGGCATCGCCAGATCTGCACGGACGGGCAAGTCCACAGCACCGACGGGCACAGAATGCTGGGCGCAATCTGCTGCGCCGCGGGCGCCGCCTGAGGCGCGGCGAAGGCGATGCCGCCCGCCCCGGGGAATTGCGGAGTCTGCGGCGTTTGTGGCGTATCCACCGGGCAGCCGGGGCCGCCGCCGGACGCCACGCACTGCGGCTGATGGATGGTGATGGGCGGGCAACCGATCGGATTGGTCGGGCACACCGGCGTCAACGGGGGACAGAGAATCGGCCGCGTGGGACAGAGGTGCGGCAGCGGCGTCGGGGGACAGTACACGGGCAGGTGCGACGCGCAGTGGAACGGCGAAAGGGACCGGCACTGCGGAACCACCAGCGTAGGATGGCAGGCCAGCAGTTGGATGGTGGGCGCGACGGCCCCGACGGCGCCGGCGGCGAAGGAGACATCCGTGCCCTCTCCGGCCGCCTGCGCGCTGATCGGCCCCTCCAGGAACCGGGCCTTGGAGCGTTCGGCGCCGGCCTTGCCGTACAGCGCCTCAGCGTCCTTCTTGATCCAGATGTAGGACCCGCCCAGAGGCGACTCCGACGCCGGCCGGGGTTCGGTGTGCACAATGTCGTCGTTTGCGACATCGATGTAGTTTTCAAGCGTCTCATCGCTGTAGATGCGAGTGAGATGGGCCTCCGACGATGCTCCCATGAACCCGCTCAGCAACAACGTCTGTTGCGGGTTGGCAGGGTCTCCGGTGACTTTCGCGACAAACGCGTCCAGTCGGGAGTTGGGATCGTTGGGCTTTGTTTCATCCGCCATGTTGGACCTCCGTATGGGGTGAATCCAGCCTCGCGAGTGCTGTTCGGGGGGATGGTGATTGGCCAGGCGCGGGCGTTTCACCTCGCCGCGCGGAATGTCCAACATTCGTCGATGAATTTCCAGACCGCCGCTCTGCGAGTTAACGGCGCCAAGCGTGGGTCGATCGTCGGGCGCGGCGACGTCCTATAACGGCGGCCGCTATCTCGACACACAACTCTCCGTTACGGAGAACGGATTCTCGTGGGGCTACAGGGCCGGTCCACTCAAGGTCTCCAACACGATGCGCCTTACTGAGTCGGGCGAATGGGAGGAGATCACTATGTCCACCTACGGCTCCAATCCCGCGATGAAATCCGTCGAAATGACGCTCACGAAACAGCGTTAGGCGTTCCCGTAGTGAGCTTGCGGCAGAGGATGGACTGGGCGGCCCCGAACTTCCGCGACCCGACGGTGTGGCGAACCAGACGCGCCGCGCCGCCGCATCGGTCCCGGCCACCTAGCCTGTGACTTCACCCCGCGCCTGTAGTGCAAGGTGGTCCTAGGGCGTCTTCGGCAGGAGCTCGTAGCCAAGTTCGCTGGCTTTGATTTTAAGAGTTCTCATCCGGATCTCCTGG